>NZ_CP149510.1:1065000-3465000 GCF_040126305.1 Pararhizobium sp. A13 | reverse complement strand
GCCGAAGGAGGCGAAATAGGTTCGGCCTTTCACCGCGGTATCGACGAAATCGACGGCATAGGCGAGGGCAAGGAAGCCGAAGAACCAGGCACGACGAGACATGAAATAGTGCTCGTAGCCGCTATAGTCCTCCAGCGAGGTGGGGAACAGCAGCACGCAGAGAAAGAAGAAGATGCAGCAATAGGCGATGACGAAGAGATAGACGCCGAAATCGATGACCGGCAGCATATGCAGCCGATATTCCCACCACCAGAAATAGATCAGGAACAGGAAGAGGAAGAGCACCCAGCCGAGATGTGGCCAGTAGATCTTCGTCTTGCCTGGATGCTGCACGAAGAGGGCAAGCCCGGTCAGCAACCGCGCCATGCTGAAGCTGATGACCATGCCCATGATGACGCGGATGTGGAAAAAGATCTGCGGATCGGCGGGCTGGTCCATGGCTCAGGTCTCCGTGATTCTTGGGCCCGCATAATTCTCAGACCTCCGGCGGCACCGGTTTCGGATGGCCGGTCTCGTCCAGCGCCACCATGATGAACAGCGCGTCGGTGACCTTGTCCATGCGATCCGAGAGGTAACGCTGCGCCCAGGCTTCCACCTTCAGCGTCATCGAGGTGCGGCCAACCTTGATGACATCGGTATAGATGCAGAGCGTGTCGCCGATCTTGACCGGCATTTCGAAGGCCATTTCCTTGACCGCCGCGGTGACGACCCGGCCACGGGCCCTCTCGGCGGCGCGGATGCCGCAGGACAGGTCCATCTGCGCCATCACCCAACCGCCGAAGATATCGCCGGCGGCATTGGCGTCTGCCGGCATCGCCAGCGTGCGCAAGGTCAGGTCGCCATTTGGTCTCGTCATGGTCCATCGTCTCCGTTTGGTTCGGTGTAACCCAGGGAGGCGGGATCGGAAAAGACCCGCAGGAAAATATGCGCTGGACCACCATCAAAGGTGTTTACTGCCCGGTGTTAACAAAAGGTAAGTCGAATACCGCCAATTTTAGCCATCTATTGTTAGGAAGTTTGAAAATACGTGCGGTTATCCTTCGGTTCGACACTGCGGAGGGGTTTGCGTTCATGAAACATTTTCGAATTTCCGTGCGCCTTTATGCGCTGGTCGGGCTGGCGCTGCTGATGATGGCGGCCGTCATGCTGCTTGGCCTCATCGAGGAGCAGGACAAGCTGGTGACGCAGCGCAAGGCGATGCTTGAAGCCATGAACGAGAACGCGGTCACCGTGTTCGAAGCCTATTACAAGCAGGAGCAGGCCGGCACGCTCAGCCAGGCGGATGCGCAGGCGCGCGCCCTCGAGGCGATCAGCGCGATGCGCTATCAGGGCAATGGCTATTTCTGGATCAACGACATGCAGCCGAAGATGGTGATGCATCCGATCAAGCCTGCCATGAACGGCACTGACCTCACCGAAAACAAGGACCCGAACGGCAAGCATCTGTTCGTCGAGTTCGTCAAGACGGTGCAGGCGCAGGGCAAGGGCTTCGTCGACTACTACTGGCCGAAGCCGGGCGCCGAGGAGCCGGTGCTGAAATATTCGCATGTCGCCGGCTTTAAGCCCTGGGGCTGGGTCGTCGGCACCGGCGTCTATGCCGACGACCTGGCTGCGATGTTCCGCGAAGGCCTGATGCATGTCGCGGTGATGTGTGGCGTCGCGGCCCTCATCATCCTGCTTGCCGCCTTTTCGATCGTTCGCAGCGTCGTTCGTCCGGTCGAACGCCTGAAGGCCTCGATGCGGGCGATCGCCGACGAGGATGTCTCGGCCGAGGTGCCGGAAACCGACCGCAAGGACGAGGTCGGCCAGATGGCGCGGGTTCTGGTCGTTCTGCGCGACTCGGTGAAGGAGCGCATCGAGCTTCGTGAACGCGAGGCCGGACAGCAGAGCCAGCTGGACGAGGAACGCCGCAGCAACGAGCACCGTCTTCAGTCAGGCGCGCAGGCACAGGCGGATGCGATGGCGACGGTCGGTGCCGCACTGGAAAAGCTGGCGAGCGGCGATCTGACGGCGGACATCGGCCGCATCGCGCCGGAATATTCGAAGTTGCGGGACGACTTCAACACGGCGGTGACGGCGCTGCGCGGCGTCATCCAGTCGATCGCGCAATCGACCGAAGTGGTCTATGAAAGCGCTGGCGATATTTCGGAAGCCGCCAACAACCTCTCGCGCCGCACCGAACAGCAGGCAGCAGCGCTTGAAGAGACCGCGGCGGCGCTGGACGAGATCACGTCGACGGTGAAGAGCGCCTCCGAGCGGGCGGCCGAAGCGCGCGAGATGGTCAACGAGACGAAGGGCAGTGCCGCCAAATCCGGCGACATCGTCCGCAACGCGGTTGCCGCGATGAGCCGGATCGAGGGCTCTTCGAGCAGGATCAGCCAGATCATCGGCGTCATCGACGAGATCGCCTTCCAGACCAATCTGCTCGCGCTGAATGCCGGTGTCGAAGCGGCCCGGGCAGGGGAAGCCGGCCGCGGTTTTGCCGTCGTCGCCCAGGAAGTGCGCGAACTGGCGCAGCGTTCGGCCGGTGCTGCCAAGGAGATCAAGGAACTGATCCGCAACTCGGCGACGGAAGTCGAAACCGGCGTGACGCTGGTGCGCTCGACCGGCGATGCGCTGATGGAGATCGAGGCGCTCGTCAACCGGGTGAATGAAACTGTCGCCTCGATCGCCACTGCCGCGCGCGAGCAGGCGACCGGTCTTGCCGAAGTCAATACGGCGGTCAACAGCATGGACCAGATGACCCAGCAGAACGCGGCGATGGTCGAGGAGACGACGGCGGCGAGCCAGACGCTGGCGCAGGAAAGCCGCGAGCTGAAAAGCCTGCTGCAGACCTTCCGCCTTTCATCCAGCAGCCAGACCGCCTACGGGCGCGCTGCCTGATCCATAAAAAAGACGGGAAATGCCGATTGCCCGCGTTCGCAAGGACGCGGGCTCTTTCTTGTTCCGGATGAATTGCACAAGACGGCAGGGTGCAATCCGGGGCTTTTTGGCGATCGTCGCGGATTTGCGGCGCACGCCTTGACCATGGCGGTTTTGCAGCCAGAATGGCGCGGTGATTCAAGATGTTAAAACGTCTGCTCTCACCGCCCGGTGAAGGGCGTTCAACCCCGGGAGGACTGCCAGTGACGCCATTTCGACGTGTGATGATCCGTATCGGGGCGCTGATGGTGCTGTCGCTCGGCGTGCTTTCGGCCTGCACCGTCGTCGTCGACGAGCCGCGGCCGCGGCCGGAGCCGTCCTACCCGCAGATGTGCACGATGGAATACGACCCGGTCTGCGCCGATCGCGGCGACAACCGCAGGACCTTTGCCAATGCCTGCCAGGCGCGGGCCGATGGTTACCGCATCATCGGCCGCGGCGAATGCCGGCCGCAGCGTCCCGATTTCGGCGACGACCGGCCGCGGATCTGCACGCGCGAATACGATCCGGTCTGCGCCCGGCAGGGACGCCGCCAGCAGACGTTTTCCAATGGCTGCATGGCCGAAGCCGAAGGGTTCCGCGTGATCGGCCGCGGCGAATGCCGCCGCCCGGAAACCCTGCCCATCGACGATACCGGCATGCGTCCGGGCCGTGACCCCGATCGCCGCCCGCAGGCCTGCACCCGCGAATTCGCACCGGTCTGCGCCCGCCAGGGGCGCCAGCGGCAGACCTTTCCGAATGCCTGCACGGCGCAGGCTGAGGGGTTCAGGGTGATCGACAACGGCCCGTGCCAATAGGGCGAGCGCATTCGTTTGACGATCGAGCCGCCCCGTTCGGGGCGGTTTGCCATTGACGACGGAAAACAGGAAGTTGCGGCATGTCTTTGCGCATCGTTTCATTGAACGCCTGGGGTGGCCGGGTTTACGCACCGCTGATGCGTTATCTCGTTGATGTGGACGCGGATGTGATCTGCCTGCAGGAGGTGGTGCGCACGCCGGCTACCACCTCTGACTGGCTGGTCTATCGGGATCATGACGTGGAACTGCCGCAGCGCGCCAAACTGTTCGACGACATCCGTGCCGCACTTCCGTCCCATGATGCCTTCTTCTGCCCGACGGCGCGCGGCACGCTGTTTGATGGCGACGCGGAAATTCCCTCCGAATTCGGGCTGGCGACCTTCGTGCGCCGTTCGCTCGCCGTCATCGGCCAGGCCAGCGATTTCGTCCATGGCGAATTTTCACCGGATGGCTGGGGGCCGCATCCGCGGGCGCGCAACGCCCATTGCGTCCGGCTGTTCAGCTATGAGGACGGCTTTCCGGTGACCATCGTCCAGATGCACGGCCTTCGCGATCTCAACGGCAAGGGCGATACGCCGGCGCGCGAAAGGCAGACGGAGGCGCTGATCGAAATCATCCTGAACCTCTGGCGCGGCAATGAGCGGCTGGTGGTCTGCGGCGATTTCAACGTCCTGCCGGAAAGCGCAATGTTCGGCGCGCTTGCCGATTTGGGGTTGTCCGATCTTGTGACCTCGCGGGGCCATACCGATACGCGGACGTCCTACTACGAAAAACCGGGACGCTTTGCCGACTACATGCTGGTGACGCCGGATGTGGAGGTCGTCGGCTTCGACGTGGTTGAGGAGCCCGAAGTCTCCGACCATCGCGCGCTGCTTTTGGAGATGCGCTGAGCAGACTTTCGTTGGCAAGCCAACGATTCATCTGCTTGGCTTTTCCTGTTTTGTCGCAGGTTCTGATCGGAAACCGTGGGGCACTGTTCCGAAACCTGCTTAGGATCGGCACGCGCGCGCAGTCAGGGAGGCCGGGCAGATGCGAATTGACGTGACCACGATCGGGTTCACCCAGAGCAGTGCGGCGGATTTCTTTGGCCGCCTGAGGCAGGCTGGCGTGAAGAGGGTCATGGACATCCGGCTGCACAACACGTCGCAGCTCGCCGGTTTCGCCAAGGCCGGCGATCTGCCGTATTTTCTCAAGGAGCTGTGCGGCGCCGACTATGTCCACCAGCCGCTGCTCGCACCGACCGAAGACATTCTCACCGCCTTCAAGAAGGAGAAGGGCGACTGGAACACGATGCGCCATCGGTTCATGGCGCTGATGGCGGAGCGCGGCATCGAGAGCCGCCTTACGCCTGCGGCCTTCGCAGGGAGTTGCCTGCTCTGCTCGGAGGCCTTGCCGCACCAGTGCCACCGCCAGCTCGTCTGCGACTATCTCAACGGCAAATGGGGCGGGTCGCTCTCCGTCAGGCATTTGTGACGGATTCTCTTGCCGGCGTCGGCGCGGGCAGCGACCATATCCGGTAAGGGAAGCGAAAGGCTTCGTTTACCCTGTTTGCATAAAATCTGCTGTAATCGCGGCCTTTGCGAACCGGTGCCCGCCTTTCGACACAGGCGGACCTCAGGTTTCATGCGGGGCCGGGCGGATACCGGATGGTGCGTTCTGACGCATCGTCAGCAAATGTAACAGCGTTGCAGCGTTCTTTCCGCTTCGACGCGCGGCGCAGAGGGCGGCAATGAGTATGGTTTCCCTTTTCCGGCGGCCCGCGCACGTTTTCGTGCTGTCGCTTTCGCTGACGGCCTGTTCGACTGACGATCTCAGCCCGCCGGCCCGGATCGATTCGTCGGCCCGGGTCAGCGCCATCCAACCGGTCCGTGATCACGCACGGGGGAGGCGGGAAACCGCCTATCCCTCGGCGGAAACGCCGGTCAGCACATTTTCCGAAAATTCCGACGGTGCCGTTCCTGCCGATCCGCGGATGCAGACGAGCGAGCGGCTGCCGATGATCGACAGCGAGCCACTGGAAAGTGGCCAGCAGCCTTCCGCGATGACGAGCGTTCAGCCGATGGTCGTACCGCCCGAAGGCGTCAATATGGATGCGATGCTGGGCGTCGAGCCCGTCTCGGCGCCGGTCGTCGGCCTTGCCGAGGAGCAAAACCGCGATATCGCCGTGGGCAATGATATCGCCGTAGGCAATGAGATCGCCGAGGGCAATGCCAGCCAACCCGTCGTCGGCGGCATCGGCGGCGATACGGTGCAGCAGCTCGGCGGACCGCAAGGCGTGACGGCGTCGGCACAGGCGGATCCCGGCTACGATCCGGACCTGCCGCCCTTGAGCCCGGAGAAAATCGCCGCCGAGGAGGCGCGCAAGGCACAGTTTCTCGAACAGCAGCAGCGGGTGATGCTGCGCCGGCAGCAGGCGCAGGAAGAGCAGCAGGTGGCCTTCCTGCCGCGGGCCGAAAACCCCGTGAGCGAACCCGATTTCACCGGCCGCATGCCGGCCTCCGAAGTCGCCTGCCGCCAGCGGCTGAAGAAGCTGCGGGTCGAATTCAGGGACATTCCGCGTATCTACGATGGAAAGGCCTGCGGCATCGACTATCCGATCGAGCTCACCGGTCTTTCCGGCGGTATCGACGTCAAGCCCGCCGTCAAGCTCAACTGCGAGGTGACGGAAGCCTTTGCCCTGTGGGTGAAAAACGAGCTGGCGCCGTCGGCCCGCTACCGTTATCTCTCCGGCGTCAAGACCATCAAGCCGCTCGGTGGCTATTCCTGCCGGACGATGAATTCACGGCGCGGCAACCCGATGTCGGAACATGCCCGCGGCAACGCGATCGACGTCGGCAAGTTCGTGCTGAAATCCGGCAAGGAGATCGACGTGCGCAAGCCGGGCTTCTTCGCCTTCCGCGAAAAGGGGCTGTTGAAGGCGGTGCGCAACGACAGCTGCAAATATTTCAACACCGTGCTCGGCCCGGGCAGCGACCCGCAGCACAAGGATCATTTCCATTTCGACCTGAGAAACCGCAAGTCGGGTTATCGACACTGCGACTGATTGCGGCGTGGGGCCGCCGTCGGCCCGGAGCGACGCGACTGATGTCACGTTCTTCGATCAGGCTCGACTAACCATCGGAGCTGCCGAGCACCGCTCGGAGCCCCGGGTCATTCTGGCGGAGTCGTTCTTCGATCCATCGGCTGGTCCAGTCGTAGGCGTCCGAAAACAACTCGGAATGCCGGCTCCAATCCATGAATCCGATCGGGTTGGAAACCTGTGGGCAGACCAGGACATCCTCTTCGCCAAGGGCAATGTCCTGTGGCCGGTGTGCCAGCATGCTCGCGACAATGACCTGAAGCATGCTGGGGACCTTTGGCAAGCCGGCGCGACCGAAAGGGTTCAGCCAAGCGACGGCCAGTTCGGAAGCTCCGGGGATGCGGTCATAATCGATGTGATATTTCTGTGGTCCATTCGACCCCAGGCTTACGACGACATTGGGTCCGGTCTTGAGTTCCTTCATCTGTTCCAGCGGCAGATTGTTCATGATACCGCCGTCCACCAGCATATCGCCATCAGCGGTAAAGAACGGCGGCAGGACACCCGGGATCGAGCCGGACGCCCGAACGGCCTGCCAGAGCTTTCCACGACGGTGGACATGGGGCTGACGGCTGCTCAGATTGGTTGAAAGCGCAAAGAACGGAAGCCAAAGATCCTCGATGAGAACCTCGCTGTATTCCGCCCGAAGGGCGCGATCGAACACCTTATGATCCAGAAGTGCGAAATGCGGCACGGTGAGGCGGCGAAACGCCCGGCCCTTGATAAATATGTCGTGCGTGCCTCGGTCGATCTGATCTGCATCCAACCCTCTTGCGAAGCCGGCCATCATCGCCGCGCCGGAACTCGTGCCGCCGAGATAGTCGAAGCGTGCGCCCGCCCCGACGAACGCCTTGTAGACGCCCAGATGGGCGCTGCCGAGGGACCCACCCCCCGCCGCCACAAAACCTCGTGCCTTGCCGGAAATGAACCGGACCAGGCGCTGGATGTCTGACCCGTCCTCCAGCGCGACATGATGATGATGGCCGACATGAGGACGCTCATCAAGCCATGCAGAGGTACCGGAGACCGCTATCGAGCGAATGTCGTGGATGAGGACGAGCCGCCCGGTCGATGGTGGATGAACCGAGAGCGCCAGTGCCTCGGACGGGTTCAGCCGGGGTGAACAGGACGCATCGGCAAGCAACAGGACGGTATCGGCCTGGCGAATGCAGACGCGTGTCCATTCACTAGCCTCGTCATCGGCAACATAGACGATGATTTCGGTTTCCGCCTCCAGTTCGTTCAACCAGTTTAGAACCGGCTGGTCATCGACCGGAAGACCGGAGAACCGCGCCTGAATGTCGGCTCTGGCGACGAACCGGGCGCGCGTGCTGGCGTCGAACGCGTTCTGCAGGTGCCGGATGAAAATCGGTGAAATCCGACTTCCGCCGGCCGGAATGATCGCAAGCGTGCGGATCCTGGCAGGCTGCTTGAGAAGCGACGAACTCGGAGATTGCATCGCAAACCGGCGCGCCAGGAAAGTCGTGACCGCCTGTCGCAGGCTCGGCAAGGCCTCGGCCGCCTTCTCGAAGTGGCTGCCGCGGATTTCAAGGACGATTGAATCGCGCGCCGCAAGGACGGTCGCCGTGCGGGGCAGTCCTGCGAAGAAACCGACCTCGCCGACGAGTTCGCCCTGGCCGATTACGGCGACCGGGCCGGTCGAATCTCCCTTGTGCACCGTAAAGCGACCCGACAGCACGATGAAGAACCTGTCCGATGGATCGCCTTCGCGAACCAGAACTTCGCCGCGTCGCAAGACCCGCCGGTCGGATTCGGCCGCCAAAGCCTCAAGCGCCGCCAACGACGCCCGATCGAACATCAATGTCGCCGACAGCAATCGCGCCGCGAGAGAATCGACGGAGGAGATCTGAACCACCTTCTGGGAGCTCCGGTCTGATCGTAATCTGGTGCTCACATAAGGATCGCTGAAAACCGCCAAATAGCAATGTCTGCCCTGGCGACAAGGCGCAGTTACCGCGAACGGCGCCTTTGGCGCCTTGGGGACAGGCAAGCGCTTCGCGACAAAAAAAGAGGCCGGCAAAAGCCGGCCTGGAGGTGAACCGTACCGAAAGGGGACTGCGGGCGGGTTCGTGCAAATCATGCGAGCGTCGTATGCGTCCACGACGCGAAAATGATTGAAGAGCATCACCGTTTCATGACAGGAAAGGTACATTTCCTTGATCCCGGTGGTCTTTGCCTGGATTTCCATCTTTCATGCAGGTTATCCCATGTTGCCGGTCCGCCTGCGACAGAATGCCAAGACTGCGGGGCTTGAAAATTAACATTATACAATATATGTAATTGTTAATTGTTAACCGCACCTGGAGTTCGTCTGATGCCGCTGCCTGCCATCGCGCCGATTGCTGTGCAAAGACCGGATGTGCGGGGCTTTTACCACGCGCGCACCGGAAGCGTGCAATATGTGGTGTCCGATCCGCAGACCGGCGCCTGCGCGATCATCGATCCGGTCATGGACTACGACGAGAAATCGGGGGCCACGGCCACCGTCGAGGCCGATGCCATTCTCGCCTATGTGGCGGCGCGGAAACTCTCGGTGACCTGGATCCTCGATACGCATCCCCATGCGGATCATTTTTCTGCCGCCGCCTATCTGAGAGAGAAAACCGGCGCGCCAACCGCGATCGGCGAACGCGTCGTCGACGTGCAGCGGCTCTGGAGCGGTCTCTACAATCTGCCGGGCCTTGCCACGGACGGTTCGCAATGGGATCGGCTGTTTGCCGACGGCGATACGTTCAAGGTCGGTCAGATCGAGGGAAGGGTGATGTTCTCGCCGGGGCACACGCTGGCCTCGATAACCTATCTGATCGGCGATGCGGCCTTCGTGCACGATACGCTGTTCATGCCCGACAGCGGGACCGCCCGTGCCGATTTTCCCGGCGGCAGCGCTGCCCGGTTGTGGAACTCGATCCAGGCAATACTGTCGCTGCCCGACGAGACGCGCCTGTTTACCGGGCACGATTACCAGCCGGACGGGCGGCCGCCGCTTTGGGAAAGTACCGTCGGCGCCCAGAAGCGGGACAATCCGCATGTGGCCGGACAAAGGGCCGAAGATTTCATCCGCCTGCGTGAGGCGCGCGATGCGACCTTGCCGATGCCGAAGCTCATCCTGCATGCGCTGCAGGTCAATATCCGCGGCGGCAGGCTGCCCGAGCCGGAGGACAATGGCCGGTGTTATCTGAAAATTCCGCTGAATGCGCTGAGCGCTGCCTGGGAGTGAAAGGACATGACCAATACACCGGATGCCGGCCTACCGCGCCTGCGCGCCGATATGGCCGCGCGGGCGTCGGACGCCGCCGATTTCCTGCGCATTCTCGCCAATCAGAACCGGCTGATGATCGTCTGCACGCTTGTCGAAGGGGAGCGGTCGGTGAGCGAACTCGAGAGCTTGCTCGGCATTCACCAGCCGACGCTATCGCAGCAACTGGGTGTCCTTCGCGATGGCGGCTTCGTCGAAACGCGGCGGGATGCCAAGCAGATCTTCTACCGGCTGACCGAAGACAGGGCGGCGCGCCTGGTGACGGCGCTCTACGATATCTTCTGCGCCGATGGAGGCCGCATATGAGTGTATATTTGATCTCGCTTACGGGCGGCATGCTGATCGGCCTTTCGGCGGCCATCCTGATACTGGCGAATGGCCGGGTCGCCGGAATAAGCGGCATTGCCGGCCGGCTGCTGCAGGGCAGGCAATCGACCGTCGGTCTTGCCTTTCTCACAGGCCTTGTGCTCGGGCCGGTCTGCTACAGGGTGCTTGCCGGCTCCTGGCCGGCTGTCACCATCCAGGCCAGGACGCCGCTTCTGATCGTTGCCGGCCTGCTCGTCGGATTCGGCTCGCGGATGGGCTCCGGCTGCACCAGCGGCCATGGCGTTGTCGGGCTGGCTCGCCTGTCGCCGCGGTCGCTCGTTGCCGTCGCGACATTCCTGACGACGGCGGTGCTGACCGTATTCCTGATGGGAGCCTTTTCATGAGAAATCTTGCCGGCTCCCGCGTGATCGCAGCCCTGGTTTCCGGGCTTATCTTCGGCCTCGGTCTGTCCTTGTCGGGAATGCTCGATCCCGCCCGTGTGCATGGCTTTCTCGATGTCACCGGCGGCTGGGATCCGAGCCTTGCCTTCGTTCTCGCGGGCGCGGTGGCGGTCGCGGCTTTGGGCACGATTCTGGCCAAACGCATGGCGGCCCCGATGCTTGATGACCAGTTCCATTTGCCGCAGGGCCGGCTGATCGATCGCCGCCTAGTCGCCGGTTCCGCCATCTTCGGCATCGGCTGGGGTATTGGCGGGCTGTGCCCCGGACCGGCGCTGGCATCGCTGTCGCTCGGGCTGCCGGCCACTGTCTGGTTCGTCGTCGCCATGCTGGCCGGCATGATCGTTCACGACCGTTTCGTGGAGCCAGGGACATGAGCGCCACCCTTGTCGCCACGCTCGGTTCGGGTGGCGTCGTCGGCTTTACCCTCGGCCTGGTCGGCGGCGGTGGCTCGATCCTCGCCGTGCCGCTTCTTCTTTACGTGGTCGGTGTTGCCAATCCGCATGTGGCGATCGGCACGAGCGCCGTTGCCGTTTCCGCCAACGCCTTTGCCAATTTCGTCGTGCATGCGCGGGCAGGGCACGTCTGGTGGCGCTGCGCCGCGGTTTTCGCGCTGTTCGGCACCGTCGCGGCGGTCGGTGCTTCGATGCTCGGCAAGGCCATGGACGGGCAGCATCTTCTGTTCGTGTTCGGCATAGTGATGATCGTCGTTGGCGGATTGATGCTGAAGCCGAAGAAAGCCACCGAACCCGCCGCGCGTCCCGTTGATCTGCGGATGTGCCTGACGACCGCGCTGGTTGCCTCGGCGACGGGTGCGGCGTCCGGCTTCTTTGGCATCGGCGGCGGGTTTCTCATCGTGCCGGCGCTTATCCTGGCGACGGGAATGTCGATGATCCAGGCCGTCGGTTCGTCTCTACTTGCCATCGGTTCATTCGGTCTGGCGACGGCGTTGAACTACGCGGCCTCCGGTCTGATCGATTGGGCCGTGGCCGTAGAATTCGTCCTCGGTGGGATAGTGGGCGGAATTGGCGGGACGGTGCTGGGTTCACGCCTTGGGCGGCAGAAGGCGGCTCTCAACCGTATCTTCGCAATCCTGATCCTGGCTGTCGCACTCTATGTCCTTGCCCGCAGCGCCTTGGTGTTCTGATCCGCTCGGGAGAGACGGATTTATTGGCCGTTGCCTATTTTTGTGATGCTGGGGTGAACATTGCCGCGGAAAGGTCCATATAAGGCGTCTCCTTCTGCACGTACCCCTCCGGAACATAATTCATGGCGCCCATCGTTTCCGTTTCCAATCTGGTGAAAACCTATGCGTCCGGCTTTCAGGCGCTCAAAGATGTCAGCCTCGAGATCGAGGAAGGCGAAATCCTTGCCCTGCTTGGCCCGAACGGCGCCGGCAAGACGACGCTGATCTCGATCATCTGCGGCATCGTCAATCCGACGAGCGGCGAGGTCAGGGTCGGCGGCTACGACGTCATCCGGGATTTTCGTGAGACGCGCTCGATCATCGGGCTGGTGCCGCAGGAACTGACGACCGACCAGTTTGAGACCGTCTGGAACACGGTGTCCTTCTCGCGCGGGCTGCACGGCAAGAAGCCGGACCCGGCGCATATCGAGAAGGTGCTGAAGGACCTGTCGCTCTATGACAAGAAGGACAACATGCTGCGCGAGCTTTCCGGCGGCATGAAGCGCCGGGTGCTGATCGCCAAGGCGCTCAGCCACGAGCCGCGCATCCTGTTTCTCGACGAGCCGACGGCGGGTGTCGACGTCAATCTGCGCAAGGACATGTGGCAGGTGGTCGAACGGCTGCGCGCGACCGGCGTGACGATCATCCTGACGACGCACTACATCGAAGAAGCGGAAGAGATCGCCGATCGCGTCGGCGTCATCAATGGCGGCAAGATCCTGTTGATCGAGCAAAAGACGGATCTGATGAAGAAGCTCGGGCGCAAGGAACTGCGCGTCGACCTGCAGGAGCCGATCGCGGCCATCCCCGAAACGCTCTCCACCTACGAACTGACGATCGAGGATGAGGGGCACTCGCTGATCTACGATTACAACACGGCAAGCGAACGCACCGGCATCACGACGCTTTTGACGGCGCTGGCCGAGGCCGGGATCAGGCTCAAGGACATCTCGACACGGCAGAGTTCGCTCGAGGATATTTTCGTCGAACTGGTGGGAGCACGCGCATGAACCTCGAAGCGGTCAAGTCGATCTATTTCTTCGAGATGGCGCGGACAAGGCGCACGCTGCTGCAGAGCGTCGTCTCGCCGGTCATTTCCACCTCGCTCTATTTCATCGTCTTCGGCGCCGCCGTCGGTTCGCGCATCCAGGAGATCGACGGCGTGTCCTATGGCGCCTTCATCACGCCCGGCCTGATCATGCTGACGCTTCTGACCCAGTGCATCGGCAACGGTTCGTTCGGCATCTACTTTCCGAAATTCACCGGCACAATCTACGAGATCCTGTCGTCGCCGGTGTCGATGACTGAGATCGTGCTCGGCTATGTCGGCGCGGCGGCGACCAAGGGGTTGATGATCGGAACGATCATTCTCGGCACGGCGGCGCTGTTCGTGGACCTGCATATCGCCCATCCCTTCGTGATGATTTTGTTCTTCGTGCTGACGGCCATCACCTTCAGCCTGTTCGGCTTCATCATCGGCATCTGGGCCAAGGATTTCGAGCAGTTGAACCTGATCCCGATGCTGGTCATCCCGCCGCTGGTCTTCCTCGGCGGCAGCTTCTACTCGATCGACATGCTGCCGCCCTTCTGGCAGGCGGTCAGCCATTTCAACCCGGTGCTCTACCTGATCAGCGGCTTCCGCTGGAGCTTTTTCGAGATCGCCGATGTCAATCCGGTGGTGAGCTTTACGATCATCATCGCGTTTCTGGCGGTGCTGATGACGCTGCTGACGTGGATTTTCCGGACGGGGTACCGGTTGAGGGCGTAAGGTGGGACAAGGCCGTAGCCAATAGCCACCAATGGCAGTAGGGATGGGGAAAAACCTTCGTTTCAGCATTCCCGACTGTCTATTGGCAAATGCCGTTCTACTGCGTCACCTCTTCCAGTTCGCATGCCTTCGTGTCGATCGTCATGGCGTTGCCGCGCCAGACGAAGGCGCCGCTGCCCCAGCTTCGGATCCAGACCAGCGGCAGCATGATGTCGCGTACGAGGATGGCGGGCAGGGAGAGGACCGATACGCGCCAGCCCTTGGCAAGGCCAAGTGCCAGTTCCGGCAGGTAGATTGCAGCGACGACGGCGGCGGCGGTTGCAGGGGCATTGACGCCTGCGAGAACGGCGGCGGCGAGCGCGAAGAGGAGCGGCGGCAGGGCGCCCAGCAAAACTTCCGGCGCGAAGAACAGCGGGAAGGTGACGCGGCGCAGGCGTGCCCATCGTGCCTGGCGCGACCACACGTCGTGGCGGGTGCGGCGGCCGAGCGGCTGGTCGAAGGGGGAGGAAACAAGATGGACCTTGTATCCCAGACGATTGACCAGCTTGGTTGCGGCGGCATCCTCGGCGATCTCGGCGGCGAGCGCTTCAATACCGCCATTGTCGTCAAGCAGCGGCCTGAACCATAGCATGCTCTTTCCTTGCGCGAATCCGAAACCGATCGCTTCGCCAGCATATTGCCAGCGGGCCTGCTGCGTGTTCAAAAACATGCATTCGACCTCGGCCCAGAAACCTTCCGGTCGCGCGCCGATCGGCGTCGAGCACACAAGGCCTGTGTTCTTGTGCCAGCCCGCCATAAGGTGAGCCACGTAGTCCTTCGGCATCAGCACGTTGGAATCGGCGAGGATCACCCAGTCGTGCCGAGCGGCCTTCCAGCCTTTCACGCAGTTGTTGAGCTTCGGATTGGCGCTGATCCGGTCGTCGCCGATCAGGATGCGCGTGGGAATGCCGGGATTTGCGGCCATCGCCCTGCGTATCTCGGCAATAACAGGATCGCGCGGATTGGCGACGCAAAAGATCAGCTCGTAGTCGGGCCAGTCGAGCGCGAAAGCGCGCGCGAGCGTCTCGACGGCGAACGGTTCGATGCCGCGGGTGGGCACGACGATCGAGACCGGCGGCCGTTCCTCGACCAACGGAGCCGGTTTCCCGCTTCGCACCATTCGCCAGCCGGCGATGATGATGCTGAGAAGATTGACTAAGATGAGGATTGCGGCCGCAGCGGCAAACGCGATGATCATGCACAGTCCCTTGCTCGCACCGCCGCTTCAGGACGAATCCGCCGCCGCAGCTTTGCGATCCAGCAACATCATTGTCATATGACACGCGGATGACAGGAGGGTGCTCTAATCCCTCAACCTCAACTCATCCGTCTGCATCTGCAGGAAACCCAGTGTCGAGAGAAAGCTCATGCCAAGCAGGCTCTGGTCGAGCTTGCCTTCCTCGGCGACGCTGGCGCGGATGTTGTTGCGGATGATCGGGCCGATGGCGACTTCGGCGAGCGTTACGGGCGCGGCGCGGGCGGTGCCGTTGGCGGTCAGCACGGTCTGGGTGTAGGCGAGGCCGGCCGGGTTGAGGCCCAGCGTTTCTGCATCTTCGTAGGACAGTGCGACGGTGCTGGCGCCTGTATCGACCAGCATCTGGACGCTTT
Organism: Pararhizobium sp. A13; assembly: GCF_040126305.1. NCBI lineage: Bacteria > Pseudomonadati > Pseudomonadota > Alphaproteobacteria > Hyphomicrobiales > Rhizobiaceae > Pararhizobium > Pararhizobium sp. A13. The sequence goes on along the minus strand of NZ_CP149510.1, from coordinate 3,449,560 downwards.
CGCCGTTGATCGTCACCGGCGTTTCGAAGTGGCCGTTCAGGACCTTGTGCAGCACGACCTCCTGGCGGCCCTCATTGTCGACGAAGACCGTGGCGCGGCCGGGGATGAGGCCACCCGCCAGGCGGTCGCCGAAGGACTGCAGGTCGTTGCGGTAGAGATAGGCTGCGGAGAGCGCGAGAATGACCAGCACCCAGATGGCGAACTGGCGCAGGCTCTGGCCGACGTGGCGCCGGCTTCGAAGGATGCCGGTACTGATCAAGGCCGCGATCGCGCCGAGGGAGACGAGACGGCCGAAATCGTCATTCATGATGCCGAAGGTGCGGCCGCTGTCGTGGTTGAGGATGAGAAAGACGAGCCCAACCGCGAGGATGCTCAGAAGAATGGTCAGCCGGTTCATTCGCTACCGACCCGTTCGCGGGCCATGCGGCTCCGGCGTGTTTCGCGGCGCGGCTTGCGTTCCACCGTTTCAAGCCGGGCAGGCAGGATTTCCATGATGTTCCGGCGTTGCTCCGACGTGTAGAGCGTCCAGGCGCCGATCTCGTCGCGCGTGCGTCCGCAGCCGAAGCAGTAGCCGGTTTTCATGTCGATCGAACAGACGAGGATGCAGGGCGATTCCATAAAGGGCGTAACGTCCGAATAAGGGCGGTTTCAAATCTATATCGGCGTTTCAAATCGCCAGCGCAAGGGCGGCGAGAACCGCGATTTCGCTCAGCTGTTGTGTGGCGCCGATTGTGTCGCCCGTATGGCCGCCGATCTTGCCGGCGACGATCTGGCTGAAGGCGGGAACGGTCGCGGCGAAAGCTGCAATCGCCAGCACTGCGGCAAGCAGCGACACGCCCGAGAGAAGCAGAAGAAGGGCCGCCGAAACCACGCCCAGAACGAGGGCGAAGGTCACCGCCGATGCCTCCGGCTCGCCCGCCGACGCGGCCACGCCATCCTTGCGGGCGGGCGGCAGTTTCGACCAGTGCCAGACCATTGCGGTGCGGCTGAGCGATGCGGCGGCGAGCACCAGCAGTCCACCGCCGCTCGGCGAGACAAGCGGGATCACCGCGGCGAGCGCCGAGACCCTGAGGCCGAAGGACAGGATGAGCGCGACCGCGCCATAGGAGCCGATACGGCTGTCCTTCATGATGATCAGTGCGCTTTCCTTCGTCCTGCCGCCGCCCAGCCCGTCGGCGGTGTCGCTGAGGCCATCCTCGTGCAGCGCGCCGGTGATCAGCGTCTGGATGGTCACGACGACGAAGGCGGTGAAGAGGGGTGCAGCCTGAATGGCACTGAAGATCGATACGATGGCGGCGGCGGGCAGCACGATCAGCAGGCCCGCCATGGGGAAGGCGCGCACGGCGCGGCTGAGGCGTCCGTCGAAATTGACGAAATGCCGTTGCGGCATGTGGATGCGGCTGAGGAACGCGACCGAGCGCGCCACGTCGTTGATGAAATCGCGGATATCGAACATTGATGCTCCCCCAAGCCGCTTCGCCGCCGCGAATCGATCTTTTGCGGCCGATCATGCGACGGCGACACCAACAGGCGCAAATGCCGTTGCCGGATTTGTCATCGCGCTCTATGAGGAAGCACCTTTGCGGGCGAAGCATCCGCTGACGACGAGACGACAAGAGGATACCGACATGAGTGCCAGCGGCCTGCCGTTCGACGATTTCCGTGAGTTGCTGCGCAACCTTCCTGGCCCTGACAGCGCGGCGCTGGTGGCGGCGCGGGAGCGGGACGCGCAGCTGACCAAGCCGCCGGGTGCACTCGGCCGGCTGGAGGAAATCGCCTTCTGGCTGGCTGCCTGGACGGGCAGGGCGCCTGCCGTCAACCGGCCGCTGGTGGCGATCTTCGCCGGCAATCACGGCGTTACGAAACAGGGCGTGACGCCTTTTCCACCCTCGGTGACGGCGCAGATGGTCGAGAATTTCGCTGCCGGTGGTGCTGCCATCAACCAGATTTGCGTCAGCCACGATCTCGGGCTGAAGGTGTTCGATCTGGCGCTGGAATATCCAACGGGTGACATCACCGAAGAGGCGGCCCTTTCGGAGCGCGACTGTGCCGCCACGATGGCTTTCGGCATGGAGGCGGTTGCCGGCGGCACCGACCTTCTGTGCATCGGCGAGATGGGCATCGGCAATACGACGATTGCCGCCGCCATCAACCTGGCGCTTTATGGCGGGACTGCGGAAGACTGGGTCGGCCCCGGCACCGGTGCGCAGGGCGAGGTTCTGGCCCGCAAGATCGCTGCCGTCGAAAAGGCGGTTGCGCTGCATGCCGACCATCTGTCCGATCCGCTCGAAGTGCTGCGGCGCCTCGGCGGCCGCGAGATCGCCGCCATGGCCGGCGCGATCCTGGCGGCGCGCATGCAGAAGATCCCTGTCATCATCGACGGCTACGTGGCAACGACAGCCGCCGCCATCCTGCGTGCCGTCAATCCGGCAGCGCTCGATCATTGCCTGATCGGCCACGTCTCGGCCGAGCCAGGGCACATGAAGGCGATCGAGATGCTCGGCAAGACGCCGCTTCTGGCACTCGGCATGCGGCTTGGCGAAGGCACCGGTGCGGCCCTTGCCGCAGGCATCGTCAAGGCCGCCGCCGCCTGCCATTCGGGCATGGCGACGTTTGCCCAGGCCGGCGTCAGCAACAAGAGCTGACGGCTTCCAAGATCTTGCCGCCGGTTTACAAGGATGAGATGCGGCCGGGGCGATGCCTGGATTCGTTGCCGATCCGACATGAAAGCCGGCCTATACCGTTAATTGCGACGCTTGCCGCCATCGTCCGGCCATGATGGGGCTTGATACCGCATGCCTTCTCACTTATGCGGATGCGGCGATCTGATCATAACCCGCAGCCGTTTGAAAAGACGAACATTCAGGCCGGTGTCAGAATTGCATGCTCGATGCATTCGCTCCACGCGGCGCTAGGAGCGAACATGTATCTGGACAGGGACTTTCGTGGCATGGGCAGTGAAAAGCCGGTAAAGAAGCACACGGGCATCCGGCATTTCTTCGCCGCTGCGAGCTACTCGCTGGGGGGCGCCAAGCGCCTGTTGAGCGAGGCCGCGTTTCGTCATGAGCTCATCGCCTTTGCGATTGCCATGATCGCCTTCGTCATCAGCGGCGCGACCTTCTTCCAGTATGTTGCAATGCTTGTGCTGTTCCTGCTGATGATCGCCTTTGAAGCGCTGAACACGGCCATCGAGGAGATCGTCGATCGCGTATCGCCGGAAATTTCCGAGATGGGCAAGAATGCCAAGGATCTCGGCTCGCTGGCCTGCCTCTGCATGATCCTCGCCAATGCGGGCTATGCGGGCTATGTGGTGTTCTTTTCGAAGCTTTTCGCGCTCTGACACGTGAACGCTCTATTCCCTCGTGAGCGGTCAAATTAAATTGAGCGGCGGCGGTGCTCACCGACGCTGATCAAAGTTGACTGAAGCGATCATCATTCTATACCGGAGCCGCCGGGCAGGAATGGTCCGGCCTAACATTTTGAGAGGCTGCCATGAAAATTTCGCCCCCGGGTTCCGCAAGTGTGCTCGCGCTCGTGACTGCGCTGCTCGGCGCATCGATGCTCGCTTCGACCGCGGCCAAGGCCGACGACATCGGGATCGTTGTCTACAACGCCCAGCATGAAAGCCTCGGCGTCGCATGGGCCGAGGCCTTTACCAAGGAGACCGGCATTCCGGTGACCTTGCGCAAGGGCGGCGACATGGAGTTCGCCAACCAGATCGTCCAGGAAGGCGCAGCCTCGCCGGCCGATGTGTTCCTGACCGAAAATTCGCCCGCCATGTCGCTCGTCGACGGGGCCGGGCTGTTCGAGCCGGTCGCCGCTGAGACGCTCAAGCAGGTGCCGGAGAATTTCCGCCCGTCGAATGGTCACTGGATCGGCGTTGCCGCCCGCTCGACGGTGTTTGCCTATGACAAGACCAAGCTGACCGAAGACAAGCTGCCGAAGTCGATGCTCAATCTGGCCGATCCGAGCTGGAAGGGGCGTTGGGCCGCATCACCGTCGGGCGCCGACTTCCAGGCGATCGTCAGCGCGCTTCTTTCGCTGAAGGGCGAGGAGGTGACCGCTTCCTGGCTCGCGTCGATGAAGGAAAACTTCACCGGCTACAAGGGCAACTCGACGGCGATGAAGGCGGTCAATGCCGGTGAAGTCGAGGGCGCGGTTATCTATCACTACTATTATTTCGGCGATCAGGCGAAGACCGGCGAGAATAGCAAGAATGTCGCGCTGCATTATTTCAAGAACGAGGATCCAGGCGCTTTCGTCAGCATTTCCGGCGGTGGCGTGCTTGCCTCCAGCCAGCACAAGGAAAATGCCCAGAAGTTCCTCGCCTGGGTAACGGGCAAGGGCGGCCAGGCGATCCTGCGCGACGGCAATTCCTTCGAATACGCCGTCGGCAATGGTGAAGCATCGAACGCGGCGCTGCCGGCGCTGTCCGATCTGCAGTATCCGAAGGTCGATCCGGCGACGCTCAACAGCGCAAAAGTCACAGACCTGATGACGGCGGCCGGTCTGCTGTGATAGGCAGAGCCTAAACCTGAACGGAACTCTCCGGTTAGGTATCGTATCGGGACTGCTGCACAATTCCTCAAAGCGGAATTGCGTCAAGGAATTATGCAGCCGTTTAAAAGTGTTACGGCGTGTTTTGCGTGTCGTATCTGACGCGCGACACTGTAGCGGCAACATTCGCAGCGGGCGCGCAAGGGCGGCTGCGAATGTCTTTTGGTTTGAAAGCAGAGATTTTGAGCGCCACCGCGTTTCATGCCGAATCCTCCTCACCCCTGCGGCGGTTGTTTGCCGCCGCAAGAGGTCGCTCACGGGTTCCCTACCTCTGGGTCACGATCCTTGCGGCCCTCGTTTCGCTCGTCAGTCTGGTGCCGCTCGGCTTCATCGCCTGGATCACCATCCAGACCGGCTGGGAAACCGCGTCAAAGCTGATTTTCCGCGCTCGCGTCGGCGATCTGCTGATCAACACGGCGCTGCTTGAACTCTGCACCATTCCGCTGACGATCGTGCTTTCGGTCGCGCTCGCGTGGCTGACGGAGCGGACTGATCTGCCCGGCGCGCGCCTCTGGGCGTGGCTTGCGGTGGCCCCGCTCGCGGTTCCCGCCTTCGTGCATAGTTATGCCTGGATCAGCCTTTTCCCAGGCCTGCACGGTTTGCGGGGCGGCGTGCTCGTCTCAGTGCTTGCCTATTTCCCGTTTCTCTATCTTCCGGTTGCCGCGCAACTCAGGCGTCTCGACCCGGCGATTGAGGATGCGGCAGCCTCGCTCGGGCTCAATCCGTGGCAGGTCTTCCTTCGTACGATCCTGCCGCAGTTGCGACTGGCAATCTGCGGCGGCTCGCTTCTCGTGGGCTTGCATCTTCTGGCCGAATACGGTCTCTACGTGATGATCCGCTTCGACACGTTCTCGACCGCGATCGTCGACCAGTTCCAGTCGGCCTTCAACGGCCCGGCGGCGAACATGCTGGCCGGCGTTCTCGTCGCCTGTTGCCTGCTGCTTCTCGGCATGGAGGTGATCCTGCGTGGCGGCGAGCGCTATGCCCGTGTCGGTTCTGGTGCTGCGCGTCCGGCGGACACGCGGCGGCTCGGCTTCATGGTGGTTCCGGCGCTTGCGCTCAACATCGTGACAGCGATGCTTGCGATCGGCGTGCCCTTCGTCACGTTGACGCGCTGGCTTTATATCGGCGGCGCCGAGATCTGGCGGATCGATCTTGTCGGTGGCGCGTTCGGGCAGACGGTCGTGCTGGCGGTCGCCGGTGGCGTCATGGCGACGATCGCCGCGGCGCCGATGGCCTGGTTGTCGGTGCGCGCGCCCGGCCGGCTGCAGCGGATTTTCGAAGCCTGCCACTATTATGTCGGCTCGCTTCCCGGCGTGGTAGTGGCGCTGGCGCTGGTGACGATCACGGTGCGGCTGATCCTGCCGCTCTACCAGACATTCGCGACGCTGTTCCTTGCCTATGTGCTGCTGTTCCTCCCCCGCGCCATGGTCGGCCTGCGCACGAGCATCGCACAGGCGCCGGTCGAACTCGAGCGCGCGGCGATGGCCCTGGGGCGCACCCCGTTCCAGGCGGTTCGCCAGACGACGATGCGGCTGGCAGCACCCGGCGTTGCGGCCAGTACGGCACTGGTGGCACTCGGTATCACCAACGAACTGACGGCGACGTTGATGCTGTCACCAACCGGCGTCGAGACCTTGGCCACCAAATTCTGGTCGCTCACCAGCGAGATCGACTATGTCGCGGCGGCGCCCTATGCGGTGATGATGGTGCTTTTGTCACTACCGCTGACCTTCCTACTTTACATCCAATCCAGACGGGCAACCGGACAATGACGTTTCTGACCATCGGCGCGATCAGCAAATCCTACGGCCCGACAGTGGCGCTCGACGCGATCGACATGAAGATCGAGGCGGGCGGCCGCACTGCGATCGTCGGACCCTCCGGCTCCGGCAAGACGACGCTTTTGCGCATCATCGCCGGTTTCGAGACGCCCGATGTCGGCTCGCTGGTGCTGGACGGACGAGCGCTGGCCGGCAAGGGCGTGCTTGTGCCGGCTCACAAACGCGGGATCGGCATCGTTTCGCAGGACGGGGCGCTCTTTCCGCATCTGACGGTGGCCGATAATATCGGCTTCGGACTGGCCAGGAGCGCTGCCGATCGTAACCAGCGGATCGCCGAACTGATGGAGATGGTCGAGCTCGACGGCATCATGGCGGCACGGCGTCCGCATCAGCTTTCCGGGGGACAGCAGCAGCGCGTCGCGCTGGCGCGGGCACTGGCATTGAAGCCCCGGCTGATGCTGCTGGACGAGCCCTTCTCGGCGCTCGATACGGGCTTGCGCGATACGATGCGGCGGACGGTGGCACGGGTGCTGCGCGCCGCCGGGACGACGGCGATCCTGGTGACGCATGATCAGGCGGAGGCGCTGTCCTTTGCCGATCAGGTGGCCGTGCTGCGGCAGGGGCGGCTCGTCCAGTTCGGGCCGCCGCGTGCGCTTTACGGAAAGCCGCGCGATCGCGAAACGGCGACCTTTCTCGGCGAGGCCATTCTGCTCGACGCCGATATCGTCGCTGGCCGCGCTGACTGTATTCTGGGTTCGCTCGCCGTGGAGCCGGGATCGAAGGCGGGGCAGGCTACGATCATGCTGCGTCCCGAACAGATCCGGCTGACGACAGCTATTGCGGGAGCGGGACCGGAAGGGCCGGTCGGGCATGTCGACGATGTGGAGTTCGGCGGTGGCGACTGCATGGTCCTCGTCCGGATCGATCGCACCGACCGCGCCATGCCGGATTTCCTGTCGATCAGATGTGTCGGTTCCGAAATTCCCGAGCCGGGCGATCTGGTACGGATCAGCGTCCACGGCCCGGCGCATGTGTTGGCCGATTAACGCGTGTCGCGGTTTACTTTTTTGTTTTCACACATGTCGTTGTCCGAAAACCGCTGCGCGTTCTTGGACGATATGCTGCGGCCTCAGGCGAAGCTTTTGCGCCGCCGCTCGATCGCCGGTGCATCCTCGACGGCTGGAATGCTTTGCAACACGCGCTTTGACGGCAGGATGGCGATGGCTTCGGTGCCTTCGCGCAGCTTGGAGCGCAGGATGAAGTCGCCATTGTGCTTGGCAAGGATCGCCTGAACGATCGGCAGGCCGAGGCCGGTTCCCTGTTCGGCGCTCTTGATGGCGATCGAGCCCTGGCCGAAGGCCGAGAGCACGACGGGGATTTCGTCCTCGGGAATGCCGGGTCCGTTGTCCTTGATGGAAAGGTACTGCCCGCCGCCGGCCGTCCAGCCGACCTTTACGGAAATTTCGCCGCCGGACGGCGTGAACTTGACGGCGTTCGACAAGAGATTGAGCGTCACCTGACGCATCGATTTCTCATCGACCCAGATCGCCGGCATACCGTATTCGAACTGCTCGGTGATGGTGATGTTCTTGGTGCGGGCCCGAAGCTGCACCATGCCGATACAATCCTCGGTGATCTCGACCAGATGAATGGCTTCCTCGTTGAGATCGTATTTGCCGGCTTCGATGCGCGACAGGTCGAGGATCTCGTTGATCAGGTCGAGCAGGTGCTGGCCGGAGCGATGGATGTCGCCGGTATATTCCTTGTAGATCGGATTGTTGAGCGGCCCGAGGACCTCCGTCGACATGACCTCGGAAAAACCGAGGATGGCGTTGAGCGGCGTGCGCAGCTCGTGCGACATCGAGGCAAGGAAGCGGGACTTCGCGAGGTTGGCTTCCTCGGCGCGGCGCCGCGCTTCGTCCGACATCGACTTGGCGACTTCGAGTTCGGCGATCAGGTCGTCCTTTTCTGACTGCATCGACAGAATATGGATGTTCGAACGGTGCAGGCGGTTCGTCATGAAGACGAGGAAGATCAGCGACGTCGAAACAACCGCGGTCAAAGCCATGTAGCCGGGGCTGCCGGTCTTGAGCGTCAGGCCGGTGAGCACCAGCACGACCGGAATGAAGGTGAAGAGCAGAGCATCGCGCAGCAGGAAGGTGCCCATCGCCGTGGCGGCAAGCGCGATCAACAGCACGGCGCCCTGATAGAACCCGAAATTGACCTCGCCGCAGCTATCGCAATCCTGAAGCATGAAAGCTGCCCAGCAGATGCCGAGACCGATCTGCACGATGAGGAAGCGGCGGCGCCAATAGGACACCTTTTCCGCGTTGATCTCCCGGGCCTTGGCGCGGCGCGCCAGGAGGATACCAATGGCATGGACACAGAGCGTCATCAGGCCCCAGGCGATGATGTCGAGGGTTTGCGAGAGATAGACGCCGACGCCGGTAACCAGAAACAGGAAGAGCGGCATGGCGATGGCGCTCTGCAGCATCGCATCGATATGGAGACCGAGCATCTCCCTGGCAAAACCGGACGCATTCGACGGGCCGGCCTGCAGCCGTTCGCGGGTCGTGCGCACGGCTTTCGACACAGCCGTGTTGCGATGGCTGCGCGACTTGTCGACAATGATTTTGTCGGTCGAGGTGCTGACGCCCTTACTCATGATCTCAAACGCGTTGACGGAATCCATTGAACTATAAGAGGGAATCCTTAAGAAGTTGCTGAGATTTCTTGTTTTTAGCGGTGCCTTCCGTAAGGTGAGCTCATCATTTACGGCAGCAGGGATGACCATGAAGCGTCTGGCGAGTGTCATCCGCGATCTGCTCTTGACGGCGACGATCCTGCTCTTTCTCGGGCTTGTCGTGACGCGTCTCGACACTGCGGGGCAGGAGATGGTCTCCGGCTGGGTGAAGGTCGTCGATGGTGACACGCTGGTCCTTGACGGCAAACGCATCCGGCTTGTCGGTATCGATGCGCCGGAACTCCGGCAGGTCTGTCAACGCGACAATCAGCGATGGCCTTGTGGCAAGGGGGCCAAGGACCATCTGGTCGCTCTGATCGACGATGCGAAAACCACGTGCGAAGCTGGTGGCAGCGACCGCTACGGCCGGCTTCTTGCGGTGTGCTCGTCGGGCAGCCGCGACCTCAATGCCGCGATGGTCGCTGCGGGCTATGCCATTGCCTTTGGGGACTACGAGGCTGAGGAGCGCGCCGCGAGGGAGAATCGGCTTGGTATCTGGTCAGGCACGTTCGAGGCGCCGCGCACATGGCGCCAGACCCATGGGGGAATGGATGAGGCCCCCCATATACCGGACGGCTGGCAGGGCACGGCGATGTCGCGGCTTGGCGCGTGGTTGAAAACGTTGCTTTCAAGGCTTGGGTAATGACTGACGAACCGCGGGATGATCTTTGGGATTTGCGCGCGGCGATTGCCGCCTGCCGGATCTGTCGGGACGCGCCGGCGCGCGGGCCTGACCATCAGCTGCCGCATGAGCCGCGCCCCGTCGCGGTGATCTCGCGGACGGCGCGTATCCTGATCTCCGGCCAGGCGCCGGGCCTGCGCGTGCACGAGAGCGGGCTGCCGTTCAACGATGCTTCCGGCGACCGGCTCAGGCATTGGCTCGAGGTGACGCGGGAAGAATTCTACGATCCGAGCCTGTTTGCGATTGTGCCGATGGGCTTCTGTTTTCCGGGTTATGATGACAAGGGCAGCGATCTGCCGCCGCGCCGGGAATGCGCGCCGCGATGGCGGCAAGAGGTCATCGATGCCATGCCGCAAATCGAGCTTGTGCTCGCCATCGGCCAATATGCGCAAGGCTGGCACCTCGGCGACCGCCGCGCCGCGACGATGACCGAGACGGTGCGCAACTGGCGCCTATATCTGGGCTCCAACACCGGGCCGGCGGTGCTCGCCTTGCCGCATCCGAGCTGGCGCAACACCGGTTGGCTGAAGAAGAATCCGTGGTTCGAGGCCGACGTGTTGCCGGTCTTGCGCGAGCGGGTCAAAAAATTGATTTCCTGAAACAATTTTCTTCCATTTGGCTATTTTCGCGCTATAGAGAGAAAAATATTCGAAGGGGCCTTTTCCATGGATCGTCTTGACCGCAAAATCCTGCGTCTCCTGCAGGAAGATTCCACACTCGCCGTTGCCGACCTCGCCAAGAAGGTCGGTCTGTCCACCACGCCGTGCTGGCGCCGGATCCAGAAGATGGAAGAGGACGGCGTGATCCGCGGCCGCGTGGCGCTGCTTGATCCGGTGAAAGTCAACACCAAGGTCACCGTCTTTGTCTCGATCCGCACCAACACCCATTCCATCGAATGGTTGAAGCGTTTTTCGGAGGTGGTCGGTGAGTTTCCGGAAGTGGTGGAGTTCTACCGCATGAGCGGCGATGTCGACTATCTCCTGCGCGTCGTCGTGCCCGATATCGCTGCCTATGACGCCTTCTACAAGCGGATGATCGCCAAGATCGAAATCCGCGACGTCTCCTCCGCCTTCGCGATGGAGCAGATCAAGTACACGACGCAATTGCCGCTCGACTACATGCAGATCGAACAGGCGAAGTCGAGCGAGGAGTGAGGCGCTCGACCCAGCGGTCAGACCTTCAGCTTCTGAAGGACGGCGTTGCTCGTCAGTTCGCGGACGGCATCCTTGCCGATCCACCGCGCTGCCCGGTCTGATCCTGCCGCAAGCGAGCGGGCGAGCGACAGGGCAGGGCCATGGCAACGGGTGCTGCGCTTGCCGATCTGGCGGAGTGCCCAGTTCACCGCTTTTTTCACGAAATTGCGCTCGTCGCCGGCATGGGCTTCGATCAGGGCAAGCCAGGCGAGGATGGTATCATCCGGCTCGTTCTTCAGGTGAACGGCGCTGACGGCGATCATTGCAAACGCCGATCGCCGGACGAATTCGCGCTCGTCGGCGGCAAATTCCGGGATAAGCGTGTTCTCCAGCCGGGCATCGACAAAGAGATCGGCGACACCATCGACGATTTCCCAGGAGTTGAAATCGCCAGCCCATTGCCTGGCCGTCTCGAGCGTCAGCTTTCCCGGCTCGCCGGTGAAGCTCGCAAGCAGCCGTGCCTCCCGTATCCCGCTGTCCCACAGGGCGAGCGAGCGACCGTGATCGGGCTTGATTTTTTGCGCGACGCGCCGCAGGTCGGCATTGGAGATGCCGAGCGCCGTCGCGGTTTCGATTCCGAAACGCGCCATCCCGGCGCGGTTTTCCTCCCTCCGCAGCGATTGCAGATGGGCGATGACCGCATCTGCCGGGGAGGAAGGCGACAGAGTCATTTCTCCAGCCGCGCCAAGAGCGACGACGTGTCCCAGCGATTGCCGCCCATCTCCTGCACGTCGGCATAGAACTGATCGACAAGGGCGGTGACCGGCAGCTTGGCGCCGTTGTTGCGGGCCTCGGCGAGCAGGATGTCGAGGTCCTTGCGCATCCAGTCGACGGCAAAGCCGAAATCGTATTTGCCTGATATCATGGTCTTGTGGCGGTTTTCCATCTGCCAGGAGCCGGCGGCACCCTTGGAGATGACGTCGATGACCTTCTCGATGTCGAGGCCGGCCCTCTTGCCGAAATGGATGCCTTCGGCAAGACCCTGCACGAGGCCGGCGATGCAGATCTGGTTGACCATCTTGGTCAGCTGGCCGCTGCCGGCAGGACCCATCAGGCCGACCATGCGGGCATAGGCGTCGATGACGGGTTTGGCACGTTCGAAGACATCGGGTTGGCCGCCGCACATCACCGTCAGGACGCCGTTTTCGGCACCCGCCTGGCCGCCGGATACAGGGGCGTCGATGAAATGGAAGCCGCGCGCTGTCGCGGCTGCATCGAGTTCGGGCGACTTCGGCCGACGCCGTCGTGTTGTCGATAAAGACTGCGCCTGCCTTCAGGGTTTCAAAGGCGCCATCCTTGCCGATCGTGACGGAGCGAAGGTCGTCGTCATTGCCGACGCAGGAGAAAACGAAATCCTGTCCGTCCGCCGCTTCGGCTGGTGTCGCGGCCGCGCGTCCGCCGAATTCCGCCGCCCATTTTTCCGCCTTGGCGGCAGTACGGTTATAGACGGTCAGGTCATGCCCGCCGCGCGTCTTGAGGTGACCGGCCATGGGATAGCCCATGACGCCGAGACCGATGAAAGCGACTTTTGCCATTCCGAATGCTCCTGTAGCGCGTATCGCGAGAGACTTAGCGGAAATGGTCCGGAGGCGGAAGGGAGAACGCCGCCTGTGCGCCGCATTTCATGAATATATGCGCGATGGCAATCAGGATGTCGGAACGAAGGAGCCCAGGGTGAAATAGGCGGCTGCACCAGTAGCGATGGCCGCAAGCGTCGCCAAAGTGAGCGCTATGGCGTAGGGTCCCTTGCCGCCGGCCGTGAATGCCAGCGCGATTTTCGTCATGAGATTGACCACCACCGCGATCAGGATCGCCGCGACGGCGGTGGTAAGATCGACCGACGTCCCCGTCATGCGTGCCGTCGAAAGCGTGATGGCGTCGAGATCCATCAGGCCCGATACGGCCGCGACTGCAAAAAGCATGGTTTGGCCGATCCTGTCGACCAGGACCTTTGACACCACGATGACGGCGCCAAGCAGGGCGCCGAAACGCAGCACCTCGCCAAGCTGGAATGGATTTTCGAGTTGAAGGTCTGGTGCACCATGCTTGCCGTTGCCATGGCGGACGATCAAAAAGCTCGCGGCCAGCATGACAAGTACGGCCGGCGCCAGCGCAAGCGCCAGTGGTATCAGGAGGACGGGCGCCAGGACGCCACCGATAACGAGGACGCGGATGAGCGACATGGCCCCGGCAATCGTCGCGCCCGAGGCCAGTTGCCGGGCGCTTTCCGGCGCATCGGCTGCGAAGCGAGCAAAGGAGAGCGTCAGCGCCGTCGAGGACGCCAGCCCGCCGGCGGCACCGGCAAACAGGATGCCGCGACTGGGCCCGGCAACACGGATGGCGACATAACCGGCGAAGGAGATGGCGGCGATCATGACCGTCAACAGCCACAGAGCGAAGGGGTTCAAAACGTCCCAAGGATCGATGGTCTCGTTCGGCAGCAGCGGCAGAGCGACAAGCGTCATGGCCAGAAGAATGAGGGCTGCCCTGATCTCCAGCCAGGTCAATTGCTTCAGAAAACCGTGGAGGCTGCGTTTGGCTGCGAGCAGCGCGGTGGTCGTGACCCCGCCGGCAGCCGCGGCCCGCACGTCGCCGACGACCGCTATCGCACCAAGCGCGAAGACAACGAAGCCCGCGACGACAGTGGTGACGCCGTAATCCTCGTCTGCCTCGGACTCTCGCAGTTTGAAAACGACGAAAGCAGCGCCGAAGAGGAGCAGCAGCACCGCAGGCAGGATGGGTCCGGCGAGTGTCTGGAGATAGCCGGCAAGCCCGCCGAGAAAGCCCGACAGGCCGAACGTGCGGATACCGGCGGTTCTGCCGCCCGAGGGCACGTCGCGGTCCTGCCAGCCCCTCTCACAGCCCACGAGGAGGCCGATGGTGAGCGCCACGCCGAGGCGCTGGAAGACTTCAACAAGTTCCATTCAAAAATGATAGGGCCTGGATTCGTCAGGGCAAGAGTGGCATCCCGGGCTTCCGTCACCCGCGGTTCGAGAGGGAACACGGGAGAATGATTTTTTGCCTGAAGAGAGTTTGCAGACTGGCTTTTCCGATATCCCGTTCGTTTTTGATATTTATATTGTATATAGTTTTTATAGATTGAACCAATCTTGATGGCAGTAGCGCCGCTGTAGTGCGCCGACCAACATCGAGAGGGACCCATCATGTTCACACGCCGACAGACACTATCGCTTTTCGGGACTGCCGCGCTCGCAGCGACGCTGCCAGGAATCGGTCGCGCCGCATCCGAACCGTTGACGGAACTGCGCCTCGGCTGGCAGAAGAACGGTGTTCTGGCGCTCGCCAAGGGAACGGGCGCGCTTGAGAAGCGCTTCGCCGAGCGGGGCATCACCGTCACCTGGGCAGAGTTCTCGTCCGGCCCGCCGCTGCTCGAGGCGCTCGGCGCCGGCGCCATCGATTTCGGCCCGACCGGGGACGTCCCGCCGCTTTTCGCGCAAGCTGCCGGCGGCAATCTGCGCTATGCCGGTACCTACAAGGGCTCCGCTGCCGGGTCCGCCATCCTGGTGCACAAGGATTCGCCGATCCAGTCGATTGGCGACCTGAAAGGCAAGCGGGTGGCGTTCAAGCGCGGATCGAGCGCCCATAACTTCACCGTCAAGGCATTGCGCACGGCAGGTCTCGGCATCACGGATATCGAGGCTGCCGACCTTTCACCGTCGGATGCGGCAGCCGCGTTTGCCAGCAACCAGGTCGATGCCTGGACGATATGGGATCCCTACTACGCCGTCGCTGAAAAGACCCCTCAGACGCGCGTGCTGACGACGGCCGAAGGGATCGCAGAAAGCTGGAGCTATTTCCTCAGCAATGGCGATTTCACCGCCGCGCATGGCGACGTGCTCCTCGAAATCCTCGATGAACTGGCAAAGGTCGGGGCCGCGGCGCAAACCGATCTCGATGGCACCGTCGCGGCGCTGTCGAAGATCACCGGCGTGCCGGAGGACATCCAGCGCGTGGCGCTGACGCGCAAGGGCTTTACCCTTGCGGCGGTATCGACGGTCGGGCTGGAGGCGGCCGCCTATCAGCAGGCATTGGCCGACGAGTTCTATGAATTGCAGATCATTCCGGAAAAGCTGACCATCGGCGACATTATCTGGAACGGCCGGGCGAGCTGATATGCCTGCTTGAAATCAAAAAAACGGCGCACCCGTGGCGCCGTTTTTTGCTGCCTGCTCACGGGCGGCTGGCGGGAGTTGCCCCAAGTTCAAGAGCCGAGCGGTCAGGCCCGCAGTCTTGCAATCACCAGATGGCCGGTGATCGGTTCGCCTTCTTCCATGCGCACGATGATGTCGGTGAGTTCAACGATGTCGAAGCCGATGGCGTCGAGGCGTTCGCGGACGTAATTTTCGGCATGCGCGAAGCGCTGGTGCGGGCCGACCATGAAGGTGCGACCGGCGAAAGTTTCCGCAGGCAAGGTTTCGCTTGAAAAAATGAACAGGCCGCCCGGGTTCATGTTTTCGGCGGCGCCGAAGAACAGCGCTTCCAGAGCCCCGAGGTAGGGCAGCACGTCCGTCGCAGTGATGAGGTCGAAGGGCTCGTCGTCATTGTCCTCGAGGAAATCGACGACTTCGGCGACATAGAGCGTCTCGTAGAGATCCTTCTCATGGGCGATCTCGACCATGTTTTCCGACAGGTCGATGCCGGTGATATCGTCCGCCATGTCGCGCAGCGCACCGCCGGTCAGGCCTGTGCCGCAGCCGAGATCGAGCACGCGCCCGAAGGGGCCGAGTTTCAGCGATTGCAGGCGCTGACGTACCATCATTGGCACGTGATAGTCGAGCTGCTCGACGAGCACGTTCTCGAAGACATCGGCGTGCTGATCAAAGAGGGTGGCGACATAGGCGTCCGGGGCCTTGTCGGGCGTCTCCCCACGGCCCAGCGAGGCGATGCGAACGGCAGCACCGCCGTGATCGTCCGGATCGATCGCCAGCACGTCTTCATAGGCTTTTACCGCCGCATCGATATTGCCGGATTTCTCCAGTGCAAGGGCGCGGTTATAGGCTTCGGCGAGGGCCTCTTCATCGATCTTCTGCATGGCCGCGTCTTTACGGCGAGCGCGTGCTTTTGGCAATGCGAAAACCCACTTTCCAGTGCATTTTGGGGGGCAAAAAACGTTTGTCGCGACCGAAATTGGGCGCATGATGCGCGAAACAACAAAGGTTGGGAGGACATCATCATGGACGAACTCAGCCCGGTCGAACTGCTGAAGGACGACAGCGAGGCCAAAAGCCCGCCCTTGCCGGCAACGCCACCGGAGACGATCACCGCGCTCGTCCACTATTATCGCGGCGAAATAGGCCGAATGGCAGGCTGGCGCGACCGCATTGACCGGACATCGAACTGGGCGATCACCGTTGTCGCTGCACTTCTTTCGGTTTCTCTTTCTGCGCCGACGTCCCATCATGGCGTGTTGCTGTTCGCGATGCTTCTCGTCTCGCTGCTTTTGTTCATCGAGGCGCGCCGATACCGTTTCTTCGATGTCTATCGCGCGCGCGTTCGGCGGATGGAGCGTGGCTACTTTGCCCAGGTTCTCTGTCCGCAGGCACCCTTCAAGGTGAACTGGGCGACGCCGATCGCCGACAGCCTGCGGCGGCCGGCCTTCCTGATGACCTATCGCGCGGCGGTCTGTCGACGGTTGCGGCGCAATTATTGCTGGATGTACCTGATTCTGCTCTTGGCCTGGGCCTTGAAGATCTCGTCGCCGGTTCTCCGGCCCGATGGCAGCGAAGCGCGGCATGTGCGCTCCCTCTCCGACCTGGCCGCCAATGCGGCACTTGGCCCTGTTTCCGGCTGGCTGGTGCTCGGCCTTGTCGTCCTGCTCTACGCTGCCATGGCCTATGCGGCGCTTTCCAAGGAGCCCGGCGACGGCGAACTGGCACACGGCGAGGTTCACGTCTGATCCGATGAAACACGCGGGCTGATGGTATGTGCAGGATTTCTTGATTGTGATCCGCGTCCGCTGCTGATTTTATCGCGCCGTCAGTGACATAAGGAGACGACGATGACGGGTCAGAAGGTTGCAATCATCACGGCGGGCGGGTCCGGCATGGGGGCGGTGTCGGCGCGCCGGCTGGCAGCCGAAGGATATCGCGTCGCAATTCTTTCCTCCTCCGGCAAGGGCGAGGCGCTGGCAAACGAACTCGGCGGCATCGGCGTCACGGGTTCCAACCAGTCGAACGACGATCTGAAGCGGCTGGTGGATGCCGCTTATGACAAATGGGGCAGGGTGGATGCGCTGGTCAATTCGGCCGGACATGGACCGCGCGCGCCTGTGCTAGAACTGACCGACGACGACTGGCACAAGGGGATGGAGGTCTATTTCCTCAATGTCGTGCGGCCGACGCGGCTGGTGACGCCAATCATGCTGGAGCAGAAATCCGGCAGCATCGTCAATATCTCGACCTACGCAACCTTCGAGCCGGACCCGCTGTTTCCGACATCCGGTGTCTTCCGCTCAGGCCTTGCCGCATTCACCAAGCTTTTTGCCGACAAATACGCAGCCGACAATATCCGCATGAACAATGTTCTGCCGGGCTTCATCGACAGCCTGCCGGAGACCGAGGAACGGCGCCAGCGCATTCCGATGGGGCGCTATGGCACATCGGAGGAGGTGGCCGAACTGGTGGCGCTTCTGGCGACCGACCGCGGCGGCTACATCACCGGCCAGAACATCCGCATCGATGGCGGCATCACCCGGTCGGTATAAATTCTTCAAGCCCGGGGCGAGGCGTCAGTTGATGATGAACTCGCCCTTGAGTGCCCGCCAGTCCGAGGCCGAGATCAGTTTGCGGTGGACGTAGCGCACCGAATGCAGCGGGCCTTCGAGCGTTTCCTGCCAGAATTTCAGGAAGCTCTTCATTTCCGGAAAATCGGGCGCGATATCGTAGTGCTGCCAGATGTAAGTCTGCAGGAAACTGGGATGATCGGGCATGCGATAAAGGATTTGGGCCGTCGTCAGGCCGTAACCCTTGAGCTGCAGTTCCAGTTCATTTGTCATTTTGGACCTCATTCTCGTCAATGATGGTCCCTGGAATTGAAGCACCGATTTGGTTAATCGGGAACTAACAAAATTGTCGCACTGAATAAATATTCAGTGGAATCAATATATTAGCAGCACGCCTGTGCGAGTGCTGCTAATATAGGACTTTAGATCAGCGCTTCAGGTGACGCGTGATCCGGTCTTCCAGCCAGGCCCAGAGGTTGCGCAGAAGCTCGACCATGATCAGGTAGAGGATCGCGGCCCAGACATACATCTGATAGTCGAAGGTACGCGAGAAGGCGCGGCGGGTTTCGCCCATCAGGTCGAAGACGGTGACGATCGCAACGATGGCCGAACCCTTGATCATCAGGATGATCTCATTGCCATACGGACGCAGAGCGACGATCAGCGCCTGCGGCAGGATCACCTTGAAGAAGGCGACGCGCGGCGGCAGCCCGAGAGCTGCGGCGCCTTCCGTCTGGCCGCGTGGGACACTCTGGATCGCGCCGCGCAGGATTTCCGCCTGATAGGCGGCCGTATTGAGCGTGAAAGCGAGCAGCGCGCAGTTCCAGGCGTCGCGGAAGAACCACCACAGTCCGATCGCCTCCATCTGCGGCCGGAAACTGCCGAGGCCGTAGTAGACGAGGAACAGCTGGGCGATCAGCGGCGTGCCGCGGAAGAAATAGACATAGGCATAGGCGGCCCACCCCAGGATCTTGTTTTTCGACATGCGTGCGAAGGCGATCGGCAAGGACAGGAGCGCGCCGAGCGTGATGGAGCTGCCGACGAGCCCCAGGGT
This sequence comes from Pararhizobium sp. A13, assembly GCF_040126305.1. Classification (NCBI taxonomy): domain Bacteria; kingdom Pseudomonadati; phylum Pseudomonadota; class Alphaproteobacteria; order Hyphomicrobiales; family Rhizobiaceae; genus Pararhizobium; species Pararhizobium sp. A13. Next base: position 3,430,805 of record NZ_CP149510.1, on the reverse strand, counting down.
GACCCCGAGGCCGGAAAGGAAGCTCGGGCCGTATTTGGCGAATTTTTCCGGGTCCCAGCCATCGACCATCAGCAGGAAGATCCCGACGCTTGCAGCGAGCCAGACGCCGAGTGCAATGTTGCCGACAAGACGCTGCGCTGTGAACGGACGAGCAACGCCCGGTGGAGCCGGTTGCGGCGGGATCATCGTTTCCGCGTGGCTCATCGGACGGCCTCCGAACGTTTGGTCCAGCGCTCCAGCGCCGAGAAGACGATGGACGACAGCATGGCGAGAATGAGGAACAGAAGGCAGGCAACGGCGAAGAACTCGAAGGCCTGCTTGCTGACGCGGGCGGCGACGCCCGTCTGGCGCAGGATATCCGGCAGGCCGATCACCGAGACCAGTGCGGTATCCTTGAGCAACGCCATCCACAGATTGCCAAGGCCGGGAAGGGCGATGCGCACCAGTTGCGGCAGGATGATCAGCCGCATTGTCTTGCCGCGGTGGAAGCCGAGCGCGTCGCCTGCTTCATACTGGCCGCGCGGAATGGCCTTGAACGCTGACAAGAGCACTTCCGAACAATAGGCCGAGAACACAACGCCGAGCGCAATCATGCCTGCCACGAAGGCGTTGATCTCGACCGCGCCCTCAAAGCCGAGCGAGGCGAGGAACTGCTGCACCAGGATCTGCAGGCCGTAATAGACGATGAACAGCGTCAGGAGTTCCGGCAGACCGCGAAAGATGGTGGTGTAGATGTTGGAGGCAAGCCGCAGCGATTTTTCCTCGGACTGCTTGGCCAGCGCGATGAAGAAGCCGAACACAAGCCCGACCGGCAGGGTCGCGATTGCCAGCGTCGCGGTGATCATGAAGCCGTAGGAGATTTCATCGCCCCAGCCCGCATCGTCGCAGGCGAGCAGCGTGCCGGAGCCGAACAACCGGAAAATTCCGATGGGACCGCATAACGGATCGATCACCGAGCCGAACCAGGCCACGGCGGAAGAGAGGGCGGCAAACAATCCGCTCATGCCAGAACATTCCCCTTTGAAGCGTTTTTAGATGAGCTTCTTTTTATATATTCCTTGTCAGACAAAAACGGCGGAAGGGCAAGCCTTCCGCCGTTGCATTTTCGTCATGGGACGATGCTTTTCCCGAATATGGGATGCTCGACCGCAGTGCCGTCTCAGCTGCCGAAAACGTCGAAGGGGAAATACTTGTCGTTGATTTCCTGGTATTTGCCGTTCTTGCGGATCGCGTCGATCGCGGCGTTGAATTTTTCCCGCAGCGCATCGTCGCCCTTGCGGACAGCAATGCCGGCGCCTTCGCCGTTGATGACCGGGTCGATCGGCAGCACGCCGAGCAGCTTGCAGCAGGCGCCGTCAGCTGTCTTCAGCCATTCCGACAGCACGACGACGTCATCGATCACTCCGTCAATGCGGCCATTGGCGATGTCGAGCTTGTATTCTTCCGAGGTCGGATAGAGCTTGAGTTCCGACTTCTTCATATGCGCTTCTGCATAGTTGGAGTGAGTTGTCGACGATTGGGCGCCAAGCGTCTTGCCGTCGAGCGCGTCTTCCGTTGCTTCGGTGATCGGCGAGTCCTTCGGAACGACGATGGCCGGCGGCGTGTTGTAGTACTTGTTGGTGAAGTCGACCTTTTCCTTGCGCTCGGCGGTAATCGACATCGAGGCGATGATCGCGTCGAACTTCTTGGAGATCAGCGCCGGGATGATGCCGTCCCAATCCTGCGTCACGAATGTGCACTCGGCCTTCATCTCTTCACAGAGCGCCTTGGCGATGTCGATGTCGAAGCCGGTCAGCGAGCCGTCGGACTCCAGGTTGTTGAAGGGCGGGTAGGCGCCTTCCGTGCCGATCACGATTTTGTCGCCTTCAGCCATGGCGGTGCCGGCCATCAGCGCGATTACGGCTGCCGAAGCGGCCATGGCGAGACGTCTTGAAATACGCATGTTGATCCTCTCTGTTGGCTGGCGGCCGATTTTTTCTTCTTCGCGGCCGCCGACATGCCGACCGTCGTTGTGGTCGGGCTGGCGCGGATATTCCTACGCTTTAAGCGAAAAAATCAACAGGAAAGCAGCGGATCCTTCATGAAAAGTCTGAACATTGTCATGCGCCGGGGTGGCTTGGCGGTGATGCCGGCCTATGTCTGCCCAAGATGAACGGAGCATTCATGCTGAGTTAATGCAGGTTCCGCTAATCGTCGTGGGCTGATTTGGCCGGTGTGCCTTTTTTTGACCGCCTTTTGACGGCTTGGGTCTGCCCAAAAGGCGAAGAAAGAAGAAGGCCGGAACGTCCTACCGGTTGAAAACGACGAAACAGGACCTCTGAAGGAGGAAATACATGACCATTCGATCCAAACTTTTCGCGACTGTCGCGTTTCCGATGCTGTCGATGTCGATCGCCATCCAGCCGGCGCTGGCCGATAGCCTGATGAAGCCGTTCGAAGTCGCGCAGGAAGGTGGCATCGCGGTGGAGGGCGGCGACCAGGTGCCGGAAGAGCTGCTGCGCAAGAAGCGCAAGCAGCGCGCCGAGCAACAGCAGCAGGAACAGCCGGCTGAAGAAGCGCAGCCGTCACAGGAAGAGCAGCCGAGCCGCGCAGAACGCCGCAAGAAGCGGCAGGAGGCCGAGCAGCAGCAGCAGGAGGCACAGCCTTCCGCCGATGACGAGGCAGCCCGCCAGGCGGCTGAAGAAAAGCAGCGCATTCGCGCCGAGCGCAAGAAGCGCCAGCAGGCAGAACAGCAGCAGCAGGAAGAGGCCCAGCCCCCTGCCGACGATGAGGCTGCGAAGGCGGCGGAGGAACGGGCAAGGATCCGCGCCGAGCGCAAGAAGCGCCAGCAGGCAGAACAGCAGCAGCAGGAAGAGGCCCAGCCCTCTGCCGACGATGAGGCTGCGAAGGCGGCGGAGGAGGAACGGGCAAGGATCCGCGCCGAGCGCAAGAAGCGCCAGCAGGCCGAACAACAGCAGCAGGAAGAGGCTCAGCCGTCCGCCGATGATGAAGCCGCCAAGGCTGCCGAGGAACGGGCAAAGATCCGCGCAGAGCGCAAGAAGCGACAGCAGGCCGAACAACAGCAGCAGGAAGAAGCCCAGCCGTCAGCCGACGATGAGGCCGCAAAGACCGCCGAGGAACGGGCGAAGATCCGCGCTGAGCGCAAGAAGCGCCAGCAGGCTGAAGGCCAGCAGCAGGAAGAGGGCCAGCAGCCCGCCGCCGAGGACGCACTGCGCCCGGCGATCGACGGTGACGGCGAAGCGACTGAAACCCCTCGCAAGCGGCGCGACCGCCGCCAGCCTATCCCGGAAATCGTCGATACGCGCAGCGAGGCAGAAAAGCAGGAGATCGCCCGCGATCCGGCTGCGACGGACGATACGGTCGTGCTGCCGGTGGATAAGGGTGCTGCCGTTCTCGACAGCGACAAGGACGCCGACAATGCCGGCGACGAGGGTGTGCGCGAGAAGCGTCGCAAGCGTCGTGAACAGGCGCGTGCCCAGGAAGAAAACGTCGAGGTTCCGAAGAGCGACGAGGAAGCCCAGTCGAGCCGCAGGGACCGCCGTCCGACCCAGGAGGAACTGGGAGCCAACATCAGAGAAGAAGGCCGCCGCGTCGAGCGTGTGCCGGAATTCAATGCGAATGACCTGATCGATGCCTTTACCGGCAACGACAGCAGCCGCCGGCCGCGGATCGATGAGACGCGCGATAACCGCACCGTTCTCGATTTCGGCGATCAGATCATCGTGCGCGGCGACGATCGTCCGCGTCTGCGCCGCAATGCCCAGGAAACCTACTATGAAGAACTGTCGCGTGGCCGGTCCCGCGAGGTCATCGAACGGCCGAACGGGGTGCGCATCATCACGATCTACAATCGTTACGGTGACATCGTGCAGCGTTCGCGCATCGATCGGGACGGACGCGAATATCTGATGATCTATGCGCCGGAGGTCGATGAAGGCCCGCGTCCGCCGATTTACGATGTCGGTGAGGAGCTGCCGCCGATGCGCCTGCGCGTGCCGGTTCGTGACTACATCATCGATACGTCGAGCGAGCCGGACCGCGACTACTACGACTTCCTGGCCGAGCCGCCGGTGGAGCAGGTCGAGCGCGTCTATTCGATCGACGAGGTGAGGAACTCGGCCCGTATCCGCGACAAGGTGCGCCGTATCGATCTCGATACGATCACGTTTGCGACCGGCAGCGCCGAAGTGCCGATGTCGCAGGCCAAAACCCTGCGCAAGGTTGCCGATGCCATGCTGCAGGTGATCGAGAAGGATCCGGGCGAAACCTTCTTCATCGAAGGTCACACGGATGCGGTTGGCAGCGATGAATCGAACCTCGTTCTGTCCGACGAACGGGCCGAATCGGTCGCCTCGCTGCTGACGGAAGTCTACGGCATCCCGGCCGAAAACCTGGTGACCCAGGGCTATGGCGAGCGCTTCCTCAAGGTCCGCACGCTGGAAGCCGAACAGGAGAACCGCCGCGTGACAATCCGTCGCGTGACGCCACTTGTCCGTCCGGTGGCCCAGAATTAGCCATAGTCCGGCTTCTCATAGAGACGCCGCTTGAAACGGCCCGGTGCATCGCGCACCGGGCTTTTTCGTGCCGCGGTTCTTCTTCCGGCATTCCTGCCGTCGCAGCCTTCGAGCCCGTTGTGAAAACAACCTTTGTCGCCACGCTTCTGACGGTCGTTTCGATCGCCCATGCCTGTCTTGCCTCAACCCGGCTGGTGGAGCCGCAGCTGATGCTTCAGAGGCAGGAGGCAGGTTCGCGACCGCGCGTCGCGTTGACCTTCGATGCCTGTAGCGGCAAGACGGACGAGCGCATTCTCTCGACGCTGATCGACAACAATATTCCTGCGACCATTTTCGTCACCGCCCGCTGGCTGAAACGCAATGGCGCGGTTTTCGCAATCCTTAAAGCCCGGCCTGATTTGTTCGAAATCGAGAATCATGGGGCGATGCACGTTCCCGCTGTCGATCGACCGATATCGATCTATGGAATTGCTGCCGCCGGAAGCGCTCAGGCGGTGGAAGGGGAAGTGGCGGGTGGAGCTGCGGCCATTGCGGCCCAAGGCGTGACGCCCCACTGGTTCCGCGGCGCGACGGCAAAATATACGCTGTCATCGATCGGGCAGATCCGGCAGATGGGATTTCGGATCGCCGGCTATTCGGTGAACGGTGACGGCGGTTCGCTGCTTGGCCCATCAGCCGCGGAAAAACGGATTGCTGCGGCGAAGGATGGCGACGTGATCATTGCCCATATCAACCAGCCGACGCATGCGGCGGGCGATGGCGTCGTCAAGGGCATTCTCGATCTCAAGGTCAAGGGTTTCGCGTTCGTTCAGCTCGATGACGCGATGGAAGATGGCAGCGACGATACCATCAATTGACGCAGCGATCAGTCCCTGGAAAGCCCCGTGCTGGCTTCGATGAAATCGGCGATCGCCATCGTATCGTTAAGATCGAACAGGTGCAGACCTCTATCCTCGACGGGATGATCCGCGGCGATCGCGATGATGTGCGGATCGGTCGGCGCCAGCGGTTCGCGGTTTTGCGCCTCCAGCCGCCGCGCCTCGATCTTCGGGATCGGTTCGCGCTTGTAGCCTTCGATCAGGACGAGATCGCACGGCGCGAGGCGGGCAAGAATCTCGGAAAAACTCGGTTCTGGCGTGCCCCTCAGTTCGTGCATGATGGCATAGCGGGTGCCGGAAACGATGGTCACCTCATGGGCGCCTGCTTCGCGATGGCGAAAGCTGTCGGCGCCGACCTTGTCGATGTCGAAATCATGATGGGCGTGCTTGACGGTCGAGACTCGGTAGCCGCGCCGCGTCAGCTCGGTGACCAGCCGGACGGCGAGGCCGGTCTTGCCGGAATTCTTCCAGCCGGCGATTCCAAAGATCTTGGGGGACGTCATCTTTCCATGTCCTCGATGAGCGGCAGCCAGTGCTCGGCCGTTTCCAGGTCCGCCGGCGTATTGATGTTGAAGAAGGGGTCGATCGGGCCGGTAGCGGTTTCGAGCATCGGAAAATCGACCTCTGCCATCGCATGGCTTTCGATGAAGCTGCGCACCCGGCGCTTCTCGTCCGTCAGCAACCAGTGTTCGAGCTCGCCGGCGAGATCAACCGGCCAGAGGGCGAAGACCGGGTGCATGACCCCGGCCGAGCAAGCGACGGCGATCTGAGCGGGCAGGGTGATCGCGCCTTGAAGGCGGGCGACAAGATCGTGCGGGAAGAACGGCGTGTCGGTCGGAACCGTCACCACGTGGCTTGCGGACGGAAAGTGCCTGGCCGTGTGGCGCATGGCAGACAGCACCCCCGCCATGGGGCCAACATAGCCAGGAACGTCATCGGCAAAGACGGCGATGCGGGGAGCGAAGTCCAATCCGGTGATGGCGTTGCTGTTGACGCTGATGCCGGCCACCTGCGAGGCAAGGCGTTCGATGACGTGGCACAGAAGCTGTATGCCGTCTAACGTAACGGCAGCCTTGTCACTGCCCATGCGCGAAGACCTGCCGCCGGCCAGGATGACGGCCGGCGGTCGATCTGCAGTTGGGATCGCCGATGCGCTCATCGAATGTCTCCGCCGCTGCATTGTCTCATTTCGGCGATCCGGGTTCCGATTCCTGTGCCACGGCCGCTGCTCGACGCTTGTTTTCGCGGGCAAAGGCGTAGAGGCCGGATGTAATGATAATTGCAACGCCGGTGACCATCCAGAGATCCGGTTCTTCGGAAAAGAACAGGATGCCGATCCCGATCGACCAGATCAGGCTGGTATAGCGGAACGGGGCGACGATGGCGATTTCGCCGTTGCGCATGGCAAGCACGATGCACTGGTAGCCGACGAGGAGCAGCAGGCTTGCGCCTCCAAGATGGCTGACGGATACCAGCGACATCGGTTGCCAGCCGCCGAGCGGCACGACGAGTGCTGCGCCGACGAACGTGATGACCACGGCGGTGATGACGGAGATGAAGAGGGATGGCACGGCCGGATCGATCCGGCGGGTACACAGATCGCGGATCGCCGCGCCGACAACGGATGCGACCACGCTGAGTGCCGCGCCGGTAAACCCCTCGGGGCCGGGCCGCAAGACGATCAGCACCCCGATGAAGCCCGCAAGGATGGCGAGCCAGCGTCGCCAGCCGACCGGCTCCGACAGGAACAGCGCCGCACCGAGGGTGACGGCCAGCGGCAATGCCTGCAGAATAGCCGAGGCGTTGGCCAGCGGTATCTGGCCGAGCGCCAGGATATAGGTGATGGATGCGAAGACCTCGGCAACGATGCGCAGCGCGATGACGGGGTTTAGAATCAGGCGGTACGAACGCAGCGCGCCGAAGTGGCGGGCGAGCAGCAGCACGAGCACGGACGTGAAGAAGCCGCGAACCAGCATGATCTGGCCGGCATTCATGACGCCGGTGACGGATTTCACCAGGGCGTCATTGCAGGTGAAGCCCGCCATGGCGAGGCACATGAAGATGGCGCCGCGAAAATTGGCGTTGGATTGCATTATTTTTATTGGCCTGTTCTCGTCGCAGTCCGGCCCTTTGGCCACGGAATGCATCAGCTTCGAAAGCACATGGGATTGGTCTTGCCTATCTCTAAAGCATCGGCATGCCTTTTATGCAACTTCTATCCGATGGCTGTCTTATTTCATGGCAGATTTGAAAGAATAACCGTTTCCATCAATATTTTAGAATGTTCAAACAAGACTCCGGGCAATTTCGCCTCGACCGCGTATACCACGGGATTTTTGGCGAAATATTAAGCTTCGCTGCCTATCGTGCCGCTATTCCGCTGCCCTTCGCATGATGCGATTATGGTTGACGTAACGGCAAGTATTGCCGTTCAGGTCAACCGGATGACGTTCCGGACAAGCGCCGTGGTCGCGCACCGGCATGTCCGTTTCTCCACCAAGGAGAGCAGTCTGGCGGGAATGTCCGATTTGCTCAACATCTGGAGTTCGGAATGTCCCTGATCGATCGTTCGCTGCAGCGTCTTCGCATTGTCACCAAGGTTCTCCTGTTCGTCGTGCCGCTGGTCGCCCTCATCGCCGGCATCGGCCTTGTCGGCTATTTCACCGCAAGCACGCTCAACGGCCACATGACCGTGACGCGCGAAACGATCAACAATCTCTCCGATTTCCAAGCGCTGCGCAGCGGATTGCAGAGCTTTGCCGATAGCCCCACCGAAGAGGCGCGCACAACGCTGACGAGCCGGATCGATGAGCAGGAAGCTGGCATCCGCACGCTGAACGACCTGCTGACGGCCGAGGACGATAAGGCGAAGATCAGCTCGGTCGTGGCGCTTGGCGCCGCGATGCGCGGGCAAGCGGACAAGCTCTGGGCGATCAAGACCGAGCGCGACAGCGTGACGGCCTCGCTCGATGCTGCCCTTGCCGACATGACGGCGCAGGGCAACACCGCCTTCAAGCAGATCGACATTCTGCGCAAGGAATCCGGCGAGAAGGAATCCTTCGCCAAGGCACTGCTTTTCGATGCCGCCGCCTATCAGGGTCTTGCCGAGCGTATCAAGAAATTCCGCCTGCCCGTCACCATGGCAATCGCTCCGGACGCGAAGGTCCAGCAGGCCACCAATCTGCTGCCGCATCTGTTGAAGCAGATTGCCGAAGCCGAGAAGATCGCTTCCGACAAGGTGCTGAAGAAGATCGCCGAGGTTAAGGGTGACACGCAGAAGATCCAGGACATCCTGAAGAGCACCGATACCAACGAGATCAAGAAGGGCCTGCTCAGCACGGCGCTGATCAAATTCTCCAAATACGAGGCCGATTTTGCCAAGGAGGCGGTGACCAATTCGGATACGGCTGCCAAACGTTTTGTTGGCATGGACGCCGAGATTTCACTGCTGAAGACCTTGATCGCGCTGATGAACGAGACCTTCAAAGGCCTCGACGATACGCGCCTGCATATCAGCGAACTGCATCGCAAGCTGGATACGGCGAGCCGCGACAACGTTATTGCCGATATCGGCGCGGTGCGCGAAAGTGTGACGAAACTCTCGGAAATGGGCGGCAAGAACGCAGCCCTGCGCGATCTCGCCGGTAAGCTGACGCCGTCGCTTGAGGATATCGACACGGGCACTGCGCAGCTGATCGACGTCGGCGCGCGCTGGCAGGCTGCCAAGGCCGAGGCTTCGGCGCTGGTCGCCGCTGCCAGCCAGACGCTGGAAAGCTTCGTCAGCAGCGCCCAGGAAGCCGGCAAGCAGGACAGCCAGCGCTCCGCCGATGTGTCGATCGTCGCCATGGTCGCCGGCACGCTGCTTGCCATCATTGGCGGGTTGATGCTGATCGAAACCCTGCGCGGCCCGCTGAAGCGCGTGACGGAGACGATGACGCGGCTTGCGCAAGGTGACCTCGAGGTTGCGATCGAAGGCCGCAACCGCGGCGACGAGATCGGCGACATGGTGCGCTCGGTTGCAGTGTTCCGCGACAATGCGGTGGAGAACGTCCGGCTCGGACAGGAAGCCGAAGCGGCCCGCACCCTGTCGGCCGAAGAGGAGGCCCGCCGGCGTCAGGAGCGTGCCCGCATCGAGGCCGAGCAGATGGAGGCGCTCAACGCTCTCTCCGACGTGCTGGCCAAGCTTGCCGACGGCAATCTGGAAGAGGGCATGGCGGAAAACCTGTCCGAGGATTACATCGTCATGGCCCGCACCTACAACAATGCCGTCGAGGCACTGCGTGCGACGCTGATCGACGTGCGTTCCGTCACCGATGAAATCACCGGCGGCACCGGCAATCTGGCCTCTTCCGCCGACGATCTTGCCCGCCGCACCGAACAGCAGGCGGCGGCGCTTGAGCAAAGCTCGCGCGCTCTGCGCCAGCTGACTGAAATCGTCCGCTCGACCGCCGAAAGCGCCCGCAAGACGACGGTATCGGTCGACGAAACCCAAAGCTACGCCAAGCATTCCGGCGAAGTCGTCGGCAAGGCAATCGAAGCGATGGCAGCAATCAATCGTTCGTCCGACAAGATCAGCACGATCATCGGCGTCATCGACGAGATCGCCTTCCAAACCAACCTTTTGGCGCTGAACGCCGGCGTCGAGGCGGCCCGTGCCGGTGAGGCCGGCCGCGGTTTTGCGGTCGTCGCACAGGAAGTCCGCGAGCTTGCCCAGCGCTGCGCCGGTGCTGCCCGCGAGATCAAGGGGCTGATTTCCGAGAGCTCGGCGCAGGTCCGCGGCGGTGTCGAGCTGGTGCAGGAAACCGGCAATGCGCTGACCGTCATCAACGACCATATCTCGACGATCCACCAGCTCGTCAGCAACATCGAATCGGCCGCTGCCGACCAGTATCGCGGCCTGAACGAGGTCAACCAGGCCGTCCACGAGGTCGAACTGCTGACTCAGCAGAACGCGGCGATGGTCGAGGAGAACACCGCCGAAATCCACGGCCTGCGCCATCAGGTGGATACGCTCAACGAAAAGATCGAGCGCTTCAAGACGGGCACCAGCCGTTCGGTGGCGGGCGTCCGGACGCAGGGCTACGGAAGAAGCTACGCAGCCTGAGCCGTCACACCCAAGAATATACGGGCCGCCGGCGAAAAGTCTGGCGGCCCTTTTTGTGGCTGCGGTTTTCGGTTGGTTCAGTCATCGAGGTCGGCCAGAGCCTCCCGTATTGCACAACGCGATGTCGAGACGAGGACGGGGTTTGTGTGTAGGTAGTAGGGACGTGCGACGATTGCCACGGACAGCGCCCAAGCGCGTCCCCTTGCCCAAGTTGCTGCATCGACGGCAAGCGTTGAACGAAACGTGCTGCGGGCTTCAGCCGATAAGAGTGTCCAGCCAACCATCAGATCGCATGCAGGATCTCCAACGCCCAGCCCGCCGAAATCGATGATGGCGGCGAGGCAGCCCTTTTCGACAAGCAGGTTGCCAGCGTGAAGGTCGCCATGGATCCAGACGGGTGGCTTGCGCCATGGGTCGATGCGCAGGGCTGTGTCCCAGGCGCGCGTCAGCGCATAGGTGTCGGCGATGCCATGCAGGCTTTCGATTGCGCTGCGGGTTTGCTCGTCCCGGCTTGCCAGCGATGCGCCGCGGCAAAAATTATGTGGTCCCGGCGGTGGCCCATCTGATGGATCTATGTCCTGCAGGGCACGCACGAACTGCGCAAGGCTGAGGGCGGCGTCTTGCTGGTCGGCGATCGCGCCTTCTACCGCGTTTTCGCCCGGTAACCAGCGTCAAACGGACCAATGGAAGGGGTCGTCCGGATGAGGGCGCCAAGCGCCAGCGGCGCAGAGACGGCGAGCGGGAGATGCGGTGCGAGGTTCCTTTTCCACCTGCTCGGCTGCGTCGGCGCGGCGCGGCAGGCGTACGGCCATTCCATGTCCCAATCGGTAGATGGCATTATCGGTTTGCGCGGAAAGGACGGGTTCGAAGATCCGCCCATTGGGGGAATTGCCCCGCCACCAGCTGGCTTGCTGGCGCCTTGTCGATATCAAGCTCGTCGCGATGCATTCTGCTGATGGACATCGAAAATCCGGGCTGGGGGGACCGAGTGCGCGGATCGGTCAGCCGCCGGTGACGCTCATGTGGCGGGCGACGGCGGGTTTGTTGCGGGTGCGGTCAATGATGAAGTCGTGGCCCTTGGGCTTGCGGGTGATCGCCTCATCGATGACGCGCGACAGATAGGCATCGTCGTCGGAGGCGCGCAGCGGCGTGCGTAGGTCGGCGGCATCGTTCTGGCCGAGGCACATATACAGCGTGCCGGTGCAGGTGAGGCGGACGCGGTTGCAGCTCTCGCAGAAATTATGGGTCATCGGCGTGATCAGGCCGAGCCGGCCGCCGGTCTCAGTCACGCTCAGATAGCGGGCGGGGCCGCCGGTCTTGTAGGCGATGTCCGACAAGGTGAACTCGCGCGCGAGGCGATCGCGCATTTCGGACAGCGGCAGGTAGTGGTCGGTCCGGTCCTCGTCGATCTCGCCCATCGGCATGGTTTCGATCAGCGTCAGGTCCATGCCGCGGCCGTGCGCCCAGCGCAGCATGTCCGGGATCTCGGCGTCGTTGAGGTCCTTGAGGGCGACGGCGTTGATCTTGACATGAATGCCGGCCGCTTGCGCGGCGTCGATGCCTTCGATGACTTTCGAGAACTCGCCCCAGCGGGTGATCTGTTTGAACTTGTCAGCGTCGAGCGTGTCGAGCGAGACGTTGATGCGCCGGACGCCGCAATCGGCGAGTTCGGCGGCAAAGCGCGACAGCTGCGAGCCGTTGGTGGTCAGGGTCAGTTCATCAAGAGCGCCGGAATGGACATGCTTGCCAAGCTCGCGCACCAGGAACATAACGTTCTTGCGCACCAACGGCTCGCCGCCGGTCAGCCGCAACTTACGCACGCCCTTGGCGATGAAGGCGGAACAGAGCCGGTTGAGCTCCTCCAGCGTCAGGAGGTCCTTCTTCGGCAGGAAGGTCATGTTTTCCGCCATGCAATAGGTGCAGCGGAAGTCGCAGCGATCCGTTACCGAAACCCTGAGATAGGTAACGGCGCGCCCGAACGGGTCGATCATCGGCGTTTTGGCATCGACCAGCTTGTGGGCGCCGGTCCTGTCGATGGTGACGGTATTCAACGAAATTCTCCCTGCTGCATCAATGTCGTGAGCAAAACTGGCGGCGTCAAGGCGAAAGCACGGAAAACCATCAGAAAACCGGCGAAACACTTTCTTTCACCGGAAGGAAGCGAAGGCCCGGAATTCCCTCCGGCGGGAATCTGCGCTAGTGCTTGGCACAAGCAGGAGACTGAAATCATGAGCGACATCTGGCCGACCGAATTGCGCGTTTCGAAGGATCGCCACCGGCTGACGGTGACCTTCAACGACGGCGCCTCCTTCGATCTTTCGGCGGAGATGCTGCGGGTGCTGTCGCCATCGGCCGAGGTTCAGGGCCACGGGCCGGGGCAGGGGCTGACGGTGCCCGGCAAACGCAATGTCTCGATCATCTCGATGACGCCGACCGGCAATTATGCGGTGCGGATCGGATTTGACGATTTTCACGATACCGGGATATTCACCTGGAATTATCTGCGTGAACTCGGCGAGACCGGTGAGACCCTTTTTGCTGCCTATGAGCGCGATCTCGCCGAGAAGGGCATGACCCGCGACAAGGCGGAAAAGCCGCGCTAACGGCCGGCGCCGTCAGTCGAGATCAGCTTCCTCCTTCAATAGAACGGCAATCAGCCGCTCCATGGATTGGGCGACGATCAGGCAGTCCTCGATCGGTTCGTTGTCCAGCGATTTTTCGATCAGCGCGGTCTGGATCTCCATCGCCTGCTCTGTCAACTCACGGCCGCTCGCAGTCAGCGACAGCCGCAGCACGCGCTTGTCCTTCTCGTCGCCGCGCCGCTCGATCAACCCGCGTTTTTCGAGCTGGGGCAAAAGCATGCTCATGTTGGAGCGCCCGACGAGAAGTTTTCGTGCGAGTTCCTGCTGCGAGATGCCGTCGAAGCGATAGAGGTTGATCAGGATGTCGAGATGAGGCGGCTTGATGTCGAGATCGGCGAGTGCGCGAGTCAACGTCTGCTGCATCAGCTGGCAGGCGCGGGCGACCGCAATCCAACTGCGGAAACGCGGATGGTCCCAGGGAAAATGATGGTGTTCGATCGTCGCTTGCTTTTTGTTCATCGTTGTACAATAATGTTCATCATTGAACATTTAAAGGGAATCCCACTATGGCATCCTTTGCGATCGAGGTCACCCGTCTTGCCCTCAGATGCGTATCGGCCTTCTCTCCGGAGACGGCGGGACGGCTGGCGTTTCGGCTGTTCAGTGTGACGCCCTCCCGCAAGCCGTCAAACGGCAAGGAAAAGGCAGCGCTCGCAGCGGCAGAACCCGTGATGGCAGGCGCTCATCCGGTTACGCTTTCCTACGCCGGTGGGTGGGTGATGGCAAAGCGCTTTCGCGCGCAGGGTGAGGCGCGGCAAAACGCGTGCTCCTGCTCCATGGCTGGGGATCGCGCAGCGATTATCTGGCAACGATGATCGAGGGGCTTCTGGCCGGGGGCGCCGAGGTGGTCGCGCTCGATTGGCCCGGCCACGGCGCCTCACCGGGCCGAACGCTGACGATGCCGGCCGCCGTGCGGGCGATCGATGCCGCCTGGCGTCATTTCGGCGGGTTCGACGTCACAGTCGGCCATTCCTTTGGCGGCGCAAGTCTCGCTTGCGCTGCGGGCGGTCTGGTGTGCGACGTGCAGTCCCGGATTGCCAAGACTATGGTGCTGATCGGTGCGCCGAGCGAGATGACATGGCTTTTCAAAGGGTTCGGGAAGCTTCTTCGCCTTTCTCACAAGGCCCAGGTGGCCCTCGAGGGCATGGTCGTCCAATTGTCGGGCCGGCGCATCGAGGACTTTGACGCAGCCCGGATACTCGGCGTGCTGACCGTGCCGGTGCTGGTCATCCATGCGGAAGACGACAAGGAGGTTTCTGCCGATCATGCGCGCCGCTATGCGGCGGCTGGCGCGAATGTTGAACTCCACTGGGCCAACGGACTTGGTCATCGCCGCATTGTTTCGGCGCCGCCGGTGATCGAGCGGATCAATGCCTTCATTCACGCGGAAGATAAAAGGGCTGCAGCTTAAGCAATTTTTGCGGGTGCTGTCATGAAGGCGTCATGCTATCGGTCGAAAGGATCGCTCGGATTCTGGGAGAATAGCATGACGATCATTCGCTCGGTCGAGGAACTGAACGCGCTCTATGGGGAAGCCGGTGAGGCGTCGCTGGTCAAGGTGACAACCAGGCTGACGCCGGACTACGCCCGGATGATCGAGGCTTCCCCGTTTGCGGCGCTCGCCACCGTTGGCCCCGAGGGGCTCGACTGTTCGCCGCGCGGCGACGACGCCAATGTCGTCAGGATAGAAGACGAGAAGACCATGCTCATGCCGGACTGGCGCGGCAACAACCGGGTCGATTCGCTCGCCAATATTGTCCGCGACCCGCGTGTGGCACTGATGTTTCTTGTTCCCGGCTCGAACACGACCATGCGGATCAACGGCACGGCCGTCGTCAGCGTCGATCCGGCGCTTACCAATTCCTTCGAGGTCGACGGCAAACATCCGCGCAGCGTCATCGTCGTTACCATCGGCGAGGTCTATTTCCAATGCGCCCGGGCGTTGATCCGCTCGCAACTCTGGAACCCCGCGCGTTTCCTCGATCCGCAGTCCCTACCGACGCCGGGTATGCTGTTGAAGGCGGCAAAGGCCGATTTCGATCGGGAAACCTACGACCGCGAATGGCCGCAGCGTGCCGCAAAGACAATGTGGTAGGCGCCTGCAGACCCAGAATAAAACAGGTCGGTCCTGCGTCTTTTAAAGGACGGGGCGGCGTGCCCCGATGGAGCGCGCAGGCTTTTGGTGCCGCGGATTGGGGAACATATGAAAAACAGGAGCGTTTTCTTGCTGGCGGTCGCGATGACAATCGTCCTTTCCACCGGAGTGGCGAGGGCCGATCGGCTCGTGGAAGAATACAATGCCTATATCGGCGAGGAAGACCTTTACAATTCCAATGGCGAGCGGTTGTCCGAGCCGTGGCAGATCATCCGGCAGGACCGGGCGAACTATCATCGCTTCGGCACATCCCAGCCGGGCGATGAGGGCGACAGTTTCTTCGGTTCTGCCGAGAATCGCGAAAAGGCCGAGCGCATGATCGAATACGGCACCATCGAAACGCGCGCCGCGCGGGCGCTGGTACGCGGCGACGTGCTGATCAATGTGCAGATTTTTCGCGGGGCTGACGGCGACTACATCAATGTCACCGTCGATTGACAGGACGTCGCTTGTTTTCGCGGCAATGTTGCTTGCGGCTTTCCCGGCTCAAGCGGACGAGCTCGGTCTCGCGCGCAAAATGGAGCTGCTGATCGAGGCCTATCCGGAGGCCCTTCTCAAGAGCGAAGGCGGATCGATCCTCATTCGCGACGGCGGACCGCCTTTGCCGATCGATGATGGCAAGGCCAGGGATCATGCTCAAAAACTGGCGGCGGGCGATATCGAGGATAGCCTGTCGCAGATCTATCCGCCGGGACCCTGCGAAACCCGGCCGGAGGTCAATTTCGATCCGGGCCGCATTCGCAGCGAGGCCCTGATGAAACGCCTTTACGGCGGATCGGCGCGCGAAGTGGAAGCGTCGCTGGTGAAGGTCGACTGGTTCGGCAGGAAACTGCTGGTGACGACAAGGCAGGGCGCGGCGCGGGCGCTCGAGAAAGTTCGGGACGAGCTGAAAACAGTACCTGACCTGAAGATCTTTCTCACGCCTTCCGCCGGCACCTTCAACTGGCGCAGGGTGGCCGCCGCTTCGAACCTGTCCGTGCATAGTTTTGGCGCGGCGATCGATCTCAATACCCGATATGCGGACTACTGGATCTGGGTGGGCGGCAAGCCGGGCAGGGTGCCGTCGTACAACAACAAATATCCGATGAAGATCGTCGATGCCTTCGAGCGGTATGGCTTCATCTGGGGCGGGCGCTGGTATCACTACGATACGATGCATTTCGAATATCGGCCCGAACTCATCGCCGTTGCCAAAGCGGCAGGCGTTTCGGCCTGCCGCTGAGCTTTTCCGTCGTTACGCGGATCAGTCGCGGACGATGACCTTCGTACCGATCGTGACGTTGGCGTACAGGTGCTCGACATCCTCGTTTGCCATGCGGATGCAGCCGGAGGACATCGCCTTGCCGATCGAGGACGGCTGGTTGGTACCGTGGATGCGGTAGATGGTCGAGCCGAGATACATGGCGCGGGCGCCGAGCGGGTTTTCGATGCCGCCCTTCATGGTGACGGGCAGGATATGGCCCTTCCTGGCTTCACGGGCGCGCATGTCTGCAGGCGGGTTCCAGGTCGGCCATTCGGCCTTGCGGCTCACCGTATTGGTGCCGGTCCAGATGAAGCCCTCGCGGCCGACGCTGACGCCGTATTGCATGGCGACGCCGTTGCCGAGCACGTGGTAGAGGCGGCGGTCGGAATTGTCGACGATGATGGTGCCGGCAGCGACCTTCTCGCTGAAGGCGACCAGTTCGCGCTGGATCGGCGACTGATTGATGTTCTTCTTCGCGGTCTTCGTCTTTGCCGGCTTGCCTTCCGACAGCACCTGCAGCCAGCCGGTCTTCACAGTCGAGGTCTGGAGTGAGGCGACTTCGAAGGATTGGTCCTGGCCGGCGGCCCGTGCTGCGGTGCTAAGAAGGGTGGTTGCGATCAGGGCTGCGATGATGGTCTTCATGTCCGTATCTCCCGGTTTTTGCGGGAGATTTTTCCGGGTCATTCCGGTTCGCTCCCTTGTATGGAGCCTTTCTAGACAATCACCGGGAGAGCAGCTGTTTCCTGGGGAACGCAAAAAAAAACGGCAAAATACGCTGCTCGGGCACCTTCGACCGACACATATTTTTTGCTATTTGCGATAGATCAGCCAGCTCTTGCCGGTATCCTTCTTCATGCCTTCCTCAAACAGCATGGATCGGTTTCGGCCGGCATTCTTGGCGCAATAGAGTGCGATATCGGCCTTGTTGTAGAGGTCGGTCGGGTCGTCGGCTTGCGTTGCCTGACAGACACCAACAGAGAGCGTGATCGGGCCGTAGTTGACGCCGGTCTTGGAATTCTTGAAGGGTGTCGTTGAGAGCGCGGTGCGGATGCGCTCGGCCACCTGAAGGCTTTCCTCGAGCGTACTGTCGCTGAGGATGATGGCAAATTCCTCACCGCCGGTGCGGGCAACGAAGGCGTCGCGGCGTAGATTGGCACGGATGACCGTGCCGACAGTTGCCAGGATCTTGTCGCCTACCGGATGACCGTAGCTGTCGTTGATCTTCTTGAAATGATCGATATCGGCGACCAGAAGGCCGGTATGGGCGCGAAGCTGCTCGGAATTGTAGATGGCCGCGAGCTTCTCGTCGAAGGCTCGGCGGTTGGCGAGGCGTGTCAACGAATCGGTATTGGCGATGCGCTTGTACTCGTCGAGCTCCTGCCGAATGACCTCCATCTCGAAGGACTTCAGCGAGACGTTTTCGGCCCGTTCCTTGCCCTGGTTCATCGTATCCGCGGTCGCTTCGGTCAGGATGCTGACCGCATGCCGCAGGATTTCGACGCTGGCGCTGCTCTTGCACGTGATATTCTGATAGGTTTCGTCGAGCAGCCGGTTGTAGTTCTCGAGTGCTGACTGCTCTTCCTGCAGAAGCTTGAGAAGGTCGCCGAGTTCGCTTGCCAGATGTGTATGTGCCCGGTCGATTCCGGCCGCGTGGTGCACATGGGCAAAGTAGCGCGCGCCGATCTCGTCCAGTTCTTCCTGGGTGGCGCGGCTGCCGAGCGCCGCCAGTTCCTTGGTCAGCTTCGGATTGGAGCCGATATAGGCTTCGTAATAGAGCTCATAATTTCTCGGTAGGGGCGCGATCCCCATGATCCGCATGGCATAGGTCACCTGCGCTGCGATATCCGGTATCTGCGCCTTGCTCAAAGCCGCTTGCATTGCGGGCTCCCGTCTATTGTCTCCAATTGCAAGTTCTAGGGATAAAAGATTTTGGAAGACTTAACGTTTGGCAAAATCGATCGGTAAAATTGAATGCACTTGAAGACGGTTGCCCAAACGACAGTCAGGCAGCGATTTTGCGCTGCCTGACTGTGTCTGTTGAAAGAGTGCCAAAGGACTGATCAGGAAGGGCTGATCATCGTTTCCGGGCGGACCACGGCATCGAATTCCGCATCGGTGACATAACCACCGCCAACGGCTTCCTCACGCAGGGTCGTGCCGTTCTTGTGCGCCGTCTTGGCGATCTTCGCGGCATTGTCGTAGCCGATCTTCGGGGCAAGGGCGGTGACCAGCATCAGCGAGCGGTCGAGTGCCGCCTTGATGTTGTCCTCGCGGGCCTCGATGCCGACGACGCAATTGTCGGTGAAGGAGACGGCGGCGTCCGCCAGCAGTTGCACTGACTGCAGGAAATTGTAGGCCATCAGAGGATTATAGACGTTAAGTTCGAAATGACCCTGGCTGCCGGCAAAGGTCAGCGCCGCGTTGTTGCCGAATACCTGCACGCAGACCTGCGTCAGCGCCTCGCACTGGGTCGGGTTGACCTTGCCCGGCATGATCGACGAGCCGGGCTCGTTTTCCGGCAGCGACAGTTCGCCGAGACCCGAACGCGGACCGGAGCCAAGCAGACGGATATCATTGGCGATCTTGAAAAGGGCGGCTGCTGCAGCGTTGATCGCCCCGTGGCTGAAGACCATCGAATCGTGGGCCGCCAGCGCCTCGAACTTGTTGGGAGCGGTCACGAAGGCGATGCCGGTGATCTCCGCGATTTCGGCGGCGACCTTTTCGGCAAAACCGATCGGCGCGTTGAGGCCGGTCCCGACGGCGGTGCCGCCCTGCGCCAGTTCGCAAAGGCCGGGCAGGGTCATTTCGATACGCTTGATCGAGGAGGCGACCTGTGCAGCATAGCCGGAAAATTCCTGGCCGAGCGTCAGCGGCGTGGCGTCCTGCGTATGCGTGCGGCCGATCTTTATGATGTGGTCGAAGGCCTTCACCTTGGCTTCGAGAGCCGCATGCAGGTGCTTCAGAGCCGGCAAGAGGTCGTGAACGACGCGCTCGGCGCAGGCGATGTGCATGGCCGTCGGATAGGTGTCGTTCGACGACTGGCTCATGTTGACGTGGTCGTTCGGATGCACAGGCTTCTTCGAGCCCATGACGCCGCCGAGCATTTCGATCGCACGGTTGGAGATCACTTCATTGGCGTTCATGTTCGACTGCGTGCCGGAACCGGTCTGCCAGACGACGAGCGGGAAGTGGTCGTTGAGCTTGCCGTCGATGACCTCCTGGGCCGCGTCGATGATCGCGTTGCCGATTGTCGGGTCGAGGCCCTGCAGTTCCATGTTGGCGCGGGCGGCGGCCTGCTTGACGATGCCGAGCGCGCGGACGATGGCGAGCGGCTGCTTTTCCCAGCCGATCTTGAAGTTGCCGAGCGAACGTTGTGCCTGCGCGCCCCAGTAGCGGTCGCTTGCGACCTCGATCGGGCCGAACGTATCTGTTTCCGTGCGCATTGATGTCATCGTAATCCCTGCTTTCGTCATGCGGTATCAAGACCGAAGGTGGATATGGCCGCCGCATCGCGGCGGTCTGAAGCTATGATGCGGTTCTCTCTGGCCCAGGTGCCCGGTGCTTGTAAAGAGGTTGCGAGGGGCTGCACCATGCTACAATCGTTTAAAATACGGGTGCTTCACCAAGCCTTCTGTTTCAATTGGAAGGTCCCTTTCCGCGAGTCGGCGCCGCTGGCGCGCTGTGCCTTTTCAGACACAACCGATCGCATAGTTTCCAAGGCCCTGGTGGCGATTTTCCCAGCTCAGAGCGATTTTGTGGGCGTTTGAAAAAATAACTCAAGGAATTCAAATTTTTGGACACGTTCATCCGTCTTGCCAACCGGGCGCTGTGACGGATTTGTAAAAGCTGCCGGAGACCGGGAATGGGTGGCGTTTCCTTTTCATTCACCATCCTTTCTTATAAGTACGAAAGCTCGGTGACATGAAGGGCATCGGGCGCGAACCGCTGATGGCGGCAATGCGATACGGGGACGTGTGAGCCAATGAAATTGATGAAAACTGCAGCGATCGTGACACTCCTGGCCGGGTGCGCGTTCACCTCTTTCGGCGTCCAGAGCGCGGAAGCGTATACCTTGCTGGATCTCTTTCGCAAGAAGAGACCGCCCGTGGAAGAGCTGCAGGTGTGGCCCCGCTTTGGCGGCATGCAGGAAGCGAGCCCGGCGCAAGATTCGGAGCCCCGTGCCCTGCCGCGTGTGACCTCGCCGCGCTACTACACCTACAAGGCCGAAGCGCTGAGGCGCATCGATACCGCAAAGCTTCTCGATCCTGTCGTGACCGGTTCCGTGCGCAACGCTGCACTGCTGCCGACCCAGGGCGGGTCGTTCGCCGATGCCCGCCAGTTCCTGCCGAGCGTAACGGCCTATGCACCGGCCGATGTGGCCAAGACCATCGAGGCCTTTTACGCGGCCCGCGAGGAATTTATCTGGGTTGAGGGTGATCGTCCGAATGCGGCGGCAAGGGCTGCGCTGGCCGTGCTCGGCGAGGCCGCAAGCGTTGGGCTCGATCCGCAGGATTATGCCGTTTCGGTACCGTCCGATACGTTCGACAGCAACGACATGACGGCGCGTGAGAAGGCACTGGTGGATTTCGAAATCCGCATGTCCGCCGCGACGCTGACCTATGTTCAGGACACCGTCCGCGGTCGCATCGATCCGAACAAGATTTCCGGCTATCACGACTTCAAGCGCAAGAGTGTCAACCTGACGGGCAAACTTCAGAATATCGCCAGAAGCCACGATGTCGCAGCCTATCTCAAGGCTCAGACGCCGACCGGCCCGGAATTCCTGGCGCTGAAACGGGAGCTGGAAGCGCTCGAGGCAAAGACGGGCGATGCGCCGCGGATCACCATCGCGCCGGGTACGCTGCTGAAACCGGGCATCGCCAATCCCGAGCTTGCCAATGTCGTCGCGGGCATCCGCCAGAAGGGCTCTGACGCGCTGAAGGTCGAGCACGCGCTTACACTTTCGGCCTATCAGGGAACGCCGGACTATACGCCGGAACTGGTGGCGCTGGTCGAGGGATTCCAGAAGGAAAACGGTTTGAAGCCGGACGGCATCGTCGGCAAGGCGTCGATCCGCATCCTGACCGGGGGCGACACCACGCAGAGCAAGATCGACAAGGTGCGCGTCGCCATGGAGCAGGCGCGCTGGCTGCCAGCCGACCTCGGCAGCCGCTACGTCTTCATCAACCAGCCTGCCTTCATGGCCTATTATCACGACCAGGGCGCGGAACAGTTCTCGATGCGCGTGGTTGTCGGCTCGAAGGCGAACCAGACCTATTTCTTCGAGGACGAGATCCAGACGGTTGAGTTCAATCCCTATTGGGGCGTGCCACAGTCGATCATCATCAATGAGATGCTGCCGAAGCTCAGGAGCGACCCCGGCTATCTCGACCGCCTCGGCTATCAGGTGGAAGTGGCCGGCCGTGCCGTTTCGTCGTATGACGTGAACTGGAACGGTTCGACCAACGGCGTTGCCGTGCGCCAGCCGCCAAGCAGCGACAACGCGCTGGGCGAATTGAAGATTCTCTTCCCCAACAGTCATGCGATCTACATGCACGACACGCCGTCGAAGAGCTTCTTCAAGAAGGACCAGCGGGCTCTTAGTCATGGTTGCGTGCGTCTTGCCGATCCGCGCCGGATGGCTGCTGCCGTGCTTGGCACCACCCTCGATGATGTCGCCGCACAGATCGCTGATGGCCGCAACAAGGGCGTTCAGGTGCCGCAAAGGATTCCGGTCTATGTCGCCTATTTCACCGCCTGGCCGAACAAGGACGGCGCCGTCGAGTATTTCGACGATGTCTATGAGCGCGACATGTATATGAACCGCGCGTTCGAGGCGACACGGCTCGTCCGCCGCGCCGAAGGCTGAGTGCTGCGAAAGGGATGATTCTAAAAAGGCGACTTTGAGTCGCCTTTTTCATGCCTGCGCGATCAGTCGCTCGATCAGGTCCGGCGTCAGTTCGTCGAAATGGCGGATGACGAGATCAGGCGCCAGGCTTTCGACCGGCACGTCGGAATAACCGAAGGGGACGCCGATCGAGCGGACGGATGCGTTGCGGGCGACCAGGATGTCGTTGAGGCTGTCGCCGATCATTACTGATTTTTCCGGCGCGCCGCCGGCAAGGCGGATGGTGGACAAGAGGTGTTCGGCATCCGGCTTGCGCACATGAAACGTGTCGCCGCCCGTGATTGCCGCGAAGCGAGGGGTGAGGTCGAGCCCTTCCAGCAGGCTTTTCGCCAGCATCTCAAGCTTGTTGGTGCAGACGGCGAGTGTGTAGCCGGCGGCAGAGAGTCGGTCCATGGCTGCGATGACGCCCGGATAGGGAATGGACTCACCGGGCATCGAACCATGGTAGAAATCGACGAATTCCTTCATCTGCCAGTCGAGATCGTTGGCGCTGAGCGCCTTGCCGCGCAGCGTGAACGTGCGCTCGATCATCGCCTTGGCGCCGTGTCCGACCAGATGGGTGAGGTCGTGATAGGTAACCGGTGCAAGGCCTGCCTGGGTGACGGCGTGGTTGAGGCTTGCGACGAGATCCGGTGCGGTATCGACCAGGGTTCCATCAAGATCAAAAACGACAACGGGGGCGGACACGAAAACCTCTTGGGGGAACTGCGAAACGTTGCAGTTCGGGTAGGGGAACCGGCGGGAAAAAGCAATCGCCACTTTAGGCGGTAAGCTGTGGCGGCCATTTGTGTCTCGCCTGCTATTTGGGCTTTTGTTTGCCGTGACAGCCGTGTAAACGTCTCAGCGGAACAAAAGGACCGGGCCTTTTCGCTGTGGTCCGCGGGACAAGATTTTGGGGAGTGCGTGGCGCATGGACGCCCGTGAAATGAAGATCAAGGCTGCCGCGGCAGCACTCGACTATGTCGAAGACGGCATGCGGCTCGGCATCGGCACAGGCTCGACGGCGGAGGAGTTCGTTCGTCTGCTCGCCGAAAAGGTGGCGTCCGGTTTTCGCATCGAGGGCGTGCCAACGTCGGAACGGACGGCGCGGCTTTGCCTGGAACTCGGTGTGCCGCTGAAATCGCTGGACGAGCTTCCCGAACTGGATCTGACGGTCGACGGCGCCGACGAAGTGGACGGCAAGCTGCGCCTCATCAAGGGCGGAGGCGGCGCGCTGCTGCGGGAAAAGATCGTTGCTTGCGCGTCGTCAAGGATGATCGTGATTGCCGACGAAACGAAGGTGGTCGACACGCTGGGCGCCTTCAAGCTGCCGATCGAGGTCAATTCCTTCGGGCTTGCCGCCACCCGTATCGCCGTTGAAAAACTGGCCGCGCGGCAGGGTCTTTCCGGCGAAATCGTCGTGCGCGCCTCCGGCGACGGCCCCTTCATGACCGACGGCGGACATTTGATTCTGGATGCATCTTTTGGCCGTATTCCTGATGCAGATGCGCTGGCATATGAACTCAATGCTATTCCGGGCGTGGTCGAACACGGGCTTTTCATTGGCATCGCGTCCCTCGCCATCATTGCCGGTCCGACAGGGGCGAGGGTGATGACGGGCTAGCGAGATTTCCAGCCGTGGCACAAGGTGGACCGCGGCGGAGTGTTACAACAGCGTTGCCGCCCAAGGGGATCGAGCCCCATGGTGGCGGCGGCTTTGAAATTGGATTATGCGGGGTTCGCAGGAGCAAGACGCGCACGGAACCCGGCGTCAACTGACAGGAGCGTTTCAGATATGATCAATCTCGCAGGTCTCGGCCGTACAGTGGCTGCAACGGCCATCATCCTTTCCGCCGTCATGGTTCCTGCCTTGCGGGCGCAGGATGTGACGGACGAGCAGGTGAAGGCTGCCCGCGCCGCGATCGAGGCAATCAACGCCACGAACGGTTTCGACAACATTCTGCCGAATCTCGCCGAACGCCTGAAGACGACGTTGATCCAGTCCTCGCCGAACTATCAGGAACTGATCACCAAGACGGTCGATGAAAAGGCGCTTGAGCTGGCTGCGCGCCGCGCAGACCTGGAGCGTGAGGCTGCGACGATCTACGCAAAGACCTTCACCGTCGAGCAGCTGAATGCCATCACCGCGTTCTACACGTCGGACGCGGGCAAGAAGCTTCTGAAGGATGGCCCGATCGCCTCGCGCGAAATGATGAAGGCTGCCGACATCTGGGCCGCGGGCATTTCGCGCGACCTCAACGCGGCTGCGACCAAGGAACTCGGTGCGACCCTGACCGCCGGCCAGCAGCCGGTGCCAGACGCCACGACGACCGAAAAGCCGGCTCAATAAGCGGCCTGCCGGTTTCGACCGGCGCAGGCCGATGACGAATTGCAAAGCCCGGATCATTCCGGGCTTTTCATTTTGTCTTGCTCGACCCTATATCAGCAACACATGGCGGGAATCGCCGGAAGGGTCCGGCATGGCCGACCCGGCCACTGCTTTCCAGGCGACCGGCCTTCTTTCGCACTTGACCCGTCCGGGAGTTTTTCAGCATGACGTCTTTCGACTATGACCTTTTCGTTATTGGCGGCGGCTCCGGCGGCGTGCGCAGTGCGCGCCTCGCGGCCGCCATGGGCAAGAAGGTCGCCATCGCCGAAGAATTCCGCTATGGCGGCACCTGCGTCATTCGCGGCTGCGTGCCGAAGAAACTCTATGTCTATGCGTCGCAGTTCACCGAGCATTTCGAAGATGCCGAAGGCTTTGGCTGGAGCGTCGGCGAACGCACATTCGACTGGACGAAGCTCGTCGTCGCCAAGGAGAAGGAAATCACGCGGTTGGAAGGCCTTTACCAGAAGGGGCTCGCCAATGCCGGCGCGGAAATCCTGAATACGCGGGCAGAACTGACAGGGCCGAACACCGTCCGGCTTGTCTCGACGGGAAAGACCGTGACGGCCGAGCGCATCGTCATCGCCGTCGGCGGGCACCCGACACCGCATGAGGCGCTACCCGGCCATGAGCTCTGCATCAGCTCCAACGAGGCCTTCGACCTTCCGGAGCTGCCGAAGTCGATCGTCATTGCCGGCGGTGGTTATATCGCCGTCGAGTTCGCCAATATCTTCCATGGCCTTGGCGTCGAGACGACGCTGATCTATCGCGGCAAGGAAATCCTGTCGCGCTTCGACCAGGACATGCGACGGGGGCTGCATGCGGCGATGGAAGAGAAGGGCATCCGCATTCTGTGCGAGGACTTGCTGCAATCCATCACCAAGACAGCCGACGGCAAGCTGGCTGCCGAAACACTGAAGCACGGGACGCTGACGGTGGACAAGGTGATGCTGGCGCTTGGCCGCGTGCCGAACACCAGCGGGCTTGGCTTGGAAGCGGCGGGTGTAAAGGTCAATGAGCGCGGCGCGATCGTCGTCGATGCGTTTTCGCGCACCAGCGCGCCGGGCATCTATGCGCTCGGCGACGTGACGGACCGTGTTCAGCTGACGCCGGTTGCCATCCACGAGGCCATGTGCTTCATCGAAACGGAATACAAACACAATCCGGTCTCCCCGGATCACGACCTGATTGCTACCGCCGTCTTCTCGCAGCCGGAAATCGGCACGGTCGGTCTTTCTGAAGAGGATGCCGCGAAGAAGTACGACGCGCTCGAAATCTACCGGGCCGAGTTCCGGCCGATGAAGGCGACATTGTCGGGACGTCGCGAAAAGACGATCATGAAGCTGATTGTCAACGCCGTTGACCGTAAGGTCGTGGGTGCCCATATCCTTGGTCATGAGGCAGGCGAGATGGCGCAACTGCTTGGAATCACGCTGAAAGCGGGCTGCACCAAGGACGACTTCGACCGCACCATGGCTGTGCATCCGACGGCGGCGGAAGAGCTCGTGACGATGTACAGCCCCAGCTACCGCATCAAGAACGGCGAGAGGGTCGGCTAAGCCGTCGGCTCGGCAATTCACGTGTTGCCGGTAAAGTGCGCGCCAAAATTTCGCGGTGCTCACTTTGCTGGAACAATCGCTTTTCAATCCCCATGTTAACGTTTATAAGCCCGCATCCGCAAAATCGCCGTTTTCCCGGCTGGGGAAGCTGCGGTCAGGAATTGGGCCGCTGGAAACGCGATTCAGATCCCGTTTCCTGCCAGCGTCGACCGGACGACCTATCTGGGACGCGGCAGCGACGGCGGACCTCGCGCAAGAGAACAGGTGATTGACATGGCACAGAATTGGACCCCGAACAGCTGGCGGCAGAAGCCTATTCAGCAGGTGCCGGATTTTCCGGATTTGGCGGCGCTCAGCGCAACCGAAGCGCAGCTTGCGACCTATCCGCCGCTGGTCTTTGCGGGTGAGGCACGCCGTCTGAAGAACCAGCTTGCCAATGTGTCGGAAGGCAAGGGCTTCCTGCTGCAGGGCGGTGATTGCGCCGAGAGCTTCGCCGAACACGGCGCCGATACGATCCGCGACTTCTTCCGCGCGTTTCTGCAGATGGCCGTCGTCCTGACCTTCGGCGCCCAGCAGCCGGTCGTCAAGGTCGGCCGCATCGCCGGCCAGTTCGCCAAGCCGCGTTCGTCCAACATCGAAAAGCAGGGCGATGTAGAACTGCCGAGCTATCGCGGCGACATCATCAACGGCATCGAGTTCAACGAGAAGGCCCGTATCCCGGACCCGGAACGCCAGATCATGGCCTACCGGCAATCGGCTGCGACACTCAACCTTTTGCGCGCGTTTGCGATGGGCGGTTACGCCAACCTCGAAAACGTGCACCAGTGGATGCTCGGCTTCGTCAAGGATTCACCGCAGGTCGAGCGCTACCGCAAGCTCGCGGACCGGATCTCCGAAACCATGGATTTCATGAAGGCGATCGGCATCACCTCGGAGAACCATCCGAGCCTGCGCGAGACCGATTTCTTCACCAGCCACGAGGCGCTGCTGCTCGGCTACGAGCAGGCGCTCACCCGCGTCGATTCGACCTCCGGCGACTGGTACGCGACTTCCGGCCACATGATCTGGATCGGCGACCGCACCCGCCAGCCTGACCATGCGCATATCGAATACTGCCGCGGCATCAAGAACCCGCTCGGTCTGAAGTGCGGTCCGTCGCTGACAGGTGACGGGCTGATCGAGCTCATCGATCTGCTTAACCCGCAGAACGAGGCTGGTCGCCTGACGCTGATCTGCCGCTTCGGCCATGACAAGGTTGCCGAGCACCTGCCGCGCCTGATCCGCGCCGTCGAGAAAGAAGGCCGCAAGGTCGTCTGGTCCTGTGACCCGATGCACGGCAACACGATCACGCTCAACAACTACAAGACCCGGCCGTTCGAGCGGGTTCTGTCGGAAGTCGAGAGCTTCTTCCAGATCCATCGCGCCGAAGGCACGCATCCGGGCGGCATCCATGTCGAGATGACCGGCAACGACGTGACCGAATGCACCGGCGGCGCCCGCGCGCTCTCCGGCGCCGATCTGGCCGATCGTTACCACACCCATTGCGACCCGCGCCTCAATGCCGACCAGGCGCTGGAACTCGCCTTCCTTCTGGCCGAGCGCATGAAGGGCGGCCGCGACGAGAAGCGGATGGTCGTCAACGGCTGATCAGCGCCGCTGATCCTCGGCTGAATGAATTGAAATTGACGAAACCGGGTCGGCCGAAGATGCTGGCCCGGTTTTTTCATGCCTGCGGGACGGGCCAATCAAAAAAGCTTGAGGGGATGAGCATGGTGGAAGAGCACAGCGGTTCCTGCAATTGCGGCGCGGTCCGTTTTCATACGCGAGGAAGGTTGCGGGAGGTAATCGCCTGCCACTGCTCGCAGTGCCGCAAGCAGACCGGGCTCTATTATGCGGCCACCAATGTTCTCGACGCGGACCTGGACATTCAGGGCACCGAGACCATCACCTGGTACCGCTCGAGCCCGCAAGCCCGGCGAGGCTTCTGCAAGACCTGCGGTTCGGCGCTGTTCTGGAAGATGGACGGCCTCGACTACACCTCGATCATGGCCGGCGCGTTCGAACCGCCAACTGGACTGGCGTTCGGCTACCACATCTTCTGTGCCGACAAGGGCGATTTCTACGAGATCGACGACAGCCTGCCGAAGTTTGCGCAGTCAAACGTCTGACGCGCTCGCATCGGCACTGTTTGTTTGGAGGCGCTGCTTCTCTTTGTCAATCGAGCGGACTGCTTCGCCAAAGGCCCGGTCCAGTGCGCAGAACTTGATCGATTGCCAGCGCTTGTAATCATCAATGAACGAGACCGCGACCCATACCTTGTTCCGGCTGTTGCTCCGGTCCTGCCAGCCAAGCGAGCCCAGCGCTTCAGCGCGGGCAAAGAGGCGCCGGATATGCGTGCGCGACAGGGAGTAGTGGTTGGACAATTCTGCAAAACGAAGGTCTTCGACCCAGTGGTAGCCGTCCTTGGGTATGACATTGACAATCCGTGAAACGAAATCGTCGAGGATCAACCCGCCATATTCGGTCCAGACGAAACAGGAGATGCTGAGCGGCGGCTCCCGCCACGCCCTGTCGGCGATCAGCCGCTTTGCTGCGATCGGCTGGGCGCGGCGAAAGATTTCCGGATTGGCCTCCAGCTTTGTGACGCGCCCACCGCCATCGAGAAGGTCGAGGCTGCGCATCTGGCCGCGGAACCACAGCATCATCGCCTGGTGGCTGGCCTCCGTCGGCTCCAGCGGGCGGCTGCGTTTGCTGGGCGATCCCGGTACATCGCGGATCAGCTTGTAGGCAAGCAGCTCGGCCAGGAAGGCTGTCGCCGTGTTGCGGCTGGCCGCGCCGAATTCGCCGATGATGTCGAGAAGCCGCGACGCCGTGATGCCGGAGAGGGGGTCTGCCGGGTTGCGCTGCACGTGCAGCGCATAGGCAGCCTGGGTGAGTAGCCATTTCTGCTGGGCGGCGACCATGCGGGCGATCCTGGGAAATTGGTCATAAAGCTCGATCATGTGTCGCGCGCCCTGTTGCAGGACCGCAAACAGCTCCGGGTTCGACGCAAATGCCTCAATCTCGGCGGACGGGCCGGTTTCTGGGCTTTCGATCTCTGACGACGGCATACCGGTCATGGCTTTAACGAAGGTCCAATGGATAGGTGCATCGGTTTCGGAATCGGGGTGAGCGAAAGTTGTGTCGCTCGACAAACGCTCAAAGTCCACCTTTTGTTTCAGGAATAGGCCGTGGTTGGTTTTTTGGGTCTTCCGGCCAACAAAAAAAAGGCCGGATGGCAGCATCGCCATCCGGCCGGAACGATACGACCTCCATGATTTTTATTGTACGAGGACCGGTTGCAGACAGCTGACGCCAGTGACACGCACATCCGCCTCGCCGACCCGGACGCCGGCGGCGAGAAGCAGATTATAAAGCAGCGTATCGATCGATGGCGTGACCGCACTCAAGCTCTGGGCAAGCGCAGACTGGACGGCTTGGGGGCTGCCGACCGTCAGGAACAGCACCTGGATATCGGCGTCCAGATTGTTGAGCAGCGTCTGCGTCGTGGAGGTCAGGATGTCCTTGGTGGACACGCTCTTGACGCCCCCCATGGCGACCTCGGAAGGGCTGAACGTCAACCGCTGCGGCTGCATGTTTTTCGTTTCGACATGGGCGATGCCGTCGATCCTGAGGAGGGCGGAATCGACGAGCCGGGCTTTCTCAACCCTCGCCTCATTGCTGAAGTTCGACAGAACTGACGGATGGACCGTTCCGATCGCGATTTCCGCGACGCCCGGGACGGCTTCGACGGTCACGCTGGCATTTTGCGGGGTACTGCCATAGCAGCGGATGTCGGCCAGCTTGCCTTCCGCGTGGGCAACTTCGACGTAGATCGGGAGTTTGATCTTCAGGCCAGCCAACGCCGCCAGGCCATTGACGTTGACGTCCACAGCAAGCCGCGTCTGCGCGGTGCGAACGGCCGAGCCCGGCGCGCCCAACCTGTGTGGCGGCGTTTCGACGGGCGGCTCGCCGACGGCGAGTTTGACGCTGGCCGAGGCTATGCCGGGAAGGCCGGCGATCGCGTCAAGCGAGATCTGGTTGGTGCCGTTGGCGATCGCCGCGGCAGCCGAGACGATGTCGAACGCGCCCACCGTCATGTCCCAGTTCGATCCGGCATCGACGTTCAGGCCCTTCTTGGGATCGACATTGAGGATCTGCGACAGGGTAAACGTCTTCTTGCTCTTGTTGCTCGCCGTTTCCAGGGCCTTCAAGGCGGATGTTGCCGCACTGGAAATCCCGTGAACGGCCTGCAGGGAGGACAGAAGCTGCGGCATGGTGAGGTTCGCCGTCAAAACATCTTCATAGCTTGCCGCCGTCAGATTCAGCCGCGTGGAAACGATCTTCAGGAAGGGCCGGACGTTGATATCCGCGTCCACCAGGGCGCGATAGTCCATCACCTTCAGGGAAATCGTCGTGCCGAGCATCTGGCCGAGCACGGCGTTCAGAATACCGCCGTCGAGGCTTGCAAGCCGCGAGCCGATCGAGAAGGCGGCGAGCTTGGTGCTGGCGGCCGTGCCTGTGGCGCTCATCGTCGGCGGCGCGCTGAACATGGCCGCGAGATGCAATGCGCCTTCCTTCTCGATCGATACCTGGGCCGCGTCCGCGGGCGTGGCATTGGGGATGAAACGCTGTCCGGTCGCGAGCGCCGGATCCGGCACATAGCGACCCTTGACGATGGTGACAATGCCGTTCTGAAGTGCCGTCAGGTCTCTCGGAACGACTTTTCCGTCGACGGTCAGCAATCCGCTTTTGGTCGCAACAGCGAGGTTGAGCCCATTATTCTTGAAGTGATCGCGCGCCGCCTTTTCGACATTGGGCAGATCGGCGGCCGCGACGATCGCGGTGATATCGACGATGCCCTGCATTTCGCGCTTCTGCAGCGTGAGATAGCCGTAGTCGACACCGAGGCCGAGCGACAGGACGACCAGCGGCAGAACGAGGGCCGCCGATATGCCGATATTGCCGGATTTCTCGGAGAAGAAGCTGCCATGCTTGAATTTTGCGCAGTCCATATCAGATACCTCCCAGCCGGATTGTCGCGTATCTTTTGATTTGCTCGTCGGGCAGCGCAAAGGAAAACAGTTTCCAGATGGGTAACTCACTGGAATCATAGGCGATCGTGACGGTGAACTGATTGAGGTTGCTGACGTCGTCCTCGACGTCGACGGTCAGCTTGTCTCTGCTGATGAAGGCGTAGTCCAGCGTGGTTGACTGGATAAAGGTGTTGGCTAGGCTCTTTCTCTCGGTTTCCGACAGGCCGGCGACGGCCGTCCGCGCCGCATCGGCGGCGATCTGCTGGATGGCGTGGCTGGCGCTGAGGTAAATGCCATATCCGATCATCGTGAAGATGGTCAGGAAGAAGAGCGGGGCGACGATGGCAAATTCCAGCGCGGCGGCACCTTCGATATTCTTGCGCAGTCTTGATATGAGAGACATCTAACTCACTCCCAAGTTTATATCGCGCCGAAATTTCGATCCGGATACACCTATATCGTGTTCTTCAATTGTTAATTTTTCGATACGCTAATAAATTGTCTTTTATGCTTTTGCGTCTCCTTATTGTATTTCAAGTATTTAGGGCTGTATCATTTTCGTCCGTGTGGACGCTTCAGCTCCGAGGTTCGATCCGGAATGGCACACCTGAAAAATTAAGTCTGCGGACCGGCTGAGTTTTTGTATGAGTTCATTTCGGAAACCGTCGTCCGCATCGGCCACGCACGCTCTTGCAAGGACCTTCGATCGTTTCTGCCGGAGCCTTGTCACGAGGGGCGGCGACGCTTCTGCCGGAGGCTCGGCGCTCTTGTGGCTGCGCAAGAACGGACCACGTCTATCATCGGCCCGTCCCGTACCTCTCCACCCAAGATCCTCAACGAAGGAGCCGAATACGCCATCCAATCCATCATCACATTGGAGGATGGGGCCATGCACCTCTTACCACCTTTAGAAGTTGTAGTGCAGACCGATTGCTAGGGTTTGCGGACAATCAAAAGCTGGCAGGATGGGTCTTTGTAGAAGCGTGATCTGGCCGGCCTATTTGGGCGGCTGTAATCGGCTGCGACCGGGTGGCGTGAGAAAATCCACGTGGTTCGCAAGGCCTGGCCAGATGTCCCAACATTGATCCAATTGTCCGGGAAACACCATGACCCACTCTCGTGAGATCGCTTTCATCGACCCCTCTGTCACGGACTTCGAGACGCTGCTTGCCGGCCTGAGACCAGACGTCGAGCCAGTGGTGCTTTCGCCGGACGAGCCGGCCATGACCCAGATGGCGCGGATACTGGAGGCGCGCGCGAACCTCGACGCGATCCACTTGATCGCGCATGGCCGGCCCGGTGAAGTAAGCTTCGCAGCGGGCCCGGTCTCGTACGAGACGATCAAGGACGAAACGAGCGAACTTCCTGGCTTCGGCACAGCACTTGGAACGGAAAAGGCCCTGCTGATTTGGGCCTGCGAGACCGGCGCCGGTGAACGGGGTGCTGCCTTCGTTGATTCGCTTGCAGCATGGACAGGCGTTCGCGTCGCGGCTGCGAGCGGCATTGTCGGCGCGGAACTTCGCGGTGGAACCTGGTCACTGGATCGCGGTGACGGCCCCGGTCGTCCGCCGCTTTCGCCGGAAGGCATGATGACCTATGCCGGGATCATGGCGACGTTCACGGGCACCAGCGGCAACGACACGGCGAACGCCACGACGGGGACGCTCACCGGATTCTCGGGCGGCACTGTCGCTCAGCTTCAGGACGCCAGCGGCGACACCTTCAATGGCGGCAACGGCGCAGATGCAATCGTCGCCGGCAGCGGCGACGATACGATCAACCTGGGCAGTGGCCAGTTCGTTGCCGGCGAGTCGATCGATGGCGGCGCCAACAGCGCTAGCGGTACGCGCGACCAGATCGTGTTGACGGCCGGCATCACCGTCAACTTTTCGCTTGGAACGGTTTCCGGCATCGAGACGCTCACCGGAAGTAGCGGCAGCGACAATGTAACGATGACGGCGTCGCAATGGGCCGGGTTCAGCACCATCAATCTCGCCAGCGGCTTGTTGACGACCGATGTTTTGAATGTCCTGGCGAGCGGCAACATTTCGGCGCTCACAATCCCGACGGTCAGCAATGTCGAAACCGGCAACCTCACCGGCACCGCCGGCACCGACACGGTGACCCTCAGCGGCACGCAGCTCGACGCGATCCTCATCGGCGCGGGCACGATCAATCTCGGCACCGGAACCGGTGACACGATCAATCTGACCTCGACCTCGTCCGACCTCAATACACTCGGGGCGACAAATGCATCCATTCAGGGTGTCGAGGCGATCTCGGCTTCGGGCGCAGCAGCCGGCGTGACGATCACACTGGGCGGCCAGAGCGAAGCTTTCGCCGTCACCGGCAGCAACCAGGCCGACACTATCACCGGCGGGTCCGGTGCCGACACGATAGTCGGCGGTGCCGGCGCCGACACGACAAGCGGCGGGGCAGGCAACGACACGATCGCCTATGACGGCTCGGATGTCTCGATCGCCGGCGGAACGAACACCGACACGTTGGTGGTAACGGGAGCGGCGACGATCAACCTGTCGTCCGCGGACCAGAGCTCCGGCGACACTGCAAACGTCACCGGCTTCGAGAACGTAAATGCAAGCGGATCGAATGCGGCCGTGAGCCTCACCGGCAGCAGTGGCGCTAACGTGCTCACCGGTGGATCGGCAGCCGACACGATTGTCGGCGGTGCCGGCGCCGACACGATAAGCGGCGGAGCGGGCAACGACACGATCACCTATGACGCCTCGGATGTTTCGATCGCCGGCGGGGCGGATGTCGACACGCTGCTGGTCAACGGTGCAGCGACGATCAACCTGTCGTCCGTGGACCAGAGTTCCGGCGATACCGCAAATGTCACCGGCTTCGAGAACGTCGATGCCAGCGGCTCGATCGCGGCCGTCAGCCTGACCGGCGACGGCAATGCCAACGTGTTCACCGGTGGATCGGCTGCTGACACGATTGTCGGCGGTGCCGGCGCCGATACGATAAGCGGCGGAGCAGGCAACGACACGATCACCTATGACGGTTCGGATGTCTCGATCGCCGGCGGAACGAACACCGACACTTTGGTGGTAGCAGGAGCCGCGACAATCAACCTGTTGTCCGCGGACCAAAGCTCCGGCGACACTGCGAACGTCACCGGCTTTGAGAGCGTGAATGCAAGTGGATCGACCGCGACCGTCAGCCTGACCGGCGATGGCAATGCCAACGTGTTCACCGGTGGGTCGGCCGCCGACACGATTGTCGGCGGGGCCGGCGCCGACACGATCGGCGGCGGGGCCGGCAACGATACGATCACCTATGACGGCTCGGACGTGTCGATCGCCGGCGGGGCGGATATCGACACGCTGCTGGTCAACGGTGCAGCGACGATCAACCTGTCGTCTGCCGACCAGAGTTCCGGCGACACGGCGAACACGACCGGCTTTGAGAGCGTGAATGCAAGCGGATCGAGCGCGGCGGTCAGCCTGACCGGCAGCAGTGGCGCCAACGTGCTCACTGGAGGGTCCGCAAACGACACGCTTAACGGCGGCGGCGGCAATGATACGATTGATGGCGGCGGCGGAACAGGCGACACCGTGGTCTTCAGCGGGGCATTCGCGAACTATACGATCGCGCTTTCAGGGGCCACCTACACGATCGCCGACAACCGCAGCGGCTCCCCGGATGGTGCCGATACCGTCACTGGTGTCGAAAATTTCCAGTTTTCCGACGGAACGCGCACCGCAAGTCAGCTCAACCCGACCGCCCAGAACAAGATCGTTCTGGAAAACCTGAAGCAAGGCAACCCCATCAGCGAATGGGGCATCGACGGCGACGGCGACGGCAACATCCAGGGCTTTGCAACCCAGATCAGTACCAATATGGGCCAGACGGTCGACTTCAAAATTGCGACCAACTCGACCAACTACCGGATCGATATCTATCGACTGGGTTATTATGGCGGTGCAGGCGCACGCAAGGTGACGACAATCGATGTGAACCTGGCACAGGCGCAGGTGCAGCCGCATCCGATCGTCGACATGTCGCGCGGTTTGATCGATGCGGGCAACTGGGCGGTCTCGGCAAGTTGGGCCATCCCTTCCGACATGGTCTCGGGCGTCTATATCGCCAAGCTCGTCCGCGAGGACGGCACAACGGGCGCCAGCCACATCCCCTTCATTGTCCGCGACGACAGTTCCACCAGCGATATCGTCTTCCAGACTTCCGACACCACCTGGCAGGCATACAATGCCTGGGGCGGCGCCAGCTTGTATTACGGCGAGGTGCCGGTCGATCCCAACGATATGATCGGCTACATGCCGCCCAACTGCAGTTGCGGCCTGACCGCGATCGGCCGCGCCACCGCGGTCAGCTACAATCGACCGTTCATCACCAACACCAGCCCGAGCGGCGGCACACATGATTTCATATTCGGCGTCGAACATTCGGCGATCCGCTGGCTCGAGCAGAACGGCTACGACGTCTCCTACGTCTCCGGCGTCGATACGACGCGAAGCGGCAGCCTGCTGCTCAATCATGAGGCTTTTCTTTCGGTGGGCCATGACGAGTACTGGTCGGCTGAACAGCGAGCCAACGTCGAGGCGGCGCGCGACTCTGGCGTCGACCTTGCCTTCTGGAGCGGCAACGAAATCTACTGGAAGGTTCGCTGGGAAACCAGCATCGACGGCAATGGGACGCCGTACCGGACGATGGTCACCTACAAGGAAACCTGGGGTGGGACCCCCGATCCGAGCTCGACGGGTACCGGCACCTGGCGAGACCCGAGGTTTGCCGATCCCGGACAGGAGCCGGAGAACTCGCTGAGCGGCACCATGTTCACGGTGGACAGTTACCGGCAGGACACGATCACCATCCCTTACGACTATTCCAACCTGCGATTCTGGCGCAATACCGACGTCGCCGATCTGCAGCCGGGCCAAACCTACTCGCTCGTCCAGAACCTGCTCGGCTATGAGTGGGACTCCGACGTCGAAAACGGCTACCGGCCCGCCGGGCTGATCAACATGTCGCTGTCGACGGTTTCAGTGAACACCTATCTGCGCGACTACGGCACTTCGATCGGTCCCGCCGATGTGACGCACAGCCTGACCATGTACCGGGCCGAGAGCGGCGCCCTCGTCTTCGGAGCGGGTACCGTCTTCTGGTCCTGGGGCTTGGATTCCAACCATGAGGGTGCGACCACACCAACCGATCCGAATGTCCAGCAGGCGATGGTCAACATGTTCGCCGACATGGGCATTCAGCCTGGGACACTCGACGCAAGCCTGATCCTGGCGACGCAATCGACCGATACGACCAAGCCGACCTCGACCATCACCTCTCCGACCTTGGGCGCGAGTTTCGTCGAGGGACAGAAGGTCACGATCACCGGAAGCGCACAGGATCTCGGCGGCGGCATTGTTGCGGGCGTCGAGGTGTCCCTTGACGGCGGCCAGAGCTGGTGGAAGGCGACAGGCCGCGAGGCGTGGAGCTACAGCTGGGTCGTGCAGGCGTCCGGGACCTACAACATCATGTCGCGCGCCGTGGACGACAGCCTCAACCTCGGCAATCCGTCGGCGAGCACCCAGGTCACGGTCAACCTGCCTTCGACATCGAGCCTCTGGACCCTTGCCAGCAAACCGCAAGTCGAAACCAATCTCGACCGGGACGGCGTCGAACTGGGCGTCCGCTTCCAGGCGACGACGGATGGCGTTGTCAATGGCATTCGGTTCTACAAGGGGTTCTACAATATCGGCCAGCACGTCGTAAATCTGTGGACTACCACCGGCACGCTGATGGCCACCGGCATTTCCGTCGGCGAATCCATAACGGGCTGGCAGACGGCGACTTTCTCGAATCCGGTGCGTCTCACTCCCGGAACGACCTATGTCGCGTCCTATCACACCGGTGGATACTATTCGTCGAACGACAATTATTTCACATCATCCTACACGAACGGCCTGCTGAATGTTCAGTCTGGCGGCGGCGTCTACGCGTATACCAGCAATAGCAACGGCGTATTCCCGGGCAACAGTTCCAACGCAAACTACTGGGTCGACGTCGTTTTCACGCCGGACCCCAACCAGGCGCCGACGGCGACGGCCGATTCGGGATTCACGGTCGGGAAGAACGGGATGCTCCCGATCTCCTTCACTGCACTGGTGGCCAACGACACCGATCCCAACAGCGACCCGCTGACCGTGAGTGCGGTCAGCAATGCCACCAACGGAACGGTGGCGCTCGACACGCAGACGGGCAATGTCATCTACACGCCGAATGCCGACTATAGCGGGCCGGCAAGCTTCACTTATACGGTTTCGGACAGCCGCGGCGGCACGGCGACCGCCAATGTGTCCCTGACGGTCGAACAAGACCCTGCCGGTGTGTCGCTGTTCCAGTGGACCGAAGGGCCGGCGGGGCCGGCGGTCAGCGACGCCCAGCCACTGGAGCTTGGAATGAAGTTCACCGCATCCGTGGTCGGGACGATCACGGGCATACGCTTCTACAAGCCAGCCACTGCCACCGGGCCGCACACCGGTTCGCTATGGTCGTCGACGGGCACGCTGCTGGCGACCGTCACCTTCACCAACGAATCCACCAGCGGCTGGCAGACCGCCACCTTCTCCAGCCCGGTCGCGATCACGGCGGGGACGACCTATGTCGCGTCCTACCACACGACCGGAACCTATGCGGCCACCGCGAACTATTTCAACAGTTCGAAGGTCAACGGATCGCTGACGGCTCCCTCATCCGCGACAAGCGGCGGAAACGGCCTCTATGTCTATTCGTCGGGCACCGCGTTTCCAACGACCAGTTTCCAGGCCAGCAACTATTGGGTCGACGTCGTCTACAAACGTTCGACCGTCAACACGGTGCCGATTGCCAGCAACGACAACGGCTTTACGGTCTCCAACAGCAACTCGATTTCGATTGCCGCATCCACGCTGCTTGCGAACGACAGCGATCCCGACGGCGATCCTTTGACGATCACCGGCGTGAGCGGTGCCACGAACGGCACGGTGGTGTTCAACAGCCAGACCAACGCCGTCACGTTCACGCCGGCTTCGGGCTATATCGGGCCGGCAAGCTTCTCCTACAGCATCTCGGACGGTCGGGGCGGAACGGCGTCTGCCGCCGTAAGCCTGACGGTGGGTCAATCGGAGACAACACTGAACTTGTTCTCTCCATCCAACGCGCCGAGCACGGCTTCCGTCAACGACCCCGAGTCCGTCGAATTGGGCGTGAAATTTATAGCTTCGTCCGCCGGTATCATCACCGGGCTGCGCTATTACAAGAGCGCCCAGGACACCGGCACACATACCGGCTCGCTGTGGACCAGTGGCGGGAATCTGCTCACGTCTGCAACTTTCACCAACGAGAGCGCCAGTGGCTGGCAGACGGTGACCTTTACCCAGCCGGTCTCGATTTCTGCGGGGGCGACCTATATCGCCAGCTATCATTCCAATGGTTTTTATGGCGTGACGCCGAATTTCTTCGCGACCAGCTACACGAACGGCCCGCTGTCGGCGCCGTCCAGTGCGGGGAGTGGCGGAAACGGTGTCTTTGCCTATGGCACGACCAGCCTTTTTCCGACAGCCACTTACAATGCGACGAACTACTGGGTGGATGTCCTCTACGAGCAGGCAACGGGAAACCTCAGCCCCGTAGCGCTCGACGATTCCGGGTTCTCGACGCCATCCAACGCGGTGTTCTCCGTACAGGCGAGCACACTGCTTGCCAATGACAGTGACGCCAATGGCGATCCGATGGTCATTACCGGTGTCGCAAACGCGGTGAACGGCACCGTCGCCTTCAACAGCCAGTCGAATGCCGTCACCTTCACGCCGACGAACGACTACACCGGCGCTGCGAGCTTTACCTATTCCATCTCCGACGGGCAGGGAGGAACCGATACGGCCCAGGTGTCGCTCAACGTCGTTCCGCCGGACGAACAGAACCTGTTTTCGTCGAGCGCGACGCCAGCGACCGTTACCGAAAACGACTCCGCCGACGTCAATCTCGGCATGAAGTTCCAGGCGGACGTCGCGGGCTCGATTACCGGGTTCCGTTTCTATAAGGGTCCGAGCAATACCGGCCCGCATACGGGATATCTCTGGACGTCGACCGGAACGCTGCTCGCAAATGCCACTTTCACGAATGAAAGCGCCAGCGGTTGGCAGTCGGTCGCTCTGGCCCAGCAGGTTCAGATCCAGGCAAACACGACCTATGTCGTTTCCTACAGCAGCAATGGGTTCTATTCGGCGACGAGCAATTTCTTCAGTTCCGGCGTAGACAACGGCAATCTGCATGCCCTGTCGTCGGCGCTCAGCGGCGGCAACGGCGTCTATGCCTACGGCTCGGCCGGGCTGTTCCCGAACAGCGCCTTCAACAGCACAAACTACTATGTGGATGTGGCGTTCAGACCGCAGCTGGCGGCGTAGGACAGGGCTCAAGAACGAACTGATGTGATGGCCGCGCGATAGAGGGAGAGTACCGATGAGCAGCGAACTCTACGCCGACGGCATTGGCGAGATCACCGTGACCGGCGCGGTCGTCAGGATCGATCTGATGAGCCTTTCCGCCACCGAAAAAGACGGGCAAAACAATCCGAAACCGGTTTTCCGCCAGAGGATACTCATGCCGGTCGATGCCTTCGCCAACGCCGTCGATCTCATGCAGGAGGCGTTGGGCGGCTTGGTCAAAGCCGGTGCGGTTCGCCGGTTGTCCGATGTCCAGAAGATGCCGCGGCTCGTCCCCGCTGAAGCGGGTTAGCTTAATCCTAACCCCGACGGGGAGACCTTTCTAGAGAGCCCCTCCGCTTGCGTGCGCGAACAGATCCGCGTGTGACTGGAAGAACCTGTCTGTCCCGAAACGCTTGCCGAACATCATGTCGTGCTGCAGGAAGCGATAGTCGCGGATAAGAGAGGGAACAGTCTTCTTGCGACCCCAGGCGGGCGTGTCCTTGCCGGCGGCATCGATGAGCATGTAGCGATCGATGACGTGATACTGGTCGAAGACGTTGCCGAGGAATCCCGTGTAGTAGGGGTGCTCGAAGCCGCCCTGCTTGAGGATATGATAGGACAGGAAGGCCGGGCTGATCGTGCCGATATCCTTGACCGGCCCGGTCTTGTTCGACCAAACGACCAGCGGCGTCTCGTGCTGGGCCTTCATCTGTTCGAGCGGTCCCTTGCGCGAGGCGGTCACGTCGTTCATGAAACCGGTGTTCGGATAGACCGTGTTCAGCGGCGGCAGATGGTCGCCGAAGAGCACGATGATCG
The DNA here is from genome assembly GCF_040126305.1 of Pararhizobium sp. A13. Lineage (NCBI taxonomy): Bacteria > Pseudomonadati > Pseudomonadota > Alphaproteobacteria > Hyphomicrobiales > Rhizobiaceae > Pararhizobium > Pararhizobium sp. A13. The sequence goes on along the minus strand of NZ_CP149510.1, from coordinate 3,390,099 downwards.
TTTCACGGTCGCGCTCCTTCGCCCAATCCATCAGCATTTTCAGGCTGTCGTCGGCTTCCTTGATGCCTTGCGCATAGGTCGCCAGCACCTGCCTGTCGACTTCCGGCAGGTTTCCTTCCACCTTGATGGTGTTCTTCGCGTAGCGGTTCGCTTCATAGGGGCCGTGGCCCTGCAGCGTGACGGTGAAGAAGAAGAACGGATCGCGCAGCTGATCGGCCTCGCGGATGATCTCCTTCGTCAGCGATTCGTCGGAAGCGAAGATGCCGCGCTTCTGCATGGCCGGCAGGTTCTCTTCCGACCGGAACTGTTCGAAGCCGAAGGCCTTGTAGACGGCACTGCGGTTCCAGAACCATTTCTGGAACGGATGCACGGCGCGGGCGACATAACCTTCGCCGCGGAAGAAGGTGGCAAGCGACGGGATCGGATTGCGGATATACTGCTGGTAGGGAATGCTGCCATAGGGCAGGAAGGCATTCGAAAAGCCGGTCAGTGCTTCGAACTCGACATTGGCGGTCATGCCGCCGAATTCCGGCGAAAGCACGTTGCCGGACTGCATCTTACGGATGGTCGGCATCGGATCGGGCGACAGCTTGACGTTCGGCAGGCGGGTCGGATCCCAGAAGGATTCACTCATCAGCACGATGACGTCCGGCTTGCCACGATGCGTCGTGCCGGCCGGCACCGGCTTCGTCGGGATCTTGTCGATGGCATCGGACATGTAGCCCGCCGGCGCCGTGACGTTTGCCATCGGCAGGTTGAGGGCGAACGCCATGACGAAACCGTTGTGGCGATAGTTTTCCGTCTGGTCCCACATGATCGGAATGATCTGCAGCCGATCGCGTATCCAGGAGAAATTGTTGTAGTCCATGATGTGGTAGAAGGAGGCGAGCAGCGGCAGGGCCACCGCCAGCCGGGTCAGGCGCTGGCGGCGTGTCAACAGCGGAAAGCGGCGCCAGGCGAAACGGGCAAGCCAGGCAAGGGCGATGATCGAGGCGATAAGGCCGACGACAATGCCGGCCGCCGTCCAGGGGCGGTCCCGCACCAGGACCGGCATCAGTTCCATGATCTGGCGCCCGAACAGGAAGTCCGTGGGATAGAGCGGGTCTGAGAGGAAAATCTGCTTCTGGCGGCTGACGAGGGCCGGGATCAGTGCGAGCGGCGCGATGAAAATAATGCTGTAGTTTTCGCGTCCGAACGCCGCGTCGAGTGCCAGGAAGACGAAAAAGAAGACGCCGGCCGTTGTCCAGGCGGGGCGCACCGGATCAAGGAAATACGAGACTGCCTCGGAGGCCGAATCGCGCGTGATCCATTCAACGGCGAAGATGAGCGTGATCGACAGGAGCAGCGACAGGCAGAGGCGTCCCGCGATCGACAGCAGCTTGCTGTTACGGGCGCCGAAAGCGATTGGGGGACCGTAGACCTCGGTGGCGGTAGCAGTACGCACTGCCGATTCAAAACTGGCCAAGGCCCTCTCCAATTTTCATAAAACTGTCGTCTCAATGTCATACAGATGTCATGTTGAACGCAGGATGAATAAGCCGGGTAAGGTTTTTCCAGTGCTTTTTCTGTCGGGATCCGAGACGCGAAACGTGCGCGCCGGGGCATTCCTGTGGTTGTGCTGCGGGTCTCAAATCCCGAGCGGACGCTTTTTTTCTATTTTCACGGCAGGCACGGGTTTTTTTGGCGCGGAATGCGTTAGATATCTCCCCGGGTGCCGCCGCATCCGCGACAGCAAGACAAAGTACGGGCCTGTTTCATGACCGCGCAAAAGACCATTTCGACCACGTTTCGCATCGCCGTTGCCCAACTCAACCCGGCCGTCGGCGATATCGTCGGCAACCTTGCCAAGGCGCGCGAAGCGCGCGCCGACGCCGCCCGCAACGGGGCCGACCTGCTTCTTCTGACGGAACTCTTCATCTCCGGTTATCCGCCGGAAGATCTGGTCCTGAAGCCGGCCTTTCTCAAAGCCTGCCAGAAGGCGGTCGATGCGCTCGCGGCGGATACGGCCGACGGCGGTCCGGGCGTCGTCGTCGGCTTTCCGCGTCAGGGCGAGGCGGGACGACACAATTCCGTTGCGGTTCTCGACGGGGGCCGGGTGTTGGTCGTTCGCGACAAGATCGATCTGCCGAACTATGGCGAATTCGACGAAAAGCGCGTTTTCACCGAAGGTGCTATGCCGGGGCCGGTCAATTTCCGCGGCGTGCGGCTCGGCATCCCGATCTGCGAGGAAATCTGGAACGACATGGGGGTATGCGAGACGCTGGCGGAAAGCGGCGCGGAAATCCTGCTCGTGCCCAATGGCTCGCCGTATTATCGCGGCAAGATCGACGTGCGCCACCAAGTCGTGCTTCGCCAGGTGATCGAGACCGGCTTACCGATGATCTTTGCCAACCAGCTCGGCGGCCAGGATGAACTGGTCTTCGATGGCGCCAGCTTCGCCTTCAATGCGGACAGGAAGCTGGCCTTCCAGATGAGCCAGTTCGAGGAGAGCATCTCCATTTCCGAATGGCGCAGAAGCAGCGACGGCTGGGTTTGCGAGCCGGGGATGATGTCGCGCCTGCCGCAGCAGGAAGAGGCGGACTATCGCGCCTGCATGCTGGGCTTTCGCGACTACGTCAACAAGAACGGCTTCAAGAACGTCGTGCTCGGCCTCTCCGGCGGTATCGACTCGGCGATCTGTGCAGCACTCGCCGTCGACGCGCTGGGTGAGGAGCGCGTACGCACGGTGATGCTGCCCTATCGCTATACGTCATCGGATTCGTTCAAGGACGCCGAGGAATGCGCCAGGGCCCTCGGCTGCCGCTACGACATCGTGCCGATCGAGGAGCCGGTGCAGGGCTTCATGAGCGCGCTTTCAGAGATGTTCGAGGGCACGGAATCGGGCATCACCGAGGAAAACCTGCAGAGCCGCACGCGCGGCACGATCCTGATGGCGCTCTCCAACAAGTTCGGCTCGATGGTGGTGACGACCGGCAACAAGTCGGAAATGTCGGTCGGTTACGCAACGCTCTACGGCGACATGAACGGCGGCTTCAACCCGATCAAGGATCTCTACAAGATGCAGGTCTACGGCCTGTCGCGCTGGCGCAATACGACCGTGCCGCCCGGTGCGCTCGGGCCGTCCGGCGAGGTGATCCCGAAGAACATCATCGACAAGGCGCCGTCGGCGGAGCTTCGTCCGAACCAGACCGACCAGGATTCCCTGCCGCCCTATCCGGTGCTGGACGATATCCTCGAGTGCCTGGTCGAAAAGGAAATGAGCACCGAGGAGATCGTCGAGCGCGGTCATGACGAGGCGACGGTGCACCGCATCGAGCATCTGCTCTATATCGCCGAATACAAGCGCCGCCAGTCGGCGCCGGGCGTGAAGATCACCAAGAAGAACTTTGGGCGCGACCGCCGCTATCCGATCACCAACCGGTTCCGCGACCGGTAAAACGACGAGCCGGAGGAGGCGATATGCGCAGTTCGGTCGAAATCTACACGCTCGAAACCGGCACGAGCCGGATCGTCTGGCAAACGGAGCAACTGGTGGAGGCGCCGAATTGGTCGCCCGATGGACAGTCGCTCGTTGTCAACGGAGACGGGCTGCTCTATCGGCTGGCGCTGACAGCTCGGGAGCCGATATTGATCGACACCGGCTTTGCGCGCCAATGCAACAACGACCACGGCATCTCGCCCGACGGCGAGACGATCGTCATCAGCGACAAGACTGAATTCGGCAAGTCGGCGATCTACCTTTTGCCGGCGGAAGGCGGCGCGCCGCGGCTCGTGACCCGCAACCTACCGTCCTATTGGCACGGCTGGTCGCCGGACGGAAAGACGCTGGCCTATTGCGGCATCCGCGATCAGGTCTTCGATATCTATACGATCCCAGTCGATGGCGGCGACGAAACGCGGCTGACATTTGGCGAAGGGCGCAATGACGGTCCGGATTACAGCCCGGATGGGAAATGGATCTATTTCAACTCCAGCCGCGCCGGCCGGATGCAGATCTGGCGTATCCGTCCGGACGGTTCGGATGTGACGCGTATCACCGACAGCGAATACGGCGACTGGTTCCCGCATCCATCACCCGACGGAAAACACCTGCTCGTGCTTTCCTATGACGGCGACGTGTTCGATCACCCGCGCGACCTCGACGTTCGGCTGCGGCTGATGAATCCGGACGGCGGTAACGCCCGCGTCCTGTTCGAGCTGTTCGGCGGCCAAGGTACGATCAACGTGCCCAACTGGTCTCCCGATGGCAAGGAATTCGCCTTCGTGCGGTATGAGCCGGTGCCCTCAGAGGTATAGAATACGCCTTTCGGTGGTTGTGTCTTGGTCTTGTGCGCAATTATTCCTTTTCCTATTGTTTTCTAAAACAGGGGAACGGGAAATGCCCATTCATAACCGAGTGGCCGTACTGATCGATGCGGAAAATGTTCCGGGAGATTTCGCCAGCCACGTCCTGCGGGAAGCAGGCGCCTATGGAGCGACGGTGACGCGCCGCGCCTACGGCGATTTTGCCCACGGGAGAGGGGCTGGCTGGCTTGCAGCGGCAGCGCCCCATGCCGTTGACACCATTCAGGTTTCGAGCCCGTGCAAAAGCAAGAATTTCAGCGACATGCGCATGACGATCGATGCGGTGGAGCTGATGTTTGCCAACAAGGCCGATGTTTTCTGTCTTGTCTCCTCGGACGGTGATTTCACACCGCTTGCAATGCATCTGCGCGGCGGAGGGAAGGTCGTTATCGGCATTGGCAGCAAGCAGGCATCCACATCGTTTCGCCAAAGCTGCGACGCCTTTCATGTCGTTGGTCAATCCTCCCTTGTTCCGGTGCCCGTTGCCGCAACGGCGAAACCTCAAGCGAAACCCACGGGGAAACCCGCAAAACCGCAGGGCGTGCTGTCACTTGTAAGCGCGGCAATCAAAACATTTGATGCCGAAACGGACAATGGATGGGTCTCAATTGCTAGTTTGGGAAAGGCTTTGCGTGTGGTTGCTCCCAACTTCACGACGAAGTCTTATGGTTCTGCCACTTTGACAAAGCTTCTTCGTCAGGATGCGTCACTCGATTTGCAGCAGCGTGAAAAAGGGATGTTCGTCCGCGTGAAGCCCAGGATTGCAGTCATTTCCGCACGATAGGGGCTGCCGCAATTAACGGATTTCCAACCAGCTTGCGTAAACGAAACTTCCGCTGCTGATTGTCGCCAGCCTTGCCTTCGTCCTCGACCGCTCCGTCACCGAGGCCGACCGGTTCGGCCTTACCGCCGAACGCAAACTCATCGAAAGCGAGATGCAGCACCAGATCGACGCGGTGGTGCAGTATCAGGCGCAGTTTTCCTTCTGGGACAAAAGCTTTGCGCAGCTTGAAGGGCAGGGCTTTACCGGTGCCTTCGTCAAGCAGGAGCTTACGGACTGGCTGTGGAAGGATTTCGGATTCTCCTGGATGATTTTTGCCGATGCCAGTGAGCGCACGCTGCTGGCGGTCGAAAACGGTGAGAAGGTCGTTCCTCAAAGTGGTTCCCGCACCCTGAAATGGGCCGTTGATCTGCTCGAGAAGGCGAATGACCTCTATGAAGCGGCATTGGTGGCCAAGGGCGGAGGCTGGGTGCTGCAGTCTACCAAGGCCCACCCGGATGAGCTGACGGCCCCGGTCCCGAACATCCATGCTGCCGACTTGAGGATGATCGATGGCAGCATGAGCATCGTTGTCGTGCAGGCCGTGGTACCGAAAACGGCGGAAATTCCGATGGCTCGCCGCAACCCGGTGTTCATGGTCACGGTAAAGCCCTTCAGCGACCGGATGATCACCGACATGGAAGACCGGCTCGGCATCTCCAGCCTTGCCTTTGCGCCGTTGCGCCAGGTGCCGGAAGGCTCCATCCATGTGGCCGTCAGCGATTGCTCGCAGCCGGCCTGCATGGTCGCTGCCTGGACGCCGCGTGCGCCGGGCAGTTTCGTTCGGTCCGAAACGCTTCCGAGCGTCATCGTCATTGCCATGTCCGGCGCTTTGGTCATGGCTTTCATCGCAGTCCGGTTCGGTGCGGTGTTCTCGGCGCTGCAGACGAGCGAGGCGGAAAACCGCCATCTCGCCAAACATGATCGCCTGACCGGGCTTCTGAACCGCAGCGGTTTCGACGATGTTCTTGAGACGTCGCTTGCCCGGGTGAAGGAGCGGTCGTTCTCGCTGCTCTGCATCGATCTCGACAAGTTCAAGGCGGTCAATGATGGCTACGGGCATCCGGCCGGTGATGCCGTGTTGAAGACGCTTGCGTCCCGCTTTGCGGCCCGTGTCGCGGACAACGGTGTCGTCGCCCGCCTCGGTGGGGACGAATTTACCGTCATTCTCGACCATACCATGGCGCGCGATCAGGTCATCGCACTTGCCAATACGCTGATTGTCGAGGCGCAGGTGCCGGTGCCGTTCGAGGGGCAGTTGCTGCGCGTCGGCAGCAGCATCGGCGTCGCCTTCGCGCCCGACCACGGCCGCATTGCCCGCGAGCTCGTGCCGCTCGCCGATCAGGCGCTCTATCTCGCCAAGAGCCGTGGCCGCAATCGCGTCCAAACGGCCGATGACCTCCTCGACGTGCAGCGTGCTCCCGAAGCCGGACAGGCCGCCTGACTAACGCACCCATGCCGGTATGTTGTAGGGCGTGATGACTTCCACAGCCGAGAGGTGCGTTCCTTTCGAATTGGCCAAGGCCCCGCGACGGTTCATGATCGCGCGGAAGGCCGTGCGGACATCGGCTTTCAGATCATGATGCAGAATGAAGTGGATTTGTCCGCTGCGCAGCAGATCGAGATTGTCGGCATCGAGATCATGCGCGACGAAAATGGTGCAGGGCCTGGCGGCCTCAGCAATAGCGGCAAGCACCGCCCGGTTGCCGCCGCCGATCGAATAGACGGCGTTGATGCCCGGATTGGCGGACAGGGCCTCTGCCGCGAGTGCGCCGGTTGCTTCGTCGCGGCCAAGCCCTTCGCTGACCTCCACGATCCCGATCGACGGGTAGCGGTCGCGCAAGGTTCGGCGGAAACCGATCTCCCGCTCCTCTTCGCCCCGGAACCGGCTGCTCGACAGCGTCACCAGCACGGTTGCCGGACTTCCAGCGAACCGCTCGCCGATCAGATAGGCGGCGGTCTCTCCGGCGGCCCTATTGTCCGCCCCGGCATAGGCGGTGCGCGGCGCGTTCGGCAGGTCGGTGACCAGCGTCACGACGGGAATGCCGGACTGTTCGAGCCGGACGACGGCGGCGCTGATATCGGGAACGTCGGGCGCTTTCAGCACGATGCCGTCGGTGCCTCGCAGGCGAATGCGGTCGAGTAGCTGGACGATCTCGTGCGGCCGCACCGTCTCGGCAAAATGGAAACGGGACCGGAAGATCGTCGGCAGGAAGGTGAGGCTCTCGCTTTCGAAGGCGTCACGGACCGCGTTGGTAAATCGCTCCGGCGCTTCCATGACGATGTCGATGCCGAATTTCCGCCCCTGAACCTCCATGCCGGCCTGCTGCTTTTCCAGTTCCCGGATGGCGGCACGCACGCGCATTTCGGTCTGCTTGCGCACGCCTTGCCGACCGTTGAGCACCCGATCGACGGTCGCGGTGCTGAGGCCTGCCTGGAAGGCAATGTCCTTGACCAGAAACTCATGCGCCATTTGGTCTTGCTCTGATGGTGTTTTGATGGATTTCTGCTCTATATCAGGTTTTTCCACCACGTATAGTCGGGCCATCGAACGGCACCAAGTGGGAGGAAAAAAGGATGAAGACCGACAATGCTCTGAGGCAGCGCGCCGATCGGGTCTGGCTAACGGAAGCGGCCTGCGATCTGGAGGATTTCCGACGCGAGGTGGAGCGGAGGACGCTGCTCAGCGACTATCAGCATGCGGCAAGCGTCGAGAAAAATGTGCTGATCTATGACGGCGCCAGTGTTCTGAAGGCGGCCGAAACAGACGATGGACGTCGCGCGGTGCTCGCGGAGATCTGTGAGGCCTTCGCGATGGGCCCGGGCGTCATCGTCCTGAAGCAGGCTTTCGAGGATACGGGCGTCATCGATACGGCAAGCGGTGTCTTCGACGAGATCATCAAAGAGCAGCATCGCACCAATACCGGAGGCGGCGACCATTTTGCCAAGCCCGGCGCCAATGACCGGATCTGGAATTCGCTGGAAAAGCACTGCCTCAAGGATCCGGAGAATTTCGCGGCCTATTACGGCAACACGCTGATCGCGCTGGTCAGCGAAGCCTGGCTCGGGCCGAGCTACCAGATGACGGCGCAGGTCAACCGGGTCAATCCGGGTGGTGCGGCGCAATCGGCGCATCGAGACTACCATCTCGGCTTCCAGACATCGGCCGTGATCGAGCAGTTTCCTGCCCATGTGCATCGGCTGTCGCCGGTGCTCACCTTGCAGGGGGCGGTTGCCCATTGCGATATGCCGCTCGAAAGCGGTCCGACGCTGTTCATGCCCTACAGCCAGACCTATGTGCCGGGTTATCTGGCCCTGAAACGACAGGAGTTTGGCGACTATTTCGATAAGAACCACGTGCAACTGCCGCTGTCCAAGGGCGATCTGGTGTTCTTTAATCCGGCGCTTTTCCACGCTGCCGGCACCAATCGTTCGGCCGACATCAAGCGTGTCGCCAATCTGCTGCAGGTTTCGTCCGCCTTCGGTCGGGCGATGGAGACGGTCAACCGCGAGCGGATGAGTGCAACGCTCTATCCGGCCCTGAAAGCCATGCTGGCCGATGGACGGCTATCTGACGCGCAGGCGGCCAACGCGATCGCGTCCTGCGCGGAAGGTTATTCCTTCCCGACCAATCTGGACCGCGATCCGCCGCTCGGCGGACTGGCGCCGAAGACGCAGGCGCAGTTGATGCATGAGGCGCTGGCCGGCGGGTGGGAGGCGGCGGCCTTCGCTGGCGCGCTTGCGGCACAGGCGGAGAAGAAACTGAGCTGACGCCGGCGCACCCGGCATGTCAAACTTCCGTCCGGTTTCCGGACGGAAGTTTTCTGCATCATCGCCATTTCAAAACGGAGGAAACGGAATGAGCAACGACTATGGCCGCCTTGACGGCAAGATCGCGATTGTGACCGGCGGTACCCAAGGGTTGGGAGCGACGATCGCGGCGCTGTTTGCCGAACGGGGCGCCGCTGGCATCGTCATCTGTGGCCGCAATGCCGCAAAAGGCGAGGCCAAGGCGGCCGAGATCGGTAGGGCTGCGGGTACCAAGGTGGTGTATGTACAGGCCGATCTCGGAGAGGTGAAGGACGCACGCAAGGTCGTCGCTGCCTGCGATACGCAGTTTGGCCGCGTTGATGCGCTGGTGAATGCGGCTGCGATTACCGATCGCGGCACCATCCTCGATACAACCCCGGAATTGTTCGACCGCATGTTCGCCGTCAACGTGCGCGCGCCGTTCTTCCTGATGCAGGAGGCGATCAAGGTGATGCGCCGGGAAAAGACAGAGGGGACGATCGTCAATATCGGCTCGATGTCGGCCAAGGCCGGGCAGCCGTTCATCTCCGCCTATTGCGCCTCCAAGGGCGCGCTGGAAACACTGACCAAGAACACCGCTTATGCGGTGTTGCGCAACCGCATCCGCGTCAACGGGCTCAACATCGGGTGGATGGCGTCGGAAGGTGAGGATCGCATCCAGCGCGAGTTTCATGGCGCTGCCAACGACTGGCTGGAGAAGGCGGCTGCAAGCCAGCCTTTCGGTCGTCTTGTCGATCCGGCCGAGGTGGCGCGGGCCTGTGCCTATCTGTCGTCGGCCGAATCCGGCCTGATAACCGGCTCGGTGATCTGCTTCGATCAGTCGATCTGGGGCGCTTATGACGGTTCACCACATCCGGTTGCCGCCCTGTGAGGAGAACGTTGGGCCGCTTGCATTCGGCGGCCCGCTGTGCCTTTATCGGTTTGGTTCAGGTGCCCGCGAAAGCGGGAGAATCGGGAATCCGGTGAAAATCCGGGACGTGCCCAACGCTGTGACGGGGACGGCCTTGCTAGAATGAATTTCTGAATATTTTCAGAATTCTGCCACTGAATCCTCATGTGATTTGGGAAGGCGGCAAGGCGGGTTGATCCGCAGTCAGAAGACCGGCCTGACGAGATAGACCAGCCCCGCGCGGACGGCGGGAGGTTTCGCATTGTTGGGGATCAAACGATGCAAACGGAACCGCAAGACCGCCTTGTCAGGGCGGAGGCATTTTCACCGGACGAGCGCGCCGCCGTCTACCGCGCCATCGAGACACGCCGTGACGTGCGCGATCAGTTCCTTCCGACACCACTGCCGGACGATGTGATCGCACGGCTGCTTGCCGCCGCCCACAGCGCACCCTCCGTCGGTTTCATGCAGCCGTGGAATTTCATTGTCGTGCGGGACGAAGACAGACGCCAAAAGGTGTTCGAAGCCTTCCAGCGTGCCAATGAGGAGGCGGCGCTGATGTTCGATGGCGCCGCGCGCGACACGTATCGCTCGCTTAAGCTGGAAGGCATCCGCAAGGCGCCGGTGAGCCTCTGTATCACCTGCGACCCGACCCGTGCCGGCAAGGTCGTTCTCGGCCGGACGCACAATCCGCGCATGGACGCGTTTTCGACGGTCTGCGCCGTGCAGAACCTGTGGCTTGCCGCGCGGGCGGAAGGCGTCGGCGTCGGCTGGGTGAGCATTTTCCACGAGCGCGACGTCAAGGCCGTTCTTGGCATACCCGATCACATCGAGATCATCGCCTGGCTCTGCCTGGGCTATGTCGATCAGCTCTATGCGGAACCTGAACTGGCCGTCAAAGGCTGGCGGCAGCGACTGGCGCTCGACGAGCTGGTCTTCGCCAACGCCTGGGGTGTCAAGCCGGCCAGGTAGAGGCTCTAATCAGTTGGTCTGCTGCGGCTGGTATCCGGGGCCGGTCGGGTGTTTCAGGTCGATCGACGATTTGTGGGAGGGCAGGAAGCTCGGCCCGACAACGCGCACTTTGCTGTTCTGCGGATCGTAGGGACGGTCTGCGATGGCAGCCTTTGCTGCCGTCTTGTCAGCCTTGCGCGGCCTGATCTCAAGAATGCCGCTGCCGTCGTCCGGCACACTCTGGTTCGTGGCGGTCTGCCGGGCAGGCGCACAACCGCATTGGCCGGGCTGGCTGCGGTCACGGGTCTTGTAGGCGAAGGCCGTGGGCAGTTCGAGATAGGGCTCGCCTGTGGAGGCCGAGATCATCTGATCGGTCTCTTCGGTCGCAAGCGCATGGTAATAGAGTGCCGTTTCCGCACCCGGGCATCGGCGTTGGCAAGTCTCTGCATCGCGCTGGAAATCGGCGGGGGTGGCGCCGGACGAGATCGGGAAGAAGGCGCCGTCGCAGGTGCGAACGCACAACGTGCGCAGGCCGCCGTCGTCAGCGCCCGGCCGGGTGAAATCCGATACGTCGGCACCGCCGCGCAAGGCCGGGTCACCTTCGCTGATCGGCGGCAGATCCCTCAGGATGTTGCGGTGCGTTTCCGGCTCTTCGGCTTCGGCCAGCGTTTCATCCTGTTCTTCGAAGCACCGATTGACATAGAGCGCGGTAAGGATCCGCCGGCGGCTGATTTCGCTGTCGCCGCCGGTCACCAGATATTCGCGGCGGGCCTTCAGCGTTTCGAGTTTGATTTCCATCTGTGAGATTTTGCTGTCGAGGGCCTCGCAGGTCTCCTCGTTCGGATCGCCGACAATGATCACGCTGCCGGAACTGCACCCCAGACGCCGCCGGTCGCTGCGCGCCTTGCGCAGATCAAGGTTCTGCCGGGCGATTGCACCGGTGTAGTCGCGCAGATTAGCATTTGAGGCGACGATCTTCGGCAGGTTCGACAGGCGCGCATTCAGCCGTTCGCACACCGTCGAGGCGTCGGCGGTGGCCGTCATAGCCATGAGAAGCGGAGCGATAAGCGCCGCGAAGCGAACCGAACGGAAAATCACTGTTTTCTCTCGTCTGAGCGAACCGGCACTCTATCGGGCGCGGCGGATTATTGCCGCGCTCCAAGCCATTGCCTATCATACCGCCATTCGAAAGAGGCGCAACGCAGTCCGCTTGCCAGCGTTAACGCGAGCCCGGGAAATTCCGCCGATGTGGCCGGAGAGCCGCGGTCGCGGCCCTCCGGAAGCCGACGTTAGGCGGCGCGGGCGGTTTCGAGCGACATGGGCGTTTCCAGGACCGGTCCGCCGATTTGAGCGACAGTTTTCATCGTCTCCAGCAGTTCGGTCGTCACTTCCCAGGCGACGGCGACCGCATAGACCGAACCGATGTGCTGCGGTTCGCCGATGCGCTCGCCGGGGCAACCCATGCGGCGGAACATCCGCTCGAGGAAGACATCCGTCACGGTGACGATGTGGCTGAGGCCGGAGGACAGCCCGAGTTCACCGACGCCGCACATCAGTTCCGCCGCGGCGATCGTCACCTGATTGGAGCCGCGATCCTGCGAAATCTCTGGATCGATGCAGAAACGGCTCGACTCCCACACCGATGCATCGCGAACCTCCGGATTGCCCCCGAGCAGAATGGGGAAGGTGTCGTCGAGCATGTTGGGCCCAAGCGTCGGAAGCAGTCGCAGAGAGCCACACAGGCGTCCGGTCTGGTCGGAGTAGGACAGCACATAGAGTGGATTGGCGTCGTCGTAGTGGTCGATTTCCCAATCGCCGCGTACCGACACATCCCATTTCAGGAGATCGTGGAAGACGCGCTTGCGCAGCCTGAACATGGCGTCGATATCCTGGGGATACTGTTTGCGGCTGTTGCGGTTGAAAATCCTGATCATTTTTTTGCTCCTGTGATCTCGAATGCGAGGAGCAAATGCTGTCAGTGATCGGCGATCGGCAAAACTGTCGGTAGTGACAGGTTTCGAATGCACGCCAATATGTGATGAAATCCAGTGCGTCCCTTTGGACGCACTGAGCTGGCGATTGCGGGACAGGAAACGGGTTGGAGGCGCCTTGGATGAGGCCGCTTCGGTGAAGTCAGAAGGTCGGAATAAGATCGCGCCGGACGGCCTGGGCGACGGCCTGTGCGTTGGACACGACATTCAGCTTGCGCCGGGCATTGGTCATGAAGAAGCGAACGGTGCGTTCGGAGATGCCGAGGATGGTGCCGATTTCCCAATAGCTTTTGCCGGCAGCGGCCCAGCCAAGCACTTCGGTCTCCCGATTGGTGAGCGACCCGGCGTCGTGGTTCGAAAGCTCGACCCTGTTTTCGTTCTCCAGGAGGGAGGCATGAAAGAGATTGGCCAGCAGCTGGAAATCACGCAGATGGCAGCGTCTATAGGCCGGCCATTCCTCGGCCGGGACATCGGCATGGATCGCTAGAAAAGCCAGCCGGCGCGTCGGCGCGGCAAGCGGCAGCGTGATGCCATTGACGCCGAGTCCATGATGGGCAGCCGCGGAAAAGAGTGGTTCGTTTTCGGGGTAAAGTTTGCGGGCGGTCGCCCAGTCCACCGGCCTGATGCTGCCCATGGCCGACCGAAAGATCGGGTCGATCCGGAGAAATCCTTCATCGATATAAGTTCTGACTGCGCTCGCGCTGTAGGTATGGTGTAGTCTATGTACTACGAATCCCGACGTTAAGATCTCAACGTCGACGTAAAGCAGATTTGCAATACTGAAAGTGCTGCGCATCAGGGCGAAAAACCGTTTTGCTTCAACGAGTTTCTCGTTTTCCATAATGTCCAGCAGGTCAAAGAATGCCCGTTGGTCAGTCATGTTGCAAATACCCTGTGATTTAAAGGTATTTTACCATGATAACGGTTTTTACTCTTTGTCCAGTACAATCTTTGGTTAATAAATCGTTTCTTGGGTTGTCAATCTAAGATAGTGGTTTTGTGCGGTTTTGTTGTTTCGATTGAGCCAGGTACCTGGCTCAATCGATGTCGCCTCACGCCGGATGCGAGGCTTCCACCACGGCGAGCGCTGCCATGTTGACGACGCCGCGCGAGGTGACTGATGGCGACAGGATGTGGGCCGGCAGGGCGGTACCGAGAAGGATCGGGCCGACATGCAGGCTGTCGGTCATGGTCTTGACGACGCCGAGCGTGATATTGGCCGCATCGAGATTGGGGAAGACAAGCAGGTTGGCTTCGCCGGTCAGCGTGCTGTTGGGCATGACACGCTTGCGCAGAATTTCCGAAATAGCGGAATCGCCGTGCATTTCACCATCGGCTTCCAGGTCGGGGGCGAGGTCGCGAACAATCTGCATCGCCTTGCGCATCTTTGACGCGCTGTCTGAATCCCTCGAGCCGAAATTCGAATGGGAAACGAGGGCCGCGCGCGGCGTGATGCCGAAGCGGCGGATTTCCTGGGCCGCCATGATCGTCTTCTGGGCGATCTCCTCCGCTGTCGGATCGAAGGTCACATAGGTGTCGGTAAGGAAGGTGGTGCCGCGCTGCGAAATCAGCAGGCTGAGCGCCGAGAAGTCGAGCACGCCTTCGCGCTTGCCGATGATCTGCGAAACGGCACGCAGATGGGCACTGTAGCGTCCTTCGACACCACAGATCAGGGCATCGGCTTCGCCGCGCCGGACTGCGAGAGCGCCAATGACCGTCTGGTTTGTACGCACAATGGTGCGGGCGGCTTCCGGAATGACACCGAGGCGGCCGACGAGCGAGAAATACTCGTCGACATAGTCACGGAACCGCGGATCGCCTTCGGGATTGACCACTTCGAAGTCGGTATCCGGCCGGATGCGCAGGCCGTAGCGCTTCAGGCGGGTCTCGATGATGTGCGGGCGGCCGATGAGGATCGGGCGGGCCGTTCCGTCTTCGAGCAGCACCTGCGCTGCGCGCAGCACACGCTCGTCTTCGCCTTCGGAGAAGATCACGCGGTTCTTCTGGGCGTTCTTGGCGGCGGCGAAGATCGGCTTCATGATGAAGCCGGAGCGGAAGACGAAGCGGTTGAGCTGGTCGAGATAGGCGTCGAAATCCGTGATCGGCCGATTGGCGACGCCGCTTTCGGCCGCAGCCTTGGCGACGGCCGGCGCAATGCGCAGGATCAGCCGCTGGTCGAACGGCGAGGGGATCAGGTAGTCCGGGCCGAACACCGGCGTCTCACCGGAATAGGCGCGGGCGGCGACATCCGACGGCTCCTCGCGGGCAAGGGCTGCAATGGCGCGCACGGCCGCCATCTTCATTTCCTCGTTGATCGTCCGGGCGCTGCAATCGAGCGCACCGCGGAAGATGTAGGGGAAACACAGGACGTTGTTGACCTGGTTGGGGAAATCCGAGCGGCCGGTGCAGATCATCGCGTCCGGGCGCGCCGCGCGCGCGACTTCCGGCATGATTTCGGGATTGGGGTTGGCGAGCGCCATGATCAGCGGCTTTTCCGCCATCTGCACCAGTAGCTCAGGCTTCAGGACGCCGGCGGCCGAAAGGCCGA
The DNA here is from genome assembly GCF_040126305.1 of Pararhizobium sp. A13. NCBI lineage: Bacteria > Pseudomonadati > Pseudomonadota > Alphaproteobacteria > Hyphomicrobiales > Rhizobiaceae > Pararhizobium > Pararhizobium sp. A13. The sequence goes on along the minus strand of NZ_CP149510.1, from coordinate 3,374,746 downwards.
GGAAGACATCGGCACCGGCAATGCTGTCGGCGAGCACCCGGTTGGCGCTGTCCTGGGCGTAGATCGACTTCCACTCGTCCATCAGCACTTCGCGGCCGAGATAGACGAGGCCTTCGAGATCGTGCACCCAGATGTTTTCGCGCCGGGCGCCAAGCGTCACCAGGAGATTGAGGCAGGCGAGCGCTGCCGCGCCCGCGCCCGACGTGACGATCTTTGCCTTGGCAATGTCCTTGCCGGCGAGTTCGAGGCCGTTGAGGATGGCAGCTGCCACGATGATCGCGGTTCCATGCTGATCATCATGGAAAACCGGAATATCCATCTTCTCGCGCAGCCGGCGCTCCACTTCGAAACATTCCGGGGCCTTGATATCTTCCAGGTTGATGCCGCCGAAGGTCGGCTCAAGTGCTGCGATGACATTGACCATCTGGTCGATCTCGGGCGCGTCGATCTCGATGTCGAATACGTCGATACCTGCGAATTTCTTGAAGAGGACGGCCTTGCCTTCCATCACCGGCTTGGAGGCAAGCGGTCCGATATTGCCGAGCCCGAGCACTGCCGTGCCGTTGGAAACGACAGCGACCAGATTGGCGCGGGCCGTATAATCGGCGGCAGTCGACGGATCGTCTCGGATGGCGAGGCAAGGGGCGGCGACGCCCGGTGAATAAGCGAGCGCCAGATCGCGCTGGTTGCCAAGCGGCTTGGTCGGCTGGATTTCGAGCTTGCCGGGACGCGGATAGCGATGGAAGAACAGCGCCTGTTCGTCGAGATCGCCGCTTGCTGGAACCGTTGGGGTCTTGGCTTTGTCGCCGGTGCTCATTTTCGTGAATCCTTCCCTTTTCGTCGCGGCTCTTTTTGCACGAAACGAACGCCCCGTACAGTTTCGAACCGCTCGATTGTCCCTGGTTTTCCGGGGCAGCCGTCTCAACCGGGAAATGGCCGATCCACAGGCTGTCATTCTCCTGAAACAAGAGTCTGTTTTTGACAGGGGTAAAAGAGGCCCGATAGATCTGCGAGGCAGTATGACTGAGAAAGAGCAAGACCCAGCCATTCGCCGTTTCAGGACCCTGTTCATTTCCGATGTGCATCTGGGATCGAAAGCGGCCAAGACCGACTATCTTCTGGATTTCCTGCGCGCCAACGAGGCTGAGACGATCATCCTTGTCGGCGACATCGTCGATGGTTGGCGCCTGAAGCGCAGCTGGTATTGGCCGCAGGCGTGCAACGATGTCGTGCAGAAGCTTTTGCGCAAGGCCCGCAAGGGCAGCCGCATCATCTATATTCCCGGCAACCACGACGAATTCATGCGCGATTTCCCTGGTGTGCATTTCGGTGGCATCGAGGTTGCCCAACGGCATATGCATGAGGGTGCCGATGGTCAGAAATATCTGGTGCTGCACGGCGATGAATTCGATGTGGTGGTGCGCAATGCGCGGCTGCTCGCCTATCTCGGCGATTGGGCCTATGACATGGCGATCCTCATCAATATCGGCCTGTCCGCCGTCCGCCGTCGTCTCGGGTTGCCTTATTGGTCGTTCTCAGCCTGGGCGAAGCTGCAGGTCAAGCATGCCGTCAATTTCATTGGCGAATTCCAGCGCGTGGTGGCCGAGGAGGCGCGTCGGGAAAATGCCGACGGGGTGATCTGCGGCCACATCCATCACGCCGTGATCGAGGATATCGGTGGCGTCCGCTACATCAATACCGGCGACTGGGTGGAAAGCTGCACGGCGATCGCCGAGCATCACGACGGCACGATGGAGCTGATCACCTGGCGTGAGCTGAGCGGCGTTCCCGCCGTTCGCGAGGATACGACCGAGATCGAAGTGATGATGGCGCGGGCTCTTTCGCAACAGGCGGCATAAAAGCAACCGCACAACGAGTGTAGGGGAATCTAGCTTCTAGCGCCGCTCGGAGGCGCTGTGATAAATCATGGACGCATTCATCAGGTCCTTCCATGATTCCCTCGTCTCCGCTTCCTTATCGCGAGGATGCGCCGGCCTATTTCGTGCCGCGCATCGCTTTGCTCTTCTGCGCGCCGCTCATCGTCAACGGCTTCGCCATGCCGTATTTTCCGGTCTGGCTCAGCACGCTTTCCCTCAGTGATGCCGAGATCGGCATCATACTGGCGGTGCCGATGTTCGTGCGCGTCATCACGGCGCCGCTGGTCGGGCTTCTGGCCGACAGGATCGGTGAGCGCGCGCGTGTGCTCATCTGGTCGGCGGTCCTTTCGCTGCTGACGGGGCTTGCCCTCTTCGTCTCGCACAGCTTCTGGTTCGTGCTGGTCGTCTGCGCGCTGCAGGGCGGCGTATACTCGCCCTATGTGCCGATCGTCGAGGCGATCGCGCTGACCGGCGTGCGGCGCTGGCGTTTTGACTATGCGAGCATGCGCCTGTGGGGTTCCGTCGCCTTCATTGCCGCGACGATGGTCGGCGGCGCGATGATTGGTGTCTATGGCGGCGCGATGGTGCTACCGGCCATGGTCGGCGGCTTTCTTCTGATGATCGTCTTGACGCTGATTGCGCCGCGTGTCGGCCGCCCGCGGCGTCCATCGACACTGACGACACTGACCGAGCCACCTCCCAAAGCCTTGCGCAAACTCGACCTGCAATTGCTTCTGGTCGGCGTGACTTTGGTCAACAGCAGCCATGCGATGCTGTTTGCCTTCTCGGCGATCTACTGGCAGCACATCGGCTTCAGCGGCACGCAGATCGGCCTGTTGTGGAGCGCCGGCGTCGCGGCCGAGGTGGCGATGTTTGCCTGCGCCAAGACGATCATACGGCGCTTCAGCCTGTGGACGATGATCTTTTCCGGATGTGGCCTTGCCGTCGTGCGCTGGATCATCTTTCCGATGGAACTCGGTTTCTGGGGCTATTTCGTGCTGCAGTGTTTTCACGCCTTCACCTATGCGATCATGCATACGGGCATGCAGAACATGCTGGTCCAGCGGGTGCCGGAAGAGCAGGAGGCTTCCGCGCAGGGGCTGTATTTCTTCTATACCGGCGTATTCTCGGCGATCTTCACGTTTGCGTCGGGCTATTTCTACACCTGGTTCGGAGTCCACGGTTTCTATTCTATGTCCGTTGTGGCACTGATCGGCTGCGGCTCGGCCTTGACCGCCTGGTATCTTCAGCCCCAGAGGGCGGGAATAGGCGGGAAGACCAGCGAGGCCTCGTAGCGCAGACCGGGCTCGCGGTCACGGGCGAGAAGCAACGGTCCGTCGAGGTCTGCAAATTCGGCGCCTTGCGCCAGAAGAATAGCCGGTGCCATGCCGAGGGAGGTGCCGACCATGCAGCCGACCATGATCTTGAGGTTCAAGGCGCGCGCCGCATCGCGCATGCGCAGCGCTTCTGTCAGCCCGCCGGTCTTGTCGAGCTTGATATTGACGGCATCATAGAGCCCGGCGAGCTTCGGCAGGTCTTCGGTCCTGTGCACGCTTTCGTCGGCGCAGACCGGGACGGGGCGGGATAAGGACGCCAGCAGGCCGTCATGCCCTGCGGGAAGGGGTTGTTCGATCAGCGCGACGCCCGATTCGGCGCAGACGGCGAAGTGATAGGCCAGATTGGCCTCCGTCCAGCCCTCATTGGCGTCGAGAATGATGGCGCTGTCCGGTGCCGCGGCGCGGACCGCGCGAATACGGGCGGCATCGTCGGCGGTTCCGACCTTGACTTTGAGCAAGGCCCGGTGGGCGTATTGCGCGGCTTGAGTTGCCATGGTCTCCGGCTCCCCGAGCGAGAGGGTATAGGCCGTCGTCAGCGGCTGTGGTTCAGTGAGATTTGCTGTCGCAAAGACGTGCCTGCCTGACGTTTTTGCTTCGAGATCCCAGAGCGCGCAGTCGATGGCATTGCGTGCCGCGCCGGCGTTCATCGCCGTCAGCAAGCTGTTGCGCCCAAGGCCCGCCTCGATTTCAGGGCGGATTGCCTCGATTTCAGCGAGCACGCCGTCGATGGTTTCGCCGTAGCGGCCGTAGGGCACGCATTCGCCGACCCCGGTAAAACCATCGCCGGAAATGCGGCAGGTAACCACGGAGGCCGTCGTCTTGCTGCCGCGCGAAATGGTGAAGCTGCCGGCGATCGGGAAGTGTTCGACGGCGGTTACGAGCGAACGTGTCATCAGTGTCTCCTGTGGCATCCATATCGCAGCGGCCAACCGTTTGTTTCAGAAACGTTTCAATCGGTGACAGATGGGGCTCGAGCGGTTATGAGTCGCTGACCTTTTATCAAATGCAGCCATCTCCGGAAGACCCAACAGACGTGACGCGTTCGCAAATGAAAACCGAGACCGACGTGCAGCTCGACGAGGCTGGCAAGAACGGAACCCGGATCTACCGTTTCAGCGGCGATTGGCGCAGCGCGTCCGTTCATACGATCACACCGCGCCTCAGCGAACTTGCTTCCAACGGCGGGAAAGCGGCTGAAGTCGATCTCAGCGCCATCACGGCGATGGATACGGCAGGGGCGTGGGTCATCCGTCGATTCATGTCCAAGATCGGCGATGTGACGCTCATTAGTGACAAGCCGCGCTATCTTGAGCTTCTGAGTGCCTTGCCTGAGGAACTGCCGGAGCCTGGCGACGAACAGAAGCAATCCGGCTCCCGCTTTACCCGGTTCTTCGCGCCTGTCGGTGAGGCCGTGATGTCTGCCTGGGAAGACACGGTCGCTGCGATGTTCATTCTCGGCTCGGCTGTTCGCGGCGCGCAGTTGAAGCTTGGGCGCCACAGCGGCCTGTCGCCGGCCGCGATCGTCAACCAGATCGATCGCATGGGCGTGCAGGCTACGCCGATCATCATGCTGATGTCCTTCCTGATCGGCGCCATCATCGCCCAGCAGGGTGCCTTCCAGCTGCGTTATTTCGGCGCCGAGCTTTTCGTCGTTGATCTGGTCGGTATCCTGCAACTGCGCGAAATCGGTGTGCTTTTGACGGCCATCATGATCGCCGGCCGGTCCGGCAGTGCCATCACCGCCGAAATCGGCTCGATGAAGATGCGCGAGGAGATCGATGCGCTGAAGGTGATGGGGCTGAGCCCGATTGGCGTCCTGGTGTTTCCGCGGCTTGTTGCGCTGACGGTGGCATTGCCGCTTTTGACCATCATAGCCAACTTTGCAGCGCTGACAGGGGCAGCCGTCGTCGCCTGGGGCTACTCCGGCATCACCTTTGCGACCTTTCTGGCGCGGCTTCAGGAGGCGGTCGACTTCTCGTCCGTGCTCGCCGGCATGATCAAGGCGCCGTTCATGGCGCTGATCATCGGCGTTGTCGCTGCGGTGGAAGGTCTGAAAGTCGGCGGCAGCGCCGAATCGCTCGGCAAACACGTCACCCAATCGGTGGTGAAGTCGATCTTCGTCGTTATCCTTGTCGACGGCCTGTTTGCGATGTTCTACGCATCGATCGATTTCTGATGGAAGAGGTTTGGCCGGTGGAACCGAGCGACAATGTGACGGCGGGAAAGAAAGAGGGGAGCGGGGTAAACGGTACGGAGATCATCCTGTCCGTGAAAGACCTGACGGTCGGCTTCGGCTCCAACATCGTGCTCGACAAGCTCAATCTCGATATCTACCGCGGCGAAATCCTTGGCTTCGTCGGCGCTTCCGGCACCGGCAAATCGGTACTGATGCGCACGGTCCTGCGTTTGCTGCCGCGCCGTTCCGGCTCGATCAAGATACTCGGTGTCGAATATGACGAGGTCAGCGAAGAGGAACGCATGGAACTCGACATGCGCCTCGGCGTGCTCTTTCAGCACGGCGCCCTGTTTTCCTCGCTGACTGTGCTCGAAAATATCCAGGTGCCGATGCGGGAATATCTGAACCTGCCGCAGGACTTGATGGACGAGCTGGCGCGGCTGAAAATCGACATGGTTGGTCTGGCGCCGGAGGCGGCGGACAAGTTTCCCTCCGAGCTCTCCGGCGGCATGATCAAACGCGCGGCCCTTGCCCGCGCGCTCGCGCTCGATCCCGACCTGGTCTTCCTCGATGAGCCGACGTCCGGGCTCGATCCGATCGGCGCTGCCGAGTTCGACAACCTGATTGCCAAACTGCGCGACACCCTGGGATTGACCGTGTATATGGTGACTCACGATCTCGACAGCCTGTTTTCGGTCTGCGACCGGATCGCGGTGCTCGGGCAGAAGCGGGTTCTCGTCGAAGGCACGATCGAGGATATGCTCGCCTGCGACGACGATTGGGTGAAGTCCTATTTCCGGGGCAAGCGTGCGCGCTCGATTGTCCGTGACGACGGCAAAAGGGCCTCCTGACAGCGCCGTCCATGATTTTGATTGAAGCAAGGAACCGCGTCTGCGGCCTCCCTGAAGGATACCGGTAGCAATGGAAACAAAAGCCAACTACGCCATCGTCGGTTTTTTCACCGTCATGGTCATCTTCGCGGCCTTCGGCTTCGTCTACTGGATGTCGCAATATGGCCGCAGCGGCCAGATGGTGGAACTGGTGATCAGCATTCCGGGCTCGGCCAATGGATTGAGCGTCGGCTCGCCGGTGCGGTTCAACGGCATTCCCGTTGGTTCGGTCCGCAGCCTTGCAATCAACGCCAACGATCCCCGCTATTCCGTTGCAGTAACCGAGGTTTCCGCCGACGCGCCCGTTCTCAAATCGACGACCGCAACGCTTGAAATCCAGGGCCTGACCGGTGCTGCCTATATCGAGCTCAGCGGCGGCAACAAGGGTGAGGAAAACATCCTGACGAAGGCGCTTGAGGAGGGCAAGTCGGCGCAGATGCAGGCCGATCAGTCCAGCGTCACGAGCCTTCTGGCGACTGCCGACAAGATCATGGATCGGGCGAACGATGCGATCGGCGACATCCAGGGGTTCGTCAAGGATGTGCGCGGGCCGCTGACCAGCACGATCGCCAATGCCGACCGCTTCACCAAAGCCCTGGCCGACAACTCCGAAGGCATCGACGAGTTCCTGAAGAGCGTCAGCGCCCTGTCGACCTCGATCACGGCAGCGGCGGACAAGCTCGATTCGACGCTGACATCGGCTGAAGCTCTGGTGAAATCCGTCGATACGAAAAAGGTTGATCATATCGTCAGCAATGTCGAGAAGATGAGCAATGAGCTGAGCGCGGCATCCGGCAGCGTGGCCGACACCATAGCCAGCTTCAAGAAGACAGCCGAGACCTATCAGCGGTTTGGCGAGAATGCGACCGCGACGCTTAGCCGTGTCGATACACTGATGGCGGCCGTCGACAGCCAGAAGGTGACCGGCGTGGTGAACGATGTGTCGGCGGCAAGCGCCGATGCGCGCAAGACGGCCGCTTCCATCAGCGAGCTCGCCGACCGGATCAGGGGCCGTCAGAACGATATCGACCAGACGATCACCGACGTTACCCAGATGGCCAACAAGCTGAATGCCGCATCGAGCCGTGTTGATGGCATTCTCGCCAAGCTCGACGGCTTCCTCGGCGATGCCGACGCGCCTTCCCTGTCGGCCGATGCCCGTGCGACGCTTGCCTCCTTCCGCAAGATGGCCGACAATCTGAACGCGCAGATCGGTCCGATTGCAGACAATCTGAAACGGTTCTCCGGCTCCGGGTTGCGGGACGTCGAGGCGTTGGTCGGCGAGACGCGGCGCGCGGTTCAAACGCTGGACAGCACGATTTCCACTTTCGACAGGGACCCGCAACGGTTGTTGTTCGGCGGCGAAACCGTCAAGCAGTATGACGGCCGGGCGCGACGTTAAGCCGTCGATTCGCCTCCTCCTCGGCCGGAAATTCTACGGATTTCCGCTTCGAATCGCGTATTGACTTTCCCAAACAGCAAATTTGCGTGGCACGGCTGCAAGCCTCGAGGGAATTCTGCCGTATGTGCATGGTGGGCTTTGCCTTTTTTGGCTTGTTTTGACCGGATGAGCCTCTAAGTTGCGGCTGATTGGCGAAGGATAGTGTTTGAAATGAATTTTCCCGGTGTTTCTTGTGGTCGAAAGGCCGGATTGCTCCGGGCCTGCATTCTTCTTTCCCTGGCGGCCACAGTGTCGGCCTGCGCGAGCAAGGCCTCCAACAACACCTATAGTCTTTCCACTGCGCCAGTCATCGAGGGACCACCGTCCACCGCCAAGCAGATCCTCGTTCCCGATCCGACCGCGCTGAAGGCGCTCGACAGCGATCAGGTCGTGATCCGGCTGTCCGGCTCCGAGATCCAGTATCTGGCAAAATCCCAATGGAGTGACCGCCTGCCGAAGATGGTGCAGGCGAAACTGGTGCAAACGTTCGAAAACACCGGCAAGGTCGCTGGCGTCGGCAAGCCGGGCGAGGGGCTCGCGATCGATTATCAGGTGATCACGAACATCCGCGCGTTTGAAATATCGACGGATGGCGCCGACACGGCGGTCGTTGAGATTTTTGCCAAGATTCTCAATGATCGCAACGGCACGGTTATCGCGCAGAAAGCCTTTAAAGCAACGTTGCCCGTGACCGGCAGTGGAAACCCCGCCTTTGTCGCCGCGCTCGATGGGGCCTTTGCACAGGTGGCTGCCGATATCGTTGCCTGGACGCTGACGACGATCTGATCAGGCGACCGCAATTCTGTTGACGATTTCGGCGACACCCTCGACTGTCCTTGCGGCTTCTTCAGCCCTCTCCACCTCCTCGATCGTCGAAACGGTGCCGGTCAACAGGATCGTGCTACCCTTGGAGATCACGGAGACATCCGAGGCGTCGAGCCCGTCCACCGTGGCCAGGCAATTGGCGACGTGTGTCTCCAGGTCCGCCTGATCCTGCGGAAAAAACTCTTCCGGTGTCCTGCCGTAAAATGTGCGCTCCTTGAAGATCATGGCTGCCATGCTCCCAACCGGTTCTCTGGCATAACAACGCGCGGGCGGGGTTTTTGTTCGGTCCTGTTCCATTCGAAACAGCGCAAACAAGTGCCTCATGAGAATGTTGGGTCACTGGATGGGACGAACTCATCAGGAACCAACAGAGGAGAACAGCATGCGCAAGTTCATCATTTCCGCGACTGTCGCTGCCGTCGCCGCCATCTCGTTCGCAGCGCCGTCCTACGCCGGCCACCATGGCCACCACGGGCACCATCGCCATCACGGCCACTATCATGGCGGTTTCTCCATCGGCTTCTATGACGGCGGCTATTACGGCGGTTACTACGAGCCGTCCTGCTACATCAAGAAGGTGAAGCGTTGGGACCGCTGGGGCAACCTGCGCATCAGGAAGATCACGATCTGCGACTAATTCCCGGGCGTTCCTCTCAACGAAAAACCCGGCCGTTGCGCGGCCGGGTTTTTCGTTTGGAATGTGTCACGGCCAGCGCACCACCGGCGGCAGCGAGGATAGGATCGACTCGACATTGCCTCCCGTCTTCAGGCCGAAGATCGTCCCCCGGTCGTAGAGCAGGTTGAATTCGACGTAGCGGCCGCGGCGCACCAGCTGCTCGTCGCGATCCTCCTCGGTCCAGGGCTTGTTGAAGTTCGCCCGCACGATCTTCGGGTAGATCAGGCTGAAGGCCCTGCCGACGTCCTGGGTGAAGGCGAAGTCGGCGTCCCAGCCGCCTTTCTCGCCATCCGAATGAAGCCAGTCGTAGAAGATGCCACCTGTGCCACGCGGTTCGTTGCGGTGTTTCAGGAAGAAATAGTCGTCGCACCACGCCTTGAAGCGCGGATAATCCGCAACCGGATGGCGTTTGCAGGCGATTTCCATGCCCTTGTGAAACAGCATCGCGTCCGGATCCGACTGCGTCCGGCGCCGCTCGAGCACCGGCGTCAGGTCCGCACCGCCGCCGAACCAGTGGCTGGTGGTGACGACCATGCGGGTATTCATGTGGACGGCGGGGACATTCGGATTGACGGGATGGGCAATCAGCGAGATGCCGGACGCCCAGAACCGCGGATCTTCGTTTGCACCCGGTATCTGGCCGCGGAATTCCGGCGAGAATTCGCCGTGGACGGTCGAGGTATGAACGCCGACCTTTTCGAAGACGCGGCCTTCCATCATCGACATCCGGCCGCCACCGCCAGCGCCGTCGTCCCTGAGCCAATCCTTGCCGACGAAGCGGCCGGGTTCGCGATCGGACAAGGGACCGGTGAGTTCATCCTCGACGGTTTCGAATGCGGCGCAGATCGTATCGCGCAGGCTTTCGAACCAGGCTCTCGCCTTTACCTTCTTGTCCTCGATATCCGCGGGTAATCCCTGCGGCAGTTCCGGTCGTTCCATGGAAATCATCCTGTCTGGCGGGGGATGGGAGCTGCGATACCCGCCGATTTGTACCGATTCTGAAAGATCATATTTCTGCCGTGCTTGGCAACGGCGTGCAGAGCCTGAGGGGCAGTCTGCCGCAGCATGGGGCGGTGAAGTTCGGACTCGCAAAAGCAGGAATATCTCCCTATCTTTGTCTTGGAAGGCTCGACTGGCGAAAGGTGAGCTTCATGGCGAAGATTCCTGCAGGACCGCCGCTTGAAGGTTTGCGGCGACAGATTGCCCGGCATCGCAGCGGCAGGCCGCAGCGAAGCGACGGTCTGTTCGTGCGCGAGACTTTCCGGCTCGACCGCGTCCATGCACGGCAAAAGGCGCAGGAATGGTTCGACACCTGGCCGAAGGCTGCCTACTGGACCGAGGTTGAGAGCTGGCGGCAGCTCGAAGGCGATGAAATCGAGTTCACCATGCGGCGATTGCCAAGCGCGGATTGATTGCAAAGCTGCTGGTTTCTCGATCTCCAAACGGCATAATCGCTATTGATCCCTTCTGCCCGATTCGGGCCTCCAAAGTTGCTCGTTATGCCTTTTCTGCGCTCTCCCGTTTCGCGCTCCGTCCTTATTCTTTCAATCACCCAGATCATCGGCTGGGGCGCGCTGTTCATGGCGATTTCCGTGACTGGCGAGGTCATGGCGGCGGACCTTGGCCTTAACCGCGCAACGATCTTTCTTGGGCCGACCCTGATGCTTGTGGTGATGGCGGTCTGCTCTCCATCGATCGCGGGTTTCTACCAGCGGTACGGCGCTCGGCTGGTGCTGGCCGCAGGCTCGCTTCTCGCCGCTCCGGGGCTCTGGATTCTGTCCGTCTCGGGCGGACCTATCGGCTATTTCATCGCCTGGGCCATCTTCGGCATGGCCGGTGCCGCATGCCTGACGACATCCGCGCATGTCTTTCTGGCGGAACTCGCAGGCGAGGGCGCCCGGCAGGCGATCGGCGCGCAGATGCTGTTCATGGCGCTGGCGCCCAGCCTGTCCTGGCCGGCGACGGATATTCTGGAAGCCCAATTCGGCTGGCGTGGCGTTTCGCTGATATATGGCTGCCTGCTGCTGCTCGTCTGTCTGCCGCTGCATCTCTTTGCGCTGCCGAAGACGACCATTGTGGAGTCTGCAGGCGAAAAGTCGGGTTCTGCCGGCGCCACGCCGCATGGAGATCATCGCCGCATCGTTGCCCTGATCACGGCGGCGATCGCGCTTAACGGTTTCATCACCTGGGGTTTCCAGCTCGTCGTCATTGATCTGTTCCGGAGCTTCGATGTTGCCGACTATCTGGCCGTCGGCTTCGGCTCGGCGATTGGCGTCGTCCAGATGTCGGCGCGACTGTTCGATTTCCTGGGCGGCAACCGATGGAACGGGCTGGCGACCGGGCTGGTTGCCGCGCTCATCATGCCGCTGTGTCTGATCATTCTGGTGATCGGCCGCGGGACGGAATGGTCGATCCTGCTTTTCCTGCTGCTTTACGGGCTTTCGAGCGGCGCGATGTCGGTCAGCCGGGCAACGCTGCCCTTGGTGTTCTTCACGCCCGCCGACTATGCGGGCGTCGCAGCGCGGCTGGGGTTGCCCCTCAATCTCGCCTTCGCTGCGGCGCCACCGTTCTTCACCTATGTTCTGAGCACCTATGGAAACCGCGCAGCGCTCGCTGTTGCTTTCGTCAGTTCGCTCGGCACGCTTCTAAGCATGCTCGCATTGCAGCGTCTGGCAAAATCTCAGGAGGCATCCGGCCTGCCGGTCTGAACGACGCCGTCGCCTTCTTCGCCGGCATGTTCGATCAGATAGGCGCCGGTGCCTTTTTCCGACAGCGCATCGTGAGGATTGCGCAGCGGACAGTCGCGCATGGAGAGGCAGCCGCAGCCGATGCAGGAAGTTAACTGGTCGCGCAAAGCGGTGAGCTTGGTGATGCGCTCATTGAGATCCGCCTTCCAGTTTTCCGACAATTGCTCCCAGTCGCTGGCCAACAGTTGGCGGTCGTCCGGCAGCGCGGAGAGCGCCTTCTGGATATCGGCGAGCGGGATGCCGGTGCGCTGGGCGATCTTGATGACGGCGATGCGGCGCAGCACGCTGCGGGGGTAACGGCGCTGGTTGCCGCGGCTGCGCATGCTTCTGATCAGGCCCTTGGTTTCGTAGAAATGCAGCGTCGAGACTGCGACGCCGCTGCGGGCTGCGACCTCGCCGACACTCAGTTCCCGGCGCGGCAGATCGGTTTTGCTTTTTTCCATAGGAAGTATTGACCTAAACTTTAGTTGAGGTTTTATACCAGATGCTCCAACGGTTCAGCAACGGAGCATTCGCAGACATGAATGAGAAAATGAACATCGCCGTCGTCTATGGCAGCGCGCGACAGGGTCGCTTTTGCGACACGGTCGTCAACTGGGTCTTGACTGAACTCTGGGCCGAAAGCGGCCTTCGGGTGATCCTGATTGATCCGCTGCAGCTCAAGCGGCCGGCCGACGAGGCGGCCATCAACGTCGCGATGCTGGAAGAGAAGATCGCCGAGGCGGATGCGTTTGTCGTCGTGACGCCGGAATACAATCACGGCTATCCGGCGGCGCTGAAGGAACTGATCGATTCGTGCTACGAGCCCTGGCACGCAAAGCCCGTCGGCTTCATCTCCTATGGCGGCGTGTCTGGAGGATTGCGCGCCGTTGAACAACTGCGGCAGGTCTTTGCCGAATTGCACACTGTCACCATCCGTGACACCGTCACCTTCTCCAATGTCTGGGCGCAGTTCGATGCCGCCGGCAATCCGTTCAAGGCGGCTGAAGCCAAGGCCAGCCTGCTGGTGATGCTGCGGCGACTGAAATGGTGGGCGAGGGCGCTGAAGGCGGCCCGGGCCGAAAACGCCTATGGAGGGGTCGCTGCGTGACAGCCGTTGGCGGCAATCAGGCGGAGACCTGCCGGATCGCCTCGCCGGCAATCATCGCCACCGACATGGCGACATTCAGCGACCGCTGGCCTTCGACCATCGGTATGATGATCCGGCCGTCGGCCTTGTCATGGACGTGGTTGGGAACGCCGGCGCTTTCACGGCCGAAGAGCAGGGTATCGCCGGGCAGGAAGCGGAAGCGCGTATAGGGTTCGGCGGCCTTGGTGGAGGCAAGCACCAGCCGCCGCCCCTCCGTCAGCCGCGTTTCCTCGAAGCGGTCCCAGTTGACGTGCCGCGTCAAGATGACCGAGGCGATATAATCCATGCCGGCGCGCTTCAGGTTCTTGTCCGACAGGTCGAAGCCGGCCGGCTCGATGATATCGACCGGGAGGCCGAGACAGGCGGCAAGGCGCAGGATCGTGCCGGTATTGCCGGGAATGTCCGGCTGGTAGAGGGCGATGCGGAGCGGATGTGCGGACATATCACCAAGGCTTATGGGGTTCATCACAGCCCGTAATCAATCTGTGCCGTAATGGCAACAGAATCCCGGCAGAGATGGAAATGATGAAAAAAGTGGCTGCGACAATCTGGCATATCGACGCAAAACAATTTAAGTCTGCCACATCTTCAACGCGAACCGACGGAGGCATGCATGGATTACCGAATGATCACCAGCCTCCAGGCTGTGCCTTCAGTCCCGATGGACTGACCGGTTTCGCGCTTTTCCTTATACGGCATGACTGCGCGCGACCGTCCGCTTTCCGGACGAACACGTCTCGTGTGCAAGATTGCGCTGTTTCTCCGGTTTTAGAATTTCTGATCGATGAATGCGGGTCTCCCGCCTTCCTTCACTGGATTCCTGAAGGAGCTTGATAATGTTCGGCTGGTTTGAATCCCGCCTCAATCCCTATCCTGTCGAGGAGCCCAAGGTTCCACCGCAGGGACTGTTTGCCTTCTGCTGGCACTATACCAAGCCGGCGGCGCCCTGGCTGTTGACCATGTCGATCTGCACGATGCTGATCGCCATCGGCGAAGTGGCGCTGTTCCAGTTCCTCGGCAATGTCGTCGATTGGCTCTCTTCCGCCAAGCAGGACACGTTCATCGAGACTGAGGGTACGAAGCTGTTCTGGATGGGCGCGCTCATCCTGATCGGTCTGCCGTCCATCGTCGCCTTCGATTCACTGATCATGCACCAGATATTGCTCGGCAACTATCCGATGATCGCGCGCTGGCAGATGCACCGTTACCTGCTTCGCCAGAGCATGACGTTTTTCGCCAACGAGTTTGCCGGCCGTGTCGCCACCAAGGTGATGCAGACCTCGCTTGCCGTGCGCGAAACGGTGATGAAGATCCTCGACGTCTTCGTCTATGTCGTCAGCTACTTCGTCTCGATGCTGGTGGTCGTTGCCGCGGCCGACTGGCGACTGCTGGCACCGCTGGTCATCTGGATCATCGTCTACGTCTGCATCGTCACATATTTCGTGCCGCGCCTGCGCAAGATCTCCAAGGATCAGGCCGATGCCCGTTCGATGATGACGGGCCGCGTCGTCGACAGCTATACGAACATCGCCACCGTGAAGCTGTTTTCGCATGCCGGCCGCGAGGAGATCTATGCCAAGGAAAGCATGGATCAGTTTCTGCAGACCGTGCACCGGCAGATGCGCAAGGTGACGCTGTTCCACGTGCTCGTCTACACGAACAACTGCATCGCGCTGTTTTCGATCTCTGCACTCGGCATCTATTTCTGGATGACCAGCGGCATGTCGGTCGGCTCGATCGCGATTGCCGTGGCGCTCGCCATGCGCATCAACGGCATGTCGCAGTGGGTGATGTGGGAAGTCTCGGCGCTCTTTGAAAACATCGGCACCGTCTATGACGGCATGAGCATGATGACGAAGGCGCACGACATTGTCGATAAACCGGAAGCGCCGGTACTCAAGGCGCTGCATGGGGCAATCGCGTTCGAGAACATCCGGTTCCACTACGGCAAGAGCAAGGGCGTCATCGACAACCTGTCTCTGGCCATCAAACCGGGTGAAAAGATCGGTCTTGTCGGCCGCTCGGGCGCCGGCAAGACGACGCTGATGAACGTGCTCTTGCGGTTCTACGATCTCGAATCGGGCACGATCCGCATCGACGGGCAGGATATTTCGGCGGTGACGCAGAACAGCCTGCGCGGCCAGATCGGCGTGGTGACGCAGGATACCTCGCTGCTGCACCGCTCGATCCGCGACAACATCGCCTATGGTCACCCGGAAGCGACCGATGCCGATATCATCGCCGCCGCCAAGCGGGCCAATGCCTGGGACTTCATCGAGCTGCTCGAGGACAACCAGGGCCGCAAGGGGCTGGACGCACAGGTCGGCGAACGGGGCGTCAAGCTCTCCGGCGGCCAGCGCCAGCGGATCGCGATCGCCCGTGTCTTCCTGAAGGACGCGCCGATCCTGATCCTCGACGAGGCGACGTCGGCGCTCGATTCGGAAGTGGAGGCCGCGATCCAGGAAAACCTCTTCGCGCTCATGGCGGGCAAGACGGTGATCGCGATCGCCCACCGCCTGTCGACGCTGACGGAGATGGACCGGCTGGTCATCCTCGAAGCCGGCAAAATCGTCGAGACCGGCAGCCACGCCGAGCTGATTGCCAAGAGTGGGCTCTACGCCGATCTCTGGTCGCGGCAGTCCGGCGGCTTCATCGCCGACGATGCGCAAAAGGAAGAGGCGGCGGAGTAGCGCCGGCTTCGATCCTTCGCCGCGAAGGCGGGGAGGGACACTGGTTCGAAATGCCTGTGGCCGGCCGCATTACGCACTTGTAATCCGGCCGGCCTGGATTCCGCATTGCCGCATTTTTGAAAAGGGCTATATCGGACACATGCTGCGCGCCCTGTTTGCCTTTTTTGAAAACTGGATACAGCCTTTCGCGGCGCGCGAAGGCCTGCAGCCGCCAGAGCGGCTGATCGCCTATGTGTGGTTCTACATCCGCCAGGCCAAGGCACCGTTTATCGCCATGCTCTTCCTTGGCGGCATGACGGCGGCGATCGAGGCGACATTGTTCTGGTTCGTCGGCCGCGTCGTCGATATCCTCGCGACAGTCAAACCCGGCGAGGGTTGGAGCGGCCTGCTCGCTGCCCATGGAGCCGAGTTGTTCGGCATGCTGGTTCTGATCGGCATCGTGCGCTTCCTGGTGTCGCTCTTGATGGCACTAGTCGATCAGCAGATCATCACGCCCGGTTTCTACAATCTGGTGCGCTGGCAGTCCTATCTGCATGTGGCGCGGCAATCGTTGTCCTTCTTCCAGAACGATTTTTCCGGCCGCATCGTTACCAAGGTCTGGTCGGGCGGGCAGGCGGTCGGCGACGTTGTGACCTCGTTGATGGAAAGCGTCTGGTTCGTCGGCATCTATTCCGTTTCGACTTTGGTGCTTGTCGGGCAGCTCGATTCTTCTCTCGCCGTCGTGGTTCTGCTCTGGCTGATCGGCTTCGGCTTCCTCGCGCGCTATTTCGTGCCGCGCATCCGCGAGCATTCCCGCGAGACGGCCGAAGCCTCATCGATGTTGAGCGGTCGCATGGTCGATGCCTACAGCAATATCCAGACGCTGAAGCTCTTTGCCCGCGATGAAGAGAACGACCGCTACATGCGGCAGGGTTTCGACATCTATCAGGACACGATCATCCGCTTCACCCGGTTCATCACCGGCGTGCGCGCCTCGATGGCGCTTTTGTCCGGCATCATGATCGTGACGATGGCGGCACTGAGCGTCGACCTCTGGCTTTCGGGGGCGATCAGCTCCGGTGCTGTCGCTTTCACCATGGCGCTCATCCTGCGGCTGAATTTTCTCCTGGGCCGGATGATGGTGCAGTTCAACGGCATCATGCGCAATGTCGGCACGATCCAGAATGCCGCCGACATGATCTCGCAATCGATCCAGCTGGTGGACCGGCCGGGTGCCGCAAACCTTGCCATCACCAGCCCCTCCATCCGTTTCGAGCATATCCGTTTCCACTACGGCAGGGGCAATGGTGTCATCGATGATCTGTCGCTCGTCATAAGACCAGGCGAGAAGGTCGGCATCGTCGGCCGTTCGGGGGCCGGCAAGACGACGCTCGTCAATCTGCTCTTGCGATTCTACGATCTGGAAGGCGGCCGTATTCTGATCGATGGGCAGGACATCGCCGCGGTCCGGCAGGAGTCCCTGCGCAACCAGATCGGCGTCGTCAGCCAGGATACGTCGCTTTTGCATCGCTCCGTCCGTGACAACATCCTGTTCGGTCGTCCGGACGCGGACGAGAATCGATTGCGTCATGCGGCAAGGAAAGCCGAGGCGCTCGGCTTCATCGAAAGGCTGCAGGACCAGCGCGGACGCGTAGGCTTCGACGCCCATGTCGGCGAGCGCGGCGTCAAGCTGTCCGGCGGCCAGCGCCAGCGGGTGGCGATCGCCCGGGTGATGCTGAAGGACGCCCCGATCCTCGTTCTCGACGAGGCGACCTCGGCGCTCGATTCGGAGGTCGAGGCTGCGATCCAGTCCAATCTCGACCGGCTGATGCACGGCAAGACCGTGCTTGCGATCGCGCACCGGCTGTCCACCATCGCAGCACTCGACCGGCTGATCGTCATGGACGAAGGCCGGATCGTCGAAGACGGGACGCATGAACAACTGGTCGCCGCCGGCGGTCTCTACGCCGATCTGTGGCTGCGCCAGTCCGGCGGCTTCCTCGCCCGTGACGCCGCCGCCGAATGACGGTGTCGAAAACCGGCGCCCGCAAGCTTGGGAAAGCCGTGTTTTGACGAGGCCAGACCGCGAAAAGCGGTTTGCGAACATTGGCTTCGGTTTTCCCGCGACATTGTGGCCCACCTCCCGTCCTCAAGGCTAGACATCCCTTGCGATCAAGCATAGAACGCGCCGGATTGCCGGGGAATCTGCCGTTTATTAAACGCGCGGGATTCGCCCGGTTTTGATGCATGAGGCGGAAGGGCGAAAGTTTTCTTCGAATCGTGCATCGGCTTATTGATTTGGCGCTGTTCTTTCGCTCAAGTGTCAGCACGGAGCGGGTCGACGCCGGGGACAGTGCGGTTTCCGCAAACATTGCGTGAGAGGATGGTTTAGCCGTGAGCGAACACGAGACATCAAGCGAAACCCTGGGCGAGCCCACTCGCCGCGACTTCCTATATCTGGCGACCGGCATGGCGGGCGTCGTAGGCGCGGGTGCGGTCGCCTGGCCGTTCATCGACCAGATGCGGCCGGACGCTTCGACGCTGGCGCTCGCTTCGATCGAGGTGGATGTATCGAGCCTGCAGCCCGGCATGTCGCTGACAGCGAAATGGCGTGGCAAGCCGGTGTTCATCCGCAACCGCACCGACAAGGAAGTCGAAGAGGCGAAAGCTGTTGCGCTTGCCGACCTGAAGGATCCGGTTGCGCGCAATGCCAACCTTCCGGCCGATGCTGAAGCGACCGATCTCGATCGCTCTGCCGGCAAGGACAAGGAAAACTGGATCGTCATGATCGGCTCGTGCACGCATCTCGGGTGCGTTCCGCTCGGCCAGGCAGGCGATTTCGGTGGTTGGTTCTGTCCGTGCCACGGCTCGCACTACGATACGGCCGGTCGTATCCGTAAGGGGCCGGCGCCGATGAACCTCGCCGTCCCGACTTTTGCATTCACTTCCGACACAGTCATCAAGATCGGTTGAGGGGAATACTGATTATGAGTGGTGATCATTCAACCTATATGCCGACGACCGGGATCGAGAAGTGGGTCGATTCGCGCCTGCCGCTGCCGCGGCTCGTGCATGACAGCTTCATTTCCTATCCGGTTCCGCGCAACCTGAACTATGCTTACACCTTCGGCGCCATGTTGTCGGTGATGCTGATCGTGCAGATCCTGACCGGCGTCGTTCTCGCCATGCATTATGCGGCTGAGACGACGGTTGCCTTCAACTCCGTCGAAAAGATCATGCGCGACGTCAACCATGGCTGGCTGCTGCGCTACATGCATGCCAACGGCGCGTCGTTCTTCTTCATCGCCGTTTATCTGCACATCGGCCGTGGTCTCTACTACGGCTCCTACAAGGCGCCGCGTGAAATCCTCTGGATTCTCGGCGTCGTCATCTACCTGCTGATGATGGCAACCGGCTTCATGGGCTATGTTCTGCCCTGGGGGCAGATGTCCTTCTGGGGAGCCACGGTTATCACCGGCTTCTTCTCCGCCTTCCCCTTGGTGGGCGAGTGGATCCAGCAGTTCCTGCTCGGCGGTTTCGCCGTCGATCAACCGACGCTCAATCGCTTCTTCTCGCTGCACTACCTCCTGCCCTTCATGATCGCCGGCGTCGTCGTCCTGCACATCTGGGCACTGCATGTCGTCGGCCAGACCAACCCGACCGGCGTCGAAGTCAAGACCAAGACGGACACGGTAGCCTTTACGCCTTACGCGACCCTCAAGGATGCGCTCGGTGTATCGGTGTTCCTGCTGGTCTACGCCTGGTTCGTCTTTTACATGCCGAACTTCCTCGGCCATCCGGACAACTACATTCCGGCCAACGCCCTGAAGACCCCGGCCCACATCGTTCCGGAATGGTACTACCTGCCGTTCTACGCGATGCTGCGCGCGATCACCTTCAATGTCGGCCCGATCGACTCGAAGCTCGGCGGCGTTCTGGTGATGTTCGGCGCGATCATCGTCCTGTTCTTCCTGCCTTGGCTCGATACCTCGAAGGTGCGCTCGGCCGTCTACCGTCCGTGGTACAAGCTGTTCTTCTGGCTCTTCGTGATCAACGCCATCATGCTCGGTTGGCTGGGCTCGCGCCCGGCGGAAGGCCTTTACGTGGTGATGTCGCAGCTCGGCACTCTCTACTACTTCGGCTTCTTCCTCGTCGTCATGCCGGTTCTCGGACTGATCGAAACGCCGAAGCGCATCCCGAATTCCATCACCGAAGCGGTACTGGAAAAGCAGGCTGCGAAGAAGCCCGTTGCCGCGTGATGTCTGCGAAGATTAAGGAACCCACAACAATGAAAAAGCTTGTTACAGGCATTCTTTCGCTCGCAGTCGTCGCAGGCCTTGGCGCCGGTATTGTGTTCGCCCAGGAAGCCGGCGAACACAAAGCCGAAGGCGGTGCCGCCGAGGAGGAACATGCAGGCGGCACGCCGCACTTCCCGATCCACAAGCCGGAACAGGAAGAATGGACCTTCTCCGGCCCGTTCGGCCACTACGACAAGGGTCAGTTGCAGCGCGGCCTGAAGGTTTACACCGAAGTCTGTTCCGCCTGCCACTCGATGAACCTCGTCGCTTTCCGCACGCTGGAGGGCCTCGGCTATTCCGAAGCGCAGGTGAAGACCTTCGCAGCGAACTACGAAGTCCAGGACGGCCCGAATGCCGATGGCGAGATGTTCACCCGCAAGGCCCTGCCTTCTGATCATTTCCCGTCGCCTTATCCGAACGTTGAAGCAGCCGCTGCTGCCAACAACGGCGCTGCTCCTCCGGATTTCTCGTTGATCGCCAAGGCTCGCGGCGTTGAGCGCGGCTTCCCAACCTTCGTCTTCGACATGTTCACGCAGTACCAGGAAGGCGGACCGGATTACATCCACGCGCTCCTGAACGGCTATCAGGAACCGCCGGCTGGCACGGAAGTCGCCGAAGGCACGCATTACAACCCGTACTTCGGCAGTGCTGCGGCACTTGCGATGGCAAAGCCGATTTCCGACGACCAGGTCACCTATGACGACGGTTCGCCGCAGACGGTCGAGCAGTATTCGCGCGATGTCGCGTCCTTCCTGATGTGGGCCGCCGAACCGCATCTTGAAGATCGCAAGCGCACCGGCTTCATGGTCATGGTCTTCCTGCTGATCTTTACCGGCCTGATCTACCTGACGAAGAAGTCGGTCTACGCGAACAAGGAACACTGAGGCTTTTAGGCTTCGAACGACAAAGGCGGCCCGGGTGGCCGCCTTTTTTGTGTCTGGTGTTCCGCAAGCGTTGCCTCACAGATACGATATTTGCGCCTCCCGCCGGGACTGGTTCCGCTGCTTCAGTAACAATGTATCTTCGAAATATCGATCTCGTGCGGATCGATGAGAATTGGGTTGCCGTCTTCCTTGTAAATCTCCAGTTCATGCAGCCTGTCGTCCGTGGATCAACGGATGCACAAAGTGGTCCATGTCCTCCAACATCATCGAGATAAACCCTTCGATAGCGATGCTTTGAGCCGCGAGGGCAGGCGGGCCTCCCTCGACGCGAAACCGCAGACTGCCGTTTCGATCTATACGCTTGACCATTGCTGTCTGCAGCTGGGCGACAATCGCGTCTCGACCTTCAAATTCGGTGCGTAAAGCCATTCCATGACGATTATTCCGTTGTCCAAAAGGGCCGCGAATCGGCCTGTATGAAGCCGCCAGCCCGCGCCATATCGTCATCAGTGGGGTGCAAAGAAATGGCGGCATGGGCCTCCAGGACTGCTTCCCGGCTACTCGCAAATATCCCTGAACTACTGGCCTCCACCCAGACTAGGACGCATCGCCTCACGCGGATATTTCCTCCTCGACATAGTGAAACCGTTATGCCGCCGATAGACGCTGAGGCGTGACTTCTGATCGTTTCCAACGAGCCTTCTGGCTGGTGATTCCTGCATGCGTCCCCTTTCATTGAGCGGCTGTTCGCGATCAAACCCATCCTGCGAGGCGCGCGAAGTAGCCGCACAGTGCATTTCTATTTAACGTCAAAACGCCCGCGAATACCCAAAATGAAAATGGCCCCACCTTGCGGATGGGGCCATTCTAGACATGGAAACCGGAATTGGGGGTTAGCTGAACCGCCCGGCCGCGTGCGCCAGCATCGTGTAGACCTTGCCGGTATCGGACGTCAGGTAGCTCTGCGTCATTACCTTGTCGCTGTCGTTGCGAGCGACGTCGCCGAGCAGTTTTTCAAAATCGGCGATGTAGCGGTCGACGGCAGTGCGGAACTCCGGCTCGCGATCGTATTTGCGCTTGATCTCGTCGAAGGTCTGCTGGCCCTTCAGCGTGTAGAGGCGGCGGGTGAAGACGTCGCGCTCGCCGCGCTGGTAACGCCGCCACAGGTCGACCGAGGCGTCGTGGTCGATGGCGCGGGCGATGTCGACCGACAGCGAGTTCAGCGATTCCATGACATGGCGCGGATTGCGGGTATCGCCGGCGCGGGCGGCGGGCTGTGCCTCGCTTGCGCGTTGCGCAGGGACGGGCGCCGGTGCCTCCTCGTCGCGCGATGCACCGCGCAGCAGGTCACGCATCCAGCCGCTGCCTTCGCCGGACTGCGGACGTGTCACCGCTACCGGCTCCTGCTGCCGAACGACCGGCTGCTGGGCGGCGCGCGGTTGTTCCAGGCCGAGACTTCCACGGAGCAGGGGCTCCTGCTCCTGGCGGCGCGGCTCTACGGCTGGCTGCTGGGCAACGGCGCGGACCGGTGCCGCGGCCACAGGCTGCTGTTGTGCGACGGCCTGCTGGCGTGGCGCCGGCTGGGCAATCTCAAGCTGGCCGGAGGACTTGCCGATGATGTCGGAGAGTTCCTGCAGCGCCTTGATCTGTTCGGCAACGGCGCGGCGCATGACCGAGGCGTTTTCCTTGGCTTCTTCCGGCAGGTCGAAGGCGCCGCGCTTCAGTTCCTCGCGGGTCATGTCGAGCTCGCGGCGGATCTCGCTGGCCGAGCGGCGGATTTCTTCGGTTGCGCCGCTGAAGCGGCTGACGGCTTCTTCGACGGCCTTGCGGATCGCTTCGCTCATCTGCAGGGCGGCACCGTCCGACTTCTTGCCGGTTTCGGTCATCATACGGTCGATATCCGACAGCGAGGCGCCGACGCTGCCGCGCAGGCGCGAGGCAACTTCTTTGGAGCGCTCCTCGGCGCGGGCAAAGGCACCCTCGACGGAGAGGCCCGCATCCTCGCCGGCCTTTGCGACGGCGGCGCGCATGGCTTCGCTCGCCGACGTTGCGCGGGCTTCGGCTTCCGACAACGTCTTGCTGACATCGGCGAAGGAAGCCTGGACGCCGGCGCGCAGGTTGCTGGCGATTTCGTTCGAGCGTTCCTCGGCGCGAACGAACACCGATTCGACCGACAAGCTGGCTTCGTCGCCTGCCTTGACCACCGCATCGCGCATGGCCTCGGCAGCCGAGGCGGCGCGCTGTTCGGCGTCTGTCAGGATACGCCCGACATCGTTGAAGGACGTCTGGATGCCGGAGCGCAGGTTGCCTGCGATCTGCGCCGAGCGATCTTCGGCGCGCTGGAAGGCGCCATCGACGAAGCCTTCAAGGGCATGCATGGTCTTCTCTATCTCTTCAGAGCGGCTGACAAGGCCGACCGAGAGGGTGCGCAGCGCATCCTGCCGTTCTTCGAGCGTGCTGACCAGATTGGACTGCGCTGCGCCCAGAAGGTCGGATGCCTGGCTGAGCACCTTGGAATGATCTTCGAAGCGCCCGACGATGCCGCCGATCTGCGACAGGGTCGAGCCGGAGATATTGGCGAGCTTGTCGACCTTGCCTTCGAGAAGGCGGGTCGAGGTGGACAGCATGTCGGAAGCGCGATTGGCCGATTCCGAGAACCGCGTCGTGGTCGCTTCCAGCTGTTGGTCCATGGCGCCGAGATTGGCGCTTGCCTGCTCGATGACGCCTGCGATCGACGAGTTGCTCGCCGCCAATTGATCGATCAGACCCATGGCCGTCGACTGCAGGCGGTTCTCGACCATCTTCATCGCCTTGGCGGTTTCTTCCGCGCGGCTCGAGATGGCATTCAGCGTCTCGCCGGTGCGGGCGGTCAGGCTCTCGAGCAGCGTCGCATTTTCGGCGCGCAGGCGTTCCGCGCTCTCGCGGGCGACCTCGCTGATGCGGTCTGCGGCTTCCTTGCCGGTGGCGGCGTACTGATCGATGACCGGGCGAGCCTTCTCGTCGATCAGGCGCGACAGTTCGGCGGAGCGGCCGGCGAGCATCGAGTTGAGTTCGCGCGTGCCGTCGTCAAGGGTGGTGCGGATCGTGTTGCCGCGCGCTTCCAGGGCCTTCTCCACGTCGGTAAGGCTCTGCTGCAGCGACGACGCCTGTTCCGCCACGCGCGACTGCGTCTGGGCGATCCGGGCGGCCGCACCATCGGTTGCTTCTCCCACGGAACGCGCCAGTTCGGCGCTGCGCATTGCTGCGGTCGCGGCGGTCTGCTCTATGCTGGACTGGAAATCGGACTGACGCGCGGCCATTGCCTGCGCAAAATCCTCGCCGGCCTTGGCCAGCAGTTCTGCAGAGCGCACGGCTTCAGCATCGATGCCCTGCGCTGCGTCGCTGACGGCGCCGCGCAGGTTCGTCACGAGACCGGCAGCCTTGCCTTCGATCGTCCGGCTGACATTGTCGAGACCGATCGACAGGGCACGGTCCATGGTTCCGAGCCGCTCTTCGATGCGGCCCGTACCGCCCTCGATGCTGGCTTCGATACGAGCGGCGGCTTCGTCGCTGACGCGGCCGAGTTCAGCCGTATGGCTGAAGAGCGTGTCGGCAATGCGGGTCGCGGCCGTGCCGCTGATGCGGTCGATCTCGTCCGCGCGCCCGGCCAGGCTGTCGGAAATGCGGGTTGCTGCTGCGGTGCTCACCCGATCAAGCTCCGCCGTGCGGTCACTCAATGTTTCTGCGATCCGGGCCGCGGCGCTGTTGCCGATGCGGTCGATTTCTTCGGTGCGGCTTGCAAGGCTGTCGGCGATCATCGCGGCAGCGGCCGTGCTGACTTGGTCGAACTCAGCCGTGTGGTCTGAGAGCGCGTCTGCGATGCGGGCCGCAGCGACGCTGCCGATGCGGTCGATTTCGTCGGCGCGTCCGGCAAGGCTGTCGGCAATGCGTGCCGCAGCCCTGTCACTGACCTGGTCGAATTCGGAGACCTTGGCGGACAGCGTGTCGGCGATCCTCTGGCCGGCATTGTCGACGAATTCGCTGACGCCGCCGACGCTGTCGCGAATACGGCCTTCCAGCGCTCCGAGGCTACCTTCGATGCGCGCACCGGTTTCGTCGACGCTGCTGTTGATAGCGGAGAGGGACGTGTCCATCCGGTGCGTTAGCGTGTCGGCGGCGCGGCTGATGTGATCGGCGGTCTCGCCGAGTTGGGTTGCCACGTGGCTGGTGCTTGCCAGCATGCGCTGTTCGAGCGCCGCGGCACTCTGGTCTATGACGCCCCCAAGTTCCGCCTGACGCTCTTCCAGCGTCATTTCCAGCATGCTGGCGCTGGTGGCGAGCGTTGTGGCAATGGAGGTCGCCTGTTCGCTGAGCACGTCGGAAAGCTGTTCGGTTCCGTGGGCGACGGCAACGTTGATCGCGTTGAGCCGGTCGTCCAGCGTCGTCCGGATCTGATCATGGGTGGAGGCAAGCGATGTCGCCAGCTGACCGGCGCGTCCGGACAGCGTCTGTTCGATATCGGATGCCCTGCCTGCCATCGAGGCAGCGAGTTCCGAGGCATGGCTAGACAGGGCCGTGGCGATCTCGGCCGAGGTGCTGGTCATCGTGCCGGCGATCTCGCTGACACGGCCGCTGAGGTTTTCGGCGATCGCCGCAACGCGGCCCGAAAGCTGCTGCTCGATATCGCCGACCCGGTCGGCCATGGTTTCTGCGATCGCGCTGGCGCGATAGGAGAGGCCGTCGGCGATTTCTTCCGAGCGGTTGCTCAGTGTGTCGACCATTTCGGTCGCGCGGGCGGACAGCGTGCCGGCGATCTCTGCCGAGCGCTCGGCGAGAAGCGTGTCGAGCGTCGCCGTCTGGCTGGCGAGGGTGTCGCCGAGCGTGCGGCTTTGTTCGGACAGCAGCGTTTCCAACCGTTCCGTCGTGCCGCCGATCGCGCTTTCAATCGCGCCTGCAGACGAGGTGAGAACGTTGGCTAGCGAACCGGTGCGCTGTGACAGGATGGTGTCGATCCGTTCTGCGGTGCCGTCAAAGGCGCTGTCGATTGCGGTCGTTGACGAAGTCAGCACGTTTTCGAGCGCGCCGGTGCGCTGCGAGAGGATCGCATCGATCCGTTCTGCCGTGCCGTCAAAGGCGCTGTCGATCGCTGCCGTTGATGAAGTCAGCACGTTTGCGAGCGCGCCAGTGCGCTGCGAGAGGATCGTGTCGATCCGTTCTGCCGTGCCGTCAAAGGCGCTGTCGATCGCTGCCGTTGACGAGGTCAGCACGTTCGCGAGTGCGCCGGTGCGCTGCGAGAGGATCGTGTCGATCCGTTCTGCCGTGCCGTCAAAGGCGCTGTCGATCGCTGCCGTTGACGAGGTCAGCACGTTCGCGAGTGCGCCGGTGCGCTGCGAGAGGATCGTATCGATCCGTTCCGCCGTGCCCTCGAAGGCACTGTCGATGGATTCCGAGCTTGCCGCAAGCAGGCTCGAAAGCTCGACCGTGCGCTCAGAAAGGGTGTTGTCGAGGCGGAACTGGCTGGCGGCGATGGAGCTGGTGATCTCGTCGGCGCGGTTGGTCAGCGTGTCCTCGATGCGGCCATGGATTGCCTGCAGGCCGTCGATGAAGCCGCTGGTCCGGGTGTTGAGGTTTTCCGCAAGCTGCTGGTTGCTGGCGGCGATCGCGTTGGTGCGGGCATCAAGCGTTTCGGCGAGCCGCTGCTGACTTTCCGTGAGCGCAGTTTCGAGCGAACCGGCGCGCTGCACGAAGCCGGATTCGATCCGATCCTGCGCCGCAGTGAGCGCGCTCATCAACGAGCCGGAGCGTTCGGACAGCACTCCGTCGATTCGGGCGTGCGCATTGCCGATCGCTTCGCTGAGCTCGGCGGTCTTGCCGCTGATCGTGTGTTCGATGAAGTCCTGCGTCGTGCCGAGCGTGGTCGCGAGCGTCAGGGACTGTTCGGACAGGGCGGACTCGAAGCGCTCGATACCACCGTCCAGCATGCCACCGATGGATTCGGCGCCGCCGGTCACCGACTGGTTGATGCGGGCGAGGCTTTCCATCAGCTTGGAATCGAGCATGCCGGCGCGCTTGTCGAAGGCGGTCGCGAATTCGTGGAAGCGGGAATCGAAGGCCGTCGCCAGTTGTCCGACCGTTGTCTGCAGCTTCTCCTCGAAGAAGCCAGAGCGCAGGTCGAGATCCATGATCATGTCGTCGGAACTGGTCTTCAGGCTCTGGCGGAAGCTCGCGCCCTTTTCGTCCAGCGTGGCGTTCAGCGTGTTGAGAATATCGTCGAGACCGCCGGTGATGGCCTGCTGGCCGACATTGAGGCTCTCGTTCAGATCGCGCGTGCGGGCGATCAGCGTCTCGTTGAGCTGGCGCGCGCGCTCATTCAGCGCGGCATTCAGCTTCTCTGTGTTGGCGTCGAGCGTGGAGGCGCGCGTTTCGAACTGACCGAGCAGTTGCTGGCCGCGCTTGCTGAGCGTCTGGCTGAGATTTTCGAGACGGGTATCGAACTCGTTGCTGAGCGACACGCCGGCGGTCGTGAGACCTGAGACCAAAGCATCGGTGCGGGTCGAGAGCATGGCGTCGATCGTCTGCGTCGCGCTGTTCGAGCGCTCCATCAGGGCTGCGGCGCGGGTTTCGATCATCGACGCGAAGGCTTCACCGGAAGTGGCGATACGGCTGGCGATATCATCGCCGGCAGTCGCCAGTTCGTCCTTCAATTGCGTGTGGGCGCCGGCGATCGACGAACGGATACGCTCGGCATGGCCGACGATGGATTCCCGCTCCAGTCCGAGTTCCTGGACCAGCGTGCGCACCCGCAGTTCGTTGTCGCTGTAGCTGCGCTCGAGCGCGTTGACTTCGGAATGAACCAGCGTTTCGAGTTCGGTCGCGCGCGCAATCGTGCGCTCGATGCCCTCGTTCATTGCCGAGACTTCGCGGCGAACGGCCTGGCCGACCGTCATGATGCGCTCGGACGCTGCCGTTTCAGGTTCGGCAAGGCGCAGGGCGACCTCGGCCATCGACCGGGCGGCGCTGCGCAGTTCCTGTGCGCGCGTAATCATGACGGCGAACGAGAAGAACAGCATCACCGGCAGGATGATGAAGATCGCCACGCCGATGGCGCCCGGCATGGCCGACAGGTCGGCAAGCGAGCGGATCTGCCAGATTTCCGGACCAAAGAGCAGGTTGGCGACACCAAGGCCGCCGATAACCCAGAGCGCGGAGACAGCGGCGGCGATCCGCATCGCCGAGCGGCTGGAGCGGACGTCCAGCGAGCGCAGAATGGCGGCGGGCGTTCTGCGGCCATCATCGTTGGCAGGCGCGAAGGCGGGCGCCTTGGGGGCCGGTTCGGGAGAGAGACTTCTTGGCGTTTCCGTCGCCCGTCCCGCGCGGGCTGCCTGATCCTGCGGCTTTGTCGTCTTTGCCTGGCTGGGTGCCGGTGCCTGGCTCACTGGTTCAGACACTTTTCCCTCCGGATCGCCCACCGACGTCTTGTCGTTCAGGGCCGACTTAAGCTCGTCAAAGTCGATTTTCAAAGCGTCTTCCAACGCCTGAAATGCCTTGTCGTCGATCGACTCGTTGCTTTTATTTGTCGCCATGCGGATACGCCTCGTTACTAAACTGTCCTTTCGAAAGGACCCTCCGCAACACCGCCTGCATTGGGAGCACCTCCGATACTCGGACGGTGACAGCAGGATACGCGCATCACATCTACGCAGAACCTGACATGCACCCATTTCAACCACGCACCGACGGAACAGCACATCAGCCCCGTAGGTGCTTCATTCGATGCGGTTTTCCGTCAGGACTGTCTGCACCTTAAGGCATAAACATATCCCTCAACGTACCGTAGTGACACATTCACCGGTTTCTTACAATTAAGCGCCCCCGGCATTCGTTAAAATCCTAACAAGTTCTTAATGAAAAGTGGACCTTTTCCCCGCAGAAACCCTTGTAATCAGGCGGTTTAATGGCCGTTAACCATGCCGAGCGAAAGCTGCCCTCATTGCGCCGCGTTTTAATCAGATAGCAGCGCCGATCCGGCCTAATGGGCTCCTGAGACGAGCGAAATGACGGCCGGACTGGGCATCGGGAGGGTAACGCCCGCACCATCTTCGAGCCTCATAATAGCCTGACTGGTCAAGCACTTCCAGACAAACCGGAGACCGTCCGGCGTCA
Organism: Pararhizobium sp. A13; assembly: GCF_040126305.1. NCBI lineage: Bacteria > Pseudomonadati > Pseudomonadota > Alphaproteobacteria > Hyphomicrobiales > Rhizobiaceae > Pararhizobium > Pararhizobium sp. A13. Next base: position 3,345,655 of record NZ_CP149510.1, on the reverse strand, counting down.
TGGACGGGCAGAACTAAAAAACAGAATGTGACCGGTGACGGGCCGGTTGCGTCAGAAAAAAACAGAATAAGGATATTGGCACATGGCGGCACTCAAGATCGCGTTCGAAGCACCCGACAATTTCGGCGGGGCATGTCCCTCGAAGTCGAGGCCGATCGATCTGGTTCACCTGGCAACGCAGACGATGGGCGACAAGCTCCTGGAAATCGAAGTGCTGCAGATGTTCGCGCGCCAGGCGCGGCAGCTGATGAAGGAATTGTCGTCCGCCAATGCTGACGTGGCGGTCTCGACTGCGCATCGCCTCAAAGGTGCCGCTCTTGCCGTCGGTGCTTTCGGTGTTGCCGAGGCAGCCGGCGCCGTTGAGGTCGGGCCCGAGCAGGCCGACCATCTTGCAGCGTTGAGCGCTGCGGTGATCGAGGCCGAACTGTTCATCCTGAAGCTCTGCCGCTGAGGGCGAACCCGAAAGTCGCCTGGCCTGCAGGACGCCTTGCGGTGATGAAGCCTCGCGGGTGAACGCCGGGCTCGAAAATCGCTTCGTGTTGACTGGCGATGGGAATTGTTGGAAGAAATCGGACGAATTTGCCGCATCCCGCCGCCGCCTCTGGTATAGGGGCGGCGTGATTGTTCCTGCGGTATACCGATACAACGCCAAGCATCCGGAAAACCAAATGCCCAAACTGACCATCATCGCCTTCGACGGCACGCAGTATGACTTTGACGTTCAAAATGGTTCGACCGTCATGGAAAATGCGGTGCGCAATTCGGTTCCCGGTATCGAAGCCGAGTGCGGCGGCGCCTGTGCCTGTGCGACCTGTCATGTCTATGTGGACGAGGAATGGTCGGCGACGGTCGGTGCGCCGGAGGCGATGGAAGAGGACATGCTCGATTTCGCCTATGATGTGAAGCCGACCTCGCGGCTCTCCTGTCAGATCAAGATGAGCGACGGCCTGGACGGGCTCGTGGTTCATGTTCCCGAGCGCCAGGCCTGACCTTCATTGCGACCGCTTTAGGGCAAGGAAGAAAAAGCCCCGCTGGTCGCAACGACGAGCGGGGCTAGGAGGGCGCATCACATACAGACGAGGGAGGGAACATCTGCTGCTTTCGGATACGCCAGGAGAACGCCACATGCGCAATGGATCGGGCCGGTCGAACATCAATCCGGTACAGAACAGTCAAGCGCGAAACAATACTTCCGGTAAAAGGCATCCTGCATGGATGCATGGTGACTAGATCCGGACTGAGAGTGAAGAGAGTTTATTTTCCTGCTTTTCACTCGATGCTTACACTATACCTTATCTTTCGGCACTGTTATATGGTGAGAAATCACCAGTGAGATGCTGTTGACGTCGCAAGTTTTGCACAAGCCGGGTGATTCGTTTTTTTGGTTGCTCGAAGCGGACGCAGGAATCTTGCAGACGATTTAGCGTTTGGCCTTCGTCATCGCATCCAGCCGGTACTGCAGCAACCGGATCATGCGGCGATCGAAGTTGGCCGCCTCCGTCCTATCGAAGCGGGCCTGGTCTCGATCGTGTTCCTGGATCGCCGTTTCGCTTAACCGGGCAACACGCGCCTGCATGCGCTCGCAGTCGGCCTCGGGTCTCAATGCGAGGAAATCCTTCTCCAGCTTGCGGGCATGGTTGCGGGCAATCTCGGCGTGGCGCTCCTCATGGCGTTTGATGTCGCTTGCCAACGTATCCCAGACGAGCGCCAGATCCCGGTTTGCCGTTCCACGGTTTTTCCACCGCGGCAGGATCAGCTTGGTGCTGAGCGTGACCTTGGCGCTGCCGACGGCGCAGCGACTGCCGTGTCTCACATAGGTTATCGTACCGCCGAACTTGATCTTGGTGGCGCCGGGATGGCGCGCGCCGGTAGAATTCATCATCGGACCACGCGCGGACAGCGCCTTGTCGAGCTCTTCGGCCGTGCGGCCGCCGACCGAGAAGTAGGTGATGCTTTTGTTCATGACCGTGTCGGCAAGCGCTAGCGAAGAATGGCTCGCACCGATGCTCAAAATCAGAAACGCGGCGAAGGAAATGCGGCCAGTCGGCATAGGTTTACAGGTCTCGGCAGTTGAACTTCTCTAGAGCTTGGGGCATAGCCAGCCTGAGCGCAACAGCAAATAACGTGCGTCTCGGACAAATTGGAAAACACAATGTAATCCGAGCCTTTGTTGCAAGAAGTGGCATCTTCGGCCTGCATTTGTGGTCAAAGCAAGTCCGCTGAGGCCGCGGGCCGGCAAGAGGGAGTGAAACCATCATGGATGATCCTTTCGATCCCTTCGAATGGAAGCTGGCGCATGGGCGAAGCCTCGCACTCGGCCCTACCGGACTGCTCATGGCGATCATCAACGTGACGCCGGATTCCTTTTCCGATGGCGGCGTCTACGACGATGTCGAAGCTGCGGTGTCGCACGCGCTGCACTGCCTCGAACAGGGAGCCGCGATCCTCGATATCGGCGGCGAATCGACCCGGCCGGGTGCCGCCGCGGTCACGGCTGCCGAAGAACAGGCGCGGGTGCTTCCCGTCATTGCCGCACTTGCCCAACGAACGGATGCGACCCTGTCCGTCGATACCTACCGGGCCGAGACCGCGCGGCTGGCGGTTGCAGCAGGTGCGCATATCATCAATGACGTGCATGGCCTGCAGCGTGAGCCCGATCTAGCGAATGTGGCGGCGGCGACCGGGGCAGGGCTTTGCATCATGCATACCGGCCGCGACCGCGAAAAACTCACAGATGTCGTGCGCGATCAATATCATTTTCTCGAGCGCTCTCTGGAAATCGCGGCTGCCGCCGGCGTCGAGCACGACCGGATCGTTCTCGATCCCGGCTTCGGTTTCGCCAAGGATACCGATGAGAACGTCGAACTGATGACGCGCTTCTGTGAACTGCGAGGTTTCGGACTGCCGCTTCTGGCAGGAACGTCGCGCAAGCGCTTCATCGGAGCCATCACGGGGCGCGAAGCGCCGGATCGGGATGTCGGCACGGCGGCCACGACCGCATTGCTGAGAATGGCGGGCGCTGCGGTTTTCCGGGTACATGATGTCGCAATCAACAGGGATGCGCTTCTCGTGGCGGATGCTATGCTGGCGACAAAAAGACAGGCGCAGAAGAAACACGGGACGGAAAATCAGCCATGACAGCGATCTATACGATCACCCTCAAGAATTGCGCCTTCTTCGCCCGCCATGGCGTCCACGACGAAGAGGAATTTCTCGGGCAGCGTTTCTTCGTCGATGCCGAGCTGGATGTCGAGCAGGGAACGGCGCTTGTCGAGGATTCGATCGATGATACAGTGCATTACGGTGTTGCCTTCACCGAGATCGAGAAGATCATCACCGGCCGCCGGCGTTATCTGATCGAGGCGCTGGCGCTCGAGGTTGCCACCACGCTCTGTTCGGTCTTTCCGCAGATCCGCCGCGCGAAAATATCGATCCGCAAGCCGAACGCGCCGGTTCCGGGTGTTCTCGACTATGTCGAAGTGACGGTCGAGCATTTTGCCTGAGATGCCGACCCATCTGGCGACACTCGGTCTCGGCGGCAATATCGGCGACCCGGCCAGTTCGATGGCCCGGGCTCTCGTGCTCCTCGACACGCGGCCGGACTGCGCGGTGACGCACGTCTCGAAACTCTACAGGACACCGCCCTGGGGCAAGACGGATCAGGCCTGGTTTTTCAATGCCTGCGCCGCGGTTGAAACCTCGCTTTTGCCCGACGAGCTGCTCGATGCCTGCCTATCGATCGAGCGCCAGATGAAACGGGAGCGGCTGGAGCGCTGGGGGCCGCGCACGATCGACATCGACGTGCTGACCTATGACAGTCTGAGCCAACAGTCCCAGACGCTGGAAATACCGCATCCGCGCATGACGGAACGTGGGTTCGTGCTGAAGCCGCTCGCCGATTTCGCCCCGGATCTCATTGTTGCCGGCAAATCGGTGGCCGAATGGCTCATGAGTGCCGATGTCACGGGCATCGAAGTGGCCGATCCGCGAAATGATTGGTGGCGGCAACGCGCGCCGCAATCGGCCGTTTGAAACGCAAAAGAGCCGGACGAGCCGGCTCTCTGAAAACGTTCCGAAAACCACCGTTATTTCTTGATCGAGCCGACGGCGATGGCATCGAGCTGACGGTTGAGGCTGACGCCGATCACCGGCACCATCGTATCCTCGACCTTTACCGAGATGGTGATGTTCAGGGTCGAATCGCCTTGCAGACGGGCGATCATCGCGCCGTTCAGCTTCTTGCGGTTGATGCCGACGACGACCTTGTCCTTGCCGACGTTGCCGGAGACGATATCAAGGCCCTTGCCGTTGGCACCATCGAGGAACTTGCCGCTATAGCTTTTGCCGGACTGGGTGATGACGGCGGACATCGGCTGCTTGAAGACGCCGACACGGCAGAAACCGTCGAGCTTGATGCCGGCCGAGCTTTCGCTCGCTTCACCGGTGAGGTCGCAGGTGAATTTCGTGCCCTTGTATTTTCCCGCGACGATCTCGCCCGGGCCCTTCCACTGGCCGGAAACCTGTTCGAAAAACGCCTTGTCGTTGCCGCCCGAGAGTGCCGGAGAGGCTGCGCAGGTGAGAGCTGCAAGCGAGGCTGCGGCAACGCCGCGAGCGATCAAAGAAGGGCGCGAAAACATAAACGATCCTTGATGGTCAAATGTCAGGAATGTGAGGCTACATTTGCACTTAAATGGTTAATGGAGTGTTTCTCCGGCCCTCCGGGAGGCCGCTTGCGATGCTCACGAAATGTTTCATCAGGACTTGCCCGACGTCTGAAATCATTGGAAATCCTGGGCTTTCACGCGCGCCTCACTGCGATGTGTGCGCTGGTGAGCGGAGTTGCGTTGAAACCGAACCGGGATTGGTTACGTAGTTGCGCATACAAGGGAGGCTTGCCATGACCATCATCGACGACATCGAATCGCGTTTAGCGCACCATGGTGGCGACGGCAAGGTGATCTACCGGCACCGGATCGCCACGCGCGTCACGCATTGGACCTGGGCGATTGCCTTATTCTTCCTGCTGCTCAGCGGGTTGCAGATCTTCAATGCCCATCCGGAACTTTATATCGGCAAACAATCCGGTTTCGAGTTCGACAACAGCGTCCTGTCCATGCGCGCCATGCAGACCGCCGACGGCAAGGTCGATGGTTACACCACGATCTTCGGACGGAGCTACAAGACGAGCGGCGTCTTTGGGATGAGCGGACCGGCGGACAACCCGTCCTACCGCGGCTTCCCGGCCTGGGCGACGCTGCCATCGTACCAGGATCTGTCGACCGGGCGGGTCGTCCATTTCTTCTTTGCCTGGTTCTTCGTGGCGGCTTTCCTCGTCTGGTTCGTCAGCAGCCTGATCAGCGGCCATCTCAGGCGCGATATTCTTCCGTCCCTCGCGGATATCAGGGGCTTGCCGAAAAGCCTTTCCGATCATTTGCGGTTCCGCTTTCATCATGATGGCCGCTACAACGTCCTGCAGAAGCTCGCCTATGCCGGCGTCCTGCTCGTCATCTTCCCGCTGATCATACTGACGGGCATTACCATGTCGCCTGGCATGAACGCCGCCTGGCCGTGGCTGCTCGACGTTTTCGGCGGGCGGCAGACGGCGCGGACCATCCATTTCATTTGTATGGCGCTGCTGGTGGGGTTCTTCCTGATCCATATCTTCATGGTTATCGCGGCTGGCCCTCTGAACGAAATGCGCTCGATCATCACCGGCTGGTATCGCACCGACCCCGAAAAGAAAGAGGAGCATACGGCATGAGCGGGTTTATCATCAATCGCCGCAAGTTCCTCACCGTTGCCGGGGCGGCCGCCTCGACCATCCCGCTCTCCGGCTGCGATGCGTTCGACGGTTTCCTGTCCAGCCAGAGCCCCGTGCGGGATGTCCTGGCTTCGGCAAACAGCCTGACCTATCGCGTCCAGCGCATGCTGATCGATGCCGACGCGCTGGCGCCGGAATTCTCGGCGACCGAGGTGCGCCAAGGACAGCGGCCAAATGGCTCGACCGACCCGACCGATGCGGACTATCTGGCACTCAAGGAAAAGGCTTTTGCCGACTATCGACTGACGGTTGGCGGGCTGGTCGAAAAGCCGCTGAGCTTTAGCCTTGATGAACTGCGCAACATGCCGGCCCGCACGCAGATCACCCGGCACGACTGTGTCGAGGGCTGGAGCTGTATCGCCAAATGGACTGGCGTGCCGCTCGCCAGGATCCTCGACGAAGCCAAGGTGAAGCCTGAAGCGCGCTTCGTGATCTTCCATTGTTACGACAGCATGAACCTCGGTCTGTCCGGCGCCGTGCGATACTACGAATCGATCGACCTGATCGACGCGGGCCATCCGCAGACTATCCTTGCCTATGGCTGCAACGACGAGGCGCTGCGCGTGGCCAATGGTGCGCCGCTGCGGCTGCGCATCGAGCGTCAGCTCGGCTACAAGATGGCGAAATACGTCAAAGGTATCGAACTCGCCGCGACGCTCGCGCCCTACGGCAGCGGCAAGGGCGGCTTTTGGGAAGATCTTGGCTACGAATGGTATGCCGGCATTTAAAGCGCATCGCGCCAAAACGGATTCATGCGATGCGCTTTAGGTCTTTGTTCTTATGCATGTCGTTGTCCCAAAACCGCTGCGCACTTTTGGGCGACATGCGCTAGCCGTCGCCCTCGGGTGCTTTCGTCCTCGACATTCCGGGTGTCAGATCGCCGATGAAATCGCCGATACCGGGGCGTTTCAGCGCCCGGAACGGCATCGGTCGGCAGAGATCCATCGCGGCGATGCCGATACGCGCTGTCATCAGGCCATTGATGACGCCTTCGCCGAGCCGGGCCGACAGTTTCGAGGCAAGGCCATGGCCGAGCACCTGCTGGATCAGACTGTCTCCGACGGCGATCGAGCCGGTGACGGCGAGATGTGCGATCACGTCGCGCATCAGCCGCAAGAGGCCGAACGTACCTGGGCGCCCACCGTAAAGGTCGGCCATCGCCCGGATCAGACGGGCGGATTCATAGATGACGTAGCCGAGGTCAACGAGCGCTCGTGGGCTGACGGCTGTGACGATCGAGACTCGTTTCGAGGCGTTGAGAATGAGCGCCCGCGCCTCCCGATCGAGCGGCGTCAGCAATTCGCGCTCGGTCAGGTCAAGCAGATGCGGGCTGTCGATGATGTCGGTTTCGGTTTCCTTGAGGCGCAGACGCCCGCGTGCTGTCTGCGGTTTGGTGGCAAGCAGGTGCACGAGATGGGCCATCACCTTCCGGGCCGGCTTGGGCGTCGGCGCAAGGCTTGCGTCGATTGCCTCCTGCTTCAGCGCCTGGATGGCATTCAGCCGCATGATACCTGCCAGCTCGCGGGCGATGACCACGAGGAACGCGAGCAAGCCGCTGGCGGCGGCAGCGATTGCGAGATAGCCGAGCCAGTCGGCACGGGTGAAGAGATCGCGCACCAGACTGTCGATCCACAGGCCGACGGCCAGGGACACCAAAATACCCAAGGCGGCGAATACAAGTTTACCGAAGGAAAAGCGGCGCTTGCGCGGTGCCGCCTCCGGCGGGGCGGGCAGCGCGCTGGTCGCCAGGAACGGATCCTCGGCGTCAGGTGTCATGACGATGTTTTCGTCGAAACTGGCGGGTGAGCGGCGCACCGGATCGCGGCGGGCTGCCGATGTCGATGGTTCGCCTTCGACAGTAAAAACGGCGGGCTTTCGTTTTGGCGTTTTCGGCGTATCGCTCATGCCAGCCGGTCTCCGAACAAAAATTGCATCGCCCTGTCAAGCCTGATGTGCGGCACCGACAATTTCAGTCCACCGCCGGTTTCCTCGATATGCGGCGGCCGGAAACGCACGAAACTCAGGTCAGGGACCAGGCTCTCCTCCGGTCTTGATTCAAGGTCCTGAAAAAGTGCATCAGGATTCTGCGGTAAGTCGCCGGTAAATATCGCTGTTTTCCGTTCTCCGTCAAAGGTTTCGCCGTTGATCGCCTCGCCGGCGATCGGGGTCCCGACGATGACCGGCAGGGCGTGACCGTCATGATTGACCGTCGCCTCGCGGGTTGCCCGGACCGAGGCTATGGCCATGACTTCGAGCCCCGCGCCGCTGATGCCGATGCGATCGATGGCGCGCTGCACGAGCCGGGCGGCGATGCGCTCCAGGCGGTCGTGGCTCTCATGATGCAGATGGTCGGCCTTGGTCGCGGCGATCAGCACCTTGTCGATCCGTTTGGTCAGGAAGGCCGACAGGAAGGAATTGGTGCCTGGCCGGAAACTGGCGAGCACATCGGCGAGCGCGCCTTCGAGGTCGAGCAGCGACTCCGGGCCGCGGTTGATCGCCTGCAGCGCATCGATCAGGACGATCTGCCGGTCGAGCCGGGCAAAATGCTCGCGGAAGAACGGCTTGACCACATGGGTCTTGTAGGCCTCGTAGCGCCGCTCCATCATCGCCCAGAGCGAGCCTTTTGGCGCACGGCCTTCGGGCAGGTTGGCGAGTGGTGAGAAAGTCAGTGCCGGCGAGCCTTCCAGGTCGCCAGGCATCAGGAAGCGGCCCGGTGGGAGCGTCGACAGGGAACGTTCGTCGGATTTGCAGGCCTTCAGGTAGCGTGTGAAGGCTTCGGCAAGCCGCTGTGCGTCCGCTTCGACCGCGGGCATGGTGATATCGAGCGATGTGGCGAGTGAAAGCCAGTCCGCGGAGAGCTCGGCACGTATGCCGGTTTTTGCCCGCTCGACCGTCTTGTTGCTGAAGGAGCGGAAATCCTGCGTCAGCAGCGGCAGATCAAGGAGCCATTCGCCGGGATAGTCGACGATGTCGATCGATAGCCGGCCCGGTGAGAACATCCGGTTCCAGCCGCTGGCGCTTTCGTAGTCGAGTGTGATGCGTAATTGCGAGATCGCGCGGGTCGAATCCGGCCAGACCCGGTCGCGGACAAGCGCGGCAATGTGATCCTCGTACTGGAAGCGCGGCACCGCGTCGTCCGGTTGCGGCTCAAGTCTTATCTTCGACACGCGCCCGGAGCGGACGGCCTCGAAGACCGGCAGGCGGCCACCATTCAGGAGATTATGGACGAGCGACGAGATGAATACGGTCTTGCCGGCGCGCGAAAGCCCGGTCACCCCGAGCCGCAGCGTCGGATTGACGAAACCGGATGCGCGATCGGTCAAGGTATCGAGCGCAAGCCGGGCGTCATCGGAAATGCGGGTCAGGAGCGATGGCAAATTTTCGGGCCTCGGAACGCGTTGTATCTGGCCTCGGGGCCAATTTGGTCGTTTGCGATATAGGACGCCCGAGCGGCCGAAAAAAGTGTTGCCCTGCGGCGTTCACCCGTCATGACATTCCGGATCAAGCCAGGCCACGAGTCTAGCCGGTGGCAAAATACCGGCTTGCGGGCGGTCGTGGAAATCAATCACCGCAAGTGCGCCAGGCGGATATCCGTAGGGGATCGTCTCAGCTGCCACGCGCTCGCCGAGAATTTCGCGCAGGATTTCCTCGATCGCCGGATTGTGGCCGACCACCATCAGCGAGGCGAGGGAGCCTTGGCCGGTGATGATCTCGCGATAGCTGTCTGCGGCGCCCTCATAGAGCGCGTCGATATCGCGGATGTCCAGATTCTCGCCCATTGCGCGGCGGAATGCCTCGGCCGTCTGCAGGCAGCGAACAGCCGTGGAAGTCAGGATAAGTTCCGGGGCAAAACCGCGATCTGCCGCCATTTCGGCGACGATCTCGGCCTCGACCAAGCCAGCGTCGCCAAGTGTCCTGTCGAAATCCTTCTGACCCGGAAGCGCCCAGCCGGCCTTGGCATGTCGGAGAAGGTAGAGCCGGAAACCAGGGGCAGGTGGGGCAGACATAAGGCGGGATCCCAGAAATTGGATCGACGGCAGCAGCATCGATCGCTCGGCTTTAGACGAGCTTTGTCCGCCGGGCCCGCGGAAAGATCAAGTCACAGGGATTTGTTTTTCAACATGCCGGGCTTCAGCAGTTCGCCAGGCTGTCGGTTTTAGGACAGTGACGCCCAAGTTCCGCGCGTTCGCTTCTTGCCTGCAGCGTGAGGCGTGAAACATGTGCCTATGTTTTGTGCGTCCGGCATTTCGCAATTTGGCGCTGGGGTTCTTTTTGATCCTGTGCCCGCAACTTTGGGTATGGGTAGCGGTTATCGCGCGTAAGACAATTTCACGAAAAATTACAAACCTGTAATTTTGATGAAATATTAGCCTGTTAGCCTCGCAACTAAGCAAAGCTTAAAAAGCGGTGTGCTATTTTTCAGAGACTTGAAACGGCGCCTGCATGGGTCTATACACCGCCGCACATGAGATGTTCTTCAGGAGAATCGCGTTGAGTGAGAAGATCGATCTTAGTTCCTTTGTCCTGTCCGAGACTGAGGAATTCATGAATACCAACCAGCGTGCATACTTTAGAGCAAAGCTGAACGCCTGGAAAAACGACATCCTCCGTGAGGCGCGTGAAACGCTCGGGCACCTCGCCGAGGAAAGTGCAAACCACCCTGATCTTGCAGACAGAGCATCTTCGGAAACTGACCGGGCCATCGAGCTTCGGGCCCGTGACCGGCAGCGCAAGCTGATCTCCAAGATCGATGCAGCCCTGCAGCGCCTGGACGAGGGAACCTACGGCTACTGTGAGGAGACGGGCGAGCCGATTGGATTGAAGCGTCTCGACGCACGGCCGATCGCCACGCTTTCGATCGAAGCGCAGGAGCGCCACGAACGGCGGGAAAAAGTCTACCGCGACGAATAACCGCTCTAGTCCCAAAACATTGAAAACGGCGCGAAAACTTCGCGCCGTTTTTGTTGTGCGCCCAGCATGGGCACATTCTTGTGGGTGCAAGTCCCACCCCCGCCGCGGCACAGGAACGACACAGGCGCGGGCTGCTGGACGCGGCCCTGAGGCGAGAGAACCTTTTGCAGACCTGGAAGCAGGTGCGGGCCAACAAAGGCGCGGCGGGCGCGGACGGACTGGACATCGACCAGACGGCCGCGATGCTGCGCAAGTGCTGGCCGGCCATCCGCGACAGCCTACCGGAAGGGACGTATCGGCCGCAGCCGGTGCGTCGCGTGATGATCCCGAAGCCGGGGGGCGGCGCGCGCGAGCTTGGCATCCCCACGGTGCAGGACTGCCTGATCCAACAGGCGCTCCTGCAAGTCCTCCAGCCAATCCTTGATCCGACCTTCAGCCAGCACAGCTACGGCTTCCGCCCGGGAAAGAGTGCGCACAATGCCGTCCTGGCGGCGCAATCGTTCGTGCAGTCCGGGCGGCGGGTCGTGGTGGACGTGGACCTGGAGAAGTTCTTCGACCGGGTTGACCACGACATCCTGATCGACCGTCTGCGCAGGAAAAACCCCGATCCCGGCATTATCCGCCTGGTCCGGGCGTACCTGAACGCCGACATTGTCGATGGGGATGCCACCGTCAAGCGGATCAGGGGCACGCCGCAAGGCGGGCCGCTGTCGCCGCTTCTGGCCAACCTGCTGCTGGATGAGGTGGACAAGGAACTTGAACGGCGGGGCCATGCGTTCTGCCGCTATGCCGACGACTGCAATGTCTATGCGCGGTCGCAGCGGGCGGGTGAACGGGTGATGGCTCTGCTGCGGCGCCTTTATGGCCGACTTCACCTGACGGTGAACGAGACCAAAAGCGCCGTTGCCAGCGTCTTCGGCCGCAAGTTCCTCGGCTACGCCCTCTGGGTGGCGCCGGGCGTGGCCAAGACAATCGAACATGGAGGCTATATGGATGAACAATCGCTCTCACATGCGACCTGGGACTGCAAATATCATGTGGTCTTTGGCAGCAAATACCGGACGAAAAGATTCTACGGGGACGGACGGCGTGAGTTGGGTGAACTCCTACGTCGGCTGGCGCTGCAAAAGGGCTGCCAGATCGAGCAGGGCCAATTGATGCCCGACCATGTGCACATGCTGATATCGATCCCGCCGAAATACTCGGTGGCGCATATTGTCGGCTTTCTGAAAGGCAAGACCGCTCTTTATGTTGCCAACAAATATGCCTGCAAGCGGCGATATAAGGGGTATCACTTTTGGGCACGCGGCTATTTCGTCTCGACGACGGGCTAGAATGAGCAGGTCGTCAGACAATACATCCGTAATCAGGAAAAGGCCGACAAAGCTTCCGACTTTGCCGACCTCTTCAATCGTAGCTACTAAGCGCTAACAAAACCACTTCTAGTGGTTCAAGCGCAGCGTTTCAAACCTCCACCTCTGGTGGAGGTCATGACTTTTACCTCGCAGGGCTGTCACTGCATTCGAACGCACTTCCCAAGGTCAGTTCTTCCGGTTGACGGCGATCTCGTTCAGCATCCGGTTCATCTCGTCTTCCAGCGTCGGTTCCGTCCGCCCGCCCGCAAGGCTCCCGAGCCGCGGTTCCTGGCGGCTCACCGGGTTGGATGAGGACGCGTTCGCGCGCTGGTCACCGTCAACGCGAACGTCATCAGCCGTTAGCTTGCCGAGGTCACCGGTGATCTGGGCATCGAGGATGCGTTCGAATTCGGCGCTGGAGGTATCCCGCTGGCTCTGCGTGGCCGGCAGGGCGGTTTGCGCGCCTGAGCCCGGCACGGGAGTTGTCTGCGTCAGGGGACGTTGCACCGGAGTTGGCTGGTTCGCGGCCAGCACGCGCGTTCTCGCCGCCTCCAGAATGTCTTCCGGAGACTCGGCCCTCTCGACCGCGACCGTCGGTATCGTATTCGAGGCCACGGGTTGGGGGCGCGGCTGGGTAGCGACCACACGTTCCGGCATTGATTGACGGATGTCGTCCGAGGCGATCGTCTGCGGTCTTGCCGGGGCACCCCTTGCCGCTGTGGTCGAGACTTGGTCGGAGCTTTCGCCATAGAGAACCTGCCCCATCGCTGAGACTGGCACGGTCCGGGTGTCGGCCTGTGGCGCCGCGCGGCGTTCCGTCGTCGGACGCGTAGCTGCCGTTTCCGGAAGGGAGGATGTTGCTGCCGCCTGCGGTGCGGCCTGTGCAGCAATGCGGCTCTCGATGACCACGTCCGTCGGGCCGCCGATCATGATCAGATGCTCGACATCGTCCCGGCGTACCAGAACCAGGCGCCTGCGCGTATCGATGGCGGCTGCATCGAGCACGGCGAGCCGCGGCTGGCGGTTCTTGCCGCCGCGGATGAAGGGAGAGGACGGCCGGTTGCGGATGAACCAGAGCACGGCCACGAGGCAAAAAAGACCAAGAGCCACAGCGCCCGCGGCGATGATAAAACGGGTACCGTTGTTGCCAACGATATCTTCGATCATGTGCGTCCTCCAATGAAAGAACACAAGGGGCAAAACACTTCCGTTTGGCGGCTTTTCCTTGGGTTCGGTTATGGTTTGATCAGCTTTTTTGCCGATCGGCTAAATCTCTTCCTTCCGCGCGACAGGCATCTGCCGTTCGGTTCTTGAACCAATCTCCAATGCGTGACCTGATGCCTGTGGCTTCGGTCACAGAGTGGCGTTCGGCTCCCGGTTTCCCATTCTCCTTAAGGAGCGCAGCCCAGTCTTGCCGGGCTCGCTAGACGCACATCAGGACAACCGGGATATCGTCGACGCGCCTTCCATCGTGGTGGTGCCGCGCGGCTCGTAAGCGCGCTGGTCACGCAGGATCTGGAAGGCGATCGTCAAAAGCTTGCGTGCAATCGCCACTCGCGCCTTGTTCACGCCTCTGATCTTCAGGTGTTCGTATTGGGCGCGAAGCTGAGCATCGCTGGCGATGGCGGGCGTCACCGCCTCGACGAAAGCCCAGCGCAGCCACTTGTTGCCTTGTCTGATGATCTTGCCGTGGAAGGTCTTGCCGCCGCTCGAATAGGTCGACGGCACCAGCCCGGCATAGGCGGCAAGCTTCTTCGGGCTGCGGAACCGCGCTATGTCGTCGATCTCCGCATCGACCAGCCTTGCGAAGAACTCGCCGATGCCGGGGATCGTCTTCAACAGTTTGACGTTGGCATTGGCCCTGGTCATCGCCCGGATCGTCGCTTCCGACTGCTTGATCCGCACGTCGATGTCGCCGATGAAGGCGAGGCCGCGATCGATCTGGATACGGTCGATCTCTGAGACGTTGACCTGCGCCAACTGGATGCGGCCGGCCCTACCGAACAGGTCGCCGAGCTTCTTCAACTGCGCCGTCTGCTCCGGATAACGATCGAACACCGTGACGATGCGGTTCTTCGTCATCGTGCGCAGCCGCACGTAAAACATCCGCTCGCGCAGCGCGATGCGCAGCTCTCGGGATTGTTCGCCCGGTGCCCAAGCTTCCGGCACCAGGTCGGCCCTGAGCAGATGCGCCAGCACCGTCGCATCGATCTTGTCGGTCTTGATCTTGGCGTCGGCGATCGCCTTGACCTTCAACGGATGGGCGAGAACGACATCGTCACAAATGTCGTCGAGCCAGTCATACATCACCATCCAGTTGCGGGTCGCCTCGACAACCGCATGCGAGCTCTCGCGGTAGCGTTCGAGAAAGCCGCCCAGCGACTGGCGGTCGTTCTTCACCCGGCCGGATCTGAGCGTCTTGCCGCTGCTGTCCTGCACCACCAGATGACTGTAGGATTTGTGGTAGTCGACGCCGATATGGTATTCATAAGAGGCAGTCATGCTTCCAACTCCCTTGTTGAGATCTTGCGAACCCCAATAGGATAAGCCGAAAGGCTGGAAGTGTGACTGTCCCTCGATCATCACCTGCATCTCAGTGATCCGTTCTCTCCAGAGGCGGACTCTTTCATGCCACCTCCTTCGTGATATCTTGACTTGCGTCCATTTGACGGCTTTTTTCAGATAGAGACAAGCGATGTTGCACTTTGTCCAAGTCTCATTGGTGTATCATCGATGTAGCGTCATAGCCGACTTTGGCGAGGTCGCGCGGGACATTCCCTGTGAATTGACGCCAGTGCCTTTCATAGGTGCTTTCTGCTCTTCCCCGTGGCTGTTAAAGATGATTCTGCTTGGTGTTTCGCGGTCCGCCAGCGCGGATTGCATATCCGCCCCGGCTGCCGCTAAGCGGAGCAGATAGACCGAACCCACGCATTCATTCCGAAGGCGCGCGGCACCGGTTGTAGACGAGGGCCCTATGACGAAATTGCGGCAGGCAGGTGACTATCACATGCCGATTGTGGACCGTGGAAGCCGGCCGGGAACGGTGCTGCGGATTATTCTGCTCGCCATCGTCCTAACCGGTTCGGCCGTGGCCTTCGTCATTTTCAAAAATCAGCTCGAAAACGAGATCGTGCTTGGGATACTCGGCGTGCTGGCCATGGTCGGCATCTTCTTTCTGGTCTCTTCCGTCATCGGCTTCATCGAAGTCATGCCGCAGTCGCGGCCCGATGAACTCGCTCGCGCCTTTCTCGACGGCCACCAGGACGGAACCCTGATTACCGACCGCAAGGGCCGGATCATCTATGCCAATGCCGCCTATGGCGCGCTCACCGGCGCGACCAAGGCGACGGAAATCCAGTCGCTCGAAACCATTCTGTCGCGTAACCGCGAGGCAACCGAGGCGATCTACCGGCTGACCAACGGCCTGCACGAGCGCAAGCCCGGCCATGAGGAGTTCCGCCTGCTGAAGCCGTTGAGCTCGGCCGGTGGCGCTAACGGCTCGGGTGCGCACTGGTTTCGGCTCAAGGCGCGCGTGCTGCCGCTCGAAGACGGTGATCGCCACCCGCTCTATATCTGGCAGATTTCCGACATCACCTCCGAGCGTGACGATCAGGAGCGGTTCTTCAAGGAATTGCAGAACGCCATCGATTATCTCGATCACGCGCCGGCCGGCTTCTTCTCCGCCGGCAAGAAGGGCGAGATCTTCTACGTCAACGCCACGCTCGCAGACTGGCTGGGGCTCGACCTCACGAAATTCCAGCCGGGATCGATGACGATCGCCGATCTGGTGGCGGGCGAGGGGCTGGCGCTCGTCCAGTCCGTGCAAGCCGAACCGGGCCTGAAAAAGACCAAGACGCTCGACCTCGACCTGCGCAAGGCCAACGGCCAGAGTTTTGCCGTGCGCATGGTCCACCGGGTTTCCTCGACCCGCGACGGCGCTCCGGGCGAAAGCCGAACGATCGTGCTTGCCCGCTCCAACGACGATGAAAGCGACCAGTCGGCTTCGATCGCTGCCATGCGCTTCACCCGCTTTTTCAACAACACGCCGATGGCGATCGCCTCCGTCGATGGTGACGGCCGGATCTTGAGAACCAATGCGCCGTTCCTGAAACTGTTTTCGGGCGTTGTCTCGCAGGATGACATGGAGCATGGGGCGCTGCTTGAAGCCGTCGTCCACGCGCCGGACCGGCCGCAACTGCGTGAGGCGCTGGAGGCGGCCAAGGACCGGCAGGGCGATATTGCCCCTATCGATTCGCTCCATCCGACCGATGAGACGCGGCATTTTCGCTTTTATGTGAACGCCGTCATCGACCAGAGCGATCAGGCGCCGGAAGAAGCAGCGATCGTCTATGCCGTGGAGATTACCGAGCAGAAGGCGCTCGAAACCCAGATGGCGCAGACGCAGAAGATGAATGCGGTCGGCACGCTGGCAGGCGGTATCGCGCATGACTTCAACAACGTGCTGACGGCGATACTCCTCTCCTCGGATCACCTGCTTCTCTCGGCCCGTCCGTCCGACGCGAGCTTTGCCGATTTGATGGAGATCAAGCGCAACGCCAACCGCGCCGCAGTGCTGGTTCGCCAGCTTCTCGCCTTTTCCCGCAAGCAGACCATGCGTCCAACCGTGCTCAGCATGACCGACGTCGTTGGCGATCTGCGGATGCTGGTTGATCGCATGACCGGCACCAACGTCAGATTGGAAGTCGATTACGGCCGCGATCTCTGGCCGGTGCGCACCGATCTTGGCCAGTTCGAACAGGTCATTCTCAACCTTGCCGTCAACGCCCGCGATGCCATGCCCGATGGCGGCGTGATTACGCTGCGCACGCGCAACCTGCCGGCTGCGGAAGTCGCGGCGCTGAACAGGCGCGAACTGCCGGAGGAGGATTATGTGATGGTCGAGGTGTCCGACCAGGGCACGGGCATTCCGCCCGAGATTCTCGACAAGATCTTCGAACCCTTCTTCACCACCAAGGAAGTCGGTAAAGGCACCGGTCTCGGGCTGTCGATGGTCTACGGCATCATCAAGCAGTCCGGCGGCTACATCTATCCCGAATCCGAAGTCGGCAAGGGAACGACGTTCCGCATCCTGCTGCCGCGCTATATCGAGGAAGCGCCACTGCCGGGCGACGTGGCTGACGCGCCGGCCGCCACCCTGCTTGGAACGAAGCCTCCTTCCAAGGCGGAGGAGCCGACCGACCTTACCGGCAACTCGGCTGTGGTGCTTCTGGTGGAGGACGAGGAAGCCGTCCGCCGCGGTGGCAAGCGCATGCTGGAGACCCGCGGCTATACCGTGCACGAGGCAGGTTCGGGTGTCGAGGCGCTCGAGATCATGGAGGAACTGCACGGTGCGGTCGATATCGTCGTCTCCGACGTCGTCATGCCCGAAATGGACGGGCCGACGCTGCTTCGGGAAATCCGCAAGAGTTATCCGGACCTGAAATTCATCTTCGTCTCCGGCTATGCCGAGGACGCCTTCGCCAAGAACCTGCCGGCCGACGCGAAATTCGGCTTTCTGCCGAAGCCGTTTTCGCTGAAGCAGCTTGCCGTTGCCGTGCGCGAGATGCTGGATAGCTGATTGCCGTCAAGATTGCGACAAGTGGCAATCGTGCGTGCCCGTCAAGCCGAAACGGACGGCTCGCCGCCCTGTAGTCGCCGCCCTGGTTCAGTCTGGTGAAGGTAGACCGCAAAGGTGTCCCAGGGCGGGGTGACCGAAAGCTGCCAAAGGAGTCGACCAACCTCGCCCCGGTGATAGCCTCCATGCAGGGCAACATGGGTCAGCATCTCTTCTCTGGACATATAACCCTTGTCGCCATCGGTGAAGGCGAATGGGATGGTCTCGCGTAGATTTGCAGGTGGCACGCTGCGAAGATAGTTGAGATACCATTGATCGGAAGATGCCAAGGCAGCACGCAGTTCGTCCAATGTTGGCGTCTCGGCCGTATTGCCGGAGGCATAGTTGTGCTGCACGCCGCTTAGATTCGCGGCGAAGATTTGAGCCACCACATGATAGTGATTAATCAGCCGCAAGGCAGTGTGCAATTCGCTCTTGTGCTGCGCTTGGTCGAGAGTTTCCAATTTGTCGAACAGGTCATTGTTGGCCCAGGCATGATAGCCGAAGAGCTTTTGGAGTAAGGCGGTCATTGCGGTCCTTCCAAATTGTGTGAAATGTGAGTAAAGCGTTCATATTCTCTACGAGGGGATTCCGTTGTCTACTCGCATTGCAAAGCAGCAGCCGGTAATGCGGAAAGAGCCCAGCCAAGCCCGTTCCCGCGCTACGGTTGAAACGCTCATCCAAGCTGGTGCTCGCATTTTGAGCGATGAAGGATGGGCCGGTTTCACGACCAACAAAGTTGCTGACTTAGCCGGAGTGAGCATCGGTTCGCTGTATCAGTATTTTCCGGACAAGCTCTCGTTGGTCGATGCTATTCGCCGTCGCCACCTCGACGACTGTCTTGCAGTCCTGCGGAAATCTCGCATCAATGGGCTATCGGCGGCGCAATTCGCGGCGAACCTCGTTCGCGATATGATCGCTGCCCACAGCATCTATCCTGGACTGCATAGGGTATTGCTTGATGAAGCTCCCAGCTCTGACGACTACAGGAATCCCAACAGCGAATTTGAGATCGAATATCTTGCCTACTATGTGGAAGCTGTGGCTACTCACCGGAAACGCCAGCCCAGTGTAGCCGACCACACCGCCGCTCTGGTCATTTCCGATGCTATTGATGGAGCGATCCACAATGCCGCGCGCCGTGGCACGATAGGAAATCCGACAGTGCAGAGCGAACTTGTTCGACTGGTCAGCCTATACCTTTCGGACGCGGGCGATGTTGGGTGGGATCAGGACGAGTCCTAATTTAGAACGGACGGCGGCGTTTTAGGTTGTGGCAAAAGGCCGTTGCGATGTTGCAACTGTCAGACGCTTTCATTCTGAGCAAAAGGCCTGCGTGACCCGGCAATCTGAAAGGACAAACCGACATGAGCAATCCGACGTGGGGCGAACTGGTAGAAAACAATATCGAGCGGTTCGGTGATCTGGTCGCCGGCATTGATCCGTTTTTACCCGAGATTCCGGGCTTCTTTGGTCAGCGTGACGAGGGCGCCTGGATTGGCGACTTCGTGAATTTCGTCCTCGACACCATAGAGGGGCAGGTCGGGTTCGTAAAATTCCAGTCAGCCTATTTCGAAGCCTGCGGTCTCGCCGGTCTGGCCGCTCTTTCCGCTGGAATGAAAAGGGCAAGAGAAGCAGGTATTGGTGTCATTCTCGATGCCAAAAGGGGAGATATAGGTGCGACCGCCGCTGCCTATGCCCGCGCCTATCTGACGCCCGTATCTCACGGTGGAAGCGCCGACTTTGAAGCTGATTGCCTCACCGTCAATCCCTTGATGGGGCCGGATACTCTCGAGCCCTTCGTGGATTGCGCCACGCGTTTCGGCAAAGGCTTGTTCGTTCTGTGCCGAACATCAAATCCCGGCGCCAGCTGGCTTCAGGACAAGATGGCAGGCAACCGTCTCATCTCCGATCGTGTGGCCGATTTGATCGGCGGATACAGCACTATTCCCGGTTCTGCCTCGCGCCTCGGCCCGGTCGGGGCGGTGATCGGAGCAACGGCGCCGAATGAAGGCCGGCGATTGCGGCAGTTGCTGCCCCGCACGATCATTCTCGCGCCGGGCCTCGGTGCACAAGGCGGGGATCCCGCCTCAATCCATTCCTTGAGAGGCAGCATACCCGGTGATCTGCTCGTGCCTGTGTCTCGCGGCCTCAGCCGTGTCGAGGATCGTGGCATTTCAGCCAGTGACTATCGCCAACTCATCACAAGCAGGATCAAAGGGTTCAAGGCCGCAATTGCCTATGACTACGCCGATATGCGAACCCGTTTGGCGTAATCGGGTTCAGGAGCAGACGTGTCGCAGAACTCGCTCACAAAAGTCTGAATTCTGCAACCATGTTTTGCAATACCGCCCAAACAAACCTTCCATATTTCGGCCAAGGCCAGGCGCCACGCTTCGCGTTTCCCAGCGCCTGTTGGCCCTATTCCAGCGCAACCGCGATCTCGGCGGCAAGGCGGGCGTTGTTCTCGACCAACGCGATGTTGGTTTCGAGGCTGCGGCCGTCGGTCAGTCCGAAGATGCTGTCGAGCAGATAGGGCGTGACCGCCTTGCCGGAAATCTCGTCGCGTTCGGCATTGTCGAGCGCCCGGGCAATGTAGATTTCCATTTCGTCGCGCGGGATTTCGTTTTCCTCTGGCACCGGGTTGGCGATCAGCATGCCGCCATCGACGCCGAGCAGGTCGCGCATCTTCTGAAAATTGGCGATTGCCGCCGGGCTGTTGAGCATCAGCGGGCTTTTCAGGCCAGAATCGCGCGACCAGAAGGCCGGGAAGATGTCGCTGTCATAGGTGACGACCGGAACGCCGCGGGTTTCCAGCACTTCGAGCGTCTTCGGAATGTCGAGGATGGCCTTGGCGCCGGCGCAGACGACGATCACGCCGGTGCGCGCCAGTTCGTCGAGGTCGGCGG
Source organism: Pararhizobium sp. A13 (assembly GCF_040126305.1). Lineage (NCBI taxonomy): Bacteria > Pseudomonadati > Pseudomonadota > Alphaproteobacteria > Hyphomicrobiales > Rhizobiaceae > Pararhizobium > Pararhizobium sp. A13. Next base: position 3,325,045 of record NZ_CP149510.1, on the reverse strand, counting down.
AAATGTCGAATGTCTCCTCGGCCTTGCGGTGCACGCCGCCGATGCCGCCGGTCGCAAAGACACGGATGCCAGCGCGAGCCGCCGCGATCATGGTCGCCGCGACCGTGGTCGCGCCGGTGCGGCGTTCGGCGATCGCAAAGGCGAGGTCGGCGCGCGACAGCTTCATCGCGCCTTCGGTCTGAGCCAGCGCTTCCAGCTGCGCGTCTTCCAGACCGATGTGCAAGATACCGTCGATGACGGCGATCGTTGCGGGTACGGCGCCTTCCTCGCGGATGATCGCCTCGACGCTGCGGGCCATGTCCAGATTGCCGGGGAAGGGCATGCCATGGGTGATGATGGTCGATTCCAGCGCCACGAGCGGCGCGCCGCGCGCCTTGGCGGCAGCGACTTCGTCGGAATACTCCATCGGCAGAAGGGGTGAAAACGGCTTGGTCATCGCGGGTCCTTTTTGGCTTTTTAAGGCGCGTTCATGACAGGATTTCGGCTGGCGGCACAAGCCGAATTGCTTCTCTCAGCGCCTCGCGCGACATTTTTTCCGACACGGCGAGCGGTGAGCGGACGGTGATACCGGCAGCAGCGACACCTGAACGCAGGCAGACGTCCAGCGGCTCTCCTTCCAGAAATGCCGCCAGGAAACCAGCGGCCAGCGCATCGCCGGCGCCGGTAACATCACCCAGCGCATCGAGGGCGGGTGGGGCGACGGTGATGGTCTGCCCCTGCCGAAATGCGATTGCCGATCTGCCGCCGCGGGTGATGACGCCGCCGGAAAGACCGGCCGCCTGCAGGGGGGCGGGCCACGCCGCTGCCTCCGTCACATCGCGGCCCGTGAGGGCGCGCGCTTCCGCCTCGTTCATGAACAGAAAGCTGATGCCAGCGAGGCTGTTTGCAAGACGCACGACCTTGGCGGGTGAAATGGCGATGGCAGCGACCGGCTTTGATTCCTGTGCGGCCCGCTCGATGAGGCTCGCGAGGGTTTCTTCCGGCAGATTGGCATCGGTGACGACAAGGTCGCTCAAAGAAACAACCTCCCGCATGGCGCGTTGCTGCAGCCGCCGTGGGGAGAACAGCCGGTAGAGATCCATGTCGGCCAGCGCGATCACCAGATTGCCGTCGTTTTCGAGAATGGCCGTGTAGCTCGGCGTCTTGCGATCGAGGAAGACGAACGGGTTGTCTATCACGCCCGCTGCGGCGGCGGCCTCGGCGACCGTGTCGCCCGCCGCATCGCCGCCGCGCGGACTGATCATGCGGACCTCGAGCCCGAGCCGTGCCAGATTGCGCGCCGCGTTGAAGCCGCCGCCGCCGGCCTCTTCGAACCAGCTGCCCGGATTGCTCGCGCTTGGAACAGTCGCGCCGGAGATACGCCCCCGGCGGTCGATATGCGCGCCGCCGAAGATGGAAACTTTACTGCCTGTCATGCGTTTTCCCGTGTGTCTCTGCGATCCGATTCGTCGTGCCGGTCTCTTGATTGCATTTCTTGTTCCACTTTTTTACCGGCTTCTGAAAAATCCGGAACAAGGAAAGAACATTCAGTCATTTATTTAATTTTTTCAATTATATAGACGCCTCTTGCAAAATGAGAACAAAAAGTGTACATAGCTTTCATCGGCAGCTTCATTGCCTCAGCAGCTTCCATAACCTAAAGGTGGATCAAATGGCACAAAACTCTTTGCGGCTCGTAGAGGACAAATCGGTGGATAAAAGCAAGGCACTTGAAGCGGCACTCTCCCAGATCGAACGGTCGTTCGGCAAGGGATCGATCATGAAGCTCGGTGGGAAGGACAGCATCGTCGAAATCGAAACCGTTTCGACGGGCTCCTTGAGTCTGGATATCGCACTCGGCATCGGCGGGCTGCCCAAGGGGCGTATTGTCGAAATCTACGGACCGGAAAGCTCGGGCAAGACGACGCTGGCACTGCAGACGATTGCCGAGGCCCAGAAGAAGGGTGGCATCTGCGCCTTCGTCGATGCGGAACACGCGCTCGATCCGGTCTATGCCCGCAAGCTCGGCGTCGATCTGGAAAACCTTTTGATCTCCCAGCCGGATACCGGCGAACAGGCGCTTGAAATCACCGATACACTGGTGCGCTCCGGTGCGATCGACGTTCTCGTCATCGACTCCGTGGCAGCGTTGACGCCTCGGGCTGAAATCGAAGGCGAAATGGGCGACAGCCTGCCGGGGCTGCAGGCTCGCCTGATGAGCCAGGCGCTGCGCAAGCTGACCGCGTCGATCTCCAAGTCGAACTGCATGGTGATCTTCATCAACCAGATCCGCATGAAGATCGGCGTCATGTTCGGTTCGCCGGAAACGACGACGGGCGGCAACGCGCTGAAGTTCTACGCGTCGGTTCGTCTCGACATCCGCCGCATCGGCTCGGTGAAGGAGCGCGAAGAGGTCGTCGGCAACCAGACCCGCGTCAAGGTCGTCAAGAACAAGATGGCGCCTCCCTTCAAGCAGGTCGAGTTCGACATCATGTATGGCGAAGGTGTTTCCAAGACCGGCGAACTCGTCGATCTCGGCGTCAAGGCCGGCATTGTCGAAAAGTCGGGCGCCTGGTTCTCCTACAACAGCCAGCGTCTCGGCCAGGGCCGAGAAAATGCCAAGACCTTCCTGCGCGACAACCCGGATACGGCGCGCGAGATCGAACTTGCGTTACGCCAGAATGCCGGCCTGATCGCGGAAAAATTCCTTGAAAACGGTGGACCGGAAGCCGGAGACGATGGTGACGATGCCGCTTTGGCATAGGATCGTCTGATTTTGCCGGATGACTTCGCCGACCGCCCTTTGACAGGGCGGTCGGTTTTCTTTTGCCGTCTGGACAGGGGTTGGCGCGGACGATAAAAGCCTGTGTTCCAATGGCGGGAGTGGGATCAGCGAATATCCGGCGATCCGCGATTTTCAAGAGTTTTCCGGTTCGCGGTTCGGCCAAGTCGGCCGTGGACGTCTGATGCAGAGGTAAGGGCGCATTATGAACGGCGTGAATGAAATCCGGTCGACGTTCCTCGACTACTTCAAGAAGAACGGCCACGAGGTCGTGCCGTCGAGCCCGCTGGTTCCGCGCAACGATCCGACCCTGATGTTCACCAATGCCGGCATGGTGCAGTTCAAGAACGTTTTCACCGGTCTCGAGCAGCGTCCCTATTCGACGGCTGCGACGGCGCAGAAATGCGTGCGTGCCGGCGGCAAGCATAACGACCTCGACAATGTCGGTTATACCGCGCGCCACCACACCTTCTTCGAAATGCTCGGCAACTTCTCGTTCGGCGATTATTTCAAGGAGCGAGCGATCGAGCTTGCCTGGAACCTGATCACCAAGGAGTTCGGCATCGACGCCAAGCGCCTGCTGGTCACCGTCTATCATACCGACGACGAGGCTTTCGGCCTCTGGAAGAAGATCGCCGGTTTCAGCGATGACCGGATCATCCGCATCCCGACCAGCGACAATTTCTGGGCGATGGGCGATACCGGTCCCTGCGGTCCGTGTTCGGAAATCTTCTACGACCACGGCGATCATATCTGGGGCGGTCCTCCGGGCTCGAAGGATGAGGATGGTGACCGCTTCATCGAGATCTGGAACCTCGTCTTCATGCAGTACGAGCAGGTGACGAAGGAAGAGCGCGTCGATCTTCCGCGTCCGTCGATCGACACCGGCATGGGCCTCGAGCGCGTCGCGGCTCTCCTGCAGGGCAAACATGACAACTACGACATCGATCTGTTCCGCACGCTGATCGAGGCCTCCGAAGAGGCGACCGGCGTCAAGGCTGAGGGCGACCGCCGCGCCAGCCACCGCGTCATCGCCGACCATCTGCGCTCCTCCGCCTTCTTGATTGCCGATGGCGTTCTGCCGTCGAACGAAGGCCGCGGGTACGTGCTTCGCCGCATCATGCGCCGCGCCATGCGCCATGCGCAGCTGCTCGGCGCCAAGGAGCCCTTGATGTGGAAGCTGCTGCCGGCGCTGGTCGGCCAGATGGGCCGCGCCTATCCGGAGTTGATGCGCGCCGAAGCGCTGATTTCCGAAACGCTGAAACTCGAGGAAACCCGCTTCCGCAAGACGCTGGAGCGTGGTCTCGGCCTTCTCTCCGATGCGACGGCTGATCTCTCGGAAGGTGATCGGCTGAACGGCGAGACCGCCTTCAAGCTCTACGACACCTATGGTTTCCCGCTCGACCTGACTCAGGACGCGCTGCGCGCCCGCGGCATTGGCGTCGACACCGATGCGTTTTCCGCCGCCATGGAACGGCAGAAGGCGGAGGCGCGCGCCTCCTGGTCCGGCTCCGGCGACAAGGCGACGGAAACCATCTGGTACGAACTCAAGGAAAAGCTCGGTGCCACCGATTTCCTCGGCTACGACACCGAGACCGCCGAAGGCGTCGTCCAGGCGATCGTGCGCGACGGCAAGGCGATCGAGGCGGCCTCCAAGGGCGAGACGGTCCAGTTGGTGCTTAATCAGACGCCGTTCTACGGCGAATCCGGCGGCCAGATGGGCGACACAGGTGTGATTTCGACCGACGGCGCCAAGCTGACGGTGACCGACACGCAGAAGCGTGGCGAGGGCCTGTTTGTGCATTCCTGCGTTGTGGACGAAGGCACCGTCAAGGTCGACGACGCCGCTGCGCTCACCGTCGATCACGCCCGCCGTTCACGCCTGCGTGCCAACCATTCGGCGACACACTTGTTGCATGAGGCCCTGCGCGAAGTGCTCGGTACCCATGTGGCGCAGAAGGGCTCGCTGGTCGCACCGGAGCGCCTGCGTTTCGACGTGTCGCATCCGAAACCGATGACGGGCGACGAGCTGAAAGTCGTTGAGGAGATGGCCAACGAGATCATCGTGCAGAATTCGCCGGTGACGACGCGGCTGATGAGCGTCGATGATGCGATTGCCGAGGGCGCCATGGCGCTGTTCGGCGAAAAATATGGCGATGAAGTCCGTGTCGTGTCGATGGGGCAGGGCATTCATGGCTCCAAGGCCAACCGGCCCTATTCGGTCGAACTCTGCGGCGGCACCCATGTTGGCGCCACCGGCGAGATCGGCCTGGTGCGGATCGTCGGCGAAAGTGCCGTCGGTGCCGGCGTTCGCCGCCTCGAAGCGCTGACCGGTGCGTCCGCGCTCGCCTATCTCAACGAGCAGGATGAGCGGGTGAAGACGCTTGCCACCACCCTGAAGGTGCAGCCCGCAGACGTTTTGACCCGCGTCGAAACACTGATGGACGAGCGCCGCAAGCTGGAGCGTGAGCTGAACGAAGCAAAGAAGAAGCTGGCACTCGGCGGTGGCGACGCCAATGGCTCTGCCGATCAGGTGCAGGACATCGCCGGTGTCAAGTTCCTCGGCAAGGTCGTCACCGGCGTCGAGCCGAAGGATCTGAAAAGCCTTGCGGACGATGGCAAGAAGAGCCTCGGCTCCGGTATCGTTGCCTTCGTCGGTGTGTCCGATGACGGCAAGGCGAGCGCCGTGGTTGCCGTTACCGACGACCTGACCGGCCGCTTCAGCGCCGTCGATCTGGTCCGTGTCGCCTCCGCCGCGCTCGGCGGCAAGGGTGGTGGCGGCCGCGCCGACATGGCGCAGGCCGGCGGCCCGGATGGCGCAAAGGCAAAGGATGCCATTGATGCGGTTGGTGCAGCGCTCGCGGCGTAAGCCTGCTTCAACTGGATTGCTTGGAGATGGGAAACCGGACTGAGAGGTCCGGTTTTTCCTTGGCCAGTTGCTTTCCGGTGCTCAAATCGCTCCGCGCCAACTCCGCAGGATTTGTCAAACGCCAATATGGTTGTGTCTTCCTGTTCGGCTTGCATGAGGATCGACATGAGGGAAGAGAGCATCTGGGCGGTTTACGAGCAGCGTCTGCATCGCGTATCGGCCTATATCCATGATCACCTGGACGAGGAGCTTGATCTCGATAGGCTCTCCGAAATCGCCTGCCTGTCGCCACATCACTGGCACCGGATCTACCGGGCTGTGCATGGCGAGACGCTTGCGGTGACGGTCAAGCGGCTGCGGCTGCACAGGGCCGCCGGCGATCTCGTGCGTACCAGCCTCACCGTCGAGGAGATTGCAAGACGAACCGGCTATCCCAATCTCCAATCCTTCAACCGGATTTTCAAATCGGTGTTCGGCATGCCGCCGGCCCGGTATCGGCGGGAGGGAAGCCACATGGTCTTTCAATCGATATCGGAAAAAGGACTTGGCGATATGTACGACGTGACAACGAAAACCCTGGCGCCGCGCGAGCTGGTCGGCGTCAGCCACTCGGGCTCCTATATGGGGATCGGCCGCGCCTTCGAAACGCTTGGCGGCACGCTTCAGGCGCGTCATCTCTACCGGCCGGAGATGAAGATGATCGGCGTCTATCTCGATGATCCGGAACTGGTGCCGGAAGACAAGCTGCGCTCCTTTGCCTGCATGACGGAGGGCGAGCATGTGCCGGCCGAAGCGCCGCTGGTTCACCGCCACCTCGATGGCGGCGAGTATGCGGTGCTACGCCACAAGGGGCCTTATGCCGACATGCACAAGGCCTATCAATGGCTTTACGGCAAATGGCTGCCGCAGTCCGGCCGTGAAGTCCGCGATACGGTGATGTTCGAGGAATATATCAACAACCCGCGCGACTTGGCGCCAACCGATCTGCTGACTGATATCCATCTGCCGCTGAAATAGTCGGAATTTTATTACCTGGCTAAGGATATTTCCTTGCTCGCCAAAATATTCACGGGAGCATATGGGGTGACGACACGCTGAAGATGCCCCAGTGCATCAGTCCCTCCCATACGCCATCCGCAGTGGAGCCGTTGGCGCGATAGATGTCCTGCCTGTCGTCCGCGATTGCCCGCAATTCCGGAAGGGCGTTGCCGACGACGATGCCGCGTACGCCCGGCAGGTCGAACATGCTGCGATCATTGTTCGTGTCGCCTGCAACGACGACGTCATCATGGGAAAGGCCAAGTTGGCGGCAGAGCCAGGAGAGCGCCGCTCCCTTGTCCACGCCAGCCGGCAGGATGTCGAGATCGCGGTTGCTGGAATAGACCAGGCGGGCTGGTATCCCCGCAGCTGCCAGCCTTTCCTCGATGCTCGTCAGCGTCGCCGTGTCGGCGTCGCGCAGGTACCAGCTTGACTTGTGGGCATGCTGATATGCATCCGGCTGGACGACGACATCCGCGACGTCGGCGAGCGCTGCGGCAATCAGCGCCCGGTCGAAACCGGCACCGATGGAGCGGGTGTAGAGCTTTGCGTGGGATGGTTCACTCTCGTTGTGCAGCATGGTTCCGACGCCACCGATATAGACGTCCGGCGAGGGAAGGGCAGTAGTGGCGATAAACGCCCGTTGATCTTCGATCAGCCGGCCGCTGTTGACGACGAGCAGCGGCCGGTTTTCCGGTTGAAGACCTTGCCATGCCTCGCAAAACCGCGTCTCCGCTGCCCGGTCGCCGGCCAGCGTGCCGTCGATATCGCTGCAGAGCAGCCGCACGCGCCTCAATCTCCGTCCGTCCATGGTTCGGCCCATTCGTTGTCGTCCATGGCTTGCGGCATCGGGCGTCCCTCTACGACACCGATCAGTTGCTGGGCGATCCCGGTCCAGGTAAACAGGCTGCGCGCCTTGTGGGCGCCCATGCGCGACAGCCGACCATAGAGCCGCTCGTGTTTCAGCGGTTTCATCATGGTGATGCCGAGATCGTATTTATCGAAAGGATCGGCAAACAGCGCATGGCGACCATAGCTCACCGCCCGGAAAAGGCCGCCGTGAATGGTGATGACGGTCGGCGTGCCGCTCGCCATGGCTTCGATCGCCGTCATACCGAATGGCTCGTAGCGGCTCGACAGCACGAAGAGATCGGCGGCGCGATAGAAATCCGGCAGCTCCTCTTCGGTGACGAAGCCGGAAAATACGACTTTGTCCTCCAATTCCAGCCCAGCCACTCGCTCTTTCAGTTCGGCGAGAAGCGCTGCATCGTGGGCATCCATGTTTTCACCGCCCACCGCGAGATGAAGCCGCGCTTCCGGCTCGCGTTCCGCAAGCACGGAAAAGCCGTCAATCAGGAGATCGTAGCCCTTGTTGGTGGCGAGGCGTCCCATCGCCATCACCACTTTGCCCTCGAAGCCGAAACGCTGGCGGGCCATCTCGCGGGTGGCCTTCGATACCGGGAAGAAGCGGTTGTCGTCATAGCCCGGTGGAATCATGTGCACTCTGTCGCGCGGCAGATTGTAGTCGTTGACGAGCACCTCCACCTGGATCGGTGTGGTGGCGATCACCATGCTGCAGGAGCGGTAGATGATCAGCTCGTGCTTGATGCGTTCGGCGAAGTTGAATTCCTTTTCGAATGTATCCGCCTTGTCGGGATAGTCGGTCTCCATCTGCCGTTTCTTCCACAGGCCGAGGGAATGCGGCGTATGGATATGGGTAACGCCCAGCGCTTCCGACAAACGCTGCCCGGCAATGCCGGCGTCCCAATAGTGGCTGTTGATCAGCGTATAGGTGAAATTGTTCCTGCGGATGAACCGGACGGCATTTTCGCACCATTCCATCAGATGCCGGTAGAGGTACTCCTTCGGAATGAAGTCCTTGCCGCCGCAGGGGATGCGAATGACGCGGACGCGTTCATCGACCTCATCGAATTCCGGCTGATCCTCAAAGCGGCGGGTATAGATATCCACCTCATGGCCGAGCAGCGCCAGTTTTCGCGCCAGTTCGATCACGTAAACGACCTGGCCTCCTGTATCGGCGGCGCCAAGCGGCGGTTCGGCGGCGACGTATCCGTGGGTTGATACGAGGGCGATACGGGGAAGGTGCGAAGGGATTTTGTCAGTGGAAACGGTCATCTATTAGCAGTCGCGATCTTTTTTGGGAGGTGAAGCGTGCCTGGCACGCAGAAAGGTTCACATCGCGAACGATCGGAAGCGGAAAAGGTTCCAATAAAAATGACGCGTGTACGGCGTGACGTTGCGCAGCCAATGGTTTAGCCTCTACTGTCTGCGACGCATCGAGTTGTAGCAATAGTGGTTTAAAAGACCATGCGGGCACCGCTTACTGTTGGGGAATAATTCAATGACCGAAAGCACTCTCGTGATCTATCGATCAAAGGCGAAGATGATCCTGCTCCTTTTGGGCGCCGTGGCCTTTGTCGCACTGGGTGCGTTCATGGCGAAGGTAACCTACGCCGAGCAGGGTGCTGGCGCCTTTGGGGTCTTCATCGGCCTTGTCTGCATCATCTTCTTCGGCTTTTGTGGCGTCCTCATCCTCGTAAAGATTTTCGATGGGCGTCCGGCAGTCGAATTCTTGAAGGAAGGTCTTCTGGTGCGGGATATATCGGCCGTGCCGATCAACTGGTTGGACATTGTCGCAGCGCGGCTCATCTCTTATCGCAACCAACCAATCATCGAGCTGATCCTGTCTCCGGCGGCAGAACAGTCTCTGCCCTTTACGCGAATGGTGCGCTACACCCGCGCCGCCAACCGTGGACTTGGCATCAACGGCGTGTGTTTGAGTGCGGCGGGACTTCAGCGGCCTGCGCCGGACATTGTCGACCTGATCGGAGAGTGGGCGGAAAAGGTTCAGCCTTCGGCGCATTGACATCTGAATTGAAAAACCCGGCGCGGGGCCGGGTTTCTCAATTCACCATGGTGGGCCGCAATCAGGCAGCCATTGCCTTGCGCAGGTTCTCGTCGATCTTGTCAAGGAAGCCGGTGGTCGAGAGCCAGGGCTGGTCGGGTCCGATGAGCAGCGCCAGGTCCTTCGTCATGAAGCCGGCTTCGACGGTATCGACGCAGACCTTTTCCAGCGTATCGGCGAACCTTGCGAGCTCAGTGTTGTTGTCGAGCTTGGCGCGGTGGGCAAGGCCACGGGTCCAGGCGAAGATCGAGGCGATCGAGTTGGTCGAGGTTTCCTCACCCTTCTGATGCTGGCGGTAGTGGCGGGTGACGGTACCGTGGGCGGCTTCGGCTTCCACCGTCTTGCCGTCCGGCGTCATCAAAACGGAGGTCATCAAGCCGAGCGAGCCGAAGCCCTGCGCGACGATATCGGACTGGACGTCGCCATCATAGTTCTTGCAGGCCCAGACGTAGCCGCCGGACCACTTGAGCGCCGAAGCGACCATGTCGTCGATCAGGCGGTGTTCGTACCAGATTTTCAGTTCCTTGAACTTGTCGGCGAATTCTTCGTCGAACACCTTCTGGAAGATGTCCTTGAAGCGGCCGTCATAGACCTTGAGGATGGTGTTCTTGGTCGACAGGTAGACCGGAACCTTGCGCTGCAGGCCGTAATTCAGCGAGGCGCGGGCGAATTCGGTGATCGATTCGTCGAGGTTGTACATGCCCATGGCGACGCCGGCCGCCGGTGCGTCGTAGACCTCGTGCTCGATTTCCTTGCCGTCGTCGCCGACGAACTTCATGTAGAGCTTGCCCTTGCCGGGGAACTTGAAGTCGGTGGCGCGATACTGGTCGCCGAAGGCGTGGCGGCCGACGATGATCGGCTTGGTCCAGCCGGGAACGAGGCGCGGCACGTTCTTGCAGATGATCGGCTCGCGGAAGATCACGCCGCCGAGGATGTTGCGGATGGTGCCGTTCGGCGACTTCCACATCTTCTTCAGCTTGAATTCCTCGACGCGGGCCTCATCCGGGGTAATGGTCGCGCACTTGACGCCGACGCCATGCTTCTTGATCGCGTTCGCCGCATCGATCGTCACCTGGTCGTCGGTGGCGTCGCGGTTTTCCATGCCGAGGTCGTAGTATTCCAGATCGATATCCAGATACGGATGGATCAGCTTATCCTTGATGAACTGCCAGATGATGCGGGTCATCTCGTCGCCGTCGAGCTCGACGACGGGATTGGCGACCTTGATCTTTGTCATGATGCAAACCTCTGCATGGGGTTGGAATGGAAACGGGGTCGGGCCCCTATAGCATCCAGTTCACCACAGGCAAAGGCATAGAGTGCATGAATTCGTTGGCGTTTCGTATGGGGCGGCGACGCAGTTCAATGTCCCCGTGCTGCCCTTGGAAAATAGCCAGCGGGAGACTTTGGATAGCCGCGTTTCTCCCGCGCCAGGATGGCGGGCGCATCGAGCGAGGCGATCGGCGCTTCGCGGCCGGCCGGCACAAGCCCGTCGAGCTGCAACGCAAGGTACCGCCCGCAGCAGACCCTGAGGAAGGACGTGAAGTTTTCGGGCGCATGTCCTTCCTCGATCGATTCCATATAGAGCCGCCCGATCAGGCGGCCGACCGACATGCCGTCGCGTTCTCCAATGTCTTCGAGAATGGACCAGAAGAAACTTTCAAGCCGAATGCTCGTCGCCACGCCGTCGATGCGCACCGAGCGGGTCACACTCTGCCAGAGCGCCGGATCGGCGCCGATGAATAGCCTGCACATCCATTCCTCCCAGAATTCCGGCTTTCCATGAGCCACGATGTTGTCCGATTTCGCGCGTTTCGAACAACATCATGCCCCGCAGTGTCCGCGCTTTGGTGCGGTCTGACAAGGGGTTGTCAGGCTGCCGAGCGCGTCAGCGAGGGACTATGGCGGATCTCGGTGCCGAGAACCTTGAGGAACTGGCCGATCCAGGCAGGATGGGCAGGCCAGGCTGGAGCGGTCACCAGATTGCCGTCGGTGACAGCCTGATCGACCGGGATCTCCGCGTAGTGGCCGCCCGCCAGCTCGACATCGAAACGGCATGCCGGATAGGCCGAGCAGGTTCGCCCTTTCAGCACACCCGCAGCAGAGAGTAGCTGCGCGCCATGGCAGATGGCTGCGACCGGTTTTCCCGCATCGAAGAAATGCCGGACCATGGCGATGACGGCGGCGTCGAGCCGAAGATATTCCGGCGCCCGGCCGCCGGGGATGACGAGGGCATCGTAGGCATCGGCTTTGGTTTCGGCGAAAGTGGCATTCAGCGTAAAATTATGGCCGCGCTTTTCCGAATAGGTCTGATTTCCCTCGAAATCGTGGATAGCCGTCGCGATCTGTTCGCCGGCCGCTTTGCCGGGGCAGACGGCGTGGACGGTGTGGCCAACGGCGAGCAGCGCCTGGAACGGCACCATGGTCTCGTAGTCTTCGGTGAAGTCGCCGCAGATCATCAGAATTTTCTTGCCGCTCATCTTATCCTCCATCGTGTCGCGTGCGGGAAAACAATGCCATGTGCGCCTTGCAGCCGGGTATTAGCCGGTTACTACATCAACAGACGCGAGGGACGGGCGCGACGCGCATAAGACCGGCCTCGCATGCCGCCGTGAAAATGGCTATGACCGTGACGATCCGGCGCTGGCGTCGGTTATAGATGCGAATCGGGAGATAATTATGAAGCGCTTCGTGCTTTTGCTTCTTGCCTGCTGCACCGTCTCGACGGCGGAGGCGGCGGATCCGGCAGCGCCTGTCAACGAGATCATGCAGGAAGCGGTCAAGGGCTGGGCGGAAGAGGCTCAGCCGGGCGAGGACTATTTTTCCGAAGCCCGTCTCGGGCGCATCTACAGCCAGGATTTTGCCAAGGCCTATCGCGCGGCTGCGAAATTCCCGGCCTATGACGAGGGCGATTCTCCCTTCGACTACGATGTCATCGTCAGCGGCCAGGACAGTTGCGCCATCAAGGACCTTACCGTGATTGCAGGTCCTGAAACAGGCGGCAAAAGCGACGTGACGGTAACCTTCGACAACACCCATTGCCTGGGCGATCGCGCGGCCGACTGGAAGCCGAGCGAACTGCATTTCATGGTGATCGAGGAAAGTGGCCATGCCGTCATCGACGATATCGTCAGGGCCAGCGATGCAGGATCGCTCAAGGCGGAGCTTGAAGGCATCGCAAGCCAGGGCGCCAACGACCCGTAATTGGCCCGTTTGGACCGGTGCGCCTTTCAAAATCCTTTCAATTGTGCAAGGGAAGCGCCGCAACTGACTTAAAGGCAAGAGCATGGCAGGAACGAACAGCGAGCGCGAACTACTGACGGAAGGTCCCGCGATCATTCTGGTGCATCCGCAGCTTGGCGAGAACATCGGCATGGTGGCGCGCGCCATGGCCAATTTCGGGCTCTCCGAACTGCGCCTCGTCAATCCGCGCGATGGCTGGCCGAGCGAGAAGGCGAAATCGGCGGCGAGCCGGGCGGATCACGTCATCGAAAACGCCAAGCTCTATGCTTCGACGGAGGAGGCGATTGCCGATCTCAATTTCGTCTATGCAACGACGGCGCGGGACCGCTATGGCTACAAGCCGGTCCGGTCTCCGCTTGTCGCGGCGGAAACGCTCCGCCAAAAGTTCTCGGCAGGGCAGGCGACGGGCATCCTGTTCGGCCGGGAGCGCACGGGTCTCACCAACGAAGAAATCGCGCTCGCCGACGAGATCGTCACCTTTCCCGTCAATCCCGCCTTCGCCTCGCTCAATCTGGCACAAGCGGTTCTGCTCATGTCCTACGAGTGGCTGAAGACGAGCATGGTATCGCCTGAGGAAACATCGTTTCAGGCGCTCTCGCAAAAGCCGGCGACGAAGGAACATCTGCAGGGCCTGTTCGATCACGTCGAGGAAGCGCTCGATGCGCGCGGATATTTTCGTCCGGTCGCCAAAAAGCCGAAATTGGTCGAAAATCTGCGCGCGGTCCTGACCCGCCCGGCCTTTACCGAATCCGAAATTCGTCTTGTGCGAGGCGTCATTTCTTCGCTAGATCGCTTCACCCGCGAGGCGCCGCGCGGTGCCGGAGCACCGGAAAATTCGCGCGCGAAAAAGGCCGACGATGCCGGCGACGACCTCTGAACTGAAGCCCATCCTCGTCTTCGACAGCGGCATCGGCGGCCTCACGGTGCTGCGCGAGGCGCGTGTCCTGATGCCGGAGCGGCATTTCATCTATGTCGCCGACGACGCGGCTTTTCCTTACGGTGGCTGGGAAGAGCCGGCGCTGAAGGAGCATGTCATCAAACTGTTCGGGCAATTGCTGGCCGAGCACGACCCGGAAATCTGCATCATCGCCTGCAATACCGCGTTCACCCTCGTGGGGGCGGAACTGCGCGCCGCCTTTCCGGAAATGCGTTTCGTCGGCACGGTGCCCGCAATCAAGCCGGCGGCGGAGCGCACCCGCACGGGACTCGTTTCCGTGCTGGCAACGCCTGGGACGGTAAAGCGGGCCTATACGCGTGATCTCATCCAGTCCTTCGCCTCGCAATGCCATGTCCGGCTGGTCGGCTCGGAAAATCTGGCGCGGATGGCGGAAGCCTATATCCGCGGCGAACCCATCGACGATGTGGCGGTTGTCGCCGAGATCGAACAGTGTTTCGTCGAGCAGGACGGCCGCAAGACCGATATCGTCGTGCTCGCCTGCACCCACTACCCCTTCATGGCCAATGTCTTCCGCCGCCTCGCGCCCTGGCCGGTGGATTGGCTCGATCCGGCAGAGGCGATCGCGCGGCAGGCGCGGCGGCTGGTGCCGCTGCCGGATGGTTTTGAACCTCTGAACGGGGTTGACCCTGCGATCTTCACATCGGGCAAACCGGATTTCACCACCCGCAGGTTGATGCAAGGGTTCGGGCTTACCATACGGTAAACAAAATGTTTCTTACCTGTGGGTTTCGGCGTGGTCGGGGCGCAAAGCTGCCGAAACGATGCTAAAGCTCGACGCTTGCGGGTTCGTGGCGGCGCATCCGGCATGGCAGTTTTGACGAGGTGGATATGAAAGTCGGCATCGATATGGGGACGGCGTCCGATGGCGCATCCGTTCCGCTCGATATCGAGGAGCTTCTGGCGACGCGCCTTCTGGTGCAGGGCAATTCAGGCTCCGGGAAATCGCATCTCCTGCGCCGGCTTCTGGAACAGTCCGCCCCTTGGGTGCAGCAATGCATCATCGATCCCGAAGGCGATTTCGTGACGCTGGCCGACAAGTTCGGCCATGTGGTGATCGAGGGCGAGCGGACGGAATCTGAACTGATCGGCATCGCCACCCGTATCCGCCAGCATCGCGTTTCCTGCGTCCTCTCGCTCGAAGGGCTCGATATCGAGCAGCAGATGCGCAATGCCGGCATCTTCCTTAACGCAATGTTCGATGCCGACCGCGATTATTGGTATCCGGTTCTGGTCGTCGTCGATGAGGCGCAGATGTTTGCCCCGTCCGTTGCGGGCGACGTCTCGGAAGAGGCGCGCAAAATCTCGCTCGGCGCCATGACCAACCTGATGTGCCGTGGCAAGCCGCAAGCGCGGGCTTGCCGGCGTTATCGCGACCCAGCGATTGGCAAAGCTCGCCAAGAACGTCGCGGCCGAAGCCTCCAATTTCCTGATGGGCCGCACCTTTCTCGATATCGACATGGCCCGCGCCGCTGACCTTCTTGGCATGGACCGGCGTACGGCCGAAATGTTTCGCGATTTGAAGCGCGGCTCTTTCGTGGCGCTTGGTCCCGCCCTGTCGCGCCGTCCGCTGCCGGTCACAATCGGCAATGTCGAGACCTCGGCCCGGTCCACCAGTCCGAAACTGACGCCGCTGCCGGAAGCGGTCGCCGACGTCGAAGATCTGATCTTCACACCGGACCCGGAGGAACTGATCCGCCCGATCCTTCGCCGCCCGAGCGCCCAGCCGCGACCGGCCACCGATATTCTGGCCGAACTGTCGCGTCCGCGGCCTGAACCGGCAACACTTGCAGAACCGAAGGCGCCGGTGCCTGAAATGCCGGCTATGGAACGCGAAGCGCTGCTCGACAGCCTGCTTGCCGAAATCCTCGAAAACCCGGAGGCCGCTTTCCGTGCCGATGCCGAACTGTTCCAGGATTTTCTTGTCCGCTGCCGTATCCGCCGCGTGCCCGGTGCCCCGCTTTCGCTGAGCGCCTTCCGCCGCAAAATGGCGGTCGCGCGCTCGGGCGTGGATCCGCAAACGGCAGCAAGCGAAATCTGGGCTTCAGCGCTGGAACTGTCGCGGCAGGTGACCGAGGACTTGCAGGGCGTTTTCCTGCTGGTTGCGCAGTCGGCTGTGCGCGGTCTGCCATGTCCGTCGGATGCGATGATCGCGCGGGCCTATGGCACCCATTCCGCCCGCCGCGCGCGGCGTCTCCTTGGCTATTTCGAGGAGCAAGGGCTGATCGTTGTCCACAGCGATCTCTCCGGCAAGAGGATTGTTGCGTTTCCCGATCTGCAGGTGGAGACGGCGCCAGGGGCGGCGGATGCCGTTTACGATGACGCAGGAAGCCGTAGCGCAGCGGAGTGATGCTCCGTCGCCTGCGCGGTTACACCCACGTTTGGACGACGCGTTCCGACGCGTGGATGCAGGTCAGCTCCAGTCGGCCAGCGCCCGTATTGACGAAACGGTGCGGCGTTTCTGGATTGACGACGATGATATCGCCGGGATTGGCATCGATCGTTTCCCGGTCGACGGTGAACTGCGCCTGTCCGGAGCGGACGATCCACGTCTCCGTATAGGGATGCGTGTGAAGCGCAGGGCCTTCGCCGGGCGCATTGTCAACCAGAAACAGCGAGATCGGCGCGCCATATTGTCCGCCTTCAAACAGAATCGTCCGGTTCGGGCGCTGATCCTGTTTGGCGCGCGGGATGACATGAAACATGCTGGCCTCCATGGGATTGAACCGACTGTCGAGCGAATATATCTTAGCGAGAAGATATATCGGGAAACTATCTTCCTATCAAGATATATGCGTGAAAGCGGAGACCAGCCGTGGCGAATGAACGTGAAAACTCGGACCATGTGGACCGGTTGCAGCAGCAATGGGCGAACGAGCTGCCGGACCTCGACACCGAGCCGATGACGATCCTGGGACGTGCCTACCGGCTTACGAACCTCGTGCGGCCGTCGATCGAGGAGACTTTCGCCTCCTTCGGGCTCGATCGCGGCGAGTTCGACGTCATTGCGACATTGCGGCGGTCAGGAGCGCCTTGCAGGCTGACGCCGACCGAGCTCTATACCTCGCTGATGATCTCATCGGGCGGCCTGACGCACCGGCTCGACCGGTTGCAGAAGGCGGGCCTTGTCGTGCGGGAGCGGTCGGCAGAGGATGGACGCAGCGTCGTCGTCGGTTTGACCAAGGAGGGCGCGCGCTTGGCCGAGACTGCGTTTCGCGCCGACATGGCCAGCGAATCCTTTTATCTTGCCGGTCTAAGTCCAAAGGATCGGGTCGATCTTGCGTCTTTGCTGCGCAAGCTCCTGATCTCGCTGGAGGCGCGGAAAGACGGCGATAGAGCCTGACCCAGGCCAAAACGCGCAAATTCGTTTGACAATTGGGGCTGAAGCCACTAAAGCCGCCCCAACGCCGGGCCGAAATGCCCGGTGTTACTTTTTAATGGCGCATATGCCTGTCCTGTCCGACAAGGGCGGAACGGCAAATGCGTGAACCGACATGTCCCGTGGCTTCTCCGTCAGCGTGATCGTGAGAAACCTGTCAGAGCTTCTAAAACGAGGTTCAGAGGAGGGCGTGTTTCCTTGATCCGGTTTGTCAACAGACCGGTGTAACCGTTTGAAAGGAAATGCGATGAGCAAGCGCGAATCGTCCAAGTACAAAATCGATCGCCGTATGGGCGAAAATATCTGGGGCCGCCCGAAGTCGCCGGTCAACCGTCGCGAATACGGCCCGGGCCAGCACGGCCAGCGCCGCAAGTCCAAGCTTTCCGACTTCGGCGTGCAGCTGCGCGCCAAGCAGAAGCTCAAGGGCTACTACGGCGACATCCGCGAGAAGCAGTTCCGCGCGATCTACGACGAAGCCAACCGCCGCAAGGGCGACACCTCGGAAAACCTGATCGGTCTGCTCGAATCGCGCCTCGACGCGATCGTCTACCGCGCCAAGTTCGTTCCGACGGTCTTTGCTGCCCGTCAGTTCGTCAACCACGGCCACGTCAAGGTCAACGGCGTTCGCGTCAACATCGGTTCCTACCGCTGCAAGGCCGGCGACGTCATCGAAGTCCGCGAAAAGTCCAAGCAGCTCGTTTCGGTTCTCGAAGCCGTTCAGCTCGCTGAGCGCGACGTTCCGGACTACATCGAAGTCGACCACAACAAGATGGTTGCGACCTATGCTCGCGTTCCGGGCCTGACTGACGTTCCGTACCCGGTCGTCATGGAACCGAACCTCGTCGTCGAATTCTATTCGCGATAATTTCTTCTGGCCTCGGCCTTGTGAAATTCGGAAAAGCCACTCAGAGATGGGTGGCTTTTTTGTTGCGCTGCACTGACGCGGAGAATGACTGATGCCCGGCACGGAACCGTTGGACCTGCAGTCGATTGTTGATGATATCCACCACGAGCTGACACCAAGGCTCGGTGAGGGGAAGGTTGCCGATTACATTCCTCAGCTCGCCCGCGTCGATCCCAAGCGTTTCGGCATGGCCGTCGTGACCGTCGATGGCGATGTCTACAAGGCCGGCGATGCCGAGGTTCCCTTCTCGATCCAGAGTATCTCCAAGGTCTTCACGCTGACGCTGGCGCTCGGCAAACACGGCGAAAGCATCTGGGCGCGGGTCGGCCGAGAGCCGTCCGGCTCCGCCTTCAATTCGATCGTCCAGCTCGAGCACGAGCACGGCATTCCCCGCAATCCCTTCATCAATGCCGGCGCGATCGCGATTACCGATCTGGTTCTGGCGGGCCACACGCCCAAGGAGGCGATCGGCGAGATCGTCCGCTTTGTCCGCTACCTTGCCGACGAGGAGGATATCCTCATCGATCATGAGGTGGCGCGATCGGAGGCAGCGACCGGCTATCGCAACGTCGCGCTCGCCAATTTCATGCGTGCCTTCGGCAAGCTCGATCATCCGGTCGAGCACGTGCTCGGCGTCTATTTCCATCAATGCGCCCTGGCGATGAGCTGCGTCCAGCTGGCAAAGGCTGGCCTGTTCCTTGCCGCCTCCGGCAGCAATCCGCTGACGAAACATTCCGTCGTTTCGCGCCAGAGGGCGCGGCGCATCAATGCGCTGATGCTGACCTGCGGCCATTATGACGGCTCGGGCGATTTCGCCTATCGTGTCGGTCTGCCCGGCAAGAGCGGTGTCGGCGGCGGTATTCTGGTGGCGGCGCCCGGCAAAGCTTCCGTCGCAGTCTGGTCGCCCGGCCTCAACCACAACGGCAACTCGCTGCTTGGTTCCCTGGCGCTCGAAATGCTGGCCAGTCGCACCGGATGGTCTGTATTCGGCGCCTGAGCGGTCCTTTCCCGAAGTTTCACATCGATCCGCGTGCATTTTCCTTGATCTTGCCGGCATACACGGGCAAGTGCAGTTCACAACGCATGCTCCTTATCGCGTTTTCCAATCCGGGACTTTGTCATGGATATTTCCACCCCATCGCCGGTCGCCGATCTCGAAGAGCCTTCGTCCGGATCGGATCAGGCCCTTGATGACGCGCTGCATCCGATCTTCGCCAAGATGCCGTCCTCGGTTTCGTTCAATAAACTGCGCAAGCGGTTGCTGCGGCAGGTGCGCCAGGCGATTGAGGATTTCGGCATGCTGAAGGGCCAGAAGCGCTGGCTGATCGGCGTGTCCGGCGGCAAGGACAGCTACAGTCTGCTGGCGCTCTTGATGGACCTGCAATGGCGCGGCCTCCTGCCGGTCGAACTGGTCGCCTGCAACCTTGACCAGGGCCAGCCGAATTTCCCCAAGCATGTGCTGCCGGATTACCTGACCTCGATCGGCGTCCAGCACCGGATCGAATATCGCGACACCTATTCGATCGTGAAGGAAAAAGTGCCGGCGGGCGGCACCTATTGCGCGCTCTGTTCGCGCCTGCGCCGCGGCAATCTCTACCGGATCGCCCGCGAGGAAGGCTGCGACGCGCTGGTGCTCGGCCATCACCGCGAGGATATCCTCGAGACCTTCTTCATGAACTTCTTCCATGGGGGAAGGCTTGCCTCGATGCCGGCCAAACTCCTGAACGACGACGGCGATCTGATGGTGCTCCGGCCGCTTGCCTATGCGGCCGAGGACGATCTCGCCAAATTCGCGGCGGCGATGGAATTTCCGATCATTCCCTGCGACCTCTGCGGCTCGCAGGACGGGCTGGAGCGCAATGCCATGAAGGCGATGCTGTCGGATATCGAGCGCCGCATGCCCGGTCGCAAGGACACGATGCTGAGGGCGCTCGGCCACGTCAATCCGTCGCACCTGCTCGATCCGAAACTGTTCGATTTCCAATCCCTGTTCGCGGAGCCCAAAGCATGACATCTGCCATCGATATCGCAGCCATCGCCAATATCCTGCAGGAGGCTGCGGTCAAGGAGATCCTGCCGAAGTTCCGCAATCTCGGCACGGGTGACGTGCGGATGAAATCGGAGGCCATCGATCTTGTGACGGAAGCCGACGAAGCGGCGGAACGCCTGATCAAGGCGCGCATGGCGGAAGTCGCGCAGGATGCGCTGTTTATCGGCGAAGAGTCCGTCGCCGCCGATCCGGCGCTGCTGGACCGCCTTGCGGGGGCCGATCTCGCTTTCATCGTCGATCCGATCGACGGCACGTTCAACTATGCCGCCGGCATGCCGCTGTTCGGCGTCATGGCCTCTGTCGTCGCCAAGGGCGAAACCGTTGCCGGCGTGATCTACGACCCGATGGGCAATGACTGGGTGATCGCGGAAAAAGGCGCAGGCGCCTGGCTGTGCAAGGCGGATGGTTCGCAGGAACGATTGAGCGTCGCGCCGTCGCTGCCGCTGGAAAGCCTTGTCGGCTGCGCGTCGACCGGTTTCTATTCGCCGGAAAACCGGCGCATCGTCATGGGCAACATGGCGAAGGTGCGCATTGCCACGAGCTATCGCTGTGCGGCGCATGAATACCGCGCCTTCGCGGCGGGGCATTTCCACTTCCTGATGTATCAGAAGCTGATGCCATGGGATCACCTTGCCGGAACGCTGATCGCGGAAGAGGCGGGCGCCTATGCCGCGCGCTTCGATGGTTCGCCCTATCGCCCGGAACATGTGAATGGCGGCCTTCTGCTCGCGTCCGACAAGGATTGCTGGGACGTGCTTCGCCGGGAGGTGTTTACCGTCTGAGACGATGAAGAATACACCATGAAAAAGGCCCGCTCGACATCGTTCGAGCGGGCCTTTTTCATGGTTGTGAGATCACACATGTCCGCCGCCACCCTCAAGCAGGGCATGATCATCGCCCGGGTGAGTAAAGAGCTTGCCTTTTTCTGCCCAGAGCACAGCCAGGATTGTCACCGCACCGAAGGCGGTAAAGCCGGCAAACAGCGGCTGGACTGTACCGTTGAACATCTGCCCGACAGCGCCGCCGATCAGCGCGCCGCCGGTGGTGGAAACGAAACCGGTGATGGCCGTGGCCGTACCTGCCAGATGGCCCATCGGTTCGAGGCTGATCGCCGTGAAATTGGTGCCGATCACGGCAAACATCATTAACAGGACCGAGAACAGCAGATAGGCAACCAGGAAGGACGGCGTTCCTCCGAGCGACACGAGGAGCCCTGCACCGGAGAGCAGCGTGAACAGGATCATCGCTGCATGCGAGATGCGCCGCATGCCGAAGCTGCGGACGAAATAGCCATTGGCGAAGTTGGCGACGGCGATGCCGCCGGCGGTTCCGGCAAAGGCGATCGGCAGCCAGTCGCCGAGGCCGTAGACCTCGCCGAAGATCTGCTGAACGGTGACGATGTAGGCGCAGATGACGGCGGTGAACAGGGTCATGCCGATCATGTAGCCGCAGGTGATGCGGTTGGTGAGAACGGTGCGGAAGCCGGAGGCGACGGAGGCCACCGACAGAGGCAGCCGTTCTTCGTGCGGCAGCGATTCCTTGAGGCGCAGGCCGGCCCAGACGAAAAGGATGGTGCCGACGCAGCCGAGTAGGATGAAGATCCAATGCCAGTTCGCATAATAGATCACGGCCTGGCCAAGCGAAGGGGCAACGATCGGCACGATCATGAAGACGATCATCACATAGGACATGACACGCGCCATTTCACGGCCACCGAAACAGTCGCGCACCACCGCCATGGTGGTGATGCGAACTGCTGCGGCACCGATGCCCTGGACGAACCGGAGCAGAAGGAGCATTTCGAAGCTCTCTGTCGCGGCCGCACCGAACATCGTCACGGTAAAGAAGACAAGACCACCCAGCAGGATCGCGCGGCGTCCAAAGGTGTCCGACAGGCTGCCGAAGATGATCTGCGAGCAGCCGAATCCGAGGAAGAAGATACCGATGACCAGCTGCGCGTCGTTGGTGTTGGCGACGTTGAGCGACTGGCCGATGGCGGGCAGGGCCGGCAGCATGATGTCGATGGCGATCGCCACGCTCGCGGTCATGAGCGCTATGGTGATGACGAATTCGAAGAAGCCGAGGCCTATTCGGGAGGAGCCGATATTTTCGATGTGTTCAGCGGTCGTGGTGGCGGACATGAAAGGACCTATGATGTCTTGGGAGGAGACAGCAGTCGTTAAACTGACGGATTATGCGGGCTGAAAAGCCAGCCTTTTTCGGCGACGAGCACGAAGCACAGGCCGATGACGGAGACCGACAGGAACCCGATGGCAAGCGGCGTGACGGTGCCGTCGAATGCCTGCCCGATCAATGCCCCGATGACTGCGCCGCCGATCGTCTGGGCGAAGCCGAGCACGGAGGATGCAGTTCCGGCGACGTGGCCGAGCGGTTCCATGGCCATGGCGTTAAAATTCGCACCGATCAGGCCGAACTGGAACATGGCCATGCCATAGAGAAGGACGAAAAGCCAGAAAGGAAGCGCACCGAAGATCGATGCCGCTGCCCAGGCAAGGCTCACCAGGACGAATCCGATCAGCGCGCCGTGCGAGAGACGGCGCATGCCGTAGCGTTTGACAAGACGCGAATTGGTGAAGGAGGCGACCGCCATCGTACCGGCAAAACCTGCAAAGACCAGCGGGAACCAGTGCCCAAGCCCGTATATGCCGACCAGAACCTGCTGCGCGGAATTGATGAAGCCGAACAGCCCGCCGAAGATGAAGGATGCGGCCAGCGAATAGCAGAGCGAAACACGGTTGGTCAGCACGATGCGGAATGCATCGGCGATGGATGCGATCGTGAAGGGGCGGCGACGTTCGACCGAGAGCGTCTCCGGCAGTCGCAGCGCAACCAGCGTCGCCACCAGCAGCGCAAACAGGCAGATGACCACGAAGATCATGTGCCATTCGGCAAAGATCATGATCAACTGGCCGATGCTTGGCGCAATGACCGGCACGATCATGAAGACCATCATGACCAGCGACATGACCTCCGCCATCATCCGCCCGCCATAGATATCGCGAACGATCGAAATGGTGATGACCCGCGTCGCGGCGGCACCGATGCCCTGCATGAACCGCAGCGCCAGCAGCCCGGCGAAGGACGGCACGAAGACGATCGCAAGCGCACAGAGCGCATAGACGCCGAGGCCGCCGAGAAGCGGCAGCTTGCGCCCGAACCGGTCGGAAAGCGGACCAAAGAACAACTGGGCGCAGCCCATGCCGAGCAGATAGGCGGTAATGACATATTGGCGCGTGTTCTCATCGGCCACGCCGAGGCTGGCGCCGATCTGCTGCAGGCCCGGCAACATGATATCGATCGAAATCGCATTGATCGCCATCAGCATGGCCATCAGCGTGACGAATTGGGGTTTCGACAAAGCCTGAGGGCCCGGTGCTTCGGTGGTAATGGTCATAGGAATATTCCTGGCGGAGGTGCCGGGCACCTGAACTGAAACGAATACGTTTCCAGTCAAGAACAGGCGCGGATGAAAATGCAGGAGCCGGTAGTCCCATATCTGGTCGAAAGCGAGGCTCCGAGCGCTTTCAAGAAAAGAACCGGATGATCCGGGCTGGCCGAGGAGGCGTAGGCAATTATTCGGATTTCGGTGCCGAACGTTTGCCTGCGCGTGCTTACGCCCTGTTTCGCGACCATCTTGTGACAGCCGCTTCATATTGGCCGCGACTGTTAAAGGTCGCGCAATATTAGGTAGCCTTCACAATTCGCCGGAATCAAAAAAGGCGGTGACCCGCCTTTTTCAGGTGCCACTGTAACCGAAATCAGATTTCAGGCTGCGCCCTTGACGGCGACGCCATGTTCTTCGAAATGCGACTGGAGTTCGCCAGCCTGGAACATTTCGCGCACGATGTCGCAGCCGCCGATGAATTCGCCCTTGATGTAGAGCTGCGGAATGGTCGGCCAGTTGGAATAGTCCTTGATGCCCTGGCGAAGATCAGCATCGGCGAGCACGTTGATGCCCTTATAGTCGACACCGATATAGTCGAGCATCTGGACCACTTGGCCAGAGAACCCACATTGGGGGAATTGCGGCGTGCCCTTCATGAAAAGAACGACGTCGTTGCTCTTTACTTCGTTGTCGATAAATTCGTTGATTCCGCTCATATGTCGTGTCCTTCCTGCTCCAGCTTCAAGGGCCGGGGGTGTCGATCCGTTTTAGATAGCATGCAGGCCGGTGATTTTCATCACCCGATCCCAACAAAAATTGATGGCTTGCAGGGCGGCAACACGCCGCCGGCGCAATCATCGCGTCTTGCTCCGCGAGGCTGCCGTCCTGCGGCGGCTCACCTGCTTCTTCGCTGGCTTCGCGCCCCTTGTCGCGGTCGCTTTCTTAAAGCGGCCGGTGGTGGCAGACCGCGCCTGACGTTTCTGGCGCTTCGTCGCGGTCCTGCCACCGGTCTTCTTTAGGATTTCCTTCAGAACACTCGCAACGACGCCACTGACCAGTTCATTCATCAGGCCGGCCATCAAGCCTACTCCGGCGCGGATGTCTGAAGGGCAAGCGCGTGCAGCACGCCGCCCATATTTCCCTTCAGAGCATTGTAGACCATCTGGTGCTGCTGAACCCGGCTCTTGCCGCGGAAGGCTTCTGCCACGACTTCAGCCGCATAATGGTCGCCGTCTCCGGCCAGATCCCGGATCGTCACCTTGGCGCCCGGGATACCGGATTTGATCATGTCTTCAATATCGCCCGGTGTCATCGGCATACGCTACTCCCTCAATTCTTTCTTGCTCCAAAGCGGCAATCCAGTCGATTCTGCCACATGAGGATCACTTGTATAGAGGCGAAAACCGCGTTCCAACAGTTCGATCAATATTTTTACGTCGGTATCGGAGTGCAGCCTCTGCATGTTGAGGGCGTTGTAGATATGGCCGGTCGACGAAGGATCGATCCCTGTAATGATGACCGCGGTTGCGCCATTGTGAATGGCGTAGAGGAGCGACGTTATGCCATTGGAAAATTTCGATTCATTGTCACCTTCAGCAATGACGCGTCCGAGCACCGATTCGGCCAGCCGGGTTCGATCATACTGGTTGATGAGCCGCAATTCATCGAAGCCATAGTCAAACGCTGCGAGACCTTCGCGCAATCGTGCTTCGCTCTTCGGCCATCGAAGCACATAGAGAATGCGGCAGCGTTTGCCCGACAGAGCGCGGCGCACAGCGGTCGCGCGTTCGCCGTTGCCTTCTACCTGGTTGAATTGCAGGAAGGTGACGTCTGGCGCATCTATACCCCAGTCCGCCGTCACAATCTGGGAACCGTTGACGCAAATAACGGAAAATCGGCTGTCAAATCCGTCTGGCAAGTTGGAAGCCGGCGCAGAACCAACGATCAGCGCCGGGCCACGGAAAGGGATGGGTTGTTTCGGCGCCTGCGGCCGCGCCAGCCGATAAGCCAGGCGATACCGCCAAGAGCGGCGCAATTTGTTCAACCACGTGTACCAGTGCACTTCACCTCCGCTCATGCGTCCCCCTGAAACCTATCCGTGTGTTCTTTTGGATCGTCAGATAGGGTTCAGGTTAAAGTTGGGAAGGGCTGCTGTCGTTTGTTTCAGCGTCTTTCCTTAACGCGAGGCGACCGTTCCGGGGCAAGCCGCTAAATTGATGGCCAGCCATTCGGAAAATCCGGGCGGAATCAAAGCCAAGACCCACCGGCCTTCAGTTTGATTCCGGCAGGCTGCCTTCCATGAAATCCGGGAACCATGATTCATGTGCCGAGCGCAATTGCACGATTGCAAGCGGCTTGGCCGAGCCAAGCACGACTTCGGTACCGTCGGTCAATCCGATCACGGGCGCTGACACGCCCGCAGCCTTTGCCCGCTCGGCGACAAGGTCTGCATGCTCCGGCTTTACGGTCACGACATAGCGTCCCTGGTCTTCTCCAAAGAAGACAGGGATCGGATCGCGGCCCGCTACCGCCGAAACCTTTGCGCCGATGCCCGACGCCATCGCCATTTCGGCGATTGCCAACGCCAGTCCGCCCGAGGAGCAATCATGCACGGCGGTCGTCAGGCCGTCGACAATGAGGCTGCGGACAAAATCGCCAGTCTTGCGCTCATGGGCGAGATCAACATGCGGGGCAGGGCCGTCAGTGCGGCCATGGATGTCGCGCAGATAGACGGACTGGCCGAGATGAGCACCAAGCCCCTCCGGCGCGCCGACGAGAAAGATGTCCTCACCTTCAGCCGCAAAGCGGATGCGCGCCATCTGCGACCAGTCGCTGAGCAGGCCGACACCGCCGATGGTTGGGGTCGGCAGGATCCCTTGGCCGTTCGTCTCGTTGTAGAGCGAGACATTGCCGGACACGATCGGGAACTCGAGCGCGCGGCAGGCTTCGCCGATGCCTTTGATGGCATGGACGAGCTGGCTCATGATTTCCGGTCGTTCCGGATTGCCGAAATTGAGGTTGTCCGTGGCGGCAAGCGGCAGCGCACCGGTCGCGGTGATGTTGCGCCAGCATTCGGCCACAGCCTGCTTGCCGCCTTCGAACGGATCGGCTTCGACATAACGCGGTGTCACGTCGGAGGAGAAGGCCAGCGCTTTGGTCGGGTGACCTTCGACGCGCACGACGCCAGCGTCGCCGCCCGGCAGCTGCAGCGAATTGCCCTGGATCAGCGTGTCGTACTGCTCGTAGACCCAGCGGCGCGAGGAGTTGTTGGCAGACCCGACAAGCGACAGCACAGCATCGGCGACATCCGCCTGGGGAATATCATCGGCAGCAAGCGGCGCAGCGGTTTTCGCCGGTGTCCACGGGCGGTCATATTCCGGCGCCTGGTCGCCCAGTTCCTTGATCGGCAGGTTTGCCACTTCCTCGCCCTGGTGGATGACACGGAAACGCAGATCGTCGGTGGTCTTACCGACGATGGCGAAATCCAGGCCCCACTTGACGAAGATCGCCTTGGCGACCTCTTCCTTGGCCGGTTCCAGCACCATCAGCATACGCTCCTGGCTTTCCGACAGCATCATTTCATAGGCGGTCATACGCTCTTCGCGTACGGGAACCTGATCGAGCTGCAATTCGATGCCGAGGTCGCCCTTGGCGCCCATTTCGACGGCGGAGCAGGTGAGGCCGGCGGCGCCCATGTCCTGAATGGCGATAACCGCACCGGTCTTCATCAGTTCGAGGCAGGCTTCGAGCAGGCATTTTTCGGTGAAGGGGTCGCCGACCTGAACGGTCGGGCGCTTCTCTTCGATCGACTCGTCGAATTCTGCCGAAGCCATAGTCGCACCGCCGACGCCGTCGCGACCGGTCTTCGCACCGAGATAGACGACCGGCAGGCCGACACCCTTGGCTTCCGACAGGAAGATCGCATCGGACTTGGCAAGGCCGGCGGCAAAGGCGTTGACGAGGATGTTGCCGTTGTAGCGCGCATCGAACTCGACCTCGCCGCCGACGGTCGGCACGCCGAAGGAATTGCCGTAACCGCCGACACCGGCGACGACGCCGGAAACAAGATGGCGGGTCTTCGGATGGTCAGGCGCGCCGAAACGCAGGGCGTTCATTGCTGCGATCGGCCGCGCGCCCATGGTGAAGACGTCGCGCAGGATGCCGCCGACGCCGGTCGCAGCACCCTGATATGGCTCGATGTAGGAGGGGTGGTTGTGGCTCTCCATCTTGAAGACGACGCAGTCGCCATCATCGATATCAACCACGCCGGCATTTTCGCCCGGTCCCTGGATGACGCGCGGACCGGTGGTCGGCAGCGTGCGCAGCCATTTCTTCGATGACTTGTAGGAGCAATGTTCGTTCCACATCGCCGAAAAGATGCCGAGTTCCGTGAAGGTCGGCTCGCGGCCGATCAGCTCCAGGATGCGCTGGTACTCATCCGGCTTCAGGCCGTGCGAGGCAATGAGGTCGGCGGTGATGGGGCGGGTATTGGAAATGGTCATCGTGGTCCATTCGGTCCGTTGGAGCATCCCGGACGGCCAGGATGCCGTCTGCCTGAAGGGATGCGTCAAAACAAAGAGATCGCGTCGGCGTTTCTTTAGCCGATGCTATCCCGGGATGCGACAGGAAAATGCCGGAAAAGCACAGGAGATCGCGGGCTTTTTGCTGGCGCGACCGGTGGTTCGATCAGGCGAAGCTGTCATAGCCGGTGCGGCCGCTGTCGAGCAGCCGGCGAAGCGTCAGGAATCCGCGCCGCACCTCGTTGCGGTCGGCGGGCGAGGAGAAGCCGATCCGCACGCGATGAAAGACGCTCTCCGTCCGCCCTGCCTTGAACTCGTCCTCGTCATCGACCAGCACGCCCTCCTCGAAGGCTGCGTGCTTGAAGGTGCCGGAGAACCACGGCTCGGACAGCTTCAGCCAGAGGAAAGGCACATGCGGATGAGAGTTGAACTCGATCCCTGAAAATATCGCGCGCGCCATCTGCTCGCGCGCGCGGATCTCATCGATACATCTGGAGCGCAGGATCGCGGCTTCGCCGCTCAGCACGAGGCGTGCGCAGAGTTCGGCGAGCAGAAACGGCATGCCGCCGCTCACCATCTTGTGGGCAATACGGATGCGTTGGCTGAAATGGGGAGGGCAGGCGACCCAACCGCCGCGCACCCCGGCCGCAACCGATTTCGACAGGCCGCCAACCAGAAATGTCCGCTCCGGCGCTAGTTCGGCGAGAAGCGGCGTCATGTCGCCGGTCATTGCGCCATAGAGATCATCCTCCAGCAGCCAGACGCCGTAGCGGCGGGCAATGTCGGCGATCGCCTGCCGGCGCTCCAACGACAATGTCACGACTGTCGGATTTTGTGCGGTCGGCATCAGGAAGGCGAGTTTCGGATGCTGCTGGGCACAGACGCGCTCGAAGTCTTCCGGATCAAGGCCGTATTCGTCGGTGCGCAGGAGAATCGTGCGTCGACCGATCAGGCCGGCGCTGCGGCTGATCTGTGAATAGGTGATGTTTTCGAAAGCGATCTTGTCGCCCGGAGCGGTAACGGCCGCGATGACGGCGACTGCACCGGCGTGGGCGCCGAGGGTCGGGACGATTCGATCGGGCTGCGGCTTGAACGCTCCCTTGGCAAGCCACCGGCTTCCCGCTTCGAACCAGTGCGCCGGGAAATCGCGAGCATAGCTGGCGATGTCGGCATGGTGTTCGCGGCTGATGTCGATCAGCAACTTTTCGAGCGACTTGCCCTGGCCGATATCTGGCGCGGCCGTGCTGTCGAACCTGAGCTTGCCCGGCGGCGCCTTGATCGGCCGGGTGCCGGCAAGTGCCGCGGTCATCGGATCGGCCTGTTCGGCCGGCCGCATGTCCGCATTGTCGAGTACATAGGTGCCGCGGCCAACCTCGCCGCTAACAAGGCCGCGTTCGCGCACCAGATGATAGGCACGGCCGATTGTGCCGATTGTCACGCCGATATCAAAGGCAAGATTGCGCTGCGGCGGCAGTTTCGTGCCAGCCGGCAGCACGCCGCCGGCAATCGCCTGCTCGATCTGGTCGGCAATGCGCGCGTAAAGAGGGCCTTGGCCTTGGCCGGGGTCTGGCATCCAAGTTGTCATGGTTACAATTTCTACATTGCATCCATTTTTGAGTCAATTAAGACATTGAAACACTCGAAAGTAACCGTGACAATCGATAGGATGATGGCAATGGGTACAATTTGCACTGCAGATGATTCAATTTGCTCATCGAAAAAAAATACAATTCGGGCACCCGTTGGCGTCCTGCCACGTGCGAGGCTCCTGTTCTGGCGGGTGATCTCCTGGGTTGCGGCGCGGGAGGAAAAGCGGCTCAGCCGCCTTGCCCTTGCCGAACTGACAGATGAACAGCTTGCGGACATAGGCGTCACGCCAGCGGAGGCCCGGCGCGAGGCCTCGCAACCCTTCTGGAATTGATCGCGGTTCTGCCGGCTACAGGAGCTCGAGAACCTTCGTCTTCGGCCGGCAGACCGCAACGCCTTTTCCGGTGACGACGATCGGCCGTTCGATCAGTTCGGGGTGTTCCAGCATGGCATCCAGGATCTGTCGGTCTGTCTTGCTCTCATCGTCAAGTTTAAGCGACAGGTAAGAGTGCTCTTTCGTGCGCAACAGCGCGCGCGGTGACATGTCCATGGCCAGCAGAAGGGCCAGCATCTGCTCGTG
This sequence comes from Pararhizobium sp. A13, assembly GCF_040126305.1. Taxonomy (NCBI): domain Bacteria; kingdom Pseudomonadati; phylum Pseudomonadota; class Alphaproteobacteria; order Hyphomicrobiales; family Rhizobiaceae; genus Pararhizobium; species Pararhizobium sp. A13. The sequence continues at coordinate 3,294,827 of NZ_CP149510.1, read as the reverse complement.
GGTTGGCGGCGTCTTCATGTAGTCGATGATGACAGGCTCGATACCGGATTCGCGGATCGTCTCCAGCACCGCCCGGGACGTGGTGCAACGGTTGTTGTGATAGATCGTAACACTCATCAATATGCCTTTGGTGCATTCCTGGCCGTGGGAGGACGGCGGCATTTGCTGTGGACTCGCTTTGAGCGACGTAACTCAGTTTCGTGACAGGCTTGAGCGCATCCCTGGCTGGAAACGCACAAAATACTGCCCGCATCTCGGGAGGCTCGGTCAAAAGTCCGCGACGGGGAATTGTCGAGCAAAACTCTAAAAAAGAAAAGCTGCAAGATTTGGCGGAGTGCTGTCGTCGCGGTGGGTCCGTTCCCGCAAGCGCCTTATCGGCAACCGGTACCGCCCGCGGCCCAGCGCTTCACGTCTGTTGCCATTCTCGCTCCAACCGCTTCATTGAACAGCGGTCCGAAGGCTTGAAGCCGGGCAGGGTGTCCCTCTGCCTGGACGACGGCGAGCGGGCGCGATTCAGGTGAATTGCGCTTGACGAGCAGGATGCGCGGGCGTCCGGAGAAAGAGTTGAGTTCCGGCGCCAGGCGATACGGCTTGAAGGCTGCGTCCCCAGACTTGAACCAGCAGGCGTTGGCGCCGAGCGCGACGCGTTCCATGGTCGGCAAAGCCGCCGTGCTCTGCGCAGGTGCGGGCGGGCTCGCCGACTGGCATCCGGCGATAAGCCCAAGGGTGGCGACTGCGCCGGCAGTTGCAATGAAACGGATGAAAGTTGCGCCACGCATCGGAAGGCCCCTGTGATTCTATCTCTGAGGGAGCCTTCTATCAGACGGAATGTTAAGCAGCGATTACATCAAGAGCGGAAGCGAACAGGCCGCGCCCATCGGCGCCGCCGTGGGCGGCCTCGATCAGGTTTTCCGGATGCGGCATCATGCCGAGGACATTGCCCTTGGCGTTGACAACACCGGCAATGTCGTTGATCGAACCGTTCGGGTTGGTGCCTGCGGCATAGCGGAAAACGACCTGGCCGTTGCCCTCTATGGTCTTCAGCGTTTCCGCGTCGGCAAAATAATTGCCATCGTGATGGGCGACGGGGCAGCGGATGATCTGTCCCTGTTCATAGGCGCGGCTGAAGTCGGTGTTGGCGTTGACGACTTCCAGCATGATTTCCTTGCACACGAATTTCAGCGAGGCATTGCGCATCAGCGCGCCAGGCAAAAGGCCGGCCTCGACCAGGATCTGGAAGCCGTTGCAGACGCCCAGCACCTTGACGCCGGTCTCGGCTTTTGCCTTGATCGCCTGCATCACCGGCATGCGCGCCGCGATTGCGCCGCAACGCAGATAGTCGCCATAGGAGAAGCCGCCGGGGATGACGATCAGATCGACATCCGGAATATCCGTCTCGGTCTGCCAGATCGTCACCGGCGCCTTGCCGGAAATCTTGGTTAGCGCCGCGATCATGTCGCGGTCACGGTTGAGGCCTGGGAGCTGGACGACGGCGGATTTCATGGGTGCGGTTCAAACCTGGATTGGGCCTCTGCAAGCTCACGCAGTTCGAGGCGGTTTTCTATTCTCTCCAAGCGCTCATCAGTTTGATGAAGCATTGTGTAGAGCGTGTTGGTGTCATTCTGGTGGGCGTGCAGCGAAAGTCTTCGCAGGTCACGTATGCCGGTATCAGCCTTGTCAGCTCTGACATGCACTCGTCGCAGCATCTCATGAATGAGCTCCTGAGTGACATCAGCCATGCAATCAGCCCGCGGTCTCGAAGCGATTCCCGAACAGCGCTTGTTTCAGCGCTTCCGTTCGCGCACGGCCTTCTGCCAGTTCCCGATTGGTCACCCTCATGAGGGAGACCAATTCTTCAAGTGAGCTCACGGTTTCGCCGAGACGCCGGTCAGGTTCCACGACTTCAGCGTAGAGCATCTCCTTCGTCACGTCGCCCATGAGACGGCTCCTTCAACCCTCAGTCGAGAGCGATCGTGTAGTTCTCGATCACCGTGTTAGCCAGAAGTTTCTCGCACATGGCCTTGAGGTCGGCTTCGGCCTTCGCCTTGTCGGCGGTCTCGATCTGGAGATCGAAAACCTTGCCTTGGCGAACATGGCCGATGCCGTCGAAACCGAGAGCGCCAAGCGCGCCCTCGATTGCCTTGCCCTGCGGGTCGAGAACGCCGTTCTTCAGCGTCACTGTTACGCGTGCATTGATCACTTTTGTCTTTTCCTGCTTATTTCACCAGCACGGGGCCGGTGCCGCGGGGCGGCTCGTTCTCGTTCATGATGCCAAGGCGGCGGGCCACTTCCTGATAGGCCTCGACGAGGCCGCCCATGTCGCGGCGGAACCGGTCCTTGTCCATCTTTTCCTTGGTTTCGACGTCCCAGAGACGGCAGCTGTCCGGCGAGATTTCGTCCGCCAGGATGATGCGCATCATGTCGCCCTCGAACAGGCGGCCGCATTCGATCTTGAAATCGACGAGCTGGATGCCGACACCCAGGAACAGGCCGGTGAGGAAGTCGTTGATCCGGATGGCGAGCGCCATGATGTCGTCGAGTTCCTGCGGGCTAGCCCAGCCGAAGGCGGTGATGTGCTCTTCGGAGACCATCGGGTCGTCGAGCGCATCGGCCTTATAGTAGAATTCGATGATGGAGCGCGGCAGGACGACGCCTTCCTCGATTCCGAGGCGCTTGGAGAGCGAGCCTGCGGCCACGTTGCGCACGACGATCTCGAGTGGAATGATTTCCACTTCCTTGATCAGCTGTTCGCGCATGTTGAGGCGGCGGATGAAGTGCGTGGGAATGCCGATCCTGTTCAGATGCGTGAAGATGTATTCCGAAATCCGGTTGTTGAGCACGCCCTTGCCGTCGATGACATCGTGCTTCTTCTTGTTGAAGGCGGTGGCGTCATCTTTGAAAAACTGGATCAGCGTGCCTGGCTCAGGACCCTCGTAAAGGATCTTGGCTTTGCCTTCGTAGATACGGCGGCGACGGTTCATCAATATTGTTCTCTATGGTTGTCGGCGCTCTTGGGCTGCGCCATTGGCATTTTCTAATCGGGTCCATAGCTGAAAAGAAACTATTTCACAATCGGCGTCTGATCCGATCCCCTGAATTAGCAAGAGGGTAACACGGAAAGTCATCAAAGCGGAAAACTTCGCATTGCACTTTTGGCAGGCTTTTGGTTTATGGGCGAAAAGCTGTTTGCGGCATGGTTTTCAGGGAGATCGACGAATGACCAGTATGCAGGATCGCGAGAAGGCGTTTGAGGCGAAGTTTGCGCTGGATGAAGAACTGCGGTTCAAGGCCGAGGCGCGCCGCAACAAGCTGCTCGGCCTCTGGGCCGCTGAGCTTCTGGGCAAGAGCGATCCGGCGGCCTATGCCACGGAGATCGTCGCCGCCGATTTCACGGAGGCCGGACATGAGGACGTCGTGCGCAAGATCCGCGCAGACTTCGATTCTGCCGGCATCGCCCAGACCGATGACCAGATTCGCCTAAAGATGCTGGAGCTTCTCTCCGAGGCCGTCACGCAGATCCAGAACGGCTGATACCGGCCATTGCAATGGTTCCTGGGCCGTCCGGTTGCGGGCGGCTTTTTTGTTCCGGCACCTGGATGCATTGCGGAATATCACAACCAGCTGGTCCGGCCATCTGCGGTTCGATTATCGATAAACGCGCTCGGAAAAAGCGCTCATGCCGGAGCGGACCATCAGTTCATAGACCATCCGGCGGCTGAACGGGTTGTGGAGCCGGGCAACCTTTGAGCCCAGAAACTCCGTTTCGACATGATCGAAAGCGGCGAGATCGGCTGAATTGGCGATCAGGTCGCTGTAGAGCCCGTGGAATTCGCGGCGGCAGACGTAGGTTTTGTACTTGGTCATGCAGAAGGCGGAAAAGGCGCCGCCGCTTTGACGCAGGAAATCGGCCACGCCTACTGTGACTTCCGGCCAGGCCGGATTAAACGTATCGTCAAAGGCGATGACGCCATGATCCGCCAGCGTTTCCATCGCCAGCCTGCTGTCGGAGGCGACATGCTGAAGCATGTGCCCGCCATCGATGCTGAAGAACCGAATCTTGCCGATCTTGGCGGTCAGTTGGGCCGGCTCCAGCATTGTGCTGTCGCCTTTGATGATCAGTTCTTCGTCCACGGCCATGCCGAGCCGGCGCCCGTTTTCCAAAAAGCGGCGGTATTGCGCAGCGACGCCTTCGGTCGCCTGACCTATGTTGAAAAGGTCGATTGCCAATATCTTCTCGTCGCTTCCGCTGATTTTTCTCAACAGAAAATAGGAACGGCCATAGAACACACCGATCTCGGCAACGGCGCCGCCAAGGCTTCTGTCTTTCTGACTTTGCAAAAGCGAAAGGAAAACAAGAGCGTCCGGTGGGTCGATATAGCCCTCGATCGTCTGGAGATCGTGGAATATGAATTTGCGAATGGCTGAGGTCATCAGATGGCGAATCCGGTTTGGTTGATGCAACAGAACGAATGGGATATTCGATCGGAGCTGACAGCCGACAAGTGGAACACGAGGCTGTGCGGAGACTCAAAACTGTGAGCCGAAGAATTCTATTTGCATTGCAACAAAGTTCATAAGTGGGGCCATTATGGGGCCACCAAACGGCTAAAGCGCGTCATCTTCACCATCAAACGTTGTGTTGGAGGATGCATTACGCGCTGGTGCAATCGGTCCGGATTGTTTCGAAGCAAGGCTCATTGCCCGGCGTCATAGTAGTATCGAGAAACGGTGGCTGCCCGGGTCCGCAGCTGGCACGGAAACCGTCACGGTCCCGCGATTTTCCGGCGACGTTGCTACGCAGCGCTTGATGTCGGCTTAGGGGCGAAGCCGGCTGAGAAACTGGGCGAAAACCATTGTGCCTTCCGGCCACGGACCGTGACCGGATTCGGCGTTGATGTGGCCGGATTCGCCGGCGTCCACCAGCATCGAGCCCCAGGCGTTGGCGATATCGCCGGCGTGATCATACGATCCGAACGGGTCGTTGCGGCTTGCGATGACCAGACTCGGGAACGGCAGCGGGTCGCGCGGGTAGGGGCCGAACGTCATCAGGTGCTTCGGCCGAATTTTCGGATTTGTCACTTCCGGCGGGGCGACGAGGAAAGCGCCTGCGATCTTCTTTTCCGCCTGCGGCAGGGCGAGGATGGCGGTTGCGACGCCAAGCGAATGCGCCACGATGACGACGGGTTTGGCCGCCGCATTGATCTCGTCGACCATGCGCCGGACCCAGTCCTCGCGTACTGGCTTTGCCCATTCGGCCTGTTCGACGCGGCGCGCGGAGGCAAGTTTGCTCTGCCACCGGGTCTGCCAATGGTCCGGGCCGGAGTTGGTATAGCCGGGAACGATCAGGATATCTGCTTCAGATGCTTTCATAATAACGGCGATTTGTGCTCGGGGGAGATGGAAGTCAAGTGAAAGAGACGCAGATCTGGTATATGCTCGCTGCACGGGATGATTGGTCACGACGTTCCGTGACGGCGAAAGCCGCCAATATCGAGAGCATTGGATCGCGGTCAGCGATGCCGAAATCCCCTCGAAACCGGCACTACTGATTGTTCTCGAATGACGTGACGATGCGTGTGTCCAAGGAGGAGAATTGGTCATGACAACATTCCATGTATTGGCAGGATCCAGCACCACTATCGAGCATCCGGTAGTTCGCAAGATCGGCATCGCCGATGTCTTCGACGCGTTGCGCCTCGGCTGGCAGGACTTTAATGCCAAGCCGTCTCATTACGTCTTCCTCTGCCTGATCTATCCGATCGCCGGTGTTGTGCTTGCCACATGGAGTTCGGGCGCCAACATGTTGCCGATCCTCTATCCGCTGGCTTCCGGTTTTGCCTTGCTCGGCCCGGTAGCCGCGATCGGTCTCTATGAGATCAGCAGGCGGCGCGAAAAGGGGATGAACACGTCGTGGCGGCACGCTTTCGATGTTCGCCGTTCGCCAGCCTTACCGTCGATCATCGCGCTTGCTTTCATGTTGTTCGTGCTGTTCGTCGCCTGGCTGCTCGTTGCCCAGTCGCTTTATGTGCAGATGTTCGGTGACGTGCCACCGGCATCGATCTCAGCCTTCGCCAACCAGGTGTTCGGAACAGAACAGGGGTGGAACCTCATTCTGGTCGGTAACGCCGTCGGTTTCGTCTTTGCCGTGATCGTGTTGTCGACCGTCCTCGTGTCCTTCCCGCTGTTGCTCGACAGGGATGTCGGCGCCGTGGCCGCGGTCGAGACGTCCGTGCGGGCAACGCTCACCAATCCGGTTCCGGTTGCCGTGTGGGGACTGATCGTTGCCGGAGGCCTCGTCATCGGCTCAATCCCGGTCTTCGTCGGTCTCGCCGTCATCATGCCGATCCTCGGCCATGCGACGTGGCATCTCTATCGCAAGCTCGTGGTTGCGCCGGAGACGAAATAACACGGAGCGATCCGAAAAAACGAACGTGCCGCCAGAGTAGCGGCACGTTCGTGCTGTCATGCGTGCCGCTTAGCGGAAATATTTGAAATAGGACGAGATTTGCGCCGCGGTATTCGACGACGGGTCGAGACGAATGCCAATCTTGTCGCCGCGATACCATTGCACGACGCCAGTAAGATGACCGAATTCGTTGCTTTCGATCGACACTTCCTGCCCAGTCTTGGCATTGATATCGAAATAGAGCTGGAAACAAATTCCGGCTGCCGAAAGGTCTTTGACGATCCCGCGACTCGACCCGCCCTTGCAGGTCACGGTACCGGTAAATTTGGTTGTCGTGCGCGCTACCTTGCGTTCGATCGTCTGCTGATACGGCATGCTCCAGCCCGCTCCCATTTGCTCATTTTTCCGCAGCCTCTCACGGAAGACTGACGAAAGGCTTGAGAAAACCGTTCAAAATGGAGCGATGTGGGCCGAAACCGGACACCCTGCGCGCGACGTTGGAACGGGGAGCCTCTTCGGCTCCCCTAATGCATGTCGCAGAACAGTGTGCAGCGGTTTTTGGGACAACGACATGCATAAAAACAAAGACCTAAAGCGCATCGCACGAATCCGTTTTGACGCGATACGCGTTATGCATCAACCGAAAACGCGATTGAAGATCGTATCGACGTGCTTCGTGTGATAGCCGAGGTCGAATTTTTCGCGGATATCCGCTTCGGGCAGCAAGGCCCTGACTTCGCTGTCGGCGAGCAGTTCCTCGAGGAAATCCTTGCCCTGTTCCCAGACCTTCATGGCGTTGCGCTGAACGAGGCGATAGGCATCCTCGCGGGATGCGCCGGCTTGCGTCAGGGCAAGCAGCACGCGTTGGGAATGAACGAGCCCGCGGAACTTGTTCATGTTCTTCATCATGTTGTCCGGATAGACGAGCAGCTTGTCGATCACGCCCGTCAGGCGCGCCAGCGCGAAGTCGAGCGTCACCGTCGCGTCGGGGCCGATCATGCGCTCGACGGAGGAGTGGGAAATATCGCGCTCGTGCCACAAGGCGACGTTTTCCATGGCGGGCAGGGCGAAGGCGCGCACCATGCGCGACAGGCCGGTGAGATTTTCCGTCAGCACCGGGTTACGCTTGTGCGGCATCGCCGACGAGCCCTTCTGGCCCGGCGAGAAATATTCCTCGGCTTCGAGGACTTCGGTGCGTTGCAGGTGGCGGATTTCGGTTGCCAGGCGCTCCACGCTCGAAGCGATGACGCCGAGGGTGGCAAAATACATCGCATGACGGTCACGCGGGATGACCTGGGTCGAGACCGGCTCAGCGGCAAGGCCCATGGCCTTGGCGACGTGTTCTTCGACACGCGGATCGATATTCGCAAAGGTGCCGACGGCGCCGGAAATAGCGCATGTGGCGATTTCCTCACGCGCGGCGATCAGGCGCTTCTTGCAGCGCTCGAACTCGGCATAGGCCAGGGCCAGCTTGATGCCGAAGGTGGTCGGCTCGGCGTGGATGCCGTGCGAACGGCCGATCGTCACCGTGTCCTTGTGTTCGAAGGCCCGGCGCTTCAGCGCTTCCAGCAGTTTGTCGAGGTCGGCGAGCAGGAGGTCGCTGGCCTTGACGAGTTGCACGTTGAAGCAGGTGTCGAGCACGTCGGAAGAGGTCATGCCTTGGTGCACGAAACGCGCGTCAGGACCGACGATTTCGGCAAGATGTGTCAGGAAGGCAATGACGTCATGTTTGGTGATGGCTTCGATCTCGTCGATCCGTTCGACGTCGAAGGTGGCCGCGCCGCCCCGTTCCCAGATGGTTTTCGCCGCTTCCTTCGGGATCACGCCAAGCTCGGCGAGCGCGTCGCAGGCATGCGCCTCGATTTCGAACCAGATGCGGAATTTGGTTTCGGGCGACCAGATGGCCACCATTTCCGGCCGGGAGTAACGGGGGATCATGGGCTTTCAGCTTTCGTCATCGGTGGAGTTGGCTGAGCCTCTAGCAAAGATGGCCGGTAATCTCAACGCTGCTGATGGGGCATCTTGCATGCGAGCCACAAGCTGGCGGTTGCAAGTGCCGCAAATCCGACCGGCAGATAGAGGCGAATGCCCATCACGACGAACTGATAGATGGCGCCGGCCGAGGTGAAACCGAACTGATAGAACCAGGTCAGTGTACCGACAGGGGCATGCCAGCGGGCGTAGAAGCTCCGGTAATCCAAGGCGAAGAGGAAAGCCGTTGCGGCGATGGTGCAGACGGTCAAGCAGAGAAAGAAGGCGGCAAAACGCGTTTCGCTGGCGCGGCCCTGCGCACAGAAGCGGCCAAGAACAAGGGCGAAAGGCCAGGCGATCAAGCCACCGAGGAAGAACAGCAGGAGAATGCTGTAGAAATGGGACGTTTCGGCACCGTTGCGCAGATAGAGCGCTGCGAGCGCCGACAGCGCCATCATCACACCCCAGATCGGTGCGCCAAGAAGAATGTCGCGCGCGCCCGGAAGGGCTGCCAGAAACCTCTGGCCCGTGCGCCGCATCAAGCTTGGATAGTGTTTTGCCTCGGAGACCTGAACTTGATTCATGGCGCCGCAGGCACCGGAACGGCGATCCAACGACCGTCGCGTCCCTCGAAACCGAAGCTCAGCACCTGCACCAGGACGATGTGGACAGGATCCCGGCCGACCGGGTGGTGAACCATGACACCGCCGATCCGGTAACCGGTCGGGCATTTGCGGCTCTCGGGGATGGCCGTGTCGATGTGAAGCACGCGATCCGACGGCTGGCCATCCTCGCTTTCGAAGGCGAGGCTGAAGCCGATCGATTGCGGTGACATGTCTTTGCAGAGCGCTGACGGCGGCAGCGTGATTTCCTTCAGCGCCAGCGTGAAGATGCCGCCAACCGGCGGCTCCACGGCGTGTTGCCGGTATACCAGCCGATACGCCGGGGCTGCGGTCTCCGTGACCGGATTGAAGGCGGCCATCAAGCCCGGATGGTCTGTCATATCGTAGCGATCGACGAGGGCGGCGGCTTTCGCCTGCGTCTGCGCCCGCACCTTGGCGAGACCGGCATTCTCGTCGTCGATGCGCGCGCGGATCGGCGTCCCCGGCAGGTAGGTGTCCTTGCGCGTGTCGATGAAGAAGATGCTGGAGTAGGGAAAGCCGGAACCGTCCTGGACGCCATATTCCTCGAAGGCGAAAACGCCGCCGTCCGGTGAAAAGCCGATGGGTTGCAACGAGGCAATATCACCGGCGCAAACAACATCGGCCATCAACACCGATGCGAAAACTGCGGCAGCGATCCCGCCCGAAAATTTCACCCGCGGCTCCCCTCGGCATTGGCGCGCAGAGTGTCGATGGTTTTGCGATAGGCGTCAACGTGGCCGCCACTGAAGATCGCCGAGCCTGCCACGAAGACATTGGCGCCGGCAGAGGCCGGAGGCGCGATCGTGTCGACCGTGATGCCGCCATCGACCTGAAGATCGATCGGTCGATCGCCGATCATCGCCCGGATGCGGCGGATTTTCTCTTCCATCGCCGGAATGAACTTCTGGCCGCCGAAACCGGGATTGACCGTCATCACAAGAATGAGGTCGAGCTTGTCGAGCAGATAGTCGAGAACGCTTTCGGGCGTTGCCGGATTGATCGAAACGCCGGCCTTCTTGCCGAGCGCCTTGATCGCCTGCAGCGAACGATCGAGATGCGGGCCTGCCTCTGCATGCACTGTGATGCTATCGCAGCCAGCCTTGGCGAAGGCTTCGAGATAGGGGTCAGCGGGCGCGATCATCAGATGGCAGTCGAAATAGGCGTCCGTGTGCGGACGCAGCGACTTGATGATGTCGGGGCCGAAGGAAATGTTCGGGACGAAGTGGCCGTCCATGATGTCGAGATGGATCCAATCGGCGCCGGCGGCGACGACATCGCGCACTTCCTGCCCGAGTTTGGCATAGTCAGCGGCAAGAATGGACGGTGCGATCCGGATGGGCAGGGGCATGATGCAAGGCTCCAACTGTTTTCCGGCCAAATAACACTGCTCTTCGCCGCAAACAACATTGGTGAGCGCAGCTTTGACGTTATGCGGTTCTATCTTCGGGCGACCAGACGGGAAAGAGATCGTTTTCAGCGGTCGTCGCATCATGGACACCGCGCGCGATCGCACGGGCCATGGTCGATGCCGCCGCGGCACCAAGATCGATAAAGTCCTGCACAGTCGCGGTCATTCCGCTCGTCCCGGTTGCCAGTGCAAAGACGAGATCACCGTCAAGCGGCGTGTGTGACGGCCAGAGCGCCCGTGAAAAACCGTCATGGGCTGATATCGCCAGCCTCTTCGCTTCCGCCTTCGTCAGAACCGCATCGGTAGCGATGACGGCGATGGTGGTGTTTTGCGTTTGCCGCTGCCCGTCGCGGAACTTGATGCGAAGGTCGCTGGCATCGAGTGGAAAAGGCTGCGGCATGCCGAGGCGGCCGAATTCTGCGCCTATTTCGAAGGGTGCAGCCCAGAAGTGCCGGGTATCACCGATGGTTGCGGAGCCAAGCGCGTTGACGGCCACCAGTGCGCCGATGGTGATGCCGTTATCCAGCACCGTCGAGGCTGTGCCGAGGCCGCCCTTGAACGTGGCGGTGAGCGCGCCTGTGCCGGCGCCCGCGGTGCCCGTCATGAAATCCTCAGACGCCGCCCGGACTGCCTCGTAACCGAGTTCGCGATAGGGCGGATACTGGCCCCAATCCTTGTCGCCGCCATTGAGCAGATCAAACAGGATGGCGGCGGGCACGATCGGAATACGCAAGGGGCCGACGGCAAAGCCGCGGCCCACTTCACGCAGCGCCGCCTGGACGCCCGATGCCGCGTCGAGACCGAAAGCCGAGCCACCGGACAAGACCACCGCATCGACCGTCTGCACCGTATTGTGGGGATCGAGCAGGTCCGTCTCCCGCGTGCCGGGGGCACCGCCGAGCACCTGAACGGCGGCGACGGCTGGCTGATCGCAGACGACAACGGAAACGCCGGATTTCAGGCGATGATCCTCGGCGTTGCCGACCCTGAGGCCTGCGACATCGGTAATCGAATTTTTCGGGCCGGCGCGCATCATTCGGTTCCCGTGGCAGTGGGAGCGGGCACGAAACGGCCATCTTGCCACTGGAGCAACCGGTAGGGATTGTCCGCCAGTTCATGGCCCGCATTGAACCGGATCGGGCCGATCGCGGTCTGATAGGGACCTTTGAGAAGCGCCTCTGGAAGCGGCGCGTCGTCTTTGCCGGCCTGGTCCTTCGCCTGTTCCAAAAGGGCAACAGCGGAAAATGCCGGCAATACATAGCCCTCCGGAATGAGCTTGGCCGCCGTCATCGCCTCGCTTGCGACCTTTGCCTCCGGCTGCGCCGCGTAGTCCGGCAATGACACCGCCAGCACACCGTTCGCCAGCGCAACAGGCTGGTCGGCCGCGTTCAAGGCTTCGCCGCCCATCAGCGTCAGCGTGACCTGTTCTGAGGCGGCGTCGCGGGCGATGATGGCCGTGTCCGGCCGGTCGCCGCCAGTGAAGACATGTGTCGCGCCACTCTTTGCCAGTCGGCGCACCAGGCTCACCTGCTGCTCCTGCGCCGGACGATAGGTGTCGGAAAACACCGGCGTTAACCCGACTTCGGCCAGAGCCGCACGCACGCCTTCCACCAACTCGCGCCCATGGATCGTCCCGTCCTCGATCAGCGCCAGCGGCTCGTTCTTCCAACGCGACAGGATGATCTCGGTGACCTTGGCCGCTTCCATGCGGGCGCTCGGCACGAGACGGAAGAACGGCCACTTCTTTTTCAGTGCGTCCTCCATCAGGACATCGGAACGCACGCTCAACGTCAGAGCAGGAATGCCGGCTTCGGCGAGCGCGGGAAGCGTTGCCTCGAGGCTTTCGGTGCAGAGAAACCCGATTGCGGCTTCCGCGCCGCTGGAAAGCAAGGCCTTCCTGAGGCTTTCTGCGTCGTTCGGTTCGCAGGTTTCCGGAATCTGGATGATCTCGGACCCGCGATCTTCGGCCTGGAAGCGCGCGCCGTCGAGCATCTGCTTTCCGAGCAGCGCGAACGGTCCTTCAACCGGCGCGACGACAGCGATCTTCACGCCAGCCGCCAGCGCGGGAGCGGCCTGCACCGATCCGGTAATGAGGAGGCTTGCGACAATCGAACGGAACATGCGCTTTTCCAGATGGATAATGCGCATGTTTTAAAGATGTGGCCGAAGGCGTCAAAGGAAAAGATCGTGACCTTCGCCGCGTGAACGGCAATTGCCGCGCATGACCAAGAAAATCCGGCTGATGGCTTTCATATTTTGCCGTAGCGTCTATGTGTAAAATGCGAACATCGATCTGGAGACTGCCGTGTTGGACAAGACCCAACTGGATCCGCTGACCTACCGCGATGCCATGAGCCGTCTGGCGGGCCACGTCCATATCGTGACTGCAGCGTATGAAGGCGAACGCCGCGGCGTGACGATCACCGCGGCGTGCTCGGTGTCCGACACGCCGGCGACGCTGCTCGTCTGCCTCAATGGCGCGAACCCGAGAAATGACATTTTTGCGCGCAGCGGCAGCTTTGCCCTCAATCTGCTCGGCGCCGATCAGATGGATCTCGCCCAGGTCTTTTCCGGCCGCAACAGCATCGATCCTGCCGAACGGTTTGAACATGGCACATGGGATGAGTTGAAGACCGGTGCGCCCATTCTTCGCGAGGCCGTCGCGGCCTTCGATTGCCGGCTGATCGACATCAAGACGGTTGCCACGCACATCGTGCTGTTCGGCGAGGTCGTGGCTGTCACCCTTGGCGAACAAAAACCGGCACTCGTCTACCTCGACCGGGATTATCGCACGCTGTAGTTTCCTCGAAGAGAGTCGAGGAAACAGAGCGAAAGGCTGGTGGAAATGGACAATGCGGCAATCGAGGAGATGTTCGCGGCGCTCGGTCCGGTCACAGTCAAGCGCATGTTCGGCGGCAAGGGCATCTATTTCGAGGGTCGCATCCTGGCGCTGGAGGTCGACGGGGACATCCTGCTCAAGGCGGATGCCGAAAGCGCGCCGGAATTCGAAGCTGCCGGAAGTTCGCAATGGACCTATGACGGCAAGGGAAAGCCGGTGAAAATGCCCTACTGGTCGATTCCGGACGAAGCTTTCGACGACCCGGACGAGATGGCCCGCTGGGTGCGGCTTGCCTATGAGGCAGCCTTGCGCGCTAGGAAATAGCCCTCGACTGCAACGCCTTGACCGCATCCTGCGCGAACACTGACAGGGGCTGCGGCAGGTCGTCGAGCGCATACCAGCCGATTTCGGAGAGCTTGTCCGGCTCCATCAGCCGTGGTTCGCCGGAGAAATCCTCGGTCACGTAGATCAGTGAGACCCAGTGCTGGCGGTCGGCTTCGACCCGTTGCTCGCTGAGGCAGAGAAAACGCGCGGAATGGATCGTCAGGCCGCTTTCCTCTTCCGCTTCACGGCGCGCGGCGTCTGCGGTCGGCTCCATATGTTCGACCTTGCCGCCAACAATGCTCCAATGGCCAGCTTCCGGTGCCTTCAAACGCTTGCAAAGCAAAAGCTTGCCGTCATTCAAGACGGCAAGCCCTGATCCCACACCGGGAAAATCAATGCCTGGATACGCCATGCGACTGCCTGATAATCAAGCCTTGCCGGCGATCAGCATGAAGGCCGGAATATCGTCGCCGAAGCCGATCGGCGTCGGACCATCATCGTGATCGCGGCGATAACGGTTGCGGCGATCGCGATTGTCGTCGTTGGCAGGATACGGCTGAGGCGCAGGGCGATTGCTGTGGCGGCCGGCATTCTGCGGTTTCGTGTCTGCCTTGCGTTCTGATCTCACAGGTTCTGCCTTTGCTGTAACCGGTTCCTGGTCCGTCGATATATCGTCTGATTTGATGTCCGATTTGTGACCGGACACCGGACGGGGAGCGTGCTCACGATCCCTGTCGTTGCGGCGTCCGCCGCGTTTGCCGTCTCGTCCGCCGCGTTCGGACCGGCCACTGTCGTGGCTTTCCATCGGGGCAGGCAGGGCGGAAAGGTCGCCGTTCAGCCATTCGATCTTCTTGTCGATCAGCTTTTCGATGGCGTCTGCGAACTTCGTGTCACGCTTGGAAACCAGCGTGAAGGCGGCACCGGAACGGCCGGCGCGACCTGTGCGACCGATGCGATGGACGTAGTCTTCCGCATGGATCGGCACATCGAAGTTGAACACGTGGCTGACATCCGGAATGTCGAGACCGCGGGCTGCCACGTCCGAGGCGACGAGCAGCTGAATCTGGCCATCCTTGAAGCTCGCGAGCATCTTCGTGCGCGAGCTCTGGTCCATATCGCCATGCAGAGCGCCGACGGAAAAACCGTGGCGGCTGAGCGAACGGAACAGATCGGCCACATCAAGCTTGCGGTTGCAGAAGATGATGGCGTTCTTCAGTTCTTCTTGGGCCTGGATCAGATCGCGCAGAACCGCGCGTTTCTCGTAATCCTTGCTGTGGGTCGCGACCAAGCGCTGCGTCACGGTCGTTGCAGTCGAGGAGCGGACGGAGACTTCGACGCGTTCCGGGTTCTGCAGGAAGCGGTCGGCGAGCTTCTGGATTTCCGGCGGCATGGTTGCCGAGAAGAACAGCGTTTGGCGCGTGAACGGGATCAGCTTGGCGATGCGCTCGATATCGGGAATGAAGCCCATGTCGAGCATGCGGTCGGCTTCGTCGATGACGAGGATTTCAACGCCGGTCATCAAAAGCTTGCCGCGCTCACAGTGGTCGAGCAGGCGGCCGGGCGTGCAGATCAGCACGTCGGCGCCGCGTTCCAGCTTGCGATCCTGCTCATCGAAGGAGACGCCGCCGATCAGCAGGGCGATGTTGAGCTTGTGGTTCTTGCCGTATTTTTCGAAGTTCTCGGCGACCTGGGCTGCGAGTTCACGTGTCGGCTCGAGGATCAACGTGCGCGGCATGCGAGCACGGGCGCGGCCCTTTTCGAGCAGCGTCAGCATCGGCAGCACGAATGACGCCGTCTTGCCGGTTCCCGTCTGGGCAATGCCGAGAATATCGCGCCGCTGCAGGGCTGGCGGGATGGCGCCGGCCTGGATCGGCGTAGGAATGGTGTAGCCCGCGTCGGTAACTGCGGAAAGAACTTTTTGGCTCAGGCCAAGGTCTGAAAAAGTGGTCAAAGGGAAATCTGTTTCCGTTCCGGTTCGGTCGAACTCTGGTGACTCGGCAAATGCTTTCCATGCCGTCGCTGGGGCTCATAGTCCCATAGGCGGACAAAGTCAAGAAAACCGGCGGTTTGCTCTGGAGCAGAGTAAATAAGCGGCCTGCCATCAATAGGATGGCTCCGGCGTGACGTTCAAAAGGTCATGTTCACAAACCAAATATCTGTCAGTTGATGTAGTGGCTAAGCTTTATCCCGGCTGTCAGGAAGCGCATCGGATCGACAGCCTCGCCGTTCAGGCGAACCTCATAGTGCAGATGCGGACCCGTCGAGCGGCCTGTGCTGCCGGAGCGGGCGATCGCTTCGCCTGCCGAAATCGTATCGCCGACATTGACGAGAATAGACGATAGGTGGGCATAACGCGTCGTGATGCCGTTGCCGTGGTCGATCTCGACCATATTGCCGTAGCCGCCACTCTTGCCGGCAGTGATCACGGTTCCGGGTGCCGTCGCAACGATCCGCGTCCCGCTCGGTGCGCGAAAATCGATGCCGGCATGCATGGCCAGCCGCCCGAGGAACGGGTCGAGGCGATTGCCGAAGCGGCTGGTGATGTCGCTTGCCGGCGATGGATTGTTGAACGGCAGTTTCCGCGCCTGGCTGCGGACGTGTTCGAGCCGGGCAAGCGCCGTGTCGAGCGCGACGAGCGAGTTGTCGAAGACTTCGGCGGTTTCCGGCTCGACGAACGGCCCGCCGATCGCCGTTTCGTCTTCCACTTGAGTTGCCGCCGTCGCCTGCGGGTCGTCGTCGCCGACCTTGACGCCCGCGCGGGCGACGATGTTGACGATGGCGTCGGTGGCCTGCGAAGCGCCCGCCGTCAGGGTCTGGATGCGATGCTTTTGTTGCTGCTCGATATCTTTGAGGGAAAGGGTAACCTTGGAGAACAACCGGTCGGCTCGATCAGACGTGGTTTCACGGTCGCCATTGGTGGATATCGGCGCATAGGCGAGCGCCATCTTCTGCTGTGCGGGCTGGCCGCCGATCCCCATCAGCCGCTCGATTGCCCGGATGCCGCCGCTTGCATCGGCGCGTTTGCCATAGGCCTCCGGTGCAGCCAGCGGCCGGGCCTCTTCTTCCGCGATACCGGTTTCCTCCGCCCGATCGAGAAGCGTACCGAGCTTGCCGTGACGGGATGTCAGCGCCATCTGCTGCTGGAGCAGTTTTTCGACCTTGTCTTCGACAACCTGTTGGTCGAGAAGCTGGCGACTCGTCACCCGGTCGACCTGGGCGCGCAGGGCGGCGATTCGGTCCTCATACTCATGCTGCATGCGCGCCTGGCGTGCCATGGTGCCGCCGATCAGATCGTCGCGTAGCACGAGATAGGAGGTCGCCGCGAGATAGCCTATCGAAAAGACCGAGATGAAGCACATCGACAGCGCCGCCATCCAAGGCTGGAAGGTCATGTGGCGAACCTTGTCGCCGCTTGCGACGATGATGATGTGCTTTTGCGCACGCTTGCCGAAGACCCGGCTTTCCGTAGACACCAACTCACCCCCACCGCGTGCGATTCTGCGCGTTTTGATGGGGTTGATTAGATACTGTTAAGGTTAATAAAGCCTTGATTGCAAGGGGGTTGGAGCCTGCGTCAGGTGTTCACGGAGGCCGTCATCGAGCGGTAAAAAGATGGCGTCAAACCGGCTTCCGCCCGGGCCGTGTCGTTGAACGGCGCCTTCAGCGGACCGCGGAAATTGGCCCGGACGAGGGCCTGAAATGCCGCGGCGGGATCCTTCTTCTGGCGGGCGCAGAGAAAGCGGAACCATTTGGCGCCGACGGCGACGTGTCCCTTCTCGTCTTCGTAGATGACGTCGAGCACGGCAGCGCTCTCAACGTCGCCCACTTCCCGCATCTTCGCCTGCAGGGCAGGCGTGACGTCGAGGCCGCGTGCCTCGAGAATCAGCGGCACGACAGCGAGACGCGCCGTGAGGTCGTTGCGGGTATCGTGCGCCGCCTGCCAGAGCCCGTCATGGGCGGGCAAGTCGCCATAATCAGCGCCGAGCTGCCGCAACCGGTCGCGGACCAGACGAAAATGCTTGGCTTCCTCGAAGGCCACCCGCATCCAGCCGTCGAAGAACGAGTTCGGCACCGGTTCACTGGCAAAACGGGCGACGATGTCGAGCGCGAGATCGACGGCATTGAGTTCGATATGGGCGATGGCGTGGAGCAGGGCGATCCGTCCCTTCTCCGTCGTCAGTGCTCGCTTCGGGACCTGCCGCGGCGGGATGAGATCGGGTTTTTCGGGGCGACCCGGACGATCCGGAACCTGTGTATCCAGCGGCGACCGCAAGGACAGGCTGCGCGCGCTCCAGCGGCGCGCAACTTCCTGCGCCAACAGTGTCTTCGCGTCGAGATCGGCCGCGCGGATTGCGTGCGCGGCCCCGTCACGCAGGCTGCGGATCGCCGGCAGGTCCGTCATTTTTCGGCGCTTTCTGCAAGACTTTTCGCTGCCGCCAGCACCTCCTCGGCGTGACCGGGAACCTTCACCTTTTCCCAGACCCTGCGGGCGATACCGTTTGCGTCGATCAGCACGGTGGTCCGCTCGACGCCCATATATCTGCGGCCATACATGCTTTTCTCGACCCAGACGCCGTAGTCGTTCAAGACGGCCTTTTCTTCATCTGCGGCGAGAACGACCGACAGATCGTATTTCTTCGCGAACTTGTCGTGCTTCTTGACGGAATCAGGCGACATGCCGATCACGACAGCGCCAGCGGCTGCGAATTCGTCCACAAGCGACGAAAATGCAATGGATTCCATGGTGCAGCCGCTGGTGTCGTCCTTCGGATAGAAGAACAGCACGACGGATTTCCCCCTGAACTGCGCCAGCGAGACAGTGCCGCCGCCATCACGGGGAAGAGTAAATTCCGGTGCAGCGGCACCTTCTTTCAAATTCGCCATGGATAATCCTTTTTTCTGCGCCATGGGCGGCGATGGTTATCGCAAGAGGCTTATCGAATTCGAACCCGTCGCGTCCAGCGCCGAGTGGAATGAGCGATCCGTAACGGACAGCGAAAATGAGCCCGGCGGCAGACATCGTTTGCCCTGCCGTTCTTCTTTAACTACTGTGGAGCAGATGCAAATGCCAGTCGGGGGTGCAGTGCCCTCGGGCATTCTCGGATGAAAATCCGAACGAAATCAGCCACGACAGCGTGAGCAAGGCGTACGGCTGGCGAACCGTCGCCGTCTGGCGCCGCGAGGTGGAATAGCAACAGACGGGAAACCACAACCGAATGAACTTTCTGACAATTCCGGGAGGCCGCCGGCACTGATGAGTGAAATCCGCGGCGAAAGGGTATCGTTTCGCAAGGAAGACATCGTCGCCCTGCATTCCCTGCCGTCGGCGCAGGCGCATGATCCGTGCATCGTGCGTGCGCCGCACAGGCGCGGCGTGGCACATCTAGTGTTCACGACGATCGCTGTCGTTACCGCGATTGCCTTCCTTCTCGGCGCCGTGCTGTTGGCGACGATTGAAGGTGGCCTGCTGGACGGACCGCTCAATGCGCGGGCGCAGACGGCGTTGAACGCGGCGATCGGAGACGGCTATCATGCCGAGGTCGGCAGCACCGTGCTGCGCGTCACACCGAACGGCGGCCTCGCCCTCAAGGCGCAGGACGTCGTGCTGGTCGAAAATGCCTCCAGCAAGCGCCTGGTGACCACCAATTCCGTGTTTATCGAACTCAATCCGATTGCGCTGTTAAGCGGGAGGATCGCCGTTTCGCGGTTGGAGGCAGAGGGTGTGATGCTCGATCCCTCCTTGCTGCCGCAGGGAAAACCGATCGATCTGACGGCCATACGCGTGGCCGATGTTGCCAGCGGACTGGAGTTCGTTTTCAACCAGATGGACGGCATCTCGCAGGTGATCAGCCGCAGCAATACCGAATCCGTCAGGATCGCGGACCTGCAATTGTCTTTTGCGGGACCCCGCAAGCGCGTCGTCCCCGTGGTCGTGGATGCCGTTGATTTCAAACGCAGCAATGACGGCTCCATGCAGATCGACGGGGTTTTCTCGGTGGCTGGCGAAGCAGCCGCACTGAACCTGCGCGCCAGCCGACAGAGCGATCGTGTCGCGCGCCTTGATGGCGCGGTTACGGGGCTGCCGCTCTCAGCGCTTTTGCACCGGGATGAAACTGCGACGGAGGCTGCCTTCGGCATCAAGAGCGGCGCCGATTTGAGCATCACCGCGACGCGCGCTGGCGATGGCGCGACGCCGACGCTTCAACTGAGCGGCCGGACAAGCGCCGGGGCATTCGACGCCGGCGGCTTTACCTCGGAGCTGAAACAATCCGAGCTTAACGTCACCTATGACTTTTCCCGCGGCAGGATAGAAATTCTGCCGTCTATCGTCCGGGTTGGCCGGTCGGCCTTTCCCTTTACCGGCGCCATCGCCGACCTCGATCACACCACGCCTGCCGGCAAAAAAGGATTTTCGCTGGATCTCCTGTTGCAATCGGCCAGTTCCGCGCCTGTCGATGTCGACGAACCGCCGCTGATCTTCGACGCCAAGGCGCAAGGCCGATTTCTGTCGGAAAGCCACGAGCTTATCTTCAACGAACTGGCTGTGTCGAGCAAACTTGGCACGGCTGCCGGCTCGCTTGCCATGACCTTTGGCGAAATGTCGCCGCAGGTCAGCTTTGCCCTTGTCACGGACAAGCTGAAGTCGGCGGCGGTCAAGCAGCTCTGGCCCTGGTGGGTCGGAAAGAACGCGCGCCGCTGGGTGGTCAGTAATATCTTTGGTGGAACCGTCACCGATGGCAGGATCGAGGTCTTCCTGCCGATGGGGCGCATTACCCGCACCGTCGGTCCGGTCGATCTGAACGGCGATGAACTCAACGTCCGCTTCGATATAACAGACGCCCGCGTGAATATTGCCGGCGACATTCCGCCGCTGCGCGACGCGGCTGGCGCGTTCACGCTGAAGGGCGAACATCTCGACGTGCAGATCGACCGGGGAACCGCCTATTTCCCATCCGGCCGCTCGGTAACCCTCAAGGGCGGCAATTTCGTCATCCCGAACACCTATGTAAAGCCGCTGATAGCCGAAATGAAACTGGACGTCGGGGGCCAGGCGGATGCGATCGCGGAACTCGTCAGCTACCGGCCCATTGCCGCCCTGCAGCGGACGCCGTTCAAGCCTGAGGACTTTTCAGGTGAAATGACGGCGCAGGTCGGGGCGCGGTTTGGCCTTGTGAGAGCACAGAACCCACCGGAGCCGCTATGGCAGGCACAGATGCTGCTTGATGGCGTGACCGTCAACAAGCCAATCTCCGGACGTGCGATCTCCAACATCGAGGGTACCCTCAGAATCGATCCGCAACAGGCGGTATTGCAGGCCAAAGCCGACATCGATGGTGGTCCGATGGATATTTCCCTCATAGAACCCGTCGGGACGGCCAGTCCCGTCAAGCGAAAGCGCGAGATTTCCGGGACGCTTCAGAAGGGGATGCTTGCCAAGCTGGCCCCGGGCCTCGCGGAGGTCATCAGCGGGCCTGTGTCGCTGGATATCCAGATTGATGAAAAGGATCAGCACACGGTTTCGGCTGACTTTGGCAAAGCGTCGATTTCTCTGCCCTGGATCGGCTGGTCGAAGGGGCCGGGTATCGCAGCGAAGGCGACGTTTTCGGCTTCAACCACGGACGGCGTCACTGAGATCGATGACTTGAAGCTCGATGGCGGTAGTTTTGGCGCGGACGGCAAGCTGGTGATCGACAAATCCGGGCTGAATTCCGGCCAGTTTTCGTCGGTGCGGCTGGCTCAGGGTGACAATTATGCCGTCAGCATCAAACGCCAGAAGGGCGGCTTTGCGGTCAACGTCAGCGGCAGCACTGCCGATATCCGGCCGGTGATCGAGCGCATGCGCAGTTCTTCCGGAAACGACAAGATGGATTCCACGCGAATCTCGTTGGACGCGAACCTGCAGCAGGTGATCGGATTTCATTCCGAGACCCTGTCGAGCCTCAATCTGAGTTACGTCGCAAGAGGCAAGCAGATTGACGCCATCGATCTCTCCGCGGTCACCGACAGCGGTCAGGCGGTGGTTGCGACGCTGACACAAAATGGCGCGGATAATATTCTGGAGCTGACCAGCGGCGATGCCGGCTCGCTGGCGCGGTTCGCAAATGTCTACAGCAACATGCGCGGCGGCCTGCTGAACGTGAAATTGCGCGACAGGGGCGCCAGTTCCTGGCGTGGAAATGTCGATATCCGCAAGTTCTCGCTTGTCAACGAGGTAAGGCTGCAGTCCATCGTTTCCACGCCGACCGGCGCCGACGGCCGGAGCCTGAACCAGGCGGTGAAAAAGAACATCGACGTCAGTTCTGCCCGCTTCGAACGTGGTTTCGCTAATGTGATGCTCGACGACGGAACGATAGCGGTCGACGGAGGGGTCGTGCGTGGCATCGATATCGGCGCAACCTTCCAGGGGACGGTGCGCGACAGGAACGGCAATATGGACATGACCGGTACCTTCATGCCGGCTTACGGTCTGAACCGGTTGTTCGGCGAATTGCCGCTGATCGGCGTGCTTCTCGGCAATGGCCGCGACCGCGGCCTGCTCGGGATCACCTTCAAGCTGACGGGGCCGTTCACCAAGCCGAACCTGACGATCAACCCATTGTCGATCATCGCGCCCGGTGTTTTCCGCAGCATCTTCGAGTTCCAATAAAAAACCGGCGGGGTTGCCGCCGGTTTCAATCATTGCTCGACGGTGCCGCCGATCAGGCAGGCCGCACGAGAATATGCTTCTTCTTGCCGAGCGACAGCTTGATGACGTTCTCGGCGGTGATCTCGGCTGTGCCGATCACCTGCCGGTCGTCGCTGATCACCTTGTCATTGACGCGCACCGCGCCGTCTTTCAGGAACTGTCGGACCTTGCCGTTGGATTCTGCCAGACCGGCGCGGACGAACAGCGAAAGAACGCCCACGCCAGCCTCGAGCTCTGCCGCCGGCACGTCGATCGAAGGCAGGTTTTCGGCAAGCGCGCCTTCTTCAAAAGTCTTGCGCGCGGTTTCGGCGGCTTCCTCTGCGGCAGCGCGGCCATGCAGGATTGTGGTGACCTCCGTTGCCAGGATCTTCTTTACCTCATTGAGTTCTGCGCCGCCAATTGCCGACAGGCGGGTAATTTCCGACATCGGCAGGGTTGTGAAGAGCTTGAGGAAACGGCCGACGTCGGCGTCTTCGGTATTTCGCCAATATTGCCAGAAGTCATAAACGGACAGGAGGTCGGCATTGAGCCATACCGCGCCCGAGGCAGATTTGCCCATCTTTGCCCCAGAGGACGTGGTGAGCAGCTGAGAGGTCAGCGCGTAAAGCTGTGGCGTGCCCATGCGGTGGCCGAGATCGATGCCGTTGACGATATTGCCCCATTGATCCGAACCGCCCATCTGCAGGCGGCAATCATAACGCTTGGCCAATTCGACGAAGTCATAGGCCTGCAGGATCATGTAGTTGAATTCCAGAAAGGAGAGCGACTGTTCGCGATCGAGCCGGGTCTTGACGCTGTCGAAGGCAAGCATGCGGTTGACAGAGAAATGACGGCCTACATCGCGCAAAAATTCGAGATAGTTGAGCGGCCGCAGCCATTCGGCGTTGTTGATCATCAACGCGCCGTTCGGACCTGGATTGTAGTTCAGGTAGTTGGCAAAAACGTGCTTGAGCGAGGCGATATTGTCCTCGATCATTTCGACCGTCATCAGCTTGCGCGCTTCCTCCTTGAAGGAGGGGTCCCCCACCATGCCGGTGCCGCCGCCCATAAGGGAAATTGGGCGATGCCCGGTGGCTTGCAGCCAATGCAGCATCATGATCTGGGTTAGATGCCCGACGTGGAGACTCGATGCCGTCGGATCATAGCCGATATAGGCCGTCACGATTTCCTTGTTGAACAGCGCATCCAGCCCGGCGTCATCGGACGTCTGGTGGATGAAACCGCGTTCTTGGAGAGTGTGAAGGAAATCGGACTTGAACTCGGACATGACCTGTCTCTTTCGGTGGGCTGTTTGGATTAACGCTTGTTGGATATTTGCGCGGCGTTTAGCACTGTTTCTCGAAAAGTGCACCTGTTTGCGTCGGGAATGTTTGCGAGGACCAATACCTCTAAGTTCGGAGCGCTGATGACGAAGACCATAAGAACGGCCATCGGCCTGATGAGCGGCACGAGCATGGATGGCATCGATATCGCGCTGCTGCGGACTGACGGTGAAAACGTGGTCGAACGCGGACCGTCGATGGGCATCCCCTATGAACCGGCTTTCCGCGACCGGCTCAAGCGGGCGCTGGTCGACGCGCGGGATTTGACCGACAGGACCGCACGCCCGGGCGATCTCGCCGCGGTTGAACGAAACCTGACGTTACGGCATGCCGTAGCGTTAAGCGATTTTCTGTATCGGCATGAAATATCGCCTGGCGAAATCGATGTCATCGGCTTTCACGGGCAGACCGTTCTCCATCGCCCGGATGAGGCGCTCACCGTGCAGCTTGGCGATGGCGCTCTCCTTGCGCAGATGACCGGCATTCCGGTCGTCTACGACATGCGCGCAAACGATATGGTTCACGGCGGGCAAGGCGCGCCGCTCATTCCTGTCTATCATGCCGCACTCTCGGCAAGCGCGGACCAGCCCTTGCCGACGGTTTTCGTCAATATCGGCGGCATCTCCAATCTCACCTTCGTCGGCAGGAACGGCGAGGTCGTGGCCTACGACAGCGGGCCGGGCAATACGCTGATCGACCAATGGGTGGAGATGCATACGGGGGCTGCGTTCGATCAGAATGGGGAAATCGCCAGCATCGGAGAGGTATTACCGGGCTTGGCTGACCGCTATCTTGGCAATCCCTTCTTTTCCTCCAATCAGCGGCGGTCGCTGGATCGCAATGATTTCCTGCCGCCGGAGATCGGTGAGGCCGATCTGGCGGACGGCGCCCGCACGCTTGCCTATGTGACGTCTGCCGCCATCCTCAAATCGGCGAAACATCTTCCCGAGCCTCCGGCGCGTTATGTCGTCTGCGGCGGCGGGCGGTTGAACCGCGTCATCATGCGGGATCTCTCAGACCTGGCACAGGCGCAAAACGCAACCGTCATTGCCGCGGAGGAGGCGGCTCTTGACGGGGACGCCATGGAGGCGGAAGCCTGGGCCTATCTTGCTGTTCGCTCGTTAAGGGGCTTGCCGCTGACATTCCCGGCTACGACAGGGGTGACCGTTCCGGTCACCGGCGGTATCTTCAGCATGCCCGGCGAACCAGGGCTTTCCCGCGCCGATTAATATTCCTTTGCGGGAAACGGGTACCTTACCGCGAATCTGCAATATCCGCATCCTCAAGCCATGAGATTGAATACGGCAGGCAGAGGGCAGGGCATGCGACCTCGATCACTTCAAGGCCGTGGACGACACCTACGGCCATGCCGCCGGCGACCAGGTGATCACATCGCTTGCCCGCATGCTGAAGCAACACGCGCCGCCCGAGGCAATCTGCGCCCGTTTCGGCGGCGAGGAGTTTGCCATCTTCCTGCCATCGACGAGCGAAGCAACCGGCTATCTTTTTGCCCAAGGTCTGCGCAACAGCTTTTCGTCTCTGGCGTTTCCCGGTCTGCCGGACACCGTCCGGCAGACGGCGGGCTTTGGCG
Organism: Pararhizobium sp. A13; assembly: GCF_040126305.1. Lineage (NCBI taxonomy): Bacteria > Pseudomonadati > Pseudomonadota > Alphaproteobacteria > Hyphomicrobiales > Rhizobiaceae > Pararhizobium > Pararhizobium sp. A13. Next base: position 3,269,636 of record NZ_CP149510.1, on the reverse strand, counting down.
TTTGCGCCCTCGTCTCTGCAGGAGATTCCATCACGGATGCCATCAACAGGGCGGATGGGGCGCTGTATGACGCCAAGAAAAGCGGACTCAACCGCGTCAACCGGACGCGCCCTGCAACGGCGCTAGGCCGAGAACAGTGGCAGGCCCAGGCGTGAAGACCATCAGGAAATGAAAAGGCCGGGAACGACCCGGCCTTTTCATTTGATCTCAGCGGATGCGCTTGGCCGCCGGTTCCGGCGTCAGTTCGCCGTTCAGACGCCGGTCGAGATAGTCCTCGCACTCGGCCATCAGCGTATCGACCTGGCCGTTGAAGAAGTGGTTCGCACCCGGCACGGTCTTGTGGGTGATGAGAATGCCCTTCTGTGCCTTCAGCTTGTCGACCAGATTGTTGACGTCCTTTTCCGGAGCCACCTTGTCGAGATCGCCATTGATGATCAGGCCGGATGACGGGCAGGGCGCCAGGAACGAGAAGTCGTAGGTGTTCGGCTGCGGCGCGATCGACATGAAGCCTTCGATCTCCGGCCGGCGCATCAGAAGCTGCATGCCGATCCAGGCGCCGAAGGAATAGCCGGCGACCCAGCAGCTCTTGGAATCCGGGTGCATACTCTGCACCCAGTCCAGTGCCGAGGCAGCATCCGACAGTTCGCCGGCGCCATGGTCGAATTCGCCCTGGCTGCGGCCGATCGAGCGGAAGTTGAAGCGGAGCGTTGTGAAGCCGCGCTTCTGGAACATGTAGAACAGCTGGTAGACGATCTGGTTGTTCATCGTGCCGCCGAATTGCGGGTGCGGGTGCAGGACGATGGCGATCGGGGCGTTCTTCTGCTTGGACGGCTGGTAGCGGCCTTCGAGGCGACCGGCCGGTCCGTTGAAGATGATTTCGGGCATTGGCTCTCCGGGCATGTTTATGGCACTAAAAAACGCGTTCCGGGGCCTCAGCAGTCTTGACGAAAGCAGTCAGCTTTTCTAGAACGTAGTTTAGAACCATTCAAAACTTTGACACGGTCTTTCCGTGGCGAGTGTCGTCTCTTACGGCAAGCGACGCGAAAATTTCAAGGAAAATGCACCGGCCGCTGCCTTTAACATGGCAACCGGTCATTCTTTGGCAAGGGAACATGAGAGAAGCGCGCATTTATATGGACTGGAATGCCACCGCGCCGCTTTTGCCGGCTGCGCGTGAGGCGTGCTTGTCTGCGCTCGACCTTGCCGGCAACCCCTCGTCCGTCCATGGCGAAGGTCGCAAGATCCGCGCGCTGATCGAGAATGCCCGGCGCGATGTTGCGACATTGTGCGGTGCGCTGCCGGCCAGCGTGACGTTCACCAGCGGCGCTACCGAAGCGGCCAACTGGGTGCTGACGTCCGATTTCCGCATGGGCAAGACGCCGCTGAAAATCGGACGCCTCTATATCTCGGCCATCGAGCATCCCGCCATTCGCGAGGGCGGCCGGTTTGCCAGGAGCGAGATCAGCGAACTCGCGGTAACGCCCAATGGTACGGTGGATCTGGCGGTGCTCGAAGCGGCGCTCGCGGCGCATGACCGCCAAACCGGCCTGCCGATGGTCGCCGTCATGCTCGCCAACAACGAAACCGGCATCGCTCAGCCGATTACCGAGGTCTCGCACCTCGTCAAGGCGGCCGGCGGTATTCTGGTTGTCGATGCGGTGCAGGCCGCGGGCCGCACGCCGTTGTCGATTGAAGATCTCGGTGCTGACTTCCTGATCGTCTCGTCGCACAAGATCGGCGGGCCGAAGGGTGCCGGCGCTCTGATCGCACGCGGCGAAATCCTGATGCCGGCAGCGCTGATCCGCGGCGGCGGCCAGGAGAAGGGCCATCGCTCGGGCACCGAAAATCCTGCGGCGATCGCCGGGTTTGGGGTGGCGGCTCGTATCGCCGCCGACGGGCTGGAGATGCGGATGACGGCCGTTTCGGCGTTGCGCGATGATCTGGAGGACGCCATGATCGCCGCAGCACCCGATGTCATCATCCACGGCAAGGACGGGCCGAGGCTCGGCAATACGACGTTTTTCACCTTGCCCGGACTCAAAGCCGAGACGGGCCAGATCGCCTTCGATCTGGAAGGCGTCGCTTTGTCGGCGGGATCGGCCTGCTCATCCGGCAAGGTTGGCCAGAGCTATGTCCTGTCGGCGATGGGACATGATCCGGGACAGGGCGCATTGCGGATATCGATCGGGTCGTCTACGACGCGGGCCGAGATCGAACGGTGTGCAGAGGTCTTTGCAAAGGTCGCGGCGCGCCGCAGGCTTTCGGGTGCCGCCGCCTGACGGCAATAAAATTGCGGAAATTCAATTTTCCGCTTGGCAAACGGGGTGAAAATCGCCCCTTAGCCATTACATAAGCGGTGCGACGAAAATTGCATCGTACTGACAAGCTGCCGGACCTTGTATCCGGCGAGATTGGAGAACGACATGGCTGCCGTGCAGGAAACAATCGATCAGGTCGCCCTGATCGATGTGGACCAGTACAAATATGGGTTTGAAACGAAGATCGAGATGGACAAGGCGCCCAAGGGCCTGTCCGAAGAGATCATCCGTTTCATTTCGGCGAAGAAGCAGGAACCGGAGTGGATGCTCGAGTGGCGTCTTGGCGCCTATCAGCGCTGGTTGACACTTGAAGAGCCGACCTGGGCGCGCATCAACTACCCGAAGATCGATTTCAACGATATCTACTACTACGCCGCGCCGAAGAGCACGCCCGGCCCGACCTCGATTGACGATGTCGATCCGGAAATTTTGAAGGTCTATGAAAAGCTCGGTATTCCGCTTCGCGAGCAGGAAATGCTCGCTGGTGTGAAGACCTCGCGGATTGCCGTCGATGCGGTGTTCGATTCCGTTTCGGTCGTGACCACCTTCAAGGAAGAGCTGAAGAAGGCCGGCGTGATCTTCATGTCGATTTCGGAAGCCATCCGCGAGCATCCGGATCTCGTGAAGAAATATCTCGGCACCGTCGTTCCGACGACCGACAACTATTATGCGACACTGAACTCCGCGGTCTTCACCGACGGTTCCTTCGTCCTCGTGCCGAAGGGCGTTCGCTGCCCGATGGAGCTGTCGACCTATTTCCGGATCAACGAGAAGAACACCGGCCAATTCGAGCGCACCCTCATCATCGCGGAAGAAGGTGCCTACGTTTCCTATCTCGAAGGCTGCACGGCGCCGCAGCGCGACGAAAACCAGCTGCACGCAGCGGTGGTCGAACTGGTTGCGCTCGATGACGCCGAAATCAAGTATTCGACCGTCCAGAACTGGTATCCGGGCGACAAGAACGGCAAGGGCGGCATCTACAATTTCGTGACCAAGCGTGGCGATTGCCGCGGCAAGAACTCGAAGATTTCCTGGACGCAGGTCGAGACGGGCTCTGCGATCACCTGGAAATATCCGTCCTGCATTCTGCGGGGCGATGGTTCGCGCGGCGAGTTCTATTCGATCGCCGTTTCGAATGGCCACCAGCAGATCGACAGCGGTACGAAGATGATCCATCTCGGCAAGAACACCTCGAGCCGCATCATCTCCAAGGGCATTGCCGCCGGCGTGTCGCAGAACACCTATCGTGGCCAGGTCTCGACCCACCGCAAGGCGGAGAATGCCCGCAATTTCACGCAGTGCGACAGTCTTCTGATCGGCGACAAGTGCGGTGCACATACGGTGCCCTACATCGAGGCGCGCAATTCCTCGGCCCAATTCGAGCATGAGGCGACGACGTCGAAGATCTCCGAAGACCAGCTGTTCTACTGCCTGCAGCGCGGCATTCCGGAGGAAGCGGCGATCGCGCTGATCGTCAACGGCTTCGTCAAGGAAGTCATCCAGGAGTTGCCGATGGAATTTGCGGTCGAAGCGCAGAAGCTGATCGGGATCTCGCTGGAAGGCTCGGTCGGCTAAGCAGCTTCACACATTGAACCTGATGCGCAGAACGTTGCGCGCGATGTTTATTCTTTTCCCAAAGGGAAGATCAAATGCTTGAAATCAGAAACCTCCATGCCCGCATCGCCGAAGACGGCACCGAGATCATCCGTGGCCTTGACCTGACCGTGAAGGCCGGCGAAATCGCGGCCGTCATGGGACCGAACGGCTCCGGCAAGTCGACCCTGTCCTACATCCTGTCGGGCCGCGAAGACTATGAAGTGACCGAGGGCGACATCCTCTACAACGGCGAGAGCATTCTCGAACTCGACCCGTCCGAGCGCGCCGCCAAGGGCATCTTCCTCGCCTTCCAGTATCCGGTCGAAATCCCGGGCGTTGCGACCATGCAGTTCCTCAAGGTCGCGATGAACGAGCAGCGGAAATTCCGTGGCGAAGACGAACTGACCACGCCGGACTTCATCCGCCGCGTCAAGGAAGCCGCCGCCAGGCTGCAGATTGACCCGGACATGCTGAAGCGTCCGCTGAACGTCGGTTTTTCCGGCGGCGAAAAGAAGCGCGCCGAGATCCTGCAGATGGCGCTGCTTCAGCCGCAACTCTGCGTGCTCGACGAAACCGACAGCGGCCTCGACATCGATGCGCTGAAAATCGTCGCCGACGGTGTCAATGCGCTGCGTTCGCCGGACCGCGCCGTCATCGTCATCACCCACTACCAGCGTCTGCTCGAATATATCGTGCCGGATAGCGTCCACGTTCTCTACAAGGGCCAGATCATCAAGTCCGGTGACAAGTCGCTGGCGCTTGATCTCGAAGCCAACGGCTATGCCGACATCATCGATGCGGCGGCCTGAGGAGTGCTGGGGATGAACATGCAAACGGCGATAATGATGACGGCGGCCGAGACGGCCCTTGTCGATGCCTATACCGCCCAGATCGGCGAATTGCCCGGCGAAGGTGCCGTGCTTTCGGCGCGCGACACGCTTCTTGCCGATCTGAGAAAACAGGGTCTGCCGACGCGCCGCGTCGAATCCTGGCATTATACCGATTTGCGTGCGCTTCTGCGCAGCGTTCCGGCTGCCGATCCGACCGCCTTCGCACAGCGGGTAGACCCGCTGGTTGCCGGCTCGTCCGTGCTCTCCGTTTTGAACGGCAATGCCGATACCAAGGGCGCGCCGGCCGGTGTCAACGTCCGCTCCTATGCGCAAAGCCTCGTTGACGGCGTTGCCGCAGCCGATCTCGTTGAGCGCGACGCCGACGACGCGATTGGCCGCATCAACGGCAGCTTCGTGCGCGACGGTTTTGAGATCGAGGTTCCGGAGGGCACCGAGCTCGAACAGCCGCTGGAACTTCAGCTGGTGCAGAGCGCCGGCCAGAGCCACAGCCGGTTCCCGGTGACGTTTGGCGCCAATACAAAGGCGATGGTCATCGAGCGCCATCTCTCTGTCAGCGACGCGCCAAGCCTTGTGACGACGGTTTGCGACCTGATCCTGGACGAGGGCGCAGAGATCACCTGGATCATCCTGCAGCAGCAGGGTGAAGCCGACAGCCATCTCGCCCAGGTCAATTTCGATCTCGGCGCGAACGCCAAGCTCAGACTGTTCGTCATCAATGCCGGCGGCAAGCTGGTGCGTCAGGAAGTTCATGGCGTGACCACGGGCGAGGGCTCCGATTTCAAACTACGAGGCATCAACCTGCTCGGCGGCGAAACGCATACCGATGTGACGTTCACGCTCGGCCACGACGTGCCGCACACGACATCGACCGAAATCATCCGCAACGTCTTGTTCGACCGCGCCAAGGGGGTTTTCCAAGGCCAGATCCGGGTCGCCCCCGACGCGCAAAAGACCGATGCAAAAATGGCGTGCAACACGCTGCTCTTGTCCGACGATGCCGATTTCTCGGCAAAGCCGGAGCTGGAAATCTTCGCCGACGACGTCCAGTGCGGCCACGGCGCGACCGTGATCGACATCAACCCGACGCATCTCTACTACCTGCGCGCCCGCGGCATTCCGGAGAACAAGGCGAGGGCCATGCTGGTCAACGCCTTCGTCGACGAGATCGTCGAGGAGTTGGAACTCGAAGCGGTGATCGAGCCGCTGGAAACGATCATCGAAGCCTGGCTCGACAAACACGCGTAATTGGCACGCCGGAAATCGGTGCGCCTGATTGGATAATTGACATGGAACACACGGTGCCTGTGCCTGCCTATGACGTCGAAGCGATCCGCAAGGATTTTCCGATCCTGTCGCGGACAGTCTACGGCAAGCCGCTCGTCTATCTCGACAATGGCGCCTCGGCGCAGAAGCCGCAGGTGGTCATCGACGCCGTTGCCCATGCCTATGCCAATGAATATGCCAATGTCCATCGCGGCCTGCATTTCCTGTCGAATGCCGCCACGGATGCCTACGAGGGCGCGCGCGAAAAGGTGCGCCGCTTCCTGAATGCGCCGTCTGTCGACAATATCATCTTCACCAAGTCCTCGACGGAGGCGATCAATACGGTTGCCTATGGCTACGGTATGCCGAAGATCGGCGAGGGCGATGAAATCGTCGTGTCGATCATGGAACATCACTCCAATATCGTGCCGTGGCATTTCATCCGCGAACGGCAAGGTGCCAAGCTGGTCTGGGCGCCCGTCGACGATCAGGGCGTCTTTCACATCGATGACTTCGTCAAATGCCTGAGCGATCGCACCAAGCTGGTGGCGATCACGCATATGTCGAATGCGCTGGGCACGGTCGTCCCGGTCAAGGAGATCTGCCGCATCGCCCATGAGCGCGGCATTCCGGTGCTGATCGACGGCAGCCAGGCCGCCGTGCACATGCCGGTCGATGTCCAGGATATCGATTGCGACTGGTACGTCATGACCGGCCACAAGCTCTACGGTCCCTCGGGCATCGGCGTGCTCTACGGCAAGACGGACCGATTGAAGGAAATGCGTCCCTTCATGGGCGGCGGCGAGATGATCGTCGAGGTGACCGAAGACAACGTCACTTACAACGACCCGCCGCACCGTTTTGAAGCGGGCACGCCGCCGATCGTCCAGGCAATCGGCCTCGGCTATGCGCTCGATTATATGGAAAAGCTCGGCCGTGCGGCAATCGCCGCCCACGAGGCCGATCTGGCGGCCTATGCATATGAGCGCCTCTCGTCGGTCAATTCGCTGCGCATCTTCGGGACGGCGCCCGGCAAGGGTGGTATCTTCTCCTTCGAGCTTGAAGGAATCCATTCCCACGACGTGTCGATGGTGATCGACCGGGCGGGCGTGGCGGTGAGGGCCGGAACGCATTGTGCGCAGCCGCTCTTGAAACGCTTTGGCGTGACCTCCACATGCCGTGCATCCTTCGGTCTCTATAATACGCGGGCCGAAGTGGATGCGCTCGTCGATGCGCTGGATCATGCCCGCAAATTCTTTGCGTAAGGAATAGTCTGATGAGCCTTGATACGACCGAAGACAAAATCGATGTCCGCGAAGGGATCGTTCATTCAGCGATTCCAGCGGATGAGCTGGCGCGTTTGAGCGACGACATCATCTCGGCTTTGAAGACGGTCTACGACCCGGAAATACCGGCCGATATCTTCGAGCTCGGACTGATCTACAAGATCGATATCGAAGACGATCGGATGGTCAAGATCGCCATGACGCTGACCGCGCCCGGTTGCCCGGTGGCGGGCGAGATGCCTGGCTGGGTGGAGAATGCAGTCAGTGCCGTCGAAGGCGTGTCCGGCGTCGAGGTATCGATGACCTTCGACCCGCCGTGGACGCCGGACCGGATGTCGGAAGAAGCGCAGGTCGCCGTCGGCTGGTATTGATCGGTGGCGTATTGATCCCTTAACCGGCGCGCATTACATTCTGGGATCGGAAAGCATCAGGCCTTGAACCTGGTTGCGTTAAGGAGAATGGCCGATGGGCTTTGCAGTCATGAGTTTGAGTGATGCGGCGGCTGGCCGCGTCAAGGCGATCGTCGAGAATGCCGGCGGCGATGCGCAGGGTATTCGCGTTTCGATCAAGAAGGGCGGTTGCGCCGGCATGGAATATGCCATCGATCTGGTAACCGCAGCCAACGCCAAGGACGATCTCGTCGAGCATCAGGGCGCCAGGGTCTGGGTCGCGCCGGAAGCCGTGCTTTACCTGCTCGGCACACGCATGGACTTCGAAGTCACGACGCTGCGCTCAGGCTTCACGTTCAGCAATCCCAACCAGACCTCGGCCTGCGGCTGCGGCGAATCGGTCGAGCTCAAACCGGCAGACCTTGCTGCACTTGCAGCCAAGGGCGACGCGGTGGTGCGAGCCGGCTAAGCGTTTCGCCTCCGGCCAACCCCATTTCCGTAAAATTCCGAAAAGAGACTGGTTTCCGCCAGTCTCTTTTTCTGTTTTTATGCACGCCAACAAACACGGCCAGGCATGGATCGAGTAACGCGATGCCGATTGCGCAGAAACATTTCGTCCTGGCCCTCTACGACAGCTTTCCCGATCCTGTTGTCATCGTCGATTCCGACCGGATCATCCTTTCGGCCAATCCCGCGATCACGAAGCAATTCGGTTATGCACCGGATGAAATCGCCAACCGTCCGGTGCGGATACTTTATGCTTCGGATGACGACTACGACGCCTGCCTCAGCCGGGATGCACGCGAACGCGCCGGGGAGGATGTTTCCGACGGCGTCTACCAGTACCGCCGTAAGGATGGATCGGTGTTTTCCGCCCGTCTTCGTGCTACCTGGATCACCGGAGAGGACGGCACGGCACAGGGCTTCATCGGTGTCGTGCATGACATTTCGGATATTCTCGCGCTCGACAGGGAGCGAAAGAAGACCGCCGACATGCTCAATGCTGCTCTCCAGGCAATACCCGAAGGGTTTGCTATTTTCGACAGGGACGAAAAACTCATCGCCTTCAATGAAGCCTATCGCCGTATTCTGGGCACGGCTGGCCAGGGTCTCCAGGCAGGCATGACAGCGGAGGAAATCCTTGTTGGCGTCCACGAAGCCGGCAACTATCCGTCCATGCCGATCGGCTCGCCGGAGGCCTCGGCATGGATCGAAGGCCGACTGCAGGATTTTCGCCAACCGAACGGCAAGCCGCATGTCTTTCCCTACGGCAACGGGCGCTGGATGCAGGCGGAAAACCTGAAGGCCGGTGACGGCAATACGGTTGTCCTGCGCATCGACGTCACGGCTTTGAAGGAGGCGGAACTGGCGCTCGACCGGCAGCGGCTGGATTATTACACACTCGTCCAGAACATACCGGATTTCATCTGCCGGATTTCCCCCGATCTGAAATACACTTTCGTCAACAGGACCTATGCCGAGTTCGTTGGCCAACGGGCTGACGATTTTGCTGGAAAGCCTTTTCTCGATTTTGTTCCGGAACGTGACCGCGAACGCGTGACCCGATTTTTGGAAAACCTGACTCCGGAAGAATCGGTGGTGTCGCGTGAACAGCGCCGGCAATCGGCCGATGGCAGCGACTGCTGGATATTCTGGTCCAACATGGCGGTTTTCGATGGCGGGAAGCTTATCGAATACATCACCGTCGGGCGCGACATTACCGAGTTGAAGCGACAGCAGGTGCGGATCGCCCAGCAAAGTGCTGAACTGCAGCGCAAGAACGAAGCCCTCAACCAATTCACCGGGACGGTTTCACACGACTTGAAGGCGCCGCTGCGCCACATATCGATGTTTTCGGACATGATCGGCGATGATGTTGCGAGCGGCAAGTTCGAAGAACTTCCGGTCTATGCCCGTCACCTGCGCCAGAGCGCCCAGCGGATGGGCCAGTTGATCGACAGCCTGCTCGACTATGCGCTGATCGCCGACCAGATCAGTAGCTGGCATACGGTTTCGATGGCCGACGTTGTTTCCGACGCAATCCTCAATCTCGGCACGTTCATTCGTGAGGCGGACGCGAGGTTCGAATTCGATGGTCTGCCGCAAGTGAAGGGTGATCCCGAACTGCTCAAGCGTCTTTGCCAGAATTTGATCGGCAATGCCGTCAAGTATCGGCGCGAGGGGACCAGGCCGGTCATCAGGATCTATTGCGAAAAGGATGACGATTTGATCCGGATCTATTTCCAGGACAACGGCATCGGTGTCGATCCACGGTTCGCGAAGCAGATTTTCAATGTGTTTCAGCGTCTTCATCGCGATGAGTCGGTCTATCCGGGCACTGGCATCGGATTGGCATTGGCAAAACGAATCGCCGAGAGCCACAACGGGTCCATCGAGCTCGACACGACATTCACGCAAGGTGCACGCTTTGTCCTGACCCTACCGGACATGATGTAATCCTTCGGAAGGCAAGGCGGACAATCAGCGGCGACAGGACACCTGCCGAAGGGTTCACGCGTTTCCGGGGTCGAGGTTGTGGTTCACCCATACAGATAGCGATCGCTGGTCGCAGGACGAAAAAGGGGCGCATCGGGCGCCCCTCGGTTTCCGACGTTACTCTGCCGCCTCGGCGTAGTCGTCCAGCGGCGGGCAGGTACAGACGAGATTGCGGTCGCCGAAGACATTGTCGACGCGGTTGACCGGCGACCAGTATTTGTCGACGCGGAAGGCGCCCGGCGGGTAGCAGGCCTGTTCGCGCGAATAGGGGCGGTCCCAGTCGCCGACGAGGTCTTCCACCGTGTGAGGGGCGTTCTTCAACGGATTGTTCACCCGGTCCATCCGGCCATCCTCGATCGCCTGGGCTTCGGCACGGATCGCCAGCATCGCATCGCAGAAGCGGTCGAGTTCCGCCTTGGTTTCCGATTCGGTCGGCTCGATCATCAGCGTGCCGGCAACCGGCCAGCTCATGGTCGGCGCGTGGAAGCCGCAGTCGATCAGCCGCTTGGCAACGTCGTCCACCGTGACCCCGGCGCTGTCCACCAGCGGGCGCGTGTCGATGATGCACTCATGCGCCACGCGGCCCCTGGCCGACTTGTAGAGCACGCCGTATGCGCCCTTCAGGCGTGCGGCGATGTAGTTGGCGTTGAGGATCGCCACTTTCGTCGCCTGCGTCAGGCCTTCGCCGCCCATCATCAGGCAGTAGCTCCACGAGATCGGCAGGATCGAGGCCGAGCCGAACGGAGCTGCCGAAACTGCACCTTCGCCGCCATCTGTTTCCGGATGGCCCGGGAGGAACGGTGCCAAGTGTGCCTTGACGCCGATCGGCCCCATGCCCGGGCCGCCGCCGCCGTGCGGGATGCAGAAGGTCTTGTGCAGGTTGAGGTGGCTGACGTCGGACCCGATGTCGCCTGGCCGGGCGAGCCCGACCATGGCATTCATGTTGGCGCCGTCGAGATAGACCTGACCGCCATGCTTGTGGACGATGTCGCAGACCTCGCGGACATTCTCCTCGAACACACCGTGGGTCGACGGATAGGTGATCATGCAGCACGAGAGGTTTTCCGCGTACTGCTCTGCTTTTGCTATGAAATCATCCATGTCTATGTCGCCATTGTCGCTAACCTTGACGACCACCACCTTCATGCCGGCCATCTGCGCCGAGGCCGGATTGGTACCGTGCGCCGAGGTCGGGATCAGGCAGACATCGCGATGGCTGTCGCCATTTGCGAGGTGATAGGCGCGGATGGTGAGCAGCCCGGCATATTCCCCTTGAGCACCGGAATTCGGCTGCATCGAGATCGCGTCGTAACCGGTGACCGCGCAGAGCTTCTGCGACAGGTCGGTTATCATGTGGCGATAGCCTTCGGCCTGGTCCGCCGGCACGAAAGGATGGATTTCGGAGAATTCCGGCCAGGTGATCGGCAGCATTTCCGCGGTTGCGTTGAGCTTCATCGTGCAGGAACCGAGCGGGATCATCGAACGATCGAGCGCCAGATCGCGGTCCGACAGCCGGCGGATATAGCGCGTCATTTCGCTTTCCGCCCGGTTCATGTGGAAGATCGGATGGGTCAGATATTCACTGGTGCGCAGCAGCGATTCCGGCAGCCGATAACCCGGCTCGAAGTCCTCGACGCTGAAATCGCCGCCGAAGGCGCGCCAGACAGCCTCCAGCGTCACCGGGCGCGAGCGTTCGTCAAGGCTGATGCCGATCTTGGTGGTACCGATCCGGCGCAGGTTGACCTCCTCGGCGACGGCCGTCTTCAGGATGATGCCCTGCAGCTTGCCGACATCGACGGTGATCGTGTCGAAGAACACGTCGGGCTCGACGGTGTAGCCGAGCTTCTCGAGCCCCATGGCAAGCCGAACGGTCTTCTGGTGAACACTCTGGGCGATCGCCTTGATGCCCTTCGGACCGTGGAACACGGCGTACATCGACGCCATGACGGCCAGCAGCACCTGCGCCGTGCAGATGTTGGATGTCGCCTTTTCCCGGCGGATATGCTGTTCGCGCGTCTGTAGCGACAGGCGGTAAGCGCGGTTGCCACGACTATCGACGGATACGCCGACGAGACGGCCCGGCATCGAGCGCTTGTACGCATCCTTCACCGCCATATAGGCCGCATGCGGGCCGCCGTATCCGACGGGAACACCAAAACGCTGGGTGCAGCCAATGGCAATGTCCGCACCCATTTCGCCGGGCGATTTCAGGAGTGCGAGCGCCAGCGGATCGGCGGCGACGACCGCGATCGCACCGGCCTGATGCAGGCGGGCGATCAGACCGGAAAAGTCGCTCACATGGCCGTAGGTGCCGGGATACTGGAAGATCGCGCCGAACACGCTCGCGGATTCGAGATCGCTATGAGGATTGCCGACGATGACCGTCCAGCCGAGCGGCTCGGCCCGGGTCTTGATCAGCGCGATCGTCTGCGGATGGCAATTTTCGTCGACAAAGAACGTGGTTTCCTTGGATTTCGACACGCGTTCGGCCATGGCCATGGCTTCCGCTGCCGCCGTTGCCTCGTCTAGCAGCGAGGCGTTGGCAACGTCGAGGCCGGTCAGGTCACAGACCATCGTCTGGTAGTTCAGCAGCGCTTCCAAGCGACCCTGGCTGATTTCCGGCTGGTAAGGCGTATAGGCCGTGTACCAGGCCGGATTTTCGAGAATGTTACGCTGGATCACCGGCGGGGTGATCGTGCCGTAGTAGCCCTGGCCGATCAGCGACACGAGTTTCCTGTTGCGGTTGGCCGTCTCGCGCATCTTGTCGAGCGCCTCGCGCTCGGTCATCGCAGCGCCCCAGGCAAGCGGGGTCTTCTGGCGGATCGACGGCGGGACCGTGTCGTCGATCAGCGCGTCGAGGCTGTCATAGCCGACGACCTTGAGCATCGCCGCCATTTCATCGGGCGAGGGGCCGATATGGCGCCGGTTGGCGAAGTCATACGGCTTGTAGTCGGTGAAGGTGAAGTCTTTCGGCATGCTCATCAGGCGATCAGCTCCTTGTAGGCAGCTTCGTCCAGCAATGCATTGGCGGCGGACGGGTCCGAAAGCTTCAGCTTGAAGAACCAGCCGGCACCCTGCGGGTCGCTGTTGACCAGAGCCGGATCATCGACGATCGCCTGGTTGCTCTCGACGATCTCGCCGTCGAGCGGACAATAGACGTCGGAGGCAGCCTTGACGGATTCAACGGTCGCTGCGGTCGCGCCCTTGTCGAGGCTCGTTCCGGCTTCAGGCAGTTCGACGAAGACGAGATCGCCCAGTTGCTCGGCGGCATGCGCGGTGATTCCGACGGTCGCCACGTCACCCTCGATCTTCAGCCATTCATGTTCGTCGGTAAATTTCAGCATCGGGTTTTGCTCCAGATCAGCGTTTGTAGGTCGGGGTGATGAAGGGAAGGGCGCAGACGGTGACGGGCAGGTATTTGCCGCGTACCTCGGCGAAAAGTTGGGCACCGTTCGCGATATAGGGGGCTGCGACATAGCCCATCGCGACCGGATGATCGGCGCTCGGTCCGAACCCGCCGGAGGTCACGACACCGGCTTCGGCACGGCCCTGCGCATCGGCATAGAGCGTCGCACCGCCCCGCACCGGTGCTTTTCCGTCAGGCTTCAGGCCGACGCGCCGGCGGTCGGCGCCGTCGGCAAACTGACGCAAGATGATGCCGGCGCCGGGGAAGCCGCCTTCGCGAGCGCCTCCCGTCCGGCGCGCCTTCTGCATCGCCCATTCGAGCGCAGCTTCGACCGGCGTCGTGCCGGTATCGATGTCGTTTCCGTAAAGGCACAGCCCAGCCTCCAGGCGAAGCGAGTCGCGGGCACCGAGACCGATCGGCAGGACATCCGGATGTTCGAGAAGTCGGCGGGTCACATCTTCGGCGGAGGCAGAGGGAATGGAGATCTCGAAACCGTCCTCCCCGGTATAGCCGGAGCGGGAGATGACGCAGGGGACGTCGTGAAGATCGGCTTCGGCCACATCCATGAAGCGCATGGTAGCGACATCGGCCCAGAGTTCAGCCAGAACGCATTCGGCGCGAGGCCCCTGCAGCGCGATCAGCGCGCGGTCATCGAGCAAGGTGAGATCGCAGGTCTCGCTGAGCTGTTTTTGCAAGTGTGCGAAATCGGCATCCTTGCAGGAGGCATTGACGACGAGGAACAGATGATCGCCGCGATTGGCAATCATCAGGTCGTCAAGGATGCCGCCCTCGTCATTGGTGAAAAGCCCGTAGCGCTGGCGGCCTTCGCTGAGACCGAGCACATCGACAGGCACGAGCTTTTCAAGCGCAAGCGCCGCGTCCTCGATCCGTCCGGATTTCGGCCACAGGATGATCTGGCCCATATGCGAAACGTCGAACAGACCCGCGCCGCCGCGGGTGTGGAGATGTTCCTTCATCACGCCGGCCGGATATTGCACCGGCATATCGTAGCCGGCAAAGGGCACCATGCGGGCGCCGAGCGATACGTGCAGCGCATGCAGCGGTGTCTGTTTCAGGGGGGAATGATCGTCCAAATCCGGCCTCCAGGTCTGGCGCAACGCGCCGGCTCATCTCCACCGCACATTTACGCGCAGTTTCCTCGAGCCCCCTCTGTCCCTTTGCCTGAGATTGTTATCCCTTCGGCGAGCGGAAATGCTTCTCTCCAGAGTCCTACCGGCACCTTGCTGGTCCTTTGGCCTGAGAGTTTCCGGGGCGGTTGCTCCTTCGGCACCGGTGTTACCCGGATTCTCCCAACAAGATCGGGTTCAGATAACGGCGATCCCGATTGCTTGGCAAGCGCAAAATGTCGCGGCCGAACAGATTTTTGTCGCCACCGTTTCAGTAGGTGCGGCAAAAGCAGCCTTTGCTTTTCTTGCACTGAGACGTTAATGCAATCGGCCAACACGGGGATGATCGATGGCCAGAGCGGGACGACAGTGGCAGATGACGGTGCGCGTGCTTTCGGCACTCGCCCTCATGTTCCTGTCTTTTGCGCATCAACCGGCCTTCGCCCGGCAGATCACGCCGGCGATCGCCGGCGAATATATGCTGCCGGATGGCACGATTGCCGACATCTGCTTCGGGTCGGACGGTGTCGACGATCACAATTCCCCGCATGAGGGGCTCGCGCCGGCCTGCGACTATTGCAGGCTCGCCGCATCGATCGCCTTGCCGTCGCCCCCAAGCGACGGCTATCTCGTCATTCGCGTTGCCGCGTTTGCCGAAAGCAAGGTCGATTTTCTTCCGGTTTTCGTCGAGCATCCGCGCGCTCTGCCGCAATCGCGCGCCCCTCCGCTGTCGCTCTGACGTTGTCGCTTCAGCGATTGCTTCAAACTTTTCAGAGCATTTCCGCCGCCAAATGCGGCATTGACCGGCTTGCCGTGGTTGGCAACGACCGGTCCGGAGACAGACCGATGACACAGACCAGAACAACCCTTCTTGCGCTTGCCTTTTCTCTTGCTGGTGCCGCCGCCGCCCATGCGCATGCGTCCTTCGAAATCGACGAAGCTGCCTCGGAAAGCGGCTTCAAGGCGGTGCTGCAGATTCCGCACGGTTGCGACGGCAAGGCGACGACCGAAGTGCAGTTGAAACTGCCGGAAGGCTTCGTCTTCGCCAAGCCGCAGCCGAAGGCGGGCTGGGAGATCGAGATCATCAAGGGCGACTACCAGAAAAGCTACGACAACCACGGCAAGACGGTGACGTCCGGGCCGCTCGAGATCCGCTGGAAGAACGGCAATCTGTCCGACGACCATTACGATACCTTCGTCATCAAGGGGACGATCTCCGGCTTCGACAAGGAGACGCAGATCGCCTTTCCGGTGACGCAGCTTTGCGGCGCGACGGACAAAGTCGTTTGGGACGAGATTGCGGCGCAAGGTCAGGACGCCCATTCGCTGGAACATCCGGCGCCGACGATCACCGTGACGCCGGCCACGGCCGAAGGGCATCACGGTCACGACATGGTGGGGATGGGTGACGCGACGGTCAAGGCCGGATCGCTTGAGATTTCCGGCGGCGCCGTGAAGGCGATGCTTCCGGGGGCCAAGGTCGGCGGCGGCGGTTTCGCGGTCAAGAACGACGGCAGCGAAGACGATACCCTGGTCTCCGTCGAAAGCCCGGCGGCGGGCCGCGTCGAACTGCACGAAATGACCATGCAGAACGACGTGATGAAGATGCGCAAGCTGGAAGAAGGCATTGCCATTCCGGCAGGTGAAACCGTCGAACTCAAGAGCGGCAGCCTGCACCTGATGTTCATGGATGTGAAAGAAGCTTTTGCCGAGGGTGACAGCGTACCGGTTACGCTGACCTTCGAAAAGGCCGGCAAGGTCGACTATGTGCTTCCCGTCGGCAATGCTGCCGGTGGCGCGCACAAGCACAAGTGAGTTCCGGATTTCTCGGCTCAAGGCGGCGGCGCGGGAATACTGCGCTGCTGCTTTTTTCTCACGGGAGGGCGGCGTGTTCTTCGGAGCTCTCGCTGTTCTCATCGGCTTCCGGCTCATCCGGTCCGAATTCCATGTAGCGGCGAACCACGTCGCCGCGTGTGCCCTGCGGCGGGCGGCCATTGGAACTCATCAGCATCAGCGACAGCGATGTCGGGCTACGAAGGGCTGCGACCGACGCATGGGTGTTGGCCGCATCATCCTTCGGCCGTGCCGATAGCAGGGTGATCGCTTCCTCGGTCGGGCCATCGCCGCTCATCCGCGCGGACGGCTTCACGGCTTGCGCCGCGTAAGCCGCCGTGGTGGCTGACATGGTAAGGACCTGGGTCATGACGATCTGCCCTTTTGAGGGCGCTCCTTCGGATCGGGCAATCCAACGCTCTTAACCCGGACGCCATTTCATCCGCGTGAAATCGGGCGCCTGCATTTGAGGCAAATTTTACCGACCCTTCAAAGCAGGAAGGGGAGTGCGAAGGGAGGCGACAGCACTGCCATTCAGAACGTGCGTATGCCGGACCGCGCACTGTCGGGGGGAACGTTCGCCCGGTCCTTGCCAGTTGGTTCGCCGGGGCCTGATGACAGGCCCCGGGAAGGTCGTGACGGCACCAGCATCTTCCTGTTTCCGCGGATGCTCGAGCCGGCGCGCAACTCAAAGGAAGCCGATTTGGCATTTGCAATCTTCTCTACTTGCAGCATCTCTTGAATACGGGCACACTTCCTTCAACCAGGGAGGGGTGGATATGACGGACAGGGAAACACTCGAAAGCATTGTCAACGAACTCTACGCGGCC
Source organism: Pararhizobium sp. A13 (assembly GCF_040126305.1). Classification (NCBI taxonomy): domain Bacteria; kingdom Pseudomonadati; phylum Pseudomonadota; class Alphaproteobacteria; order Hyphomicrobiales; family Rhizobiaceae; genus Pararhizobium; species Pararhizobium sp. A13. The sequence goes on along the minus strand of NZ_CP149510.1, from coordinate 3,252,241 downwards.
CGCTCAGTCAGCGACATGGATGGGGTGATGAGTTGCGCTGGTCCGGGCTTCAGTTTCCGCATTGTCGGAAGCGGCAGGCTGGCGCCGATGGCTCAGCGGGTGTGCGAGCCGGCCGCGGTCAACGCCGCTGTAAAAACGCTGATCGAGCAGTGGGACATGTCCAAGATCCGGACCACGGGGCTCTATGTGGACGGCGATACGGTTTTTGCGCATCGTGCCGGCGTGCTCCGTTTCAACCCGACGGGCAAGGAAATCGAAACGGAATATATCGACAGATTCACGTTCAAGGACGGGAAGATCATCGATCTCACCGAATTCGTCGATACGCTCCTGGTCGCGGAGACGGTGGGCCTGGTGCCGGCTTGACGTCTGCCAGCATCATTCCGCCTCTGAAATGCGGAAGGCCGAGCGGGCCGTTGTCAGTTCGACGCTGTCTCGTCGATAGGACGGCCGACCACGAGCGCAGCCTTCAGGCCCGGCTCCAGCTTTTCGTAAATGCCGTCGGCTTGCACACCGAGCGCGTCAAGTGTCTTCGAGAAGAAGCAGCGGACCGCGGCGGCGGTGACGACGTCGCAGATTTCGGCGTCGGAGAGACCGTGCCGCTTCAGGGCATCGACATCCGGCTTTTCGATCGCGGTTGCATCGCGCACCACCTTGGCGGCAAATCGCATGATGGCGCGTTCAGCCTCGTCGATGGGGGCCTCGTTCGGATTTTCCGCGATTTGTCGCACCTCGTCGGCGGTAAAGATATCGTGCAGCAGGACGGAGCCGTGGGCGAGCATGCAATAGGAGCTCCTCAATTCCCTCGCCGCCGCCATCGTCACCAGTTCGTAACGGCGCAGATCCATGTTGGCCTTGATACTGGCAAGCAGCGCGCTCCAATTCGCCATCACCTCCGGCCGGTGTCCGAAGGACCTCACCATGTTCGGCAGGTAGCCATAGCCGGCCTCGGCCTGCGCATACATCGCCGCAGTCTGCTCGCCGGCGGAAGCATCGGGTGTTTCGATGAAGGGCATCGCGCAGGTCTCCCATGGCGGAAAAGGCACAATAGGAGCGCCCGGATTTCATTGCAAGAAAGGCGGAACACGGCCCATCACGATGTGGTGACCGGGCCGGATTCGTGACGGCAGAAGCATGCGGCGCCGTTGGAAATGGGACCGATTGGCGGCATAACGGGCTCTTCTCCGATTCTTTCGGATGAGGACAGGTTGCGCATTGCTTGCACCGGCAAGCCGTGCCCGGCTGCTTCGTCCGGATGGATAGGACACGTTGAAGCGGATTGATGGGGCTCATGACAATCGACCATAGTTTATCCCGCCGCGGCTTTCTCGCGGCGCTAGCGGTATCGGCTGGCACTTTGGCCGGCTGTACGACGTCCATGCCGGGAGGTCGGCCTGTGCCGTGGCCGACAACGATCGCGCGACCCATCGGGCCGCCGTCGGAAGCGGAATTGCAGGTGATGTATGGTCCGGTCGAAGACAGTGGCTACCTCATCCCGGCGGTGCCCTATCAGCAGATCGATCCGCAATTCTATCGCCAGCGCGTCAAGGATCCGACGGGCGAGGCGCCCGGCACGGTGGTCGTGGATACACCGTCGCGGTTCCTCTACGTCGTCGAGCCGGGCGGCACGGCGATGCGGTACGGTGTCGGCATCGGCCGCGAAGGGTTTGCCTGGCAGGGCGACGGCGTCATCCATTGGCGCCAGACCTGGCCTCGCTGGAAGCCGCCGAACGAGATGGTCGCCCGCACGCCAAGCCTTGCGAAATACTCGATCGAGAACGGCGGCATGCCGCCGGGGCTCGACAATCCGCTCGGTGCGCGGGCGCTCTATATTTTCCAGAACGGCGAAGACACGCTCTACCGGCTGCATGGCAATCCGGAGTGGCAGTCGATCGGCAAGGCGGTGTCGTCCGGCTGCGTGCGCCTCATGAACCAGGATGTGATCGACCTTTATGACCGGGTGCCCTACAAGGCGAAGATCGTCGTCTGGCAGTAGCAATATGGGAGTGGGCACGCGGTGCCCGCCCCACGTCTTTGTGATGCCATGTTTAACGAAGCGGTAACCGAACTGGCGGAATCTGTGCCGAAGGATGCGGCGATTGTCGTGATTTGACACGTTCGCCAAAACTTCGTCGCGATTTTTATCGATAGAGCTTTTCATGCATGTTCTTGCTCACCTCCACCGCGCTGCAAACCGGCTGACGACTGTCCGCCGGGTCGCCTCCCGGACGATTGCCGCGCTTGCGCTCAGCGCAGCGCTCACCGGTTGTATGGCGCTCGACGGGCTCTCCGAGGCGCCGCCAAAGCTGTCCGGCAAGATGGTTGCGGAGATGTCGAGGAAGGGCATGAAGCCGGAAAGTCCGGTGCTGGTCAGGATCTTCAAGCAGGAAAGCGAGCTCGAAGTCTGGAAGCTCGACAAGTCTGGCACATACGCGCTTTTGAAGACCTATCCGATGTGCCGCTGGTCCGGAAAGCTCGGACCGAAGACGACAATCGGCGACCGGCAGGCGCCGGAAGGGTTCTATCACGTCTCGACGGGCCAGCTTAATCCGAACTCGCAATATTACGTCTCCTTCAATCTCGGCTATCCGAACCGGCTCGAATCGGCGCTCGGCTATACCGGCGAGGCGCTGATGGTGCATGGCGCCTGCTCGTCCTCCGGCTGCTACGCCATGACCGACCAGGGCGTCGGCGAAATTTATGCGATCGTGCAGAAGGCACTTTCGGGCGGTCAGGACAATTTCCAGGTCCAGGCCTTTCCGTTCCGTATGACGGCAAAGAACATGATCGAGCACCGGGACGATCCGAACATGTCCTTCTGGCACACGCTGAAGGAAGGATACGATGCCTTCGAGGTGACGCACCGGGAGCCGAAGGTCTCCGTCTGCAGCGGCCGCTACGTCTTCAACCGGGAATTCGAGGGCGGCGAACCGGCCGATCCGCTCGCGGCCTGCCCGGCGGTCACCAATCAGCTCGAGCCGCAGGCGATGGCGAAGATCGAAGCGGAGGAGCGCAAGGTCGAAGCGGCGATGACGCAAGCCATTCCCGCGAGCAGTTCGATGAGCGCCTATGTCGATGGCGGCATGCATCCGAGCTTTCGCACGCTGTTGAAGCGGGAAGGGCCGAAGAAGCTGGCGGCGAGCATTTCCGCCACCAAATACCCGATCAGCCGGCCGGAAGCGGCATTGGCCGACCCGTTCGCGGGGCGGTGAGGGCGGGCGCTTTTGTGTCGTATGGAGGGTGACACCTCCCAAGCCCCGTTCGGCAGTTTTGCCCACATCGTCCACGCCCCATACCCGTCCCTTCCCCTGAAATCTTGCCTGCCCCTCCTTGTTGCCAGTGTAGGGGAGGTTTCGGGAGCGGGGATGTTGGATGTCGCGAAGATTCCCTCAACAACAAAATCTAGCACTTAGCCTTTGGCTAAGATGTTGATTTTGCGGCCTCTCCCACCGGGGGAGAGAGAGGGATGCCGCGACCACCTGGCGAAATCTCATCGCTGTCTTGAGTGGCAGGGTCCGGCAGGATTACCTCTCCCCTTGCGGGAGAGGTAGAAAAATCAGCATCTTAGCTTCAGCCAAGTGCTCGATTTTTCAGGTGAGCGGGTTGGCCTTGAGCCGGGATCCGGCCGCGTGAGTCCGCACGGCGAGGGGTGGCCTTCCGCGCTTTGACCCGGCATGATAGGGCGGTGTTGCCGGAGGATTCGTCATGCGCCATCGTTACAGCCTCGACCATGTTGCGCTGCTGGTCAGCGACCTCGAGCGCAGCGTCGCGTTCTACCGGGACATCATGGGCTTCGAGCCGATCGCGCGCGAGGGCAGCGCCAATGTCGTCTGGCTAGAAATCGGTGGTGGCGATGCGATCCATCTCATCGCGGGCGATTTCGGCGCCACGCACGTGACGAAGGAGACGCATGTCGCCATCTCCACGGCCGATTTCGACGCCTTCGTTGCTCACATCAGCGCGCTTGGCGTGCCGTTTACCGACTGGCCGGGCAATCCCGGCCGCATCGGCCTGCACCGCAACGGCTTCGCCCAAGTCTACGTTCAGGATCCCGACGGGTACTGGATCGAAATCAACGACCACCGGCCGCCAGGCGAGGTTTGACGGGCAGCCGCGTTACAAGGATTAGTCCCTCTTTGAATGGTTTCGCAGCAACGAAAGAGCGACGGAAAATTTGCAAGACCCTGTTCGCCAACGCCCTCGCACTGACATGTGGGGTGCATTTCATTGCGACGTCCGTGGCGCAATGGCAATCCGCCGGACATTTGGGAGACATGCTGCGGGCGATGAGGCGTTCATTCCGCCAGGCAGAACTAAACAGGCCGTGCATCATGTTGATCGATGAACTCGAGAGCGTCGGGGACCGAGTGAAGTTCACCGGGGATAACGCGCAGTATTGCACGGAAGTCGTGAACGGTCTTCTTGAACTCATGGATGGGGCGCAAAGAATGGAAGGCGTCGTCATCGTTGGCGCGACCAACTTTCCTGAACGATCGATCGCGCTGTCCTTCGCGCAGGTCGGCTTGATCGACACGTGCGGATTCCGCTGCCGGACTACGAAGATCGAAAGGGCATCGCGACAACGATCTTCGAAACCCAACTCTCGATCGCGGACATCCAGCGCATCGCGTTCGCCACCGATGGCTATTCAGGTGCGGACCTCAGCAAGCTTTCACGCGATGCTCGGCGTAGGGCACGGCGGGAATCCAGATCGGTCACGATCGACGATGTGATGGATAGCCTGCCGCCTGCTTTTCCGATCAGCGGTCAATGCCGCCGGGTGATCTCCGTCCATGAAGCCGCCCATGCGGTCGTCGGCGTCGAACTGAACGTCGGCGAGTTGCAGAGTATTTCCGTCGCCAAGGAATTTCGCGGCGAGGGCCAAAAGCCGGCTGGCGGCACGTACTTCCAGCGCGATCTCAACATGGTCAGAGACCGGCACTTCTATCTAAACCAAATCGCCATGACCCTCGCCGGGCTCGCTGCGGAGGAGGTTTTTTTCGACGTGGCGTCGGACGGCGCGGGTGCCGGGGAGGGGTCAGACCTCCAAAGGGCGGCCGATCTTGCGACCGTGGTTGAGAGAAAACTCGGGATCGGCTGGGGGCTTGCCTATTTCGACGTGTCGACTTCGGAGGAATTGGAGACGCTTCGTCGGACAAATGCGGTCATCAACGGTCGCGTGGAGCGACTCCTTGCGAAGGAACTCGACCGTGCAAGGGAAATCATCGAGAGAAGGCGGATCCTCGTCGAACGCATTGCCGATGCGGTTTCGGAAAAGGGCTTTCTCGAAGGTCGCGATGTGCTGGCCATGATCGCGACACACGACGCCAAGCCGAAGTCGAGGAGGGCGTGAGATGGAGATCGACTGGAAGCTGCTGGTCAAAGAGATCAAGACATCGCCAGCGGCCGATCGCGACGTCCGGCTGGTGGATGTCTTCCACGAAGCTGCGGGTCGGCCGCTTACGTTGCGTGAGGCACTAGCTGGAAGGCCGAGACTGGTCACCATCGAAGCCGACGCCATCGTGTGCATCCTGGCGCTGCCAGATCTGATTGAGATCGTTGGTGGCAAGGGGCCGACGATAGGGGAAATGATGGACAACATGGCTGCTCGGCGGCCGGTGAGGAAAACGGACACGACAGGGAGGACTGAATGAACGGGGGTGGCTATCCCATTTGTGATGCGCGCGTGTTCTTCGGCAGCCAGCCGTCTTTGCGTGAATGGCAGAAGAAGAACAGTGTCGGAGCTTGGTGCCTGAACGGTAAGGTCATGCACTGGATGGTTGTTGCTCGATATTTCGATGAGGAACAGCCGTCGATGCCGCAGTTGTACGGCATCCTCGAGGGCCACATCGATCGATTTAACGATTGGGCAGAGGAGCGCAGACTTGGATGTGTCGAGTATCCGCCGCGGCACAGGTTCGATCGGCGCGCCAGAGATCTGGCCTCTTGGATTGAAGAGCGATCAGCCGAGACGGGACAACTCGACATGCAAAAGGCGCGTGCACTACTGTCGCGCGAACGGTGAGGTTGGCTGCCGCATCCTTCCTTTTTTCAGGAATAGGCTTGAACCGAGTGATTGGAGCGGGATCACCAATTGCCAGGATCAGCAGTATGATCGAGGTTGGCGAATTCGGCTGCCTGCTCTCGATCCAGGTCGAGATCGATCGTCTGTCCTTGGTCGTCGCTGACCGAATAGTGGAGGGGCGCTGGACCCTTGGTAAGCGCCTGGTACATGAGAAGAGCGGCCTCTTCGACGGTGTCAGCCTCGATTTTCTGGGTGGTGGTGACCGCGAACTTGTGCATCGGCGAATGCTCCTAAATCGCTCAGCAAGACTTTGCTATAATTGCATATTCGACCCGTGTTCCGAAAGTGGCTTGGGTGCAATGAGCCTCAAATCGCAACTCATCGCAAGCTGCCATCGATTGGAATTTGGTGATGGCCCGGCAGCCGCAGCTTACCCCAAGGCGAATGGCCACTACCAGCCTGCCAATTATCGACTTGCACCTGGAGGTTCCCGGCCTTGTAGTAGGTCGATCGCGTACATACCTCAAGATGGTCGGAACACCATACTGAGATGAGTACATGGATAAAGCTTCAATCCTGAGATCAATCGTTGCTGTCCGCGCGTCCATCCCCGATGATGCGTTCACCGCCCGAACCCTTGGCACAACGCGGGAGGGCAGCGGCGTCGTGATCCGCGGCGACGGGCTGGTGCTCACGATCGGCTACTTGATAACCGAGGCGGAAGAGGTCTGGCTCACAACGTCCGACGGCCGAGTAGTGCCCGGACACGCCCTCGCTTACGATCAAGAGAGCGGCTTCGGCCTCATCCAGGCGCTCGGGCCCCTGGACTGCCCTGCATTGGTTTTCGGTGACACGTCTAAGGCGGCAATTGGCGATCCGGTCCTCTTTGCCGACGGTCTCGGACAAACGACGGAGGCAAAGATCGTGGCCAAGCAGGAGTTTGCGGGCTACTGGGAATACCTGCTCGACGAAGCGCTCTTCACCGCGCCCGCGCATCCATCGTGGGGCGGTGCCGCACTTGTCGACCGGGATGGCAAGCTCTTGGGAATTGGTTCCCTAAAGCTAGAGATGAGCCGCAGCGGAACCCGCTCTGGTATCAACATGGTCGTCCCCATCAACTTGCTTAAGCCCATCCTCGATGATCTGCTTACGCGGGGGAAAGTGGACAAGCCCGCGCGCCCATGGCTTGGAGCGATCACCGCAGAGAGCAACGGAGACGTGGTGGTCGTCAGCGTTGCCCCTGATGGCCCGGCGGCGAAAGCCGGGCTCAAAGGCGGAGACGTGATCTCGGAAGTCCGCAACGAAGAGGTCGGCGGTCTGGCCGATTTCTATCGACAGGTCTGGAAGAGCGGACCACCTGGAGCAGAGATTCCCGTCCGGGTCCTTCGCGAAGGTCGTGAGACTTGGCTCAGGGTCAAGTCGGCCGATCGAGAGAGCTTCCTGAAACGACCGCAGCTTCAGTAAGGTGTAAAGACTCCAGTACCCGTCAGTGACATTCCCTAACGCACGAGCAGCCTATTCAATCCAAAATATGGTTCGACCGGTCCGCTTTTTGGACTATTCCAAGCTTTTCGTCACAACTGGTTGAAACACGATTCGACCAACGCTCCGAATTTCCATTACAGGAATGGTTTCCCACTCCTGGCGCGGAGCCTAGCCCTTTGTTCAGTGACTGAAGCGTCTGATCGGGAACGCCCCGATCCGCAGCCGCACATCGAAGGCGGACTTGGCCATCCCCCAAATGTATCTGGACTATTTCAATTTTTGCGCGAAGATTGCCGAGACCTCGATCCGGGGATTTAACAAATGCGCGCACTGTTTCCGCTCTTATCGTTATTGTTTTTGATCGGCTCCGCAGCTCTTGCCAAGGACCTTCACGAAGAATTCGCAGAAGATCGCTTGGACAAAGCGCGTTGGTGCTCCTGCCAGCTGAACGAGCAGTTGCTCGACTTTCCAAGAAAGGACGATCAGTCCGGAGATCATTTGGCTCGGATAACCGTTGATCGGACGGTCCTCGGGAAGAAGGCGTGCGACACTTCGTGCGCAGCACCTGAGCTCGAACCCATGCTTCTGAGCGAAGGGGATCGACTTGGGCCAAGCTTCATCATCGAGGCCCCCGCTGCAATGATGGTCGAAGGCGGCGTCGTCAAGATGAAGAACCCATACTGCCCTGTTGAGGACCCTAAAGATGAAGAGTGCATACAGCGACAGGAACTTCGCGTCACCAAACCTTACCAGCAGCCGTTTCGACAGGCGGTTGAGTACACGATCAGGTTTCGAATGATGCCGGAAACCGGTGGGAACAAGAGAGATCCTATCCGTTGGGTTACCGCGCAATGGAAGCAGGAACCCGCGAAGCAGGTGTTCAACTCCGACATCCACAAAGATGAGTCGTTAAAAGCCGTTGCCGCGGGTGAAAAATGGCAGGCAAGTCCTTTCTTGGCACAACGCTTCGATGGTGGGGTCTTTCACCTGACAGTCCAGGCCGGCGACTGCCGATGCATCGTCGCGTCAGCGGACGGCAAAAAATACGACTGGAAAAATGAAGAGGCACCGCCGGATTGCCGGTTCACCTTCCCGCTCTCGCTGGAAGACCGTGAATGCAAAAGCTCGTTGATCCTGGAGTTCACAGGTGAGAAGCCGAGACTGGAATCGCCGACGGGTTTCTGGACGGAGATGAAGTATCGGATCAAGGGCGGACAGGGATCGCAGGGAGGAAGGATAGAGGTCTGGCAGGACGGCAAGCCCATTGTGAAAGTGACCGGTCCAATTGGATACGGCGATGTCACCGACGATCCGCCGCAACAGAAATTCAAGTTCGGCCACTACCGCGATGTCATGAATACCACTGACATGATCGATATCGATCGAGTTGACGTGGTTGCCAAGTGAGGGCGCGCGAAATCCAGGGCCACTGCATGCTTCCTGAGGCGGAGAAGCAGGATCGAGATCGCCTTTAACCGCATCACGTGAGGTACGTTTTCGGCCGCGGCATCGAGGTGTCCCTTCAGCGAAGATGGGATGGTGCCGGTCGCCCAGCTATCCTCAGCCTTCCCGACCTGATCCAAGAAGGAGTCGGCATAGAACTGTCTTGCGTACCGGCTATCGGGGAAGAGGGCATAAGACGCACATCGCCACGGCGATCGGCGTTCAGGCCATCGAGTATCACCGCCGAAAGGTCCACTTCTTCTCCACGATCGAATTGGTCAATGCGCTTGAGCAGGAGAAGGCTAAGGGCAAAGCGGGCCAGATCGCTGAGGCCTTGGTCCGGCTCGACCTGTTGATTCTTGATGAGCTGGGATACCTGCCGTTCAGCGCATCCGGCGGTGCGCTGCTATTCCACCTGCTCAGCAAACTCTACGAGCGGACCAGCGTGGTCATCAGCACCAATCTCAGCTTCAGCGAATGGGCCAGTGTCTTTGGCGACGCCAAGATGACGACCGCTCTCCTCGATCGCCTGGGGACGCCAGTGTGCCGTTTGTTTTCGATACTCACGCCATCATATACAGCGATAACGCCCCGGGACTGGAACGTGCTCTGCATGCTGAATTTGAGCCCGTGCGAGTGAATGCCCAGAATTACCGGAAGGAGTTCTTCAAAGCGACGCTGGACGAGGTGGAAGGCGCGGTAAAGCGCTTGGCTCCGGATGCCCCGTTCTTCAGGGATGTCGAGGCGCAGGATTATCGCGAAACACTGGCGAAGCGGCGGTCTGCCCTCCTTGCTCAGGAGATGGCACCTGAGACTTTGCTGCCAGAAGCGATCTGAGAAGAGTGGTGGTGGACGTTCTTGACAAATGCAACGGTCCCGCATTTGTCGTCACTTGATGTCGGCGTCCGGCGGCACTTGCGGTGTCTGATGCGTGAACCTGACAGGATGCCATCGACCTTGCTCCAACCGTGATCGAACAAAGTGAGCATAGGAAACGGCATCCTTCGGCCGCTTCCTCCGGTGGCGCTTCATGTTGCAATACCGGCAGGCAGCGACGATGTTCTCCTCGATATCGCGCCCTCCGTCACATCGAGCCTTTAAATGCTCTGCAGTGCAGCGGAAGTGCCGGACTGCCCGAGAAGATAGTGCATAGCGTGCTTTGAAAACCGCTGGGTCGCTTTCCCACATGGGAAAGTTGCAATAGTAACATTGCCACCCTTGGTTCTCGGCTGCCATGCGTCTGAGGTTTCTAATTCGGCTGTTTGATTTCACGAGTCCACGTCCTTTGCTTCATTGCTGAAGCGGACGTGCAACGGACCAAAGGGCCGCCCCTCAGTTGGGAGGATATTCCTCGCACAAGACGACGCCTATATACGTCACTCCGCAGTCTTTGAACGGTACGAGCGCCTAGATTGTGCGCCACGCTGACGGGCGGCCCGAAGCCAACCCCAAGCAGACAAACCGTCTTGCCTCCGCTACATCTGAAGCTAGCAAGACTGGTCTGATTGTCAACTATGGCAGGTACTGTTACCGGCCTATGAAACGCCACATCTGGCCCGCACTCCCTCTGCGACAACGTGTTACCACCGAACGATGATAAATGCGATCAGACAGGACGTTTTTGCGGCGCGACAATCAGGATGAGACCACTCATCCAGATCGCCGCGCTATAGTTTTGGCCGTTCGTTATAGTATTTGCGAAATTCGCGGGTTTTGAACGTCATCTCACCGACCGGATGGATGCCATCGGCTTGCTGTAAAACTTCAAGGAGTTACCGTCATTTACCGGGGCAGCGACCATCGCGAGATGCTGGTGTGTTAAACGTTCGCATTGCCCTGGGCGACCTCTCAGTGCGCCTCAACAATGTCGTCCGGCTTCCACGACTGGTCGAAGAATTCCTTCTTGGGACCGTAGAACCGCAGGAGAGTAAACCAACCCTTCTCCGGTACGGTCTTGATCCAGTTCTTCTCCTTGCCTGCAGGCACAGTCGGACCGAAATACACGTCGATGGAACCATCGGCATTGGCTTTGGGACCGGTGTATTGGCTTACGCTGGGAAATGGTTCCCCGTTGCGAAGCTCGGACCGGCTCTGGGAATCGTAGACAACGACCGACCAGAAATTCACGATCGGAATGTTCGCAGGTAGATGGAGGCGATAGGTCTTGTCGCCGTCCAGATAGTTCCCCTGGCTGTCACGCATCGTCCACAGGTACTGCGAGCCCTGTCCGACAACCTTGTCCACCATAGCGGGCGACATACCGACGGCGATATAGGCGAACGCTGCGCGGCGGTCCGTGTTGACATAACCTTGCGCATCCCAGCTCGCGCTGCCGCCGATGAACGCCCACTCCCATTTCCGGTCGGGGTAAGTAAGCCGAGCCGGATCGGTGGAGGCGAAACTGTTGGTACGCGCCAATGCTGCCCCCAGTCGCGCGGCCTCGGCAAGTGTAGCCTTCTTGTTCGCGTCGGGGGTAAAGGGCTTGCCCTTCTCGATGCCAATAGAGGCGAGTTGGAAACGCTCAGCGGTGTTGATGATGTCGGAGGGCTCGCGCTCGATCAGTACCGCCAGATCGTTGAAATACTGAAAGTCTTCCGCCATGAGGGTATCGATCTCATTACCCGACCCGTTCACAAAGGCCATTTGTGGTGGCTTGCCTGCCTGCGAGAGCGGATAGATGCGGGTTTTCTTCATCAAGGCGACAGCAGGACCCGGCTTGCCATCCACTAGGAACCCGCGCATTCCGAGAACCACACCAAACGTTTTTGCCTTACCGACGAGATAGCCATCCGGAACAGGCCCATCATAGCCGGGTGGCAGTAGCAAGAACTTGCCACCCAAGCCTTTGTCGGTGCCGGTTGGGCCGATACCGGCAATCTGTTCCTGCCAGAGATCACTAAAACCGCCGAGCATCTTTGGCGGAACTTCCACGACTACCGGTCCGTCGCGTTTGAGGTCGATTGCCGCAAGCCCGTATACCGTTTCCGTATTGCCGGTCAGCAGTAAGGTTTTGGCATCCATGAGCGTTTCCCAGATGACCAACTGGTTGGGCACCTTGTCACCCGCTGCCGCCGTTCCTTTCCAGGTCCGATACCAGGAGACCGCAGGCATCTGAGCCAGGTAGGCTTCCGTCGCGCGGCTTATCAGTAGAACATCCCTGAGTTTTTGTGCCGCAACGTCATCGGGGTAGCCGTTCTTGAATTCGAAATTGCCGAAACGCGTCTTCACTGTTTCCGTGCCGATCCAACCATGTGGATCGGCTGTTTGTGCCTGGACGTTTGAGGCGATTGCGACGCCAAGCATCGCCGATAGCAGGAGCATTTTCATAGCAGCCTCCCTCAGTTCACCTTTTCGATATCACCTAGCATCCATGTCTTGTCGAACACCTGCTTCTCCGGTCCGTAGAACCGGAACAGCACCTCGAACTTGCCGCTCGGGTCTGTCGGCACCCAGTTCGCTTCCTTGCCGTCTGGAGCTGTGGGGCCGAAAAACACGTCCACCGATCCGTCCGCGTTCTTCGCCAGGCCGGGGCTGAGCGAGGACCGACTAAGCGTTTTCTGGCCGCGAATGAGCGTGTGGGTGGCTCGGTCATAAGCCGTGGCCGACCAATACTGTTTGACAGGCGCATGCGCGGGGATGGTGAGGCGATAGGTGCTGGAGCCCTCGAATGGTCGACCGGCCTTGTCCTTGATCGTCATCAAATAGAACTGGCCGATGCCCGAATGCTTGGTACTGAAAAACGCCATCGTATAGGTGACGCCGCGCCCGTCGACAGCGTAGCTGTCAGGGTCCGCATACTGGCTCTGAAGACCCTTGATCGCATCGGGCGCTATTGGGAAAACCCACTTACGTCCTTCGTAATAGGGCGCGAAGGTGGTTTCATATTGCAAATCCAGCCATGCATGTGCCTCTCCAGCCGCCTCCCTCAAGATGGCTTGCGTCACCGCGTCGGGTTCGAACGGTCTGCCCCTTTCAATGCCGAGCGACCTTAACTGGTCGATCATCGCCTTATCTCGGACGAGCCAGGGTTCGCTCTGCACGAAGCGGTTAAGCGATTGAAAAAAGCGCAGATCGTATGGAATTGCGGAATCGTAGACTGTGCCGAGGGCATCGAGGAAGACCGTTTCGGGGGGATTGGCAGCCTGGTTAAACGGGTAGAGCCTGATGCGCTTGCCATAGGCTACGGCAGCCTCGACATCGGCTTTGTTGCCGGTCTTTGGAATGGACCGTAGCAGCGCGTAGCCTTGATAATTCGCAGAGGGTAGCGGGATGTAACCATCTGGCACAGCCATCTTGTTGTCCGGTGGAAGGATCAGATACTTTCCGCCCGCGCCCTTATCAACGCCAGCAGGCCCGACATCTTCGAGGGCGGCTTGCCACGGGTCCATGATGCTGCCGTTGATGACACCATCGCCTTCTGGTGGAATCTCGATCACCACAGGCCCGTCCTTGGTGTTGAAGAAAGCCATCAGGTAGATGACGTCGGGATTGGGCGTCAGTGTCTGGTTTTGCCAGTCGAACAGCCTTGACCAGTAGACAATCTGATTGGGCTTGCCGCCAAGGTTCAGCATTTGCTGGTACATGAGGTCATAGTTGACCGCAGGCATTCCCCAGATGACCGCCTCGAAGGCGCGGCGCTCGATAACGCGGGCATTGAGGTCACTGGCGGAGAGGTCCTTCGCCGACGCGCATCCCATCGAAGATACAAGGGCTAGTAGGATCAACATAATTCGAGCCATGGTGCACACCCTGTCTTTCTACAATGAAAGCCTCCAGCTGCTCCCGACGGATAGGAACGAGAAACTCCGCTATCTGTGTGGCGGCAGATAAGGGTCTGGCGTTCCCTCACGGATCGGCGGATATTTTGCCAGCGTTTTTTCAAAGTCCACCATGACTTTGATTGCGGGACCCGCAGCCCATGTATTGCGTAGGCCCGTCGCCGGATATTCCTCGTTCGGGTCTGTGATCAGATCAAAAGCCTTGGGCTGACCCAATTTTGTCGGCGGGCTCCACCAGTCCCTCTGTTCGTCATAGAAGACGATCTTCCAATTGCGCCACTTCACGCCCTCAAGGCGGTCGGCGACGTAGATCGGAAACCCTTCGCGATTTGATCGTTCCGATTTACCGAGAAGAAAATCGCTCTGGTCGACGCCGTCGATTGCGCGGTCTTCTGGCATTTTGGCACCGCCAAGCTTTGCGAACGTCGTAAAAGTATCTACCTCATGCACGATTTCGTTGCTGGTGCGGCCCGTTGGAATGTTGCCCGGCCATCTGATGATGAAGGGTACCCTGAGTGAACCTTCCATATGAGTGAAATAGTACCCCCGCCAGGGGCCTGAAGACCCCTGCCACGGCCACGTTGCCTCTGGACCATTGTCGCTCGTAAACACGACGATTGTGTTCGAGCGAACCTTCAAGTCGTCGATGGCGTCGAGGATTTCGCCGACATGGGCGTCCATTTCCGCCAGCGCATCCGGAAAATCTCCATAACCTGAGCGCCCTGAAAACTTGGGATTGGGAAGCGTCGGGAAATGGACAAGCGTGAACGGAACGTAAGCGTAGAACGGCTTGTTGGTCTCGACGCTTCGTTTCATAAAATCGATGGTGCGCCGTGTAATTTCGGCATCGATCAGCCGACGCTGTTTGAGGTCGTAGACCGTGAGATCCCTGGATTGCTCGCCCTTCCGACCTTCCATGACGTGTTCGAAAGGAAGTCCGAGCGCCGTTGCCTGAGGTTCGTCCGGCCAGAGAGCCTCATCAGTCGTTCGAGGAATTCCATACCACTCGTCGAATCCTTGATCGTTAGGAAGGCGACCCTGCTCACTGCCGAGATGCCATTTGCCGAATGCGGCGGTCGCATAGCCCGTCTCGGAAAGCGTTTCGGCTATCGTCACCTCCCATCGCGTCAGTCCCTCGACGCCGCCGCCGATGGGGACCGAATGGGTACCTGATCGTATCGAGAAACGTCCGGTGAGTATCGCTGAACGGCTGGGCGAGCATTGAGCCTCGACGTTGTAGTTCGTCAGCCGTGTTCCTTCGTCGGCAAGCTGATCGATGCGTGGAGTGGCCGCGCCTCGCGTTATGCCACCGCCATAAGCCCCCACTTCGCCATAACCCAGATTGTCCATCAGAATGAAAACGATGTTCGGCTTTGGCGCGGGTACCGCAGGGACTGCGGGAATAGGCGTCGTAACGCCAGCCAGAATTGTCAGGCTGCATAGCATGCTAAACCGTCTCATTCGGTCCTCCCGTGGCAACTGTTCGGGACGCTGGTTTCTAAGAATCGTCCCGAAACCTTCGATGCTGACGTCACGGGGCTTGTCGGGGCAACCCCAGCTACGACAGGTCCTGCCCAAAGAAGGCGGTGCGGATCAGCGTCGTCGACTTCCGCTGGAACAAGGCCATTATAGCCTCCTGCGAATTGTTCTCCTACTTCTGAGCCGCCGCTGAGAAGGCCAGCGTCAGCCAAAGATTCCATCCTTCGGCACGGTTCTTTGCGCCAAACTCATAGTAGCCCTTCAGATTGATATAGCCATCGGTGGTGTCGCCGGCATTGAACTTGTAGCCGACCTGCGGACCGACGCCGAAGACACGCGACTTGAAGTCTCCCAGTGTCGCCCCGTCGCCGCTGTCACCTGTCAACTGCTGGAAAGCGTAGCCGACTAGGCCGACATGGACGTGTTCGTTCAGAAATTGCGATGCCGCCCAGTCGATATGGCCGTCAATGCCGTTCTTGTAATCGGTGTCCGGGTTTTCGAAATTGTAGGTCAGGCCACCCACGATTGAGAATTCGCGTCCGGTCGCCGGGTTGAGGTAGGTGTAGCCTGTTCCCGCGTCGACCGCGCCATGGCCGAGGCCGAGATTGGCGAGGCGATCCGGGTCATAGGAGCCGACTGGAAGCAGCCCCATGAGGTAGGTCATATAGTTGTTGGTGCCGTCATTCCATTTGACGGTGAACTGCGGGAGAACATCGCCGAAAGCGGTTAGCGACTCGCTGCGGCTCCCGGAGATCGTACCGCCGCCCGGGCCGGTCAATGTTGCGTCAACTGACGCATTGTTGCGCCCCGCGATTGCAAGCACGCTCAACGATGCCTGACCACCGAGAAAGGGTTGATCGAAGGTGTAGGTTGGCCCGAAGGCAAATAGGTCACCACGGCCGTCGATGCCGACATCGATATCGCCGCCGCGCGGAAACCGGACATCTGCCCCGGCGCTCGCTGAGGGGTGAATGTAGAGCGTAGCAAACGACCAGCCGGGCTCTCCCGGCACGGCCGCGAAACTGCCGTAAGTTCCAGGCAACCAGACGCTGATGCCGCTCTCGTCGGCCAAAGCGGACGATGACGCTGCCAGTGCCCCCGAAAACCCAACAACCAAGATTCCGACTTGGTAATAGCGTTTAGAAGACAAGCCATTGAGGTCTACCATCCCAATCCTCCACGAATCCGTTCGGTACCACCATCCGCTGATCATACATGTTTGCCGCTCTGGATCGAAAGGCGTTCTTTCGGCGTTCCTTGCCCTCAGGTCGGCGGTAGACCTGAGCAAGCTCACGCCCGAAACGAAAATAGGTGTATGATGAAGAAGAATGTCGTGCCTGGACCGGTAACACGACTGTCCCAACTTCCTTTGCCGCCGTTGTTCGCCTGCGAATTTCCACTCGTGTTTTACTGTTACGTACTTCCCCGACATTCATTTGCTGCCATTATGCGATTACTTACATTTACCGCACCGCGCGTGGTGACGTCCTCGAAACGTTTAGTCTGCCGGGAACACCGTTCCCTATGAAGTTAACGGAGGAAACGCTCATGACAGATAACTCTGGCGATACTCAGGTTCCGGAATATCCCGACGGCCCCAATCTCAGTCGGCGCAGCATCCTGGTCGCCACAACGGCGTTGGCCGCGACGGCGCTGTCCCCGCTGGTCACAGGCTCCGTGTCCGCGCAGCAAACTTCTGCTCCCGCAACGAGCGGGACGAAGAAGCCAAACATCCTGATGATCATGGGAGATGATATCGGCTGGTTTAACCCAAGCATCTACCATCGCGGGATGATGGGTTACCGGACGCCCAATATTGACCGTATCGGCAACGAGGGTGCTATGTTCACCGACTGGTACGGCGAGCAGAGCTGCACGGCCGGACGCGCTGCATTCATTACCGGGCAGTCACCGATCCGGACAGGCCTTACAAAAGTCGGGCTCCCCGGTGCTGACATCGGGCTTCGGTCTGAAGACCCGACCGTCGCGGAGTTCCTCAAGGCACTTGGCTACGCGACGGGTCAGTTTGGCAAGAACCATCTCGGAGACAAGGACGAGTTCCTGCCGACCAACCATGGCTTCGATGAGTTCTTTGGAAACCTCTACCATCTCAATGCCGAAGAGGAACCGGAAAACCCAGACTACCCGAAGAGCCCGGAATTCGGGAAGCGCTTTGGCCCGCGCGGGGTCATCAAGGCATCGGCCGACGGGAAAGTGGAAGATACGGGGCCGCTGACCAAGAAGCGCATGGAGACTGTTGATGAGGAGTTCCTCGCGGCGGCCCTCAACTTCATCGACCGCAAGCAGAACGCGGACACCCCCTGGTTCTGCTATTTCAACTCAAGCCGCATGCACGTCAACACGCATCTCAAGCCGGAGTCCGATGGCAAAACCGGGTTGGGCATCTATCCAGACGGCATGGTCGAGCACGATGGCCATGTTGGGCAGCTCTTGAAGAAGCTCGATGATCTTGGCATCACTGACAACACCATCGTCGTCTACACCAGCGATAATGGCGCAGAAGTCATGACATGGCCGGACGGGGGCAACACACCTTTCCGTGGAGAGAAAGCGACCAATTGGGAGGGAGGCTTTCGGGTTCCGACTTGCA
This sequence comes from Pararhizobium sp. A13, assembly GCF_040126305.1. Taxonomy (NCBI): domain Bacteria; kingdom Pseudomonadati; phylum Pseudomonadota; class Alphaproteobacteria; order Hyphomicrobiales; family Rhizobiaceae; genus Pararhizobium; species Pararhizobium sp. A13. Next base: position 3,234,420 of record NZ_CP149510.1, on the reverse strand, counting down.
TTCGCTGGCCGGGTGTCATCAAGCCTGGGACCGTCCACAACGAGGCGTTCGCGCACTACGACCTCATTCCAACCTTCTGCGCAGCGGCTGGTGAACCGGACATCGTCGCGAAATGCCTGGCGGGCTACACCGCTGGTCCGAAAACGTTCAAGGTCCATCTCGACGGCTACAACCTGATGCCGTTCCTCTCCGGCAGCGCGAACGAGACTCCCAGGCGCGATTTCCTTTACTGGAACGACGACGGCGAACTGGTTGCCGTGCGTGTGGAGAATTGGAAGGTTGTCTTCAAATCGCAGGATCACGAGGGCGTTGGCGTATGGCGGCAACCCTTTACTGAGTTGCGAGCACCTCTTCTCTTCAACTTGAGGTCGGACCCTTTCGAACGTGGCGACACATCCATGGAATATGAAAAGTGGTTTTTCGACCGGGCCTTCGTCGTCGTTCCGTCGCAGGCGGTCGTTGCCAAATGGCTGGAGAGTTTTCAGGAATTTCCTATCCGGCAAAAGCCTGCGAGCTTCAATCTCGACGCGGTCATGGAAAAACTGTCTGCTCAGAGGAACTGATCTCGCAACAACCGCCTTCAGTTGCGGCTATAGTGGCTCCCAACGGGAGCCACTTCCTCTGGAATGCCCCGTCAGTCGATGTCGGAGGTTGGGCATGAGACGAGCATTGATTGTTAACGGGTTCGTAACCGCATTTGGTACCGCTCCCGTCGGAGCCAATCTAACGACGCGAACCCGGCTGCTGAGGCCGGGTTTTCGACGGTTTGCTGCTGGAAGGGCAAAAAATCGGCGAAAAAACCTTCAAAACCCATCTAGACGGCTACAATATCTTGCCGTTCTCCAAGTCCGAAACCACTGACACTCCGTCAGTCCGGCTGATGCGCTCCACCTTGGCGCCCGCATCTCCGTACGCTCTGGGTTTTTACCGAACTGGCGAAATCGGAGTGGTTCACTTCGCGCTGTCGAGGAAGACGTCTAGGATGGAAACTACGGCGATCGTCGCCGCCTAGCTGTCAGGCGAGCGACGAGCCCACAAAGACCCAGGACCATGAGGGGAGGAATTGCATGAGCATACTCGCCATGGAACATAACCGTACCCGTAGCGACCAGCATGACGGCACTCCCGAGCAGTGAGCCGTAGAGGCGGAGTGGTTGGAAGATGAGCATGGCCGCTGCCATGAATTCGCAGATGGCGGTCAGATAATGAAAGTTTTCCGGATAGCCCCACCGGGCGTAGTCCGCGGCAATTTCAACGCTGACGAAGGTATTGCCATAGGCCCCGACCAGGAAGAACGCTGCAAGCAGCCAGGCGACGACGTTTCCTCGATTAAATCCAGGCATGAAGGAGGCTTTCTTTGTGTAACCTGCCGGGTTTGGTTGACGAGAGGCGGCAGGGCGATCTCAATACGAGGGGGCTTGAAGAGCGAGAGTGCTGCTCGCCAAACGCCAGCCGCCCGGTGTCCGGCGCAGCCGATCCGTATAGGTCACGCTCGCCACCGCGCCGTTCGACAACAGACCAAGGCCCTTCGATAAGGCGGCGATCCCGTCGTTCGGGCCTTCCTTAACGTACACATTCGTCGTGTGATGCGCGCTTGCGTGACCTTCCTGGCTCGCCATATGGCAGATCGCTTCAATGCCCGTGACCGGAGCAAACCCGAAAATGCTCGAGTCAAAATGTGCATCCTCGGTAAAGACTTCACCGAACCGGTCCCACGCATGGTCGTCCACGAGGTGTGCCCAGAGTGAGAGGATTTGGTTGATCTCAACGATGTCATCCGTCGTTGGTTTCATTTCTTATGTTCCTTGAGAGGGAGATGCGGGTTCAGCATCGGGGCGAAAAGCTGAATGCCGGATTGCCAAGCGCAGGGGTGATGGCACTCACCAGTTGATGGGGCCTTGTGTGTTGAAAAACTGACCTGTGGGGCCGGCGTCATCCAGTAAGGCAAACTTGACCGATGCCTTGACGCCGTCTTCGATCGTGATGTAGCCGCCACCTCTATTCAAATCGGTCATGACATAGCCGGGGCAGATGGAGTTGACCTTGATGGGCGTGTCACGCAATTCGAAAGCAAGCTGCACCGTCAGCATGTTGACCGCAGCTTTGGAGGCGGCATAGCCGAGCCACTTGACATCAGGCGACGGATTGCCCGGATCGCCATTCCACCACAGGGAGCCCACGCTGCTCGATACGTTCACAATTCGGCCGCTGCTTGCGTTGCGGATCAGCGGCAGCATTTTCTGAGTCACGATCACCGTGCCGATGAAATTGACCTCAAGGGTTTCGCGCATGGTATTGGTCGCCGCCACACTCGGAAAATCATCGGTGTCGAGCAGCAATATTCCAGCATTGTTGATCAGGATGTCGAGCCGGCCGAACCGCTCGTCGATCGTTGAGGCCGCAGTGTCGACCGTTTCGGGCCGATTGAGATCGATTTCGATTGCCTCGACCTCTAGCCCCTCACCGCGTAGGGCTTCAGCCTTCTCCTGCCCTGTTGCCAGATCGCGTGCGCCGAGAAGGACGAACACGCCCTCCCGGCCGAGCTGGCGAGCCGTTTCAAAGCCGAGGCCGCGGGTCGCGCCGGTGATGAGCGCGATCTTTTGATGTGAGGACATTCGTTATCTCCCGGCAAGCGCGCTCGCATGGCGACGCTGTTTGCAATGACGTTGCTCAGCAACTCATTGTGAGATCGCACGAGATATTATGTCTGTCAACGACAAATGTCACTAAATGACATTTTATTGAAAATGAACGAGACCAGCGGCCTGATCAAAGAGAGCGGCGAGCGACATTTCGGCCCCTCCCTCCACCCAACTGCTGATCGATGCCCGAATGAGCGCGAAAACAGTTCCCGCGATCGTGTAGGCGACGACATCAGGGAGTGGAGACGGTCTGTCCGGGGAGGCGAGGATATGGGCGACTTCGTCGATCAGCTCTGCGATCATCTGTTCCTTTCGCGCGGAAATGCTCCTGTTAGAGCGGATCGCTGTCTCGATGGTGAGGAAGAAACGCGATTTCTCGTCGAAGGCCGCGAGCATCGCCCGCGCCGAGGCAAGAAGTGCGTCAACGGGTGGCTCCAACTCGAGCCGCTCCATCAGTTCCGCACGAATGATCGTCATGCCATCCTGCACCCAGATGACGATCACGTCCTCCTTTGTCGCGAAATAACGCAGCAGCGTGCGAGGTGAAACACTGACGGCGGCAGCGATGTCCGCGACTGTCGTCTCGTCGAACCCGCGCTTGTGGATCAAGTCCAGCGCGGCCTCAAGCAGGAGCGTTCGCGTGCGATCCTTCTTTTCTTCCCGAAGGCCCAAAATTTTCTCCACGCTGAAATGCGGTGGGCTTTCTTTTGGCACATAATGCCATTTGTCGTCCAGAGACAGAAACATGTAGAGATAGGACTGAATCAAACCACCCCACGCTTTTTGCGGGTGACTACTCTGCATTGTCAGAGAACTAGCGTCCGCAATGCGGCCATTTGCGGTCATGTCGGCTATCGTTATAGACAAGCCGAGGCTGCAAAGTGCGGCAAAAGAGAGGGGAACGAGGTTGAAAACCCTATGATGAGCGAAATCGCGCAGTTGCGGATTTCATCTGGGCGGTCAGGCAGATCAACTATTGCCTCGCCGCCATCGGAGCCAGCCCTGCCAGAGAGGAGCAACGCGACATCGAAGCCTGGACGGAAGCGCTGACCCTGGTTGTCAATCCCGCCCCCAGGCACTAGGGCCGGGAAAAACTGGATTTAGGCCAAGAATAGCACGAGAGTGCCATTGCAATCGGGGTCACTAATCCTTCGCGTTGACGAATTCGACGTCCGTGTTACGAACCACGTCATGAAAAATGCAGGTCTTCTAGTGGTGTTTTGGCGTGTGGGCGAGGTGGCGTAGCCACCCGGCGATAGCACCCATGCGCGGTATCAGGCTCCCAACGGGGCCTTTTTTTATGCCTCATTTTTGGCAGCACAGTCTTACGGAGGAAGTGGTTCCCATGGATTTTACGAAAACAGCAGAGGGTAGAGATGAGTTTCTGACGGGTGCAGAGATCATCATGGAAGCTCTTAAGGAAAACGGCGTCAGACACATCTTCGGATACCCCGGTGGATCGGTTCTTCCGATCTATGATGAAATCTTTCAGCAGGACGATATCAAGCACATCCTCGTCCGACATGAGCAGGGCGCTGGCCATGCGGCGGAGGGGTATGCCCGATCCACTGGCGAAGTAGGCGTGGTCCTCGTCACCTCGGGTCCTGGAGTAACCAACGTGGTCACTCCGCTGCAGGACGCCTTGATGGATTCAATTCCCATGGTCTGCCTATCGGGCCAGGTGCCGACGACGTTGATTGGGTCAGACGTGTTCCAGGAGTGCGATACGGTTGGCATCACCCGTCCATGCACGAAGTACAACTTTCTCGTAAAGAGTTCTGACGATCTGGCCTCCACCATTCATGAGGCCTTTCGAATTGCCAAGACAGGCCGACCAGGACCGGTCGTGGTCGACATACCGAAAGACGTTCAGCTTGGTCGTGGTCGATACACAACTCGATCTGAGGCAGCCGAGCGGGCGAGCTATCGTCCGAAGCTTGAGGGGGACCTGACCCAGATCCAGGCCGCCGTGGCGTTGATGGCGACCGCGCGTCGACCGGTCATCTATTCTGGAGGTGGCGTCATCAACTCTGGACCGGAAGCTTCCCGCCTTCTGCGGGAGCTCGTCGAGCTGACGAATTTTCCGATCACGTCAACGCTGATGGGTCTGGGCGCTTATCCAGCGTCTGGCGAAAGCTGGCTCAAAATGTTGGGAATGCACGGATCCTACGAGGCCAACATGGCGATGCACGACTGCGACCTGATGATCTGTGTCGGTGCCAGATTTGATGATCGCATCACGGGCCGGGTAAGTGGGTTCTCGCCGAACTCAAAGAAGATCCACATCGACATCGACCCGTCGTCCATCAATAAGAACGTCCACGCCGACGTTCCAATCCAGGGCGATATCGCAAGCGTGCTCGGCGACATCATGCGGATATGGCATACCCTGTCTTCAAAGCCCGACCACCACCGGCTCGATGATTGGTGGACGAGGATCCGGGCCTGGCGCGAGCGCAACTCGTTTTCATATTCGGCGGATGGCGACGTCATCATGCCACAGCAGGCACTGGAGCGGCTTCAGGCCCTCACCAAAGGACGCGACGTTTTCGTGACGACGGAAGTCGGGCAGCATCAGATGTGGGCGGCTCAGTTCCTGGAGTTCGACAAACCGAACCGGTGGATGACGTCCGGCGGCCTCGGAACGATGGGCTACGGCCTACCCGCCGCCATCGGCGTGCAGGTAGCCCATCCCAATGCACTGGTGATCGACGTAGCCGGAGACGCATCCATCCAGATGTGCATCCAGGAGATGTCGACGGCCATCCAGTATGGTCTGCCAGTGAAGGTTCTGATTCTCAACAACCAGCATCTGGGGATGGTGCGCCAGTGGCAGCAGATTCTCCATGGCAATCGCCTGGCCCACTCCTACTCAGAAGCGATGCCGGACTTCGTCAAGCTCGCGGAAGCATACGGCGCGACCGGTATCCGGTGCGACAAGCCTGAGCAACTCGATGCGTGCCTCACGAAGATGATCGAAACGACGGGTCCCGTCATCTTCGACTGCCATGTCGCGAGTCTCGCCAATTGCCTGCCGATGATTCCCTCAGGAAAGGCCCACAACGAGATGCTGCTTCCGGACGAAGCGACCGACGAAGTGCTTGCGAATGCGATCGACATCAAGGGAAGCCAACTCGTCTGAAGACGAAGGGAGAAAAGCATGAGCACTCACTTCAAGCCGACCGGCTCCACCTACTTCATCGTCAGGGAAACGGCGCCGGCCGCCTGCCACACGCTCTCAGTTCTGGTCGACAACGAACCTGGAGTTCTTGCCCGCGTCATAGGTCTGTTCATCGGTCGGGCCTACAACATCGAGAGCCTCACGGTCTGCGAGACCGAACACGAGGCACACCTGTCTCGGATAACGATCGTCACCCGCGGCACGCACCAGGTTCTGGAGCAGATCAAGTCTCAGCTCGAGCGGATCATCCCGGTCCACCGGGTGGTCGACCTCACCATGCGGGCGGTCGAACTCGGTCACGAACGGCCGATCGAGTGCGAGACGGTTCTGGCGAAGGTTATCAACCGCGGCGAGCTGCGGGCCGAGACCATGCGTCTGGCGGACGCCTTCGGGGCAAAGGTGGTCGATGCGACCGTCGAGCACTTCATTTTTGAGGCGACCGGCAGGCCTACGAAAATCGAACAGTTCATCTCGACCATCGGACCGCTCGGTCTGGTCGAAGTCTGCCATACCGGAATCGTGGCGATGAACCGCGGCCCGCAGGGGATGTGACGAGAACCGTCGGCTTGATCACTGGGAGACCTCTCGGCGGACGGCGAAGCGAACACTGGCGCATAGGAGACAACGAATGAGCACCCATGCCAAGCAGAAGCGACTCACCACCGCATCTATCCGAGCGATGAAGGGCAGGGACCGTGTGGTCTGCCTCACGGCCTACACCACCCCTATCGCCAGGCTGCTGGACCCGCATTGCGATCTCCTTCTTGTCGGCGATTCCCTGGGAATGGTTCTTTACGGGATGGACACCACCGTCGGCGTGACCCTCGACATGATGGCGGCGCACGGCCTTGCGGTAGTGCGGGGCGCGGAGCGGGCCTGCGTGATCGTGGACCTACCGTTCGGCAGCTACCAGGTCTCGAAGGAACGCGCTTTTCTGAGCGCGCTCCGGCTCATGCAAGAAACTGGTTGCGATGGAGTGAAGCTCGAGGGCGGAGAGGAGATGGCCGAAACGGTCGAGTTCCTGGTCGCGCGGGGTATACCAGTGTTCGGTCACGTCGGCCTGATGCCGCAACTCGTCAATACCGCAGGTGGGTTTCGTTCAATGGGCCATTCCGACGCCGAGGCCGAAAAAATCCGCCGCGACGCCGCCGCGATCGAGCAGGCGGGCGCTTTCGCGCTCGTGATCGAAGGCACTGTCGAGCCCCTCGCGAGGGAAATCACTGCGTCGCTCTCCGTTCCGACGATAGGGATCGGCGCATCCGTCGCCTGCGACGGACAAGTGCTCGTCGTGGACGATGTGCTCGGACTGTTCGACGGATTCAAACCCAAGTTCGTAAAGCGTTTCGCAGAGCTCGGACCGGTGGTGTCGAGTGCCGTGCAAAGTTACGCGCTGGAGGTGCGCGACGGACGTTTTCCGGCGCATGAGCATACCTTCCAGCCACGGAAGCGTTGAGCATTTCCTGTCGTACAGGACAAACTTGGCGATCGCCTTGGTTTCCAACACGGCCAAGGTGTTGGCCGATTTCGAGATGCCGCACTGCCGCATCCTTGCGCCGGTGGAAACGGACGCCACCGAATCGATCGGAATCTCCGGGTGATTGAAACGCGAGACTTGCGCTACGAGACTTGCCCGATCGACTTGAGTGCGCGCGCGGCCCGCAGGCGGGCGAAATCGTCGCCGGCGTGGTGCGAGGAGCGCGTCAGCGGGCTGGACGCGACCATAAGGAAGCCCTTTGTGTAGGCGACCGTCTCGTAGGACTTGAATTCCTCCGGCGTCACGAACTTCTCGACCTTGTGGTGCTTGCGGGTCGGCTGCAGGTACTGGCCGATGGTCATGAAATCGACGTCGGCAGTGCGCAGATCGTCCATCAGTTGCAGCACTTCGTTGCGCTCTTCACCGAGGCCGACCATGATTCCGGACTTGGTGAATATCCGTCGGGTCGAGTTCCTTCACCCGCTGAAGCAGGCGAATGGAGTGGAAATAGCGGGCGCCCGGACGAACAGTGAGATAGTTGCCCGGTACCGTTTCCATGTTGTGGTTGAACACATCGGGCTTGGCGGCGACCACGCGTTCCAGTGCGCCAGGCTTCTTCAGGAAGTCGGGCGTCAGGATTTCGATTGTGGTCTGCGGCGAAGCGGCGCGGATCGCCCAGATCACCTTCTCGAAATGCTCGGCGCCACCATCCGGCAGATCGTCGCGGTCGACGGAGGTAATGACGACATGGGAAAGGCCCATCTGCTTGACGGCCTTGGCGACATTCTCGGGTTCCGCCATGTCGAGCGCATTCGGCTTGCCGGTCGAGACATTGCAGAACGCGCAGGCGCGAGTACAGATCTCGCCCATGATCATGAAGGTGGCGTGCTTCTTGTCCCAGCACTCGCCGATATTGGGGCAGCCCGCCTCTTCACAAACGGTGACCAGCTTGTGCGAGCGCACCAGCTCGCGCGTTTCCTGGTAGCCCTTCGAGGTCGGCGCCTTGACGCGGATCCACTCCGGCTTGCGCAGCATTTCGGTATCGGGCTTATGAGCCTTTTCCGGATGGCGGACGCGCTCGGTCGAGCTGCGGGCTTCGAATATCGTAACCATCGGCTTTCGGCTTTCTAGGCGGCCAGACATTCCGGCCGCCCGATAGGGACTAGCTGGCCTTCGCTTGGTGGACCGCGGTCTTCAGCAGCCGCCCCAGCCTGCTGATACCTTCGAAGATGCGTTCGTCGGTCTGGGTGGAATAGCTGACGCGAGCGTGGTTTGGCTTCGGTTCCACAGCAAAGAATGGTGCGCCGGGCACATAGGCGACCTTCGCTTCGGGCAGAGCTCTCTCCCTCATGAAGCGGCCTGCATCGAAACCATACTCGAAGGTCAGCCAGGTGAACATCCCGCCGCTCGGCTCTGTGAAGGAGACCTCCTGTGGGAAGGTCTGCCGGATCGTGTCGAGCATGAGGTTCTTCTTGCGGAGGTAGGTCTGACGGATGTTGGCGATGTGAGGCTCGATGTCGAAGCTGTCGAGAAAGAGCGAGACGGCGGCCATGTTCAACGTGCTGCACTGCGTGTCGGCGCCCAGCTTCAGGAGCGTGAGCCGCTGCGCGATATCGTCCGAGGCGACGGCCCATCCGAGGCGCAGGCCCGGCGCGAGAATCTTGGAGAAGCTGCCGAGGTAGATCACGCGATCTTCGGTGTCGAAGCTTTTGATCGGCGGGAGCGACTCGCCTTCGAACCGAACTTCGCGATACGGCGTATCTTCAAGAATGACTACGTCGTAACGGTTTGCCAGTTCGATAAGCTCCTTTCGACGCGAAAGGCTCATCGTCACGCCCGTCGGGTTCTGGAAGTCGGGCACGGTGTAGATGAACTTCGCTTCAAGATTGGCTGCAAGCGTCCGCTCCAGGGCGTTTATGTCCATGCCGTCCTTATCCATCGGCACGGTGGCGTAGCGGGGCTCGTACGGGTTGAAGGCTGCGAGAGCGCCCAGGAACGTCGGATCTTCCGTGATGATCAGGTCGCCCTTGTTCACCATCATCTTCGCGACGAGGTCGAGCCCCTGCTGGCCGCCTTGAAGGATCAGCACGTTTTCCTGGTTACACTTGATGCCTTCCTTGGCCATCCGCTCAGCAATCTGCGCGCGCAGCTTCGGAATGCCGTTGGAGACTGTGTACTGCAGAGCGTCGCGCCCCTGGTCGAGGATCGCTGTCTGAAAGACGGAATTGAGCTGTTCGAGCGGAAACAGAGACGCGTCCGGGTAGCCGCCACCAAAGGAGATGATTGCGGGATCCGCGCCGAGCTGGAGAAGTTCCCGGATGGCCGATGGTTTGACGTTGATCATCCGTTCTGCGAAGCGAATAGTCATTGCTTTCAATCCTTTGTTATCGATGAGGGTGCATGCGACGATGCACGTGGGCGTTTCTTGTTACCGGGCCGACGTCTTCAAAAGTCGTTAGACCGGCTCGTTGGGATGGTCGGTGCGTCAGGCATTCTCCGCCCACCCATTGTGATTTGATTGCTGTCCATTCCAGTGCGATTGGAGCCACGCGCATGCGTGAAGGGCCCAACTCGTCGCCACGTCGATCTGCCCAATCCAACGGAGGTATCCATGGTTCAGCCCCTCCGCATAGTGGGAGAAGGTCGGCACGGCCGCCTGCCTGAGACGATCGGCAAACTGGCGGCCCTCGTCGCGCAGGACGTCGTACTCGGCGATCTGCAGATAGGCAGGTGGTAGTCCGGCCAGATCGGTACGGTTGGGCGAGACCAGGGGCTGCGAAGAGGCGCTGAGATCGTCGAGATACATGTCCCAACCCCACCGCATCGCGTGGGCGGTGAGACCAAAACCTTGTCTGAATTGATCGTAGCTTCGATGGCCGGCGTCGTAGTGATCGGTTACCGGATAGAACAGCAGCAGCGCCGAAGTCGCGCTCAGACCTTGGGCTTTTCTCCGCAGCGCGGTGACGATCGCGATGTTGCCGCCTGCGCTGTCGCCGGCGAGAACGATCTGGGTATCGTCGATGCCGAGGGCTGCGGCGTTGCCGAACACCCATTCGGAAGCGTCGAAGGCGTCGTCGGGACCGGCAGGGAACTTCCATTCCGGCGCCAGCCGATAGTCGACCGAGACGACGACGCAGCGTCCGTTTCGACACAGGAAACGGCAAATCTCATCGTGCGTGTCCAGGTCAAGCAGGCAGAAGCCGCTTCCATGGAAGAATACAATCGCGGGAAGCCTTTGCTCGGATCCGGGGCGATAAATTCGGATCCCAACCCTTCTGTCCCGCAGCTCAATCTGCCGGTCCTCAACCGACCCGACAGCGGACTTCGTCGGAAAGACATAACCTTGCTTCGCTCGCCGCCTCGCGTCGGCAATCGGAAGCGATTCATATCCCGGAAGGTCGCTTGTCGCTCTGATCGCTGCCGCAATGGTCGGATGGAGAGGCATCGAAACAAACTTTCGAGTGTTGAGAAAGGCGCGCGCCGAGCTGCGTGCTCGGCGCGCGTCAGGCTGTTAGCGCATGGCCTCAACGACCTGGAAGTCATCGCCGGCCACCCTGAACAGCGAGTAGGTGCCCGGCACGTCTCCGTTCTCGTCGAAGTCCAGGCCGCCCGACGCGCCCTGGTAGTCGATGTCCTTGCCGGCGGCGATAAGCTCTTTGGCCTTCTTCCATTCGCCAACTAGGATCGGCTCACCCTTTCCGCTCGAGATCGCGTGCATCGCTGCCGGGATCTTGGCCTTGTCGCCGCCCGCCTTCTCAATCGCCAGCGCCAGCATGAAAACGGCGTCGTAGCCGGTGTTCGCGAACACCGCATTCGGGTCGCCACCCGCAGCCTTGAAACCGTCGTTGAAAAGATTTAGCGACGCGGATTCGAGGCCGACCGGGGAAGAAACAAAGAAGTTTTCCAGGTTCTCGGAGCCGATGCCCTTAATCAGGGCGCTGGACTTCATGCCTTCGCCGCCGACGAAGTACTTGAAGAAGTCGTTCTCGATGGCCTCGCGGACGACGGTCAGACCGGAAGTGTCGCCGTAGTCCAGCACGAGCACGGTATCTGCTTCGCCCTTCGCCAATTCGGCAAGGTCCGAACGGTAGGACGGCTTCCCTTCCTCGTGGGCGGCATAGCCGGCGATCGTACCGCCCTTGGCCTCGTATTCCTTCTTGAACGCCTCGGCGAGACCCTTGCCGTAGTCGTTGTTGATGAAGGACACGGCAATCGTCTTTGTGCCCCGTTTAAGCATGGCGCGGGCGAGTACCTGGCCTTGATATTCGTCGGACGGTACCGACCGGAACACCGTGTCGTTGTCCTTGAGGGTCGTGATGACCGGCGACGTGCCGGCTGGGGTGATCAACGTCACTCCTGCAGGAATCGTCACAGAGTTGGCGGCGGAGATGACCGCTCCCGAGCACCACGGACCAACGACGCCGATGGCGCCGGAGACATTTACAACCTTGCCCGCTGCATCGGCGCCGAGCTGCGGATTGCAGCCGTCGTCGGTGACAACGCCGATCAGCTTTTCACCCTGGAGAATTCCGCCCTGGTCGTTGATCTGCTTGACCGCGAATTCATAGGACTTGATGATTTCAGGCGCGAGCGCGGCGGTGCCGCCCGTGATGCCGCCGAGAAGACCGATCGTCTTGTCAGCGAAGGCCGGCGAGGCCATGACGGTCCCGCTGAGCAGTAAGGTGGCAACTGCGAGATATTTTTTCATGCCATTCTCCATTAGTTAGTTCCCATTGGGTGGTTGTGTTGGTTTCACGCGTGCTCTTCTTTTGCTTCACGCAACTCCTTTTTCTTGAGACGGACTTTTGAGAGAGGCTCCGGCAGGATGCCCTCGGGCCGAAAATGAAGAACGAGCTGAAGGAGAAGACCGATCAGGAAGATGCGGGCGTACTTCGCCTGCAGCGCGACGGCCGTCGGTAGCAAGTCCGTGATGAACTCGGAGGCCGACCAGATCACCCAGACGACGACCACTCCCAGGATGGCGCCGCGGTTGTTTCCGGAGCCGCCGAGGATCACCATGATCCAGATTAGGAACGACGAGACCATCGGGTCGATCGCATCGGGAGTGACACCCCGGTTCAGATGCGCGTAGAGGGCGCCACCGAGGCCCATCAGCGCCGCACCCAGGATGAACGCCTCCTGCCTGCGGAACGGCACGTCCTTGCCCATCGCGGCGGCAGCGAGCTCGTTGTCGCGGATGGAGCGCATCATGCGACCCCACGGCGACTTCGCGAGACGTTCAATCAGCAGATAGGCAACGAACAGGATCAGGGCCGACAGCGCCAGATACGCTAGTTGTGCCTGTGCATAGGGGAGGTCGCCGAACGGGCGTGGAACGTTTGTCACCCCTTGCGTGGAACCGGTCAGCCAGTACTCGGAACGAGCGACAAGTCGAATGACCTCGGCTACGCCGATCGTCACGATCGCAAGGTAGTCTCCACGGAACCTGAGGCAGATCTTGCCAATCGGCCAGGCGATCACTGCCGAGAGCAGCATCGCGCCTATTACGCCGACCGGCACGGGCAGATCGAACCCGCCAAGCCTGTCCGGTATGTCCGGTGACGTCAGGATGGAGGTGGTGTAGGCGCCGACTGCGAAGAACCCGGCGATGCCGGCGTTAAACAGTCCTGCATAGCCCCACTGCACGTTGAGACCGATGGCCAGGCAGCCATAGATGCAGATGAAGATCGCGAGGTAGACCGGATAGTTGAGAGTGCTCAGAAGGTCCATAGTTCGCCCCTTAGAGAATCTTGCCGCGGAAAATGCCCGTTGGGCGGATGAGAAGGACCAGCAGAAGCACGGCAAACGAGCTGACCGCCTTGTATTCCGTGGGAATGAACGTCACCGAGGCTTCCTCGATGATGCCGATGATCAGGCCGCCGACGATGGCGCCTTCCAGTCTTCCCACGCCGCCGAGGATCGCGGCCGCAAAGGTCGGAAGAATGATGTTCCAACCCATCATCGACTTGAGCTCGGTGTTCATTCCCAGGAAGAAGCCGGACGCAGCGCAGAGTCCGCCGACGATGAGCCAGGTCAGGGCCACGACCTTGCCATTGTCGATGCCCGACAGGAGGGCGAGGTTACGGTTGTCCGACATGGCGCGCATCGCCTTGCCCCACTTGGTTCGCGTGAGGAAAAGGATGAGACCGGCTACGATCGCCATCGTGGATCCGACCGTGATCAGCTCGGTAGTCTTGATCCGCAGACCAAACCAATTGTTCGGGCGCGAAATGCCCGCGGCATAGGCGGCCGTGTTGACGCCCCACACGATCTGCACCACGGAACGGAGCATGAGTCCGATCCCGAGGGAGGAGATCGTGGTCAGGATCTTCGGTCGGTTTCTAAGATGTTCATAGAAGAGCTTGTCGATACCGATCGCCAGAACGCCCGTTAGCAGTAGCGCCACGGGGAGGGCGAGATAGGGCGACACGCCGAACGTCGCCACCACGGCCAGAGCAATGTAGGCGCCGAGAGCAGCCATATCTCCATGCGCGAGATGTGCGTGGCGCATGATGGAAAAGACGAGCGTGATGCCAATTGCACCAAGCGCGTAGATGGACCCGATGACTATACCGGGAACAAGATGGAAGTTTACGAAGCTGAGAAAATCCATTGTCGCGCTGCCTATCCGCCGAGAAACATTTCAGCTACGGCCCGATCGGCCAGTAGCGCTTGGCCCGTCCCGTGGTGCCGGTTCGCACCGGCCGCGAGGACGTATCCACGGTCAGCGAAGGCGAGCGCCTGCTTCGCGTGCTGCTCGACCAAAAGGATCGCGACGCCTGTGTCGCGAATGTTCCGGCTGATTTCGAAGATCTGTTCCATGTATTTCGGCGACAGGCCGGCCGTCGGCTCGTCCAGCAGCAGGACCTTGGTGTCGAGCATCATCGCCCGTCCCATGGCCACCATCTGGCGCTGCCCGCCGGAAAGGCTTCCGGCGAGCGTCCTGCGCTTCGCCCTGAGGTCCGGAAACAGCGAATACACGCGGTCGCATGCCGCGGTGTAATCGCCCCCGCGGAGAAACGCGCCCATTTCGAGGTTCTCGTGGACCGTCATCTCGCCGAAGATGTTGTCGACCTGCGGCACGTAGCTGACGCCGGCCTGCACGATGCGGTTGGGCGCCCAGCCCGTGATGTCCGTCCCGTCGACGACGATGTTTCCGCCGCGTACGTTCAGAAGGCCGAAGACAGCTTTCATCGAGGTTGACTTGCCGGCACCGTTAGGACCGACGATCGCGACGATTTCGCCCGGCGACACTTCCATGGAGACGTTGGTGAGGATATCGGCGTCGCCGTATCCCCCGCGGACGTTGGTCATCGTGAGCAGCGAGGTCAATGGAGCACCTCCTGCTTTTCGCCGAGGTAGGCTTCGAGGACACGAGAGTCGGACCGTACGGTTGCGAAGTCGCCTTGGATAAGGACCTTACCTTCGGCCATGCAGATGATCGGACCGCAAAGCTTTTCGATCATTTCCATGTCGTGCTCGATGAGAATGAAGGTGTATCCCCGTTCCTGATTGAGGAACTGGATCTTCTCCTCAAGCTTGCGGAGCAGGGTGCGATTGACACCCGCTGCCGGCTCATCCAGCAACACGAGCTTGGCGTCGGTCATGATTGTGCGACCGAGCTCCAGCAGCTTCTTCTGACCTCCCGAAAGGCGGCCGGCGCGCTCATGGCTGACATGGGTCAATTCGAGGAACCTGAGGGCTTCGGTGGCGCGCTCATATGTCTGCTCCTCGACGTCGGCCACCATGCTCGCCGACAGCCAGTTGCGGAACAGGCTCTCCCCGAGTTGCCCGGGGGGTACCATCATGAGGTTTTCCAAGACGGTCAGGTGCTGGAACTCGTGAGGAATCTGAAACGTCCTCACCAGACCCTTGTGAAATCGCTTGTCCGTCGAGAGTTCGGTGATGTCCTCGCCCTCGTAGACGATGCGCCCCGCGGTATTGCGGAACGCGCCTGCGATCATATTGAACATCGTCGACTTGCCGGCGCCGTTAGGTCCTATAAGACCCGTGATCGATCCTCGCTCGACCGAGAAGGAACACTTGTCGACTGCTCGGAATGGACCGAAGTCCATCGTCACCTGATCGCATTGCAGCATCTAATCGCCCTTGTGCTGGTGCGGACCGGCCGCTTGGGAGGCCCTGCCGGTCCGCGAAACTTGGGTGTTTCCACGGAGGTTCAGCGCGCCGTCAACGGCGCGAACAGGAGCGAAGGAGGTTTCCGAAACACAACGTCATGCCTCCCGATCTTGAGCCAGCGGGATTGCATGGGAGACGCCATTGGCGTCCAGTAATCCGGCGGCCCCTCGACCGCTCTTTGTTCCAGGCAATCTAGTGGAATTGCGGAGTGGGGGCTTACTTCAGGAGGCCGTAAATATCATCTGAGGGACGCGTCGGGGGAAGGCGAAGATGGCAGGCAGGAGCGAGGAAAACGGACAGCGCTTTTGGCGGCCGCAGCGGCGTCGTGGAGGGGTGGAATCGCAAAGGACGCCGACTCCATCCGCGCAAGGGATTCAAATGGGGAAAAGATGGGCGACTATGACATAGGGAGGGATTGGATGGCCTCAATGGACAACATCGGGGAAAAGACCCTCGGACCGGTCAGCACGTTGTGGAGCCAACCGAGAGCTGTTCAAGCAGGACGACAAGGACGGCTCGCTCACCCGGGCACATGCGTCTGCAGTGAGCGCGCTCGCCAACTTCCTGTCGAGGGTCGCGGGCAAGCCGATCCCCGAAGAATACGAGGAGGCGCAGGGGCAGATCACGCTGATCGCGCATTTCGCCCAGGGATTCCACCTGTGCGAGATGGCCGTGTTCGAAGGGCTGTCTCCTCAGGCCGCCACTCTCCTACGGCAGCAGCACGAAATCGTCGCCGCGGTCCAGGAGTATTCGGCCGGGCGCCGGAAGGACGCGAAGACCCCGCATGCGACAATCGGAGTGCTGCGGGACATGGCGCGCGCCTACGGAGATCTAAGCGGTGCCGCGCACGTGTCGCAGGCACAACTGCTCAAGGATTTCGTCGTCATGGAAGTGGAAGAACGGCGGGGGCCTTCGCTGCTTCCGGTCTATCACGCTGATTTGACGCGCAACCTGTATGCCCTGCATGTTTGCTACATCACGGTGATGGCCCAACTTGCAAGCGGCATCCATTTCGAGCTCACCGGGGACGAGCTTCATGACGACGAAAAGACACTGATTGGTATCGCCCTTCTCGTCGACGCGGGCTTGATAAAGTTCGAGGAAGCCCCCGCAGAGAAAACCGCTGGCTGAGACCTTAAGATGTCGACACGCGATCGAGGCGGTGGCGTCTCGGGGAGCTTTCGAAAGGCCTCCCTCACTGGCGGAAGTGCTGCCGCCATCTGTGGGGTGTCATGCCAGTCGCGTGTTTCAGGGCCGTCGTCAGGTGACTCTGACTGGAGAAACCACAGACATCAGCGACCTCGCAGAGCGAGGCATTGGTGCTGGCCAGCAACTCCTTCGCCCGGTCGAGCCGCCTCTGCATCAGCCAGCGATGCGGCGTCTCACCGATTTCTTCGTGGAAGCTGCGCGCAAAGTGACGCCGACTGAGCCCGGCCGCCTCCGCAAGCTCGTCGAGGTTGAGATCACGTCCAAGGTTGGCGTCGACGAAGGACTTCACACGCTTGAGCCGCCACTGCGGAAGTGCGACGGACGTGTTGATGTCGAGGTTCGTGCCGGCCCGGATGAGCAGTTGAGAAAGTATCGAAACGACGATTCCGTCCGTAAGGAACGTGTCGGCGGCTTCCTTCCCTGCCGTGCTGTCCCAGAGGCGGGTCATCATCGACTCAATGAAGGGGTCTGCCCAGGTGTTCATTGTCAGTTTGGCAAAGGCATTTCCTATGCTCGGAGGGCATGCCGGACCGAGGATCGTGCGAATGGTGTCGTTGGGCATCACAAGCGCCAGCAGCTTGCGACTGCCATCGACTTCCCACTTGCTCTCGACGTCGGAAGGAACGACGAGCATTTCGCCAACTTCGGCCCTCTGACGATGGCGCGTATCGCCTATCGTCCAGCTCCAGTTGCACTGCTTTTCAACCGCGAGCGGCAGCGCAATGATGGTTTCGGGAAACATGGGGTCGCAGAAATTGTGCGGACCCTGTTCGACCTGGATCATACGAAATCCAAGTCTGCCTATGGAATGTCGATGCTCCTGAGGAAAGCTCGCATAGCCGGACCCTCTGTAGAACTCCGAATAGTCTTTCCACATGTCCGGCATGGAATGAATTCCTGGAACGTCTCGAAAGCCTGAATCCTGGGGCATCTGTCCCCTTTTTGTTGGCGAATGGTACTGCGGAATCCGACGATTATGCAACTTCAATCTAATTTACGCCGCGCACTGGAAACGGCCCGCCCTTGAGGAGGGCAGGCCGTCCGGTTTCAGCGTACGCGGGTGCCGGCTTCGTCGCTCCATTTGAGCGGCTTGTCGAACTTCTGAAGCGGAGCGTCGGCAACCTCTCCGACGGAGACGCCAAACTTCCAATCCGAAGGGCAAATCCCGACGTAGCGTGCGTAGCCGCCGACGCCGCCCTGGAACTTAGGGAACCCGATTGCGACCAGGCATCCGGTCTCCTTGACCTGGTCGAGGTTGTTCACGCCCTCCGCCTGGGCGTAGCCGTTGTGCATCAGCCAGTACTCACCTTCGAGGGTCGGCGTGGTGTCGGTGTCGAGCGGCTCGTGACCGTGGAAGAGGATTTTGCGCTCGAGATGGAGAAACTTGAGCGCGTCGAGGCTTACTCCGGGGAACGGGCGCTTCTTCGCGAGATCCGGATCGGACCAGCCCTTGGACCATCCCGACCGCACGAACACGACCGAGCCTTCCGGGATCTTGCCATGCGCCTTCTCGAATTCTTCTATGTCGGAAACCTGTAGATGGTACCCGGCGTCCTTGGCGACCTTGTCTTCGATCGAGATCACGACCAGCGGGCGCAGCGTGTAGGTTGCCGGGAGTTCGTCAATGCCCGGATACTCGGGAGCCCAGTGTGCGGGCGGGTCGAGCTGCGTCCCAAGCTGGTCGGTCGGCAAGACGTACGAAGTCGCCTCGAAGCCCTGCTTTTCGAAGGTGAAGGTGTCGCCCTTCTTGGAGTAGCCCTCGACGTCCACCGCGGACTTGGTTTGTGCGAATGTCGGAGTTCCGAACCCAATCCAGACCGGCAGCTTTGGTGTGATCACATGTGAAAGCTCGATGTACTTGGCGCCCTTGAAGGCGTCGTTGTAAACGCTCCACAATCCGTCGTCCGCAGCGGCCACGGGCATCGCCGCTGCGGTGGCGGAGAGTCCGAATGCTGCAAGAACCGACGTCTTCGCAATTTTCCTCATGTTCATTCCCCCTATCGTTTTTCGCATGCTCGCGACCGGATTTCCCGTGGCCGAGCGGGGGGACGATAGCCCAATCCCCCACGACGCCATTATTCGGCAGTGCCAACTATTTCATGTGAGGGCCTTTATCCGAGGTCGAACGCCGTTCTGTCACATCCTGGTAGCATCCATGATTGCGCCTTGCTCGCGCAACGGGAGGGATTCGTCGAAAGGGTTTGAGTGTCCGCCGCCCGGCAGCCGGGGCGATCCGCCAAGGCCGCCGCCGAGCAGCCCGGAGCGTGACGGTGGCAGTTTGGTGGTAGAATTGGCTTTCTGAAGCAAGCACGAAAAAGTTGACGAGTTTAGCATCGGCGCAGGCTAAACTTCTTGCCGTAAGCGATCTCTTCTTCTCGCAAGGTATCGCCCGGCAATCTTATTGAGAGATTTAATATGCCTAAGGTTAAAACCGCCATCATCGGATCGGGCAATATCGGCACCGATCTGATGATAAAGATCATGCGCAACTCAGATCGTCTCGAAATGGCGGCTCTGGTCGGCGTCGATCCGAATTCTGAAGGATTGGCCCGCGCGGCTCGCCTCAACGTCGCGACGACCCACGAAGGGATCGACGGGCTGGTCAGGATGCCGACGTTCCCGGACATCCAGATTGTCTTCGACGCCACGTCCGCGGGCGCGCATCAGCACCACAATGAAATTCTGCAGAAGCACGGCAAGCAGGTCGTCGATCTCACGCCCGCCGCCATCGGTCCGTACATCGTGCCTACCGTCAACCTCGACAGTCACCTTTCTACCCGAAACGTGAACATGGTCACGTGCGGCGGACAGGCGACTATCCCGATCGTCGCTGCGGTAAGCCAGGTCGCGAAGGTCCACTACGCCGAGATCGTCGCCTCCATCGCCTCGAAGTCGGCCGGGCCGGGTACGCGGGCGAACGTCGACGAGTTCACCGAAACCACGTCGCGCGCGCTCGAAACCGTGGGCGGCGCTGCCCGCGGAAAGGCGATCATCATCCTCAATCCGGCCGAGCCGCCTTTGATGATGCGCGATACGGTCCAGTGCCTCTGTGACTTCGCCGACGAGGAAGCCATCCGGGCCTCGATCACCGACATGATCGCGTCCGTCCAAAGCTTTGTTCCAGGCTACCGTCTCAAGCAGGATGTTCAGATCCAGCGTATCGGCGACAACGCGCCGCTGGCGATCCCTGGCCGTGAGGAGCCGTTCACCGGCCTTCGCGTCACGGTCTTCCTCGAGGTGGAGGGTGCTGCCCACTACCTGCCTGCCTACGCGGGCAATCTCGACATCATGACCTCAGCAGCGCTGCGGACCGCCGAACGCCTGGCCGAACTGCGCAACTGGACGGAATAGTAGATATGACAAAGCTTTACATTCTCGACGTCACCCTGCGTGATGGGATGCATGCGATCGGGCACCGCTACGACCTCGGCCAGGTTCGCGAAATCGCCTCCGCGCTGGACGAAGCAGGAGTCGATGGCATCGAGGTCGGCCACGGAGATGGTCTCGACGGGTCGAGCCTGTCATATGGCTTTAGCCGCCACACCGACGTCGATTACATCAAGGAAGCGGCAAAGGTCGTAAAGCGTGCTCGCCTGACGACCGTCCTATTGCCTGGAATCGGCACGATCGAAGATCTGAAGCACGCCCGCGACGCCGGCATCAAATCGATCCGCATCGCGACGCACAGCACTGAGGCCGACGTGTCCGCACAACACATTGCAGCAGCGAAGGAAATGGGCCTCGACGTCTGCGGCTTCTTGATGATGTCGTCGGCGTGTAGTCCCGACGAGCTCGCCGCGCAGGCGTCGAAGATGGAGAGCTACGGCGCTGACGGCGTCTACGTCGCGGACTCGGCCGGCAACCTGACCATGAAGTCCATCGAGGAGCGCTTCAAGGCGCTTGACGAGAAGCTCCGGCCCGAGACCGAGCGCGGCATCCATGCTCACGAAAACCTGTCGCTGTCGGTGGCCAACTCCGTGACCGCGGTTCTCAACGGCGCCCGTCGCGTCGACGCCTCACTCGCGGGCATGGGGGCAGGGGCGGGCAACACGCCTATCGAGGCCTTCATCGGCGTGGCCAACCTGTACGGCTGGGAGCATACCTGCGATCTGTTCAAGCTGCAGGACGCCGCCGACGACCTCGTGCGGCCGATCCAGGATCGACCGGTTCGAGTGGACCGCCAGACCCTGACGCTCGGATACGCAGGCGTCTATTCGAGCTTCCTTCGCCACGCCGAACGGGTGGCGTCTGAGTTCAACATCGATCCGCGCCAGATCCTTGTGGAGATCGGTCGGCGACGCCTGATCGGCGGGCAGGAAGACATGATCGTAGACGTGGCGCTCGATCTTGTCCGCAGGGGCGGAAGCCCAACGTAACGACACCACGCCGCCCGAAACTCCGGACGCGACTTGCTGCAGGGCTCCGTTCTAGCGCGGACGTGAGCCCGCATGTCGATGAGCGCGTTCGGACGGGCTGCGGCACTGCCACGGGAGATGGAAAGATGCACGGCATTTCAAACAATTCGAAGATCCAGGTTGATGACGATCCGATCGAGACGGCCGACTGGCTGTCGGCTCTCGATTCCCTGCTGCGCCAGGGAGGGGACGCAAGAGCGCGCTTCATCCTGAACGAGCTCGAGAGCAAGGCTAAGGAACTCGGCGTAGTTCCCGACACGCTGCCGTACTCGCCCTATCGCAACACGATTTCGCTCGAAGCGCAGCCTCCTTATCCGGGCGACATCGACATGGAGACCCGCATCACCGCGATCATGCGGTGGAACGCGCTGGCGATGGTGGTTCGTGCGAACAAGGCCTATGGCGAACTCGGCGGCCACGTCGCGAGCTATGCCTCTGCGGCCGAAATCTTTGAGCTTGGCTTCAACCACTTCTTCCACGCCTCAAACCCCGACCACGGGGGAGACGTCGTTTTCTTCCAGCCGCATTCCGCACCGGGTGTCTATGCCCGCGCATTTCTCGAGGGGCGGCTGTCGGAGGATCATCTGAAGCACTACCGTCAGGAAATCGGCGGACCGGGGCTCTGCTCATATCCTCATCCGTGGCTGATGCCGGACTTCTGGCAGGTACCGACAGGTTCCATGGGCATCGGACCGATCAGCGCTGTGTATCAGGCGCGCTTCATGCGCTACCTGCGGGACCGTTCCATTCTCGACACCGATGGCCGTCACGTCTGGGGCGTCTTCGGCGACGGCGAGATGGACGAGCCAGAGTCGATCGCCGGGCTGTCCATGGCCGCGCGCGAGAACCTCGACAACCTGACCTTCATCATCAACTGCAACCTGCAGCGCCTCGACGGCCCGGTACGCGGCAACGGTCAGATCATCCAAGAGCTCGAGATGCTTTTCAAGGGCGCCGGCTGGAACGTCATCAAGGTCCTGTGGGGTTCTGAATGGGACCACATCTTCGCACGCGACGAGAATCACGCTCTCCTCAGGCGCTTTGCCGCGACCGTGGACGGCAAGTATCAAACGCTCGGGGCCAAGGACGGCGCCTACAACTTGAAGAACTTCTTCGAGGAGGACCCGGAAGTCCGCGCGCTGGTCTCCCATATGTCCGACCATGACATCGACGCGCTTAAGCGCGGCGGCCACGACTTCCGGAAGCTGTTCGCCGCGTTCAGGGCCGCCAAGGCAACCAAGGGCAGGCCGACAGTCATCCTCACGAAGACAAAGAAGGGCTACGGCATGGGAGGCGCGGGCGAGTCGCGCATGACCTCCCACCAGGCCAAGAAGCTGGACGTCGACGCGCTGCTCGCGTTCCGCGATCGGTTCGCGCTGCCGCTGTCGAACGAGCAGGTCGAGAAGCTGGAGTTCTACCGTCCAGCGGATGACAGCGCGGAACTCAAGTACCTGCAGGAGCGCCGGAAGGAGCTGGGCGGCTATCTGCCCGCCCGTCAGCGCAAGGCCGCGCCCGTCGCGGTCCCAGCGATGGCTTCCTATGCGGACTTCGCGCTGAAGTCCGACGGCAAGGAGATCTCGACGACGATGGCCGTCGTGCGCATGTTCGGCAACCTGCTGAAGGACAAGGAACTTGGCCCTCGCATCGTTCCGATAGTCGCGGATGAGGCGCGCACTTTCGGCATGGCTAACCTGTTCCGGCAGGTCGGCATCTACTCGCCCGTCGGCCAGCTTTACGAGCCGGAAGACGCCGGTTCCATGCTCTATTACAAGGAAAGCAAGGACGGCCAGCTCCTCGAGGAGGGCATCACCGAGGCGGGCGCGATTTCGTCGTGGACCGCCGCGGCCACATCCTACAGCGTGCACGGCACCGCCATGCTGCCCTTCTACATCTACTATTCGATGTTCGGCTTCCAGCGCGTCGGCGATCTGATCTGGGCGGCGGCGGACCAGCGGGCCCGCGGCTTCCTGATCGGAGCGACGGCGGGCAGGACTACCCTGGGCGGGGAGGGCCTCCAGCATCAGGACGGCACGAGTCATGTTCAGGCCGCCACCATCCCCAATTGCCGCGCATACGACCCGGCCTTCGCCTACGAGATGGCGGTCATCATTGATCATGGGATGCGCTCGATGCTCGAAGAGCAGAAGGACGAGTTCTACTACATCACCGCGATGAACGAGAACTATGCGCAGCCGTCGATGCCGAAAGGCGTGGAAGCGGACATCATCAAGGGTCTCTACCGCTTCTCAAGCCATGTTCCCGCGAAAAAGGGCGGCTCGGTCCGGCTGGTGGGGTCCGGTGCGATCCTGCCGGAAGTCGTGCATGCCGCGCAGATGCTGCGGGACGACTGGAACGTGGAAGCAGAAGTCTGGTCGGCCACGAGCTTCTCGGAACTCGCGCGCGATGCGAGGGAAGTCGAGCGCGCCAACCGCCTGCACCCGACAAGGAGCGAGAAGTCGTCCCATGTGGGCAACTGCCTGTCGGGGGCTGCGCCGATCATCGCCGCTTCCGACTACGTCCGGGCCTATCCGCAGCTCATCGCCTCATATGTCACCGCTCCGTTCACCGCGTTGGGCACGGACGGCTTTGGCCGCAGCGACACGAGGCAGGCGCTCCGGTCGTTCTTCGAAGTCGACCGCAACCACATCGTCGTCGCCGCGCTTGCTGCCCTCGTCCCGTCCGGACAGGTCACCGCGAAGCAGGTTGAAGAAGCAATCGAACGCTACGGGATCGCTTCCGACGCAGAAGCCCCCTGGACGGTTTGAGGACTGCAGGAACAACGTCATGAGCAACATACAAGAAGTAACGCTGCCGGATATCGGCGACTACAAGGACGTGCCCGTCGTCGAAATTTCGATCAAGCCCGGCGACGTGATCAAAGTCGACGACCCGCTCATCACTGTCGAATCCGACAAGGCGACGATGGAGGTGCCTTCTCCGGCGGCCGGAAAAGTCGTCGACCTCAAGGTCGAAGTCGGTTCCCGCGTGTCCAAAGGCTCGCTGATCCTCACTCTGGAGAGCGGCGCCAAGCAAGCGGAAGCCGCCACGTCCGCGCAGCTCGTCCACGCACCTGTATCCGCCGCGAAGGCGGAACCCGTCGCACCGCCCCCGGTTCGGATCGACCCGCCGGCTCCGGCAGCGGAACCCTCCGAGATTCGGACCAGCGCCAAGGCCCACGCGACGCCGTCGGTGCGCCAGCTCGCCCGCGAACTCGGCGTCGACCTAGTCCGGATCGTGCCGACCGCCCCCAAGGGACGCATCCTCCGCGAGGACGTGGCGGCCTTCGTCAAGTCCTCTTTGGCAGGAGGACCAGCTCCCGCCATCCAGGCAAGCGGCTCGATCGGCGCCGGCCTCCCGGCATGGCCCGCGGTCGACTTCGCCAAGTTCGGTCCGGTGGAGCGCGAGCCGCTCTCGAGGATCCAGAAGATCTCCGGTGGGAACCTCACCAGAAACTGGCTGACGATTCCTCACGTCACGAACTTCGACAAGGCCGACGTCACAGACATCGAAGAGTTCCGGGTTGCCATCAACAAGGAAGCGAAGTCGAACGACGTCAAGCTCACCATGGTCGCCTTCCTCATCAAGGCCTCGGCGCTGGCGCTCAAGGCGTTTCCGAGCTTCAACTCCTCGCTGGATGGTGACGAGGTGGTTCTCAAGAACTACGTCCATGTCGGCTTCGCGGCCGACACTCCCAAGGGGCTCATGGTGCCGGTGATCCGGGACTGCGATCGCAAGGGCCTAATCGCGATCGCCGGCGAGATGCGCGCGCTGGCAGAAAAGGCCCGTGCCGGAACGCTCTCCGGCATCGACATGCAGGGCGGCTGCTTCTCCGTATCCTCGCTCGGAGGCGTAGGGGGCGCCGGCTTTACGCCGATCATCAACGCGCCGGAGGTCGCCATCCTCGGGGCGGGCCGTTCCGCGACCGAGGCGGCATGGGATGGTAAGGCTTTCCAACCGCGTCAGATCCTTCCCATCAGCCTGTCATGGGACCACCGCGTCGTCGACGGCGTCGCCGCTGCGAAGTTTCTGGGCCATATCGCGTCCACTCTCGGCGATCTCCGCCGCGCCATGCTGTGAGGCCCGAGATGACCAGTATTCAGCAAATCCGCATACCGGATATCGGCGACTTCAAGGACATTCCGATCATCGAGATCCTGGTAGCGCCAGGCGACGAAATCGAGGTCGATCAGGCGATACTCACGCTGGAATCCGACAAGGCGACGCTCGAAGTTCCGTCACCCGTCAAGGGCAGAATCGAATCCTTGCTCGTGAAGCTCGGAGACCGCGTGTCCAAGGACAGCCTGGTCGCGACTATCTCGGCCACCGTTGCAGCGGCCTCGGCGGCTGCAGTCCCTGTCGCCCCCGAAGCCTCGACACCGTCGCCGGTGACCGAACCGAAGGCTAGCGAAGTTGCCGCCGACTACGACGTCGTCGTCATTGGCGGCGGGCCAGGTGGCTATTCGGCCGCGTACCGCGCCGCCGATCTCGGCCTCAAGGTCGCGATCGTCGAGCGGAACGAAACCTTGGGAGGCGTCTGCCTCAACGTCGGCTGCATTCCGTCAAAGGCGCTGCTGCATGTTGCTGCTGTCACAGAGGAGGCTATGACGCTCGCCGATCATGGCGTGACGTTCGCGGCTCCGCAGTACGACCTGGACAAGCTTCGCGCGTTCAAGGGCGGTACGGTGAAGAAGCTCACCGACGGTCTCGAACAGATGGCGAAGATGCGCAAGGTCACGATCGCTCGAGGAAATGCGACCTTCGCATCCAAGAACACCTTGTCCATCGAAGACGGCAGCGCAAGATCCGAGCTGAGCTTCCGGTCGTGCATCATCGCCGCCGGCTCTGCGCCCGTGCACCTTCCTTTCCTTCCGAACGACCCTCGAATCGTCGACTCCACGGGCGCCTTGGAGATTCCGTTCGTCCCGAAGCGCATGCTCGTCATCGGCGGGGGCGTCATCGGCCTCGAGATGGCGACGGTGTACAGTGCGCTTGGCGCCAAAATCGACGTCGTCGAACGGCTCGAGGGAATCCTCGCGGGCGTGGACCGGGACGCAGTCGAAGTCTGGAAGAAGCAGAACGCGCACCGCTTCGGCGACATCTTCCTGAGCACCAGTGTGATCAAGGCGGAAGCGTCGGACGAGGGGATCAGCGTCACCTTCGAGGGTGCATCCAACGAGACGCGCATCTACGATCTCGTGCTACAATCAGCCGGACGTCGTCCAAACGGCCGCTCTCTCGGGCTGGAGGCCGCCGGACTGGCCCCAGACGAGCGCGGGTTCATTCCCGTCGACAGAGAGATGCGGACCGCGCAGCCGCACATTTTCGCGATCGGCGACATCGCGGGCGATCCGATGCTCGCTCACAAGGCGGTCCACGAAGGACACGTGGCTGCGGAAGTGGCGGCCGGCCACAAAGCCGCCTTCGACGCCACGGTCATTCCCAGCGTCGCCTATACCAGTCCGGAGATCGCCTGGGTTGGGGTTACCGAAGGCGCGGCGAAAGCCGACGGTCTCGACGTCGGAATCGCCAAGTTTCCCTGGAGCGCGTCCGGTCGCGCGATCGCCAACGGCGCCGCCTATGGCAGTACCAAGCTTGTGTTCGACCAAGACACGCAACGCGTCATTGGCGGTGTGATCGTTGGCCCGAACGCAGGAGATCTGATCGGGGAGGTCTGCCTCGCTATCGAGATGGGCGCGGACGCCGTGGACGTCGGAAAGACCATCCATCCTCATCCGACGCTGGGGGAAAGTATCGGGATGGCTGCCGAGCTGTTCGAAGGAGTCTGCACCGATCTTCCGCCGGTGAAGGCGAAGGCCAGGAAATGACGCCCAATCGCTGACAACGCCAGAACTTCACTGACTAGGCGCGGATGTTTCCGTGCCATTTTTTGAAAGCGTGGGCGGAGGAGCGGCGGACAAAACTTTTTTCGGATTCCCGTCCAATATCGTACTCGAGAAGAGTCAATGCATCGGAAAGGGAGCGGAACCTCAACCAACCCGCTCAAGGTGATGCAAGATGTCGATCCTCAAGAACACTCTCGAGATTGCCGCCGCAAGCGTCGTCTTCGCCCTGATTGCGACGAACGCCAGCGCATCCTCCTACTGCCTCGGCAAGTACGAGGCCGCTGCCCGTGCCACGACCGCAGCATATGAGCCGCAATTGAAGGCCGTATGGGGCGAAATCAAGCGCGTGCAGGACGCGGGACTTTTTCGCGGTGATCCCTTTTTGTTCCCCAAGGTATTTTCCGGACGACCAAGCGCCCGGAAAAATTGGTGTTTATTGCTTCGTCCCAGACTTTAGAAGCTTGATGACATCTCTAAAGGAGCCACTGCGACTCAGACCCTGGGCTGAGCGACATTGGTAAGAAGCCCATCCATGTATTCGCAGCCCTCAGCCCTCAGCTGCACCCGCTCGTCGCGCCGCACGTGTCGCACTTCTCGCAGGTCCCGTTCCGCACCATCGTGAAGTTCTGGCACTCCGAGCACATGTTGCCCGTATACCCTTGAGCGATCGAGCGCATGCGGCGTTCGGCTTCCAGCTTCTTGGCGTCGGACTTGGCAGCAGCAGCTTCGGCGGCGGCCTTGTCGGAGAAGAGGGCGGTCACTTCGCTTTCGACCTCTTCGGCGATCTCCTCGGTCAGTTCGACGGCGCGTTCCTCGTAGTCGCGCTTGAAGGCGACGATTTCGGAGGTCGAGATGGCGGCGACCGGCTCGAGCTTGCGGGCAGCGCTGCCGGAGAAGGCGGTGACGTTGGCGCCGCCGGAGGCTTTGGCTGGGGCAGCGGTGGCTGCCCCCTTCGGCTCGCCGGCGGTGCGGTCGATCTGGCCGCCCTGGACGAGGGTCGGCTTGTGGCCGCGGGTCCAGCCTGTGGAGATCAGGTTGGTCTTGCCTTCCTGGATGCCCTTGCCGAGCGCCGTGTTGGAAAAGTCGGACGTATCGACATGGGCGAGGTCGTGGCGGTTGAGGTAGGAGACGGCGAGTTCGCGGAACACGTAGTCGAGGATCGAGGTGGCGTTCTTGATCGCGTCATTGCCCTGAACCATGCCGGCCGGCTCGAATTTGGTGAACGTGAAGGCCTCCACATATTCTTCGAGCGGCACGCCATACTGAAGGCCGAGCGAGATGGCGATGGCGAAGTTGTTCATCATCGCGCGGAAAGCAGCCCCTTCCTTGTGCATGTCGATGAAGATCTCGCCGAGGCGGCCGTCACCGAATTCGCCGGTGCGCAGATAGACCTTGTGTCCGCCGACGATCGCCTTCTGGGTATAGCCCTGGCGGCGGTTCGGCAGCTTTTCACGCTCGCGGGTGACCCGCTCGATCACACGCTCGATGATCTTCTCCGTGACCGTGACCGCCTGGGCGGCGGCCGGAGCCTGGATGAAGTCCTCCATCGCATCCTCGTCGTCCTCGTCCTCGATCAGCGAGGCGTTGAGCGGCTGGGAGAGTTTTGAGCCATCGCGGTAAAGGGCGTTCGCCTTCAGCGCCAGCTTCCAGGAGAGCATGTAGGCGGCCTTGCAATCCTCGACGGTCGCCTCGTTCGGCATGTTGATCGTCTTGGAAATCGCGCCCGAGATGAACGGCTGGGCGGCCGCCATCATGCGGATATGGCTTTCGACCGAGAGGTAACGCTTGCCGATCTTGCCGCAGGGGTTGGCGCAATCGAAGACCGGCAGGTGCTCGGCCTTCAGGAACGGCGCGCCTTCCAGCGTCATCGCGCCGCAGACATGGATGTTGGCGGCCTCGATGTCCTTCTTCGTAAAACCGATGTGCTCGAGCAGGTTGAAGCTCATATCCGTGAGCTGCTCGTCGGAGACTTTCAGCGTGCCCTTGAGGAAGTCGGCGCCGAGCGTCCACTGGTTGAAGACAAACTTGATGTCGAAGGCGGCCTTGGTGGCGGCGTTGATCGCCTCGATCTTGTCGTCGGTGAAGCCCTTGGCGCGAAGCGAGCCGGGGTTGATGCCGGGCGCCTGGTTGATGTTGCCGTGGCCGACGGCATAGGCCTCGATCTCGGCGATCTGGCTTTCCGAATAGCCAAGCGTGCGCAGCGCTTCGGGAACCGCACGGTTGATGATCTTGAAGTAGCCGCCGCCGGCGAGCTTCTTGAATTTGACGAGGGCGAAATCGGGCTCGATGCCGGTCGTGTCGCAATCCATGACGAGACCAATCGTGCCGGTCGGCGCGATGACGGAGACCTGGGCATTGCGGTAGCCGTGCTGTTCGCCGAGCGCGACGGCCTTGTCCCAGGCCGCCTTGGCATGGGCGATGAGGTCCTGATCGGGGCAATCGCCGTGGATGAGGGCGACCGGCTCGACCGAGAGCTTCTCATAGCCCTGGGTTTCGCCGAAGGCGGCGCGGCGATGGTTGCGCATGACACGCAGCATGTTGTCGCGGTTCGGCTTGAAGCCCGGGAAGGGGCCGAGCTTGGCGGCGATTTCCGCCGACGTCGCATAGGAGACGCCGGTCATGATGGCGGTGAGGGCTCCGGCGATCGCCCGGCCTTCCTTCGAATCATAGGGAATGCCGGAGGACATCAGCAGGCCGCCGATGTTGGCATAGCCGAGGCCAAGCGTGCGGTATTCATAGGAGAGTTCGGCGATTTCCCGCGACGGGAACTGCGCCATCATCACCGAGATTTCAAGCACGAGCGTCCAGAGGCGCACGGCATGCTCGTAATCGGCGATGTTGATGTTCTTGGTGGCAGCGTCCTTGAACTGAAGCAAGTTCAGCGAGGCAAGGTTGCAGGCCGTGTCGTCGAGGAACATGTATTCCGAGCACGGGTTGGATGCGCGGATCGGGCCGGCAGCCGGGCAGGTGTGCCAGTCGTTCATCGTCGTATTGAAGTGCAGGCCCGGATCGGCCGACGCCCAGGCGGCGTAGGAGATCGATTCCCAGAGGTCCCGCGCCTTCAGCGTCTTCATCACCTTGCCGTCCTTGCGGGCGGTCAGGTTCCAGTCGCCGTCATTCTCAACGGCGCGCAAAAAATCGTCCTTGAGCGAGACGGAGTTGTTGGAGTTCTGGCCGGAGACCGTGAGGTAGGCTTCCGAATCCCAGTCCGTGTCGTAGGTCTTGAACTCGATGTCCTTGTAGCCCTGCTTGGCGAACTGGATGACGCGCTGGACGTAGTTTTCCGGAACCTGGTCCTTCTTGGCGGCGCGGATTTCGCGCTTGAGGGCAGGGTTCTCGTTCGGGTCGAAGCAGGCGTCGTTATCACCGGAGCAATTGACGCAGGCTTTCATGATCGCCTTCAGGTGCTTGGCGACGATCTTCGAGCCGGTGACGAGGGCGGCGACCTTCTGCTCTTCCTTGACCTTCCAGTTGATGTATTCCTCGATATCCGGATGGTCAATGTCGACGACGACCATCTTGGCGGCGCGGCGCGTGGTGCCGCCCGACTTGATGGCGCCGGCGGCGCGGTCGCCGATCTTCAGGAACGACATCAGGCCCGAGGACTTGCCGCCGCCCGAGAGCTTTTCGCCTTCGCCGCGCAGATAGGAAAAGTTGGAGCCGGTGCCGGAGCCGTATTTGAACAGGCGGGCTTCGCGAACCCACAGGTCCATGATGCCGCCTTCGTTGACGAGATCGTCACCGACCGACTGGATGAAGCAGGCATGCGGCTGCGGATGCTCGTAGGACGACTTCGACTTGACGAGCTTGCCGGTGAACGGGTCGACGTAGAAATGGCCCTGGCCGGGGCCGTCGATGCCATAGGCCCAGTGCAGGCCGGTGTTGAACCACTGCGGCGAGTTCGGGGCGACGCGCTGGGTGGCGAGCATGTAGGCGAGTTCGTCGCGGAAGGCGAGCGCGTCGTCTTCCGAGGCGAAATAGCCGCCCTTCCAGCCCCAATAGGTCCAGGTGCCGGCCAGGCGATCGAAAACCTGGCGGGCGTCGGTTTCGGAACCGTACTGCTCGTCCTTCGGCAGATCCTTCATTGCGGCCAGGTCGGCTTCGGAGCGCCACAGCCAGGAGGGGACGGAATTTTCCTCGACCTTCTTCAGGTGCTTCGGAACGCCGGCCTTGCGGAAATACTTTTGGGCCAGAATGTCGGCCGCGACCTGGCTGAACTGCGCGGGCACATCAATGTCCGCCAAACGAAACACGATCGAGCCATCGGGATTCTTGATCTCGCTGATGGCCTTGCGAAACTCAATCTCGGCATAGGCCGACTGGCCTGCCTTGGTGAAACGACGTTCGATCTGCATTGTCCCTTGTCCTTTGTTTGCCGCATGCCCAAGGCTTCCGAAGCGCTGGGCAAAAATGTCCCCGTCCGGCTGCGCGGAGGATTGCACAGCCAGCTTTCGTTTTCCGCTCTATGTGGGAAACCCGTCTCGGGTTATCCTGTATCTTGTGCTGATTTTGGCTGCAAACACTAAATATAGTATTAACAACTTCTTTACGCCAGCTTTTTGTGACGTATTTGGCGTCAGGGGAGATCACAAAAAATAACCATCGCGACCGGCGGATCATCCACCGGGTCGCCTGAACACAGACGATTTTTTCTGAAATGAACCAGCCTCGTAAATTGTCCGGTCCCGCCGCCGCCGCAACGTGAAATCCATTAACGGCATCCTACCCGATTCCGTCAAGGGCTGGTTTGTGACCTAATTGTGGACACCAGATGTTGTGTGTACGCCCTGTGGAAAACGGGGACAGAAACCAAATCCAGCAAAATCAGACGCTTCGCCGGCTTACCTCCAGCGGCTTCCCGAAAGGCAAGCAGATTTTCGAGATTTTGCGGGTAAGAATTTACCGTAGCGATCATCCGCGATAGCCAAACAGGCGCTGTTGTGGGTCGGGGAAAAACTGATTCGGGGAAGCGGCTGACGCTTGAAAGCCCAGTTTCGTTTTCGATTCTAAACCGTTCTTCGGGAAGCCGTTTGGCCTGTCACAACGCGTCCAAATTGATGCCGACAGTGATCGTGCCGATCGGCTGGTGCGTCTGCGGATCGGACACCGTCAGGCTTGCTTGCGCTTGCAGCATCTGCGTCGATTCATCCTTCTCCGCCCGGTCAACGAAGAGCGTGCCGGGGCCGGCAAGATACGTCCTTTGCCATTTCAGTTCGTCGCCTTGCCAATAGTCGGAACTGGTCTCGCTTTCACCGATGCTCAGGCCCTTGGCATCGATGACGAAGATTTCGGTGATGGCGCCGCCCGAGGCTGCCTGCTTGCCCTTGAGGAATTTCGACAACGGGCTGCCCGTTACCGAATCAATCAGCGGCTGCGCATTGCTCGACAACTCAGCACGCCAGACGGCATCCATCCGATCGATGTCCGACGGCGTCAGATGCGCATGACGTTCATTGTGACCCTTCAACGCTTCGATGATGAGGGGATCTTCTGCCCATGGCCGGACATTGGCCTCGACATAGGTCGTGACAGGTCCGATGTGAACGTCGCCGGCCACCAACCC
Organism: Pararhizobium sp. A13; assembly: GCF_040126305.1. Classification (NCBI taxonomy): domain Bacteria; kingdom Pseudomonadati; phylum Pseudomonadota; class Alphaproteobacteria; order Hyphomicrobiales; family Rhizobiaceae; genus Pararhizobium; species Pararhizobium sp. A13. The sequence continues at coordinate 3,201,954 of NZ_CP149510.1, read as the reverse complement.
AATGACCGACAACGACCAGAGGCTTGAGCCAACAGCGACCGAAACGAGCGCCCTGCGTATGATAGTTCGTCCTCCCACTGAGAATCAGTAGCGCGCAAGCACGAGCTAGCGCTTCCGATTCTTGCCGCCGCAGCGGAACGCGGCGCCGGGCGGTTCAATTTATGAGGCCAAACCACTCAAAAATTAGATAACATTCGCTATCGCTCATAAATAAACCGGCGCCGCGCCCATGTATGGGCTGGACATCACGACTCGAAATGCGCGTTTGTCTCAGCCACGCGAGCCTTTCGCAATCGGCTCCTGATAGGTGAAGCCCATGTCCCAGGGGAAATAGATCCAGGTGTCCTGGCTGACCTCGGTGACGAAGGTATCGACCTGCGGCCGACCCTTCGGCTTAGCGTAGACGGCAGCGAAATGCGCCTTCGGCAGCATGGCCCGCACCACAGCGGCGGTCTTGCCGGTGTCGGTCAGGTCGTCGATGATCAGCACGCCTTGCCCACCATCGACCTTCAGTTCCTCCGAAATGCCCTTGAGCACATACATCTCACCCTGCGCGTCATAGTCGTGATAGGAGGCAACGCACACCGTTTCGATCAGGCGGATGTTCAATTCGCGGCAGACGATTGCCGCCGGAACAAGCCCGCCGCGAGTGATGCAGACGATCGCCTTCCATTCGCCGCCGTTGCCGGCAAGGCGCCAAGCGAGTGCACGCGCATCGCGGTGAAACTGGTCCCAGGAGACGGGAAATGCTTTATCGGGAAGTGACATTGCGAAGCTCCGGTTGATGGCGGCGTCTTAGTGTTCGGGAAGTGGTGCGGACGACGGGGGTCGAACCCGTACGGATTGCTCCGAGGGATTTTAAGTCCCTTGCGTCTACCAGTTTCGCCACGTCCGCGTGTTTTTCCTTTCAGACACTTGGCTGATTTCGTCAAGCAAATGTTTTCAGGCATTCCTCCGACAGGCATTCGTCGTCCGTTCTCGTCCTGCTTACCCTCTTTTCGCCTTGGCTTTATTTTTCACGGAGCAGGAATGGAACCGGGACTACGGCGGCCAACCAGACCGTAAGCGATCGGCGACGAAGGCGCGATCAGCCAAACGGTGATGCCGGAATCGGAAAAACCCCTCAAACGACAGGGTTATCCCAGTTCGACAGGCGCCCTATATTTCAGGTTCACCAGGAAACATGGAGGCGTGGTCGAGGTGTTACAGGAAATCCCATTAACATGGAAACCGATCCGAAATCGTTCCTTTGCCTGTATGCTCGGTCAGCATCAACTGGCCTATGTCTTGCAGCATCATGATCAAACGACCTGGAAATGGATGGTTTCCGGCTGCAACGGCACGATCCGCTACGACTTCCAGTCCGCCGATACCCTGGATGAGGCAAAAGCAGCTGTGCAGGCGAGCATCGATCAGTGGTTCCGTCAGGCGGGATTGCTGGACGTAGCAATCCCGTCTGAACGGCTTTCCACCATTCTGGGCGCTGCATAGCGCGTATTTCTGAAAAGCTAATTGACGATAGCTATCATTGATAACCTATAGTTGAATTATACTGATTGAATATCAGTCTTGACGCTTGCAATCCATGAACGGGGGTTCCGACCTTCTGCAAGCTGCAAAGTTGCTGGCCGACGCCAAGCAGGATTTCATGCTGAGCTATTTGATCTGCATGGCAATTCTGAAAGAAAATCAGACACGGAAGGATGGCGCCGCCAAGGTGGCGTAACGGCCAAATGGCCTGAGTTCGCGATCGCCAAAACGATGGACAATGATGCTGGTATCGGTGGGGCTTGGGGCTAATCTGAGTATTAGCCTTCTGCTTGCCGGCAACCAGGGGCGTGATTAACCCTACGCGTGAAGGTTAACCAGCGGTTTCGGTTGATGCGGCAGGCTATTGCAGCTTTAATCGCGATGCCGAGGGAGGGAAACTCGGCATTTTCAGCACCAAAAAATACGCCCCTCTTCGTCTTCGAAGAGGGGCATCCTGCCTGAATTTTCCGGCGTGCGCCTCTATATCCGCCTCAATAGTTCTAGTTGTCCTCGACAATTGCTTCGGGACGATCGCCGCCATCGGCGTGTTCGAAATGCCAGAGGCCGCTTGGATCCTGAAAGCTGATTTCCTCGTCGTCGCCGCCTACCTGCTGTTCGGCTGCTGCGGCCTTTGCCGCCGCCAAAGCCATCTCGCGGCTTGGGAAGGTCTCGGAAAAGACGTCGGCAAGCTTGTAGGCCCATCCGCCATCATGCTCAACGATCGCATATATCACTCTGGCCATTTCTTACTCCCTGGAGCGCGCCGCACTCGATTGCCTTGGCGGCGTCGGCATGACCGGACCGGAACAGCCCATGCAGGCGTTGTTCCAACTGCCGAAATGCGGGTCGCAGGTTTTTCCCATTTGCGTCCGGGCAGTCCAAGGTAGCACGAAATTCGCGTCGTTTGGTAGTTTCGCAACTGGGCAGGTGAGAACCAGCAATGGTTGGCCGTCGTCATGAGAACGGGATAGCACTGAAAAGAGCAGCCTTGACCCGGTGGCTGCCTTGCCGTCCGCCCGCGGAAAGCTTGATCGCGATCCCGGCGACGCCACGCCCTGACGCTCTTTTCCGTTGAACCGGCAATTCCGCTTGATTGCCGCTGGATATCGGATTTATCAGTTTGCAGGTTCGCCGTCAGAGCCCAAAGGGTGACCGTCGCGACTTTCGATTGAACGATCCGAACAGGACTTGCCGATGACCAGCGAAAAAATCGTCACTGCCGCCATGCTCGCCATTGGCGACGAATTGCTATCCGGCAGGACCAAGGACAAGAACATAGGCCATCTCGCCGATATGCTGACGATTGCCGGCATCGATCTCAAGGAAGTACGTATCGTCTCCGACGACGAGCTGGCGATCGTCGCGGCCTTGAATGGCCTGCGGGGTCAATATGACTATGTCTTTACCTCCGGCGGCATCGGTCCGACCCATGACGACATCACCGCAGACGCGGTTTCTCGGGCGTTCGGTGTCGAATGCATCCACGATCCGGAGGCGATGAGCCTGCTCGGTGCGATGTACGAGCGGCGCGGCATGGAGTTCACCGAGGCGCGGCGGCGCATGGCGCGCATGCCAAACGGCGCCCGGCATATCCCCAATCCGGTTTCGACGGCGCCGGGCTTCATTATCGGCAATGTCCATGTCATGGCCGGCGTGCCGCAGGTCTTCCAGGCCATGCTGGATGCGCTTTTGCCGCAACTCGCGACCGGCACGAAGGTCAAGTCGCGCTCAGTGCTTTCCCCCTTTGGCGAGGGGGATATCGGCGGCCCGCTGGGGGAGGTGCAGAAGGCTCATCCCATGACCAGCATCGGCTCCTATCCGAAGTTCGACGGCAAGGCGTTTTCAACCGACCTCGTCATCCGCGCCCGCGACGAGGCGCTGCTCGATGCGGCAGAGGCGGATGTGAGGGCGATGATCGAAAAGATCGCGGCTGCGAAGAAAGGCGCGTAAAGCGCTTTCTCTTCACGGCGTTTGAGGCGCCGCGATGGTGAATTTCTGGTCGACGCTCGCGGACTTGCCGCTGTTCAGATCGTTGAAACGAAACCGAAGGACATAGTCGCCTGCCGCGGCTCCGCTGACATCGGTGGTCAATGTCGCATAGATTTCCTGGTTGCGGAAAAAGCCGGTGAAGGTGAAGTCGCCAAAGGCTTTCTGGCTGGCGAGAACTTCGCCGGAGGCGCTCAGGATGTCCAGATCCACGGTGAAATGCGACTGGAGCTTGCCAGCCACGTTTGCCGGCTTCCAGCTCAGCCCGACAGGCTCGACATAAGAAACGAGCGCTTCACCGGGTTTGAACTGCGGATCCGGCTTCGGCTCATACATGGCGTATCCCGCCGGATCAGCCATGACGAACACCGCCTTGCCGATGGAAAAGGGAAGCGTTGCGGAGAAATCGCTGATTGCCGTGCGCATGACATCGTGAGCACCGATCGCGTCGCCGGCTGCCGCCAGCGTCTCGGCCTTGGCGGCTGCGTCGGTGAGTTGCCCTGCTGCGACAGGCCCGGAGGCTCCCGCCAGCATCATAGCCGCGCACACTGCCCACGCCGCGCCGCCTGTTCTCCTTGTGGTGCCCATTGTCTCTCCCCAGATCCCGGATCCATCGGGATTTTCGGGATTTGCCGGGCGGTGTCAAGGAGAAGCGGCCATTCTAAAAGATGATTATATTACTCTACTTAAATGCGAATAGCTGTGGTTTCGCGCCATGCGTTGTGGCATAGGCATGGCGACACGAACCCGAGCGAAAGACCGCATTCCATGAAGCAGGACGTTGATCACGCCGTCGAGGCCTTGCGCACTCTGTTCCCAGCAACCCCGCTGCAGCTCAACGAGCACTTGAGCGCGCGCTACGGTGCTGCGATCTACCTGAAACGTGAGGACCTGTCGCCGGTTCGCTCCTACAAGATCAGGGGCGCGTTCAACTTCTTCCGCAAGGTGATCGAGGCCGGGGGAACGGGCAAGACCTTCGTCTGCGCTTCGGCGGGTAATCACGCCCAGGGGTTCGCCTTCGTTTGCCGGCACTTCGGCGTGCCCGGCGTCGTCTTCATGCCGGTGACGACGCCGCAGCAGAAGATCGACAAGACGCTGATCTTCGGCGGCGAGTTCATCAGCATCCGGCTCGTCGGCGATTTCTTCGACCAGTGCTACCAGGCGGCGCGCGATCATGTCGAAAAGATCGACGGCGTCATGGTGCCGCCCTTCGACCATGCCGACATCATCGAAGGGCAGGCGACGGTCGCGGCCGAAATCGTCGAGCAATTGCCCGAGGGCACGATTGCGGATCTGGTGATCATGCCGGTCGGCGGTGGTGGCCTTTCGGCCGGGATGACCGGTTATCTTAAGGGCGTGGTTGCGCCTGAATCGTTTATCTTCTGCGAACCCGAGGGTGCCCCGAGCCTGCGGCGCAGCCTGGAGACGGGGGCGGTCGTGACGCTCGACCAGGTCGACAATTTCGTCGATGGCGCGGCGGTTGGGCGGATCGGCGATCTCAATTTCGCGGCATTGAAGGATTTTTCCACCGACCAGGTGCTGCTGCTGGCGGAAAACGCCATCTGCGTGACGATCACCGATATGCTCAATGTCGAGGGCGTGGTGCTGGAACCGGCCGGCGCCTTGTCGATCACGGCGCTGGAAGCGCTGGGGCGCGACAGGCTTGAGGGCAAGACCGTCGTTGCGGTGGTCTCCGGCGGGAACTTCGATTTCGAGCGCCTTCCTGATGTCAAGGAACGGGCGATGCGGCATACCGGCCTGAAAAAATACTTCATCGTGCGCATGGCGCAGCGCCCCGGTGCGCTCAAGGATTTCCTCGGCCTGCTGGGTGAGGAGGACGATATCGCCCGCTTCGAATATCTTAAGAAATCGGCGCGCAATTTCGGCTCGATCCTGATCGGCATCGAAACCAAACATCCGGAGAATTTCCCCCGGCTGAAGGCCGCTTTCGACGCCGCCGGGCTGCGGTATCAGGACATCACCGACAACGAGATTCTGGCTAACCTGGTGATCTAGTTCGATATGATTTTATCCCGTTATATTTTATGGTTGCTGGCGACTATTGAACCATTTTATGATGTCTGCGGCGATCGCTGCCGTCGTTTTCGGTGACAGGGCGTCGCCCGCAATGACGTGACCATAGGGATCGCCGATATCGCCGGGATCGAGCAGCGTTGCCGGTCCGCCCCAGCGCTTGGCAATGCGTGCCGTTTGAAGCGGATCGACGACCTGATCTTTTGCCGAATGGATGAATAGAACCGGCGTGCCGATCTTTTCGAATGGCAGGCCGCGAACCTGCTTGACCAGGGCCGCCATCGGCAACAGGGCGGAAACCGGATATTCGCTCGTCCAATAGGCGGCATGTAGTGCGTTCAACGGGACAAAGCCACGCCGCTGTCCAAGGAGGAGGCGGGCGCTCGCCCGGGCAAACGGCGCCGTCAGCAGGCCGGCGCCACGCCCCCTGATCCTGAAATTCGGCGCGAGAAAAGCGGCGCCGGCAACGGGGCCGGTCGAGCCGGGCTGAGCGAGCGCCCAGGTGGCAAGCGAGGCGCCGGTTGACGTTGCGATGATCAGCGTCCTTTCGCCGATTTGCGTGGCAATGCCGAGGGCCTCCGTCATGTCTTTTTTCCACGCTTCGACGGAACCTTCAGCCATCGCATCGCCGCTGCGCCCATGCCCGGCAAGACGGGTGTAGAAAAGATTGGCGCCGAGCGACGTCGCAACGAGATCGGGCAGGGGGCGGACCTCTCCCTTCGAGGCCGAAAACCCGTGGATATAGATGACCGCAAGAGCTGTACGGGTCTTGGCGAGCGGGTCGGCCCAGACGATTTCCTTCGCAAGGCCGGGCCTGTTGTCGGGAAACGCCGCTTCGGCGGCGGCGAGCCGGGCGTCGATATCCTCAATTGATGCAACTGCCGCAAAAGGTCTCGTCATGACGTGGGCAAGGCCGCTGCCATCCATTTTCTCCCGAGCCGGCGAGATGGTCCGGCTGTTTCAAACTTAGCCTTTGACACCCTCGTTTGCCATGATAAGTCTTCCGCATGGCTTCGTTCTTGTCAAAATTGTTCGGTTTTTCTGGCGGCTCCAAGGCGGATACCGCTGCGCCTTCCGGCAAGACGGAGACCTATGGCGATTGCCTGATCCGGGCGACGCCGAAGCGGGAAGGCGCGCAATTCCGACTGGCCGGTTCCATCGAAAGGGAAGTCGACGGCGTTGTTCGCGTCCGTACCTTCATCCGGGCCGATCTTTTCAGCTCGGAACAGGATGTTATCGAAGCGACCTTGCGCAAGGCGCATCAGATCATCGACCAGCACGGCCCCTCGCTGTTTGCCGATGACATGGTTTCCCGGCAGGTCTAAATCAAGACATTTGGACCAAAGACCAATCGGCTGACTAGCCGGCCGCTGCAGCGACGCACAAACGTGCGGAAAATACGTGCGAATCCTCATTTGGTCGAACATGATACGATCCAAAGCGTGGCCATCATCCGATGGGTGCATTTGGTCAGCGTTTCTTTAAATTTACGATCTATACAATGCCGCAACCAAACCCGGGCGCGCCGCTGTCAATGACCAATGTGTTGCTTTTTCTCTGCGAGGGTCTTGTCTACGTCGCGATCATGGTCACGCTGCTGGAGCTGCGCCATCGCCTCGGCATTGGCGTCTTCATCGCCGCGCTCGGCGTGCTGCATTTCATCGAGACCTATCTCGCCGCGGTCTTCTACGTGCAACTGCCCTTCGGCGTGATTTCACCGGGTTCGGCCGTCCTTTTCGCCGGCAAGTTGATGATGATCCTGCTTCTTTACGTGAAGGAGGATGCGGCGACGGTACGCCAGCCGATCTACGGCTTGCTGGCGGGCAATTTCTTGACAGTCGCGCTCAGCCAGCTGCTTCAGATGCACCAGACGGTATCGGTCGTGCCAGGCCGCACGGCCGATCTCGCCTTCATCGACGAGATGGGCTGGTTGATGTTGTGGGGAACGCTTCTTCTCTACCTCGACGCGCTGCTGATTATCCTTCTCTACGAACGGTTCGGGCGCTGGGTGCGTGGTTTTCTCACCCTGCGTTTCCTTCTATGCGGCATTGCCGTGCTGACCTTCGACCAGGTCGGATTCTACATCGCGCTGCATGCGCTGAACGGCGCACCGGCCGAGGTGTTCTGGGGTGGCTGGTTTGCAAAGATGGGGGCCGCCGTCTTCTACTCAGTGATCCTTGGCGCATATCTACATTTTTCCAGCCATTCGGGGCCGTCCGTTTCCCGGCAGCCGATCGGCGACATCTTCAACACGTTGACTTTTCGGGAGCGTTACGAGGACCTGCTGTCGAAATCCGGGCGGGACATGCTGACCGGCGTGCTCGACCGCAGCCGGTTTGAGTTCGAAGCGCCGCGGCTGATCCGCAACGCGGCGGTGACAGGCAATACAGTCAGTCTGATCATGATCGACGCCGACCATTTCAAGAGTGTCAACGACCGTTTCGGCCATCTCGAAGGAGATCATGTGCTGAAGGCGATTGCCGCCGCGATCCAATCGGGTCTGCGCCAGAGCGATTATTTCTTTCGCTATGGCGGCGAGGAATTCGTGGTGCTGTGCGACGGTCTCGATCATGCAGGCGCGCTGCAGCGCGCCGAGGACCTGCGCAAGCGCGTCGTAGCGGATGTGGCGACGGCGGATCGCGCCGCCGTTACCGTGAGCATCGGAATTGCTTCGACCCCTGTCGATGGTTCCGCGGCACGGGATCTGCTGTCGAAGGCGGATGCACGGCTGTATGAGGCCAAGCGCCGCGGGCGCAACTGCGTCGTCGGCAATATCTGACGTCTCGAAGCCCGGCTGCGTTCAGACGCCGACATTCGGCCGGTCGATGATCTCGCGCAGCGAGAAGCTGGAATTGATCTTGACCACATGCGGCAAGGCGGACAGCCAGTCCCTGTGGATGCGTTCGTAGTCTTCGAGATCCTTTGCGGCGACGCGCAGGATATAGTCGTATTCACCCGACATCAGATAGCAGACCAGCACGTTGGGGCAGAGTTTCACCGCCGCCTCGAATTCCGTCAGCGTCTTGGCGAACTGGCCCGACAGCGAGATGTGGACGATGACCATGATGCGGTAATCTAGTGCCTTGTGCGCCAGGCGCGCGTGGTAGCCGCTGATGACACCGGATTTCTCGAGGATATCGACCCGGCGCGAGCAGGCAGAGGCGGACAGGCCCACCTTCTCGGCAAGTTCCGCATTGGCGATCCGTCCGTTCTGCTGAAGAATCCTCAAGATCGCAGCATCAATTGCGTCTATCGCCATTGATCGAATTTCCTTCGAATTTTTCCGTATCTACGCAATAATATTCGAAATATTACACTAATGATTGGATTCTTTGCAAGGACATGCGGTCGGCTTTCTGTTTCCCTAGAGGGGTAAAAAAAGCAACGGCGAAAGCCGAAAATGAGAGGAACGCGAGATGCGTGTCGGTTGCCCGAAGGAAATCAAAAACCATGAATATCGTGTCGGCCTGACACCCGGATCGGTGAGGGAATATGTGGCGCATGGCCACGAGGTGATCATCGAAACCAAGGCGGGCGCAGGGATTGGCGCGGAAGACGATGCCTATCGCGCAGCGGGCGCGAAGATCGTGGCCACGGCCAAGGATATCTTTGAAAAATCCGACATGATCGTCAAAGTCAAGGAGCCGCAGCCCTCGGAATGGGCGCAGCTTCGCGACGGTCAGATCCTCTATACCTATCTGCATCTCGCTCCGGACCCGGAACAGACCAAGGGACTGCTCAATTCCGGCGTGACGGCCATTGCCTATGAGACGGTGACGGACGAGCGCGGCGGGCTGCCGCTTTTGGCGCCGATGTCGGAAGTTGCCGGGCGCCTGGCGATCCAGGCCGGCGCGACCTCGCTGCAGAAGGCCAATGGTGGTCGCGGCATCCTGCTCGGCGGCGTGCCGGGCGTGCTGCCGGCCAAGGTTGCGGTGATCGGCGGTGGCGTCGTCGGCTTGCATGCGGCCCGCATGGCCGCCGGGCTCGGCGCCGACATCAGCATTCTCGACCGTTTCATTCCGCGGCTGCGGCAGCTCGACGATCTCTTTGGCGGCCGCGTCCACACGCGCTTTTCGACCATCGATGCGCTGGAAGAGGAGGTCTTCTCGGCCGACCTCGTGATCGGCGCGGTGCTCATTCCGGGTGCGGCTGCGCCCAAGCTCGTCACGCGCGAGATGCTGTCCGGCATGAAGAAGGGCGCCGTTATCGTCGATGTCGCCATCGACCAGGGCGGCTGCTTCGAGACCTCGCATGCGACCACGCACTCGGATCCGACCTATGAGGTCGATGGCATCGTGCATTACTGCGTTGCCAACATGCCGGGCGCCGTTCCGATCACCTCGGCCCAGGCATTGAACAATGCGACCCTGTTCTATGGCTTGCAGCTTGCCGACCGCGGCCTGAAGGCGATTGCCGAGGACCGGCATCTGCGCGCGGGCCTCAACATCCACAAGGGCCGCGTGACGAACAAGGCAGTCGCCGAGGCGCTCGGTTACGAAAACCACGCGCCGGAAGCCGTGCTGAAGATCGCCTGATCACGAGTACAGACGATAACGACTATAGCGGGGCCGGCGATTCCAGCCCCGTTTTCATGCGCGCTCGATGCGGCACTGGTAACAATTGTTGCGGGCAGAGCGGACATGCACATAGGCGATCTCGGGGCGATCGAGCAGCTCTTTGGCGCGGGCATCGATATCATCCACAGGCGTCACCGCGCCGCTGCCGTATACGATACGGTCGTCGGCGCCATAGCCACGCAGCAGATAGTCCTTGCTCGTTGTCAGGATCGGCGGAGCAGCTTCACCGCCCGCATAAGCTTCGCATTCTTCCGCATGCAGGAAGATCGGACCGGTTTCCGCATAGGGTTGCAGCGTCGGGAAGGGCCGGTACGCAAGGATGAGGTAGGGATCGCCGGCGGCAATGTTGGCGAGACAATGGCGGCAGGGCATGCCATCGCCATCGGAAACATGCAACTCGGGCGTAAGGCCATAGGCATCCGGTTCGCGGCGACGGTAGCGTCCGGCAAGATCGCTCGGCATCGGCTTGTAGCGCAGGGGCATGTCATTTCCTCCAGTTTGATCGAGGAAGAAATGCCATGCGCCGAAAGCACGCGACACCCGATTCTTGCCGCGTGCGCTTGGTCAGAAGTTGCGCGCGAGCGCTAGCAATTCCTCGTCGCTCAGTGGCTGCACCGTCGCGTCATGTGTCGAGACCGGGGAAAAGCCGAAGCGCTGGTAGAGCTGCAGCGCGCGGGGGTGGTCGAGGGTATTGGTCGACACACGGACAACTTTCGGATTGGAACCCCAGGCGGCATAAAGCGTCTGCAGTAGGAACCACTTTCCGAGGCCGAGGCCAAGCGCGCGCTCGAACATGCCGAAATGCGAGAGCTCGACATTGTCCTCATCGACCTGCAGCAGTTCAAAAAATCCGGCCGGCGCGCCGTTGACGTATAGGACAGTCACGGAATTGCGCTTGTCATGCAGGATGTCAGTCAGTTCCGCATCGCTCAGCCGCAACCGATCGACCCAGCTCCAGCGCCGTCCGACCTGCAGATAGAGAAAGCGGTAGAACGGCAGCGGGATTTCCGGCACACGCATGATCGCGGTCTGGATGTTGACCGGCACGGGCAGGCTCTGCTTCGGCGCTGCCGTCATTTCCAACTCGGTGACGCGCACCGCAAGCGGCTCCATACCTTTTTCCTCGATCATTTCGATCACTCTTTTCCCGTCACCACGGGCGTATCCGCCCGGCTGCCCCATTCGGACCAGGAGCCATCATAAAGCTTATTGTCCGCATGGCCCAACGATTGCAATGCGAGCGTGATGATCGCCGCGGTGATGCCGGAGCCGCAGGTGGTAACGACCGGCTTTTCGAGATCGATGCCGGCGGATTCGATGGTTTCCCGCAGGCCGTCCAGCGATTTGAGCTTGCCGCCGGTGGAAAAGACGCCGGAGGGGAGGCTCTTGGCACCCGGCATGTGACCCGAGCGCATGCCGGGCCTTGGCTCGGCTTCGTCGCCGGTAAAGCGGGCGGCGCCGCGCGCGTCGGCAATCTGGCGATTGCCGGTCGCGACGATGTCGACCATCTCGGCAAAGGAGGTGATTGCCTGCGCGTTGAACCGGGGATGGAACGTGACCGGAACCGGCTCCGGGACATCCGTCGTCACAGGACGTCCCTCCGCCTTCCAGCCGTCCATGCCGCCATCCAGCACGAAGACCGATTTCGCCCCCATGGTGCGCAACAGCCACCAGACGCGTGGCGCCGTGAAGATGCCCGGACCGTCATAAACGACAATCGTGTCTGCCTCGCCGATGCCGAGCTTGCCGACTGCATCGGCGAAGGCGGCGGGCGCTGGGATGGTGTGCGGTAGGCCGCTGGTCAGGTCGGCGATGACATCCTGATCGTAGAATACGGCGCCCGGAATATGCGCCGCGGCATATTCCGCCTTCGGATCGCGCTTCTGCGCCGGCAGATACCAAGAGGCATCAATGATCTTGACGGTTGGATCGTTCAGCCGCTGTTCCAGCCAATCGGCGGAAACGACGAAGGCGCTTTTCTGTTCGCTCATTGCTCTATTCTCCGATCAAAGGGTGGGTGCGGTTTCCGGCGTACCGAACCGGATGCGGAAACGGCGGTTTTCCTTACCCTTCTTTTCAATTTTGGCGATGAAAATGGCGCCGACCTCCTGGGTTTCGGAGACGTGCGTACCGCCGCAGGGCTGGCTGTCCACCGAGGAATTCTCGCCGATGCAGACGAGACTGACCCGGCCGAGACCGATCGGCGGGCGGACGTTCTTCGACTTGACGATGTCGGGATTGGCAGCAAGGTCCGCGTCGGTGATCCACTGCAGGTAGACAGGGTGGTTCTCGTTCACCAGCTTCATCAGCGCTGACGTCACCTCGTCCTTGTCGATGGTTTCGCTCATGTCAAAATCGACGCGGCTTTCCTCCTCGCCGACAGCGGCACCGGTGATCGGAAACTGACAGACGACGGAAAGGAGATGGCAGGCCGTATGCATACGCATCAGCCTGTAGCGGCGTGGCCAGTCGATGTGCAGCACCAGCTTTTCGCCAACCAGCGGAACCGGCTGATCGGCGACGGGGACGTGGATGATGATGTCCTTGGTGTCGCCATTGCGCGTCGCGGCGATTTCGATGCGGCCGCCGTCGGCGCGTTCGAAAAAGCCGTTGTCGCCGGGCTGCCCGCCCGACGTCGCGTAGAAGCAGGTTTGATCGAGTTCGATGCCGCCGTCTTCCCTTATTCCCGTAACGATCGCTTCCGTTGTTGAAAGGTAGAAATCGTCGCGAAAAAGGGCAGTCGTTTTCATGAGATGCTTATCCGGCGGGTTCGTATGGCACCGTTATCCCGGAATTCCTGGTCAGCCAGGCCGGAACGGGAAGGCCCTTGGACTTCAGAAATGCCGGATTGAACAGTTTCGACTGATAGCGGTTACCATAGTCGCAGAGGATCGTCACGATGGTATGTCCCGGACCCAGATCTTTTGCCAGGCGGATGGCGCCGGCAATGTTGATGCCGGTCGAGCCGCCGACGCAGATGCCTTCCTTTTCAAGGAGATCGAAGACCAGCGGTACGGCTTCCGTATCCGGAATCTGGTAAGCGAAATCCGGCGTGAACCCTTCGAGGTTTGCGGTGATGCGGCCCTGGCCGATGCCCTCGGTGATCGAGCCACCGGAGGATTTCAGTTCACCATTAGCATAGTAGTTGTAGAGTGCCGCCCCCTCCGGATCAGCAATGCCGATCTTGATGTTCGGGTTCTTCGCTTTCAGGCCGAGCGCCACGCCGGCGAGCGTGCCGCCGGACCCGACCGCGCAGATGAAACCATCGACCTTGCCGTCGGTATCGCGCCAGATTTCCGGTGCCGTCGTCTCCACATGCGCGTCACGATTGGCGACATTGTCGAACTGGTTGGCCCAGATCGCGCCGTTCGGCTCGGTCTTTGCGAGTTCGGCTGCGAGACGGCCGGACAGTTTCACGTAGTTGTTTGGGTTCTTGTAGGGCACGGCCGGGACTTCGACCAGCTCGGCGCCGAGCAAGCGAATGGCATCCTTCTTTTCCTGGCTCTGCGTCTCCGGAATGACGATGACCGTGCGGTAGCCGAGCGCCTGCGCGACCACTGCGAGGCCGATTCCGGTGTTGCCGGCAGTACCTTCGACAATGACGCCACCCGGCTTCAGTTGCCCTGATTTTTCCGCCTGGCGGATGATCGACAGCGCCGCCCGATCCTTGACCGACTGGCCCGGATTGAGAAATTCGGCCTTGCCGAGAATGGTGCAGCCGGTGGCCTCGGACGGTCCCTTGAGGCGGATCAGCGGCGTATTGCCGATGGCGTCGAGAACGGAGGGCAGAACGGACATGAGCGAACCTCTTGGCTGCGGGGTACTGCATCAGGCGGTCGCCTGACGCGGATGATGACTTTAACAGGACATGTCCGAACCGCATCAGCCGTTTTCGGCCTTCACAATCCAACATACCGGAATCTTAGCGTCTTTTCAGCCGGAGCGCGGAGCGAAGCAAGAAAAAGTGTTTCATCTGGATGCCGCCCCGGGCAAAAATTGACCCGCCGCCGGAAAAGCGCTGCTAAAGCCGATGCGCCGGTCGAGCTCGTCGGCTCTCTGCGCCAGCTGATCGACATCTGATCGGCTGATTGCCGTCGAATGGCCCGAATGCGGGAACAAACTCCATTTCAATGCGTATTGTTTTGTGATCCCGCGTATCGGGATGGCGCAGCCTGGAACGGCGAAAGGAAAACCCATGACCGACTTTGTCGCACATCCGCAGCATGGTTTGGCCTGGGTGACGGGCGCAAGCTCCGGCATCGGCCGCGCCTTGGCACTGCATCTGGCAAGAGACGGCTTCGACGTGGCGGTCACGGCCCGAGACCACGAAAAGCTGGTTCAGCTCCAACATGAAGCGCCGGGACCGGGCAAGATCATCGTGCTGGACGGCGACGTCACCGATCCGCGAGACATGGAGCGCGTTCTCGCGGCCATCGAATATGAACACGGCGCGATGGCGCTCGCGGTGCTCAATGCCGGCGTCCATATCCCGGTGCACGGCGAGGATATGCATCGCGAGGATTTCGAGAAGACATTTGCGGTGAACCTGCACGGGACGGTCAACTGTCTCTTGCCAGCCGTGCGTCACATGCAGGCGCGAGGCCACGGGCAGATCGCCATTGTCTCCTCCGTTTCGGGTTACGGCGGTCTGCCGACGAGCGCTGCCTATGGCGCGACGAAGGCGGCGTTGATCAACATGGCCGAGAGCCTGAAATTCGATCTCGACAAGACCGGAATACGTCTGCAGATCATCAATCCAGGTTTTGTCGACACGGCGTCCACTGCGAAGAACATATTTTCGATGCCGGTTTTGATCAGCCCGCAAGAGGCGGCTGACGGTATCGCCAAAGGCCTGAAATCAAACGGTTTCGAGATCACCTTTCCGAAGCGCTTCACCTACAGGATGAAAATGCTCAGCTTGCTGCCTTATGGGCTCTACTTCTGGGTATTGAACTGGGCGACCGGATGGAAAAACCGACCGCTTGTGACGCAGCGTCGCGCCGCGGAAGCGATGGCGCGCGACCCTCAGGCCGTGTGAAGCACGACCACAGCGCCGAAGACGAGGACAAGCCCGACCCAGCCGATCGGCTTCAGTTTCTGGCCGAAAAGGATGCGGGCAGAAATGGCCGTGCCAAAAATCCCGGTAGCGCCGAGGATGGCATAGGCAATCGCCAGTTCCATGCCTTTGACCGCTTCCACCAATAGGGCAAACGCCGCGAGTACCAGCAGGATCGACAGGGCGCCCCAGCCGCGGCGGGCGAATCCGTTCGACTTGGTGGAAGCAAGGTTGGCTGCGACATCAAGCACGCCCGCCAGCACCGCGAAGAGGAAATAGACGTTAGACGCGGTCATCGGCCACTTCCATTTGCTCCTCCTCGTGAACTTCGCCGGCATTGACGAGAATGATGCCACCGACGGCCATCATCAGGCCGATCATCTCCTGATTGCTCAGCACGTGATTGAAGACGAA
The DNA here is from genome assembly GCF_040126305.1 of Pararhizobium sp. A13. Lineage (NCBI taxonomy): Bacteria > Pseudomonadati > Pseudomonadota > Alphaproteobacteria > Hyphomicrobiales > Rhizobiaceae > Pararhizobium > Pararhizobium sp. A13. Next base: position 3,186,357 of record NZ_CP149510.1, on the reverse strand, counting down.
GACGGAAACCAGCGTGATCAGCGCAATGCCGGAACCTTCCCAGATCGCGTAGGCAACGCCGACCGAGATTTTCTTCACTGCCTTGGCGAGGAAGACATAGGAGAGGGCGATGGAGACATACATCACCGCATAGCCCCAGGCGCCACCGCCGGACGAGGCGGCTTTCATCACCGTCAGGCCGATAACTTCAGTGGCAATGGCGAGCGCCAGAAAAACCCATGCAAGACGCACGTCATCCCCTTGGAATGGTCGATTGAAAAAACCTTGGTGTGCATAAGCCGCCCGACAGCGGCGGTAAAGCTGTAGCAACGACTTTATTGCTGGGGAGACGTTGAAGCATTCGGCGGTTGAGCCTGGACTGAGTGCCGCAGGCCATACCCTCATTCATAGACGATCTGTCTTACGTCGATGTTTTTGGCCCGGAAACCGGCCTCGCAGTAGAACAGATAGAATTCCCAGAGGCGCTTGAAGCGGGTGTCGAAGCCGAGCGGCTCGACCTTGTCCCAGACACTCCAGAAGCGCTGGCGCCATTCGGCCAGCGTGCGGGCATAATCGAGGCCGAAGCCGAAATCGCCGCTCATCTTCAGTCCGACCTTGCGGCCGAGATCGATCAGATGTTCGCGCGTCGGCAGCATGCCGCCCGGGAAGACATATTTCTGGATGAAGTCGGGGTTGGCGCGATATTCCCGATAGGCTTCCGGCTTGATGGTGATGATCTGCAGGCCGGCCTTGCCGCCGGGCTTCAGGCAGCGCTGCAACTGCGCGAAATAGGCGGGCCAATATTTCTCGCCGACGGCCTCGAACATCTCGATGGAGACGATCCGGTCATAGAGCCCCGTCTCGTCGCGATAGTCCTGGAACCTGATATCGACCTTGTCGGACAGCCCCGCCTTCTTCATCCGCTCGTTGGCAAAAGCGAGCTGTTCGCGGCTGATGGTCAGCCCGGTTACCTTGCAACCGATCTCGCCGGCCGCATATTCGGCAAAACCGCCCCAGCCGCAGCCGATCTCAAGGACGTGGTGACCGGCCTCGATCCCGGCAGCGTCCGCGAGCGCCTGGTATTTGGCGCGTTGCGCCGACTGCAGATCATTCGCCCCGGTCGAATAGAGCGCCGAGGAATAGGTCATGGTCGGGTCCAGCCACTGCTTGTAGAAGGCGTTGCCGAGGTCGTAGTGGGCGGAGATGTTCCGCTTCGAGCCCGTCTTCGTATTGGCGTTCAGCCAGTGGCGGAGTTTTTCGACCAGCCGCAGCACCCCGCGGGCGCCATTGGAAAAATTACGGCCGACATCGGTGTTGACGAGGAAGAGTTCGAGGAAGGCGCCGACATCCGGGCTGTCCCAGTCACCGTCCATATAGCTTTCGGCAACGGCGATGGTGCCGCCGCTGAGGGCCCGTTGTGGCATGTTCCAGTTGTGAAGGGTAACCGAGGCGACAGGTCCCTCTGTCTTGCCTTTGACGACGACCTTGCGGCTATCCGGCAATGTCAGTTTCAGGCAGCCGGCCTGCATGTGAACGAGACCGCGCAGCACCCGTTGCGCCTTGGCGGGCAGCCCCTTGATGATACGTGATAGATTTTCAGCGGAAAGGCGCTCGCCATCCTTCGGCTCGCAAGAACAGGCGTCTGCTGTGCTCATACGACAGATCCTCGGAAATCATTGCTCCTGACACAAAATAACCTCATTTCGCCGGGTCGCCAACGTTGATTTCATGAGAAAATCCGTGCCTCCAAACAATCACGAGCCATCGGGGCGGGGGAAGCGTTATTGTTTTCATAGCTTTTTTATTTCAGGTCTTGCGAAAAGTCTCGCGAACGCGGTTCTCGCTTAAGAATCAGCTCTTCTGAAAGGCAAGATGAGCACCCAACCCGATCAGCATTGCACCGCCGGCGCGCTGCATGAGGCGCTGCGCCTGGCCCGAGCGGCGCAGCCGCCCAATCACCGCGCCGGCCAGAAGCACACAGACGATGTCGGCCGAAGAAAACATGAGATTGACGATGGTCCCCAGAATGGCAAGCTGCAGCCAGACGGGGAAAGCGGCGGAAACATCGGCGAATTGCGGCAGGAAGGCCACAAAGAAGATCGCCGTCTTGGGATTGAGAACCTCGACGGTGACGCTTTCGAAAAAGGCGCGCCGGCCGGATTTCGGCTCGATGCCGGGCAGGGCGACATCCTCTCGCACCCGGGCACGAAACAGCGAAATGCCGAGCCAGACAAGATAGGCCGCTCCGGCAAATTTCACGGCCATGTAAAGCATCGGCACGGCGTGGAACAGGATCGACAAGCCGGCGGCCGCTGCAAAAACATGGACATAGCCGCCGAGATGAATGCCCAATGCAGCCATCAGCCCCGACCACCGACCGCGTGCGATCGTCTGGGCCGCGGCATAAAGCATGGCAGGGCCGGGGATGTAGGCAAAGACCGCGGTCGTGGCAAGAAAGGCGATCAGCAGGTCGGTTGCAGGCATTGTCGGCTCCGGTTCCGGCGGGTGAGGGCGGAAGTTCTTTGTACAACGGAATTGACGTATTGTCGCGCTCGTCGGTTGCAAGACCGCCGGACGCGTCAAGCCCCGCGGGAGCATGCACATATTGGGCAGAGCGTTTCAAAACCGAAAGCGCAAGAGCCAGCCGATTCGCCCAAGGGCCGGAACTGCGGCGAAGGCGAGAATCGTCAAACGCGCCGCCCAGGATAGCCTGGCGATCTGCCTCGGATCGTAACCTTCCGGATCATAGGCCGGAAGTTCAGTTTGCAGTTTCAGCCGTGGAACCTGCCTTTCGAGGTCGCGCGGATCGTTTATCGCCCAATGCAGCCTGGCTCCGGTCGCGCGCACCGAAGGCTGCCAGCTGATGAGTTCCAGTCCGAGCCGGCTATAGCCATCAAAGACCAACTCACCGCTCGGGAGATGCGCGGTGAGCCGCCGCAGCAGCTTCGGGACCTCGTCGGCCGGAAGATAAGGAAAAAGCCCCTCGGCGATGACGATGGTCGGACGGTCGGCGGGCACATCCGCGAGCCATTTCGGGTCCGTCACGGACGAACCGATCAGACTGTACCCGTCGCGCTCGGGATAGAGTTTTCGGTGTAGCGTGACAACCTCGGGATAGTCCACGTCGAACCAGCGGATATTCGGCGCCGGATCGACGCGGAATATGCGACTGTCCAGCCCGCAGCCGAGATGCAGGACGGTCGCGTCGGGATGGCGTGCAATGAAGTCACGCGTCCAGCCGTCGAGAATATGGGCGCGCATCGCCACGCCGATCATCATGTCGCGATCAACCTTCAGCCGCGAAAAGTCATAGTCGATCCGGCGGACGGTCTCGGCGGCGAAACGATCCTGCAGAAGGGAATCCGGCAGGCGGCTTTCCCCGGCCTTCGCGTAAAGCGTGATGAGGAGAGTTTGCTTCTCCCCGGTCAGCGACACTTTTTCGGCTGTCATTGTGATCCCGTGCCGTCAGAGCCGGCGCACCAAGCTCGTCCCGGCGCACTTATCGTCGGACGACAGGACAGCGATCCCGCTGCAATGCGCGCGAAACAGTACCGAGAGTATAGGCGACAATGCAGTTGTGAACAGGGTCGAGGCGATTAAGCAGGCTGGCCGGTCTCGCATCATTGAAAAATATGCAACGAAAAAGGGCTGCACCATTAAGTGCAGCCCTTTGAAACTGGCTCCCCGGGCCGGATTCGAACCGGCGACCTGTCGATTAACAGTCGAATGCTCTACCGCTGAGCTACCAGGGATCATCTGCGCGCTGCAGAAGTGAGGCTGCTAATACAAATGCTTTTCCGATTTGCCAAGCAGTTTTTCAAAAAAAGTGCACAATCTTGTCTGACTGTGGAGAACTCCCCATCTGGGGAGAGCGGCGCACTTGAAGAGCCGCAATGCAAATTCGCTCCGTGGTGCTCGCCATCGGACGTGTAGCAGGTGAGTTTATGGCAGAACCGCAGAAAACGAAAAAATTCGGTATCGATGCGCGCGCGCATGAACTCATTCTCGGGTCGTGGCGCCTGCGCCTGCCTCAATCGCGGGCCTTGCGCATTGCACTTGGTGCCGTGCTGCTCTTTGGCGGTATCCTGGGCTTCCTCCCGGTTTTGGGCTTCTGGATGGTGCCCTTAGGCCTGATCGTGCTGTCGCATGACCTCGCCTTCGTCCGGCGCCAGCGCCGCAGACTTTCCGTCTGGTGGGCGCGCAAGCGGCAGACGTCGTAACCCGGCGCCAATCTGCAAAGGCCTCACCGGGGCTGGAGGGGCTGCAATCAAGTCGTGGCGGATAAGGCTTTCACGGCATCCTTGGCCGCCGGAATGATTTCCTGAACCTGCGTCGCGGCATCATTGTCGGTGCTTTCGCCGAACATCTCGACGCCGCCCCAGGCAATGAGGGCAAGCACGAGGCTGCCGATCAGAACCATCAATACCGGTCGGCCCAGCAATCCCTGCCGCGCCTCGACACCGCTGAGCGGAAAACGGCCGGACGGTTGCGAATGTTCCGCGGCGGCGTGATGAATGCCGGCTTTCGGCGGGACAAGCCCAATAAAATCGCGCTTTGAAAAAGTTCAACGAATTTTAGGGACTTGCGGAACACATATGGAACATATAGTGTTCGTTCTTGATTTGTTTCTCGATCCGGAGTGATCTTTCATGCTGACCCGCAAGCAACAGGAACTGCTTCTGTTCATTCACGAAAGAATGAAGGAATCGGGTGTGCCGCCGTCCTTCGATGAGATGAAGGATGCACTGGACCTCGCTTCCAAATCCGGCATTCACCGGCTGATCACGGCGCTCGAGGAGCGCGGCTTCATCCGGCGTCTGCCCAACCGGGCGCGCGCGCTTGAAGTGATCAAGCTGCCGGAGGCCTATTCCATGAGCCTCCAGCCCAAGCGTGGTTTTTCGCCGAGCGTTATCCAGGGCAGCCGCGGCGCTCCGCCGGCGCCAGCCACCGCCAAGGCCGTACCGGCCAGCAATGAGAACAGTTCCGTTTCTATCCCGGTCATGGGGCGAATCGCGGCCGGTGTGCCGATCTCGGCGATCCAGAACAATACGCACGATATTTCCGTGCCGCTCGAGATGGTCGGGAGCGGCGAACATTATGCGCTGGAAGTGCGCGGCGATTCGATGATCGAGGCCGGCATTCTCGATGGCGACACCGTCATCATCCGCAATACCAACAGCGCCAGCCCGGGAGAGATTGTCGTCGCCTTGGTGGACGATGAGGAGGCGACGCTGAAGCGGTTTCGCCGCAAGGGTGCATCGATTGCGCTCGAAGCTGCCAACCCTGCCTACGAAACCCGGATTTTCGGCCCCGACCGAGTCAAGATACAAGGCAAACTGGTCGGTCTGATCCGACGTTACCATTAAGCGGCAAGCCGAATCCGGACGCCAGCGGACGCAGACGGCTGATTTTCTTTGAAAATTGACGGGAGCGGGGGCTTGGCAATGATCCGGCGCGTCGGCACATCCGCTAAAGCGCATCGCGTCAAAACGGATTCATGCGCTGCGCTTTAGGTCTTTGTTTTTATGCATGTGGTTGTCCCAAAACCGCGGCACACTTTTGGACGACATGCATTAGGCGCGGCATTTCCTGAGGAACCGAAGCGGCAATGGATGGGAGACTGGATTCTCCCATGAGAAAAAACTGGAATTCGATCATGGCGTCTTGCACTGGAACGGAAATCGGTCTAAACGCCCGTCACGATTAAGTGATGATCGTTACGAGGCCTCGTGGCGGAGTGGTGACGCAGAGGACTGCAAATCCTTGTACCCCGGTTCAATTCCGGGCGAGGCCTCCAAAATTTTCCACAATGAAATTAAAGCCTTATGGGCGATTCTGGACAATTGACTTGATGCCAGCATGTCGCATCATGTTGCAATCCAGTTCCCTTGATTTCCAACGGTTTCCGGCTACCCTCGGCTAGTTCACGCGACATGAAATGCAACATGTTGCGACCATGAGGGCCCCCTCAAAATGATCGTTGTGAAGGATTTTCGAAAGACGGGATTGCCCCATGGAAACATCAAAACATGGAGCTTGGTGTTCGACGCCGCCACCGGGGAACTTAAAGTACGGATATCAAGCACTTCCCAAGTGGGGCCGACGCGATTTGAAGAGCAGCCTCTTTCAGCCTTTTTAGCGCACACCGGAAACTCCGGTGAAAGGCGCGCACTGCGGGCGTTGCTAAGTAGGATCAGCAGTTCTATCGCTGGGATTTAGCCGGCCAACATGAACACAGCCGCCCAGAATAGGCAGGACAGTTCACCTGCGACCAAAAATCCAATGATGGGATCGTTCATGAAATCCTCCTCAGGCAACCTCCATTGCCATGAGGAAACCTTAAAGTACGGCAGACGCCTGCGCTACCCCTGATTTTAACCCGCAGCAAACCGGCCCTCAAAACGGGCAGGGAGATAACCCATGACCTTCACCGCCCCCTGTAGCCGTCGGGGCACGCGTCGGAAAGGGCGCGTCTCCGCCGAACCCGTCATTTCTGTTCCTCCCAATACCTTTTCTAGAGGTCGGAGCCTGGGCTTCAGCGAATCGGCTCCTACCGTCGCGCTGTGATTGGTGCACTCGCCAATGCGGCCATGCCCAGTCGGAGTTTTTCAACAGTATCGGCGCGAAGCAGCGCCACGATTAGAGGGTCGTGGGGTCAGTGATTTGCCGATCGCTACCTCTTGCGAACCCGAAAAGCACTCCCAATATTTTGTCAGTCACTTGGTTTCGCTGAGGAGTGGAAGCATGTTCGACTTTTTCCTTGATCCCGTGGACATCGACGTTTTGAAGCGCGCGCTCGATGCCCGTTGCCAAAAACTCAGTATTCGCCCGGAAAGTTTGGAAGCGGAGATGATCGCAAGTCAGCTCATTGAACTGTTCCAGAGCGGAGTGACGGACCAAGAGGAACTCGTCACGCGCCCGATCGCGATGGAGCTATTCCATCGGGAAAGATAGCGGAGCGACGTCAGGGTGATTGGGCTCCGTCTTTCCAACCCAGTGTCTTACAGTAGGCCTCGCCTGCCGCAATCCCGGCTCTTCGATCGAGGAACGGACCCGGTAAAGTGGTGAGTTCGTCACGGAAGCCAACGAGAACCGATTTCGTGATCACGTCGAACAGGACAGTAATATCGACTTCGTATGCCATCGTCGCCTCCCGCAATCTGTTCGCATCATAGCACACGGAATCGCCAGTCTGCTCGGTGCGCTCGCTGTAATGGCGACAGGTGACCTACCCCGTTTGGCGGGCGTCTGCGTGTTTTGTGTGCGATCTACATCTAAAGGCTGAGCGCAATCGACGGCAGCCAAGGAATTAGATCCCACAGGCGTAAGTATCGGCTTTCCTTTTCTCGAAACGGGGCGCATCCTGCAGGCCGTCAACGGGCACAATTGGGGCAACTGCAAACCTTGCACACGCGAAGGAGTGACTGGCGATGCCTCCGGATTCTGCACCACATGAATATTTTTGGATCGCATTGTATTTCTCGCCTAATCAGGATTTCGTTGGCTACGAAGGCGAACGAATGATCGGCAGAGTGACGCTAGAGGGACGACTGGAAACCGAAGGATCGTGGAGGTGGTCAAATGTCGGTGGGCCACAGTTTGACGTCCAACAAGGTTATGCGGAGTCCAAGGAGCTTGCCGTTACGGCAGTCGAAAATCGTGATCAAGAAATGATGGATGGCCGTGTCATGTGACGAGCGATCCGCAGCCCACAGACGCGCATTCAACCGCCGACTGGGACCGCTGTGTCTGCGTCCTTCGCCGCTCGCATGAACCGCTGCGCGGCCGTATAGCTGATGCCGCTCTTCTCCTTCACCCATGGCATGAAATGCCCTTGAGGCAGCTTCGCCTTGATGGCGAGGAGTTCCCGGCCGAGCTCGATCATTCTCGCCTCCGAAAGCCGCTCATAGGTGCGAGGCAGGCCTGGGCGGGATGGTGTAGCCGGCTGATCGGGCCGCGAGCCATTCGAGGGCGATACGAGTCTCCAATAGGCTTGCCTGGTCTCCTCCTGCTTTTCAGGGGAGAGTTTCTTGAACTGCGCAATGGTCATACCCAAGGCCGAAGGCGACGTAGTCTCCCTAGCTGATGCCATCGCTGGCACTGCTCTCATTCAAGCGTGGCTGTCGTCACTGACTGCAACATGAACGCGACATGAAAGCAGAAAAGCCTTTTGAAACAATTGCAGGTGAAAGCCTGCAAATCCTTGTACCCCGGTTCAATTCCGGGCGAGGCCTCCAAAATTTTCCACAATATTCGCAATTGGATAGGGTCGCCGCTTCAACCATGTCGGCAACCTTGTTTCATTGCGGACATGGGCATGATGTTCTCACTGACCAGCAGCCGATGACGCACTTTTCGATGCGTTGAAGAGAACAATTCCGACGTTCGCGATAATTGGCAGAGGTGCGTTTTATATGCGCCGCAAGGCAACGCACAACCACCGGCGACGAAGCAATCCGGCTGGAGATAAGCCACGCCATTCGCAAAGCCCAATCAATGGCGACGAAGCGAGGGAGAGTTTGCGTGCGGAATGCAGCTGGTGGTCAATGGTAGTAGAAGCATTCACAATCGGCCTTGCAATCATCCGGCGCATTCCAGACGCGGGCTGCCAGTTTCTTCGCCGCACCGGTCTCATCCAGCCTCAGGCCCAACAGTGACACGGCCGCCAGTTTTGGATTGACCGCGTCGATCTCGATCGTCGAGCCGACTTGATGGACGCCCTGTTTTGGCGTCCAGGTGAAAAACTGCACGCTGTAATGCATGGCGTTCTCCTTCACCGCGGATAAGTGGAATCCCAGTCCAAAGACTGCACTGGCGATCCGTTGGCAAACAGAAAGGGGTCGCAACAACCGGTGTGGTTTGCCTCGATCCGGAACCTAGCACAGTTTGGCGATCGAGTGAATCGTTATCGCACGAATCCCGCCAGAAAGTGCCGCTCCAGCTTTCAGGACGCGCGCTGCCCGACCACTCCCGGCGCGCGGGGTTGGTTCCCGCGGTAACAGCGCCGTATTGTCCAATCCGAGATACTGTGTTCACCAAACGTCGTCTTCTAAAACTGAACGACTGGCGCGATATTGTCTTCAGAAAATCCTGCCGGATTTGAGGATGCCTGTGATGAAAAAGAAAGAACCGCTGTTTCGTATCGGGGATTTCGCCATATGGTCTGCCATCTTGGCGAGCGTGGTCGGCTACCAGCTTTGGACGCATACCAATACACCGGCCCTGACAACGGTCATCGCAACCATCGACAAAGTCGCCGGCTGAGTGGCAATTCTTCTTATCGATCCCGCCGCCTCGAAAGGGTGGTGGCTTTTTTTGGTTTCTTAGCACCTCGTGCTATAAACCGCCCATGACACACGCTTTCACCCATCTCCGACACATACTCGGGCGGCATCGGGCCGCACCGATTTCGTTCGGAGACTCAAATGCATCACAAGAGAAAACGTCCGCGAATTGCGGCATGCGGACTCTGTAAACCTCATAAAACAAACGGGGCTTGTCCTCGCCATCGCGATATGCGCGGCGGCGATCGTCGGCGTTATCTGTCGGGAAGCGATCAGTTCCGTTGTGAAGGTCTTACAGCGCCCAGCCGCGATAAATAGTTTGAAAACGGCGCCCCGGAGGGCGCCGTGCATTCCATTACTTTACATGAGGCGCAAGAGCATCATAAGAGCGGATACCATACCGACACCGACATCATACAAGATTTTGATTGAGCGTAGCGGCTTAGCCTAACACAACCGTTATAAAGTCTTCGTCAAAAATAACAAAAATATCAATTAAATCAATGTGACGTGGCGGAAGAGGTGGGATTCGAACCCACGGTACGGTTTCCCGCACGCCGGTTTTCAAGACCGGTTCCTTAAACCACTCGGACACTCTTCCTTGCGACGGGGTGCTGGAAACGTTGCGCGTGCGGCAGGGTGGTGGTTTTGACCTGCGAGCGCGTGAGCAACAACCTCGTCGTGGCTCGCTTTATAGCCTGCAGATGAGGAACGTCAACCGCCTCGGCACACCATCAGCGCATCCATCGCAAATCGAAGAAACGGCGGGGTTTCAGGAGGCGACAAAGCCAGACCTGACACGCGTCGGAACAAAACCGGCAATTTCCTCGTTTTTCTGATCGCATAGCCGAGTTGCGACGGCGATGGCACCCAAGGTCCTTCGATGTTTTGCTTGCTGACGGCCGTTTCGCCGGCGGGCGCGGCGCTGGAAACGCCGGATGTCTATGCGGCGCAGGTTGTCGGCGCGGGCTTGACCGGCGCCGAAGAGACTGAGCGAGAGGCCTGCGTCCCACCGGATCCGCAATATATTCCCGCCTTTGTTCGCAATGCCAATGGAACGATTATCGGCATCAAGTACACCATCATCGAATATATGTGTTGAAACTGCTCTTCTGGCGTCCAACGGTTGTTTTCCAACCTCGAACGGCATCGTATAGATCGCTTTTGTTGCGTGGTCGACGGGGAAATATTAACCATTCATAAACCATAATATCAATTGTTCCATTCTGGCACGGTTAACCATTCGCAATTTCGCCACGTTGTTGTCATGATTAATCGACTGTTACGTTTCGTGACGCCGGTTCTTTCGCGTGGGGGCATGCGCGAGAGGGTACCGAGGTCGGCTTTTACGAATTGCGATTGTGGGACACATGACATCCAATCAGACTGCGGCTCTTCTCGTCCAGGGACTGCGTGTTGCCGCCATCCCGATGCTTTGCGTCGCGCTGACGGCGTGCGGAACGACAGGCAGCGTCAAGAAAAACAAGACACGCAGCAAGGAGTATTTTGCCGAGTCGATCTATGGCGTGAAGGCCAGCCCGCGTGTTGCCGATGGCAAGAACATCCCGAAGGGCGGCGGCCGCTATCAGGTCGGCAAGCCCTATCAGGTCAAAGGCAAGTGGTACCAGCCGAAAGAGGATTTCGGCTACAACAAGACCGGCATGTCCTCCTGGTATGGCTCGGCGTTTCACGGCCGCCTGACGGCGAACGGCGAAGTCTACGATAAATATCACCTGTCGGCCGCCCACCCGACATTCCCGCTGCCGAGCTATGCCCGCGTCACCAACCTTGAGAACGGTTCTTCGGTGGTGGTGCGCGTCAATGATCGCGGCCCTTATGAATTCGGGCGCATTATCGACGTCTCTTCCAAGACCGCCGACTTCCTCGACATGAAGCGCAAGGGCAGCGCCAAGGTGCGCGTCCAGTATATCGGCAAAGCGCCGCTCGAGGGCAACGACATGCCCTATCTGATGGCGTCCTACGTAAAGAAGGGCGACCGCACGCCGAACGCCTTCCCAGAAGGACAAATCGCAACCGGCGTGATGGTCGCCTCGAACGAGCCCTTGCGCAAACAGGCCGGAAGCCTCGGCACGCTGACCATGCCTTCGAAATCGAACATGGAAATGGGCGTACCGGTGACAGCGCTTGCCGAGACCGAGACGCCGTTGCCCTCGTCTCCGGCGCTCGACGCGTTTGCCATGCTTCCGGAAATCGGGCCGATCCCGACCGAACGTCCGGAGTTCATCCCGCTTCCCGATGGCAACATGGCCTATGCGGCGGCTTACGTCGAAGCGCGCGTCAGCACGTCCGAAACGGCTTTTGATGCCATTCTGGTCGACAAGAACCCGCTGACGCCAAATTCCATTGTTGAATATGCAAAACGCCAGAACGTCCTGCGCTAATCCGAGGCGCGGCGATTGATCCCCGGTGGGCCGGCTGCTATGGCCGGAGAGGAACCGGAGTTTGGAATGCGCGCACGGCTGTTCTCGGTCTTCATTTTCGTAGCATTACTCATCTGCGCGCCCTCAGCCGCGCAAGCCCAGACCTTTGAAACCAAAGCGAAGCAGGCCTATCTCATCGATGCCGAAACTGGCACGGTCCTCTTCGCCAAGGATGAAAATGTCCCTGTGCCGCCGGCATCGCTTGCCAAGTTGGTGACCGCCGAGATCGTCTTCGACGCCATCGGCAAGAACGAGCTGACGCTCGATACTGAATTTCCGGTCTCAGAGCATGCCTGGCGGACCGGTGGCGCGCCATCCGGCACCTCGACGATGTTCGCCGCTTTGAAGTCGCGCATCCGCGTTGCCGATCTCCTTCAGGGCGTGACCGTCCAGTTCGCCAATGACGCCTGCATCATCCTGGCGGAAGGGATGACCGGCAGCGAAGACGCCTTCGCCAGGCGCATGACGGAACGCGCCCGCGAACTCGGAATGACCGCCTCGGTTTTCCGCAATGCGACTGGACTTCCTGATCCACAGAATACGGTCACAATGCGCGACATGGCGCTGCTGGCCCGGCATATTCACGCCAATTACCCGGAATTCCGCCGCTACTATTCCCAGGCCGAATTCGAGTGGAACAAGATCCTCCAGCGGAACCGCAATCCGCTTGTCGCGGCCAATATCGGCGTCGATGGCTTCGTGACCGGATTTGCCGAGGGTTTCGGTTATTCGATGGTCGCGACGATGCAGAGAGAGGGGCGGCGTGTCTTTCTCGCCATTGGCGGGCTGGCAAGCGACAAGGAGCGGATCGAGGAGACGCGCCGGGTGCTCGACTGGTCGATGACCGCTTTTGAAAGGAAGAGGTTGTTCGAGGCCGGCGACGCCGTCGGCGAAGCCGCCGTCTACGGTGGAGCGCAATCGCACGTGACTTTGGTTACCCGCGATGCCGTCGATGTACTCGTGCCCGTTAACAATCCCGAGCGTCTGTCGGCCAAGGTGATCTATCGCTGGCCCCTGACTGTTCCGCTGGAGGCGGGACGCGACGCAGGCACGCTGAAGATCTGGAATGGCACGCGGCTGCTGCGCGAGGTTCCGGTCGAAACTGCAGCGGCCGTGGGGGAGGGCTCGCTGAGCAGCCGGGCGGCCGACGCGCTGCAGGAACTGCTGTTTTTCTGGTTGTGAGGAAATGACGGCATCGAAGGTTTCGCCGTCCGGGACAATCCGCTAAACAGAACTCGAGTTGCAAGCGCTGCACCGCCGAGGGCAGCTAGAAAACAAACGCGCCCGTCGTATCGCCGGGCGATGACGGTCATACGGGAATAGAGAGTGTCAGTCGGAAAAGGCCTGTTCGTTACATTCGAGGGCGGCGAGGGGGCTGGAAAATCCACCCAGATTCGCCTGCTTGCCGATTCCCTGCGTGACCGCGGCTGCACGGTTCTGACCACGCGTGAGCCCGGCGGCTCGCCGGGCGCGGAGGCCGTGCGGCACGTGCTTCTCTCCGGTGCGGCGCAGGAATTTGGGGTGCGCATGGAAGCTATTCTTTTTGCCGCCGCACGAAGCGATCATGTCGAACAAGTCATTCGGCCGGCACTTCTGAACGGCACCGTCGTCCTGTGCGACCGGTTCATGGACTCCTCGCGCGTCTATCAGGGGGTGACCGGCAATCTGGAGCCCTCCTTCATCGAAGCGCTCGAGCGGGTCGCGGTCAACGGCGTGACCCCGCATTGCACCATCATCTTCGATCTGCCGGCATCCATCGGTCTCGACCGTGTGCGCCGCCGCGCGGCTGTGGCGGAGGCGCCAGCCGGCGAGGAGGTCGAACTCGACCGCTTCGAGAAAGAGGAACTCGAAACGCATGAAAAGCGCCGCGAGGCTTTCCTTGATATCGCCAGAGCCGATCCGAGGCGCTGTCATGTGGTCGACGCGGCAGCGAGCGCCAGCGATATTGCCGCCGCCGTGCTTGCGATTGTCGAGCCGTTGCTGCCACAGGATGGCGACGGGCCGGAAACGGAAGCGGCCCAATGAGCACCGATCGATTTGACGTTCTGGAAGGCGCGATCCCGCCCGCCGAGAATACGAAGCTCTTCGGTCATGCGGATGCCGAGCATTTTCTGGCCCAAAGCTACCGGTCGGGGAAAGGGCACCACGCCATTCTGATCGAGGGGCCGGCGGGTGTCGGCAAGGCAACGCTTGCCTTCCGCTTCGCCAACCATGTGTTGACGTATCCGGACCCATCATTGGCACCGGCGAAACTGGCCGATCCCGATCCGCATTCGATCGTCAGCCGGCAGATCGCCTCCGGCGCCTCGCACAACCTCTTGCATCTGACACGGCCGGTCGACGACAAGACCGGCAAGGTCAAGAGCGCCATCACCGTCGACGAGGTACGCCGAGCGGGAAAATTCTTCTCGCAGACGTCTGGGACCGGCAACTGGCGGATCGTCATCGTCGATCCCGCCGATGATCTCAACCGCAATGCCGCCAACGCAATCCTGAAAATTCTCGAGGAGCCGCCGAAACGGTCGTTGTTCCTGGTGCTGACCCATGCGCCGGGCAAGCTGCTGCCGACGATCCGTTCGCGCTGCCTGCCGCTGCAGTTGAAGCCGCTGGCGCCCGGCGCTTTGCGCGACGCGATGACCAATCTGGGCTTTGACCTCTCCGGTCCGGACGCGCAAAAGGTGCTCGCTGCGGCGGATGGCAGCGTGTCGGAAGCGTTGAAGCTGATCAACTATGGTGGCCTCGACATCATGACCGCCTTTGAAGCGATCCTTGTCGGGCAGGGGCCGGCGATCCGCAAGGATATGCACAAGCTCGCCGATGTTCTTTCCGCCAAGGACAGCGAGACCATTTTCGATTTCTTTTCGGCGCTGGTGAGCGGGCATATCATGCGGGTAGCACGCCAGGCGGCAGCCGCTGGCGACATCGCCGGGGCCGAACGCTTTGCGCGGCTGTCGTCGGCCACCAGCGAGCGGCTTTCTCTGGCGCAAGCCTATAATCTGGATCGCAAACAGACCGTTCTTTCGATCCTCGACGACATCAAGACGCAGTCCCTTCCGGCGATCTGAATTTCCACTTGCGTTCGATCGCGGCTGCAAGATCGATATGGTTCTGTTCGGCAAAGAGCAGGACGTGACCGAGAAGATCGGCCGTTTCATCGGAAAGCGCGCGTTGCAGGTCCTGTTCCGATTGCCCCTTCAGGCGGCCGCGGCCGGTCAGCCTGTTCCGGATCTGGGGTGAGTTCACCGAGTTCCTCGTGCATCTTGAGGACGAACCAATCCCGGTCTCGCTCGATCTGGTGCATGTCCGCGTAAGCCGCCGGTGCGAGAGAGAATGTCTCACCGAGCTGTTTCAGCATGAAAGGGTCTCCGTTTCGTTCACTGAATGTTCCAGGCACCAGCTGGAATTGTCAAGGCGTGCGTGTTGTGGCAGGACAATTGGCTATGCGACAGCCGCAGGCAGCTTTTCTGGGCGTGCACTGTTTCATCCGGCCATGGGATGCGCTAATAGCCAGACACCAAAAGATCAGACACAGGCCGAAACCCGATCATGACCGACACGTCCCCGTTTTACATCACCACCGCGATCTCCTACCCGAACGGCAAGCCGCATATCGGCCATGCCTACGAGTTGATTGCGACGGATGCGATGGCCCGCTACCAGCGGCTGGACGGACGCGACGTGTTTTTCCTGACGGGGACAGACGAACACGGCCAGAAGATGCAGCAAACGGCCCGCAAGGAAGGCATTTCAGCGCAGGAGCTGGCGGACAGGAACTCGGCCGAATTCCAGAAGATGGCCGTTCTCCTCAATGCCTCGAATGATGATTTCATTCGCACGACCGAGAAGCGCCACTACGAAGCCGTAAAGAATATCTGGATCCGCATGGGCGAGGCGGGCGACCTCTACAAGGACAGCTATTCGGGCTGGTATTCCGTGCGCGACGAAGCCTACTATCAGGAAGGCGAGACCGAGCTACGCGCCGACGGCGTGCGCTATGGGCCTCAAGGGTCGCCGGTCGAGTGGGTGGAAGAGGCGAGCTACTTCTTCAAGCTTTCCGCCTATCAGGAAAAGCTGCTGAAACACTACGAGGAAAACCCGGATTTCATCGGCCCCGCCGAGCGCCGCAATGAGGTGATTTCCTTCGTGAAATCCGGCCTGAAGGATCTCTCCATGTCGCGCACGACGTTCGACTGGGGTATTCCGGTGCCATACGATCCCGGCCATGTCATGTATGTCTGGGTCGACGCGCTGACCAACTACGTCACCGCGACCGGCTACCTGACGGATCCGGAAGGGCCGCGGGCGAAATACTGGCCGGCGAACATCCACATGATCGGCAAGGACATCATTCGCTTTCACGCGGTCTACTGGCCTGCCTTCCTGATGTCGGCCGGCCTGCCTTTGCCGAAGAAGGTCTTTGCGCATGGCTTCCTGCTCAACAAGGGTGAGAAGATGTCGAAGTCGCTCGGCAACGTCGTCGATCCCTTCAATCTGGTCGAGCATTTCGGCCTCGACCAGATCCGTTATTTTTTCCTGCGCGAAGTCTCCTTCGGTCAGGACGGCAGTTACAGCGAGGAGGGGATCGCGACCCGCATCAATTCCGATCTTGCCAATGGCATCGGCAATCTCGCCAGCCGATCGCTGTCGATGATTGTCAAGAACTGCGACGGTCAGATCCCCGAATGCGGACCGCTGACCGAAGAGGACAACGCGATGCTGGCATCGGCGGACGCGCTGCATGCCTCGACGCGCGACGACATGAACGCGCTGATGATCCATCGGGCGCTGACCTCGATCATCGCCGTGGTGTCCGAGGCCGACCGCTACTTCGCAAGCCAGGAACCGTGGGCGTTGAAGAAAACCGATCCGGCCCGCATGGCGACCGTGCTTTACGTCACGGCCGACGTCGTGCGCCAGATTGCCATCCTGCTGCAGCCCTTCATGCCGGAATCGGCCGGAAAGCTGCTCGACCTCGTCGCCGTTCCGGCCGACAAGCGCGATTTCGCGTCTCTTGGCGAAGCGGGGCGTCTGGTCGCAGGTACGGCTCTGGAGGCACCGAAGCCGGTTTTCCCGCGCTACGTCGCGCCGGAAGCATGAGGACCACCAAATGCTGATCGACACCCATTGCCATCTGGATTTTCCGGATTTCGAGGCCGAGCGCGACGCGATCGTCGCGCGCGCGCATGCAGCCGGTGTCGGCCAGATGATCACGATCTCAACGCGGGTGAAGAGGTTCGAGACGATCCTTAGCATCGCCGAATCCTATGCCAACGTCTTCTGCTCGGTCGGCACGCATCCGCACAATGCCGACGAGGAACTGGATATCGAGACGGCTGATCTGGTGCGTCTTTCGGCGCATCCGAAAGTCGTCGCGATCGGCGAGGCTGGGCTCGACTATTTCTACGACAATGCGCCGCGCGATGCGCAGGCAATCGGCCTGCGCCGCCATATCGCCGCCGCGCGGGAAACCGGCCTGCCGCTGGTGATCCACAGCCGCTCTGCCGACGAGGACATGGCCGCGATCCTGACCGAGGAAACGGGGAGGGGGGCCTTCCCTTTCCTGCTGCACTGCTTTTCTTCCGGGCCTGACCTCGCGCGCGTCGGCGTCGAGCTCGGCGGCTATGTTTCCTTTTCCGGTATCCTGACGTTTCCGAAGTCGGAGGAACTGCGCGAGATAGCCAAGACCGTGCCGCACGACCGAATGATCGTTGAAACCGACGCGCCTTATCTGGCGCCGAAGCCGTTCCGCGGCAAGCGCAACGAACCGGCCTATGTCGCTCACACGGCACAGGTTCTGGCCGAGACGATCGGCGTTTCGGTGGACGAGATCGCGACGATCACGACGGAGAACGCTTTCCGCGTCTTCTCTAAAATGCCGAGGCTCTGAGGTGGTGGCGCGTCGGGTCTTTACCATTCTCGGCTGCGGCTCGTCTCCTGGCGTGCCGCGCATCAATGGCGACTGGGGTGCCTGCGATCCGGCCAATCGCAAAAACCGCCGTACGCGCGCGTCCCTGCTTGTCGAACAGACAGGTCAGGATGGCGGAACGACAACCGTCGTTATCGATACGGGACCGGATTTTCGCGCGCATATGATCGCGGCGAAGGTCCACAACCTGGATGCCGTGTTCTACACCCATGCGCATGCCGATCATATTCATGGTATCGATGATCTGCGCGGCTACGTGCAACACACCGGCGAACGAATGCCGATCTGGGCCGATGCTGTGACCATGGAGCGCATTCGCGAGGCCTTTCGCTACTGCCTGGAGACGCCGCCTGAAAGCGGCTATCCGCCGATCGTCGAGGCGAAGATCATCGATCCGGCGCTGCCGCCGATCACGATCGCCGGCGCTGGCGGCACGATTGTCTTTCAGCCGCTGCTGCAGTACCACGGTAGCATCGTGTCACTCGGATTTCGCATCGGCGATTTTGCCTATTGCAGCGATGTCAGCGGGTTCCCTCAGGAAACGATCGACAAGCTTTCGGGGCTCGATGCGCTGGTGATCGATACGCTGCAATACAAGTTCCACCCAAGCCATCTGTCGGTGGAACAGTCACTCGGCTGGATCGAACGCTTCGCTCCGAAACACGCCGTGCTGACCCACATGCATACGCCGCTCGACTACGAGACTGTGATGCGCGAGACGCCGGATCATGTGGAGCCGGCCTATGACGGGATGCGGCTGGAATTCGACGTGACGGACGAGGTCGTCCCGGTCAGCTGAAATAGGGCTGCAGGTTGCGCCGGATGCGATCGAGAACGGTGGTGCCGGAAAGATCGGCAACGAAACGCTGGCCGGTAATCGTCTCGTAGGCCTCTATATAGACTTTCGACGTCTGTTCGACGAGGTCGGCCGGAATTTCCGGGATCGGGTCCTTGTAGGGATCGCAGCGTTCCGTCACCCAGGCGCGCACGAAATCCTTGTCGAAGCTCCTTGGCCGCGCGCCAGAGGCAAAGCTTTCCGCGTAGCTCTCGGCAATCCAGTAACGGCTGCTGTCGGGCGTGTGGATCTCGTCGGCAAGAACGATACGGCCGTCCTTGTCGGTGCCGAATTCATATTTGGTATCGACGAGAATGAGGCCACGTTCGGCAGCGCGCTCCTGGCCGCGCTGAAACAGCGCCAGCGCATAGCGGGATACGGTTTCCCATTGTTCCGGCGTCAGCAGTTTCTGCGACAGGATGTCTGCGGCGGACAGCGGCTCGTCATGGCCGCCGTCGAAGGCCTTGCTGGTCGGGGTGATGATCGGCTGCGGAAGCTTCTCGTTGTCCTTCAGGCCGTCCGGCAGCCGGATGCCGTACATGTCGCGTTCGCCGTTGCGGTATTTGGTCAGGATCGACGTGCTGGTCGTGCCGGCCAGATAACCGCGCACGACAATTTCGACCGGCAGGATATCGAGCCTTGTGCCGACGACGACGTTGGGATCCGGATAGTCGATGACGTGGTTCGGGCAGATATCGGCCGTTTCCTCGAACCAGTAGCGGGCCGTCTGCGTCAAAACCTGGCCCTTGAACGGGATCGCGGTCAGGATGACGTCGAAAGCGCTCAGCCGATCCGTCGCAATGATGATCCGGCGGCCATCCGGCAGATCGTAGTTCTCACGAACCTTGCCCTTGTAGCGTCCCGGCAACTCGGGAATGAAAGCGTCTGAAAGAATGCGCAAATCGCTCATCGGGTTCGGTCTTTCGCTGACGGTTGAGGTGGGCATCGCTTAAGCCTTGAGGACGGCGATGGTCAAGCGGAAGGCCGGAACATTTCGGTTTTCCAAATCAAATGCTGGGCTTGCCGTATGACGGCCGTAGTTGCCTTAAGTGACAGGATCGTTCGCTGTCAAACATTGCCTTTGGTACGCCCAACGGGACTCGAACCCGTGTTGCCGCCGTGAGAGGGCGGCGTCCTGACCGCTAGACGATGGGCGCTCGGGGCCATTTACAGCTGCGTGTTGTCACACCGACACCGCGAGGCATTCAGCAACATACAACAAAAAAGACGAATAGACACCATAGAGGGCCAACGCAGGAAAAAGCGCGAAGTCTTTGCAGCGGAATGGCACCGGGAATAAATCCATTCAGGAAAACCGCAACACGATTATGTTCCATAATCTATCTTATCCAACTTGGATATGTAGCGGGGGTGGGTTCAAGGATGAAGTGCGACTTGCAATAGATAACAATGGCTTATCAGTTGCAAGGAACGGCCCATGAAGCGCACCTACTCCCAGATCGATATGGATGAACGCCGCAAGATCGCGCGTTGGCGAATGGCCGGCATCGGTGTCGAGGTGATTGCCGAGAAACTCGGACGGCATCGCTCGACGATTTTCCGCGAGCTCAGACGCAATACGTTCGAGGATCAGCAGATGCCGGATCTCAACGGCTACTACTGCGTGACGGCGAATGCGATGGCACGTGAGCGACGTGCCAAGCTGCGTAAGCTTGCGCGGTTCTCGCATCTGCGTCAGTCGGTTATCGACCGCATCCTGCATGGCTGGTCGCCGCAGCAGATTGCCGGCCGGATGCGACTGGAGCGGCATCCGATCTGCGTCAGTCATGAGACGATCTACAAGTTCGCCTATTCAGCGGACGGCCATGCGATCAAGCTGTGGCGACATCTGCCGGAACATCGTGCCAGACGCCGGCCGCGGCATGCCAGGCGCCGTCATGGCCGGCGTTTCAGCCCGGAGGTCAACATTCTGTATCGCCCCGACGTGGTCGCTGAACGCAAGCAGTTCGGGCATTGGGAATGCGATCTGATTCAGTTCCGAAAGAAGTTCGGAAAGGCCAATGTGACGTCACTGGTCGAACGGGTCAGCCGGTTCGCTGTCTTGCTGCGCAACAACGACCGGCAATCGAGGCCGGTGATGGACGGCCTGATCCAGGTACTGCAATCCCTGCCCCACCTCGCCCGTCGCTCGATCACCTTCGACAGAGGCACCGAATTCACCGACTGGCCCTACCTGCAGGCCAGCATCGGAACGCGGACATGGTTCTGCGATCCGCAATCGGCAGAAAGGCACCGTCGAAAACACCAACGGACGGGCCAGGAAATGGCTTTCGAGAGAGGTCAACCCGCTGTCGCTCAGCGACCGCGATCTCACCGATATCTGCAATCACCTGAACGCAACGCCACGCAAATGCCTCGGCTACAAAACACCAGCGGAAGTCTTCCGCCAGAAACTCCTCGCGCAAATCCGGCGCACCGGTTAGCCTCTCAAAGCCCGCAAGTCGCGGTTCGCCATGAACTCACACGGGTTTTCTGCAGTGGAGATTTTGCGTGGACGTGGTGCTGATCAACATCATCGGTTTTTGTTTTCTTGTAGGTGCGGGAGGCTTCATCGGGATTGTTGGACATCTCGTCATTAAAGACTTTCCTTTGATGCAACGCGATCCGAACTATATGTCGTTTTTCTTCTCTCAGAGAAAAACCCACGCAAGATTGCTGATCACTTTGGGCCTGCTCGACGTGGTCCTCTTCATCACCGTATTCGCCCTCATCGGGATTCGTGGCCGTCATCTATGAACGCATAAGAGGCTCTGTCAACGGTAAGAAAACCGTGACAGGGTGCCGCTCTCAAAGCTAAAGCCGAAAAAGTTCCACATCACCCGCCCCGATCTGCCCTTGCAACCCGGACCAGCCGGTCAGATCGGGGCTGGTCGTCGTGCCGAGCGGCAGCCTGAAGGGACATTTCTACTTTGCGCAACGGCGGACATTCCAACCTTGCCGCCACAGATATGTAGGAGGGTACATTCTATATCCAAGCGCGACATCATGAACGATCCCGCAGTCATTGCCCGACGGCAAAAGGCGCTCTCTCGCCTCGATGCCGCGGAGTTTTGCGCTGCCATGGCGGACTCGCTCAAGCACTCAGCCTAGAGGCGCTTTCGGGCTATGCCGCTGTCGCCAGCGGCTTCGCGCGCTCGATCCGCGCCAGTTCCTTGGGGCTGTGCATGGCATCCCATAAGTCGCTGCGCCGCTGCACGTTGAGCCAGAAGTCCGGGCTGTTACCAAACACACGCGCCAGGATCAGCGCGGTTGCCGCCGTCACGTTGCGGCGGTCGTTGCACAATTCGTTCACATGCTTGCGCTGGACGCCCATTGCCTCGGCCAAGGCCGCCTGCGTCAGGTCAAGCGGCTGCATGAATTCTTCCGTCAGGATTTCGCCGACCGTCGCCGGCTTACGCTTGGTCATCAGCATCTGTCACCTCATCGATAGCTATGGTCGTCAAGATAGACCTCGGACGCCTCGCCACGACTGCCATCCCATCGAAAGACCACCCGCCATTGCTTGTTGACGCGGATTGAATGCAAACCATCGAGATTACCGCGCAGTTTCTCGAAATGGTTGCTGGGCGGCACACGCAAGTCCTGATCGGTCGTCGCGTCGTCGATCATCTGGAGTTTGCGGAACAACCGGCTTTCGAGGTCGGCTGGAATGTTCCGGGAGTGGACATCCTCCACAAAGAAGGTCCGCAACCATTCGTCCCGAAAACCGACGATCATTCATGTCTCCAATTTCGAGTGAATGTACCACTCTATGGCTCATCCCGCAAGCGTGGGGAATAATCGTGTACGCTTTGCCGGAATTCTTAACGAAGGTCAGTGATCTGAACTTCGCAATTGCTCTCTCTCGCCTGATGCAGGGGAACGAACGACTGATCTGACATCCCTAAAGCTTAGGCCGAAGTGTGGGGCTCACCCGCCCCCTCCCTTCCCTTGCAACCCGGCCCAGCCGGTCCGGTCGGGGGCTTGCCTCAGCGCAAGTAGACATGTGGCATTTCTAACTGGCTGAAGACGCGCCCAGAGTGACATTTTAACTTTGCGCAACGGCGGACATTCCAACCTTGCCGCCACAGGATATGTAGCCGGGGTACATTCCAATTTGAAGTGCGACATGCTTATAAAAACAAAGGCTTCGCCTTGGAAACATACACATTGTCCCCTTTGTTCGCCGCGGGCGGTTCTTGATCGCTAACACCTGACTGGCGGACAGCGACGATCCCCGCGGCTTTTTTTCTTCTCAGGCGAAAAGCGGCGTGCAAAATGTTGTTTTGATCCGATGAAGGCAAAGCATGTCCGCCGTATCCAACCGCCTGCTGTCGTCCAATCTCTATGCCGAGACTGCGCATCCGGCTCCGCTGGCGCCGCCGCTCGGTACCGATTGCAGCGTATCTGTCGCTATTGTCGGCGCAGGCCTGGCTGGACTGTCCGCCGCCCTGCATCTCGCGGAAATGGGCGTCGATGTCTGTGTGCTCGAGGCCCATGAACCCGGCTGGGGTGCCTCCGGGCGCAATGGCGGACAGATCAATCCCGGGCTCAAGTTCAATCCCGATGAACTGTTTGCCCGGTTTGGAGCGGATCTCGGCCGCCGCATGATTGCCATGACCTGGGGCGCGCCGGATTTCACCTTCGACCTCATTCGCCGTCTTGGCATCGATTGCGACGCACGGCAGAACGGCACCTTGCGTGCTGCAACGAATGCCACGACCCTGGAGTCCGTCCGCGAGACCGCCGCTCAATGCGCCGCTCACCGCATGCCAGTGCGGTTTCTCGACGCTGCGGAAACACATGCGGCAACAGGGACAGGCCGGTATCCGGCAGCCTTGTTTGATCCGCGTGGCGGGGACCTGCATCCGCTGAACTATGCCCGCGGCCTAGCGGCGGCGGCGCAGACCGCCGGGGCAATTATCCACGGCGGCAGTCGTGTCCGTTCGGCCCGCCGACAATCCGGAAAATGGCTGCTGCGAACCAAAAACGCCACAGTTTCAGCCGAGAAATTGCTTTTAGTTACAAATGCCTATACCGATGAGTTGTGGCCTGACCTGAAGAAATCTCTGGTCCCGGTCTATAGCTCCATTATGGCGACCGAGCCCCTGCCCGACCATCTTGCGGCGCGCATCCTGCCGCGACGTCCTGTGCTCTATGAAAGCGGCCATATCACCGTCTATTATCGCCTCGACGCTCAGAACCGGCTGCTGATCGGCGGGCGTGGACCTCAACGTGCGCTGGAGCGCAAGACTGCCGCGCTTGACTATCTCAAGCTTTACGCGGAACGCCTATGGCCCGAGCTTGCTGCGGCCCGCTGGACGCATGCCTGGAACGGCCAGTTGGCGATCACGCCGGATCATCTGCCACATCTGCACGAACCGAGCGAAGACGTGTTGCTCTACCTCGGCTGCAATGGCCGGGGCGTCGCCTTAGCCACGGCGATGGGCAAGCAAATGGCCGACCGTCTCGCGATCGGCCCGCAAGCACCGATCAATCTTCCAGTGAGCCGTATCCAGCCGATGCGCTTTCACGCCTTCTGGCCGGTCGGCGTTCACGCGGCGATGCTGTGGGGGCGGCTGAAAGACCGGCTGGGCCTTTAGCCGTCTTTTAGACGTCTTGACGGGGGATCACGGACAGTTGATGTCTAATCAAGAATATTAAATACTGTTCACAATCATTTGAATTTATTTATCTTAATCTGATGACATCACGAAAATTGAAAATTGAACGAGAAACCACCGCGGGCCAATCAGCGTAGCATGTTTGTGGTCAGCAAGGAGACAGGTCAATGATCCGGTTACTGAAAGCCTGCGCCTGTATTGTAATCCTGATGATCTCGATGCCCCTGGCTCGCGCGGCGGAACCGGTCGATACGGCCCAATCGATCATCCAGAACCAGATTGAGGCCTTCCTCAACGATGATGCGGAGACGGCCTATTCCTTCGCCTCGCCGCAGATCAAGGGAAAGTTCCCCGACAAGACCATCTTCTTCGACATGGTGAAGCGCGGTTATGCCCCCGTCTACCGACCGGGCAATTTCGCCTTCGGACGCAGCAAGGTCGAAGGCGATACCGTGGTGCAGGAAGTGTTGATCTCAGGACCGGACGGCAAGGACTGGACGGCGCTGTACTTCCTCGTCAAGCAGCCGGACGGCACCTACAAGATCAACGGTGTCCAGATGCTGCAGCAGGCCCCCGGCCCCGAAATCTAATCAATCCGTGCTCAAGCGGCCTGCTTGGCTTCGGCCTCGCCCCGAGCCCAGGCTTCCTGCGTCTCGGCCATGAAATCGGCATAGCGCCCCTCCTCGATCGCCTGACGGATTCCGGCCATCAGGTCCTGGTAGTAGGACAGGTTGTTCCAGGTCAAAAGCATGCCGCCAAGGGACTCGTTCGAACGGACAAGGTGATGCAGGTAGGCGCGCGAATAGTCGTGCGACGCCGGGCAGGAAGACTGGTCATCCAGTGGCCGCATATCTTCGGCATGGCGGGCGTTGCGCATGTTGATGCGGCCGTGGCGGGTGAAGGCCAGGCCGTGACGACCGGAACGGGTCGGCATGACGCAGTCGAACATGTCGATGCCCCGCGCAACCGATTTCAGAATGTCGTCCGGCGTTCCGACGCCCATTAGGTAACGCGGCTTCTCGGCCGGCAGATATGGGCAGGTCGTGTCTATCATGTCGAGCATCACCGCCTGCGGCTCGCCGACAGCAAGGCCGCCGATGGCATAGCCCTTGAGGCCAAGCCCCGACAGCGCCTCCGCTGATCGCTCGCGCAGTGCCGGAATGTCACCGCCCTGGACGATGCCGAACATCGCCTTGCCGGGCTGATCGCCAAAGGCGACCTTGCAGCGCTCTGCCCAGCGGAACGACATCTCCATCGCCCGTTCGATCTCCTTCGGCTCTGCCGGCAGACGAACGCATTCATCGAGTTGCATCTGGATGTCGCTGCCGAGCAGTCCCTGGATCTCGATCGAGCGCTCCGGCGACATATGGTGCAGCGAGCCGTCGACATGGCTCTTGAAGGTCACCCCCATCTCGTCGAGCTTGCGCAGGCCGGAGAGCGACATAACCTGGAAACCGCCAGAGTCGGTGAGGATCGGATAGGGCCAGCGGATCAGCTTGTGCAGGCCGCCGAGCCTCGCGACGCGCTCCGCCCCCGGCCGCAACATCAGATGGTAGGTGTTGCCAAGGATGATGTCGGCGCCAAGATCGCGCACCTGGTCGAGATACATCGCCTTGACGGTACCCACCGTGCCGACCGGCATGAAGGCGGGCGTACGGATCTCGCCCCGCGGCATCGACACCGTACCGCGGCGGGCCTTGCCATCGGTGGCGAGAAGATTGAACTGAAATGTCTCGGTCATGAATCATCCCGGAAAAGCAGGCTGGAATCGCCGTAAGAATAGAAGCGGTAGCCGTGGTCGATCGCGTGGGCATAGGCGCGTCGCATCGTCTCAAGGCCGCTGAAGGCCGAAACGAGCATGAACAGCGTCGACTTCGGCAAGTGAAAATTGGTCATCAGCACATCGACGGCACGGAACCGGTAGCCGGGCGTGATGAAGATGCCGGTCGGGCCCGACCAGGGCGCGATCTCGCCATTTTCACGGGCCGCACTTTCGATCAACCTCAGAGAGGTCGTTCCGACGCAGACGATGCGCCCGCCCCTCGCCTTGACCGCATTGAGCCGCTCCGCCACATCCGCGCCCACATGACCGATCTCTTCGTGCATGACGTGGTCTTCGGTGTCGTCGACCTTCATCGGCAAAAACGTACCAGCGCCGACATGAAGCGTGACGAAGTGGCGTTCGATGCCCATCGTATCCAATGCCGCGAAAAGCCGGTCGGTGAAATGCAGCCCTGCTGTTGGGGCGGCGACCGCGCCCTGCTCGCGCGCATAGACGGTCTGATAATCGGTGCGGTCCTTCTCGTCCTCCGGCCGCTTGGAGGCGATATAGGGGGGTAGCGGGATATGACCGACAGCCAGGATCGCTTCATCGAGCGCCGGTCCGGACAGGTCGAAACGCAGGGTCACCTCGCCCGCCTCGCCTTTGGCCTCGACGGTCGCATCCAGCGAGCCCATCAGGCAGGCGTTGGAGCCGTGGCCGAATTCTATGCGGTCACCAGGCTTCAAGCGCTTGGCGGGCCGGGCAAAGGCTTTCCAGCGATCGGGTCCTGCGCGCATGTGCAAGGTGAGCGACACCTCGGTTACGATGTCCTCGCCACGCCGGCGCAGGCCTTCGAGCTGCGCCGGGATGACCTTCGTATCGTTGAAAACCAGCGCGTCGCCGGGGCGCAGGTAGGACGGCAGGTCCAAAACGCCGCGGTCCGAAAGCGGCTCTTCCTGTTGCGGTCGCACGACGAGCATACGCGCGCTGTCGCGCGGGCTCGCAGGCCTCAGCGCAATGTTTTCCTCGGGGAGATCGAAATCGAACAGGTCGACGCGCATCAACAGTCTTCTTTAAACGGCAAACCCGCCCCGGCGCCCTGTGCGGGCGATCCGGGACGGGTTGTTGCATTAGCCTAGATCAGGCGTTGGCGGCAAGTTTCATCGAAACAATGCTGTCAGGATCCTTGACCGGCTCGCCGCGCTTGATCTTGTCGACGTTGTCCATGCCGGAGATAACCTGGCCCCAGACGGAATACTGCTTGTTGAGCCAGGGGCTATCGGCGAAGCAGATGAAGAACTGCGAGTTGGCCGAGTTCGGCATCTGGCTGCGCGCCATGGAGCATGTGCCGCGCACGTGGCTCATGTTGGAAAACTCAGCCTTCAGGTCCGGCTTGGAAGAACCGCCCATGCCGGCGCGGGCCGGGTTGAACTGCTCGCCGCCCTTCTTGCCGAACTGCACGTCGCCGGTCTGCGCCATGAAGTCGTCGATGACGCGGTGGAACACGACGCCGTCATAGGCACCTTCCGCACACAGTTCCTTGATGCGGGCGACGTGGCCCGGCGCCAGGTCCGGCAGAAGCTGGATGACGACCTGCCCCTTGGTGGTTTCCATGATGATGGTGTTTTCCGGATCCTTGATCTCGGTCATGGCATTTCTCCTTGTTGGAACTCAGTTTACTTGCCGACCTTGACGCTGATCATACGGTCGGGATCGGTGACGGAACCATTATTGGCCTCGTCACCCATCTTGATCTTGTCGACATTCTCCATGCCCTCGATGACCTGGCCGACTACAGTGTATTGGCCGTTCAGGAAGGAGCCGGGAGCGAACATAATGAAGAACTGCGAGTTGGCGGAGTTCGGATCCTGGCTGCGGGCCATGCCGACCGTGCCGCGTTCAAAGGGAACCTTTGAAAACTCGGCTTCGATATCCGGCTTGGAGGAACCGCCCATGCCGGCCATATCCGCCTTGAAGTCCTTTTCCATATTGCCGTACTGGACGTCGCCGGTCTGGGCCATGAAGCCCGGGATCACGCGGTGGAAGGCGACATTGTTGTATTCGCCGGCCTCGGTCAGTTCCTTGATGCGGGCAACGTGCTTCGGCGCGACATCGGGCAGAAGCTCGATCACGACCGGACCGTCCTTGAGCTGGATGGTGATGTATTCCTTGGCCTGGGCAAAGGCATTGCCGGTCAACGATGCAAGTGCGACAGCGCCTGCGAAAGCGAGGTGGAGGATTTTCATGATAGCTCCCGTGAAAATAATGAAACGCGTCAGGACTTGCGCTTGGCGCTCAGCGCCCGGTGAACGGCCTGGGGCACGAAGGCGCTGACATCGCCGCCCATCGCCGCGATCTGGCGGACCAATGTGGCGGTAATGGGCCGCGATGCCGTTCCGGCCGGTAGAAACAGGGTCTGGATGTCGGGCGCCATCTGCCGGTTCATGCCCGCCATCTGCATTTCATAGTCGAGGTCGGTGCCGTCGCGCAGGCCACGGACCAGAAGCGAGGCGCCGTGCTGTCGCGCGGCGTCGACCACCAGATTGTCAAAAGAGACGATCGAGATATCGCCGGCTCTCTCGGGAAGAAACTCGCTCAACGATTGACGGATGAGTTCCGCCCGTTCCTCGAAAGAAAACAGCGGCGCCTTGCCGGGATGGATACCGATCGCGACGATCACCTTCGGCGCCACGTTCAGCGACTGGACCAGCACATCGAGATGTCCGTTGGTCATGGGATCGAAGGAGCCGGGATAAAAAGCAGTGGTCATCGCGCCTGTTTCCGTTTCGAGAGCCTTTTGTCACGGACCGCGGGCAATCGCAAGGGAGCCCCTTCGGCACGGTTGCGTGTTCCCCCGGAAACAGCGGCCCGGCCGCATGAACGCTAGATGAATGTAACGTTCAAGGCCGCTTCAAAGAGAACTGTGTATTTGAAGAAAACATGAGCGGAACTTTTTGGAGATGCGGCCGTTACTCAGCTGAAAGGATCACGGCTATGGCACTTATTCTACTTCTTTCGATGATTATGTTTTTCACCATGCTTTTTGCAACGGCAAACGCAATCAGAAACGAAGCGCGCATCGACCGCGCAGATTTCTTGCGCGATCGTCTGGTAAAATAAGGAAGTTTCGCCATGGCAACCACAATGATGCTCATATCGGCAATCATCAGTATTGTGTTCCTGGTCGATTTCGCACGAACTATTCTCGACCTTCATCGCGACCGGGTCGCCATGAAGGGCAACAGCCAGAACGCCGGCGGATTCGGCGTCTGACGCATTGAAAGTTCCCCGACGACAGCAGCCACCTCCAGTGCCGCTGAATTGAAAACCGGACGGTTCCCCTGCCAGTCCGGTTTTTCTTTGCCCTGAGCAGGGTTATCCAATCGGCGGTAGCTGAGACAGCCGCCGCTTCTCGCTGGAAACACGAGAGGAACACCTGCCGCGTAAAGCCTGCCGACATAACCCGGCTGATCGCTGGCAAGTACGGCAAAATAGCTGTTCCATTTCAGGATGGTGATGCCCGCCGGCAGCTGCCCGGCGGCAAGGTGGCGATCGGGAAACAGCACCAACGCGCCAGGCGCCTGTTCGGTCACACGAAACACTACCGCCATCGCAACATACCATAGAAGGACGATGGCAATCGCCGTCGCAACGAGCCTGGCAGCTCTAGTAGTCAAAGACGTGTTCCACGCCCGGATCGGCCAAGGGGACGTTGTGCAGCAAGGTCGCCAGTTCATTCACCTTGACGGCAACCAGCAACCGGCTGCCGTCAAAACCGTCCCGCCGGACGCGTGCGATGACGGTACCCGGCAGGCTGGGCATCGCCAGGTCAGATTTTTCCGTGACGGAAACCATGATGTCATCGTTACCGGCAACCTCGCGGATCGTACCACCTTTCTGCGCAATCTCGACCAAGATCTTGGTGAACAGGTCGTAGCGCGGCGTTTCTATTTCGACATCGCCGCCGTTTTCACCAATCACTTTCACCCAGGGGATAGTCGCCAGCTCACTTGGGGCCAAACCACTGACGACGCTGCGGATTTCAAGTTGTGCTGCGCCGGTGGTTCCGGCGACGGCATTGGCAATCATTCCGGCGTAGAGCGTCTTTGCCCACCACTCGGTCCCGAGTGCAAACCGGCGCTCCCGGCCACGTACCGGATCGGTCACCGGTGCCTCATCGAGTTTTATTATCTGATTGTCGAACGGATATTTGTACCAGGGGGTTTGACGGAGGAAGGCGGCATAATCGACTGCCATTCCGGCAGCGACCTGATCCTGGGGTGTCTTCTTCTCACCGCGCAGCATCGCCGTCAGGCGGCCGATCGTTTCCTCGTAGGCTGCCTTGAGCAGCATTTCGAGCGTGAAACTGACGCCGATCGTGTGGATCGTCATGCGCGTCGCGGAATCGGCGCCACCATGCGCATCGGCAATCTTCGTCAGAGCACAGGCTGACGTCCAGAAGCCCTTGATGCTTGAGACGTAGTCGAATGCATATTCATCGCTGGTCTTCAGCGTTTGCGCCAACCCGTCATAGGCATAAACGATGTGCCATTCCGGATAAGTCAGGAAGGTGTTGGCTTCGCGCCTGTGCAAGGCCGCATCCTTGATCAAGGGGGTGTAGGGGTCTTCCGTCCTTTCGCCATGACAGAAAGTCTCGATATAGGCGACAGGGCTCAGAAGCAGCAGGATCAACAGGAGGATCGCCGCGAGGCTCCATTTGAGGAGCTTCCAAACCACGCGCATCAGGCCGTTGCCTTTTTGCCGAAGACAAGGGCGGAGTACACCGCGAACCCGCCGAGCGCCAGATGCGGCAGGTTGGCGAGGATCTTGAAGCCGAGCGGCAGATCTTGAATGCCGTAATTGACGATACCGAGATCGAGATAACCGGAGCCGGTGATCAGGCCGAGCAAGCCATCACCAAAGTAGAGAACGCCGAAATAGAAAAGAAAGCTGCGCGCCGCCCGGCTTGAAAGCCAAGCTGCGATTGCAGCCCAGGCGGCGGATGCGACATGCAGGCTATCGTCATAGATGTCGAGAGCAAAGATGCCGAAGGCCCTGCCCTGATCGTCGGTCAATCCGGGGATGTAGTTCAGCGACGCAGCGCCGAGAAGCACGATGGCATAGACGGCGGCGATGATGCGCAGTTTCCCCACGAAGGATCCTTTCATATTCTGGCGAGATAGGCGTCCCACAAATGATTGCGGAAAAGAAGGCCCTTGTCGAACGCGCGCTTGCTGGCGGCGAAGGAAGCGGCGCGCGGATAGGCGCGAACCAGCTGATCGATCGAGGCATGTGGGCGGTAAGGCAGATAATAGGTGCCGCCGATGGCAAGCACTCGCTCGATCAGTTCCCGCGTCATGCGCGCCATGTCCGCCTCGCCGCGCACGGTCTTTTCCTGGGAAAACAGCATCACGGCCGCGATGCGCGGCTCCGTTGCATAGGCAAGCACGCTGTCGCGATCGGTATCGACGAAGCGCAGCGTGACATTGAGCAATTGCTGGAAGGAGGCTGGAATCACGTCGCGGCACAGCGCGACAAATTCGGCAAACCGTGACGGCGCCACGAAATATTCGTGGAGGATATCGGTGCGCAGCGGATCGAGATCGTCAAGGGTGACGACCGGCTCGTTCATCAGGCTGTTGCGCGTCGATGACCCGGCGATCGCTGGGCCGAGCGAAGTCTCGGTCCACCAGCGCATATGTTTCATTCCGTCCGCTCCAACCTGCCGACGGAAGATTTCGCGGGAGACGCGGCTGATGAAGCCTGAACCGGTTGCGGCGGGAAGATCGGACTGGTCGGCAGCCGGCCGATAGGAAATCAGCAGGCCGTCCTCGAAGAACCGGTCGAGCGAGACATCCAGCCGACCGTAAGCCATCTGGATCGATGCATCGTTGTTCAGCATCTCCACAAACCGCTTGCCGAGTTCGGTGCCGGAAGCGCGCTCGAAACGAGGCTCGAGACGGGTGTTCGGTACCATGTCGAGTTCAAGCTCGGTGATCACACCGAAAAGGCCGTAGCCGCCCATGGCATGCCTGAGAGTTCGACGTTCTCGTGTCGAGAGCATGTGACATGCGTTCCGTCCGCCAGCAGCATCTTCAGCGAACCCACAGTACTGCCGCAGCCGCTGAAGCGCACCGGCCAGCCATGCGCGTTGACGCAGTAGGTGCTGGCAACGCCGAAATCATTGTTCGACTGCATTACGGCAGGCGAAAAGCCGATCGCGTCGAGCCTAGCGATGACGGTTGACCAGCGCGTGCCGGCGGCAACCCGGTAGGTCCTTGATGCCGGGTCGGCTTCCAGCCATTGCTGGTCCAGGGTGAGCACCGAGCCGCCCGGCGCCAGGCTCTGGCCACCCATCGAATGGCGGGCGGCGCTGGCAATGAACGGCCGGCCGGCAGCTTGCGCCTCGGCCATCAGCGCCCGGATGTTTTCGACGACCTCCCCCCTGGGGTCGGCAGTGACAACCACGTGTTTTGCAACCGGGGTCGGGGACAATTCACTGGCGTCATTGAGGAGAATGGCTCCGCTGTCGGCCTGCGCTTCCGCCGGAAAAACCGGACCTGCGGCGCTTGTCGGAGCAAGAAGCGTGCGGCCGGCATAAAGCCCGATGCCTGCGGATACCCCTGCCAACAGCGCGCGCCGTGTCAAATGCCCCATGAATTCCCTGCCCCTTGCCCCGATTGCCCATCTGGGAATCACGTCTGTAACGGTGCAACGACAGGATTAATTCGCGGACGAACAAATTCAATGGCAAAGAAAAACCGGGCGACAGGATCGCCCGGTTTTCATCTTGACATGGAGGAACCGTTACTCTTCCGTTGCAGCGGGCGGCTCGCCTTCCGGCACGTCCGACCCGGCCGCAATCTCGTCTTCCTCATCGGATTCCGGCTCGCTGATCCGCTCGACCGAGACGACCTTCTCGTCCTTGGCTGTCGAGAAGATCGTCACACCCTTGGTCGCGCGGCTGGCAAGGCGGATGCCGTTGACAGGCACGCGGATCAGCTGGCCGCCATCCGACACCAACATGATCTGATCGTTGTCTTCGACCGGGAAGGCTGCGACGAGTTCGCCGATTTCGCCCGTCTTCGACGTGTCCGTCGCGCGGATGCCCTTGCCACCGCGGCCGGAGGTGCGGAAATCGTAGGTGGACGACCGCTTGCCGAATCCCTTGACCGAGACCGTCAGCACGAACTGTTCGCGCGCCTTCAGTTCCTCGTAACGGGCCTCGTCAAGTTGACCTTCCTCAGTCACCTCTTCGCCGACCAGAGCGATTTCCTCGTCTTCGCCGGTTGCCGCGCGCCGTTCTGCCGCGGCGCGCTTCAGGTAGGCAGCGCGTTCCCAAGGCTCGGCACCGACATGGCCGACGATGGTCATCGAGATGATCCTGTCGTTTTCACCGAGCGAGATGCCGCGGACGCCGATCGAGTTTCGGCCCGCGAAGACGCGCACATCATCGACTGGGAACCGGATGCACTGGCCGAGAGCCGTCGTTAGAAGGACGTCGTCCTGATCGGTACAGGTCTCGACGGAGAGGATTTCATCACCCTCCTCCTCGAGCTTCATGGCGATCTTGCCGTTGCGGTTGACCTGGACGAAATCCGACAGCTTGTTGCGGCGAACCGTGCCGCGGGTGGTCGAGAACATCACGTCGAGGTTTTCCCAAGTGCTCTCGTCCTCAGGCAGCGGCATGATCGTGGTGATGCGTTCGCCGGCTTCGAGTGGCAGCATGTTGATCAGTGCCTTGCCGCGCGACTGCGGCGTTCCGATCGGCAGACGCCAGACCTTCTCCTTGTAGACGATGCCACGCGAGGAGAAGAACAGGATCGGCGTGTGCGTGTTGGCGACGAAAAGCCTCGTCACGAAATCCTCGTCGCGCGTCGCCATGCCGGAGCGGCCCTTGCCGCCGCGACGCTGCGCCCGGTAGGTCGTCAGCGGCACCCGCTTGATATAGCCGAGGTGGGACACGGTGATGACCATGTCTTCCTGGGCGATCAGATCCTCATCGTCCATGTCCGGACCGCCTTCGACGATCTCGGTGCGGCGCGGCGTGCCGAATTCGTCGCGCACGGCTATAAGCTCGTCCTTCACGATCGTCATGATGCGGACGCGCGAGGAGAGGATGTCCAGATAATCGCTGATCTCGGTGCCGATCTTGTTGAGTTCGTCGCCGATTTCGTCACGTCCAAGCGCCGTCAGGCGGGCGAGACGAAGTTCAAGGATCGCCCTCGCCTGCTCTTCCGACAGGTTGTAGGTGAGGTCCTCATTGATCCGGTGGCGCGGATCGTCGATCAGCCGGATCAGGCTCTCGACATCGGAGGCAGGCCAGCGGCGCGTCATCAATTGCTCGCGGGCGGTCTGCGGATCCGGCGCCTCGCGGATCAGCTTGATGATCTCGTCGATATTGGCAACCGCAATGGCGAGACCGACCAGAACGTGCGCGCGCTCACGCGCCTTGCGCAGCAGGTACTTCGTGCGCCGGCTGATGACTTCCTCGCGGAAGGCCACGAAGGCGCGCAGCATGTCGAGCAGCGTCATCTGCTCCGGCTTGCCGCCGTTCAGCGCCACCATGTTGCAGCCGAAGGAGGTCTGCAGCGGCGTGTAGCGATAAAGCTGGTTGAGGATGACCTCCGCATTGGCGTCGCGCTTGAGTTCGACGACGACGCGGTAGCCCTGGCGGTCGGATTCGTCGCGCAGGTCGGAAATGCCCTCGATGCGCTTGTCCTTGACCAGTTCTGCCATCTTCTCGATCATCGTCGCCTTGTTCACCTGATAGGGAACTTCGGTGATGATGATCTGTTCGCGATCGCCGCGCATCGGTTCGATGGTGGCGCGGCCGCGCATGATGACCGAGCCGCGGCCCGTCTCATAGGCCGAGCGGATGCCGGAGCGGCCAAGGATGAAGGCGCCGGTCGGGAAGTCCGGTCCGGGAATGATCTCCATCAATTGCGGCAGTTCGAGCGCCGGATCGTCGATCAGCGCGATGCAGCCGTTGATGACTTCCATCAGGTTGTGCGGCGGGATGTTCGTCGCCATGCCGACCGCGATGCCGCCTGCGCCATTGACCAGCAGATTCGGGAACTTGGCCGGAACGACCGAGGGTTCGTTCAGCGTACCGTCATAGTTGTCGCGGAAATCGACCGTTTCCTTGTCGAGGTCGTCGAGCAGCGCATGCGCTGCCTTCTGCAGCCGGCATTCCGTGTAGCGTTCGGCCGCCGGTGGATCGCCGTCGATGGAGCCGAAATTGCCCTGACCGTCGATCAGCGGCAGACGCAACGACCAAGGCTGCGCCATGCGCGCCAGGGCGTCGTAAATCGCCATGTTGCCGTGCGGGTGGTATTTACCCATCACGTCACCGGTGACGCGGGCGCATTTGACGTATTTCTTGTTCCAGTCGATGCCGAGTTCGCTCATCCCCCAGAGGATGCGGCGGTGAACCGGCTTCAGACCGTCGCGGACATCGGGAAGAGCGCGGCTGACGATGACGCTCATGGCGTAATCGAGATACGACCGCTGCATTTCCTCCATGATGGAAATAGGCTCGATGCCTGGTGGATTCTTGCCGCCGCCGGGTGTGGTTTGTTCAGTCAATTTCGATCACGATCTTTGTTCAGAATCAGACAGATTTTTATAGCCGAATGCATTGGCGAGCGCCAATTTCGGGGCCGGGTTTTGAACAGCCTTTTAGGCTCTTCGGCGCTATGGATGGCATTTGCAAGGCAAAAGCGAAGGAACGGTCCGAAACGGCTCTTTCCTTCGTCGATCCGGTCGCCTAACAATCCATGAGACGGCGATCATAAACAAGGCCGCGACGGGGACATCGGATGTCACACTTCGACCTTCTGATCAATGCGCTGACCACCATTCTGGTCACCATCGATCCACCCGGCCTCGCGCCGATCTTCCTCAGCCTGACCACGGGCATGAGCCGCCAACAACGGTTCCTTGTGGCGCGCCGCGGCACGCTGATCGCCTTCTTCATTCTCTCGGCCTTTGCCCTGTTCGGCAACGGCATCCTTTCGCTGTTGGGCATTTCGATCGGCGCGTTCCGGATCGCCGGCGGCCTGTTGCTCTTCTGGATCGCCTTCGAGATGATCTTCGAGAAAAGAAATGAGCGGAAGGAAAAAACCGGCGAAGCGGCCATCACCCGCGACCACATTCACAATATCGCAGTGTTTCCGCTGGCATTGCCCCTGATTGCCGGTCCCGGCGCGATCTCGGCGACGATCCTTTTGTCGGGATCCCTCTCCGCCACCATCGACAGGGCTCAGCTCATTCTCGTTATCGCCTTCTGTCTGGCCCTTCTCTTTGCCGCACTCGTCATTGCCGAGCGCATCGACAGGTTTCTCGGCGTCACCGGCCGCGCCATCCTGACACGACTGCTCGGCGTCATTCTGGCGGCTCTCGCCGTCCAGTTCGTCGTCGATGGCGTGAAGTCGGCTTTCGCGTGAGGCAGTCACGCCTCACCCCTGACGCAAGAAGGCCCGGTTTCCCGGGCCTTCTTTTGTTGTGCCGCAATTGGCAGAATCAGAACGGAATGTCGTCGTCCATGTCGCGTGAAAAGTTTCCGCCGCCCCCGCTGGAGCGGCCCGAAGGCGCAGACGCCGGACGATCGTAGTCGTCGCCGTAATTGCCGGAGCTTCCGCCGAGATTGCCGCCACCGTAGTCCGAGCCGCCACGACCGGCGCCGGCACCAGCGCCACCGCCGTCGCGGCCGTCGAGCATCGTCAGCGTCGAGTTGAAGCCCTGCAGCACCACTTCCGTCGAATAGCGATCC
This sequence comes from Pararhizobium sp. A13, assembly GCF_040126305.1. Lineage (NCBI taxonomy): Bacteria > Pseudomonadati > Pseudomonadota > Alphaproteobacteria > Hyphomicrobiales > Rhizobiaceae > Pararhizobium > Pararhizobium sp. A13. Next base: position 3,149,732 of record NZ_CP149510.1, on the reverse strand, counting down.
TGGCCGTCCTTGTCCTGCCATTTGCGGGTCTGCAGCGCGCCTTCGATATAAACCTTGGCGCCCTTCTTCAGATATTGCTCGGCAACCTTGCAGAGGCCCTCGTTGAAGATCACCACGCGGTGCCACTCGGTCTTTTCCTTGCGCTCGCCGGAATTGCGGTCGCGCCAGGTTTCCGACGTCGCGATGTTCAGGTTGGCGATCGGCCGGCCGTCCTGCGTGCGCCGGATTTCCGGGTCGGCCCCGAGGTTTCCGATCAAAATCACCTTGTTGACACTACCCGCCATCTTGCTTTTCCTGTTATCCCGCCCGGCATCGCTGCCCGGCCACCAAAATTTAGAGCGCGCACTTTAGCGGCTGACAGCTCACCATACGCCCCTTTGCATCCCGTCATCCACAACAGATTTTGAAGTTTGTTCTTTATTTGTTCTAGTAAACTCGTAATATCCTGTCAACCGACTCGGGAAAGCCAGCCTGTTTTTCGCATTGCGCCTCGACATGCGCTATGCCGTACTTAAATAGGAGCTTTCAATGGACTTACAAAGCTGGACACGATGAGCGAACTCAAGACCATTTCCATCCGCGGCGCGCGCGAGCACAATCTGAAGGGCATTGACCTTGACCTGCCGCGCAACAAGCTGATCGTCATGACCGGCCTGTCCGGTTCCGGAAAATCGTCGCTCGCTTTCGACACGATCTATGCGGAAGGCCAGCGCCGCTATGTCGAGAGTCTCTCGGCCTATGCCCGTCAGTTCCTCGAGATGATGCAGAAGCCGGATGTCGACCAGATCGACGGGCTGTCACCGGCGATCTCGATCGAGCAGAAAACGACCTCGCGCAATCCGCGCTCGACGGTCGGCACGGTCACCGAAATCTACGACTATATGCGCCTGCTGTTTGCCCGCGTCGGCGTGCCCTATTCTCCAGCCACCGGCCTGCCGATCGAAAGCCAGACGGTCAGCCAGATGGTCGATCGTGTCATCGATTTCGGTGAGGGAACACGGCTCTATATCCTGGCTCCGATCGTGCGCGGCCGCAAGGGCGAGTATAAGAAAGAGCTTGCCGAGCTGATGAAGAAGGGCTTTCAGCGCGTCAAGATCGACGGGCAGTTCTACGAGATCGCCGAGGCGCCGACGCTCGACAAGAAGTACAAGCACGACATCGACGTCGTCGTCGACCGCGTCGTCGTGCGCCCCGACCTGACGGCGCGTCTGGCCGACAGTCTCGAAACCTGCCTGACGCTCGCCGACGGCCTGGCCATCGCCGAATTCGCCGACAAGCCGCTGCCGCCGGAAGAGACGGCCGCGGGGGGCTCTGCCAACAAGTCGCTGAACGAGACGCACGAGCGCGTTCTGTTCTCCGAAAAATTCGCATGCCCCGTGTCCGGTTTCACAATTTCGGAGATCGAGCCGCGGCTGTTTTCGTTCAACAATCCGTTCGGTGCCTGCCCGACCTGCGACGGTCTTGGCAGCCAGCAGAAGATCGATGAGGCGCTGATCGTTCCGGAACCCGACCGGACATTGAAGAACGGTGCCATCGCGCCCTGGGCCAAGTCCTCGTCGCCCTACTACAATCAGACGCTCGAAGCCCTCGGCAAGGCGTTTGGCTTCAAGCTGTCAAACAAATGGAGCGATCTGTCCGACGAAGCCAGGCATGCGATCCTGCAGGGCACCGACGAAAAGATCAGTTTCCATTACGAGGACGGTGCGCGGTCCTACAACACCACCAAGACCTTCGAAGGCATCGTACCCAACCTGGAGCGGCGCTGGAAGGAGACCGACAGTGCCTGGGCACGCGAGGAAATCGAGCGCTACATGTCGGCGGCGCCCTGCCCTGCCTGCGACGGTTTCCGCCTGAAACCGGAAGCGTTAGCGGTCAAGATCGACAAGCTGCATATCGGCGAAGTGACCGATATGTCGATCCGCGTTGCGCGCGACTGGTTCGAGACACTGCCGGGCCATATGAATGCCAAGCAGAACGAGATCGCCGTTCGCATCCTGAAAGAAATCCGCGAGCGGCTGCGCTTCCTCAACGATGTGGGCCTGGAATATCTCAGCCTCTCGCGCAATTCTGGGACGCTGTCGGGCGGCGAAAGCCAGCGTATCCGGCTGGCCTCGCAGATCGGTTCGGGCCTGACCGGCGTGCTCTACGTGCTCGACGAGCCGTCGATCGGCCTGCATCAGCGCGACAATGCCCGGCTGCTCGAGACGCTTCGGCATCTGCGCGACATCGGCAATACGGTGATCGTCGTCGAGCACGACGAGGATGCGATCCTGACTTCCGACTATGTCGTGGATATCGGACCCGCCGCCGGCATCCATGGCGGCGAGGTGGTCGCGCAAGGCGCGCCGTCCGACATCATCGCCAATCCGAACTCGCTGACCGGAAGATATCTTTCCGGCGAACTTTCGGTCGCCGTGCCGTCCGAACGGCGCAAACTGAAGAAGAAAAAGGAAATCACGGTTGTCGGCGCCCGCGCCAACAATCTGAAGAACGTCACGGCCTCGATCCCGCTCGGCATCTTCACCGCGGTCACCGGCGTATCGGGCGGCGGCAAGTCAACTTTCCTGATCGAGACGCTCTACAAGGCGGCCGCACGCCGCATCATGGGCGCGCGCGAAAATCCGGCGGAACACGACCGGATCGACGGTTTCGAACACATCGACAAGGTGATCGACATCGACCAGTCGCCGATCGGCCGCACGCCGCGCTCCAATCCGGCGACCTACACCGGCGCCTTCACCCCGATTCGCGACTGGTTTGCCGGCCTGCCGGAGGCAAAAGCGCGCGGCTACCAGCCTGGTCGTTTCTCCTTCAATGTCAAGGGTGGCCGCTGCGAGGCCTGCCAGGGCGACGGCGTCATCAAGATCGAGATGCACTTCCTGCCGGATGTCTATGTCACCTGCGATGTCTGCCACGGCAAACGCTACAATCGCGAGACGCTCGATGTGCATTTCAAGGGCAAATCGATCGCCGATGTGCTCGACATGACGGTCGAAGAAGGAGTCGAGTTCTTCGCCGCCGTTCCGGCCGTGCGCGACAAGCTGATCACGCTCAACCAGGTCGGCCTCGGCTACATCAAGGTCGGTCAGCAGGCCAACACGCTCTCGGGCGGCGAGGCGCAGCGCGTCAAGCTTGCCAAGGAGCTGTCGAAGCGTTCGACCGGGCGCACGCTCTATATTCTGGATGAACCAACAACTGGATTGCATTTCCATGATGTAGCCAAACTTCTTGAAGTTCTGCATGAACTCGTCAATCAGGGCAATTCGGTCGTCGTCATCGAGCACAATCTCGAGGTCATCAAGACCGCCGACTGGGTGATCGATTTCGGCCCCGAAGGTGGCGACGGCGGCGGCGAGGTCATTGCAGCAGGAACGCCAGAGGACATCGTCAAGGAAAAGCGGTCGCATACCGGGGCCTTCTTGAAGGAGCTGTTGGAAAGACGCCCGATCCGTAAGGCGGAAGCGGCGGAGTAAAAGGTAACGCGAGGGGGAGACAGCATGACCAAATCAGGCACGATCCGCTGCGGCATCGGCGGCTGGACCTTCGATCCTTGGGAGGGGACGTTCTATCCGGAAACGCTGTCGAAGAAGCGGCAGCTGGAATATGCCAGCCGGCAGCTGAAGGTCATCGAGGTCAACGGCACCTATTACAGCTCGCAGAAGCCGGAAACCTTTGCCAAATGGGCGGCCGAAGTGCCGGAGGATTTTGTCTTTTCCCTGAAAGCCAGCCGCTTTGCCACCAACAAGAAGGTGCTGGGCGAGGCGGGTGAATCGATCAGCCGATTTCTTGGCCAGGGGCTGACGGAGTTGGGGCCGCGTCTCGGCCCGATCCTGTGGCAATTCATGCCGACCAAGAAATTCGATGCCGATGATTTCGGTGCCTTTCTGGCACTGCTGCCGGAGAAGCAGGATGGCTTGACGCTGCGGCACGTCGTTGAAGTGCGCCATCCCTCGTTCCGGACGCCGGAATTCATCGCGCTGCTGGCAAGATACAATGTCGCGGTGGTCTGCGCCGATCACGCCGAATACCCGATGATCGCCGATGTCACTTCGGATTTCGTCTATGCGCGCCTGCAAACCGGTAGCGATGATGTCGAGACTTGCTACGATGAAAAGCGGCTCGATCTCTGGGCCGATCGGCTAAAGAACTGGGCTTCAGGCGGCGTGGTTGACGAGCTGGAGTTCGGCGCTCCCTCGCACAAGCCTGAAAAGAAACCCCGCGATGTCTTTGCCTTCTTCATCACCGAAGGCAAGGTCAATGCGCCGAATGGCGCGCGGGCACTGCAGAAGCGGGTGGACTGATCAGACCGAAAGCGGTTCGATTGCCGCTGCGAGGTCTTCCGCCGTCAGCCCCTCGCCTGCTTTGGCGCCGGCTCGTCCATGACGCCAGACACCGGCGGCGGCCGCCTCGAAGGCTGGCATGCCCTGCACCAGATGCGCGCCGACAATACCGGCAAGCGTATCTCCCGATCCTGCCGTCGCCAGCCACGGCGGCGCATTGGTGTTGATTGCAGCGCGGCCGTCGGGCGCGGCGATCACCGTATCTGCGCCCTTGTAGACGACGACGCCACGACTGCGTTTGGCGGCGGCAATGGCGCGGTCTACCTTGGAAAGGGCTTTATCGGCCTCGATATCCGGAAACAGCCGGGCGAACTCGCCCTCATGCGGTGTCATGACCAGGCGCGTTTCACCCTTTGCGTAGGCCTTGAAGAGCGACGCGGGGTCGTCCTTGAAAGCCGTGATGCCATCGGCATCGAGCACCAGTTTTCGCCCCGCGAGCATCAGGGCGTACCGCCGCGCCCTCTCCAGATCGCCAAATCCCGGGCCAAGCACGAAGGCGCTGATGCGTTTGTCGGCCAGCCAGTGCGAGAGGTCGTCTTCATCCTCGATCTGTTTCAACATCACCGCCGTCAGATGAGACGCATTGGCTTGCAGGGCCGCGGCGGGCGAGGCGATCGTCACCAATCCGGCCCCCGCCCTCAGTCCGGCGACCGCCGATAGCCGCGCGGCGCCTGTCGAAAGCGGGCCGCCCGAAAAAACCGCAAGGTGCCCGCGTTTGAATTTATGCGCGGCCGGGTCCAGGGCAAAGGCGTGCTCCCGCCAGAGATGCGGGCTGTTTTCGCAAAGCGTGCCTGCACGAGCACGCAGGATGCGCTCGGGGATGCCGATGTCGAACACCTCCAGCGTGCCGCAAAGCATCCGCCCCGGTGTCAGCAGATGTCCCGGCTTCCGGGCCACGAACGTGACCGTGTGACGGGCGTGAAAACTTGCTCCCAGCACCTGTCCGCTGCGGCCGTCGACACCGGAGGGCAGATCGACGGCGATGACCGGAAGATCCTGGCTCTCTACCGCCCGCATCACGCTTGCCGCCTCCGGCGGAACAGCGCGTGAAAGACCCGCTCCGAACAAAGCGTCGATGACGACGTCTCCGGCAATCGGGCCATAGTCCGCAAGCGGTTTCACCGCAACGCCGCAGCCCGCGTAGGCACGCGCTGCATCGCCTTTCAAGGCCGCCGGATTGCCCAAGGCATGGACTTCGACATCCGCGCCGCTGCCGCGCAAGGCGGCGGCGGCGATATAGCCATCCCCGCCATTGTTGCCGGGACCGCACAGGACGACAAACCGCAAGGCACCGGGATAAAGCCGCAAGGCCGCCGCCGAAACGGCCGTTCCGGCGGATGTCATCAGGCTGAAACTGTTGATCCCCGAGCGAGCCGCATCGGCATCGATCGCGGTCATTTCGGCGGGCGTAACGATGGCGTCGTTTCTAAAAGCTGGCATGGCCTCAAAATGCCCTGCTGGCGAAGCGCCTGCAAGGCTAAAACACGAACAGCAAATGTTTATTTTTTATGCATTTGCACATATTTAGCGCTTATCTATGCCGCTTAATACGGCCCTCAAACAAGCAACGCGCCCGCGATGACCAGCGACATACAAAAATTCATAAAAAATAGGCAAAAGGCGCTGTTTATTCTGAAGAAACAGCTATGATCGTCTCTGTTGGAGGAGTTTTCGTCCAAAACGGCATCGCATTTGCCATATCTGGCATGTAAAATGCATATTGAGGGCAAGCGGGCATAAGCCTGCTATAACGGGAGAAGCGGAGAGACATTTTCTCATGAAAAAGATCGAAGCGATCATAAAGCCTTTCAAGCTTGACGAAGTGAAGGAAGCCCTTCAGGAGGTTGGCCTGCAGGGTATCACCGTCACGGAAGCGAAGGGCTTTGGACGCCAGAAGGGCCACACGGAACTTTACCGTGGGGCAGAATACGTTGTTGATTTTCTCCCGAAGGTGAAAGTCGAAGTCGTGCTGGCAGACGAGAACGCCGAAGCCGTGATCGAGGCCATTCGAAACGCCGCCCAGACCGGGCGTATTGGTGATGGAAAGATTTTCGTCTCCAATATCGAAGAGGTCATTCGAATCCGCACCGGTGAGACAGGCATCGACGCCATCTGATCCGCCTGGCCGTTCGGTCCGGGCTACTACCTCGTCATCTCAAGAGAGGGACTTTCAAAAAATGACGACTGCAAATGATATCCTTAAGCAAATCAAGGATAACGACGTCAAGTTCGTGGATTTGCGCTTCACCGACCCCAAGGGCAAGCTGCAGCACGTAACGATGGACGTATCCTGTGTTGATGAGGACATGTTCGCCGATGGCGTGATGTTCGACGGTTCGTCGATCGGCGGCTGGAAGGCCATCAACGAGTCCGACATGGTGCTGATGCCCGATCCGGCAACCGTGCACATGGACCCCTTCTTCGCACAGTCAACGATGGTCATCGTCTGCGACATTCTCGATCCGGTCTCCGGCGAAGCCTATAACCGCGACCCACGCGGCATTGCCAAGAAGGCCGAAGCCTACCTCAAGGCTTCCGGCATCGGCGACACCGTCTTCGTCGGCCCCGAGCCGGAGTTCTTTGTCTTTGACGACGTGAAGTACAAGGCTGACCCGTACAACACAGGCTTCAAGCTCGACTCGTCCGAACTGCCGTCCAACGACGACACCGACTACGAGACCGGCAACCTCGGCCACCGTCCGCGCGTCAAGGGCGGTTATTTCCCGGTTCCGCCGGTCGACAGCTGCCAGGATATGCGCTCCGAAATGCTGACGGTGCTGACCGAAATGGGCGTCACCGTCGAAAAGCAGCACCACGAAGTGGCCGCTGCCCAGCACGAACTCGGCGTGAAGTTCGACACCCTGGTGCGCAACGCCGACAAGATCCAGATCTACAAGTACGTCGTGCACCAGGTCGCCAATGCTTATGGCAAGACGGCAACCTTCATGCCGAAGCCGATCTTCGGCGACAACGGCTCGGGCATGCACGTGCACCAGTCGATCTGGAAGGACGGCAAGCCGACCTTCGCCGGCGACGAATATGCCGGCCTGTCGGAAACCTGCCTCTTTTACATCGGCGGCATCATCAAGCATGCCAAGGCGATCAACGCCTTCACCAACCCGACGACGAACTCCTACAAGCGTCTGGTGCCGGGTTATGAAGCGCCGGTTCTGCTGGCCTACTCCGCCCGCAACCGCTCTGCCTCGTGCCGTATCCCATTCGGTACCGGTCCGAAGTCGAAGCGTGTCGAAGTTCGCTTCCCCGACCCGCTGGCAAACCCCTATCTCGGCTTTGCCGCCATGCTGATGGCCGGCCTCGACGGCATCAAGAACAAGATCCACCCCGGCAAGGCCATGGACAAGGATCTCTACGACCTGCCGCCGAAAGAACTGAAGAAGATCCCGACCGTCTGCGGTTCGCTGCGCGAAGCGCTCGAAAACCTCGACAAGGACCGCAAGTTCCTGACCGCCGGCGGTGTCTTCGACGACGACCAGATCGATGCCTATATCGAACTGAAGATGATCGAAGTCATGCGTTTCGAAATGACCCCGCATCCGGTCGAATTCGACATGTACTACTCGGCATAAAAACCGATTTTGTCCGCGAAAGCGGTCCGCTTCAGAGAAAGGCCGGTCTCTCGCGAGACCGGCCTTTCCGTTTGTGCGGGTTCGGGCCGCTATTTCTGTTTCAGGCGCTGCTTCAGCAGGTTGAGGTACTCTTCGTTTCCATCCGGCTGTGCGGCCACAGCCTCCGGCGTCTTGCATGCAGGCTTGTAGTCGAGCGCCATGCCAGCCTTGACACAGACGCCGACCTGCCAACCAGGCGGCAGCGCCGTCAGATCGACATCTTTCCATTTCGGATGCCCGGTCTTCCGCAGTTTGTCGAGATTGTTGAGAATGAGGCTTGAGAATTCCGACACCGCCTGGCAGCTTTCGCGCTGATAGGCATTGCGTTTGATGTCGTAGTCATAGGTCATCATCACAGCCTTGACGGCGATCAGATCGACCGGTTCCTGCTGGAAGGCATAGGTCGCGGCATCGATGCGTGAAGCCGTGTAGGTTGCGAGCAGCGGCGCCTCTGTGATCGGCAGGAGATGGAACTTGGCGCCGTCGATCGGATTGTTCCTGAACAGCGCCGCGGGAGCACCCGCCACATAGAAGAAGGCGTCGATCTCGCCGGCCAGCAGTTTCGGCAGGGCCGCATCTGGATTGAGCGGTACGCGTTCGCCGGTCTTCACCTGCAGAATATCGAGAACAAGCGAGGAGGTGAGAAAAGTGCCACTATCCTTGACGCCGACGGCGACCTTCTTGCCATCCAAGTCCTTCACATCCTTGATATCGGTGCGGGCGAGAACGTGGATTTCCTCGTTGTAGAGCGGGAACATGATGCGCACGCCGCGTACTGCCTGCTGGACCTCCCGATCGTTTGCCTCGAAGGTCTTCAAATATTCGAGCACATCGCTCTGCACGATGCCGAACTGGGTATTCTTGCGGTTTCTGACACCGACGAAGTTTTCGAGCGAACCGGCGGATTGCTGGACGTTCAGCGTCAGCCCACAACTCTTGCCGAGTGCTGCGACATCGCGGCCGATCTGGATATAGGTGCCCTGCGGGCCGCCTGTCATCATGTTCTTTTCAAACTCGGCCGCCGATGCCGGACCGAATGAAAAGGCCGCGACAATCGCGGCAGCAACAGAGGCCAGTCGAAGCATTATTTTTCTCCCCCAGAGACCGCTTGCTTTGCGCAGGCGGAGGCACGTTTCAGCAATCGCTTTTGAAATCACGCATAAGATTGCGCATCAGGATAAGCGGCACCTTGTCGAAGACGCTCTCCAGGGCATCCGTCACGCAGGCGCCGGCGACGAGCTTGTCCTTCAGGCGCTGCGTCTTTTCCTCATCCAGAAAGCCAAGGCCGCGGGTCGCACCGATGACGTTCTCGACCAGCAGGCTGTCACGCGGCGTTAACGCGTCTGCAGGTTTGGCCTCAGCCGTACTCGGCAAATCGGTGGCCAAGGGCGTGTCAGTGGGTTTTGCGGTCGAATCCTTGGCAACAGCCGCGGAGGCGGCTTGATCGGCAAGTCGCTTTTCCAGCGCCGCCACTTTTCTGCGCTCCTCGCCGAGGCTTTGCTCCAATGTCTCAATCTGGGCATCACGCGCTTCGAGTGCCGATTTGAAGGCAGGTGTCTCCTGCGCTTCCGTCTGCTTTTGCTCCAGCACCTTGCGCGCAGCGGCTGCGTCGGCCATGGCCCGTTCCACGGCCGAGCGCAGGCTGGTTATCTGCTTGTTCAACGCCAGCTTCTCGGCGGCAAGACCTTCGGCCTGCTTTTTGGCCCCGGCGGCATCTGATTTCGCGGCGGTCAACTCGGTATTGATTTTCGCGATTGTCGCGGTGAAATCGTCGGCGGCGGACTTCGCGGCCGCCTTTTCCGTCGACAGCAGTTTTTCAAGCGTGGAAATATCGGCGTCGCGCTTGTCGAGCAGCCGGTTGAGTTTCGGCACCTCGTTGAGCTTCAGGTCGGCATATTCCTGTTCCAACTCCCCAGCCCAGTTGCCGGAGTTCTTGCGGAATTCGGCCAAGTCGTTCGCAACCTTGTCTTTTTCGACCGTCACCCGATTCAAGTCGTCAGTCAAGGCAACTGCCTGCGCCTTCAGGGCGGCAATTTCCGTCTGCATGGCCTGGCGGGCGAACCAGAAATAGGCGCAAACGGCAATCAGCGCCGCGAAAAGAATGACCGGCAGTGCCATACCCGACGAGCCGCTGCTTCGCGTCACCTGGTTGTTTCTGCCCCATTGATTGCTCATGCCATATCCGCCACGGAAAACTCCCCTTCAAGTGAGGTACGACGAATTTCCGGGAGAGGCAAGCAACAGCAGCCCGCAGGTTTGGCGCCCCTTCTCGCCGAGCACCGCGCGGCAACGGCCTCCCTGACCTTAGCTATTGATGTTTGTTGAAAAACCACCACATATTGCGGGAAAGGAACCTATCATGATGAAACAAAGAGACGCAAAATTTCAGATTGGACAGGTTGTTCGCCACCGTGTGTTTCCGTTCCGCGGCGTTATCTTCGACGTTGACCCGGAATACGCCAACACCGAGGAATGGTGGAATGCAATTCCCGCTGAAGTCCGCCCGAGCAAGGACCAGCCGTTTTACCATCTGCTCGCAGAGAATGATGAAACGGAATATGTGGCCTATGTTTCCGAACAGAACCTCGTTTCGGACGACAGCGGAAGGCCCATGCGCCATTCGCAGGTGAACGCCTTCTTCGACCAAGAGGGTGTCGGCCAGTACAAGCCGAAAGCTGTCGTTCAACACTGACGGCGGCCATCCTCCCTGGCTTAGGCCTGAAACAAAAAAGCCCGGACGAAAGTCCGGGCCTTTTTTTAAGTATCGCGTTGCGATCAGTTCTGCTTGGCGGCCTTCTGGGCTTCTTCCAGCTTCTTGCGGGCGTCCTCTGCCTTCTTCTGCATTTCTTCCTGCAGCAGGCGCTGGCGCTCCTGGAGCTTCGACTGCTCGATCGGCTCGCCGTCGAACACGCCGGTGAAGCCATTGAGCGAAATTTTGATCGGGTTCGGCGCACGCTGGAAGTTGACCGAGGTGAACACCACTTCGCCGCCCTTCTTCAGGTTCGCGAGCACACCATCGCTGAGCGGTACTTCTGCGATGCACTTGTCCGGCATGCAGATTGCGTAGTCGAGCTTGACGCCCTTGCCGCCATCGATCTGCATCTGGATGCCCGGCGGGATGAGGCGCGCGGAGGGAACCGAAACCTGCATCACCTTGCGTTCTACCTTGCCGCGAACGCTGATAAGGCCGACGGCGGTGATCAACTGTCCATTGCTGGCCGACAAGAGGTTCTGCACGATGCAGACATCATTGTCTTCCTGCTTGGTGCACACCTTGAACCAGCCCTGTGGCGGACGGCCGGCGGCCTGTTCCTGCGCAAACGACGCGGCAGGCATCGCGGCAACGGCGACAGCGCCGGCGAACGCCGAAAGTGCGGCCTTTTTGGTGAAGTTCGACTTGAAGATCATAACGATATCCGTCTCCTGAATTCCGGTGTCTGAGCGGTCTCGCGCCGCTGGTCATCTATGGTCAGCCGCCCGCTCTCCTGTTGGGCAAATAAGGCAATTGCATGACCCTCGTCTCCGGGAACACCTGTTACAGTGAGCGGGCGCGGATATCCAGTCTTTCCTTGATTTTTTTGCGATCGTCTATTGGCCTGCACCGGGATTTTTGCAGTATCTGCCGGTTGGAAATGCCAGTCAACGTGCTAGTTTGCCGTGATTCACACAGTATACGACAGCAGGAGGCGGGCTTGCGCGCATTGTTCTTAGGATTGATTTCGCTGCTTGCCGCGCTCGGCACAGGCGTCGCGGCAAGGGCCGAACCGGTCCATGGCATCGCCATGCACGGGCAGCCCGCCCTGCCCGCCGACTTCAAGAGTTTTCCCTATGTCAAACCGGACGTGAAGAAGGGTGGCCGTGTGGCCTACGGCGTCGTCGGCACGTTCGACAATCTTAATCCCTTCATCCTGAAAAGTATGCGCACCACCGCACGCGGCATGCTCGACCCGGAATACGGCAACCTCGTCTATGATTCGCTGATGCAGCGCTCCCGTGACGAAGCCTTCTCGCTTTACGGCCTGCTGGCCGAATCCGTCGAATGGGACGACGACCGCAGCTTCATCCAGTTCAACCTGAACCCCAAGGCCAAATGGGCGGATGGGCAGCCGGTCACGCCCGAGGACGTCATTTTCACCTTCGAGCTGTTTCGCGACAAGGGCCGCGTGCCCTTCAGCACCCGGCTGGCGAAGGTCGAGAAGATGGAAAAAGTCGGCGACCGCAGCGTTCGCTTCACCTTCAACGATCAGGCCGACCGCGAGTTTCCGTTACTGATCGCCATGACGCCGATCCTGCCGAAGCATGCGACGGATGTGGCGACATTCGATCAGACTTCGCTCAAATTCCCGCTCGGCTCGGGACCCTACCGCGTGGCGGAGGTCAAGCCTGGCGAGCGGATCGTCTACAAGCGCAATCCCGACTACTGGGCAAAGGATCTGCCCAGTAAGGTCGGCGTCGACAACTACGACGAAATTTCCGTCGAGTATTTTCTCCAGGACAATTCGCTGTTCGAGGCCTTCAAGAAGGGCGAAGTCGATATCTATCCGGAAGGCAGTCCGACAAAATGGGCGCGAAGCTACAATTTCCCGGCGGTTCAGTCGGGCAATGTGATCAAGGATACGTTCACGCCAAAGACGCCGTCCGGCATGCTCGGCTTTGTCTTCAACACCCGCCGGCCGATGTTCGAGAATATGAAGCTGCGCCAGGGGCTGGCCCTCGTCTTCGATTTCGAATGGGTCAACAAGAACCTGTTTGACAATGCCTATACCCGCACGCAGAGCTTTTGGCAGAATTCAACCCTGTCCTATCTCGGTGTCGCGGCCGATGATCGCGAACTCGGGCTTCTGGGCGACATCCGCAATCGGATCAATCCGTCCGTTCTCGACGGCACCTACCGCCTGCCTGTGACCGATGCATCCGGTCGCGACCGCAACGTGCTGCGCGAAGCCGTGACGCTGCTGCGTGAAGCCGGCTACGGTATCAAGGACGGCAAGATGCTCAACGAGAAGGGCGAGCCGCTCTCGTTCGAGATCATGACCCAGAACGAGGGACAAGAAAAACTGGCGCTTGCCTACCAGCGGTTCCTCGCAGCCCTCGGCATTACCGCGTCGGTGCGCACCGTCGACGATTCGCAGTATCAGCAGCGCAGCCAATCGTTCGATTACGACGTGATCGTCAAATCCTTTCCCTCGTCGCTGTCGCCGGGTATCGAGCAGGTTTCCTACTGGGGAGCACAGTCGCGCGACCAGCAGGGTAGTTCGAATTTCGCCGGCGTCGCAGATAAGGATGTCGATGCGCTCATCAGCAATATACTCCGGGCCGTGACCGTGGAGGACTTCACCGCAGCCGTACGGGCACACGACCGCCTGCTGGTATCCAGCTTCTATCTCGTGCCGCTGTATCATATAGGCGCGCAATGGGTCGCGCGCCAAAAGCATATCGGCCGCCCGAGCGTCGTGCCGCTCTATGGCTATCAACTGCCGGCCTGGTGGGATGAAACTGTGCAGTGATGCGGATTTGAGGCCGGTATACTTTTGGTAACGCATTGAAACCGGAAACGGCCGCGCCTATGTCGCGGGTCACAACCGCTTCAATACAAAGGAACTGGCACCATGGATCTCGTAAATATCGACGTTGTCTCGGACGTCGTCTGCCCCTGGTGCTATCTCGGCAAGGCGCGGCTCGATCAGGCGATCGCCAATGTGGCCGACGACATTCGTGTCACGGTGAACTGGCGTCCCTATCAGCTCAATCCCGACCTGCCGCCCGAAGGCGTCGATCACAAGGCGCATCTCGCTGCCAAGCTCGGCGGCCAGGCGGCCGTCGATCGGGCGCATCAGATGCTGACCGGGCTTGGTGAGCAGGACGGCATCGCGTTTAAGTTCGACGCGGTGAAAATCAGCCCGAACACGCTCGATGCACACCGGCTGATCCGCTGGGCGCTGACGGAGGGCTCCGAGATGCAGAGCAAAGTCACTTCGCTGCTGTTCAAGGCAAATTTCGAACAGGGCCGCAATGTCGGCGACCATGCCGTGCTGCTCGACATCGCCGCCGAGGCCGGCCTCGACCGCAACGTCATCGCTACCCTGCTCGCATCGAATGCCGACAGGGATGCCGTGAGCGAGGAAATCGAGATGGCGCGCGGCATGGGCGTTACCGGCGTGCCCTGCTTCATCATCGACGGCAAATATGCGGTGATGGGCGCCCAGTCCGTCGATGTCCTGACCGATGCGCTGCGGGACATCGCAAAAATGAAGAACGCGTCTCAGATGAACTGATCGAGAGACGTTTCAGCACGTTTGAGAGCCGCGCGAAACCTTGCGCGGCTTTTCCGTTTGGTGCTCAGGTGCCCTTTGCCAGACCCGCAAGCTGCGTCATGACAACGGCGGCACCCGCCAGCCGTTTTTCCGGCGTCGGGAAATCACGCTGGAAGAAGATGCTGTGGTCCGGGCGGATCTTCGCCATGATGCCCTGCTTGGCGATATAGCCGACGAGTGCGCCCGGATTGGGGAACTCGCGGTTTCGGAACTGCACGACGACGCCCTTCGGCCCCGCATCGAGTTTTTCGACGTTGGCCGTGCGGCAGAGCGACTTGATGTAGACGATTTTCAGAAGGTGCTGGACCTCGAGCGGCAGCGGCCCGAAGCGGTCGATCAGCTCCGCGCCGAAGGCGTCGATCTCCGAAAGCTCGGTGATTTCGCCAAGGCGACGGTAGAGACCGAGACGCAGATGCAGGTCCGGCACATAATCGTCCGGGATCATCACCGGCGTTCCGACCGAGATCTGTGGCGACCAGCCCGTGTCGGCGATCTCCTCGTCACCCTTCAGCTCGGCGACAGCTTCCTCCAGCATCTGCTGATAGAGTTCGAAGCCGACCTCCTTGATATGGCCGGACTGCTCGTCACCGAGCAGGTTGCCGGCGCCGCGAATGTCGAGGTCGTGGCTTGCCAACTGGAAGCCGGCACCCAGCGTATCGAGCGACTGCAACACCTTGAGGCGCCGCTCGGCCGTGCCCGTCAGCGTCCGATTGACGGGCAGCGTAAACAGGGCAAAAGCGCGCACCTTGGAGCGGCCGACGCGGCCTCTCAACTGATAGAGCTGCGCCAGGCCGAACATGTCGGCGCGATGCACGATCAGCGTGTTGGCCGTCGGCACGTCGAGACCGGATTCGACGATCGTGGTCGAAAGCAGCACATCGTAACGCCCCTCGTAGAAGGCGTTCATGATGTCCTCGAGCTCCGTCGCCGGCATCTGGCCATGGGCGATGGCGACTTTCAGCTCCGGCACGTCTGACTTCAGAAAATCATGGATTTCCGAGAGGTCGGTGAGACGCGGGCAGACGTAAAAGCTCTGGCCGCCGCGATAATGCTCGCGCATCAGCGTTTCGCGGATGACCAGCGCATCGAAGGGCGAGATAAAGGTGCGGACCGCCATGCGGTCGACCGGCGGCGTGGTGATCAGCGACAGCTCGCGTACGCCGGTCAAGGCAAGCTGCAGTGTGCGCGGGATCGGCGTTGCCGACAGCGTCAGCACGTGCACATCGGATTTCAGCTCCTTCAGCCGCTCCTTGTGCTTGACGCCGAAATGCTGTTCCTCGTCGATGATCAGCAGGCCGAGATTGGCAAAGTTGATCGAGGCGCCCAACAGCGCGTGGGTGCCGACGACGATATCGGTCTTGCCCTCGGCCACTTCCTTCTTGGTCAGTGCCAGTTCCTTAGAGCCGACGAGGCGCGATGCCTGGGCGATGCGCACGGGCAGGCCCCGGAAACGCTCCACGAAGGACTTGAAGTGCTGGCGGGCAAGCAACGTCGTTGGCACGACCACCGCCACCTGAACGCCGTTCATCGCGGCAACGAAGGCGGCGCGCAAAGCCACTTCCGTCTTACCGAAACCGACGTCGCCGCAGACGAGCCGGTCCATGGGTCGGCCGGCTCCAAGATCCTCGCGCACGGCCTCGATCGAATTCAGCTGGTCTTCCGTCTCGTCATAGGGAAAGCGAGCTGCAAATTCGTCGTACAGCCCGTCCGGCGTGGCGAGCACCGGCGCATGCCGCGTCAGCCGCTCGGCGGCGATGCGGATGAGGCCGCCGGCCATATCGAGCAGACGTTTCTTCAGCTTCGCCTTGCGCGCCTGCCAGGCGACCCCGCCGAGCTTGTCGAGTACCGCGTCGCTGCCTTCCGAGCCGTAGCGCGACAGAAGGTCGATGTTCTCCACCGGCAGGAACAGCTTTGCCTCGTCCGCGTAGACCAGTTCCAGACAGGCATGTGGCGCGCCTGCCGCCTCGATCGTCCGCAGGCCGACGAAACGGCCGATACCGTGCTCGGCGTGGACAACGATGCTGCCTTCGTCGAGACCGGCGACCTCAGCAATGAAATCCGCGCCGCGCTTGCGGCGCTTCGAGCGGCGCACCATGCGGTCGCCGAGAATATCCTGCTCGCCGATGATGACGAGATCGCCGGTCTCGAACCCGCTCTCGAGGCTGAGAACGCCGGAGGCCGCCTCCCCCGCTTTCAGCGCGTTCAATTCCGAAAGCGCCTTGACGGGTTTGATGTTTGCAAGCCCGTGCTCGGCCAGTACCTGCAGCAGGCGATCGAGCGATCCTTCCGACCAGGCCGAAATGAGGACCTTGGCGCCCTTGGCGCGGCGGTCGGAAATGTATTTCACCGCCTGATCGAAGACGTTGACCCGCTCAGCATCACTCGTCCCTTCCGCCGCGTTCTTTGCCCAGCGCACGCCGAGCCGCGCATCGACGGTCATGACCTGCCGTGCTTCGCCCTCATGCTCGCTGAACGGAGAAAGGCGCACAGCGTTGCACGAGACCAGCGCGGCGTTGAAGGCTTCCGCGCTGTGATAGAGCAGTTCCGGAGGCACAGGCTTGTAGGGCGTTCCCTGCGATATCTGGGTCTTGCCCGGCGTGGCAGAAGACTGGCGCGCCTCGTAATAGTCCTGCACCAGCTTGGAGCGCTCAGCCGCCGCTTCGCGCGCGACATGGTCAGTGACGATGCGGAAACCGGCGAGATAATCGAATACAGAATCGAGCCGGTCGTAGAACAGAGGCAGCCAATGCTCCATGCCGGCATAGCGCCTGCCCTCGGAAACCGCTTGATAGAGCGCATCATCCCGCGTCGCCGCGCCGAACATCGACAGGTACTGGGTTCGAAAATGGCTGATCGTCTCGGGCGTCAGCGACACTTCGCTCATCGGGTTGAGATCGAGCGAGCGGGCCTGGCCGGTGGTGCGCTGGCTTGCGGGATCGAAAGAACGGATCGATTCGAGCGTGTCGCCGAAAAAATCGAGGCGCACCGGTTCGGCGCTGCCGGGAACGAAGACATCGAGGATGCCGCCGCGCACCGCATATTCGCCGACTTCGCGAACGGTGGCAACGCGCTCGAAGCCATTGCATCCAAGCCGCGCGGCGACATCGTCCATTCGAATGGTGTTGCCCGGACGGGCCGAAAAGGCAAGGCTTTCGATGACCTCCTGCGGCGCCATCTTCTGAAGTGCCGCATTGACGGTGACGAGCACGATGGCCGGATGCGGCTTCTTTGCATGCGCGATCAGGCCGCTCAGCGTCGCAAGGCGCCGGGCTGAGGTATCGGCGCTGGGCGAGACGCGGTCATAGGGCAGGCAGTCCCATCCGGGCAATGTCAGCACAGGAATGTCCGGTGCGGCAAAGCCGAGCATCTGCTCGACGTCGGCAATCCGCTGGCCATCTGACAGAATGTAGGCGACGGGGCCATTGGCGCGCGCGAGGTCGGCAAGGATCAGCGGCTCGACGCCGGCGGGCACCGGGCCGATGGTCAATTCGCGGGTCGCGCGTGCAACTCTATTGGGGTCAAATCCGGCAATCATCGATCGTCTTTATTCCGGTCGGCAAGGAGCTTGTCGAAATCCGGACGGTAGGAAGCAATGCGTTCAAACAACGGGGTTCGGTAGTGCTGCGGCACCGGCCTTTCGCCGATGATCCACTTGACCAGATCGTTGTCCTCTTCGGCCATGATGGTTTCGAGTTCGTCGAGGTCCGTGTCCGCAAGACCAGCGAGTTCATTGTCGGCGAACTGCCCGAACACCAGGTCCATTTCCCTGATGCCGCGATGCCAGGCACGAAAAAGAATGCGTCTGCGGCGCGGATCAAGATCGGCGCTCGTGCGTGTGATGCCCGTCATCGAAAGTCCTTCCTGCCGCCGCGTCGTTGGGAGCGCGCGTTGCAGTGGCTCTATAAACGCTGAAAAGACGATTGTCAGCCTTGCCAAAGACCTAATCCTCGTTTCAGTCTGGCCCGCATGCGCCCGGCCCTTCTCGACCCCCTGTTCGCCCCCCTGAATTCGCTTCCCGGCATCGGCCCGAAAGCGGGCGAGCTTTATGCGCGGCTGCTGGGACGCGAAAGCATCGATGACTGCCGGGTGATCGACATCGTCTTTCATGCGCCGCATTCGCTCATCGACCGGCGACATCAGCCGGGTATCGCGCGGGCGCCGCAGGGCGCCATCGTCACGATCACCGGCCGGGTCGACCGGCACCAGCCGCCGCCCCCCAGAACCAACCAGCCCTACCGCGTCTTCCTGCACGACGAGACCGGGGAACTGGCTCTGACCTTCTTCCGGGTCAAGGGAAACTGGCTGGAGAAGGCGCTGCCGGTCGACGAGACCGTAACCGTCAGCGGCAAGATGGACTGGTTCAACGGCCGCCCCTCGATGGTGCATCCAGATTACATGGTGCGGGCGGCGGAAGCGGAAAACCTGCCGCTGGTCGAGCCGATCTACCCTCTGACGGCAGGCCTTTCGGCCCGTATCCTGCGCAAGTCGATCGAAGCGGCCCTGCCCCGTATCCCCGATTTTCCAGAGTGGATCGATGACGCTCTCCTGGAGAAGCAAAGCTTTGCCTCAGCCCGCGACTGTTTCCTTGCCCTTCACGAACCGCGCGACGAAACCGATATCGACCCGCAAGCGCCCGCCCGCCGCCGGCTTGCCTATGACGAGTTTCTCGCCGGGCAGCTATCCCTGTCGCTCGTCCGCCAAAGATTGCGCAAGGTCGCGGGCACGCCGGTGCATGCAACCGGGAAACTCAGCAAGCCGGTGCGCGACGCCCTGCCCTTTTCGCTGACTGCCAGCCAGGCGACTGCGATCGGCGAGGTTTTGAAGGACATGGCCGGAACGGAGCGGATGCTGCGTCTTCTGCAGGGCGACGTCGGCTCGGGAAAGACGGCGGTGGCGCTGATGTCGATGTTGGCGGCCGTCGAGGCCGGTGGCCAGGCCGTGCTGATGGCGCCGACGGAAATCCTTGCCCGGCAGCATTTCGCCTCGCTCTCGAAAATGGCCGCGCCGGCCGGCGTTACCATCGATGTCCTGACCGGCCGCACCAAGGGCCGCGAGCGCGACGCCATTCTGGAGCGCATCGCCTCCGGCGAAACGCAGATCGTCATCGGCACGCACGCATTGTTCCAGGATACGGTCGTTTACAAAAACCTGCTGCTCGCGGTGGTCGACGAGCAGCACCGTTTCGGTGTCCACCAGCGGCTGCGCCTGACCGCCAAGGGGATTTCGCCGCATATGCTGGTCATGACCGCGACGCCGATCCCGCGCACGCTGGTTCTCGCTGCCTTCGGCGACATGGATGTTTCCAAGCTCACGGAGAAGCCGGCTGGCCGCAAGCCGATCCGGACGGTGACCGTGTCGACCGAGCGAACAGGAGAAATTGTCTCACGGCTGCATACGGCGCTCACCGAGGGCAAGAAGGCCTATTGGATCTGCCCGCTGGTGGAAGAGTCGGACGCCTCCGACCTGATGTCGGTCGACGAACGGTTTCAGACATTGAAAAGCCATTTCGGTTCCCAGGTCGGCCTTGTTCACGGCCGCATGAACGGCGCAGACAAGGACGCAGTCATGCTCGCCTTCAAAAACGGCGAAATCCGGCTTCTAGTGGCAACGACCGTCGTCGAGGTCGGGGTCGATGTGCCCGATGCGACGATCATGGTGATCGAGCATGCTGAGCGATTCGGGCTGGCGCAGCTGCACCAGTTGCGCGGTCGCGTCGGGCGTGGTGACGAAGCCTCGACCTGCATTCTTCTCTACAAGGGACCCTTGAGCGAAAACGGCCGGGCGCGGCTGTCGATCCTTCGGGAAACCGAAGACGGCTTTCTGATTGCTGAGGAAGATTTGAAACTACGGGGCGAAGGCGAATTGCTCGGCACGCGTCAATCCGGCACGCCTGGTTTTCGTATTGCCAGCCTCGAGGCGCATGGCGATCTGCTCGAGATCGCCCGCAAGGATGCCGCCTATGTCATTGAGCGCGACCCGGACCTGACATCGGAACGCGGCGCAGCCTTGCGGACACTGCTCTATCTCTATCGGCGCGACGAGGCGATCCGCTTTCTCAGAGCCGGCTAAAGAACTTGCCGCGTTTGGTCGCCGCTGGCACCATCTCCCCCGGCACCTGCAATGCCTTCGGCAGATAGTCAGGCGCCACCAGACCTCCGGAAAGCAACAGCTTGGCGGCATCTTCGGGGCTCATGTCGAGGGGCACGATCTTTTCACGCGGTACGAAAATGAGGAATCCAGCCGTCGGAACCGGCGTCGGCGGCAGGAACACGGTGACCATATCGAGACCGCGCTCCTTGAACTTGACGGCGATTTCGCCCTTGGCATCCGTCGCGATGAAGACCAGAGACCAAAGGCCGGGGCTCGGATATTCGATCAGGCCCGCCTTCTTGAAGGAGTTCGACTGATCCTGCAAGACCGTCTGGAAGATCTGCTTCAAGCCCTTGTAGATCGAGCGCACCAGCGGTGTCCGCACCAGAAGCGACTCGCCGAAGCCGACGATGCTGCGACCGATCAGGTTGGCAGTGAAGAAACCGACCAGCGTGATCAGCAGCAAGGCCGTCAGCAGTCCGAAACCGGGAACCGGATAGGGCAGGAAATTGTCCGGATTGTAATCGAACGGCAGATAGGGCTTCACCCAGCTGTCGGCCCAGAGGATGAAGGACCATGTGATCCAGACGGTAATGGCGAGCGGCGCACAGATGATCACCCCGGTCAGGAAATAATTCCTCAACCGCGTCGCGAAAAATCCGCGTGCCTGTTTGTCTGTCATACCGCTCCGTCTATCCGTCTACGCCGCCGTAAAATGCCGCATTATATGTCACCATGCCGGAGGCCGGAGTCGAGGACAAGGGCTGCGTCAAAAAATATTGCGGCGCACAATCAGCGAATGTGATCCGGGGATCGTTCTGAAATCCGAACTTGCGATAAAGCTCGGGATTACCCACAACGACGCATCCCGCCGCGGCCCGTTCCCTCAACAATTCCAGCCCTCCGCGGATCAAGGCGCCGCCGATGCCCTGCCCCTGATGAGACGGCAAAACCGACACAGGACCAAGCCCAAACCATCCCGCCGAACCGTCCGAAAATTCTACAGGCGAGAAGGCGACATGGCCGACCACCTCCCCCTGAACCTCGGCAACGAGCGAAAGGCTGAGCACGCCGGCGTTGCGCAGGCGATCGACGATAAAATGCTCCGTGCCGTCGCTGTATGGACGATCCTTGAAGGCTTCCCGCGTCAGGGAATGGATCGCTCCTACATCACCCGGTTTTTCGGGCCGCAGCATCATTCCACGGTGACCGATTTGGCGAGGTTGCGCGGTTGATCGACGTCGGTGCCCATGAAGACGGCGGTGTGATAGGCGAGCAGCTGGATCGGCAGCGAGAAGATCATCGGAGCGATGATCTCATCGACATTCGGGAGAATGATCGTGCTCATCGTCTCCAGCTTGGAGGCTGCAGCGCCTTTCTCGTCGGTGATGAAGATGATGCGGCCGCCGCGCGCCGCGACCTCCTGCATGTTCGACACTGTCTTTTCGAAGAACCGGTCATGCGGCGCAATGACGATGACCGGCATGTTTTCATCGATCAGGGCGATCGGGCCATGCTTCAATTCGCCGGCGGGGTAGCCCTCGGCGTGGATATAGGAGATTTCCTTGAGCTTCAGCGCGCCTTCCATGGCCAGCGGATAGCTTGTGCCGCGGCCGAGATAGAGCACGTCCTTGCATTTCGACAGCTCGCGCGACAGGCTCTCCATCGTCGGCTGAATGCTGTTCAGGACCTTGCCCATGATCCGCGGCATTTCGGCAAGGCTGCGGACGAGAGCCTTTTCCTCGGCTTCCGACACGGTTCCGCGTGCCCGGCCAGCACCGATGGCGAGTGCCGCCAGCACGGAGAGCTGGCAGGTGAAGGCCTTGGTCGAGGCAACGCCGATTTCCGGACCCGCCATGATCGGGAAGACCGCATCGGACTCCCGCGCAATCGTCGATTCCTTGACGTTGACGACGGCGCCGATCTTCAGGCCATGTTCCTTGCAGTATCGCAACGACGCCAGCGTGTCGGCGGTCTCGCCCGACTGCGAGATGAACAGAGCGGCGGACTGCGGCGACAGCGGAATTTCGCGGTAGCGAAACTCCGAGGCGACATCGATTTCGACCGGCAGGCGAGCGTAGCGCTCGAACCAGTATTTGCCGACAAGGCCGGCGAGATAGGCAGTGCCGCAGGCGGAAATGGCAAGGCTTGGAACCTTGGCGAAATCGATGGCCGAGGTCATCGGGTTCACCTTGTTCTCGATGAAGTCGATGTATTGGCCGAGCGCGTGCGAAATCACCTCCGGCTGCTCATAGATTTCCTTTTCCATGAAATGGCGGTGGTTGCCCTTGTCGACCATGTAGGCCGCGGCAACCGAGACCTGACGCGGGCGCGCGACCTGCTTGCCGTCATGGTCGAGGATCTCGACACCATCGGCAGTCAGGACCGCCCAGTCGCCGTCGATAAGATAGGTGATTTCATTGGTGAAGGGTGAGAGAGCAATCGCGTCTGAGCCAAGGAACATTTCCCCCTTGCCGAAACCGACAGCCAACGGTGGACCGCTGCGGGCGGCCATGATCGTGTCCGGCGCATCCTGGAAGATGACGGCAAGCGCATAGGCGCCGGTGACCCGGCGCAGCATGGTCTGCATCGCATCCTTCTGGCTCATTCCGTCGCGGATCAGCTTGGCGAGCAGTTGCGCCACGACTTCGGTGTCGGTCTGCGTGCTGAACGTCGCGCCGCCATGGGCAAGCTCGTCCTTCAACTCCGAGAAATTCTCGATGATGCCGTTGTGGACGACAGCAACGCCGTCGGTGAAATGCGGATGGGCGTTATTTTCGGTCGGCGCGCCGTGTGTCGCCCAGCGCGTGTGCGCAATGCCGGTCTTGCCGGCCAGCGGTTCGGCACGCAGCTTGGTTTCGAGATTGACCAGCTTGCCCTCGGCGCGGCGCCGGGCAAGAACGCCGTCATGGATCGTCGCGACCCCGGCGGAATCATAACCGCGATATTCGAGCCGCTTCAGGGCATCGACGAGGCGCTCGGAGACAGGCTGATTTCCAACGATACCGACGATGCCGCACATATCTGTTCTTCTCCGCAATTTTTTCGTGAGACGGGCGCCTTACCAGATATGCGCCGGCCAAAGTCCGTTTTCAGATGTCGCTTTGGTATCGAATTTAGCGAAATGCGCAATCGGCGCGAAACTCACTTTCGATTTCAGGTTTTAACCGCGGCGCGGCGACCTGTCATTTCTTTCTGGCCGCCTTCTCGGCCTGATACCGCTCGCGCAGGATTTTCGCCCGGCCCGGCTTGATCTCCTGACGCGCGCGTCCGAAAGCAACCGCATCAGCCGGGACATCCTCCGTCACCACACTGCCGGATGCAACCAGCGCACCGTCGCCGACCGACACCGGCGCAACGAGAGAGGAATTCGAACCGATAAAGGCGTTCGCCCCAATACGAGTGATATGCTTGTTGACGCCATCATAGTTGCAGGTGATCGTTCCCGCACCGATGTTGGTCTTTTCGCCGACGAAAGCGTCGCCAATATAGGTCAGGTGGTTGACCTTGGCGCCGGCGCCGATCTCCGCCTTCTTCACCTCGCAGAAATTGCCGACCTTGGCATCGCGCCCAAGATTGGCGCCGGGACGTAGCCGTGCATAGGGGCCAACCGTTGCGCCGGCGCTGACATGGGCGCCTTCCAGATGGGAGAAAGCATGAATGACGGCACCGCTCTCGACGGTGACGCCAGGGCCGAAGACGACGTTCGGTTCGATCATCACGTCCTGGCTGATCTGCGTGTCGAAGGCGAGGAAAACAGTTTCAGGAGCGATCATCGAAACGCCTGAGACCATCAATTCGTGACGGCGGCGCTTCTGCCAGACCGCCTCGATCAATGCCAGTTCGGCGCGGTTGTTGCAGCCCATCAGTTCCGCTTCGGGCGCCTCCACGGCAATGGCCTTGCCCCCGCCGGCGCGAACGATCTCGACGATGTCGGTGAGGTAGTATTCGCCCTTGACGTTGGCATTGCCGATCTTGCCGAGCAGGTCCAACGCCTTCTCGCCATTGATCGCCATCAGACCGCCATTGCAATAAGTGATGCGCTTTTCCTCTTCGGACGCGTCTTTCTGCTCACGAATGGCCTGGAGCTCGCAGTTTTCGACGATCAACCTGCCATATCCGGTCGGGTCGGCCGTTTGGAAGCCGATGACGACGACATCGTTGCCCTCAGCCAGCGCCTTTCGGGCAGCCATCAGCGGTGCGGCCGTGATCAGCGGCGTGTCGCCGAAGACGACCAGAATGTCGTCATATCCCTTGGCGATCGCCTCCTTGGCCGCCAGAACGGCGTGCCCGGTTCCAAGGCGTTCGGTTTGCAGGAAGGCCGAAATCTCGATGTCGCCACGTTTCGCCGCCGACGTGACCGAATCCGCGTCCCGCCCAACCACCAGCGCGACCGACGAAATGCCTGCATTGACAAGCGATTCGACCACATGCGCAATCATCGCCCGGCCGCCGACCGGGTGCAGCACCTTGGACATGGACGATTTCATCCGGGTGCTTTCGCCTGCTGCCAAAATCACCGCCAGGCATGTTCGTGTCATCCCAAATTCTCCCGCTTTCATGGCTTCCCGCTTCACAGCCGGCACGATTCTGCCCGTTACATAGCAGGAAGATATTGCAAGGAACATAATCCGGGCCGGCGGCCACCGTTAACCCGGATAAAACGCGATCATGTCATAAGCGGGAGCTGATCGTGTTTGACAGCTCCAATAGCCGGGAATGATACGGACGATGCAGGCTTCCACCGACACAGTGTCGTCCGGCAGACGACCGAGACTTGGCGCGATCATCGCCCGCCGGCCACTGATCGTCCTGGCACTGGCCGTTGCGTGCCTGCCTCTGGCAGTAATCGGAACCCTGGTCATGCCGATCGGCCCGATGTACTGGGACCACTATATCTATCTCGACGCGGCAAACCGCATCTTTGACGGCCAGATTCCGTCCGTCGATTTCTTTGCCCCGGTCGGCGGGCTCGGCTACTATCTCTTTGCGGGATGGCTTTACCTGTTTCCCAACGGCCATGCGCTTCTCTTGTCCAGCTGGTCGATGATGACGGTGACTGCGCCGCTGATGGCTCTGGTTGTCTGGGACGTGCAGAAGCGATCGCCTGCCATCGGCTACCCCTTGCTTCTCCCCTTCCTGTTCTTTTCGCTGCTGCCCTTCAATACGGGGGAATTCTATCCCTACCCCGGTTCGGACGGCTTCGGGATCTATAATCGACAGATTTGTCAGCTGCTCTATGTCCTTGCCGCGGCTTTGGTCTTCGTGCGCGGGTGGCGAATACTGGCAGCGGTCACCGCGCTTGCGATGCTCGCCCTCCTCTTCACCAAGGTGACCGGCGTCGCCGCGGGCACTGTCCTTTGCCTGATGGCATTTCTGGCCGGGCGTTTCCCGTTGCGCGCGGCACTTGCGGCCGCAGCGGTATTTTTCGCGACGATCGGCCTTCTTGAACTCGCCACCGGTATCGTTTCCGCCTATGCCGCGGACATCCTGTCTCTGATCCTGATCAACGACGCCAGCCTGTTGCCACGTCTGCTGCAGGCTGCGTCGATCAATTTCGGGGTGATCCTCAGCTGCTGTATCCTTGCTTTCGTTCTGCTGCTCAATGAGTTTGCCACGTTCCTTGAGAAGATGCGGAATTTTGCAGCGAAGCCCGCGTTTGCGTCGCTCGGGGCTGTCGCCGACCAATCATTCTTCTGGCTGGCGAGTTTCGTCATCGCGGGCCTTCTCTTCGAAAGCCAAAATACCGGCAGCCAGGCCTTCATTTTCCTCTGGCCGCTGTTGCTCGCGACTCTGCTGGAAAGCTACCGGCGCAAAGGCTCCTCCGCCGCGTTTGCAATGATCGCGGTCGCCGCCTTCAGCGCCGCACTGCCGCCGGTGGTCACCGTTGCCCAAAAAGCGGCGCGCGCCTGGATTGGCGCAGTCAACACCGCGCCGCTTGTAAATCGGAGTCTGAAAGGCATGGGCGCCGTCGGTGTTCGCGACATCTTCAACCTGCGGGCGGAACGCCTGCGAACGCACTATGTTGACTATCGTGCAACCTACGAAGCACTGGCCTCCACCGGCGAATTTCCCTCGTTCCTGCTCCACAGCGACATGGATTTCCAGACGCTCTGGCTTCAGACGGTCGATGGCGCCATTTCGGCGATCGGCGACTACGAGGCCGCCAACAAGGTCCGGTTCGAGACGATCATGACGATCGATTTTACCAATCCTTTTCCCTGGCTGATGGATCGCCACGCCCCGAAATACATCGCCATCGGCGCCGACCCCTATCGCGCGGTACCGCCGCCGGATCAGCGCGTGCGGGAAGCCGTCAGCGCGGCCGATCTCGCCCTATACCCGACCTGCCCGCCGACCATGGCGCGGCTGAAGCTGCTGAAACTCTACGAACCGGCCCTTGCCGCTGGTCACCGCCGCATCACTTTGACACCGTGTTTCGACGCCTTCGTGCGCAACGGGCTCGCCGCTGGACCTTGACCTTTATCGCGGCAGCCGCAGCCGGCTCTCGATCAGAAGCCCGCCCTCGTCGAGAATGGGATGGGCGACGGAAACGATATGCGCGTTGATGCGCTTGAGGTCGCGCAGGATATCGAGATGCAGTGAACTCGTCTGCAGGCTATCCGCGCGGCCGTCGCGCAGACGCTCCAGATGACGCTCCGACGACCGTTTCTCCATGTGGCGAACTTCGACCTTCACCTCCATGAGATGGCGAGCGAGATCGGCATCCCGCGTGACGAAGATGGTCTGGGCAATACGCAGATTGTCGATCGTCAGATTGAAGAGCGTCACCAGCTCCTGATAGCCCTCATCTGAAAATTTCAGCCCGTTGTCGATCTTCTTCTTGACCTGCTCGGTCAGGCTTTTTTCGATGATATCGCCCATATGCTCAAGGTTGATCGCATAGTCGATGATCACGATCGACCGTCGGCCGTGTTCATCATTCAAACCGCCGCGTCCAAGCCGGGACAGGTAGAGCTTGACCTCCTGCTGCAGCATATCCACCTGCTTCTCAAGCTTACCAACGTCCCTGAGCTCTTCGAGGTCATTGCGGTCAAAGGCGTTCATGGTCGCGATCAACATGGTCTCGATCAGGTCGCCGACGCGCAACACCTCCCTGGTCGCCCCGGAGAGCGCGATAACCGGCGTGGTGAGTGCGCCGTCGTCAAGGTAGAGCGGTCCCGTCTCCGCTTTGGGCTCGTCCGGAATGAGGCGAAGCATGACGCCCGACAAAAGCGAGGAGAATGGCCAGGCGAGAATGGCAAGCGCAACGTTGAACAACAGGTGGATATCGACCGGCAGTTTTGCCGGAGACAAAGAGAGCGTCTGCAAGAAGTCCGCCACCGGCGCGGCCAGCGGCAACGCTATGAGGCAGCCGATGGCGCGAACGGCGAGATTGCCGCCCGTCACACGACGGGCCGATGCCGAGGCGGACAGGGTCGCGACGAAGGGTGGGATCGCGCCGCCGAGATTGGCGCCAAGCACAAGCGCGATCGTCAAACCCGACGACAGAATGCCCGCAGCCGAGAGCGAGAGGATAAGGACGACCACAGCGAGGCTGGAGGACGAGACGAAAGCGAGAACAGCGGCGAAAATGAGAGCCACCGGCCAGGCGCTGTCGAGCAGGGTAAGGAACGCCGCGAGAGCCGGCGATTGCCGCATCGGCTCCGTCGCCAACCCAAGCAGATGCAGGGACAGGAGCATCAGGCCGATACCGACAAGGGCCGTGCCGGCTCCCTGCTTGGCGCTAGACCGCCCGGCCCGGTAAAGCATGAGGCCCGCCAGAATAAGCAAGGGGGACAGCCAGTCGACGCCGGTTGCGACGATCCAGGCCGTTACCGCCGTTCCGACATTGGCGCCGAGCAGAACGATTTGTGCCATCCGTGCCCGCACCAGACCTTTTTCCACGAAAGAGGCAATCATCAGCGCTGTCGCGGTCGAGCTCTGCAGCACAATCGTCGCGGCGAAACCTGCGAAAAACGAACGCGCCTGCCCGTTTGTGCCCTGCGCCAGCCCCGTCCTCAGTCTGATGCCGAAGGCGCGTGTCGCTCCCTCCTTGACCTGGGACAGGCCAAAGAGCAGCAGCGCCACCGCACCGAACAGATTGATCATGACAATGGTAGATTCCATACGGGCACTCCGGCTTCCTACCAAGCTGCGTCGCGACAAGGCGAGTCGACATACACTGGTGGATGAACATTAGCAGTTTCAGGCAGGTGATCACGCGTTCAATGGCGGATTGTGACAGATATTTTTCAATTGCCGGCTAATGATTCCGACATGAAAAGGCCTCGCAACGGCAGACGGCCTATCGGCTGGGAGACGATGGATGCGACGTCGCAGAGCAGCCCCCCGGCTTCCTTCCAATTCGCTCAGCCCGGCGCCCGGTTTCCCCGATTTTTTGCGTGTTTCGACCCTTCAATTCCGCATCGGATTGCTCTAAGGAACGGAACCGGTTGCCGTCCGGCGGCCTGAATTGCGACGAGGTATGCAGTCCCATGCTTGAATTCCTGAGAAGAGGCGCCCAGACCTGGGTCGTCAAAGGGCTTATGGCCCTTCTTGTTGTGTCTTTCGGTGTCTGGGGTGTATCCACTTCGCTCGTTACGGGCTCTTCCGACGCGGTGGTGACGGTCGGCGACGTCAAAGTGTCGCCGAGCGATTTCCGTCTCGCCTACGAACGTCAGGTCGCCCAGCTTTCCCGCCAGTTCGGCACCCGCCTGAGCCGCGAGCAGGCCAAGGCCTTCGGCGTCGAAGCGCAGGTCTATTCCCAGCTCGTGGCGGGCGCGACCCTCGACCAGCTCTCCAATGATATGAACCTCGGCTTGTCACAGGACCGGCTGGCAACGCTGATCAGCGAAGACCCGGCATTTCGCGGCGTCAACGGCCAGTTCGACCGCCTGACGTTCTCGAGCGTCCTGCGTAACGCCGGACTGCGCGAACAGGACTACATCAACAATCGCAGCCAGGTTGCCGTCCGCTCGCAGATCGTCGAAGCGCTGTCGGACGGCTACACCCCGCCGAAGGTGCTGGGCGACGCGCTGCGCCAATACCGCAACCAGACACGCACGATCGACTACCTGCTGCTGTCGAATGCCAACATCGATCCGGTCAAGGCCCCGTCCGATGACGTGTTGAAGCCCTGGTACGAAAGCCACAAGGCAGAATACCGCGCCCCGGAATTCCGCAAGATCAGCTATGTGAAGCTGGAACCCTCCGACATCGCCGATCCTGCTTCTGTGATCGAAGAGGAAATCCGCGCCGAATACGACAAGCGCAAGGACAGCTTCCGGACGCCGGCGACGCGCACCGTCGAGCAGCTCTCCTTCCCGTCACGGACGGAAGCTGACGCTGCGGCAGGCAAGCTTGCTTTGGGTACAAGCTTTGACGAACTCGTCACGGCCGCTGGCAAGACGGCCAGCGATGTCCTGCTCGGCGACTTTAGCCGCGACCGCATGCCCGACGCCAAGCTTGCCGATGCCGCGTTCGCCGTCACGGCCGATGGCCAGACCACGCCCGTCGTCGAAGGCGCCTTCGGCCCGGTTATCCTGCGCGTCACCAACATCAAGCCGGAAACCGTTCGCAGCTTCGACGAAGTCAAGGAGGAGCTGCGCAACGAGTTGGCGCTTGCCAATGCCGGCAACGAGATCATGGCGATCCATGACAAGTTCGAGGATGCTCGCGTTTCCGGCGCGTCGATGAAAGAAGCGGCCGACCAGACCAATCTCAAGCTGGTCGTCCTCAACGCCGTCGACGCGCGCGGCAACGATGCCGAAGGCGAGGAAATCGCCGGCATTCCCGAGGCGAAGTCCTTGCTCGAAGAGGCCTTCAAGGCCGAGGTCGGCGCGGAAACCCTGCCGGTCAATCTCGGCCGCGACGGTTATGTCTGGTTCGACGTCCAAGAGGTCACGCCGGCGCGCGACCGGACGCTCGATGAAGCTCGCGAAAAGGTCGTCGCCGACTGGACGGCGGAACAGCAGCGCAACGCGCTTGCGGCAAAGGCTGCCGAGCTGAAAGGCCGGGTCGAGAAGGGCGAGACGCTGGCAGCGATTGCCGCCGAGCTCGGTATTGCCGTCGAAACCAAATCGGGACTGCGTCGTTCCACGGAAGACGCGGCTCTCAGCCCGGCAGCAGTCACTGCCGCCTTCGGTGGCGCAAACGGTCTGGCTGCCAACGCTCCCGGCGTCGGTGGCGAGGGTCAGATCCTGCTGAAGGTCACGGAAGTGGACGACAGCAATCCCGGCGACGCGCTCGACAATGACGACCGGCAGATCAATGCCATCGCCCAGGCCAGCGGCGACGATATTCTCGATCAGATGGTCAGCGAGCTTCAGAAGGGCTACGGTGTGACGATCAATCAGCAGCTCGCAGACCTCGCCCTGTCGCAGCAGCGGTAAAGCAAAGGACATACCTGCATGCCGGATTTGAAGCCTTTTGTCGCCAAGGCCGCAGCGGGAGAGGCGCTGAACCGCGAGGATGCGCGCGCCGCGTTCGAGATCATCATGTCGGGCGAAGCAACGCCTTCGCAGATCGGCGGCTTCCTGATGGCGCTGCGCGTGCGCGGCGAGACGGTGGACGAGATCGTCGGCGCGGTTGGCGCCATGCGGGCACGCATGTTGACCGTAGAGGCACCGGCAGACGCGATCGATATCGTTGGAACCGGCGGTGACGGTGCCGGGACCTACAATATCTCGACGCTGGCGGCCCTGATCGTTGCCGGCGCAGGTGTGCCAGTGGCGAAGCACGGCAACCGCGCTCTGAGTTCCAAGTCCGGCACGGCGGACGCGCTGTCCTGCCTCGGCGTCAAGCTCGATATCGGCCCCGAGGCTATTTCGCGCTGCATCTCGGAAGCCGGTCTCGGCTTCATGTTCGCCCAACAGCATCATTCGGCCATGCGCCATGTCGGCCCGACTCGCGTCGAACTCGGCACGCGGACGATCTTCAATCTGCTTGGGCCTCTGTCGAACCCGGCCGGCGTTACGCGGCAGCTTGTCGGCGTCTTTGCGCCGCAATGGCTTGTTCCGGTCGCCGAAGTGCTGCGCGATCTCGGTTCGAAAAGCGTCTGGGTCGTGCATGGCGAGGGCCTGGACGAAATCACCACAACCGGCGTGACGCAGGTCGCGGCGCTGGAGAACGGCGCTATCCGCACCTTCGAATTGACGCCCGATGATTTCGGGCTCGAGACGGTTTTGCTTGCCGATCTCAAGGGCGGCGACGGCGCACATAATGCCGTGGCGCTCAAGGGCGTCCTCGAAGGCGATGCAACGCCTTACCGTGACATCTCGCTTGCCAATGCGGCCGCATCGCTGGTGATTGCCGGACGCGCGACCAGCCTGAGCGAAGGCATGGATCTCGCCCGTCAGTCGCTGACAAGCGGCGCTGCGAATGCAACGCTGGAACGGCTTATCCGCGTCTCGAACGCGGCGTAAGGAGAAACTCGATGGCCGACATCCTGCAGAAGATCGAGATCTACAAGCGCGAAGAAATCGCCGCAGCCAAGGCCAGCGTTAGCCTTGCCGACCTGAAGGCGTTGGCCGCGGATCAGGAAGCGCCGCGCAGTTTCTTCAAGGCTCTCGATGCGAAGCGAGCCCAAGGCGGCTTCGGACTCATCGCCGAGATCAAGAAGGCAAGCCCCTCCAAGGGCCTCATTCGTGCTGATTTCGACCCGCCGGCTCTTGCGAAGGCCTATGAAGCTGGCGGCGCTGCCTGCCTTTCGGTGCTGACCGACGGTCCGAGCTTCCAAGGCGCGCCGGCGTTCCTGACGGCTGCGCGAAACGCCTGTTCGCTTCCAGCGCTGCGCAAGGACTTCATGTTCGACACCTTTCAGGTTCATGAAGCCCGCGCGTGGGGTGCCGACTGCATCCTGCTCATCATGGCATCGCTCAACGACAACGATGCACAAAGGCTGGAGGACGAGGCGTTTTCGCTGGGCATGGACGTGCTTGTCGAGGTCCATGACGAGGAAGAACTCGAGCGCGCGCTAAAGCTCGCCTCGCCGCTCGTCGGTATCAACAATCGCAACCTTAAGACTTTCGAGGTCGATATCGCCTTGTCCGAGAAGTTGGCGCCGCTGGTTCCCGCCGATCGGCTGCTGGTCGGCGAAAGCGGCATCTTCACGCATGAGGACTGCGTCCGGTTGGCAAAAAGCGGCATTTCCACCTTCCTCGTCGGCGAGAGCCTGATGCGCAAGGACGATGTGACCACGGCGACGCGAGCGCTTCTCACCGGTTCCGCCGGCATCCTGGCCGCCGAGTGATGTCCAAGCCCTCCCTTACCCATATCGGTGCTGGCGGCGAGGCCGATATGGTTGATGTCGGCGACAAGGAGGAGACCGTTCGCATCGCCGTTGCCGAGGGGCATGTCCGGATGCGGCCGGAAACGCTCGACCTCATTCTCAAGGGTAACGCCAAAAAGGGCGACGTGATCGCCACCGCACGTCTTGCCGGCATCATGGCGGCCAAGCAGACGGCCAATCTCATTCCGCTTTGCCATCCGCTCATGCTCTCCAAGGTCTCTGTGGAGATTACGCCGGACGAGGCCCTGCCCGGCCTGCGGATCGAGGCGATGGCCAAGCTCACTGGCCGCACCGGGGTCGAAATGGAAGCGCTGACTGCCGCAAGCGTCGCCTGTCTGACGATCTACGACATGGCCAAGGCAGCCGATCGCGAGATGGAGATCGGTGGCATCCGGCTTGTTCGCAAGTCCGGCGGGCGCTCGGGCGATTTTGTCCGCAAGGAGGGCTGATGGCTTTGCTGCCTGTTTCGGATGCCCTGGGCAGGTTGCTCCGTGGAGCAGCGCCGATACGGCGTTCTGAAATGATCGGGCTGCACGCTGCCGCGGGGCGCGTGCTGGCCGAGGATGTCGCCGCACGGCTGACGCATCCGGCCTTCGACAATTCTGCCATGGATGGTTATGCCGGGCGTCAAGAGGACTTCGCAACCATTGGCGCTGAGCTGACCGTCATCGGCCAATCGGCGGCCGGGCGTGGCTTTACAGGCCATATCGGCCCCGGCGAGGTCGTGCGTATCTTCACCGGCGCTCCCGTTCCGTCCGGCGCCGATACTGTGCTGATCCAGGAAGATGCTGAAATTACCGCGGACAAGCGCATCCGCACCATCTTCGCTCCCGCAAAGGGCCGCCATATCCGCCCGAAGGGTCAGGATTTTCGTGCCGATGACGTCGTGCTGCGGAAGGGCGAACTGCTGGATGCGGGGCGGCTGACCGTCGCCGCGGGCATGAACCATCCGGAGCTTCCGGTTTTCGCTCGCCCAAAGGTGGCGATCCTTGCAACCGGCGACGAACTCCTGCCGCCCGGAAGCATTCCAGGCCCCGACAAGATCATTGCGTCGAACACATACGGCGTAGCAGCGATCGCGCGCGACAACGGTGCCGAGGTCATCGATCTCGGGATTGTTCGCGACGACAGGGCCGCCATCGCGGCGGCCGTCGCCGAAGCACGCGCCAAGCGCGCCGATGTGCTGGTGACTTTGGGGGGGGCTTCGGTCGGAGATCACGATCTCGTCCAATCGACGCTGGTCGCAAGCGGTATGACGCTCGATTTCTGGCAGATCGCCATGCGCCCCGGTAAGCCACTGATGGTCGGAACCCTCGATGGCATGACCGTGCTCGGGCTGCCCGGAAACCCGGTGTCGAGTCTTGTCTGTGCCCTTTTGTTCCTCGAACCGCTGCTGCGCCATCTCGGCTCCCTGCCCGCGCGCGACCGCGGCGGCAAGGCAAGGACCGTGACCGCGCTTGCCGCCAACGACAAGCGCCAGGACTATGTTCGCGCGCGGCTGTCGCGCGACAGCGACGGAACACTTCAGGCAGAGACGTTCTCGCGTCAGGATTCCTCGATGATGCAGGTCTTTGCCCAGTCCGATTGCCTGATCATCCGGGCGCCTTTTGCGCCGGAAGCGGAAGCCGGCACCATCTGCGATGTCATGATCCTGCGGCAACCGGCTCGCTAACGGCTTCTTCCTCGACTTTCCGCCCTTCCCGAACGCCCGCGTGCGCCTATCTACTGTCAAGTAAATGACGGTCGCGCAGGGAAGGAACCGCCGTGAGTCGCAATGCGCTCTACATGATCATCGGGGGTCTCGCCGTCCTCGCCGTGGTCCTCGGGATTTATGTTTATGATAAGGAAACCCAGCCGGCCGGCATCGAATTGAAGATCGGCAAAGGTGGCGTTTCGATCCAGGAAAACTAAAAATCCGTCACGAGATCGACACGGCAATCTTTTATTAACCAAAGCAGTCGAATAATTCGTCCAGTTGATCTGACTACGGATGGACTAGCAGGTCATACGCAAGCGAATTGAGGAAAGGTCGGGTTAGTCCCGGCCTTTTTGCTTTTCAAGGACACTTCAATGCGCGGCGCGCGAGACCAGGATCTTGTCGATGCGGCGCCCGTCCATGTCGATGACCTCGAAACGGTATCCGAAGGCTTCCGTGACATCGCCCTCTTCCGGGTTCTTGCGCAACTGCTGTACGAGGAAACCGGAGATCGTTTCGTAGTTTCCGTCCGAATCGATTTCATCGATGCCAATCGTCAGATGGATTTCATCGATCGGAGTGCGTCCATCAACCAGATAGGAACCGTCGTCGCGAAGCCGAATCAACGCATGCTCGATGTCGTCGTAGTTGGACGGCAGCACGCCGACGATCGCCTCAAGAATATCAGCCGTGGTGATGATCCCTTCGATACTGCCATATTCGTCGACGATCATCGCCATGTTGATATGCGACGACTTGAAGGCCTCGAGCGCTTTCAAGCAGGAGGCCGTTTCCGGCAAGGTGTGAATATCCTTGATGAAGTTGCGAATATTGAAGCCCCTGCCCGGCGCGTTCAGCACCTCCTTGACGAGGACCGCGCCCAACACTTCATCATTGGCGTCGATGACCGGATAGCGAGAATGCGAGGATTGTTCGATCTTGGCGCGGATCGTTTCGAGAGAATCGGTGACTTCGATAAAGCTCACTTCGGTGCGATGCGTCATGATCGATTTGACGTTGCGGTCGCCGAGCCGAATGATCCGCCTAAGCATCTCATGTTCCGATTTCTCGATCGCACCGCTTTCGACGCCCTCGGCCATTATCGCCTGCACCTCTTCTTCCGTCACGTGATCGCTGTCGATCGATACGCCGAACATCCTTATGAAAAGCGCTGCCGAGGTCTCGAACAGATAGACGACGGGTGCCGCCAGGCGAGAGAGGAACAACATCGGTCCGGCGACGAACATCGCCACGCCTTCCGAGTTCCTCAGGGCCAGTTGCTTCGGGATAAGTTCCCCGATCACCACCGACATGTAGGTGATGAGCGTCACGACGACTGCGACCGCGACCGTGCTGCCATAGGGATTGATCCAGCTGACGGCGTTGAGCGCCGGCGCAATTTTTTCGGCGATGGTGGCACCGCCATAGGTACCGGCCAGCGTGCCGACCAGCGTGATGCCGACCTGGACGGTCGAGAGGAATTTGCCGGGATCTTCGGCAAGCCGCAGCGCCAGTTCGGCGCGGCTGTTGCCCTGTTTTGCCATCTGCCGCAGCAGAGGCCGGCTTGCAGATACAATTGCCATTTCCGAAAGCGCGAAAAACGCATTGATCAATAAGAGCACGAAAATGACAATCAGTTCGAACATAACCCTCGGACACCGTTGATGGAGATCTGCGCGCCGGATATGCGGCCGCAAGCTGTAGCCCTATCAAATAGGCGGAAGATGCAATGGCAGCAAGGCGGCAACGGTGGAATTGCCGTTCTTTTGCCGAAGGGCTCCAAATGCCGGAACGAACACCTCTGGGTTTTGCCGCCGGACGCCAGTCTTATCGGCTGAGAGGTTTCGCTTCAGCAAGTTCCCGTAGTGCCACGCGAACGCGGTCCCGCCCGACGCGGATGACATTCTCCATGGCGGCGCGGGCGCCGGCCTCGTCGCGCCGGCTTATCTGCTCGACGATGCGGATATGAGTGCGCGCAACATCATCGATCTGATCCCGGCCAGATGCGGGCGAACTCAACTTGAAGATGCCGACGAGTGCGGCCTCGATCAGACTACCGACGGTGCGCATGAACGGGTTGCCGGAAGCCTCGACCACGGCGAGATGAAAGCGCAGATCGGCCATCGCCAGCGTCTCGGCCGTGTGCTCGGGGTCACCCATGGCCACAGCCAGCCGCATCATGCCGCTGATCTCCGCTTCCGTTGCGTTGACCGCCGCAAGGGCTGCCGCATGCGGCTCGAACGCCAACCGGATTTCGCTGAGGTGATAGAGGAAATCTTCGTCGACGCCGCCGTGGAAATGCCAGGTCAGCACATCGCTGTCGAACAGGTTCCACTGGTTCTTGGCGGTGACCCGTGTGCCGATTCGGGCGCGCGGGACAATCAGGCCCTTTGCTGCCAAGGTCTTCATCGCTTCGCGCAAAACAGTGCGGGAAACCTTGAACCGCATCGCGAGCTCCGGATCTCCCGGCAGGATGGAGCCAACGGGAAACTCTCCCGAGACAATGGCTTTGCCCAGTTCGTCCACCACCTGCGCGTGGCTTGTGCGCGTGTTGGCACCGGTAATGACGGTTTCGAGCAGCCCCTTACGCAAGTGTCTCCCTCCTCAGGAATACCTTTTGTTCTGGCGCGACAATAACAGTATCCCCTTTTGCATCAGAATGAATGCAAACAGCAAAGCACCGATCAGAATTTTCGTCCACCAACTCGACAGCGAGCCATCGAAGGTGATGTAGGTCTGGATCAGTCCCTGGATCAAAACGCCGACGAGTGTTCCTCCAACAAACCCGGCGCCCCCTGTCAGAAGCGTTCCACCGATTACCACCGCAGCAATCGCGTCCAACTCGACACCAACGGTTGCGAGCGAATAACCTGCTGATGTGTATAGGGAATAAACGATTCCCGAAAGCCCGGCGAGAAAGCCGGACAGGCCATAGATCAGAATCGTCGTGCGCCCGACCGGAACGCCCATCAGCGCCGAGGTTTGCGCGCCACCGCCGAGCGCGTAAACGTTGGTGCCGAAGCGCGTCCGCTGGGCAAGCAGTATGCCGATCGCAAAGACCAGAAGCATCAATCCGCCGATCAACGTAATCCGGCCGCCGCCCGGCAGTTTGTAGTAGAAGCTCTTCATCGTGCCGTAGAACGGATGCTTGATCGGGATGGAATCGATCGACAGCACGAAGGCCATGCCGCGCGCCAGAAACATGCCGGCGAGCGTGACGATGAAGGCCGGCATTTCCAGATAGTGGATGATCGCGCCCATGATCGCGCCAAACATCGTGGTGATGACAAGGACCAGAACGAAGGCTGCGAGTGGGTGGATGCTGGTGCTCTCCAGCATGACGGCGAGGAAAATGCCGGTGAAGGCAATGACCGAGCCGATCGACAGGTCGATGCCGCCAGACAGGATAACGAAGGTCATGCCGACGGCGGCGATGCCAAGAAAGGCGTTGTCGGTCAGAAGATTGCCGATCACGCGCGTGGACAGGATGTTCGGATACTGCACCGCGCAGGCGGCATAGGAAACGATGAAGATGATGATGGTCGCAATCAGCGGAAGGTATTTCTGGTTCATCGGATGGATTTTCGGCTGAGAAAGGTCACTCCGGCCTGCACGCGCGGCGACTGGATGACGAGGATGATGACGATGATGGCGGCCTTGATGATCAGGTTGAATTCCGGCGGGAAGCCGGACAGA
This sequence comes from Pararhizobium sp. A13, assembly GCF_040126305.1. NCBI lineage: Bacteria > Pseudomonadati > Pseudomonadota > Alphaproteobacteria > Hyphomicrobiales > Rhizobiaceae > Pararhizobium > Pararhizobium sp. A13. The sequence continues at coordinate 3,111,678 of NZ_CP149510.1, read as the reverse complement.
AGGATACCGGTGTTCACAGCCTGAATGATCATCGCGCCTGCCAGGGAAGCGATGATGCTGAAACGGCCGCCGAGCAGCGAGGTGCCCCCGACGACGACCGCAAGGATGGCATCCAGTTCCAGCCACAAGCCGGCATTGTTGGCGTCCGCGCCCTTGATGTCGGCGGTGACGATCAGGCCGGCGATGGCTGCGCAAAGGCCGGAAAGCATATAGGCCGCCATCAGCAGCAGCGGCGTCTGAATGCCCGAAAGCGTGCTGGCGCGGCGGTTGATCCCAACGGCCTCGATCAGCATGCCGAGCGCTGTTCGCCGCACCAGAAGCGCAACCGCGATGCCGAATACCAGCCATATGACAACAGGCATTGGCAGGCCCGCGAAAGCGCCGCTCCCGATGAAGATCAGACCGGGATCATTGAAGGTCAGGATTGCGCCCTCGGTCACCAGTTGCGCGATGCCGCGTCCTGCGACCATCAGGACCAGCGTGGCGATGATGGGCTGGATATTGAGGATGGACACAAGAAAGCCATTCCAGACGCCGCAAATGAGGCCTGTGCCAATCGCCAGCAACAGCGTGACGATCAGCGGATCCCCCCGCACGCTGGAGGCGGCGGCAACGGCGCCGCAGATGGCCATGACGGCGCCGACCGACAGGTCGATACCCTTGGTGGCGATGACAACCGTCATGCCGACCGCAAGAAGGGCGACGGGCGCGCCGCGATTGAGAATGTCGATCAGGCTGCCGTAGAGCCGGCCGTTCTGGATCTCCATCGAAAAGAAACCCGGAAAGACGAGCCAGATCAGCACAAGGATAACCGTCAACGCTATGAGTTGAGGGAGCAGCCGCTGGCTGAGACGTGTTGCACTTTCAATCATATATGTTCTCCCGCGCCGGGCGCGGCGGCGATGGCATTGACGATATGTTCCGTGGTGATCTCGCTGCCGGTCAGTTCCGCCACATGGGCGCGGTCCCTGAGCACGATGACGCGCGAGCTGTAAGCCACGAGCTCCTCGAGCTCCGACGAAATGACGATCAGCGACATGCCTTGGCCGCAGAGTTCGCCAATCAGCCGAATGATCTCGGCATGGGCGCCGACATCGATGCCGCGCGTCGGTTCGTCGAGAATGAGAAATTCCGGGTTCGTCGCCAGCCAGCGCGCCAGGATGGCCTTCTGCTGGTTGCCGCCGGACAGAAGCCTGATCGGCTTCTCGCGGTCGCTGGTGCGGATATCGAGCGCCTTGATGTAGCGGTCTGCAAGGGCGTTCTGTTCAGCTGCAGACAGTGGACGCGCCCAGCCGCGCCGCGCCTGCAAAGCCAGGGCGATGTTTTCGCGCACGGATAGTTCGCCGATAATGCCATCTACTTTGCGATCCTCGGGGCAGAAGCCAAAACGCTGGGCGATCGCGGCCCGCGGCGACGTGAGATTGACCGGCTTGCCGCCGATTTCCGCCGTACCACAGTCGGCTTTGTGAACGCCGAACAGCAACTCCGCGGTTTCGGTGCGCCCCGAGCCGAGCAGACCGGCAATACCAACGACCTCGCCTTTGCGAACCTCGAGATTGAAAGGCTTGATTGTGCCTGCCTTGCCATAGCTGGAAAAACGAAACTGAACCGGCCCGCTCGATGTTTCGGCTGCCGCTACCGCCTTTTCCGCGGACTGAAGCTCATGGCCCAGCATCATCGTCACAAGCTCCCGACGCGGCAAAGACGCGGTCTCGCGTGTGCCGACCAGCTGGCCATTGCGCAACACGGTTATGCGGTCCGAGAGATCGTAAACCTGTTCGAGGAAATGGGTGATGAAGACGATGCCGAGGCCCCTCGCCTTCAGGCCGCGGACGATGCGAAAGAGCAACTCCACCTCCTGCGCGTCGAGACTGGCGGTCGGCTCGTCGAGGATCAACACCTTGCCAGAAAGATCGACAGCCCGTGCGATCGCCACGACCTGCTGGATCGCGACCGAATAGCTTTCAAGCGCTGCGGAGACGTTGATGTCTATGCCATACTGTGCAAGCAGCGCCTTGGCGCGATTCTTCATTTCGCCCGTGTTGACGAGACCGAAGCGGCGCGGTTGGCGACCGAGAAAGAGATTTTCGGCGACGCTCAGATTTCCGAGCAGATTGACTTCCTGGTAGACGGTGCCAATGCCGAGCTTCTGTGCGTCGAGCGTGTCGTGCGGATCGATCTCTGTGCCGTCGAGTGTCAACGTCCCGGCATCGCGGCGGTAGGCGCCGGTCATGCATTTGATCAGTGTGGATTTGCCTGCGCCGTTCTCGCCGAGAAGCGCGTGTACTTCACCGCGACGGAGCGAGAAATCGACTTTGTCGAGCGCGACGGCACCCGGAAAGGTTTTCACGATCCCGACGGCGGTGAGAATATCGTTGCTATTGTTATGCATAAAAACCAGCGTCCTAAAAAACGTAGGTTACCCGTAACTTACGGATTGCAGCAAATGGCGCCACCGCCCAGTGTCGTGGACATCCAATGCCAAGCGCCCATCTGCCGAGATTTGACGGCATTGACGACGATTTGACCAGCACCGCTTTTCGGCCAATGCTTCCTGTCGGTGAGACAGGAAGCATCACGGTCTTGCGACGGCCGGCGGCTAATTAATAGCCGAGGCCCTTCTTCTCCTCGTAGACCTTCTGGGGATCGTCGGCCTGGGTGTAGAGCTTCGATTCCGTCTGGATCCACTTCGCCGGCTTGGTACCATCCTTCAGGAAGGCGTCGAGCGCGTCGAGTGCCGGGCCCGCCATGTTCGGGGTCAGTTCGACGGTGGCATTCGCTTCGCCCGCGGCCATGGCCTGGAAGATATCCGGAACGGCGTCGATCGAAACGACGAGGATGTCCGTGCCCGGCTTCAGGCCGGCTTCCTTGATCGCCTGGATCGCGCCGACGGCCATGTCGTCATTGTGAGCGTAGAGCGCGCAGATGTTCTTGCCGCCGTCTTCCGCCTTCAGGAAGCTTTCCATGACTTCCTTGCCCTTGGTGCGGGTGAAGTCACCGGTCTGGCTGCGAACGATCTTCAGATTATCGTGGCCCTTCAGTGCTTCCTCGAAGCCCTTCTTGCGGTCGATCGCCGGGGATGAACCGGTCGTGCCCTGAAGCTCGACGACATTGCACGGCTTTCCCGCGACGGTATCGACCAGCCACTTGCCGGCGACATTGCCTTCGTGAACGAGATCGGACGTGACTGCCGTCAGGTAAAGATCATCGGATGAATCGACCGTGCGGTCGAGCAGGATCACCGGAATTTCCGCGTCCTTGGCTTCCGTCAACACTTCATCCCAACCGGTCGCCACAACCGGGGCGATCAGGATGGCATTGACGCCCTGTGCGATGAAGGAACGCAGTGCCTTGATCTGGTTTTCCTGCTTCTGCTGTGCGTCGGCGAATTTCAGGTCGATGCCCCGCTTTTCTGCCTGCTGTTTCGTCAGCGTGGTTTCAGCGGCACGCCAGCCGGATTCCGAGCCGATCTGCGAAAAACCGATCGTCAGATCGGCAGCAGAGGCCGAACCAAACATGCAGGCAGCCAGAATCGTGGCACAGCTAAGTGCAGTCTTGATTTTCATGATGTCCTCCCAAAGAAAGCTGCTCCTCAGCAGCGAGGATAAAAAATCATACTATATGACTTATGTAAACCCGATTTTGCGCGGTTTGCGAAATTTTCCCGGCCAGAATCGAAAGAGGGCAGCCTTGCGGCCACCCTCCCTGATTGCACACGAAATGATGCCGAATTTACTGCGGCAGCTTGTCGTCAACACCTTCGACGTAGAAGTTCATGCCGAGCAGCGTGCCGTCATCGGACGATTCGCCGACCTTCAGCCACTCGGAACCGTCTTGCTTTTTCAGCGGGCCAGTGAAGGGCTTAAGCTCACCGGACTTGATCTTGGCTTCGGTCGCCTCAGCCATCGCCTTCACATCATCCGGCATGTTGGTGTAAGGCGCCATCGTCAGGATGCCGTCCTTCAGGCCGTCCCAGCTCGACGTGGTCTCCCACTTGCCGTCGATGAAGGCCTGTGTGCGCTTGATGTAATAGGCGCCCCAGGTATCGACGATCGCGGTCAGCTGCGTTTCCGGGCCTGCCTTGATCATGTCGGAGGCCTGACCGAAGGCCTTGATGCCACGCTCGGCAGCAACCTGCATCGGCGCCGTCGTGTCGGTGTGCTGGGTCAGCACATCGACACCCTGGTCAATCAGTGCCTTGGCAGCGTCGGCTTCCTTGCCGGGGTCAAACCAGGTGTTTGCCCAGACGACCTTGATCTTGAAGTCAGGGTTGATGGTGCGAGCGCCGGTGACGAAGGAGTTGATGCCCATCACCACTTCCGGAATCGGGAAGGAAGCAATGTAACCGGCAACGCCCTTCTGCGAGATCTTCGCAGCGATCTGGCCCTGGATATAGCGGCCTTCATAGAAGCGGCTGTTGTAGGTCGCAAGATTCGGAGCCGTCTTGTAGCCGGTGGCATGCTCGAACTTCACGTCCGGGAATTTCGCGGCGATCTTGACCGTCGCATCCATGAAGCCGAAAGACGTCGTGAAGATCAGGCCGCAGCCGGAGCGGGCCAGACGCTCGATGGCGCGTTCGGCATCCGGACCTTCCGGAACGTTTTCGAGGAACTGCGTCTCGACCTTGTCGCCGAGCGCCTTTTCGAGTTCCTGACGGCCGAGGTCATGGGCCTGCGTCCAGCCACCGTCCGTCTTCGAACCGACATAGACGAAGCAGACCTTGGCTTTTTCCTGTGCGCTTGCCGCGGCGGAAAAGCCGATCACGGCGGCCGTGGTTGCGAGTGCGAAGAGAATTTTTTTCATTGTGACCCCTGTAGGTTTTTGGAATTTGGTTGTTGTTCTTGTTTACCTGTCCGGCACAAACGGTTTACCGAGCGATGCCGGCGTGTTGATCAGCGTCGTGCGCCGATTGTGCGAGATGAGAATTAGTACGACAATCGTCGCCAGATAGGGAAGAGCAGAAAGAAACTGCGAGGGAATCCCGATGCCGAACGCCTGGGCGTGCAACTGGCTGATCGAAACCGCACCAAACAGATAGCCGCCGGCAACCACCCGCCACGGTCGCCATGAGGCAAAGACAACCAGCGCCAGCGCGATCCAGCCGCGCCCGGCCGACATGTTTTCCACCCATTGCGGCGTGTAGACCAGCGACAACTGCGCGCCGGCGAGCCCGGCGCAGGCGCCGCCGAACATGACGGCGAGATAGCGCATGCGGATGACGTTGATGCCAAGCGCATGGGCCGAGGCGTGGCTATCGCCGACGGAGCGCAGCTTCAGTCCGGCGCGGCTCCTGAACAGGAACCAGTGGACGCCGGCGACGACAGCGATCGAGAGGTAGAAGATCAGATCCTGCTTGAACAGCAGGGCACCGAGAAACGGGATATCCGACAGAACCGGAAAGACGATCTGCGGCAGCTTGATACCGGACTGGCCGACATAGGCCTCACCGATCATGCCGGATACGCCGAGACCGAGGATGGTCAACGCCAGTCCCGTCGCAACCTGATTTGCCACCAGCGTCAAAGTAAGGAAACCGAACAGCAGGGAGAACAAGGCGCCCGAAGCAATGCCGGCGAGAATGCCGACATAAGGCGATCCCGTCATCTGCGTGGCGATGAAGGCGCAGGCGGCCCCCATGATCATCATGCCCTCGACGCCAAGATTGAGCACGCCGGAACGTTCCGTGACGAGCTCCCCGACGGCCGCCAAAACCAGCGGCGTTGCAGCGGTAATGACTGTTAGGAGGATGGCTTCGAAAATTCCCATCAACGCGCTCCGTCCGTCGCGGCGGCCGTCAGCTTCGACCATACGAGCTTGATCTTGTAGTGAATGAGCGTGTCGCAGGAGAGCACGAAGAAGAGCAGCAAGCCCTGGAAGACGCGGGTCACCTTGTCGGAGACACCAAGCGACAATTGCGCTGCCTCGCCGCCGAGATAGGTGAGTGCCAGCACAAGACCGGCCACGACGATCCCCAAAGGATTGAGCCGTCCGAGGAAGGCGACGATGATGGCGGTGAATCCGTAACCGGGCGAAATGACGGGGCGCAACTGTTGGATCGCACCGCTGACTTCCGAAATTCCCGCAAGGCCGGCGAGCGCGCCGGAGAGCAGCATCGAAAACCAGATCATCTTGCGCGAGGAAAAACCGGCGAAGCGCCCTGCCCGCTCGGACTGGCCGAGCACGGTGATCTCGAACCCCTTCAGCGTGTAGCGCATCATGAACCAGATGGCGATGGCCGCGAGGATGGCGAAGCCGAAGCCCCAATGCGTTCGTCCGGAGGCGATCATCTCAGGCAGGACGGCAACCGGATCGAAGGTCCGCGTCTCTGGAAAATTCATGCCACCCGGATTGCGCCAGGGGCCGCGCACCAGCCAGTCCAGAAACAGCTGCGCGACATAAACAAGCATCAGGCTGGTCAGGATTTCGTTGGTGTTGAGATGCGCCTTGAGGAATGCAGGAATGCCGGCGAACAGCGCGCCGCCCAGCATTCCGAGCAACAGCATGAGTGGCAGCACCAGCGGCGAATGCCATTCATTGAAGACCACCGGCAGGATCGAGCCGGCAATCGCGCCAATGATGAACTGCCCTTCTGCACCGATATTCCAGTTGTTCGACCGGTAGCAGACGGAAAGGCCGACGCCGATCAAAATCAGGGGGGCCGCCTTGATTGCCAGTTCATGCAGAGACCACACTTCCATCAGCGGTTCGATGAAGAAACTGTAGAGCGCGGTCACCGGGTTCTTGCCGAGCAGCAGGAACATGATGCCGCCGAAGATCATGGTCAAGACAAGCGCAATAGCAGGCGACAGGATCGAAAATAGTTTGGAGACGTTCGGCCGTCTTTCCAGTTCAATGCGCATGTGCCGTCTCCGCGGTCTCGGTCTTGCCGTACATACCACCCATCAGCAATCCGATCTTTTCACGCGAGAGCTCGGACGCGGGATAGATATCCGAAAGCCTGCCTTCGCTGATCACGGCGATCTCGGTCGCAACTTCGAAAATCTCGTCCAGATCCTGGCTGATGACGAGTACGGCCGAGCCGGATTTGGCGAGATCGACAAGCGCCTGGCGAATGCGGCTGGCTGCGCCCGCGTCGACACCCCAGGTCGGCTGGTTGACAACCAGCACCGTCGGCTGGCGGTCGAGTTCGCGGCCAACGATGAATTTCTGCAAATTGCCGCCGGACAGCGAGCCGGCAGGCGGATTCTCGCCGCTCTTGCGCACGTCCATGGCTTCCGAGATGCGCCTGGTTGCCGCTTTCACCGCATTTTGACGGATGAGGCCAAGCACGCCACCGCCGAGGAAGGCCCGACGATCGGATTGGCTGCGCGCGAGCACGAGATTGTCGGACAGCGAAAGAGCCGAGACCGCCGCATGGCCATGGCGCTCTTCCGGCACGAAGCCGGCGCCCATCAGCCGGCGGGCACTGATACCGCGTGTTCCGACAGGTTTATCCGCGATGCGCACGACGTCATCGCTGCCAGCCGGATATTCGCCGGACAGCGCATCGAACAATTCGCCCTGACCATTGCCTGCAACGCCGGCAATCGCCAAGACTTCGCCAGCATGAACCTTGAGACAGATGTTCTTCAGCGAAACGGCAAACGGCGTTCTAGCGGAAGCGGACAGATGCCGCGCCTCCAGCTTCACTGCGCCCTTCGTGCTCGTTCCCTCCGCGCTCACATGCGCGACATCGCTGCCGACCATCATGCGCGCCAACGAGGAGGCCGTTTCCCGGCGCGGGTCGCAGGCGCCGGTGACTTTGCCGTGCCGCAAGACCGTTGCACGGTCGCAGATCCGCTGAACCTCCTCCAGCCGATGGCTGATATAGAGGACCGATCGACCTTCGGCCTTGAGTTTGTTCAGTGTCTCGAACAGCCGGTCGGCCTCCTGCGGCGTCAAAACGGAGGTCGGCTCGTCGAGGATAATCAGCTTTGGATTCTGCAGAAGCGCGCGGACGATCTCGATGCGCTGACGCTCGCCGACCGAGAGGTCTGCGACATGCGCCTTCGGATCGAGAGGCAGTCCATAGCTGTGCGACAGCGCGGAGGCTTCCTCGGCAATGCGGTTCAGCGAAATGCCAGGCGCCATTGACAGCGCAATGTTTTCCGCAACCGTCAGCGCCTCGAACAGCGAGAAGTGCTGGAACACCATCCCGATGCCGAGTTTGCGCGCGGCACTCGGACTGGTGATCCGTACGGGCTTTCCCTGCCAGACGATCTCACCGCTCGTCGGCGCCAGAACGCCGAACAGCATCTTCACGAGCGTCGATTTGCCGGCGCCGTTCTCGCCGAGAAGCGCGTGAATTTCACCCGGTTTGATATCGAGATCGATGCCGTTGCAGGCAGCGAATGTGCCGAACAGTTTCGTCAGTTGGCCAACAGCCAGCAATGGACCATTGGCAGGTTGTGCGTCAGCCGACACGCCGCCCTCATTTTCTTTATCTTGCTGCCCTGTCTGCCTTTTTCGGCTTCTCTCACGGAATCAGCAACGTTGTTCCACTCGTTTTTCTTGCTTCGAGATCCGTATGCGCCTTGCTTGCATCGGCAAGCGCATAGGTCTGGTTGATATTGATACGCACTTTGTTGCTTTGCACAACATCAAACAGGGAGTTTGCACACGCCTCCAGAGCAGGCCGCGTCGAGACGTAGCTGAACAGGGTCGGCCGCGTTGCAAACAAGGATCCCTTTTGCGCCAGGATGCCGATATTGACGCCTTCGACCGGCCCGGAGGAATTGCCGAAGCTGACCCAGAGACCACGCGGCTTGATGCAGTCGAGCGATGCCGGAAACGTATCGCGGCCGACCGAATCATAAACGACATCGACACCCTTGCCGTTGGTGATCTCCTTGACCTGGGCGACGAAATTATCCGTGCTGTAGTTGATGACGTGGTCATAACCATGGGCGAGCGCGAGGTCGATCTTCTCCTGTGAGCCGGCCGTGCCGATCACCGTTGCGCCGAGCGCCTTCGCCCATTGTCCGGCGATCAGGCCGACACCGCCTGCGGCTGCATGGAACAGCAGGGTGGTTTCCGGACCGACCTTGAAAGTCTGATTGAGCAGATACTGAGCCGTCATGCCTTTCAGCATCATCGCCGCTGCCGTTTCCAGCCTGATATCATCAGGTACCCTGACGAGCTGCGAAACGTCGATGTTACGCTCGCTGCTATAGGCACCGTCGGAGGAGGCATAGGCCACACGGTCGCCGACTGCGAAGGTGCTGACGCCATCGCCTACTGCCGTGACGATGCCTGCGCCCTCCTTGCCCGGAATGAAGGGAAGTCCCTCGGTGGATTTATAGAGGCCGGTGCGAAAATAGACGTCGATGAAGTTCACGCCGACGGCGACCTGGCGAATCTGGACTTCGCCCGGGCGGGGCGGCGTCAGCGTGATCCCCTCGATTTTCAGAACATCCGGCCCGCCAAGCGCGCGCACCATAATGGCCTGTGCCATGAAACCTCCTCAACCCCGCCCGAGACGGGGAAATATCTGCAAGATAAAGCCAATGACGTAGAGATAAAGGCCGGTGCCGACAACGCCGGCGACGACCCATCCGGGCGTGTCGAAATGCAGCAGCAGCGCGTAGATGCCGAGCACCGACCAGACGGCAAAGACGGCAAGATTGAGCGATCGCAACCGCTGGACACGGACCGGATGAAGGAAATTGATCGGCATGAAGGTCAGGAAGACCGAGACGAAGACCACGATCGAAGCCGCGATCTCGCTGGCGTCGATGACGAACAGCGTGAACACCACCATGTTCCAGACGACGGGAAAGCCGGAGAAGAAATATTCGTCCGTCTTCATGCCCATGTCGGCGTAATAGATCGCGCTCGACATCACGATGGCGCCGGCGGCGACGAAGGACCAGGGTTCGCCGATCATGCCGCTCTGATAGAGCGCGAAGGCCGGCAGGAGGACGTAAGTGACGTAATCTATCACGTTGTCGAGCGTATCGCCGGACCAGTTCGGCAGCACTTCCTTGACCCGCACTTTCCGCGCGATCGGCCCATCAATGCCATCGACGGCCAGCGCAAGACCCAGCCACCAGAACATGTCGACGAACCGGTGCTCGGCCGCGGCAACAACGCCGAGAAAGGCCAGGAAGGAGCCCGATGCAGTGAGGATATGGACGGAGAAGGCACGGATTTCGGCGTAGGGCACGCGCTTGTAATTGAAAAACTTCATTGGCAGACGCACCCTGTCCTTACTCTGCGCTTTCCCCCGAAGCATGCTAAACCCGCCGCTGTTGAGGGCCCACGCTCCCTTACCCGCCTTGTCGCGCGGTGTTGGCGGTAATATGCACCGTTTCAGTTTGGCTGCCAGCAAAAATCACAGGCCCTTCAAAAAGCGCGGGAATCAGCTGTGGACGCATCCCGGCCGCCTGTGCCACATCACCCCATTCCCATCATGGGCGGTGGCGGGTAAGATTGGTTCATCGTCAAGCACGAGCAGGAAACGAACGTCATGGATCACTTCGAAATCGCGGTTGTCGGCGCCGGGCTTGCCGGATCGCTCGCCGCCCTCGCCTTGACCGATTCCGGGCGTAGCGTCGTGCTGATCGCACCGGTGCCCGCACGCCCCGACGGGCGCACGACGGCGCTGATGGATCGCTCTCTTGATCTTGTGCGGCAACTGGGCCTCTGGGATGCGATCGAACCTTTGGCGGCACCGCTCTCCACCATGCGCATTATTGACGGCACCAGCAGGTTGCTGCGTGCACCGACCGTGACCTTTCATGCCGCCGAAGTGGGCCTCGACGCTTTTGGCTACAATATCCCCAATGCGCCCTTCCTATCGCTGCTGGAAAACGAGGCCGAAACCCGCCCGTCGCTCACACGCCTTGTCGCCAGCCTGGCGCAGATCGAATTCGACGCCAACAGGGCGACCCTGACCCTCAACGACGGCCGCGCCGTCACCGCCGATCTCGTCGTCGGCGCCGATGGACGAAAATCCAGAGTGCGCGGGGCGGCCGGTATAAACGTCCGCAACTGGTCCTATCCGCAAAGCGCCGTGGTGCTCAACTTCGCTCATCAGGTCCCGCACCAGAACATCTCGACCGAGTTCCACACGCCGGACGGTCCGGTCACGCAAGTACCGCTGCCCGGTCCGCGTTCGAGCCTCGTCTGGGTGCAAAAGCCGGACGCCGCCGCAGCAACGTTGGCGCTTTCATCCGAGGAACTCTCGCTGGCGGTGGAACAGTGCATGCAGTCTATCCTGGGCAAAGTCACTATCGAAGGCACGGCGCAATCCTTCCCGCTCTCCGGCATGGCTGCCAAGGCTTTCGGCAGGGACCGCGCCATTCTCATCGGCGAGGCGGCACATGCCTTCCCGCCGATCGGCGCGCAGGGACTGAACCTCAGCCTTCGCGACATCATGGCGGCGACCTCGCTGCTTTCCGACCTCCCGACCATCCCGGACGATTTTGGCGCACGTTATGACCGCAAACGGCGAGCCGATATCCTGACCCGTACCGTCAGTGTCGATCTGCTCAACCGGTCACTGCTGTCCGATTTCCTGCCGGTGCAGATGCTGCGCGCGGCCGGGCTGCAGGCTCTTGCCAGCGTTCCGCTGCTACGCAATCTGATGATGCACGAGGGGCTGAACCCCGGCAGCGCCTTGCAAACGCTGCACAGTTCCTTACGGGAAAAGATCGGCTGGCAGCGCGCCTGAACCGATCAGGTAAAGCAGCGCCGTTACCGTGGCAACCGACAGGACGGTGGTGATCAGGATCGTCGCCGATGCCCGCTCCTGCCAGACACCATATTGCTGGCCGATGACGAAGACGTTGGTCGCCGTCGGCAGCGAGGCCAGCAGCACGGCTGTCTGCACCCAGACCGTCTCGAAATTACCGACAAAACTCAGAACCAGGTACATCAGCACCGGATGAAGCATGAGTTTCGCTGGAACGATGTAGCCGAGCTCGGCGGGGATACGCTTCAGCGGCCGTAGCGCCAGCGTCGCGCCCATGGCAAACAGGGCGCAAGGTGCGGCTGCCTGCGCGAGATAGTCAATCAGCCGTTGAACCGGCAACGGCGGCTGGAACGAAACAGAAGCCGCTATCACGCCGGTAATCGTCGACAGGATGAACGGGTGCAGCAGGATTTTGCGGGCAATGCCGAAAACGAGCTTGCCTGGCGAACTCTTCTCACCGCCCGCCAGCGCCATCATCGCGGGCGCCACCATGAAATGCAGCACGTTCTCGAAGCAGAAGATCAACGCCACCGGCACGGCTGCCGGTTCGCCGAGCGCCAAGAGCGCGAGACCCGGTCCCATATAGCCGATGTTGCCATAGGCGCCGGCCAATCCCTGCACCGTTGATTCGGCAAGCGAATTGCGGCGGACGAGGTAACCCGCGCCAAAAACGAGCGCGAAGACCGTATAGGTGGTGCAGATCGAGGCGAAGACGAAATCGAATCGTGTGAGTTGCTCGATTGGCGTCTTCGACACCAGTTTGAAGAAAAGCGCCGGCAGTGCCAGATAGATGATGAACGTATTGAGCCAACCCATGGCATCGCCCGCACCCTCACCGGCAGGATTCCTTGCCACCCTGGCTGTCAGATAGCCAAGGAAGATCAGACCGAAGAACGGTAATACCAAACCGGATATTTCGGCCATCTTTTCCGCGGAGCCTCTGTGTGAAGCCTGTGCTTAGCCGATTTGCATCAGCACAGGAAAGGTCTCCTGGAACCAGATCGCCATCGAACTGATGAAGCCGAAGACGAAGGCAAGGCCCGCAAGGATCAGGAAGACTCCCATCAGCTTTTCCACCAGGCCGAGATGGCGGCGGAAGCGCGACAGGAACCTCATGAAAGCGCCGGAGAACCCGGCGGCGATCCAGAAGGGGATCGCCAGGCCCAGCGAATAGACCGCCAGCAGCATCGCGCCATCGCCGACCGTATCGCGCGCGGCGGCCACCCCCAGAATCGTACCGAGCACGGGGCCGATGCAGGGCGTCCAGCCGAAGGCGAAGGCAAGCCCCATAATATAGGCGCCGGACAGCGTCGCTGGCTTTCCGCCACCCTGGAAACGCGCCTCCCGCCCGAGCAGGCCGATACGCAAGACACCGAGGAAATGCAGGCCCATGATAATGATCACGATGCCGCCAATGCGCGACAGGATGTCGATATGCTGGCGCAGCACGAGGCCGATGGTGGACGCCCCTGCCCCGAGCGCCACGAAGACGGTGGCAAAGCCCAGCGTGAAGAAGAAGGCCGCTCCGAACACCGCGCGCCGCGTGCCGGCAATGGCGGCCTCACTTTCGCCGCCGCGAAACTGATCGACCGAAATGCCCGCCATATAACAGAGATAGGGTGGCACCAACGGCAGTACACAGGGCGACAGAAAGGACAGCGCGCCCGCCAAAATGGCGGTCCAGACGGAAATATCAGCGATCGACACCAGTTAAGAACTCCAGCCTGCAACACGCTCGCGCCGTCTTAGCGCCGATGTCGCCGCCAAACCAATCACCTTTTGGCGATCTCCTTGCAAATCATCGAATTTACACTTTTCGCCTGTTTTTTGGGTTGACCAAAACAAGCCCGCTGTGCATATGTCCGCCCACTTCCGCCGGGCACGAAACGCCCCGGTTTCTGGGAGCGCGTAGCTCAGCCGGTAGAGCAACTGACTTTTAATCAGTAGGTCCAGGGTTCGAATCCCTGCGCGCTCACCATAAAATCTTTGTCCGACCCGGAGACATAGGTGACAGTTTGTCCCTACTAAGACATGGGTGACAACCTCGGGCATTCCAGACCATAGCCATGACGGTGGAGACGTTGATTTTTTCGCGATGAAGCCTGTCATTGACGCCCCTTGCCTTGCCGCAGTTTCAGCGGGCTTTCGCCGTATTGATGCTTGAAGGCGCGGGAGAAGGACGACAGGCTGTCGAAGCCGCAGCGAAGTGCGATGTCGCGGACACTCAACTCCGTATCGCTGACCAGCCGATGTGCCGCCTGCAGGCGAAGCCGCAGATAGTAAGTGCCGGGGCTCACGCCGAGCGCCTTGGCAAAGCGCATTTCGAGCTTGCGACGGGATTGGCCGGCTCGCAGGGCAAGCGCTGCGATCGACAGCGGCCGGTCGAGCGTGCGTTCCATCAGCCGGATGGCGCGAGCCAGTTCCGGATCGAGCGCTTCCATGCGGCCGAGCGAGACCAGCGGCTGCGCGTCCGATGGCGCATGCGTTTCGTCATAGACGAAGATGCTCGCCACATCGAGCGCAACGGCCGAGCCGAATCGCTGCCTGATCATGTGCAGCATCATGTCGAAGGTTGGCGACGCCCCACCCGAGGTCCAGAATTTGCCGTCGGTGACGAAACGATCGGCCTTGACCGACACGTCGGGAAACGTCAGAGCGAAATCCTCCAGTTCCTCCCAATGCGCCGTTGCCGAGCGTCCATTGACGAGACCGGAGCGTGCCAGCAGCCAGCAGCCTGATTCGATACCGGCCACGACGGGAAAATGCCGTGCGCAGGTCTGCAGGCCGGCGATGAACGCCTTGCCCGCGTGGCGCTCCAGATTGAAGCCACCGATCACCAGCAGAAAATCGCCCGCCGCGCGCGCCGAAAACACGCCGTCGACGGCGATCGAGACACCGCAGGTCAGAAGAACCGGCTCACCATCGGGAGAGAGAATTCTCCATCGGAAGAGCACTTTCCCGGCGACGCGATTTGCTGCGCGCATCGGATCCAGCACGGAAGCGAGCGACATGATCGACGATTCCGGCAGGACAACGATGACGACAGAAACGCCGTGTTCGGATGGCTCTTTTTGCGGCATGGTAAAAATGTCAAATCTTCTGCGCTTTATGTCAAATGAAATGTGGGCGTTCGGGGCATGATGAGGTGGTAAGAGACCTCCCATTCGCAGTGCTGCTCGGCCTGCGGATGTCTGGAAATTCCCCTATCCGACCTTTACCGGACGGGCCGAACGGCAGACATGCCTTCGGTCCGTTTTTTTTAGGATTTGGGCTGCCGATGCTTGTCTTTCCCGAAGCTGCTCTTTGATTCGGCAGGCGGCACGACCTTCGACTTGCAGGCCTCCTCCCGCTTTCCTCGCGTTCGAAGCCGATCAGTCCGCCGAAGAAAATCGCACCACAGAAGCGGGCGATGATGACCAGATAGACTATTTGCGTGGCGGGAAAGATATGGCCGAAAACCGGGTCCAAGCCACCTGAACGCACTGGCAAAAACTTGGTTCCACAACAACATCGCCGACGATCAGCGGGCCTGTTTGGCTCTTGCCAATCCGTGCTCGATCAGCCGGCCGATCAGTTCAGGGTAGGACGTCCCGCTCGCCGCCATCGCTTTCGGATACATGCTGATATCGGTGAAGCCTGGCATCGTGTTGACCTCATTGATCACCGTGCTCATATCCGGCCGCACGAAGAAATCGACGCGAGCAAGCGCCTCGCAGCCCAGCGCGACGAACGCTCGCCTAGCCATGTCCTGCAGATGTTGCGCCGTCTGTTCGGGGAGCACTGCCGGGATGTTGATGGTGGCTCCCGTCTCGTCCAGATACTTTGCCTCATAGGTGTAGAAGCCGTGCCCCTCGCCCGTCACGATCTCGCCGGCGACGGAGACCACGATTGCGCCGTCAGGCTTCTCAAGTACCGCGCATTCAATCTCGCGGGCCTGGACGAACTCCTCGACGAGAACCTTGGTGTCAAACTTGAACGCCTCGGCGAGCGCGACGTGAAATTCGCCGGCCGTTCGCGCCTTGCTGACACCAACCGACGAGCCTTGTCGCGCGGGCTTGACGAAAATCGGCGAGCCCAAAATGTTTGTGACGTCTTCGAAAATTGGGCTTTCGCCGGATCTAACCGTGATGGAGCGGGCGACCGGCAAACCCGCGTCCCGCAACAGACGCTTTGCCACGTCCTTGTCGATGGCGATGGCCGATCCGAGGATGCCGCAGCCGACCAAGGGAACACCCGCAATCTGGGCAAGCCCCTGGACCGACCCATCCTCGCCATGCATCCCGTGCAATACGGGAAACAGGATATCCATCACAGGCAATTCGCTGGAACCGGCGGGGCCGCCAAAAGCGAGAAGAAGACCGCGACCACCGGGCAGCAAGCAAACCCTTGTCCCGACATAGGCAACGGGGTCCGGCAGGGCGCCATCAACCAGTTCGATCAACAACCATTGCCCGGCTCGATCAATAAGAATCGGGATGATCTCATATTTGTCGACGTCGATTGCCTTGATGACATTGCGAGCCGAAAGGATGGAAACATCATGCTCCGTGGATTGCCCGCCAAAGAGAACAGCAACGCGCAATTTGGAGGTCATGACGTTTCCTTCCGAAAGATTGGTCTCATGAGGCGGATGCCAAGCTGTAACCGACCAATTGCAACCAAATTGAGATGTCTTTCGCAGTTTATGTCAGCCGATGGCATATCTCGTCACGGCGCAGCCGGGCCACCGACGCCAATGCGTCGGGCTGCGAGCCGCAAACGGATGTCTGATCGAGAAAACCGCTTGATCGGACGTCAATTGGGATCAGAGGCGATTTAACAGCGGCAAAAGGGAAACGGCCCCTCATGGAGCGCCGCCATCGAATGCTCGATGAGATTGGACACAAGGACGAGCACGCGATAATTTTTGCGAGATGCGAAATTGTGCCTATCGGAGCGATGTCGGTATTTATTGAAGTTTTGGCGACCCCTGCAGGGCTCGAACCTGCGACAACCTGCTTAGAAGGCAGTGACCCACTGCTTACCAAGCAGTCGGTCAAGGTAATGAAATGTTATGCAAAATCCGGACCTTGAAGTTCATCGCCCGGGTTAGTTCGGGGCTGATTCCGGGACTTCGCGCTGCTTTCGAGCGCGAGGGCCACCTCGCCGTCCATCACGTGCGCGTATCTCGCGGTGGTAGTGATATTGGAGTGGTTCAGCACCCGCTGTACGAGTTTGAGGTTGCGGGTCTCGCGAAGCAGCTTCGACGCCCGGTCGTGGCGGTGGTCATGTAAACGGAAATTCTTGACTCCGGAACGTGCCAGATCGCGCCGCCACTGAGACTGCACGCCGTGATACTTTATCGGATACCGTTTTCCAGCGACTTTCCCTTCGCGTGTGCGGCGGGCAACAAATGTGAAAACGAACTCAGGATGACGGCCAAGGCACTCGAGTATCTCGCGTATGCTCGGGGGCATCGGCGTCCAGACTCGCGTGTCGCCCTTGCCTGCCGTCGTGATCTCGCCAGTTTCCCAATTAACGTCCGACCAACGGATCAGCGATTCCTTCAGACGGCGGCCGCTCAAATGGAGAAACAGGTGCCACGGCCGATAGTCCTCTCTAATCGAATGATCAATCGCATGCTGTTCAGCCAATTGAAGCTCGCGGACCCGTTCCTTCGGCTCTTTCAGTTTATGCTCGCTCCAATGCGGTTCCCGGGGAAAATTGTGCGTGCATATCAGATGGAATCGCAGCTGGCGATTTATCCCCGGGTGATCGTGGACCCTGACGTACTAGAGATCGCGCGGCAGTATCGAGGCGCTTATCACCACCCGGACGATGAAGAGGCCTACGTGAGAAGCGGCCTTGCGGAGGATGGGGATGGCCAGCTATGGCTCGATTACATTTCATACGAGTCCTACGACAAGGCTGGCGGAGACCTTGACGCATACGCCTCATATCTTGAAGGGATCGGACAGTTAATCCATGGGGGGTTACAGCACGCGTTACTATCGGTAGTACGCAAGCATGTGTGGCTTCACGCCCTCTATGTAAGCCAAATCGAGCTGTTTTCTGTTGCTGGTTTCCAGGCGGATGTCGAAGCGGAAGCGCAACGCTTGCAGGTGGCCAATCTGCCGACCTTCGCTCCTGAGTACGCACAAGCCCTGTCCAGAATAGCTGAACAGGACGCTGCAGGTGCGACAGCCACGTAGGGTCAGGGTCATTGCTCAACATCTAAAGTCAACAACAGTTCGGCCAGCTCGTCCCGTGTCAGAGCTTTAACTCGTTCGCTGTTGAACCAAAGCCCTTCATCGGAAAATTGGACTCCCTCGCGCAGGGTAGTATCGGAGTGCAACTCTAAAGCCGCAAGTCGCCTACCAGTCTCAGGCTTGGAGAACAGAATGCCGATGATTGCGCTCTGTATGGCCTTGACGATTGGATGATCTGGGCTTGCCTTGCTCATATTGCTAAGTTTCCAACGGGGCAGCTATGCGGCCAATCTGGTTAGCATCGATCACGCCCGAGGAAACGAGGGCAAGTGCAACATATTCACCAGGATTTCCTCACGTTGGATGCCGGATTCGCCCTTATGCCTTTCGGAGGCTACGACGACGCCAGGCGCATTGTCCGCGCTAGGAAGTGGTCCTTTGCGTGCCGGATAAGCTGATGTGGACGGCCGAGGCGGCGGAGGCGCGGCAACCAACTCCGCAACGAAAGCCGCGAGAGGGCCAATATCCTCTTTGGAACTCGCAGCCTCAAGGCATGCCATGTACTCATCCCTCCGTTCATAAGGAATGACGGTCCAAGGATACCCTCCTTCAGCCAACAGGCAATTCATCAGGAAGCGCGCGCTACGCCCGTTTCCATCCATGAAAGGATGGATGTAAGTGAACAAGAACGGGGCCAGTACGGCTTTGACTCGTGGATCGTCTTCCTTGTCGATACATTCAAAAAGAGCTTCCATCCCGTCAAGAACCGCGTCCGGGGAATAAGGAACATGACCGGAGCCGAACAGGTAGACAGGACTGTTTCGGTACCCGACCAGTTCAAATTGTTTTCGGATGTTGGCATCGACGAATGGCTGGAACATCGCCTTGAACCATTCCTGGTGACGATCCCACAATAATGGTCCAGCAGGTTCGTTCTGCAGAATGCGACCTACGTCAGCCTTCACCTCATTGAACGCGAGCCAATAGCCACGCGCTGCCAAGGCATTCTGGGTGTCAAAATCGCTGGCATCGATTTCCGGTTGCCAGCTGCCAGCCTTGACCTTCTCAATCAGTTCGGCCGAGACCTGATAGCCTTCAATGCTAAGTGAGTTGTAGGCGTCAGATACATATCTGTCGTCAATATCTCGCAGGTAACCGTCGATATCGTTTATTCTTTTGGGTTCCTGGGTGAAGTGAGAGAGCACGCTTGATCTCATTCGCTCCCACATCAAAGTGATACGAGTAGCGGCGGCCTTGGGCGGACGGCGAGTGTCAAACTTCGTGTCGATGGTTTTTTCGAACGGAGCGATCTCTCGGACATTGTGCTTCCCCTCCTTCAAGCTGAACAGGATCGCATCAGCATCTGTTCCCCGTCCGAGCTGGCGCAAAGCTCCAGCGACCGCCCCAGCCTTCACGACTTTGCCGTCCTCAAGGATTGCGCGAAGAAGTGTTGAGCTACCCCGGATCGATCCGAGTACAGCTGCTGCATCTGTCGCATCTTCGGCCCAGGCCGCTACAGGCAGATTGGCGATAGCGGTCTCGGGAGACAGCATCCGCAAATCCCCCTTTTCGATGATCGCGGTCTTTGAAGTCGGTTTGGTGGTGTTGTAGATATATAAAGAGGTGTTGTTCGGAAGCTCGACTTTCGCGTTTACGCCGGTCGACACGCAGACCACGAGCTGCTCTGGAACCTTCAGGTTCTCGGCGTGGATGCGTAGCGATGCCACCGGATCAAGCCAATATTCATTCTGGAAGCGCTTTCGCAGGTATTGGGCGACGAAGTCCCAATAAACGCTGCCCCACATGGTTTCCACACGGCGGCGCGCTCCGGGCTTGGAGACGGCGTACCATCCGCGCATTATCATCTCAAGGAAGCCTGCTTCGACAAGTTGTCGGCGGTGCTCGCCATCCAAATCGCCTGACTCGACGACTGCCGACTTACTCACGTCAGTGACAGCCTTCAGCGACTGAAGCGCTTCCGCGAGGACGATGTGACTCCGACCCAGGCTCATTGAATTTCCTTCACTGCGTAGCGTAACGGCGTGCTCGTGCTCATAGACAATAACTTATATAAGTCGATTTGCAATAGATTGCGATTGTCGAGTCACAATATTTTACGTGTGTCGACTCACAATAGAATATGAAGGTCGATTCACAATATGTTGACAATGTCGATTCTCAATAGGTTACGAACGACGACCTACAATAACTTTCGTTAAATATATGAATATAAACATTTTTTTAGATAAACTAAATTTAGCGAGCCAAATTGGCTCAGCGCGTCGCCACGCGCCTCACGGGCACAGCCTTGCAGGCTCCAGCTAAGAGCGCATAACTCAACCCATAGGGGAGAAGGAGATTCGTTTTGTACCTAGCATCGCTGACCATCACAAATTTTCGGCATTTTACAAAAACCACCGTCAGCTTTCAGCCAGGTCTCAATGTCATTGTCGGCCCAAACAATATTAGGAAATCCGCTGTGGTCGACGGGCTGCATGCTCTCTTGGCAGGTGCTGACGATCCCTATCCTCGATTCACGTCGGACGACGTTCACCTCCCAAACGGAGGCACTGCAACAGGTGAGATCACCTTCACTTTTGTGTTCAAGGACCTCGACACAGACGACGAAGCTGATTTTCTACATGCGCTCAGGGAAAGTCCTGCTGGCGAAATCGAAGCCGTAATGGGCGTCACTTACGGAGAGCCGGATATCCTGTGGCTTCGGTTTCCGGGATGTCGAGCAGGAACAGCTGCAGGGTCTCTTCGGGCTGAAGCGTTGACGGATATCCTCGCGGCGGCGGACGTGATCAACAGCTACTTGCATAGCGAGCTTTCCATCCTCCTCAGTCAGTTCGGGAGATAATCCCGCGTAGCTCGTCATTGCCAAATCTCCTCCCGACTTAATGGTTTTCAGGTGATCGTCGCTCGCGTCTATCGCTTTGATAAGCCTATTGACTAGCTTGTTCCGCTCTCGCTTTTGGACCGGATCATCGCGGCTGTCCTGCCGAAAGAGCGCTCTGAAACGCTCCATAATATCCCCAGTCGCCTGTTCTATGCCGCGTGCTCGTCGAAGGATTTCATCCAGGCTGCTTTCGGTATCGTACATCTGCGACTCCGCCCAACCGAGCTGGTCGCCCATGTATTTGATGCTCTTGTCGAGTGAATGCTCAAGGGTAGACAGGTCGTTCGAAATCCGATCAGCCGCTGCCTCAAACCGCTCAGCAAATGCGCGAGCTTCGGCGTCAAGGAATATGCGGAGCAACTCGCTTGGATGAAGTGGCCGGTTCCTGGAGCCGTCCCGGCGGTTGTAGATACCCTTTTAAGTACAATGAGGACGTGTCGCACTTGATGGTATCGCAATGCGCAAAATTGGTTGCGCATCGAGGTTCTCAATTGTGATCTCGATTGAGACTGGTGGGATGCAAGTGACCGCTTTATTCGTTATCTGCAGAATAGCGCTGTCACTGACATCGCAGCCCCGAACACCCCCCACCTGCGCGCCACCAGCAGCTTCCTCCACGACACCAACCAGTATTTGCCCGCCATTGTCGGAATTCGCAAAAGCGACAAGGTCTTCCTGGCTGACGCCATCAGGAACTTTCTTGAAATCGACCTGATCGCTCTCCCCCGCAGAAAGGAGATTTCGCGATAGCGGGCTCAGCCCCTTTGTGCGCTTGTTCGGCGGCATTATTGCCTTCGCATCCTTGCTTATCATGCTACAAATTGCAGTATGCAGACCTTAACGCCACAAGGTCCAGTTGAATTGGCACTGATAAACAGGATTGTTAATTAAGCAGACCGACTACCATCGGATTTATCGAGTTATGCCCGATACACGGCGCAGCCGAGTGGAAAATACTAGCCCAAACGCGGTTTGATGCGCTCGGGGACATTATATGCTTGAACAGTCATGACCTCCTCCAGTTCGCGGTGGCGGCCCTTCAAAATAGCCGTGAACGGCATTCTTCTGGTCAATTGGATAGATTTGCCGGGAGTATCGTTCGGAAAAATTGACAGTACAGTACCCAGCAAACAAACGGATTGTGTCCGGGATTTTTTCGGGAACCTACGCTCAGCCAAAGGGATTTCGTCGCACTACGGCTTCCGCATGAAATGCGGGAGCCGTAGGTCACTTTCATGTATATCGCCATATAATCAGGCGGTTAGATGGCGACCCCTGCAGGGCTCGAACCTGCGACAACCTGCTTAGAAGGCAGGTGCTCTATCCAGCTGAGCTAAGGGGCCGCTTGAAGGAGGCCATGGCCTCCGGAAACTGGCAGCCTGGTGTCAGTGAGTCCAGGGCTGCGTACGGCTGAACCGGAAATTGTCGCTGTAGGAGACGCTCTTGCGGGTCGCTTCCTTTGGCGCGATGACGCGGTACTCGATGCCGTTGCGTTCAGCATAGGCAATCGCCTGCTCGGCGGTCTCGAAGGTCAGCTTCACCTGCTGGCGAGTGTCGGCCGAACTCGTATAGCCCATGATCGGATCGATCGTCCGCGGCTTTTCCTGATCGAACTCAAAAACCCACAAATGCGTCTTGGCTTTGCCCGACTGCATGGCGGTTTTTGCGGGTCGATAGATTTTCGCGGACATGTCTCGAGCAGTCTCCACCTTGGTTCCGTCACGCCGGGCTGCCGGTCGCTGCGCATTGCCATAGCGCAGAATGGATCAAAACGGAATGACTTTCCGGCGATATATATGTCGATTTTACGAGTTTGTAGGGTTCGTCGAAACGCTGTTCAAATTCGCCAGACATGTTTGCCCGGCAAAACAAAAGCTTCAACGAATACCGACATTACAGGAAGGAGAGAAGTCGATGGTCGGAGTGGAGAGATTCGAACTCCCGACCCTCTGGTCCCAAAACAGATGCACGCTCGCATAACCTTGGCTTTACAAGCCCTGACTGGACCATATTCTCAAGATTTCACCCCCTAATTCCACTCGTTTCCGTGGCGAAACTGGGGCGGTGACGGACAGCGAAATGGCGATGCCAAAGTCAACATTTCGCGTCCGTGCTGTTAAGCATATATGATGGTTTCAGCGGCAACAACCGTGTTTTAGCTCGCACCAATTAATTCGCTCTTGGTTCTTCCACCGCCCGCCGCAACCGTATCTGGCCAACTCGCTTGCCCGAAAAGACAGCATTTACATTCGCATTCGATCCGGGAATGACCTGGCTGTAGACCTTGCGGATGACCTCGGGGGTTGTCGAGACATAAGCTGCAACTTCGTCGACCGTAGTGCCTTCTTGAAGGAGCCAGGTCACACAGGTGTGTTTAAGCACATGCCGGTTGATTTTCCGCGCCCGTTCTTCCGTAAAGACGATCTTTTTTAGGGTGTAAAACGCCTTGCGACAATCGACACTTCGGCCGTCATAATGGATCAGATACTGATAGCCAGGGACGCCATCACGTTTATCCAGCCTGTACCATTTACGGAGCAATCGTAACAACCGGTCCGGAATCCGAATGGGATCAGCCCGTTTGTTGTATATCTCGTGTTCTTGGTCGGCTCGCCGGTAAAAGATGCCATTCTCAAGGTCGATCCATGGCCGACCGGCTTCTTCGTGGAAGCTGGCTTTCGAAATCCGCTCTGAACGGGTGCCGGTCATCAGTGCAAACACTATAAATCTAGCGACATGCTCCGCCACCCGATGAGTGACGACCCCATTGAAGGTGTGTTGCCTTCGACGGGCAGCCTTATATAGCGCGATTGCCTCTTTCAGGCTGAGATAATGCATACGAGGCTGTGGTTTGGGGGGCAGTGCGTAATTGTGTTGCAGCGCCAGCTTCACTTTTCCTTCGCTGGCACCAAAGTTAATAACAGCCCGCAAAATAACGAGTTCCTGGCGTGCGGCGTTTGGTTTCCGATTTTCTTGGTATTTTTTTGAGTTGGCTTTGTTGACTTGATCGACGGTAAGGCCTCCCCAAAAATCGTTGAGGCGGGCAAACTGCTTTATTGTCCATCGCCTGTTCGCGCCGTTCATCGCCTCGATCCAGTCTTTGTTGGCTTCGAGGTAATGGCGGAGAAGATCAGCAACAAAAACACTTTCCTCATCGAGGCCTTTTTTCAACGGCTTGTCGGCGTATTTCTGGACAATATAGTCCCTTAGGATTTGCCTAGCGCGTTCAACATCAGCGAGACCGCATCTTGTGGGAATTTCGTCCTTGCCGTCTCTGATAATGAAGGTTGCTTTGTGAGTCTGCTTTCCGTTTCCGTCGCGGCGTGCAGTTCGCTTGTAGAGGTAGGGTTCCTTGCGATAGCGCGGCATAGCTCACTCCATTCCTTGAGGATGTCTCTGGTTAAGAAAGTTCTGTTTGGGCTTAACTTTATGGCGGTTAGCTCACCCCGCGCGATTGCTGCACGCAGGGTTTTGACCGACAAGACTCCCCGTTGATTTGACTGGCCTTTGAGCAACCTTCCGCCAAACTCCGGCAGGCATACCGCTTCTTCGAGCGTCAACCATTCGTCGTGTCGCGGCTCATAGGAAGGTTCGGGACTATCGGTCATCGCGCCCGCCAGGCCGGAATTTTGATGACTTGCGTCGCTTTCACGATTTTCCTGTAATCGCATAGCCGGTTTCCTCAGAGCTAACACAGCGGGGTTTTGCTGTGGATTTCATGCGACTCAGCGTGGAAACATGCGGCAGGAAAATCAACTCATCAATTCGGATAAGTATTTGAAAATAAAATAAAATGTCAACATTATGCGATTTTTCGATAATTTATTTGTGTGTGTTTTCAGCAGTGACTAAGGAGTTAAAAATCCGCACAAAATCATTTAGAAAAGCCGAGAACGCACGTGTAAAGCGCAAGACCGCACGCGCCGCCATCCGGCAGCTAATCCTTTCGAAGTATGGGTTCGCAAAAGTACCCTTCGGTATATCGGAGCTTTCGGATCGACGTTTGATTATTCCTGAGGTTCTAGGAGCGCTAGCCGCCGCAACGGGTGCGATTTCTCCAGGAGGTCGGCCTAGCCCGGTCAACGTTCCGTGACACGCGAGGAGATCGCGATGTGAAGCCAGCGACGGCACGCTCTCACTGGGAAAAAATGCCCCTTTGCGGGCTCTGACGCCGGAGCGGACCGCTTAGGGCCACCGTGTTGCTTATCGAAACCGCGAAACTCAACAACATAGGCCCCGCCGGGCTTGAGAATATTGCTTACGGCAAGTGGATAAACCCAGGATTCCCAGTTCACCGCTTTTAAACCGGATTGTTATTTTGCATTCGAAGACCAGATACATCTAATCGAGGAACGCTTACGGTTGCCGCGACGCGCCCAGCGGAGACCTTCGGCACCAATTTTGCTGGGCTTTTGAATTCGTTTCCCGCTTTTTAGAGCACTTCCCTCAAAAGTGATTGAGGGTTCGTATTCGTACTTCGGCAACCCCTTTTTGGGGATCGTTAAACACTTCAACGCCCGCTTTGGACAAGCCCAATACTAACTTCTCAAATTCGCTGGAAGAGATTGATTGTGTTTTCCCGCTCTCGAACCGACTAATTAAGCTCTGGCTTACCTCTGCTTTCGCAGCTAAATCGGCTTGGAGTAGCCCGGCGATGGCCCTGCCTGCTCTCAAATGCTCCCGCTGGACAAGCACATCTATCTTGCCCACTTGCCATCGGATACCGGTACTGGAGTTGTCGGTCGCATCAAGAAACTCGATACCCTCACGTTCAAAGAACCGTTTGAGCTTCGTAGCCTGTGGCCGAAGGTCTCTCTGATACTTTCCAGTCTCTACCCTGAAGACGACATTCCTATCCACGTCAGCACGCGAGCCGACCTCCGCTTGGCCTAAGCCTAGCAGGGACCGAGCGGCACGGAAACTCGCTGCGTTAAACTCCATAAGGTGGACAAGCAGCCGACGTCAAAAAATGTCAACATTACGAGCCATTAATGCATTAACAGAGATACATATGCATTTAATTGACTCCATATGCGTAAAATGGTTGGGTTATGAGGAAGTTTTCCTCTTGATTCGGAGTTGTGAGATGTTCGTTGAATGGCTAGGCGAAGAGCCAACGAGCTTGATTGTGCGCTTGAAGTCGTTGACGGCTGACCTGGAGCGGTTGGCGGCCAACAAAAGGATTTCCTTTTCTAGAGAGCCGATACTGATCGATGATTGGATACTGAGCCGCCGCGCCGTACCGTGCCTGCTCGGTCGGATGACCGGCCATCCGACAATTGCCGACAACAATCCCGGTGTAACAAGCGAGGTGTACTTCCTGGATGAAAACCTTGGCTTGGCCAGGACGCTGAGCCGCTGGTACCGGCTTGAGACGCCGATGGTCGAACGGGCTCGGACATAACGATGGCCAAGGATCATAGCGTTATGACACGCGTTCCCGATGACATTTCATCCGTGATCAAAAAACTTCAAGAACTCGCGGCCGAAGAACGTGGCATCTTCATGAGCACGGTTCTAATTTTGAAGCGCAAGTCCGCTCTTATCGCTTTGGTCAAGTCGGCTCGCAATTTCGTAGCATACTGTGCCTTTGTGCGCTTTGTTCGCCAGCACCGATCTGCCTTCTCGGCACCAGCCTTCGCTATAATCGTAAGCGTACCTAAGACCTGGCGGCTCGGCGACGTGCAATCGGCCGCCGCAACTGCGTTTGGCTACAATCGTGAGGTAAAGTTGCTATGTCATCATCATGGCCGGAATAAAAAGGGTGAGTGGGAGATCGATGCTACCGAATACCTGATGGCTGCAAAGCTCGTAATTCTCAAACACGATGAAACGAGCCCCCACCCCGACTTTGTGATCGCAGCAACCGCCGACCTGAGGCTCGAAATCGGACTTGCGTCGCACTTCCGGGCCTTGTCATCACTCTTAAAATGCGGGGAGATATCTGACGACGCTTTGGCGCTGATCGCGAAGGAGCCTGCGGAGCGCATTGATGCACTTTTTCGAATTGGGCAACCCGTTGAGGTTGCCGCCGCAAGGTTGAAGAAGGATGAACCAGTTGCCGCGCCTTCGTCGGAGACACTTTCGTTGCGTACGAACAAAGGCTTCGGACCTGCGAGCAGCTGGGCGATACAACTCCAAAGAGACTTGGCTGAGTGGCGGTGCGGAAAACTGCCTTGGTCGGAAGTTGACAGGGGCATCTTGCTCTTCGGTCCTCCGGGTACCGGCAAGACCCGGTTTGCGATGGCTTTGGCGCGCGAGTGCGAAATGCACCTCATTTCCACCTCCATCTCCAGATGGCAAAGCTCGCGAGACGGACATCTGGGGGACTTGCTGAAGGCAATGTACGGTAGCTTCGCAGAGGCAAAGTCGAACGCCCCTTGTCTTTTATTTCTCGATGAAATCGACAGCATAGGCGACAGGAAGCAATTCAATTCCCGCTACAAAGACTATTCCGTGCAGGTTGTGAACGGACTGCTTGAAAGTTTGGACGGGGTGGATAGCCGAGAAGGCGTAATCGTGATGGGGGCGTGCAATCACCCCGAACGGATAGACCCTGCCGTCCTGAGGAGTGGTCGCCTAGAAAAACACGTGCATTTCCCCCTGCCCGACGCGGACACCCGAGCGGACATTCTGCAGTTCTACCTTCCGTCGTTAGCTGCTGAACCCAAGCTTAAAGCTATCGCTTCGAGGCTAGTGGGCTTCAGTGGTGCCGATCTGGAACGACTTGCACGGCATGCTAAAAGGACCGCCCGCACCAACAATCGTGACATCGCCTTGACAGATGTCGAAGAACACCTCCAAGCGCCTCAGATTTTGGACGACGCATCTCTTTTCCGGGTAGCCGTCCATGAAGTTGGGCATGCAATTCTAGCCCACGCGCTTGACGTTGGTGTTGTAACGGCGGTGGAAGTTTATGACCAGCGCGAAAGCCACCCAACCGAAAGGGCAGCCCACGGGATCACCTTCATCGAGCAGCCGTTGCGGGGCTTCAGAACCAAGAATGGCATCCTCAACAATATCGCGATGTCCTTGGGGGGCTTGGCCGCTGAGGAAGTTATTTTAGATGATCGTTCGACCTCCTCCGGCGGTGCGAAAGGTAGCGATCTGGAACTCGCAACATCGATGGCAATCGAGATGTGCGGAGAATACGGTTTGGATAATTCGTTGTTCTTTGTCCCAGGCGCGTACGACACTACCGATCCTTCCAGTATTGCCCGAGACCCCTCGTTCAGAGCAGAGGTCAATGTCATCCTCCAACGTGAATTCCGAAGGGCGAAGGAACATCTTAATAGCAGGAAGGAAGAAGTTCTTGCTTTCGCCCTGGCGCTGAAGAAGGAGAAACGCATCGACGGCCTGCGCTTGGAATACTTTCTTCAACAGAAGGGCTCCGATAGGCCAGGCAAACAAAACGCATGACGCGCGAGAGCGCATCAGCATAGCCTTTGCCGAAAATGCTCAGTTAAGGAGTGACGGTTGCCGAGCAGAGTCTGAAGTCCATCGCTCTGATTGGCGAGAAAAACTCGTTCGGTGATCCGGTACGTCAACAGAGATAATTCCCGGCTGCCAAAGGCATAGCGAGTCAACACTACCGGACTGCTCGACGCCCACCGCCTTGCGTAAAATATCGGGGTGTAAAGATGGACAGCAGGGGAGCGTGTAGGTCAAGCCCGACAGGGGAGTTAAGATCGGGCGCTTGCTTGACAGCACCCGAGAAACCAACAGCGAATGCACGCACCCCTCACCGCGTTCGACTTCAATGCAAACGCGAGTTGCGCGAGGAAGCTCAGATGATCACCCGACGCACCGTTGACGCCAATGTCCCAGTGCGAGCGACCTAGTTACGGTACACCGTCATTTGCCTCTGGGGCATCGCCGAAGCTAGCTGGCACCGCCGTTTTCGTCCCAAGTTACTGTCTTACTGACGGCGTTTAAATATCTGTCCTTATGTCGAAAATCACGTACGTTCACTCTTCGCTGACATCGACGCCCGCAGATTCGACGAGTGCAATCCGTAAAAGCGTCGAGGAGTGCCTTAAAGCCAACTTCGGCATAACAAGTCCATAACAGGCTCGTGTGGATAATTTTGGCGTGGGTGGGAGAACGGAGCCGGAGGATAGGATGGTTGAAATTAGGCAGCTCCGGATCGACCGATTTCGCGGCATCCGTGGGCTCGTGTGGAACCCGTCACCAGGCTTGAATTTGATTATCGGGGGTGGAGATACGGGCAAGACCACGATCTTAGACGCGATATCTCTGCTTTTTCAGCCTAGTAATAGTGCGTCCCTGACCGAGGCGGACTACTGGCAGCGCAAGACTGAAGACGGCTTTCGAATTGAAGCTGTCATTGCGATTCCCGACGAACTTGACCTAACCTCGACGACCAAAACTTTATGGCCGTGGGAATGGGATGGCAAAGATGCGGTCCAACCGCGCAACGATGCAAAGGTCACGCAGGCGGGGCAGTATCCAGTCTTTCGTGTTGCGGTAAGCGCGTCAGCGGATTTCGACTTAGCCTGGGAAATCATCCAACCGGATGAGGCGCGAGAATACTTCTCCCTCGGTCTCCGTCGTCGCATTGGTCTAATCAAGCTGGGCAGCGAAGAGAAGAACGACCGCGATCTGCGGCTTGTTCATGGTTCAGGGCTTGATCGATTGCTCTCCGAGGAGAATCTGCGCGCTAAGATCGGCAAATTGGTATCGCAGGTGCCTCTCGTCGATCAACTGGGAGAGGATGCAACGAAGGCCATTGCAGGGCTGAGTGATGCGCTTGATAAAGCCGCTTTGCCGTCGGACATCTCGTTAGGGCTGACAGGAAGCCAAGGCATTTCCATTGGAGCCCTAATCGGCCTGACCGCGCGAAAAGAAGAAGTGTTCCTCCCTCTCTCCAGTTGGGGCGCAGGTACTCGTCGGATGGCCTCTCTTCAGGTCGCTGCGTCCGTGAGAAAAGAGGCCGAACTTATCGTTATCGATGAGATTGAACGGGGCCTCGAGCCATACAGGCTTCGGCAACTAGTATCGGTGTTGATTGATAGCGGACGACAGGGCTTCATCACCACTCACAGCCCTATTGCATTGTTTATGTTGGGCGACGGGCAGCTATGGTTCTTCGACGCCGAAGGAATGCTTGGAAAACTGGATCACCAGAAAATAGGAGCGCAGGTCAAGCGAGACCCGGTGATATTTCTTTCACGGGTACCTGTACTTGTCGAAGGTGAAACCGAGAGGGGTTTCGTCCATGCAATATTGAAGAGACTATTACAAGACGAGCCAGATTATTTCGGTGTCCGCGTATCTGTTGGCAAAGGGGACGCCCAGCTTCTTGATTTGCTTGTGGAGCTGAAGAACTCAAACCTCAATGTATGTGGTTTCGCGGACAATGATGGGGGCAAAAAGGATCGCTGGGCGGCTTTGAAAGGTGTGATGGGCGACCGCCTTTTCCAATGGAAGGACGGATGCATTGAGACGAACTTGATACCGCTTGTGCCCGCCGGAAACTTAGAAAGCCTATTTCGCGATGAGGAAGGCGATTGGGATGGTTATCGACTTCGGTCGGTGGCGACGCGACTGGAGATTGCCGATAAGGAATTCGAGGCGCTCCTTGCAGCGGTCGATGGCGATAGGGAAATGCTACGGAGTTTCATAATCAAGGCAGCGACGGGTGATGCTGATGACATAAAAGAACATGATCCCGAGAAGCGAAAATCAATAGCAAAAGAGTGGAAGAAGCAATCTCGAAGCTGGTTCAAGAAAGAAGATGGGAGCGGCGGTCGCGAACTAGTTCGCCACATAGTTCAGAACGATGCTTGGGAGCAGATCGAACCGATGTTGCGCCCGTTTTTTAACTCAGTGCTCGTGCTTGTCGGGAAGTCGCCTTCCGCCAAGATTGACCTATGACAGACGACGATATCGCTGCTCTTTTGCGGTCAGACATCCCGCTCGTGGTGATTGAGGCACCAGCGGGATGCGGTAAGACGTTTCAGGCAGCGCTCTATGCTGAAGAAGTGGCCCGACAAATTGGCCATAAGAAGGTGCTTGTCCTCACGCACACCCATGCTGCGTGTTCTGTCGTCGCAAAGCGCACCAAGGAAATCAGGCGACACATCGAACTCCGGACTCTCGATGGCTTCATCCACGAAGTCGCGAGCGCCTATCGCACGGCCCTTGGTTTACCAGACGACGTGGCAACGTGGGCGCGCACTACCGCAAATGGCTTTGACATTCTTGCGAGCAAAGTAGCTGATTTCATTCGGTTCAACCCAATGATTTCAAGAATGCTCGCTCGACGCTACCCGGTCATTATATGCGACGAGCATCAGGACAGTAGCTCGTACCAAGAAGCGATTGTCCTCCTGATTGGCGAGCAAGGATCAATGCTTCGGATTTTCGGCGACCCTATGCAGGTAATTCCCGGAGGGCATGGGCAAGGAAAGAGGGTGACTGAAGTCAGGTCACGCTGGGAAGCGCTCAAGACTAAAGGGAGCTTTGGTACTTTGGAAACCGGTCATCGCTGGAAGGACACAAACCCTGGTCTGGGAAAGTGGGTTCTTGATTGTCGCATGCGATTACGCGACGGCCTTGCGGTAGATTTGTCAGGAAAGTTGCCAGCAGGGATAAACGTCCTTGTTGCGGAAAATGGGCTGAAGGATGGCCAAGGATATCAATTCTCGCCCGAGAATGGTGATTGGCTGCAGATTCCGAGGCAATCCGCCCCCGCATTCCGAAATGATGCCGCCCCCCAATTCCGAGAATTAACCGCCCCCTTGTTCCGAGATGATGCCGCCCCCTGATTGGGCTGTTTGTCGGGGTGTCCTGCTGGTGAGACGTTCGTCCTTTCAGTTGCCTGAGAGGAAGGAACGCGATGCCAGCGGAGAGACTAAAGATGCGGCGTGTCCGCGAGATTCTGAGATACAGATTTGAGGAAGGGCTTGGCCACAAGTCGATTGCGGCGCGCGTTGGTGCGGCCCCCTCGACGGTGCGTGAGACGCTGCGCCGTGTTGAGATTGCCGGGCTTTCCTGGCCGTTGGGCGACGATGTCAACGATGCGGTTTTGGAAGCGGCTCTCTATAGAGCTGCCGGCACGAAGACCGGTCACCGTCGCAGCGTTGAACCGGATTGGGCTCATGTTCATCGCGAGCTGAAACGCAAGCATGTCACGCTGCAGATCCTCTGGGACGAGTATATCGGCCTTCATCCCGATGGCTATCGCTACAGCCGCTACTGCGATTTGTATCGCGCTTGGGCACTGAAGCTGCCGGTGACGATGCGCCAGGACCATGCGGCTGGCGAAAAGCTGTTCGTCGACTATGCCGGCGACACGGTCACGGTGGTCATCGATCGATTGTCGGGAAAGACGCGGCAAGCGCATCTGTTCGTCGCAGTGCTCGGGGCATCGAGCCTTTCATTCGCACATGCCCGCTGGAGCGAGACGCTTCCTGATTGGATCGAATGCCACCTGCTTGCGCTTGAGGCGTTCGGTGGCGCACCGGCGCTGCTGGTTCCCGACAACGCCAAGGTTGCCGTTATCAAGGCCTGCCTTTTTGATCCACAGGTCAATCGCACCTATGCCGGGATGGCAGCGCATTACGGAAGCACTGTTCTTCCGACGCGACCGCGCCGGCCACGCGACAAGGCGAAGGTGGAGGCGGCGGTTCGCATTGTCGAGCGCTGGCTGCTGGGCCGGCTACGCCACCGCGTCTTTTACAGCCTTGCCGACGTCAATGCGGCGATTGTCGAATTGCTCGTCGATCTCAACGACGCGCGTGTTCTGCGTCGTGTCGGGCGCACACGACGCCAGTTGTTTGAAGAGATCGATTATCCCGCCCTACGGCCGCTTCCTGTCGAACGATACGTCTTTGCCGAATGGAAGATACGGCGGGCTGGCCTCGATTATCATGTTGATATCGACAAGCACTATTACTCCGTGCCCTACCGGTTTGCCCGTGAGCAGGTCGAGGCGCGCATCACCGCCAATACCATCGAGATCTTCCACAAAGGTGAGCGCATTGCCGCCCACCGACGCTCGAGCGGCAATGGCAAGCACACGACAACGCCCGAGCACATGCCATCATCCCATCGCCGCTTTGCCGATTGGACAATCGAGCGCATCAGCCGCGAAGCATCGGCAATCGGATCGGACGTTGCATTGCTCTGCGAGCGTATTCTCGCCGATCGGCCGCATCCCGAGCAGGGCTACAGAGCCTGCCTGGGCATTATCCGCCTCGTTAAAGCGTTTGAGCGAGAGCGGGTCAACGCGGCCTGCGGGCGGGCATTGGAAATCGGTGCGCGAACCTATGGCTCGGTGCGCTCCATTCTCGACAATCACCTCGACCGACCGTCGGCGTCATCAGGCGCATCATCACCCGAGCCGATCAACCACTCCAACATCCGCGGTCCCCGCTATTACCACTGAGGAGACGACATATGCTTGCACATCCCACGCTTGATAAATTGAACGCCATGGGCCTGACCGGCATGGCCAAAGCGTTCAACGAACTGCTGACCAACGGTGAGAGCGAACAACTCTCCCATGCCGAATGGCTCGGGCTGCTGCTCGAGCGAGAATGGAGCTCGCGCCACGATCGCAAGCTTGCCGCCCGTCTGCGGTTTGCCAAGCTCCGTCATCAGGCCGTACCGGAAGATGTCGATTACCGCAGTGACCGCGGTCTCGATCGCGCTCTGTTCATGAAGCTGATCGGCGGCGACTGGATCGATGCCCACGACAACCTTGCGATCTGCGGGCCATCCGGCGTCGGCAAAAGCTGGTTAGCCTGTGCACTCGGGCACAAGGCCTGCCGCGACGATCGTTCCGTTCTTTATCAGCGCGTGCCACGGCTGTTTGCCAATCTCGCCCTTGCTCACGGTGACGGTCGATATGCAAGGCTGCAACGCACCCTCGGCCACGTCCAACTCTTGATCCTCGACGACTGGGGCCTGGAACCGCTCAATGAGCAGGCGCGCCACGACCTCCTGGAGATCCTCGAAGATCGTTACGGACGTCGCTCGACAATCGTTACCAGCCAGCTTCCCGTATCAGCCTGGCACGAGATCATCGGTAACCCAACCTACGCCGATGCCATTCTCGACAGGCTGGTTCATAATGCCCATCGCATCGACCTATCTGGCGAAAGCCTGCGGCGAAATCAGCGCCGGAAATCTTGACTCCTAACGACGATCGACTGACAACAATCACAGCCAGCAGGACCCCAGCCTCAAGGGGGCGAGATCATCCCGGAATCCGGGGGCGCAATCATCTCGGAACAAAGGGGCGGCTTCATCGGAATCGGCAGATTGGCAACCTATCAACGAGGCTGTTGCTTCGAGTGTTCGGATGCTTTGCCTTGCCTCCCGCTCCGGTACGGTCAATGGCCTCCGGTCTACGTTTAAGGCTCGCCTGCCGATATGGGAAGGTCACTCAACCACAATGGTGGAACAGTTCATCGACAAGCTCGGCAATGGGACCGTTGACCAATCTGGCAAGGTCGCCGCGTTTGTGGAGTTTCTCAAAGCGGTCACAAGCGGGTTTGGCTCTCGATTTTCCAGCGTGTTGCATCGTGAAATCGCATGCCCTTCACGCTCGCCTCGCGGTCAGATTCCACCGATGATGGCTACCATGGCGAGCCAAATCTCAGAAGACGAGGGTCATGTTGGGTATTGCGAAGCGGCGGCTACGCTTCGGGAACTGATCATTTCTAAACAAGCGCCGTTCAACGAGATTCGATTAGACTATCCTCGTGAACTCAACGACTTCATCCAACTCCAAGAATTCGACGATCCCAAAGTTGGGCTGGCGGAGATCATACATCGACGATCAAGGGTTCACCCCTCGCCTCCCAGCAAGTGTCTCAGCACCATCCACAAATGCAAAGGTTTAGAGGCAGACACGGTGATATTGTTTGCAGGAGACAAAACGAGTTTCCCGGACAATTTGGCAAAGAGGAACCTGCTTTATGTAGCTCTGAGCCGGGCTACGAAGGAGATATACTTGGTTGTTTCGAAAAACGATCCAACTCCTATATTCCAAACTTAATGTCGCCTCTTGAGCGGCGTTCAGTTTTGATTGTCAAAACGGATCGCCTGCATCGGCTGAACGATGCTCAGATTGATTTTTCCTTGCGTGTCAAAGCCGATAGTATATTGCCCACAATCCTTCAGCTGAGCCACGCTGTCCATGGCTGCTGCCATCTGGGTCGGGTCCATAGCCTGTGCAAATATCTCGTTGTCACTGGTGGAGAAAAAAGTCGTGCCGACCGGCTCGTCGCCTTTGATGGCCTGTACGACTTTCGTTTTGTCCCAACCGTCCCACGCATCACCACAGTTTGCCACTAGAGGGTTCTCATCAGGAGATGGCGCATCCTTGCATTTGTTTTTAGTCCTGAGAAGTTTGTCGCGGTTAAGCGAAAAAGATTCCCCTGTACAAGGCTTGAAGGTGACCGAATTTCCGGCCGTGGCTACGATAAAACCGATGACTCCTCCCTCGTCCTTTATCTCAAATGGCCCGTCGCCAACGACAATCTTCCTTCTCATGGCGAGTTCAATGTCGTCGCCAAATGACTGATGAGGTATCGCAATAATCAGGAGCAGGCTAAGGCTGACAAATCTTCCGAACATTGATTTCCTCCCTGACCTTGTCGGCCGAATAAAGCAGCTTTCCCTCATTGCTAACCGCAAAAAGCGTTCCCCGGTTGCATTCATCCACGGCACTGCGACACATCAAAAACAGTTGGCTCGGCAAGCCGATTATCTGGCGGAGACGTCGGCCTTCTCTGCAAGCATTATATAATTTTACTGCTGGATCGTCCTTTCGCGCGTCGAGTAGAGGCACCACCGACTGGGATTTGTCGCCTTTCCAGACATTGTCGCTCATATCACGAGCGGCTGTCGTTGCCGCCGCCTTTACAACGAAGAGGAGGACGACAACCAGAACCAGAGCGACAAGACCAAGTGACGCAGCCACGCTGCGCAAAATCGTCGAATCTTCCTTCATGTTGAATTCGAGCAAAAAGCCTGCAAAGCCGAGGAGGACGATAGCAGCTATCGCGAAAAGAACAGAATAAGACTGAAGTGGCACAAACGCATAGACGAGTACAGTTGTGAAGCTGACGTCGAACTGGGTCGCGTCGATCCCAAACTGGCCGAGATATGATGTCAGATAGGCCCAACCGCTGAAATAGACCAAGGCCACCGGCAGGGCGGCAATGAAGGCGTCCACCAACGCTGCTCTAACCGCCCCCACTTGTGGCCCCCACACCTGATAGCTCAGCCGAACCTTCTAGAAGCATAAGTCCGCACAATCCCTCGCCTACGTGTACTTCCCGCCGAAGTTCCTGTCTAGATTGCTTTTGGCATGAGGGTTCAACTCGGACGCCAGGAAGGATGTGCAGGTTCTTGAATTGCCTGATCTCTCCGTCAGTGGAGAACGGGACTGCACGGAAATCCTTCTGGAACTAATCACAATCGCCTTCGTTGG
Organism: Pararhizobium sp. A13; assembly: GCF_040126305.1. Classification (NCBI taxonomy): domain Bacteria; kingdom Pseudomonadati; phylum Pseudomonadota; class Alphaproteobacteria; order Hyphomicrobiales; family Rhizobiaceae; genus Pararhizobium; species Pararhizobium sp. A13. The sequence continues at coordinate 3,075,424 of NZ_CP149510.1, read as the reverse complement.
AAACTATGCGTGGGCGGCATCTTCTCCCCCGCGTAGTCGACGGCGATACCTTGGAGCTTGCCGGTCAAAATCAAGCGTGACGGCAAATCCTGGACTTGCGGAAAGCTGCTATTTCCGTCCTCGAAGAACTTGTCCTCGGTCAGGATGTCCGTTGCGATGATCGGGGCCAAGACGCCTACGCACAACTTGTTGAGAAGCTGGCCGAGATTGGTGTTGACGCGAATGAGGTTAACGTGCGGAATAATCTCTCTCGGGGCAAATTCATGGCGGTTTATTTTTGCAATGTCTGACAGCAATAGAGGTCAATTCTTTAAGGTTGCAACTGCGGTTGTCATCATTACTCTGCTTTGCCTCTCAGCCATTGCCGTTTTCGAGACAGGATCATCTACCGCCCTTAGTCGCTCCAAACAACAAAGCAATTCCACAAACTATATTGAGAATGCCGATCAGGAGATAAAGCAACGCTGCGCTCTCCGTGATTCGTATGCTATGTCCGAATGCATACGCGGTGTAATAGAAGCCACTAATGAGCATGAGCGGGCCGAGAATGATCTTGTAGCCCAATCTGATATGGCGTGGTGGACGTTCTGGATGACGGTAGTATCGGCCGCTACTCTCGGTATTACAAGCATCGGTATCTATTACATTCGGGACACTTTGGTTGAGACCAGAAAGGCAGTCAAAGCCGCCGATGACGCGGTCATTGTGACTCGCGACATGGCGCAAATGCAGATGCGAGCCTACATGAACACCGCACATGCTTGGATAAGCTTTAAAGAGAACAATGAGCCCGTCGCCCATGTTTCCATAAAAAATTTCGGCCAAACACCTGCGATGAATGTAAAGAGCTGGATACACATATGGATAGAAAAGTATCCGCTCAAAGGTAGCCTACCGTTCCCCAAGGAAGGCGAAGTCGATCAATCCTCCAGTGTAATATCTCCGGGGTTCCATTATAATTATCATCACCCACGCACCCGGGGGATTGATGAGGAGATAATGACGGAAATTCGCGCTGGTCGCGCTGCAATCTATGTCTACGGTGGAATCACTTATGACGACGTGTTTGGCGGCAATAGAAAAACTGAATTCTTGAAGTTCTGCACAGGTGAACGTGGAGGAGATGACGAAAACCTGAAAGACTACAGGAACGGCAACTACGCGACATAAGACAGTAGAAGTTGCGGTATAGGTTGCACATCTGCTGGACTCTCTCGGCAATGTCAGCTCGCTACTGGCCAAGAAGAGAGAATAAGCTCTATTCGCCGACAAATACCAACCAGCATAGACGATGACCGAAGCGCCCGAAAGATGCAGCGTCCTATGCCGACTTTGTTCGATCCAGGATAGTTAAAGGTCGATGGCATCCTGTCCGGTTAATGCATCAGGCGGGCGGGGGCCTTCAGAAATTTTCTACACCCGATCACCCGATCACGCGATCAGCCAGATGACGAGATCACGCGATACGGGAAAGATCGACCTAGCGGCTTGTTCTTACTCGTCAAAATTGGTGGCTTGAATCCTATTTGGCGGAGCTGTTGGTGTATATACTCCAACTCAGCAAAAAACCTGCCTGTGACTTCTCATCGACAATGCTGCCGCTTTGTTTATTTAAGTGATTGATTTAATTATGTTTTTTAGGTAATTTATGATCGTGGCGCTTATGGCAGGCAACACGGCGCGGATGCAAGCCCGCGCCACCAAAAGAAGGCGGAGAGGTCGGGGGTCCACACCTCGGCCAAATACTCCGCCTTCCGGAGGACCAGCGTGGATGCAAGCTCACGCCGGTCTCGCTATTGGCCAAGGCCGGGGGTCCAAACCTCGGTCGCCCCATCTTTCATCAGCGAAAAAGGAAGCGAAATGGTACCGATCAGAAAGAAATCCAAAGTCGGAAGAAAAACGGAAGAACTCCGCGACTCGTTGTGGCCTGACCTTGATAAGGCTCTCCTGTGGGATTCCCACAGTGAAGAGGGCTACACGCCCGTGCCTCGTACTATGCCGATCATCATAAAAATGATTGACGACCTCACGAAGGGAACGCCTGCGGGCAACACCTACTTTGAACTATGGTGTCGCGCTCGGGCAGAAATGTATGTTTCCCTCGGGGCTGCGGGATCACTCGCAACGCACTCTGGCTACTCTGGTCAGCGTGCCGTTCGTCAGTGGCAGGACCGCATCGATCTTCTCGCCGAGCTTGGGTTCATTCGAATTAAGGGTGGTTCCGCTGGTAAGTACGCCCATGCCGTCGTCCTGAACCCCCACAAGGTAGTCAGACGGCTTCGCGAAGAGGGACATCAGGGCATTTCGCCCGATAAGTACGATGCTCTCGTGGAACGGGCGAATGAGATCGGCTCGACGGATTTCAAAAAACCGCCGAACCCTCCCTTGGCTGTCGCGTCCGACGCAACGAACTCGACGCCTGGACCTGTTGAGGTCGAGTTATCTTGATGATCCATCAACATCAACGCCATGATGGAGGCCTCGCCACAGCAAAATCTCCTCGGTACAATAACGGTATCACAATATCCTGATGGCCCGCCCGTCGCGGGCAAGTCCATGCGGCGCATCCAGCAGCTGCAGCGAGAATGCCGGAGGCCGGTCGAGCAGTGTGTCAACATTGGTCGATGGGTTCCTTTTTGAATCGAAGCTTTTGTGGCAACACCTCCGTGAGTGGCTTAACCGCAGCTGGGTACCTGTGGAAATTCCGCGACCGGCGTGAACTGAACCTTTCTTCCAACCAATGGGGACAAAGACTGGATGAGCGGCTTAGACCGGCCGACGATCTGGGAACTCTGCATCGCTGAGGCCTCGTTCTGATTTCGAGCCTGTGCCGCGCTCACAGGAACCAATAATTCAGGGCTATCAATTGAGCCCATGCCTACGATTACATCGCTTGCAATAGGAAGCCACATTTCCACCCGAGGATCACTCAAGTGGGTGATCCCAGGCAGTGTCAATTTCACTACAGGTCGGCTACCTAATACAAACGATTTCCGGGGATGGAGAAGCCTGCCGATTGCAATTCCTCGCCCGGCAATGACATCCAGCACAGTACGGCTGCCAGTTTTCAACGTCGCAACCCTGAGATTTTTGTGCATGCGCTTCAGGGACGCTGGTTCGAGTAGATCGCTTCGTTCTTGGTTGCTCACCGGGCGGCCGCTTCGCACAAGCACGTCTAACAGGTTCTCCACTTCGATGCGGTGCTGCTCAGGCGTAAGAAGTGACGCAAATAAATCCGGAACCCGCCGCCATTGCTGATAAAAGAAGAAATCCCAGATTTGCCGTTCCTGTCCGCTCAGGCAGGGGAGCTTACCTCTTCGCGCAGTCGACATGATCTTCTGCACAATTGGCGCGACCTGACCTTCCAACTCCGAGAACCAGCTTTCTAGAGAAACATCCTTTGTGCCGTCAGGCTGAACAAGGCTGTAGAGATGTCCTTCCAGAAAAAGGTTTCCATAGGTACTACTCCACACACCCTTTGCAGCGTTGCGACTGTCAAATGTCCAGAGACCATCTTCGTCGTTGGTGAAGTTTTTCTGGAGCATCTCCGGAACGAAGTGATGTCTCTTCGGAACATTCATAGACTTTCGCACCGCATAAACGTTGGCAACCCAACAGTGCGTTAGGCTCGATGAACTGGGAAGCGTCGATGTGACCAATCCCCAGCTTTGAGAGATATAAGGAGCATACCCAACCGACCCAGTTTCGGTTCAACGGGCGCTTCACGTGGAAGGTGAGCACTTTGGTGTTCGGATCATGACAAGCTGGGAGAGAAGGGCCACGGGCCGCTGAGCTTCTACGGGATGACGATGGCGGCCCCCCCTCATCTTGGCAACTATTTCTGGTAGTCATGAGCTATGCACGAGTCGACCCGCATCAAGCTTAGAATGAACAAGGACCGTTATCGCACGTGGCTCGAACGTGCCGACAATTTCGATTGCCTTACGCTCGTCTGGGCCGTCCAAGCTCTCCAATCCGGACACGCGAAACAGGCGGCGCGATACATCTCCTTCCCCGAGGAGGCCGTCACCGAAAAAATGGTAGGTCCGTATGCTATTTATAAATGGGAGCTGGAAACTATTGTCACGTCCCTACTGACGACGCCGAAGGACAGGGAACGCAAGGGAAAGTATCGCTTCACGAACCTTACGCATTTCGGATCGCTTGGCTCGCTGGTCAATTATCTCCGAGCCATCGAGAACGGCGAGTATGCCCGCTCCGGCACCGCCTCGAACATCTGGGAAGAAATGTACCGGATCGGACAGCGGCAATTCTCATGGCAGCGCGGATACAACAGCGAGCAGTTGTACCGATATGCCTACGTCTATGGGCAGGGAGAGTGTGGCGCATTCTTCGAGGAGAATAGCGGTATCACGGTATCCACCTTCATATACCTGAGCTTGATGGTGTTCGCGTTGATGATGGAAAAGCCGTGGATTGTCGCCCCGGATATTTCTGCATTGAAACTTAGCCAGGACACGCTGACGAGGACCCTTGCACTGCAAAGCATTGAGCTGGCCGATGCGCGGATAAAGGCACTGCGAATGAATGCCGACGCCATCAGAAATATTGGCACGCCTCTCAAGACGGCTTACATGCCCAGCATTCTCCGGCAGCATCCGATGATACGGAACACCGGACGGGCCACCACGTATACCGCACCACTGCCTCCCCTTGTCATGAACCGCGCCACCTCTGGATTGTACTATGACATCAAACAAGGGCCAGACCGTCTGCGTACCGAGGCCAACGCACGGTTCGAAGAGTATATTCGGAAGTTAGTGAAGGCGTATCATCCGCGTTTTGAGGCATTGAAGGGTGAACGATATGGGCCGAAGGCAACGGCAGTTGATCCTCCGGACTGCCTCATCAAGGACGGCAAGCAAATCACTGTGGCTATTGAGTGCAAAGCCACAAAGCTGACGTTCGAAGGCCAGTTCGCGGAAAACCCGATGATTGCTGCCAAACAGGGGTTCGAGCAACTCGCCAAAGGCATTTTCCAGCTGTGGCGGTTCTTCTCACATGCTCGGCGCGGGATTTACACCGAGCATCAGGTATCACCGACTGGTCATGGGATCGTCCTCACCATGGACAGCTGGATGCAAATGGCAACAAAGCTAAGGGAGAGCGCGTTGGCAAGGGCGAAGGAGCTTGCCGCTACCGATCCCGGGATCACCGACGACGATATGCGCATGGTCGTTTTTGCCTCTGTTCAGGAACTAAATGATACCTTTGCACAAACCGAGACCGATGGGTTCATGACGGTTCTGGATAACGCGGCGTCCGAAAAATATCGTGGTTACGGCCTACCGGAGGTGGCGCGTGATTCCGAAATTCGGCACACCCGCAAGGGCTTCCCCATGGATGTTGCCGAAATTCTGCCGTGGTGGGCTATGATAAAAGCCTCTGACGAGCGGCCCTTCCTCCAGTAGTCTAGAGCGAACGGGATGCAGTGGCCGCTGTGCGCGGCGCATTTGGGACCTCAGCCAAAGTCGCAAGATGGCCCGAGCCGGACGCCAATGCCGCTAGCCACTGACTTTGACGACCCGAACTTCACCCCGTGATGTGCGGTCGGAATCCCAGCAAAGCCCACCGAATGGCCAGCCCAAGCGCAAGGATTATGAACGGAGGCACGACAGCACTCCACCCAGCTCCCCATAAGGCGTCGTAGCGTGCACGCCTGATCTTGGCATTCTGCAGGGCGGTGGCTTTGGGGATATAAGCTTCGATGGCCTTTAGGTTGTCCTCATGTACTGCGCTGGCCGGGAAGAAGAAGGCCGTCTCTCTAAGACCCGTTTGGTCGAAGCTGATTTCGTACTCGATGAGCAACTTTCGCTCTTTGAGCGCACGCACGGCTGACATCTTCTCACCAAAAGGTTCGAGGTATTCAGGATGACCTTCACCCATCTTGAAACCGCCCCAAGAAAGATAGGGATTGGCTATGCTGTTCCACATGAAGAGGCCAACCAAGACACACCAAATCACACTCAGGACGATCCACATCCTGAACAGCCCTCTACCCCACGCCATTTAAGCTCCCTCAAGCCTGCCAGAGAAGTAGGCAGATCATGGGACCAATACGAACTCCCAGCAAGGGCCAAGTATCCAAGAGCTATTCAACATGGGGCGATGACCGTTCATGTCGCAATTGGAACCTCAGCCGACGTCGCGAAATGAGAACCCAGTGTGACGCTTCGCAAGAATTTGACTACCAGGGCTGTCCTGCCGCGACGACTTCGGCACAAGTTTAGCGTTGCCTTAATCTAGATAGGATAAGAACACACTCATTGTTGTCCGGCATATCGATGTAACCATTGTGATCGGGACGCGCGTTAAACAGAAATATAGTCGACGTGAGGCTGAAAAACGCTTTGCCCGAGTCTATGCGACGGTCCCGGGTGACCGATGCATTTACTGCGGTATGCCGAATGATGGCAAATTTGATCACCTGCCTCCGGTCTATATTCTTCACCGGTTTGCTAACGGCGGTCTCGTTACCAAGAAACAAATTCAGGAGCATTTCGGCCAGTGTAAGCTGGTTCCATGTTGCACGATTTGCAACATGGGGCTCGGTGCCTACCACGGCCTGAGCGATACGGAACGGCGAGCGGAAATCGTGCACTGGTTTCTCGAAGATGAGCGATTTCCTGAAGACAAAATTGTACTCGCTCTCGGATGTCGGCTCATCGAGGAGCGATTACAGGGAAAGCGCGACACCGAGATTTACGAATTCCCAGGCGTTGGTCGCATCATCTATATCAATGCCTTGATGGGCCTTATTGAAGGAGACTTTCAGGGGCCTGAGGATTTTCCAGACTGGTTGAGGCTTGCGCAATCGGAGCTTGCGGATTGGCTTCGAGCCGTGCCCAAGCGCAAGGCTCGATATTTTCTGGAAATGGCCAACTTGGAAAGCTACGAACTCTTGCCGCACGCCAGAAGCGACCCTCGCGGTCAGTTCGAATGAATGTTTGGCGGCGACTAGCTCCTGCGCTGCCACCCGGCCGTGATGACTTCTGGAAAAGTCCCCTTCCAGCGTCTTTATCGTATTTGTGATATGGTGATTGGTGAACGCACCGCAGGTGATCGGGCAGATGGACATTCGAATACGATTGTTGGCCCTTTCATCGGCCACGGCGATGCTTTTGTCGGCCAGTGTGTTGGCTCAAACCGCAATTTCCGGCGCAGGGACGGCGACTTGTGGCGATTTGGCCAAACTATATCGCATGTCGCCAGAAACGGCGGAGTTTATGTTCTTGAGTTGGACGCAAGGCTTCCTGTCTGGCTTGAATGCAGCCGCAATGACTCGCGCATTTGATGAAAATCCGGAAGCGTCTTCCGACGACGCTATTGTTGCTGGTGCCTTCGACCTTCACCCGCGCGGCATGGAAGATGAGAGTGCCTGGTTCCGTCATCTGCGGCAATTCTGCGATCAGCGTCCCCTCGCTACGTTCGTGGAGGCTGTTTACGATCTGCTTGACGAAATATTGGCTCACCAAGATGTAGAAGAACTCCGTCGCCTGGCAAAGGAGCAACTCCGCCGCCTAAAAGAGAACGGATCGGGGGCTAACCGCTGATGCCAAGTCTGAAAGCACCAGAAGATGCGAGGATAGCTGTCGAGGCAGCGTGGCATGAATGGAGACGTCAACGCGGCTTCCAGCATGACGCTGTTCTGAGCGGCGCTGCGGGGTTAGAATTTTTCGCATACCTCGAAAGCCAGTGTCCTGACCTTCTGAACTTTAAGTACCAAGGTGACAAATGGCAGATCGTCCATTCCTGGCTACTTCAGGACGGCCAAGTCAAGGATTGACTTCGCCACCAAAGAGGCAGGCTTTCCTAAGTTCGGCCAGGCGCTCATGACGCACTTTGTGCGAAGAATCCCGCCAAGGGAGTCGGTCACGTGCCCGACTACAGGAGAGCATGGCAGAGCCCATGACGACGAGTGTCGGTGATCGAAGGCGCTCTCGGTCGCGAAATAGCTCTCAGGATGGCCTGCCTGCGGGAAACGGTGCGGCAGCCTCGACTGCGATATCCATCAGTTCCAGGAATCGATCCACGAACGACAGGAACTCGGCGAGGAAGGTGGGCGACACATCGAGCGCCTTGTCTCCGAACAGGAAGCGCTGATCCGCACCCCGGAGCCCAAAGTGCACCGTGTGCACAGCGCCGCCGTCGGTAATCGGGAGTGGGCGATTCTTCCCGCTCCCGTAAAGCCGATCTTCAATGTGTTCGAAGTGGTTGCGGGCGTCCTTCATTGAAATGAAGTCGCGGGATTCGACATGGGACTTCACCTCACCTCCCATGCGGTCCGAAGCCATCTTCATGAAGGCGACGATGCGACACGCCGCAGTCAGAAAGAAGTGAAGCTCGACCAGGGCGGCATCATGTTCTCCCGCACTCCAATGGGACATGAAGGCCGCGTGCCGTTGTTTGGTGGCGACCCGGTAGCGGGGGACCCACCTGAAGGCATCGGCAACAGCTCCGGACGGATCGACCATTTGAAGTTCAGCGAATCTCTGCAAAGACTTCCGCATCGCTTCGCCACCCCTAATAACGTCCTATGCCAGCTTTGTTCGATCCAGGATAGATAAAGGTCGATGGCATCCTGTCAGGTTAACGTGATCAAACATCGCAAGAGCCGCCATAGTACCTGCACGTGGCGCGATATGGATCAAATCAGCCGTAGCCATTAATAGGCCCTGATATTCAACGCGTTGAGAACCTCAGGCGTTATCGTACCGGTGACCTTCAGACCGTAATCCTCTTGCATCTTCGCCAGCGCTACTTTCGATTGCGGTCCAATTTTCCCGTCAATGACGCCTTGGTAGTAGCCATATAGGCTCAATGCGTTTTGAACCTGGATGACGATTTGCCGAAACTTGTCGGAATTCCCCGGCAGGACTTTGGTCCCCTGCGTTTGTGGAATCGGCGGATAGTAGGTCGGATCAGAATCCGTTGAGCTGGTATTCGGCGTCGCCTGATATACCTGGTTGGTATTCGGCACCAGCTGATACGTGTCCGGCTGGGCTTGGTAAACCCGTCGTTTCGGTATGACCGGCGTAGGGTCGTATAATGGCAGGCTTCGAGTGACGTAGCTGCCGCCGTTCGATGAGCGGTGACTAGAATGACTGGAATGGGACCTGTGGCTTGAATGTGAGCGATGCCCGGCAAGGGTATAAACGTGGTTGAGCCGCAAGCGTTCGAAGATTGAAACAGAGACGGTTTTCTTCGCAACCAGCCCCGTCGCCGGAGCCGCGTCAGACTTGGACGGCAGGAATCCCGCCGCCAGAAACGACGGTATAAGGAACAACCCTTTTTTCATATTTGCCCCAGCTCACTAAACCCCTCGGTGTGACTATACCACTCAAAAAAACCACCACAAGCTGAGCGAGCGGAGCAACCTTCACAGAAATCGAGATATTTTCGCTTCCAATCCGAGATCGTCGATGGCGCGAATTGGCGGTACGGTTCCGGGACCGAGCAAAGCGGAAAATTGAACAGGGAGACGGCGACCCCCTTCGCGGTTGCCAAATTGATCGCCGCCCTGATCATCGTAAAGTCTGCGGACGTGTCCCGGAACGTCTTGTGCCAATTCATCCGGCCGTAGCCGATCCGTTCGAGTTGCATCAGTGCCCACACAGAAACGAACGGCGTCCGATTGACGACGTAGTTCGCCAGGCCTCGCAGGTTCTCCCAGTTCTGCTGGGTCACCACCGTTCGCAACTCAACGGAAGCTCCGGCACGCGTCAGAAGAGAAAGGTTGCGCTCCAGTCGGTGAAACGCTCCTGGTTTGCCCACGATGTGGTCGTGCAGTTCGGCTTCAGACGCATAGAGGGGAACACCCCACAGGACGCGATCAAGGCCGATTGCATCGAGGCGGCCGACGTCGTCCGGCTCGAAATGCTGCGCGTTGGTCAAAACATGGAAACGCAGGTCAGGGCGAGCGGAGGCCGCAGACGCCAGAAATTCGAATAACCGATCCTTGTGCAGCAGCGGTTCACCGCCGGATATCCCGATATAGGCTCCAGATGGGGCCAACGTCGCGGCAATAGCGAACTGGTCGAAGAGATCGACATGATGCTTTTTCGGCGGCTGCGAGCACATGACACACAGCTGATCGCATTGTTCTGTTACCAGCAGCGTGTTGTGTTTTGACGAGGCTCGAATGAGCCGGTGCGCACTCCCCTGCCCTGGCACGATCAGAAGCACATCGCCATCCAGCGGCATATCTTCGGTGGCGTGAACCAGAACTGAAAAGCCGAGATATTCGTACTCGCGATAGTCTCGTTCCCGTCGGATGAGATGAGCATCGTGCCCGGAAGGATCGGTCCGCTCGCTTTCACATAGCCGCAGCACCAACGGCTCGACTATCGGCAATGGATCGATTTTTAGCCGAAGGTCGATCATTGATGGACCTTCGCCAGCGCGGGTTCGTATTCAGGCATCCCCGCCCAAAGCGCCAGAGATTTCTGCGCCTTTGGATCAGTGGAATAGATCAGTTCAAAAACCTTGTCGAAGATGTGTGTGTGCCGCTGGCAGAAATCCGTGAGGTGCTTTGGCACATCGATGCGGCCATAGCGCGACAGGTCATCGACCAGGTCCACTCCGCAATAAGCCTGATAAGGGCAGTGGATGCAGTCAGGGTGAAAATTGTTAGAAGCCTCGTCGTTGAGTGCATCGACGGCAGCCCTGTCCAGGCCGGTGTGAACGTTTCCCATCGACAGGTCGAGCTGGCCGACGCGGGTAACCATTCGGGCCTCATCGGTTGGATAGAAGGTACCGTCGTAGTCGATAGCAAGATAGCTGCGCCCCAGGATATTCGGGTTCCGCAGATCAACATGTCCATTGTGGCCGGACCGAAGCACACGCCGTAAACAGTGGGAGAAATAGTATTCCTCAACCGGCTCTGCGGCGGTCCAATTGTGTTCGATGAGCGCATCGATGAAGGTCGAATGATAGGCATTCCAGGCAGCCGTCGTGTCCTTGGCGGCAAAACGCTTGCGGGCGAAGCCTTGGTAGTTGACCGGTCGCAGATAGATGGACCGCAAGCCGAATGACAAAAAGCTCTCGATAACCGACGTGGGATCGGGCAAATTCCGAATATCGAGCGTTGGAAGCGCCGAGACTTTCCCCGCCCCGAACCCATCGACGGCCCGGCGCAAGTTGTCTAAAAACTCGTTTGTTCTCTCCGAAGTCACGGTGCGCTGGCGCTGATGTGTCTGCGCATTGGCATCGAGGGACGTACTGATGAACGTATCCCGCTCCGACAGGAACGCCCAAGCCTCATCGCTGACCGTCTGCAAATTTGTGCAAACGACAAATTCGGTCTGGGCGAAGCGATTGCGACAGAAATCGCGAACCCGCTGCAGCATGTCCAATTTCAGAAGCGGCTCACCGCCTTGGAACTCGACCTTTAGTCGGTTCGTCGGGAGATTGTCGAGAAAAGCAAAGACCGCGCTCAACGTGCTTTCGTCCCAGTCGAAACCGGGCGTCTGTTCGTTGACCCGAGATACCTGGCAATAGCCGCAGGCAAGGTTGCAGCGCAACGTCGGAACGAGGATGACGTAATCTAGTTCGGTCGGCGCGTAGAGCCGGTTGGCCCACCGGTAGGCGAAGCCGGTATACGCCAGATCATCGATCTCTTCGAAGGAGTGGCCGTTCTCACTGAGGAACCGTCTGTCGCCGGGGTTGAGCCTGTCTCCCACATAGCGTTCCAGAAAAGCGTTGTCGGCTTTGAAATACCCGCCTGCGTCGTCTGCGAAGAGCAACGCGCCATCGCTAGAAGGCCTAAATTTCAGTGGGAAGACGGTCATCTGCCCATCACACTCTCGATGAGAGTTCGCCGCAGCGGCAGAGTTTCGGCGTAGATTTTCTGTCGACAAAGAGTGAAATGGAAATCTCGGATAAGGTCAGCCACGTCAGTGCCTTCCCCTCCAGTAAGCATCACATCAGTATCGACGGCCACCCGAACCGACGGATGCAGATAGGAAAAGCGCATGATGGCGTCGAAAAGATATGGCCGAAACTCTGGGCCTATGGCCATTTTGCAAGCACGCTGCCCTGGTTGATCCAGCATTGCCAGCCCCCACCGCAATAAGCTTCTCTGGCTCTTAAGCTGTAGCAGAGTGCGCGTTCGCGCAAGAGTTTTGTTCGCGGTATGTTGAACACCGTCGTGGTGGTGCGCAGCGCGGGGTGGAGAATATGCCACGAGGAGGACATCTTGGGATGGGAGATGTTGGTTGGAAGAGGTGGAAAGCTGGCGCTCATGACAAATGATGATCGCATTTGGGCAGTGAAGGGCATTCTGGACGACTACGTGAAGAGCCCGTCTCTTCGCCATCTTCGTGACCCGCACTCTTTGATAAACGTGGCGAAGGTCATTGTGAAACGCTTGGATCGCCAGAGCGGCATCTGGCAAAAATGGGAAGGTGAGCGAGAAACACTGCTGAAGTCTGCGCTCGGGTGTTGGATTCCAATTGACGATTTACGGGAATACTTAAACGGGCTGCCTGGTCCGTCTCTCACGATGACCGATGTCGCGCAGAGATTAAGAGCATTCGAGGAGGAACCTTACGCCTCGTATCCGAACGATGATCTAAAAGATGGCTGCCTTGCGTTGTTCGCTAGAGAAAAAGCCGACGGTACTGAGCTTCCCGCTATAATCGGACTTTTAGCAGAGCACGTTGAGCGCGAGGAAGAACGTCTCCGTCTAGAGCGTGAGCAACGATATAGGCGGATGCGCGAGGAGGAGCGTTTGATGGCGGAACAGCGGCTACTATCTGGTGCTGATTGTAAGTGGACTCAACTGGGAAAAGCATCACAGTGGTATTGTCGAACGAATGGGCGGACGTACCGTCTAACGCCTACTTCCGACAAAAAATGGGACCTTCACCGAGTTGACGAACCAGTGGCGGAGGAAAAGGGCCAACTCATCGGTAGGTACAAGGGGCGTGGCGACGCGACGAAGGTGGTGGCTCAGGTGGCCTATCAGACCGAACCGCGATGACAGCCCAACACATTAATCGTCGGCGTCCTCAAGCGTAATGAACATGACGACGTGCCGTGAAGTATCAGGTGGTGGTAACCACGGCTCTAATTCTTCACCTCTTCACAACTGTCTCGCGAGCGTGTTTCGATATCCCTAGCCATCGTGGTTGTGATACCCCATTGTCCGCCTTGATGACGAGCAACGGTTCAATTCACGACGTTCAAAAAAAAGGGGCTTCGATGGATAGCGCAGCGTGGCGATTCACTCGTTTTATCAATGACGAGAAAATAGGACTGCTCGAAACAGCTGTTTCTGGTCCCGACGGCGCATGGCTGCGCGATGCACTCAAGGATCGCGATCTTTTCTTCGCGCTTCGCAATGACCGCATCGATGTCTACCACCAAGGCGCTCTGATCTATCGCATCGATTTTAGTGGCGACGACATTGAAGCGCAGACACACGTCAAATACCTCATGATCGACGTTCCTAAGAGCCCATATATCAATCTGCGGAAGTCAGATTTTGCGTATGAGCCGAGCGCCTATATGCAAGGGCGATACCGGGAGGGTGTTTCCCTTCAGCAAATCAAGAAGGCCGCCACTTACTACTCCGGGATGGAGAACTTCGGTGTTTACCGAGCAATCAAGGACGACCCACTGGTTGTCGATGTCGAGGTCGCCCTGATGAGGGACAACGCGCCCCCGGCGGACAGCGTCCCAACGACCACGGAGCAACGACAGGGAAGAATGCAGGATCGCATTGACATCGTACGCCTTGAGGAAGCTGCCGGGGGCTACGCATTGGTCTTTTGGGAGGCCAAGCACTACAGCAACGCACAGCTGTTCAACGATGAGGTCTTTGAGCAGCTTGATCGCTACGAGGATCAAATATTGAAGCGAGAAGCCGAACTCCTTGCGGCGTTCCGCAATGTCTGTGCATTCAATCTCAGACTGGCCCGGCTCCGAACCGAACTTGGCGTCGTCGGCATCGACAGCGAGCATGTCAATCGTTTGCAAGGTCTCGCTGACGGAACCGTGCCCCTGCATGTCGACAAAAACCCTCGGCTATTTGCCTTTGGATTCGACCAGGCACAGAAAATATTAAGATGGCGTGCACGTGAAAAGCAGCTTATCGAAAGACTCGGTCTGGGTAGGCTCAAGGCAATTGGAAGGCCCAAGGCTGGTGAACTGGGTCGATCTTAAAAATTGTTGATCGAAACGCGAGCAAGCCAACATCCTATAATGGCCCTGACCTGAGACTCTGATCTTCTAAGGCAAAAAACAAAGCCTTATCAGCCAGTTATGCGAGAGAGCTGCGAGTCATGATTGCTTTTGAGACCTTACAATAGAATACACAGACCCCGATATTTTTGGATACCCAAAATGCCAAAATCTCCCTGGTTCGCACTGGTTGCTGCAGTGCCAATGTTTGTTTACGCGACGGTTGCCAGTTCGTCTCCATTCGCAATGACCCTTTTCGGCCACCAGGTTTCGATCTCTCCATCTGGCGACCAATTTAAACTTGAGATTGATGAACGCGAAGTTCTTCGCAACTATTACCTCGACCTCGATGAAATTTACGTCATCAATGGCACACCTACCGTGGTGGGAACATCGTCGGGGGGCGGAAACGCATGCGAAGGGGCTCCATTTATTGTTTCCTTTCCGCGAAACGAATCCCCTCGTCTCGATGGGCCGTTGGACACTTGTTTTGGTGTCAAAGTGGAAGCGTCTGATATCGCCTTGACGTTATCGACCGCTCCCACTCCGAATGAACCCGGCAAACGGTGGACATGGACGCCGTCTGACGGCATCAAGGAAGCGGAGAGCGCAGCTTTTGTTGCCGACGTATCGAAAGGGTGGCCTCAACTACGGGAGCGAACCGCCTCTCACCCCGCAGACCTGCTCGACTATGCAGAGCTGAACGAAGAGATAACTCGATTGGCAGGACCTGACGCTACGCTGGTGAATGACATCTTGATGGGTGTTGGCTCCGGCAAATATGATGGCGATCTTTTCGTGGGCACCTCTTGTTCCCGCCACATGTGCCTAGACCAAGAAGCCATCGTCATCGCGGATATCCCTCACAAAACCATTTACCTCGCTTGGAAGCCGTCCGGGCAGAAGATTAAGGTGAATCCGGAGGTCAAGTCATGGCCGGAGAGGCCAAGAGCAGCGCTTCGAAACTGGGCGGCGAAGTGGAAGTGATCACAACCAGCATCGGAGGCCAAGTGAGGGCTTTAATCTTCGGGTCGCTCATTGTCGGGCTATATACGTCTGCGCTCCAGGCATCTTCGAGCATTCGAGTCGTCGACGGCGACACCGTGGAGGTTTCCGGCGTCGTCTATCGTCTTCACGGTATCGACGCTCCCGAGGCGGGACAAAAGTGCAATTCTGCAAATGGAAAAGCTTGGGCTTGCGGGCAGGAAGCGATAGCAGCGATGGAAGCTCTTGCTCTTGGCAAGGACGTCTCGTGCGACAATCGTGGCCAAGATGGTTACGGTCGGACCATCGGTGTTTGCAAGGTTGGGTCGACGAACCTCAATGCCGCCATGGTCCAGACCGGACACGCATGGGCGTTCCGCAAATATTCAGAGGACTACGCGGACCTGGAAGAAATCGCTCATCAGAACCACGTTGGCATCTGGCAGGCGGAGACCGAAGCGCCTTGGGATTATCGCGCCCATAAATGGGACGTTGCAAAGCAGGCCGCGCCCGACGGTTGCCCGATCAAGGGCAACATTTCAGACAACGGTCACATCTACCACGCGCCCTGGTCACCTTGGTACGGGCGCACGAAGGTCAGTATCAAACAGGGCGAGCGCTGGTTCTGCACCGAGAAGGAAGCCGTAGAAGCCGGATGGAGAGCGCCCTTCTGGGGGCGCTGACCGACTACGGAGTTATCGACGCATTGCGACGGCGGATGCGGATTTCGATACGGCGGCGGGATTCAACATTGCCCGCTTGCCCTGTCGTCAGAGTGTCGCCTGGGAGCACCAGCTGAGCCGCTGACATCGGAAGAATCGTAGCCCCTTTCAACTTACCATCCGCCTTCAGAACATTAGCGACTGCGATTGCCCGGGCCAGGCCAAGGCCAGCATTGTCAGCAGGTAGGACCCCCGAAATCGGCTTCTTGCCTGCGAGCACGGCGATAAAGCTCTGATCGAGATTGGAGGTCGCCCGTGAAATCGGTTGCTCGTCAGTATGGCCGATGACCTCAATGATATCGACCTGATACTGCTCAAGGCTCTGCGCGATCTGGTCGGAAATGGACCCACGCAGCTTTTCTTCAAATGGCCCCGCCAGTTCTGCGCTACCAGACTGGAAGAAATATCCTCCGGCCTCACTCAGATTGATGATCGGCGGCCACTCGTGTGGTTTGGATTGAGCCTGTTTTTGCTCATTCTCCAAAAGGACTTTTAATCGGTCCGCAAGCACCTTGGCATCCGTGGTTGAAAGACCACTGTCCTTCAGCACAGTGACCGTTGCCTGGAGCGCGTCCGCAGCCCTTTGGAGTTCAGCCAACTTTTCAGCAGTGACCCCCTCCTTCTTCAAACGCTGGAGTTCGGTATTGGCATCGACAAGATCGCGCCATTCCTTTTCGAACTTCGCACGGTCAGCTGGAATAAGACTGACAGACCGGAGCTGGTTCTCCAGTGCAGCGAGCTTGTCCCTCAGTTGCTTCGCGGCCTCTTCAGCCTGCTTGTCCTTGGTTCTGAGCGAGGCCATTTCGATCTTAGTCTTTTCCAATGCCTTTTCGGCATCACGCGCTTTCGTTCGCTCCGCGTTGATGATCGCTGCCGCCACAAGCAGGAGACAGAAAACCAGCAACAGCATGGATTCAGCCATGGTCAGGCCAAGGATCAGGCCCCGATTGTATCCCTTGTGTTCAAGCTTCGTCGCCGGTTCCGCATAATCTACCATCGCCAACGCTTCTTCTGTTCAGGTTGCTTGGCCATATCCGCCGTTTGCGACGGTTCGGTTGCCGGTACCTCCGACGCCAAGACAGCTGGCTCCGAAGTTGGGGTCTGGATTGATGGGTGGCCGTCGAGGATGATTGGATCACCCTTTGGCTCGGTCATTGCCTCGATAACTGCGCTCGTCCCGTTGCTAGGCGATGCGAATTGGGACGTTTGGAAGAGATCGGGCGCATCATGCTGCCTGGTCGCGTTCTTGGCGCTCTTTTCCAGCGTCGCTGTTGTATCGCCAATTTTGGTGGAAGCCTTATCCAAGAGATCGACGGCGTTGCCGACCCTTTTCGCGACACCGCTCAAGGGCTTGAGAGCAAGATCGATTTTATCCCCGATTCCTTCGAACACTTTGAGCGAGGCTTCGATCTTGGCCGGGACCTGATCCATGGCCTGGTATCCCGCACGCATTGCTTCAGGAAGCTTGTCCAAGGGTTTTAGCGATGCGTCCAAGCGTTCCGGAAGGCGATCCAACGGCTGCAAGGCCTGGGTCATTCGGTCG
Organism: Pararhizobium sp. A13; assembly: GCF_040126305.1. Lineage (NCBI taxonomy): Bacteria > Pseudomonadati > Pseudomonadota > Alphaproteobacteria > Hyphomicrobiales > Rhizobiaceae > Pararhizobium > Pararhizobium sp. A13. The sequence goes on along the minus strand of NZ_CP149510.1, from coordinate 3,057,970 downwards.
GCCTGCTCTCTCGTATTCGCCGCCGTTTCATCAAGCCGTTTTGCCTGAAGTTTCCCGAGGTCCGCAATCGCCGCCAGAACGGGGGTCAATTCGACCTTGATCACGTCTTCCGGAAGGCGCATAGCAGCCAGTCGTTCGCTAGCGGCTTCTACGTGCCCGCCAAAGGAAACGATGATCCCTGTCAGGTTGGTCGACGTTTCGTTCAGCTTGGCAAGGGCAGCCTCGGCCAGTTCGTTGTTGGCCTTGGCGCGATCTTCGACGATCTTGTTGTTGGCATCCATGATGACGGCCAGCTTTTCCGCAGCTTCCTGGATCGGGCGTATAGCCTCGCGGGACACGGCCTCGATTGCCTTCTGGACAGCTTCGCCGCTCTTCTCGGCCTGGCGCGCGATCTCCTCAAAACCCTCGGAAAGCATCTCGCTGCTCGTGCGACGATAGCTGGAGAACTCGCGGGCCGATGAATCGAGTTCGGTCCTCACCCGCCGTGTCATCTCGGCGAGTTCGTGGCGAACGCTTCGCTCAATATCCAGTGGGTCGCGGCGCATCTGGTTGAACAGAATGCGCAGCGTAATGCCAACGATTGTCGACGTGACCGCGATACCGAAGTTTCGAACGATATCGTCGATAGATGCCTCACCGGAAAACCTATAAAGCGAAACGCCGAGACTTGAGAGGGTATAAAGAAACCCCATGTAATAGAGGTTGTCACCCGCCTGCTCGTTGTGAAGCCTAAGGCCGTTGGCAATGAACGACAGCCCGAAGTAGAAGAGCATCAGGCAGATCGGGACCGCCGTAACGACATAGGTATTCCATTCGAACGTCTTTGCCGTCCAGATGAATATCATGCCGCCGAAAGTCAGCGCCGCGAAGACAATGAGCGGTCCCTTGTGGCGGACGAAGCTCTGTAGCTTTTCCCGGCTGATCATCAGTTCATCCCTTCCAAACGGGTGAATCTTTCCATCTGCCCGTCGTTGACCTTGATCCAAGCGGTCCAGAATTCGGCCAACTGCATGGAGTCAAATTTCAGCCCGGGCCTTTGGAACTCCAAAAGGCGGATTTCCGTGCCGTTGAGGGCTGTTCGAAACTGCTCGCGGGCTGGAGATTTTTGAAATTTCTGGAAGTCAGCGCCATCAGCGTACATCGAAAAGGCGCTGGTATGCTCGATCAGGTCCGAGGCAACGACCATTTCTTTTGGAATGTCGCGATACTGCGGGGAACCAAAAACATTCAAATTGATGTTCTGAATACCCGCCATGATCGGCGACTGTTTGCCTGCAGTCCCTTTGCCGATCTTCCCTGCGATCTCATCCAAGGGTTTCTGGAAGCCCTTTTCCCATCGCTCCTTTGCCAGACGTTTGTTCCCGGTGATGTCATCTTCGCTTGAACCGTCCCCTGGGTTGCAGCCGCTGAAGGTCTGGCCAAGCTCTCCTTGCTTATCGGTCAACGCATAGACCTGGATCAGACCGCCCTCCGGAACCGACTTCACGATATCCTGGAATTGGTTGCGGAGATCGAGAGCCGTGACGTCGGAAATGGGATCGGTGACATCAAGAAGCATCGCCGTGATCGCCTTCGGGCCGGTCTCGGGGCACATCGTCACCTTGTCCAATTTTGGTTTGGAATCGGCCACGGCCTGGAACCAGAAAAACGTGCCGACCAACGCTATCGAACCGAGGCCGAACAGGATCGTCCCGATAATCAAGCCCGTGTTACTCTCTGAGCTACTTTGTCTGCGTCTGGCCATTTACGTTCCCCGGGAAAATCGTGTCGAGCTGGTGAAAACGGTCGATGGCGTCTGAATATGCCTCCCCTATCCGTTTCACTTGTTCTGTCAGCTCTTGTTGATGCTTGTTAATTTCAGCCGCAAGCTCCTGGTCGTTCCATTCCTCATGCACGTGAGGAACAGCATTCAAGCGGTCCATCTTGTATGACGTGATGAAATACTTCGGCTCTGGGGTCGTCCGCGATTTTCGGTTCGCCTCGCGATAGATGGTTAAAAGCGAGTTTGCAGCCTGCTCAAGTTGATTTTGATGTTCGTTGAACAGCGAGATCACACGAGCGCGGTGGGCAATCGTTGCCTGGAAATCCTGACGGCGGTTGCTCAGTTCTCGAATGATGTCGTTGACCTTGTTGTTGTGGTCGTTGCGGATGTCCGTCAGGTTTTCGATCAGCTGATCTTTCCGGCTCCGGTAGCGAATGCGTTTTACGTTCCGCTGCTTCTCTGTCGACGCGAAGCCGAGGTATGGATCGGTCATCATGCATGCGTCAGCGAATGCCACAATCGAGAACAAAAGGCCGAGCCCGAAGAGCAACCATGATTTCAGGTCGGTCAACCCGGCTGGATTCGTTCGCAATCGTTCAATAACTGCGGTCCCAGCGCCTTCGAAACTCACCTCGGCGATCTCACGGTAATGCGCGAGGGCCAGATTGATGCCGACTGCAACGATGACATACAATGCGAAGGTGAGATACCCGCCCAACTTGAACACGATAGACCGGTGGGCAAGCAGTTTGGAACAGCCAAGACCAAGCGCGAGTGCGTACCCGATGTTCACCACCGCAAAGACAACCGCTTCGATAATGCCGCCGACGAGGCCCTGCGAACTGCCTTCCCCCAAAAACTTGCCGTTCATAAGGGTTTCAATGAGGACCAGGAAGACGATGACTGAAATCTTGAATGCCCACATTGAAGACGTGGTGATCTTCGCCGCACGTTCCAGATTGTGTTTTTGCTTGAATTTGACGAGCTGGTTCTCGGCAACCAACATATCGTCGCGAAGAATATGAAGCTCGTCTTCGCCCCTGACCGCCTCCGCCTTAAAATCTGAAAGGCTGCTCGCGTTCGCGCTGCGTATGAGGCTGAACTGTCCTTGGAAATCGAGGCTCTTCAAACGGTCTGAAAAATGATCGAACCGATCTTCCAGAATTTGATAAGAAGCCTTCTTCTCAGCTTCGACCTTCGCCACGATCCGCTGCTCGGTATCATCAAGGGCCCGGGCAGCCTTTGGCGGCTGGTTCGTGGAGCCGCTCTCGGTCCCCCGGTCCACGAGTTCGAGGGTGCGACTGACCTTCTCGACTTCGATAATTGGAAAGACATCGGTCGTGGACCGAAAATCATGATTGGACTCTCGGACCGTTTCCCAGAGTCGGTTCAGTGCTTCAAAACGAGGGGCGGCCATTTTTTCCCGAACTGACGTGGTTACCATAGGTTAGCGGTAGCGACTGGGTATCGCATAGATTGTTTGCGGTCCAGAATATGGTTTCGAAAGGGTTAACAGAGATGCGACGCGCGAGTTGCCGGGTGAAACTGCCTTGAAAACGCCGTTACGATCCGCAGCGCAGTTAAATTCGGAAGAGCAGGTGCTACGGTGCAAATAGTCATTTCCTTGTCAATTGAAGTCATGATTATGGAAATGGTGGAGAAAAAATGTGGCTGCCCCTACGAACGACCAGTCTGGCGCTCTGGCGGAATCGGTCTTGAAGGCAGTGAATATGCTTTGCGCGTTTTATCAGGCGACAAAACGCAGCGACATTTGTATCTGTGGCGTATCTGTGGCGGTGGGGTTTATGCAGCTTAAAGCAGCCAATGTCTGCGCCGTATAGGATGCAGGGGAAAGACGATGGTCGGAGTGGAGAGATTCGAACTCCCGACCCTCTGGTCCCAAACCAGATGCGCTACCAGGCTGCGCTACACTCCGTGACCCATCGATGGCGCGGAGATACACGCTTACCCCAGCCCCTGCAATAGCTAAATTGTGCAATCCAACGCATGCGCGAATGCTGATCTAAGGCTTTGCGCCGGATATACGCTGGCTGTCGACGATGTCCCCGGGGGCAAGACCAAGGCGGCTGACAGTACCAGCGTTCAATTCGAGAACGAAGGCGACCGGCACACGGGAATCGATGATGGCTTCGGACAAGGGCACTGCGTTTTCACGCACCGCCTCGACCTTGCCGTCCCGGGCGATGAACAGCATGTCGAGCGGAAGGTAGGTGTCCTTCATCCACATCATCACCCGGCGCGTCTCACCGAAATCGAACAGCATGCCGCGATCCCGCGGCATGTGACGGCGGTTCATCAGGCCCTGCGCGCGCTGATCGCTATCCACCGCCAGTTCGACGGTAAACCTGTAAACCTTGCCGCCGGCGGCGATGATCTGCAGGGGTGCCGTGTCGAAGGTGACCTCCGCTGCAGGGGCGCAAAACGGAACTAGCCATAAAAAAAGCGCCACGAGGGCGCTTCCGGCACGGCGCGGGAGGCGCGCCCGCATCAGTGCGCCCGACCGGTCGGCGCCGGGACGTCTGGGTGGATTTCGGCCGCCATCAGACCCTTGTCGCCATCGCCGAAGCGAACCAGAACGGTCTGGCCGGGACGCAGTTCGGTAAGTCCAAAGCGACGAAGTGTTTCCATATGGATGAAGATGTCCTCGGTGCCATCACCGCGCGTCAGGAAACCGAAGCCCTTGGTGCGGTTGAACCACTTGACGAGCACCCGCTCCAGCCCACTGGTCGGCGTCACCTGAACATGCGTCTTGACCGGCGGCAGTTGCGACGGGTGGACCGCCGTCGACTGATCCATCGAAAGGATGCGGAAAGCCTGGTAGCCGCGGTCGCGCTTCTGGATCAAGGCAACGACTCGGGCGCCTTCAAGGACGGTCTGATAGCCGTCGCGGCGCAGGCAGGTGACATGAACAAGCACGTCCTGCATGCCGTTGTCAGGCACGATGAAGCCGAACCCCTTGGCAACGTCGAACCATTTGATCACGCCGGTGATTTCGATCAGATCAAGCGCGTCATTGCCAAAGTCATCATCCGGCGTGACGCCCTTCGGTGAAATCCTGTCCGCCATTACCCGCCAGCCCCTCGTTTACGCGTCACATTCATTACGGTTAACTGATTCTTGACGGTCAGAATAACATCGTCCCGCCGCGGTTGCGCAAGCCCTCGGATGAAATTTGCCGTCGATCAAAGCTACCTCACGAGCCTTGCCTCTGGCTGGCTTGCGGCTAAATATAGCTCATCTTCAGCAAAACAGGGACATTACAATGCGTTATCTGCACACGATGGTTCGCGTCAAAGATCTGGACGCGGCACTTCACTTTTATGGCACGCTTTTCGGCCTTGTGGAAATCCGCCGCTACGAGAACGAGAAGGGCCGTTTCACCCTGGTTTTCCTCGCGGCACCCGGCGATCTCGACCATGCGAAGGCGGAACTGTCTCCCTGTCTGGAACTCACCTATAACTGGGATACCGAGGATTACACCGGCGGCCGCAACTTCGGTCACCTCGCCTATGAGGTCGATGATATCTACGCGATATGCCAGCACCTGATGGATAACGGTGTCACCGTCAACCGGCCGCCGCGCGACGGGCACATGGCTTTCGTTCGTTCGCCGGACGGAATTTCGATCGAAATCCTGCAGAAGGGCGAAAACCTGCCGCCGCAGGAGCCATGGCTATCGATGGGCAATACGGGCGCCTGGTAAGCCCCGCGCAATGGGACCAGGCGATAATCAGACCGAAATATGAAAATCGCCTGTTCATTCCGGAGCAGTTTAACCATCAGCTTGGTGGAGGCCTCCCCGTGGAACCGCGCGACAACCACCGCCTGCGTCAGCGCAGGTTTACAAACAACGACGCGTTCACTATTGTGCGCGCGAAACGTTAAGGGATCAGGATCTGAGTCGCCTTACGGTCGATGCCCATCCTGCTTCCGGTTGAACCGGTCAAACCGCAAGAACGGCGCGAACACCCCAACAGGGATCGCGCCGACGATATGCTGTTTGCGACTTCGAAATGATCGGCCACGACGGCAACGATATGTCGCCCGGCCCGCATTGAGTGGGGATCCAACGTTGCGTCAAGTTCTGCTAACGACGGCGACGATTCGCGGTTTCGGCTGTGCTCTCGCCCTGACCATTTCGGCAATGGCCCTTTCCGGTTGTGTGTCGGCCGCGAAGGAAACCGCGGCGACGGAGCAGACGGTTCCCGAAATCGCGGCGGCCGACGCGGAACAGGCAGTTCCCGCCGCCTATCAAGACCAACAGGTGGCAGCCGTTGGCGCCAACACGCAGCAACAGGCCGCAGACCCGGTCGAGGCCAATGCGATGGTTCCGGCGGTCACTGACGGTCAGCCGGCATCGCTGACGATGCAAAGCACTGGCGTCAAGGCAACCTCCAGCAGCATCTTTGCGGTTCAGACGCCGAATGCGGTCCCTGTCCCGGCGCAGAACGCCGACGCGGGAACCGGCAATGCACCGTTGCCGGTGGGGCAGCAAACCGGCGTCAACCCGACCACAAACAGCCTTTTCAACAGTGGCCAGCCCGCAGCCAATCCGGCAGCCCTGCCGCTTGAAGGTGCGACCAATACCGAGGGTGCCGTTCCGGCAACGCAGCAGGTGGCAAGCGCCGAGGTTGGCACCGCCATTCCCGTTGCCGTGCCGATTCCGTCGAGTGGCAACGCCATGCGGGACGGAGGCAGCGTGCCTCAGCCAGCGGCGACGCAAACCGCGTCTGCGGATCCGACGGCGGTTGCCGTCGCCGCTGTTCCCGAGTCTGGCAACGCGGAAAACGACGGCGACGAGCAGGATGCAACACAGAAGCCGCTGACGTTCGCGGCGCTGTTCGCTGCCAAGCGCAAGAGCCGGAATCAGTTTGACGGCGATCGTTTCGCCAAGGCGCCGGCAAAAAAGACGCTTGTCGCCGCCAATATGCCGCAGCAGCAGATCGCGGCACTCGGTTTTACTGACTTGCCCGGCGTCCAGACCACTTCGATGTTTGCGACCGTGGACGATGCCCAGCCCGGCCATGACGACGACAGTGCCGCGGTCGAAGTGGCCGCCCTGCCCGGCTTGGCACGGCTTGCGCCAAACGGCCTCTGGCTGCAAACGGAGAACGTGGAGACCGGCTGTTTCCGGCCGGAACTGCTGCAGGTTCTGAAGGTGGTCGAGACCCATTACGGTCGCAAGATCATGGTGACGTCGGGCCTGCGGGATGTGAAACACAACATACGGGCCGGCGGCCGGCGGTATTCCCTTCACACGACCTGCCAAGCGGCCGACATCCAGGTGCCCGGCGTCAGCAAATGGGATCTTGCCAACTATCTGCGCACTATTCCCGGTCGCGGCGGCGTCGGAACCTATTGCCACACGGAATCGGTCCATATCGATACCGGTGAGGCCCGCGACTGGAACTGGCGCTGCCGCCGCCGCAAAACCTGATACCAAGTGACTGTTTTAATTGCGTATTTTCTCTTTTCCCCAGAGATTCCTCTTTAACAGGGCTTTTTTACAGGAAAATGAAGATTGCCGCTTGCGGTATTCAAAACCCCTGACTATAAGACGCCCACACAACGGCTGCGCCCTTCGTCTATCGGTTAGGACACCAGATTTTCATTCTGGGAAGAGGGGTTCGACTCCCCTAGGGCGTACCATTGTGAACCTCCCCCTCGACATAGAAATATGTGCGCTTCCGGTGAGAAAGCCTCGCCGGTGAGCGCTTCCGCACGACGTAGAAGCCCTCTCTTTTGCCGCTGTTTTTGCTGCGAAAAATCCTCAAAAAAAATGCGATTTAGCACTTGCAGCATCCAAAGCGTCTGACTATAAGACGCCCACACCACTGATGCGCCCTTCGTCTATCGGTTAGGACACCAGATTTTCATTCTGGGAAGAGGGGTTCGACTCCCCTAGGGCGTACCATGGTTCTCTGTTCCCCCGATATTGACACACATTTGCCGCCCGCGGGGCTCTCGGCTCAAAGCGCCTTTGCGGCGTCGATTACCCGCAGCTGCACACGCCGCGTTCCCTGCCACAGGTCCGCTGAGATCGACGCTGCGACGTGGATAGCCATGCCACGTCCCGAAAGCAGGAGATCGCCAAGAGGCGTTTCAAGCGCTCTGAAGGCTACGCCTTCGGCACGGGAGCCGTCCTGCCCCTCCAGCGTGATCTTCACATGGTTGGCGCCGACCTGCCGCGAATCGCGCAAACGGTGAGCCGGCAGGGCGAAGACCGGTTGCGGATGGCCGGCCCCGTACGGGCCTGCCTGCTCGAGCTGGTCGATCAGTGCCAGATTGGCACCGGCCGCCCCCAATGCGCCATCGATCTTCAGCGTTTCGGCAGAGACGAGGTCCTTGATGGCGGTCTCAGCTTTTTCCTCGAAGAAATGCCGCAGCCTGCCGAGATTGGCGCGCTCGATCGTCAAGCCCGCGGCCATGGCATGGCCGCCGCCTTTGACCAGAAGACCGGCATCGACGGCGGCCCGGACGATTCGTCCGATGTCGAAGCCGCTGATCGACCGGCCCGACCCAGTTCCCTTGCCATTGGGATCGAAGGCAATGGCAAAGGCCGGACGGCGGAATTTTTCCTTCAGCCGGGCCGCTAGCAAGCCCACAATGCCGGGATGCCAGTTTTCACGCGCGGTGACGATGATGGAGGCGGATTCACCGTTGCCATATTCCGCCAGCGCCTCAGCCTCCGCCTCGGCCAGCATGGCAATTTCCATCGCCTGTCGCTCACGGTTCAATTCATCGAGCCTTGCTGCGATCTGCTCGGCGACGTTTTCGTCGTCAAGTGTAAGCAGACGACTACCAAGCGCCGCGTCGCCGATACGCCCGCCGGCATTGATTCGAGGGCCGATCAAGAACCCGAAATGATAAGGTGTTACAGGGCCGCCAAGCCCTGCCTTGCGAAAGAGTGCCGACAGCCCCGGATTCTGCATATGGCGGGCGGCAACAAGCCCTTTCACGACATAGGCTCTGTTCAACCCCTTGAGTGGCACAACATCGCAAACGGTCGCCAACGCGACGAGATCGAGCAGAGCAAGAAGATCGAAGGACTCAACCCGGCGGTCTCCACTTTCACGCAGTTGGCGCATGGCGTTGACGAGAACGAGGAACACAACGCCGGCAGCACAGAGGTGCCCCTGCCCTGAAAGATCGTCTTCCCGATTCGGATTGACCAGCGCCACACAGGGCGGCAATTGCGCCCCGACCTGATGATGATCGATCACGACCACATCGATCCCGCGCGCCTCGGCCGCCGCCAATGATTCGTGGCTGGTCGAACCGCAATCCACCGTGACAATCAGTCGGGCGCCATTGTCGATCAACTGGTTGATTGCCGCCGGATTGGGACCGTAGCCCTCGAAGATGCGATCCGGAATGTAGATTTCGGCTTCGACGCCGAAATGGCGCAGGAAGCGGAACATCAAGGCGGATGATGCGGCCCCATCGACGTCGTAGTCGCCGAAGATGGCGACCTTCTCACGGTTTCTGATTGCTGCGAAGAGGCGGCCGGCTGCCTTGCTGCAGTCTGTCAGGGTATCGGGATCGGGCATCAGCGAGCGGATCGTCGGTTCGAGGAATGCGACTGCGTCGTCCATCGTTACGCCGCGGCCAGCCAGCACGCGGGCAATGAGATCGGAAAAGCCGTGAACCTGACTGATGGCCAGCGCGCGGTTCTGTCCCGCCTGATCGAGCCGCGACACCCAGCGCTGCCCGCTCACCGAGCGCTCGACGCCGAGAAAAGCCCGCTGGATCGGATCTACCAAGTCGCTCATCGTACATCCTTGATTTCTTGACCGTTCGTACCCGTGTTTTGCGGCATCCGCAAACCGGAAACGACAGCGGCCCCATCCGGGTCGATTGCCGGATGGGGCCGCAAAACGTGCGTAAACGAGCGTATCAGGCCGCCTTCGGGCGCTCAATGCGGATCACCTGGGGATCACCGACGAGATAACCTTCGCTCTTGATCGAGGCGACAGCCTTGCGCACCGATTGTTCGGTCGTCGCATGGGTAACGAGGATGATCGTCTGCGGTTCGCCGGTCTCGACCGGATGTTTCGAATGCTGGACGATCGATTCGAGCGAGATGTGATTTTCCGCCATATGCGTCGCAATTTTCGCGAAGACACCGGTCCGGTCGACGACTTTCAGCCGGATGAAATAGCCACCCTCATGGCTCTGAATCTGCGCGCGCTTGTAGGTGAGCAGCGCGGTGACGGGGCGGCCGAAGGCCGGCACATGCTGGGCGCCCGGTCGGCTCTTGGCAATGTCGGCGATATCGCCAAGCACGGCAGACGCCGTCGCATTGCCGCCGGCGCCGGGTCCGACCATCAGGAGTTCGCCGAGAATATCGGATTCGATCGCCACCGCGTTGGTGACGCCGTCGACCTGGGCGATCACCGAATCGAGCGGTACCATGGTCGGGTGGACGCGTTGCTCGATGCCGCTTTCGGTGCGTTGCGCAACGCCGAGCAGCTTGATGCGGTAGCCAAGATCGGCCGCCGCGTGAATATCGTCGATCGAGATGTTGGTGATGCCTTCGAGGTAGATGTCGTCGGCGGCAATCGCCGTGCCATAGGCAAGGCTGGTCAGAATGGCGAGCTTGTGTGCGGTGTCGTTGCCCTCGATATCGAAGGCCGGATCGGCTTCCGCATAGCCGAGGCGCTGCGCTTCCTTGAGGCAGGCCTCGAAGGAAAGCCCCTCCTTCTCCATCTTGGTGAGGATGTAGTTGCAGGTGCCGTTCATGATGCCGTAGACACGGGAAATCGTGTTGCCGGTCAGCGATTCCCTGAGCGCCTTGATCACCGGAATACCACCGGCGACGGCGGCTTCGTAGTTCAGAAGCGCACCATGCTCTTCGGCGAGTCCGGCAAGCTCAATGCCGTGTGCGGCGAGCAACGCCTTGTTGGCGGTGACGACGTGAAGCCCACGGGACAGCGCTGCCTTGACGGCGGAATAGGCTGGTTCGCCGGCACCGCCCATCAGTTCGACGAAGACGTCGATATCGGCCGTCTCAGCCAGCGACAACGCATCGTCATGCCAGCGCATGGCGGATAGGTCGACGCCGCGATCACGGTTCCTGTCACGTGCCGTGACGGCGGTGATCTCGATCGCCCGGCCGCATGTCGTCGCCAACTGCTCATGGCGCTCCTGAAGAATACGGACGAGCGAGGCGCCAACGGTTCCCAGGCCCGCAATGCCGATTTTAAGGGCATCTGACATTCACGATTTCCTAACATGTCGAGAGCGCTCCGCCTCAAAGCGGCGGAGCGGATGTTTGAGGGTGCCGGAAAGACCAGCGCCTCAGCGATGAGCATTCAGCGAGATGACGTTGTGCAAGGTGTCGTCTGCCGTTGAAAGAAATTTCTTCAGGCTGCGGGCCGCCTGGCGGATCCGGTGTTCGTTCTCGACAAGCGCGATGCGGATATAGTCATCCCCCTGCTCGCCGAAACCGATGCCCGGGGCCACCGCAATGTCGGCTTTTTCCACCAGCAGCTTGGAAAACTCCAGCGAACCGAGATGACGGAACTTTTCCGGGATTTTCGCCCAGGCGAACATGGTGGCCGCCGGCGGCGGCACGTCCCATCCAGCCTTGCCGAAGCTTTCGACCAGAACGTCGCGGCGGCGCTTGTAGATATTGCGGACTTCGGCAATGTCCGAACCATCACCGTTCAACGCATGGGTTGCGGCCACCTGGATCGGCGTGAAGGCGCCGTAATCGAGATAGGATTTGACCCGTGTCAGTGCAGCGATCAACCGCTCGTTGCCGACCGCAAACCCCATGCGCCAGCCGGGCATGGAGAATGTCTTGGACATCGACGTGAACTCGACCGTGTTGTCCATCGCGCCGGGAACTTCCAGAACGGACGGCGGCGGCAGGTCGTCGAAATAGATTTCCGAATAGGCGAGATCCGACAGGATGACGATGTCGTGCTTCTTCGCAAAGGCAACGACTTCCCTGTAGAAATCGAGCGTCGCCACATGCGCCGTCGGGTTCGACGGATAGTTGATCACGAGCGCGATCGGCTTGGGGATCGAATGCCGGATCGCCCGCTCGAGCGGCGGGAAGAACGTGTCGTCAGGCTCCACCGAGATCGAGCGGATCACGCCACCGGTCATCAGGAAGCCGAAGGCATGGATCGGATAGGTCGGGTTGGGGCAAAGAACGACGTCGCCCGGCGCCGTAATCGCCTGCGCCATATTGGCGAAGCCTTCCTTCGAACCGAGCGTCGCGACGACCTGCGTATCCGGGTTCAGCTTGACGCCAAAGCGGCGCGCGTAGTAGGCGGCCTGCGCCCGGCGCAGACCTGGGATGCCCTTGGACGAGGAATAGCGGTGGGTGCGCGGGTCCTGAACGACCTCGCACAATTTATCGACGACGGATTTCGGCGTCGGCAGGTCGGGATTGCCCATGCCGAGGTCGATGATGTCTGCTCCACCCGCTCGCGCGCTGGCTTTCAAACGGTTGACCTGTTCGAAAACGTAAGGCGGCAGACGCCGGACTTTGTGAAACTCTTCCATCTTTAACCTCGTCTTGCGCGGTCTCCGTTGCTGGGAACATGCGTGCAAGGAGAAACGCGCGGTGCAATCGGCCCACGCGGCCACGAAACGCTTTGCGTCCAAATCAGCTGAAACGCAAGCGCTAATTCTGTATTTGCTTCAGCGTATCGGTGCCGTGATTGGCGGCAAGCAGCTGTAGCTCCTTGAGGCGGCGCTGATATTCCGCTTCGGAGATTTTGCCGGACGTACGGGCCGAACTCAATGCCGTCAGCCGTGCTTCCTGGGCGGCAGCCTCTTCATTGCTCATTTGTACGCTTGCCGCAGGCCGCTTGCCTTCGATCACCGGATAGACGTCCGCCGGAATGGGCTTGGCCATGGTGGCGGAGTAGACGGACGGCTGCTCGCCAACCGTCGCAGAATTGCAGCCGGCAAGAACAAGCGCAAAACCAACTGTTCCACAAGCCGTTACCATCCGCATCATCGCTGCTTTTCCCGACTTCTTCATCATGCCCCTGCCCGGTCTGTGCCGCTCGATCTTCGCCCGAAATTGGCTGACAGCCAAGAGGCCAGTCCAACACGCGCTGGCACTTGTAATCATTTTAAGGCAGAATGTAAAAAGACAAAACAAACAAACATCTGTGGAGGAAACCGGGTGGCAGAAGACAGGAAGACCGAGAACCCTTCCGGCTCCAGCGCGGATGGTTTTAGCGGTTTCGACCCGAAGTCCGTCGATCCCTATATCGTCAAGGATCCTGAGGCCCTGGCGATGAATATGGCACGCACAGTGGAGCAACTCGGCAAGGCGGCGTCCGCCTGGCTTGCACCGCGCGAAAGCGGTCAGAAGACCGATATGATCGCTGATCCGGTCGTCGATATGGTCAAGACGCTGTCGAAAGTCTCCGAATATTGGCTGTCCGATCCGAGGCGCACTCTGGAGGCCCAGACCTCCCTGATGGGAAGCTTCTTCTCGATGTGGACACGCACGCTGCAAAAAATGAGCGGCGAGGCCGTGAGTGACCCGGACGAAGTGCCGCGCGACGACAAGCGCTTCGCCGACGCCGACTGGGTCGCCAATCCCTTCTTCGATTTTCTGCGGCAAAGCTATTTCATCACGTCCAACTGGGCGGACCGGATGGTACGCGATGCCGATGGGCTCGACGAACACACCAGGCACAAAGCCGCCTTTTACGTGCGGCAGCTTTCAAGCGCCCTCTCGCCGGCCAATTTCGTGACGACGAACCCGCAGCTCTATCGCGAAACGGTGGCGTCGAGCGGCGCCAACCTCGTCAAGGGCATGCAGATGCTCGCCGAGGACATCGTTGCCGGCAAAGGCGATCTCAAACTGCGCCAGACGGATACGAGCAAATTCGCCGTCGGCGAGAACATCGCCATTACGCCGGGCAAGGTCATTGCCCAGAGCGATGTCTGCCAGGTTCTGCAATACGATGCCTCCACAGAGACGGTGCTGAAGCGCCCGCTGCTGATCTGCCCACCCTGGATCAACAAATTCTATGTTCTCGACCTCAATCCGCAGAAGTCCTTTATCAAATGGGCGGTGGATCAGGGACATACCGTCTTTGTGATCTCCTGGGTCAATCCGGACGAGCGCCATGCCAACAAGGATTGGGAATCCTATGCCCGCGAGGGCATCGGCTTTGCGCTCGACACGATTCGTCAGGCAACCGGAGAAGAGGATGTCAACGCGATCGGGTATTGCGTTGGCGGCACCCTGCTCGCTGCAACGCTTGCTTTGCACGCGAAGGAAGGCGATACGCGCATCAAGTCGGCCACGCTGTTCACGACGCAGGTCGATTTCACCCATGCGGGCGATCTCAAGGTTTTTGCCGATGAGGAGCAGATCGCGCAGATCGAGCAGCGGATGAAAGAAAACGGCTATCTCGACGGGTCGAAGATGGCCATGGCTTTCAACATGCTGCGTGCGTCGGATCTCATCTGGCCCTATTTCGTCAACAACTACCTGAAAGGCCAGGAACCTTCAGCCTTCGACCTGCTCTACTGGAACTCCGATTCGACACGCATGCCGGCGGCGAACCACTCTTTCTACCTGCGCAACTGCTATCTCGAAAACAACCTGAGCAAGGGCAAGATGGTTCTGGCCGGGAAAAAGATCTCGCTCAGTGACGTGAAAATCCCGATCTACAATCTCGCTACCAAGGAAGATCATATCGCGCCGGCAAAATCGGTATTCGTCGGCAGCCAGTTCTTCGGCGGTGACGTGACCTATGTCATGTCCGGATCAGGGCACATCGCCGGTGTCGTCAATCCGCCGGACAAGGGCAAGTACCAGTTCTGGACCGGTGGTCCCGCCAAGGGCGATTTCGACGACTGGGTAGCGACGGCCAAGGAGACGCCCGGCTCGTGGTGGCCGCATTGGCAGGCCTGGATCGAAACGCTCGACAGCGAGCGGGTTGCCGCCCGCAAGACAGGGGGAACGCTGAACTCGCTGGAAGAGGCACCCGGCTCCTACGTCCGCGCCCGCGCTTGACCCAGAACGGACATCCGGCTCCATGATTTTCGACCGGCCGCTGGTGCCTGCCGTCCTTGTCCAACGCTACAAGCGCTTCCTCTTCGACGCGGTTCTGGAGGACGGCCGTGCGATCACCGGCTCCTGCCCCAATACCGGCTCGATGCGTGGCCTGACCTCGCCCGGATCGCGCATCTGGCTATCGGAACACGACAGCGCGACGCGAAAATATCGTCATATGCTGGAGATGGTGGAAGTGGGCGGCACCGTTGTCGGCATCAATACCGGGCTGCCAAACCGGCTGGCGGAAGAAGCGATCCGAGCCGGCCAGATCGGCGATCTGCATCTCTATTCGACCCTGCAGCGCGAGCAGAAATACGGTCGGAACTCCCGCATCGACATGCTTTTGACCGACCCCGAGCGCGGCCGCGCCTATGTCGAAGTCAAGAACGTGCATTTCAGCCGCGCTTCAGGCCTTGCCGAGTTCCCGGATAGCCCGACGGCACGTGGCGCGAAGCATCTCGAGGAACTCGGCGACATGGTCGAGGCGGGTCATCGCGGCATCATGATCTACCTCATCCAGCGGGATGATTGCGCGATCTTCAGGATCTGCAATGACCTTGACCCGCTCTATGCCCAAGCATTCCTGCGGGCGGGACGGCGCGGCGTCGAGGCGTTTGCCGTCAAATGCCGGGTTTCGCCGCAGCAAATTGTGCCGGACGGTCTGATCATGATGGACGAACCCGCCTTTGCTGATCTATGACAACAGGAAGACAACTGAAAGTATCGTAATGGTCACCTATATCGAGGCAGCGTCTGCGCCCTACAAGAATACCGGCGTCATCCGCCTCTACACGCCCGAGGATTTCGCCGCCATCAAGCGCGCCTGCCAGATAACCGCCCGCTGCCTTGATGAACTGGCGAGCCGCGTCAAACCGGGCGTGACGACCGACGAGATTGACCGCTTCGTGTTCGAATTCGGCATGGATCACAACGCGCTGCCCGCCACGCTGAATTATCGCGGCTACACAAAATCCTCCTGCACCTCGATCAACCATGTCGTCTGTCACGGCATTCCCAATGAAAAGCCGCTACGCGAAGGCGATATCGTCAATATCGACGTGACCTACATCATCGATGGCTGGCACGGGGATTCCAGCCGCATGTATCCGGTCGGCGAGATCAAGCGTGCGGCCGAGCGCCTGCTCGAAGTCACCCACGAATGCTTGATGCGCGGCATTGCCGCGGTGAAGCCCGGCGCGCGCACCGGTGCCATCGGCGAGGCCATCCAGACCTTCGCCGAGGCGGAGCGCTGCTCGGTGGTGCGCGACTTCTGCGGCCACGGTGTCGGCCGGCTGTTTCATGACGCCCCGAACATCCTGCACTACGGTCGGGCAAATGAAGGCCCGGAAATGCGCGAGGGCATGATTTTCACCATTGAGCCGATGATCAATCTCGGCCGCCCGCACGTGAAGGTCCTGGCCGACGGCTGGACCGCCGTCACCCGCGACCGATCCCTCTCCGCCCAATATGAGCATGCGGTCGGTGTCACGGCCGACGGCTGCGAGATTTTCACCCTGTCGCCGGCCGGCCTCGACCGGCCGGGCCTGCCAGCATAGGGTTCGCGATGACAAAGCCCCCTTTCTCTCCCGACGGCGACACTTCGCAACCGGCTGACGAAAGGGGCTTTTTCGCGGAACAGCCAGCCAAGCGCTCGGGCCTCGGCCTAGCAACCGCCCAGGACGACGCGCACCATCATGGCCACCGCGATCGGCTGAGGACCCGCTACTGAGACCATGGCGACACCGCGCTTACGGACTACGAAATTCTGGAACTGCTGCTCTTCCGCCTGATCCCACGCCGCGACACCAAGCCCATCGCCAAGGCGCTGCTCGACCGGTTCGGGACGCTTGCCGGTGTCTTCGGCGCCTCCCCGGCCTTGCTGCAGGAAGTGAAGGGAATTGGCGAGGCCGTGGCTTTTGATCTGAAACTCATTTCGACTGTCGCTCACCGGACGCTGAAAAGCGAACTCAAGGGCAAGCAGGTTCTCGCCTCCTGGTCATCCGTGATCGAATACTGCCACGCTGCCATGGCGCACGAGACCCGTGAGCAATCTCGCATTCTCTTCCTCGACAAGCGTAATGCATTGATCGCCGACGAAGTGCAGCAGACGGGTACCGTCGATCACACGCCGGTCTATCCGCGCGAAGTGGTGAAGCGCCTGGAACTCTCGGCCACCGCGCTGATTCTCGTGCACAACCACATGGGGTATTCGCGGGAGCGAGTCGCCCCTGATGCAGTCCCGACAATGCCACCTAGGCCTTGAACTCCTCGTTCACCATGATCGCGTATTTGTCGAGAGGTCTCGGTCCGACAGACATTGATTTCAGGCACTCACTCACCTGCCGTCTTAGCCAGTTTGGATTCAAGCGCGCCGAAATTGGCGTTTGGATCTTCGGCAACGACGACGCTCGCGCTCGGCAAGGCCAGCGGTTCCGGGCTGGTTGGTAGGGGGAAGGATCCGCTTGCAATGTTGATCGGGAATTCAAGGCACTAGTCGATTGACCTCAGGTACCCCAGGTAGTGATACTGGGCGCACGACCGAGAGGGATAACCGGAGCGCGGACAGTCTTTGACGGTCCAGGCTTCGTTTGCCATGTGGATGCCGCTGCGCGCTTCACATCGATTTTCCCCGCCACCATGCGGAGTTGAAGAAAGTACTGAAACAATTGACGTTCACCGATCGCCTCGACCATCTGCCAGAAACCAAACGTCGCGAGCTCGGCCGTGTCGCCGAGATTCTCTTTGATGAATTCGACGAAGCCCAGAAGGGAAAACTCTCCGACAAACGCAAGACAGGCCGCATTCTCAAGCTGGTCCTGTTTGGCTCCTATGCGCGCGGCGATTGGGTCGAGGATCACAAGAGTGGCTATCGGTCCGACTATGATCTGCTCGTCGTCGTCAGTGCCGAGAGCTTTGCCGACCCGCACGATTATTGGGATCGGGCCAGCGAGCGTTTTGTGCGCGAACTGACCGTCACCCGGCATCTCGACACGCCAGTGAACTTCATCGTCCACAGCCTGATGGACCTCAACGATCAACTGGCCCGCGGCCGACCGTTCTTTACCGACATCGCCCGCGACGGCGTCGTGCTCTACGAGGAGCCAGGTTTCCCCCTCGCCGCCGCAAAACCGCTCACGCCCGATGACGCAAGGGCCGAGGCGCAACGCCACTTTGATCACTGGTTTCCGCTGGCAAGCCACGCCCTTAAACTAGCTCAAGACAGCATGGCGGACGATGTAACCCGTGACGCTGCTTTCATGCTCCATCAGGCGAGTGAACGCCTCTATCACTGCGTTCTGCTCGTAAGGACCCTCTACAGCCCGAAATCGCATCGGCTGAGTTTCCTTCGCTCCCATGCCGAACGCATCGACAGCAGGCTGATCGAGGCATGGCCGCGCGACAGCCGTTTTGCCCGCCGCTGCTTTGCGCGCCTGGATCGCGCCTATGTCGAGGCCCGCTATTCCTCCCAGTATGCGATCACGGCCGAGGAACTGACCTGGCTCGTGGAACGGCTGAAGGTTCTGAAGCAGGTCGTCGCCACTCTTTGCGCCGAACGGCTGGCTGCGTAATAGTCAAACGTTGGCTTTTGTTGTGGGACTGATCGATCGGCGAAGACTGCGCATTTTTGATGTCAATGGCGCCGCGCCAACTAGCAAGCGCATCCCCCATCAGACAGTCCTCATCACTATCTCGCCTAACCTGCCAGGGGATCAAGGCGGAATTGTTTTCGGTAATCGAGATCACGGCGAGGGCACCTTTGCGCGCAACTGCGGCCATCACCAGGAGACAAATATCTCGCTTGCTGAGCCGCCATAGTGGGCCGACCGGCCGGCTGGTACTGGAGGAACGTCTAATCTCCGTATTGTGGCGGCAATGCACAGGTTCCGCATGAATCATAATGCGATCCTGCGATCCATAACGAGAATGTCTCACACGATCACGTCCGATCTGCACGCGATCAGCGTCCGACCAATACTCCTCGATCCGGACCAGTTTTAAGGGTTCAGGTCACCCAGTCTCGGGTTTATTGAAGTACTCTTTCTTCAAGTTTACTTTTCGCAGGTAGACAATCGAGCCTCACGGACACCGCAATCCGACAAGCGTTGAAACGCGTTGAAAGCATTATCGTCCACAACCACCCCTCCGGCGATCCGACACCCTCCCGTGCCGATATCGACATGATCAAAATGATCATCGAAACGGCAAAGCCGCTCGGCATCACCGTTCACGATCACATCATCGTCGGCAAGGACGGTCATGCAAGCCTCAAGGGGCTGCGACTGATCTAAGCCGGGCGGGTCTCTACAGCCACTTCATTCGCCGGAACATGCGGTAGAGGAGGCTGCACGTGACGACGATTACCCCCAGGATCAGAAAATAACCGTAGCGAAACTTGAGTTCGGGCATGTCGTCGAAGTTCATGCCATAGATACCGGCGATCGCGGTCGGTACCGCCAGAATGGCAGCCCAGGACGCCAGCTTGCGCGAAATCTCCGTCTGCTCGGATTGGCCGATCATAAGGCTGGCCTCGAAGGTGAAGGCAAGGACTTCGCGCAGGGTGTCGATATCTTCCTGAACGCGGCGCACATGATCGGTGACGTCGCGAAATAGCGCGTGCAGCGTTACGTCCATGCCGGGCAGTTCGAGATTCTCGTGACGCCGGCAGACGTCGACCAGTGGCACGACCGCGTTGCGCAGCCGAAGCAGGCTGCGGCGCAGGAAATAGAGCCGCTCGATATCCTTCTTGTCGAGCCGCTCGCGCAGCACCCGCTCTTCCAATTCCTCGACTTCCGCGTGAATACCTTCGACGACGGGCATGTAGTTATCGACGATGAAATCGAGGATGGAATAGAGAATGTAGTTCTCGCCATGCGCCAGCGCCGCCGGCGAAGCCTCGCACCGCTGCCTTACCTGATTGTAGGAGGTCGATGGCCCGTGACGCACGGACACGACATAGCCGCGGCCGACAAAGAGATGGGTCTCACCGAAGACAATTTCGTCTCCGCCCATATGGGCCGTTCGCGCCACAACGAAAATCGCGTCGCCGTAGATCTCCAGTTTGGGGCGCTGGTGGGCATGGCCCGCATCTTCGATGGCAAGCTCATGGAGACCGAATTCGGACTGCACCTCCCGCAGCAGCGCTTCATCCGGCTCGTGCAGCCCGATCCAGACGACAGCGTTGTCACGGCCCTTCCAATGGTGAGCTTCCTGGATTTCGATATCGCGAATGCGCTGGCCATGTTCGTAGACTGCAGCAGCAACGACGCCGGGTCGGCTGCGCGGCTTTGCTGACGGAAGCGTGTCGGTGTTGAGATCATCAACGCGCGCGTCGTCGGTCTCGTGCAAAGCCATGATACCATCTCCCACTGCAAACTGGGCATTACCCGTCGAATTCGCTACGCATCGGATATCTGCAGCGAGCCCATTTCGGAGCGCCGTCCCTGCCGGATACCGACCTTCACGCGGCAATATAGCGCTTTTCGTAAAATAAGCATCTACGAGCCCGAGGGTAGTTCATAAGGCTTTATTAAACTGTGAGATTGACGTTATATCCGCTTGCGAGTGAATTTGCCGCAACGCACAATGATTCTTTCTTCATCATCGGAAACGCGTCATGAACCAGTACGATCTCGTGGTTGTCGGCAGCGGGCCTGCAGGGCGCAGGGCCGCCATTCAGGCAGCCAAACTGGGCAAGAAGGTTCTTGTCGTCGAACAGGGAAAGCGGGTCGGCGGCGTCTCCGTTCATACTGGCACCATTCCCTCCAAAACCCTTCGCGAAACAGCGCTCAACCTGACCGGTTGGCGCGAACGCGGTTTTTACGGGCGCGCCTATCGCGTCAAGCAGGAAATCAGCGCTGAAGACCTGCGCCGCCGCCTTTTGATCACGCTCGATCACGAGGTCGAGGTTCTTGAGCACCAGTTTGCCCGCAACCGCGTCCAGCATATTCGCGGCAAGGCGAGCTTCATCGACCCTCAAACGCTGCAGATCGTCAAGGACGACGGAGAAATCATTCGGGTCTCCGGAACGAGCATTCTTCTCGCCGTCGGCACAAAACCGTTCCGCCCGGACTACATACCATTCGATGGAAAGACGGTGCTCGACAGCGACGAATTGCTGGAAATTGAAGATCTGCCGCGTTCCCTGGCCGTAATCGGCGCCGGGGTCATCGGCATCGAATATGCGACGATCTTCAGCGCGCTGGACACACATGTCACCGTGATCGATCCGAAGGCGACGATGCTCGACTTTATCGACAAGGAAATCGTCGAGGATTTCACCTATCAGCTGCGTGACCGCAACATGAAGCTGCATCTGGGCCAGAAGGCGGAAAAGGTGGAGCGGACGCCGGACGGCAAGTGTTCAATCACGCTCGACAGCGGTCGTGTCATCGTCTGCGAGATGGTGCTGTTTGCCGCCGGTCGCATGGGCGCGACCGACACGCTGAACTTGCCCGCAGCCGGGCTCGAAGCCGATAGCCGCGGTCGGCTGAGCGTCAATCCCGAGACGTTCCAGACATCGGTTCCGAATATCTATGCGGCGGGCGACGTCGTCGGTTTTCCGAGCCTTGCTTCAACCTCGATGGAACAGGGGCGAATCGCTGCACGCGTCGCCGTCGGCGCGATCGCAAAGGAGCCGCCGAAATTTTTCCCCTACGGCATCTACGCCGTGCCGGAAATTTCCACTTGCGGCCTGACGGAAGAAGAGGTCAAGGAACGTGGCATCCCTTACGAATGCGGCATTGCCCGTTTCCGGGAGACCTCGCGCGGCCACATCATGGGGCTTGATTCCGGCCTGCTGAAGCTGATCTTCTCGCTGAAGACCCGCCGCCTGCTCGGTGTCCATATCGTCGGCGAAGGTGCGACGGAACTCGTCCATATCGGCCAGGCCGTACTCAACCTGAAGGGCACGGTCGAGTATTTCGTCGAAAACACCTTCAACTATCCGACACTGGCCGAAGCCTACAAGATCGCCGGCCTCGACGCCGGCAATCGGATGGGCGAACTCATCGCGAAGGGATAAGCGACGCCTCCGGTCTGTATCATCTACGGGCGCCGCACACAGTTTGCCAGCCTCAACGCTGGTCCGGTGCTGACGAAGCTGGACGACTCGTCGTTTGAAATTTGCAGAACACAGGCGAGCCGCCCGATAAAACCGCCACAGCTCTGTGGTATCTCATGTGTGCCCTTCGCACGACGACACCTCCCATAGATCCCTGCACCATAGCAAAAAGGCCGCCCCTCACGGGACGGCCTCTTCAAATTTGTGAGAGAAGCGCTGACCTTATTCGGCGCTGTCGTCAGCGGCCTTCTTCTTGGCCGGGGCCTTCTTCTTCGGAGCAGCGGCTTCTTCGCCTTCGGCAGCGTCAGCCTTGGCAGCGGCCTTCTTCTTCGGAGCGGCCTTCTTCGTTTCGGAAGCGCCGTCTTCGTCGTCGGCCATCAGCTCTTCCTTGCTGACGGTCTTATCGGTGACCTTCACTTCGGAAAGCAGGTGATCGACAACCTTTTCTTCGAAGATCGGCGCGCGCAGCGAAGCGGCGGCACCCGGGGTCTTCTGGAAGTAGTCGATGATCTGCTTTTCCTGGCCCGGGAACTGGCGCAGCTGTTCGAACAGCGAGCGTTGCATTTCCTCGTCGGTGACCTGAACGCCGGCCTTTTCGCCGATTTCAGAGAGAACGAGGCCGAGGCGCACGCGGCGTTCAGCCAGCTTGCGGTATTCGGCGCGGGCTTCTTCTTCCGTCGTGTCTTCGTCGGCGAAGGTCTTGCCGGCCTGGCTGAGGTCGGTGTTGATCTGGCGCCAGATGTTGTCGAACTCTGCGTCGACGAGGCGCTGCGGGGTGTCGAACTGGTAGAGTTCGTCCAGCTGGTCGAGGATCTGACGCTTGACCTTCTGGCGGGTCATCGAGCCGTACTGGCTTTCGATCTGGCCGCGGACGACTTCCTTGAGCTTGTCGGCCGACTCGAGGCCGAGCTTGGTGGCGAGATCGTCGTTGATTTCCACCTCGGCAGCGGCGGCAACATCCTTGACGGTGATGTCGAAGGTGGCTTCCTTGCCTGCAAGGTTGGCAGCCGGATATTCAGCCGGGAAGGTTACGGTGATGGTCTTCTCGTCGCCAGCCTTGACGCCGACGAGCTGCTCTTCGAAGCCCGGGATGAAGCGGTTGGAGCCGAGAACGAGTTCAGCGTCCTCGTCCTTGCCGCCATCGAAGGCAACGCCATCGACCTTGCCGAGGTAGTCGATCGTGACGCGGTCGCCGTTTGCGGCCTTGCCCTTCTTGGTTTCGTAGGTGCGGGCGTTTTCTGCGATCTTGAGGATCTGCTCGGTGACCTCGGCCTCGTCGATATCGACGACTTCGCGCGTCACCTTGATACCGCTCACGTCCTTCAGGACGATCGAAGGAATGACTTCGTAAGCGAGGGTGAACTCGAAGTCGACTTCTGCGTTGAGGATCTTGTCGGCTTCGGCCTCGTTCTCGGTCATCGCGATTTCCGGCTGGGTCGCCGACTTTTCGCCGCGCTCCGACAGGATCTCGGTCGGCTTTTCGCGAACGAGTTCGTTGACCAGTTCAGCCATGATCGACTTGCCGTACATCTTTTTCAGATGTGCGAAAGGCACCTTGCCCGGACGGAAGCCGTTGATCTTGACCTTGCCCTTGGCATCTTCAAGACGCTCGTTCATACGAGCTTCCATGTCCTTGGCCGGGATAACGACCTTGAGTTCGCGCTTCAGCCCTTCAGCGAGCGTTTCGATAACCTGCATGTTCAAACCTTCATTTCACGTTGACAGGGCTCTGTCGGTGTTCTTTTACACGAGCACTTGAGCCGATCCATTTGCCGGGAGTGGCTTTACGCAAATCAGTCACCGTTTTGCAAGCAAAATGGCGCCGTCTTCTCGATCGACGCCAAGAACCAGCCCTGGACGTCCTTCATTCTGGTGCGGGTAGAGAGACTTGAACTCCCACGCCTTGCGGCACCAGAACCTAAATCTACAAGGAAACCCAGTAACTTAAGGTTTCCCGGCGTTTCAGCCCCCTCCTCGTGCCAGTGCCGTCACAACTTGGCACAGCTTTGGCACAGTGTTTTGGTGCGGGTAGAGAGACTCGAACTCCCACGCTTGCGCGTCTGGACCTAAACCAGGTGCGTCTACCAATTCCGCCATACCCGCTTGGTGGCGCGGTATGTCACAAGCACGGTATAGGGTCAAGTCGCTAGACAGGCGTGGGCCGGGTCTTAATCTCTTCCAACGTCCAGACATTCTTGCAGGTCAGCCCCTCCGACGCCACCTCTGCGGGATAGGTTGATTTCAAATTGCCCCAGTCCTCCCACGAAATAAGCCGGATGGGTTGCCCGGAGCCGTTGAATAGCATCATTGCACTTTTCCGCCGAAAAGCTCTGAGGACCGTCGTGGGTCCGTATCCTTCCGCGAGAAACTGGGTCTTGGTGAGGTCGAAGGGCCGCTTCATCTTGGATAAGAGGCCGCTCGTCGGTTGTCCGGTCACAGGAATTTTCGTCATCTCTCTTCTCCATATGTCCACGGTCTTGCAATCGCAGCGCGATCAAGTTAGCCGTGGGTTTCATCTCAAATTTGAAAGGAAGTCTCATGCGCTTTGCGCTTGTTGCGCTCGCACTGCTGGCTGGCTGCGCCTCGTCGGGCACTGGAAATTCAGCCGGGATCACCTACACAATGGTAGGAAATATGAACATCGGAGCGGCCACGCGGGACGCAGACGCTCACTGTCAGAAGTATGGCAAGGTCGCCCAGCTTCATCAGACGGGCAACCTCATGGCATCTTTCAACTGCGTGGCTCCGTGATGAACGGACGCCTCGTCACCATCCTCGTGCTCTTGGCCGTCAGCCTGGGAGCGAACTGGGTGCAATGGAGAAATGCAGGTGAACTTCGAGAGTTAGCTCGGGTTGCCTGTCAGGGACCGATGGCCGACGATGGTCGGTGCGGCCGGTACTCTCTAAACTAGGGGCTTTGCAGGGGCCTCGACAAGCGATCCCCTGCGCCCTATCGGGACAGAAATGTCGCTTCGAGCAATGCGACATCATGCATCTTCCATCAGCGCCTTCGCGGCACCATCGAGGTCCTTTGGGGCCAGATGGGAGTACCGCATGGTCGTCTGAATGTTCCGGTGACCCATCCACATCATGACCTGGGGCAACGGGATGCCCTTGGAGACGAGCCTGGAGGCGCAGGTGTGGCGCAGCATGTGCGGCACGAACTGGTCATCCTCCAGCAAGCCCATGTGTCCCCTGAAGCGGTTCCAGTGATCACGGAAGGTGTCCCTGGGGAGCAACGAGAACGGCTTGTCGAGTGCCGACATCTTCCGCACGGTGTCCCAGGCGTCCTTCGCCGGGCCGATCAAAGGCACGAGACGGGTCTTGCTCGTCTTCGTCACCGTGTAGTGGAAGGTCACCCGGCCCTCGCTCACACGCTCCCGCTCAAGGGAGAAGACCTCGCCCAGGCGGCACCCCGTGTAGAGCAGGAAGCGCACCACGGCACCCGAGAGGGTTAGCCCCATATGGTCGAAGTATTGAAACATCTTCGCTTCTTCGGCACGGGATAGGACGCGCTCCCTGCCCTCAGCTTCCTTCAGGAAATCCATCGGAGGCTTCCGGGTGATCTCCATCTTCTCCGCGTGTTTGAGGAGCTTCGAGAGGACCGAGAGCCGCCGATTGATCGTCGCGTTGGACACGCCCGTCTTCTTCATCTCCGAGACAACCGAGATGATGAACGCCGAGTTGATCTCGGAGATAGGCTTGGATGCCGGGATGAACTGATCGAGAGCGTCGAGACCGTACTGGGTGGCTTGGGGTGCCCCGTTGTCGCCCCAAATAAAGGCGAAGTGGGTCTCGTGGAACTTTTTGAAAGTAGTCGCCCCTATTTCGGGAAGACCTTTGGCAACTGCATTTTCATAGGCTTCCGCCTCGGCCAGTGTTGCGAAGGACGGTCGCTTCCGAACACCGTCAATTACAACGTCAGCTTGATATTTCGTCCCGCGCTTCCGCGCCATGACTACCTCCTGTTATGCTGTCGATGAATGCTCTCCCCTTGCTGGTTAGCTTTAGGGACCTCTTCCTGCGATCATTCGGGTCAATCGAGATATCGACCATCTTGTGCCCACCACGCATGTCATTGTGGCCTTCCGCCCAGTATAGGGCGTTGCGGGATGCCGTACCGGAAAGCATCCCAATCTTCTGTTCGAGGTCCTGGACGGCAATCGACCGCTTATCCAATCCGGCCGCAGCGATCTCTAGGAGAGTCAGCATGGTGGACACCTGCATCTTCGTATCAAACTGATTGAAGAAACGCAGGGCGGTGATTATGGAGTTCAGCTTAGTACGTTCCGAAGTCGCCATTGTTTTAGTACCCTCTTGTATGAATGGCAGGCACGATAAGATTTATCTCCGATAACGTCAACATCCCAGAAAATGCTAATTTAATCCTCTAGCACCTGGAAATCATCCGCCCCACAGATAAGCTCGGCCTGTAGCATTGTGTGACCTTGTTCACACGCCTCCCAGTGATCGTCGGTATCCACCAACACTGCCACGATCTTCTCACCGGCTTTGTTGTAAAATTCAATCTGCACTTCCCGTTTCCCTTCGCAATAGCTGCCGCTGGCTCCGCTTTTATGCGGAATTTATTCCTAGATGTAAAGCAGGTGAAGAAAGTTTTCCTAGCGGTTTCCCGAAGTACCGACGAGCAGTGTATAACCACAGGTCCAACCATCGTACCAGTACTAGAATTAACTAATCCTCAACTATTCCTGTTATCAGGGATTTCTCAGTCGAAGCGATGACCAGCTACAACCCACATACCAGCGACACGGTCGCGAAATGTGCGTAGAACCGTGCCGTAAACGCCTGGGACAAACTGCATTAAATAATCGCGCCAGAAATTCTCCGCTTCGGACTTCGTCCAAAACTCTTCATGCACTCTAACCATTGCAGTGTTCCGTTATGTTGAGGGACCTCGTGGGGTCCGTGGTTTCTGGGATTTCCGGTATAGGTTTGCCGCCACGGACAACGCGATCCGCCGCAACTTCCACTTCCGGTAACTGGCGAGAGGG
The DNA here is from genome assembly GCF_040126305.1 of Pararhizobium sp. A13. Taxonomy (NCBI): domain Bacteria; kingdom Pseudomonadati; phylum Pseudomonadota; class Alphaproteobacteria; order Hyphomicrobiales; family Rhizobiaceae; genus Pararhizobium; species Pararhizobium sp. A13. Next base: position 3,031,067 of record NZ_CP149510.1, on the reverse strand, counting down.
ACAACCGGTCCCTGGAGGACCGGCCGTCGAGCATCGTGATCGATGATGTCCCGAAAGATTTGCGGGAGCTTAGACGGCTTCAAGGGCGGCATCCCCGTACATGTCAGCGATCTCATCCATGAGCGTGTTCCGGGACATCCCGTAGGACGCCAGGATATTCGCGGCCACGTCGGGATACGCACGGACTAGGTCCTCCATCGACCCCGTAGAACGTCGATCCGGGAAAGCCGTGTAGTTCTTGGGGTTATCCCAGGGGTCGTCGTGGTCCCAGTTGCCGTGACCGAAAAACCCTCCTCGGTAAAAACCCCGAGACCCCGCGTATTCCACCTGGGCCGGATCACGAGCGATCACGAGCGTTGACAGGTCCGCCTTGACCAGGAGGTTCCGCAGGGCGATCAGGTGCCCGACGTGCTGGCTTTCATTGCGGGTGTGCTGGCTGTGATAACCAACGGAGATGTTGGTGCATTCCGGCACGAGGTGCGAATACTCGTTGGTATCGGTATAGGCTCCGCCGTCGTCGGCCGCGTACTTGGACTTGCTGCCGTCGCCCAGGGCGTCATCGAGCATCATACTGAAGCTCAGGGCGAACCGGTCGCTCGCCGTGCGCATACCCATTTGGTGGGTGATCACGCTGTCATAGCCCATGCGGTCGAAGGCAATGGCCGCGTCGATGTCCGCGAAGAACTCGGGGTTCCCCCTGGCGAGATCACGGGAGCCGACGCACCCGTTCTCCTCGGCATGGTGGATCACGTAGACGCCTGGGACGTTCGCCTTGATCATCTCCGTCATGAGCCAGATACCGGCCGTATCGTCGGCACCCAGGCAGCTTGAGTTGAGCTTCGCGCCCTTCGAGAGGGTCAGCATCTCGCCGTCATAGGCCAGCGTTTGGATACCTTCCTTGCCGTGGACGGTGTCCACATGGGATGACCAGAGGATGCGTGGCTTGTCGCCCACGGTCAGCACGAGGTTCTGGAAGGGATCACGAGTGAACCCCAGGGGCGTCAGAAAGCGTTCGATGAACATGGTCTCCGTAGGTGTCCCCGAGGGGCGCATGTAGGAGAACATGGCGAGGATGGTTTTTTCGTCCTGAGACAGCTTTGCCACGGTATAGGTTCCTTATGATTATCGGGCTGCTGGAAAGGGTGGGAGAGGCAGCGTTAAGCCGCCTCAACCTCTACGTTTTCGTCGGTGTCTTCGTTATCGGAGGTGTCGAGACCAGCGAAAGCGCGGTACGCCTCGTCTTCCTCGTCAATGAGGCAGTCCGCCACGCACTTGCCGTTGTCGAGGTAGGTCACCTCGTCATCGGGGTAGCATTCACCGGAGAGGTCGCAGGTTGACCCGCAGGAGGCGAAGTGGTCCGCTTCCCAGTAATCCCCGTTCGCCATCTGGACGTAGCTGTACTCCGAGTTCAGGTAGTACATGTCGGTTGCGTCGCAATAGAACACGAGGTTCCTGAGGTTGCGCACCGCGTAGTTAGAGACCGGGTAATCACTGGGGCTGCGAGCCCGATTACCGACGTGATACCACTCATCGGTGACAGCGCACTCGAAGAACGAGCCGGAATTATGGAGGCTCTCGTCGTTCACCCAGCCATAGTCGCTGACGTGCGTCATCTCATCTTCCGAGAAGCGGCCGCCGGTATAGGTGCAACGCTTGCCAGCCACCGCGAGCCCATCGGTTTCCCGGCAGGGATACCCGCCGTCATCGCTGATCGAGAGGTATTCCCCATCATCCTTGAGGGACCCGCCGACATCGAGGTACGGAGCGACGAAGGTCCCCTTGTACGGAAGGCGCTGGATACGGGCACCGATGAAGGCATCCTCGCTGGCTCGCTTGTAACCGGCCACCTCCAAGGCGCTCTCCAGGCGACGGTAGTCCCCGTAGAACTTCGGGTAGTAAATCATCTTCTCGGGCCACACGAGGCAGCGAGCGTCGGCGCAATCGAGGTCCCCGATGTATGCCTGGGCGAGATCGGGACCGGCATAGGCACGGGCTGGATGCTGATCGCCGCTATAGCCATCGTTCGCGAAGTGCATGCATGAGCCGTTGTGCTTGCCCTTGTACAATTGTTCGATCTCGTCGGCATCCATCGTGACCGAGAGTTTCGGAGGGGTCGCCATGTTGCTCCACATGACAGCGAAGTTGTTGATCTCCTCGCCAGTCAGCACGTCGCTGAAGAACTTCGTCAGGTACTTGCCCGGCTTGATGGGAGTGCGGATGTCACGAGCACGCTTTTCCGGCGATTGGAAGTACATCAGGAGACCCGGATGCTTCACGGACGGGGCTGGCATGTGCTCGACCCAACGGAGGTAGTTGTTCTTCCACCAGTCGCAATCCCTCCACGGGTTGCCCGAGTTGTACGGGTAGAGCGCGAAGTTACCTGGGTGTCCCTCGAAGGCCGGGCTCTTACCATAGTCGCGAGCGGTAGGGTGGCGGATGAAGTGAACGACAGACGCGGTTTGATCACGGCGAACGGAACTCGCGAGATCATAGGTGCCAGCACCCGCGTCGAAACCGTAAGTGGGGCTGTTGCGGTATAGGTAGCCCATGTAGCTCTCATGATCGGGGTGGAAAGCACCCTCAGGTGCCCCGGAGACATCCGTGATCGTCACACGGTCGCAGTCATCGAACATGTAGCGGATGCCCTCAGGCAGCGGCGGACGGACGTGGATGTCAGCGGACGGGACGGCGGTAGTGTTCGCGGTTACTTCGGTCATGACGGGTTTCCTTGGTTCAAGGGTGAACGAGAGTTCATCGTGGATGATGGAGACGGGGCGCAGTTCGGCATGTTCGTCCGCATAGCTGCGGCCGTAGAACTCAGGGATCGGCACCCGCTGGGACACGAAGATCGCGTTATCGAGGGAGCGCAGGGACATGGATTGTCCGAAGAGGACGAGGTCCTGGAGGCAGTAGCGCTCCATCTCAGACCGAGCGTTCATAATCTCGGTCGCGGTTATTCTCTCCGTTATCGTAGGCATTAAGACAAACCACAGGCTTTGAGGAAGCGGTTCACATCGAAGCGCGGATTGAGGGCGAGGAACTCACCCGCGAGGTCTTCCGCGAGATCACTCAGCACATCGTGCTCGGCCTTATCGACCTTCATTGCCAACTGGCGCTTGAACGCGGCAGCTATCAGCTCATAGTCCTTGCGGGTCATGCTATTACCTCCGTTAACGTAGGGGTTAGGACACAATAATGCTCAGGAGTATCCCGAGGGCGAGGACGCTGTAGGTAGCACCCAGCATCATGGCGCTTTCCAAGAGGGCGTTCATCACGCGACATCCCAGCCATAGGGAGCCTTCACGGTTCCCACGGGTTTCCCGAGGATAAGGTTCGCCATCTCGCGAGGGTTCTCGGATGTCACGGGGACACCATTCTCCCACGTCACCTGGGCGAGGAACTTGGGGACAAACTCCCAGTCATATGGGATGAGATCCTGTTGTTCATTCTCAGTCATGGCATCCCATGTCTTGAGGAGGAAATCAGCGAGACCGATGGCAGCATGGCGCATCTCGACCGAGCCAACATCCTGCCACTGGGCATAGAGACACACGTTGTTCTCAGCCATCGCAGGGAGAACCAGCGGTGACCGGTTAGGGTTCTCACGGTCGCGAGCCCAGCCTTCCATGTTGACATCGAGCATGGCTTCCCAGAGACAAGCCACCGCTTCCATATGCAGATGGGTATAGGTTTGCATTAGGTTAAACTCCGATTGCATTAATGAGCACCACCAAATGCGATGGTGCCTTTAAGACAATCATTGGGTTCAATTGTCATTCGTTCGTTATGATCACTCGCAATTCTAGCGCATTCATCGGGTTTACTTACAGAGCCTTCAGGTTACCCCATGTGTCGCCACACGACACACTTCGACTTACTAGCTGACAAGGTTTGGACCCCTGCCCCGTACTCTCTTTTCGACCCGCCTCAGCTACGCCTCACAATTGAGCGGTAACGATCGGTCAGCAGACATTTCAGGACGGTCTGCTAGCGGCTGGATTGAGGGGCACACGGTTATCCCGTTCGCTGCGCTTTGCAGCCATGCCAACAATCCTATTCGGTTTTCAAAGAACACTCAGAGCTTCCATCTGAGACCGCTCAGGACCGTTAGGCAGTCCGTCGCTCGTTTGTGACTTAAATCTAGTTGTCTTCGTTATCGCAGTCAATCCGTGTTTTGAAGATAATTTCGAAGGCGTTTCATCCTGCCGCATTTTCCAGCATCTCAATCCTGTTAGCCGTAGCAAGTCGGATGTAAGAGACCCAGTGAACCGGTGGATACCTTGAGGTATCAAGACATGGGAGAGACCAGAGATTTCGAAGAACCCAGAGACCCTAGTGCCCCTGCCCGGTGGCCTTTCGATCACCGTGACTAAATATAAGCATATCTTCGTTATCGTTGGCAATAGTGTTTTTGAGGATAATTTGGCGACGGTATAGGAACCCAGAGAGAACCCAGAGAACCCGCGCTATGTGCCCGTGCTATATATGGCGATCACCGAATGTTACCGATTGTGTTACAGCGTGTAACATTTCGTGATCGATAGGAAATGGGAGCGAGGCACCCTAAGTTGCCCTTAGGTTGAAAAATGTGGGAGAGCACACGTAAGCGTAAAGGCTCGCGGCTCAAACCCCTGCAAACGCTGGGTTTCTTGGGGTTATCTGCTAGGTTACAGATACTACATCTAGCAGAGCATGTAATGAAATCAATGACTTAGCTTGGAGTGTGCCGTCCGTTGGTGCCGTATAGGGCACTTCAAGTTGTACTGGATGGGGCACGGGGGGGATTACAGGTAGCAGGGTATATACGTATAGCGATACAGATTTTTCACAAAAAAGGTCCGGTGGTCCCCTCAGGGGAACCGGCAGTGAATCTACATGACACGGGGAGAGCCGTACAGAGCGATGCAGGAGAAATATGATGGATGGTAGCCGGGAGCCCTGGAGGCTCTCTGAGGGGCTCTCAGGGGGAACCCAGGGAGCTACATCAAACCAAGTATCAGGAGAAGTAGGAGGATGATACCCCGAGGACACTTGAAGGGAACTCCAGGTGTCACTCAGGGTTATCTCTTAGGTATAATACTACTGGTCTATAACCTATAATGAACCTAAGATAACTGAGGGTGTCTCTAGGTTATCTCTAAGTGAGATAGGGTAGCATGACAGAGTATAAGAAGTCAATATACTTGTCTTCACTTCTCTTGTCTTAGATGAGGCCACTCTTGCCTCCCCAAGTTACTCGATGTGTACCGAAGTGCTTGTTAAGGGGACTGAGATGCAGCTTGGCAATCTCTGCCCTCATGGCCTCCTCGTGAACCGTTGAGGCTGTCTTTCGAGCATCCTGGTTCATGAGTTCCACGAAGTGTCCCACGAGCATCGCCAGGGCGTCCACACGGTCATCGTGACGCAGGGCGTCCTTCATCCGGCAGATATGGGTCATCTGATGGAACAAGCTCTTGTGCGACCGCACGAGGCCCTCGTAGACCTGGATGGTGTTGTGGTCGTCCTCGATCACCGAGGGGTCCACTATGAGGCGGTGCTGGGAGATGACCGGCTCCAGGATGTCCAGGATGCGCATCTCTTTCATCGTGTTGGAGCGAACCTCCACGATCTCAGCGTACACCCCTGCCCTGAGGAGGACCGGTTCCAGGAGCTTACCGAACATGCCGTCACCGAAGTTGCTTTCGATCACGATGGTCTGCACCTTGTGAACCTTGGCGATCCTGACGAGTTCGTCCAGGGTCTCGGGATCGTAGCCGCCCTGGAGGCCACCGGCCTGGGGGACCCAGATGTTCGATGCCAGCATGAAGCCGACAGCGTACCCGGTTTCGTCCTTGCCTCGGCCCGAGGGGTCGATAGCCATGACGCGGTGCTGGTAGTTCTCCCACTGGGCAGAGTGTCCAGCAGCGGCGTAGTATTTGTCCCCGGCCATCCCGTAGAGCGGGAGGTCCTTGAGGTGCCTGTCGGGGTTCGGGAGCCAGTGGACATCGTAGGGTGCCTTCTGAGGGGGCACCGGCATGACCACGAGGTTCTTCAGCTTGAGCGGATACTTCTCCTCGTCGGAGAGCTTGGTGTTGAGCATGAACTGGAGCTGGTAGCCAGCGGCCCCGTACTCGGAGCGTCGGTCGATCAGTTCGTCCAGGTCGAAACGCTCGGGGTCCACGGGTTGCCCGTAGAGGCCCTGCTCGTACATCGCCTCGACCATCGGCGCGAGGTCATCACCATAGCCAGGTCTTTCTTCCTTGGTGGGAACCTGGGAGGGCCAGATGCGCTTGGTGAAGGTCTCGGCCAGCTTGTTGTAGATGCTGTCCTCGGTCTGAGGGGTGCCGAGGTAGATGATGCGAGCGTGAGCCAGCGGCTTCAGAATAGCGGAGTATTCGCGGGTCTTCTCGATCAGCATGTCACGAGCGGCGACCGTCTGGGAGTTGTTCCAGACCTCAACGTCGTCGGAGACAATGATGTCAGCACGGCCACCCGTGAGCTGGCTGTCGATGCCCTTGGCGAACACCGAGGGTGTCTGGTCGGGCTCCGCTGGGCCAACGTCGAACTCGACGCGGGAGGACCGCTGGTTCGGCTTGGGCTTCAGGTGGTGCAGCTCAGGGATGAGCTGGATCAACTGCATCGTGAACGTGACGAAGTTGTCGGCTCGGTTCTTGGAGGCCGAGACAACCATGATCTTCATCTGAGGATTGCAGTAGAGGACCCAGAGGACGAAGGCCGAGGTGACGAAGGACTTCCCGATACCTCGGAAAGCCTCGATGCAAATCTTGTTGGGGCCGGTCTGGAGGAACCGGGCGATGTCGTATTGAGCGGCGGTCGGGTTCGGAAGGTTGATGTACTTCCAGACCAGCCACATGAACTTACGGAAATCCGCACGTAGCGGATCGGCCTCGACACCAGCGGTGGAGGACTTCAGGGCTTCCTTGTAGGTCAAAGGGATGCTCGGGGGAGAAGAAGGACCGAGGGGAACCCGAAGGCTCCCCTGGATCGTCAGTGTCGGCCTATGGCCTGTTCCTCATCGTGGAACGTCGGGAACTGCGAGGCCAGGGAGGCCACGGCAGCATTCTTGTCAGCTCGTGCTTCGATGCCGTTGTCCTTGAGGAACTTGATGGCATTGGAGATGTCGGCGGCAGTCGCCGTCCCATCCTTGATGCGGTTCATCAGCTCCTCGGCAACGATACCGTGAAGCGCGGCCATCACGTCGATGGAAGCGGCACTCATGGGTTAACCTGCGATGAGATGGAGAATGCGGTCCTTGAACAGCACCGCGATAGAACCGGCTGTCGCGAGAGCACCGGCATACCAGTTCAGCTTGAAACGGAGGGAGACCACGTCCTGTTTGAGCGTGTCGTAGTCCTCGCGGAGGCGATCCTGGTTGATGAGAAGGGCGTCGGTCTTGCCCTCAATGCGCCCGAGGGAGCGCTGGAGTTCGTTGATGTCGGAGTTTTCCATTAGCTTCTGATTGTAAAGAACTGTGCGAAAAACCGAGAGTTGACTCCGGTTTTCCGAGGGGTATTTTCCCGATGAAAATCGGGAGTGAGAATCGTGGGTGTAGTAAACGTCGTGAGCTTGGTTGAAACCTTGAAAGCCGGTGCGGTCATCGCTGACCTAGTCCCGGCTTCAGGATCGGAAGACGTTACGTTCGAAATCCAAATCCAGTATGCCACCGTGGAATATGGCGGTATGGCAGGGCCCGTCGATACCCCCATCAGCACCTTCGGCGTCGTGGGAAACCAAATCGTCTTACTGGCAGACCTGGACTACGCTGCATACGGGGCGCTGGACTTCTCCCTGCATGTGACAGTGGAGCAGATCGACACTGGTGGTGTGAGGACGACCATCGGGGGTTTTGACCGCTCCGTGGTGGATGTTCTTGACTACACCAAAGGAACCGCAGGTAACGACGCCTTAGCTGGCGACCGAGGCATGGATAAGCTCGTTGGCGGCGCAGGAAATGACCACCTCGTCGGCTGGGGCGGTAACGACATTCTTTATGGCGGTACGGGCTACGATGTCCTCAACGGCGGACGTGATAGTGATGTCTTCCTGTTCAAATCCATCAAGGAAAGCACCACAGCGACACCGGATCGAATTTTCGGTTGGACGAACGGTGCGCGGGACAAGGTTGACCTGCATACGATTGACGCCAACACGAAGGTCAGCGGCAATCAAGATTTCACATGGCTTGCGACCAAGGGGTTCACCGGTCATGCTGGGGAACTACGATATGAAGTCAAGCAGGGCGATGCGTTTATCTATGCGGACGTGAATGGCGACACGAAAGCCGACTTCACACTCCGCATAGAAAACACACTGAAGTTCTACGGAGATAACTTCATCCTGTAGCTCCCATTAGAAGGTGGTGACAGCTCCGAGGTTGCCGCTGACCGCCATCGTACCCCCGGTGGGATACCGGATGTCCCCGAGGGAACCCCGGCAGCGGTTGCCGTTGATGACGATGTTGTCGTTCGACGCGCTGTCGAGACCGTAGCGGGTTGCCGAGTAAGGCTCTGCCGTTCCCGGTACGAGGTTCGTCAGGTTGTTACCGCTGATGATGACTTCCTTCGTCCCGCTCTCGATGCGGACGTTGCTGTACACCTGCGAGGAACCCACGCCAGCTCGGCCGAAGGTGTTGCCGGTGAGCGTGATGTCCTGGGAGCCCTTGAGGTGAACCACATGCTTCGCCGTGGACTTGATGTAGTTGCCGTTGGCCGTGACCGGGCCACCGAAGGTCGCCTCGACCACGAGGCCAGAGCCACCGGAGCCGCTATCGTCAGCCGTGCCGAGATAGACGCTGCCCATCATGAAGTGGTAGCCGTGAACCAAACGGATGTAATCACCGCTGGCACCTTCACCACCTTTGCCCATGACGTAGAAGAACGACGGGAGGCCCTGCGTGGTGTCGCCAAGTTCCTTCTCAGCAACATAGTGGTTCTTACAGAACACCGTGGTGCAGTCTCGGAACATAGACGAACCGAACGACGCCGACGCAGTACCACCAAGGCGGACAGCCTGGGTGCGCGTGTTGCCGTCTTCTGCGGCGAACCGACAGGCGTAGGCGACGACCACGTCAGGACGACGGTTACCGTAAATCCAGCGCTGGTCACCACCGGGGTTGTTGATCTGGAGAGCCGCCGACTGCAAGAAGCAATACTCAGCGGTCACGCCGACCATGTAGACCTGATCGAGGTTAAGTGACTGGCCGTCGCGGAACCACAGACCGTTGCACTGGTTGGCCGAGTTGTTGCTCGAACCAAGCATACGCACTCGCGTCATCCGAACATGCGCCGCACCTGCGACAACCGCAATGAAGCGTGTGCTGTCTGTGCAGGTCTGCATGACCACCTGGAAGTGGTCCATCTCGATTCCGTAGACCATCGTCCCGTCTACGTTCGTACCAACCATGATACCGTCGAAGGCGTTGTTCTTGAAGATGATCGCAGTGCCCCGGCTGGACAGGTAGTCCATGCCTCCACGGCCTGAAATGCGGATGCCACTCTTGTTGATCTGCCACTGGGCAGACAGGTAGTAGCGCTTGGACAGGAGGACCAGCGAAGGTCCGTTGTCTGGGATCGCGGCCATCATGCTGTTGAAGGCACCGATGTCATCTGCCGTCCCGTCGCCTACAGCTCCGTATTGCTCGGGCGTGAAGACGAGCTGCGTCCTGTTGGACAGCGTTGTCAGGGTGTCGTTAACAGTACCGCCGCCATGTGTGATCTTGGCGGAGTCGTAGTCCCCTGCGGTAGCAGCAACAGCGCCCGTGCGTCCAGCAAAGGACGATACACCGGCACCACCTCCACCGGCAGCGGCTTCAGCCTGGGTCGCGAGGCCCACACCGTTCCATGTCGGACGGTTGGTGAAGTTGGTCACCGCGCTGGGTAGGATGTCAAAAGCCTTCGCAGGGGTTGCCGCATTGGAGACGTAAAAAGACGCAGTGATCTGGTTGCCGCCGTTGTTGCTGGCCCTGATCGAGAAGTCGCGGACGTTGTATCCGTTGTTGCCGGGGTCGAGGGAGAGGATCGCCGAGCCCGTGCCACTCTCGGCAACAACGCGCGTGATCTGCTGTGCCGTGCTGGATGCCGCGTTCTTCAGGGTGACTTCGGAACCACGCATAATCGGGATGCCAGTTGCTCGGTCGATCAGGAACGGGGTGTCGATGTCATTACCCGCGTCATCGCACCGCCAGATGACGAAGGTCGATCCGGCGTTGCCCCCTCCCTCAGGTCCGCTACCCAGGCCGATCTTGAAGCGTGATACCCCCGAAGACGCGAGCTTGAAGGAGCGCACGGTGCCAGCGAGGCCGGTGAGCATAAGGTCACCACCGTCCACTCGCACCTGACCGTCGTTCTTGACCATGAAGGGTGTCCGCTGATAGACGCCAGCGGCGTCATACCAGTTGACGGCCATTTGGTTCGATGCGTTGTTCTTGACCTCGAAGGTCCCTGTCGGACGCTTCAGTTCGAGGAGCGGGTTTGCATCAGACGACTGCACCCGGAGAGCCGCGTCCCCAGACTTGTTAATCGTGGCATCACCGGTAAGCGTTCCACCGGTTTTCCCGAGATACAGAGTGTCGAAGTTCGGCTTGTTGGCGACGGCGTTCCACTCAGGGGTCGTGTCCGCCAGGAGGATGTAGGATGCCTCCAGGGCCTTGTCGCCCGTGCCGGTGTACAGCCAACGCTTGCCATCCGTCGTGGTGACGACAGCGCCCCGGCTGATGTTGGCCTTCTGTCCGGCCGTCAAGTTCGTAAGGTCACCCGAGGAAAGCTCCTGGGTTGTCCCTGGGATAACCGGGAGACGTGCGGGATCGATGATGCCGGTGATCTTCGAGCCGTCGATGGAGGCGATCCGAGCATCCGGGAACTGGCCCGTTGTGACACTGGAGGCGTCGTGGGTGTGGACCAGAGGGGCCTTGCTGTCGGCGTCAAGCTGAAGATCATCCAGGCGGTCGGTCAGCTCCGTGTGGATCACGGTGACCTCATCCTTGAGTTCTTCGTTGACAAAGAGGTTCTGGTAGAAGGAATTGTCGAGGTCGTTCCCAGCGAGGATCGAGCCGTCAGTGTAATCGTTGATCGTCTGGGAGGCCGGAGTGATACGGGCGATCTTCAGGGTGCCGACCGGAGGGGTCGTGACGTGGATCAGGTACTTGCTGGAAAAAGTAAAGGGGACCGGAGCCCCCTCTAAAGTTACATGAACGTGTGCGACTGACAGGTATTCGAAAGGAATAGCAAAGTCAGACTGTGCCCCGGTGAGGCCGGGATACAAGATGGTTGTCGCCATGCGTTAGAGTTCTCATTTTATTGCGAAGGCAGCGTCCAGAGGGGAACCCCTAGTCTGCTGAAGGCCAGCGCCGAGAGCCTTGGCGGCGTCTTCGGTCTTGGAGAGTGTGGTCGGTTCCGTGATCGGAGACCCGTAGCGGCTGTCCTTGAAGACATCCGGGTTGACGACGATTTCATCAGCGAGCTGGTCCTTGGCCTGTTTCTTGAAATGACCGAACACGGCATTCCAGACCTTGGTCCTGGCATCGGGCGTGAGCCCTTGGTAACTCGGGGTTTCCACGAGGCGCTTTACAGCGTCCGCGAAGTTTTCACCCTTCTTGACGAGCACCTTGCCGATATCGATCCGGTCACCCTGGGATGACGTTGGGATCATTTTGTCGTCGCCTAGTCTGCCCTGGTATAGGTACTCTCGGTACGCCTCCCACCCGTTCTTCCCGGTCGTGGTCTTCAGGTCCACGAGGGACGGCATCTGACCACTGGAGAAGGCGTTGCCCGTATCGACACCCAGGTTCTTCCAGAACGCCTTGTCGAACACTGCGTCCGGTTTGGCGGGGACCAGGGCGAGGCCCTCGGTCTTATTCAGGAAGACAAACTCCTTGCGGACAGGCTCGTCGGTGTGGAGTTCCTTCATGTTGAACGGATCGACACCGCGGAAATATCCGTGCTTGATCGGCTCACCCAGGAAGTCCAGGCGCTTGAAGCCTACCGGGAACCCGGCTGCGGCTGCGTAGGCGGTGTAGAAGTCGTATCCCTCGTACTGGTCGAGGTTCGTGTTCTTCGCCATCATCTTCAGCGTACCGGGGGTGAACTGCTGGAGATACTTCTGGCCGTATGTCACGAGGGCGTCAGGTGACCCCTCGGAGATCGCCTCGTCAAAGGCGGTGGACAGATCGAACACGCCTTGCATCGCGGCACTGTCCTGGAACAGGGTCATGGTCGTGTAGACCAAGGCCGGAGCGTAGTTGACCAGGGCGTCGGAGACATCGCTGTCACCGCTGAAGTTGCCGTCCTTCATCTGGAGTTCGTTCTCGATCTCCATGTCCCGCAGCATCCCGGCCAGCATAAGCGGCGCGGAGAACGGCAGGAGCCGGTTGAGATCGGTGGAGACCCCGTTGATGATGATTGAGTTCGGCGGGTATTCCTCGAAGGCTCGCTTCTTGGCATCCCAACGCTTCGTCCCGGAGGCACCCGTGATCTCGACATTCTCGTGGAGAGCTACGGCACCCAGGGCGGACGCTGTGAAGGCCATGCCGATCCGGTGGCGACCGATTGCTCGGGCCTGGGCGGCGGCACCATTGGCACCAGTGAAGTCATCGAGAGCCCGAATGGTCTTCGGGAACTGGGCCAGCCAGCCGCCCTTCTTGGTCCTCGACATCGCCCTCAGAGCAGCCGGCATCCCCGGAGGGACGATGTACTGCATACTGTCGGAGCCGATGTTGACGAGGGTTCGGAAGAACGGGATGCCCGAACGGGCCAGGAGGCCCACCGCGTCGTCGCGGTTACGGACGTTGTCAATGGATTGCGCGAGTTTCCCGGTGGAGTACCTGGTGTCCATCGCCTGTTGCCACGCGGTCCTGGAGACATCGTTGCGATACATGGCGTTGGTCAGGCGACCGGCGTCATCGAACTGGTCCTGGGCGAACTGCCGAGCGATCTGCTTGGCCTCTACCCTGCCCTTGCCCGACTTGAGAGCCAGTTCCAGGCCATCGGCGTAAGCCAGACCGAAGGCTCGGGTGGACTTCCAGAACTCCGAGGAAGCCAGAGAGGCATCCGTGGCGAACTTGAACATCCGAACCATGAGCTTCGGGAACCCCTTGAGGTTGTCGTAGTCGAGGAGCGAGGAATGAGCGCCGTCCATGAGGTCGAAGTCATCAAGAACACCCTTCCCAGACAGGAAGGCTTTCTTGGCGATGGACGTGGACGTGCGCAGCGCTGCGGCGTAACCGGCGTACTCGGTCCCGGCGCGACGAAGGTTGCCCTTGGCGACCGTGTGTTCCAGGAAGGGGAGCATCAGGTTGTTGATAGTGTCCGACGCGACGTTCAGGCCGGTCGTGGAGAGCTGTCCCAGGAGGGCCGTGGACTGGATGTCCTTGACCATGCGCACGAACTGAGCCGTGGCGGTCATCTTCTCCTCGGCGGACAGCTTGGCCGTGGCGTTGCTGCGGAGGTTTGCGAGGACACCCTGACGTTCCTGGTCGAACTTGGTGAACATGTTGTCCAGTTCGGGCAGGATCTTCGAAGCGTCCACACCCAGCTCCTCCCATTTGAGGGCCTGGGAGGTGACGAACTCCAGCTTGTCGGAGAACAGATCGAAGCCGACATCCTTGAACTGGGTCTTAGCCCATTCTTGGGCGGCGGTGATGTCTTCGAGGGAACCCTCGACCGTGTCCATGCCCTTGCGGGTGAGGAGCTGATACGAGGCAGACGAGCCGTAGATTCGGTCCAGCTCACCGATGTTGCCAGCCAGCTCGGTGAAATCCGTGAGGGTCTGCTTGAAGGCAGTCTTCGTCGGAATGTTCGGCTGTTCCCGGATGAGCTTTACGGTCTCATCGAAGGTGCTGTGCATTTCCTTCAGGGTTGCCCTGAGGAGCGAGTTCTGGAACACATTAATATATGCGGCTTCGGTGGCGTTGTTCGCCTTCACGCCAGCCTTGAGGGTAGCGTAGAGGGCCTTGTCGTCACCCTTGGTGATCGCGGTGAGGACGTTGTCCATCGTGGTCGTGAGATCAGCGAACCGCTCGGTGCGGAACTGGTCGAGACCCTTGGCAACCGTGTCGGTGCGATCCTTCAGACGCTTGACCGGCGACATGACGGTTTCCATGAACGCCTTGCGGTGTTCCGGGGAAACAGCCACGTCAGGGACAGCAGCCCCAGCGGTTTCCTTGAGCTGCATCTGGTTTGCCAGACGCTTGCGAGCGGCGGTCTTAGAGATCGTGGCGACCTCGGTCCCGGTGAACGCCACGTCACTCAGGGCACCATCGGCTTCCTTGGCGATGGCGGCGATCTCCTCGACGGGAGCGCCTCGCTGGAGCGCCTTGATGGCCTTGGCGGCGACACCGAAGGCACCGGCAAAGACGGCGTCGGTGAGGATGTTGGTGACGAGGGCCTTGGAGGTCTTGGTGAACTCGTCGTCCTCAGGGTTTACCACGAGGATGTCGGGAGTTGCCTCGGGGGCGATCTCCTGCATTACGTTGGCGAGGTTCTGGTCGTCTTCAAAGGTCAGAGTGGCGACACCAGCACCCGCGAGGATACCGGCCCAGCCGCCCGTTCCGATGGTCGCGGCGACAACAGGGAGGGCCTGACCGGCACCTTCGGCTAGGGTTTCCCCCAGGCCCTTCTCCGTATCGAATTTCGGATCGAGGCTCTCGCCGTAGGAGCGGAGGTCTTTGGCACCGTCACCGAGGGTTTCCTGAGGGATGAGATTCTCGGCTGCGACGGCAGTAGCGGCGATAGCGCCCTGCCCGACGTTGACGACAGTGCCGCCGATGGTTCCCCAGAACCCCGAGGAGCCTGGGTTATCGATGATGGCCTGGACTTCGTCTTCGGTCTTTCCGGTGATCTTGGCGAAGTCGGAGACCGCATCCGGGTACTGCTGCGGGTTAGCGCGAACACGCGCCATGAGGTCAGCGGAGGGGAGAAAACTCCCATCCTTCTGCGGTTCCCAAGCTGGCATTGATATTCCTTATTCGTATTTGGTCATGAGCTGCTGTTGGTCGGTCTGACCGGTAGCAGAGAGGAGGCCGTGAATTTTCTGGGCTTCCTCCATGATGGCTGTCACCGAGGGGCGTCGGCCTTCGTTCTGTTCGCGGAGGTCTTCCGCAATCGTGGCGAGGCCCTGCTTGAACTGGGACCGAACGGTCACCGGGAGGCTCTGTTCCAGGGAGGAGACAAAGGCGTCCACACCTGGGAGGTCGAGCACGTCCTTCGCGTTCTGGACGACGTTGTATTGCTTCATCACCTTCGAGTAGGTGACCTTGTCGATCTGGCCCTCGGCGTAGGCCCTCATGGTGTTCACGGGGGTCTCGGGGTCATCGTAGGAGACACCGCTGGCAAACACTGAGTTGCTCTCGGCGTAGTCGGCGGCATTCCCCGGCTTGGCCTGGAGGGATAGGAGCTTCTGGTAAATCTCAGGGTTGACCTGACGGATTTCCTGGAGGGCCTCCTGGTCGCCGTTCTGGACGTACTTGTCGGCGGCAGCAACGAGCTGGGCCTCCTGTTCACGCTCGGCAATCTGCGCCTTCGTGGAGGTCTCCTCGCGCAACCGGTCGCGGACTTGATGGACGCTGTCACGCTCGGCTCGGGAGAGCTTTGCGTTCGCCATGATGTCCTCCAGGTCATCCCGCTCGGCTAGCGAGGGGTCAGCTTCCAGCATCTTGACGATGGCGTTGGCTGCGGCCTGACGGACGACGGGCTGCGGTAGGCCGAACTCGGCTTCGGAGTTCTCCACCTCGGCACCAATGGCCGACTGGGCGGGACCCCCGATCACGAGTTTACCGTCCTCATCCTTCTTAACGACGGATGCCGGATCGCGCATGTAGGCTTCTTTGAACCGCTGGAGGGCGGCGATGGTGCGTCGGGCCGATAGGCTGGCCTTGTTGATGCCGTCACCGTCGTAGACGCCACGGCCATCGGTCTTCTTGAGACCAGCGAACTCGGTAGCGAGGTGCTTGTCCACCATCTCCTCATCGGAAATCTTACCGTCGAGGTAGTCCTTCATGTTCCGAGTGGTGAACAGCCGGTGCATGATGAGCTTGTCCTGGACGGCCGGGGTGAACTTGGTGTTCGGGTCGATGCCCGAGGCACGGACAACGTCCTTCAGGGTGCTCTCGATGAACTGGTACTTGCCGACTGCGGAGCTACCAGCCCCGAGACGACGCCATTCGCCGCCCTTCTGCCAATCTAGGACCTGTTGAATGGTCATGTCGGTGAAGCGGACCCGGTTGTTGTTGCCGTTTCCGTGGAAGGCGTTGTAGTTGCCGCCGCTCTCGACCCCGATGATCTCGTTCATGAACTGGCCGAACGCTGAGGTTTCCTTGGCGGTTGCCATGTCGATACCGACCTTGGCCTCGATCCGGCTCTCCATCGCCAGCTTGTTCTTAGCGGAGATGAAGGTGTCTAGGTTCCCGGCGTGAGCCCTGCCCATATCCTCGTAGGACGAGGCCACGCGGGTCAGGAAGCCGTGGTAGTAGGAGGGGTCGGCGTCCTTGAGGGACGTTTCGAACATCTCTTTCTGCTTGGCCTGGACGAAAGCCTGGAAAGCCTTTGGGTCATCGTTGTCGGCCAGCCCAGAGGCGGCGTATTCGTCCCGGAGCTTCCCGGCGTATAGGTCAGCATCGCGACGGCCACGGTTTAACTCGTAGCTGTCCATCGAACTGTCGGGGTCCTTCATAATGCCGAACATCGACTTGCCACCGGCCAGCTTCAGGCGGTCCTTCTCGGCACCAACGGACGCCAGGGCAGCGAGCTGCTCTTGCTCCATCGTGGAGGGACCCTTGTCCTCTTGCTGCTTGTGGCGCTGGATCGCGTCCACCGAGACACCCAGGAGTTTCCCGAGGGCGGCACCTGGGGTGTCCCTCGCGTCATACTGGAAGTACGCGGTGTTCGGGTTCGGAATGTTGGAGGTTTCCTTGTAGACGGGAACCGATGACTGTTGTGGTGCGGCCATTATTTAAAGGCTCCGTATCCTTGAAGACCCGCCGTGGCGACGTTGGTGAACGACGTGAACGGGTTGGGCTGAATGGTGTTGATGCGGTTCTGAGCGCCGATCTGGGTGTTCTTTCCGGCCATCGCGTAGTTGGCGTTGGCGGCTTGCGCCCGGTCCTTGGCATTGGCGATCGATAGAGCGCCTTGGCGCTTCTGCTCGGCCACTTGGAGGCCAGCGGTGCTACCGCCCATGCCTTCGCCAGCGGCGCGTCCCTGGGAGACAGCCCGGTCAGCTTCAAGCTGGGCCTGAT
This sequence comes from Pararhizobium sp. A13, assembly GCF_040126305.1. Taxonomy (NCBI): domain Bacteria; kingdom Pseudomonadati; phylum Pseudomonadota; class Alphaproteobacteria; order Hyphomicrobiales; family Rhizobiaceae; genus Pararhizobium; species Pararhizobium sp. A13. The sequence goes on along the minus strand of NZ_CP149510.1, from coordinate 3,013,840 downwards.
AGCCTTCCTTGAGAGCGGCGTCGGTTTCCACGAGGCGTTCGCGCTCCTGGGCGCTGTACTCCAGCTTGGCTTGCTGGTTGATGATTGCGGTGTTCTTCCCAGCGGCGTCTACTTCGCCAGCAACGGAAGCGATGCCGGAAGCGAGACCGAGGGCGAGACCAAAGTCACACATATGCGTTTCTCCGAATTACGAAGGGACTGAACGGCTCACCCAGGGGGCCACACGGGACGGCGGGGAGGACAGTAGCGCCACACGAGCGGAGCCATCGGTGATGGAGCGCATTCGAGGCGTGGGAAAAGTTGAACAGGATTTGCGTGTCCGTTTCCTTGAACCAGCGGCCAATGATGGCGCGGCTTTCACGGACGAACGGGACACGGAACTTGTTCACAAGGGGCGTAGCACAGCACCAGATTAGGGCGCTGGTCGGGTTGAGGTGGTGGAGGCCCCAGAGGACCATAGGGACACCGTCCCCTTCACACACGGCAACCTCGTGGGAATGATAAGCCGACTGGGTTAGAGCCCGTAGAAACGCGGCGTTGCCGTAAGTTGCCACGAGTTCTCGAGCGTCGGCAGCTCGGAGGTTTGCTGCGAGGTACGGGAGGTCTCCATCCCGAACCCCCCGTATCTCATAGTTCATTAAGTGGTCCTTTGCTTCCGTGCTCGGTAAGCGCCATCCCATTCGAGGGAGGAGAACCGGACCCGCCACGGGGTGTAGGCTTCGACTTCAATGCCGACCTTGTCACCCTCGCCATAAGCCGCCGTGCGGAACTTATCGCTGTTGAGCCGGAGGGCTCCCAGGGTGCTCGTGGTCGATCCGAGGAGGAAGTTGGTGTACTTGGCGATGTAGGTCTCTCGACCTATCGGCGTCACACGGACCTCGAAGGGTCCCGAGTTATTGAAGAACATCGAGACGTAACGGAGCTGGAGGCGTCCGTCCTGGATGGCGACGAGGTTCTTGTCGCGGACGTAGATCGGATTGAGCTTCCAGTAGAACCGGTAGCGTAGGCCGAAGTTTAGATCGAGGTCCCTGAGATCGCGGTTGGCGAACGTCACGGTGTCCCCGCTGCGGGAGGTCGGGGTATAGGCTTGCCCTGCCCCTTCGGTGCCAGAGGCTGTCGGAGTGATGACCGCACGGAAGTTTGCGAGGTCCTCATCGTTGGCGATGGCATACGGAAGGGTGAACGTGGTGTTCCCACCGGCATAGGACACCGTCACCTGATCGGACGTGACGCCCATGTCCAGGAGAACGCTGTCCTCATCAAGCACACTGTCCACGCCGGGTTCAAAAGAGAACGCAACGATGTGGATGTAGCCCCCGTAGGATACCGTGAGAAGCAACCGGTCGTCCATAAAGGACCCGCCGTACACCTCGAAGGGAAACTCCCACTTCTGCCACGAGGAAAGAGCCTTGCCGTCGCTGTTGAAGTAGTAGTTGTAGAGCCATGCGGCCTTACGTTCGCCGGAACTGAGGGCCAGGAGGACATCGTCCGAGGCGGATGCGGCCAGCGTGTAGACGCCGCTCGGGATATACTCGGGGACTTGATCGGTTATCGAGAGGGCAACCTGCCGTCCGAAGACCCGCTCGACCTGATACTCGCGCAACAGCGCAAAGCCTCGGGTCTGGAAGTCATCCACGAACACGAGGTTCGGGCCGATGGGCGCTGGGCGCACATTCGGGGACATATTGTAGGCATTGACCTTTTTGATTGTCACCGTGTTCGGGGAAAGGATGTCATCCTGGGAGCCATCAACCACGAACTGGTCGAATTTGCTGGACAACAGGAGCTTCCCATCGAACTCCTCGCCGGTATGTAGGAATGCGCCGCGACTGTTGGGCGACGCCACGTCAATCGGGTCGTCATCGAGTAGCTGGGTGCAGGTGGTGCGGTAGAAGTTCTCGTAGTTGCCGATCTCGGAGGCGATGAAGTTCTCATCCGAGAGGATAACCATCCGGCCACGGTACAGGAACATGCAGTTGATCGTGCGACCGATGAAGGTAGGCGTCGGGTTGCTGTCCTTGTCACCCACGAGGCGACCGGGCCACGAGTGCGTCTTGAAAGTCCAGGTGCCATCCCGGTTGTCCACGAGGACGTGGGGCATGGTGTTCGCGTTCGGCACCTCGTAGGCGTTCCAGCCGTAGGTTTCGGCCCACTTCCCCTTCACATACCAGACCCAGTAATCGTCCTTGTCCTCGTCGGCGGCTTGTTCCACCTTTACGATGCGGCCAAGGCGATCCACGTTCGGGAGCTTGGTAAACTCGGTGACACTGTCGTTAAACGAGAACAGCGCGGTGTTGGCGAGGTCGTCCTGGGAGGTAACCCAGTCGGCTTCACTGGGGAGTGTAAACGATAGAACATTCGCGCCCTTCTTCAGCCCCACCATTCCATTGCTCTGGGCGTTGGTCAGGAGAGCATCAGCAATTTGACCCGTCGTCATCGTGTCGGTCGTCACGAGACCCTTTTGAACATCGGATTGATAGACCGCGTAGTTGGCTCCATAGCCGAGCCGCTGGCGAACCCAGACGGTCCCGAGGAGATTCGGGTTCATACGGCGCGTGGCACCGTCCATGTTGCCCAGGAGGACACCTGCGGTTTCCGCCTGAAGCGAGGCGGCGCACACCTTGGAACGGTTGTAGACGAACGTCGTGTCGCCCACGGTCACGAAGCGGATGTCGGCTGCGTAGTCGGAGCTGGCGATGTAGGCGGAAGCACTGCCCGTGACAGTGAGGGACTGGTTCACGCCGGTATTGAGGTCGGTGACGAACATCGCACCGTTGCGGACGGTTACCTCATAGTCCCCGGAAGGCTTCTGAATGGTATGGGTAGCCACAGAGGTGCCAGGTGTCGGCGCGGTTGCCACACGGGCAATGTGTCGTGCGGCTGGTCGTGTTGCGAGGCCGGATGCCACGTCACACCAAGAGTTGATGAGAGCTTCGGCAGAGTTCGGGGCGCGGATTTCGGGCGGCTGTTGGGACACGCCGCCGATGAGGTTGGCGATAGCGCCGGAAATTGCGGACATTTAGGAGACCAGGACAATGTTTGCCCCCGAGAGCGCGTTGGCGACGGTCAGGGAGTTCTTGAGCGAGAGCTTCTCCGTGGAGAGCTGCTCGGATTGGAGTTCCGCGAGGGCGCGGGTTTCGTCCTGCTGGTCCTCCTGGCCGGAGAGTTGGTCACCTACGACGCGCACCTGGGCGACCCTTGCGGCGCGGATAGCGATGTAGGACCGGGCACTGGCGGGGAGTTCATCGAACTCAAGGCCCAGCACGAGGGCAACGTGGACGGGACCGGTGAAGGTCGAGCCGTTGTCGTAAGGCTTGATCCGGTAGAGCTTGTCGCCCCGATTGACGACTTGGAGGCCCCTGTCGGGTCCAACTGCGGATACACCCAGGGTGTTCGGGGGGAGACCGATCGTACCGGTGTTATCGGGAATGAACCGATGTAATTCTGTGTTGAAATACCATCCGCGCTTCTGCACTTCGAGCGAGACTTCCTGGAGGGTCCCAAGGGCGTCGGCGGCATCTAGCGGTGGATTGATGAGGGAGTTTACACGGGCCTCGCCCATGTTGCGGAGGATGAGGTTGACCGCCTCAAGTTCGGTGTAGGCGTTAACGGCCACGGGGAAACCTCCCAAAGGAAAAAAAGGGAGGCCCAATTAAGGACCTCCCTATGGAGTGGATTAGACCTTCGCGGAGATCAGACGGATGCACTCAGGGCGCAGAACGCCGTGACCGGTAGCCATCCGGGAGACCATCAGGGTGCCCTGACGGCCGACCTGATATTCCTTCTCGGTCGCGAGGTTCATCAGCTTGACAGTGCCGAGGGCCTGCTTCTGCATGATGAGGACCAGCGACTTCGTGCCGTCTACCGTGTAATCGGTAACGCCAGCGCCAGCGCGGGTGCCCGGAAGGGTGGCGACACCGAAGTTCAGCGCGAGGTTGTTCGACGGAACGATGTCGATGCCAGCGGCGCGGTAGAGACCGCCCTTCGACTTGGAGCCGTTGCCTTCGTTACCGAAGTCGCGGTCGAGGAACGAACCGTCCTGCACGAGGTCCCAGTACAGGGACGGCGTGACGAACGCGGTGCGCTCGGTATCCGGGATGTTCGTGGCGTCGAAGTACGCGGCAGCATTATAGATCGCGTCCACGATGTTCGAGATCGACGGCGTTGCACCGATCTTGTCTTCCGTGGCAGCGCCCATTTCAGCAACAGCGCCGGTCGTGCCGGATGCAGCCGCCTTGGTGGCGATAGCAAAGAGGTGCTGGTCGTAAGCTTGGGCAAGGCTGTCACCCATCTGGAAGGCGTACTCGCTACGGGTCTCGTAGTGATTCATCGCTTCTTCGAAGTTGGACACGAAGGTCGAGCTGATGAGCATGTCATCGATGCTGATGACCTTTTCGCCGTGGTTGATGTCCTGACCAAGGATCAGGTTACCCGGCGTATGGTACTCAGCAGCGGCCTTGCCGATTGCGGCGAAGGAAGCCGACTTGCCCGAGGCAATCGTGCGTTCGCGGTGGCGACCCTTGAGGACCGTCCGCTTGTTGAAGACCTTCATGGTTTCGCCAGAGAAGACCTTGAGGTAGAGGTTGTCGCTATGCGACGGACCGGCCGGGATACCAGCGGTCGTGGTTGTGGACTGGGGCATTTAAGTTCTCGGAAGTAATCAGAGTGAGCGGCAAAAGCGGCTCGGTGTGATTTGGCTTCGGAAAACTCGTGTTCATCTAGCGGTTATCCCCGAGGGGGCCGGAGGTTACTTGAGAGTATTCACTTTGCTAAATCAAAAGGGAGATCGCCCTCCTAAAGAGGAGCGGCTATAGTGTAGTGATCTTCCCGATCTGATACTTTGAGATTTGGCTGGAATGGCAGGGATCGAACCTGCGACCAACTCATTAACAGTGAGCTGCTCTACCAACTGAGCTACATTCCAATAGTCCACCCTAGATCGGGTGAGACAGGCTTTCGTAGAAGCCGATGAGGCGGCGACCGCATTCGGTCTTTTCCGCTTCAGACTTCTTGAGGCTGGCGATGAGGTTCATCACCTGCCCCTTGGACAGTGGACCAGCCTTTGGGGCCGGAACCTGCTCTTGGAAACAGACCCGGAGGTCTGCGGGTAACGTCGGGTAAACCGGCGCTACGGTCTTATTTCCAAAGGTCGCGCAACTGGTCAGTGTCAGCGCCATCAAGACACTGATTGCTAGAAGTCGGATTGACCTTGACGTAATCATTCACGCCCTCCACTCGGGTATTGAGAGCCCGAAGGCGATTGTAGGCGGCGTCTGCCCGTTCCGCGTCGGCGGCATAGGCAGCGGCTTCGGTGGTGCGGAGGAGCTTCTCCTGGGCCAGATCGAGCTTGGTCTGCTTGAAGGCAGCTTCCTGAGTAGCTCGATGCTTGGCCGACGTGCTCACCATGAAAAGGGCGAACACGAGGACCAGGACGAGCGCCAATCCAGGGAGGAACGGTCGCAGAAGGGTCATTCATGGCTCTCCGAGGGACCGGTGTAGTTCCAGCCACTTGCGCCGACCCGTGCGGCTTCCGCCGCGACGAGATCGGTGGTGAAACCTTCGTCGCCGGGGCCGACTAGAGGAATGTTGTCATCGAAGACACCCTCGGTTGGGATGCCTCCGTTCATGATTTGCCAGCGCATAGGGTTTCCTTAGGCGTAGATGAGGTTGACCATAACGTCACCAGCCGCAACAGCGGTGGTGTCACTGTCCGCGACGGCACCCGTGATCGCGTAAGCGATACCGGTCGAGATCGAATGACCAATAGGTCCGACGAAATCGGCAATCTGGAACGTCTCGTTGGCCGAAAGGGCGATGGTGAAGATCGGCGTGTCAGTGCCCACGGTGGGCGCAGATGCCTTGCTGTAGAACTTGACGAACTTGTTGGCGGCCGAGAGGTTCTTCAGGACACCACCCAGGAGTTTACCCGAGGTGGTCTTGACCGACGTTGCATTGGTCGTTGCTGCCGCGAGCAACTTGTGGGCGGTCGTGCCCGAGCCGAATGAGTTGGTGGCTATGAGGCCCACGCCGCTAGACATGTTGACCGGTACGCCCTTCCCGCTGGCGCTATCGCCACGGCCAGAAGCGATCTCTACCGCGATCTCCTGCACGTCCATGACAATCACGCGATTTATCGTCACGACGGTACTGGTAGCCGGGGCCGACGAGGCATTCTTGAACCGAAGGCGGACCTTATAGACCTTATTGGGGTCTGGAACGCTCGTGGAGATACGTCCAGCGGAGCCGCTACGTGCACCAATCGAGTTGGCGGGGACGTTGGTCATCAAGATATCCTGAGGACGAACCTCTAGGAGGGCGTCAACGGCGGATGAGGTCGAGTTGGAGGAGGTTACCGTGACACCCGCAACGGCGCTCGCGCCCTCGCCTACAGCTTCGATATTCCAGGTTGTCGTGGAAGTGCCTGTAAGAAGGATCGCGGCTCGGTTATTCCAGTCACCCGCAAGGGCTGCGTTTACGACAGGAACACCAGCGGCGTTCACTTCGACCAATTCAAAGTAGACGTTGTTGTTGGCGATACGCTGAGACATCAGGAAGGAGACGCCGATGTCGAATGGGATCGTGAAAGTTTCACGGGATAGGAGGCGCAACTCGGCGTTGGCGTTGACGCCCATCGTGACCGCGAGGGTACTGCCGGTGACCACGGAGGTCATACCGCCAATGTCAGTCTCGACTTCCCACTTGTCTGAATTGATGGCGTTTCCGCCGAAGTCATCCGTCCATTTCTGGGACGTGGCGCTCACCGGGACTACCTTCTGGTCGTCCGGGAGCTGGATGTAAGGCGTGTTCGCCATGAGTTAATCCTGAGGGTTCTGGCTGTCGGTTTTGAAGACAGCACCGGCCAAACTCTTCAGGTGAGCGCGGTAGTCCATATGGCCGACGCCAACATAGACCCCGTAGCTGAGAGCGATAATCCCAACTAGCGAGGCGACGACAACAGCGGCTTGCTGGAGCGCGATTGCGTAAAAGATGGCTCCCCATGCGAGGAGCGTGTTGACCCCGAGGAGCACCTTGGAGGTCTTCCGTTTCGAGGTCTTATGGATCACAGCTTGCGTCCTGCCTTGAAGCCTGGGACGTTCCCCAGGGCGTCCGTGCGGACATCAAAGGACGGGCAAGCCTTATTGGCGAACTCGTTGTGACCGGCGATCCGGGTGATGCCTGGGAAATCCTTGACGAGCTTGCGGGTGAGCGCGAGCATCGCGGCCTTCTGCTTATCGGTTCGGGTGTCTTCGGCCTTGCTCACGTTGTCAGCATCCACGCCGCCCACGTAGGAGCAACCGATGGAGCCGGTGTTGTAGCCCTGGACGTGAGCGCCGACCTGATCGAGCGGCCGGCCAGCCTCTACGCGACCGTCGAGGTGAACGATGTAGTGATAGCCGATGTCGGAGAAGCCACGGGCCTTATGCCATGCGCGGACATCGGCCACGGAATAGTCTTTGCCTTCCGGCGTTGCGGTGCAATGCCAGACGAGCAGGTTAACGGAGCGCATTATTTTCTCTTGGGTTGTTTCTTGCGATTGGCCGTGCGGCTCATGATCGTGAGGTTTGAGAACGAATTGTTCTGCGGGTTCATATTCTTGTGGTCGATCTCTTTGCCACGCACGGCGGCTTCGCCATGCTTCTTGATCATTTTGCGCCGAGCGCGTTTCCGCATGACATTGTCTTTGCGGCGATCTGGACGGCGAGAGGCCGCGTATTCCTTTGCGTAGTCTCTCGCCATCGAGGTCCTTACATGATCTTGGAGCGGGAGAGCTTCTGCATCACTTGGTTGCGGAAGGTCTCGTTTGTGTCGTAGCGGGGGTCGTTGAGGTCTTCCATGTAGTCGTCAAGCGTCTGGTAGACGTTGGCCGCAGGGGCACCCTTGCCGTTCAGTGGGGCTTCCGGTTCCTGCGAGGCATCAGCCAGCTCGACCTGGAGCGCGGCTTCCCAGTCGGCCTTCAGACCCTTGATGGCGAGCATCGCCTGTCGCGGGTTGTTGGAATTGACGGCGGCGTCGAAGGCTTCCTGGTCCTCGGGGGACAGGTTGTCGATAGCCCAGTCGATCATCTCGCCATAGGTATCGGCTCCACCGACCAGCTCGTGCGCCTGTCGTTCGACGGCGTTGGCTCGGTTGGTGAGACCTTCGATATAGATGTCCACCATCTCGCGGGGATAACCGGCGTCGGCTAGCTTGGTATAGGTCTCATCGGTCAGGCCACCATTCGTGGCCCATTCCTGGGACACCGTGCCTAGATCGAGGCCAGCCTTTTTGGTGGCTTCCTCAGCAGCAGCGGTTTCCTCGGCGGTCGCCTGGGCACCCTGGGGTTCCTCGGCGGTTGCCTTCGGGTTCGCCAGCTTGGCTTCGAGGCCCTCGTTGTAGGTGACGTATTCTTCAACCGTATTGAACTTTGCCGGGAGCCAGGAGGGGCGTTCTTCAGCACCCTCCTGGTCACCGTCTGCTCCCCCTTGAGCAACTGGGGTTGCCTCGGTGGTTGCGCCGGGTACGTCGTCTGAGACCAGACCTTCGGCCTTCAGGGCTTCGTACTGTTCTTCAAGGGACGGGCCGGTGGCCTCGGAGGCGGCGATAACTGCGGATTGAACTGTTGACATAGATGCTCTCTTTCGGGGGAGTTGGAGAATGGGAAAGACCCGCCCGGTGCGCATCGTTGAGAGGCGGGGCGGGTTCTATTGGTTACTTCTTGACGGGCTTGTTGGCTCGTCGGGCAGCGCCGATGGAGATCGCGGAACCCTTACGGGCGTACCAGACGCCTTCCGGGGTCGGACCCTGTTTGCCACCATTGGATGCCTTGGCGGCTCGCGCCTTGGCACCGGCCATGATCTGCGGACCCTGGAGGGCTCGGCCGGTCACGGTCTTCTTGGCGACCGGGGCGTTGTCCGCTCGGGCCTTAGCCTGGGAGATCAGGGAGCCCTTTCGGGCGATACCCACGTCCTTCATCGGGACAGGACCGGCCTTGACTCCGGATGCTGGCTTGGCCTTAGCAGCCGTGGAAGTCGCGGAGACCTGGGACGGCTTCTTGCCGGGGGTCGGGACGTTCTTCGGGGAGCTGTCGCCCTTGGCTAGTTTGGTGTTGTAGCTTTTGCCCTGCCACGAGAAGTTCTTTTTACCGGACTTCCGTGCCGAGGCGAATGCTTTGCTGAACGATGTCATTCGGGTGTTCCTTGGATTTGTTGGGCGATGCCCTCAGAGGCCACCTTGGCGACCTGCGGGGTTGCGCCCTTCACCATGTCCATGAGCATCTGCTGGTTCATCTGACCCTGCTGCATACCGGCCTGTTGATCGAGGGCGGCTTGCTTGTCCTCAGGGGACTTGAGGAGACCATCGGTGTCGATTGACAGCGACACGGCGGCTCTCTTGATGAAGTCGGAGAGGTTGACTTCGGCCCAGGCGGCATCACCGATGGGCGCGAGGACTTCCTTCACAAGGGTCATATACTTGTTGTAATCGTGACCGCGTCCGAGAGCCTCGATACCTGTCACGATCTTCGGTCGAGTGACTGGTTTACCGTCAGCCCCCTTGAGGGACGACAGGCGGGGAATCTTCTTTTCGCTCTCCATCCGATCGATGATGCGGATGACCAGCGGGAGCTGGAGTTCTTGAGCGAGGAGAGAATAGATACCACCGAGGACATCATCGATGTCGGAGATCATAGTGCGCACTTCTTCGGCTGTGACGCGCTCTCCGTTTCGCTGGATGGACTTGTTCATCATGAAAGCATGAGACAGGCGGGTGATGAGGTCCTGGAGGACCGTCTGGGTAACCTGCATGTCGGCTTGCTTGTCGAACTGAAGCATTGTGACATCGTCGGCGCGACCTGAGATGACTTCGAGGTTCTCGGCGTTCGCGATGTCCTGGGCTCGCGTTAGACCCGTGGGGTTAACCAGGGGGTTGATCTTCGAGGACGCAGCGGCGGCTTCGCGCAGCGCCTTGGACAGAGCTTCCGCACCCGTGAGGTCACCGACGTATTCGTCAATGTAGGCGCGACCGTAGTCTTCATCGTGCAGATAGGTCCATCGCAGTGCCATGATGGGCGACTTGTCGAGCCTCCAAGAACCCTCGGAGCGCGGCAGTTTCATGCCCTTGATGGACTGATGGGTGACCAAGCGGTCGCCCTTGCGGTAGAACACGGTGTAAACGTCATACTCTTTCTCGTTGACCTGCCCTTCCTTTTCGGACGGGAGATCACTCGGGGTCTGGAGCATGAGCTGGATGTCTTCAGGCAGTGTCTCTTTGGCGACCGTCTCTTTGATGATTGCGCGGAGGAGATTGCCTTCGTAGTCTCGCTGGACCACGTACCGGTCGAGCCGGAAAATTCGGAGGTTCCCCTTCTTGGGGAGGTATAGGAGGACATTCCCGCACACCACGAGGTGCTTCAGGGCTTCCACTAGGGCGGCTCGGATACTGAGACCTTCAATCTCATCCTGGACGGAACGCTCAATCTCGTTGAGCTTCTTCTCGACTTCGGCTCGGACATTCTTGTCCTGGGCCAGTTCCTCTACAGCTTTGTCGCTGGTTGAGTAGCGGAACATTGGAGCGTTCGCTGGCAGGAGGGTCATGAGGAGCTTGGAGGTCAGGGTGTTAACCCCGTGAGAACCGATTGACTGCCACGGCTTGTAAAGCTGGGAGGCCGACGAGTGGCCTTCGGGTGGCATCAGGGATGGGATGGTGAGCTTGGCGTTTTCACGCGCTCGCCACAGAAAATCTTCGCGGTCAGCCTCAAGTCGGGCATACGTCGCGGCGTCAGTGTCGATGACCGCCGTGATTTCGTTCACGGCATCAGACATTCAATCTCTTACTTGGACAAAGAGAGGCCGGTGGGTGAACCGGAGTTTAGGCCAGGAGTGCCAAGGCCGCTTTCGTTGCGGTACTTCTTGGTGCCAATGGCTAGGGGGTTGCTGTCCTTGGTCGCGGCGGTCTTCTTCTCAGGGGCAACCTGTTGAAGCGTCTCGGCCGGGGCCGCTGGCGTCGGGGTCTTTTGGGCCTTGTTAAAGCACATGGTGGACCTGTTTATTCGCTGAGAAGGGTTGCCAAGTGGTCGATGACCTCGTGTTTCCCTTGGAGACGTTTTAGATCACCTTCATTCTTCACTTCTTTAAAACCTTCTAAAGGGAAGTATTTCCTGAGGTAGTCTAAGAGTTCTTGAGTTACTTGAGGTAACCTACGATTACTGTTCAGAATGTTTGACATAAACTTTCTTCGTATCTATCTGTATGGAGGGGTAATTATTTAAAACTTGACAATACAGAAAGGGGCCTCCGAAGAAGCCCCTTAATGATTTGTCAGCGTTGCTTGCGGAGATAGTGAGCCTTCAGTCTCGCCACAAACCACTCCATTTTGTTGATCTCGTAAAGCGGGTCGTTCTTCTCACCGAGCCGGTAACAAGCCTTGAAGATGTTTCCCAGATTGAAGTCCATATCTTTGAACTCAATCAGGTCTCCAAGCTCTTTGGCTTCAGGGGGAAGCGCGTAGTAGCTGGACGATCCGCCGTCCGAGGTTATGCGTTGGGGGTCCAAAGGACGATTTCTCCATTAGCGTAGTCTTCATTACGAAGTATTCGCGCCATCCGGGCGTTGAGGAGCGCGTCCCCCTCACCCAGACCGGCTTTCTTGTAGAGAGACACGACGGTCTCCCAGGGGGTATCTGCCGGGACTTCCTCCCAGCGTGTCTCCACCTCGCCCTTGCGCTTGCCGCTCTTGAGTTCGTGCTGGTAGGCGACGAGCTTGGAGCCCTCCCGGAGAGCCCTCTCGGCACCCGCCACGCCGACGCCAGGGCACCCCGAGTAACCATCGGTGACATCCCCCGCGAGGGTCTGGAGATAGAAGAAATGGTCACACTCGGAGAGCGGTCGCCGGATCACCTCGTCATCCACAAGGTGCAACCCAGGGATTTGCTTGAGGTCCTTGTCGAGGGACCAGAGGATGTAGTCGCCGGGATGCCGGGTCATGAGGATGCCCATGACATCGTCGGCTTCCAGGGTCGGCATCTCGGTGGTGGCGAAGTTATCCTCGACCCGCTTCCGGGTTTCCCAGTAGGCCAGCGGCTTGCGCGATCCGGCCCGGTGAGACTTGTAGTCCCCGCCGACCAGACCCTTGCGGAAGTTCACCTCGGGGTCCGAGAAGGTAACCAGGACCTCGGAGGTGTCGGCAGCGTTCTGGAGTTCACCCAGGGTTTCCATGAGCACGTTCCAGGCGCTCTCGGCGTCCGAAAACAGGATGTGGTAGCGGTCGAGGAACCGGGTGTCTTTTTCGACGGCCACGGTGGACCGGTGGACGAGCATGTCGCCGTCAATCAGGAGTGTTTTCAATCTACGATTTCCTTACCGGCATAGAACATGTCGAGGTCGTACTCGGAGGCATCCGGGAGGACCGCTCGGAGATCGTCTTCGTCCCCGTAGTCGGCCCAGCACTCGATGGCTGCGGCCTGGGCGGCGGTGACCGGGTAGAAGTAGAAGCAATCGTCATCGCCGTAGATGATGGCGTTGATCGTGTTGTCGCCGCGAGACATCCCCAGGTAACCAGGGCACACGTAGCGTTGTTTCATTTTCGAGGTCTTAGCCATTAGTGGCAGTCCTTCCAGTTCAGTCCGATTTTGTATTCACCAGTGAGCGGCACACGAATGCCGAGAACTTCTCCAGCCTTTTCAATGGCTTGGATGCAGAGATCGCCAACGATTGACGATGCCTTACCTTCGTTATCGTAGGTAACAAGAGACAGATCGACCGACATCTGGAGTTCGTCGTGAACCCAGGCCATGATGCCGACGAGGTGCTTCAGGTTGTGCTGGACCAGGAGCCGTTCGAACTCCACGATCCACTGCTTACAGACGATGGCACCGGCCGACTGCAACAGAGTGTTGAGTGCGGAGTGGGGCGAGCGTACATGCAAGCTGCGACCGTCGAGGCCCTTCAGGAACCCCTTGGCTTCTGCCGTTGCCTGGACGCCATCGATCAGTTTCTTCAGAGCTGGGAAGCGCTTGAAGAACTTCTTCTTGAGCATCCCACCGGCCTTGCGGCCCTGCCCGATAATCGAGCCAATCTTCCCGTCACCCGCGCCGTATAGGAAGGCGTAGATGAAGGTCTTCGCGGTGTCCCGGAGGCTGTCGTAGAAGCTCTTGACGAGGCTCTCCGCTTGCTTGTCCTTCGGGAGCTTGCGCAACCAGTCGTAGGCTTCCTTCACCTGATCGGTGATGGACTGGATAGGATCGGTGCACTTGCGGCCCCGCTTGAACTCCTCGGGGTCCATCGCGAATAGAGCCGCCGCGTTGGTCGAGTGAACGTCACCGTTGATGACTTCGTCGGCGTAGGCGCCACCGTCGTGACGAGCCATGAAGTGCCCGAGCATTCGCAGCTCCAGGCCCGACACGTCGCACCCGAGTTGCACCCGGTTCTTCGTCTTGGGGCCAAACAGCGAGCGACACTCAGCGCCATACAGGGCACCCACGGAGGGAACCTGCCCGACATTCGGGTGGCTATGGGTGGCACGTCCGGTGACCGCCCCGTTGGGGTTGATCGAGCCGTGGATGCGACCGTTCGCCTTGACCATTTTCAGCCAGGCATTGTCCCCCTCGGCCAACTGTCCGATACGCTTCTGGAGCGTCATGTAATCGGTCAGAGCCTTGGCTTCGGGGTACTTGAGATCACCGAGGACATCTTCGTCCACTTTGGGCTTGCCACCGGGTGTCATCTCGGTAGGCTTCCAGCCGCGCTCCGTCATGAGACGGTCGGCTATGTGATCTCGGCTGTTCGGGTTGAAGATCGTCAGCTTGATCTTCTGGAACGGGTATCCAGTCCAGACGCCATCGGCATCCTTGTGGCCCCAGTACCCGAGGGTCTTATGGGGCTTCTTCGGTTCCTTGACGGGACCGTCCTTGGTGAACCAGGGCTGGAACAGATCGCGGAGGGACTGCGAGAGTTCCTCGCGTTTCCCCGCCAGTTCCACATAGAGACGCTCGGCGGCATCGATGTCGAAGCCGAAGCCCGTGCGCTCCATCTCAGCCATGATGAACGCAATTTCACGTTCAAGTTCAAGGGCTTGCTCTGAGTAGTTCTTGTCGATGATGAGCTTGTAAAGCTGGGCGTTTACTTCAACGTCCTGCTCGCAGTAGTCCTGCATTTCCTTGGACCAGGAGGCCCAGGGGTCGAGGCCCTGGTCTTCCATCATCTTCGCGTAGTCGCCCTTCCAGTTCCCGAGGCGGTGGCCCCAGGCTTCCAGGCCGTGGCGACCGGCGAGCTTCGGAGGGAGGGTTGTCTTCCCTGCCCTGATCTTGCCCATGTCGGTATCCACGATGGCGGTCCAGATGAGGCGGGACGCTACCAGGGTGTCGAAGACCTTGGCGGGATCGTAGGCGAACCAGGGGTAAATCTTCTGGATGGCCGGAAGGTCGAACTTGATGATGTTGTGGCCGACGATACGGTCGGCTTCCATGAGCCACTTGAGGCCCTCGACAATCGGCGGGTAGCCGTCCTGGTCAGCAAAGGTGCCGACCTCACCGGTCTCGACGCAGCGGATGACAAGCGAGTGGACGCGGGTCATCGTTTCGAGGAACCCATCGGTCTCGATGTCAAATATCAAAGTTATCAATGGGTTGCCCCGGTATTCTTAGGTAAGACTGCGGATCGCTTCGATCAATTCGTCACGGCGACGGAAGTCCAGGTGGACGGTCGCGGTGCGTGTCTTAAAAATGAGAAGGTCCCCCTTTCGGGAGACCTTGAGATCACTTGGGATATTCTCGTTGGTGTGGTCAGTCATACGAGTTGGAGGAGGAGGAATAGTCGCAGGAGCTGGACGACGAGTAGTCCGACGAGGAGTACGAGGAAGACGAGGAGTAGTCCGGTGAGCACGAAGGAGTTGATGGTGCCGGGTCGGAATGCGCCAAGGACGTCAGGTACATCGGGAGATACATGTCGTCGGATTGCCGGGAGGGTGAAGATGCGGAGTAGCCAGAAGACGAGTACGAGGAGCGTACCGGCCGAACCGGCGACGGCGAGGGTTTCTTGGGCTTGCGGAAGGGCCACATTATTTCACCTCGGGGGCCACTGCGGGGGTAGCCGGCTGTTCCGCTGGCTTGTCGTCTTCACCGAACAGCCAATTGTAGGCCGCGATGCCACCAAACGAACCGATGAACGAATTGAACATGCCGCCGCCGCTGGAGTTCTGCTGGACATAGGTGTTGTGCACCGTGGTGTTCCGGTAGGTCGTCGCGGGTGCCCGGTAGATCGGGCGCGGGGCCGAGTACGAGCGGGTATAGGAGCTGGAGCGGAAGCTGCTCGACCGGAAGCCGCTGGAGCGGAACGCAGCGTCAGCGACACCGGCAGTCATCATGAGGGCAGCGAGAGCGAAAGCGATAATGCGCATGGGGGATTTCCTGTTTGGAGAGATTAGCGGATAGCCAGCCAGAGGTTCTCCCCTGGCGGCTGATAGGTGACACAGGCGGTGAGCCCGAGGACGACGGCGATCAGAACGAGCGCCATCTTCATGCAGCTTTCACCGGCTTCCCGTTGGCCTTCGAGCCAGCGATGAAGTAGCGCGTGTATTCCTGTCCGGTAGTCGGATGGACCTTCTGGACCGGGAGCAACCGAACGCCCATCTCGCGGATGTCCGAGAGGCGGCGGTGGAAGCTCTGGATGCCATAGTCGAGGTATGCCTCGCGCTGGGTGATGGAGCCGTTCTTCTGGATGTGGTTGAGGATTTTCTCTACCTGGGTCATTTTAGTTCGTCCTTTCCATCCCGGAGCACCTTCAAGGGCTCGGGCTTGTTTCATTGCTTCGGTGTATTGGGGGATCAGTTTGGGTTCGGCGGTGGCCTCAAGGGTCAACCGCTCGGCGCGGTGGAAGACCTCATCGTCCATAGCAACTGGTTGCGGGTACTGAGAGGTTCCAGCGAATACCAGCGATTTGCATTATGGGCGGGTGCTGGTAGGCCACGAACATGTGATGGTCGGTGTTCGCTTTCAGGTGCCGGTCAAACTGGAACATGGCGTCCCGATGTTTGAACTGGATGACCACCTGATCGATTTCTCGATGGAGACCGGCTAAATCAAATTGCTCGGCCAGGAGCATTCCGGGTTCAAGAAGGGGGTGATTAATCGTCCTCCTCCTCATCCCAGTAGCCGCCCTCGCGGAGGCTATCGGAATAGTAGCTCCAGTTATCGACACCGCCACTTTCGAGGCACTGCCGCCACTTGCGGTCATCCAAGAGGCTCAGATATTCCTTCTGGGAGATCGTTACGGTCACTTCGTCCATCAGTATTCTCCGTTGCTTTCGTCGTTGAAGGCACCCTTGTTGTCCGCGAGTGCCGGGTCTTTGCCCTTCTCAATGCGCCCGGTGGCGTCACTGAAGGTCAGGAAGTCAGCGGTTCCAGTTCGGCCGGTCTTACGGCATTTGAGAACGGTAACCGTGGAAGTATTGCGTACCTCGGGGTCGGTGGCTTGCTGGTCTCTGGAGATGGCGAAGACGCCATTGGAGAGTTGCTTAATGCCGCCAGAACCGCGAAGGTCATCGAGAGATGGGACAGCGCCCTGCTCGAACGATTTGCCATTGCCTGGGGGTTTCCTAAGGTGCGAGATGAGGCCGATGTAGATGCCCAGCTCAATCGTCAGGGACTTGAGGTTGTGCATGATGCTGTCGATCCGCTTACGCTCGTCGGTCCCTGCCCCGTCGCCCATGTCGGACACGAGGATCGAGAGGTGGTCGAGCCAGATGATCTTGCAGTTCATCGCCTTGGCGGCGTACCGGATGATCTCGTAGAGACTGTCGTCCTCCATCGACCCGAAGGCGTCATAGAGTTGCAACCGGTCGTTTCCGAACTCGTCCTTTGCCAGGAACAGCTTCTCAGCAGCGGCGTTGTATTCCAGGGTTTCCCGGTAGGCCGGGTCATCGATCTGGAAACGCTTGCCGACCTCATAGGCGATGAGATCGTTGCCGGTGTCTTCGAGGGGCTCCTCAAGGTGGATGAGCGCCTGATTGAAGTCCGTCGTGTGGAAGAAGTGGTTCTGGAGGGCCTTGATGATCGTGGTCTTGCCCATGCCGGTCCCGGAGGTCCAGGTGTCCAGCTCCCCGAGGCGGATGCCGCCCCCGGTCTTGTAGTTGAGGGCGTCCATGAAATCGGGGTATGGGAAGGCGACCACGTTCTCCTGCTTGCGCAGTCGGTCGAGGACAGCCGAGCCGCTCACGAGGCCCTCAGGGCGATACTGCTTGGCTCCCCAGATGGCGTCGATGATCTGCTTGCCCTTGCCAGCCATCAGGAGGTCGTTCGCGTCCTTGTAGCCCTCTGGGGCAAACGCGATGTAGACCTTGCCGAGCGGCAGCATTCGCTTGACGATCTCGACCGACTGTCGGCCTTTCTCGTCATTGTCGAAGAACAGGATGATCTTTTCGAACTTCTGGAGCCACTCGTAGGCTTCCTTGATGGGCTTCACGGCGTTCTTGCCGCCGCCGTCCACGAGGGAAACCACGGGCCATTTGTTCTGCTGGACCTGGGAGACGCTCAGGGCGTCGATTTCGCCCTCGGTGATGACCACCTGCTTGCCGCCGTCGCGCCATAGCCACTGGCCGTAGAGGCCCTTGAAGGCCGCTCGGTTTGTCCAGGGGAAGGTCTTGTCGGGGAAGCGGAGCTTCTGAGCTACTGTCTGGCGGTTTTCGTCCAGATAGTTCGCGCAGTGGATGGATTGTCCTCGGAGGTCAGTCCGTCCGTATGACCAGAACCGGGCAGTTTCTTCGGTGATATTCCGCTTTGCCAGGGCGGTGTAGGTGCACCGGTAAAGGCTAGAAGTGCCGCCTGAGGAAGAACCAGTGCGGGGTGTATCGTCTGAAGCATCTGTGTTGGTCCTCGTCTCGCAGGAGAAACAATAGGTGTGCGTGGGGTAGATCGTGAGGGCGTCGGAGGAGCCGCAATCGTCGCACGGTTGGTGCGTCTGGATCGCTTCGCTCATCGGCGGGTCACCACGGTGTGGTAGAGCTTGATGAACTCGGCCGTCACCTTCTCGGCGGCTTCCTTGGCGAAACGGTCCCGGAACTGGTCAACCACGACGTGGAAGATTTCCGGGGACAAGCGGGGGTCCAGCGGGTCATGCGGTAGGATCACCGCGTAGTGGAGAGGATCAGGCCGCCATATCGCTCGGAAGCCGAAGCTCGGCTCCATCATCATACGCTCGCCCTCAACCGTGAATTTCCCCAGGGGGACCCTGATGGTCTCGCGGTCGGAGACTTCCTTGTGGAGCTTCTCAACGTGCTTGCAGAGAGCGTTGTGGTTCTCTTGGAGCTGATGGAGCCGGTACAGGAGGTCGTAAACTTCCGCCTCATGAACCCGGATCATCTGCCAAACGGCGTCCTGGGTGTGGACAGGGATGTATTTGTCGATCAGTTTTCGGATCGTCGGGCGCTCGTCTGGACCCGTGATGTCTTTACTCATTCAGCCAATCTTTGGGGATTTGGCCCTTGTCGGAAAACTTGAAGTCCTTGTCGCGACACCACTTGGCGTAGGTCGTTGACGAGGTCTTACTGATCCTGGCGTTCGCGTTCTGGAACACGAAGCGGATGTCCAACTCGGGATGTTGATCTCGGATGAGGAGATGCTTGGCGCGATCCTCGGTGAGGAATCTGCCCTTGCTCTCGATGTACATTTTCGAGCCGTCACGCTTTTTCAGGACGTGGAAGTCGGGGTTGTACTTGGCCCTCTTGGCGGGTTTGATGTAGTCGATTTTGTCTTCTTCAAACCCAAAAGAGCGACCCGCCAGCTCAAGCTGACGGGCCACCTGTCTCTCCAGACCGGAGCGATAACGATTAGTAGTCGTCATTGCCCGTGTCAGGGGTTGCATCATCGTCTTCGTTGTCGAAGCCGTTCTTGTCGGCCGGAGCTTCCTCCTCAGCCTCATAACCGTCTTCTTCATCGAAGGCGTTCGCGTCACCACGGCCACCACCGGTCACGAGGTCGATGACCTGGACCATGATTGGCTGAAGCGAGAGGCCCTTCTTGGCCCCCGTGTTCCACGGGTAGACCTCGAATTGCACCCGCATCGTGGTGCCGCCCCAAATGGCGACAGCCACCGGGAGGTCATTCTTCTTGGCGTCGATGATCAGCGGTCGGCGGTCCCAGAGCTTGCCATCGGACTTGCGGAGCTTGTTCTTGACGCGGATTTTGAACAGGACTTCGCCCGTTTCCTCTCCCTCGTCATTCAGAACAGCCTCGAAGCACGAGTTCTTGGCCTTGGGCATAACCTTGCCCATGTGTTCCTTGGCGACTGCCTGGATCTTCGAAATGAGCGGAGCCGCGTCTTCGGCGGACAGCTTCACGTCGGCTTTGTACTGACCGAGTTCATCGAATTTGGTGTCCGGACGATTCAGCGCCGGATAAACTGCGACACCCCGAGCGGATGTCATTACGAGATTTGCCATTTTAGAGAATGTAGCCTTTGTTCATTGCCTCGACCGCTTCGCAGAGATCGAGTGTGTCCTTGAGGGTTTCTTCGGTGAAATGCGGTCCGAAGGCTTCAAGGCGTAGGTCCTCGTCGCTCCAGTCATCCCGGAGCGCTTCGGTGAAGGTCTGATCGGTATCCACGGTGTTCTGCTCGGAGATCAGGTCTACGAGGTCGTCGGGATAGTCAGTGAAATGGAAGGAGTTATCCGGGTGGATGACGTAGAAGGGCAGCTTACTGGTCATTGACCTTCTTGCCCCTCGTGGCCTTCCCGGCTTCGGCCTGGGCGTCGGCGGTTGCTTCGGCCTGGGCCTGACGGAGGGTGTTGAGGTCCACCGTCTGCTTGCGCCGTCCCAGGACCCGAGCGTCATTCACTCGGGCAATGTTTTCGGCGTCTTGTTTGGCTTGCGCCGAGGGATCGAAATCCCCCGAGCAATCCTGGCAGGTATCTGAGGGTGCATCCGGGTTCACGTAGAACCGGTCACCACAGCCAGTGCAGCGTCGTGCTCTCATCGGATCAACCCTGGTTGCGGAAGAAGCGGACGGCTTCGAGGGCGTCGTGGCGATCCTCGCGGACATCCAGGACGACTTCGCCACCAATGGTGACCCCGAGGTCCTCCAGGGCGTCGTCATAGAGACGGGCGACGATCTCGAACTTCTTGTCGAACTTGCGGCGGTTGTAGTGGACCGAAGCCTCAACGTAGCGGGTGTTGGAACGGATCGTGCGCATCTGGGAGGTAGGCGTCATGTAGGGTATTTCCTTCGTTATCGGAGGTATTTGAAAAAAGTTCGGTATAGGGAGGGATCAGGCGACGAGGTCTTCAAGACGCTCGGAGACACGGAGGGCGCGGTCGCGCTGGGCAGCTTCCTGCTCAGAGGCAAGGGTAAACGCCTCGATCAACCGGTTGGCCGTGAGGTGGCGACGGTTGTGCTGTGCCGACGCTGCGCGGAGCTTCTTCAGGGACTTATCGAGACCGCCGAGGGCCTTGGTCGTGGTCGGCGTGGTGTAGTGGCGGTAGATAGCCTTGAGGATGCGAATGATATTCATGGGATCGCTTTCGATCTGGAGGGAGTTTCGTATGTGCTGTATGGAGGGGTAATCCCTCCGATAACGGAGATAATCAGCTAAAGAAGAACTGATTTTCGAGGATTCCCCGGAGGTCCAGGGAGCCCCTTGCTGGCATCGCCGGTATCTCCTCGCGGAGGTCGGCGGCAATCAGCGGCATGGCGGTTTCGAGGAACTCGGCCAGGACATCGTGCGCCTCGTACATCTGCACGAAGGCTTCACGGATGATCCGGGTGAACTGCTCGACATCGCAAGCATGGACCCCGAAGCTGTCATGGACAGCGGCGAAGTGTTCCATACCTGCATCCATCGCGGCACTGACGGTTGCCTGGAGGTGGCAAGCGTCGAGCGAATGGACAAACGACGGGGCAACCGAGGTTGCCATCTGTCGGGGATCGAGGGTGTCGAGGTCCTCGGTGATGCGCGGTTGGATACGGGCACCATCGAAGAAGGTCTCGATACGGCGGGAGCGGGTGTCGAATTTGTACTGATGGACCGGGAGGCCCAGCGGTGTGTTCCACTCGATACGGCGTTCCTTCGGCTGCGACCGGCCGACGAGGCGGGACACGGCCATAAGCCACTGCATGGCACCATCGGCTGCGACGACTACCTTTGGGATAGCCTTCCAGACCTTGTCAGCGCCGTACATTTTGAACTCCCACATCATCTCCCGAGGAACCGGCAGGGCGACCCCGTCTTTCAGGGCTTCCTCGACGGCTTCGGAGACGTATCCGGTACAGGACATGCGGGTCCCGGCGTAGGGCTTGACCATGACCGATCGCTTGGTGGTGCTGCGGGTCATCCCGAAGTCCAGCCATGCTTTCGCCAGGGCAACCTTCTCCTCATCGGGTTCGTTCTGGATCATCTCCAGGGCGACCGACGCGACTGCCCCGTAGACATCCTGGCGGACATCGTTGGGAACCATGTTGACGTGGAAGCCGCCGACCTTGTCCCGGAGCATGGCCGAGAAGTGCTGGAGGCCCGAGCATGTTGCGTCGAGGTCTACATGGAGCCGCGACCGATACGAGGCTGGGTCTTTGAGGGAGTGGGCTTCCGCCCATTCGAAGCACCACGCAAGGAATTGGACAGGGTTATCACATCGTGTCCACGAGAGGTCTTGAAGTGGGTTCCGGGCCACAGATTGGGCGAGCTGTGTATTGTCCTTTGCCCAGTCCGCGCGTTCGTCCAGAGGTAGCTTGTCTTTCCCAAAACAGTTAGCACCGTGCACACCCAGCCAGTAGAGACCACGTGATCCGAGAGTTTTGCCTTCTGCAAAGTGAAGGATGCCTTTGACATAGTCGGGTCCTTGAGGGTTTAGACCGGAGGGCTTGGGATATGCCCTGCCCCGGCTGTCGAGATCGTGGGGGAAGTAGATCGCGTCGTACTGCGAGAACTTCCTGGCGAGGTGGAAAGCGCGTTGCGCCATGACCCGTTTGCCGATGATGCGGCGGTTGTTCTCGTGGATGCCGAAGCAATACACGCGATACGCCTTAACGTCGGGGTGATCCGCGTCGAGCCCTTCGAGGGACAACGGGGCCGGATCGGGAACCTTTCGGTCTGCTCGGGGGAGCTTGCCGCACGGAATGTTGCGAGCGTAGACCGCCTCGATTGCGTCGAGGGCGCGGACGTTGACCGCCCACTTGGTTTCCTGGAGGCCGTTGATGGAACGCAGGACGCGATCCACTGAGCCATCCGCCACCCGAGCCTTGAGGATCGAGCGGTAGGTCTTCTTCGACGCCTTCACCAAGGGATAGGGCGTGACGTGGTGGCTGTGATAGCCGCCCGTCTCCAGGGTCTCAGCGGACCAGGGCTTCGGAGGGATCACCGTGGGGAAGTAGGTGGTGAACATCGCCTCGCAATGGTCAGATGTCATCTCGACCGCCTGGAGGAGCCCCAGGGACGGTTGGACGATGTCTCGCTTGGCCTTGCCGGAACCCTCGGTGATGATCTCGATGTCGCCGGTCACCGCTCGGAAGACATCCAGGAGCGCCGTACCGACTTGGACCATCTCGGTCTTGGACCAGATAGACCATTCCATGTCGTGCTTGGCGAACGTCTTCTGCATGTACTCCTCGCGTTTCTCGCGGGTGAGTTCACGGCTGTTGAAGTCGGCATGGATGCGACGGGACAGCTTGGTGTGCTCGGCGTCGAACTCACGCAGCCGCAGCTCATCATGGATGAGACCGCCGCCGTAGATCGTGAGGCCGGTGAACGAGCAAGGCTTGCCCTCGTGGTAGACGCCAACCTTGTTGAGGATCGCTTTGAGCATCAGGAAGGCGAGGAGCGCCGGATCGACTTTCTCGATCAAGACAGCAGCTCGACTGCGCCTTCCTGCCTTGCCTGTATTCGAAGCCTTGAGCCACTCAGAGATACCCTGAGTGTAAGGAATGAGATAGTTTCCAATGAGATGAGAACCAAGAAAGGTTTCACTGAAGGTTTCCTCTAAGGTTCCCTTTAAGTGATCTTTATGGAACCTCTGGATGGTCAAGCCCCGAGCTTCTTCCTCAAGGGCGATTTCGGTCTGGTATAGGTCAGTCATTCGGGCCTCATCGGTGGCGCTGAAGTTGTTCGTATGTGCTGTATGGAGGGGTAATCCCTCCGTTATCGGAGGCGTTTAGAGAAAATAATAGGGAAACCAAGGTCTTAGACACCTCAGTTTCCCTGCGTTATCGTCGTCATCTGCGGTCTTGCCGTTGCTTCCAGAGAACCTCTGCGAATTTCATCAATGGCACCAAGGTCATCCCCAGGAGTGACAGGGTCACCACGAGCCACCCCAGCAATTGCAGGGCAAACACAAGGACTTCGGGCATGCTTAGCTCCTATTTGAATGTCACTCCGTTAACGTGACTTCTACGATAACGTAGATATTTGTCAAAGGAAAAATCCCAGAAACTGCTAAGCTCCTGAGATTATTGGCTTCGTTATCGAATGGAAAATACAGGTGAACCTAAATCTGGCGTGTCTACCAATTTCACCATACCCGCGTTCAGAAAACCGCAGCGCCTGCTCACATCGGCACAGAAGAAATCGCGGATAAGAGCCGCAACACATTCTGCGCCGGGTTCAGGGCGTTCCCGAGCGCGGCGTCTCTATATCACCCGTTTGCAACGGATCAAAGGAAAAATGCGGCTCTTGTCGTGTTCTTGTCACTTGCCGGACAAGCCTGCTGTTTGAGATCAATAAAGTGGCTCTTCATAGAGCGATTTTCCATCGATCGAGATCGAGCGGATCTGCATGCCGCCATCGCCGGAGACGCTTGCGGTCACGGCGAGGGCGCTGGCGTTGCGCGCCTCCTCCAGCACCCTGCCCTCGCCTTCCGGCACATAATAACGTTCGATGCCGTATTCGACATTCAAGGAGGATGGAGGACCGTCGGGCGTCGGATAGAAGTAGAATGGAGCGCTGCGCGCGATCACGCTGCCGTCTTTCGGCGCAAGTGGACCGAAAGATGCTTCCGATACCCCCCAGAAACCGTCCGGCTGTTTCTCCAGACGCACGGATATCTGCGCGTCGGTCGCCTCACCGGGGAAGCCGCCGGTGATCTTTTCAGCGGGAATACTCGATATGTCATAGGCGAGAATGACATAGTCGCCGCGCAGCAGATCGCGTGGATCGACCGGCACGGTCTTCAGCACGACATCGACGCCGTCGCGCAGGATCGAGGCGCGGCTTTCGATCATATAGCCGAGGAAAGCCGTCTGCAGCAGTGCCACAATGATGGCCGCAATCAGAGGACGAAGATTGTTGCCCATACTACGCTCCTTCCCCTGCTGTTTGCGCCCCGAGCCGCTTTTCCAGACGGATCACCAGCCAGGCGATCAGACCGACAACGACACCGGAAATCAGGAAGAAACCGGATGTGCCGAGGATGCTGCCCAGCGTTTCGAAGGCCAGATAGAGGGTTTCGGTGGCAAAGACCGCGTAGCCGAGGAAACGGACAGCGCCGTTCAGCCGGCCGGCAATAGCAATGCCGCCCAAAGCGACGCCGAGCGTCGTCGCCCCGATCGCGACCTCCTGGCCAAGCCCATCGATCTCCGTATGCAAGGCCGCGAGCCCCAGGATCGCCAGCGCGAAGCTGTAGAAAGCGGGCGCAGCGCCAGCATCCCGGGCAAAGCGAAAGAGCGGCGAAGCAGGCAGGCTGACAATCAGGAACGCCAGCAGGCCAAGACCGAAAAGAGCGGCGGCAAGCCAGATTTCCGGCAGCTCGAGATAGAGCCAGCCGAGCCAGGCCAAGGCAAGCAAATAGGCGAGATGCCGGGCCGCACCGGCATTGGTATAGCGAACCAGCGCGATCACGACGACGATCAGCCCCGGAATGAGATAGATATAGCCATTGCCCTCGAAGCTGGCGTCATTGTCCATCAGCAACTGGCCGAACACGGCCCAGGCCAGAAAGCCTGAGATCACCGAGAGAGCCGCCGAACGGAAGGCAAGCGCCGCGACACAGGCGGCTGCGAACCAGACCAGCAGGGCGTCGGCGGCGTCGCCGGACAAATGATACATCTGCCCGACTAGCGCGATCGCGCCGCCGAAAGTCATGGTTCCCAAAACAAGAAAGGCGGCACCCATGCCGCGCCAACCGCGCCCCAGGCACAAGGCAGCCGACAGATAGAAGGCCCAGATGAGGACGACGATGCCGCCGACGCGGACAAGGCGGGGAATCGCCTCCCAATTGGCCGCGACCAGTAGAAGTATGGCAGCCGACACAAGGACCGCCGCCAGGACCAAGAGAACCCTGCCCGGACTGAAAGCCGTCTCGCGTGAATCATATTCGGCAAGCATTGCCTTTGCCGTATCGGCGCTGAGCATTCCCTTCGAGACCCAGATGTTGAAGTCCTTCTCGATCCGCCCCCGGTACATAGCCCGCCCTCCTTGCGCCTCGCCCGCTACACATATCATAGGCGCCGGCAAATCATAGTTGAGCAGTCTGGCGAACGACGCGAGGCCTCGGGGCAGCCGGAAACGGATGATCATCGTTAACGCGACGTAAAGATTTTCGCGCGAATCTCAGATGGCATAAGGCGAACGAACGGCCTTGCAGAATCCGCATATCATCCATGATGATATTGCACTGCACAAATCGCCCGTGTCGTCCTATATTGAACTCAAGAAGACGGAACGAGATCAACGCAAGCTGATCGGGGCCGTCAGCGGCAAGGCCAGCCGCTTCCGCTCAGAAGTGGAAAAGGCCAGGCGGATCGAATGAGGTTCGCTTCATAGAATTCGGAGTGGCGCACTCCTCCTCCCAGCGTCGCTCCGATCAGGCGGGCAACACTCCTCCTCCCAAGTTGCCTGTCACTGTAAATGACGCCCGCTGGACCTCCTCCCCCAGCGGGCGTTATTCATTTCGGAAACCAAAAAATCATTATATTCCGGTGCCTTGAAGAATAGTGAAGTTGCAGATGCCGAAATATTCGGCATGAGCATGTCGCAAGAACGAGCCAGGCATGCGCGCCTGACATAGGTGCTATTCGCCATTGGCCCTACCCATTTCCGACAGTCCGATTTATGTTAAGGACAACTTCGGAGCAGCGCACTCCTCCTCCCAGCGCGCCCCGATGGGATCGGTAACTCTCCTCCTCCCAGTTGCCGATCAGAACAAGCAACGCCCGCTGGACCTCCTCCCCCGGCGGGCGTTGTTTTTACGTTCTCCTCCTCCCGAGCATCAGCACATCCTCTTTTAGCGCTCACGCGCTCGCACAGAATTTGGTCAAACCGTGGCCAATCCCTCAAAGAGGATTGCAATTCGCGCATGGGTGCGATGCAGCATTGTCTCTGTAATTTCAGGGGCCGGCAGCGTATATTCCAACCATCAGATGAAGGCCAGCAGATGGTGCTGGCAGGAACCTTGGAAAGGACCAGCATCATGAACATTGCTCGCTCGTTCAATAATTGGCGCAAGTACCGTCAGACCTGCAACGAACTCGGCCGCATGAGCGACCGCGAACTGAACGACCTCGGCATCGGCCGCGGCGACATCCAGTACGTTGCCCGCCAGGCAGTCAGGTAATTCTCCGCAGCCGGCCGGCTTTTCCGGCCTGATGCGCAACTGCCAAACGCCCTCCGGTTCAGTCCGGCGGGCGTTTTTTTTCGCCTGAATTTCGCCTAGCCATCATAGGCCTCAGCGGGTATCCGTAGACGCTCGGCACGCGACCCCTGCATGCCGCTGCTGCAGTGCAGCATTTATTGCATGCCCATTTTCCTGGCATCGGATGTGATCGAGTTTCGAGGACCGAACAATTCGCGACGCAGCGACGCTGCTGACGCAGCCGAATCAAAAAAATCATAAAAAAACAAATCGTTAAATTGAAATCCGTCGCGATACGGGGCGCCATTAACCTATGGCTTCTTTTTCAGCACACACCCAGAATGCTTAGTGAAACAGCAACGCAGTGCACAAATGCATAGCAGATGCATTTTCTTTGCACTCCATCTTTTCCCGTGAAAGGCGTACATAGATCCCAACGAAGCAGGCAAATCACTGCACTGCTCATTTGTTTCTCAAGGAAAAGATCATGAACCCGATTCGTATCGCAAAAAGCTGGATCAACTACCGCCGTACCGTTGCCGAACTCGGCAACCTGTCCAACCACGCCCTGACGGACATCGGCATCACCCGCTTCGACATTCGCAACATCGCTTCGCGTTCCTTCCGTTAATCGGACGGGACATGTCGAGGGACTAAAAACGGCACCACGGGGTGCCGTTTTTGATTCCGGGGTCTCGCTGACGTCTCGTCATGCAGAACAGGTTCCCTTCGCGCCCGCCTTGCTCTAAATAACGGCGCATGACAGACACATCTTCCTACTACCCCATTCATATCGTCGGCGGCGGCCTCGCCGGATCGGAGGCCGCCTGGCAAGTTGCCGAGGCCGGCATCCCGGTTATTCTTCACGAAATGCGCGGCGTGCGCGGCACGGACGCTCACAAGACCGATAGCCTGGCCGAACTGGTTTGCTCCAACTCCTTCCGCTCGGACGATGCCACCAGCAATGCCGTCGGCGTGCTGCACGCTGAAATGCGCCTTGCCGGATCGCTGATCATGTCGGCTGCCGACAAAAACCAGGTCCCGGCCGGCGGCGCTCTCGCCGTTGACCGCGACGGCTTCTCGCATGCCGTGACGAAGGCGGTCGAAAGCCATCCGCTGATCACCGTCGTGCGCGAAGAAGTGTCCGGCCTGCCGCCGAGGGAATGGGATCTCGCGATCATCGCCACCGGACCGCTGACGGCGCCCTCGCTCGCCAGCGCCATCCAGGCCGAAACCGGCGCCGATGCGCTCGCCTTCTTCGATGCCATCGCCCCGATCATCCATACCGACAGCATCAACATGGATGTCTGCTGGTTCCAGTCGCGCTACGACAAGGTCGGGCCAGGTGGCACGGGCAAGGATTATATCAACTGCCCGATGAACGAAGAGCAGTACAATGCCTTTGTCGAAGCGCTGATCGCCGGCGACAAGACCGGCTTCAAGGAATGGGAAGGCACGCCCTATTTCGACGGCTGCTTGCCGATCGAAGTTATGGCCGAGCGCGGCCGCGAGACGCTCCGGCATGGCCCGATGAAGCCGATGGGCCTAACCAACGCCCATAATCCGACCGTGAAGCCCTATGCGGTGGTGCAACTGCGCCAGGACAATGCGCTTGGCACGCTCTACAACATGGTTGGCTTCCAGACGAAACTGAAATACGGGGCGCAGGCTGAAGTCATCCGGATGATTCCGGGCCTAGAGAACGCAGAGTTCGCCCGTCTCGGCGGCCTGCATCGCAACACCTACATCAATTCGCCGGTGCTGCTCGATCCATCGCTGACGTTGAAATCGCGGCCGGGACTGCGGTTTGCAGGCCAGATCACCGGCTGTGAAGGCTATGTCGAAAGCGCCAGCATCGGTCTGCTTGCCGGCCGGTTCGCCGCGGCCGAACGCAAGGGTGAACCACTGCCATTGCCGCCGGCGACGACAGCCTTCGGCTCGCTTCTCAACCACATCACCGGCGGTCACATCGTCTCCGATGACGAGCCAGGCAAACGCTCGTTCCAGCCGATGAACATCAATTTCGGCCTGTTTCCGCTGCTTGAGCCGGGCGCGATCACCAAACCCGAAGGCGTCAAGCGCTTCCGCGGCAAGGACAAGACGGTGATGAAGAAACAACTCGTCGCAGCGCGAGCGCTTGACGACTGCGCAGCCTGGTTGGGGGCGGCGGTTAATTGGCCTGAACGGCTCTAAAGTCGGACTGCGGACTGAAACTGCCAAGCAGCCAGAGGGAAACCTCGGCTGCCACTGCCGGGCTGATGAACTCGTAGACACCGTCGAGATGGGCAAAGTCGGCGAAATGCACTTTCAGGCCGCGGCCGCTTGGTGCATTGCTGACATTCACATTGCCCGCCTCGATCAGGTGGCAAACGAAATGGGTTCCGTGCGAGGCCATGAAACCGGCTTTGCCGTCATGAAGGCGGACGAAATAGGCCTTCTCATCCGCAGTCGCGTGGATGGCCCGGATGGCCTCATCGGGAAATGCCCGCCCGAAATCGAGGATGGCCGACCCCGCATCCGGCTCCCGTCTGTCCCTGTCGGCGCGCTCCTTCATCCGCATGTAGAAGATACCCGCGAGCAGAATGCAGAGGATGACGATCGGCCAGATCATTGTGCCGACTCCTTTTCGTGCCGGTTGCGACATTAACACAGCCACGACCCTAGAAGACGAAGCTTGCGCCAATGTGCCGCCGGCTTTTCAAAACAGCATTTACGAATATAAAAAACGTCGCCGGCTTACCACCTGCCGCTGCGGGCGGCTTTCCACATCCACCACTGCCGGCGCCATTGAGACGGCACAATCGACTGTTCAAAGAGTTTCGAACCGGCCCGCTCGGCGCGGTCGAAAACCGGTTCGGCCAGCGCCAGCGTGATGAAGGCAAACCGGTTGGCCGAGGAAATCTCTTTCGCGTCGGTCCGCGCCTTGGCGAGATGATCGCGGCCGAGGCCGGAAAATGCCCGAATTGCCCGCGTAACCGCGTCCTCATCCGTGCCAGCCAGGAAAGCATCGCGATCCAGCCCCGTGGCGGCCAGCAGTTCCTCGGGGAAATAGACCTGGCCGCGGCGGCGGTGCAACGGCAAAAGCAGCAGCACTCCCGCAATCGTCTGCGCAACACCAGCATGGCCTGCCGCAGACGCCGATTGCTGGGCATGGGCAGGGTCGAGAATCAGGCTCGCAAGCTGGATCACCGCCGAGGCAGTCTCGCCCGCATACCCCTCAAGCGACGAGCGGCTTTCCATCGGATCGTCATAAAGATCGAAGATGCGGGCATCGATCATGTCCTGCAGCACAGCGACGGGCAGCTTGTTGTCCCGGATGCAGCCAAGCAGTGCTTCGGCCAACGGGTTCCCCTCGCCGCTCGTGCCGCTCGGATCGCTGAGCAGGTCGCGCCACCACTGCAGGCGGATTTCTCCCGGCAGCGGCTCACGTGCGACATCCCGGACGCGGGCGATCTCAGCATGGAAGGCATAGAGGGCGGAAAGCGGACCGCGCTTGTCCTGCGGCGACAGCAGACAGGCAAGATAGCGATCGCGGTCGCTGTCGCGCAGTGCCGTCAGACTGAAATCGTAGAGAGCCGTGGAAGCCGGAATTGGATTTTTGGGAGGCGTCATTGGTCAAACGGCAATGAAGGCGGCAGCGACAGCACGCGATTCGGCAAGCATGATATTGTAGGTGCGAATGGCAGCCCCCGTGCTCATCGGGTCGGTCGATATCCCATGTTCCTTGAACAGCGCCTTCAGCGCCGCCGGTATTGGCCTGATATCCTTGCCGGTTCCGACCAGCAGCACCTCGATATCCGCGGCTTCGTCGAAAACCCGCTGGAAATTTTCCGCCGTCAGCGGATCACCTTCCACCATGCCCCAACCATAGATGCCCGAGGGCAGCATCAGCAGCGAGCCGCGATGGGACATATCGGCGAAGCGAAAGCCGCCGTTGCCGTAGCTCTCTATCGGTGCCCGTCCGGGGAAATGTGCGTTGCGGATTTCTATCGGTCTGCGCATGACTACTGCGCTCCTTTTGCCGGATGCATGCCCGCGCCACCGGTCTTTTCGGAATCGCTGCCCGGTGCGCCGTGTCTCAGCCTGAAGAGAATGAGGACAGGGCCGGCAACATAGATCGAGGAGAACGTACCGATGGCAACGCCGAAGAGCATGACGAAGGCGAAGGGCTGGATCGCCTCGCCGCCGAAAATCGATAGCGCAGCCAACGCCAGCATGGTGGTCGCACCCGTCAGAACTGTTCGCGACAAGGTCTGGTTGATCGAGGTATCGATCAGGATCGGCAACGGCATGCGCGGATAACGCTTCAGGTTCTCGCGAACCCGGTCATAGACGACCACAGTGTCGTTCAGCGAATAACCGACAATGGTGAGGAGCGCCGCGATGCTCGTCAGGTTGAATTCCATTCCGGTGACGACAAAGAGACCGATAGTCAAAAGCACGTCGTGCAGCGTGGCGACGATCGCGCCAGCGGCAAACTGCCATTCGAACCGGACCCAGATATAGAGAAGAATCGCCAGAAGCGAGGCGAGGACGCCGATCGTCGCCGCCGTCGTCAGGTCACCGGAGACCGAGGGACCGACGACTTCGACGCGGCGGAATTCATAGGCGTCTTCAAGCTCGCCTCGGACGAGGATCACCGATGTCTGCTCGGCATTCTCGCCGCCCTCGCGGGAGTGAACGCGGACGACGACATCCTGCGGCGAACCGAATGGTTTGACCGTGATCTCGCCGAGGTTGAGTTCATCCAGTCGCGCGCGAATATCCTCGATGTCGGCATTGCCTTGGCGCGCCTTCAATTCGATCACCGAACCACCGGCAAAGTCGATGCCGAGATTGATGCCCATGGCGCCAAACAGAAGCATGCTGATGACAGACAACAATGCCGTCAGCGAAAAGACGTAGTTTCGGATTGCCATGAACCGGAACGCTGCGCCGTCGAACACACCGGTGCGAATGCCATCCGGCAGTTGCGTCGGCTGGCGCCGGTGCAGCCATACGTCCAGGATAACACGCGTCAGAGTGAAGGCGGTGAAGAGGGTTGTGACGATACCGATCGCAAGCGTAACGGCAAAACCGCGAACCGGACCGGCTCCGAGGAAAAGCAGGATGATGGCGGCGATCAGCGTGGTAATATTGGCGTCGACGATGGCGGCGAACGCACGCGCGAAGCCGAAATCCAGGGCCTCACGCAACGTTTTGCCGTGGCGAACCTCTTCCCGGATGCGCTCGTAGATCAACACGTTGGAATCGACCGCCATGCCGATTGTCAGCACGATCCCGGCAATGCCGGGCAAGGTCAGCGCCAATCCGGTCGCGGATAGCACGGCAACGATCATGACGACGTTGAAAGCCACGGCCAGGCTCGCGACCGCGCCGAAGAAGCCATAGAACCCCAGCATGAAAAGGATGACGAGGACGGCGCCGATCGCGCCGGCGACCAGAATGGAATGGATCGAATCCGCGCCGCGCCCTGCCCCGATCGAGCGCTCCTCAACCACGGTCAGCGGGCTCGGCAAGGCCCCGGCGCGCAGAAGCAGGGCCAGATCGTCGGCGCCTTCCGGACTCATTTCGGCCGACAACTGTACGGTGCCGTCGGCAATCGCTTTGCGCACCAGCGGGGTGGCGATCACCGCCCCATCAAGAACCACGGCAATCGTCGCACCAGCCGTATCCGCCGTCGCCTTTGCAAACCTGACCGTACCGTCAGGGCCAAGACGCAGGTTGACGACAGGATTGCCGGATTGCGCGTTGATCGCCGATTTGGCCTCGACGATATCCTGATTTGAAATGATAGACTGCTTGCGAACGAGATAGCCGATCGGCGGGTCGTCGGCGGAGTAGAGAATTTCCGAATTGAACGGCGGCTGGCCGTTGACTGCGTCCTGGACCGCCATCGACATGTCGATGCTTCGAAACGAGAGCGCGCCCGCCTGGCTCAGGATATATTTGACCTGTTCCGGATCGTAGCGGCCGGGAATCTGGACAATGATGCGATCGGCGCCTTGTCTGCGGATTTTCGGCTGCTCGGAACCGAGATCCGCCAACCGGCGATGCAGCACGGCGATAGCGGCATCGGCTGTGGCGGAGATGCGGTCGGCAATGCCTTCGTCGGAAATGGCAGCACTCATGGAACCATCCGGCGAGCCGCCTATCGTCACTTCGCTAATCGCATCCTTCGTAATGCCGCCGATCTTTATCGGATCCGTCAGGGGCTTCAGGGCCGCTCGCGCGGCTTCAAGCTGAGCCGGGTTGCGAAGGCGTAGCTGAATATCCTGGCCTGTGCCGGAAAGACCGGAATAGGCGATACCCGCTGACCGAAGCCGCACTCCGATCACGTCGATGACCGCCTCGAGGCGCGTCCTCACCACATCTTCCCGCTCGACCTTCAGGGTGATCTGGGATCCGCCCTGGAGATCGAGACCGAGCATCAGCTGCTTTTTCGGCACCCAGCTTGGCAATCCATCCAGCGTCGCGTTCGAGACCGCATTCGGCAGAGCCACCACGATGCTGAGCAGCACGACGAGCCAGACGATAATGGTTTTCCAGCGGGAAAAATACGGCATGAAGCTCTCGAAGATGTGTCGTTACAAGGTGACCGGTGCGGATCCGGCCTCCCTGCGAGCTTACTCCTTGACGGGTTCGCCCTTCACACGGACTTCGGATACACCACTGCGTACCACACGAATCTTCACGCCGTCAGCAATTTCAACTTCGAGTTCGTTGTCGTCGATGACCTTCGTCACCTTGCCGACAATACCGCCGCCGGTGACGATCTGGTCGCCGCGGCGAATGTTCTTCAGCAGTTCCTCGCGGCGCTTCATGTTTGCGCGCTGCGGGCGGATGATCAGGAAATACATTACGACGAAGATCAGCAGGAACGGCAGGATCGACATCAGGATATCAGCGCCGCCTGTGCCTGCGCCGGGTGCCGTCTGGGCGAATGCCTCGGTAATGAACATCAATCACTCCTTGAATGCGGTTTTGCGGGCGGATCGCCCATGATTCGGATCGCCGGAATATAGGAATAGCCCATGTGAATGCAACAACGGACCAACGGCTTCTGTCTTCAGCCTCATACAGGAAATCCGCCGGAGGAGAAGCTCTTTCTAGCCGATTTCACGCCTTTTACCGTTAGGACAGCTATGCTACCGAACGCTTGGCCTAGCGGCACAACCTGTTGCCCTGTTTCGGGAGGCTTTTTGATGCAGGATACGAAAATCGACCTTCTGATCACCGAAATGCAAAAACTGTCGGCAGCCCTCGAACGGGTCGCGGGGCCCGCCCCTGCCGCCAACGACTGGGGCGTGGCGGAATGTTTCGTCTGGACTCCCCAGCGCTTGCATCTCCAGCCAGTCGTCAGACCGAACCGGGTCGATCTCGCTCTGATCCGCGGCGTCGATCATGTCCGCGATATCCTGTTCGACAATACGCTGAGATTTGCGGAAGGATTCCCGGCAAACAACGTACTGCTCTGGGGCGCACGCGGCATGGGCAAGTCTTCGCTCGTCAAGGCAGTTCATGCGAGTGTGGCGCGGGATAGCGGCATTCGCCTGAAACTGGTGGAGGTGCATCGCGAAGACATCTCAACGCTGCCGGTCCTGATGGAAATTCTGAAGACGTCGCCGGTGCCGGTCATCGTTTTCTGCGATGACCTTTCCTTCGATCACGACGACACGTCCTACAAATCGCTGAAGGCTGTGCTGGACGGCGGAATCGAGGGCCGTCCGGCCAATGTGCTGCTCTATGCAACGTCCAACCGCCGGCATCTTCTCCCACGCCATATGATGGAAAACGAGCAGTCGACCGCGATCAACCCGTCGGAAGCCGTCGAGGAAAAGGTTTCGCTCTCCGATCGCTTCGGCCTTTGGCTCGGTTTCTACAAATGCAGCCAGGAAGACTATCTGGCCATGATCGACAGCTATGCCGCCTATTTTGGGCTGAAAACCGACCCCGCCACGTTGCATGCCGAGGCGTTGGAATGGAGCACCACACGCGGCGCCCGTTCGGGCCGCGTCGCCTGGCAGTACATCCAGGATCTGGCCGGTCGCTTGAAGAAAAAGATCGATCTGGTCTGAACGCAAAAGAAAAGCCCCGTTGTGGGGCTTTTCTTTTGCTGATTTGGCTGGCTGCGAAGCGACTATTCCAGGAACGTTGCCGGGTTGACGGCGCTGGCGTTCTTGCGCACCTCGAAGTGCACCTGCGGCTGGGTTGCCGTGCCGCTCATGCCCGATGCTGCGAGCGTCTGGCCGCGCTGGATTTTCTGGCCGCGCTGCACCTTCAGTTCCGACGCATTGCCATAAACGGTAACCGTACCGTCGTCGTGGCGAACCAGGACGGCGTTGCCCAGTTCCTTAAGGCTGCTGCCGGAGTAGATGACGACGCCGTTTTCAGCCGCCTTGATCGGTGTGCCTTCTGGCACCGAGATATTGATGCCGTCGTTGCGGTTGCCTTCGACATTGGCGCCATATCCGGCGATCACCTGACCGCGAACCGGCCAGCGGTACTTACTGATGCCCGTTGCCTTCGGCGAGGACTCCGAGCCGTCATCCTTGGATGCCACTTCGGTGACCGATTCCTTGGCGACCGGCGGCGTATACTCGGCGGGCTTTGCTTCCTCGACTTTGGCCAGCTTCGTATCCGGCTTGGCATCAACCTTCTTGCCGGGGACCGAGGCAGTAACCACCTGGTCCGGAGCCGATGTGTTGGCACCCGGAACCTTCAAGGTCTGGCCGATGCGGATCGCAGCGGTGGTCAAACCATTGGCTTTGCGCAGTTCCTCGACCGAGACGCCGTTGGCCTTGGCGATCCGGTTCAGGGAATCACCCGCCTTGACGGTATAGGTTCCACCCTTGCCGCCTTCGCCGGCGACCGGCTGTTTACCGGCAGCCATATCGGTGCGGTTGACACCTTTTTCGCGGGACTGCGTCTGGCCCGGCAGGATCGCGACGTCGCGATTGTCCGGCTGCAGCGGAATGTTCTTCTGCTTGTCGACATCGAGGCTTGCCGCGGCATCCGAAGCCGCCGCCTTTGCCGCACTTCCGGCCACCCCATAAGTCGGGATAAGGATGCGCTGGCCGGGCTCTGCGTCGGCGCCGGACTTCAGGCCGTTTGCCTTGAGGATTTCCTTTTCAGGAACACCAAACCGCTTGGACAATGTCGCGACGGTATCGCCCTGACGCAGAAGCACCGCCGGCGCATTCGTCGTCGACCAGCCACCCTTCGTCGTACTGGTGGTTACCGGATCAGCCTTGATCTTCTGTTCGGCCTTCGCGGTTTCGCGGACGGCCGGGAAAGGCTGCGTCAGCGAAGTATCGCGGGCCTTGGCTGCCGGATCAGCGAGTGCAACACGCTGAACGTTGATCGGCGTCGACGCTTCCCGAGCGCGGGAAACCGGTGTCGTTGCGGTATTGACCGGATCCGGGAACGGCTGGCTCATGGCTTGGTCACGATTCTCGCCTGCGACCGCAGGCACGACCGCCACGCCGTCGCCTTGGACGTCACTGCGCGGGATCGGAACATTGCTGCTGGCGATCGAATTCGTCGTGAAATTATCAGACCTGGAGAAGAGCCCTCCAAAGCGGGTTGCATCCGAGCTGCAACCCGTTGCGGCACTTGCCAGCAACACCGCCGCAACAAGGCGAACGACGGACTTTCCTGCACTCGACGAAACTCTAATACGCATGACGCTTACCCACTTGGAACACAACTCAGTGTAGGATGATTAAAGCGCATTAGAGTTACCGCGCGGTTAAAACCGGCGGCATGGACGATGGTTTTTGATGAATTGATAACCATGATTGGCGGCAGGCACCGAAGATATCGGGTGTCGGCGCCAATCAAACCGGTGGATAGCAAGAAACAACTGCGGCGCGGCCGTCCATCCCGGCACATTTCCAGACATGAGACAGGATTACGTATCCTGCACGGCCATCGACCTGCAATGCTCTGTCGGCAGGCTCAGAAGTTTTCCTGGTAGAACTTCTCGATCTCGGAAAGAGCGCCGCGCGTCTGCGAGACATCCTCATAGCTGATCGTGCCGGCATCCCAGCCGAACATCTCGCCAGTGGTCATGCTGCCTGCGTCCTGGAAAGTCGCGAACTCGGATTGAGACTTGTCTGTATCGAGCAGCACGCTGACGAGCGTTTGAAAGGTTGCGCCGCTTTCGTCACCACTCTCGTCGCTATATTCAACCGACCGCGCTCCGGCGATCGCCGCATCGCGCGTTCCGAAATAACGAAGGCTGTTTTGGTCCTCCGGACGGAGGTTGTCGTAATACTCGATGAAGGCGCGGTAATAGGCCTTGTAGTCACCGGTTTCGCTAAATTTCCCGAAGGCCTGATATTCGCGGGCGGCGAGCTGCGGAGAAAGCTTGTTACTCCACTCGTCCTTCGTCAGGGCCGGATATTTTTCCTGAGCACGCTTCGTCCGCCCGAGAAACAGAAGCGCCTCTGCCGACAGGGAAACACGCGAAGATGGATCATAGCCACCGCCGAGGGAGACAGTCGCGTTGCCCTCTTCGCGGTTAGCCGAAGGTCCCTGGGCAGCGGCGCGGCCGGCAAGGTTGCTCAGGCCATCACCGGTGCCTGTCGAGGTCAATCTGTTCGCGATCTGCATCTGCCGTCTCCTGCGTTGTGACGCCTGAAATGGAACTGACAAACACGCAGCAAGTCCGGGGTCAGCTCAAAGGTATGACTTTTTGTGCGCAGTTTTCGGTTAGGCTCCGAAACTTGTGCGAGACTGACCATCGTTAACGAAAAATTAACAAGCTGATTTTGCAGCAATAATCGGTGTGGGTCGGGAGAGTGCACTTTCAGGGATGCTGCAACGCAACAACAAAAAGATGGAATCAGCGCGCGATAGCGATGATTTCGCGGTTTTCCGAGCTGAACGGCCGGCCGTCCCATCCGCCGAGCCACGATACATCATTAAAGCCCGTCCTCCGCAGAAGGCCTTCGATCTCG
Source organism: Pararhizobium sp. A13 (assembly GCF_040126305.1). NCBI lineage: Bacteria > Pseudomonadati > Pseudomonadota > Alphaproteobacteria > Hyphomicrobiales > Rhizobiaceae > Pararhizobium > Pararhizobium sp. A13. Next base: position 2,976,356 of record NZ_CP149510.1, on the reverse strand, counting down.
GCCTGGTCGCGAAACGCCAGTGTGCTCTGCGAGATATGGGTCTGACGCTGCACATCGATGCGGGTATGGGTTCGAAAGCTCACCTGCCCGGCCCGCACATCGAAGACCTCATGCCAGGTTTCGACAGCGCCCAACTCCGGATGCTCGATCGTTCTCAAGGATTGTTCCGGCGTCCAGCCTTCCCAGGCGCGTGCAAGCGGGTTGCGGCTTTCGAACACGAGGCGGCCGCCGTCTTCAAGATGCCTCCGCACGGAAGAGAAGACCGCCAGAACTTGGTCGTCATCCAGAAACACCTGGAAAACATGGCCCGTCATCAGCACCAGATCGAAGCGTTCCTCAGTTCCAAGGGCATGGATGTCGCCATCGATCCAACGCACTCTCTCGCCGCCCATACGTCGACGTGCGATATCCAGCATGGCCGCCGCGGGATCCACGCCGGTCAACTGATGCCCGAGAGCAGCCAGCATCACTGTGAGAAGCCCGGTGCCGCAACCGAGATCAAGGATGCGGCAAGGCTGTTGCGGGAGCTGACAGTAAAAGTCGGTATCCTGTCCTGCAGGGTTAAGACTGTCGTAAAGCGCTGCAAGCGTGCGGTCGCTATAAATCGCGTCCGGCATCCGGCTTAGAGGAAAGACGCAAGTTGCGGAACGATCGGAAGGTAAGGCGCCTCAAACAGATCCTCGCGGTCGAATCGGCTGCCGGTGCGGGTCAAGCGGACGATCCGGCATTCGGTTTCGCTCATCATGATCGGTACAATGAGAACGCCACCGGAAACGAGGTGATCGGAAAAGACGCGCGGCAGGCTGGAGAACGCAGCGGTGACCAGAATGCGATCGAAGGTGCCTTCTCCGGCAGGCCCTGTGCTGCCATCCCCCTGGCGAACGATGACATTGCGGATACCTGCCTTTTCCAGGTTTTTCTGGGCGCCGGTCACGAGCGTCTTGTAACGATCGATAGTCAATACCCGCTCCGCAATCCGGCCCATCACGCCGGCGGTGAAGCCGCTGCCCGTGCCAACTTCCAGAATGCGCTGCCCAGGCTTGAGGTTGAGCTGGTGAAGGAGCCGGACTGCATAGTCGAAGCCTTCCATGAAGGAACCGCAGTCGAGCGGCACGAGCCGCGAAGAATAGGCATTGTCCTGAAATTGCGGCGGCGTAAACAGCGTGCGCGGCGTCTGCTCGACGGCGTTGAGCAATTCCTTGTTGGAAATCCCCTCCGCACGCAGGCGCAGCACCAAAGCAGCAAAGCCCTCCTGCTCGACGACGCGCGGGCTCAATCGGCGTCTCCGTCGAGCAATGCACGTGCAACACGGTCCTGCACGGCATAATCCGTCAAGTCGAGCTTTAGCGGCGTCACCGAAATCTTGTGTTCGCGGACGGCGTGAATGTCCGTGCCCGCGCGAAAATCGCCGAAACGCTCGCCGAACCGAAGCCAGAAATAGGGGTGACCGCGGCCGTCGGAGCGTTCGTCGATGGTGAGGCCGAAATCGAGCTTGCCCTGCGAGGTGACCTCTGTACCGGCAACGGCGCTTGCCGCGCAGTTCGGGAAATTGAGATTGAGGAATGTCCCGTCCGGCAGGTCGAGCCGCATCAGCTTGCGCAAAAGATCAGGCGCATGCGTTTCGACCACATCCCAGGGAGCACCGCCGTCTGCATGACGATAGGCCTGGCTGAGGGCAAAGGAACGAATGCCTTGCAGCGTGCCTTCGATAGCGCCGGCAATCGTACCGGAATAGGTGACGTCATCCGCCATATTGGCGCCGACGTTGACGCCTGAGAGGACGAGGTCCGGCTTGACGTCCAGTACCTTGCGCACCGCCATGATGACGCAATCGGTCGGCGTGCCGCGCAGGGCAAAGTGCCTTTCGGACACCTGCCGCAGACGCAGAGGCTCCGACAGCGTCAGCGAATGGGCAAGTCCGCTCTGATCGGTTTCAGGCGCAACGATCCAGACATCATCCGAAATCGTCCGGGCAATTCGTTCGAGAACGGCGAGACCCTCGGCGTGAATGCCATCGTCGTTTGTCAGCAGAATTCGCATATCTACCCCTGCCGCAGGACGCGGCTCAACCGGCCTTTTCAATCTTGGTGAGGCCGCCCATATAGGGCAACAATACGTTCGGGATGGTTACCGATCCGTCTTCATTCAGATAGTTTTCGATGACGGCGATGAGTGCACGCCCGACGGCCGTGCCCGAGCCGTTCAGCGTATGGACGAATTTCAGCGTCTTGTCGTCCTTCGTCCGGTAACGCGCATTCATGCGCCGGCCCTGGAAATCGCCACAGACCGAGCAGGACGAGATTTCGCGATACGTGTCCTGCCCAGGCAGCCAGACTTCAAGGTCGTAGGTCTTGCGTGCGCCAAAGCCCATGTCACCGGTGCAGAGCGTCATGACGCGGTAGTGCAGCCCCAGACGCTTCAGCACCTCTTCAGCGCAGGCGGTCATGCGCTCGTGTTCGTCGATCGAGCTATCCGCATCGGTGATCGACACGAGCTCCACCTTGTTGAACTGGTGCTGGCGCAGCATGCCGCGCGTATCGCGGCCGGCCGAACCCGCTTCCGAGCGGAAGCAGGGCGTCAGCGCCGTGAAGCGCAGCGGAAGCGTGTCAGCTTCGAGGATCTGCTCGCGCACCATATTGGTGAGCGGCACCTCGGCAGTCGGAATCAGCCAGCGGCCGTCGGTGGTCTTGAAAAGGTCCTCAGCGAATTTCGGAAGCTGGCCAGTACCGTACATGGCGTCGTCACGCGTCATTAGCGGCGGCTGGACTTCCAGATAATCATGCTCACTCGTATGCAGGTCGAGCATGAACTGGCCGAGCGCCCGCTCGAGCCGCGCCAGTTGGCCTTTGACGATGGTGAAGCGAGAGCCGGCAATCTTGGCCGCACCTTCAAAATCGAGCCAGCCGAGCGCTTCGCCGATTTCGAAATGTTCCTTCGGCTTGTGGTTCCAGCCGGGCTTCTGGCCATGGCTGTGCTTGACGACGTTACCACTTTCGTCGCCGCCGACCGGCACATCATCCAGCGGAATATTGGGAATGCGCGACAGGGCGTCGGCAAGATCGGAATCCGTCTGACGGCTATCTTCTTCGAGCGCCGGCATGGTGGTCTTCAGTTCGGCAACTTCGGCCTTCAGTTTTTCGGCAAGTTCGTTGTTCTTCTGCGCCATTGCCGCGCCGATTTCCTTGGAGGCGGCGTTGCGGCGCGACTGCATGTCCTGCAGCGACTGAACGAGGGAGCGGCGCTTTTCATCGAGTGAGATCAGCGCGGCCGACAGGGGCTCGGCACCACGCTTTTCAAGCGCCGCGTCCAGGGCTTCGGCATTGTCCCTAATCCATTTGATATCAAGCATGTTCGTTCGGGTCCTGATCGGTCGTGTCGAAAGTGGGACCCGAACACCGTGCGCTGACACGAAGCCCGTGTCAGCCGGCGTTTTCCTTCGCCTCGGCATCCTCGCGCGCTTGCGCGTCGCGTGTCCGTTGCCGCTCGACGAGTCGGGCCGTATAGATCGAAATCTCGTAGAGAAGGATGGCCGGGAGAGCAAGGCCGATCTGGGAAACCGGATCCGGCGGGGTCAGAATTGCCGCCGCAATGAAGGCGATGACGATCGCGTATTTGCGCTTGTCCTTCAGCCCCTGCGAGGTGACGAAACCGACACGCGCCAAGAGCGTCGTAATGACCGGCAGCTGGAACACCAGACCGAAGGCGAAAATCAACGACATGATCAGGCTCAGATATTCCGAAACCTTGGGCAGAAGCTGGATCGATACCTGCCCCTCGCCGCCATGCTGCTCCATCGCCAGGAAGAACCACATGACCATCGGCGTGAAGAAGAAATAGACGAGCGCACCCCCCATCAGAAACAGGATTGGCGACGCGATCAAAAACGGCAGGAAGGCCGCCCGCTCGTTCTTGTAAAGGCCGGGAGCGACGAACTTGTAGACCTGCGAGGCGATGACGGGAAAGGAGATCACCAGGGCGCTGAACATCGCGACCTTGATCTGCGTGAAGAAAAATTCCTGCGGCGCCGTGTAGATCAGCTCCACGCTGCGATGATCGAGCCCGGCCCACTCAACCGCCCATTTGAACGGCTGAACGAGGACATCGAACAGGCCCTTGGCGAAATAGAAGCAGACAAGGAAAGCCGCGAAAAAAGCGCCGACCGCCCAGATAAGCCGCGAGCGCAGCTCGATCAGATGCTCCATCAGCGGCTGGGGCTTGTCTTCGATATCGCCGCTCATGCGTCACCTTTTTTCTTGGTCTTCTTCGGCGCAGCCGTGGCAGATTCCGGCTTCACGGCCGTAGCAACGTCGCCCTTAACCTTCTTCGCAGTCGTCTTCGCGGGAGCCGCGACAGCGGCTCCGACTGCAGCCGCCTTCGGCTTGGAAGCACGTTTCGCCCTTGGTTCTTCAACGGGAGCAGCGATGGCGGCAGCCCGATCCATCTGCTTGGCCGTCGAGGCGCCTCCAGCAGCGGCGACAGGCTCGGCTTTCGGCTGCTCCTGCGGAATGACTGCTTCCGCCGGAACTTCGGCGGGCGCCACAGCCGGTTCCACCGGCTTCGTCTCGACGGTCGTCGCCTTCTGCAGATCGGCCTTGATGTCGTTGCCCATCTGGCGAAGCGGATTCATCGCCTCGCGCAGGCTATGTGCCGGGTTGAGCTTCTGTGCGTCGCTCAGCGTCTTGCGAACATCGTCGAGATCGGCCTCCTTCAGCGCTTCATCGAACTGCTGGCGGAAATCACTCGCCATGCCGCGCATCTTCGTCATCATCTTGCCGAACGTGCGCAGCATCGGCGGCAGGTCCTTCGGGCCCACCACGATGATCAGAACGATGGCGATAACGACGAGCTCGGTCCAGCCGACATCAAGCATTCTCAAGGACTCCACAACACCGAAAGGCGGCAAGGCCTGCCCTCACGGTCAGACCCCGAACCGAATGCATGATCAGCGGACTTCGTCGGATTTATGTTCGACCGTCTTGGCATCGACGCCCTTGTCGGCGGCCGTCTCATCCTCGGTCATGCCCTTCTTGAAGCTCTTGATGCCCTTGGCAACGTCGCCCATCAGTTCCGGGATCTTGCCGCGACCGAACAACAGCAGAACAACGACCAGAACGATCAGCCAATGCCAGATACTAAAGGAACCCATGTCCTTACTCCCTTGAAACCTGTAACCCCGATTTAAGATGCTCGACCATCTTTTTCAAACTGCAATGTATCTCGCTCGTTAACGGAAAGCAGCACGTCACGCAATGCTTACACCAAGAGTTCGGCAGAGATACGCCCGTCCATCAGATTATCAGATCAATCGAGCGCAGCCGCCGGTGGAACCGAGGGCCGGACGCGACCATTGCGCACAAGGGCAGAAGGCTGACGGGCAAGGGGAACACGGCTTCAAGACGCGGGCTTTTATTCCCCGTCCCCGCCGCTCGGCGCCAAGAGGCCGAGCTCTTCAAGATCAAGCTGCGTGATTGGATCCTCGTCTTCGCCAAGTCCATCATCGCCAAGCGGAACCGGAATCTGGAAGCCCGAGGGGATGCGGCCGGAGAGAAGGCCCGCGCCCTTCAATTCTTCGAGACCGGGCAGGTCGCGCAGTTCCTCAAGGCCGAAATGGTCGAGAAAATCCCGGGTTGTGCCGAAGGTCACGGGACGGCCAGGGGTGCGGCGGCGGCCACGGAACCGGATCCAGCCCGCTTCCATCAGCACGTCCAACGTCCCCTTCGACGTCTGCACGCCGCGGATATCCTCGATCTCTGCCCGGGTCACCGGTTGGTGGTAGGCGATGATCGCCAGCACTTCGAGTGCCGCCCGTGACAGTTTTCGCACCTCGTTTTCATCTGTCTGGACGACGAAAGAGAGGTCGGCTGCCGTACGGAACGCCCAGTGATCGGCCACCTGTACGAGATTGACGCCGCGCTCGGCATAGATGGACTTCAACCGCATCATGATGCGCGGCACATTTGCGCCCCGCGGCAGGCGCTGCGCGATGTAGCTCTCCGACACCGGCTGGGCGGACGCAAAGACAAGCGCTTCGGCGATGCGTTCCGCTTCCAGTTCGATGCGCGGATCAAGCAGGATTTCCGTGCTGGTCGTTTCGTCCTGCTCTTCGATCACGCCCGGTAGCTGCCTTTGCGGTTCAATCACGCCCCGCCTCCATGTCGGCCAGCGCCTCGGCCGTCAGCTTGTTCGGCCCCTGGCGCAAGTAGATCGGCGAGAACGCGCCATCCTGACGAATTTCAAGCCGGCCTTCCCGCACCATTTCGAGCGATGCAGCAAAGGAACTGGCAATAGCCGTCGCCCTCTCCTTCGGGCTCGTCATGTAACGCAGCAGAAAGTGGTCGAGTGCCGTCCAGTCGACCATATCCCCGATCAGCCGGGCGAGGACAAGGCGGGCATCGGCGAGCGACCAGACCTGCCGCTTCTCGATTGTTACCTGCATCACCGCCTCACGCTGGCGCAGCGACGCGTAGGCACTCAGCAGATCATAGAGCGATGCCTCGAAGGCGGATTTCTTTTCGACGGGAATATGTTCCGGCGCGCCACGTGCGAACACGTCGCGCCCAAGCCTGTTGCGGTTGATCAGGCGGGTCGCCGCTTCGCGCATCGCTTCCAGGCGTTTGAGGCGGAAAGCCAGAGCCGTGGCCATCTCCTCGCCCGATGGCCCCTCGTCCTTCGTCTGCTGCGGAATGAGCAGGCGCGATTTGAGGAAGGCAAGCCAAGCTGCCATGACAAGATAGTCGGCGGCGAGTTCAAGCCGGATGCTACGGGCGCGCTCGATGAAAGCGATATATTGCTCGGCAAGCGCCAGCACCGAAATGCGGGATAGATCGACACGCTGGTTGCGCGCCAGATGCAGCAGAAGGTCGAGCGGGCCTTCGAAGCCGGCGATATCGACGACGAGCTCTTCCTCGTGCAGGCCACGATCCGATGCATCGTCCTGCCACAGCGGGTCCATGGGGGTCTTGGCCGCCGGTTTCCTCTGCATGTCGCCGGCGTTGCTCACGATTGTCCTGCCTCTTGTTGCCGTTGTTTCCCTTACGCGATGGCCAGCATGCCGTTGAACTCATCCCGCAACGCGGTTTCATCCGATGCGTCCGGCTTTGCGAACCCGGCTTCCACCGCCTTCGCGCGCCTGAGCGTCTCACCGGAGATTACCGGCACGACACGCGCCACCTGCAGCATTTCATCCATAATGCCGTGGCAATGCAACACCAGATCGAGGCCAGCGGCCACAATGCCACGCGCCCGCGCGTCAATATCGCCTGCGAGCGCATTCATCGAAACGTCGTCCGACATCAACAGTCCATCGAAGCCGATATGGCCGCGGATGACATCGTGCACCACTTTGGCGGAGGTCGTCGCGGGATTCTCCGGATCGATCGCCGTGAAAACGATATGCGCCGACATCGCCATCAGTTCGTTCTTCATGGCGGTGAAGGGCAGGAAATCGCTTTTGGCCAGTTCGTCGAACGCCACATCAACGACCGGCAGCTTGTGGTGGGAATCGACGAAAGCCCGGCCATGCCCCGGCATATGCTTCATCACCGGCAGCATGCCGCCTGCCTTAAGGCCCGCCGCCGCTGCCGCGCCAATTTCGGCCACGGCCTGCGGATCATAGTCGTAGGCGCGGTTGCCGATCACGTCGTTGCTGCCTTCGATCGGCACGTCCAGCACCGGCAGGCAATCGACCGTGATGCCAAAGCGCATCAGGTCGAAGGCATGCAGCCGCGACATCAGCCACGCGGCGCGAAGGCCCTTCTGGCGGTCGCGACGGTAAATCTCACCGATCGCGGCACCGTTCGGATATTGCGGAACGATCGGCGGACGGATGCGCTGGACGCGGCCACCTTCCTGGTCGATCAGTACCGGTGCGTCGGGATTGCCAATGCTGTCGCGCAACGACGCGGTGAGATCAGAAATCTGCTCGGGCTCGCCGATATTGCGTCCGAAAAGGATGAAGCCCCACGGGCGCTCGCCTGCAAAGAAGGCTTTTTCCTCGGGCGTGATCGTCAGGCCCTTGCAGCCTGAAATGAATGCTTTTGATTCGGTCATGGGGCGATGATAGTGGCTGCGGCCGGCAAAGGCGAATATCGATTCTTCCTTTAAATCCCGTCATTCACAGCAAACAAATCCGCTTGAAGACGAAAAAGGCGCGGCCGTTTCGCCGCGCCTTTTTTGGTGTTCTCGCTGTTGGCCGGATTATTTCGTCACAAGGCAACTGCCGCCAGCGCTCTTGTAGCGCGCGCACAGGGCATTCGCCTCTTGCTTGGACCCGGCGGGAATGCGCACCCGGAAATAGGTCCCCTTGCCGGCGATCTCGGCCTTCTTGATATCGACGCCCTTGCCGCCGATGACGCTGCCGAACTTGCCGGAAAGCGTCTTGTAGGACTTCTGCGCTTCGGCTTCCGACGGCAGCGACGCGATCTGGATCACATAGGTTCCGGGTGCGACGGAGGCCGTTTCAACCGGCTTGGCTTCGACTGCCGGCTGAGCCTGCTGGGTCGGCTCGGCCTTGAAGGTGTCAACGACCTTCGCCTGCTCTTCGACCGGACGCGTCTGCGGAACCGGATTGGTGTTAGCAACCGCCGTCGTCTTGACGGAGCGGACCGGCGCCGTTTCCTCAACGGTCGTGTCGGCGGCTTCTGCAAGCGCACTCTTCTGCTCCGGTGCAGCAGCTTGATCGGCGGCAGCTTGATCGGCAGCTGGCAGGGACTTCGGCGTAGAACCCGTCTCCACCTGCGGTGTCACCGCGGTCGTCTTGACCATCTTGATCTGCGGGTCGCCCTGGCTTGCGGGCGTTTCGTTCGCAGCGATCTCCGATTCAGGCTGGGTAACCGGCTCTTCGCGAGCAACCAGCGTACCATCCGGCTTGACGATCATCGTGCGAACCTTGCGCGGCGATACGGCAGGCGAGCTGTCTTCGGCAGCGGCGTTCTCGGCCGTTTGGCCATCCGGCAGCAGGCGTTCGCTGCCGTCCTCGTCTACCGGCGCTACGCCCGGAAGCTCTTCGCCGGCACCTTCGAGCGGCAGGTTCTCCGGCGTCAGCGTCCGCTGAACCACATCGACCGGCTCCTCGGTCGAGGAAACCAGCGTGCCCTGCTCCGGCGTACTGTCCTGCGCACCGGCAACACGATCATAGACGGCCTTGTCCTGATTGGGGACGGTCTTGCCGCCCTTTTCGACCGGCACGATCTTCACAGGCGATTTGTCCGCCAGAATGATTTTCGGCTCTCCGCCGGACAGCACGGAACCGTTGCCACCGATGAACGCGTAGACGCCGACGCCTCCGAAGATCGCCAGACCGGTAACTGCCGCGGCAAGCAGGATCAACCGACGCTTGCCGGAACCGCTGCCCTCTTCGTCAAAGTCGCTATTGGCCGTGTAGCCGGAGCCGACAGCCAGGCGATCCGAGGATGGGTCGGCTTCCTGCCGCTGGCTCAGCGACAGCCGGAAATCCTCTTCCATAGCTTTTTCGAACTCGTCGAAATCATCCTCGACAGGCGCGCCAGCGGCGGCAGTCCGGGTCTGTGGAATCGAATGCGGCACGGAACCGAAACCGAGCTCGTCGTCAGCGCCTCTGTTCGCGCCAGCGCCACCGCGGCTCGGCGTTCCGAACAACTGCGCCATTTCAGCGTCGATATCGAGGTCGTAATCCGGCTGATGGACGACCGGACGCTCCTGCTCGACTGCCGGCAATTGTGGCACGTTCAGATCGGCGATCGCCGTCAGGTTTTCTTCCGTCTCGGCAATCATCGAGGGATCGAAGGGAAGAATGCTTTCGGGCTCTTCGCGCGCAGGCTCGTCGTCTTGCGGGACTTCGTCGACGGGTGCCACTGGGGCTGCAGCAATGCTGACGGGCTCCTCTGCAATCGCAGCAGCCGGAGCGAACGCGGCCTCCCGAGCCGCAATCTCGAATTCCGAGGGGTCGATATCGAGATCGATACCGGAAAGATCGAGTTCGAACGAGTCGAGATCGAAATCCGGTTCCTGATCGACAGGCGCCTTCAGAGCCGGAGCTGCTTCGGTCACCGCCGGCTCGACGGGCGTTTCGGCTGGCTGATACGCGGTTTCGGTGACAGCTGCTGCCACCGGCACAGACGCCGCCGGAAGCGGGGTCGCAAAGGCCTTCTGCGACAGGACTCCGCCGTTCGAGGCGACCGGCGTAGCCCGGCTGAATGTCGGCGTGAAGGGATAATTGATTTTTCGCGCGGCATCCGCCGAGGTCGCCAGCTTAACGGCAGCTTTGGCGGGAACAGGAAACCGTTCGATATCTGTGAGCAAGGCGTCAATGCCATGCGCGTCCGCCGCGGAAATCACGATGTCACCCGACTTCAATGGCGGTGCCGGCTCTGGCTGCCTTTCGGGCAGATCGTACTGCTTCTCGCTCGTCGGCTCCGGCACCACTAAGGCTTGGTCGGCGCCGGTGTGGACATCCCCAACGGGATCAAGGGCGACGGGCTCGTCAAATGCAGGCGAAGGGGCGACTTCCTCGACTGGCTCTTCTGCCTTGGCGCCGGCAAGAGCACCCAACTCAGGCTCGAAATGCTGCGTTTGCGCCGAAGCCGTTTCAATTGTAGGCGCTACGGCGGCATACTCGTCGTAGCCGATGGACAGTTCGAGTTCACGCTCAAGATCTGCACCGTCGAATGCGGGGTCGCTGTCAGAATCAACTGACCAAACGTTTTCGACTTCCGCCGAAACCGGCTCAGACTGGGGTGACCAGAAATCGACAACCGGTTCTTCGTCTACGCTGACGACCTCAGCCGCGGGTTCTGCAGGAATGGGCTCTTCTGCAGCGGGCGGCGCGATTTCCACGGCAAGCGCGGTAACGTCAGCCGAAACCTCCGGAAGAATCTCTTCCGCCTCGTAAGCGACGAACTCTGGCTCAACGAATGCGGCTGGAGCGAAATCGCTCTCTTCGGGAAGCGGCGCGAAAGCAACATGATCCTCGGCACTGACCGGCTCAGGTGCATGCATCGACGATCCACCTTGCGGCGCATCATAGACGTCGAACTCGCGTAGCAGCTCGTCCTCCAGATCGAGCACAGGCTCAAGGCGGACCGCTTCGCGATGTCTTTCGAGCTCCTGCAGCTGCTGAACTGCGGGCCGATTGTCATAGCCGACAATGCGGGCCAGCTCTGCCAAAGGATCGTCATCCGACAAAGCGTCGAATTCCGCAGTCCCGCTTCGTGCCAATTGTTTGTCTGCCATGCGCTCCACTCACAACTTACTAGCCAGTTCTTGCCAGTGCTTTGTGGGGAAATGGTGACGTTACTATCGCATCTCGTCCGGGGCAGCGGTACCTGTAATGGACAGGCCCGACTTCAAAACGGAGGCAACGGCACGCACCAGCCCAAGTCTGGCAATGGTCAATTCTCTGTTCTTATCGTTAACAAAACGTAATTCCGGAGATTCTTTACCTTTATTCCAGTGTCCGTGGAAGGCGCTGGCAAGATCGTAGAGGTAAAACGCGATCCTGTGAGGCTCCTGAGACAGTGCCGCTGCCTCGATGACACGCGGATATTCTGCGAGCTTGGCAACGAGCTGGAGCTCATTCGAATCAGTGATATTTCCTGCGACAGCTCCGGCCAGATCGAGGGTTTCGAAATCAGTGCCCGGAAAGGCTTCGGCCGCCTGCCGGAAGACCGACATGCAGCGTGCATGCGCATACTGCACGTAAAAGACCGGATTATCCTTCGACTGTTCTGTCACCTTGGCAAAGTCGAAGTCGAGTGGTTCGGAACTCTTGCGATAGATCATCATGAACCGCACGGAATCCCGCCCAACCTCTTCCACGACATCCCGAAGCGTGACGAAATCGCCCGAACGCTTGGACATCTTGACCGGCTCGCCGTCGCGATAGAGCTTGACGAGCTGGCAGAGCAGCACCGTCAGCTTCGAGGTGCCGCCCGAGACCGCGCGCGCCAGCGCCTCGAGCCGCTTGACGTAGCCGCCGTGATCGGCGCCGAGCACATAGATCATCTCGTTGAAGCCGCGATCGAACTTGTCCTTGAAATAGGCAACGTCGGCGGCGAAGTAAGTATAGGAGCCGTCGGACTTGATCAGCGGCCGGTCGATGTCGTCACCGACCTCGGTCGAGCGGAACAAGGTCTGCTCGCGATCTTCCCAGTCTTCCGGCACTTGCCCCTTCGGCGGCGGCAGCGCGCCCTTGTAGACATGGCCTTTGAAGGTCAGGTCGTTGATGGCGTTGCGGATCGGACCGGCGCCGTTGGCATGCAGTGTCCGCTCGGAGAAGAAGACATCGTGATGAACGTTGAGGGCGGCAAGATCCTCACGGATCATCACCATCATCGCATCGATCGTCCGGTCCTTGACGAGCGGCATCCACTTGTCTTCCGGCATGATCCTGAGGCTGGAGCCGAATTCATCCGCCAGCGCCTGGCCGACCGGAACAAGATAATCGCCCGGATAGAGACCCGCCGGGATATCGCCGATCTTTTCACCCAGCGCCTCGCGGTAACGCAGGAAGGCGGACCGGGCAAGCGTGTCGATCTGCGAGCCGGCATCGTTGATGTAATATTCCTTGGTCACCTCGTAACCGGCGAACTCCAGCAGGTTTGCGAGCGTGTCGCCGACGACGGCGCCGCGGCAGTGACCGACATGCATCGGGCCGGTCGGGTTAGCCGAGACATATTCGACATTGACCTTACGCCCGGCGCCGACGGCGCTCTTGCCGAAACCGGTACCATCGGCGATCATGATCGCCAGCAGGCTCTGCCAATAGGCGACCGAAAGCTTGACGTTGATGAACCCGGGACCGGCCACCGAGACGTCCGCGACTTCCGGGTCCTCTTTCAGTTTCGCGACGATCTGGTCGGCGAGCGCGCGGGGATTGGTGCCCAGCGGCTTGGCCAGTACCATGGCGGCGTTGGTTGCGACATCGCCGTGGCTGACGTCACGCGGAGATTCCACGCTGACACGTCCGAAATCGATCTCAGATCTCTTTTCACGCACGATATCAATCGTTTCCAGAACGTTTTTAATTCTTGATTCGAAGTCTGTGAAAAGGTTCATGGCATCCATCCGCTCTGCTCGCCTTTGAGTGCGAGACCGCGTTGTTATCGTTCAAGTGGCATTACGGCAGCACAGTCGCCGCCATCAACCGGCGCGCGGTGACTACCGCAATTCTGGGGTATGGTCAAACAAGCGCCTGTGTACGGCAATCGCATAGGTATCGGTCATGCCGGCGATATAATCGCCGACGTGCCGGGCCTTGGCCGGCTCGGCCATGCCGGCGATCTGGTCGATCCAGTAGTGCTTCTGCATCTCTTGCGGATCGGCCATGAAGGCATGATAGAGATCGGTGACGATCTCAGCGGCATTGGCGCGCACGCGCATGACTTCGGGATGACGATATATCCTCGTCATCAGCATCTTCTTGATCTGCTGGTCCGTCTCGGACATTGCATCAGAAAAGGTGGCGATCACCCTGCCAGCATTGCGGATATCCGCAACACTTTGCGGCCGCACATCCTTGAGACCTTGCTGCGCAACGGTGATCACATCCTCCACCATGGCGGTGATCTGCCGGCGCATGATCTCGTGGGTGAAGCGGCTGGCCTCCAGCCCGGGATAGCGACCGCCGACCTCGCGCATCAGGCCAGCAAGGAAAGGAATTTCCTCGAGCATCTCGAAGGTCAGATAGCCGGATCGCAAACCGTCGTCGATGTCGTGGGTGTTGTAGGCGATATCGTCGGCGATCGCCGCTACCTGAGCCTCAAGGCTGGCAAAGCTCGACAGTTCCAGATCGTGCAGGGCGCAATAGTCGAGGATCGGCTGGGGGACCGGGCCATGGGTGCCCTCGCCGTCCTGCCCGATCAGCGGCCCGTTGTGCTTGACGAGCCCTTCCAGGCTCTCCCAGGTCAGGTTGAGCCCGTCGAACTCTGCATAGCGGCGTTCAAGCTTGGTGACGATCCGCAGGGACTGCGCATTGTGATCGAAGCCGCCATAGGGCTTCAACATCTCGTGCAGCGCGTCCTCGCCGGTATGGCCGAAGGGCGTGTGGCCGAAATCGTGGACCAGCGCGACACCTTCCGCGAGGTCTTCGTCGAGTTTCAGCGCACGCGCCAGGGCACGGGCGATCTGCGCCACCTCGATCGTGTGGGTGAGCCGCGTACGATAATGGTCACCATCGGCAGCGATGAAGACCTGGGTCTTGTGCTTCAGCCGGCGAAAGGCCGTCGTGTGGACGATACGGTCACGGTCACGCTGAAAATCGGAACGTGTGGGGCTGCCGGTCTCGGGGTACAACCGCCCCCTGCTCGCCCACGGATCGGAGGCGAAAATGGCGCGTTCACCGGAGCCGAAACCAAGCGCATGTCTGTCCAATGTCATTTCCCACTCTGCATCCCATTGACGCGGTACTAAAGCCTTCATACCTATAGAGCACGCTGCAGGAAAGTGCCGAGTGGCAGTCGCTCTCGAGCTTGAACGAAAACAGGGCTTTGCTGCACACGTGGACCACACCGCCGCCCGGCGATATAATGCCGTAAACGGTGCAAACAGCGAATCTCTCCGGTTCTTGACCCCGGCAGGAGGTAGATATGACAGCAGAAACTGTGACCCTTTCGGACTCGGCGGCAAAACGCATCGGCGTCATCCTGAAATCCGATGCCGAAATGAAAGCCATGCGCGTGTCCGTCGAGGGTGGCGGCTGCTCGGGCTTTTCCTACAAGTTCGACTTGGTCAGCGACGCCGATGCCGACGACCTCGTACTTGAGAAGGGCGACGCGAAGGTGCTGATCGACAGCCTGTCGCTCGTCTATATGAACGGCTCCGAAATCGACTTCGTCGATAATCTGCTCGGCCAGTCCTTTCAGATCAAGAACCCGAATGCCGTCGCAAGCTGCGGATGCGGCACCAGTTTCTCGGTTTGAGGCCGAACGTACAGCCTCACAGATAGGGTGAACCGAGCCAGAAGATCTTGTTGATCAGGCGGGTCAAAAACGGCTTTGCGCTCAGGTCAGCCAGTGTGACCGACTGAGCCTGCTTCAGAGCCGTCTGTATGCGCTGGCCGACCGCGCCGGCAAAACCCGCATCGAGTACCTCGAGGTCGATCTCGAAATTCAAGCGCAGCGAACGCGGATCGAGATTCGACGAGCCGACATAGACCCAGCGGTCATCGACCGTCATCAGCTTGGAATGGTTGAAGACGCCAGTGGACCGCCAGATGCGGCATCCGCCCTTCAGCGCCTGGTCGAATTGCGCCGTCATCGCTCGGTCAACAAGCACCAGATTGTTGACCGCCGGCACGATGATATCCACCTCGACGCCCCGCATCGCCGCCGTGACAAGGGCGCTGATCAATTCCCTATCCGGCAGGAAATAGGGCGACATGATGCGGATATTGCGCCTGGCAACGGAAAACGCGCCCATCATCATCTTGTGGTTGGATTCATTTGCCCTATCCGGTCCGGAGGGCACGGCGCGCATCAGTACCGAAGGCTTGCGCTGATCCTGCGCCGACAGCCCCATGCTCCATTCCTCGCCCTCTAGCGATTCCTTGCTGGCGAAATACCAGTCCTCCGCGGCCACCTGAAAGAGATCGGCAACGACGGGGCCGGAAACGCGGAAATGCGTGTCGCGCGCCTGCCTGTCACCGGCGAATTCCGACGTGAACCCGGCCCTGATATTCATGCCGCCGGTAAAGGCAACCGCGCCGTCCACGATCAGGATTTTCCGGTGGGTGCGCAGGTTGGCGTAAGGCAGCCGCAGCCCCATGATGATGTTACCGTTGAAGACCCTGACCGTCACGCCGCCGGCCTCAAGATGCCCGACAATGCTCGGCACCGAATACCGCGCGCCGACCGCGTCGATCAGAACCCTCACCTCAACGCCACGTTTGGCGGCGGTGATCAGGGCATCGGCGAAACGCAAACCGATGTCATCACGATCAAAAATATAAGTCTCGAGCAGAACGGCGCGGCGGGCATTTCCGATCTCAAGCAGCATCGCGGCATAGGCCGTATCCCCGCCCTCAAGGATCGTGATGCTGTTTCCGGTGCAGAGGCGATGCCGGCTGACCCGGTCTCCCAGCATCTTCATCGCGGCGAATCGCTGGCCGAACCGGTCGGAGACTGCCGCGCTGGAAACGTCGAACTCACCCATCGCATCCGGCCCGCGCTCGCGGAACTGCGACCTCTGCTGCTCTATCGATGAACGGCGAATCCGGTTGATGCCGGCGATCGCATAGACCAGGGCGCCGAGTATGGGAGACAGCAGGATGATGCCGACCCAGCCGAGCGCGGAACGCACCTCCTCCTTGGTCATTGTTGCATGAATGGCCGCCGGTACGCCAAGAACGACGGACAGCACTGCCAGAACGTGCGGCCAATAGGTGATGAGTATATCGATCATGCGCCGGACTATAGCGGGCAAAAGCCAGGAAGCAATTCGTGCTCGACGCCGGATTTGTCAAAAAAATCCAGCGCGGCTAAAAGGATGGCGGGCCATGCACACGTCAACAAAAAGGATGCCAACCATATGAAAATCGTGACCTGGAACATCAACGGCGTCAGGGCCCGAATCGACGTCCTTGTGGCTTGGCTGAAAGAATCACAGCCCGATATCGTCTGCCTCCAGGAGATCAAAACAGTGGATGAGGGGTTTCCGCGCCTGGAGATCGAAGCGCTTGGCTATCACGTCGAGACGCACGGCCAGAAGGGATTCAACGGCGTCGCCATCCTGTCGAAAATACGGCCTGATGAAATCAACCGCGGGCTGCCCGGCGGCGATGCGGACGAGCAGTCGCGCTTCATCGAGGCGGTGTTTTCCGTCAACGGCGGCGCCATCCGTGTCTGCTCGATCTATCTGCCGAACGGCAATCCGGTCGGAACCGAAAAATTTCCCTATAAATTGTCCTGGATGGATCGTCTCAGCGCCTTTGCGGAAAGTCGTCTCGCGCTGGAGGAGCCACTCATTCTCGCAGGCGACTACAATGTCATCGCCGAGCCGCATGACTGCTGGGACGTCAAAGTCTGGCAGAACGACGCATTGTTTCAGCCGCAGACCCGCCAGGCCTTCCGCCGCCTTGAAAATCTCGGCTTTACCGATGCAGTGCGGGCCACGACGGACGCAGCGCCGCTCTATACGTTCTGGGACTATCAGGCCGGATGCTGGCAAAAGAATTTCGGCATCCGCATCGACCACCTGATGCTATCGCCGGAGGCGACAGACAGGCTGGTTTCGACGGGAATCGAAAAACACGTGCGCGCCTGGGAAAAGCCATCCGACCATGTGCCGGTCGCGGCAGAATTCAGCTTCGCAGCTTAACCGTTTCCCGGCGCCGCTCAGTCGCTGTCGAGATGAATGCTGCTTGCCATGGTGACCGCCGTCCGGCGGTCGTCTTCAGTGGCGAGCGAGAAGGCCTGCTCCTGAAGGGATTGCAGCCAGGGCCGGTCTTTCGGCGAACACTGGTCGAGCGCCGCCGTCATGTAAGCCAGCCCGCGGGCCGTCTGGCCTTCCTGGAAAATCACATTACCGAAAACGCCCATGGCGCCGGCATGGCCGTTCTTGCGGGCGCGATTGAGCCATTTCTTTGCCTGCTGAACGTTAACGCTGCCGCCATCGCCGGCGAGAAGCATCTTTGCCAGCTGGAACTGCGCCTCGGCGACGCCGAAGGTCGAGGCAGCTTGGAAATAGAGCTGGCGGGCCTGACTGAGATCGCTCTTGATCGGACTATCCGGAATGCCACGGCGATAGTAACCGGCAAGCGAAATCAGGGCGTTGACGAAATAGCCGGTGTCCTCGGACCCCGGCTCGACACCCTTTTCGGCAATTTCGCTGTAAATCTTGAAGGCTTCGAGGTCGTTTTCCGCCACACCGTCGCCATAGGCATACATGTTGGCCAAGGCCCAGCGGGAGCCGGTATGGCCTTTTTCGGCGGCATAACGATAGGCTTCGACCGCCTCGTCCTTGCGGCCGTTCTTGTAAGCGGAGAAACCGAATTTGAAGAGTGCAAAGGGACCAGATTCCTTGGTGACACCAGCATTCGGATCAAAGGCGCACGCAGCGCGCCCCTGTGCGGTCAGCGCGAGCGCAACACTCAAAACAAGAAACGTCAACGACCGGTAACCGCGTATCAGCATGATAGTCTATATCTTCCGTTCAATCCCAAGAGCCGGCCAAAGCCAGTCCAAACGAGATCCCTGTCGTCAACGCTGCGACAGACGGTACTAGAGGCATTTCGCCCATTGCCAATCTGTCCATTCATCCCGGCAGTTTCCCAACTGTAGTTGGCGTTTCCGGCAAGAGTACGGCTTGCCCTCGCAGCTTCCAGGCGTTCGCACCGCCATGCCCCGTCGAGCGGCCTGAAAGGCCGTGTCGAAGCCATGTAACGTCACGGAGAGCCTGGAATTTTTCGAAAACGCGATGACTCATCTTACCTCAAACGCCGCATGCTCAAAACTTCTTTGCAGGTTTGTCGAGTTCATCGGTGCTCCCAGTTTGTGGCGGGAAATAGACGCAATCACCCCTCGCCCGACCGCCAAAGACTATAGAAAAAATGTGTTGCTGAATCGTCACAATTCGCGAGGCAGGAAATGGAAAATTTCACGCTGTGGCGTTGAAATTCTTGGAAGCGGAACCACGGCAGGCGGCAGACCTATCGCTCGGCTCGTAACGCCATAATGCACTCGCGCGCTGTAGAAAACATAAGCGCGTCGCAATTCGATTTGTTAACGAACACAAGCGCAATCAGAAAAGGCCCGATGCGAACACCGGGCCTTTTTTTGCTTCTGGATGGTCAGAACTTGATCTTCAGCGATGTGGAAATGGCACTGACGAAGTCGTTGCCGAAGTCGTAGGTAACTTCGTCACCGATAACCTCGCCATTGTATGTCTGCGGGCCGGAGCTGCCGCTCGTCAGCAGACCGACTGCGCCGGCGAGCTTCAGCTCGACATTTTCGGTCGGCGCGTAGGATACGCCAGTGCCGAGCGTCCATGTGTCAGTCTGCGTCCCGTAACCGTGGCTGGTACCGCGGTCCCATGTCAAGCTGACCGCACCACTCCATTGATCGTTGAATTTATGTCCAATGCCGCCGCTGATCGTCCAACCGTCGCGGTAAAGGAGATCGAGGCTGGTGCAGGGCGTTGCTGGCGTGACGGTAGCTGGGCAGAAATTCAGCACCTGCAACTGGCTCCAATCCGTCCACTTGACCGAACCGAATGCCAGCCAGTCGGGAGCAATCCCCGACTGCACTTTCAATTCCAGCGAATCCGGCATGCTGGCAGAACCGGAAACGTCGTACTTCGTCAAGCCAAGCTGCGTCAGATCGATGAAACCGTCGAGATTGTCGAGATCAACCGCGCTGTTGTAAACGAGACTTGCCCGCATGGCGTATTCGGGGATTTCATAAGCCACGCCGGTGCGCCAGCCCCAACCGCTGCCTTCGAGTTCAAGCCGGCCAATGCCGTTGCCCGGGACCGCGAAATCGGGAGCCACCAGTCGTTCCTTGAAGCCGCTGACTTCCTGGTAGAAGGCGCCGCCGATGATGCGGAATTGTCCCTGGCCCATATCCCACTTGTAGGAGCAGGTCGCGGCGTAGTTGTCGCTCTCGACCTTCGTTTCGATATTATCGTTGGCACCCATCCAGTTCGCGCCCGGATTGGTGTGCGCGCCCCAAGGCTGGGAGTAATCGGCCATGCAGTCGATGCTGTCGCCGAGCCCGGCCTTCACGCCGACGCGCGGAACCCAATAGCCTTCAGTATCCCGCACCGATGTCGAGCCCCCGCCAAGACCATCCGAACCAATGCCGTTGGCCGGGTTGATATCGACGACATTTTCGAGTTCACGCTGCGGATTGACATAGGTTGCCGCTGCCTCGGCGGCATAGGTCGACGGATCAAACAGCAGGTCGATATTGTAGCCGCCCCGCTCGAGACCGCCTGCGTTGGCCGCCGTTGTGCTAAGCAAGACGACAACCGCCGCCGTCATCGCCGCCTTGATTTTGTTGTGAGCCATCCGTTCCTCCCCTGAACACAAATCAGTGGTCGGCGCGTACGCCAACCGCTCAAAAACAAGTATCGGCTGCGGACGGTTAATGGCAAATACCCAGCCGTCACGATCAGTGGCAGCAGATCACGAAAAATTTACGTAAGAAAATCTGGAACGGCGTGAAATTCGCCAAAATCAGGATAAAATTTCCCTACGTTTCTAACCATAGATTTTTTTTGGAATATTTTTTCATAAATGTAATCGAGTGTCACCTTGACACAACAATGCCGCTTTTTGACGTCTTGGCGCCTCGACGCCGAAATATGTGACATGAAAGGCAGCGCTTCCCGAGGGCACCTGCGCTTTACTTCGTACGAAGAGAATCAGGCGATATGGAAAGGCGGCCCAAAGCCGCCTTTCCATATCCTAGCAAGCCAGATCTCGCTCCGCCGGTATGACTTCAATCTTCAGCCGGCGTCCGACACTCGTGCCAGCGCCACGCCAAGCGACGTCTTCTGACCATCCAGTTCGGCCAGGCGTTCCCGCTCGGCGTCAACCACATCAGGCCGGGCATTGGCAACGAACTTCTCATTCGACAGCTTGCCGAGAATGCGCTCTCGCTCCTGATCGACCTTACCGATCGCCTTTTCAAGCCGGGACTTCTCCGCGACAAGATCGATCAGGCTGCCGAGCGGCAGGCAGACCGTCGCCTCGCCGATCACAATCTGAGCGCTGCCCTTCGGCGCTGCCGCCGCAAGATCGATTGCATCGACGCGCGCGAGCCGACGGATGGCAGCAGCGTGGCTCTTCAGGCGTTCCTTGGTCAGGATGCTCGCTTCGACGACGACGAGAGGCGCGATCGCAGCCGGCGGAACGTTCATTTCCGAGCGCACAGAACGGATACCGGAGACCAGGTCGATCAGCCAGTTGATCTCGCCAGCTGCGGCATCATCCCCGTAGGGCGCGGCAGGCCATTCGGCGTGGCACAGCAACCCGTCGCGCGTCTTGCCCTCGCCCGCCGTCTGCGCCCAGAGTTCCTCCGTCATGAATGGCATGAAGGGATGCAGCAGCTTGTAGGTCTCGTCGAGCACATAGGCGACGCAGGCCTGCGATTCCGCCTTTCCAGCCTCATCTTCGCCGCCGAACACCGGCTTCAGCAGCTCGAGATACCAGTCGCAGAACTGATTCCAGACGAAGCGGTAGAGGCTGCCTGCCGCCTCGTTGAAGCGGTAGCTTTCGATTGCTTCGGTGACATCGCGGATGGTGCGTGACAGTTCGGTCAGGATCCAGCGGTTGATCGTCAGAGAGCAGGTTTCCGGCACGAACTTCGGATCATTGGCGACGCCGTTCATGCCGGCAAAACGCGTCGCGTTCCAGAGCTTGGTGCCGAAATTGCGGTAGCCGGCGATGCGGGCGGGGTCGAGCTTCACGTCGCGCCCCTGAGCCGCCATGATCGCCAGCGTGAAGCGCAGCGAGTCGGCGCCGTATTCGTCAATGAGTTCCAACGGGTCGATGACGTTGCCCTTGGACTTCGACATCTTCTGGCCGTTCTTGTCGCGGACCAGCGCATGCACATAGACCGTATGGAAAGGCTCGACGGGGGTACCGTCCGTGTCCTTCATGAAATGCAGACCCATCATCATCATGCGGGCGACCCAGAAGAAAATGATGTCAAAGCCGGTCACCAGAACATCGGTCTGATAATACTTATCGAGTTCCGGCGTCCTGTCGGGCCAGCCGAGTGTCGAGAAAGGCCAGAGCGCCGAGGAGAACCAGGTGTCGAGCACATCCTCATCCCGGGTGAGAATTTCGCCCGGACGGAAGTTTTCGAGCAGATCCTCGACATAGGCCTTCATCGGCCCCTCATGCGACAGGTAGTGCTGGATCGCGGCGTGCAGCGCTTCCTCTTCGGTCTTTTCGACGAAAACCTGACCGTCCGGTCCGTACCAGGCCGGAATCTGGTGGCCCCACCAGAGCTGGCGCGAAACGCACCAGGGCTGGATGTTTTCCATCCATTCGAAATAGGTCTTTTCCCAGTTCTTCGGGACGAAATTCGTGCGGCCTTCACGCACAGACGCGATCGCGGGCTTGGCGAGCGTCTTGGCATCGACGTACCACTGCTCGGTCAGCCGCGGCTCGATCGGCACACCGCCGCGGTCGCCATGCGGGATCGTGTGCTTGTGCGGTTCGATCTTGTCGAGCAGGCCCTGCTCTTCAAACATCGAAACGATCATCTTGCGGGCGGCAAAACGCTCTACTCCCTCGAGCTTGGAAATCAAGGCTTCGAGATCATGGCCCGATGGCAATTCGTGGAGGAAATCCTCGTTGCCGGCCAGCGTCAAATGACCATCGATGGTCAGGACGTTGACCTGGCGGAGGTGATGGCGCTTGCCGACGTCGAAATCGTTGAAATCGTGCGCCGGCGTCATTTTGACCGCACCGGTGCCCGCCGTCGGGTCCGGATATTCATCGGCAACGATCGGAATCCGCCGACCGATGAGCGGCAGTACGACATGCCTGCCGACGATCGACTTGTAGCGCTCGTCGCTCGGATGGACTGCAACGCCGGTATCGCCGAGCATGGTTTCCGGCCGTGTCGTCGCGACAATCAGATAGTCGCGCGCTTCCCATTCGGTCGGTCTGCCGTCCTCGTCAAAGGCGATCGGATGCTGGTAGGTGACGCCTTCTTCCAGCGGATAACGCAGATGCCAAAGGCTGCCGGTGACTTCGACCTGCTCCACCTCAAGATCGGAAATCGCCGTCAGGAGCTTCGGGTCCCAGTTGACCAGCCGCTTGTCCTTATAGATCAGGCCGTCCTTGTAGAGAGAAACGAAGACTTCGAGAACAGCCTTCGACAGGCCCTCGTCCATTGTGAAGCGTTCACGAGACCAATCACAGGAGGCGCCAAGCCGCTTCAGCTGATTGAAGATCAGACCGCCGGATTCAGCCTTCCATTCCCACACCTTGTCGATGAACGCGTCTCGGCCCATTTCGCGGCGGTGCTGTTGCCGCTCCATCAGCTGACGTTCGACGACCATCTGGGTGGCGATGCCGGCATGATCCATGCCCGGCTGCCAGAGCACATCCTTGCCGCGCATACGCTCGAAGCGCACCATGATGTCCTGCAGCGTGTTGTTCAGCGCATGGCCCATGTGCAGCGAGCCGGTAACGTTCGGCGGCGGAATGACGATGCAGAAAGTCTCGGCGCCCGGTTTTGCACCCGCGCCGGCGCGGAACGCATCCTCCTCATCCCATAGCTGGGCGATGCGAGGTTCGACAGCGGCGGAATCATAGGTTTTTTCAAGCATTCTGAAGCCAAACTTGCTGATTGATATGGGTGGTTGTAAATCGGAACGAGGCATTGGTGTCAATAATAACAGCAAAAAAGCCGCCAGTGCGATTGCTGGCGGCTCTGTCTCGATAACTTTCGGCGTTTATCGTCGCGGACCGCGGGCGACGCGCTCGATTTCTTCTCGCACAAGGCGCTCGACAAGCGTCGGCAGATTGTCGTCCAGCCATTCCTGCAGCATCGGCCGCAGCATATCCTCGGCGATCTCGTCGAAGGAACGGCGGGCGCTGCTATCGATGGCCAGGGCCAAATCCCCGAAGGACCGGGCGACCTGTTCACCAACGGCTGGTGAAACAATCGCCGCAATCTCCTTTTCAGCTGCAAAGGCAACCGGCTGACTTTGCGTCGCAGCTTCGGAAACGGCCGGCGACGGCGTCCGGGCCTCCTGCACCTCGCGCTTTTCATCACTGACCGCCGCGGGCTGCAGGGATACCGCCGCGGACACAGGCGTCACGGAGAGGGCAGATTCGGAGCGGTGGGCGACATGTGCAGGTTGGGGCGCAAGGGCCGGCGTCATGCGCGATGTGACGAGCGGGCTATCCGACTTTGCTGCTGCATTGCCGGCGGTTTCCGGTTCCCGAAGCGGCGCCGAATGTCGCTCGGAGGCTGCGCGTACACGCGCTGCGACATCGGCAAGAGATTGCGGCGGTGTTGCGACAGAAATGGCGGGCTTTGCTGTGTCCTGCTGCGGCGCCCGCGACAGGGACTCCTCGGGTGCGACAGACTGCTGTACTTCCGCCTCGAATTCCGCCACCAGCACCTCGTCGTCGATCGTCAGGTGAATTTCTTCGGCGCTGTCGTCGTCATAGGTGTGGTCGGCACGATATCCGTCGTCAAGTGCGGGGCCGAGATCATTGGCGGGGAAACCGGGTATGCCCGGTTCATTGCTTTCGATGATCTTTCGAATGGAGGCGAGAATCTCATCCATCGAAGGTTCACGCGCTACATTGGGCTGTGCCATAATTTTCCCCGTTTTCTGCGGTCGCGTTTGATCGAAACATTGCCGCGCAGTCGTTGACGCGGACTGTATGCGAGTTCCGCGCCGAACAAAACGACGCGAATCATCAAGTTGGATTCTTGCACAGATTTGTTAGCGGCGGCACCCGGGCCATTCCAACAGCAAAGCCGCACGCCCATTTTTGGCGCGCGGCTTTCGAAAAATTACGGCAACAGATTCAGGCGTGCGGATCAGCGGCCATCAACGGTTCGCAATCCGAACCACTTGTCCTTGACGGCCTCATAGTGTTCCTCGGCGCGATATTCGGCAACCTGCAGGCCCTGGCTCTTGATAGTCAGCCGTCCCATCGCCGCCAGAAGGGAATAGCTGGCGACAACGGCATTGCGCTGCGACGCTACCAGGCTTTCCTCTGCGACGAGGACGCTCTGCTGGGCATCGAGCACGTCAAGCGTTGTGCGTTGGCCCACCTTGCGTTCTTCGATGACACCGTCCAGGGCCATGTTCGCAGCACTCACCTGAGACTTGTTTGCGGTAATGTTGGCCAGCGCTGCCTCAAGCTGCGCGTGCGCAGTAACGATCGTCTGCTGAACTTCCGCACGGGCGGAATCAACGAGGATCCGTTGTTGGCCCAGCCGCTCCTTGGCCTGGCGGATCTGGCCATATTCCGCGCCACCCTGGTAGAGCGGGATTTCGAGCCGGGCGGTGATCGAAGCCGTATTGCCGTCCAGACCGCCGGTGCCGGGTGAATTGCCGGTGTTGCGGGTCAGTGCCCCCTGCACGACGACACCCGGGAGCATGGTTCCCTCGGCAGATTTCACCCCGTATCCCGCCGCGTCGACGTTGTACTGCGCGGCCGCGATCGTCGGATGCTCGCGCAGCCCCGTGGCAACCGCCTGATCCAGGCTTTTCGGCAGCGCCTTTGAAGCGGGCACCGGCTGTTTGATCCCTTTCGGGGCATCGCCGACGATCTGGACGTAAACCGCTTCGCTCTGTTTCAACTGCGCCACCGCATTGACGAGGAGTGCCTGCGCACTGGCCAGTTCAGCTTCCGCTTGGCTGACATCCGTTCGCGTGCCCTCGCCGACATCAAGCCGCGCCTTCGCAGCATTCAGCTGCTCCTTGAGGAAGGCCAGGTTCTGTTTGCGGATGGACACGATCCGCTGGTCGCGGGCTATATTCGCATAGGACTGAGCCGCCGCCAGCAGAATGGAAATCTCGTTGCCCTTCAGCGTTTCACGGCTTGAAAAGACATTCGCTTCGGCAGCCCTGACATTGTTCAAGGTCTGAAAACCATCGAAAATCTGTTGCGTGATGGTGATGCCAGCTGAGCCGGTGTGAAAATCCTCGGTCGCGGTCCCGCCACCGGCCAGGGGGCTCAGTTCGCTTTCCAGTCTTGTCAACGTGCCCGTGGCCGTTGCCGATATCCGCGGCCGGTAGCCGGACTTGGCGATCGGAACGCCTTCATCGGTTGCGCGGAGCCCGGCGCGTACAGCATTGAGATCCGGATTGTTCTGATAGGCCTTCTCCATCGCGCCATAGATGGTTTCAGCGGAAACGGCATGCGGCAGGAGCGACAAGGCGGTGGAAAGGGCTGCTGCCACAGCTGTCTTACGGAAAATCGACACAATCTCTACTCCGGTACGGAAGCTGGCGTACCAGACCTTCCCAGTTTGGCAAAGCGACGGCATCCCAGACTGCCCGGAACGCCCTACGTTTGCTGCATTCGACCGACGGAGGCTTCCAAAAGCAACCGGTCGCTCCCGCTCTTATCATCCTCGAGCAACTTTTAGAAACCCCTAATTTAACGCATCGCCAACCGTATCGCCCCTCCCCAATCGCACAAATTGAAGAGAAACGGGCATCACGTTGCCAAATCGCAACACTGCAATTTGTGGGTTCACCCATCAGATATTGAGGCCCCTCAGCAAGAGGTTATCAAAACACGAATTCGCGAGCAAGCCGGAAGCCCGGCAGCGGTTTCACCGCTGTATTGAAGGCCTGCCGCTCCGAGGTGACACCATTCTCGCGCAGGAAAAGCTTGGCCCGGGATGCATTGCCGGAACCCACCACGGCAACCAGGCGGCCGCCGTCGTTCAGTTGCGAAAGGAGGGAATCAGGGACCGTCTCGACGGCGCCGTGGACGAAGATCACATCGTAAGGCGCGGCCGCCGGATGCCCCTTTTCAAGATCACCTGTGACCACCGAGACATTTGAATAGCCCAGACGGGCCAGCGTTTCGGAGGCCTCGGCGGCAAGCGTGGCATCGCTTTCCAGCGCCACGACCGAACCAGCAAGCGTCGAGAGAATGGCCGACGCATAACCCGTGCCGCAGCCGATTTCGAGCAGCTTGTCGCTCTTGGAAACGCTTGCCAGCTGCAAGAGCTTTGCCAGCGGCGACGGCTCCATCAGATAGCGCCGTCCGGATGCGCCACTTGCCTGCAGCTCGATATCGGTGTCGATATAGGCGAGAGGCTTCATCGCGGCAGGCACGAACTCTTCCCGCGGGACCGATAGAAATGCCGAGAGAACGGCATGCGACGTCACATCCGTGGTACGGATCTGGTTGTCGACCATCTTGATGCGTGCTGCTTCGAAATTCATCCTGCCTGCCCTCGTGATCCGGACCGTCGTCCGGCGTTTGCGCGCTCTTCGTCTGCGCAGATAAAACAACCGGTAGAGCTCAGTCGACCGGCAATGGTCACGCTCATAAATCCGCGCATCCGCCGTTTCAAGCTATGGAAAGCAGTTCTTGCAAAAAAGCAAGCTTCGCAAAAGCGTGCCGCCATAATCTGACTTCCCAGCACGAGAGAAAATGGGCAGATTTCTCATATGCGCGCGAATCATGGGGATGGGGGATAGAAGTGCAGACGAATTTTGAAAAAAAATGCCTGCCCAATGCAAAGTTTGGGTTTCTTTCAGCTGCTTTGTTTTCTTCTCTCGTAGTCCATCACGATGTATTCGCCGCCGACACAGTTTTCGACGAGCTGCGTTTTGGCATGAGCGCCTCGATCAATGGCAGCGGCACACACGAATCCGGCATATTTCCCTCCGCCACGATCTTCTTCGATCCCCTGTCAAGCGGAGAGGCCGTAACGTGGCAGCAATCCATTCTGGAACCCAGGATCTATCTCGGGACTTCTGTCGGGACCGGCGACGGCGCCGATCAGGTCTATGGCGGCCTCGCCTGGACCCTGGATGTCACCGAAAAGCTCTTTGTCGAGCTTGGCCTCGGCGGAACGGTGCATAACGGCGACTTGAATGACGACGGCACGAACGGACCGAAACTCGGATGCCGTTTCCTGTTTCGCGAACAAGTCGCCGTCGGTTACCGGATAACGGACAACTGGCAGATTTTGGCCACTGCGGACCATTCGTCGCATGCCGATCTTTGTGACGGACCGAACGATGGCCTCAGCCATGCGGGCCTTGCCGTCGGTTACAGTTTCTAGCCTCGCCGTTCAGCCGGCCGGCGCAACCTCCAGCCCGACCAGTCCGATTTTCGTGTAGCCCGCCCTCTGGATGAGGTTCATGACTGCCATCAGTTCGCCGTAGTCGACGGTCTTGTCGGCGCGCAGCAGGATACGCGTCTGTGTATTGCCCTCGGTGATGCGGTCAAGTTCCCCGACAAAATTGTCACGTCCCGTTTCCTCATTGCCGAGTGCCAGGGAAAGATCCGCTTTCAGCGTGACGAAAACTGGCTTGTCGTCGCGCTTGGTCGGCTGCGCTGCCGATTGTGGCAGATCGACCTTCATATCGACGGTGGCGAGCGGCGCCGCCACCATGAAAATGATCAGCAGCACGAGCATCACGTCGATGAAGGGCGTGACGTTGATCTCGCTATTTTCCTCGAGGTCGCCGCCACCTTCGCTGATTTTGCTCGCCATGGTCTTATCCGATCCGTGCGATGCCGGCGTCCGAATGCACATGGCTTTCGGCCTTGCGCGGCGTGAGGCGGCGTGCCTGGCGGAAGTCGAGATCACGGCTGACGAGCCGCTCGACCGCCGCCGACGCATCGGCAAGGACGAGGCGATAACCGCTGATCGAGCGGGCGAAATAATTGTAGATGACCACTGCCGGGATAGCGGCAACGAGGCCGATGGCTGTCGCCAGCAGCGCTTCGGCGATACCCGGCGCGACGATCGCCAGATTGGTCGTCTGCGCCTGACTGATGCCGATGAACGAATTCATGATGCCCCAGACCGTGCCGAAGAGCCCGACGAACGGCGAGATCGAGCCGATCGTCGCAAGAATGCCAGTGCCGCCGGCGACGCGCTTTCCGGCTCCAGCCTCGATGCGGGACAATTGTGACGCCACGCGTTCCTTGACGCCCTGCGTCGACACCAGGTCGAGAACCGCTTCCGATTTCGACAGTTCGTCATTTGCCGCGGCGACCATACGGCCTGCCGGGCCTGACCTGCCGGACAGGCTTTCGCCAACATCGCGCAGAACGACCGCATCCGTCAGGAGGCGAACCGCCCGCTTGACGCTTCGCTTGGCGGCGGCCAACTCGAACATCTTGACGAGCAGGATCGCCCATGTGGCGACCGATGCAAGGGCAAGCGCGCTCATCACACCTTTGACGACGACGTCTGCGGCAAGGAACATACCGAGCGGAGAAAGATCGTGCGGCAGCACCGGGTTGGCTGCTGTCGCCACGGTCTCTTCGCTCTGTCGAACGGCCCGCGCCGGGGCTGCCTGATCTACGGGTGCGCCCTGCATGGCTTCGCCTGCAGGTGCATTTTCGGCCGATTGCTGCATTTCGGTCGCAACCGGAGCCGGGTTTTCCTGTGCGTACAGCGCTCCGGCATTCGAGAGCGCCAGCAATACTGCCGCCAGCATCATCCATTTCGGCTTTACCCGGTTTGGCATGACCTATCCTTACCTTTCAATCGCCCTGCCATCCCCAGGGAGAAGAGGTGGAGGGAACGCGATCCTTCAAACGAAAGCTGACGAAGACGGCGCGCCTCGTCGATTGCGGCTTCATACGACACACTATGGCGGAAACGCAAGGATTTGTGGAGTTTTTTCATCAAGAATAAACATCGACTCACTGATCGAGTGGTCTTTGATTGCACCAGGCGCCTTCGCGACGGCGCTATTTCCGGTATTCAAGGGGCGTCGAATTGACCCGTTCGCCAATCAAAGGTCCTGCCGCAACAGGAAAGCCGCCATGCCAAAAATGCACATCAGCAGTGCAGTTTTGACAATGCCGGGCCGTTTGAGCAAAGGAAAACCACGCAAGCGAGCCCAAGCCAAGAAACACGGGCGCAAACAGGACGGCATGACCAAAAGCCTGCTCTTCCTCCACCGCGCGCCGAAATGCGTCACGCCATTTTGCCCGCGAAAACCCGGCGTACAGCCAAGGGAAAGGCGATGTAGCGCGCCCGACCGCCGTTTTTCGGTTGTTCTTCAATAGATTCAGGAACTTGCAGCTTGGTTTCGAGCGCGTCGGCCTGGGCGCCGCGAAAACGCGTGCGCCATGCCGCCATGCCCCCTGTCCTTCACCCATGGATGCTATCCCATCCGCGCCAACCCAATCTCATTCTGCAACCGCAATAGGTAAAATGCAACCAATGCGATTTTCGCCTAAAAAATGAGCATTGCCTTGTCGATCGAGCGAGCGGTTATTTTTCCGGTCCATTATCTCATTGGACATAGGGCCGGAACATGCAATTATTGCGTCGCCATATGCCTATTTTTGCATCGCACAATTTGCCTTTCGTTCAACTTGGCAGCCGTGTGTAAATGGGGTAGCACATGGTCGGCGTTAATATCTGCGGCATAATTGTGTGCCAATTTGCTGCAAACGGAGGATCCCCATGACAGGAAAAAGCGCAGTCGTAACAGTCGACAACAAAACGGTAGAGTTACCGGTGCGATCGGGGTCGATAGGTCCGGATGTGGTCGATATCGGCACGCTCTACAAGCAGACCGGTCAGTTCACCTATGATCCAGGCTTCACCTCGACGGCATCGTGTGAATCCAAAATCACCTATATCGACGGGGATCAGGGCGTCCTCCTGCATCGCGGCTATCCGATCGAGCAGCTCGCCGAACACGGCGACTTCCTCGAAGTCTGCTACCTGCTGCTTTACGGCGAACTGCCGACGGCAGCTCAGAAGAAGGACTTCGACTATCGCGTCACGCACCACACCATGGTGCATGAGCAAATGTCGCGCTTCTTCACCGGCTTCCGTCGCGACGCCCATCCGATGGCCGTCATGTGCGGTTGCGTCGGAGCCCTTTCGGCGTTCTATCACGACTCGACCGACATCACCGACCCGCATCAGCGCATGGTCGCCAGCCTGCGCATGATCGCCAAGATGCCGACACTCGCGGCGATGGCCTATAAATACCATATCGGCCAGCCCTTCGTTTACCCGAAGAACGACCTCGATTATGCGTCGAACTTCCTGCGCATGTGCTTTGCCGTGCCGTGCGAAGACTATGTCGTCAATCCGGTGCTTTCGCGCGCCATGGACCGTATCTTCATCCTGCATGCCGACCACGAGCAGAACGCCTCGACCTCGACGGTTCGCCTCGCCGGCTCGTCTGGCGCCAACCCGTTCGCCTGCATCGCGGCCGGCATTGCCTGCCTCTGGGGCCCCGCCCACGGCGGCGCCAACGAAGCAGCGCTCAACATGCTGTCGGAAATCGGCTCGGTCGACCGCATTCCGGAATATGTCGCTCGCGCCAAGGACAAGAACGATCCGTTCCGCCTGATGGGCTTCGGTCACCGCGTCTACAAGAACTACGACCCGCGCGCCAAGATCATGCAGAAGACGACGCATGAAGTCCTGGCCGAGCTCGGCCACAAGGATGATCCGCTGCTGGAAGTGGCAATGGAGCTCGAGCGCATCGCTCTGACGGACAGCTACTTCATCGAGAAGAAGCTCTATCCGAACATCGACTTCTACTCCGGCATCACGCTGAAGGCGCTGGGCTTCCCAACGACCATGTTCACCGTGCTGTTCGCGCTTGCCCGCACAGTCGGCTGGATCGCCCAGTGGAACGAGATGATCGAGGACCCGGAACAGCGCATCGGCCGGCCGCGCCAGCTTTACATCGGCGAACCGGAACGCGACTACATCCCGGTTTCCAAGCGCTAAGCAGCGGAACAACAAAACGGAAAAGCCCGGTCAGAGATGGCCGGGCCTTTTTTTGTTGAGTAGGTCAAGAACGATACGGGCGGCAGTATGGCCGGGAGGTTTTTCTGTCGCCATACGCTGCCAGACGGTGCGGAAGCCGGCCAGCATGGCCTCGCGCTCCGGCGTAGCGGTGGTCAGGCGCTCCATCCAGCGCGCCAATGCACCGGGCCGGATGGCTTCGTTCAGATATTCCGGAACGACCGGGTAGTCCGCCACGAGATTGGGAATGGCGGCCGTCCATATCTTGATGCGCTTGTGCATCAGGCGAATGATCCAGTCAGCCTTGTAGGCTGAAATCACCGGTATGCCCGCCAGCGCCAGTTCGAGAATGACGGTGCCGGAGGCGGCGATTGCAGCGTCAGCCTCAGCGAAAGCCTGCCACTTCGCCGCAGGTCCGACCGTGATTTCCGGCTTGATGGCCCACGACGCCGTGATCTGCCGCACCAGGCCTTCCTGTCTCGGAACAGTCGGAAGCAGGAACCGCATGTGCGGATGACGGCTGCGCAGCTCTTTCGCCGTCTCGCCGAAATCGGGCAGCAAACGGGTGATCTCACTCGCGCGCGATCCCGGCAGCAAAAGGCAGGTGGCTGGCGCGGTATCAGCCCTTGCGTTGCGCTTTTCTGCCTGTCGCTCCCGGACAGCGAGTACATTCGCATCGCTTGCCAGTCTGTGCCCTACATAGGTCGTCGGCGGCCCCTCCAGACGCTGCATGACCTCCGGCTCGAAGGGCAGCACGGCAAGCACATGATCGACATAAGGTCGCATTTTGATGGCCCGCTCCGGCTTCCATGCCCAGACGCTGGGGCAGACGTAATTGACAATCGGCAGGTCCGGTAAAGACTTGCGGGCAATTTTCGCGACGCGGTGCGTGAAATCCGGGCTGTCGATAATCACGAGGATATCGGGCTTGGCGGCAATGATCGCCTGTGCCGTCTGGCGGATGCGCAGGATAAGCTTCGGCAGCCTCGCCAGCACTTGCGAAATGCCCATGATGGAAAGTTCGGAATAGTCGAACAGCGATTTGAGGCCTTCCGCCTCCAGCCCCTCACCGCCGACGCCGATGACAGACAGATCGCCGCCGACTATCGGGCGCAGCGCTTTGACGAGATCGGCCCCAAGCAGGTCACCGGAGACTTCGCCGGCAATGACAGCAAGTTTGAGACCGCCTGTGCTCATCGCAAGCCTCGCAGGAACGCGCGATCGATTCCGGTGACGAAGATGCCGACGTCATTCGCCTGCGAAATCATCTCCGACCGCTCAAGGACGAGCGCGCGCCCCGCCTCGACGGCAATACCGGCAAGTCCCGCAGCCCGGGCGCCCTCGATCGTCGATGCGCCGATCGAGGGCAGATCAGCGCGCAGATCCTGCTGCGGCTTGCATAGCTTGACCAGCACGCCGCGTCGGCGGGCCGAGATTCGCCCCTCCGTCCTGAGTGTCGCGACCCGGGCGAGCATAGCGTCCGTTCCCTCTGGCCCCTCAAGCGCAACGACACGCCCGCCAACGGCGACCGCGCCCTGCCCAACATCAAGCTTGCCGAGGGCGACCGCGGCGGCGGCGGCAATTTCAATATCCTTCCAGTCGTCCTGATCCGGTTCGATCGCGCCAAGCGGCCCGGTTTCCGCCAGCAACTCGGGAATGATGTCCTGCACGCCGATGACGCGGGCGCCGCTTGCCTCGATCAATTCGATGGCCATTTTCAAGACCGCATCGTCGCCACCGGACAGCAGCGTCTTCAGCACGCCCGGCACCTTGGTGAGCGTCTTCAATGTCGGCTTGATGTCACGCCATTCCGGGCGGCGACGAACGGCGCCGGACAGCACGACGCGATCGATCCCCTCATCGCGGAAGACCGCGCTGATCGCCTTGAAATTGCCGATACCAAGGGACTGATGGTCGAAATCCGACCAATCCAGCCCGGTTTCGTTGCTGAGTGCAATGATGTAGGGATTTTCGCCTCTCGCCCGCGCCGCTTCAGCCACGTGGTGGGGCAGCATGCCGCCGCCGGCGATGATAGCCAGCCTTCCATGCGTTTCCGGCTGGCTGTCGATGGACATCACGCTCAGCCTTTTTTACCCCGGCTCGGCGAAGACAAGGCACGATCACTTTCGGCCGCGATGAAATCGAGAATTTCCATGGCCGGTACGCAGTCGACGTAGTCCGCGCGGATGGCAGCGGCATTGGCGCGAATGGATTCTGGTCCTTCGAAAATCTGTTTATAGGCGCGGCGAACCTCGTGGATCGCCGATTTTTCGAAACCAGCCCGCGCCATGCCAACCACGTTGAGGCCGCTCAGGATACCCGGGTTTCCGTTCAGCATGCCGTAGGGGATGACATCGTAGCTGACCGCAGAGAGACCGCCGATGAAGGCTTGCCGTCCGATGCGGGTGAACTGGTGGACTGCCGAACCGCCGCCGAGAATGGCGCGGTCCTCGACCGTCACATGTCCCGCCAGCATGACGTTGTTGGATAGGATGATGTTGTTACCGAGGTGGCAGTCATGCGCGACATGCGCATAGGCAAGGAAGAGGTTGTTGTTGCCAATGATCGTCGCGCCGCCATGCTCGACGGTGCCGGTATTCATCGTCACGCCTTCACGGATCGTGCAGTTTTCACCGATCGTCAGGGTCGTATCGACGGCGCTGTGGTGTACGCTCTGCGAATCGCCGCCGATCACAGCGGACGGAAAAATCTTCGATCCCTTGCCGACCGTCGTGCGCCCAAGTACGACCACGTGGCTGATCAGTTCGACGTTGTCTGCGAGTACGACTTTTGGGCCGAGATGGCAGAAAGGCCCGACAACGACGTTGTCGCCGATCACCGCTCCGTCTTCGACAACCGAGAGCGGGTGGATCTTCGCAGTGGCTGCAATCATGTTCAGGCGTCTTCCTTGCTGATAATCATCGCGCCGATATCAGCTTCCGCGACAAGTTGCCCGTCAACTTTTGCATCACAATGAAATTTCCAGATATTACCGCGCTGCTTCTGCTTGACGACATGGAACTCGACGCGATCGCCCGGCACGACCGGTTTGCGGAAGCGGGCATTGTCGATGGTCATGAAATAAACCAGATTGCTGCCGTCACCGGTCTTGCGGGCGCAAATCGCGCCGGCCGTCTGAGCCATGCCTTCGATGAGCAGAACACCGGGCATGATCGGCTGTTCGGGGAAATGGCCCGTGAAGTGTGGCTCGTTAGCCGTCACGTTCTTGATACCGATCGCAGAATTGTCGCCGTCGATCTCAATGATCCGGTCAACAAGCAGGAACGGATAGCGGTGGGGAAGCAGCTTCAAGATTTCCCGGATATCGGCCGTGCCGAGAACGGTGGTTCCTGCTTCACTCATCGTTGCCTCCCGATTTTTTTTGTCTGCTATGTGCCCGTGCCGCGATTTCGGCGATGTCGCGAAGGAAGTCGCGCATCGGGCGAGCCGGTATCCCACCGTAGCGCTCATTGGGCGGAACATCCGAAGCGACGCCGCTCATCGCGGCAATCTGCGCCCGGTCGCCTATCTTGATATGGCCATTCACCGCAGCCGCGCCGCCGATCATCACACCGTCGCCAACAACGGTACTGCCGGCGATGCCGACCTGGCTGACAATGCCGCAATGCCGGCCGATGCGGACATTGTGTCCGATCTGAACCTGATTATCGATCTTTGTGCCTTCGCCGATGACAGTGTCGTCCATCGTGCCGCGATCGATCGTCGTGTTGGCGCCGATCTCTACATTGTCCTGGATAATGACGCGGCCGATCTGAACGATCTTGATCATTCCGCCCTTCGGGCCTGGCGCATAGCCAAAACCATCCTGGCCGATACGCGCGCCGGGATGGATGATGACGTTGTTTCCGACCAGCGCACACAGAATGCTCGCTCCGGCTGAAATGGTACAGTCCCGGCCAATGCGAACGCCAGGTCCGATCACTGCGCCTGCGCCGATCCGTGTCCCCTCGCCGATTTCGGCGCCGGCGCCGATCACGGCCATGGGCTCGATTTCGACATTGGCCTCGAGCCGCGCTTGTGGATCGATAATCGCTGCGGAGGAAATTCCGGCTTGCGAAAGGTTACGCGACGGACGCATTGCGATCTCATGCAGATAGGTCCCCGCCAAGGCGAAGGCCGTGTGCGGATGCGCGGTCAACAGAACAGGGATATGCGGAGGAACGAGCGGCGCGATGGTCTTGTCGCAAACAATAGCGGTCGCCTGACAGGTTTCCAGCTCATCGCGGCTCTTGCGGGACAACATATAGCATATGTCGCCCTCCTTTGCGCGGTAGACCGGCGCCACCGACCGGACGAGCCGGTCGGCTGAACTCTTATCTTCAAGCGTCGCACCGATCTGGTCCGCCAGATCGCTCAGGCGAACCCCCTCATGCGGCGGGAAGAACCAATTATATTCCATGGCCAACACTCCAGAACAGTTTTGGCAGGCAGTTCTGGACTGCAAGGATCAGAAGGAGGACGAGATACCGAACTTGAGGTTCTGAACCCTGTCGAAATCTTCCTTGGCGATCGGGAACGCATAATCGACGCGCAGCGGACCGAAGGGCGATGCCCAGAGCAGACCGAGACCGACAGACGCCCGGAGCGAACTCCCGGTACCGCGAACCCCGTCGGCCGCGGTCACGTCCACATCGTTACCGTAAAGCGTACCGGCATCGGCGAACACGGCACCGCGGAAACCTGCGTCGCGTGAAACGAATGGCAACGGGAATGTCGCCTCGGCGGAAGCCGTGAAATAGGTCGTGCCGCCGATGGCATCGCCATTTTCCGCGCGCGGGCCAACGCCATTACGCTCGAAGCCGCGGATATCGTTGCTGCCCAACTGGAACTGGTCGAACACTTCCATCTTGCCACCGGTGTTGAACACATGGCCGGCACTACCCGCGAGCGACGCGATGATATCCGCATCGTCATTCACCGTGTAGTACCACTTGAATTTACCGGTCAGCTTGTAGAAGTCAGACGTTCCACCGAGACCGGCATATTCCTGCGTCGCTGTAGCCAGGATGCCTTCGTGTGCCTGCTGTGCATCGTCGAGCGAATTGTATGTCAGAGCCTGCGAGACCGAAGAACGGTCCCACGGAGAACCATTGACGGCGCGATCATACGGGCTCGAAAGATCATCCGTGTCGCCGTGATAATCCATCTGCGTATAGTTGTAGCGCAGCGTTGTCGACAGCCTTTCAGTGATCGGCGCGGTTACGCGCAGACTGAAGCCCTGGTCCTCATAGCTGTAGTTGTCTTCATCATAGTCGTTTTCGTTCTTGAAGACATCGAAGCCAGCGGCCAGACGATAGCCGAGGAAATAAGGCTCCGTGAACGAAACATTGTAGGTCCGGCTGTCTTCACCACGACCGGCCGCCAAGCGGATGTACTGGCCGCGGCCGAGGAAGTTTTTCTCCTCAATCGAGGCTTCGACAAGGAAGCCGCCGCCGCTGCCGGCCGCATAGCCCGCGCCGATACCGAACGAGCCGGTCGACTGGTCCTGCACATCAACGACAATCACGACGCGGTCGCCCGCGCTGCCCGGCTGCGTGCTGACGTTGACGGCGGAGAAGTAACCGAGAGCTTCAAGGCGGCGCTTGGCCGTCGCAATCATCTCCTGGTTGAACGCATCACCCTCGCTCATGTCGAATTCGCGACGGATGACATAGTCGCGCGTGCGGGTGTTACCACGGATTTCGATGCGCTCAATATAGGCGCGCTCGCCCTGATCGACGAGATAGTCGACAGCAATCGTCCGGTTGCCGAAATCGCGGTTACCGCGCGGGGTTACGCGAGCGAACGGATAACCCTGGGCCGCAACACGCTTGGAGATCGCGGAAATGCTTTCCTGAACGTCCTTGGCCTTATAGATCGAGCCTTCGGAGGTCTGCACGAGACCCTTCAATTCTTCGGCATTCACGCCTTCGACGGTCGATTCAACGTTGACCGGTCCAAAATCGTAGCGCTCACCCTCTTCGACTGTGATCGTCACGGTGTATTCGTTGCTGGTTTCATCCAGGACCGCATCCGAGGAAATGATCCGGAAATCCGCATAGCCGCGATTGTAGTAGAACTGGCGCAGCAGCTCTTCGTCCGCACGCAGCTTGTCGGCGTTGTAGACATCCTTGCGGTTCAGGAAGGAAAAGATGCCCGATTCCTTGGTGGCGATCACCGCCTGAAGACGGCCATCGCTGTAGGCATTATTGCCGACAAAGTTGATCTGCGTGATCTTCGTGCGATCACCTTCATTGATGACGAAGGCGAGATTGACGCGACCTTCCGCGATCGGAACGACCTGCGTCGTCACCGTCACGTCGTTACGGCCCATGGCTGCATAGGCATCCTTGATGGCCTGAATATCGGATTCCGCCGTCGCCTCACTGTAGGGGCCGAGCGAACGCGTGCGAACGACGCCCTGCAGCTTCTCGTCCTTGATCTTGCGGTTGCCGTTGAAAACGACCTGATTGACGAGCTGATTTTCGCTCACGGTAACGACAAGCGTACCGCCGGAAACATTGATGCTGACGTCGGAGAAATAGCCGGTTGAATAGAGGCGCTTCACGGAAGAATCGATATCAGCATTGCTGAAGCTCTTGCCGGGGACGATAGTGATGTTGGCGCGGACAGTTTCCGGGCTTACTCGGGTGGCGCCACGGACTTCCACGCGGCTGATCGTTGCGGCTTCTGCTACAGATGCACTTGCAAGCGTTACAATGCCAGTCCCCGATGCGACAATCCCAGTAGACAGCGCAACCGCCGACACCGCGTTCAAAAATCTTGAACCAGCTTTCATAAATCTTACCTTCTTCCCAATGCCCCGCAGCGAACTCGTACCGACTCCGGTCACGGTTGCCGTTTTAACCGCTTTTCTCATACAAGCAAGGGAGCTCGTTAATTTCTGTTTACTTCAATTGAAACCGTGTCCTAACGGCCACTACGAAGTTGCTTTATCGTAAACAATTCCTTTCGATCAACCCCTTGAATTCACAATAGGGTCGACCGGCTCCCGAATGGCCCGCACCACCGGTGCATACCCAAAATCCCTAGCCCAGAAGCGAGCTTATGTCGTTCCATGTGGCGAAGACCATCAGCATCAAAACCATGGCAAAACCGATACGGAAAGCGATCTCCTGTGTCCCCGGTCCCACAGGTTTTCCGCGGACTGCTTCCACCGCATAAAACATCAAATGCCCTCCATCAAGTACGGGAACGGGCATAAGATTGAGAAGTCCAATGGAAACTGAAAGTACCGCTGCCAGTTGCAGGACGGCGGCAACGCCGATGGTCGCCATCTGGCCTGAGGCCTGGGCAACCCGGATCGGCCCGCCGAGCTGGTCGGCCTTCATCCGGCCGGTAACGAGATTGGCCAGATAATTGAACGTGCCGGTGACGATGTGCCAACTTTCAATGACGCCCTGCCCGACGGCCTCCATTGGGCCAAAGGTCTGCAGGCGGAAATTGCCGGTTTCCTGGTTCGTCAGGATACCGATGATACCCAGTTCCATCTTGTTGCCGAACTGATCGGTGATCTCGGTGCGCTGTGGCACCATCGGCAGATCCAGCAATTCGCCCTTGCGCTTGATCTGAATGGTGATCGGTGTTTCCGGGCGAACACTGACATAGCGGCGCACGTCGTCGAAGGTTGTCACGGGCGTGCCGTCGATGGAAACGAGCAGGTCGCCCGGCAGCACGCCGGCCTGGGCAGCTGCGCTGTTTTCCTTGACTTCGGCGACGACCGGATCCGCCACGGGCTTGCCGTAGATGGAAAAAAGTACGGCGAAGATCGCGACGGCCAGGATGAAGTTGGCGATCGGACCGGCGGCGACGGTAACAGCACGTTTCCACAGCTTTGCGCCAAGGAAAGTGCGACCACGGTCGTCGGCGGAATATTGCTCGAGGCGACCGTAGTCCGGAACGCTCGCAGCATCCTCGTCGCCGAAGAACTTGACGTAGCCGCCGAGCGGAATGGCACAAACCTTCCAGCGTGTCCCGTGTTTGTCGGTATAACCGAGCAGTTCCGGGCCGAAACCGACGGAGAAGGCGAGGATGCGGATACCGGACCATCGGCCAGCCAGGTAGTGGCCCATCTCGTGCACGAAGACGATCAGCGTCAGAACCAGCAAAAACGGCACGATATAGCCGAGAATAAAGTGAAGCATATCGGCCAGGTAAGCCATGTCATCCCTCGATCAGGTA
Organism: Pararhizobium sp. A13; assembly: GCF_040126305.1. Taxonomy (NCBI): domain Bacteria; kingdom Pseudomonadati; phylum Pseudomonadota; class Alphaproteobacteria; order Hyphomicrobiales; family Rhizobiaceae; genus Pararhizobium; species Pararhizobium sp. A13. Next base: position 2,936,769 of record NZ_CP149510.1, on the reverse strand, counting down.
TGCGGCGCCATTCACGGCCCCAGCAGAAGTGCCCCCATAGGCGCGTTTTGTCCACCGGCAGCCATGACTTGCACCAAGACAAATAAAAGCGCGGCAAAACAGGCAAAAACAAGTCCGTCGACACGATCCATGACGCCGCCATGACCGGGAATGAGCCTGCTCGAATCCTTCGCACCGAACCGGCGCTTTATATAGGATTCAAAGAGATCGCCGATCTGACTGGCGACGGACAGCGCCAGCGCCAGCAAAGGAATGCGTACGTCGTCCAGCGAAAAATGGCTGAGGAACACCGCGACGCCTGCAATCACGCCGGAAACTGTGCCCCCGATCGCACCCGACCAGGTCTTTCCGGGCGAAATGCGCGGCGCCAGTTTCGGGCCGCCGATCGCCCGACCGGTGAAATAGGCGAGAATATCCGTCGCCCACACGACGGCGAAAATGAAGATCATCGCGACCAGGCCGATATCGCTGTCGCCCCGGATCGCCGAGAGCGAGATGCCGGTAAGCCCGGAATAGACGATGCCGCCGGGCAGCCACCAGCTGCCGCTGCGCAGAGAGACCCAAATCGCGGCAGCAGCGGCAAATGCTGCCAAAGCCAGCAAAGTCAGTTGCGCGTTATCAAACAGAATGAGAGCGGCGATAACGGCCTGCGAAAGCCAGCCGAACGCGTTGCCCTGATAGTCGCGCTCGGAAAGACGGGTGATCGTCGACCATTCATAGTAGACGAGGAGCGCGATAGCGACAGAGAGCAATTGGAAGACGGTTCCACCGGCCCAGGTCGCGCCAAGGGTGACGACAGCCAGAATGATACCGGAAATGATGCGCAGCCGCAGTTCTTTCTGCATCAGGAGCCAACTGCCAGCGTCGGCTGCGACAGTCCGCCAAAACGGCGTTCCCTTCCGGCATAGGCGCTCAGCGCGTCGAGGAAAACCTCGCGGTTGAAATCTGGCCAAAGTTCAGGAATGAACAGAAGTTCGGAATAGGCCGCCTGCCAGAGCAGGAAATTCGACAGCCGCTCTTCGCCGCTGGTGCGTATGATCAGGTCCGGATCCGGGATGCCGGCCGTGTCGAGTTTGCTCGCAATGCGTTCCGGCGTGATCTGGTCGGCCGTCAGTCGCCCGTGCGCGACATCCATCGCCAGCGCCTGCATGGCGCGGGTCATTTCATCGCGCGAACCGTAGTTGAACGCGATGACGAGCGTGATGCCGGTATTGCTGCGCGTCGTATCCTCGGCCTCGATCAGCAAGGGAAGAATATCGCCGCGAAGATTGGTCTTGTCGCCGATCACCCGGATACGAACATTCTGCCTGTGCAGATCCGCCAGGTCGCGCCGGATGAAGGCCTTCAGCAATCCCATCAGGTCGGAGACTTCGGCCTCAGGCCGGCTCCAGTTTTCGGACGAGAATGCAAACAGCGTCAGATAACGGATGCCCACCTCGCCGGCGGTCCGGACCGCCTCGCGGACGGCTTCGACACCCTTGCGATGCCCCATCGTGCGCGGAAGCCCACGCGAATTGGCCCAACGCCCGTTGCCATCCATGATGATGGCAACGTGGGTGGGAACATTTCTAATCAATGGGTTTGACATCAGTGGCCCGAAAAAACAGAGACTCGAAAAAGGGCAGTCTAGACCTGCATGATTTCCTTTTCCTTGTCGGCGAGCAAGCGGTCGATGTCGGAAATCACCTCATCGGTCATTTTCTGGACCTTTTCCGACTGGCTGCGGCTCACATCTTGACCGATGTCCCCATCCTTTTCGGCTTTTTTCAGGCTGTCCATGCCATCGCGACGAACGTTACGCACCGCGATCTTCGCCTTCTCGCTGTAGTCATGCGCAACTTTCACCAGCGACTTGCGGCGCTCTTCGTTCAGCTCAGGCAAAGGGATGCGCAAATTCTGCCCGTCGACGATCGGGTTGAGGCCGAGATTCGATTCGCGGATCGCACGATCGACAGCGCCGACCATCGACCTGTCCCAGATTTGCACACCGAGCATGCGCGATTCCGGAACGGTGATGTTAGCAACCTGGTTCAGCGGAACGCGCGAACCATAGGCTTCAACCATGACCGGATCGAGCACATTGGCAGATGCACGGCCGGTGCGCAGTGACGCGATATCGTGCTTGAAAGCAGCAATGGCGCCTTCCATGCGACGCTTCAGATCACCCAGGTCAATACCTTCACTCATGGATCAAACTCCCGTTTTGTCGCGGCAGCATTGCCACCGCCGCCCTGTACTGCTCAATTGTCTGTTACGATGGTGGCGCGACCGCCGCCGGTCAAGATTTCTGCGAAGCCGCCCTTTTCGTGGATCGAGAACACGATGATTGGAATGCTGTTTTCGCGCGCCAGCGCCACGGCTGCAACATCCATGACGGCAAGACCTTTTTCCAGGACTTCGCTGTGCGTCAAGCGGTCGAAACGCGTCGCGGTCAAATCCTTCTTCGGGTCGGCGGTATAGATGCCGTCAACTTGCGTTCCCTTGAAGATCGCTTCCGCACCCATTTCCGCAGCGCGCAGGGCCGCCGCAGAATCGGTGGTGAAGAACGGATTGCCGGTGCCGCCGGCAAAGATCACGACGCGGCCAAGTGAAAGATGATAGAGCGTCGCGCGCTGCGAGAAGCTTTCGCAGATTTCGGGCATGGCAATCGCCGAGAGCACGACCGTATCGATATCGAGCTTGCGCAAGGACGTCGCCAGAGCCAGCGCGTTGATCACCGTCGCCAGCATGCCCATATGGTCGCCGGTTACCCGGTCGCCGCCCTTGGACGCCACCGCGACACCGCGAAAAATATTGCCGCCACCGACGACGACGCCGACTTCCACTCCCATCGCGCGCGCTTCGGCAATGTCCGAGGCAATCCGATCGGCAACCGCGACATCGATGCCAAACCCCTGGTTTCCCATAAGGGCTTCTCCCGAAGCCTTCAGCAATACGCGTTTAAAGAGAGGTTCGGCTGACATCGTCACTCCTGTCCAAGAAGGCACACATGCGAGATGGTGCTTGAAACTGATCTTTCATCCCCGCGCGGCCGATATCACCCCGGATGATGGATCTCCGAAGGAGCCTGCGCCAATGTGATGATGATGCCGGATACACGAAGGGCACCGCGTTGTCACGCGATGCCCTCCGGTTTTCCCAATCAGGATGAAGAAATCAACCCTTGGCGACGGCTGCCACTTCAGCGGCAAAGTCGGTCTCTTCCTTCTCGACGCCATCGCCGAGAAGAAGACGGGCCATGCCGGTGACCTCGATCGGCGCACCAACGGTCTTCTCAGCTTCCTTGACGGCAGCTTCGACGGTGAGGTCTGGGTTCATCACGAACGCCTGCGACAGCAGTGCAACTTCTTCGAAGAACTTGCGCATGCGGCCATCGACCATCTTTTCAATGATGTTGTCCGGCTTGCCGGAAGCGCGCGACTGCTCGATGAAGATCGAGCGCTCGCGCTCGGCAACGGCCGGGTCGACCTCAGTCGAACGGATGGCCAGCGGGTTGGTCGCAGCGATGTGCATGGCAACCTGACGGCCGATGGCGTTCAGAGCATCCTTGTCGCCGGTCGACTTCAGCGCGACGAGAACGCCGAGCTTGCCGAGGCCGTCTGCAACGGAATTGTGGACGTAGGTGGCGACAACACCATCTTCAACCGAAAGCAAAGCAGAACGGCGGAGCGCCATGTTTTCGCCAATCGTGGCGATTGCATCCGTGATGCTTTCAGCAACGGACTTGCCGGTCGCCGGGTAGTTGGCAGCGGAAATCGCCTCAACAGAACCGTCTGTGCCAACGGCAACGCCGGCGACGCCGCGAACCAGGTCCTGGAAGGCATCGTTGCGGGCAACGAAGTCGGTTTCGGAGTTGACTTCGATGACGACAGCCTTCGTGCCGGCGCTCGAAATGCCAATCAGACCTTCAGCGGCGGTGCGGCCCGACTTCTTGTCGGCCTTGGCGATGCCCTTGGCGCGCAGCCAGTCGATCGCGGCTTCCATGTCGCCATTGGTTTCGGCCAGTGCCTTCTTGCAATCCATCATGCCTGCGCCGGTCTTTTCGCGCAGTTCCTTCACCATTGCTGCAGTAATGCTCATCTTTTTTGCCTCTTCGTTTGTTCGGCTGGTCCGCAAGCCAGAATGCCGGCGCGATACCAGGAGGATGTGGCAGGGCATGACCCCTGAATGTGACATCGTGATGAAAGGCTTCATCCCGACGATACGCATCGTAAGAACCAGTGTCCGTGGGGATGGCTCGATGCAAAAGAACAAGGCCGTTCACTTCTTCAGTCGTAAACGGCCTTGTCCTGATTTTATCTAGAGGAGCGGCGGGGAGACCCGCCGTCCAGCCCGATCAGGCTTCGGCGGCTTCGGCGGCTTCTTCGAGAGCCGGTTCGATCGGCAGTTCGGCAGAGGCGCCGAGGTCACGACCGGACGAGCTCTGCTGACGGGCGATACCGTCAAGAGCAGCGCGGGAGATCAGATCGCAATAGAGCGAGATCGCACGCGAAGCGTCGTCGTTGCCGGGGATCGGGAAATCGATCTGGTCCGGGTCGCAGTTCGAATCGATGATCGCGACGACCGGGATGCCAAGGCGCTTGGCCTCGTCGATGGCGATCGATTCCTTGTTGGTGTCGATGATGAACATCAGGTCCGGTACGCCGCCCATGTCGCGAATACCACCGAGAGCGCGGTTCAGCTTTTCGCGTTCGCGCTCGAGGTTCAGACGCTCCTTCTTGGTGAAGCCGGAGGCTTCCGAAGCGAGGATTTCGTCGAGCTTGCGCAGGCGCTGGATCGAGTTCGAAATCGTCTTCCAGTTGGTCATCATACCGCCGAGCCAGCGGGCGTTGACGTAATACTGGGCCGAGCGCTTGGCAGCGTCAGCAATGATTTCGGACGCCTGGCGCTTGGTGCCGACGAACAGAACGCGGCCGCCCTTGGCAACCGTGTCGCTGACGACCTGCAGGGCGCGCGACAGCATCGGCACGGTCTGTGCGAGGTCGATGATGTGAACGTTCGAACGATCGCCGAAGATGTACGGCTTCATTTTCGGGTTCCAGCGATGAGTCTGGTGACCGAAGTGAACACCAGCTTCCAGAAGCTGGCGCATGCTGAAATCAGGCAATGCCATGCCTTTTTCTCCTTTTCCGGTTGAACCTCCGCAAGGCAAACAGCACCTTCTTCGAAGGCGCCACCGGGTGGAACGGCCCGGATTTCTCCCGGACGGTCCCAAACCTTACGTGTGGAATGGGGTGGCCTTACCCCCTGTTGCCCGATAAATCAAGGGCGAAGGCATAAAATATCGGAGGGCAGCGTGTTAGGCCTTACTTGCAGTCGCCCTGTTTGAAAACTTCGAGGTCGGCAAGCTTGCCGGTCAGCACGAAGTCGCCATAGTCCATCGTCAGATCGCGGGTTATGCCGTTTTCATAGAGCTTGAACTCCATGCGGTAGATCGGCAGGGCGTCACCGGCCATGTCGTCGTTGAAATAGGAAATGGTGACCGGCCAATAGGGCTTGGAAGCCATGGCGCCGGCTTTTCCAGCGTCGCTGTCATCGGCAATCGGGTTCCGCTGCTTGCCGACCATCGTCGTGGTGATCAGCGTCTTGTCGCCCGAATCGGAGCCGTCGAAGATGCGGGATTCGAACAGCGTCTCCCCCTTCTTCGCCCGGTCGATGACCTCCAGCATATGTTCGGTCGGGAACAGGCTCTGGGCAAGATCGACCTGGCGCTTGTCCGGCGAGGTCAGATCCACCTTCACGCCTTGGTCGGCCTCGTGGGCGGAACCGCGCACTTCCTTGTCCAGTTTCTCGTCGGTGAAGGAACGCGTCAGGAAGCGGAAATTGCCGTTTTTCAGATCCTCGTAGGTCGTCGTCTGCTGGTCCGTCAGCCTGACTTCGTCGCCGGTATCGACCTTGGTGACGAAACGGAAACTGACGGTATACCCCTCGCAGGCGGAGCCGTTGAATTCATAGACCATCCGGCCGTACATTCCAGAAATTCCGGAGCGCTCGGATGCGTCTTTCAGTTCCAGATCATACACGGCACGGTGAGGCACCAGGATATTGGCGGAAGCTGCCGAAGCGCCGCCGACCGTCACGCCTGAGAAACACGCCCATGCCAGAATGACAGAGGCAAAGCCTGAACGAAACATCCGTTTCCTCCTGTTGGACTCGCCGCCAATGCTATAAGAACACATCCGGCGAAAGCGAGGCATAGATGATCGCGAAGCGGTATTTTATCACTTCATGAATCACGCTTTGCATGCAGCATTTGGTGACAAAACACAACGGAGTTATCCATGTCCGCAGAAATCGAAGCACGTCTCAAGGAACTGGGAATCACCTTGCCGCAGGCTGCGGCTCCTGCCGCCAACTATGTTCCCTTCGTCATCAGCGGATCGCATCTTTATATCTCCGGCCAACTGCCGATGGAAAACGGCAAGGTTGCCATCACCGGACATCTCGGTGACGGTGTCGATGTTGCGACAGGTCAGCGCGCAGCCGAACTCTGCGCCATCAACATTCTCGCCCAGGCCAAGGCAGCACTTGGCGGCGATCTCTCGCGCATCCGCCGCATCGTCAAGCTCAACGGCTTCATCGCCTCCAAGCCGACCTTTATCGAACAGCATCTGGTCATGAATGGGGCATCTAACCTGATCGCCAAGGTTCTCGGCGACGCCGGAATTCATGCCCGCGCAGCCGTCGGCATGGCCGCCCTGCCCTTCAATGCTGCCGTCGAAATCGACGCCGTCATCGAAATCGCATAACGGAACAGCATCCCATGAAAGACCTCTCCTGGCTCACGGCGCAACCGGTCGCGCATCGCGGCTATCACGACATGAACCATGCGATCTGGGAAAATACGCTGTCTGCCTTTTCCCGGGCGGTGCAAAACGGCTTCGCCATCGAATGCGACCTGCAATACACGGCAGACAGCGTGCCCGTTATTTTCCATGATGACGACATGCAGCGCCTGTGCGGCATCAAGGGCGACATCCGCGAAAAGACCGCCGGCGAACTTGGACTGGTCGCCATCGGCGGCACGGCCGACAAAGTGCCGACGCTCGGCCAACTTCTGAGGCTGGTAAAGGGACGTGTGCCGCTGATCCTTGAACTCAAGGGCCGCAAGGGTGACGACGAGGGCTTTGCCGACGCAGTGCTGGAGACGTTGGAAGGCTACGAAGGCCATGTTGCCCTGATGAGCTTCGACCATTGGCTGCTGAAGGATCTCAAGGCCCTCGACCCACCCTACCCGCTGGGACTGACGGCGGGTGGCAATCAGCCGGAGTCCTTCTTCATTCACGAAGAAGCGATGCAGCTTGGTCTTGATTTTATTTCCTATTTCTATGGAGATTTGCCAAATTCGTTCATCACCAAGGAACGCTCCCTTGGCCGACCGATTCTGACCTGGACTGTCAGGGATCGGGCTGGCGCCGATCACACGTTCAACCATGCGGATCAGATGACGTTCGAGGGCTTTGATCCAAAGGAAAGGCTCACTGCTTAGAGAATGACAGGCGAAGTGAAAATCCGCATCGAAACCTCCTTTCAGGATATTTCGCGGGACAGATGGGACGGATTGTCCGGGGCCACCAAAGGACAGCCCGGCGGTCCGTACAATCCATTCATTTCCCATGCCTATCTCTCGGCACTGGAGGAATCCGGCTCAGCGACCGCGGATACCGGCTGGCTTGGCCAGCACCTGTTGATGGAGGCGAGTGACGGCAGCCTCACAGGCGGCCTCGTCTGCTATCTGAAAAACCACAGCCAGGGCGAATATGTGTTCGATCATGGCTGGGCCGATGCGCTTGAGCGGGCCGGCGGACGCTATTATCCAAAATTGCAATGCTCGGTACCCTTCACGCCGGCGACCGGTCCGCGGCTTTTGAGTGCGACGGATGCCGATACGGGCGCAGTTCGCGAGTCACTCGCGGCCGGACTGCAGGAACTGGCGCGCCGTCACAAGGCGTCGTCTGCGCACGTGACCTTCGTGCCGGAAGAGGAAATGCCGATATTCGAGAGCGCCGGCTTCCTGCACCGAACTGACCAGCAGTTCCATTTCCTCAACGACGGCTACACATCCCACAACGATTTCCTGGAAACACTCGCTTCCCGGAAACGCAAGGCGCTCAAGAAGGAGCGCCGGACGGCGCTCGAGCACGGCATCAGCATCGACTGGCTGATCGGCAGGGATCTGACCGAAAGCGTCTGGGACCAGTTCTTCGCCTTCTACATGGATACCGGTAGCCGCAAATGGGGCCGCCCCTATCTTACCCGCAAATTCTATTCGCTGATCGGCGAGCGGATGGCGGACGACATCCTGCTGGTCATGGCCAAGCGCAACGGCCGCTATATAGCCGGCGCCATCAATTTCATCGGCAGCGACGCGCTTTATGGCCGCCACTGGGGCGCCGTCGAAGACCATCCCTTCCTGCACTTCGAGGTCTGCTATCATCAGGCGATCGATTTCGCGCTTTCAAAGGGGCTGAAGCGTGTAGAGGCCGGCGCCCAAGGCGAACACAAGCTGGCACGCGGCTACCTGCCGGTGACGACCCATTCGGCGCATTTCATTGCACATCCGGGATTGAAGCGCGCTGTCGCGGATTATCTCGAACGCGAGCGGCGGGAGGTCGAGCAGATCGGCGACATCCTTGCCGATCACAGCCCGTTCCGCAAAGGTGCACGGCAAGAAATGGACGACTGAACAAGCTACGCTTTTGACAAGACACCAGGAGGAAAGACTCAAGATGAGCAGCGGCGCCTATGACAGCAACAATATCTTCGGCAAGATCCTGCGCGGCGAAATTCCCGCGCAGAAGGTCTACGAAGACGACAACACCCTCGTCATCATGGATGTCATGCCACAGGCGGAAGGCCACGTCCTGGTCATCCCGAAGACGGCATCGCGCAATATTCTCGATGCCGATCCCGCAACACTTGGTCCCTTGATTGCGATCGTCCAGAAAATCGCGATCGCAGCGCAGGCGGCCTTCGATGCCGACGGCGTGACGATCATGCAGTTCAATGAGGCGCCTGCAGGTCAATCGGTGTTCCACCTGCATTTCCACGTCATTCCTCGTCGCGAGGGCGTGCCGTTGCGGCCGCATTCCGGCAAGATGGAAGATGGTGCGGTTCTTGCGGCAAATGCTACGAAAATCAAGGAAGCGCTTGCAGGCTGAGGCTTCTCAGAATCCCAGCGCGTACAATCCCACGGCCAGGACCGCGATGGCCGTGGCGATGCCGATCGCGGGTTTCTGTCTCGTGATGAAAAAGGCCACGGCGCCCGCCGCGACCGCCCCGAGACGGAGCCAGAGCGGCGACTGTTCAAGCACGCCGGTCGGGTAAAGAATGAGCTTTGCGATGACAGCCGCCACCAGCGCCGTCGCAACCGCCCTCACCCAGTTCAATGCTTCGGAATCCTCCCGCAGCCGATTGCCCGCCACGACACCCAGCCAGCGCCAGATATCCGTCGCGAGCCAGCCTGCGATCGCGATGAAGACGTAAGCCCACCAGCCTTCAAGCACGGTCATGCGCGCGCCTCCTTGCGTTGACGCCAACTGCGCTCAGCGAGCCAGGCGGCCGTCCCGCCGCCGACGCCTGCCAGCAGGATGTCGAACTCCGGTGCGAGCCAGTAGAAGACCGGACCGGCGATAAGGCCGACGGCGAGCGCCACATAGATCACCGGATGGCGCGCCGAACTCCAGATCGACGCAAGAAAATAGACGGGTGTCAGGAAGAATAGGCAACCGGCGACAAGCGGTGGAAACTCCGCCACGAAGCGGTAGACGACGGCCACCAGCACCATGTTGGCAAGCACGAGCGTGATGCCGAACCCGGCAAAAAAGACGATCCGCCGCTCGCGCGGCACCGATTGCACCCGCTCCATCGCAAACACCCAGGCGGTGATCGCCACGAAATGCGAGAGGAACAGCAAAAGCCAGGTCGGCGTCTTCTCCGTGCGGATTTCCGGCACGAGAGCTGCCACCATCGGCATCAGCCGGATGGAGGACAGTGTTACCGCTATAAAGGCTGTCAAGACGTTGGCGCCACCGAGGATCGACGTAACGAGGATGACCTTGGCGGGCAGCGCCCAAACGGCGCCGGTCATGAACACCACCTGCTCGACCGGAATGCCGGCCTGCGCGGTAAAGGCGCAGAAGCCGACAAAGGACAGCATCAGGATGATCGCCGGCAGGCTGAAAATGCCCATCATGCCGGTCAGGAACCAATGCCGCGCAGAGCCGGCCATCTCACCACGATCCATTAAAACATCCGTTGGTTCATGCCACAAAAAAACAGTGCCGGACCATTCCGCCCGGCACTGTGTCTCTATGTTGGAGGCGCTTACTTCTTGCGCGGCACCTTCGGTACCGTGCGTCCCTTGCGGGGCGCTTCAGCAGCGATGGTGCTTGCCGGCTCCTCGGTCTTGACGGCGGCTTTCGCAGCTTTCTTCGGCTTCGCGCCGTCGTCCGGTTCCGCTCCAACGGTTTCCATTTCCTTCGGCTTGGCCGCCTTGGAAGACTTCCGTACCGGTGCGACGACCTCGGCTTTCGGCTTGATCCGCGCTGTTTCCGGCACCGAATCGAGGATCAGACCCTTGGTGCCATCGGCCTTGATACCAACAGTTACCTTGACGACACCGCCCTTCTTCAGCTTGCCGAAGAGGATTTCGTCGGCCAGCGGCTTCTTGACACTTTCCTGAATGACACGCGCCAGTGGCCGTGCACCCATTTTTTCATCATAGCCCTTGTCGGCGAGCCAGGCGATCGCATCCTGGTGCAGATCGAAGGTAACATTGCGTTCGGCAAGCTGCGTCTCAAGCTGCATGACGAACTTCTGCACCACCTGGTGGATGACCGGCGTCGGCAGCGAGCCGAACGGGATCACCGCATCGAGACGATTGCGGAATTCCGGCGTGAACAGCCGGTTCAGCGCCTCGACGTCCTCGCCTTCGCGCTTCGAGGAACCGAAGCCGATCGCGGCCTTGGCCATGTCGGACGCGCCGGCATTCGTCGTCATGATCAGGATGACGTTACGGAAGTCGATCTTCTTGCCGTTGTGATCCGTCAACGAGCCATGATCCATGACCTGCAGCAGGATATTGAACAGATCCGGATGGGCCTTCTCGATTTCGTCGAGCAGCAGCACCGAATGCGGGTGCTGGTCGATGCTGTCGGTCAAAAGGCCACCCTGGTCGAAGCCGACATAGCCGGGAGGCGCTCCAAGCAGGCGCGAGACCGTATGGCGCTCCATGTATTCCGACATGTCGAAGCGGATCAGTTCGACGCCGAGCGAGACTGCGAGCTGCTTGGCGACTTCCGTCTTGCCGACGCCGGTCGGACCGGAGAAGACATAGGAGCCGATCGGCTTGTTCGGTTCACGAAGGCCGGCGCGCGCCAGTTTGATCGCCGACGCCAAAGCTTCGATCGCCAGGTCCTGACCGTAAACGACCGAGCGCAGTTCCTTTTCCAGATTGGCGAGAACGGTCTCGTCATCCTTGGAAACGGTCTTCGGCGGAATACGGGCCATCGTCGCGATCGTCGCTTCGATCTCCTTCTCGGTGATCAGCTTGCGCCGCTTGTTCTGCGGCAGCAACATCTGGGCGGCACCAGTCTCGTCGATCACGTCGATCGCCTTGTCCGGCAGCTTGCGGTCGTTGATGTAGCGGGCCGAAAGCTCGACGGCAGACTTGATCGCCTCGTTCGAGTATTTCAGCTTGTGATAATCCTCGAAGTAGGGCTTCAGGCCCTTCATGATTTCGATGGTATCGTTGATCGTCGGCTCGTTGACGTCGATCTTCTGGAAACGGCGAACAAGTGCCCGGTCCTTCTCGAAGAACTGGCGATATTCCTTGTAGGTGGTCGAGCCGATGCAGCGGATCGCCCCGGAGGACAGAGCCGGCTTCAACAGGTTGGACGCATCCATGGCGCCGCCCGAGGTCGCCCCGGCGCCGATCACCGTGTGAATCTCGTCGATGAACAGGACAGCGCCCGGATAGTCTTCCAGTTCCTTGACGACCTGCTTCAGGCGCTCTTCGAAGTCGCCGCGATAGCGCGTGCCAGCCAAGAGCGTGCCCATGTCGAGCGAGAAGATCGTCGCGTCCTGCAACGCTTCCGGCACCTTCTTCTCGACGATGCGCTTGGCGAGCCCTTCGGCGATCGCCGTCTTGCCGACGCCGGGATCGCCGACGTAGAGCGGGTTGTTCTTCGAACGGCGGCACAAGATCTGGATCGTGCGATTGACCTCCGAGTGGCGACCGATCAGCGGGTCGATCTTGCCGCCCTTGGCCTTCTCATTGAGGTTGATACAATAGGCGGTCAGCGCATCCTGCTGCTTCTTAGGGCCGCCCTCGTCCTGCTCGCGCGAAGGTTTCTGTTCGGATTCCGACTCGTCGGCGCCGCGCGGGGTACGTGTCTCTGACGAGCCGGGCCGCTTGCCGATGCCGTGCGAGATGAAATTGACCGCGTCGTAGCGGGTCATTTCCTGCTCCTGCAGGAAATAGGCAGCATGGCTCTCGCGTTCGGCGAAGATGGCAACGAGCACGTTGGCCCCCGTCACCTCCTCGCGACCCGACGATTGAACGTGAATGACTGCCCGCTGGATAACGCGCTGAAAGCCCGCCGTCGGTTTGGAGTCCTCGTCGTAACCCGTGACCAGGTTGCCGAGTTCATTGTCGACATAGTCGGACACGGTCTTGCGAAGGCTGTCGAGATTGACGTTGCACGCGCCCATGACCGCCGACGCATCGGCATCGTCGATCAGTGCCAGCAGCAGATGCTCCAGCGTGGCATATTCGTGATGGCGCTCATTGGCCAGCGTCAGAGCCTGGTGCAGCGCCTTTTCAAGGCTGGTTGAAAATGTTGGCACGTCAGTTCCTCATTTCTTTTCCATGACGCATTGCAGCGGGTGCTGATGCTGGCGGGCGAAATCCATCACTTGCGTCACTTTGGTTTCGGCAACTTCGTAGGTGAATACACCGCATTCACCCACGCCGTGATTGTGAACGTGCAGCATGATCAGTGTTGCCGCCTCGCGATCCTTCTGGAAAAACCGCTCCAGAATATGGATCACAAATTCCATGGGCGTGTAGTCGTCGTTCAAAAGCAGTACGCGGTACAGGCTCGGCTTCTTGGTCTTCGGCTTTGTCCGAGTGATGACGGACGTGCCGCGATTGGCATTGCCCCCATCCCCGTCGCTGTCTTTTTGCATCCAGACCGGCATGGCGATCATTCTACTTCATTCCCTTGTCCGGCCGCAAATGCTTGGGAGGTATTCACAGCCTGTTCGTGACACATAATCTAGTGGTTCTTTTCCGGATTTTAAGGCTGTTCTCCTGCACTGCAATCATATTTGCGTCATGGAGCACAAGATTGACCAACTTTCTTGGACTGCCAATCGTTGAGATCCCATGCAGACAACAAAAAACCGGCCGCGGGATGCGCGGCCGGTTTTTCAGCAATAGATTTGTGACGCGGAAGCCTTACGCAGCGGCAGCGGTAGCCGACTTGACGGCAGCCGTGGCCTTGGCGACCGGTGCTTCGTACGGCTTGTAGGCGTCCTTGGCGAGATCGGCGTACATTTCGCCGATTTTCGTGGCTTCGGCGATATAGCCTTCATAAGCAGACTTGACGTAGCTGGTCTGCAGCTCGAAAGCAGCTTCGACGCTCTTGACGGTGCTGATCTTTTCGATGTGAGCAACGCTGTCTTCAAACGCCTTCTTCGAATAGTCTGCGGCTTCGGTGGCGATCGCCTGAAAAGCCTTTGTCAACGCTGCATAGCTCTTCAAAATCGTATCCATCGTTTCTTTGCTTTTCTTGTTTGCATCTTCGAAATTGAACATCAGGCTGCTCCTCTTTTTGACGCCTTGCAACGATACCACTTTATGTGCACTGCACAATAAAGTCAATGTATACGTGCAGCGCAATAAAACACTGTCATTGCAACAGCTTGATGAAAAACAGCGAAAATGGAGCACTTTCTGCGGAAAAATAAATAAAAGAATAAACCAAAGTATGACTTTACGAAAAAACCCGGCCTGAACATTAGGGCCGGGTCAAAAAGGATGAACTCAACTGTAACGAGCGATTAGAGGTCGATGTCGAGAATGGCCATCGAAAAATTGTAGGACAGCTCGCCGTCTTCCTCATCGCGGAAGACAACGCCCAGAAACTCATCGCCGAGGTAAACTTCGGCCGACTCGTCCTTCTTCGGACGCGCCTTGATGACCATCGACTGGTTGAAAGTGCGCTTGAAATAGGCTTCGAGCTTTCTGATTTCTTCGGGCTTCAAGTCTTTTCTCCATGGCGGGTTTGATTTGCGCCGCTTCTTGCACGGGGCCTCAAGCGGTGTAAACCCCTTGTCTCCCCCGCCAGCCGACAAATCGCTGCAAATCAGATCTCGAAGGAAACGAGCAACTGGTCCATGGAGCGCGACGGCTCGGAGCAGCCTGCTTCTCCGACGACGCGCGCCGGAACACCGGCTACAGTGGTTTTCGCCGGAACCTCCTTGAGCACGACGGAGCCTGCTGCGACACGCGAGCAATTGCCGATGTGAATATTGCCGAGGATTTTGGCACCGGCGCCGATCAGCACGCCATTGCCGATCTTCGGATGTCGATCGCTGCCCTCTTTGCCAGTGCCACCAAGCGTGACGCCATGCAGGATCGAGACATTGTCACCGACCACCGCCGTCTCGCCGACCACAAGGCCCGTTGCGTGATCGAGGAAGATGCCCTTGCCGATGCGCGCCGCCGGATTGATGTCCGTTTGGAAGACCGAGGACGACCGGCTTTGCAGGTAGAGGGCGAAATCGCGGCGGCCGCGGTTCAGCAGCCAGTGCGCCAGCCGGTGGGTCTGGATTGCATGGAAGCCCTTGAAATAGAGGATTGCCTCCAGGAACCGCGTGCAGGCCGGGTCACGGTCGTAGACAGCCTGGATATCGACGCGCAGGATGGCGCCCCATTCCGGCCAGTCCTCCAGCATCTCGGCGAAGGTCTGGCGCAGAAGGTTGGCCTGGAGATCGGGGTGATCGAGGCGCTCGCAGATGCGATAGATGACGCTGTCTTCCAGGGAATGCTGGTTGATGATGGTCGAATAGAGAAATGCCGCAAGCAACGGATCCTGCTGGGCGGCGGCGCGCGCCTCCTCCTGCAGGCTGTCCCAGATCGGGTCCATGATCTTCACGGTCTCGGTCGGGCGTATGTCAGTTCTGGCGACCATCGCCGCTCTCCTTCGTAGTCCGTCGTCCGACCAGATATAGGCCAAATCGAACCGGATATAAATGGCTGCTCCGAAAATGAGCGCTAAAACGCTCCGGATGCTTCACACCTGCCCGACCCTCGCCAAAAACTCGAGCGCGGCCTTCTTGAAGACCCGGTCGCCGACGGCAAGCATGTGATCCCGGCCGGGAATATCCAGGGCCAGCGCGTGCGGTATGAGCGTCGCAAGCTCTTGCGGCGAGCCGGCGATATCGTCTTTCGTGCCCACGGCAACGAGCACCGGCACGTCGATCCGCCCCACGTCCTCGACGGAAAGAAGGTCGCGGGAGGTCGAGATGCAGGCCGCAAGTGCCTGGCGGTCGCTTTTCGTCTGGTCGGCAAAGGCGCGGAACATACGGCCGCGATCATGGGTCACCGCATCGAGGGACGGCGCAGTGAGAGCGTCGGCGATCGGATCCCATTCTCCGACCCCGGTCACCATGCCGATACCGAGACCGCCGAGTATGAGGGAGCGGACACGATGGGGATTGGCGAGCGTCAGAAAGGCGGAGATGCGGGCGCCCATGGAGTAGCCCATCACGTGCGCCTCGGCGATGCCGAGATGGTCGAGAAGCGCGATCGCATCGCCGGCCATTGCCGGTGGATGGTAGACGGTCGGATCATGGGGCTTGTCGCTGGCGCCATGGCCGCGATTGTCGAGTGCGATCACCCGATATCCGGCATCGCCGAGCGTCTTCAGCCAACCCGGAAAGACCCAGTTCACATTGGCGCTGGACGCGAAACCGTGGATCAACAGGATCGGATCGCCCGACGGGTCGCCCTCGTCGAAATAGGCAATCGTCAGCCCGTCATGGGAAAATGTCGAAAAAGGCGGGGGATTCAAATCCATGGGAACGTCCTGTTTTTCGCCGAACCTATGATAGCGGCTCGATGGGGAAAACCCCCGGCACGGCAAAAAACGCGCGGCCGCGGCATCTTTGCCGCTACACTTTTTGCGCAAAGCTTTCTATGGTGCCGCCGAATTCGACTATTCTTCCAGACGACGCAAGTGGAGCACGACATGGCCGGGCACGGTATCCCTCACTTTCAGAACGACGGCGGCCACGCAGTAATCGAGATCGGCGTGAAGGAATTCATGTGCACAGGCGCCTCCGCGCCCTTTGACCATCCTCACATCTATATCGACATGGGCGACGACAACGAGAAGGTCTGCTCCTACTGTTCGACGCTCTATCGCTACAATTCCAGGCTTCACGCGGACCAGACGGTGCCGGACGGCTGCACCTTCAATGCGAAGGCCGCCTGAGCCCACCCGGCGAAAGTTTCGTCCATGACACAATGCGAGCCTGTCGCGATCGTCGGAGCCGGCATCGCAGGTCTCACGGCAGCCTTGTGTTTTGCGCGCAAGGGCATCGCCAGCGATGTCCTCGAGCAGACTTCGGTCCTGAGCGAAACGGGCGCCGGATTGCAACTCTCCCCCAACGCCACCCGCGTTCTAGCGAAACTCGGTCTCGCCCTGCAGCTGGAACAGGTCTGGAGCGAACCGGCAGCAATCTGCCTTGTCAGCGGGTCCTCTCTTCGTCCGATCGCTTCTGTCCCGTCAGGACCCTTCGCACGGGACCGCTGGAAATCCCCCTACGGCGTCCTGCATAGGGCCGACCTTCAGAAGGTTCTGCTTGCCGCTGTCGAAGCCGAGCCATTGTGCCGCCTGCATCTCGGCGCGCGGATCGATGACGCATCACGCGATTCTCTGACAGGAGTCATAGGCAAAGAACCCGGCCTCGTTGTCGGCGCCGACGGCGTCTGGTCCAAGGTTAGGAACCGCATCCAGGGGGCTGGAAAAGCACAGTTTTCCGGAAACGTCGCCTGGCGGTTGACGCTCGATGAGGCACGTGCACCCGCCATGTTCGATGCAAGGAAAGTATCCGCGTTTCTCGCCGGAGGTGCGCACCTCGTCATCTATCCCTTGCCACGGCTACGCAGCTTCAATGTGGTTGCGATCGCCGGCGGACACGATCCGAAGGAAACGCCGGATCGCACCCTGCCCCATGGCGAGGCGCGAAAACAGCTGCTGGCCGCTTTTTCCGGCTGGCATCCCGAGATTGTCGACATGCTGCGGAATGCGACACAGCCGACGATCTGGCCGCTTTACGAGGTCAGCGAGGGTGTCTGGCATCAAGGCGAGGAAACCGTTCTGATCGGTGATGCTGCCCATGCGATGATGCCGTTTGCCGCCCAAGGCGCTGCGATGGCCATCGAAGACGCCTTCGAGCTTGCAACCTTTGTCAAAGGGGGACAGCCCCTCGCCGCTTTCGCCGATCACCGGAAGCGCCGTATAGCCCGGGTGCGTTCGCGTGGCACGTTCAATCGCTTCGCCTATCACGCCCGCGGTCCGGTCAGGCTCGGGCGTGATCTGGTTCTGTCGATACGGCGGCCGGAAAGCCTGGCCGCCGATTTCGACTGGCTCTATGGCTACGAGCCATGCGACTGAAGATCAGACGGCTTTTGCCGCTGCGAGACCAGCCTCGATATCCTTGCGGATGTCCGCCACATCCTCCAGCCCGATCTGCAGCCGAAGAACCGGGCCTTCGCTCGGCGCCGTGCAGATCTTGCGGTCGGAAAGTCCGACATGGAGAGCAAGGCTTTCGAAGCCGCCCCAGGAATAACCAAGCCCGAACAGTGACAGGGCGTCGAGGAAGGCATGCGCCTTCGGCTTGAACCGCTCCTGGCTCCCGGCCTTGAGGACGAAGGAGAAGATACCGCTGGAGCCGGTAAAATCCCGCTCCCAGAGTTCGTGACCCGGGAAACTCGGCAGCGCCGGATGCAGAACGCGCGCAACGTCCTCGCGCTCTTCGAGCCAGCGGGCGATGTTCAGCGCGCTTTCCTGATGCCTGTCGAGACGAACACCCATGGTGCGCAGGCCGCGCAGGATCTGGTAGCTGTCATCAGGAGAGGCGCAGATGCCGAGCGTGATATTGGCTTCCTTGAGCTGCTCCCAATGGGCGGCATTGGCCGATACGGTGCCAAGCAGGATATCGGAATGACCGGAAGGATATTTGGTCGACGCATGGATCGAGATATCGACGCCGTGGTCGAGCGGCTTGAAATAAAGTGGCGTCGCCCACGTGTTGTCCATGGTCACGACGCAGCCATGACGATGGGCGACGGCCGCAATCGCGCTGATATCCTGCATTTCGAACGTGTTGGAGCCCGGCGCTTCCGTGTGCACGAGCTTGGTGTTCGGCCTGATCAGGCTTTCGATGCCGGCGCCGATCATCGGATCGTAGTATTCGACGCTGACCCCAAGCCTTTTCAGCATCGTGTCGCAGAAATGCCGGGTCGGGAAATAGACCGAATCAACGATCAGCGCATGATCGCCGGGCGACAGGAAGGTCAGGAACGGAACCGTGACGGCAGCAAGCCCAGACGGAACGAGGATGGTGCCGGCCGAGCCTTCCAGTTCGTCGATCGCCTCGCATAATGCGTCCGTGGTCGGCGTCCCGCGCGTGCCATAGGTGTATTTCTGCGCCCGGGTCTCCATGGTCTTTGCGTTGGGAAACAGCACAGTTGAGGCATGCACCACGGGCGGATTTACAAAGCCATGGTAGTCCATTGGATCGTTGCCGATATGGGCAAGCCGGGTGTTTGGCCCCGCGTCAGCGAGAAAACTCTTCTTGTCGTTCATGGGAGAATCCGTCTGAGGTCTATCGTGTTGCCGCACTTGTCGGCCCGCTCTCCGGATGGGTCAAGAGACTCCAAGGCCAACGGGCTATCCAATTGACGAAAATTTCGATTCTGGCGGTTTTTTATACAAAAAACTGCTTTCAACAGCTAAAAACTGCCCAAACACTCGGCTTTCTCAACGATTCTATGCGTGTAACCCAGAAAAACGGCAACGTGTCTTGACCCTGCGCGGTTTTGGGAATGAGATAGAGAACTCGCGCCAGGAGGGTGGCGGGGGCCGTGCTTTGCGCTCGACCGCGAGCAGCGGGTGTGGACAAGAACAAAGACAACAGAAAAAGGTTCTAAAAATGGCAAAAAGAATTCTGACAGCGCTTGTCGGCGCTGCCGTCATGGGGATTGGCGCCCAGGCCGCGTCTGCGTCGACGCTTGGCGACGTCAAGGCAAAGGGCTTCCTGCAGTGCGGCGTCAACAGCGGGCTTGCAGGCTTCGCGGCGCCGGACGCGCAGGGCAACTGGGCTGGCTTCGACGTCGACTATTGCAAGGCGATCGCCGCTGCCATTTTTGGCGACGTCACGAAGGTGAAATACACGCCGACCTCCGCCAAGGACCGTTTCCCCGCGCTTCAGTCGGGCGAAGTCGATGTGCTTGCCCGCAACACGACCTGGACCATCAACCGCGATACCGCGCTCGGCTTCAACTTCCGCCCCGTCAACTACTATGACGGCCAGGGCTTCATGGTCCGCAAGAGCCTCAACGTGAAATCGGCGCTCGAACTTTCCGGCGCCGCTGTCTGCGTCCAGACGGGCACGACGACCGAGCTAAACCTCGCCGACTACTTCAAGACCAACAACCTGCAGTACAATCCGGTCGTCTTCGAGAAACTCGATGAGGTGAACGCCGCCTATGACGCGGGCCGCTGCGACGTCTACACGACAGACCAGTCCGGTCTCTACGCGACCCGCCTGATCCTTTCGGCGCCGGACGATCACATCGTTCTGCCCGAGATCATCTCGAAGGAGCCGCTCGGCCCCGCTGTTCGTCAGGGCGACGACCAGTGGTTCGACATTGTCAGCTGGGTGCACTACGCCCTGATCAACGCTGAAGATTTCGGCATCACCCAGGCCAATGTTGAGGAAATGAAGAAGTCCCAGAACCCGGACATCCAGCGCTTCCTCGGCGTTGAAGCCGATACCAAGATCGGTACCGATCTCGGCCTCGAAAACGACTGGGCCGTGAAGGTCATCAAGGGCGTGGGCAACTACGGCGAGGTCTTTGAGCGCAACATCGGTGGCGGCAGCCCGCTGAAGATCCAGCGCGGCTTGAACGCCCTGTGGAGCAAGGGCGGCATCCAGTACGCACCGCCGGTCCGCTAAGACGGTTTGACGACTTGAGAAAGCGGCTCCGGCCGCCTTCTCTTCCCAATAATAAGAATCGCTCGCAACAGGGCGAATAGGGGATAAAGAGGCTCTGAATGACAGTGGACGTCACGATTCCGCCCGGCAAAAACCGGCAAACAAGCTCATTTCTGAACGACCCCAAAGTTCGGGGCTACCTTTACCAGGCAATCACGATTCTTGTCCTGGCAATCGCCGTCATTTGGATCACTCAAAACACCATTGAGAATCTAAAGCGCGCCAATATCGCCTCCGGTTACGGTTTTCTGGGCGGACGCGCGGGCTTCGACGTCGGCCAGTCGCTGATCGCCTACACTAGCGATTCGACCTATGGACGTGCGCTGGTCGTCGGATTCTTCAATACGTTGCTTGTCGCCGTAACCGGCATCTTCACGGCGACGATCATCGGTTTTCTGGTCGGCATCGGCCGATTGTCGAAGAACTGGCTGATCGCGAAGCTGTCGATGGTCTATGTAGAGGTTTTCCGCAACATTCCGCCGCTACTCGTCATCTTCTTCTGGTATTCCGGCGTTCTCGCCGTCTTGCCGCAGCCGCGTGAATCGCTGGCGCTGCCGCTCAACATGTATGTCAACAATCGCGGTCTTGCCTTTCCCCGCCCCGTTTTCGACAGCAGTGCGCAGTATACCTTCTACGCTCTGGTCATAGCGGTCATAGCGAGCATTGTCTTTGCGCGATATGCAAACAAAAAGCAGATGGAGACAGGCAAGCGCCCGCCGGTCCTTTGGTTTGTGCTCGGCACGGTGATCGGCCTACCGCTTCTGACCTTCCTGGTCACCGGCATGCCGATCTCGTTCGACGTTCCGATCGCCGGAAAATTCAACCTGACGGGCGGATCGGTCGTCGGGCCGGAATTCCTGTCGCTGTTCCTAGCCCTGTCATTCTACACCGCGGCCTTCATCGCGGAAATCGTTCGCGCCGGTATCCGCGGCGTCAGTCATGGCCAGTCTGAGGCGGCGCATGCGCTCGGCATTCGGCCAGGCCTGACCACTCGCCTGGTCGTCGTGCCGCAGGCGATGCGGATCATCATTCCACCGCTGACCAGCCAATATCTCAACCTGACGAAAAACTCGTCGCTGGCCATTGCGGTCGGTTACGCCGATCTCGTCGCCATCGGCGGCACGATCCTCAACCAGACGGGTCAGTCGGTCGAGGTCGTCAGCATCTGGCTCGTCGTCTATCTCACGCTCAGCCTTTCGACATCGCTGTTCATGAACTGGTTCAACGCCAAGATGGCACTGGTGGAGAGATAAGCCGATGAGCGCGCAACAAGCCAACTTCGTCCGGAGCGAGCTGATCGCACCCACGACTCCACCGTTGCTTGAAAAAGGCTGGATTGCCTGGTTCCGCAAAAACCTGTTCGCCACGCCGAAGGACACGGTGTTGACGATCGTTGCCCTCCTGCTTCTGGCTTGGTTCCTGCCGCCGGTAATCCGCTGGCTGTTCATCGACGCCGCCTGGACGGGCGGAGGCCGCGGCGTCTGCGCCACGGTCTCCCAGGGCGGTTCGCAGCCGGAAGGCTGGAGCGGCGCCTGCTGGGCGTTCGTCGGAGCGAAGTTCGACCAGTTCATTTATGGCCGCTATCCGGTCGATGAGCGCTGGCGACCGATGCTGGTCGGCATCCTCTTCGTGCTACTGCTCGTGCCGATGCTGATTCCGAAGATTCCCTACAAGGGAATCAACGCAGTCCTGCTTTTCGGCGTCCTGCCCGTGGTTTCCTACTTCCTGCTGATCGGCGGGGTTTTCGGGCTGGAATATGTCGAGACGGCGCTCTGGGGCGGCCTGATGGTGACCCTCATCCTATCCTTCGTCGGCATCGTCGTTTCTCTTCCATTCGGAATTATCCTGGCGCTTGGACGACGGTCGAAAATGCCGGTCATCCGAATGATTTGCACCATCTTCATCGAAATCGTTCGCGGCATTCCGCTGATCACCGTGCTTTTCATGGCAAGCGTCATGCTGCCTCTGTTCATGCCGCCGGGAATGACCGTCGACAAGTTTTTGCGTGCCCTGATCGGGGTGTCGTTCTTTGCTTCCGCCTATATGGCCGAAGTGGTGCGCGGTGGTCTCCAGGCTATCCCGAAAGGCCAGTTCGAAGGAGCCGATTCACTCGGTCTCGGTTATTGGCAGAAAATGCGTCTCATCATCCTGCCACAGGCACTGAAACTGGTTATCCCAGGGATCGTCAACACCTTCATCGGCATGTTCAAGGATACGTCGCTTGTCTCCATCATCTCGATGTTCGACCTGCTCGGGATCGTTCGTCAGAACTTCTCGGACGCAAACTGGGCTTCGCCTGTGACGCCGCTGACCGGCCTGATCTTCGCCGGTTTTACTTTCTGGCTTTTCTGCTTCGGCATGTCACGCTATTCAGGGTTCATGGAAAGAAGGCTCGACAAGGGCCACAAAAGATAACAATTGAGGGGAAAACGTCATGGCAAATGAAGCTCTGGCATCAAAACTGACAGTCTCGTCCACGGACGTCGCCATTGAAATCGTCGGCATGAACAAGTGGTACGGGGACTTCCACGTTCTGCGCGACATCAACCTGAAGGTCATGCGCGGCGAGCGCATCGTCATTGCAGGCCCGTCGGGCTCCGGTAAATCGACGATGATCCGTTGCATCAACCGGCTGGAAGAGCACCAGAAGGGCAAGATCGTCGTCGATGGAATCGAGCTCACCAACGACCTGAAGAAGATCGACGAAGTGCGCCGCGAAGTCGGCATGGTGTTCCAGCACTTCAACCTCTTCCCGCATCTGACGATCCTGGAAAATTGCACGCTGGCGCCGATCTGGGTGCGCAAGATGCCGAAGAAGCAGGCGGAAGAAGTCGCCATGCACTTCCTGAAGCGCGTCAAGATCCCGGAGCAGGCCAACAAATATCCGGGCCAGCTCTCCGGTGGTCAGCAGCAGCGCGTGGCGATCGCCCGCTCGCTGTGCATGAATCCGCGCGTCATGTTGTTCGATGAGCCGACCTCGGCGCTCGACCCGGAAATGATCAAGGAAGTGCTCGACACCATGGTCGGTCTCGCCGAAGAAGGCATGACCATGCTGTGCGTCACCCACGAAATGGGTTTCGCCCGCCAGGTCGCCAATCGCGTGATCTTCATGGACCAGGGCCAGATCGTCGAACAGAATTCGCCGGCCGAGTTCTTCGACAATCCGCAGCACGAGCGTACCAAGCTGTTCCTCAGCCAGATCCTGCACTAGATCTGTCGCACTCCAACAGCGCCATAGCAGAAAGCCCGCGACGACCGTCGCGGGCTTTCTGGCTTCTGAGGGCATTCGGCCCTATTCTATCGTGTATTTCAGCGTTCCCAGCGACCATCGCAAACCGCGATTTTCGGCATCCCCCGTCCATGTCTTCTGCAGCTTGGCGACGATCTCGCTCAGCCTTTTTCGCGCGTCGAGTTCGGTATTCAGTCCCTGCGCCGCTGGCGCGACATCCCTCAAATCGAGATCGTCGCTGACGACAATGGCTACCAGCATATTCTCGCCGCTGCCATCCGCCTCGAAATCGAAGCCGTAATAGTCGTCCGGGATGGTCAGTGTCGAGCCCGCCGAAAGCGGCGTTATTTTCTGCGCCATCTCATTCGGGAAAATCTGCGTCGCGACACCCTCGCCGTTCACGTCGAGCAACACCAGACGGCCGTCATACTTGCTGGTGATGGAAATCTTGAAGGGCTGGCCCTTTTTCAGCGCGGGACCGGTATCAAGTGTCACCGTCACATCGCCCGTATCCGCCTTGCCGACAATGTCGCCTATGGCTGCCACGGGATTTGCATCGACGTAAGCGGATGTTGTCCCTGCATCGACCTTCGCCTGCTGGTAAACCGGTTCCGGTTTGCCCTGTTGCTGGTCTGTTGTCGTTGCGGTTTGTTCCGTCTTGTAGGGTTCCGGCTTGGCAACACTCGTGCCGAGCGCATCGGGCACGCTCTCCAACTGTGGATCGAGGTTGTCGCAGTTTTCCTGGGCCGAACAATATTCCTTGGACTTTGTCGTCACATACTGGAAGAGCTCGGCATTGCTGACCAGACCGTTGGCGTTTCCATCCGATTCCGAAGGTTTGTAGCCGGCTACGTAAGCCGACGTAAAGACGCCGTGACGGTCTTCGATCGGCAACCGCACATCGTCCCAGGCAACCTGGTAGGGGGCGGCCGCGCTCCAGGCGGTGACGCCGCCGGCCGTCAGTTCCGCCGGCTTGTCGACGACACCCAGATCGATCCGCAGGCCGCGTGTCACCTTGTTCTTCAATGGGTTAGCGGAAGGACGCGGCAGGTAGCGCGCGCCGCTCATGCCCGAAAGCTGCTCGGCCGACAGGGAGCGGGAGATGGTGCCGGAATGGCAAGCGTCAATCACCAGCGTAACCGCCCTGCCCTTCATCTTTTCCAGCAGCGCCTCGAGATCGTCGTCGAGGATGACATTCGTCCAGTCCACTTCGCCGGCCTTGATGTCGTAGGTGGACAGCGCCTCGTCCATCCCGTCCTCTTCATCCTTGGTGGCGTCCTTCACCTGCAGGCCATGCCCGGAAAAGTAGAAAAAAATCCGGTCGCCGGGTGCTGTTGCGGCAATCAGCCAATCATTGACCGAGGACAGGATCGCCTCGCGGCTGGCCTTGTCGTCGGTCAACACGCGGATGGCTTCCGGCTTGAAGGAGAGCGTGCCGGTCAACAGCGCCTCGATCGCCTTCACGTCGTTCTTCGGCCCATGCAGGAACATATCCTCCGGCAGGTTTTCGTAGGTACCGATGCCGACCAGCAGCGCCCGATCCTCCGCCTTTGCCGCCGGCGACTGCGCCAATAGCAATGATGCACCGAGCAATCCTGCGACAGTTCGTAGCGCGGCCATCAGAGTTTTTCCCGGGTATAGAGCGGCTGGATCGCGACGCTCGTATCGGTACCATCAATCCGCGTCGTGAGCAGTTGCAGCAGCGTCGAGGCATCGACATTCTTGCTCGCCAGCGCAGCGCCAATGGCGTCGATCGGCTCATTGGTTGAAAGGACGATGAGGTGATCGGCGCCGAAAGGTTCGACGACCTGCAAGTCGGACAGCTTGAACTCGTGGCTTTCAGTCCCCTCCGCCTGCACGTCCAGCAATTGCACTTCGCCGGTATTGGCGAGGTTGAAGACGATCATGTTCTTGTATCCGGAGGCGGGTGCGTCGAACGCCAACCGGTCACCGGCCGCGTAAATATCCTTTTGCGGCGTCAACGATACCGTGCCGGGGTTCTGGCTCGCCATCGCTTTCAGAAAATCGAGCAGAATGAACTTGTTGACGACGACCTGGACATTGCCTTCGTTGATGTTCTCACCGGCCACGTCCCCATTCGGCGTATAGAAGACGCCACTCGCCGCATCCCAGCGGTAGGGCACGCCGCTGCCGCCGGTATTTTCCGGGACCATCTGCGAGCCGCTTACCGTCAGCGCCAGCTTACCGTCCCAGCCCGTTTCTCTCACAGGCTTATGAGTTTTCGTTTTCTGAGCACTTGGATCGGCAGCTGCTGCTACGCTGCGGGTAAGCGGCATGACCACCTCGTCCTCAGAGCGCGGCACCTGTGGCGTGAAGTTCGGGATCTGCAAGGCCTCGGACTGGTGCTTCACATTGGCAAAGACATAATCCTCCAGTTCAACCCGGGAGATACGGCCATCCTGGTTCCGATCCGCCGATCCCTCGACCGCGCGGGCAAAACTCCAGCTCAGGGCTCCGCGCGCTTCGCCGCCGATGATCACTTCGGGCGAAGGCTGGCTTTCCAGCGAGGCAGCAAGCACCGTCACCTGGCGGAATTGAGCTTCCTTGATCCGCGCTCCCGAAACCGCTTCCTCAGAGGGTGGCGGCAGTTTGACGGTGACCGCCTGGGCAAGTCGCGTCTTTCCGGAAAAGGCGCGGCTCATACCGCCGGAATGGCAGCTGTCGGACACGAATAGCACATGCACGCCCCTGGCCTCGGCTTCGGAAAACCAGGCATTCAGCTCGTTGTCGACGATGATCTCGTGATCGGTCTCCTCGGCACGATTGCGGTCAAAGCCGGGCAGCTGCAGAAATTCATCGAGGCCATCCGCCTCATCGCCGGCAACGAGCTCCGGCATCTGCGCGCCGTGGCCGGCATAGGTGAAGATGATCGTATCGCCCTCACCAGCGGCGTCGACAAAGCCCGTCCATGCAGCTCGAATATCGTCCTTGCGCGCGGCCGCATCGAAAAAGGTCGCCATCTCGTCAGTGCCGGCTCGCCGCAATGCGCCTTCGACGTCGGTCGCATCCTTCACCGCGCCATCAAGGCTCACCTCATAGGGATAGGCATCGACGCCGACCACCAGGGCATAGGTTTTCGCCGAAGCGGCACTGAGCGGCGCAGCGGAGATAAGGAGGGAAAGAAGCAAACCACGCAGCATCACTCAGTTCTCCACATCGACTTCGACGCGCCGGTGCATCTGGTTCAACGTCTCCTCGTCATAGGCGCTGGCATCGTCCGCCTTGAAGGGCTCGTCCTCGCCCTTGCCCACCGTTTTCCATTCTCCGGCATAGCCTTCGGCGGCGAGATATTGCCCCAACGCCTCGGCACGCTCCAGTGACAGCGCGCGGTTGGCCTCGGCACCTCCAATAGGGTCCGTATGACCGATCAGCGTAATCGCCTTCGGCTTCACGGATTTGAGGCATTCGGAAAGGTCCTTGGCCGATTCCAGCCCCTCCGGCGTGAATTCTGCGGTGCCGAAAACGTAGCGCACCGGTGTCGATTTCTTCTTCAGCGAAACGCCGCGATAACTGATCTTGCAGGCACCGCGCATAGCAAGTTTCACGGGCCGCGGCGCCGCCAGTCGCATTTCGGTCGCCATACGATCGAGCCGGGCAATGTATTTTGCGTCCGGGGCCATCCAGCCGGGCGTCAGCACCTCGTTCGACGCGTCCTCCAGCGCCAGCTGGTAATAACGCGCTGCGGCCTCATAGTCCCGGCGGTCGCGATTGATGTCGCCCAGCGCGTCGAAGACCTGCCAGGGTGCCGCATTGCTCGTGCGGATCGTTTCGAGTTCCGGCTCGAAATCAGCCAGATTGGCGCCCTGCCCGACGGCGCCGACGATCCGGTTGAACGACGCGAGCGCTGCCACGCGGCTGATCATCGCCTTGTCATCCGCCGTGCAGCCCGGCGTCTGGCCGCCAGCGATCTGCTTGGCTCGCGCCTCGTCTCCTGCATTGGTCGCATCGGCAACCTGTGCCAATGCATCGCATGCCGCCGAAGCGGGGCCAGCGGAAAACAAGGCCAGCAGAGATGTGACAATCAGCATCCTCATCGTGTTCTCCATGCCATTCCATGCTGTTGTGGACCGTCGACCGGCCGCCGATGGCAGCCGGGCGTTCCGTCATTGCTTGATTTCGAACGTCACGACCTGCAGGCCGCTTGCGCCCTTGTCATCCTCGGCCTTCTTCGCCAGGTTGATGGCGAGCCCGCGCGTCGGTGGCAGATGCGACTCTGCCACCAGCTGGCGTGCCCGTTCCACCGTCAACTTCTGGTCGCCAAGACCACCCTGACGACAAAAGGCGATCATCGTCTCGGCGGGTGCCGGTGTGTCAAAGGTGAGGTTGCCGGTGCCTGGCTGCGGGATCTGGCGCTTCTCGCCGGCCTGCAATGTCGTATTGCCGATCATCGCATCCGGTATGACCTCGACATTACCTGTCTCCTCGACATAGAGCACCTGCAGTTCGCAGGCCTTGTTGGAGCTCAGCTCGAAAGACAGCTGATCGCCAACCTTGGCCGTCGTCGAAGCGACCTGGAGCGCGAGTTCCAGCTTGCCTTCGGTCGGCTTATCCTGGCGATAGGCCGGTGTTGCCTGCGCAATCGTCTCAGCTTTGACGGGGGTCTGCTGTGCCGTCTGACCGGCCACCTCCTGGGTCTGGGCCGTCGCTGCAACCTTGACCGTTGTCGTATCGAGCGCCTTCAGTTGCATCAGCGGCGACAGAAGCAGCGGGAATTGCTGCTCTACCTCGGCCCGCGGGATGGTGCCGCCCGCTTCCAGCGTCGTCACCCAATCGAGTCCCAGCCGCAGGACATCGACATCCTCGACCCGCTTGATCGTCGCGGAAAACTCGTCCGGCTTCATGTCGAATTCCGCCGCTAAAGCTTCGAAGTCGAGTTCGTCCTCATATTTGTCACCGAAATAGGTGACGAGTTCCGCATTCCCCGGCGCCAGCATGCTTTGCGCACTACCGTCCGGCGTCGGCTCCGTCACGCCAAGCTTCACCAGAGCCTCTACAAAACGCTGGCGGTCCTTGTTATAGGCAGCGTCGAGCTCTTCCTGCGGCACGTACATGTCGAGCAGGATCGCCTGCTGATCCTTGCTGAACAGCGTCGAGGTCTCGATATGCTCGCGCAGTTGGTCGCGTTTCGACAGGATGCCGTTGGCATGGCAATCGAAGCAGGATCGGGCGTTGGTGATTTCGACCCCCTTGCCGATCGGCCGTTCGCGGAACGAGACGATGCTGGTCGGGCCGACATCGAGCTGCTTTCCTTCCGCGTTCGACAGGTAGTATCCCTGCAAGCCGTTGGGCAGCGAGAAGATCATTTCTCCGCCGTCATGCTGGAAGGCAGTCAGGCCGGCGTCGAGCGGTTCGATCTCCTTCGGACCGTGCGGGAAGCGCTTCAACACCTGCTTGCCGACATCGCCGCCGAAATCATAGGATTTCCAGTAGTAGCCGCCGAACGGCATGTCATGGCGCTCCAGCATGCGGTTGTGATCCGACACCCCGGACGAACCATCGGCAAAGCCTGCTCTGAGCACCTGTCGGCGGCGGATGTTCTCATCCACGTTGATCTGGAAACGTTTCTCGAGCTCCCGGATTTGGGTCGGCAGTTTCATCAGTTGATTGTAGATCTTCGGCTTGGCGGCATTGGCCATGAACCAGTCGATGCGCATGATCGGCAGGACGGTATCCGTCTCCTTGGTCAAGGCCAACAGCGACGCGTCGCTCGCCGGATCGACCCCATAGAAATATTGCGAGATCAGGAAGTTGTAGTCCTCGGCCGACCACTGCAGGTCGCGAAGATCGACCCGCACCATCAGGCCGTTGGTCCCCTCGACTTCCTGCGGCAGCACCAGCTTCGGTCCAAAGGACAGCGAATTCAAGAGCTTCTTGAAGCCGCCGGCCAGCACATCCATGCGCTTCATGAAGGTCTTGTCCGCCTCGCAGCCCATCATGCCGTTGTACTGGTTGCGATAGGAGAAATAGCGCATGAATTGCCGATCGAGCTCGCCGACCTTGGAAATATCCTTTAGTCCCGCCTCAATGAAGTCGCGATAGGAAAGCATCGGCCGGGTGCGGTCCGGCTTCGTGGCCGCCGTCTGCGGCAGGTTCGACTGATTGAGCGAATTGATCCAGTCTTCGAGGCTCTTGACCTCTTCGGCGGTCGGGCGCTTGCCAAGCGGCATACGACCGCTCGTCACGGACGTGAACAGTCGGGATTTCGAGGCATCACCGGGAACGACGAAGGCCGCGTCAGCAGCGATCGATTTCAGGTCGCCGGCCGAATAACTGCCCTGCGAGCTTTCGCCCGGCCCGTGGCAATTGCGGCAATATTTGCCGATGAAGGCATCTGCCTGCACTGCAAGCGCAGCATTGTCTCCCGACAACGCGGCTTCCGGCGTGCTTTCCTTGCAGACGGCCGTCGCCGATTGTGCCACCGGTTCCGGCGGCTTGACCTCGCGGTCGGACAGGAAGGCATAGATCGCCGTCCTGTCCTTCTCCGTCAGCTTCGAAAGGCCGTGGGCGATCTCGCGCATCACCGGATCCGCCAGCGGCGCGCCGGACAGCTTCTTGCCTTCGTCGATCAGCCCGACGGTGAAGACTTCGGGAGAGGCAAGGCTTGCCATTCGCGCCTTGGTGATATCGGGCGCAACCGCACCGGTCAGACCCTTTTCGCCGGCATAGGCGTTTTCGATATCGAGGCCGTAGGTGGTCGTGCGGGGCGTATGGCAATCGCCACAGCCGCCGACGTTTTCGACGAGATAGCGGCCGCGCTCCAACTGCGTTTCTTCGCGCGACTGATATTCTGGAACGTTGAAATGACTGCGCTTCCACAGCGTAATCGTGGTCTGGCGGCTATAGGGGAAGGCGATCTCGTGTTCCTGCGACACGGCGTCGGATTGCACCAGCGTGTCGATATAGGCCTTGATGTCGAGGACGTCCTCCGGCTTCATGCCGCCATAGGACGTATAGGGCATGACCGGATAGAGATGGTTGCCGTCACGGTCGATGCCCTGCATCACCGCATTGAGGAACTGCGCGTTGGTCCAGCCGCCGATGCCATTGGTGTGCGGCGAAATATTCGGCGCGTAAAACTTGCCGATCGCCGTATCCATCTCCATGCCGCCGGAAAGCAGTTCTGTATTGCTGCCGGACCCATGGCAGGCGCCGCAGCCCGCAGCGCTGAACAGATATTTGCCGTTGTCGACATTTGCCTTGTAGGTCGCATAGGCATCATCGGCAAAAGCGTCGCGCGCGGAGGCGGTCCCCGGACAGTGGGCAATCGAAAGGACGGCTGCCGCCATCGCAAGCATATGTCGCGGCAGGCTGCGGATCATT
The DNA here is from genome assembly GCF_040126305.1 of Pararhizobium sp. A13. Taxonomy (NCBI): domain Bacteria; kingdom Pseudomonadati; phylum Pseudomonadota; class Alphaproteobacteria; order Hyphomicrobiales; family Rhizobiaceae; genus Pararhizobium; species Pararhizobium sp. A13. Next base: position 2,905,904 of record NZ_CP149510.1, on the reverse strand, counting down.
TTTCCAGGCAGTTGATCGAACATGCGCATGGCTTGTTCCCCTTGCTTTCTCAAACGATAAAATATGCGATGCGGTATTACCGGAACTCGAACAGCTCGAACTCGACCCGTCTGGGCTTTTTCCCGAGTTCTTTCAGTCCTTTTTCAATGGCTTTTCGTAGAGGCGGCGGCCCGCAGAACCACAGGTCCGCCCCCGCCGGATCGATTGCGCTCGCTGCCGCGAGTTTCGCCGCATCAAGACGTCCGTCTGTTTTGGAATCATGCAAAGTAAAACTGAAATTCGGAAGTTTTTCTGCCTGCGCCTCGAACGTCTCGAGACCGATCGCCTCGGCACGGTCGCGTACACAATATACCATATGAATGTCCTGGCCCTCATCACCCTTGAGGCGCCCAGCCATTGCGAGGAAAGGCGTCACACCGATGCCGCCGGCGAGCCAGATCTGCTTCTTGCCACCGCGGCGATGATTGAACCGGCCGTAGCCCCCTTCGAGCTTCAATCGATCGCCGACGGCGATGTTTTCACGCAGCGCCGCGGTGTAATCCCCCAATGGCTTGATCGCGAAACGGACGATACCGCCCTCCTCCATGCCCGCGATCGTGAAGGGGTGCGGCTCGCGCAGCCCCGGCTTGTTGACCCGGAAAAAGCCGAACTGGCCGGGTTTCGCCTTGAGCGGTCGTCCTGTCGGACGCGCCGAAATGATCGTTGCACCGTCATGACGCGTCACATCGAAGACTTCGTATGCCCGCGTGCGCAGCCATGGGAAAAGCTGGGTATAGATATAGCTTGCCGTGCCGATCAGCGCGAAGATGTTGAGATATGTCGCCAGCATCGCGGTACCGTCGTAGGGCCGCTTGATGAAGGTCTGGTGAAAGGCCACCATGATGAACAGAAGGCCGATGAAGCGATGTGTTAGCCGCCAATAGTGATAGGGGATCTCGATTTTCGTCTTCGGAATGATCTTGAAGATGCTCAAGAGCAGCAACACGACCAGACCGTAGAACGCGTACTCCCCCATCGATGCGGCCAGCTTGTTCAATCCGCTCGTCAGTGACAGGCCCTTGAAATCCGGCGTGATGAAATAGTGCACGAGGATGAGGATCAGCACCGTGATGCCGACCCGGCGGTGGGTCCGGTAGATCCGGTCGAGGCCGCCGAAAAGGCGCTCCACCAGCGGCGGACGGGTGGCCATGAACTGGGCGATCGCCATGCCGGTGAAAGCCATGGACGAGGCCATCAGCGAGAAGGTCGTGCCTGCATTGGTGTGACTGACCGCGGGAACGGCCAGAAGCCCCGCGAATCCCATCAACGACCAGACAAGAACACCACCCGCGCTCACAGAATATCCCTCACAATTCCCGCAGTTGCCGGAATCCCCCGAGGCAAGACTGGCAAGCCCCTCAAGCTTCGTCAACAGCTATTGTAGACCATACGATTTTCGGTCGGGCTTTATTCGGCGTCCTCAAGTTTTTGTGTTTGCGGGCAAATTCCGCTTTGAGCAAAAGCGGCAAGACGCGACATCCGCAGGTTACTTCAGGCCGCCCTTTGCAAGCGCTTCACGCGCCTTTTCGGCCAGCGGATGGTCCGGATGACGGCGAATGAAGCGCTCATAGGCTTCGCGCGTGCCTTTGGCTTGGACGCGCGCATATTCGGACTGGACGGCGGCCTCTACGTCTGGCGGCGGGAGCATGTCCTGTCCTTGTGTCGATATCTGCGCGTGGGCATGGGGGTCGGGCGCCGCCCCCAGGATGGCAAGAGCAATGCCCGCAGACATGAAAAGAAATTGTTTCAGAGACGTCCTGAATTTTATCACGGGTCGCTTCGTCTTTTAACAATACGCTTACAATTTTTGATATTCATTGCCCCTAGATTCGCCTCGCATGTTTGGCATAACGCCAAGCGGCATACTACACCCAAGAGGCAAAAGGCGTTAGCAGGAGATACGCTTGACTGGTACGAGCAAGACAACAAAAACCATTTCCGCTACCGGCAATGCGCTGATCGATGGCGTTCTGACCGAGACGGCCTGGGGCGATTCCACCATAACCTATGCCTTTCCGACCAGTGGCAGCAGCTATAGCTATGGCCCGGAAAAAAATCATGGATTCGCTGCCATCTCGAATGCGCAGAAAGGCGCCGCGCTTTTCACTCTGGAGCAATCCTACGGCTCCGCCGCCAATGACGGCTTTTCCGTCGAGGGTTTCACCAATGTGAGCTTTGCCAGCGGCGGCAGCAGCAGCGCCACCATCCGCATCGCCCAGTCCGATTATTCCGACATTGGCACGGCCTATGCCAACATGCCATGGGAAGAATATGCACCGGCCGGCGATGTCTGGTTCGGCACCGAATTTGATTACAGGAAACCCGTCGCCGGCAACTACGCCTGGCACACGATGATCCACGAACTCGGACATGCATTGGGGCTGAAACACGGTCACGAAACCGACGGTTTCGGCGCTTTGCCAACGGCCTATGATTCGCTCGAATATTCGGTGATGACCTATAGGGGCTTTGTCGGAGATACCGGCGATGCTTACTCCTACGAAGAATATGGTGCGCCCCAGACCTTCATGATGGCTGATATTGCGGCCCTTCAGGAAATGTATGGCGCCGACTACTCCACCAACAGCGGCAACACGGTCTACAAATGGACGCCGACCAGCGGCCGGACGATTGTCGACGGCGAGGTGGCGATCGAGCCGGGTGCCAATCGTATCTTTGCCACCCTCTGGGATGGCGACGGCAACGACACGTTCGACCTCACTGCCTATAGCGACAACCTCAAGATTGATCTTCGTCCCGGCAAGGCGTCGCTTTTCAGCGAGGACCAGTTGGCCTATCTGGGCGGTGGTCCCAATGATGGTTATGCCAGAGGCAATATCTTCAATGCGCTGCTCCACGATGGCGACATCCGGTCGCTGATCGAAAATGCCAAGGGCGGATCGGGCGGCGATCAGATCACCGGCAATCAGGTCGCGAATTCCCTGCAGGGCAATGGCGGCAACGATACGCTGAACGGAGAAGCCGGAAACGACGTGCTCATCGGAGCATCCGGTGCCGACAGGCTCGACGGCGGAGCTGGTGCCGACAGGCTCTTTGGCGGCGCAGGCGCCGACGATCTCATCGGTCGCGCCGATGCCGACATTTTCCTGTTCAAGCTCGTCTCGGAGTCGACGGTGGCTACGTCCGGCCGCGATACCATTTTCGATTTTGCCGCTTCACAGGGCGACAAGATCGATCTCTCCGGTATCGACGCCAATACTGACACCTCCGGGAACCAGGCGTTCAGCTTCCGTGGGACGGCCGCCTTCACCGGTGAGGCTGGCGAACTCAGATACGTCAAAGGGTCGTCGGACAGCTACATCTACGGTGACGTCAACGGCGACAAGACTGCGGATTTTGCCATCCACCTCGACGACGCCCTCACGCTGCAGAAGGGCTATTTCGTGCTCTAGGACGCGCCCGCCATTCGACAAAAAGGGGCCGGATCGTCGCGATCCGGCCCTTTTCGTTTCATCCAACCTGAAAGCCTCAGAGCGTGGGAAGTTCCGGGCGCACGGCAAGCGCCTTTTCGATGATGGCTGCCACACGCTGGCGTTCCGCGCCGGACAGCGGCAGACGCGGCGCGCGGACCCGGTCGTTGCTGTCGATCGCAAAGACTTCGGCAAGCTTGATGTTCTGGACGAGATTGGTCGAGACATCGAGATCGAGCAGCGGGCGGAACCAACGATAGATGGCGCGGGCTTCTTCCAGACGGCCAGCCTGGACCAGCTTCCAGATCGCCACGGTCTCCTTCGGGAAGGCCACGACAAGGCCGGCGACCCAACCATCGGCCCCCATCAGCAGGCTTTCCAGCGCCAGATTATCGACGCCGGTAAAGCAATCGAAGCGCTTGCCGAAACGCGTCAGGACGTCGGTGACGCGGCGGATATCGTCGGTCGATTCCTTCATGGCGACGACGAGGTCGTTCTTCGCCAGTTCGTCGAACATCGACAGCGTCACGTCGACGCCATAGGCCACCGGATTGTTATAGACCATGATCGGCAGGCCGCCGGCAGCGGCAATCGCCTGGATATGACCGAGCGTCTCAGCCGGTGCGGACTTGTAGGGAACGCCCGGCAGGACCATGAAACCATCGGCTCCGGCCTTTGCAGCGGCCTTTGCAGCGGTCTCGCCGCGGCGTGTGGAGCTTTCGCAGATGGTCATCAGCACCGGTTTGTTGCCGGCTACCGATTTTGCGATTTTCAGGATTTCCAGTTTCTCTTCCGGATCAAGCGCCATCGCCTCGCCGAGCGAGCCGCAGACGATCATGCCGTCGACGCCGGCTTCGAACTGAAGCGCGAAGCAGCGCTCCATCTCCGCCTTGTCGAGATCGCCTTCAACCGTGAATTTCGTTGTTACTGCCGGGAATACGCCGCGCCACATGGGAACCTCCGTTGCTGTGATATATCAGCATATTTGCCATTCATTTTCAGTTGTGTCAATATCTGATATATCAGAGCTCAAGGAAAAACATGTCGGGATCATCTTCGCAGGCCCATCTCGCCTATCTGGCGCTGGAAAGCCTCATCGTCACCCTGAAACTCAAGCCCGGCTCGCTGGTGACGGAAAAGCAGCTGATCGATCTGGCCGGCCATGGCCGCACGCCGGTACGGGAAGCAATCCAGAAGCTGTCGTGGCAGGGCCTGATCGAGGTCCGCGCCCGCGTCGGGCTGCAGATCACGATGATCAAACCCGGCGACCACCGGCATGTCATGCAGGTGCGACGCACTCTGGAGCCCCTCGCCGCGGCCCTCGTCGCTGAACACGCAAATACCGAAGCGCGCGCGGCGATGATCGAATGCGCCCAGTCGATGACCGCCTGCTCGATCAACGCCGACATGGAAGGGTTTCTGGCTGCCGACAAGGCTTTCGACGAAATCATGGAGGCCACCTGCCCCAACACTTTTCTGACCTCCGCTCTGGCGCCGCTGCAGACGCATGCCCGCAGGCTCTGGTTCAGTGCCGCTTCGACGCAACGCATGGACCGCTCGGTCGATCTGCACGTCAAGGTCATCCGCGCCATCAACCAGGCCGATCCCATAGCGGCGGCGAGCGCCATGGAAAACCTGATGGACTATCTCGCCGAGCGGTAAAACCCGGCCGGCCGGAATCGCAAAAATAAAAAAAGGCGGCCCGCAAGCCGCCCTCTCAATGTCCGGATCCAGTAGAAACGTCAGCCGACGAACGCCCGCTCGATGACGAATTCGCCCGGCTTGTTGTTGGCGCCTTCTGTCAGGCCGGCCGCTTCGAGAATTTCCTTGGTTTCCTTCAGCATCTCGGTCGAGCCGCAGATCATGCCGCGATCGACGGCCGGATCGAAGGCCGGAAGGTTCAGATCGGAGAACATCTTGCCGTCCCGCATCAGGTTGGTGATGCGGCCCTTGAATGGGTAGTCTTCGCGGGTGACCGTCGTATAGTGGCGCAGCTTGTCGCCGACCAGTTCCGCCAGGAATTCGTGGTTACGGATTTCCTCGATCAGGTCGAAGCCGTATTTCAGCTCGGCAACGTCACGGGTCGTGTGGGTGAGGATGACCTCTTCGAACTTCTCGAAGGTTTCCGGTTCTCGGATCAGGCTGGCGAACGGCGCAATGCCGGTGCCGGTCGAGAACATATAGAGGCGCTTACCGGGCGTCAAAGCATCGAGAACGAGCGTGCCGGTCGGTTTCTTGCGCATGAGAACCTGATCGCCGGGCTTGATGCCCTGCAGATGCGAGGTGAGCGGACCATCTTGAACCTTGATCGAGAAGAATTCGAGCTCGTCGTCCCATGCCGGGCTTGCGATCGAATAGGCGCGATAAATCGGCTTGCCGTCGACCATCAGGCCGATCATCGCAAATTCGCCTGAACGGAAGCGGAATTCCGCCGGACGGGTCATCCGGAAGCTGAACAGCCGGTCCGTATAGTGCTTGACGGCAGTCACCGTTTCGGCGAACACGCCAGCGGGCACGGTTGGGGCAAATTCTTCGATCTTGGCAGGAGCATTCATCTCGGCGTCAGGTCCTGTAATGATGAGCAATTCTTTCAGGTATCAGCGGATATTCCAAACGGCGCGGCTTTGGAAGCAAATCCGTTCCAATTATAGCGCCTTTTGCGGATTGATGCGCGCTTCAGACTGTCGCAGCGCTCAGGAGACCCGCCGCCAGCTGTAGGATTTCGCATCCGCCGACGGACGCGCCGTCGGCTGGTAGTGATTGTCGATGCCCGGCAGCCGCCCTTCGGAGAGGCGCTTGAGAGCCGTTCCGTTGGTGACGGCAAAGCTGTCGATGCCACAGCGCAGCATCAACGGCACCTGGTCGATCAGAACATCGCCGACGGCGCGGATTTCCTTGCCGTAACCGAGGCGTGCCCGCAGCAGCGAGGCATGGCTGAAGGCCCGGCCGTCGTTGAAGGCCGGAAAAGCCACGGCGATCAAAGAGACCTGCTCGAGAAACGGTTGCAGCCGCGTCACATCGTCGGCCGGGTTGATCAGCACGCCGAGCCCGCTGTCACCGGACGACGCCTTCTCGATGAAGGCATCGAGGCCAAGAATGGCCTTTTCGTTTGAGCCCGCCTTTGTCTCCTCGGTCTCGACGACCCAGGGGTCGTCTGTCACGAAGCCGGTTTCTTTCCAGATTTTCGTCATGTCTTTTGTCCTTGCGCCTCAAGCGGCTTCCTGGGCGCTGCCGCCATACAACGCATCCTTGAAGGGCTGCGGCCCAACCCGGCGATAGGCATCGAGGAAAATCTCGGATGCATCCTTACGCAGGCCAAGATACGTGTTGACGATCGTCTCGACCGCGTCGGTCACCTTCTCAGGCTCGAAGCCGCGTCCGATGATTTCACCGATCGAGGTGTTCTCGTCGCCGGAGCCACCGAGCGTGATCTGGTAGAGCTCCGCGCCCTTCTTTTCCACACCCAAAAGGCCGATGTGGCCGACATGGTGGTGGCCGCAGGCATTGATGCAGCCGGAGATCTTGATCTTCAGCTCGCCGATCTCTGCCTGCCGGTCCGGATTGCCGAATCGGGTGGAGATTTCCTGCGCCAGCGGGATCGAACGCGCGTTCGCCAGTGCACAGTAGTCCAAGCCGGGACAGGCAATGATATCCGTGATCAGTCCGGCATTGGCGGTCGCAAGGCCGATAGAGACGAGTCCGCGGTAGATAGCCTCCAGGTCGGCCAGCGCCACATGCGGGAAGATGATGTTCTGCTCATGGCTGATGCGAATTTCGTCGAAGGCGTATTGTTCCGCAAGGTCCGCGATCGCATCCATCTGGCTGTCGCTGGCATCGCCCGGGATGCCACCGATCGGCTTCAGCGAGATCGTCACCATGCCGTAGTCGGGATGCTTGTGCGGCTGGACGTTCTGCTGCACCCAGCGGGCGAAATCCGGATCAGCCTTCTTCCAGCCGGCCAGATTGGCCCAGCCTTCCGGCCGCTCTGTGAGCGGCGGCAGCGCGAAATAGTTGGTGATCGCCTGGATATCGGCTTCCGGCAGCTTCAACTCGGTGTTCTTCAGCTGCAGGAATTCCTGCTCGACCTGCGCGGCAAGCTGCTCAGCGCCAGTTTCGTGCACGAGGATCTTGATGCGGGCCTTGTACTTGTTGTCGCGGCGACCGTGCAGGTTGTACACGCGCATGATCGCGGTCGTGTAGGAGAGCAGGTCCTCCTCCGGCAGGAAGTCGCGGATCTTCTTGGCGATCATCGGGGTGCGCCCCTGCCCGCCGCCGACATAGACGGCAAAGCCGATCTCGCCCGCCCCGTTCTTCTTCAGATGCAGGCCGATGTCGTGCACCTGTATCGCCGCGCGGTCACGCTCGGCGCCGGTGACGGCGATCTTGAACTTGCGCGGCAGGAAGGAGAATTCCGGGTGAACCGACGACCACTGCCGCAGGATTTCGGCGTAAGGGCGCGGATCGGCGACCTCATCGGCGGCGGCACCGGCGAAATGGTCGGCCGTGACGTTACGTATGCAGTTGCCCGAAGTCTGCAGCGCGTGCATCTCGACCGATGCGAGTTCGGCCAGGATATCCGGCGTATCCGAAAGTTTCGGCCAGTTGTACTGGATGTTCTGGCGCGTGGTGAAATGCCCGTAGCCGCGGTCATACTTGCGGGCGATATGGGCGAGCATGCGCATCTGCCGGCTGTTCAGCGTGCCATAGGGAATGGCGACGCGCAGCATGTAGGCATGAAGCTGCAGATAGACGCCGTTCATCAGCCGCAGCGGCTTGAACGCATCTTCGGCAAGTTCGCCGGACAGACGGCGCGTTACCTGATCGCGGAACTGCTCAACGCGGCCGGAGACAAAGGCATGGTCGAATTCGTCGTAACGGTACATCGGTCTTCTTTTCCTCAAGCAGCCTGCACGGGGCCGGTCAGGCCCTTGTATCCCGGCGCATAATCGATCGTCGGCCCTTCGGCGCGAACACGCTCGCGCAGACGCAGCGGCCGCAGAACGCCCGCTACTTCTTCAATATCAATGACATTCACGTCAACCACCTTGTTGTCGGCAAAAGCCGCTTTTCCGGTCGCCTCAAGGGCAGACACGGCTTCGGCATGCCGGGCGACGAAGGCATCCTGCAGCGATTCCACCCAATTGCCGGCGGCATCGAGCCAGACGGAAATTCCGTCCGACAGGCGGTTTGCGGTCAGCACTTTGTCGGCCATGTCAGTTCCTCACTTCGTCTTTGTGTTTGCGCGGCAGGTCCGTGCCACGCACGGGAGCGGTCTCGCCACTGGCTTTCGCCCTGACAAGCGGCTCCGAGCGCTCGAAATTCGCGCCGGCGACGGCGTCGCCGATGATCACCATGACCGGCCCGTCCAGTTCATCGCGATATTGCAGATCCGGCAGGTCCTTCAACGTGCCATGCAGCAGCTTGCGCTCCGCACGGCTGGCGTTTTCGACGACAGCCACCGTGGTTTCGGCGGGAAGTCCCGCCTGCATCAGCCGCGCAGCGACAGATGCCGCGACCGTGCGGCCCATGTAGACGGCAATCGTAGCACCTGAAATGGCAAGGCGCGCCCAATCGGGCAGAACATCGCCGGTCAGATCATGACCGGTCGTGAAGATCAGCGACGAAGCAACACCGCGCAGTGTCAGCGGCAGCTCGAAATCGGCGGCGGCTGCGAAGGCAGAGGTGATGCCGGGCACGATCTCATAGGTAATCCCGGCGTCGCGCAGCGCAGCCATTTCTTCACCGGCACGGCCGTAAACCAGCGGGTCTCCCGATTTCAGGCGCACGACGCGCTTGCCCTCTTGGCCGAGGCGTACCAGCAGCTGGTTGATCTCTTCCTGCGACTTCGTATGGCATCCCTTACGCTTGCCGACCGACAGACGCTCGGCATCGCGGCGGCCCATATCGACGATCGCCTGCGGCACCAGCGCATCGTAGACGATCACGTCGGCTTCCATCATCACCCGCTGCGCCCGCAGGGTCAAAAGGTCCTCGGCCCCCGGGCCGGCACCAACCAGCCAGACATGGCCAGGCACACGATCCACCAACTGCAGCAGACGTGACGCTTGACGGCGGGCTTCGGCGACATTGCCGAGCGCGACCTGGTCCGCCACGGCACCGGAGAAAAAGCGGCGCCAGAAGACGCGACGCGACACACCCCGCGGCAAAATCCGGTCGGCTGCGTCCCGATAGGCTTGTGCCAACGATGCAAGTGCGCCGAGCGAGGGCGACAGGAGTTGATCGATCTGGGCACGGATCATCTGCGCCAGCACCGGGCCGGCGCCTTCGGTTCCGATCGCCACAGCGACCGGCGCACGATTGACCAGCGCCGGCGTCAGGAAATCGCAGAACTCCGGCTGATCGACGGCGTTGGCGGGAATTCTCTGCTCACGGGCAGCCGCCACAATCGTCCGATCCTGCGCGGCATCACCGGTCGCGGCAAAGACCAGTGTCGCGTCTTTGACCTGAGCTGGCGCGAACGGCGCGCGCACAATGTCGATGGCATTGGCGGAAAGGAAAGCAGCAAAATCCGATTCCGGCTCATCCGCAAAAGCGACGATCCGGGCCTGCGTGTTCAGGAGCAGCCGTACCTTGGCAAAAGCCTCGTCGCCATTGCCGAACACCGCCACGCTTTTTTGCGCAACGCGAAAGAAGGCCGGAAAAACGGTCAGCTGCTCGGTCATGAGTTAGGAATCTGATCCTGTTACAGGTTCTGGGGAATATCCCTTTTATAGAAGGAAAATTGAAGAAACAGAAATTCGCAGGCTTTTGAAGCGGCGTATTCTTTTGCTCGACTTCAGCATAAATTGAGCAAATATCTCCGGCTATGGCACGGCTGCAACAGCAGCTTGACGCAGCCATGCGGCATTGCGTATTGCCATCCATAGCTTTTCAAATGCCGCCACGCCACTTTCCGGAGTCACAATAGGATGACGAATTCCGATCTCGCCGAACGCCTTCTGACCGTCATCGAGGCTGACATTCTTCCGCTGACGGAAAAGGGCGTTAGCGCCGGCAACAAGGTCTTCGGCGCCGCCATCCTGCGTAAATCGGACCTGTCCCTGGTGATCGCCGAGACGAACAACGAAACCGAAAATCCGCTGTGGCACGGCGAAGTGCATACGCTGAAACGCTTTTACGAACGAGCAGAGAAGCCGGACACCAAGGACTTGATCTTCCTGTCCACCCACGAGCCCTGCTCGATGTGCCTTTCGGCCATCACCTGGGCCGGCTTCGACAATTTCTATTATTTCTTCAGCCACGAAGATTCCCGCGACGCCTTTTCCATCCCGCACGATTTGAAGATCCTGAAGGAGGTCTTCCGGCTCGATCCGGGCGGTTATGCGAAGAACAACGCCTTCTGGCGGTCCTCGTCGATCGCCGATCTGGTTGCGACATCCGACGCGAAATCGGCGCTGCGCGCCCAGGACAAGCGCATCCGTGAAAAATACCAGTCCCTGTCCGATGCCTACCAGTCCGGCAAGGACGACAACGCGATCCCGCTGAATTGAGACCCATGCAGCCCTCCAAGGACATCACGCGCCTCCTCGACATCATGGCAGCCCTGCGCCAGCCGGAAACCGGCTGCCCCTGGGATGTCGTCCAGACCTTCGAGACGATCAAGCCTTATACGATCGAAGAAGCCTACGAGGTCGCCGACGCCATCGAGCGTGGCGACATGGACGACCTCTGCGATGAACTGGGCGACCTGCTTCTGCAGGTGGTTTTTCACGCCCGCATGGCCGAGGAAGCCGGAGACTTCGCCTTCGGCGACGTGGTCGAGGCAATCACGCGAAAGATGATCCGCCGTCATCCGCACGTCTTTGCCCACTCGGACGCAGACACGCCGGAGGCGGTCAAGCGGCAATGGAGCGAGATCAAGCAGGCTGAAAAGGACGAACGCCGCGCGCGGCGCGCCCGGCACGGTTTTCCCGAAGATGCAAACAAGGGCCATCTCGGTTCGGTCCAGCGCAGCTTTCCGGCCCTGGTCGAAGCGCTGAAGCTGCAGGAGCGAGCGGCAAAAGTCGGCTTCGACTGGTCCTCGCCGGAACCGATCCTCGACAAGATCGAGGAAGAGATCGCCGAATTGCGCGAGGCGCTCGCCGCCAATGACAAGGCCAAGGTGGCGGATGAACTCGGCGACCTGATCTTTGCCGTGGTCAATATCGGCCGCCATGTCGGCGCCGATCCGGAAATGGCTCTGCGCGGAACGAACACCAAGTTCCGGCGCCGCTTCCGCCACATCGAGACCGAACTGGAGTCGGCTGGAGAAACGCTTGAAGATGCGACGCTGGAACGGATGGAAGAACTCTGGCAGGCAGCAAAGGCGATCGAGAGGCAACTAACGTAACGGCATTCCGTAACGTCAGCCGCTCTGAAACCTACCAATCCTGGGCGACAGCCTTCGGTCCGTTCCCCAGCCGGCGCTCGAGTTCTTCCGCTTCGGCGGCCGTCAGTCGCAGATCGAGACTGACCGATCCGTCTTCCATGTCTTCGCGGCCGTCCACGATCGCATGCCCGTAAACCCACGACAGCAATTGCAGCTTCTCGACAGGCAGGGCGACCGTGCATTCCGTCATGACGCCGGAAAGCCGGCTGCCGATTTCCTCGAGCAGATGATCGATGCCGTCGCCGGTGATCGCCGAAACAGCCGTCGTATTGTCCGTGTTTTCAGCCTTCTGCACGAGGCCGGCCCGCGTTTCAGCGTCAAGCAGGTCGATCTTGTTCCAGACCTCGATGATGCGCTCTGCCCTTGCCTTCTCGTCGATGCCGAGATCGGTCAGGATGCGCAGCACGTCTTGCGCCTGCACCTGATTGTCGGGGTCGGCGAGATCGCGAACGTGCAGGATCAAGTCGGCTTCCAGAACCTCTTCCAGCGTCGCCCGGAAGGCGGCGACCAGATGCGTCGGCAGGTCGGAGATAAACCCGACGGTGTCGGACAGGATCACCATGCGCCCATGCGGCAGCTTCATGCGGCGCAGCGTCGGATCAAGCGTGGCAAACAGCATGTCTTCGGCAAGAACGCCGGCGCCGGTAATGCGATTGAACAGGGTCGATTTGCCGGCGTTGGTGTAGCCGACAAGGGCGACGATCGGATGTGGCACTTTCTTGCGCTTGGCACGGTGAAGCTGGCGCGTGCGGCGGACCTGCTCCAGTTCCTTCTCCAGCTTGACGATCTTTTCCTGCAGCAGCCGGCGGTCGGCTTCGATCTGCGTTTCACCGGGACCGCCCATGAAACCGGCACCGCCGCGCTGGCGCTCGAGGTGGGTCCAACTGCGGACCAGCCGGCCTTTCTGGTAGTTCAGATGCGCAAGATCGACCTGCAGCGTGCCTTCCCGGGTGGAGGCGCGGCGACCGAAGATTTCGAGGATGAGACCGGTCCGGTCGATGACCTTGCAGTTCCATTCTTTTTCGAGGTTTCGCTGCTGAACAGGCGTCAGCGGATGATCGACGATCACCAGGCCGGCATTGTGCTCGATGAGCAGATGACCAATTTCCTCGATCTTGCCACTTCCAAGCAACGTTCCCGGCTTCGGTTGGGCGATGGGCACGATCGTGCCGTGCACGACCTCAAGATCGATCGCAAGTGCCAGCCCGATGGTTTCCTCGAGTCGGCTTTCGTCGCTGCGCGTCGAGGTCGCGACAATCACGTCCGCATTCTGCCTGCCGGTCTTTTTCAGGACCGGAACAATGACCACGGCGCGCATGTCATCACGCAGCTTTTCGAGCTCCGGGATGATCGACGCCGATTTTGTATCACGTTTGGTAATGTGCCTTGTATCCCGTCAGGACGCGGATTCTTCACTCTCGAACATCTGCATCGGCTGACCCGGCATGATCGTCGAGATCGCGTGCTTGTATACGAGCTGGGAATGCCCGTCACGCCGCAAGAGGACACAAAAGTTGTCGAAAGATGTGACGACGCCCGTCAGTTTCACACCATTGATAAGAAATATCGTCAGAGATATCTTCTGCTTGCGGACGGTGTTGAGAAAAAGATCCTGCAAGTTCTGAGAACGTTCCGCCATAGCGCCGCTTCTTTCTTATTTGCCGGTTCAACTTAACCGGTTGATTATTCGATCTGTTTATCCCGAACGCCGTCAGAAGTCTCCTTCAGAGCGTCCCCCAGGATTTTGGTATCAAATCGCAGTCTTTTCCGCAATGTCGAAAAAGGCTTCACGAATTTTCTGTGACACGCTGCCGGGATGGCCATTGGCGATGGTTTTACCGTTAACCGCCACCACCGGAAAGCAGATGCTTGTCGCAGCCGTAATGAAAACCTCACGCGCGACAAGCATTTCTTCGACCGAAAATGCTCGCTCCTCAATATCGATTCCCGCTGCGGCAACCACGTCCATCAGCGTCGTGCGGGTGATGCCGCGAAGAATGCCGTGATCGGCATGGCGCGTCCGCAGCGTTCCATCCTTGTCGACGATCCACACATTGGTCGCAGCGCCTTCCTTCACCGTGCCGTCCGGCTCGACGAAGATCGCTTCCTGAGCGCCGTCCTCTTTTGCCGCCTGCCGGGCGAGAACGTTCGGCAGCAGCCCGACGGTCTTGACGTCGACACGATCCCATCGGTTTTCCGGCACGGTGATCGCTCGGACTCCAACTGCGTTCTTCCTTGCGATGAGTGAAGCGTCGGTTCTCTTCGCCGTGACGACGATCGTCGATGGCGTCCCCTCTGCAGGAAAGACATGGTCTCGCCGGGCGGCTCCGCGCGTCACCTGCAGGTAAAACAGGCCGTTGCGTACCCGGTTGCGCCGCAGAACTTCGCGAATGACGACAACGAGCGCCGCCCGCGTCATCGGCCAGGCGATACGGATTTCCGTGAGAGATCGGTCGAGCCGGTCGAGATGCCGCGTCAAATCGACGATGTAGCCGTGGCGGACTTCGCAGACTTCATAGACGCCATCGGCAAATTGAAAACCCCGATCCTCGATGTGGACGGCGGCATCGGCATGACGCCGGTAGGCGCCGTTGACATAGGCAATTCTCGACATGGATGACTTATTTCAAGAGATAGGAACCGGCGATTTCAGACGCCGAGCGATTTCAGCTTCCGGTGTAGAGCCGAACGCTCCATGCCGACGAACTCGGCCGTGCGTGAAATATTGCCGCCGAAACGATTGATCTGGGCGATCAGATAATCCCGCTCGAACATTTCACGCGCCTCACGCAACGGCAGCGTCATGATATGCTGATCCCCCTGCGCCGATATCTTCGGCAAGCTGTCGCCCACCTCGCTTGGCAGCATGTCGGCCGAGATCGCCGTGTCGGGGCCGTCACTGCGGGCAAGGATCATCAGCCGCTCGATATTGTTGCGCAATTGACGGATGTTGCCCGGCCAGTCATGCGATTGCAGCACGGCCAGCGCATCATCGCCAATCTTGCGGCTGCGAATGCCTGCCTGCTCGCTGATCTGGCGCATGAACATGTCGACCAGGAAGGGAATATCCTCGCGGCGCTCGGCAAGCGCCGGCACCCGTACCGGAATGACCGCCAGGCGATGGTAGAGATCCTCGCGGAAAGCCCCCTCGGCGATCTGGCTTTCGAGATTGTAGGCGGTCGAGGAGATGATGCGGACATCGACCTTGACGCGCTTGGAGCCCCCGACGCGTTCGAACTGCTGATCGACCAGCACGCGCAGGATCTTATTCTGCGTTTCACGCGGCATTTCGCCGACTTCGTCGAGATAGAGAATTCCGCCATGCGCCTCTTCCAGCGCGCCGGTCTTGCGCGGCTGGCCCGGCGTTCCCTCCGTGCCGAAGAGCGCAATTTCCATGCGGTCCGGCGTGATCGCCGCCGCATTCAGTGCGACAAAGGGACCTGCCATTCGTGAAGACTTGCGGTGGATCATCCGCGCCACGAGCTCCTTGCCCGAACCGGAAGGGCCGTGGATCATGATGCGGCTATTGGTCGGCGCGACCTTCTCGATCGTCTGGCGAAGCTGCGAGACGGCAACGGAGGTGCCGATCAGTTCAACGGGATCGCCAGAGCGTTTCTTCAGCTCGGAGACTTCCCTCTTGAGCTTGGAGTTCTCCAGCGCGCGCTCGGCGATCAGGATCAGCCGATCAGCTTTGAAGGGCTTTTCAATGAAATCATAGGCACCCCGGCGGATCGCCGAAACGGCGGTCTCGATATTGCCGTGCCCGGAAATCATGACCACCGGCAGGTCCGGATAACGGCCCTTGATCTCGTCGAGAAGCGCCAAGCCGTCAAGACGGCTGCCCTGCATCCAGATATCGAGAAAGACGAGGCGCGGCACGCGGTCGCTGATCGCCTGTAACGCGCTGTCGCTGTCGAACGCGGTTCGGGTTTCGTGGCCCTCGTCGGACAGAATGCCGGAGACAATCTCGCGAATGTCCTCCTCGTCGTCCACAACCAGAATGTCAGCCGCCATGGGAAGTATCCTTGTCCTGTCTGTCTTCAGTGCCGCCGCTCTGTCCGGCTGGCGGCAAAATAATGCGAATCATGGCGCCCTGTCCGTGATCGAAATCAGCGGGCGCGTCATGCAGTTCCAATTGTCCGCCATGGTCCTCGATGATCTTCTTGACGATCGCAAGGCCGAGGCCGGTGCCCTTCTCCCGCATCGTCATGTAAGGCTCGAGAATGCGGTGGCGGTTTTCGGTTGGCAGCCCCTTGCCGTTGTCGATGATATCGACAACGAACTGGCCGCTCGTTTCATTGCGTCGCGAGCGGACCATGACGCGGCGGTCGCCGCGAACGGCATCGGCCGGCAGGGCCTCGATCGCCTCGACCGCGTTCTTGATGATGTTACCAAATGCCTGGCCGAGCATACGGCCGTCGAAGGTGCCGTCGAGCGGTTCGTCGCCGAGATCGCGGATGAAGGTCACATGGGTATTCCCCATCTCGCGCAGGAAGATCGCATCCTTGAGGATGTTGCGCAGATCCGCTTGTTCCTTTGTCGGCTTCGGCATCCGTGCAAAGCCGGAGAATTCATCGACCATGCGGCCGATATCCTCGACCTGGCGAACGATCGTGTCGGTGCATTGATCAAACACGGTCCGGTCGTCCTGATTGATCTGCTTGCCATAGCGGCGCTTCAGGCGCTCGGCCGAAAGCTGGATCGGCGTCAGCGGGTTCTTGATCTCGTGGGCGATACGGCGGGCGACGTCGGCCCAGGCGGTCGAGCGCTGGGCGATGACCAGATCGGTGATGTCATCGACGGTGATGACGTAGGATTCCTTGGCGTCGTGCGATTCCTCGCGCGTCACCTGAACATTCAGCGTGCGCTCCGTTCCGCCGCGCATGATGTTGATCTGCTTGCGGTAGTCGTTGCGATGACGGCTCGCGGCCTCGTTCAGCACCTGTTCGATTTCAGGCGCCACGTCGGCAAGTTTTTCGCCGACAAGCTCCAGGATCGGGCGCGAGAGGAAATGTTCGGATGACGGATTGGCAATTGTAATGCGCCGGTCGTCCTCGACACCGATCACCGCGGCAGTGACCCCGGAAAGCACGGCCTCGATAAACCGTCGCCGATCGTCCATCTCGTCCTTGGCTTCGAGGATCTGATCCCGCTGCGTCCGGATTTCGGCGATCATCTTGTTGAAGGTGCGCGACAGGCTGCCGACATCACCATCGACCGCATGGACGGGCACCACCACATTCAGGTTTCCAGACGCCACGCTGTCGGCGGCCCCGATCAAAAGCCGGATCGGCCGCACGATCCGGTCGGCGACTGCGATCGCGGTCCAGATGGCAGCCAGAAGCACGATCAGCGCAAAACCGAGATAGAGCACACCGAAGGCCACCTGCAGCGATGTGCGTCCGGCCTCGAGATTCTTGTATTCGGCGGTGTTCTCTTCCATCTGCCGCATCGAGCGCATGACCTTGGGGTCGACGCTGCGCACGGTGTAGAGATAGGCACCGCTGATATTGTCGATCGGGATGACTGCGCCGACGAGATTGGTCACACCGGGCGGGATGAGGGTCGGCTGTCCGGACGCGGTGCTGAGCAGCGCATCCCTCGGAATGGCCGGCAACGGCCGCTCAGTCGGGATATTCGCCTGCAGGATGGGCGAGCCGTCCGCGCGCACCAGGAAAGCGCCGAGCATGCCGCGCCCGCGGGCCTGCCGTGTCATCAGGTCGATAAAACCGGTCCGGTCGAGGCTGTAGAGCTGGCGGTTGCGCTCCAGGTCATTGGCCATGGAGACCGTCTGGCCCTGGAGGTAGCTCGCATTTTCCAGGACATAGGCCTGGGCGACCTCGAGCGATGAATTGACGATCGACTGTGTGCGTAGCGAAAACCAGCGGTCGAGACCGACATCAAGCGTGATGCTGGCAAAGATCGCAACCAGAATGGCCGGAGTGATCGCTACGATCGAAAACAGCGCAACGATGCGGACGTGCAATCGCGCCGCTGCGCGGCCGCGGTTGCGGGCTTTCAGAAGGCGCAGAATTTCCCGGCCGATCAGGAACAACAGGCCGATAACAAACAGCGTATTGATGGCAGCCGAGCCAATTATGATGTTGGTTTCCGGCCGGATCGGCGTCAGGCCGAGAAGAACGAGCAGCGATACGATCGCGCAGGCGAGCGCGCCGGTTGCCAGAACAAGACCGGGAAACGCGAACGACGCGCGCCGGTCATGGCCGATCATAGCAGCTTCTTCTTTCGCTACTGGCACAACAAGCCCTTCGGCCATCAAAAACGCATCCCCCAACCCGGGGCCGTTCCTGATGGGACGACGGCGGGCATTTTACGCTCTGTGGTCAAGAAAATGACCGCACCGACCCGTTGGCGACGCACTATTCCGCGCCGGCAACCCGATCAAACGGACAAAGCATTCAAACTACCGCTCTCATCCGTGTGCTTTCTAAGCAACATATTGTGGCGAAAATGCAACGGTTCTCGGTACGAAGTCAAGCGCTGCGTGAGCTGCGGTAAACCGAAACGCCAAGCTCGCGAATTTTCTTGCGCAACGTGTTTCGGTTCAGGCCAAGCAGGTCGGCGGCCTTGATCTGATTGCCGCGTGTTGCCGTCAAGGCGGCCAGAATCAAGGGGTATTCCATCTCGGCCAGCACCCGGTCGTAAAGGCCGGCCGGTGGCAAACTGTCGCCAAAACCGGCAAAATACTGCCGCATGTTCTCTTCCACTGCCTGGGAAATCGACATCGATCCCGGGCGGCTCGACGCCTTTTCGATGGGGCTGTCGGGAATATCGGAGCGCAATTCGCTTTCGATGATCTCCCTGGTGATCACGTCCTGCGGATAGAGAGCCGTCAGGCGGCGAACGACGTTTTCGAGCTCGCGGACGTTGCCGGGCCACGGATGCGCCTTCATCAGTTCAAGCGCTTCCTGGTCGAAACGTTTGACGTCGAGGCCTTCCTTCTCCGCCTGCTGGACGAAATGGCGAACGAGGTCGGGAATATCCTCGGCGCGATCACGCAGCGGCGGCAGGCGCAGCGGCACGACGTTGAGCCGGTAATAGAGGTCCTCGCGGAAAAGGCCCTGATTGATCGACTGTTTCAGGTCCTTGTTGGTTGCAGCCACGATGCGGACATCGGAACGGATCGGCGTGCGGCCGCCAACGGTGGTATATTCGCCCTGCTGCAGCACGCGCAGCAGTCGTGTCTGGGCATCCATCGGCATATCACCGATTTCATCGAGGAACAGCGTGCCGCCTTCGGCCTGCTCGAACCGACCCGTCGATCGGTTTTGCGCGCCGGTGAAAGCGCCCTTCTCATGGCCGAAGAGTTCCGATTCGATGAGATCGCGCGGGATGGCCGCCATATTGATCGCGACGAAGGGGCCGTTGCGGCGCTTCCCATAGTCGTGCAACGCCCGCGCCACCAATTCCTTGCCGGTCCCCGATTCGCCTGTGATCATCAGCGTCAGATCGGTCTGCATCAGGCGTGCCAGCACGCGGTAGATTTCCTGCATCGCGGCGGAGCGGCCAACCAGCGGCATGCCGTCCTGCGTGTCGTCGTCCATCTTCGCCGGCTTGCGCTTGGGCTCGGCGAGCGCCCGGCCGATGATCGCGATCAGTTCCGTCAGATCGAAGGGCTTGGGCAGGTAGTCATAGGCACCCTTCTCGGACGCCTTGATTGCCGTCATGAAGGTGTTCTGGGCGCTCATCACCAGCACGGGCAGATCGGGCCGTGCCTTCTTGATACGCGGCAAGAGGTCGAAGGCGTTTTCGTCGGGCATGACCACGTCGGTGACGACAAGGTCGCCGTCACCGGCGGCGATCCAGCGCCAGAGCGTCGCGGCATTCGAGGTGATGCGTACATCGTAGCCGGCGCGGCTGAGCGCCTGGTTGAGCACGGTGCGGATGGCAGCGTCGTCGTCAGCGACGAGAATCGTGGCGCCTGTCATCGGGATTGTCCTTTTACTGTCAGTGGTTCGCTGTCTTCTGCCGTTGGTCCTTTCGACGCCGGCATCAGGACGCGAAATGTCGTGCGGCTCGACTGGCTGTCGCATTCAACGATGCCGCCATGGCCGCCAATGATCTTGGCAACCAGCGCCAGGCCGAGACCGGAGCCATTGGTTTTCGTGGTGATGAATGGGTCGAACAGATGTGGCACCAGATCGGATGGAACGCCCGGGCCATTGTCGTGTACGCAGAATTCGAGCGGCAGCGAAATCTTCTCGCGCGTTCCGGCGACGGAGAGGCGGATGCCTGGCCGATAGGCCGTCGTCAGCATGATCTCGCCGTCCGCCTTGTCGGCGACCGCCTCGGCGGCGTTCTTGATCAGATTGAGAAAGACCTGAATCAGCTGGTCGCGATTGGCGTAGACCGGCGGCAGCGACGGGTCGTAATTTTCGGTGATGCGAATCTTGCGGGCGAAACCGGCTTTGGCAACGGCCTTCACGTGATCCAATACCGAATGGATGTTGACCGGATGGCGGTCGACAGGCCGCTCGTCGGAGAAGACCTCCATCCGGTCGACCAGCGAGACGATGCGATCGGTCTCGTCGCAGATCAGCCGCGTCAGCGCCCGGTCGTCGTCGTTGACCGAGGTCTCCAGAAGCTGGGCTGCCCCCCTGATGCCAGACAGCGGGTTCTTGATTTCGTGGGCCAGCATCGAGGCAAGCCCCGTGACCGAGCGGGCGGCCGCGCGATGGGTGAGCTGCCGATCGATCTTGTCAGCCATCGAGCGCTCTTGAAACACGATGACGACGGAGCCCGGTTCGGACAGCACAGGTGCCACATAGAGATCGACGAGCTTGTCGGCGCCGAGCCGCGGCGAGCTCAGATCGACGCGGTATTCGTTGACGGCGGCGCGGCGCTCGCGCACCTGCTCGATCAGCGTCAACAGCGGGCTGCCGAAGGGAATGAAGGCGCTGATGTCGTGGCGGGCGAGATGGTTGGCGCTAGCGCCGAAAAAGGCCTCCGCTTCCCAGTTTGCAAACGCCACGAGACCATTTTCATCGACAAGGATGACCGGGTTCTGGATGGCGTTGAGCACCGCCATGGGCAGGGAATCCGCGATTTTCTGTTCGTCGTCCCGCATTTTCTCGGTCATGCCGCGTCCTTTTCTTCTTCGCACCCCGATCCGGCGGCGATCGCTGCGACGGTGCGGGAGAGGACGGCTTTCGGGTCGGTAGAGGTCATGATCGCTGCCTTCTCCGGCGACGCCAGATGCGGCGCGAAGCGATCGAGATACCAGCCGACATGTTTGCGGGCGTGCCTCAAACCAATATCGGCGCCGTAAAATTCGAGCATCATGCCGTAATGCTCGGCGACGACCTCCTGGACCTGCGCTGTTTCCGGATGCTCGACCGCGCCCGCAAGCACGCCGGCATGCCAGGGCCGCCCTTGGCTGGAGCGGCCGATCATCACCGCGTCGGCGCCGGAGCGCCTCAGAATTTCCTCAGCATCGGCCATGGTCGCGACATCACCGTTGGCAACGAGCGGAACCGAAATCACGTCGCGAACGGCGCGGATCGCATCCCAATCGGCGCTGCCATTGTAGAACTGCACGCGCGTGCGGCCGTGGATGGTGATCATCTTCACACCGGCCTCTTGCGCTCGCTTGGCGATCTCAGGCGCATTGATGGAGTTCTCATCCCATCCAAGGCGCATCTTCAGCGTCACGGGAACATCGACGGCATTTACGGTCGCCTCGATGAGCGACAGCGCGTGGTCGGGATCGCGCATCAAAGCAGAACCGGAGTAACCACCGGTCACTTTCTTGGCGGGGCAGCCCATATTGATGTCGATGACATCGGCGCCGTTGTCCGCGGCGATCCTTGCCGCTTCCGCCATCCAATGGGCTTCACGTCCGGCGAGCTGGACCATATGCGGATCGATGCCGGAGTTTTTGAGGCGCGCCCAGCTTTCCGACGCGTTGCCGACGAGTTCGCGGCTTGCTACCATCTCGGTGACGACGAGGCCGGCGCCGTAACGCCAGGCCAACTGCCGGAAGGGCAAGTCCGTCACGCCCGACATCGGCGCGAGCACGACGCGGTTTCGAAAGGAGAGCCGCCCAACCCGGAACGGGGATGACAAATCCGGTATCTGCAAATGATTATCTTTCGGGCACATCTTTATTCTGCACTATTTTTAGACATACTTGTCAGGATTGCCAAGCGATTTCAGAGCCGCGCGACAAAATTCCCGGGACAACTGGTAAAGACCCGACCTTCGCGGTAAATCACCTCGGCGTTTGAAGTGACGCGCGCCGAAATGGCCCTGATGCGGGCTTTTGACGGGTGTGACCGGCGCGTTGAAGCCGCTCCCAGGAGCGGCATTAGGCCCAGACGGTGAAGCATTCGCGGGAAGCCATATAGAAAATGCACGCAAAAGAACAGCTTTCCTGTGGTATCGTCATCGTCGCTGCGGGGCGCGGCGAACGCGCCGGTTCGCGACAGGACGGCCCCAAGCAATATCGCCCCATCGGCGGACGGCCGGTTATCTCTCATACCCTTGATGTTTTTGCGACATGGCCGCGGGAAAGAACGATCGTCGTGGTCATTCACCCCGATGACGAAGCGTTGTTCGAGCAAGCGCTTGGCCACATGGCTGGCAACAATGCGCCCATCACCTTCGTCCACGGTGGACCGACACGCCAACTGTCGGTGCTCGCCGGGCTGAAAGCGCTGGAAAAAAACGGCATCGCATATGTCATGATCCAGGATGCGGTGCGCCCGTTCATCGATCATGCCCTGCTGGATCGG
Source organism: Pararhizobium sp. A13 (assembly GCF_040126305.1). Classification (NCBI taxonomy): domain Bacteria; kingdom Pseudomonadati; phylum Pseudomonadota; class Alphaproteobacteria; order Hyphomicrobiales; family Rhizobiaceae; genus Pararhizobium; species Pararhizobium sp. A13. Next base: position 2,883,291 of record NZ_CP149510.1, on the reverse strand, counting down.
TGCTTTGGGGCACTCGCAGGCGGCGCGGATGCCGTGCTTCCCGCCGTTGCCGTTTCCGACACGCTGAAGCGAGGCTCACCTGACGGTAAGGTCATAGAAACCGTGCCGAGAGCCGGCCTGTTCACGGCCCAGACGCCTCAGTGTTTCCGCTTCGGGCCCATCCTTTCGGCGCATACTCAAGCTGCGGCTTCCGGCCGCTCGGATTTCACCGACGATGCTTCGATCGCTGAATGGGCCGGCATGCCCGTGACGTTGGTCGAGGGGTCCGTCGACAATGTCAAACTGACGCTCAAACGGGATATTGCCATGGCTGACGAAAAGCTGAGTCGGAATTGGCTTCCGGATGTCCGCACCGGCAATGGTTATGACGTCCACCAACTGGTCGAGGGTGACGGCGTCACGCTCTGCGGCGTTTTCATCCCGCATGACCAGAAGCTGCTCGGCCATTCCGACGCCGATGTGGCGCTGCACGCGCTGACGGATGCGCTTTTAGCGACCTGCGGCGCGGGCGATATCGGCGATCATTTTCCACCGTCCGACCCGCAGTGGAAGGGTGCTGCCTCGCGTATCTTTCTCGAGCACGCGGCGAAGGTCGTTCGCGACAACGGTGGCACGATTATGAACGCCGATGTTTCGCTGATCGCCGAAGCGCCGAAGGTCGGGCCGCATCGTCTGGCGATGCGCGAAAATCTCGCGTCCATGCTCGGCATTTCCCTCGACCGGTGCTCGGTGAAGGCGACGACCAACGAAAAGATCGGCTTCGTCGGCAGGCGCGAGGGCATTGCGGCCATTGCAACGGCAACGGTGGTTTATGCGGGAGACGGAAAATGAGCGGCTGGCCCGAGGATATCGAACACAAGGCGCGCACGTTGATCGCTGCGCTTTCCGAACGCCGCCTGATGGTCGCCACGGCGGAATCCTGCACCGGTGGACTGATCGTCGGCGCGCTGACCGAAGTTTCCGGCTCTTCCTCGGTGGTCGATCGCGGTTTCGTCACCTATTCCAACGATGCCAAGATACAGATGCTGGGCGTCGATCCGGCAACGCTTGCCGCGCACGGGGCGGTGTCACGCCAGACCGCGGTTGAAATGGCACGCGGCGCTCTTTCCCATTCGCAGGCCGATATCGCCGTCGCCGTTACGGGGATTGCGGGGCCGAGCGGAGGGACGGACGAGAAACCTGTCGGGCTCGTGCATCTGGCAGCCGCAAGTCGCGGCGGCAGCGTGCTTCATCGCGAAATGCACTATGGCGACATCGGCCGCGATGCCGTCCGGCTCGCGACGGTGCGCACGGCGCTTGACATGCTGGAGGATGCGGCGGAAGGCTGAACGCACTTCGGTGGACTGCACGAAGAGATGGGCCGAGAGCTTTATACTGTCGCGTAGATCGCGTCGGCGCGCTTTTCGAAGGCCTCGGAAAACATCCGGAAGGCCCGGTCGAACATCGACCCCATCAGGGCACCGAGAATGCGGCTCTTGAATTCGTAGTCGATGAAGAAATGGACCGAACAACCGCCCGCGCCCGTGTCTTCAAAACGCCAGCGATTGTCGAGATATTTGAAGGGGCCATCGATATACTTGACGTCGATGATGCGCTCCGCCTTGTTCAAGAGCACCTGTGTCGTGAAGGTCTCACGGATCGCCTTGTAGCCGACGGTCATATCGGCCAGCAGCAGTTCCTTGCCATCGCGCTCCTTGCGCGAACGAACCGTCAGGGCTTCGCAGAGCGGCAGGAACTCGGGATATTTTTCAACATCGGCGATCAGATCGAACATCTGGTCTGGTGAGTGGCCGACTGGCCGGCGGGTCTCGAACTGTGGCATGGAACTCAGATATTCAATGATTTCCGGAAAAACAAGGTGGCATGACGCCGCTCGGCGGCGCGGAGAGATGGCGCCGCCTGCTCCAGACCCAAAAGCTTATTTGACATTCACGGCTTCCTACAAACTCTCAATGAGCGCGCGCATGTCTCGACGGTTCCTGAGTGTCAGGACCGGCATGTCCGGGGAATGCCGGTCGAGCATGTTCACGATGACGGGAGAAACGCGCCGTTCGAAATTCCAGATATAGGACAGGAATTCAAGATCCGGCAGTTGTTCCGGACAGCCTGGTGCCATGTCTGGGCGTACACGGCCAAAGCTCGCAGCGACCCGGCAGGCAAGCCCCCACAGGCATGCGCGGCGGGGCATACGAACCCAAACGACCAGATCTGTTCGCGGCAAGCGGAGATCGAAGGTCGACGCGCCGCTCCCGTCCATGATCCAGCGATCTTCCGCAACCCTGGCTGCTATCATCGCCCGCTCTTCCGCTTTCGGTCGCTTGGTCCACCCTGGCAGCCAGTAAAATTCCCGGTCCATCGAAATGTAGGGCAAGTCCAGTCTGCCCGAAAGTTTTCTCGACAGCGTGCTCTTGCCGCCGCCGGAGCAGCCGATCACGAGAACACGATTGGCACGGCGAAGGATCGGGAGGGCTGGTTCAATTCCGGAAATATGGCACGGCATGGCGGGCTCCAAACTTGGAGCCGCGCACCATACAACTCGAATCCGGATTTGCAACCACAGGCAGATAACTCGGCCGCATCCAGCAGCTTCTTTTCCGCGCCGCGCTAGGGGCGATCGACAAGCGTCTCGCGGGCGGAGACCTCACCGACAGGCCGCCAGATCACCCGCTGGAAGCCGAGCCGCGCCAGCCAGTCCGAGAAATACCAGCTGATGACCTCCTTGCGGCCACTGACAAAGGGCAGCCAGGCGCTGTCGAGATTGATGAACGGCAAGAACGGGTTCGGCCTCTGCGATGCATAGAGCTCGACGCGTACCGACTTGCGTACAGATTTGCCCCGCGCATGGAAGCCGAATGTGTCTCCAACGACCAGCGTATTGGCCGGGACCGAGAATTTCGTCGGTTCGGGAAGGTCAAGCCGCTTCAGCCAGGTTGCAGGAATGCGGAAAGCCCCGCCGCCCTGCCGCTGCGACGCCAGAACGCTCATGCGTTTCTGCCAAGCGAGCCGACGCTTCGTCAGCTTATGCGAACCGGCGACATAGGTGAACGGTCCCTCGTCTTCCGATACGTCATAGAGGAAGAACCAGGCCTTGGCCGTCGAGTGGAACGTGTCCATGTGCAGCTCGGTCTGCGGATCCTTCTCGCCGGGCTTGGCCGTCGGCTCGCCGAAGATCGTCTGAATGCTGAGCACAGGCTCCACGTTAAAGCCGCCCGCATAGCGGATCGGCCCGGTCCATTTCTCGCTCCTGAGAAACGAGCGCAGCATCGGGGAATAGGCGAGCACATCCGGTGTCAGCGGAATACGGCGTGTCACCGCGCGGCCCTCCCGCATCTCGCGCGCCGGCGCCTTTAGCGCCTCCACCTCGGCTACCAGCGCCCTGAAATCCGCCTCCGGCAGAAGATCACGACGCTCTATATAGCCGTTTTCCGCAAAGAAGGCCCGCTCGGCGTCAGAGACCAGGTGCTTTAGCTTTCGGCGGCGCCATTCGGTGATGCGGGCAGTCGTCTTCACGCGCCACACATGCAGGCCCCTACGGTTAAGCCGCTCACTGCCGAGCACCGGATCGCGGAAATCCTTTCTGCCGCTCACCACTTGAAAAAGACTGTACGGTAATAAAAGTGCTGCCTTCGCCTTGCCTATCACCATGGCAACTTACCTATCAATGCCCCACCTGCGGCCCTCTCGCCGCAAAGCTTCAATAATGGATCAACACAGTCGAGGTGGCTCGCGCCGCCAAAACGTCTGCTTCCTACTCAGCCGCCGCCAGCAGCTTCTTTTCCCGCGCCGCGCGCAACCGTGCGAAATCGTCGCCGGCATGATGCGACGAGCGGGTCAGCGGGCTCGAAGCCACCATCAGGAAGCCCTTGGTGTAGGCGACGGTCTCGTAGGACTTGAACTCCTCCGGCGTCACGAATTTTTCCACCTTGTGGTGCTTGCGGGTCGGCTGCAGGTACTGGCCGATGGTCAGAAAGTCGACATCGGCGGTCCGGAGGTCGTCCATCAGTTGCAGCACTTCGTTGCGCTCCTCGCCGAGGCCGACCATGATGCCGGACTTGGTGAACATCGTCGGATCGAGTTCCTTGACCCGCTGCAGAAGCCGGATCGAGTGGAAATAACGTGCACCGGGGCGCACCGTCAGATAGTTGCCCGGCACGGTTTCCATGTTGTGGTTGAAGACGTCGGGCTTGGCAGCAACGACACGCTCGAGCGCACCGGGCTTCTTCAAAAAGTCCGGCGTCAGGATTTCGATGGTCGTTGCCGGCGAAGCGGCACGGATCGCCCAGATCACCTTTTCGAAATGCTCGGCGCCACCATCGGCCAGATCATCGCGGTCGACCGAGGTGATGACGACGTGGCTGAGGCCCATCTGCTTGACGGCCTTGGCGACATTTTCCGGCTCGGCCATGTCGAGCGCATTCGGCTTGCCGGTCGAGACGTTGCAGAAGGCACAGGCGCGGGTACAGATCTCGCCCATGATCATGAAGGTGGCGTGCTTCTTGTCCCAGCACTCGCCGATGTTCGGGCAGCCAGCCTCCTCGCAGACCGTGACGAGCTTGTGCTCCTTCACGATCGACCGGGTTTCCTGATAGCCCTTCGACACAGGCGCCTTGACGCGGATCCATTCCGGCTTGCGCAGCATCTCGGTGTCCGGCTTGTGGGCCTTTTCCGGGTGACGGATGCGCTTGACGTCGCTCTCGATATTGGTGCGGTCGAGAATGGTGACCATCTTGGCTTTCACTTTCCTTCAGGCGCGTGTTTCGACGGCGCCCTTTCGGGCCGGAAATGCGGCTCGCCTTTTCAAATGGAGGCGAGCCGTAACACAATCAAGCGTTCAGTGCACGCCCATAGGCGTCGAGCACGCTTTCCTTCAGCGTTTCCGAGATGGTCGGATGCGGGAAGATGGTGTGCATCAGCTCTTCTTCGGTGGTCTCGAGGTTCATCGCAACGACGAAACCCTGGATCAGTTCGGTGACCTCGGCGCCGACCAGATGCGCACCGATCAGTTCGCCGGTCTTCTTGTCGAAGATCGTTTTGACCATGCCCTGGTCTTCGCCGAGCGCGATCGCCTTGCCGTTGGCAACGAAGGGGAAGCGGCCGACGCGGATGTCGCGGCCTTCGGCCTTGGCCTTGGCTTCCGTCAGGCCGACCGAGGCGACCTGGGGGTTACAGTAGGTGCAACCCGGGATCTTCAGAGTATCCATCGGATGCACATTCGGCAGGCCGGCGATCTTTTCGACGCAGATGACCGCTTCGTGCTCGGCCTTGTGGGCAAGCATCGGCGGCCCGGCAACGTCGCCGATCGCATAGACGCCCGGAACATTGGTCTTGCCGTAGCCGTCGATGACGATGCAGCCGCGGTTGGTCTTCACGCCGAGCACTTCCAGGCCGAGATTCTCGATATTGCCCTGAACGCCAACTGCCGAGATCAGCCGGTCGGCGGTGATCTTCTCGATCGAACCATCCTTCTTCTCGACATGGGCGGTCACCGAATCGGCAGCCTTCTCGACCTTGGTCACCTTGGCGTCGAGAATGATCTTCATGCCCTGCTTGTCGAACTGCTTCTTGGCGAAGGCGGAGATTTCCGCATCCTCGACCGGCATGACCTGCGGCAGCAGTTCGACGACCGTCACGTCGACGCCGAGCGTGCGGTAGAAGGAGGCAAACTCGATGCCGATGGCGCCCGAGCCCATGACCAGCAGCGACTTCGGCATGCGGTCCGGATTCATCGCCTCGAAATAGGTCCAGATCAGCTTGCCGTCCGGCTCGATGCCGGGCAGCGCGCGCGGCCGTGCGCCGGTCGCGATGATGATGTGCTTGGCGGTATAGGTCCCCTCGCCCAGCGTATTCTTCGGCAGCGGCGCCTGCGGCTGGACGATCGCCTTGGTGGTCTTCGCCACGACGATCTCATTCGGCTTGGTGAGCTTGGCCTCGCCCCAGATGATATCGACCTTGTTCTTCTTCATCAGGAAGCCGACGCCGCCATTCATGCGCTCGGCAATGCCGCGCGAGCGGGCGACGATCGCCTTCAGATCCGGCGTCACCTTGCCTTCGAGCGTCAGGCCGTAATTCTTGGCGTGTTCGGCAAGATGCAGCACTTCGGCGGACCGCAACAGTGCCTTGGTCGGGATGCAGCCCCAGTTGGAGCAGATGCCGGCCAGGTGCTCACGCTCGACCACGGCCGTCTTCAGGCCCAGTTGTGCGGCGCGGATCGCAGCTATGTAGCCGCCGGGGCCGGAGCCGATAACGATGACGTCGTAGGAATTTGCCATTCTTGTTTCCTGCCTCTTCCTTAGGTCATGTTCCGGGTCAACAAGACCCAGTCATGCCTTTTGCTGTCCTCAAAGAGCGGCACGGCCGGAAGCCTCGCCTTCTCCACAAATCCGCTGGCCGCGTAGAGCGTCAGCGCCGTTTCATTATGGCTCTCGGTGATCAGGCTGACCTGCCTGCCTTTCGCCTTTTCGATTTCATTGGCGAGCAGCGCCCGCCCGATACCCTTGCCGCGATGGTGCCGGTAGACACCGAGACTGTCGACGAAGCGGCTGCCGATCACGGTCACCTGCAGATCCAGCAGCGGCGTGATCACCGGATGCGGCGCGACGATATCGCGGACCCTCTCATCCAGATCGTAACCGATCGACACGCCGGCAATTTCACCGTCCCATTCCGCCAGCGTCGCGTCCTTCCAGGCGCCGGGCTCATGGTCCTCGCGCATTCTCGACCGCCCCTGCTCCATGGCGGTATCCTTGTTCCCCCGCATCACCGCTCCGTACCAGAGCCAGGTCGCAAAACCGTGCGAGGCGATATCGACCAGCACAGCCAGTTCCGCCGCGTCCCGCCGCTCCGCCGCCCGCAGGACAAGAGCCGCCGTCATTCAGAGACCGAGCATCATCCGGACCATCGGCTCGAGGCCGCGTCCGATGGCGCGTGTATTTTCGGCATCGAGATGAATGCCGTCGAGTGGCGTGGTTGCCGCCACCGACCCGGCATCGAAGAAGCCGCATCCCTTTTCGTCGGCGAGATCGGCATAGAGCGAGGCAAGCATCGCCGACTGCTCGATGCTGCTGGCAAACATGGCCGCGAAGGCAGCGTTTGCCGTCTCGCGGACGGCCGGTGGTGCAACGATCAGAATTTCGGGCTGGTTTTCGCTGTCGAACGACCAGGCATGATGCCGCACCAGGTCGATCAGCCGCTCCATGCCCTGCGTCGCGCCCGCAGCCGTGCCGCAGATCACCGGTTTCATGTCGTTGGTGCCAAGCAGGATGATGACGAGATCAACCGGATCGTGGCTGTGCAGGATCGTCGGCAGAATGCGGGCGCCGTTCCTGTCGCAATCCGCGAGATGATCGTCAAAAGCGGTCGTGCGGCCGTTCAGCCCCTCGGCTATCACGTGAACGCCGCCACCGAGAGCCTTTTGCAGGACGCTTGGCCAGCGATCCTCAAGCGCATGACGGTCGCGCCCCTCGGCATCGTAGCCCCAAGTCAGACTGTCACCGTAGCAGAGGACTGTTTTCATCGTCACGTCACGCCTCAAACTGCATGCGCCGCAGAAATCCGGAAGGCCGGCGGCCTCCCGGATCATCCGAAATGCTCAGACCAGCATCCCCATCGGGTTTTCGATGTAGCGCTTGAAGGCCCCGAGCAGTTCTGCCCCAAGCGCGCCATCGACGGCGCGGTGGTCGGTCGAGAGCGTCACGGTCATGACGTTGGCGACGACCATCTGGCCCTTCTTGACGACGACGCGTTCCTCGCCTGCGCCGACCGCGAGAATCGTCGCGTGCGGCGGATTGACGACGGCGGCGAAGTTCTTGACGCCCATCATGCCCATGTTGGACACGGCGGTCGTGCCACCCTGATACTCTTCCGGCTTCAGCTTGCGGCTCTTGGCGCGGGCGCCGAGGTCCTTCATCTCGTTGGAGATGGCCGACAGGGTCTTGGTCTCGGCCGAGCGGATGATCGGCGTGATCAAGCCGCCGGGGATCGACACGGCAACGCCGACATCGGCGTGCTTGTGCTTGACCATGTTGGCTTCGGTCCAGGAGACATTGGCCTCCGGCACGTCGCGCAGGGCAAGCGCCATGGCCTTGATGACCATGTCGTTGACCGAGAGCTTGTAGACTGGCTTGCCGTCCTTTTCCGGTGCCGAGGCGTTGAGCTGGGCACGCAGCGCCAGGAGCGCGTCGAGTTCGCAATCGACCGAGACGTAGAAATGCGGGATCGTCTGCTTGGATTCCTGCAGGCGCTTGGCAATCGTCTTGCGCATGCCGTCATGCGGCACGAGCTCGTAGGAGCCTTCGGCGAAGTTCTTGAGAACAGCTTCGTCGGATGGGCCCTTGGCGAGCGGTGCTGCCGCCGGTGCCGGAGCAGCAGCAGACGGAGCAGCCGCAGCGGCCGGCTTCAGTCCACCACCGGCGGCGGCTGTTTCCACGTCCTTCTTGACGACGCGGCCGTGCGGGCCGGTGCCGGAAATGACGGCGACGTCTATGCCGGCTTCCTTGGCGAGCCGCCGTGCAAGCGGCGACGCGAAGGTGCGATTATCGGATGAAGCAGGTGCTGGCGCCTTGGCCGCGACCGGTGCCGGAACAGCGGCCGGTGCGGCTTCTGTCTTTGCAACCGGAGCTGCCTCCGCCTTGGCAGCGGGCGCAGCAGCGCCATTGCCCGAGGCCGCGGCCGAGACATCCTCGCCTTCGGCAGCGAGCACGGCGATCACGGCATTGACCTTGACGCCTTCAGTGCCGGCGGGAACGACGAGCTTAGCAACGGTGCCCTCATCGACCGCTTCGACTTCCATCGTCGCCTTGTCGGTCTCGATCTCGGCGATCACGTCGCCGGACGAAACCTTGTCGCCTTCCTTGACCAGCCACTTGGCGAGGTTGCCCTCTTCCATGGTCGGCGAAAGGGCTGGCATGGTGATATTGATCGGCATGACCTTCCCTCCCGGTTACTTGTAGCAGACGGTCTTCACCGCCTCGACGACTTCGCCGACATTTGGCAGGGCCAGCTTTTCAAGGTTGGCGGCATAGGGCATCGGCACATCCTTGCCGGCGATCGTCAGGATCGGCGCATCGAGATAATCGAAGGCCTGCTGCATGACGCGGGTGGCGATTTCCGTGCCGACGGAGGACTGCGGGAAGCCTTCCTCGACGGTGACCAGACGGCCGGTCTTCTTCACCGATTCGATCACGGTCGGCATGTCCATCGGACGGATGGTGCGCAGGTCGATGATCTCGACGTCGATGCCGTCCTTTTCCAGTTCGGCCGCCGCCTTGACCGCGTAGGTCATGCCGATGCCGAAGGAGACGATGGTCGCGTCCTTGCCGACCTTGTGGATCCGTGCCTTGCCGATCGGGAGGACGAAATCGTCCAGCTTCGGCACATCGAAGGAGTGGCCGTAAAGGATTTCGTTTTCGAGGAAGATCACCGGGTTCGGATCGCGGATTGCGGCCTTGAGCAGCCCCTTCGCGTCGGCAGCCGTATACGGCATGATGACCTTGAGGCCTGGAATGTGGCTGTACCAGGCAGCGTAGCACTGGGAGTGCTGGGCGCCGACGCGGGCAGCAGCACCACTTGGGCCGCGGAACACCATCGGCGCACCCATCTGGCCGCCGGACATATAAAGCGTCTTGGCGGCCGAGTTGATGATGTGGTCGATCGCCTGCATGGCGAAGTTGAAGGTCATAAACTCGACGATCGGCTTAAGGCCGGTCATCGCAGCACCAACACCGACGCCGGCAAAACCGTGCTCGGTGATCGGGGTATCGACGACACGGCGGGGACCGAATTCCTGCAGCAGGCCTTGGGTGATCTTGTAGGCGCCCTGGTATTCGGCGACTTCCTCGCCCATCACGAAGACGTCGTCGCTGCGGCGCATTTCCTCAGCCATCGCGTCGCGAAGCGCTTCGCGCACGGTGGTCGAGACCATTTCGGTACCGGCTGGAATATCCGGATCGGAAGCGACTTCGACCTTCGGCTGGGCGGCAACGGGTGCGGCAGCCGGAGCAGGCGCTTCAGCCTTCGTAGGCTCGGCGGCCGGTGCAGTCTTCGGTGCGGCAACGTCACCGACACTTTCGCCGTCCTGCAGCAGGACCGCGATCGCCGTGTTGACCTTGACGCCTTCGGTACCGGCGGCAATCAGGATCTTGCCGATGGTGCCTTCATCGACGGCTTCCACTTCCATGGTCGCCTTGTCGGTCTCGATCTCGGCGATCACGTCGCCCGAGGTGACCTTGTCACCCTCGTTTTTCAGCCATTTGCTGAGCGTGCCTTCTTCCATCGTCGGCGACAGAGCGGGCATCAGAATTTCAATAGGCATGATGGTTTCCTCGCCGCGAAATCAAAGCAGAATGTCGGTGTAGAGCTCGGATACATCCGGCTCCGGATCGGCCTGGGCGAAATCGGCGCTGTCGGCGACGATGTCGCGAACGTCCTTGTCGATCTGCTTCAGTTCGTCCTCGCTCGCCCATCCCTTTTCCAGAATGCGCGCCTTCACCTGTTCGATCGGGTCATGCTCGGAGCGCATCTTCTGCACTTCGTCCTTCGAGCGATACTTCGCCGGGTCGGACATGGAGTGGCCCCGATAGCGGTAGGTCTGCATTTCAAGGATGATCGGCCCCTTGCCAGCGCGGCAATGCTCGACAGCCTCGTCGCCGGCGGCCTTTACCGCGCGAACATCCATGCCATCGACCTGGAGACCCGGGATACCGAGCGCGACGCCGCGCTGGGAGAAATCATGGCCGGCCGAGGCGCGCGATACTGACGTGCCCATGGCGTAACGGTTGTTCTCGACGATGTAGATCACCGGCAGCTTCCAGAGAGCAGCCATGTTGAAGCTCTCGTAGACCTGGCCCTGGTTGGCGGCGCCATCGCCGAAATAGGCGAGCGAGACATTGTCATTGCCGCGATAGCGGTTGGCGAAGGCGAGGCCCGTGCCGAGCGATACCTGCGCGCCGACGATGCCGTGGCCGCCGTAGAAATGCTTCTCCTTGGAGAACATGTGCATCGAGCCGCCCTTGCCGCGGGAAAGCCCGCTGCGGCGACCGGTGAGCTCCGCCATGACGCCACGCGCGCTCATGCCGCAGGCCAGCATATGGCCGTGGTCACGATAGGCCGTGATGACCTGATCGCCTTCCTTCAGCGCCATCTGCATGCCGACGACGACGGCTTCCTGGCCGATGTAGAGGTGACAGAAACCACCGATGAAGCCCATGCCGTAGAGCTGGCCGGCCTTTTCCTCGAAACGCCGGATAAGAAGCATTTCGCGGTAAGCCTTCATATCGGCATCGCGATCGAACTCGGCAACAGTACCGTTGACGAAGTCCTTCTTTGCGGGCTTGGCGGCTGTTTTGCGGCTGGAAACGGACGCGGTTTTTCGCGGGGCCATTCATTCCTCCCTAATGGTTGCCTTTTGCCGGTACCATAGGGAAAGAATGACGCCACAGCAATGCCATATTTGCATGGCTTATATTCTTTATAAGCTAATGATATTATTTATTATTTTCCAATTAACCAGATTTTGGTTAATTGGAAAAGTCAGTGAAATATCACGATTTCATCGGCGCGCGACATGCTCAGCCCGAAGCGAGCCTTTTCGTCCAGCATGTCGCGTTCGAGCGAACCGTCGCTCAACAGCGCCACTTCCTTTTCCAGCGTCTTGCGCTGCTCCGTCAGTTCGTCCAGACGCGTCTGGCGCTCGACGCGCTGGCGGTCGAACTTTTCCGTCGCCTTCAGGCCGAACTCGCCGTGGATGGAATGATAGCCGAAATAGGAGAGAAAGGCGACGGCGATCAGCGGCATGACAAACCGCCCGAGCTTCCGTTTCTTATGGTGTTTTGTCCACATCGATCATGCCCTGATACGCAATACAAAGGCATCCTACCGGCCATTGATTAACCGACCGTTGACCATAACAGGCGGCAACAAAAAACCCGCATCCGTTTCCAGACGCGGGTTTCGTTGGTCAGAGCAGCGAGTGATCAGCCGCGCAGGATCGACCGTCCGGCATATTTTGCCTGCGGGCCAAGCTGTTCTTCGATGCGGATCAGCTGGTTGTATTTCGCGGTGCGGTCGGAGCGCGCCAGCGAACCGGTCTTGATCTGCCCGCAATTGGTAGCAACGGCGAGATCGGCGATGGTCGAATCCTCGGTTTCACCTGAGCGATGCGACATGACGGCCGAGTAGCGGGCCTTGTGTGCGGTCTCGACGGCATCGAGCGTTTCCGACAGCGAACCGATCTGGTTGACCTTGACGAGGATCGAGTTGGCGACGCCCATCTTGATGCCGTCGCGCAGGCGAGCGGAATTGGTGACGAACAGATCGTCGCCGACGAGCTGGCACTTGTTGCCGATCTTGTCGGTCAGCGCCTTCCAGCCTTCCCAATCGTCTTCTGCCATGCCGTCTTCGATCGAGAAGATCGGATATTTGCCCGCGAGTTCCGCCAGGTATTCCGCCATCGCGCCCGGCTCGAGCGTGCGGCCCTCGCCTTCGAGAACGTACTTGCCGTCCTTGAAGAATTCCGTCGAGGCGCAGTCGAGCGCGATGAAGACGTCTTCACCCGGACGATAGCCGGCTTTTTCGACCGACTTCATGATGAAATCGAGCGCGGCGGGCGCCGATGCAAGACCCGGCGCAAAGCCGCCCTCGTCGCCAACATTGGTGTTGTGGCCGTCGGCAGCGAGCTGCTTCTTCAGCGTGTGGAACACCTCCGAACCCATGCGGACGGCATCACGCACCGTGTCGGCACCAACCGGCACGATCATGAATTCCTGGAAGTCGATCGGATTGTCGGCGTGGGCGCCGCCATTGATGATGTTCATCATCGGAACCGGCAGAAGACGGGCGTTCGGACCACCGACGTAGCGGTAGAGCGGCAGGCCGGCGGCGGAGGCGGCGGCCTTGGAAACGGCGAGGGAAACACCGAGGATCGCATTGGCACCGAGGCGCGCCTTGTTCGGCGTCCCGTCAAGCTCGATCATGGTGTTGTCGATCAGGATCTGATCCTCGGCATCGAAACCGCCGATGGCTTCGAAGATCTCGCCGTTGACAGCTTCGACGGCCTTCTCGACACCCTTGCCGAGATAACGCGTGCCGCCATCGCGCAGTTCGACGGCTTCATGCGCTCCGGTGGAAGCGCCCGAGGGAACGGCGGCGCGGCCGAAGCTGCCGTCTTCGAGATGGACGTCGACTTCGACGGTCGGATTGCCCCGGCTGTCGAGAATTTCGCGGCCGATGATGTCGATGATTGCAGTCATGATCTCTTCCCTGCTTCAAACATGGTGGTGGACGGATGGCCCTGTCATAATTCATGGACCGGAAATTACAATGGCGGGCGCGGGCAATTGCTCCCCTGCGCCCCGGCCTTCAAGAAAATTTCACAATTGCCGCATTCAGCGCTTGGCGATCGCGTCAAAGGCAAGCAGCGTCTCGAGAAGCCGCGGCATGTCCTTGAGGTGCACCATGTTCGGTCCGTCGGACGGCGCGTTATCCGGATCCTCGTGCGTCTCGATGAAGACGCCGGCGACACCGACCGCAACTGCCGCACGAGCCAGCGTCTCGACGAATTCGCGCTGGCCGCCCGAGGACGAGCCCTGCCCGCCCGGCTGCTGCACGGAGTGTGTTGCATCGAACACGACCGGCGCACCGAGGCCGGCCATGATCGGCAGAGAGCGCATATCGGAGACGAGCGTGTTGTAGCCGAAGGAGGCGCCGCGCTCGCACAGCAGCACGTTCGGATTGCCGCTCTCGGTGAATTTGGCGAGCACGTTCTTCATGTCCCAGGGGGCGAGGAACTGGCCCTTCTTGACGTTGATCACACGGCCGGTCTTGGCAGCTGCGACCAGCAGGTCCGTCTGGCGGCAGAGGAAGGCCGGAATCTGCAGGATATCGATCGTCGGGGCAACGAGAGCACACTGTTCCTCGGTGTGGATATCGGTCAGGACGGGAAAGCCGTATTCCTTCTTCAGATCAGCGAAGATTTCCATCGCCTTTTCAAGCCCGATGCCGCGCTTGCCAGCGATCGACGTGCGGTTGGCCTTGTCGAAGGAGGATTTGTAGACAAGGCCGATACCAAGCGACTTGCAGAGTTCCACCATCTTGCCGGCGATCATGAAGGCATGCTCGCGGCTTTCCATCTGGCAGGGCCCGGCGATCAGCGACAGTTTTTGGGTGTTGGAAAACACCACTTGGCCGGCACCGCTGCCGGCCACCACATTTGCATTTGCCTGCATGATTACTCTCCGAATGCGAAAATGACACCCTGTCCCAGCGTTTCCGGAACGATCAGGCGATTGTCTTTTCTGATGAAGGACACCGCGTTGGCAGTGAGAAGTTGCTCGGTCGCCGACAAGTCGGCCACCTTGAAGACGACGGCGCGGCCGCGCAGACCACGGGAATGACCCGGCGTTTTGCGATCGAAGAAGCCGGACATGCCGGCCTGGTTGAGGACGGAAATCTTGACGCCGTTGCGCGTTTCGATGTCCATGCCGAAGGAATGCGCGGAAACCTCGCGCTCGTCGACCGCTTCCTGCAGGATGTACTGGAAATCGGTGGGGTTCGGCTCGGACAGAACGACTTCACTGAGGCCGATCACGCCGTTGGCATGGGTTTCGAGCGCGGACCTGTCGGACGGAAGCGGCATCACGCGCTGACAGGTAAAAAAGAAGAAATCCGGCGAACGCAGATCAGCGGCGAAGGCAAGGCGGAAACTACCGGTTGCCTGCGATCCATCCGGCAGCTTCATCGGGCGGGAAAATTCCAGCATCTCGCCGGCCGAAATACCCGCTTTGTGGAAGCGAGCATGATCGGCCGCCGCATCATCGGTGCTGAGCACGATTGCCGAGAACCCGTCATGGCCCCGGCGAAAGCGATAGGCCTGATCGCGGGCGACGAAGACGTTGCCGGCAAGCGCCGCCGCTTCGCATTCCTCGCGCTTGGCGATCCCGAGCGGCTCAAGATACGTCTTGTCGGCAAGGAAGACACAGGCGTTTTCGGTCCCGAAGGGGTGAAGCGCATCGGTGGCGACGGTAAACCCGAGTTTGACATAGCGATCTCGGGCGGTTGCGAGGTCAATGACCGGCAATACGAGATGATCGAGCTGGCGGGGGATGCGGGACGCGGCGTTCATGGAATTCCCTGAAACTGGTCGGTGGCTGGTGCTTTGCCCGTTTTGACCGTCGATTTCAAGGAAATGTTGAATTGTGTGCTGTTGCAGTCGCCACTGCGTGGCCCGGCTTGAAAATGCCGGGCCACGCAGAACGCCGGTTCAGAGATTGCTCATGCCGCCATCGATGACGAGTTCGCTGCCCACGGTGTAAGTCGATTCGTCGGAGGCGAGGAAAACCACGGCCTTGGCGATTTCGCTCGGATTGCCAAATCGGCCGGCTGGGATCTTCGCCGCCGCCATGGCATCGGTGTCTGCGTCGGACATGCCGAGCTTACCGTAAAGGGGCGTTGCAACCGGGCCGGGACTGACGGCATTAACGCGGATACCACGGCCGATCAGCTCTCCGGACAACGTCTTGGCGAACGACAGGAGCGCAGCCTTGGTCAAGGCGTAGACGCTGGTGTTCGGCATGCCGATATGGGCATTGATCGAAGTGTTGAGCACGATGGAGGCCGGATTGGCAAGGATCGGCATAAGCGCCTGGATCAGGAAGAATGGGCCTTTGACATTGACGGCAACCGAGCGATCGAAGGCCTCTTCGTCGAACTGTTCAATCGGGCGGAAATCGGCGGCACCTGCGTTGACGAACAGGATATCGAGATGGCCGAAGGCGTTCTCGATCGCTTCTGCGACCGCCTTCTGTCCGGCGACATCGCCGGCGTTGGCCTGAATGATACGAGCCTTGTCGCCGAGCTCGGCGCGTGCGGCTTCGATGGTTGCCGGGTTGGTGCCGGTGACCGCAACGCGGGCACCCTCGGCAATGAACTGGCGGGCTGTTTCAAGGCCGATGCCGCTGGTGCCGCCGGTGATCAGCGCTGTCTTGTTCTGCAAGCGTGACATGATGAAGTTCCTTCTGTTTGCGTTCTGGCAAAGAGCTCAGGTGCGGGTGATCGAGGCGCCACCATCGACGAGCGAGGCGGTGCCGGTCACGAAGGCGGAATCGTCCGAGGCGAGGAACAGAACCGAGCGGGCGAGCTCTTCCGGGGCTGCGACGCGCTTCAGGGCATGCAGGTTGGTGATGAAGGACTGCGATTCCGGCGTGTTGTTCATCTCGCGGTACATCGCCGTATCGACGGCACCGGGCAGGATCGCGTTAACACGCACGCCCTGCGGGCCGAATTCGGCAGCAAGAGCTTGTGTCAGGCCAATCAGGCCGGACTTCGAGGCTGCATAGGCGGCAACACCCGGGAAGGCAAAGCTGTAACCGACGAACGTAGAGGTGAAGATCACCGAGCCGCCCCCATGCTTGGCCATTTCGGCAATCTGGTGCTTGGCCCCGAGGAAGGAGCCGGTCAGATTGATGGCGATGGCGTCGTTCCAACCCTGCTCGGAGACACCGGTTGAAGGACCGGCTTCGCCGAGCGTTCCGGCATTGTTGAAGGCGATATCCAGGCGACCATAGGTCCTGACGGCCAGTTCCACCAGACCCCTGGCGTAATCCTCCGAACGGACGTCACCGGTAAGGGCGACGGCCTCGCCGCCTTCGGCCTTGATTTCTGCGACGAGTTCATCGAGCTCGTTCTGACGGCGGGCGCCGACGACAAGCCTGCCACCTTCGGCTGCGAACAGCTTGGCGGTGGCGCGACCGATGCCGGCGCTGGCACCGGTGACGATTGCAACTTTCTGAGACAGGCGTTCCATGATCTTCATCCTCTTTTGCTTTGGGCCGAGGCGCCGTCTGGCAGTCTCTTCAAACCCCTTGCTTGAAGCGAATATGGCCTTCTTTCTTCGTTCGGATTAGTCTGCAAATCATGGAACTCGTATCCGGAAAAACCGAACGATGATGAAGCTCGACGGCATTGCAAGTTTTGTCGCAGTCGCTGAAAGCGGTTCGATCAGCGAGGCGGCGCGGCGTCTGAGGCTATCGAAGTCGGTGGTCAGCGAACGGCTGGCCGAGCTGGAGCGTGGCCTGGGTGCAACGCTCCTGCACCGCACGACGCGTAAGCTGACGCTCACAGAAGATGGCAACGCCTTCCTCGGGCGCGCCAATCGCATCGTGCAGGAGATCGAGGAGGCGACAGCCGACATGGCCGAGCGGCGTGGGACGATTTCAGGCCCCTTGCAGATCTCGGCGCCGGTGACCTTCGGGCGCATGCATCTCGGGCCGGCGCTCTACCCGTTCCTCTCCGCGCATCCCAAGCTTCATCTGACGCTTGACCTCGATGACCGGCGGGTTGATGCGGCCGCTGACGGCTACGACGCCGTGGTGCGCAACGGACCGATCGCCGATTCGCGGCTGATGGCCTGGCGGCTGGCGCCGAGCCGCCGGGTGCTCGTCGCCTCCCCGGCTTATATCAGGGAAAATGGAAAGCCGGGTTCCATCGAGGAGCTCGAACGGCACCGCGGCATCTTCTACACCAACCGCGGCGTCGCCGACTGGCGCTTTCCTACTGCCGCCGGGACAGTCCTCGTCCGCGGGCAGATGGGATTCGGCGTCAACAATGGCGACATGATAAGGGACGCGGCCGTCGCCGGGCTGGGGATTGCGCTTGTGCCGATGTTCGCGGTCGGGGAAGCGGTGGAAGCGGGCACACTTGAAACCATCGACATCGGCGTTCAGCCCGAGCTCGAATATATCCACATCGCGCACCCGGAAGGCCGGCGCCCCTCCGTCAAACTGCGGGCGCTCGCCGATCATCTGCGTGCCGCGTTCGGCATCCCGCCCTATTGGGATCCTGCGTTTTCAAAGTAAGGCATCTGGGTCAATCGCAGGAGCGCAACTGCCGGGCATAGGTGCGGGCAATATTTGCCGAGCGTTGCGCGGCGCGCTGAAGTTGGACATTGCCGCGCCAGGCGCCCTTCGCATAACCGCCATCTCCCAGATAGTAGGCGAGATAGAGACTGTAGGCGTCGTTGCGGGCAATGCCGTTCTTCTTGCTGCTCTGGTTGTGGTACCACGCAACGAAATGGACCGCGTCGGAGAATTTCGTCCGGCGTGCCATCCAGTGGCCGGTCTCCCGCTTGTATTGCGACCACGTACCGTTCAGCGCCTGCGAGAAGCCATAGGCCGTCGATTGGCGTTTCCAGGGAATGAAGCCGAGAAGCTTCGTGCGTGGCGGCCGGGCATTCGGGCGGAAGCCGGATTCGGTATAAATCGTCGCCATCAGGATCGGCACGGGAATGCCATATTGCCGCTCCGCATGCTCGGCCGCCCGGCGCCAGTTGTTGAACCAGCCATCGCGCTGCTCGAAAATCGCGCAGGCGTTTCTTGTTTCTCTCGGCGCGGTCGCGCACCCCGCCAGAAGCAGAAGGGCGACGATAAACGCAATACGCATCGCTCAGATCTCTCACACTTGGAGAGATTACTAACCGGTAAACGTTAAAGAGACGTTTTTAGATAAATTTTGAAGCGATGTTTTGGCCTGCCTTCAGCCTGCACGATTCAGTTTCAACGCATAGATGCGGGCCGATCGGATGGCACCCACACCCGAGGCGACACGGACGGACTGCACCGGCTCGAAGCCCTCGATCCGTTTCGTTCCAACCCAGCGGCCGCCGTCGGCGAAGACCTCGATCGAGCCGACATCGAGGAAAATGCGCAGGCTCTGCGGTTTCGCACCGGCAGCGATGTAGCTCGGCCCCGTTTCCTGCTCCCGCGCAGCATAGTTGATGGACAGCCCCTGCTCGCTGACACTGACGCCAAGCGTAACCAACAGATGGTCAAATACCAGTTCGAAGGTGGCGCCCGGCTTGGTCAGGTCGATAACAATCTCGACGACGCCATTGTCAAACGCCACCACCTCTCCGGCCATCAGCCGGCTTTCATCGATCAGCCCCGCCCGCAAAGTCTCGACCGCCGGGACGGGCGGCGTCAAAATTTCGTTGCCTTGCAGCAGAAGATTGCGCGGCAGGGTCATGGCCGTGGGAAAATCGATCGTATGGGAAACATCGGCCCAATTTGCCAGCCAACCGATGCCGACCGCCGTACCATGGTCGACAAAAGCCTGGAAGGCATAGTTGTCGGTCCCGAAATCCACTTCCTGTTCAAATTCGCGATGGAATCGGACGCCATCGAACCGACCGACAGCAATGAGGGTCAAATTCTTGCGTCCCGTCTTCTTTTCGAGGCTGTTCATCAGGCCGTAGATCAGTCCCCAACGGGTCTCATTTCCGTCCGCCGGTCCATCCAGCGGGATCAAACAGGGACATTCGATGACGGCCGTGCCGAACCTTTCTTCCAGCAGCAGCGTGCCGACGAAACGCCAGCCTGTCGCGGCCGCCGGATCATCCGTCTCGTAAAGCAGGATGACGCCGCCCTGATGGCTGAGACTGCCAAGAACCATTTTCCAGAGACCGTCGGGGCCCTTGACCACGTAAGGGTCGCGGAAATCGAGCGTTAGTCCTAGACCGGACGGCCGGTTTGCCAAGATCACCTCGGCCTGGCTGGCGGTGATGATGTTGTGCGAGGTCGCCGTCAACTGGATCTGTGTTTCCGGAATCCGTTCGCTCACCTGCTCGGTGAAGAAAACACGGATGCCCGCGTCGTTTTCCAGCGGAATGGCCGAGCCGGAAAAGGCCCCGCCGCGCCGATCCGGGCGGGCTGTCAGGTCCTCGGAGGGAAAGAGGAAGATCGGCATGTGATGCCAATGGACATAATCGGTGGAGATAGCATGTCCCCAATGCATCGTGTTCCAGCGAAGCCCGTGCGAATAGTGCTGATAGAACAGATGCGGACGCCCGCCAAAGCGGCCAAAACCGTTGGGATCGTTCATCCAGCCGAAGGGCGGGCGGAAATGATAACCGTGCGGCACCGGCGCCGGCGCGTTGGCCACGCTGGTGTGCATGACCGTAATGCCCTTGTCGACAACCTCCGCCGCATTGAAGACGTAGGCGACGGAAACAGCCGTGGTTGCGGTATCGTAGACGCAGGAGAGATCACCGCCGCTCACCGCGATGAAGGTGCGGAAGACGTATTCCTCGGAGTTGCTGACCGACACCTCACCGATCTTCTCACCATTGAGAATGAAGGCCATCATGCCGGGCTCATCGCTGCGCGTCGCCTTCAACCACACATGCAGCGTCGCGCTAACCGGCACCTCGGCCCGCAACGTCCGAAGCGTCTCGACCACCTGCACGATATCGTTCGCCATCTCCGTTCCACTCCTTCATCCGGCGCGTAGCAGCAATTCCAAACGAAAAACCGCCTCACGCTTTTCCCGAAAGCTCGCATCTAACGACGACCTAGTGCCGAGGAGCGGGATGTAAAGAAGACGATCCGAAGCGGAAGACAGCCGAAAACATCCCCGCGCGCCGCCGCCGTGGTTTTTCAAACATGCACTCAATCGGACGGGCACTGGAAACCGTCTCTAATGAATAAGTATATGTGACGCCTTCCAGCGCCCCGTTTGGCGTTCTCTCGGGAGCTTTCCTCCCTACAGACCCCGACTTCGGACCCTCTGCCTCGGGACGATCGTCGTATCGCAGGTCTCCGGTGCCGGCATTCAGCATCGCAGCTCCGGTACGTCACGCTTCCCATCCCGACATGTGTGCCCACAGGCACGCCCGCCCCAGAGGACGGAGGGGATCCATTTTCCGGGGGCTCTCCTTCCGGTCCGCCTGACGTTCGCAGCCTCCTCATCGAAGCCACGAGGTTTCCCGTGGAGTGCCAGCCCTGGCTCGCCGCAAACGTCTTGCGGTGTATCCGCGACAGGACGCCATGATCATCGCACGGCTTTTCCAGGCGGGGATTTTCGGGGATCGGCGGGGATGAATTTTCGCAGGGAAGACATCGCCTGGTCGCAAACCGGAGAGGTCGCAAGGGCGGTCTCGGCGGTATTTGCGACCGATATCCCTTATGATTTCAGAGCCAGTATTACCGTTAAGGATTTATGCGACGCGTTCTTCTGCTTTGCGCCGCGAAGCGGTCGTTACTAGGTTTCTATCAGAGCCGCGCTCAGACTAGCATCGCAGCAAAACCGACGAAAATGCCACCCGTGATCCGATTAAACGCTTTCTTCAGCGCCGGGCGCGACAAGTAAAGGGCGAGTTTAAGCCACCGCGTCTGTCGCTCCTATACCACGCCGCCTCCACGACTGCTGACGTTGAGTTCAATCAGAATGCAGTGCCTTCTCGACTGCTGCCTCGGCGTGAGCAATTGTTGTGTCAATTAAGGGGACCGGGCTGTCCTCTGCCTTAATGAGCATGCCAAACTCGGTGCAGCCCAGAATAATGACCTCCGCGCCTCGGCTGGCTAGAGATTCCAAGGCAGCCTTGAACTTGACCCGCGTTTCCGGCCGGAAGACTCCTTTGGTCAGTTCCTCATAGAGAGCATTGTGGACATTCGCTTCATGCTCACCTTCTGCGACAAGCACCTTCAGGCCATAGCGATCCTTCAGCCGGTCAACAAAATACGTTCCTGTCATCGTATACCTGCTGCCAAGCAATCCGACTGTTTTGAACCCGCTCGCCAGTGCCTGCTCAGCTGCCGGATCGACGATATGAATAAACGGCAGGTCAACCCGTGCCTCAAACACATCAGCCGCTGTATGGACCGTGTTACAGGCGACGATGTAGAAATCCGCTCCGGCCGCCTTTAGCTTGTTGGCCTCTTCAGCGATCAAACCTCCGACCAAATCCCATCGGCCTTCAACCTGTCTACTTTCGACTTCATCGAAGTCTGTCTGGGCCATTACCAGCTTTGCACAATGCCGACCGCTGCCGCCCATTCGCTTCGCTATCAGTTCATTGATGGTCTGATAGTAAATGATCGAGCTGGGCCAAGCGACACCGCCAACTATACCGATGGTTTTCATTTTAACTCCATAGTGTTGCTAGCGACTGATGGCCGGGTCAAGACGGTTTGAGGAAATTCGTACGCCAGATTGCCATCGACGTAAGCGACACACGATCCACCGACGCTAACATTTCCCAGCTCATCAAATCGCGATTGCTGCCCGACCATCGCGACCGACGTGCTGTCCTTGAGGGGCATTGCCGTCAAGCTCGGAGCCGGTTTAGCGTAGGGCAGGAGAGCGGCCAAATTGTCTGCGCTGATCGAGTTTTTGTTTTACGCCCCATCAGTTCAGCACCACTGGAACGAGCGAAGCGAGAAGCAAGATCGCCATCGCGATGTTGAATATCCTCAGAGCACGGTCCGAACGCAACACGTGGCGGGCCGATGCGCCAATCAGCGCCCAGCTTGCGCCGCAGGGCATGCTGATCGATGCGAACAGAAGCGCGAATGCGACGCTCATCGCCAGGGCGCTCCACCCGTCTGACACCGCGCCGTAGGTCAGGATGCCACTTGCGCCACCCAACCAGACCTTCGGATTGAGCGCTTGAAACAGCACTGCCTGAACGAAGGTCAGGGGTTGGGCGCTATCCGCATCTCCTTGCGATGCTGCGTTGGGACGGCTCGTGGCGATCTTAAAAGCGAGCCAAGCGAGGTAGGCAACGCCACCCCACTTCAGCATGTTCCGAAAGGTCTCATTCTCCAACAATTGGCTGCCAAACATACCCAGCCCCAGCAGGATGAGACAGATGCCGACACCCGTGCCAAAGACGTGCGGCAACGAACGCGCGAGGCCGTAGTTTGCGCCGGTTGTCGTCAGAAGCATGTTGTTCGGTCCAGGCGACCCGGATGAAGCCACGGCAAAGAAGACCACAGATAAAATCCAACTCACAGTCACAGCCTAGCCTCACCCAGTTTGTTCGAATACAAGATCGTCGCCTGACACTTTGGAGTCATCCCTGGGGCATCAGGCGGTCGCCCCTGTCCGCATCCTGATCCGCCATCCGAGGCGTACGCCAAGCGTCGAGATCGCGATGAGAAGCATCCCGGTCGCTTGTGACAAACCAAGGGGATGGCCGTAGACCGCCCAGTCGATGACGATGGCGACAATCGGATAGACGAAACTCAATATGCCGATGACCGGGGTCGATAGCTGTGGATAGGCGGAGTAGATGATAACCCACGCGATGCCCGTATGAATGATGCCAATGCCGACAAGCCAGCCCCACGACGGGAGCGAAATGGATTGGGCGAAATGAACGAACGGGGCGAAGATCAGAACGCCCATTATCGTCTGGCAGAGCGAGGTGACTTCTGGTCTTTGGTCACCCAGTTTTTTCCCAAGAGCTGCGGTGATCGCATAGCAAAGTGCTCCCAATATCGTCACGCCTATCCCGAGCATCCATACACGGTCGACAGACCCCGATGACCAGCCTAGACCACTGGCGAGGATGACGCCGACAAAGGCGGCCGTCATCCACAAAAGTTGATCCCGCGTCACCCGTTCCTTGAGAAGAAGGGCTCCGATCAGGACGACGAAAAAGGGTTGGATGTGGAAGACGATGGTTGTCGTTGCAATTGACGTCATGCTGATGGCTGCGAAGAATGCGGCCCAGCTCAAAACAAGGCAGGACCCGGCGGCAGCGCTGAGGGCGAGCTTCCGGAGAGAAAGCGACCTGTCAGGCAAGTAGCCAAATATCAGGCACCAGACCAACAGGAACACCGTCCCGAACACGCTGCGCCAGAATACGATGGTGACAGCGTCAACGCCGGATTCGACGCCAAAGGCACCGACGGTTCCAATGATGGCCATGCCGACTGCGAGCTTTATCGTTGCAGATCGGCGTTCTATGGGCGCTGGCATTCAAGTCTCCAATCAGGTCTGCCCCCATCCTTACGAATGCACACTCACCAATCAAACGAATAGATTTGGTGAGTGTTATTCGATATGCTGATAGCGCCATGACCAAAATCCTTGACCTAGAGCTCCTGAACACCTTCGTCGCCGTCGCCGAGACCGGCAGCTTCACGAACGCCGCCCCGCGCGTCGGGCGCAGCCAGTCCGCCGTCAGCATGCAGATGCAGCGATTGGAGCAATCCATTGGGAAACAGCTTCTCGTCCGGACTCCCAAAGCAGTCATTCCGAATGCGGTTGGCAACGACCTCCTGGCGTTTGCACGCCACCTTCTGAAGCTATCTGATGAGGCGTGGACCAGCGTTACAGGGAAGTCGGATGTTGGAAGCGTTCGTCTCGGTGTTCCTGATGATTACGCGGCATCCTTGCTTCCCAAAGTCCTGAGACGGTTTGCAAACGAACATTCGCAGATTGCTGTCGACCTCGTCTGCGAACCAAGCGACAAACTCAATTTGGCCATTCGCGAAAACCGCGTCGATCTGGCAATCGTCACCCGAAAAGCGAACCAGCCGATAGAGATATTGAGGCGTGAACGGTTGGTATGGGTTTCGTCTTTGACGCATATGGCCTGGGAAACTGATCCGCTACCTGTCGCCTTGTTCGAAAACTCTACCGCACGCGCCCATGTTCTCCGCGCACTTGCCGACAATGACCGCGCCTATCGGTGCACTTATTCAAGTCCCAGCCTGCTTGGCTTGGTGACAATCGTTCAGACCGGACTCTCCGTAGCCGCATTGGCGTTATGCAGCGTGCCGGACTCGCTGAGGATAATAGGGGAAAACGAAGGGCTTCCAACGCTCGACGACCTGGAAATCGGGATTGTTCGAAACCCGTTGTCTGATGGTGCGGCGGTTGACCACCTCTATAATACGCTGAGACGTGATCTGTCGCACATGGGTCTTGATTATGTAGGCACTTGACGATGGAGCCAGGGAGCGACGGCGGCAGCCAACTTCTCCGGCTGCTCCATCGGGATCATGTGGCCAGACTTTTCAACCATGGTCAGTGTAGCTCCCTCAATCCCGTCCCTTAGCTCTCTGGCTTCCTCAAGACTGCGCAGAGCGTCTCCATCAGCCGCGACAATGAGTGTAGGGCAGTGAATGGCGGCCAAGTGCTCAAGATCGCTTTCACGCACCTGTGCGGCATGTCGCATGAAGACCTCTGCACCAACCCGTTCACTCATCGCTCGCACGCGCTCAATCATAGGTTCGTCCCCGGCGCGATCTGGATGCAGCGAGCCGAGCACGGCCGTCCGGCTGAGGCCACGAAACCGAAGAGGGTTCACGGCTTTGACCGAAGCCAATTTACGGCTTGCTTGCTCAGGGGTATCAGCACGGGCCGAGGTTGCGACGAGAACGAGCGCCTGAACACGCTCCGGCGCGAGGCGCACGACTTCTCGTGCCACGTAGCCGCCCATTGAAAACCCGATTATCGCGAAATGCTCTGGCGCACCTGCTACGACGTGCTGGGCCATTTCGAGGATCGTCGCCGCGCGGCTCACATCGGCATGGGTGACCGACCCCAACGCTTGAAGTGACGGCAAGACATCATCCCAAAGTTCGGCGTCAGTCATAAAACCGGAGACAATTACGATATGCATTGTTGTAATTTTCTGTTGATGGCGATGCGCGACGTCATCCCGAGAGTGCATCGCTGAAGATCATAGCATTCCGGTCACTCATGACCAGCCACGCTTCCCGACAAAGCTAAGCGGCGTTTAAATTAGGCATTACGCACCACTTCCGTGACCATTTTCCGCAGCCAAACGTGGACTGCGCCAGTATGATCAGCGTCCGCCCTGAGGCCATCTCGTGACCTTGGCTGAGGTCCCAAATGCGCCACGAGCGGACATGGCTTGCATATTGGCCCGACGACGTTCCCCATATGTACCCATCGCTACCCGGTATCACAGTTGGCAACCGCGCCTGATCCGTCGCCGCCACTATTCCAGAATGACGACGGCTTCGATCTCGAAGAGCATGGAGTCAATTGCAAGCTTGGGAACGGGAATCAGAGTCTGCGCCGGCAGCGCCTCGCCGAACATTGCCTTGACGTTCTTGGTCAACACCTCAAGCTTGGACATATCGTGATCGACCACGAAGACCGTGAGCTTGGCGACCTGATCCGATTTCGCACCGATTCCTTCAAGCGCAGTGCGCAGGTTCGCATATGCTTGTTCCACCTGGACCGAAAAATCGGGCGACAAGGCTCCAGTGATGTCTTGGCCGCCCTGTCCGGAGATGTAGGCCACCCGGGCTTCGCGGGGCACAATCACCGCCGTGCTGTAGCCATTCGGCGTCGGGTCATAGAGTTTTTTGGGATTGACGATGGTCAGCTTGAGATCATTCTCATTCGCTGTCGTCGCGGTGGGAACTCCCATGGTCATGATGATTAGCCCTCCGATAAGCAGATGCTTGATTGCGCGTGACATGATTTTCTCTTGGCTCTGCGGACCGCGAGAAACGTACCCTCGCAGCCGGCAGGATTGAACTTTAACCCATCGCCATACAAGCGGCTCGTACGACGTACGATTCAATTGCATCGTACGTCGTACGAGTCAATCGGTCAGGATCGACATTCGTCGATTGTCGGCTTAAATCAGACGGTCTGATCAGCAAGGAAGACGGATGGCAACCAAACGTAGCGGCGCGCAGAGCAAACGGTCTCAACGGATAAGTGTGTCACAGTCCGCGCAGGAGCCGCGCAGTGAACCGCCTCTCTCTCTGGAACGTATCGTGGCGACCGCGGTAGAACTGCTGGACGCCCAAGGAGTCGACGGATTGAAGATGCGTCGGCTGGCCGATCGCCTCGGCTCGGGAGCGATGAGCCTATATTGGCACGTCGACAACAAAGAGGAGGTCTTTGATCTGGCGCTCGACTCGGTGCTCGAATATCGCGGTCCGCCGCAAATAGTCGAGTCTCAAGACTGGCGCGGGGAAGTCGTTCATATGCTCGAAGACTGGCGCGCCAGCATGCTGCGCCATCCTTGGTCGGCATCGCTGTTGCCGCGCCGGGCGCTCGGCCCGAACATCCTCGGTCGCCTAGAACTACTGAGCAAGACCTTGTCCAGAGCCGGTGTAGCGGACGCAGATCTGAACGTCGCGATATGGTCGCTCTGGAACTATGTGATGGGCGCCACCATCACCCGGGCGAGCTTCGACCTCTCGGACGACGACAGGGCCGCCGCGCAGCAGCGCCTTACACGTCTCAGCGAACACTACCCGACAATCGAACGCTCTCGTCTGCTGTTGGATAACGATTGGGACGGCGCTTTCAGGAAAGGCCTCGACTTCCTGCTTGATGGCCTCGCTCCGAGACAATGAATATTCGTCATTTCCTGGACGAGACGGTGCCGGATTAACTCGACATTCCGCGCTAGTGCCGTGGGTATCGGGGGTACTGCCGCGACAGTCTCCCAAGATACCTCAAAAGAATATCCTGACGGAAAAACCCGCTCGCAACGCCTTGTTGTGAGCGGGTCTGGCATCCTGAGGCTGGATTCCATATTTGGATCAGCGGCCGGCTTTACGTCTGCACATTTACAATCGTCAAACCAGCCGGCTCTGCTCCACAGCCGCCTCGATGAAGCTCGCAAACAGCGGGTGGGGGTCGAGCGGGCGGCTTTTCAGTTCGGGATGGTACTGGACACCGATGAACCACGGGTGATCCGGGTATTCGACGGTTTCCGGCAGAACGCCGTCCGGCGACATGCCTGAGAAGTCGAGGCCGCAGGCCTCCAGCCGGTCCTTGTAGTCGACATTCACTTCGTAGCGGTGGCGATGACGCTCGGAGATTTCGGTCGAACCGTAGATTTCCGCGATCTTGGTGCCCTTCTTGAGGCTTGCCTTGTAGGCGCCCAGGCGCATCGTGCCGCCGAGGTCGCCGGAAGCGGCGCGCTTCTCCAGCGCGTTGCCTTTCACCCACTCCGTCATCAGGCCGACGACCGGCTCGCCGGTTGGGCCGAACTCCGTCGAGGAGGCCTTTTCGATGCCGGCAAGGTTGCGGGCCGCTTCGACGACCGCCATCTGCATGCCGAAGCAGATGCCGAAATACGGCACCTTGCGCTCGCGGGCGAAGCGGGCAGCCAGAATCTTGCCTTCCGAGCCGCGCTCGCCGAAACCGCCGGGCACGAGAATGCCGTGGACTTTTTCCAGATACGGTGCCGGGTCTTCCTGTTCGAAGACTTCCGATTCGATCCACTCGAGCTTGACCTTGATGCGGTTGGCGATACCGCCGTGATACAGCGCCTCGATCAGCGACTTATAGGCGTCCTTGAGGCCGGTGTACTTGCCGACGATGGCAATGGTCACCTCGCCTTCCGGCGTACGGATGCGGTTGGCGACGTCCACCCAGTTTTCAATGCGCGGCGCCGGCGCCGGCTCGATGCCGAAAGCGGCCAGGACCTCATTGTCGAGGCCTTCTTTGTGATAGGCGATCGGCACGTCGTAGATCGAGGCGACATCGAGCGCCTGGATGACGGCGGACGGGCGGACGTTGCAGAACAAAGACAGCTTGCGGCGCTCGGCTTCCGGGATTTCGCGATCGGCGCGCACCAAAAGGACGTCGGGATGGATGCCGAGCGCCTGCAGTTCCTTGACCGAATGCTGGGTCGGCTTAGTCTTCAGTTCGCCGGCCGCCGAGATATACGGCATCAGCGTCAGGTGCACATAGATCGCGGTGCCGCGCGGCAGATCGTTCTTGAGCTGGCGAATCGCCTCCATGAACGGCATCGCCTCGATATCGCCGACCGTGCCGCCGATCTCGCAGATGACGAAGTCGTAGTCGTCATTGCCTTCGGTGACGAAGTTCTTAATCTCGTTGGTGACGTGCGGAATGACCTGGACGGTCGCGCCGAGATAATCGCCGCGGCGTTCCTTGTCGATGATGTTCTTGTAGATGCGGCCGGTGGTGATGTTGTCGGTCTTGGTCGCCGAGCGGCCGGTAAAGCGCTCGTAGTGACCGAGATCGAGGTCCGTCTCCGCGCCGTCATCGGTCACGAACACTTCGCCGTGCTGCGTCGGGCTCATGGTGCCTGGATCGACGTTGAGATAGGGGTCGAGTTTGCGAAGCCGCACCCGGTAGCCCCGGGCCTGCAGCAACGCTCCGAGAGCGGCTGCGGCAATCCCTTTTCCAAGGGAAGAAACCACGCCGCCAGTGATGAATACATATCGCGCCATGGGCTTCACCGGATACCGTTTCAAAAATGATTCCGCCACCGAAAAATTCATCTTCCAGAATTTTTCCGTTCAAAAGGCTCAGGCGGCAGAATTCAAACAAAAGAAAACCGGCGGAAGACTGGCTTCCGCCGGCGGTTCAATCTTGCATTGGCCTTACTGGCCGGTCGGAACATCCGAGCTGGACGTTGCCGGCTTGGTCTCGGTCGATGCCGGGGTCTGCGTCGCAGGGGTCTCGGTTGCCGGCGTCTGGGTATTCGCGCCAGACTGCGCTGGGGTCTGACCGGCCGGCGGGGTGGTGCCACCGCCGAGCGAATCAAGAACACCCTTGCCGTTGTTGGTCGTGCCGGGGATCCGGTCGAGAACGTCGGTCGCATCCGGCTGGTAACGGGCGAGAATGCCCATGCCCAGGGCCAGCACGAAGAAAAGAGCAGCAAGGATCGCCGTGGTGCGGGTCAGCGCATTGGCAGTGCCGCGGGCGGACATGAAGCCGGAACCGCCGCCGATGCCGAGACCGCCGCCTTCGGAGCGCTGAATGAGCACGACGCCGATCAGCGCCAGCACAACCATGAGATAGATGACAAGCAATACGGTCTGCATTTTGTCCAGTCCTGCCTTGGATCGCGCCTCGCCCGGCTGTGGGGAGCCCGGAACCGACGCGCAATCGAGTGATCGCCCAGCATGGGAGACGCACGGAAACCAAGGCAGGTTTCAGCGCCCGCACCACGCGGGAAAATTAGTGTTGGCGGCTGCATATACCAAGCCACCGCGCAATAAAAGCCCCTGCCCGCTGTTCGGCGAACTTAAGCCGTCAATTCTTCATACGCCCGGTAGATGGCGAGGAAGTCTTCGCCTTTCAAGCTCGCTCCGCCGATCAGCGCGCCATCGACATTGGCGACGCCCATCAATTCCCTGGCATTGCCCGGCTTGACGGATCCGCCGTAGAGAATGCGCATCTTCGCCCCGGCCGCGCCAAACCGCGCGGCAAGCTCCGAACGCTGGAAAGCATGCGCCTCCTCGACATCCTTGGCCGTCGGCGTCAGGCCCGTGCCGATCGCCCAGACCGGCTCATAGGCGATGACGGTATTTTCGGCGGTGGCGCTGTCGGGTACGGAACCGGCGAGCTGGCGTTTCAGGACATCCAACGTCCGGCCTGCCTTGCGCTCGTCACCGGTCTCGCCGATGCAGATGATGGCCACTAGGTCGGCGGCGAACGCCGCTTCGGCCTTTGCGCGCACCAGCGCGTCGGTCTCCGCATGGTCGGTGCGGCGCTCGGAATGGCCGACGATCACATGGGTGCCGAAGCAATCAGCGATCATCTCGGCCGAGATATCGCCGGTATGGGCGCCGGAGGCCTTTTCATGGCAATCCTGGGCGCCGATCAGAAGCGGGCTGTCATCGCAAAGGGCGGTTGCCACATAGAGCAGCGTCGCCGGCGGGCAGATCAACGTCTCGACCTTTTCGGACAACTCGCCCTTGACGCCTTCCGCCATCGCCTTGATCTGGTCGAGCGACGCCCGCAGACCGTTCATCTTCCAGTTTCCGGCCACAAGCGGTCGTATTTCGGGCGTCATGCGATCTCCTCACTGCAATAGTCGTTTCCCGGCAACGGCCTAGCAAATATGCCGGGCAAAGGAAAGCGCCGCTGAGCGAGAGAGATCCATGACGCTCCGATATCGAAACTGTGATGACGCTGCCGCTTGCCCGACGATCACCAAAGAACGATTGTTGGCTTTTGCTATTGCATAACCGGAGACCGACGATGCTACGCAACCGGCAGGATACTTTCGGATGGGGCACGATCGTCCTCCACTGGGCGATCGCCCTCCTCATCGTGGGTCTGATCATCCTGGGCTACGTCATGACCCGGCCGGATATCGATCCGGAACTGCAGTTCTCTCTCTATCAATGGCATAAATCCTTCGGCATGACGGCGCTGGCGCTGGCATTCATCCGGCTCATCTGGTGGCTCTCCAATATCCATCCGGACCCCGTTGCCAGCCTTTCCGCCTTGGAAAGGCGAGGCTCCTCGGTGACCCACGCGCTTCTCCTTGTATTGACTATCGCCGTGCCGTTGGCCGGCTGGGCGATCGCCTCGACCTCGACGCTCAATATTCCAACCCTGTTTTTCAACCGCGTGCTGATTCCGCATCTGCCGATGGAAAAGTCGGAGGCTGCCGAAACATTCTGGAGCGACGCGCATGCCTGGCTCGCCTACGGCCTGGCCGGTCTCGTGGCCCTGCATGCGGGCGCCGCTTTCCTGCATCACTTCTGGCACCGGGACGTGGTTTTGCGGCGGATGCTTGGAATATTTCGGCGGGGTGCGGCGTCCAACGCCCATCAACAGCCGGAAGGAACCGATCGATGAGACAATTTTACGGACCATGCCTCGCCGCCTGGGCGCTGGTCCTCGTGGCGACAAGCGCTCAAGCGCGTGCGCCCTCGCTCGATGACGCAGCCGGGCGATACGATATCGATGGATCATCACAGATCAATTTCTCGGTCGCGCAAACCGGCGGTGGCGGCATCTCTGGAAAATTCGGCAAGTTTTCCGGCACATTCCAACTGGATGGCAGTGACATCCGCAAATCGGTGGTCGAATTCTCGCTCTTCCCCGACACCGTGCAGACCGGCGAGCCGCGCATTGAGAAGTTTCTGCGCTCGTCAGCGATTTTCGATACTGCCAACTATCCCGAAATCGTGTTCCGCTCGACGAAGATCACCCAGACCGGCGAAGACACTGCCGAGATCGAGGGCAAGCTGACGGCAAAGGGCACGACCAAAACCGAGCATTTCAGCGCGAAATTGACGAAATGGAACCGCCGCGTCATCAGCTTTCATATCCAAGGGGGCATTTATCGCGACCGCTACAGCATGTCTGCCGGTTTGCCGATCTACTCCAACATCGTGCAATTCGACATGACAGTGAATGGTCAGAAGCATTAGGATCAGCTGCGCTCCGGCGGCATGTCGTTCCAGCATCTGCAGGCTTGTTACCACGGTAACAAGCCTGTAAACATTTCAAATCCCATAATGCGCCGGAAATCCAGCATCCCACTTGGGAATTGACGGTGTATAGATGGGCTCTTATCCTTCAAAAAAATTGACAATGACTCGTTTATTTCATGGCCCGGCCAACTCGGGGCGGATCAATGCATTGTAAACTCTTCACATCCTTGATGTTGACTTTCAGCATTCTTCCGGCGGCGGCAAGCGCTCAGGAGGTGCTGACGACGGCAACGCCGGATGTTCTTGTCCGCTCGCTCGATCCCGTCCTGGCGCAGAAGGAGAAGACACGCGGCTTGAAGATCGTCGGCGCCAAGGAACTGGCGACGATCAACAGCTATGGCGACAAGCTCGCGGCAACGGTCAATCTCGCCGTCAACTTTCACTTCGGGTCCGCCGAGTTGACGCCGCAAGCGCAACGGCTTCTCGACAATGTCGGCAAGGCGCTGCAATCGAGCGAGCTGGCCACCTACCGTTTCGTGATCGGCGGCCATACGGATGCGACCGGCGCAGACGGCGACAATCTCCAGCTCAGCCGGGCACGCGCCGCCTCGGCGACGCAGTATCTGGTCTCGCACTACAAGATCGCCCCGCAGCGGCTGGTCGTGCGCGCTTTCGGCGAAACCGCCCTGCTCTTTCCGGACAGCCCGGAGGACGGCCGCAACCGCCGGGTCGAGATTTCGACACTCAAATAAGAAGAGGCCCGGCATTGCGAATGCCGGGCCTCTTTTTTGGGAATGCACGGGAACTCAGCCGAACTGGCTGCCAATGAAATCCTTGACGATGCGGATAATGCCGCGGCCAAGCAAATCGTCGAGCGCATCGACGAACTGGTCGACATGCTGACGTTCGCAGATCAGCGGCGGCTCGAGCCGGATGACGTTGCGATTGTACTCGGTGAAGGCGACGAGCGTGTCGTAGTCCTTCAGCAGCAGGGCGCCGATGAATCCCGAGAGCGAGCCCTTCAGCTTGTCATCAAGCACGCCGACGACCGGGCGCAGGACCATCGGCAGTGTCTGGCTGAAATCCTGGAATTCCAGGCCAACCATCAGGCCCTGGCCGCGGACATCCTTGATGATCTTCGGATATTTCGCCTTCAGTGTATTCAGGCGCTCCAGCAGATAGTCCCCCTGCACTGCCGCATTCTCGATCAAGTCCTCGTCGTACATGATGTTGAGGCCTTCGATCGCGGTGATGCACGCCTCGCCGATGCCGCCGAACGTGGCCTGGGCGTGGATCATCGCGGTATTCTTCGTGCCATAGGCCTTCATGTAGACGTCGCGCCTGGCGATCATCGCGGCCATGGCCGACTTGCCGCCGCCAAGCGACTTGGCAAGCGCCGTCACATCCGGAACGACGCCGGCATGTTCAAAGGCGAAGAAGCGGCCGGAGCGGCCCATGCCGCACTGGACTTCATCGGCGACCCAGATGACGCCATGCTTGTCGCAGAGCGCACGCACCTCGCGCCAGAAATCCGGCGGGGCCGAGATGATGCCGCCGCCGCCCTGGATGGTTTCGAGCACGAGAACGCCGATGGTCGGATCGCGTTCGAAGGCGTTGCGGATGGCATCGATATCGCCGAACGGCACCTTGACATTGTTGTCGAGCAGCTTGAACTCGCCGCGATACAGCGGGCCGTCGGTGATCGACAGCACACCCTTGGTCTTTCCGTGGAACGAGTTCTCGGCATAGACGATCCGCGGACGCTTCGGGCCGGCGGCACGCTCGGCCACCTTCAGCGCCGCTTCCATCGCTTCCGAACCGGAGGAGCCGAGGAAGACCATGTCGAGGTCGCCCGGCGCGATGGCTGCGAGGTTCTTGGCGAGCGCCGACGCATATTGCGACATGAAGGCAATCGCGATCTCGTGACGGTTTTCGTCCTGGAATTTCTTGCGGGCCGAGAGGATGCGCGGATGGTTATGGCCGAAGGCGAGTGAACCGAAGCCACCGAAGAAATCCAGGATCTTCCGGCCGTTCTGGTCGGTGTAGTACATGCCCTCGGCGCTCTCGACCTTCACCTTGTTGAAGCCGAGCAACTTCATGAAGTGAAGCTGACCCGGGTTCAGGTGATCCTTGAAGAGCGTCGTCATGTCGGCAAGGCTCATGGTCTTGGCCTGTTCGACGGTGATGAGGTCAGGCTTCCTGATGCCGCCGCCAAGAGCAGGGGCATCAATGGCGGGCGCGTCGACGGTGACGCGGGCTGGCTTATCGAGCATTGTGGTGATCCCCTCGTTCATTCCGCCGGCACAGTCGACGTGTGCGCGTAAGCTTTTCCGGCCTTCTTGGCGCGATATTCGTCGTAAGCCGCGATCAGCATGGCGCCATCATTGTACTCAGCTTTCCAGCCGAGTTCGCGCTTCAGCTTGCCGGTTTCGCGAATGCACATTTCATCGGCGATCAAGTATTGTTCCGGGTCCATGATCGGCATGTTGATGAAATCGAACGCCGCGAGCGTCGCCTTCACCGCAAACGCCGGAGTCGGCAGCAGAAACGATTTCGAACCGGCATGGACGATCAGGTCGCCCAGCAGCTTGCGCACGGATGGCGGGCTGTCGGAGCCGAGATTATAGGCCTCGTTCGGCACGCCGCCCTCCCAGGCAAGCCGGGCTGCTTCGGCG
Organism: Pararhizobium sp. A13; assembly: GCF_040126305.1. Taxonomy (NCBI): domain Bacteria; kingdom Pseudomonadati; phylum Pseudomonadota; class Alphaproteobacteria; order Hyphomicrobiales; family Rhizobiaceae; genus Pararhizobium; species Pararhizobium sp. A13. Next base: position 2,848,694 of record NZ_CP149510.1, on the reverse strand, counting down.
CAGTCGAACACCGAGATGAACTGATACGGGTTCTTGCCCGAACCGATCATCGGCACCGGCAGGTTTGCGTCGATCAGCTTGAACAGCTTTTCCAGGATGCCGAGACGACCGGGGCCGATGATCAGGCGCGGGCGGAAAATCGAGATGTTCATGCCCTGCTTGCGCCATTCGGCCGCCAGCTGTTCGGTCGCCCATTTCGACTTGCCATATTCACCGAGCGGGTTGGCCGGATGGGTTTCCGTCTGTGGCGATTGTACGGTGTGGCCGTAGATCATGTCGGTGGTGAACTGCACCAGCCGGTTGGCGCCGGATTTGGCCGTCGCCTTCATGATGTTTTCGGCACCGTAGTAATTCACCGGCCAGAAGAATTCCCAGCGCTTGGCACGCACCTGCAACGGCGACAGCATCTTGGCCGCCATGTTGTAGACCATGTCGTCCGGGCCGATCTCGACCTTCATCACGTCGTCCGCATCGGTCACGTCACAGCGCACGAACCGGGCGCGGGCATAATGTGGCAGATCGGACTTGACGATATCGGCGACAAGAACGTCTTCTCCGTCCTGCACGAGGCGTTCAGCCAGATAGCGGCCGACAAAGCCGTCACCGCCGAAAATGATATGCTTCATGATGCGCTCCCGATTTTTGCTGTTTTTGCGCCCGCGGCTTCCAGCGACGACTGGCCGTCATGGGAAGGCATGCCTGCCCCAGACATACCGGATTGGGCAATAAGGATTGTTCCGACGCAGATGAACGCAATGCCGGCGATGCGCCAGGCATTCAGGTCCTCGCGGAAGACGAAATAGGCAAAGACGGCCACTGCCACATAGGCGAGGCTGAGGAATGGATAGGCGAAGGAAAGTTCCACCTTCGACAGGACATAGAGATGCGACGCCATCGAAATGACGAAGGTCGCAAGTCCGGCGAAGACCCAGGGGGTGAAGACCACCTGGAAGATGCGGGCAATAAAAGTATCAGCCGTGAAGCTCAAAGGTCCAAGCGACAGCATGCCCTGTTTCAGCATGAGCTGTGCGGCCGCATTGGTAAGCACGGTGAAGAGAATGAATACGATATACTTCATGTCGATGTTTCCTGTTCCCGCCGCGATACCTACACGCAAGAGCCGTAAATTCCGTGAAATTCCCGTATTTATTTAATTCAAATTGTCGCTATTCTCATTTCGGCAAAGCCAAGGCCGTTCTTTTCCAGAAATTAGAGACCATTGCCGGATCGCGCAGCGCTTCAAGTTTCCGCCACTGCGGGAACGAAGAATCAAAGGTTTGCGGGCTCATGCGGGCATCCTTGTAGGGATTGATGGCGCCGCCGGCCTCGATGACGATGGCATCGAGCCTGTCGAGGAGCTTAAGCGTCTGTTCACCCTGATTGGCGAAATCCAGCGTCAGCGTAAAACCGGGCCGCGGAAATGAAAAAAGTGCTGGCGACCGTTGCTCGCCGAACTTCTTCAGAACGGTCAAGAAGGAGGCATGGCCGGCCTGGCGCGCCGTTTCCATCAGCCGGGCGGTGATCTCCGCCGCATTGTCCGCCGGATAGACGCTCTGATGCTGGTAAAGACCTTTCGGTCCATAGAGCAGGTTCCACTGGCCGATGGCGTCCAGTGGGTGGAAATAGCCCGGCCATTTTACGGTCGTAACCGTTTCGACGCGTTTTTCCTTGCGGAAGTAGAATTCGTTGAATGCCTTCAGCGTCACCCGGTTCAAGAGATTGAACGGTGGGGAAAACGGCACCGAGAGTTTCGCGGAGCGTGGCATATCGGGAAATTCGCAGGACGCATCCGCGTGGTCACCGGCAAGCAGGACGCCTCTGCCCGCGCGCTTCCCCGTTGCCAGCTGGTCGATCCAGGCTACCGAATATTCATGCTCGCCATCCACCCGCTCGACCATGCCGAAATAGTCCTCAAGGCGGTCGAACCGGATTGCGTGTCGCTGGATATGGGGCGACGGCACTTTCATCAATTGCAGATCGACCGACAGGATCAGCCCGGTCAGCCCCATGCCACCGATGGTGGCGCGAAACAGCTCGGGATTTTCCGTTGCCGAGCAGGTCAGCAATTCGCCGGTCGAGCGCAGCAGCGTCAATCGCAGGATGTGCCTGCCAAATGTGCCACGCGCGTGGTGATTCTTGCCGTGAACGTCGTTGGCAACCGCGCCGGCCACCGTCACCGCGGCGGTTCCAGGCGTCACCGGCAGAAAGAAGCGGTGCGGGATCGCCTGTCCGAGGATGGCATGAAGCGTGACGCCCGCGTCGCACGAGACAATTCCAGTCCCCTGATCGAAGCCGAGGATGCGGCTGCGCAAGCGGCTGTCGATCAGGGCGCCCTGGTCATTGTGGCAACTGTCGCCGTAGGATCGGCCATTGCCGAAAGGCAGGAAGGCGCCGGACGCCGCCTCGTATCGCAGGTTCTCATAGACATCCGGCGATACGCTTTTACGGGGATGGCAGTCGATCCGCCCCCAGCTGTCGAAATCACCATCGGTCATTGCGGGCCCAGCGTACCTGCGAGAATGAGCATGGCGCCCAGCGCCATCGTCACAAGGCTGCGCCAGTCGCGCATGATGAACACGACCGGATCCTCGTGCAGCATGCGGCGGCGGGCGAGCATCCAGATCCTCAGGAGCATATAGAGCACCAGCGGGCAAAGCGGCCACAGCGCCCAGGGCAGCGTGTACATCTCCTGCATTTCCTTGCTGTGGATATAGAGCGCCAGCACCAGCGCGGAGGCAAAGGCCGAGGAAACGCCGGCCTGCCCGACCATTTCGAAATCAACGGCCACATAGCCGCGCCCGGGTACCTGGTTACCCTCGCGTCCATCATATTCATCGAGCTCGACATAACGCTTCACCAGCGCCAGGCTGAGGAAGAAGAAGATCGAGAAGGACAGGAGCCAGAAGGATAGCACCGTGTCCGTGGCGGCGGAACCGGCAACGATACGAACCGTATAAAGGCCGGCCAGCGTGAAGACGTCCACCAGCAGCTTGCGCTTCAGCACGAACGTGTAGGCGGTGGTCGCGACGGCGTAAAACCCAAGCACGAGCGCGAAATCATGAGGCAAGACAGCCGTCAGCGATAGAGACGCGACGAGAAGGCAGAGTGCGATCGTCAGCCCCATCGGCACGGACATCTGGCCGCTCGCCAACGGCCTGTTGCGCTTCGTTGGGTGGCGCCGATCATTGGTAAGGTCGGAGAGGTCGTTGATCACGTATACGGCGGAAGCGAGAAAACTGAAGGCGAAGAAGGCGAGGATGACGTTGATCACCGCATCGAGATGCAGGATGTCATGATTGAGCACCATCGGCACGCCGATCAGCACGTTCTTTGCCCACTGATGCACGCGGATCGACTTCAAGGCTGCGAGACGGTTGGTCTTGCCGATGTCGAGCCGCTCGGCGTCGTGCGCGCGGCGCCATTTCTCGGCAGCGGCGTCCGGCGCGACGACAATCGCCTTGCGGGCTGCGTCGAACACCGGAACGTCGTCGCGGCTGTTGCCCATGTAGTCGAAACCGCCCTCGCCGAACTGCTCGATCAGCTTTTCGCGTTTGCGGCGACTGGTGAGGTTGATTTCCGGGGAACTGTGGAGAACGGACGAAAAAACGCCAGCATGGGCTGCGACCCCGAGTGCAACGCTTTCCGCCGCGCCGGTGACGAGGACCACCTGCCGGCCGGTCTCGCGCTCATGCTCCAGGCGCTTGAGGACCGCCTCGCGATAGGGCCAGTCCGCTGCCTGGCGTCCGGAGCGGGCCGCGACTTCATATTTTAGCCGCGCCTTACCCTTGGACATCCAGTACAGAACAGCAAACAGCATCAGCGGATTGCGCAAAAGAATAATCGCCACGCCCTCCCAGAGCGTGTCGGCCGCAAGCAACGTGCCGTCCAGATCGACGCACAGCGGAATATGCCGTGCTTCAGTGCGAGCATCCATAAGATCAAACCCCGAGAATACGTGCCGGGACAGTCCCATGATCAGCTTTAAGAAAAGCAAACAGTGCACGCTTCACGAGTATCAAACTACTGCGGTGGTTAACGATTCCCCGATATAAATAAGAGAATTCAATCAAGTCCGATCCAGTTCAACGCATCGCGCCAATCGGTCATGCGAACCGGCGTTCCGTGCGATCCGGTCTGGAACAGGACGAAGCGGCTCGGATAGCCAGCCGTTTTCAGCGATCGGTAGAGCGCGATCTGATCGGCTGCGGCGTAGACGCTGTCGGCGCTGCCATGGCTGAAGAACATCGGGAGTTTCTTTTTGTAGGCGGCACTCTTCATGAACGTCTGATCGGTGGGGCCACCCATGATCATCATGCCGTTGAGAGCCGCTACCGCCTGTGGATTGCGCGAGATGCCCCAGCAGATGAAGCTGCCCATCGAAGCGCAGGCCAGCACCACCGGCCGACCCGGAGATTGCTGCTGCGCGTGGGCGATCAGTCCGGCAATGTCGGCCACGCCGTTGTCGTCGAAGGAGCGGACGCTCGGCGCATAATAGACACCGCCGTTTTCGACGGCGAGGTTCTTGAGGCGGTTGAAATTGCCGCCGAAGGACCAGTCGTTGGCCCCCAGGCGCCGGTCGCCGCCCCGGCCATGGATGAAAATCACCGAAAACGCCGCACCGCGCTCCCGGCCGACACGGGTAACATCGAGTGGCCGTCCTGCCGCGTCGATTGTCTCGTTGGCCTGTTCGCTTTTCACGCCCAGCGAAACATAGGCGCGCTTTGCCCTGCGCTCGGGAACCTGATCGCGGCCGTTGATATCGCGCATCTCCTGGTAGTCGACGACACGGTAGTCGCCGCCATCCACCGTTTCGAGGACGATTCCATAGGAAAACAGCTCGTCCTTGAACGGCTTCAGCTGTCCGGCCGCAGCTGGAAAAGTCAGAGCGGCCATCGCGGCGCAGGCGAGAAGGCTGCGAAAGATCAAATGAGCTGTGGACAGGTGCATTCGGGATGTTCCTCTTTTGGTCCAGGCCTTGCCATCGGGCCTTCCGAAACGCAACAGTTGACGCTATTGAAGGCGCGATTGGTGTATATGCAGGCATCCGGCCGAACGATATGGCGAGGTCGGTCGCTCTGACGCCAAGAGTCTGGCAGAATTCCGGCGATTCGCGCAGACATTCATGGCGGCTTCATCCGCAACCTTGATCGTGCGAAAAGTCGCCACCACGGAAAGACCTCTGAACAGACTATGACCGACAGCAACGATCTCTTTTCAGCATTTCCCGAGAAACCCAAGCGTGCGACGGAACCCGTTGTGCCGAAGCCGGTTACGCCGGTCGTCGCCGAGCCGACAGCTGAACAGCGCACCAATGCCACGCCTGCGCTGAAAACGGACAATGGCGATTACAATGCGTCGGCCATCGAGGTGCTCGAGGGGCTGGAGCCGGTGCGCCGCCGTCCGGGCATGTATATCGGCGGCACGGACGAAAAGGCGCTGCATCACCTGTTCGCTGAAGTCATAGACAACTCGATGGATGAGGCGGTCGCTGGACACGCGAATTTCATCGACGTCTATCTCGATGCGGAAGGCTGCCTCTCCGTCACCGATAACGGCCGCGGCATTCCGGTCGAGAACCACCCGAAATTTCCAGGCAAGTCGACACTCGAAGTAATCATGACGGTGCTGCATGCCGGCGGCAAGTTCGACAGCAAGGTCTATGAGACCTCCGGCGGTCTGCACGGCGTTGGCGTCTCGGTCGTCAATGCGCTGTCGGACATTCTCGAGGTCGAGGTCGCCCGCAACCGCAAGCTCTACCGCCAGCGCTTTTCCCGCGGCATTCCGCAGGGCGGGCTGGAGGAGCTCGGCGACATCCAGAACAGGCGCGGCACCAAGGTACGCTTCCATCCGGATCCGGAGATTTTCGGCGCGCACGCGAAATTCGATCCGGCACGGCTGTTTCGCATGGCCCGCTCCAAGGCCTATCTGTTCGGCGGCGTCGAAATCCGCTGGTCCTGCGATCCCGCGCTGATCGAAGGCACGGAGACGCCGGAAAAGGCCGTCTTCCACTTCCCCGGCGGCCTGAAGGACTATCTCCAGGCGACAATGGGCAAGGAATTTACCGTCACCCGGGAAATCTTTGCCGGCAAGACCGAAAAGACCGGCGGTCATGGGGCGCTGGAATGGGCTGTCACCTGGTATGGCGGCGATTCCGTCGTGCATTCCTACTGTAACACGATCCCGACGCCGGAAGGCGGCACGCATGAGGCCGGCTTCCGCATCGCGCTGACCAAGGGGCTCAAGGCCTATGCCGAGCTGACGCAGAACAAGCGGGCAGCAATCGTCACGACGGAAGACGTGATGATTTCGGCCGCCGGCATGCTGTCGGTCTTCATCCGCGAGCCGGAGTTCGTCGGCCAGACCAAGGACAAGCTGGCGACTGTCGAAGCGCAACGCATCGTCGAGAACGCGCTGCGCGACCCGTTCGACCATTTCCTCGCCGACAACCCGCAGGAAGCGGCCAAGCTGCTCGAATGGGTAATCGAGCGCGCCGACGAGCGGGTGCGCCGCCGCAAGGAAAAGGAAGTCAGCCGCAAGACCGCCGTGCGCAAGCTGCGCCTGCCGGGCAAGCTCGCCGACTGCTCGCAGAATTCGGCCGAGGGCGCCGAACTCTTCATCGTCGAAGGGGATTCGGCCGGCGGCTCGGCCAAGCAGGCGCGCAACCGCGCCAACCAGGCGATCCTGCCACTGCGCGGCAAGATCCTCAACGTCGCCAGCGCCGGCCGCGAAAAACTTGGTGCCAATCAGCAGATCGGCGACCTTGTGCAGGCGCTCGGCTGCGGCACGCGCAGCAAATACCGCGAAGAAGACCTGCGCTACGAGCGCGTCATCGTCATGACCGATGCGGATGTTGACGGCGCTCATATCGCATCGCTGCTGATCACCTTCTTCTATCAGGAGATGCCGGAACTGATCCGTGGCGGCCATCTCTATCTGGCCGTACCGCCGCTCTACCGCATCACGCAAGGGGCAAAGACGCTCTATGCCCGCGACGACGCCCATCGGGTGGAACTGATGGAAACGGAGTTCAACGGCCGCGGCAAGGTCGAGATCGGCCGCTTCAAGGGTCTCGGCGAGATGATGCCGGCGCAGCTCAAGGAAACCACCATGGACCCGGCCAAGCGCACGCTGCTGAAGGTTGCCATCGACGAGATCGATTTCGAAGGCACCCGCGAGGCCGTCGACAATCTGATGGGAACCAAGGCGGATGCCCGCTTCCGCTTCATCCAGGAACGCGCGGTGTTTGCGGAAAACCTTGATATCTAGGCAGGTCGCTTCACAGCTGGATTCAACACGCTGTTGAATTGATTCAGGTTTCCGCTTCAACTAACGGAGCGGAAACGATTTTTCGATGTTTTGGCTGACGCTGCGTCAACCGATCGTCTTTTCCATGAACAGGCTGAGCGGATCCGGCTGGTAGGAACCGAACGGACCGATATCGACATACCCGGCGGTCCTGTAGAGGCTGATGGCTTCGGGCTGATAGATACCCGTTTCGAGCCGAATGGCCGACAGGCCGGCATTGCGGCCATGGCTCTCGATCGTCTCCAAGAGCTTGCGGCCGATCTTCAGGCCACGCGCTTTTGGATCGACGAACATGCGCTTGATCTCGGCGCTGCCGTCGCCCGCATCCACCAGCGCGCAACAGCCGACGATCTCGCCCTCATGCCGCGCCACGAAGAAAGCCACCGACGGTTTTTCCAGTGTCGATACATCAACCAGATGATTGCTTTCGGCGGGATAAAGCGATTGCGCATAGGCATCGGATTGTTCCAGCAGATGCAGAACACCCGGCTGGCGGGGCGGTTCTTTTGCAATGACGACGGTCACTTGGCGGTATTCTTTCACAGATCGATTCACTCAGCTATGTCGATACTATGAGCAGTTTGCATAGCGGAACAGACGGCAATTTTCGCACAGCGGCAACCGCCGCTCACCCCTCGAAACGAACAGAAACAATTTGTTTCGAAGATTTTCCCGGCCTGCCTTACTTCCGGGGCAAACGGACAGTTACGTCAGCGAAACACGAATCGAGCCCTTGGCGGCTGATGCCGAAATCGAACTGGAGACATATTCGCGATGGTTCCTGCCCTGATCGTCATGACAATCCTCGGCTGCGATGACAGTGTCAGCCAATGCCACTACGTATCGACAGTGAACGGCACCTGGGAAACAGTTGCGATATGCGATGCCGAATCGCAGAAGCAACTGCCGAAGTTCTCCAACAGCAACTACCCGGTGATCGTCGCCGTTTGCGAGACATCGGACAAACAGATGGCGAAGGTGCAGGATCCGGCACCCTTGCCCGCAGTTCAGGCAGAGCTTGATCAGACACATCCGGTGACGCCGGATCCAGTCCCAACGCCGCCCGTCGCCGAACAGCAGCAGCCGAGCCTGCCGCGCCGCACATTGGCGCTGGTCACAGGCGCCCTGCCCGATACGTCCAAGCTGCGCGATGCGGTGACCAAACCGGTCCACTATATCGAGGACGGCTATTCCTGGGTGGCACGAAAGTTCGCGAAGTAATATTAGCCACTACACCAGACCGGCGGCGATCAGGCTGTGGGCGCTGGCGCGAATGGCGTCCTCTTCCGATCGCGGCTTCCAGCCGAGGACTCGTCTCGCCTTTTCGTTGGAGACACGTGCATCGCGGCCCAGTTCGCGGATAATCAGCTTGAGACCCGGATCGAAACGCGCGGCAAGGCCGGCCAGCCAATTGGGCAATACGAATTTCGGCAACTTGCGCGCGTAGGCGGGGAAATCGCGTTTCAGCACGCTGGCAATATCCTTCACCGACAGGGCCTCGCCCCCGGCGATGAAGCGTTCACCCGCCGCCTCCGGCACGGTCAACGCAAGGACATGCACCTCGGCAACATCGCGCACATCGACCACCGATACACTGAAATCGGGCATGGCCGGATAGCGACCTTTCAGCAGGCTTTGCACGACGCCAACCGACGTCCCGGAATCCTTGCCGAGGATAGGCCCGAGAATCATGCCGGGATTGATCACCACGAGTTCCAGACCATTCTCACGGGCAAAATCCCAGGCGGCCCGCTCCGCGAGGGTCTTGGACTTGTAATAAGGCGTGGCCAGCGGGCCATCGACATCGGTCCAGTCGGATTCGGTAAACGGCGCCCTCCCCGAACCATAGTTGACCGCCGCGATCGACGACGTCAGGACGACGCGGCGGATGCCCGCCTCTTTCGCGATCCGCAGTACACGCAGCGTTCCCTCACGCGCCGGCCGAATGAGCTCGTCTTCGTTCCTGGGCACGCTCGAGGGGAATGGTGATGCGGTGTGGATCGCGCCAGCAGCTCCCGAAAAAGCCGCCTCCCAGCCATCGTCAGACAGCAAATCAGCCTGGACGAAAGAAAGCTTGCCTGCAGTGGCGCCTTCCGCCGAGCGGATCGCCGCCTCGACGACCTTCGCCCGCTTCAAAGACCGCAGCGTGCCGCGAACGTCGTAACCGGCGCGCAGCAACTGCGCCGCGACGTGCGTTCCGAGGAACCCGCCAATACCGGTGACAACGACCAACCCGGTTTCTTTCTGCATTGTGTGATCTCCTCTCCGAACTATCATTCTGACGTTTTTCGTCTATTTTGTCAGTTTGACATTTTTAGTCCAAAGTGTCAATTCAGTGGAATGGACGAAAGGAAACAGCACATCGTCATGGCCGCGGCGGAGGTCTTTACCCGCTACGGCTTCAAGAAAGCATCGATGCAGGATATCGCCGATGCCGCGATGATGTCGCGCGCCGCGCTCTACCTTCACTTCCGAAACAAAGACGATCTGTTCCGGTCGCTGATGCAATGGCATCACGGAGAGGCATTGAAGGCGGCGGAGGCGGCCTTTGCCTCGGACAAACCCTTCCTTGTCCGCCTGGAGGCGGCGCTGACGGATTTCACGATGGTCCTGTTCGGTCCGGTGAGGGCCAGCACGCACGGGCAGGAACTGTTCGAGGCCAATATGGCTCTCGCGGGCGATACGACGGCGGCGACCTCCGCCCGCCTGCGTGGATTGATGGAAAATGCCGTGACAGAGGCGGTTTCCAAGGAGGAAATCTCGCTGTCAACCGCCGGGCTTTCCCCAGCGACTCTGACTGATCTTCTCTACGTTTGCCTGGACGGCATCAAGAAGGCGCCGAATGGCCTGGACAAGCTCAACGAGCGTCTCTCCGCGCTGATACGGCTGCTCGGCGCCGCAACCCGCGTCTGACCTCAGGCAGCTTCCCTGGCGGCAAGAAGGGCGTAGTCGCGTGCCGTTTGCCGCTGCTCGGCGATCGTCAATTTCTCGATGATATCGGCAAGGCCGCCGGATGCTTCCGAGGCATGCCTATTACCGCGCAGCTTCGACAGCAGGACAGAGGAAATAGAGGCGGTCGCACCCGAAGAAGAGGACCGGTTTTCCTTCCGCCAGATCATCATCGCCTCGGCAAAGAGTGCGCTCACATCGCGGCCAAGGCCGGTGCTCTCGAACAGTGCGCGAACGGCGTGGACCCGCCCATCGGAGAGGATCGAACGCACCCGCTTGTCGGTTACGCCCGACAGATTGACAATGGCAGCAGCGAAGAAATCGATCTTGCCCGAACAGAGGACATGCAGCAGGAAGGCCGGGGTCAGGCGCCCGGTCGCGCGCAGATGTTCGACCAAGGGCGGAATCTGATCGGCTCCTACGGCACCAGCCATGTCGACGGCAGCCCGATCGCAGGCTTCACGGGTAATGCGCTCGACACGGCGCCCGCCGATCGCTGCCTGCACCAGGCCGAAGCTGGACAAGGCGGCGCCGACTTTCTCAACCAGCGCGTGACGGGCGTCCGCCGGCAGGTCCTCGCGCTCGAGCAGACGGTTGCGGATCGACCAAAGATGACCGAGCCGGTCACTCAACCGCTTCAGTGTCCGGCAGGAAAATCTGGCCTGCTCGTTTTCAAGCAGGATCAGCACTTCTTCCTCGCCACCGATTTCGGCGATTGCGGCGGCAACCGGCCGGGACATGGCCTGGCGCGCAGCGATGACGGCGCGTGTCTCCGTCGTTCCCTTGGCGGCGAGATCGACGAGATCCATATCGTTCAGCACAGGCGAGCGGGAAATCACGGCATACGCCGTTTCAGGTTGGTCTTCGGCCAGCGACAGGATGATCGCGCGCGGGATTCGGCCGCAATCGGCCACGGCCTCCGCAAGCGCGAGGCGCACTTTCGGAGAGGGGTCATCAAGCAGGAACGTCATCGCCATTTCGGCGGCATGATGGTCGAGCGTGTTCATCTCCGCCGTCACGTAGGCCCGACCCAAAGCCGCCGCTGCCCTAACCCGATCCCCCGTTTTCGCGGTTTCGACCCAACGAAGAAATGCTTGAATGATCACCGACGCCTCACTACACACCAACCACCATATCCTAGTGTCGATGTATGTTAGCGATTAAAGGTTTAAGATTGGTTCACCATGTCCGTTAACCGCTTTGAAATCATGCCTTTGCTGCTCTGTGCGCCGGCGGAGGCGTTGGTGTCGGCAGATATCCCGGCGGGTCGTCCCGGAACCGTGATTGTTGACATCTGCGAGGACTGGACGACAGCCAACAGCAGGGTACAGCCGATCCTCGATAGACGTGCTTCAGACAGCGCCAAGGGGCCGACGCTGCTGCGTATCGGCATGCCGGACGATGACAATGGTCAGGATGCGCTTTCACCGCTCGTGACCTTGCAGCCGGCCGGCTTCGTTCTGTCGGGCTGTGGCGGCTTGGCCGATATCCAGAAACTCGACGCAATGCTGCGGGTCGCCGAGGCGGAAAACGGGCTGCAGGCCGGATCGGTCGCAATTCTTGCCGAGGTCGGAGAGATGCCGGAGTTCTTTCTGTCGTCCCATTCCCTTCGCGGCATATCGGCACGGCTGAAGGGCCTGATCTTCGACGGCGCGGCGCTGGCACGGGCGACGGCAAGCCAGACGAACAACGCGATGGCCGGAAGGCCCGGCGCACCGGCCTTGTTTGCCCGCGCGGCTACCGTCCTGAAGGCCAGGCAAGCCGATCTTGCGTGTTATGAATTGCTTACGCAGGAACCGCTGTCCCTCGAGGAACTGCGGGCGAAGCGAGACATCAGCCTTGCCGACGGTTTTTCCGGCGTGATCGCGTGCAGCGCCGCCCAGCTGGCAATGCTCGCGGCGGGCTAGACAGGACTGACCTACCGCTTTGGCCTGAACATCTCGAAGACGTCGCCGGCATCGCAATAGTCCATATAGCCCATACGCCCGATCGGCCTGGCCTTGGCCATATCGAAGCGCCCGTCGCTTATCGCTTCCTCGCGGATATGGATGCCGACAACCTGGCCGATGACGACATGACTTTCGGAGGCCGAACCATCAAGCGCCTTAGGCCGAAACGTCTCCGTCACCTTGCATTCGAGCACCGCATAAGCCTCGGCGACAAACGGCGCCCGGACCAGCCTGCCCTCGACCGGCGTCAATCCGGCAAGAGCGAATTCGCTCTCTCCATGGGGCACCGGAGCCGATGTCACGTTCATCGCGTCCTTCAGGTCGTGACTGACGAAATTGGCGGTGAATTCGCCGGTTTCCTCGATGTTGCGGACCGAATCCTTGCGGCCGGATGACGAGAACATCACCAGCTTCGGCGTGTCGCTGATCGCGTTGAAGAAGGAATAGGGCGCCAGATTGAGGCTGCCGTCCGCTGCCCGTGAGCCGATCCAGCCGATCGGTCGCGGCGAGACGATCGCCTTGAAAGGATCATGGGCAAGTCCGTGGGCGTTTTGCGCGGTCTCGTAAAACATCAGTTGTCCTCGCCGACCCAGGTGACGATGTCGGCCAGTTCAGGTCGCGGGCGCTCCGTCGGCGGTACTTGCGGCGTGCCGACATGGATGAAGCCTGCAATCTTTTCACCCGGCTGCACGCCGAGCAACGCATAGGCCTTTTCATCGAAGGCATACCATTCCGTCAGCCAGTTGGAAGCATAGCCATGCGCATTGGCGGCCATCAGAAGGTTGAGGCAGACGGCACCGGCGGACATCAGCTGCTCCCATTCCGGAACCTTGAAATGCGGCGCCGCCTTGCTGACGACGGCAACGACAACGGGCGCTCGGGTCAGGCGGGTATTTTCTACCTTGATCATCTCTTCAGAGAGGTCGGGTTTCGCGGCTAGCGCCATCTTCGCAAGCTCGGCGCTGATTCGCACCCGCTCCTCGCCGCGGTAGACGATGAAGCGCCAGGGCGCGAGCTTGCCGTGATCCGGAACGCGGGATGCGAGCTTCAACATCTCCTCGATTTCGGCCGTTCCGGGGCCTGGGCCGCCCATCTGAAAGGCTGGAATGGAGCGGCGGGTCGCCAGATATTCACGCAGACTGATTTCAGTTTTCATCGCCGTCCGTTTCCACTAGTTTGCCACCGCACATCGCCATCGCAAGGGTAGCCACGAAATTGCCATACCGGCGCTTCAAGTGGAGCCACACACTCAGGATGTCAACCACCTCATGCGCATCACGGCCGGTCAGTTTCTCAGAGGTTTCACAGCACTTATTTTTGTTGCAGGTGGCTCCGGATCACACGCGCAGGATCTGGCGGATCCCTTCAAAAGCTTCCCCGCGATATCCTCCCCGCAAAAGATGCCGAAGCTGAACAGCTTCAATCCCGTGGTCCCAGAGGCCGAGGGCGTCAAGGCCAAGGACATCCAGCTTGAGGCGCTGCTGACGGAGAAAGGCAAACCCGTGGAGCAGGGCTTGACCTGGCGCGTCTTCAACCCAATCCCCGGATCGGACGGCAAGCTGCCGCTTTTGGCGACATCGGAAGGCGGATCGGCGGCATTCCAGCTCATTCCCGGCGAATATTTCGTCAATGTCGCCTTCGGACGCGCCGGCGCAACCCGCAAGATCAGGATTGCCGAAGCCGGACCGGTCGAAAAGCAGGTTCTCGTTCTCGATGCCGGCGGCGTCATGCTGAACGCGGTCTCCGGCAGCGACGTGCGCATTCCGCCGGGCGAACTGAGCTTCTCCATTTTCTCCGCGGATGAAAAGGAAGATGGCGAGCGCGCGCTCGTCGTCGCCGACGTGAAGCCCGACACTGTCGTTCGGTTGAACACCGGCACCTATCACGTGGTTTCCAATTACGGTTCGGTGAATGCGGTGATTCGCGCCGATATCCAGGTCGAGGCGGGAAAGCTGACGGAGGCGACGATCCAGCACCGGGCCGCGAAGCTGACCCTGAAGCTGGTGTCGGAACCGGGCGGCGAAGCGATCGCCGATACGGCCTGGTCGATCCTTACGTCGTCCGGCGACGTTGTCAGCGAAAGCGTCGGCGCTTTCCCGACGCTGGTTCTCGCCGAGGGCGGCTATACCGCGATCGCCCGTAACAAAGAGAAGATTTTCCAGCGAGACTTTAGCGTGAAAGCGGGCGTCAACACCGACGTCGAGGTCTTGCTGAACGACAAGGGATCGCAGGCGGCAGCGAATGGAGCGGCCGACGCGCAGGATTGAGCGAGACGCTCAGGAGACCGTTTTGCCGAGGAACCGGCGGCGCGGCGGCGCCATGGAAAAGACGGCGTCGTAAATCCGGGTCAGGATATCCTTGCGATCCGCAATGGCGCCGAGCTCTTCCCAGGCAATCAGATTGCCGATGCGCGATGAAATCGTGGTTCCCGAAAGACGGCGAAACTCGCGGATGAGCAGCGAAATGCGCAGCGTCATCGATACCTTGCTGGCGAGATGAAACAGCGGGCCGTTCTGGCCCTCGAAATAGATCGGAATGACGCTCGCCTTGGCGGCCTGGATGAGTTTTGCCGGAAACATCTTCCATGGAAGGTCTTCCGCGCGTCCAAAGCCCTTCCTGGCGGTCGCGACGCCGCCGGCCGGGAAAACGACCAGCGTTACGCCTTCCTTCAAGAGACGAACAGCCTCGTGGCGTGTCTGCATGTTGAGCGCCAGCGCTTCCTTGGTTTCCTCGAACGAGATCGGCAGCGAATAAGGCGCCATCTCCGGCACCTTCATCAGCTCATTGTTGATCAGCACCCGGAATGGACGGCCGAGCTGTTCGGCGAGCGACAGGACCGCGATGCCGTCACCGATGCCGAAGGGATGGTTGGCGACGATCACCACCGGCGTATCCGGCAGATGACGCGGGGGCCATTCACCCTGGACGCGCAAGCGCACACTGATCAGTTCCAGCATCTCGCCGAAAATGCGGTCGCTTTTGCCGACGATGTCATGGCGCCACTGATTATAGAGCTTGGCGTAGCGGTTGCGCCCGGCAAGGCCTTCCATCGAGCGTATGAACCAACGCTTCAGCCGTCGATCATTCTCGTTGGCGTAAGACAGCTCTTTGAACTGCACCTTGTTCCTCGTTTCATCAACGGCGCGTCCAGAGGGGCGCTGCGGAGAGGCGTAATCTATCCGGATTTTCGTTCCGGCGGCGGGTGTTCCGTTCCCGCTGCCCGGACTTTAATTGGATAGTGCGCGAATGTTACAGTTTTCTGACACAAGACTGAGAGGTGTGCATCACAGCACCCCTCTCTTGCTTTGTCACTTCACGCCCTGGCAGCAGATCAGGCAGCAGCCTTGTTTCGCCGCTCCGCTTTCCGCTTGAGATCCGGCGGCGTTGCCTCCGAAACGAGCGAGGCAATCGCCTCGTCGAGCGTCATCGGCGTCTGCGCCTGCGATCCCAGCCTGCGGATGTTGACGGTGCGCTCTTCCGCTTCCCGCATGCCGCAGACGATGATCACCGGCACCTTGGTCACCGAATGCTCACGGACCTTGTAGTTGATCTTCTCGTTGCGGAAGTCGGTCTCGACATTCAACCCGGCATCACGCAGCAGCTCGGCAACTTCTCGGCCGTAGTCGTCGGCCTCGGAGGTGATGGTCGCGACAACGACCTGCATCGGTGAAATCCACAGCGGCATGTGACCGGCGAAATTCTCGATGAGGATTCCGAGGAAGCGCTCCATCGATCCGCAGATGGCGCGGTGGATCATCACCGGCTGCTGCTTGTCCGAATTCTGGTTGATGTAGAAGGCGCCGAACCGTTCCGGCAGGTTGAAGTCCACCTGCGTCGTGCCGCACTGCCATTCGCGGCCGATGGCGTCCTTCAGCGTATATTCGAACTTCGGTCCATAGAAAGCGCCCTCGCCCGGCAGGATGCCAGTCTTGATGCGGCCTTCCGACTGTGCCTCGATGGTTTTCAGCACCTCCATCATCACGCTTTCGGCACGATCCCACAGAGCGTCATCGCCGACGCGCTTGTCCGGACGGGTCGAGAGCTTGACCACGATTTCCTTGAAACCAAAGTCCTCGTAGACCGACAGGATGAGGTCGTTGATGCGCAGGCACTCTGCTGCCATCTGCTCGTCGGTGCAGAAGACGTGCGCATCGTCCTGCGTGAAGCCGCGCACGCGCATCAGGCCATGCAGCGCGCCCGAGGGCTCGTAGCGATGCACATTGCCGAACTCGGCAAGCCGGATCGGCAGTTCACGGTAGGATTTCAAGCCGTGCTTGAAAATCTGGATGTGGCCGGGGCAATTCATCGGCTTCAGGGCGAAGACGCGGTCATCATCGGTGTCGTCGCCGGCGACCGTCACCTTGAACATGTTGTCACGATACCAGCCCCAGTGGCCGGAGGTTTCCCACAGCGACTTGTCGAGCACCTGCGGTGCGTTGACTTCCTGATAGGTGCCAGCCAGGCGCCGGCGCATATAGGCGACCAGCGTCTGGAAGACGCGCCAGCCCTTGCCGTGCCAGAACACGACGCCCGGGCCTTCTTCCTGGAAATGGAACAGGTCCATCTCGCGGCCGAGGCGGCGGTGGTCGCGCTTCTCGGCTTCCGCCAGAACATGAAGATACTGGTCCAGCTCTTCCTGCGTGCGCCAGGCCGTGCCGTAGATGCGCGTCAGCATCGGATTGTTCGAGTCACCGCGCCAATAGGCACCGGCCACCCGCATCAGCTTGAAGGCGTTGCCGATCTGGCCGGTGGACGCCATATGCGGCCCGCGGCAGAGATCGAACCAGTCGCCCTGATAATAGATCTTCAGGTCCTGGTTCTCGGGGATGGCATCGACCAGTTCGACCTTGTACTTCTCACCCTTGTCGGCAAACACCTGGCGCGCCTTGTCGCGCGACCAGACCTCCTTGGTGAAGGGCTTGTTGCGCTGGATGATCTCCTTCATCCGCTTTTCGATCTTCGGCAGATCGTCCGGCGTGAAGGGCTCGTCCTTGGCGAAATCGTAGTAGAAGCCGTTCTCGATCACCGGACCAATGGTCACCTGCGTTCCCGGCCACAATTCCTGCACGGCTTCGGCCATCACGTGGGCCGTGTCGTGGCGGATCAGTTCCAGCGCGCGGGCGTCCTCGCGGGTGACGATCTCAAGCCGGCCGGTCGCAACCGGGTCGGACAGGTCGCGCAGCTCGCCATCCAGCGCGATCGCGATGGCCTTCTTTGCAAGCGACTTCGAGATCGATTCGGCGACATCACGGCCCGTCGTGCCCGCGGCGTAACCGCGGACGGAACCATCGGGAAATGTAAGGGAAACAGCGTCAGACATGATTTCTTCCTTGTCCAGTCCCGCCAACGAATGCGGGTGGTTTTTAAAGGCCGGTGGCCCGGCAAATTGACGCGCGGGTGATAGAGCGTTTTCGCGACGGAGTAAAGAACAGGCTTGATCAGCCTTCGATCATATCGGCAAGCCCGCGCACCGTGTTCCAGTTGCGCAACGTGCCGGCGCCGAGGCGCTTCGTCGTCAGTGCCGACAGCAGCTTGGATGTGCTGGGTTTGCCGGGAAAATGAATCCACAGATCGCCATTGACGAGCCGGATCTGTTCGCCGCCGCCGCAATAGCGCTTGAGAGCGGTCGGGATATCGTCGGTGAGCGGCGCGCGCATCACCCGGACGATGACATTCTGCGCATCCGCTCCGCTTGCCGCCGCAAACGGGTTGCCCGCAGCAAGCCCGATCCAATCGTCAGCCGTTCGCGCGATGATATCGACATGCTTGCCGAAATCGCGGGCGAACGCCGTTTCCAACGCCGCTTCCACGTCGACCACCGCTTCATTGTCGGCTTCGAAGACCAGATTGCCGGTGGCGACCAGCGTGCGCGGCGATCGGAAGCCGATGCTTTCAACCGTCGACCGTAATTCCGACATGACGACGCGGCGTCCGGCGCCGAGAACGATGCTGTGCAGCAAGGCGACATAGGTCGTCATTTTTTCGCAGTGCCGATTTTCGCAGTGCTCGGGCGCCAGTAACGCCAGGGCGTCCACCAATGTTTGGTCGCGTCAAGCGTCTCCGGGACCGGATCGAAACCGCTCGTTCCGCCTGGTCCGCACCGCATGAAACGAAACAAAACCATCCAGCCACCCGGCCAGAAGCCATGGCGGGCGATCGCCTCGTAGCCGTATTCCGAACAGGTGGGGATATGCCGGCAGGAATTGCCGATGAAGCCGGAGAGCGTCAGTTGATAGAGCCGGATAAAGGCCATGCCGAAGAGCCGCCCGGGCGTCTTGCGAAACGGCCCCGCATAGTTCCGGCCGGAATAGGGCCGATGGGCCGCCTGAACGTCATGGCCTGGGAATCCCGGCTCGCTGCACATCTCAGACAGCCGCCTTGACGAGACGGGCAGCTTCGATCTGGCCGATCGCATCGACCACGGCTTCGAAAGTCAGCATCGTCGAAGCGTGGCGGGCCTTGTAGTCCTTCACGGGCTTCAGGAACCGCATGTCCTCGAAGCGGCCGGATGGCCCCTCGCCGTCCGCCTTGAGCATGCCCAGCATGTCCTCCCGCGCCTGACGGATTTCACCGGCTGTCGCACCAACAACGTAACGCGCCATGATCGATGAAGAAGCCTGTCCCAGGGCGCATGCCTTCACCTCATGGGCGAAGTCGGTGACAACATCACCCTCCATTTTCAAGCCGATGCGGACCCTCGAGCCGCAGAGCTTGGAATGCGCGCTCGCCTCGGCATCGGGATGCTCGAGCCTGCCGCTTCGCGGGATATTCCCGGCGAACTCGAGAATCCTGCTGTTATAAATTTCATCCATCATTCGACGCGATCCGGTTGATTTTGCGCGTTTTCAGGCAATCCGCGCATGATTTTCTATCGTATCCGGGAAAAAAACACAGTGTCTTCGCCTGCGCCCCTTTCACATGTATCCCGGCATATTATATGGTATGTCGTGTGGAGGCGACAGGTTCGCAAGAGCGAACAGTCGCCTGTTGTTTGGGAAACCGTGCCGGATGATCCAGAGCCCTTAACCTCTGCAAATCTGAAAGCCCCGGAGCCCGCCGACGGAAACCAGGCCTGAGAGCGTCAGGTAAATGGCCAGTGGCGAGTTGTCCGAAAAGATAAAACGTCAAGTAACCCGTGTTACATCAAGGGGCCATTATGGACGCCATAGTCAAGAATTTTCCTGCCCTGCCTGCCACCGATGGCAGACCGAGCCAGAAGGAGGCTGAGGACGCCGTTCGCGTTCTCTTGCGTTGGGCCGGTGACGACCCGCAACGCGAAGGGCTTCTCGATACGCCGGCGCGCGTTGCCAAGGCCTACAAGGAACTGTTCTCGGGATACGAACTCGCCGCCGAGGACGTTCTTGGCCGTACCTTCGAAGAAGTTGGCGGCTATGACGACATCGTGCTCGTCAAGGACATTCCGTTTTTCTCCCACTGCGAACACCATATGGTGCCGATCATCGGCAAGGCGCACATCGCCTATCTGCCTGACGGAAAGGTACTTGGCCTGTCGAAGATTGCCCGCGTCGTCGACATCTATGGCCGCCGCCTGCAGACGCAGGAAACCATGACCGCCCAGATCGCCAAGGCGATCGACGATACGCTGCAGCCGCGCGGCGTCGCCGTGATGATCGAGGCCGAACATATGTGCATGGCGATGCGCGGCGTTCAAAAGCAGGGCTCGACAACGCTGACCACCACCTTTACCGGTGTCTTCAAGACCGAGCCCGCCGAACAGGCCCGCTTCATGACCTTGCTCAGGGGCTTCAAGTAAGCTCCGTCAAACGGAGCTTTTCCAATGACCGTTGAATTTGCCCCACCGCCCGCCGACAAGGTGGAACTGGAATCCGGTTCCGCATTCACGCCCCGTTTCGACAGCAACGGACTGATCACCGCCGTCGTCACAGATGCCGGCGACGGCACGCTTCTGATGGTCGCGCATATGAACGCCGAAGCGCTCGCGCTCACCGTCGAGACCGGTATTGCTCACTACTACAGCCGTTCGCGCAAAAGCCTCTGGAAGAAGGGCGAAACCTCCGGTAACCTGCAGAATGTTGTGGAACTGCGTACCGATTGCGACCAGGATGCATTATGGCTGAAGGTTCGTGTTGCCGGTCATGATGCGACTTGCCACACCGGCCGCCGCTCCTGCTTCTACCGTGTCGTTGACGCCAAGGACGGTGTCACGACACTTAACATTGTTGATACCGAAATTCATTTCCATCCAGACGACGTCTACGGCAAAAATTAAGCATCTGACGCTTTTTGGATCAGTTTTTTCGTGGATTCACGATTTCGCAACCAGACTGGGCGCGTAATCTCGTCAATACGGAAGCGTTCCGGCGGGAACAACGGCTCGGAATGGCGTGATGTAGACTCTGTCTACCGGATGCGCTTGCAACGCAGCAATGCGAGACGTGACGGCCCATAACAGGATGTTCTGCGGCATGGAGGTGCCGGATGTTGAACTGGACATTTAATCGCAGCGGGATCACAGCAGACGCGTCGGCGCCCGGCGGTCCCTCCCACTCGCTAACCTCACCTCCTCCCGAACAAATGAAGCCGCCAAAATCCAAGATCGCCCTCGCCCTTGGTGGCGGTGCCGCGCGCGGCTGGGCCCATATCGGCGTCCTCAAGGCGCTGGATGAAGAAGGCATCGAAGTCGGCATGATCGCCGGTACGTCGATCGGCGCGTTGGTGGGCGGCTGCTATCTTGCCGGAAAACTCGATGAACTCGAAACGTTCGCGCGTTCGCTGACCATGCGGCGCATTGCCGGCCTGCTCGATTTCGCCATTGGCGGCGGCGGCCTGTTCGGCGGCTTGCGCCTGACGAAGCGCATGCAGGAACATCTGCAGGATATTTCCATCGAAAACCTGGACCGGCCATTTGTTGCTGTCGCGACCGAGGTCAACTCCGGCCACGAGGTCTGGATCGGCGAAGGATCGTTGATCACCGCGATCCGCGCCTCCTATGCGCTGCCCGGCATCTTCGAGCCGATCAAGTCCAACAACCGTACACTGATGGATGGCGCACTCGTCAATCCGGTGCCGGTATCGGTCTGCCGCGCCTATGAGCAGCAACTCGTCGTTGCCGTGAACCTTAATTACGATCTCTATGGCCGCTCCGCGGTGATCAAGCATCGCGCCGATAATCAGGCGATTGACAATCAGCCTCAGCCGGCGCGCCACGCGACGACGCGTCTTGGCATGACCGGTGTCATGGTTCAGGCCTTCAACATCATTCAGGACCGCATCTCACGCGCCCGCCTTGCCGGAGACCCGCCGGATCTGGCGCTGCACCCCAAGCTGAACGACATCGGATTGTCGGAATTTCACCGCGCCGGCGAAGCGATCGATCGCGGCTATCACGAAACCAAGTCGAGGCTCAGTGAGCTCAAGCGGCTGCAGGACGTGATGGTGCGCTCGTAACGGCGGCCGCACGCCGCAGGCGAAGCCGGGAGTATCCGACACTTCGCCGCGCCGTCTGCAGCAATACCCTGCTATAGGTGGACAGTCTTGCCGTCCTGCCCGGCAATATAGGCCTTGATGTGCTCGGCCTCGCTTTCGATCGCGCGGATATGATGCCTTACGGCGTCGCCGATCGAGACGATACCCACGAGGCGACCGTTCTTTTCGACCGGAAGATGGCGCGCGCGCATGCTGTTCATGATTTCCATGATGTCGTGGATGCTCATCTCTTCCGTGCAACTATGGACCTTGGACCACATCAAGGCGGAAACCGGCTTGTCCAAACATGCCGCGCCGTACTTGTCCATAGCGGCGACCACGTCGCGCTCCGTCAAAATGCCAGCGATCCGGTCACCGGGTTTGACGACAACGATGGCACCAATACGGTTTTCATGGAGCAACCGGACCGCAGCGCGCACCAGCGAATGCGGATCGACGGTAAACACCTGACGGCCTTTTTCATTCAGAATTGCAGTGACTGACATTCACGACCTCCCGTTTCAGCGACCTCGTCTGACCGGGATAGTGGCGAACCGCAAACGCGCATTCGCGCCTTTCCGGTCGGGGACCAATCCGCAAGACAGATGTCATTCCTGTCGCGTTTTTTGCCCATCCGGCAGCTCATCGATCTCCTCTTGATTTGCTGCCTTCGGACAGGAATGGTGCGCTACAGCTTTGGGAAAATCAAGGGTTCTCGGCGAGACCGCCGATCTTTCCAAGGTCAATTCCGCGGATCAAAAAAGCCAAACAGAAGGAAGCCGAACAGGAAACCGCCAATATGTGCCTCCCAGGCAATGCTTGCTGCGCCGCCAAAGGCAAAGACGCCGAAACCGATCAGGAAGTTCGTGAGGAACCATATGCCGCCGAAGAACACGACCGAACGGTTCGACAGCGCTTCACCGACAGACAGACGGCGGTTCAGATGGGCAAACTGCCGGCTGATGCGGCCGCTGGGAGAAAAGACGAAGCGGGCAGCAGCCCCCATCAGGCCGGCAACGACGCCCGAGGCTCCGACGACAACGGCCATATCGCCCCAGTGGAATGCGATATGTAACGCGACCGCGGCCACGGCCGACAGGCACCAGAAGACTGCGAGACGCGCCATACCGATCCGGCGAATGACGGGCGCCCCAAAGGCCACCATCCAGAAGCCGTTGAAAATCAGATGTTCCCAGGATCCGTGCAGGAACGAATAGGTGATCGGGCTCCAGAGCCAGGCGAGGCCCTGCTCCGCCAGCGGATGGTCGTAGCGCGCAGGCAGAAAGGCGAAATTGAAGATCAGTTCTTCATCGACAGAATGCGGCAGCAGATAGGTGCGGACGGCGTGAACGGCCACCAGGACCGCCAGGATACCGACCAAGCCTGCAGGCAGATTGAATGCCGGTTCGCGCACGCGCGCCGGCTTTTCCGTTTCGGCATCCTGCGGCGGCGTCGCGCCCTCCGGTTGGTCTGTCATGCTGCTCACAATTCCTTCTGCGGTTCCATCCGCTGCCGCATCGTTGATTTCCTCGCTCTACACGATTCACACGCGCGCCAAAAGCGACCGAAGGCGCGGCATCTGTTCGCGCAGTTCGCACGACGTTCATACCCCTGTTTTTCCAGAAAGCATCCGACGTTGTCGACGAAAAAAGGCCGTCCAGTCAAAAACTGAACGGCCGGTGAGCCCCCAAAACCCCGAGCCCAAGTTTGTGTGCCGAAGGCAACCCTTCGTGAAGTGATGTCCTTGAATGCCACCGATACACTCCGCCTTCAATCTAAACCAAACATTAACCTTAATATCCGTCTGGCACGGAATTCGCGTCGTAGTTCCTGCGGGGCCAGTTTCGCGCCGCCAAATGTGCCAAAGCGGCACAGAGTGTTTCGAACGGAATAAGAGAATGCGCAGCAAAACCACAATCGAGGTCTACGCCTACTGGGACGAGTTGCGAGGACATCGCGACGTGCCGGCCCGCGGCCAGATCGAGCCTGCCGACATTCGGCATATTCTGCCGGATCTCTTCATCCTGGAAAAAACGCCACGGGGTGAAATTCGCTTCCGATTGGCCGGTACGCGCATCTGTGCATTGTTTGCCCGCGAGTTGCGCGGCTCGAGGTTCGACGCGCTGTGGCTTGGCGAACAGACGACCCGGCTTGAGCGAATCGCCGGCGACGTCATGGCACAAAAGGCTCCCGTCGTCCTGACGGCCGCGGCCATCGCCGGCACGGCCGATCATCTGCCAACCGAACTTGTCCTGCTGCCGCTGAGGTCTCCCGACGGCAGTGTCGATCGCATCATCGGTGCGCTCGTTCCGCTGTCGCGGCCACATTGGCTTGGGGCGACCCCCGTCAACTTCCTCGATCTTGGCGGAATTCGTGTACTCGATATCGAAAAGACCAGCCCATTTTTACAGAACCGTCCCGAAATCTCCCTGCCCGCAAGTCCGCGCCCTGTTGCGGACAACGGTCTAGCCGGCGCGATCCGCCGCGTTCTTCATCTGCGCGTCTTCGAAGGCGGTCGGCGCGACTAGCGCATGTCGCCCCCAAAACCGCTGTGCACTTTTGGGCGACATGCATTGGGCATCGAACCGCTTGCAACCGGAATCACGAATTGCAACCGGAAGCACGAAAAAAACCTTCTGTTAACCGGAAGAGGGTAAAGCTGTGACTTGGATGGACATCGCATAAGTGTGGTCATGTATTCGTTTCAGCAACCGCAGACTGCCGGCCCCAAGCAGCACAACGAAAGCGCATTTCAACGCGTTTCGGTGAACCTGACCGGTCGGCTCATGCTTGCGAACCACGACGAATTCGAATGCACCGCGATCGACATGTCACCGGGCGACGTTCTTTTCACCTGCGACGCGCGGCCGCGCACCGGCGAACGCATCATCGCCTATGTCGATCATGTCGGCCGCCTGGAAGGCACTGTTTCGCGTCTTGCCGAAAACGCCTTCGTCATCCAGATCAATGCGACCGACCGAAAGCGCGAAAAGCTCGCCGCCCAGTTGACCTGGATTGCCAACAAGCACGAGCTCGGCTTGCCGGAAGATCGGCGGCATGATCGTCTTGCGCCCCGCAAGACCCGCACCGAAATCACGCTCGACGACGGCAGCAAATATGTCTGCCGCATCATCGACCTGTCGCTGTCCGGCGCTGCCGTCGACATCGAAACCCGCCTGCCACTCGGCACAGCCGTCTTGCTCGGCAGCATGAAGGGCCGCGTCGTCCGCCATTTCCAGGAAGGCATGGCGATCGAATTCCTCGGGGTCCAATCGCGCGAAGCTCTGAGAGAGTTTCTCTAGACACGCCGTAACGTACCGAGCCTCGCCCCGGCAGATACGACGCAACCACGCACATCTCGGCGCAAGATCGCCATGCGGACCCGCATGGCGTCGCGCTTCGCGGCGTGCCTCCGACGGGCAAGCGCCAAGTCACGTCCGCCGACGCGCGGAGGCCCGCCGAAAAACGCCCCAATCTGGTACATACGCCAGCTCGCAAAGGCCCCGATTTTTCAGATTTCTTCATCCGGCCACAATTTTTCGTGCCGGAACAAAAAATAATTTCGCCTGTTTTACCGCTACTTCCGGTCAAAGGCAGCAAACATTCTGGTAAACAAAGTCTATCCGGGACACGACCCTGTCGCCCCGAATAGCGCCGGCCATTCGAGTTCACGCCGCTGCCCCACCTTTCGCCGCACATGCTGATTGTCGAAAACATCGATTTTTCCGCCATATAGATGGTTTCCCATCGCTTAAACCGCCCATATGCACGCGGAAAATGCATCAAAATTTACACATAATTGAATCAAATGAATCGCAACATTTAATCAAGTTAAGTTCGACTTTTATACTTATTTCAATCTGTTTTGTACTTTATTTTACTTCCAATTTTCGCGAGCAATAAAAATCTCGGTGTCATTGTCTAGCCACAACGGGGAGACAAGCATGACAACGAAAACGTTCCTGAAGGCGGGCCTCATCGGAGCACTCTTCTCTGCAGTCGCAGCGCATTCGGCGCTCGCGTTTCCAGCGAACATGACCACCGATGGCGCGACCAATCCGCCGGTCGGGCACTACGAATTCTGCCGCAACCTGCCGCAGGAGTGCCGGTCCAATCCGGGCGGTTCGGCACCGGCCGTCCTGACCCGCGACGGCTGGAAGAAGATCCTTGAGGTCAACTACGACGTCAATCAGGCGGTGACGCCGATGACGGACAAGGAAATCTACGGCGTCGAAGAGTATTGGGCCTATCCCGACCAAGTCGGCGACTGCGAAGATTACGTGCTTTTGAAGCGCAAGCGGTTGATTGACGCCGGCTTTTCGCCCTCCGACCTTCTGATCACCGTCGTGCTGCAACCGAACGGCGACGGCCACGCGGTTCTCACCGTGCGCACCGATCGCGGCGACTTCGTGCTCGACAACATGCGCAACAAGGTGCTTTTGTGGTCGGAGACCGAATACACCTTTCTCAAGCGGCAATCGGAACAGAATTCCGGCCGGTGGGTAAAGCTTCAGGATGGCCGCACGGTCGCCGTCGGCAGCGTGACCCAGTAGTCCTCACGGACATGAGACATTCGCGGGTCGGCTCAGGATGCCCGGCCCGCGTCTGAGAGGGCTTCGGTCAGTCCCCAATCCCCGTCCCAGACCAAGCCTTCTTGGCCGGTTCCGCTGTCCCCGGAACCGGCCTCTTCTTTGCGCCGCGCGGCCAATTGCAGCAAAAATCAGGGTGCCGGCAGACCGGAGAGACGGACGCATTGTACAATCAATAGCCCGTAGCAGCAGGCCCATCCGCAGGCGATCGCGACGCCAAGGATACCGTCGCTGATCCGCGCACCGCCGGACAAGAGCATCCGCCACAGCGCCTGCACGAACAGGGCCGGCCCGGCAAACAGTGCCAGGAATATGGCGAACGGCCGGAAATTGTCACTCGTCACATCATACGATGATGGCCAGTGGCGGCGGCCCGCGACCCGGCTGACATCCAGAACAATGAAAGAGACGCCAAATCCGGCAGCCAGCAGAAGGAAGATCGTCGCAAAATTCATTGAAAATTAACCATGTTGCAGCAGCCTTGAAGTCACCCTGCCAATCAGCAAGTTCCGTGCCGTCCAGGCTGTTTCATTTCGGGACGCATCCGGCTGGAATTTATACCACCTGTTAACGAGAGCAAGGTTGCGACCCACCGATGACAGCCAATCCTGCAACCACCGCTGAGGATCACGGGCCGCTGATCTCCCCGCGGTTTGTCTATCGCCTGACGGCCATGGTCGCCAGCCTCGCCCTATTGACCGCGGGCATTAGCGTTGCCGGGCGCTGGTATGGTGAAAACCTGGCGCTGGCGGGACATACGACGAGTACCGAAAATAATGATATCTTCATTGGACAGGATCACCTTCGGCTGCCGTCCAACGTGATCCGCTTTGAAGAGCAACGCATGACCGGCGTGGCCGAGCGGACCGACCTCTATCTCACGTGGCCCGGCATGCAGGGCTACACCGACAAGACCCGCTCGCTCTTCAACGATGTCAATCGTCCGGAATCGCTGGTCTTTCTCGAAATTTCCCAGAGCACGATGTCGCGCGACATGTCGGGGCGGCTGGAGCCGATCTATCAGCATCTTTTCGAAGGTGCGGCCCTGCCCGGCCCGGCCGGTCTGCAACGCCATGCGATGAAGGAGAATTCCGGTTATGGCCAGGAAGTCTTCTTCACGGCGGACCGTAACAGAGACACGGCCTATACCGTGCGCTGTATCCTGCCGGCGACGCCCGCGATGTCCACCAGCGCCGATTGCCAGCGCGATATTCATGCGGGTCACGATCTTGTTGTGCTTTACCGCTTTTCGAGCCAATTGCTGCCACAATGGCAAGCCATCGAGACGGCCGTCCTCAACTACGTGAATAGCAAGCTCGCCCCATGACATTCCCCATTTTTCGGTGGCTTCGCCCGTCATTCTCTCGGCCAGACCTGCGGCTGATTTTGTAGCGAAATGCAATTCAACCGGCGGAATACGGAAACCAATCATTCATCATAAACCGATTGGTAACGCTATCCCGATAGAGTTTTGAGAACGGTCGTTTCTGGAGGCCACGCCCGGACGACATTTGTGAAAAAGAATGAAGAGTAGTGTAGTGTCCAAATCCATATTCAACGGTTCCGTTCAACGCACCATTGTCCCATTCTTGCAGAAAACCTGCCGGGTGCTGCTGGTCTCGCTGGCCGCTTCGCTGACGACCATCTCCACCGCTGCAGCAGCGCAATATGCCGGCATCGTCGTTGACGCCAAGACCGGCAAGGTCCTCTACAGCGAGGACGCCGATAGCCTTCGCTACCCGGCCTCGCTTACCAAGATGATGACGCTCTACCTGACCTTTGAAGCGCTTGAAGCCGGCAAGATCAGCACGAGCACACCGGTTCCCTTCTCCAAGCATGCATCAGCCGAGCCACCGTCGAAGCTTGGCGTGCGCGCCGGCAATTCGATCACCGTGGAACAGGCGATCCTTGCCCTGGTTACCCGCTCGGCAAATGATGCTGCAACCGCGCTCGGCGAGCTGCTCGGCGGCTCGGAAGATCGTTTCGGTCGGATCATGACCAACAAGGCTCGTGCGCTCGGCATGACCCGCACCACGTATCGCAATGCCAACGGCCTGCCGAACACCGCGCAGATGACGACGGCGCGCGATCAGGCGCGCCTCGGCATCGCGCTTCGCCAGCACTTCCCGCAGTACTACTCCTATTTCTCAACACGCAGCTTCCGCTTCGGCAAGCAGACGATCGGCAACCACAACCGTCTCCTCGGCAATGTCCGCGGCGTCGACGGCATCAAGACCGGCTACACTCGCGCCGCTGGCTTCAACCTTGTGACATCCGCCCAAGCCGATGGCCGCAGCATTGTCGGCGTTGTGCTCGGCGGCAAATCCGGCGGCGCCCGCGACGCGCAGATGCGCTCCCTCGTCGCCAAATACCTGCCGGCGGCCTCGCGCCGCGGCGGCGGTGACCTGATTGCGCAAACGGCTGATGCGCCGACCATGCAGGCGCAAGCCGTAGAGCAGCCGGCCGAAGCCGCGGTTGCCACGACCGGCGGCAGCTTCAACCTGCCGAACGACGGCCCCGTCCCGGATTTCCGCTACAGTGGCGAAACCACCAAGAGCATCGAAGTCGCCTATGCCGAGCCGGCAAAGGTCGGCGCCAATCCGGTCCTGAACGAAACCATCGTGCCGAATACACTGGAAGCCCAGAGCCGCAAGATTGCCAAGGCTGCACCGGTCCCGGCTGCCGCTGTCGACAACCAGATCACTAATTCCGTTGCCAAGGCTGCAACCGAAACGCCGGCCGCCACCGAATCGACGCCTGCCGGCTGGGTCATCCAGATCGGCGCGACACCGGACAAGGACCAGGCAATGACGCTGCTCGAAAACGCCAAGGACAAGGGCGGCAAGGCCCTGCGCGGCGCAACGCCCTTTACCGTGGCCTTTGCCAGTGGCGACGGTCATCTCTATCGGGCGCGCTTCGGCGGGTTCGCCAATCAGGACAAGGCCGTGAACGCCTGTAAGACGCTGAAGCGCAAGGGTTTCGCCTGCTGGGCCAGCCTGCAATAGCGTGTATTGAAGTTTCGATCGCCGGCGAGCGTTTGCCGGCGGTCCTCCTCGGATTTGGTTTTGCGTAACGAGGTCAGTTATGGGAATGAACGAGAATGGGCCGGGCATGACGCCCGCTCCGGACAAGAAAAGGAAGGCGCCGCGCTACGGCCTGCATCCTCTGCATGAAGCGGCCATGCGCATCGCCGAACTCGGCAGTCGCCCCAAGTCGAAAACGAAGGATCTGGTGACGCTGCTCCTGACACATGGCGCGCGGGCCTGGCGCTCGACCCAACCCGCCGCGCAAATCCATGTGCATGTCACATCGCCCTCTGGACGCTATCCGATCCGGATCAAAATCCGGTAGGAATGCTCATCCGCCCAACAACAAAAGCCCGGCATCGCCGGGCTTTTGTTGTTCTGGCCGTTGACTTTCAGAGGAGGCCGAGTTCAGCGAGTTCGCGCCGCAGCTCAAGTGGCATTTCCATCGCGCCGCCGCCCAAGGCCATCAAATCGCGCGGCGCATCCTTGTCCTCCAGATACCGCCAGCCCTGGAAGGCGCGGCGCGGCTGGTAGGCCGTTTCGATCACTTCTGGACCGAGAATGAGGTTGCAGCGGCCGATGCCGTCGGCGTCCGTAAACGTCTCGATGCCGGTCAGCCGCTGGCGCGCCTGCACCTGCCCCTTGATCACCCAATAGAGCGATCCGCCATCGAGCAGTTCCTCGACGCGTTTCGGGACCATGCGGGTCGTGTGGGAGGAGTGCGGCTCGAGGCCGGCGGCAATCGCCGTCAGCGCCCGTCGCGAAACCCATTCGCGAAGGTCTTCGATCGATTCCGCGCCGACGCAGAGCTTGATGAGATGCAAGGCCATGGCCGGAGTTGAACACCTAGTCGCCCATCGCGGTCAAGCTTGTTCTTGACCGCTCCACAACACGAGACTGCTCAGCACTCGACGACATTGACGGCGAGACCGCCGGTGGACGTTTCCTTGTATTTGTCGTGCATATCGACCCCGGTCTGGCGCATCGTCTCGATGCAGGCATCCAGCGGCACGAAATGCTGTCCGTCGCCCTTGATCGCCAGAGATGCGGCAGTGACAGCCTTGACCGCGCCGAGCGCATTGCGCTCGATGCAGGGCACCTGGACGAGGCCGGCAATCGGATCGCAGGTCATGCCGAGATGATGTTCGAGCGCTATTTCCGCGGCGTTCTCGATCTGCTCCGGAGTGCCGCCCATCACGGCAGCGAGACCGGCCGCCGCCATCGCGGAGGCCGACCCGACCTCGCCCTGACAGCCCACCTCGGCGCCGGAGATCGAGGCGTTGAACTTGATAATGCCGCCGATCGCGGCCGCGGTCAGAAGATAATCGCGAATACCATGATGGTCCGCATCGTCGTGGAAGTGCAGGTAGTAGCGGATGGTGGCGGGGACCACGCCTGCCGCGCCGTTGGTCGGCGAGGTCACCACCCGACCGCCTGCGGCGTTCTCCTCGTTGACCGCCATCGCATAGACGCTCAGCCAGTCGTTGGCGAGCAACGGATTGACCTTGTTGGAGCGCCATTCGTCCTGCAGCTTGTCGTGGATCATGGCGGCGCGGCGGCGCACCTTCAGCCCGCCGGGCAGGATACCGCCGCCGGTCAGGCCACGGTCGATGCAGCTCTTCATCGCCGCCCAGATGCGGTCGAGGCCCTCGTCGAGCTCCTCCCGCGACATCGAACATTCCTCGTTCGCCCGCTTCATCTGGGCGATCGACAGGCCGGAGCGCTGCGCCATCTCCAGCATCTGCTTGGCGGTTGCGAAGGGATAGGGAACCTTGACGCCGCCCGGCTTGGTCTTGCTCGCCTTCATCGCCTCAAGTTCGGTATCGGTGACGACGAAGCCGCCGCCGATCGAGTAATAGACACGCTTCAACAACAGCCTTCCGTCTTTATCGAAAGCGGAAAAGGACATGCCATTGGCGTGGCCCGGCAGAGGCACTTTTTTGTCGAAGACCAAGTCAGTCTTGGGCTGGAAGTCATAGGCTGGATGTCCGGGAGGCGTGATGCGACCGGTGCGCTCGACCGTTTCGATGATCCCATCCATGCGATCGGGATCGACCTGATCTGGGCGCTCGCCCATCAGGCCGAGGATCACCGCCCTGCCCGTTCCGTGTCCAACGCCGGTAAAGGCGAGCGAACCATGAAGGCTCGACTTGATGGAGGCGACGGCAGCATTGGCCGGCCGCGGCCAGTCGCTCGACAAGATCAGGTCGAGAAAGCGATTCGCCGCCGACATCGGGCCCATGGTGTGCGAGCTTGAAGGACCGATACCGATCTTGAAGACATCAAAAACCGAAAGAAACATTCGAACTCCGCCTTGGGCACTGGTTGGCAGGAAACACTGCCGGACCATCATCATATCTATGAAACTAGGCTATCCTGCGCCTGCCATCAGGCGATCGACCGACATCCGCTCCCGCGCGTGCGACACGCTTTGCCGCTCCCTTGCCGACGCGGTGATTCCTCATGCATAAGTCGCCATGCGCGGCACCGGATTTCAAGGGGCGCTACAAACTTTCGCCACGCCTTGCAATTTCGGCAAACCATGCCAAAAACGCAGGCATGACACTTACGGATTATATCGCATTGGCGGTTTTTGCGCTGCTATGGACCGGGTACAACTGGGCCACGGACGGCAAGGTGCATCTCAAGCGGATCAGCCTGACCCGCCTGATGATGGAAAACCGGCGCCGGTGGATTCTCAATTCGCTCACTCGCGATTTGAAGATGATCGATACCCAGATCGTCGCCGGGCTGCAGGCGGGCACGGCGTTCTTCGCCTCGACGACGATCTTCGCGCTCGGCGGCTGTTTCGCCCTGCTTGGAGCAACCGACCAGGTCCAGACTATCATGAACGACCTGCCTTATGTCTTTCATGGCGGCCGCAGCGCCTTCGAGCTGAAGGTTGGCGGCCTTGCCTGCCTGTTCGCCTATGCGTTCTTCAAGTTCGCCTGGTCCTACCGCCTGTTCAACTACTGCTCCATCCTGATCGGCGGCATCCCGATGATGTCGGACATGCTGCAGGACCGCGTCGGAGCCGAAAGGGCAGCCGGACGGGCAGTCAAGATGAACATCCTCGCCGCCAAGCACTTCAATGCCGGTCTGCGCAGCATCTTCCTGTCGATCGGCTATCTCGGCTGGTTCGTCAGCCCCTATGTCTTCATCACCCTAACCGTCTTCGTCATCTTCGTCCTCACGCGGCGGCAATTCTATTCGGAAGCGCGCGAAGCCCTTCTTGACGACACAAACCCCTGAGATTCTTGAGACAGCACGGTGAACCGTTGCGCCTGACGCAAGCTTGCCGCCGTATGTTCTGATGATTGGAAAGTAGAGCCATGTCGATTCCCAACGCAGTCACCGCAAGCGACAAAGGGACAGCGCCACCGGCAACCGCCGAAAAAGGGGGCCGGATCTGGGCGATCGATGCCCTGCGTGGTGTTGCCCTGATCGCCATGGCGACCTATCATTTCTCCTGGGACCTGGAATTTTTCGGCTATATCGAACCGGGCACCGTCGGGACTGGTGCATTCAAGATATATGCCCGGCTGATCGCCGGCAGTTTCCTGTTTCTAGCCGGTGTCAGCCTCGTGCTCGGACACTACCCCTTCATTCGCGTCCGCTCCTTCACCATCCGCTTTGCGAAAATAGCAGCGGCTGCCCTCGCCATCACCGGCGTCACCTGGTTCGTCTTTCCCGACAGCTTCATCTTCTTCGGCATCCTGCATTCGATCGCCGCGGCAAGCGCGATCGGCCTGATTTTCCTGAGACTGCCCGTCGTCCTGACATTGGCGGCGGCGGCCGCTGCCCTTGCGACACCGCTCATCCTGCGATCGCCGGTCTTCGACACGCCGGCGCTCTTGTGGGTTGGCCTCGCGGAAACGTTGCCCCGCTCGAACGACTATGTGCCGCTGCTTCCGTGGCTTGCTCCGTTCCTTGCGGGCATTGCGGCGGCGCGCATCGCGTCGCGCTTCGGATGGTTCGACAAATTGCGCACCGATGGCAGCGCGCGGTGGAAAACCGTGCTCACCACGGCTGGCCGTCACAGTCTCATCATCTACCTTCTGCATCAGCCGCTGCTGTTCGCACTCGTCTACCTCTTCTCTCTCGGTTTTCCCGCAGCCAAGCCGGACCCCGTCGAGGCATTTCGCGCAAATTGCGAGGTGACCTGCAGCAAACAGGAGACGGCGGCCATCTGCGCGAAATTCTGTGGCTGCACGCTAGACAAGCTGATGGAAGAAAATCTTTTCGAGCCACTGAACGCAGGCAAAATCGACATCACCACCGACGAGCGCATTGCGCGCATCGCCGGTCAATGCACCGTGGACGCACAAGCGAAGGAATAGCCATGAACGCCTATCGCGCCAAGCCGCTGACCTACCCCTGGCCACCCGTTCTCTATGTGGTTGCCATGCTGGCTGCGGTGGCCTTGGGGCGTTTGGTGCCGATTTCGGTCGCTCACAGCCACGGCTGGCTGTCCTGGCTCGCCGGCGCGGCCCTCATCCTCGTCGCAGTCTCGCTGGATATATGGGCACTGAAGACACTGATCGAACGGCACACCGCCGTTCTGCCGCACCGACGTTCGTCGCATCTCGTCACCTGCGGACCGTTCCGCCTCACCCGCAATCCGATCTATCTCGGCTACACGATCATGATGGTCGGCTTAGGCCTGATCACGCTCAATCCATGGTTCTTCATTCTGGCCAGTTTGGCTGTAGCGCTGACGACCGCTTTCGCGATCCGCAAGGAAGAACTGCACCTCCTATCGCGCTTCGGCTTCGAGTTCGAACGCTATTGCCGCGCCACCAGCCGGTGGATTTGACACGGACCATGGCGCGAGCCCATGCGGTTCAGGTGCCAACACCGATTTCGGCGAGCCGGGTTAGACAGGCTTCCTCGACATTGCTCAATTCTTCCAGGGTCTCTTCGATGTCCTTGCGCTTCTGTATCAGTTCTTCGCGCTTTTCCTCGACACGCTTCATCAACAGGCGCAGCTGCCCGGCCTCGCCGGGCGGATCCTTATAGACCTGGATGATTTCTCGGATCTCGGCGATGGTGAAGCCAATACGGCGGCCACGCAGGATTTCCATAATCAGCCGGCGATCGGCCGAGCGGAACAGCCGGGTACGACCGCGACGTTCTGGATGGATGAGCCCCTCATCTTCGTAGAAACGCAGCGTGCGGGTCGAAATCCCGAATTCCCGTGTCAGTTCCGTAATGGTATAGTATTTGTTCACGCCAGCCTCGCTCGGAACCGCAGCTGGAAAGACAGCGCAAAAGGCGCCCATATTCACAGATGCGGTTTAAGTATCGCGCCGGTTAGCCCGCCCGAAACGAGGCCGTCGCGTTGTCCCTCGTCAATCTGATTGACTTTGACGTAAAAGTCAAATTTTCACGTAAGCCCTAGGTAACGTGGAACCACCAGGTTGCCAGGCCGAGGAAGGCGAAAAATCCGGTCACATCCGTTACCGTGGTGACGAAAACCGCCGAA
The DNA here is from genome assembly GCF_040126305.1 of Pararhizobium sp. A13. Lineage (NCBI taxonomy): Bacteria > Pseudomonadati > Pseudomonadota > Alphaproteobacteria > Hyphomicrobiales > Rhizobiaceae > Pararhizobium > Pararhizobium sp. A13. The sequence continues at coordinate 2,813,944 of NZ_CP149510.1, read as the reverse complement.
GAAACGGCGGGATCGGCGCCGAAACGGTCGAGCAGCAGCGGGATCATGATCCCGGCAAGTGCGGCGGCGATCATGTTGATCAGCATGGCAGCAGCGATGATGCCGCCGATATTGTGGTCCTGGAACCAGGCGCCGGCGACAATGCCGATCAACATGCCGAACAACAACCCGTTCAAAAGGCCGACACCGGCCTCACGGCGAACGATGCGCCAAGCATTGTGAATATCGAGATCACGGGTCGCGAGCGCGCGCACCGTGACCGTCATCGTCTGCGAGCCGGCATTGCCGCCCATGCCCGCAACGATCGGCATCAGCACGGCAAGCGCGACGATCTGCTGGATCGTCGCTTCGAAAAGCCCGATGACCGATGCGGCCAGAAACGCCGTCAGCAGATTGACCAGCAGCCACGGCACGCGCGAACGCGACGTGCTACCAATCGAATCGGAGAGTTCTTCATCACCGACGCCGCCGAGGCGCATCAGGTCTTCTTCGGCTTCTTCCTGGATGACGTCGACGACGTCATCGATGGTCAAGACGCCGACGAGCCGATTGTTTTCGTCGACGACCGCTGCGGAGAGCAAATCGTATTGCTCGAACAGCTGCGCCGCCTCTTCCTGGTCCATTTCGGCCGGTATGGGATGATTGGTTTCGCGCATGATCGTCTCGACCTTGACCGAGCGTTTGGTGCGAAGCACGCGGTCAAGATCAAGCGCGCCGACCAGCTTGAAAGTCGGGTCGATCACGAAAATCTGCGTAAAGCTTTCCGGTAGATCGTCGTCTTCGCGCATGTAATCGATGGTCTGGCCGACCGTCCAGAACGGCGGCACCGCGACGAATTCCGTCTGCATGCGGCGGCCGGCCGTGCTTTCGGGATAGTCGAGCGAGCGCCGCAACCGCACCCGTTCGGTGAACGGCAGCTTCGACAGAATCTCTTCCTGGTCTTCCTGGTCGAGGTCTTCCAGAATGTAGACGGCGTCGTCCGAATCCATTTCACCAATTGCGGCGGCGATCTGCTCGTTCGGAAGGTGCTCAACGATATCGAGGCGGATCGCCTCGTCCACTTCGGTCAGTGCCGAAAGGTCGAAGTCCTCGCCGAGCAAGGAAACGAGTGCCCGGCGCTGGTCCGGCTGGATCGCCTCCAACACGTCGCCCATTTCCGAGGCGTGCAGGCGGGCGACATGTTGACGAAGATAAAGCAGATCGCGGTCGGCGATGGCCGCGCCGACATGCATCAGGTAGTCGGAGCGCACCGAACCGTCCTCGGCATAGATATCGGAGCCGTCATAGGCGTCTTCGCCCACCGCGTTGCGCTCATTTTCCTGATCGCCGGTGCTGCTCATGGGCCCGCCCTCGAAAGAATTGCAGCCATCCAAAACGCCAGTACAAGGCCCGGCGGGAACAGGAAGGCAATATCACATATCGGTGGTCGCGGAGACCCGGTGATGGGAACCGCCCCTCCCTGCTAGCCCAACACACCGGCAAGGTCCACCATCCGATTCGTCCTCAGACCGATCATGCCATCACTTTTGCCCAAGCTGTTGCAAAATCACAGGAATTGTTTAGCTCTGACACAGCCTGAAAATGCGGAACCTGACCCTTGCCGATACGATCGATCCTGCGATTTCCCGATGCGCGGCTGAGCATGGCGGCAGCGCCCGTGGAACGGTTCGATGCGGATCTCGCCGCACTGGCCAATGATCTCTTGGAAACGATGCGCGCAGCGCCGGGCATCGGCATCACGGCACCGCATATCGGCATCCTGCAGCGCCTCACGGTCATCGAGCTTGATCCCGCGTCAGGACCGAAAATCTACGTCAATCCGGAAATTATCTGGTCGTCCGATGACACGGTCTCGCACGCCGAAGGCAGCGTCTCCATGCCCGGAATCACCGACGACGTCGTTCGGCCGCGTCTGATCAATGTCCGCTACCAGACGCTTTCCGGCGATGTGGTGGAAACAGAAGCGGACGGGTTCCTGTCTGTCTGCCTGCAGCATGAGATCGACCAGCTCGACGGTATCTTCTGGCTGCAGCGCCTATCGCGGCTGAAGCGCGAGCGCGCGACAAAGCGTTTCGCAAAGCTTGCCCGGAATGGCTAAACCCTTTGCGGGACATAAAAAAACCCGCTGAAAGCGGGCTCTTTTTGCTCGGCTTGAAAGCCAATGGTGCGGTCGAGAAGACTCGAACTTCCACGGGTTGCCCCACAGCGACCTCAACGCTGCGCGTCTACCAATTCCGCCACGACCGCATCGTGGTAGGTGCCTGATTGCTCCGGCGGGGGTGCATGTAGCAAAAGCATTTGGGGTGCACAAGGGCAGGATGCCAGAAAGTTGACGGTAACAGCAACTATTTCAACAGGCCCATACCACACCCGTTGAGAATGCTGGACTCTTGGCCTTTCGCGTACCATTTAGAAAACACTTGCAAACAGGATTACCCGCGCCATGCAACGCGAAAGCCTTGAAAAGACATTCTTCTCTGCCGAAGGATCAGCGCCGGTACGCTGGAGAATCGCGCCTTCGCTCGTCGACTATGCCGAGGCTGTGGAAACGATGGAGCGCGAAGCGGCCGCAATCTCAGCCGGCGAAGGGGACGAACTCGTGTGGCTGGTCGAGCATCCCCCGCTTTATACCGCCGGCACCAGCGCCGATGCATCGGACCTTGTGATGCCCGACCGATTCCCGGTGTTCCAGACCGGCCGTGGCGGCGAATACACCTATCACGGGCCGGGACAGCGCGTCGTCTATGTCATGCTCGATCTGAAGCGGCGCAGGCAGGACGTTCGCGCCTTTGTCGCCGCACTCGAAAGCCTGGTCATCGACACGCTCGCCAGTATGAATGTCAAAGGCGAACGACGCGAGGACCGCGTCGGCGTCTGGGTACGCCGGCCGGAGCGCCAACCCCTTCCCGATGGTTCGATGGCGGAAGACAAGATCGCCGCCATCGGTATCCGCCTGCGCAAATGGGTGAGCTTTCACGGGCTTTCGCTGAACGTCGATCCGGATCTCGATCATTTCGGCGGCATCGTGCCCTGCGGCATCCGCGGCTATGGCGTCACCAGCCTCGTCGACCTCGGCCTGCCGGTGATGATGACCGATGTCGACATCAAGCTGCGTCAGGCGTTCGAGGATATTTTCGGCCCGACAATCAACGACGGCGCTCAGGAAAACAGCCGGTCCGTCGCGTAGACGATGGCATAGCCATGCAGGGCGACGGCTGAATAGAGGCCGAGGCCGCTGACGATACGCTGGCCGCCGGTCATCTCGTCCAGGCGATGCCGCGGCTTGACGCCGCCCTGCCCCACAAGGCTCAGCAGAGCGAAGATGGCGAGCCCCGCCAACAGCACCTGCGACGACAGACCGATGCGCCAGCCTACCCCGAGAATGACCAACGTCAGAAGAAAACTTCCGGTCATCAGGCTTGTCCGGGAGCGGAATATCTGGCGCAGCACCTGCCCGCCATCGAAGCGGTTCATAGGCAGGAGATTGAGCAGGTTGAAGGCGCCGAGAATCAGCAGAAATACCAGGATCGACTGCCGTGGCACGAGGGCGAGCACGCCCTCGCCGCCCGCCTCATGCAGGGCGATCGCGACTGGAATGACGAAAGCCGACATACCGGCTCCCATCAGGGCACAGGTGGCGACTTCGAACAGGGAATTATACGGCCTGCCGCCGATGGCGATGCCGCCCAACAGCGGCACGAAGATCATCCGCACCGTCTTGTGGCCGAAGGCACGGTAGGCGGCCATGTGACCCAGCTCGTGCAGCACGATGACCAGCGTCAGCAGTGCCGACAGCATCAGGCCGTCGCTGGTCAGACCGAAAAACGGCCAGAGAAGCAATGTCGAGAGAAGCGCCAGAGCGCATTGCACGGGCGGGTGCTCGAAGCCGGCGCGCACGGGTTTGCTCGTCCCAGTCTCCAGCCACTGCTGCAGCGCCCTCACTTCCCGCCGCAAGGCGAAGAAGCGGAAAATCAGGAAGGCGAAGCCACGATAGCGGTCGCTCTGCTCGATCGTCAGATGAACCATATCGCCGTCTTCCTCGATGCCGCGACGCTCGCGAAAATCCTTCCAGAACGATGCGTCAACGGCACTGTCGTCGATGACGTGGGCCTCGTAGGCGTGAGCGGTCTTTTCGGTGATCGCGAAGGTCCGAACGGTCGGCTGGCCATGCCGGTCGAGATGGGTGTAGGTCTGCTGCACGTGGTTTTCAGCACCGGGCAACACACGGCTGGTCAGGACGGAGTGATGCCAATCGGCCGATGCGCCGAGCGGCGAGACGGCGCCCCAGACCCTGTCCGCTCCGGCCCGGAACGTCGCATGTAGCCGCACAGTGCGTCGCCCGACCGGCGCTGCCATCAGAAGCCAGACAAGGCCGATATTGATGACCAGAAGCACGATTACCGAAATGTGCGCCGCCATACGCGTCCTCCGCCTTGCCTCAGCCGAACGCTAGCTGCAGAGCATGAACAAATCGTGCGAGAGCCGGTATCGACCGGCTATCCTGTTTCCCAAGGCTATGCCGCCGCCGCATGATCGCCTGACACGCCGGATAGAACGCCGATCTGGTCGAGTATGCGGCGCTCGCGCGCCGTCAGTCGGCTGCCGCGCGAGCGCGCGATCGCACTCATCACGCGGGTGATCAGCATGACATCCGATTTCTGCAGGCCATGCTGGCTGCTGCCGCGCATTCCAGCCCAGGCGCCAATCTCGTCGATGATTGCGAGGCGAATCTGGTTAAGCGCGAAGATCGAAAGGTTGTCGGGAATGTGGGACGAGATATCGATGACATGAAACAGCAGATCGAGTTCGATGGACGAATTGATCACGCCTCGCGTCGAGATCATCGCAACCAGCCAGTCGGCCTTCCATGCGTCCATGGCGCCCTGTGGATCGTTGCGGTGGACGATGAAGTTCGTCATCGTTTCGATGAAATAGTGATGCCATTCAGGGCATTTTTCGCTGCACGAGCTGTTGATCGCCAGAAGGATCATCGCATCCTGCGACGAGGTCAGACCTCCTGCGAAAACATGCTCGCGCAGAATGCCGATATCTTCGGCCGTCAGGCGCGTCTTCCCGGCGATCACACATGCCGGATAAGAAAGACGAAGTTCACTCATCTTTTCTCTCCCATTTCATCATGAAACTGGAAGTAGAGTAGGCGTAACCCGTTTCCATTCAGAAAAGAATAGGCGTTAACAAGGGCTTGTACGATTCATTCAAATTTTACCATTGCTGCGCCGCGCGTCGTTCGAGACGCGCTAAGGACGCAGCGACACTTTGAACGGCTGCATAGTTCCTTAAATCGATTCCCGATTTAAGGAACTATGCAGTTGCCCCGCCCGCCGCTCCCGCCAGATCATGAAAAGACCGGAACCGACGATGATGGCGATGCCAAGCCATTTCGACGCTGTCGGAAATTCCCCGAAGATCAGGAAGCCCAGGGCGGTTCCCGTGATGATCTCGAAATAGTGGAATGGTGCGAGAAGCGAGACGGGCGCTGCCTGAAATGCCTTGACGACGAGGAGATGGCCGTATCCGGAAATCGTGCCGAGAACGATGACCAGAATCCAGCCCAGCGGGGAATGCGGCAACGACGGCACGAAATCCACCGCTCCAGCACTGTGGCCGACGGCGATCGCCACGATCATGAACAGAGACCCGCCAACGCCGGCGATCGTCTGCATTGCCAGCGGCGTGTCGGCGGTGCCGACAAGCCGGTTCAAGAGGAGATAACAGGCGAACAGGAACGCGCAGAGGACCGGCAACAATGACTTCGCCCCGAAGAGTTCGAAACTCGGCTGGATGACGATCATCGCGCCACCGAAGCCGATGATGATGGCAAGCCAGCGCCGCCACCCGACCCTTTCGCGAAGAACCAGTGCCGAAAGGCAGGTGAGGATGAACGGTTCGACGAAATAGATGGCGAAGACGTCGGCGAGCGGCATGTATTTGACCGAGACGAAGAACAACAGTGCCGCCCCGGCAAGCAGGACGCCGCGCAGCAGATTGAACCAGAGCCGCCTGGGCTTCAGCGCACTGAGACCGCCGGTCGTCAGCAGCAGCGGCAGCACCGAAACGAGCTGGAAGAAAAATCGGTAGAACGTCACCTGCCCCGGCGACATGTCCTGATAGACCGCCATATATTTGGCGATCGCGTCCATGCACGGCAGGATGATCATCGCGAACAGCATGATCGCAAGCCCCTGCATGACGGTGGTGGCGGGGGCGTCGGTTGTACGAGGTGGCGTGCTCAAACTGGAGTTCCCATTTCTTCGTTGTCGAACCACGGAAGCGAAGGCGTTTTTGGCGGCATTTTTGACGTGCTGGAGTGTCCCGTTATGTGCAGGGCCATATAGACTGGCTGAGTGAACGACCCGACCGCAACAGCGCGGCCGCCGCGGAACTCGACCATCCAAGCCAGCAAGGCAAAAGGAGAGACCGATGCGCTTATCAACCGATACCTTTTTAGCCATGATTCGCCGGCCAAGCGACAACGATACGCTCGGAGGCAGAATCTGGCGTGCGCGCGACGCGCTGAACCTCTCGGCACAGGAACTGGCGGACCGGCTGGGCGTTCGCGCCGACACGATTTCCGCCTGGGAGCGCGACCGGTCGGAGCCACGCACCAACCGGCTGTTCACGCTGGCGGGCGTGCTTGGCGTGAGCCCAGCCTGGCTGATTGCCGGTATCGGCGAAGCGCCGAAGGACGATCTTTCCAACAGTGTTGCCGGCCAGTTGCGTGACCAGTTGGCGCAGGTGAAGAAACTGCACGAGCAGACAGGAAAAGCGATCTCCGCCCTTGAGATGGAGATCAACCGTGTCCTACAGGACATGCAGTAAATCACGACTCAAATAGCCGATTCAGGCTTGAGCGCCGCACACCACTCTGCGATTGTGGCGCCAATTCATTCAGGGAGAAGAACCATGGACGTACGCGCCGCTGTTGCCGTTCAGGCCGGCAAGCCATTGGAAATCATGACGGTTCAGCTGGAAGGTCCGCGGGCCGGCGAAGTGCTGGTCGAGGTCAAGGCGACCGGCATCTGCCACACCGACGAGTTCACCCTGTCCGGCGCCGATCCGGAAGGCATCTTCCCGGCGATCCTCGGCCATGAGGGCGCCGGTATCGTCGTCGATGTCGGCCCGGGCGTGACGTCGCTGAAGAAGGGCGACCACGTCATTCCGCTCTACACGCCGGAATGCCGCGAATGCTATTCCTGCCTGTCGCGCAAGACGAACCTCTGCACGTCGATCCGCGCCACGCAAGGGCAAGGCCTGATGCCGGACGGCACCTCGCGCTTCTCCATCGGCAAGGACAAGATCTTCCACTACATGGGCTGCTCGACCTTCGCCAACTTCACCGTGCTGCCGGAGATCGCGCTCGCCAAGGTCAACCCGGACGCGCCGTTCGACAAGATCTGCTATATCGGCTGCGGCGTCACCACCGGCATCGGCGCCGTCATCAACACGGCCAAGGTGGAAATCGGTTCGACGGCCATCGTCTTCGGTCTCGGCGGCATCGGCCTCAACGTTCTGCAGGGCCTGCGCCTTGCCGGTGCCGACATGATCATCGGCGTCGATATCAACAACGACCGCAAGGCCTGGGGCGAGAAATTCGGGATGACGCATTTCGTCAATCCGAAGGAGGTCGGCGACGACATCGTGCCCTATCTGGTCAACATGACCAAGCGTAATGGCGACACGATCGGTGGTGCCGACTACACCTTTGATTGCACCGGCAACACCAAGGTGATGCGCCAGGCACTGGAATCGTCGCATCGCGGCTGGGGCAAGTCGGTCATCATCGGCGTTGCCGGCGCCGGCCAGGAAATCTCCACCCGTCCCTTCCAGCTGGTCACCGGCCGCAACTGGATGGGCACCGCCTTCGGCGGCGCACGCGGCCGCACCGACGTGCCGAAGATCGTCGAGTGGTACATGGACGGCAAGATCCAGATCGATCCGATGATCACCCACACCATGCCGCTCGAGGACATCAACAGGGGCTTCGACCTGATGCATGCCGGCGAAAGCATCCGTAGTGTCGTGATCTACTAGGATCGCCTCAAAATCTGCATCGATTTTGGGAGATCTCAAAAATCCGCGGCGCCGCGTCCCACCGAGGGGCGCGGAAGCCACTTACACCGGCGGAATTCGATGCTGACGCGTTTTTTGATCGCCACAAGCGATAAACTGATGGGAAATTCGGTCGCGCGGCCATGACAGCGATGATCGGGGTATAGCGCATGTCAGATGAAACGCCACAGACCAGCACCATCTACGTCGATGCCGATGCCTGCCCGGTCAAGCCGGAAATCCTCAAGGTCGCCGAGCGCCATAGCCTGCCCGTTGTCCTCGTCGCCAATTCGGGCCTGCGGCCATCCCGCGACCCGATGGTGCGCAATGTCATCGTCTCGGCCGGCTTCGATGCGGCCGACGACTGGATCGCCGAACGAGCCGGCGAAGGCGATATCGTCGTCACGGCTGACGTACCGCTTGCCGGCCGCTGTGTCGCCGCCGGCGCGCACGTGACGGGGCCGACCGGCCGGATCTTCGACAAGGCCAATATCGGCATGGCGACAGCCATGCGCGATCTCGGGGCTCACCTGCGCGAAACCGGCGAAAGCAAGGGCTACAACGCCGCCTTCTCGCCCCGTGACCGTTCCGCTTTTCTCGAAACGCTCGACCGGCTTTGCCGCCGTGTCAAACAGCGCTAGTTGTGGACAAAAGCGCCGGGGAGCGTTCATGAGCAAGGTAGACAGGAAGATCGCCCATCGCCGCCATGCGCCTTTCTACACGGGTGGCATTTGCGCCGTCATCACCGCTGTTCTTTGTCTGCTTGTTGCACCCAAATTCGCGGTGGGGCTGTCGGCTGCCGTCTTCTTTTCAGTCTATCTGCTGCTGATAGGCCGTCGTTTGCCGAGATTGACGGGAGCCTATCTGAAGCGCAACGCTGCGGGGACCGACGAGCCCGCGATCGTTATTTTTGCTGTCACGCTCATCGCTGTCGGCGTTTCCACCGTATCTTTGTTCCAGGCGATGAATGCCGGCGGTACGGAAACTGTCATCGAACTCATATTGGCTTTTGCCTCGGTTGTGCTTGGTTGGCTGACCATCCATACGATGGCGGCGATGCATTACGCGCACCGCTATTGGAGTCCGGAAATGGGGGATAACGAGGGCGACGGCCGCAGCCTCGATTTCCCGGGCACTGCAGAGCCGGGCGGCTACGATTTCCTTTACTTCGCTTTCATCATCGGCATGACGGCACAAACCTCGGATATTGCCATCACCTCGACTGCAATGCGAAGGATCAATCTTCTGCACGCGGTCGTATCCTTCTTCTTCAATACCGTGCTGGTGGCGGCTGCGGTCAATGCGGCAGTGTCGCTGGCATAACGACATATTCAGCTTCAAAGGAGCACAGCTTGAAAGTCCTTTCCCAGAACACCGCCTTCGGCGGCATGCAGGGCGTCTTTTCGCACGACTCGCAGGCCTGCAAGACCGAAATGACCTTCGCGGTCTATGTTCCACCGCAGGCGATCTCGGCACCCTGCCCGGTTCTCTGGTATCTCTCCGGCCTCACCTGCACCCATGCGAATGTGATGGAAAAGGGCGAGTATCGCCGCATGGCAGCCGAACTCGGCCTGATCATCGTCTGCCCGGATACGAGCCCGCGCGGCAACGATGTTCCGGACGAACTCACCAACTGGCAGATGGGCAAGGGAGCCGGTTTCTATCTCGATGCGACAGAGACGCCCTGGGCCGAGAACTACCAGATGTACACCTACATCACGCAGGAACTGCCCGCTTTCGTCAGCCAGCATTTCCGCGTCGACATGGGCAGCCAGGGGATCTTCGGCCATTCGATGGGCGGCCATGGCGCCATGACGATCGCGCTGAAGAACCCCGAGCGTTTCAGGAGCTGCTCGGCCTTCGCACCGATCGTCGAGCCCTCAACGGCTGACTGGTCAATCGGCGCCTTTGAAAAATACCTCGGCGCCGACAAGGCCGCGTGGCGGCAATATGACGCCTGCGCACTGGTGAAGGACGGCGCCCGTTTTCCGGAATTCCTCATCGATCAGGGCAAGGCCGACAATTTCCTGGAAAACGGCCTGCGTCCCTGGCTGTTCAAGGACGCTATCACGGGCACCGGCATCGGCCTGACGCTTAGGATGCACGAGCGCTACGACCATTCCTACTATTTCATTTCGTCCCTCATGGACGATCATCTGAAATGGCACGCCGAGCGGCTGGCCTGAGCCTTCGCCAGAGATATTCAAAAACCGCGTCGTGCATAACGCCGCGGTTTTCAGCTCTTTCAGGATGCCGATTGGAAACGGGGCGGAGTCGCGGTCTCGACGATCCGGATGCTCGATTCGCTATGTCCGTGATGACCTTCCATATCGACGACCACGTGCCAGTGGCCGGACTGCGGAATGACCAGCCGGATCGGCGACTTGCGCGCCACGCCGCCGACGAACTGGTGCTTCATTGCTTCCTTGTAGAGTTGAAAATTATTCGCCGTCATCAGCCGGACATTGGCGACCGCCGACAGGGTGATCTCGATGGTCACACCGGCGCGTTGTTGCTTGAGGTCGTAATGGGTGAAGTTGAACTTCAGTTTCGTCATGTCATGCCCGTTTGAAAGCTGCCCCGCCTGAAGCTTCTATATTAGGGATTGCGCGTTAAAGAATGGTTCCTCGCCAACCGTGACCGCATGCGTTTGACGCTTTCCAATCTGCGCCAAAATGGGCAACCGGCTTCCATGCAGCATCGGTTTCGGCTATGGGGTTTCCCATGACAAACCTTCTCCTCGTTGCCTTCGGCGGTGCATTCGGCTCCGTGCTCCGTTACCTCGTGGGCCTGTGGACCTTGCGCAGTTTCGGACCGTCCTTCCCGTGGGGGACGCTGATCGTCAACGTTACGGGATCCTTCCTGATCGGCGTCTTTGCCGAAGCGATTGCGCGCAAAGTCGGCGCATCGGTCGAGATGCGCGTGTTCCTGATCACCGGCATCCTCGGCGGCTACACGACCTTCTCCGCCTTCTCGCTCGATGCGATGACGCTGATGGAACGCGGTGAGATGGTCACGGCGGCGATTTATGTGGGCTCAAGCGTGCTTCTTTCGGCAATCGCCGTGTTTGCTGGGCTGGCCCTTATGCGCGCAATGGTCTAAAGGGACCATCTCAGAGCGCTGCGCGTCCCTTCGACCGGCCTGCTCTATCATATCAGTTTGCGCACGGGTTTCCTGTCGGCACCATTGTCGAGGCGCTATGACAATTGGATGCAGGTAAAAGCAAGATGGCGGGCATTGAACACAAGCAGGTAGAAACCGACGAGGCGGGCATGCGGCTCGATCGCTGGTTCAAGGTACATTATCCGGGTCTCGGCTTCGGCCCGCTGCAGAAGCTGCTGCGCTCCGGCCAGGTGCGTGTCGATGGCGGTCGGGTTAAATCCGATACACGCGTCCAGCCGGGGCAGGTCGTGCGCATTCCACCGATGGACGTCGATGCCAAATCGAAAACCGGCCCGATCGCCGGCCGGGACCTGCGTCATGCGTCGGACCACGAACTCCTGTCGCGCATGCTGCTGCACGAGGATTCCAAGGTCATCGTCCTCAACAAGCCTCCAGGTATCGCCGTTCAGGGCGGCTCGGGCATAAACCGTCATATCGACGAGATGCTCGAAGCCTGGACCAGTCCCAAGGGCGAGAAGCCACGCCTCGTGCACCGGCTCGACCGCGATACCTCCGGCGTTCTGGTCATCGCCCGCACCCGTGGCGCCGCGCAGAAGCTGACGGCCGCATTTCGCGAGCGCGACACGAAGAAAACCTATTGGGCCCTGGTCAAGGGTGTGCCGCGCAAGCGCGAGGACAAGATTTCCACCTGGCTCGTCAAGGAACAGACGCCGGATGGCGACCGCATGCGCATTGCCAAGCACGGCGAGGACGGTGCCGACCATGCCGTTTCCTACTACCGGATCATCGAGCAGGCCGGCCAGAATCTGACCTGGCTGGAGATGGAGCCCTATACCGGCCGTACCCATCAGCTGCGCGTCCATGCCGCCCATATCGGTCATCCGATCATCGGCGATCCGAAATATTTCGATGCCGAATTCAATTGGGCCTTTCCCGGCGGCGTGCAGAACAAGCTGCATCTGCATGCCCGCCGCATCGACGTTCCGCATCCCGATGGCGGGCGCCTGCGCGTGACCGCGCCGATGCCGCAACACATGGTCCAGAGCTGGAACCTGATCGGCTTCGACATGGCCAGCGCCGAGGAAGACGACGACTGATGAAGCTGGTTCTATTCGATTGTGACGGCACGCTGGTCGACAGCGCCGGCCTGATTCACGAGGTCATGGCCCGCACTTTCGAGGACTTTGGCCTGACCCGCGTCACGCTTGACGCGACCAAGAGCATCATCGGCCTGACGCTCGATATCGCCATCGCCCGGCTGATGCACCAGCCGCATGTGGACGATCGCGCCCAGGCCATGACCGCGCATTACAAGAAGCTTTATGGCGGCGTCCGCGCCGAGATGGACTTTCGCGAGCCGCTGTTTCCGGGCATCGCATCGCTCATCTCCACGCTTTCGGACCGCGACGAACTGCTCCTGGGTGCCGTAACGGGAAAGTCGCGGCGCGGACTTGATCAGATCTGTGCAAGCCACGGCTATGAAAAGACATTCTTCGTTTCAAGGACGGCCGACGATTGTCCTTCCAAGCCGCATCCGGCGATGGTGACGGAATGCTGTGCGGAAGCCGGCATCGACCCGAAGGACACTGTCGTCATCGGTGACGCCATCTTTGACATGCAGATGGCCAAGAATGCCGGTACTTCAGCAATTGGTGTCGCATGGGGCTATGCTTCCGTTCCCGAGCTTATCGAGGCCGGCGCGGACCACATCGCCCGCACCCCGCACGATATTCTGGACTGGATGGAGACACATCATGCCTGATATTCGCGACGATCTGTCGGAAGCCCTCAGCGACCCGGATCCCGTGCGCCGTGCGCAGATACAGATGCACAAGCCGCTACCGAAGCGGTTCTATACGACCGTCAGCGTCGGCGCCGCGGAAGACGGCGGCCATACGATCCTGCTCGACGGCAGGACCGTTCGCACACCGGCAAAGCAGCCGCTGACCGTGCCGACGCAAGCCGTCGCCGAACTGCTGGCTGTCGAGTGGGATGCGCAGAAAGAAAACATCGACCCGGCGACGATGCCGGTCACCCGGCTGGCCAACACGGCGATCGATGGTGTCTCCAAGGACATTCGCGCCGTCTTCGACGACATCCTCAATTTTGCCGGAACCGATCTCCTGTGCTACCGCGCCAGCGAGCCGGAAGGGCTGGTTGCCCGCCAATCGGAACGCTGGGACCCGGTGATCAGCTGGGCGGCGGAGAAACTGGGCGCGCGCTTCATCCTCGTCGAGGGCGTCGTGCATCAGGTGCAGCCGCGCGCGGCGATCAACGGCGTTGCCGAGGCGCTGCGCGCCTATGCGACCCCGCTCGGACTCGCCTGCCTGCACACGATCACGACACTCACGGGGTCCGCCCTGCTCGCGATCGCCTTCGCCGAGAAACACCTTTCGGCCGAGGAAGCCTGGGCGCTTGCCCATCTCGACGAGGACTGGCAGATCGAGCATTGGGGTACCGACGACGAAGCCTTCCAGCGTCGTGAAAACCGCTGGCGGGAGATGCAGGCCGCCACCGCGACGCTCGACGCTCTGCGCTGAAAAATCAGACAGCACTCCGAGCGGAATTAAAGGACCGCACCGCGTCGGTTTTGGCGCAACGCGGTCGCGAATGCATCGGTGCGGAAGACTTTAGGCCGTCAGCTTGAGCCCGGCGATGCCGGCAATGATCAGCGAGATGCAGCCAAGGCGGATCGCGGTCGCCGGTTCGGCGAAAAGCACGATACCGAGAATGACCGTTCCGACCGTACCGACACCGGTCCACACGGCATAAGCCGTCCCGAGCGGCAAGGTTCTGACCGCGATACCGAGCAGAACGACACTTGCCACCATAGAGATCATGGTCAGAACCGTCGGCACCAGCTTGGCAAAACCGTCGGTATATTTGAGGCCGATCGCCCAGCCGATTTCGAGAAGTCCTGCGAGGAAAAGAATGATCCAGGCCACGATTTAACTCCGTTCAAAGGAGCGAGGCCGTCCTCGCGGATGTTCGGTTATCAAACAATGGCCTGATCCCGTGCAGCCGTCTGCATGGGCAACCTATGCCATCCCGGCTTGACGCTTGCAAGAGCCCGGCATGCATGGCTGACCTGCCCTACTGGCCACGCTCTTTCCTGAGCTTTGCCCACCACTCGAGACGTTTGCGGATATCGCGCTCGAAGCCACGCTCGGGCGGATCGTAGAAAATCTTGCGGCCCATCTTCTCCGGGAAATAGTCCTGGCCGGAAAACGCGTCCGGCTCGTCATGGTCGTAACGATAGCCATCCCCATAGCCCTCGCCCTTCATCAATTTGGTAGGGGCATTGAGGATGTGCTTGGGCGGCAGCAACGAGCCGTTCTCCTTGGCGGCGCGCATGGCGGACTTGTAGGCTGTATAGACGGCGTTCGACTTCGGTGCGGTCGCGAGATAGACGCAGGCCTGCGCCAGCGCCAATTCACCCTCCGGCGAACCGAGATAGTCATACGCATCCTTGGCCGCGTTGCAGATCACCAGCGCCTGCGGATCGGCAAGGCCGATATCCTCCACCGCCATGCGCACCAACCGCCGTCCGAGATAAAGCGGGTCCTCGCCAGCATCGAACATACGGCAAAGATAATAGAGTGCTGCGTCAGGATCCGAGCCGCGCACCGATTTATGCAGGGCGGAGATCAAGTTGTAGTGGCCGTCCTGCCCCTTGTCATAGACCGGCGCGCGCCGCTGGACGATCTCCTGCACGGCGTTGGCATCGAACACCTCGTCCTTGCGCGCGGCCCGCCAAACCTCTTCGGCAAGCGTCAGCACGGCCCGCCCGTCGCCATCGGCCATGCGCACGAGGCTGGCGCGGGCATCGGCATCGACCGGTAGCGGCTTCCCCTCCACCTGTTCGGCGCGCGCCAGCAATTCGGCAAGGCTCGCCTCGTCATGCGGCTTGAACGTCAGGACCCGGGCGCGCGACAGCAGAGCCGCGTTCAGCTCGAAGGACGGGTTTTCCGTCGTGGCGCCAACCAGAATGACCGTGCCATCTTCCATGACCGGCAAAAAACTGTCCTGCTGGGCGCGGTTGAAGCGGTGGATCTCATCAACGAACAGCAGTGTCTGCCGCCCGGACATGCGGCGCGCACGGGCCGATTCGAACACACGCTTCAAATCCGCAACGCCGGAGAAAATCGCCGATATCTGCTCAAAGGCAAGTCCCGCTTCGCCCGACAGCAGTCGGGCAACCGTCGTCTTGCCCGTTCCCGGCGGGCCCCAGAAGATCATCGAGCCCAGCGATCCGGACGCGATCATGCGAGCGAGAACACCGTCCTCGCCGGTCAGATGTGCCTGGCCGGTGACCCCCGCCAAAGTCTGTGGCCGCAGCCGATCGGCCAGCGGTCGTTTTTCGCTCATGCCTGCGGGTTCGGTCGGGGAAAACAGGTCGCTCATCGGAAGAACTGGCGGATGCGCTGGCCATCGCGTTCGATCTCGACGCGCCACAGCGACGGATCGTCCTTGGCGAGCGCCTCCAGCGTGGCGGTCTTGTCGATCGGTGTACCATTGACGGCGATGACGATATCCTTCGGCTGGAAGCCAACACGCGCGGCAGGCGATCCGCGATTGATTTGCGTAATCACGACGCCCTGCAAGGAGGTCGGCATATGCAGTTCGTCGGCCAGGCGCGGCGAGAGATTGCCGACCACGGCGCCAGCGAAAGGATTACGCCCCTCGATCAGCCGCTCGTCGCGCGGCGACGTTTCCGGGGCTCCCGATAGCGTCAACAACAGGTCGCGGGTCTTGCCGCTCTCGCTCACGGTAACCTTGGCCTCATGACCAATGCCGACGGTCGTCAGGCGGTAGCCGAGCGCGTCCGGATGTTCGACCGGGATGCCGTTGACGGCGACGATCACCTGGCCCGGCTTCATGCCTGCCTTTTCAGCCGGCCCGCCTTCGATCACCGAACTCACCAAAGCACCCCTCGCCCGGTCGAGCCCGAGCGCCTCGGCAACTTCGGATGTCACCGGCTCGAAGCTCGCGCCGATGAACGGTCGCGTGAAGCTGCCATTGCCGCCCTCGGCCGATGCCACGAAGACTTTCACAAGATTGGCGGGAATGGCAAAACCAACCCCGTTGGAACCGCCACCGCGCGAAAAGATCGCCGTGTTGATACCAATCAGTTGGCCGTTCATGTCGATCAGGCCGCCGCCCGAATTGCCCGGATTGATCGCCGCATCGGTCTGGATGAAGAAGCCGAAATCACCCGACACGACCTGATTGCGGGCGAGCGCCGAGACGATGCCACTGGTTACCGTCTGACCAACGCCGAAGGGATTGCCGATCGCCAGCACGAGGTCACCGACTTCGACCGCATCGGAATCGCCAAGCGGGATGGTTTCGAAGGGACCGTCCGATTTTATCTTCAGGACGGCCAGATCCAGGCGGTCGTCCTTGAGCACGATCGTGCTCGCGAACTCCCGGCCGTCGGCAAGCGCGACCTTGATGTCGTCCGCGTCCGCGATCACGTGGTTGTTGGTCACCACGATACCGTTCTTGCCGACGATGACACCGGAGCCGAGCGACGACTGCTTTTCCGAGCGGTTCGGCATCTGTTGGCCGAAAAACTGCTCGAAGAACGGATCGTCGGCGAAGGGCGAGCGGCGCTCGACCGTCTTTTCAGCATAGACGTTGACCACCGCGTTTGCCGTCTGCTTGACCAGCGGCGCAAAAGACAGTTGCATTTCCGTGCGGCTTTGCGGCAGCGCCTTCTGCGTGTCCGCCTGCGCGACGACAGCACCGGTCGTCATGTTCTCCACGCCGTCGGAGGCGTCCTCCCCCGGGAAACCGAAATGCACGACACTGGCAAGGAGCGCCAGCCCGGCCATGGTGGACAGGACGAGAGTACGGGGCGAACGGATCATGCGGGGCATCCTGCCGAAATCGATTGTTGGAAAAGACAGATAGGACGTCAGCGATAAAAAGCAAAGACGGCGGAAACGTGAAAGGCGGTCCCTCAACGCAAAACAGCCGGGCTTTCGGCCCGGCTGTCTCGATCTTCCGAAAAAATCGGAAAGCTTATGCGGCGTCTGCAGCTTCTGCTTCGGCGGCAACGCGAGCGATGTCCTTGGCGCCCTTGGCCGAAGTGTCGCGATCGACGAATTCAACGACGGCCAAAGCCGCGTTGTCGCCGTGGCGGAAGCCGGCTTTCATGATGCGCAGGTAGCCGCCGTTGCGGGTTGCGTAACGCGATGCGATGGCATCGAACAGCTTCGAAACGACAGCGACGTCGCGGATCTGCGAGATGGCCTGGCGGCGGGCATGCAGGTCACCGCGCTTGCCGAGCGTGACGAGCTTCTCGACGATCGGGCGGATTTCCTTTGCCTTCGGCAGGGTGGTGACGATCTGCTCATGTTCGATGAGCGAGGCAGCCATGTTGGCGAACATTGCCTTGCGGTGGCTGGCGGTTCTGTTCAGCTTGCGGCCGGCTTTCTGGTGGCGCATTGCTATTCTCCTTAAATGCAGGTGCCCTTAACTTTATGGGCCTGCCGTTTCCTGGCACATACAGGTTCGAAACCTGCTGTTTGACGGGGAAAGGCAGAGGGTTAACCTGCCTTTTGTTTGCTCAATACTGGTCTTCGTAGCGCTTGGCGAGATCTTCGATGTTCTCGGGCGGCCATGCCGGCACTTCCATGCCGAGGTGCAGGCCCATGGAAGCGAGAACTTCCTTGATTTCGTTCAGCGACTTGCGACCAAAGTTCGGAGTGCGAAGCATTTCGGCCTCGGTCTTCTGAATGAGATCGCCGATGTAAACGATGTTGTCGTTCTTCAGGCAGTTGGCCGAACGGACGGAGAGTTCCAGTTCGTCGACCTTCTTCAGGAGTGCCGGGTTGAACGCCAGTTCGGTAACGGCTTCTTCTTCGGCTTCCTTCTGCGGCTCGTCGAAGTTGACGAAGACGCCGAGCTGGTCCTGAAGGATGCGGGCCGCAAAAGCGACTGCATCTTCACCGGTGACGGAACCATCGGTCTCGATCTGCATGGACAGCTTGTCGTAGTCGAGAACCTGGCCTTCGCGGGTGTTTTCCACCTTGTAGGACACTTTCTTGACCGGCGAATACAGGCTGTCGACCGGGATGAGGCCGATCGGAGCATCTTCCGAACGGTTGCGGTCAGCCGGCACATAGCCCTTGCCGTTGTTGACGGTGAATTCCATGCGGATCTCGGCGCCCTCGTCGAGGGTGCAGATCACATGGTTCGGGTTGAGGATTTCGATATCGCCAACCGTCTGGATGTCACCGGCGGTTACGACGCCCGGACCCTGCTTGCGCACGACCATGCGCTTTGAGTCATCGCCATCCATCTTGATGGCGATTTCCTTGATGTTGAGCACGATGTCTGTGACGTCTTCCCGAACACCCGGGATCGAGGAGAACTCGTGCAGTACGCCGTCGATCTGCACTGCGGTCACCGCAGCGCCGCGAAGCGACGACAGAAGAACGCGGCGAAGCGCGTTGCCGAGGGTCAGGCCAAAGCCACGCTCCAGCGGCTCGGCAACAAGGCTAACCTTGGTACGGCCCGAGGAGGAGAACTCGACCTTGTTCGGCTTGATCAGTTCCTGCCAGTTTTTCTGAATCATATGTCTTGCCTTCCGTTCGTTGCCACCATCCAATCGTGGCAACCGAGCCTTGAAGCGCCGGAGGAAGCATGGCCTCCACCGGCTTGATGAATGTCACTGATCAGACGCGGCGCTTCTTGCGCGGGCGGCAGCCGTTGTGCGGAATCGGGGTCACGTCACGGATCGAGGTGATCATGAAACCCGCAGCCTGCAGGGCGCGCAGAGCCGATTCACGGCCGGAACCCGGACCGCAAACTTCGACTTCCAGCGTCTTCATGCCGTGTTCCTGAGCCTTCTTGGCCGCATCTTCGGCAGCCATCTGAGCCGCGAACGGGGTCGACTTGCGCGAGCCCTTGAAGCCCTTCGAACCAGCCGACGACCAGGCAATCGCGTTGCCCTGTGCGTCGGTGATGGTGATCATCGTGTTGTTGAACGACGAGTTGACGTGAGCAACGCCCGTGGAAATGTTTTTACGCTCGCGACGGCGAACGCGTGTGGCTTCCTTGGCCATGATATACCTTTCGTTGATCTCTGCACCGCCGTAACACCAGCGGCTCCACCGGGAAGAGGAAACCCCCTGCCCTGAATTTTCACTATGCGCCAACGGACGGCCCGATCAGCGCGGCGATATCGTCACTGCCGTAATTCCAGCAGCTCCACCGGAGGCCGCATTTGAGCGCCCTTCCGAAACCACAAAAGAGGCCGGCGCCGGGCGCCAGCCTCTGCACTTCCCCTTACAGGGAAATTACTTCTTCTTACCAGCGATCGCCTTTGCCGGGCCCTTGCGGGTGCGGGCATTGGTATGCGTGCGCTGACCGCGAACCGGCAGCGAGCGGCGATGACGCAGGCCGCGGTAGCAGCCGAGGTCCATCAGACGCTTGATGTTCATCGAGGTCTCGCGACGCAGGTCACCTTCGACCTGGTAATCACGGTCGATGGTTTCGCGGATCTGAAGGACTTCAGCATCCGTCAGCTGATGCACGCGACGTTCAGCCGGGATACCGACCTTCTCGACGATTTCCTGTGCGAATTTCGGACCGATCCCGTGAATGTAACGGAGCGCGATTACTACGCGCTTTGCCGTCGGGATGTTGACGCCAGCGATACGAGCCACGCCTGTTCTCCTTGCTTCCAGTTGCCATCCGGCAATAGGTGCTTCGTTATGCAGCCTTGAAAAGGCCAACTGTTAAAGTGGTGTTCGGAACACGTCAAAAGAATCGCGCCCGGACTTCGTTGTTTTGAAATCCGCGCCGATCCCTTGCATGTAGCGAGTTAGCGCGGTCTTTGAAGGAATCGGCCACAAAAGTCAACTCCCTGGCAGTCCTTTTTAGGCGTCGGCAGAAGCCGATGCCAGTATTTTGTTGATTTCCGACGTCACCGTTTCAACCGATGCCATCCCATCAACAGTCTTGAGTTCGCCCGTAGCCGCATAGTGCTGCGACAGCGGCGCCGTCTTTTCGCGATATTCGACAAGACGCTTCTTGAAAGCTTCCGGATTGTCGTCGGAGCGAACCGTACCGCCAGCGGCGATGGTTTCTGCTACGCGATTCTCCATCCGCCGCACAAGCGCGCCTTCATCGACTTTCAGTTCGATCACGGCATCGAGCCGAAGCCCCTTGCCTTCGAGCATCTTGCCGAGCGCCACCGCCTGCGGAACGGTGCGCGGATAGCCATCGAGGATGAAACCCTTGGCGCAATCGGTCGAATCGATGCGATCAGAAACGATTTCATTGACGATTTCATCCGAAACGAGCTGGCCGGCATCCATCACGGCCTTGGCACGCTTGCCGACATCGCTCTGCTCGGCAACGGCGGCGCGCAGCATATCTCCGGTAGATAGCTGCGGAATGCCATATTTTTCCGTCAGAAGTTTGGCCTGTGTTCCCTTGCCTGCTCCCGGCGGTCCCAAAAATATAAGTCTCATCGGCCCCTCTTCCCTCCACGCAGCTTCGACTTCTTGATCAGCCCCTCATACTGCTGAGCAATCAGGTGACCCTGCACCTGTGCTACAGTATCAAGGGTCACGCTGACAACAATCAAAAGCGACGTACCACCAAGGTAGAACGGCACGCCGGTCTGCGCGATCAGGACTTCGGGCAGAATGCAGACGAACATCAGGTAGATCGCGCCGATCACCGTGATGCGGGTCAGCACGTAGTCGATGTATTCAGCGGTGCGCTCGCCCGGGCGGATACCGAGGATAAAGCCGCCATGCTTCTTCAGATTGTCGGCCGTATCCTTCGGATTGAAGACGATCGCCGTGTAGAAGAAGGCAAAGAACGCAATCATGCCACCGTAGAGCACCATATAGAGCGGCCGGCCATGACCGAGCGCTGCAACGATCGTCGTCGCCCAGGAGGGCATCGAAGCCGTGTTGGCAAAGCCTGCGAGCGTCGCCGGCAGAAGCAGCAGCGAGGACGCGAAGATCGCCGGTATAACGCCTGACGTATTGAGCTTCAGCGGCAGGTGCGAGGTATCGCCCTGGAACATCCGGTTGCCGACCTGGCGCTTCGGGTACTGGATCAGCAGACGGCGCTGCGCGCGCTCGACGAAGACGATCAACGCAATCACGCCAACCACCATGACGATGATGGCAAGAATAAGCGGCGTCGAAAGCGCGCCGGTGCGGCCAAGTTCGAGCGTACCGGCAAGAGCCGTCGGCAGATGGGCGACGATACCCGCGAAGATGATCAGCGAGATGCCGTTGCCGATGCCGCGCGAGGTGATCTGTTCACCGAGCCACATCAGGAACATGGTGCCGCCGAGCAGCGAGATGACGGTCGAGATGCGGAAGAACCAGCCCGGATCGCCGACGAGCCCGTTACCGCTCTCAAGACCGACCGCGATGCCGTAGGCCTGCAGCGTGCCGAGCAGCACCGTGCCGTAGCGCGTATACTGGTTGATGACCTTGCGACCCTGCTCGCCTTCCTTCTTCAACTGCTCAAGCGACGGAACCACGGAGGTCATCAGCTGAACAATGATGGAGGCGGAAATATAGGGCATGATGCCGAGGGCGAAGATCGCCATACGCGATACGGCGCCGCCCGAAAACATGTTGAAAAGGCCGAGGATGCCGCCGCTCTGGCCCTGGAAGGCCTGGGCAAAGGCTTCCGGATTGAGACCGGGAAGCGGAATATAGGTGCCGAGACGATAAACCAGAAGGGCGCCAAGGGTGAACCAGAGGCGTTTTTTCAGATCTTCCGCCTTGGCGAAAGTCGAAAAATTCAGGTTGGAGGCGAGCTGTTCCGCTGCAGAAGCCATGCAATTCTCCGCGTAGCCAGTTCGGAACCCGCGGGAAAACCCGGTCAGCTCCGGAAAAAGCTATCTTCTTTTTGTGAAAACCGGCTCGGGAACGATCGCATCCGCAATCATGCGCCTCACCGTGGTTCCCCGTTAAATGCTTTGCGGCGGATCAATCCGGCCGCGAATCCGTGAGGCTCTCATATGGGAGCAAAACCGCCCGGTGTGAAGCACCCCGGGCGGTTCATCAGCAACAATTATTCAGCAGCGCCCGAAAGGAGCTTGATCGAGCCGCCAGCCTTTTCGATCTTTTCGATCGCCGGCTTGGAAGCACCGGCAACTTCGAGCGAAAGCTTCGCCTTCAGTTCGCCGTCGGCCAGAACGCGGATGCCGTCCTTGGCGCGGCGGATGACGCCGGCAGCCTGGAGAGCGGCGGCATCGACGGTCTTCGAAGCATCGAGCTTCTTGGCATCGATGGCGGTCTGGATGCGGCCGAGCGATACGACAACAAAGTCCGAACGGAAGATGTTGTTGAAGCCGCGCTTCGGCAGGCGGCGGTAGATTGGCATCTGGCCGCCTTCGAAGCCGTTGATGGCAACGCCCGAACGAGCCTTCTGACCCTTGACACCGCGGCCGGCAGTCTTGCCCGAGCCGGAGCCGATGCCGCGACCGAGACGCTTGCGGTTCTTGGTCGAACCTTCGTTGTCCTTGATTTCATTCAGTTTCATGATGGTATCCCCCTCACTTCTCGTCGACGACGCGAACGAGGTGCTGGACGGCCCGGATCATGCCACGAACGGAAGGCGTATCTTCCAGCGTGCTGACCCGGTGCATCTTGTTGAGACCGAGACCGATCAGCGTCGCGCGCTGTACGGCAGGCCGGCGAATGGGGCTACCGGTCTGCTCGACCGTAACCGTCTTCTTTGCAACTTCTTTCTTGGCCATTGTTCAGACTCCCTTATTCTTCGGAAGCGACGCCGGCGGACGCACGACGGGCCTGGAGCGTGGCGTATTTCAGGCCGCGCTGTGCCGCGACGTCCTTCGGATGCGCCTGGTTCTTCAGGGCATCGAACGTAGCGCGAATCATGTTGTACGGGTTCGACGAACCGGTCGACTTCGCAACGACGTCATGCATGCCGAGCGTTTCGAAAACGGCGCGCATCGGACCACCGGCGATGATGCCGGTACCAGCCTTGGCGGAGCGCAGCAGGACCTTGCCGGCGCCATGGCGGCCATGAACGTCATGATGAAGCGTGCGGCCCGAGCGCAGCGGAACGAAGATCAGTTCGCGCTTGGCAGCTTCGGTTGCCTTGCGGATAGCTTCCGGCACTTCGCGTGCCTTGCCATGACCGAAGCCAACGCGGCCCTTCTGGTCACCGACGACGACGAGAGCAGCGAAGCCGAAACGACGGCCGCCCTTTACCACCTTGGCAACGCGGTTGATTGCTACGAGCTTGTCAACGAATTCGCTGTCGCGCTCCTCGCGGTTCTGGCGATCTTCGCGAGAACCTCTTTTTTCTTGTGCCATTGTCCTTTTCCTTTTTCTTTTCCGGGTGCAATCGGCAGATTGACAAAAGTCGCTTCGGTTTCATTGAACCGAAGCGACCGGGTATTATCCGTGCAATTTGTTCGAGTCCAGACGTTAACGCCTGGAAAATTGCATCAGAAGTTCAGGCCACCCTCGCGGGCTGCCTCGGCGAGCGCCTTGACGCGGCCGTGATAGATGAAGGCGCCGCGGTCAAAGACGACGTCCTTGACGCCGGCCTTGGAAGCGCGCTCCGCAAGGAGCTTGCCAACGGCAGCAGCAGCTGCCGTGTCAGCGCCCGTCTTCAAAGACGAACGCAGATCGGTGTCGAGCGTGGAGGCAGACGCAACCGTCTTGCCTGCAACGTCATCGATAACCTGTGCGTAGATGTTCTTCGACGAGCGATGAACCGACAGGCGCAGGCGGCCATTGGCGACTGCCTTGATTTGACGGCGCACGCGGCTGGCGCGGCGCACAAGTGTATCTTTCCTTGTAGCCATTTCGCGTGATCCTTACTTCTTCTTGCCTTCTTTGCGGACAATCCGCTCGCCGGCATACTTGACGCCCTTGCCCTTGTAGGGCTCGGGGCCACGGTATTCGCGGATTTCCGCGGCAACCTGGCCGACCTGCTGCTTGTTGATGCCGGTGACGACGATTTCCGTCGGCTTCGGCACAGCAATCGAAATGCCTTCCGGAGTCTGATAGACCACGTCATGGCTGAAGCCGAGTGCCAGCTGCAGGTTCTTGCCCTGCATGGACGCACGATAGCCGACGCCGTTGATTTCGAGCTTGCGCTCGTAACCGTCCTTGACGCCCTTGAAGATGTTTTCGATCATCGTGCGGGACATGCCCCACTTCGAGCGAGCATCCTTGGACTGGTCAACCGGGGTCACCGACACCGCGTTGTTGTCTTCCAGCTTTACGACGACTTCGTCGTTAGCAACGAAGAAGAGTTCGCCTTTCGGGCCCTTTGCAGTCACCGTCTGGCCACTAACCGTGGCCGTGACACCTGCAGGAACCGGAACGGGCTTTTTACCGATACGAGACATATTTCAAACCTGTCTGTCCGTTATGGAGATCACTGCTGCCGTATTAGAATACGGAGCAGAGAACCTCGCCACCAACGTTCTGTTCGCGTGCCTGATGATCGGCCATCACACCCTTCGGGGTCGAAAGGATGGTGATACCGAGACCGTTCGCGACCTGCGGAATGGACTTGACCGAGACATAAACTCGGCGGCCCGGCTTCGATACGCGGCCGATCTCACGGATCACCGACGCACCTTCGTAGTACTTCAGTTCGATGTTGATCTCGGACTTGCCGTTACCAAATTCGACTTCTGAGTATCCGCGGATGTAACCTTCAGCCTGAAGGACATCCAGAACGCGTGCGCGCAGCTTGGAAGCCGGAGTGGAAACACTCGACTTGCGGCGTGCAGCACCGTTACGGATACGGGTGAGCATATCGCCCAGCGGATCTGTCATTGCCATGTGCCCGTCTCCTTACCAGCTCGACTTGACAATGCCCGGCACCTTGCCGAAATTGCCCAGTTCACGAAGCGCAATACGCGACATCTTGAGTTTGCGATAATACGCGCGCGGACGACCGGTGACTTCGCAACGGTTGCGAACGCGGGTCTTGGATCCGTCGCGCGGGAGGCTCGCCAACTTCAAGGTCGCCTTGAAGCGATCTTCGATCGGAAGAGACTGGTTCATGATGATTGCCTTCAGGGCTGCCCGCTTGGAGGCATCCTGGGCAACCGACTTACGGCGGCGATTGTTCTTTTCAATTGCGCTCGTCTTCGCCATTCAACTTAATCCTTCTGCTTGTCGTTACGGCTTACTGGCGGAACGGGAAGTTGAACTCTGTGAGCAGAGCGCGTGCTTCGTCGTCGTTCGTTGCCGTCGTGCAAACGATGATGTCCATGCCCCACATCTGATCAACCTTGTCGTAGTTGATCTCAGGGAACACAATGTGTTCCTTGATACCCATGGCGAAGTTGCCACGGCCATCGAAGGACTTCGGATTCAGGCCGCGGAAGTCGCGAACACGCGGAAGAGCGATGTTCACCAGGCGGTCCAGGAATTCGTACATGCGAGCGCCGCGAAGTGTAACCTTGGCGCCGATCGGCATGCCTTCGCGCAGCTTGAAGCCGGCGATGGAGTTGCGGGCACGGGTGATGACCGGCTTCTGGCCAGCAATCGCTGCGAGGTCGGCAGCAGCAACAGTCGGCTTCTTGGAGTCGCCCGTCGATTCGCCAACACCCATGTTGATGACGATCTTGTCGAGACGCGGGATCTGCATGACGTTTGCGTAGGAGAATTTCTCCTGCATCGCCTTGCTGATGCGCTCAACATATTCCGTCTTCAGACGGGGTTCGTACTTCTTGGTGTCAGCCATCGATCACTTCTCCCGAACGCTTGGCCACACGGACCTTCTTGCCTTCGACAACCTTGAAGCCGACGCGGGTCGGCTTGCCATCCTTGTCGGCAACAGCAATGTTGGACAGGTGGATCGAAGCTTCCTTGTTGATGATGCCGGCTTCCTGGCTCTGGGTCTGGCGCTGGTGACGCTTCACCATGTTGACGCCACGCACAACAGCCCGGTCTTCCTTCGGCAGCACCTGGAGAACTTCTCCGGAGCGGCCCTTGTCCTTGCCGGTCAATACGACGACCTTGTCGCCCTTGCGAATCTTTTGCATCTCAATCGCTCCTTACAGCACTTCTGGAGCCAGCGAGATGATCTTCATGTGGTTCTTGGCGCGGAGTTCGCGCGGAACCGGTCCGAAGATACGGGTGCCGATCGGCTCTTTCTTGTTGTCGATAAGAACAGCTGCGTTGTTATCGAACCGGATGACGCTGCCGTCCGGACGACGGATGTCCTTGGCGGTGCGAACGACAACCGCCTTCATCACATCACCCTTCTTGACGCGGCCGCGCGGGATCGCTTCCTTGATCGAAACGACGATAATGTCGCCGACCGAAGCGTACTTGCGCTTGGAGCCGCCCAGCACCTTGATGCACATGACACGACGTGCGCCGGAATTATCCGCCACGTCGAGGTTTGTTTGCATCTGAATCATGTCAGGTCGCCTTCTTGTTGTTACCGGACCGGTTGGGCAACTGCCCCCTTCTCCGGCTTATGAAAACTTTGTTCCGCAGCGCCGCGCGCCGAACGGGCACGCAATGACGCTACAGCACTTTGAATAGCTGCACGTTTCGTCTTCAAATCGATTCCGAATGAGGGAATCGTACAGTCGCGCGGGATGGATCGTTGCCAGGGTGGTTTCCCAGACGGGACCTTCCGTGCGCTCAAAGCAAAAGAACGCTCGACACCGGAGCGTTCTGACGCTGCTTCATACAGATTTTTGCGCCCGGCGCAAGGGCCAAGCGCAAATCAATCGCAATTAGGCCTGAACGGAAACGACCGTCCAGGTCTTGTCCTTGGAAATCGGCGCACATTCCTCGATGGAAACGACGTCGCCGACCTTGTACTGGTTGTTCTCGTCGTGCGCCTTGTACTTCTTCGACCGGCGAACGGTCTTCTGGAAGATCGGGTGCGCAAAGCGACGCTCGACGCGGACCACTACGGTCTTGTCGTTCTTGTCGCTGACGACTGTGCCCTGCAGAATGCGTTTTGGCATATTCTTCGGTCCTTAAGCCTTGGCTTCTGCCGCCTTCTGGCGGGCAATGGTTTTCACGCGCGCAATATCCTTGCGGACTTCATTGATGCGCGACGATTTTTCGAGCTGGCCGGTGGCCTTCTGGAAGCGCAGGTTGAACTGCTCTTTCTTCAGCTTGGCAAGCTCTTCGTTGAGCTGATCTGCGCTCAGTGCGCGAACGGTCTCGGCTTTCATGGGCTTTACTCCTTACTCTGCAATGCGCTGTACGAAGCGCGTCTTGACAGAGAGTTTCGCAGCACCAAGGCGAAGCGCCTCACGGGCGAGTTCTTCGCTGACGCCGTCGATTTCGAACATCATTCGGCCGGGCTTGACCTTGCAAGCCCAGTATTCGACCGAACCCTTACCTTTACCCATGCGGACTTCGGTCGGCTTGGCCGTGACCGGAACGTCTGGGAATACGCGGATCCACACGCGACCGGCACGCTTCATGTGACGGGTGATCGCGCGGCGGGCCGCTTCGATCTCGCGCGCGTTAACGCGGTTCGGCTCCTGAGACTTCAGGCCGAATTCACCGAAAGCAAGGTCGGAACCGCCCTTGGCAACGCCCTTGATGCGTCCCTTGAACTGCTTGCGGTACTTAGTACGCTTTGGCTGCAACATTTTTTTACTTCTCCGATATTAGCTGCCAGGAACGACTGTTACGCGTTTTCGCGACGGCGGTTGCTGCTGCTCGGGCCCTGGGCGTCACTCTCGGACGCACGACGCTCGGAAGCCATCGGATCGTGCTCGAGGATTTCGCCCTTGAAGATCCACACCTTGATGCCGCAGATACC
The DNA here is from genome assembly GCF_040126305.1 of Pararhizobium sp. A13. NCBI lineage: Bacteria > Pseudomonadati > Pseudomonadota > Alphaproteobacteria > Hyphomicrobiales > Rhizobiaceae > Pararhizobium > Pararhizobium sp. A13. The sequence continues at coordinate 2,785,966 of NZ_CP149510.1, read as the reverse complement.
AAAAGCGGTCTTGGCTTCAGCCACACCGTAGTCGATGTCGGCGCGAAGCGTGTGCAACGGCACGCGGCCTTCGCGGTACCATTCGGTACGGGCGATTTCCGCTCCGCCGAGACGACCACCGCAGGTGATCTTGATGCCTTCGGCGCCAAGACGCATGGCCGACTGAACAGCGCGCTTCATCGCACGGCGAAAAGCAACGCGGCGTTCCAGCTGCTGGGCGATCGACTGGGCAACGAGGGTGGAGTCAACTTCCGGCTTGCGAACTTCAACGATGTTGAGGTGCGTTTCGGAGTTGGTCATCTCGGAAAGCTTCTTGCGGAGCTTTTCGATATCTGCGCCCTTCTTGCCGATGATCAGGCCCGGACGAGCCGAGTGGATCGTGACGCGGCACTTCTTGTGCGGACGCTCGATGACCACCTTGGCGATACCGGCCTGCTTCAGTTCTTCCATCAGGTAAGCGCGAATCTTCAGGTCTTCATGAAGAAGCTGACCGTATTCGGCGTTGTCTGCGAACCAGCGGCTGTCCCAGGTGCGGTTGATGCCGAGGCGGAAGCCGACTGGATTGATCTTCTGACCCATTATGCGGCCTCCCCTTTGGCTTCGACTTCGCGAACAACGATCGTCAGATGCGCGAAAGGCTTTTCGATACGCGATGCACGGCCACGGCCACGAGCGTGGAACCGCTTCATGACGATGGACTTGCCAACGTAGGCTTCGGCGACGATCAAACTATCGACGTCGAGATCGTGGTTGTTCTCTGCGTTTGCGATTGCGGACTCAAGGGTCTTCTTGACCGTGTCCGAGATGCGCTTGCGCGAGAATTCCAGTTCGGCCAGAGCCCGGTCGACCTTCTTGCCGCGAATCATCGCGGCAACCAGGTTGAGCTTCTGGGGGCTGACGCGGATCGTGCGCGCAATTGCCTGCGCCTCATTATCCTTCAGCCGGCGTTCGGCTTTTGCCTTGCCCATAATTACTTCCTCTTTGCCTTCTTGTCCGCACCGTGACCGTAATAGGTCCGGGTCGGAGAGAATTCACCGAACTTGTGACCGACCATGTCTTCCGACACGGAAACCGGCACATGCTTGCTGCCATTGTAGACGCCGAAGGTCAGACCGACGAACTGCGGCAGGATGGTGGAGCGACGGCTCCACATCTTGATCACTTCGTTACGACCGCCTTCACGAACCTTCTCAGCCTTCTTGAGAAGATAGCCGTCAACAAACGGACCTTTCCATACTGAACGAGCCATTGGAGACTTCCTCTCTTACTTCTTACGCTGATGACGCGAGCGCATGATGAACTTGTCGGTCGACTTGTTCGAACGCGTGCGCTTGCCCTTGGTGGGCTTGCCCCACGGAGACACCGGATGACGGCCACCCGAGGTGCGGCCTTCACCACCGCCGTGCGGATGGTCAACAGGGTTCATGACGACGCCGCGAACGTGCGGACGCTTGCCGCGCCACACCGAACGGCCGGCCTTGCCGTCGTTGATGTTGCCGTGATCGGGGTTCGATACAGCACCGACCGTTGCAAGGCAGGAACCATGCACCAGACGCTGTTCGCCGGAGTTGAGGCGAAGGATCGCCATACCCTGGTCGCGACCGACGAGCTGGACGTAGGCGCCGGCCGAACGGGCGATCTGACCGCCCTTGCCCGGCTTCATCTCGACGTTGTGAACGATCGAACCAACCGGCATGTACTGAAGCGGCATGGTGTTGCCCGGCTTCACGTCAACCTGCTTTTCCGAAGCGATCACCTTGTCGCCGGCAGCAAGACGCTGCGGAGCAAGGATGTAGGCCTGCTCGCCATCGGCATAGTTGATGAGCGCGATGAACGCGGTGCGGTTCGGGTCGTATTCGATGCGCTCGACCGTGCCTTCGACGTCGAACTTGCGACGCTTGAAGTCGATCAGACGGTAGGTCCGCTTGTGACCGCCGCCCTGGAAGCGCACCGTGATGCGACCGGTGTTGTTACGACCGCCCTTGGAGGACAGGCCTTCGGTCAGCGCCTTGACGGGCTTGCCCTTCCAGAGGCCGGACCGGTCGACGATGACCAGCTGACGCTGGCTCGGGGTCGTCGGATTGAAACTTTTCAATGCCATTGTTCTATTCCTCAGAGTCCGGTGGAGACGTCGATGGTCTGACCGTCAGCAAGTGTGACGATCGCCTTCTTGACGTCCTTCTGCCGGCCGGCGAAGCCGCGGAAACGCTTCAGCTTACCCTTGCGGAGCAGCGTGTTCACAGCCGTCACCTTGACGCCGAACAGTGCTTCGACGGCAGCCTTGATTTCCGGCTTCGACGCACCCTTGGCGACGTTGAAGATGATCTGGTTCTGTTCAGAAACCAGCGTCGACTTTTCGGTGATCGAAGGAGAAACGATCACATCATAGTGGCGAAGGTCAGTCATTTGAACCGCTCCTCAAGAGCTTCAACTGCAGCCTTGGACAGCACGAGCTTGCCGCGGCGCAGAATATCGTAAACATTGATGCCCTGGACCGGCAGAACGTCCACGTTCGGGATGTTCTGGGCTGCGAGCTTGAAGTTGCTGTCGAGTTCGACGCCACCGATGAACAGTGCGTTGGTCAGGCCGAGCGTTGCGAAAGCGCCGGTCAGCGTCTTCGTCTTGGCTTCGGCGGCAACCAGGTTGTCGACGATGATCAGTTCTTCAGCACGAAGCTTGGCCGACAGCGCATGGCGCAGGCCGAGAGCGCGAACCTTCTTCGGCAGGTCATGAGCGTGGCTGCGAACAACCGGGCCATGAGCCTTACCACCGCCGCGGAACTGCGGAGCGCGAGCCGAATGATGACGAGCGCGGCCCGTACCCTTCTGCTTGAACATCTTGGCGCCGGTGCGCGAAACTTCGGCGCGACCCTTGGCCTTGTGCGTGCCCTGCTGCTTCTTGGCGAGCTGCCAGCGAACGACGCGGGCAATGATATCTTCGCGAGGCTCGAGACCGAAAATCGCATCGGACAGGGAGACCTGGCCCGCTTCTTTTCCCTCGAGGGTGGTGACTTTGAGATCCATGATCTGGCCCCCTTACTTGGCTGCGCGCACGGCGGCAGGACGCGGAGCGTCAGCCGGGGTGCCGGACTTGATGGCGTCGCGAACGACGATCCATGCGCCCTTGGAGCCGGGTACGGCGCCCTTGACGAGGATCAGACCGCGGTCTTCATCGGTGGAGACCACTTCCAGGTTCTGGGTGGTGATGCGCGTCTGGCCCATGTGACCAGCCATGCGCTTGCCCTTCCAGACGCGGCCCGGATCCTGGTTGGAACCAGTCGAACCATGCGAACGGTGTGATACGGACACGCCGTGCGTTGCACGCAGACCGCCGAAGTTGTGGCGCTTCATCGCACCGGCAAAACCCTTACCGGCAGATGTACCGGTAACGTCTACGAGCTGGCCCGCGACGAAATGGTTTGCAGTGAGTTCGGCGCCGACATCGATCAGATTGTCCGACGTAACGCGAAACTCGACGACCTTGGCCTTCGGCTCAACGCTTGCGGCAGCAAACTGACCGCGCAACGGCTTGCTCGTATTCTTGACCTTGGACTGACCAGCACCGAGCTGAACTGCGGTGTAGCCATTCTTGTCTTCTGTGCGATGGGCAACTACCTGGCAGTTTTCCATCCGCAATACTGTTACTGGGATATGCTCACCGGCGTCGTTATAGACGCGGGTCATTCCCACTTTCTGTGCAATCACACCTGAACGCATTGGTTCATTCCTCTTAAGAGTTAGTGTCGGAGCGAACCCCTTCACATCTCTGGTTTAAGGTCTCCCTTGGATCATCCGATCAAAGGGTCGCCCGTTTTTGGAAGCCGTTGGACCGAAATCCACGTACCTTCCTTGTTATTAAAGCTTAATTTCCACGTCCACGCCGGCAGCCAGGTCGAGCTTCATCAGCGCGTCAACGGTCTGCGGCGTAGGATCGACGATGTCGAGAAGGCGCTTGTGGGTGCGCATCTCGAACTGTTCACGGCTCTTCTTGTCGACGTGGGGCGACCGGTTGACCGTGAATTTTTCAATCCGGGTCGGAAGCGGTACCGGGCCGCGTACGCTTGCACCGGTACGCTTGGCCGTCGACACGATTTCGCGCGTGGAGGCATCGAGGATCCGGTGATCAAACGCCTTCAGGCGGATGCGGATATTCTGGCCATTCATTCGACTTGTCCTTGTTCGTGATTCTGTGCCCGCCAATACGGCAAAACACAAAGAACTTCAATTATTCAGCAGACCGTTTTGTCAAAAATCGCAGGGACATGGAGAACCATGTCCCTGCCACCAACGGCCCTTTGGCCGTCTCGATTACTCGACGATCGATGCGACGATGCCGGCGCCGACGGTGCGGCCGCCTTCGCGGATGGCGAAGCGCAGCTTTTCTTCCATCGCGATCGGCACGATCAGCTCGACGGCAACGGTGACGTTGTCGCCCGGCATGACCATTTCCGTGCCTTCCGGCAGCGACACGATGCCCGTCACGTCCGTCGTGCGGAAGTAGAACTGCGGACGGTAGTTGGTGAAGAACGGCGTATGACGGCCGCCTTCTTCCTTCGTCAGGATGTAGGCTTCAGCCATGAACTTCTTGTGCGGCTTGACCGAACCCGGCTTGCACAGGATCTGGCCACGCTCGACGCCGTCACGGGTGACGCCGCGCAGCAGCGCGCCGATGTTGTCGCCGGCCTGGCCCTGGTCGAGCAGCTTGCGGAACATTTCAACGCCGGTGCAGGTCGTCTTCGTCGTCGGACGGATGCCGACGATTTCGATTTCCTCGCCAACCTTGACGATGCCGCGCTCGACGCGACCGGTGACGACCGTGCCACGGCCCGAGATCGAGAACACGTCTTCGATCGGCATCAGGAACGGCTGGTCGATCGGACGCTCAGGCGTCGGGATGTAGGCGTCAACCGCTGCCATCAGCTCGCGGATCGCGTCTTCGCCGATCTTCTTGTCCGAATCTTCCAGCGCAGCCAGAGCCGAACCCTTGATGATCGGGATGTCGTCGCCCGGGAAGTCGTAGGACGACAGCAGTTCGCGCACTTCCAGCTCAACGAGTTCGAGCAGTTCGGCGTCGTCGACCTGGTCGACCTTGTTGAGGAACACGACGATCGCCGGAACGCCGACCTGACGGGCAAGCAGGATGTGCTCGCGGGTCTGCGGCATCGGGCCGTCGGCAGCCGAGCAAACCAGGATCGCGCCGTCCATCTGGGCCGCACCGGTGATCATGTTCTTGACGTAGTCGGCGTGGCCGGGGCAGTCGACGTGCGCATAGTGACGGGCCGGCGTCTCATATTCGACGTGCGCCGTCGAGATGGTGATGCCGCGCGCCTTTTCTTCCGGAGCGGCGTCGATCTGGTCATACGCCTTGTATTCGCCGAAATACTTCGTGATCGCTGCCGTCAGCGACGTCTTGCCATGGTCAACGTGGCCGATCGTGCCAATGTTAACGTGCGGCTTGTTGCGCTCAAATTTGCTCTTTGCCATTTCCGGCTCTCCGTTTTCTGACCCCAATCAGGGGGTAATTCTCTTGTTTCTGTCAGATGGCGTAGGCTCCGGTCACTTCTGACCGGAGTATTTCGCCTGGATTTCCTGCGCCACGTTCGACGGAACCGGCGAATAGTGATCGAACGTCATCGAATACTGGGCACGGCCTTGGCTCATCGAGCGCAGGTTGTCCACGTACTTGAACATGTTCGCCAACGGGACGTTTGCGTTGATGACAACGGCAACACCGCGGGATTCCTGGCCTTGGATTTGGCCACGACGCGAGTTCAAGTCGCCGATAACGTCGCCGACATAGTCTTCCGGCGTTACGACTTCGACCTTCATCATCGGCTCAAGAAGCTGAGCGCCGGCCTTCTTTGCCGCTTCACGGAAGCAGGCGCGCGAGGCGATTTCGAAAGCGAGAACCGACGAGTCGACATCGTGGAAGGCGCCGTCGATGAGGGTCGCCTTGACGCCGAGCATCGGGAAGCCTGCGAGCGGACCCGAAGACAGAACGCTTTCGATGCCCTTCTGAACGCCCGGGATATATTCCTTCGGAACAGCACCGCCGACGATCTTGGACTCGAACTTGAAGTCTTCGCCTTCTTCGTTCGGCTCGAACACGATCTTGACGCGCGAACTGGCCGGTACCGCCGGACTGCTTCTTGTGCGTGTAGTCTTCCTCGTGCTTCTTCGTGATGGTTTCACGATAGGCAACCTGCGGCGCGCCGACCGTTGCTTCAACCTTGAATTCGCGGCGCATGCGGTCGACCAGGATGTCGAGGTGAAGTTCACCCATGCCGGCGATGATCGTCTGACCGGATTCTTCATCCGTCTTGACGCGGAACGAAGGATCTTCGGCAGCCAGGCGGTTGAGCGCGAGGCCCATCTTTTCCTGGTCGCCCTTGGTCTTCGGCTCGATCGCGATCTGGATGACCGGCTCGGGGAATTCCATCCGCTCGAGGATAACCTGCTTCAGCGGATCGCAGAGCGTATCGCCGGTGGTGGTTTCCTTGAGGCCGGCGAGAGCAACGATGTCGCCTGCGAAGGCTTCTTCGATGTCTTCACGCGAGTTGGAATGCATCTGCAGCATGCGGCCGACGCGTTCGCGCTTTTCCTTGACCGTGTTCATGACCGACGTGCCCTTTTCGAGCTTGCCGGAGTAGATGCGTGCGAAGGTCAGCGAGCCAACGAAGGGGTCGTTCATGATCTTGAACGCGAGCATCGAAAGCGGCTCTTCATCAGAAGCATGACGCTCGATTTCGGCTTCGGTCTTGACGTCGATGCCCTTGATCGCCGGGATGTCTGCCGGGGACGGCAGATAGTCGACGACGGCGTCGAGAAGCGGCTGAACGCCCTTGTTCTTGAACGCGGTACCGCAGAACATGGGGTGGAACTTCACGTCGATGGTGCCGCGACGAACGAGCGCACGGATCTGCTCATTGTCGGGCATGACGCCTTCCAGATAAGCTTCCATGGCGGCTTCGTCGATATCGACAACGGTTTCGATGAGGAGTTCGCGATACTTCGCGGCCTTTTCCTTCATGTCGTCCGGGATCTCGACAACGTCCCACTGTGCGCCGAGCGACTCGTCGCGCCAGATGAGAGCGTTCATTTCGATCAGGTCGATGACGCCCTTGAAGTCGCTCTCAGCGCCGATCGGCAGCTGCATGACGACCGGGATCGCACCGAGACGGGACTTGATCATGTCAACCGAGCGATAGAAATCGGCGCCGGTCTTGTCCATCTTGTTGCAGAAGATCATACGCGGAACGTTGTACTTCTCGGCCTGACGCCAGACGGTCTCCGTCTGCGGCTCAACACCGGCGTTGGCGTCGAGCAGAGCGATGGCACCGTCGAGAACGCGCAGCGAACGCTCGACTTCGATGGTGAAGTCGACGTGGCCGGGGGTGTCGATGATGTTGAAGCGGCGCATCTTGCCGTCACGGCCCTTCCAGAAGGTCGTGGTGGCAGCGGACGTGATGGTGATGCCGCGTTCCTGCTCCTGCTCCATCCAGTCCATGGTGGCAGCGCCGTCATGGACTTCGCCGATCTTGTGCGACTTGCCCGTGTAGTACAGGATGCGCTCAGTCGTCGTGGTCTTGCCGGCGTCGATATGCGCCATGATACCGAAATTGCGGTAGTCTTCGATTTTATATTCGCGAGCCATAGTGACTGCCTTTCGAAAATTGTTCGTCGATTACCAGCGGTAATGCGAGAATGCGCGGTTCGCGTCAGCCATCTTGTGCGTGTCTTCGCGCTTCTTGACGGCGCTGCCACGGTTGTTGGCAGCATCCATGAGTTCGCCGCAAAGGCGATCGATCATGGTGGTCTCGTTGCGCTTGCGGGCAGCGGCGATCAGCCAGCGAATGGCAAGAGCCTGGCGGCGCTCGGGGCGAACATCGACCGGAACCTGGTAGGTTGCACCACCAACGCGACGCGAACGGACTTCGACGTGCGGAGCGATGTTGTCGAGAGCCGAATGGAACACGGCGACCGGCTCCTGCTTCAGCTTGCCCTGAACCGCATCGAAAGCACCGTAAACGATGTTTTCAGCAACGGACTTCTTACCATGAAGCATGATGGCGTTCATGAACTTGGTGACGACCAGATCGCCGAACTTCGGGTCCGGATTGATCTCGCGCTTTTCTGCACTATGACGACGGGACATACGTTTTGTCTCTCAACTGTTGACGGGCGCCTTATCACGCGGAGAACCTCGCGCAGCGCCGAATTCCTAAGAAAACCGAATTACTTCGGACGCTTCGCACCATACTTGGAGCGGCGCTGCTTGCGGTTCTTGACACCCTGGGTATCGAGAACACCGCGGATGATGTGGTAGCGAACGCCCGGCAAGTCCTTTACGCGGCCACCGCGGATCATGACCACGGAGTGCTCCTGAAGGTTGTGACCTTCACCCGGAATGTAGCCGATGACTTCGAAGCCGTTGGTCAGGCGAATCTTGGCAACCTTACGCAGAGCCGAGTTCGGCTTCTTCGGGGTCGTCGTGTAGACGCGGGTGCAAACGCCGCGCTTCTGCGGGTTTTCCTGCAGAGCAGGAACCTTGTTGCGCTTTACCTGTGCCTGACGCGGCTTGCGGATCAGCTGGTTTACGGTAGGCATATAACCATCCCTTACAAAATCTGTCTCATTACCCTTGCGGGCGGATCGATGCCGTCGCCGGCGGTTTCGAACGCTTGATAAATGCGCAAAACGAGGACCGATCCGCCTTTCGGCAGATGGCCCGCAAAAAAAGCAGAGGACGCCGTATTTCAGCGTCTTGCATGCAGCATTTTGGTCTTCAGCGTGCGTTTCGAACCTTGTTTGAGGCGAACTCCAGAACGAGACGTTCCGAACCAGCCAGCCTCACATGGGCTCCGATGGGGCGGGGTGTACTGATTTCGGGGTGTCCCGTCAAGGGGAATTAACAAATATTCTTCCCGGCGCACGGCTGACATGCCTGTAAAACAAGGCTTTTGCGACCGAACCAGCCCTGGCCAAACATCCGGCAGGGCTGAATCGCCAATGCCCAATCCTCAACTTAAAGAATCATAAAGCAATTTCACAATCCAGCCGTCAGGACAGAATCGGCCGCCTGTCCGACGCGATTCGTCTTGGGTGATTGCTTTTTAGGGCGCACCGCGCGGCAATACGCTGTAAGGTCGGTACACACATCTTTCGAACAAGGACATTGCCATGACTGCCATCCCTGACAACGACAACAACCTCGAGGGCCCAATGATCTTCATCATCATCGGTAAGGCCTATGAGCAGGATGGCGACGAGGGCATCGATATCCACGTCATGCTACGCGCGCCGGACGACGACACCGCAGTGCGCGAAGCTTTGAACGCGCTTGCTGAAGAAGGTTTTCTCGAGGCCGACCTCGACCAGATCGGCACTCTCACCGACATTCCCGACGAAGAACCGCACGCCTCCGCCTATCAGGGCGCGCTCACCGGCGAAGTGGCGATCATCAAGTTCGGCTGATCTTCTTCAGATGGTTGATCAACCAGTTTTGGATGCCTTCAAGGTTCTGATCTACGCAACGAGGAAGGATTTCCTTCTCGTTTTCGATGAACCGGATTTTCCCGCAGTCGCGTTGCAAGTCCCAGGAGGTACGATCGAACCGGGGGAGGATATCCTGGCTGCGGCCCAGCGTGAGTTTGCCGAGGAGACCGGCATTCAGTGCGACGCCCCCTTCGCATTGCTTGCGACGGACGATCATCGCTTTGTCCGCGGCGAAAGGGAAATCTGGCACCGGCGCTCCTATTTTCACGTCAAGCTTACCGGCGAACTGGCGGAAACCTGGATCCACAGGGAGATGACGCCCTTCGGCGGCGGGCCGCCAATCCGCTTCCGGTTCTTCTGGATGCGGATCGAGCACGCCGCTCTGAAGCTCGGTTACGGCATGGAACAACATCTCGCGAGGATTTCCATATAAGAAAAAAGCCGCCCGGATCGCTCGGGGCGGCTTTTTCAATTGGGTCGGAAAGGGCGGCCGAACCGCCCTTTCCGTTCGGCCTTATTCGGCCGCGGCTTCTTCCTTCGCCGCCATGTCGGCGAGCATCGGTGTTGCGGCCTCTGCTCCCGTTCCCTTGCGGCGCTCTTCGAGGATCATCTCGTCGCGCGCGGTCGCAATACGGCGGATCTGGGTCATCGTGCCGCCGGTACCGGCCGGGATCAGACGGCCGACGATGACGTTTTCCTTCAGACCCTGCAGGCCGTCGGTCTTGCCGGCAATCGCAGCTTCCGTCAGCACCTTGGTCGTTTCCTGGAAGGAAGCGGCCGAGATGAAGGACGGCGTCTGCAGCGACGCCTTGGTGATGCCGAGCAGGACCGGATCGCCGTAAGCCGGCTTCTTGCCCTGTTCGATCAGCTGATCGTTAACATCTTCCAGCTCGATGCGGTCGACGCTGTCGCCAACGATATAGGTCGAGTCACCGGCGTCGGTCACTTCCACCTTCTGCAGCATCTGGCGAACGATCACCTCGATGTGCTTGTCGTTGATCACAACGCCCTGCAGACGGTAGACTTCCTGGATTTCGTTGACCAGGTAGGAAGCGAGTGCCTCCACGCCCTTGATCGCCAGGATGTCGTGCGGTGCCGGGTTACCGTCGAGGATGTAGTCACCCTTTTCGATATAGTCGCCATCCTGAAGATGGAAGGGCTTGCCCTTCGGGATCAGGTACTCGACCGGCTCCACACCGTCTTCCGCAGGCTCGATCAGCACGCGGCGCTTGTTCTTGTAGTCGCGGCCGAAGCGGATCGTACCATCGATTTCGGCGATGATCGCGTGATCCTTCGGACGGCGCGCTTCGAAGAGTTCGGCAACGCGCGGCAGACCGCCGGTGATGTCCTTCGTCTTGGCGCTTTCCAGCGGCGAACGTGCAAGCACGTCACCCTGGGAGACCTTCGTGCCCGGCTCGACCGACAGAATGGCGTCGACCGAGAGCATGAAGCGGGCTTCGCCGCCACGGGCAAGCTTGGCAACGGCACCATTCTTGTCCTTGATGACGATCGCCGGCTTCAGGTCGATACCGCGCGGCGTCGAACGCCAGTCGATAACCTGGCGCTTGGTGATGCCGGTCGCCTCGTCGGTCGCTTCCAGAACGGAGATACCGTCGACGATATCTTCGAAATGAACCGTGCCTTCGACTTCCGTCATCATCGGACGCGTGTAGGGGTCCCACTCGGCCAGACGCTGACCGCGCTTCACCTTGTCGGCGTCGTCGACATAGATCTTCGAGCCGTAGGCGACGCGCTGCGAGGACCGCTCGACACCGCGTTCGTCGAGGATCTGGATCGCCATGTTGCGGCCCATGGCAACGAGAACGTTGTCCGAGTTGCGCAGCATGTTGCGGTTCTTGATCTGCACGGTACCTTCGTACGACGCTTCGAGGAACGACTGGTCGACCACCGTTGCGGTACCACCAAGGTGGAACGTACGCATGGTGAGCTGGGTGCCCGGTTCGCCGATCGACTGAGCGGCGATGACGCCGACAGCTTCACCCATGTTGACAGGCGTACCACGCGCCAGGTCGCGGCCGTAGCAGACGCCGCAGACGCCGGTCTGGATTTCGCAGGTCAGCGCCGAACGGATGCGGATCGACTGGATACCAGCCTTCTCGATTTCGACGACGTCGGCTTCGAGGATCATCTTGCCGGCATCGACGATGCGATCGCCGGTGACGGGATGATCGATGTTGTCGAGGGCCGTGCGGCCGAGAACGCGAGCGCCGAGCGAAGCCACGACCTGACCGGCATCGACGATGGCGGTCATGGTGAGGCCGGTTTCGGTACCGCAATCCACCGAGTTGACGATGCAATCCTGCGCAACGTCGACGAGACGGCGGGTCAGGTAACCGGAGTTCGCGGTCTTCAAGGCGGTGTCTGCAAGACCCTTACGGGCACCGTGGGTCGAGTTGAAGTACTCGTTGACGGTCAGGCCTTCCTTGAAGTTCGAGATGATCGGCGTCTCGATGATTTCGCCCGAAGGCTTGGCCATCAGGCCGCGCATGCCGCCCAGCTGACGCATCTGGTTCGGAGAACCGCGGGCGCCGGAGTGCGACATCATATAGATCGAGTTCATCGGCTTCTGACGGCCGTTGTCGTCGAATTCGACCGCTTTGATGCGTGCCATCATCTCGTCGGCGACCTTTTCGGTCGCCTTGCCCCAGGCGTCGACAACCTTGTTGTACTTTTCGCCCTGGGTGATGAGGCCGTCATTGTACTGCTGCTCGTATTCCTTCACCAGGCTTTCGGTGTCGCCGACGATCTTGGCCTTGGTGTCCGGAATGACCATGTCGTCCTTGCCGAACGAAATGCCGGCGCGGCAGGCATGGGCGAAGCCGAGCTGCATGATGCGGTCGCAGAAAATGACCGTGTCCTTCTGGCCGCAATGGCGGTAGACCGTGTCGATCATCTTGGAGATGTTCTTCTTGGTCAGTTCCTGGTTGCAGACGTCGAACGGCACGTTGACGTTCTTCGGCAGAAGTTCGCCGATGAGCATGCGGCCAGGCGTCGTTTCATAGATCTTCGAAACCGGCTTGCCTTCGGCATCCACAGTCTTGAAGCGGCCGCGGATCTTGGCATGCAGCGTCACTGACTTGGTTTCAAGCGCGTGATGCAACTCGCCCAGATCGGAGAAGGCCATGCCTTCGCCCGGCTCGTTCTGGTTCATGATCGACAGATAGTAGAGACCGAGAACCATGTCCTGCGACGGAACGATGATCGGTGCGCCGTTTGCCGGATGCAGGATGTTGTTGGTCGACATCATCAGCACGCGCGCTTCCAGCTGCGCTTCGAGCGACAGCGGAACGTGAACGGCCATCTGGTCGCCGTCGAAGTCGGCGTTGAACGCCGTGCAGACAAGCGGATGCAGCTGGATCGCCTTGCCTTCGACCAGGGTCGGTTCGAAGGCCTGGATGCCCAGGCGGTGCAGCGTCGGTGCGCGGTTCAAGAGAACCGGATGTTCGCGGATGACCTCGTCGAGGATATCCCAGACTTCCGGCTTTTCCTTCTCAACCAGCTTCTTCGCCTGCTTGACGGTCGAGGAGTAACCCTTGGCGTCGAGACGAGCGTAGATGAACGGCTTGAACAGTTCGAGCGCCATCTTCTTCGGCAGGCCGCACTGGTGCAGCTTCAGTTCGGGACCGGTCACGATGACCGAACGGCCGGAATAGTCGACGCGCTTGCCGAGCAGGTTCTGGCGGAAGCGGCCCTGCTTGCCCTTGAGCATGTCGGACAGCGACTTCAGCGGGCGCTTGTTGGCGCCGGTGATGACGCGGCCGCGGCGGCCGTTGTCGAACAGCGCATCGACGGATTCCTGCAGCATGCGCTTTTCGTTGCGAATGATGATGCCAGGCGCACGAAGCTCGATCAGCCGCTTCAGACGGTTGTTACGGTTGATGACGCGGCGATAGAGATCGTTGAGGTCGGACGTCGCGAAACGGCCGCCATCCAGCGGAACGAGCGGACGCAGATCCGGCGGGATCACCGGGACGACCTTCATGATCATCCATTCCGGACGGTTGCCGGATTCCATGAAGTTCTCAACGATCTTCAGGCGCTTCATCAGCTTCTTCTGCTTCAGCTCGGACGTGGTGTCAGCCATTTCCGAACGCAGATCGCCGGCGATCTTGTCGAGGTTCATCGAAGCGAGCATCTCATAGATGGCTTCCGCGCCGATCATCGCCGTGAACTGATCTTCGCCGAACTCGTCGACGGCGATCATGTATTCTTCTTCCGAGAGGAGCTGGTTTTCCTTGAGGGACGTCAGACCCGGCTCGGTGACGATGTAGTTTTCGAAATAGAGGACGCGCTCGATATCCTTCAGCGTCATGTCGAGCAACGTTGCGATACGGCTCGGCAGGGACTTCAGGAACCAGATATGGGCAACGGGAGCGGCGAGCTCGATATGACCCATGCGCTCGCGGCGAACGCGCGACAGCGTAACTTCGACGCCGCACTTTTCGCAGATGATGCCCTTGTACTTCATGCGCTTGTACTTGCCGCACAAGCATTCGTAGTCCTTGATCGGTCCAAAGATGCGCGCGCAGAACAGACCGTCGCGTTCCGGTTTGAACGTGCGGTAGTTGATCGTCTCCGGCTTCTTGATTTCACCGTAAGACCAGGAGAGAATCTTCTCCGGCGAGGCAATCGAGATCCGGATGGAATCGAATGTCTGTGCAGGCACCTGCGGATTGAAAAGATTCATGACCTCTTGGTTCATGCCTATCTCCTTCGTGGGCGTATCGCCCTCTTCTTGGCTGGACGGTTCCGGCAAATCCCGGGCGCCGGACCGCAGCCTGAAAATGGATAAAACCGCATTTTATGCGGCCGCATTTCCTGCCCTGCCCGCTTGAACACCGGACCTGGCGGAAACGGTGCGCGCCGCTTGGGGAGCGGCACGCACCTTGATGATGTCTTACTCGGCGGCGTCAGGCAGCTGCGTCGGCTGCAGCTCTTCAAGCTTCGAGTTTTCCAGCTCGACGGAGAGACCCAGGGACCGCATTTCTTTGACGAGAACGTTGAAGCTCTCCGGAATACCGGCTTCGAACGTATCGTCGCCACGGACGATCGCTTCGTAGACCTTGGTACGGCCCGCCACGTCGTCCGACTTCACCGTCAGCATTTCCTGCAGGGTGTAGGCGGCGCCGTAGGCTTCCAGAGCCCAGACTTCCATTTCCCCGAAGCGCTGACCGCCGAACTGCGCCTTGCCGCCCAGCGGCTGCTGGGTAACGAGCGAGTAAGGACCGATCGAACGAGCGTGGATCTTGTCGTCGACAAGGTGGTTCAGTTTCAGCATGTAGATGTAGCCGACGGTCACCTGGCGGTCGAACTGATCGCCGGTACGGCCATCATACAGCGTCGACTGACCAGTAACCTTCAGGCCTGCCTGTTCCAGCATCTCGTTGACGTCGGCTTCCACCGCGCCGTCGAAAACCGGCGTTGCGATTGACACGCCGCGGCGGGTCTGCTCGGCCAAGCGGACGATCGATTCATCGTCGTACTGCTTGATCGGCTCGCCCTTCGGACCGGACCCGATGACGCTGTCGATGGTATCGCGCAGCGGCTGAATGTCAGCGCCCGCCTTATAGGCATCGAGCATCGCGCCGATCTTCTTGCCCATGCCGGCACAAGCCCAGCCGAGATGGGTTTCGAGGATCTGGCCGACGTTCATGCGCGAAGGCACGCCGAGCGGGTTCAGAACGACGTCGACATGCGTGCCGTCTTCGAGGAACGGCATGTCTTCGATCGGCACGATGCGGGAAACCACACCCTTGTTGCCGTGACGGCCGGCCATCTTGTCGCCCGGCTGGATCTTGCGCTTCACAGCGACGAAGACCTTGACCATCTTCATGACGCCCGGAGGCATTTCATCGCCGCGCTGGACCTTTTCGACCTTGTCCATGAAGCGGTGCTCGAGAAGCGACTTGGATTCGTCGTACTGACCGCGCAGGGCCTCGACTTCGCCCTGAGCCTTTTCGTCTTCAACCGCGAACATCCACCACTGCGAGCGGGGGTATTCGGAGATGACGGCGTTCGAAAGCTCGGTGCCCTTCTTGAAGCCCTTCGGACCGGCGACCGCTACGTGACCGCGCAGCATGTCGAGAAGGCGCGAATAGACGTTGCGATCGAGGATCGCCTGCTCGTCGTCGCGGTCCTTTGCCAGCCGCTCGATCTCTTCGCGCTCGATCGCCATCGCACGCTCGTCTTTTTCCACGCCGTGGCGGTTGAAGACGCGGACTTCGACGATGGTGCCGAAGGTGCCCGGAGGCATGCGCATGGAGGTGTCGCGAACGTCGGAGGCCTTTTCGCCGAAGATGGCGCGCAGAAGCTTTTCTTCCGGCGTCATCGGGCTTTCGCCCTTCGGCGTGATCTTACCGACCAGGATGTCGCCCGGCTGAACTTCCGCACCGATGTAGACGATACCGGCTTCATCGAGGTTCTTCAGCGCTTCTTCCGAAACGTTCGGAATGTCGCGGGTGATTTCTTCCGGACCGAGCTTGGTGTCGCGCGCCATCACTTCGAACTCTTCGATGTGGATGGAGGTGAACACGTCATCGCGAACGATGCGCTCGGAGAGCAGGATCGAGTCTTCGTAGTTGTAGCCGTTCCAGGGCATGAACGCGACGAGGGCGTTGCGGCCGAGCGCTAGATCGCCGAGATCGGTCGACGGACCGTCAGCGATGATGTCGCCCTTGTTCAGGATGTCACCGACGGTGACCAGCGGGCGCTGGTTGACGCAGGTGTTCTGGTTCGAACGCTGGAATTTCTGCAGACGGTAGATATCGACGCCGGATTTGCCGGCTTCGAGGTCTTCCGTTGCGCGAATAACGATACGGGTCGCGTCAACCTGGTCGACTACGCCGCCACGGCGGGCTGCGATGGCAGCACCGGAGTCGCGCGCAACGACCGGCTCCATGCCGGTACCGACGAACGGTGCTTCGGCACGCAGCAGAGGCACGGCCTGACGCTGCATGTTCGAGCCCATGAGCGCGCGGTTGGCGTCGTCGTTTTCGAGGAACGGAATGAGGGCGGCCGCAACAGACACGAGCTGTTTCGGCGAAACGTCCATCAGGTTGATCTGGTCGCGCGGCGCCAGCATAACGTCGCCGGCGTGACGGCAGACCACGAACTCTTCCACAAACGACTGGTCCGCGTTGAGCTCGGAGTTTGCCTGCGCGACGTGATACTTGGCTTCTTCCATCGCCGACAGATAGACGACCTCACGCGTCACCTTGCCGTCGACAATCTTGCGGTACGGGCTTTCGATAAAGCCGTACTTGTTGACGCGAGCGAAGGTCGCGAGCGAGTTGATCAGACCGATGTTCGGGCCTTCCGGCGTTTCGATCGGGCAGATACGGCCATAGTGGGTCGGGTGAACGTCTCGGACTTCGAAGCCTGCGCGTTCGCGCGTCAGACCGCCCGGGCCAAGAGCCGAGAGGCGGCGCTTGTGGGTGATTTCCGACAGCGGGTTAACCTGGTCCATGAACTGCGACAGCTGCGAGGAACCGAAGAACTCGCGGACAGCAGCAGCAGCCGGCTTGGCGTTGATCAGATCCTGCGGCATGACGGTGTCGATTTCGATCGACGACATACGCTCCTTGATCGCACGCTCCATGCGCAGCAGACCGAGACGATACTGATTTTCCATCAGTTCGCCGACCGAACGCACACGGCGGTTGCCGAGGTTGTCGATATCGTCGATTTCGCCCTTGCCGTCGCGCAGGTCGACCAGCATCTTGACGACAGCCAGGATGTCTTCCTTGCGCAGGATGCGGACCGTGTCGGCGGCATCGAGGTCAAGGCGCATGTTCATCTTCACACGGCCAACGGCGGAGAGATCGTAACGCTCCGCATCGAAGAACAGCGTGTTGAACATGGCTTCCGCCGAATCCATGGTCGGCGGCTCGCCCGGACGCATGACGCGGTAGATATCGAACAGAGCGTCCTGACGGTTCTCGTTCTTGTCCACGGAAAGCGTGTTGCGGATATAGGCACCGACATTGATGTGGTCGATGTCGAGAACCGGGATTTCGTCGAAACCGGCCGCGAGGATGACGCCGAGCGTCTTCTCGTCGATTTCATCGCCGGCTTCGAGGAAGATTTCACCCGTCGACATGTTGACGAGGTCTTCAGCAAGGAAGTTGCCGTAGAGATCGTCGTCGGACGCCTTGATGGCCTTGAGGCCCTTTTCCTTCAACGTCTTCAGCAGGCGCGGCGTCAGCTTCTTGCCGGATTCGACCACGACTTCGCCGGTATCGGCATCGATGAGGTCGGACAGAGCCTTCTGGCCCTTGAGCGTATCCGGCTGGAACGGAATCCGCCAGCCCTTGCCGTCGCGCTGGTAGAACGACTTCGTGTAGAAGGTTTCGAGGATTTCCTCGCCGTCCATGCCGAGCGCCATCAGGAGCGACGTGACAGGGATCTTGCGGCGGCGGTCGATACGCGCGTGGACAACGTCCTTGGCGTCGAATTCGATGTCGAGCCAAGAGCCGCGATACGGGATGACGCGGGCAGCAAACAACAGCTTGCCCGACGAGTGGCTCTTGCCCTTGTCGTGATCGAAGAACACGCCCGGCGAACGGTGCATCTGCGAAACGATGACGCGCTCGGTGCCGTTGACGATGAACGTACCATTGTTGGTCATGAGCGGCATGTCGCCCATGTAGACGTTCTGTTCCTTGATGTCCTTGATGGACTTGGCGCCCGTATCCTCGTCGATATCAAACACGATGAGGCGCAGCGTCACCTTCAGTGGCGCTGCGTAGGTCAGATCGCGCTGACGGCATTCCTCGACGTCGAACTTCGGCTGTTCGAATTCGTAGGACACGAATTCGAGCATCGATGCGCCGGAGAAATCCGTGATCGGGAAAACGGACTTGAAAACGGACTGAAGCCCCTCGTCCGGACGGCCGCCCTGCGGCTCGTCGACCATGAGGAACTGGTCGTAGGATGCCTTCTGAACCTCGATGAGGTTCGGCATTTCTGCGACTTCGGGAATTTTACCAAAAAACTTGCGTACGCGCCTACGACCATTGAATGAAAGGGTCTGAGCCATCGTCGCTCCTTCAAATTTTGCATCCGGGCCTGCAACGGACGGGAACCGATGGCCAGTCGATCCCGTCAATCAATGGGTTGTCCAATCTCGTCCAACCTCCAAAAACGCTCAGCGCGGATTGCTGTGCTGTCCTTGGATCGAGACCATCCTTTTGAAGAACCCATTACCCAAAAGCCGTTTTCAATAGGCTTTTGGGTAATATGTTCAGAAAGCGGTCAAAGAGAGGCGGTCCTTTCGGACCACCTCTCCTTAGAAATAGGCACGATTACTTGACGTCGACCTTGGCGCCAGCGTCTTCGAGCTTCTTCTTGAGATCAGCTGCTTCAGCCTTGGAAACAGCTTCCTTGACAGCCTTCGGAGCGGCTTCAACGAGGTCCTTGGCTTCCTTCAGGCCGAGGCCCGTGATAGCGCGAACTTCCTTGATGACGTTGATCTTGTTTGCGCCGGCATCAGCGAGGATGACGTCGAATTCAGTCTTTTCTTCTTCAACAACAGCAGCAGCACCGGCGCCGCCAGCAGCAGCAACTGCTACCGGAGCAGCAGCGGAAACGCCCCACTTTTCTTCAAGAAGCTTCGACAGTTCTGCAGCTTCCAGAACGGTCAGCGAGGACAGGTCGTCTACGATCTTTGCGAGATCAGCCATTTTTTAGTTCCTTTTGTTCGGTTCGAACTTGGTTAGATATAAACAACGAAAAACCGCCTTATGCGGCTTCTTCGTCCTTCTTGGCGTAGGCCGCGAACACGCGGGCAAGCTGGCTTGCCGGTGCTGCAACAACGCCTGCGATGCGGGTAGCCGGGGTCTGGATCATGCCCAGCAGCTTTGCACGCAGTTCATCCAGCGAAGGCAGGGTCGCAAGCGACTTGACTGCATCCGCATTGAGCGTCGTTGCTCCCATGGCGCCGCCCAGAACAACGATCTTGTCGTTGGTCTTGGCGAAATCCATGACAACCTTTGGAGCCGTGATCGGGTCGGCGCTGAATGCAACCAGCGTCTGACCCTTGAAGAGATTGGACATCCCTTCGGCTTCCGTACCCTGAAGGGCGATCTTGGCCAGGCGGTTCTTCGCGACTTTGACGGTGCCGCCAGCAGCGCGCATCTTCGAACGGAAGTCGTTCATCTGTGCGACTGTGACACCAGCATAGTGGGCCACGACAACCGAACCGGCGCCCTTGAAGGACTCGTTCAGCTCCGTGACGAATTCGCGTTTTTCCGCTCTTTCCACTGCCTATCTCCAGTTGACTGGACCGCAAAACACAGCCCAGTCGGTTTGCCTTTGCCACATGGGATCAGAGTTGATCCCAAGCGACGCTCGAGGATCCTGTCCCCTGCGCGTTCCCGTTTTAAGCGGGTCCGGCACAAGGCAAGCCGAGGTTCGAACCGAATTCCCACGCTTAAAGCGCGTCAAATGAAATTCGGGACTCACCCGTCTCATGCAGGCTGAAGTGATTAAGGGATAACCACCTGCAATCTCGGACAGGAGTTCCGGGTTTGATCCCGGAATTCCCGGCCCCGAAGGGCCGGAAATCTGTGACCGGACCGAAGTCCGGATAAATCACTAAGCGGCGGTGACCGACGAAGGATCAACCTTGACGCCCGGGCCCATGGTCGAGGAAATCGCCACGCGCTTGACGTAGTTGCCCTTGGCACCTGCCGGCTTTGCCTTGATGACCGCATCCGCAAACGCACGGATGTTTTCTTCAATGGCGGAAGCGGTGAAGGAAGCCTTGCCGATACCGGCATGAACGATACCGGCCTTTTCGACGCGGAACTCGACTGCGCCGCCCTTCGATGCCTTGACAGCACCGGCGACGTCCATCGTAACCGTTCCGACCTTCGGGTTCGGCATCATGCCGCGCGGGCCGAGTACCTTACCGAGACGGCCAACGAGCGGCATCATGTCCGGGGTCGCGATGCAGCGATCGAAGTCGATCTTGCCGCCCTGAACGATTTCGACAAGGTCTTCTGCGCCAACGACATCAGCGCCAGCAGCCTTGGCTTCATCAGCCTTGGCGCCACGGGCGAAAACGGCGACGCGAACGTCACGGCCGGTGCCGTTCGGCAGGTTGACGACGCCACGGACCATCTGGTCGGCGTGACGCGGATCGACACCGAGGTTCATCGCAACTTCGATGGTTTCGTCGAACTTGGCGATGGCACGGGCCTTCACCAGGGAAATTGCTTCCGGCAGGGCCACGAGCTTTGTCGGGTCGATGCCTTCGCGGGTCTTCTGTACGCGCTTTGCAAGCTTTGCCATGATCTTAGCCCACCACTTCCAGACCCATGGCGCGGGCCGAGCCCTCGATCATGGTCATTGCGCCTTCGATATCGGCTGCGTTCAGGTCCTTCATCTTGGCTTCGGCGATCGACTTGATCTGAGCCTTGGTGAGCTTGCCTGCGGTCGCACCCTTGCCCGGCGTCTTCGAGCCGGACTGGATCTTTGCTTCCTTCTTCAGGAAGTAGCTGACCGGCGGCTGCTTCATGACGAAGGTGAAGGACTTGTCCTGGTAGTAGGTGATGACGACCGGGATCGGCATGCCCTTTTCCATTTCCTGCGTAGCCGCGTTGAACGACTTGCAGAATTCCATGATGTTAATGCCACGCTGACCAAGCGCCGGGCCGATCGGCGGGGACGGGTTTGCCGATCCTGCCTTGACCTGAAGCTTGAGCTGGCCTGCAACTTTCTTAGCCATTTCTCTCTGCCTTTTGGTTTTTCCTGCCTCACCGCCCGTCAGATGACGAACTGGACCAGGAAACGTTCCGACCGGTTTCCCGGCCCTTCATGCCATCCCTCGTCAAAGGGAGTGGCGGCTGCGGTTGCGTGGTGCGGAGCGCCGGTCCGGCTAAGACCGGTTTCCTTCCACGCGGATTGCGGGTCACCCCGCCTTTACCGGATACGAATATCCGGAAAACAAAAGAATGCCGCGCAGCCGGTTATCCCAGCGCTGCGGCAATCAGAAATCAGACTTTCTCGACCTGAGCGTATTCAAGGTCTACCGGCGTCGCACGGCCAAAGATCGAAACCTCGACCTTGAGGCGCGAACGCTCTTCGTCCACGTCCTGCACGATGCCGTTGAACGAGGCAAACGGACCGTCGGAGACGCGAACCTGCTCACCGATCTCGAACGAGATCGAAGGCTTCGGACGATCGACACCGTCCTGAACCTGACCGAGAATGCGCTCGGCCTCGAAATCCGGAATCGGAACCGGCTTGTTGTCGGATCCGAGGAAGCCGGTCACCTTCGGCGTATTCTTGATGAGGTGATAGGCCTCATCCGTCAGATTGGCACGCACGAGCACGTAGCCGGGAAAAAACTTGCGCTCGGCATCGACCTTGCGGCCACGACGAACCTCAACGACCTTTTCGGTCGGGACGAGAATCTTTTCAAACAGATGGCTGAGACCCTTCTGCTTGGCCTTCTCCTCGATCGATTCCGCAACCTTCTTCTCGAAATTCGAGTAGGCGTGAACGATGTACCAACGCGCTGCCATATTCATCCCCACCCGTTCAGATACCAGCATTCAGGACGAGGCCGATCAGCCAGCCCATCAGTTGGTCCGCAGCAAAAAAGAAGAGTGCCGCAAAGAAGACCATGACGAACACCATCAGCGTCGAGATCGTCGTCTCGCGCCGGGAAGGCCATGTCACTTTCGACGTCTCGGAGCGCACTTGCTGCAGAAACGTAAATGGATTTGTTTTGGATGCCATTGAATGCTCACGCCTTAACGGCCCGTAAAGCTGACGATCAGCCCCACGCGCCGCGTGTCTGTTTGAACCCTACATAAAGACCGATTCTATAAATCACAAGAGGTCAACGGTCTTTTTGCGAAATTAGCCGGAAAAAGGCAAGCCCTTTTCCTGTATGTGCTGCCATCTGTATGTGCTGCCATGCCGCCGCTGCATATGTTGCGCTGGTCCGAATGGCAGGGGCAGCAGGGCTCGAACCTGCGACCTGCGGTTTTGGAGACCGCCGCTCTACCAACTGAGCTATACCCCTAGACCGCAGCGCCGATGCCTTAAAGGCTGTGTGCCGCGGTAAGTCTGCGGCTTATTATTCAGTTTGCCCGGCGATGACAAGCGTCTTTACCGGAAAAAGAGAAAGAATTCGGTGATATCCGGCTTTCTTTTTTACCGAGCAAATGAGCCTCGCTCACCTGCTGACATATTTCCGCCAGTCATGCTCTTCCTTGAACCCGAGCACCTCGCGAATCTTCCGGTTCGACAAGAGCCCCTCGAATTCGCCGATCTCCCGCGTGAACGGTACGTTGGGGAAATAGCGGGCTGCAAGCTCGCGCGACGGCGTATCGGCCGAGACCGTGTCGTTCGCCGCGTTGAAGACCTCGAAGCCAAGACCGTCCTTCTCGATGCAGAGCTTGACGATCTGGCCGAGATCGCGCGCGTCGATATAGCTCCAGGCGATGCGCTTGCGGATCTCCGGATTGGCGAAATAGGCCGGGAATCGCTCATATTCATGCGGCTCGATCACATTGCCGATGCGCAGCGCATAGATATCGAAGCCGGAACGCTCGGCAAAGGCGCGCGCCGTCTTCTCGTTGACCACCTTCGACAGGCCGTAGCTGTCCATCGGATTGACGTCGTAGTCCTCTTCCAGCGGAAACTGATGGAAGTCGCGGTGGCCTTCGGCAAAGCAGACGCCATAGGTGGTTTCGCTTGACGCGACGATGATCTTGCGGATGCCGAACTTCACCGCCGCCTCGATGACATTGTAGGTGCCCATCGTGTTGATGCGGAAGGTCTCGTTGTCCGGCTTGATCAGGATGCGCGGTACGGCGGCGAAATGAACAACGGCGTCAAACGGCTGCGGCCCCTGCCCGTGTTCAAGATCCGGAAAGTCCCGGTGCATCGACATGACGTTGAACATCTGACCGCTGTCAGTGATGTCGGCGATGAGGTTGGTGACACCGGGGCTATCGAGCGGCACGAGATCGACATTGTGAACCTCATAGCCGGCCTCGACCAGATATGGCACGGCATGCCGCCCCGCCTTGCCCGCACCGCCGGTGAACAGAATCCGCTTGTTCATGGGACATCCTCCGCTTGCTGGCCACCCAAACAGGCGGCTTTCCTCGTCAAAACCGATATGCCCTGTCCGTTCCGCAGCCGCAATGTTATTTCTGCGCGGCAAGGGATGACGGAAGGCGCGGCGTCATCTATGTCGTATTGCACAAGGTATAACAGTCCGGACGGCCACGAAAACATGTCGATGCAAGCCGAAGATTTCGAAGCACTTCTCTCAGGCTATGAAATGGTGGCGTTGATCGCCAACAGCGAAAGCGTCGATATCGACGTAATCACGAGCACGTTGCCGGAGAAAACACTTTACGTCTTCTTCACGGGTTGCGCCAAAGTCCTCTCCCGCCCTTTCGACAAGGACGCCGTACTCTGTCATCGTCTCGTCGCCGGCGGTACGCGCTTCCTGAAGTCGCAGAAGCATTTCGACACGGCCTACAGTCTTTTTACGCGTAGCCTGAAGGCTGAAATTGGCGTGATCGCCGATCGTGGGGTTGCGGATGGAGGGGCTGGAGTGACGTCGCCGCGCAAAAGCGACCTGGTGCCGCATACGCTCGATTTCGACTACACGTTCGGCCCGCTCTACCCGGTGGAACGGATGCCGACCACGGGCTTTGCCATTGCCGTCTGGCTTGCCGAGAAGATGCCGCATGCCAATGTCTGCCTTTGCGGCTTCACGGGCGTTGCCGGCCTGCAGTTCAGCATGTACACCGAACATGACTGGACGTTCGAGCAGATCATGCTGCAGCTTTTCGTCAAGAAGGGTCGCATCCGGCGTTTTGAGGAAAAACTCAGCGAACCGGCCGGTTGCCTCGCCCGCATCCACAGCCGGTTTCCCGAATTCAGCGAAGCGACGATCGCGCTCGTTGCCAACAATGTGCTTGCCAACCGCTTCACCGGGATTGAACGGCAAGTCGCCAAGCTCTGGTCGAAGACGAAGCTCGAGCGCCGCATCCGCGGCTTCTTCAAGCGCTTCAAAAGATTCGGCCACTGACCCCGCAATACTGCGAGGAAAGTGCGAGGTTGCAGGGCGCCAAAGTCCCGTGCCGCTGAATACACGAAAGCACGTTGCAAACATCACGCGACGCCTTGCAGTTTCATGCAGGCAAGAAGATAACGCAAAAAGGCCCCACTGTTTCCAGCGGGGCCTTCCAGAATTCCGGCAATCTTAAGCGATTACTCGACGATCGATGCGACGATGCCGGCGCCGACGGTGCGGCCGCCTTCGCGGATGGCGAAGCGCAGCTTTTCTTCCATCGCGATCGGCACGATCAGCTCGACGGCAACGGTGACGTTGTCGCCCGGCATGACCATTTCCGTGCCTTCCGGCAGCGACACGATGCCCGTCACGTCCGTCGTGCGGAAGTAGAACTGCGGACGGTAGTTGGTGAAGAACGGCGTATGACGGCCGCCTTCTTCCTTCGTCAGGATGTAGGCTTCAGCCATGAACTTCTTGTGCGGCTTGACCGAACCCGGCTTGCACAGGATCTGGCCACGCTCGACGCCGTCACGGGTGACGCCGCGCAGCAGCGCGCCGATGTTGTCGCCGGCCTGGCCCTGGTCGAGCAGCTTGCGGAACATTTCAACGCCGGTGCAGGTCGTCTTCGTCGTCGGACGGATGCCGACGATTTCGATTTCCTCGCCAACCTTGACGATGCCGCGCTCGACGCGACCGGTGACGACCGTGCCACGGCCCGAGATCGAGAACACGTCTTCGATCGGCATCAGGAACGGCTGGTCGATCGGACGCTCAGGCGTCGGGATGTAGGCGTCAACCGCTGCCATCAGCTCGCGGATCGCGTCTTCGCCGATCTTCTTGTCCGAATCTTCCAGCGCAGCCAGAGCCGAACCCTTGATGATCGGGATGTCGTCGCCCGGGAAGTCGTAGGACGACAGCAGTTCGCGCACTTCCAGCTCAACGAGTTCGAGCAGTTCGGCGTCGTCGACCTGGTCGACCTTGTTGAGGAACACGACGATCGCCGGAACGCCGACCTGACGGGCAAGCAGGATGTGCTCGCGGGTCTGCGGCATCGGGCCGTCGGCAGCCGAGCAAACCAGGATCGCGCCGTCCATCTGGGCCGCACCGGTGATCATGTTCTTGACGTAGTCGGCGTGGCCGGGGCAGTCGACGTGCGCATAGTGACGGGCCGGCGTCTCATATTCGACGTGCGCCGTCGAGATGGTGATGCCGCGCGCCTTTTCTTCCGGAGCGGCGTCGATCTGGTCATACGCCTTGTATTCGCCGAAATACTTCGTGATCGCTGCCGTCAGCGACGTCTTGCCATGGTCAACGTGGCCGATCGTGCCAATGTTAACGTGCGGCTTGTTGCGCTCAAATTTGCTCTTTGCCATGGGTACGTTTCCTGTGATCAATGAGAATGGATCGTCCGGCGGCGCCGGTTTGGGGAGGCGTTTAAGGGTTTCGGAAGAATTGCGCAAGACTTAATTATTTTGCGCCCTTCCAAGACCTTGGCCTCTTGCTGATGTCTATGTGGGGATTGCCGAGCGCGATTCCAACGCCGCCGACGCCAAAGGCGGAAGTCAGCGCAAATCAACGACTTGTGCGCGATTGCTAAAGAAAAACTTTAGACGACGGGATTGTTTGGTTATTTTGCTGGAGCGGGTAGCGGGAATCGAACCCGCGTATTCAGCTTGGAAGGCTGCTGCTCTACCATTGAGCTATACCCGCGGGTCAAGATCCGTCTGACAGAATGGTGGAGGGAGTTGGATTTGAACCAACGTAGGCTGAGCCAACGGATTTACAGTCCGTCCCCTTTAACCACTCGGGCATCCCTCCATTATTCTGTCGGGATCAAGCGACCAAGCATTTCAGATCGAAGCACTCTGCCGGAGCAAGACGCCCCTTCGATCTGCGCCGGGTATATGACCGCCCCGTTTCATCCTGTCAACACGATCGGTCAGAAAAAGTTGCGAAATTCGCCATAAAGATTGCGAGCCATCGATTTCGCGAAAAACGGTTCCCCGTGCCCGCTATCACCAGTATAAGGCAGGCATGAGCAAAGATATTCCCGGCGACAAGAGCGCCAAAGACACCCATTACGCCACTCTCCGCCGCGCCCATCGCGACGCCCGGCGCGAGCGCGGCGAAATTCCGACGCCCGTCCAGGATCGCCGCAAGAAAGCATCAAATGCCGACTGGAAGGCACCGCAGCTGGCACCCGACCAGGTGCTGCTCTACGGCATCCACACCGTTCGCGCCGCGCTCGATAATCCTGAACGCAAGATCACCAAGCTGTCGGTGACGCAGAACGCGCTTGTCCGGCTGGAAACCGGTCCGGTCGAATCGCTCGGCTTTCCGGTGGAGATCGTCACACCGCAGGATCTCGACAAGATTCTCGGGCCCGATGCCATCCATCAGGGCGCGATGCTGGAAACCGAGCCCCTGCCCGTTCGCCGCCTTTCGGCGCTGAAGGACAGCCCGCTGATCCTCGTCCTCGACCAGGTCACCGACCCGCACAATGTCGGCGCCATCATGCGCTCCGCCGTCGCCTTCAATGCCGGTGCGCTGATCACCACCATGCGCCATAGCCCGACGGAATCGGGAGTCATGGCCAAGTCCGCCTCCGGCGCGCTGGAAATGATCCCCTATATCCAGATTACCAATCTGGCCGATGCGCTGGAAGAACTGCACAAGCTCGGTTTCGTTTCCGTCGGTCTTGATTCGGAAGGCCCCGCGCCGCTCGAGCAGACGCTATCCGGTGAGAAAATCGCGCTTGTTCTCGGCGCCGAGGGCAAGGGGCTGCGGCAGAAGACCCGCCAGACCGTCAACGCGCTCGCCCGGCTCGATATGCCCGGCGCCATCAAGTCGCTCAATGTCTCGAACGCGGCGGCGATCGCCATGTATGCTGCGCGCAGTTACCTGGCAAAGGCCTGACCAGCACTATTGGGTGAGGTTAGTGCCGACCGACAATCGCGCTTCGGGACAGCCATCCCGGAGCTTGCGCCATGTGGTGACGTTGAGTTCCATTTCGCAGCGCGCCAGATAGGCCACGTCACCGATCCGGATGCAGACGGTCTGGCCGAGTTCGAGTTTCGAACCGTCGCGATTTCTGCAGGTACAACGCGCGTCCGGCGGCGATGCAAGCGACATGCCTGGAAGCGTTCCGGCGAAGGCCGAAACAAGCGTCGCCACCAAAAATGTCTGAACGCTTTTCATAAGCGTAGATTAATACAAAAATGCCCTGCCTCCAAGCAGGGTAAGAGAGCATGCCGGCAAGACCCTCCGGTGCCGGTGCTCAGGCCTTTTTCAGAAATTCGGTGCGCAGCACCAGGCCCTTGATCTTGGCGTGGCGGCACTCGACCTCGTCCGGATCATCAGTCAGGTGGATGCCCTTGATCATCGTGCCGCGCTTCAGGGTCTCCGATGTGCCCTTGACCTTCAGATCCTTGATCAGAGTGACGTTGTCGCCCTCAACGAGGATCGTGCCGTTGCTGTCCCTGACGTCCACTTTTCGATTCCAATCATGATACCGTTGGCCAAAGCCTGTGATCGGGCTCTACCGCCTCCGCCGGTGCCTGTCCAGTCAGCCTCGAAAGGCGGCGGGTAAAGCGCGTCCATCCGTGAGCCCATGAAGGGTCTAGCGCAAGATATAAGAAAGCCGGACATGCGTCGTGCCCGGCTTTCAAAGTTATGCGATCCCGCAGATGATCAGGCGGCGATATCGAAATGACCGCGGTCGGCGATCGCCTTTTCAGCCTCGGTGATCGCTGCTTCCTTCGAATCCGGGCTGATGGCGAGCCCCTCGGCGCGAACAAACTCGACATCGGTGATGCCGATGAAGCCGAACACTGTGCTCAGGTAGGTTTCCTGATGGTCCATGGCGCTGATCGGCGAAGCACCCGAATAATGGCCGCCGCGGGTCGAGGCGACGATCACCTTCTTGCCCTTTGCCAGACCTTCGACACCGGCTTCGGTGTAGCGGAAGGTGGTTCCGGCAACAAGGATGCGGTCGATCCAGGTCTTCAGTTGGCTCGGAATGGCGAAATTGTACATCGGTGCGCCGATGACGACGACGTCGGCAGCAAGGAATTCGTTGAGCGAGGCGCGGCCGGCGTCAAGCTCGGAAACAAGCGAGGCGTCGAGGCCTTCCGGATTGGCCGAGGCCGCCATCAGGTGCGAACCGTTCAGATGCGCCAGCGGAGCAGCGGCGAGATCGCGGTAGGTAACGGTGTCACCCGGGCGCTCTGCCTTGATGCGAGCGACGATCGACGCTGTCAGGCGACGGGATACGGAATGATCTCCCAGGATACCGGAGTCGATATGGAGAATGTTCATGGTGGCACCTTCGTGTCTTGAGTGGCGTTTGGGTGCGTCACATATGAATTCAAAACAATGAGCCGAGAAGTCCGCCCTTCGTTGACAGACTGTTTCCTGATAGAGACAATCCAGTCTCGACGTTGGACGAAATGGAAGGTGTGACATGCAGGACCTGAACGACCTCGCGCTGTTTGCTGCCGTGGTGAAGCACAAGGGCTTTTCCGCCGCCGCTCGTGTTCTCAACATTCCGAAATCCAAGCTCAGCAAGCATGTGGCACGGCTGGAGCAGCAGCTCGACGTTCGCCTTCTCGAACGCTCGACGCGCAAGCTGCGCGTGACGGAGATCGGTCAGGCCTTCTACGAGCGCTGCGAGATAATCCTCTCCGGCGTCGAAGCCGCGGAAGCGGTGGTCGCGGCGGCCAGGAGCGAGCCGACCGGCATCGTCCGCCTCGCCTGCCCGATCGGGTTCACGCCGATGGTCGCCCATATTCTGCCCGCCTTCCACCGGCTTTATCCCGGCGTGCGGCTGCTCGTCACGACGACCAATCGCCGGATCGACCTGGTCGAGGAGCGCATCGATATCGCCCTTCGGGCCCGCGACCAACTCGATACCGACAACCATCTGATCGTGCGCAAGCTTGGTCAAGCCCGCCAGTTCCTGACAGCGAGCCCGGCGCTGATGGATCGGATCGGCAACGTGACGATCGACACGCTCGGCACGATGCCGACGCTTTCCATGAACGAACAGCACAGTTCCGACACCTGGCAGCTCAATCACACCGATGGCACGAAGCGCGATATTGTTCACCAGCCGATCATCGGCTGCAGCGATTTCGGCATTCTCGAACGCGCGGCGATCGAAGGCGTGGGCATCGCGCTCCTGCCGGATCATCTGTGTGCACGCGCCTTCCGCACCGGCGTACTGTTGCCGGTGCTGCCCGAATGGTCTTCCAACGACGCCATCGTGCACCTGGTCTTCACCTCGCGCCACGGCATCCTGCCCGGCGTCCGGGCGCTCATCGATTTCCTCGCCGAAAACCTGCCCGGCGCCATGTCTCGTTGCAAGGAAATCGATCCGGCCCCGGCGATGCTTGACGCCGCGGAATAATATAAGCGGCGGCTCGGCGCCCCCTTGTTCGAACGGTTCTGGAGCGAGCAATCTGACTCCATCAGCGAATCGGCGGCGGCGGGGAGCAGGAAACATGACGATAGAACGGAGGCGGCGCATCATCCGCAGGCGCAGAACCGCTATCGGTACTGTTCTTGTCGCTGCAATCTCGTTTCTCGCCGGCATGACCGACGCCGCAGGGCTGCTTATCGCTGGCAGTTTCGTTTCCTTCATGAGCGGCAACACGACCCGCGCCGCCGTCGCGCTCGCCGATGGGCAAACGGGATATGCGGTGATCCTGCTGGGCGCCCTCCTGATGTTTGTCGCCGGCAACGCGCTCGGCATCATCATCGCCCATAATGCGACACGGCGCACCTTCCGCGTCCTGACCGGGGTTACCGTCATCCTGGGCGTTGCTGCCATCGTGACAGGCCCGGATTTTGCAACGCTTCAGTTCTACGCGATTGTGCTTGCCATGGGACTGGTCAATGCCGCCGTCGAACACATCGAGGGATTGCCCATCGGACTGACCTATGTGACTGGCGGCCTTTCGCGATTCGGCCGAGGGCTCGGCAGCTGGATCGTCGGTGCGCCCCGGCGCGACTGGATCATGCAAATTGTCCCCTGGCTCGGCATGGCGACCGGCGGTATCTGCGGCGCCTTTCTCGAACGGGCGTTGGGCGCCAGCGTGCTCTGGCTCGCCTGCGCTTTGTCGGCGCTCATTGCGATTGTCGTCTTCTTCATTCCGCCGCGGCTCCAGAAACGTCACGCCCATCGCTCGCTGCCGCCGCCAGTACACATTCGGCCGAGATCCGGTCTATGATCACACCCTTAGGCTCTGCAGAACCAAAGCGCCGCTGCGACCGTCGAAGCTGGAAAAGCAGACGGGCGACTGCATTTTCCCTTTACACACGATCAGAATATGCTAACTCCCTGCCGCACATGCTGCCCTTATAGCTCAGTTGGTAGAGCACCTGATTTGTAATCAGGGGGTCCCGGGTTCGAGTCCTGGTGGGGGCACCATTTCATTTTTTTGCGCGATGCCTCCTACTAACCCATTGCGCGGGTTCGACATCGCTCCACTCCGCTGCACATTCTTTTCCTTTCACACCTTGATCTTTTATGCATGATACCGATGGTATCGGCGGCGGTGACACTGCCGTCAGTTGAAGAACGGACGCGCAGGATTTCTTCGGAGCTTACAGTCCGCGGCCGCCCTTTTCATAAACATACAGGCATTTCATGGCTCGCACGTTCAAAACCATCGCCTTCGCGGCCTCCGCTACAGTCGAGGCGCAAAAGGCTCAAGAGGAATTGATCGCTCTTTACGGCCAGCATGATCCGGACGAAGCGGATGTGATCGTGGCCCTTGGCGGCGATGGTTTCATGCTGCACACGCTGCACGAGACGATGAATTCCGGCAAGCTCGTCTACGGCATGAATCGCGGCTCGATCGGCTTTCTGATGAACCGTTACAGTACCGAAAATCTGCACGAGCGCCTCGCCGAGGCCGTCGAAAACACTTTCCGGCCGCTGGAAATGCAGACCGTCGATACCGATGGCAAGCGCTTCCGGGCGCTTGCCATCAACGAGGTCTATCTCTTTCGCCAGTCCTATCAGGCCGCCAAACTGCGCGTCGTCGTCGATGGCCGTGTCAGGCTAGAGGAGCTGATCTGCGATGGCGTACTGCTGTCCACGCCGGCAGGCTCCACCGCCTACAACCTCTCCGCCCACGGCCCCATCCTGCCGCTCGAAGCGCCGCTGCTGGCACTCACCCCCGTCAGCCCCTTCCGGCCGCGGCGCTGGCGCGGTGCACTCCTGCCCAACAAGGTCACGGTCGATATCGCCATTCTCGAGCCGGATAAACGCCCGGTCAACGCAGTGGCCGATCACGTCGAAGTCAAATCTGTCGTCAAGGTCCGCATCGCCGAATCGGAGAACATCACGGCCCATATTCTTTCGGATCCGGATTACTCCTGGTCGGACCGCATTCTCGCCGAGCAATTCTCGAACTAGCACCGTCGCCTCGCACATCCAGCAATCTCTTGAATTGGAATCGATTCCAGTTGAAGGTGTGCAACACTTCAGTGTGCCTCCAGGCCCGCAAGGGATGCTGGCACCCGAGCATCCTGCTGTCACGTAAGCGCACCAAAGGCGAAGACGATGCTCCAGCTTCGAAATTTTAGGACAGCCCCGCTTTCCGCCTGCTGTCTGGTCTTGCTCCTCGCCGTCGGGTCTTTCGCCCATGCCGACGACACCGTTCTCATGCCCGACAATATCATTTTCGTGACAAGCACCGGATATTGGGAAGAGAGCGGTGATCCGCTGAGCGTGCTTGATCCGAACGCCGCCAAGACGGAAAACGCACCGGCAGCGAGTTCGTCGCCCACGGCGGCGCAGCGCGGATATTACAAGATTGTCGCCGTCCGTCAGCCCGAGGGAAATACCCACGTCTTCCTGCAGCAGATCGCACTTGGCGCCGCGGGGCCGAAGGTGGTTTCGTCCGCGGAACTCGAAGAGTTTTCCGCTATGAAGGTGTATGTGACCGACATCCGGCCGGAAACATCGGATGGCGTTGCCCGGCAGCCGGGATTGTTTGCCACCGTCTATCTGAAGACCGATCCTGCGGCAACGGAACCGGAAACCTGGACCGTGCTGATCGACGACATCGGTGACATCAAGGTCGAGCGCGAAACTAACTGATCGGCATGCACAGAAGCAAAAAGCCGGACGATCGAGGCGCCCGGCTTTTTTGTTTGTCACCACGTGTTTGCCTCAAGCGAGATCGTCGACCACGGCATCGGCGCCGCCATTGACCCTATGGGCCAGGGCCGCTTCCATGAACTCGTTGAGATCACCGTCGAGCACGTCGTCCGGCGCGGTGCTCGCTACCCCCGTGCGCAGGTCTTTGACCAGCTGGTAGGGCTGCAGCACGTAGGAGCGGATCTGGTGGCCCCAGCCGATATCGGTCTTCGATGCGGCTTCGGCGTTGGCCGCGTCTTCGCGCTTCTTCAGTTCCGATTCGTAGAGGCGGGCGCGCAGCATGTCCCAGGCCTTGGCCTTGTTCTTGTGCTGCGAGCGTTCCTGCTGGCATTGCACGACAATGCCGGAGGGCATGTGCGTGATGCGCACGGCCGAATCGGTCGTGTTGACGTGCTGGCCGCCGGCGCCGGACGAGCGATAGGTGTCGATGCGGCAATCGCTCTCATTGATGTCGATCTGGATCGAATCGTCGACCACCGGGTAGACCCAGATGGACGAGAACGAGGTATGACGGCGGGCATTGCTGTCATAGGGCGAGATGCGCACCAGGCGATGCACGCCCGATTCGGTCTTCAGCCAGCCATAGGCATTGTGGCCCTTGACGAGCAAGGTCGCCGATTTGATGCCGGCTTCTTCGCCATCATGGATTTCCATCAGCTCGACCTTGAAGCCCTGCCGTTCGGCCCAGCGGGTATACATGCGCAGAAGCATGTTTGCCCAGTCCTGGCTTTCGGTGCCGCCGGCACCGGAGTGCACTTCAAGATAGGTGTCGTTGCTGTCGGCCTCGCCCGAGAGCATGGCTTCGACCTGGCGCCGCGCCGCTTCGGCCCGAAGCGCCTTCAGCGCTTCTTCCGCCTCCTTGACGATATCGGCATCGCCCTCTTCCTCGCCGAGTTCGATGAGATCGATGGCGTCCTGCATCTGCCGTTCGAAAGAGCGAACGCTGTTGATGCCATCATCGAGCTGCTGGCGCTCGCGCATCAGTTTCTGCGCTTCGCTCGCATCGTTCCAGAGGTTTGGATCCTCGGCCTTGTTGTTCAACCAGTCCAGTCGTCTTACCGCCTGGTCCCAGTCAAAGATGCCTCCTCAGCAGGCTTATGGCCTGCTTGATTTCGTCGACAATATTCTCGATTTCGGTCCGCATTGTCCTGCTTCTTGCACTGGAATGAAATGTGCGCCGTGAATAACGACGCCCGCCGCTCCTGTAAAGACGGCGGGCGCCGGTAAAGGCAGATTAGGGGCGTTAAAACAGCCCGCTTGAGCCGCGGTTGATGGCGTCGTTTGCCTGCGGCGAAGCCTTCAGGATTTCCTCCGGCGGAATATACTCGTCGGCGCCACCGATGACCGAGAAGGTCTCGGCCGGGCCTGTCCCGGGCTTGAAGGCTTCGATGATCGTGTCCGGGTCGCCCTCGGCCGCCGCCATGCCGGTCTTGCGGTTGACTGGAATAAGGCTCATTCCCTCCGGCGGCACGAACTTGACCGGGCGGGTGCCCTGCATCGCCGCCTGCATGAAATCGTTGAAAACGGGGGCTGCAAGACCGCCGCCCGTCGCACCGCGTCCGAGCGGCGCCGGATTGTCGAAACCGAGATAGAGGCCGGCGACCATGTCCGGCGTGTAACCGACGAACCAGGCATCCTTCTCGTCATTGGTCGTGCCGGTCTTGCCGGCCACCGGACGATCGAGCTTGATCTTGCCGGCAGCGGTGCCGCGCGCGATCACGCCTTCCATCATCGAGGTGATCTGGTAGGCGGTCATCGGATCAAGGACCTGCTCGCGATTGTCGGTGAGAACCGGCTCTTCCTGGTCCTCCCAATCGGCAGCGTTGCAATTGTCGCAGGTGCGCTCCTCGTGGCGGAAGATCGTCTTGCCGTAGCGGTCCTGGATCCGGTCGATCATCGACGGCTTGATCTGCTTGCCGCCATTGGCAAGCACGGCATAGGCCGAAACCATCCGCAGCACCGTCGTCTCGCCCGAACCAAGCGACATCGCCAGCACCGGCATCATCTTGTCGTAGATCCCGAACCGCTCGGCATATTCGGCAACGAGGTTCATGCCCATGTCGTTGGCAAGCCGCACGGTCATCAGGTTGCGTGACTTTTCGATGCCGAGACGCAGCGTCGAGGGGCCGGCCGAGCCGCCGCCGTAGTTTTCCGGGCGCCAGACCTGACCGCCAGTGACCAGTTCGAACGGCGCGTCGAGGATGACGGAAGCCGGCGTATAGCCGTTGTCGAGCGCGGCCGCGTAAACGAAAGGTTTGAAGGACGATCCGGGCTGGCGCATCGCCTGGGTCGCGCGGTTGAATTCCGATTGCCCATAGGAAAAGCCACCTGCCATGGCCAGGACGCGGCCGGTCTGCGGATCCATGGCAACGAGGCCACCCTGCACCTTCGGGGGCTGGCGCAGGCGATATTCGCCGTCCACGTCCGTCGCCTCGACATAGACGACATCGCCGGGACCGACCACGCCTTCCGGTGATTTTGCCGACTTGCGATCCCCGGTCGACGAGCGATAGGCCCACTGCATGTTCTTTGCGGTAATGTGCCCAGTCAGGCGGTCGGCGCCAACCTTGCCGCCGCCATCCTTTTCCGGCTGGATACCGATTTCGGCGCCGTTGTCATCGACGGCGAGCACGACGGCAAGCTTCCATTCCGGCACATCGGAAAGCGCTTCAAGCTTGCCCAGCGGCCCACCCCAGTCGCCGCCGATTTCGATCGTCTTCAGCGCGCCGTGGAACCCGCGCCGCTCGTCATAGGAGACCAGTGCGTTCTGCAGCGCCTTGCGGGCTTCGACCTGCAGCCGGGGATCAAGCGAGGTGCGAACGGACAGGCCGCCTTCATAGAGTGCATTATCGCCGTAGCGCTGGATGATCTGGCGGCGGACTTCCTCGGCAAAATACTCGGAGGCGAACAGGTGCGAGCCGCCGCGCCGGACGCTGACGCCCAGCGGCTGTTTCTTGGCTTCCTCGCCATCGGCCTTGGTGACGTAGCCGTTCTCGACCATGCGGTCGATGACCCAGTCGCGACGCTCGAGCGCCGCCTTTTCACGGCGGAACGGGTGATAGTTGGAAGGGCCCTTTGGCAGTGCCGCCAGATAGGCCGTCTCGGCGATCGTCAGTTCCGTCACCGATTTGTCGAAATAAGTGAGTGCTGCGCCGGCGATGCCGTAGGAATTCAGGCCGAAGAAAATCTCGTTGAGGTAGAGTTCGAGAATGCGGTCCTTGCTGTAGGCCTGCTCGATGCGGAAAGACAGGATCGCTTCCTTGACCTTGCGGTCGATCGTCTGGTCGGCCGAAAGCAGGAAGTTCTTGGCAACCTGCTGGGTGATCGTCGAGGCGCCCACGGGCCGACGGCCGGAACCGAAGTTCTGCAGGTTGACCGTGATGGCGCGGGCAAGACCGGTGATATCGACACCCGGATGCTGATAGAAATTCTTGTCTTCGGCCGAGATGAAGGCGGCCTTGACGCGGTCCGGAATCGCCTGGATCGGCAAATAAAGGCGGCGCTCGCGGGCATATTCGGCCATCAGGGCGCCATTGCCGGCGTGAACGCGGGTCGTTACCGGGGGCGCATAGCTGTTGAGAACCTCATAGTCCGGAAGGTCCTTGGTAACATGGCCAAGATAGACGGCGGCCGCTGCGGCCACGCCGAGCACCAGAAATGCGCCAATGCCGAAGAAATATCCAATCAGTCTGATCATCAGCCAGATACCGGTACCCTGTTGTCGTTTCTCTGTGCGGAGCACGCGAGCACGGTGGGCCTACCCCGCACCTTGTCCGAATGCAATCACGCCGAACGAATTAAACCGCAAAGAACGCCGGTGCCGGTTGTCCCGCAGCCCTCGCCTTCACGTTTACGATCGGCCACCTTCTTCCAGACTGCCAATCGCAAAATTCAGGTTTCCGGATAGCGACCGGATTGTGAGCAAAATAGGGCTTTCGACGCATTAACACGCCGCATCCCCTTGAAAACGATATCGCTGTTACTCCAGCGACACAAATCACATCAAACGTTATTGCTTTAGAAAACGGGGAACAGATCAGGCCGCAGTCTCCACGACCATGCCTTAACCACCATTTGCCACCGTCCCGCCCCGATAGGTGCGCACCGCACCGGCCAAAAGGCCCGCGACTTTCTTGCGCCAGACCGGATCGACCAGCAGTTTCTCGTCCTGCTTGTTGGACAAAAATCCGAGCTCCAGCAGGATCGACGGAACATCGGGTGCTTGCAAGACTCTGAAGCCGGCATAGCGATGAGGATTGTTGATGAGGTTGATCTGCCCCTCGAACGACGAGACCACGGAGCGCGCAAGATTGACGGAGAACGCCTGCGTCTCGCGGCGCGTCAGATCGATAAGAATGTCGGCGACCTCGGCGGGTTCACTCTGCAACGTCATTCCGGCAATCTCGTCGGACAAGTTTTCGCGCTCGGCAAGATTGGCCGCCAGATGGTCGGATGCCTTGTCGGAGATGGTGTAAACGGTCGCGCCGCGGATGTCGTGCTGCTTGAGCGTATCGGCATGCACGGAAATGAACAGGTTGGCGCCGTGCTGGCGAGCGATCTGCACCCGTTCCGGCAAGGACAGGAACTCGTCCTTTTCCCGCGTCAGGAACGCCTTGACACCCGTTTCCTTGTTGAGCGTCTCCACGAGTTCGCCCGCGAAGGCCAGCGTCACGCTCTTCTCCTCCATCTTGGTATCGGTCCCGATCGCGCCGGTGTCGATGCCGCCATGCCCGGCGTCGACGGCGATCACAAATTCTCCTGCAGTCGGCGGCTGGACGACACGGTCCGTTTTGGTGGCCGTGACGGTACCTGTCCATTTCTGCTCGTCAATAAGCACGGAAAAGCGCTCGTCTGTCACACGCTCCGCATCGAGCACCAGACGGAAGCCCCTGCCCTCCTCGTCGGCCTTCACATCCGCGACGGTGATCTCCACCGGCTTGTTTGCCGTCAGCACGACACGCGCGCTGCCGGCTCCCATGGCACCGTAACGGATTTCGGTGAACAGGCCACGCGCTGCAAGGTCCTCCGGTTTCAATCCGAACGACGTTTCGGGCAAATCGACAATGACGCGCGTCGGGTTGGCGACATAGTGAACGAAGAAGACCGGCTTCTTGTCGAAATCGATGACCACCCGGGTACGGGCGTCATCACCCGCGATCCGTGCGCCATAAGCGAGCAACGGTGCTTCGGCGGCTTGCGCTCCCAGTGCCGAACACAGGACGAAAAGCCAGAGCAAACATTGCCGCATCATCACAGATTGGATCAAACCCGCTTTTCCTTGTCGCCAGCGCTTCGCCGGATGCGCGACCGGCGCGTCACGGACAATTCGGACACCGCCTCCTGATTCAGGATCTGGCCATGCACACCGCCGGTTGCCATTCCGATCATCCATGACCCCATATGGTTAACCAAGCCTTGCCAAACGCGACAAACACCTCCGGCGGCCGGTCGCCGCGGCGAAAAACATGCCCCGAAGCTGCCAAAACCGGCATCCTGGCAGTGCATACCCCGACAAGCGAATCAATCAATATTATGGCCGTTCCGGCTTTTCCCTTGCCATTGTGACATAGAAAACATAAAAGCTTCAGAGGGAGAAAGTGTTGACGGGATAGAATCGACGACCGGCAGCCAAAGGGTTTTTGAAGCCCTGGCGCCAGAGCCTGATCGGAACCGGTAAGACCGGTTCAGCGTGGATCATGTCTCGGACAAGCAGTCGCGCTTCATCCGCCGTCGCTCCACCTTCTCCTCGCATACTGAATCGTGAAATTCCGGCGGTGGCCGGTGCGTTTATGGTGACGATCACCGAAAGCCCGTGACCGGGCACATTCATCGGGCCTTAAGGCCTAGTACATTGGCATTCTTGTTTGGTCATTGACGTTGTCTCAGCAGTATCGGTCAGAAGTAAACAGGCCCCGGAACGAAACCGTTCCGGCTGCCGTCTGGCTGTTGGACCATCTCCCCGACCATGCAGGAACATTCACATCCGGCGAAAAACCTGAGCTGTATGGAACGTGTCCTCCGGGGCGTGATTTTCCTACCGTTTCTCGGTTGCGCCGAGGAGCACCACTTACATGGCAGAGAAAATGCTTATCGATGCGTCTCACGCTGAAGAGACGCGCGTCGTTGTCGTACGCGGAAACCGCATAGAAGAATTCGACTTCGAATCCGAACACAAGAAACAGATCCGCGGCAACATCTACCTCGCGAAAGTCACGCGCGTGGAGCCGTCGCTGCAGGCCGCCTTCGTCGATTACGGCGGCAATCGCCACGGCTTTCTGGCCTTCGCCGAAATCCACCCCGACTACTACCAGATCCCGCTCGCCGACCGGCAGGCACTGCTGAAGGCGGAAGCTGAGGAAGCGCGCCGGGATGACGATATCGAGCATGTCGAGACCGGCACGGATCTCGGCCCTGATTTCGATGAGGAAACAGTAGCTGCAACGGAAGAAACCGTTGTCGAGGCAGCCGAGACCGCTGCCGAGCCGGAAGAAGCCGCAGTCGAGGAAAAGCCGAAGGCCAAGGCAAAGCGCCCGCGCCGGACCAAGAAGGCGGCAGCCGAGACGGCAGAAGCCGCCGCGGACGTTTCCGACGCCGACGGCGAGGAAGGTTCGACCGGCGAGATGGCCGCCATGGTCGATACCGACAGCATCTCGGAAGAGACACGTGGCCGCCGCCGCAACTCCGATGACGATGACGATGACGATGGCCATCCGGAAGAGAAGGAAGTCATCGAATCCGTCGGCGCAGAAGACGCCATGGAAGAAGTGCCGGATCGTCAGGTTCGCAAGCCGCGCAAGCAGTACCGCATCCAGGAAGTCATCAAGCGCCGGCAGATCCTGCTGGTACAGGTGGCCAAGGAAGAACGCGGCAACAAGGGTGCGGCACTGACCACCTACCTGTCGCTTGCCGGCCGCTATTCGGTACTGATGCCGAACACGGCGCGTGGCGGCGGCATTTCCCGCAAGATCACCAACCTGCCGGACCGCAAGCGCCTGAAGGAAATCGCCCGCGCGCTCGACGTGCCGCAGGGCATGGGCGTCATCCTGCGCACCGCCGGTGCCAACCGCACCAAGGTCGAGGTCAAGCGTGACTTCGAATATCTGATGCGCCTGTGGGAAAACGTCCGCACGCTGACGCTGTCCTCGACCGCTCCCTGCCTCGTCTATGAAGAAGGCAGCC
This sequence comes from Pararhizobium sp. A13, assembly GCF_040126305.1. NCBI lineage: Bacteria > Pseudomonadati > Pseudomonadota > Alphaproteobacteria > Hyphomicrobiales > Rhizobiaceae > Pararhizobium > Pararhizobium sp. A13. Next base: position 2,746,056 of record NZ_CP149510.1, on the reverse strand, counting down.
TGATCAAGCGCTCGATCCGCGACCTTTACAACAAGGACATCAGCGAGATCATCGTTGCCGGCGAGGAAGGTTACAAGGAAGCCAAGGGCTTCATGAAGATGCTGATGCCGAGCCACGCCAAGGTGGTTCAGCCGTATCGCGATGTACACCCGATCTTCTCGCGCTCGGGCATCGAAGCCCAGCTCGACCGCATGCTGGTGCCGCAGGTGACGCTGAAGTCCGGCGGCTACATCATCATCAACCAGACCGAAGCGCTGGTGGCGATCGACGTCAACTCCGGCCGCTCAACCCGTGAACATTCGATCGAGGATACCGCACTCCAGACGAACCTCGAAGCCGCCGAAGAAGTCGCGCGACAGCTGCGCCTGCGCGACCTTGCCGGTCTCGTCGTCGTCGACTTCATCGACATGGAAGAAAAGCGCAACAACCGCGCTGTCGAGAAGCGTCTGAAGGATCATCTGAAGAACGACCGGGCCCGCATCCAGGTCGGCCGCATCTCGCATTTCGGCCTGCTCGAAATGTCGCGGCAGCGCATTCGCGCATCGGTTCTCGAATCGACGATGCAGGTCTGCTCGCATTGCAACGGCACGGGCCACATCCGTTCGCAGTCTTCCGTCGCCCTGCATGTCCTGCGCGGCGTGGAAGAATATCTGCTGAAGAACACCACGCACAACATCACCGTGCGCACGACGCCGGATATTGCGCTCTACCTGCTCAATCACAAGCGCGGCACGATCGTTGATTACGAAGAGCGTTTCGGCGTGCAGATCATCGTCGAAGCCGACGCCCATGTCGGTGCGCAGCATTTTGCCATCGATCGTGGCGAAGCCGTCGAAAATCCGGTCAAGATCGAGCAGATCATCCACTTCGAGCCCGAGCCCGAGGATGACGATGATATCGTCATCGAAGAGGATATCGAGGACGAAGAAGAAGCCGTGGTCGAGGCCAAGGCCGAGCGCGCCGAGCGCGAACCGGCCGCACAGGGCGACGACCAGGGCAACCGTAAGCGCAAGCGCCGCCGCCGGCGTCGTGGCGGCCGCGGTACCGGCCCGAATGGCGAACAAACGTCCACGGAAGCCGGCGCCGCCTCCGACGACATATCGGATGAGGATGGCGACGAGGACGAAGGCGACGACGATGCCGCTCTGGCAGCTGCCGATGATGCTCAGAATGCCGGGTTGAGCGAGGAAGAACGCCAGAAGCGCAAGCGGCGCCGCCGCGGCAAGCGTGGCGGCCGACGCAACCGGCCGGAAGAAGCCGAGGGCGAAAACCTTGCCGTCAGTGGCGAGACGGTGAACGATGAACTGTCGGAGACTGAATTCGACGCATCGCCGGCTGACGAGGCCGAGGCGACTGTAGAGGCGACTGTATCGGCTGCAGCAACAGAAGCGGCGTCCGAGACACCTGTCGTCGCCGAAGAAGAGGCAAAACCCGCCAAGCCGAAGCGCGGCCGCAGCAAGAAGGCCGTCGCCGCGGCTGTTGAGGAAGCCCCTGTCGAGGAAGCGCCTGCCGCGACCGCCGATGCAGAGGTGCAGACAGCTATCGAGGCACAGCCGCAGGACGTCGTCGTTGCTGAGGAGCCCGTCATCGAAAAGGCAGCAGCTTCCCTTGACGAGACGAAGCCGGTTCGTGCCAACCGCGACATCGATTCGATTGCCAGCGAACCGGTGGTAAAATCATCCTCCGCCACTCAAGACGGCGGCGAACCGCCGAAGCCCAAGAAGGGCGGCTGGTGGCAGAAGCGCGGCTTCTTTTGAGCGACATCTGACAAACCGAAACTGAAAAAACCGGCCAAGCGATTGGCCGGTTTTTTTGTGTCCGCTCCTGTTTCATAAGGAACAGCGAAAATACCACTCTCATGGGATCGTGCCTCAGTAGACGAGATGGGCTCGTCCGACGCCAACCGGAGGAGACAATCATGCGACGCTTCGTTATCGCCGCGGCCCTTACCGCCGTCCCGGCGGTTTCCTTGGCAGCACCAATCCACGCCGACAGCTACAGTCGCCAACGCTTCAATGACTATTATTATAAGAGCTATGACACCGCATATGAACCGATCTGTGTGGTCCGGAAAATCCGTTCGGTTGACGACCGGGGCAATCCGGTCGTCCGGAAAGTCCGCATTTGCCGCTGAGGCCTCCTGTCTTCATAGAGGATATCAAACCATTGCGCGTCCGTTGGGGCGCGCATCGCAGACCTCAAGCTCCACCGCCCGCGAAGCAGCTCAACGCTTCACAGTTTGATTCAGTATCATCGCTATCTGAATCCGGAAAATCCGGCAATCATCTGATATCGTTCAACAATTACGTCAGCCAGCGGGCGATGCGATCCATCGCCTCGGCCATGTCGGCCTCTGCGCCGGCATAGGAAAACCGCATCGCACGGTGCCCTTCGAGCGGGTCGAAATCCAGCCCTGGCGTTGCCGCGACGTTGATTTCCGCCAGCATCCTCCTGGCGAAATCCATGCTGTCATTGGTGAACCGGCTGACATCGGCATAGGCGTAGAAGGCGCCGTCCATCGGCGAGGCGATGGAAAAGCCGATCTCAGGCAGGCGTTTCAACAGGAGCTCGCGGTTCGCGGCATAGGATGCCTTGTAGACGTCAAGCTCGGCCTCGGCCCCAAGGGCAGCCTCGGCGGCGATCTGCGACAGTTCCGGCGGCGAGATATAGAGGCTCTGGGCGATGCGCTCGAAGGCACGCACCTGCGTTTCCGGCAGCACCATCCAGCCGATCCGCCAACCGGTCATGCAATAGTATTTCGAGAAGGAATTGATGACCACTGCCTCATCGGTGACGGCGAGCGCGGTCGTCTCCTCGCCCGCAAAGGTCAGGCCGTGGTAGATCTCGTCGGAGATGAAGGCCGTGCCGCGGTCGTGGCAGTAATCGGCCAGCGCCTTCAGCCCATCCTTGCCCGTGACAGTGCCGGTCGGATTGGCAGGACTTGCCAAAAGAACACCGTTCAGTGGTTTTCCGGCTTTTGCCGCGGCCGCCTCGAGACTGTGCGGCGTCAGCGTGAACCCGCTTTCGGCATCCGCCTCGACTTCGACGACCGTCAGGCCGAGCGCTGCCAGGATGTTGCGGTAGGCCGGATAGCCAGGCCGGGCGATGGCAACGCAGTCGCCGGGATCGAACAGGGCCAGGAACGCCAGATTGAAGCCGGCCGACGATCCCGTCGTCACCGCGACCCGCTGCGGATCGACCTCCACGCCGTAGCGCGTGCGATAGTGCTTGGCGATCGCGATCCGGAGCGAGGAGGTTCCAAGCGCATCCGTATAGCCCAACCGCCCGTGCACGAGTGCCGCGCGCGCAGCTTCCAATGCGGCCTTCGGCGCCGGATGGCTCGGCTGCCCCACAGCCATGGAAATAACCGGATATCCGGCCTCACGGCGTTTCGTTGCTTCGGCCAGAACATCCATGGCGTGGAAGGGTTCGACGGAGCTGCGGGTGGAAAGCGGCTTCAACAGCACATCCTCGATATTTTTGATCTCTGCAAGCCATGTGCCTGATCACAATGGGCTTCACAAGTGCGCGAGCGCCGCATTTCCGCCGATTTTGCAGTTTCGTTTGGCGCCGTGCGCCCCTATGCTGGCTGCAGAAATTCTGTTGTCTTTCAAACAAGCCTGTTGACCCCGCCTCGGCAATTGAACGACAGACCGAACACAGACAAAAGGCTACGAGGAAGACATGGCATTCAACGCTCGAAAGACCATCGCCGCAACGCTTATCCTGCTTTCGGCGACGGCTGCGCTGCCTCAAGGAGCGCAGGCGCTGGATGACAAGCAGAAGCAGGAGATCGGCCAATTCATCAAGGAATACCTCGTCGCAAATCCGGAAATCCTCTTGGAAGCGCAGCAGGCGCTGAAGAAGAAACAGGCCGACGAGCAGCTGCAGCAGGCGGAAGCTGCCATCAGCGACAATGAAAAAGCGATTTTCCAGTCGAAATATGATGTCACGCTCGGTAATCCGAACGGCGACGTGACCATCGTCGAGTTCTACGACTACAATTGCGGCTACTGCAAACGCGCCCTGTCCGACATGGACGCCATTCTCGAAAAAGACAAGAACGTCCGTTTCGTGCTGAAGGAACTGCCGATCCTCGGACCGGATTCGATGGCCGCGCACAAGGTAAGTGCCGCCTTCCGTGAGATTGCGCCGGAGAAATACGGTAATTTCCACCGCGCGCTGCTCGGCGGCGAGGAACGTGCAACGGAGGAAACGGCAATCGCCGTTGCCGGGAAGCTCGGCGTTGCGGAAGCCGACCTTCGCAAGAAGATGGACGAGAACACACAGGACGAAGCCGTCAAGGAAGCGTATACGCTTGCCAATAACCTCGGCATCACCGGCACGCCCTCCTATGTCGTCGGCCGGGAGGCCGTTTTCGGCGCGGTTGGCGCAGAGGAACTGGAAACGAAGGTCGCGAATGTCCGCGCTTGCGGCAAGACCAGCTGCTGAAAGCCGATTTTGCCAGCAGGATCGCACGTTATCGCTTGTGGACAACAGCCACGAGGGGCCGTAGGGCTTTTCCTCGCGGAACCATCCGTCTATAGGTAACGCTCGATTATCGGACCAGACCCCCTATGCCATCGACAATTTTCGTGCTGAACGGCCCCAACCTCAACGCGCTCGGCAAACGTGAGCCCGGGATTTATGGAGGGCAGACGCTGGCCGATATCGAGGCAATGTGCGTGGAACATGGCAAAACGCTCGGTCTCGATGTCATCTGCCGTCAGAGCAATCATGAGGGCGACCTCGTCGACTGGTTTCACGAGGCGGGGAACGTGGCGCAGGGCATTGTCGTCAACGCCGGCGCCTATACCCACACGTCGATCGCGCTGCACGATGCTGCGAAGGCCATCGGCATCCCGGTCATCGAAGTGCACCTTTCCAACGTCCACGCCCGCGAAGAATTCCGGCACAAGTCGATGCTTGCCCCGGCGGCAAAGGGCGTGATTTGCGGCTTCGGCGCCGACAGTTACATTCTCGCGCTCAATGCGCTAAAGACACTCACGCAACACACGAAATAAAAAGAACACGAGGCTCTCATCCATGGCTGACAAGAAACCCGGCATCGACCAGACGCTGATCCGCGATCTCGCCAACATCCTGAACGAAACCGATCTCACCGAAATCGAAGTGGAACAGGAAGACCTGCGTATCCGCGTATCACGCGCGGGGACACCGCAATACGTCTCCGCTCCGGTTCCGGCCATGGCAGCACCGGTTCAGGCTGCTTCAGCCGCTGTGGCCCAGGCCACTGCTGCGGAGAGCGCAAGGGCCTCGAAGAACGCCGTCACCGCGCCGATGGTGGGCACCGCCTACCTGTCGCCCGCTCCGGGTTCGCGCCCCTTCGTCGAAGCCGGCGCCACGGTCAAGGAAGGCCAGACCATCCTGATCATCGAAGCCATGAAGACGATGAACCAGATTCCCGCGCCGCGTTCCGGTCGCGTGGTCGAAATCCTCGTTGAAGACGGCGCGCCGGTCGAATACGGCGAAGCGCTGATCATCATCGAATAGGCCATCACAGATGATTTCCAAGATCCTCATCGCCAATCGCGGCGAAATCGCCCTTCGGGTCCTGCGTGCGTGCAAGGAACTCGGAATTGCGACAGTTGCCGTCCACTCCACGGCCGACGCCGATGCAATGCATGTCCGCCTTGCCGACGAGAGCGTTTGCATCGGCCCGCCGCCATCGCGCGACAGCTATCTGAACATCCATCAGATCGTCGCGGCATGCGAGATCACCGGCGCCGATGCCGTGCATCCGGGCTATGGCTTCCTGTCGGAGAATGCCAAGTTCGCCGATATTCTCGACGCGCATGGCATCACCTTCATCGGCCCGACCGCCGATCACATCCGCATCATGGGCGACAAGATTACGGCGAAGGAGACCGCCAAGTCCCTTGGCATTCCCGTCGTTCCCGGCTCCGCCGGTGAGGTAAAGCCGGAGAACGCGCTGACTATCGCCCGCGAAATCGGCTTCCCGGTGCTGATCAAGGCGACGGCCGGTGGCGGCGGACGCGGCATGAAGGTGGCCCGTAGCGAGGACGATCTGTCCGAAGCCGTTTCCACTGCCCGTTCGGAGGCTCTGGCTGCGTTCGGCAACGACGCCGTCTACATGGAAAAATACCTTGGCAAGCCGCGCCATATCGAAATCCAGGTCATCGGCGACGGTGAAGGTAATGCCATCCATCTCGGCGAGCGCGACTGCTCGCTGCAGCGCCGCCACCAGAAGGTCTGGGAGGAAGCCAACTCCCCCGCGCTCAACGTCGAGCAGCGGATGAAGATCGGCGAAGTCTGCGCCGACGCCATGCGCAAGCTGAAATATCGCGGCGCCGGCACCATCGAGTTCCTCTATGAGAACGGTGAGTTCTACTTCATCGAGATGAACACCCGCCTGCAGGTGGAACACCCGATCACCGAGGCTATCACTGGCATCGACCTTGTCCACGAGCAGATCCGCGTCGCTTCCGGCGCCGGCCTGTCGGTGACACAGGAAGAGGTGGTCTTCTCCGGCCATGCCATCGAATGCCGCATCAATGCCGAGGACCCACGTACTTTCGTGCCCTCGCCCGGCACGATCACGCATTTCCATGCGCCCGGCGGTCTTGGCGTGCGCGTTGATTCCGGCGCCTATCAGGGCTACCGGATCCCGCCCTACTACGATAGCCTGATCGGCAAGCTGATCGTGCATGGACGTACCCGCGTCGAATGCATGATGCGCCTGCGCCGCGTGCTGGACGAATTCGTCATCGACGGCATCAAGACGACGCTGCCGCTGTTCCAGGACCTGATCAACAATCAGGACATCGCCAACGGCGATTACGACATCCACTGGCTGGAGCACTATCTGGCCCAGCCGTCCGAATGAGGTTTTGAATGAAAGGACCCCGCAGCCGGCAGCCGGACATCACCCCGGACTTGCTGTTGCGGGCCTATTCCATCGGCCTGTTCCCAATGGCCGATTCCGCCGACGACCCGGAGCTTTTCTGGGTCGAGCCGGAACTGCGTGGCATCATCCCGCTCGATAACTTCCACATTTCGAAAAGCCTCGCGAAAAAGGTAAGGCGTGCACCCTTCGATATCCGCTACGACACGGCCTTCGAAGAGGTCATGGAAGGGTGCGCGGCGCCTGCCCCGGACCGCCCGACAACCTGGATCAACGCCAAAATCCGCTCGCTCTATGCGACGCTGCACGGCATGGGACACGCACACTCCGTGGAAGCATGGCAGGGTGACGAACTGGTCGGAGGGCTCTATGGGGTTTCGCTTGGCTCGGCCTTCTTCGGCGAAAGCATGTTCTCGCGCCGCACGGACGCCTCGAAGATCTGCCTCGTCCATCTGGTCGAGCGCCTGCGCAAGCGCGGCTTCACGCTGCTCGACACGCAATTCACCACCGAACATCTGAAAAGCTTCGGCGCCATCGACGTGCCCAAAGCGCGCTACGAAAAGATGCTGGCGCGCGCCATCGCCTCGCCGCACATCAAATTCTGAAAATCGGGACTTTGTCTACTGGTTGGCCGCGGCGTCCGGTGGCGGCAGGTCGGACTTTGCCTTGCAGCTGTTCAGCCAGACGTCATAGACCGGATGTTCGACGGCGTTCAGGCCTGGGCTGTCAGCAAACATCCAGCCGGTGAAGATGCGGCGGATCTTGCGGTCGAGGGTGATCTCGTCGACTTCGACGAAGGTGTCGGTCTTCGGCGCCTCGGTATCGTCGCGGCTGTAGCAGACGCGCGGTGTCACCTGCAGGGCGCCGAACTGGACGGTCTCGCCGATATAGACGTCAAAGGTAGTGATGCGGCCGGTGATCTTGTCGATGCCTGAAAAGACTGCGACCGGATTGGTGATCCGCGCAGCCTCAGCAGCAGCGGTCATGGACAGAAGCGAGGCACCGGCAATCGCGAACAGGGCAGCCGCTGCAAAGGCCCGGCACATCTCAATTCGCTGATTTAAAACTACCATTTACGCCCGTCTCCCGCGCGATCCCGATCAAAGTACCGGGTATCAGGCGCTAAACATGAAATGTGGCCGAGGCATGGTGCCCCGGGTGCAATCGAAAGTCAGGAAAGGCCTCGCCTTAAAAATTCGGCTCAGGAACGTGGTGTCCAGGCATCATAATCGCCGGTTACGCGCGGACGCTCGCCGTTATTGCTGATCGAGCCCTGGGGACGATAGGCATCCGCCGTGCCGGTGCCGTTCACGCGATGCGGCTTCTGCCATTCGCGTGGCTGATAGTTTTCGTCGGCGGGCGAAACGTCGGTGCGGTGATGCATCCAGCCATGCCAGCCCGGCGGAATGGCGGAAGCATCGGCATAACCGTTGTAAATCACCCAGCGGCGGGTGCGGCCTTCGGAGTCCTTGCCACCCTCGTAATAGACGTTACCGGCAGTATCTTCGCCGACCCGCTTGCCGAAGCGCCAGGTATGAAAGCGCGTGCCGATCGTCTGTCCATTCCACCAGGTAAAAATCTGCAACAGAGACTTCATGATGTCCGTCCTTGACCGCGCCAAACAACCGCGCGGGATATCCTAGAGTGCTGTTCCGCTTATGCCGCGCAGCCTGTTCAATGTCCAGTGATTCCGTTGCCGCAGCGTCATTTCAAACGCATCTTGAAGCCGAGGTGAGAAGGTTCGAAGCCGACCCGTTCATAGAACCGATGCGCGTCCCGGCGGTCCTTGTTCGAGGTCAATTGCACTTTGGAAAGGCCTTGGCGGCGGGCCTCGCCGATGGCGAAATGCATCATCATCTCGCCGATCCCCTTTCCCCGCATCTCCTGCCGGGTCTGCACCGCCTCGATCATCATGTTCGAGCTGCCGCGACCGACAAGGCTGGTCAGGACGGTCGTCTGGAACGTGCCGACGACTTCGCCGTCGAGCTCAGCGACATAGAGCGCTTCGTTGGGCGCCGCCGCGATGCGCTCGAATGCCGCGAGATAATCGGAGTAGGCATCCGGTTCGCTGGTATCGCCGTGACCGCCCAGCACATCGGATGCGAACAGCGAAATGATATCGGGCAGATCGTCCCGCTTTGCCTTCCTTATCGATATTTGAAGTTTTGTTCCGTGCATTGTCAGATTCCCGCTGCGTTTGCTGTCTGCTCAGCCGAGCGGCTTTTCCATGATGATCGCGGGAATGCCCGATTGGCCGTCGCCGCAATTGGCCGTCTCGCCGATTTTCACGAAACCGTGTGCTTCATAGAAGGCCACGGCCGCGTGGTTCTCGGGCTCCACTTCGAGCTGCATGAACTCGGCGTCGGGAAAGCAGGTTTCGAGTTCGGCGAACATGTCGCGGCCGATGCCCTGGCGCTGGAATTTCGGCAGGACATAGAGCTGATGCAGGACCGCGCCCTTCTTGAGGGTTTCCGACATCGCAGCAAAGCCCATGCCGCCAATATCCTTGCCGTTGTCCGCTACCACGAACTCAGCATTCTTGCGGGAAAGCCTTGCCTTCAGCGCCGGCACCGAATGCCATCTCGCCGTCAGCTGCGCGACCTTTTCAACGCCATAAAGGGTGTCATAGGTGGCGTGCCATGTTTCGCTGAGAAGCGCGCTCACCCTGGCAAGATCGCGCTCCGAAGCTGAGCGGACGAAGAACACCGGTTAGTCCTCGAGCCCGAGCTTTGCCTTGACCAAAGCCTGCACGGCCTGCGGATTGGCCTTGCCACCCGTCGATTTCATCACCTGGCCGACGAACCAGCCGGCGAGCGACGGCTTCGCCTGAACCTTGGCGACCTGGTCCGGATTCGCGGCGATGATCTCGTCCACGGCCTTTTCGATGGCGCCGGTGTCGGTCACCTGCTTCATGCCGCGCGATTCGACCAGTTCCGCCGGATCGCCGCCCTCGTTCCAGACGATTTCGAACAGGTCCTTGGCGATCTTGCCGGAGATAACTTCCGACTTGATCAGGTCGAGAATACCGCCAAGCTGGGTGGGAGAAACCGGAGTTTCTTCAATGCCTTTGCCGGCTTTGTTCAAGGCGCCCAGCAGGTCGTTGATCACCCAGTTGGCGGCGATCTTGCCGTCACGGCCGGCGGCAACGGCCTCGAAATAGTCGGCGATCGCCTTTTCCGAGACGAGTACGGAGGCATCATAGATCGACAGGCCGAGGTCGCGCACGAAGCGCTCCTTCTTGTCGTCGGGCAGTTCCGGCAGATGCGCCTTCAGATCCTCGATGAAGGCGTCATCGAATTCGAGCGGCAGAAGGTCCGGATCCGGGAAATAGCGGTAGTCATGTGCATCTTCCTTGGAGCGCATCGACCGCGTCTCGCCCTTGTTCGGATCGAACAGGCGGGTTTCCTGATCGATCGTGCCGCCATCTTCCAGAATGCCGATCTGGCGGCGGGCTTCGTATTCGATCGCCTGGCCGATGAAACGGATCGAGTTGACGTTCTTGATCTCGCAGCGCGTGCCGAACCCTTCGCCCGGGCGGCGCACCGAAACGTTGACGTCGGCGCGCATCGAGCCCTCGTCCATGTTACCGTCGCAGGTGCCGAGATAGCGCACGATCGAGCGCAGTTTGGTCATGTAGGCCTTGGCCTCGTCGGACGAGCGCATGTCGGGCTTGGAAACGATTTCCATCAGCGCCACGCCCGAGCGATTGAGGTCGACATAGGACATGGTCGGGTTCTGGTCGTGCATCGACTTGCCGGCATCCTGCTCCAGATGCAGCCGCTCGATGCCGATCTCGACATCCTCGAACTGGCCCTGGCGGTCCGGGCCGACCGAGATGACAATCTTGCCCTCACCGACGATCGGGTCCTTGAACTGCGAAATCTGGTAGCCCTGCGGCAGGTCCGGATAGAAATAGTTCTTGCGGTCGAAGATCGAGCGCTTGTTGATCTGCGCCTTCAGGCCAAGCCCGGTGCGCACCGCCTGCTTGACGCATTCCTCGTTGATGACGGGCAGCATGCCGGGCATGGCGGCATCAACGAGCGAGACGTTGGAGTTCGGTGCATTGCCGAAGGTCGTGGACGCACCCGAGAACAGCTTCGAATTGCTCGTCACCTGGGCATGCACTTCCATGCCGACGATGATTTCCCAGTCGCCGGTGGCGCCTGGAACATAGCGTTTCGGATCGGAAATGCGGACATCGACAAGGGTCATGGAAGGCTCTTCTGTAAGCTTAAAATCGTGTTTCTCTGGGTAGAACAATTGGCTTGGGGGTGCAAGGCTTGTCGCATCCCGCTTGACTCATTGACGGCTGAGATTCGGGCGTTTGCGATCTATTCAATAATTCCCGGCAAGATAGTTCGATGACGACAACCTTGTCCCTCGCAGCCGTGCTCCTCCTTCTGAACGTCATAACGTTCTGCGTCTTCTGGTGGGACAAGAGAGCTGCTCGCGGGAATTCATGGCGGGTCGCCGAGAGCCAATTGCTCAGTCTTGCGCTTTTCGGTGGCAGCATTGGAGCGTGGGCCGCCCAGCGGCTTCTGCGGCACAAGACCCGCAAGGAACCGTTCCGTACCCGATTGATCACGATCCTCGTCTTGCACGCCGCAGTTCTTTCGGTGGGGCTTCTGGCGTTGCCATGGGTGCTTGTTACTCACGGCTTTCCGTCCTGAGGCGTTGCGTGCGTCGGTTGGCAGTACGACATTCATGGCTTGACGCGCATTGCTTTTCGTAACTATTATTATTACATGAAACGAAACAGCCGCCTTTCCGCAGTGCTGCATGCGCTGCTTCACATGGCAGAACGCGATCGCCCGATGACCTCGGAGGAGCTTTCCGCCTGTCTTCACACCAATCCCGTCGTCGTTCGCCGAACCATGGCCGGTCTGCGCGAGGCCGGGCTTGTCACGTCCGGCCGCGGTCATGGCGGCGGATGGATGCTTGCCCGCACGCTCCAAGAGGTGACCATGCGCGACATCTATGCAGCGCTCGGCGAGCCGATGCTGTTCCAGATGGGCAACGTCACCGAAAGCCCCGGCTGTCTTGTCGAGCAGGCCGTCAATCATGCGCTGGACGATGCGTTTCGCAATGCCGAAGCAATGCTGATCGCAAGGCTCGGTGAAGTCACCCTCGCCACGCTTGCAGAGGATTTCAAGCGGCGCTTCGCCGAGCACCGGGCCGCCGTGAAGCAGCACGGCTGACTGCACCACACTGGAGAGAATGCCCGATCCGACCTCGCCTCCGAGGTTCCGGCGGGCGGAGCCATGAAAGGAAACCAGATGCAACAGGACGCCATCATCATCGGCGGCGGTTTTGCCGGATTGTCGGCAGCCTATATTCTCGCCCGGGCGCGGCGGAAAGTGACCATCATCGACAGCGGAGAGCCGCGCAACCGCTTCGCCGCCCATTCGCACGGCGCGCTGGCGCTTGACGGAAAGTCTGGCCGTGAAATCCTCGCCGAGGCGAGAACTCAGCTTGCCACCTATCCGACCGTGACCTTCGTCGAAGGAGAGGCTGACTCTGCGGAAGGCGTCATTGATGACTTCCACGTTCGCATTGCCGGACAAAAACCCATCGCAGCCCGCCGGCTGCTGCTGGCAAGCGGCATGGAAGACCGACTGCCCGATATTCCGGGCCTGGAGGAGCGTTGGGGCAAGACGGTGCTGCATTGCCCCTATTGCCACGGCTATGAAATCGGTGGCGGCCCGATAGGGGTTCTGGCCACCCATCCCATGTCGGCGCACCAGGCATCCGTCGTTGCCGACTGGGGCGACGTAACCCTGTTCACCAATGGGATGCCGGAACCGGACGATGCGGCGCTTGCCCTGCTGGAAAGGCGCCAAGTCGGCCTGCAGGCAGGCCTTGTCAGCGCGATTGAGACCGGTGCGGGCAAGATGATGCGGATATGTCTGGCGAATGGACGGGACTTCGAGGTCAGGGCGCTGTTCGTCGGACCGGACATGCATATTCGCGGCTCCATTGCTGAAAATTTCGGTTGCGCGCTGGAAGAAACGCCTGCCGGAAAAATCATCGCCACGGATGTATCGAAGGCGACCAGCGTGGCAGGCATCTATGCCGCCGGAGACATCGCCCGCGCCTTTGGCAACATCACGTTGGCCTCCGCCGATGGTGTCATGGCCGGCCTCGGGGCGCATCAGTCGCTGATGTTCGCAGCCGCGCATTCTTGACGACGTTGTCGTCTTTCGCTTAAAAAGCGGCCGTCCTTATGGAGTTTTGATGTTCTCCTTGTCTGAGATTGCCTGAGGGCCCTGCCCGCAAGTTTCTTTGCGCGCACGGGCCGGAAAACGAAGCCCTGACGTTCGACAGAACGCCAGACCCGTTTTCATGCGTTCAACCGAACGCCTCTCGGATCTCACCATCAATGGACATTTCACGCGACGAACAGCGTATTCTTCACCTCATGGCCCAGGGCGGCTGCATCGAAATCATCCGCTCGGACGGCAAGTCGATCGACGGTGCCCGTTGCTTCACCCGCGACGGTTGGCTTTACCCGGGCTTCGGTCTGGAGATGTTCCGCAAGCTGAAAAGAAAGAAGGCAATCTCATCATCCGGCGGCAAGCCCTACCGGATCACTCAACGCGGCCTCGTGCTCGTGCGTGCGCAGTTGAACAACCGCTGACAGGAAAATACCGGCGAGAGCGAATTGCCGCTCTCGCCGGATTTCAAAACAAGGTGATACGCTGCCGTTCAGCTCAAAACCACTGCTGGCCCGATTGGGCAGCAGGCTCTTCCAGCGACTTGCTCATCCCGACGGACTCGACGTCCCTGTCGAGTTTTGGCGCATAGGCCGTCGAAAGCCAGCTGATCGAATATCCGTGCTTGCGGAAGAAGCCGATTGCCGGGACATTTTGCGAATGGGTCTTGATGACGGCCGCTTCGAACCCATCAGCGAGAATACGGCGCTCCAGTTCGGCCAGCAGGACAGAGCCAAGGCCGTTCCGTTGCACTGCAGGCCTTATCCAGAGATCGGAGATATGGCCGTCATTGTCTTCGCGCGCGGCCCAGCCGGAGGCTTCACCGCCGAACTCGATGACGCTGACCGAAAACCACTTGGAGCGCAGGAAGGAAAGGAACGCCAGTTCCGCCACACGGCGCATCGTTTGCGCATCGGCAACGCCGGAGACGGCCTTCTCCCAGGCTTCGAGCCCGATGGCCGCAAGGGCTGGAACTTCATCTTCGCGCGCAAGGCGGACGATCATCATGCGACGTGTCCTTTCCGCCGCAAGTAGAGCATCACAGCAACGCTTTTTCCAGACGTACCTTGGCCTGATCCAATCCCAGCGACGGAGAAAAATCCGTGCCTCGCCAGATCTCCGCAAAACCCCGTCTTTTGTAAAGAGAAAGAGCCGCCGCGTTGGACGCATCGGCTTCGATGCTCGCGACACCCAAATTTTCAAAGCGCATCCTGACGAGCAACTCGCCAATCAGCGCCGAGCCGACGCCGTTGCCCTGCCAGTGCGGCGCAACCCAGATATCCGAGATATAGTCCCAGCCGCGTGCCCGGTCGCCGGGATGCTCGCGACTGTCGCGGGCTCCCCAACCGACAACTTCACTTGCCGCGAAGGCCACGACAACTTCCGCATCCGGCCTTCTGGCAAACGTCAAGAAGCCCTCTTCAACACGCGTTTCGATATCCTCAACATACCAGCGCTGGTGAACGCGGTTCGACTTCCAAGCCTCAAATCCTACCCGCGCAACCGCCTCGGCATCCGAGACAGCCATGTCACGAAGACGGAAACCAGATTTCACCACCACTTGGCGGGCGAGAATTTTCCGGCCGCCTGCTCGATGACATGCGCCGTCTTGAACAGGGTCTCCTCCTCGAACGGCTTGCCGATCAGCTGAAGACCGAGCGGCAGGCCCTTGTGGTCGAGGCCAGCGGGAACAGCAATGCCCGGAAGACCGGCCATGTTCACCGTCACCGTGAAGATGTCGTTCAGGTACATCTTCACCGGATCGGAGGCCAGGTCCTCGTCGGCGATGCCGAAGGCCGAGGACGGTGTCGCAGGCGTCAGGATCGCATCGACGCCGGCGTGGAAGGCAAGCTCGAAATCGCGCTTGATCAGCGTGCGGACCTTCTGGGCCTGCAGATAGTAGGCGTCGTAGTACCCGGCCGACAGCACGTAGGTGCCGATCATGATGCGGCGCTTGACTTCCTGGCCGAAACCGGCGGCGCGGGTCTTCTCGTACATGTCGGCGATATCCTTGCCGTCGACGCGCAGGCCGTAGCGAACACCGTCATAACGGGCAAGGTTGGACGAGGCCTCGGCCGGAGCGACGATGTAATAGGCCGGAAGCGCGTATTTGGTGTGAGGCAGGCTGATATCGACGATCTCGGCACCGGCGTCCTTCAGCCAGGCGATACCCTTTTGCCAGAGCGTCTCGATCTCCTCCGGCATGCCGTCGACGCGGTATTCCTTCGGGATGCCGATCTTCATGCCCTTCAGCGACTGGCCGAGCGAGGCTTCGTAGTCCGGCACCGGCAGATCGACGGACGTGGTGTCCTTCGCATCGACGCTCGCCATGGACTTGAGCAGGATCGCCGCATCGCGCACGTCGCGGGCGATCGGGCCGGCCTGATCGAGCGAGGATGCGAAGGCGACGATGCCCCAGCGCGAGCAGCGGCCATAGGTCGGCTTGATGCCGACGGTACCGGTGAAGGCGGCCGGCTGGCGGATCGAGCCGCCGGTATCGGTCGCCGTCGCGCCGGCGCAGAGGAATGCTGCCACGGCTGCAGCCGAACCGCCGGAAGAGCCGCCCGGAACCAGATCAAGGTTCGAGCCCTTGGCGCGCCACGGGTTCTTCACCGGCCCGTAATAGGAGCTCTCGTTCGACGAGCCCATGGCGAACTCGTCCATGTTGAGCTTGCCGAGCATGACGGCGCCGTCGTTCCAGAGGTTCTGGGTAACGGTCGATTCGTAGCGCGGCTTGAAACCGTCGAGGATATGGCTGCAGGCCTGGGTGTGGATCCCTTCGGTGCCGAACAGGTCCTTGATCCCCAGCGGAATGCCTTCGAGCGCGCCAGCCTTGCCGGCGGCGATACGGGCGTCCGAGGCCTTCGCCATGTCGCGGGCCTTGTCAGGCGTCGTGACGACATAGGCGTTCAGAGCGCCATTGGCTGACTCGATCGCACCAATATAGGCCTCCGTCAGTTCGACGGCGGTGATGTCCTTGGAGCTAAGCTTGCTGCGCGCTTCAGCGATAGTCAGGCGGGTCAGGTCGGTCATGGCAGGCTTTCAAAATCAGAGACGTTCGGGCGGCGGCGAAGGGCTTATTCGACCACTTTCGGGACGAGGAAGAAATTGCGGTCCTCGTTCGGTGCATTGGCGACGATATCGTCCGCCTTGCTGCCATCGGTGACCACGTCCGCCCGCTTCTTCATCTCCATCGGCGTCACCGAGGTCATCGGCTCGACGCCGTCGACATTCACCTCGGAGAGCTGCTCGACAAAACCGAGGATGCCGTTCAGCTCGCCGGTCATGCGCTGCGCATCCTGTTCGCTGACGGCAATGCGGGCAAGGCGCGCGACGCGCTTCACGGTGGCGAGATCAACTGACATGGATATTCTCCGAGTACGAAATTTCCTACCCGCTATAATGACCAAGCATCCGCCACGCAACGGGGGAATCGCCCCGTTGCGTACCTCGTCGAGCATTTCCGCGGGGTAGAAGAGGTTAGAACGAGACGGTACCGCCGACGGCAGGGACCTCGACCTTCGCCTCTCCGCCGTCCATTGCCGCGACGAACGTGTCGGCCGTCTGGTCGATGATGCCGAACGAGCCGTAGTGGCAGGGGATAACCGTGCCGAACTTGAAGAAGCGCTGGCAAGCGAGCGCGGCCACGGCTCCGCCCATGGTGAAGCGATCGCCGATCGGCACGAGGCCGATTTCCGGCTGGTGGAGCTCGTTGATGAGCGCCATGTCTGAAAAGATGTCGGTGTCACCCATGTGGTAAAGCGTCGGCTCGTCTTCGAAATGGAGGACCAGCCCGTTTGCGTTGCCAAGTGAGTGCGAGACGCCGTCTTCAGTGATCTGCGCCGACGAATGGAGCGCATTGACGAAGGTGGTCGAGAAGCCATCGAGGTGAATGGTGCCGCCGGTATTGCCCATTTCCAGCGCCTTGACGCCGCGCGAGCCGAGCCAGGCCGCCAGATCGGCGTTGGCGACAACGGTCGCACCGGTCTCCTTGGCGAGCGCGATCGTATCGCCGACATGGTCGCCGTGGCCGTGGGTGAGGAGGATATGGGTCAGTCCGGCCGCCGCATCCTTGCGCGTCGATTCGTCAAAGGACGGATTGCCGGTGAAGAACGGATCGATCAGGATTTTCGCCCTGGCGGTTTCCATGTGAAAGGCGGAATGCCCGAGCCATTTGATCTTCATGAAAATACTCCTTGGTGATTTGTCGGCTGGATGCGGATATGGATCTGCCGACTAGTCCTTAAAGACCGAATCGGCAAATCACATGGCTGTTCTCACCATAGACGAACTCGCATCCACCCTCCTGCCCGGCCAGGCGATCGGCGGCCTCGACCTCGGCACCAAGACCATCGGCATTTCCGTCTCTGATCTCGGCCGGCGATTTGCGACGCCGCGCGAAGTGATCAAGCGGGTGAAGTTCGGCATCGACGCCGAAGCGCTGCTCGCCATGGCGGCCAAGGAGAGGATCGCTGCCTTCGTCATCGGGCTGCCGATCAACATGGATGGTTCCGAAGGCCCGCGCGCCCAGGCAACCAAGGCGTTCGTGCGCAATATGGCGCAGAGGACCGACATCCCCTTCGTCTATTGGGACGAACGGCTTTCGACGGTGGCGGCGGAACGGGTGCTGATCGAGATGGATGTCTCTCGAAAGAAACGCGCCGACCGGATTGATTCGGCCGCCGCCTCCTTCATTCTTCAAGGGGCGCTCGACAGATTGACGTCGTTGGCGAAGGACGCAGCTGAGGATTCGGCAGACTGAACGGCCGGAAAGCGGCTGTTGTACCAGGCGCGAATCTCGCGGCGTTTGCGGAAAGCGATGATCGCAAAGACAACCAAGCTGTCGAAGGCGATGGCGCGGGCGACAAGCGGCGGGATAGTTTCCGGCGGAAGGCCGAGCACGTGGCCGTAGACGGCGAAGACGAGATCATGGGCCTGGCGGGTCAGCATGAAGATGCCGAAGCTCATGTCGTAGTAGGAAAGGCCGTACCAGCCGGTGAGCAGGATGACGGGGCAGGCCCAGAGGATCAGGAACCATTTCATGTCGCTCTCCCCTCAATCATCACGCCGCGCTTGAGCTGCAACGATGCCCAGTCGAGCGCCATGGCGCCGACCAGAATGACGGCGGGGATCGTCAGATCGAGCGCGAGGCTCGCAAAAAACATCATCATGATGATCGTCAAGCCAGTTCTCACCGAACGTGCTCCATTCTGGAAATCATTAAATTCTTCTTCGCGCCTCACTCTTGCCCCTTAACCCCAACCACGCAACGTAAACCATCCGTTAAGGTTAATTTCCGCGCGACGCGGTTGCCGTCCTGTGGACAAGGGTCTATCGATGGGTCTCTCCCTCCTTCAGGCCCCTTCATGACGATCATCTTCGAAAGCATCCTGCCGATCTTCCTGCTCGTGTCGCTGGGCGTCTGGTTGAAGCGTTCGCCGCTGGTCGACATCACGCTCTGGGAAGGATTGGAGCAGCTCGGTTACTACGTCCTGTTCCCTGCCCTTCTGTTCTCGACGCTGGCGACAGCCGATTTTGCCGGCATGAAGACGGATGCAACGGCGCTGGCGACGATCGGCAGCGTCACGCTGATGTCGGCCGCGCTGCTGTTGCTCTGGCCGATGCTTCGTGCCCGCCACGTCTCGTCCGCCGCCTTCACCTCCATCTTCCAGACGGCGACACGCTGGAACGGCTTCATGGCGCTCGCCATCGCGCAGAAGCTGTACGGGCCGCTCGGCCTCAGCCTGACGGCGCTGGTCATGACCCTGGTGATCATCCCGATCAATCTTTACAATGTCGGTGTTCTCATCGGCTTCAACGGCGGGCCGAAGGGGCTGAGGTTCTTCGCGTTCAAGATCGCCACCAATCCGCTGATCGTCGCCTCGGCGCTCGGCATCGTGCTGAACGTTTTGGGGATTGCGGTCTACGGACCGGTGCTGAACGCCATCGAGATGCTGGCCGCCGCGTCCCTCAGCCTTGGCCTCGTCATGGTCGGTGCAGGCCTCAAGGTTTCGGACGCGCTGCGGCCGAGCCTTGTCGCCCTTCTCGCCGTCTTTCTAAAGTTGATCGTCATGCCGGTCTTCATGGTCGGCACGGCCTATGCTTTCGGTATTCGCGGCGACAGCCTGCTGGTGATCGCGCTTGGCGCCAGTGTGCCGACGGCGATGAACGGCTATCTGCTCGCCAAGCAGATGGGTGGCGATGCGCCGCTCTATGCGGCTGTCGCCACCGTGCAGACGGTCGTCTCGTTCTTCACAATCCCATTGGTGCTGACCGTGACCGGCTATATCGCCGCCGGATAAAGCAGATCGACGATGTAGGCGGAATCGAAGCGCGAATCGAGCATGCCGTAGGTCGATCGCCAGCCCGCAGCGAGACGGGATTCGAGGAAGGCGTCGGCAATGCGCCCTGCCCCAAGCCGATAGAGTTCGGCCGCGGCGGCAGCGAGCGCCAACTGTTCGACCAGCATGCGCGCTGCCCCTTCGTCGCGCTCGCAGAGCGACATCGCCGCTCTGAGCACGTCGACCGTCTTTTTCGCAGCCGGGCCGAGATCGCGGCTGATCACCTGGAAAAGCAGCTCGAACAGATCCTTGCCGCGTGTCAGCACCCTGAGCACGTCGAGCGCCATGACATTGCCCGAGCCTTCCCAGATCGCATTGACCGGCGCTTCGCGATAATGCCGGGCGATCGGGCGCTCCTCGACATAGCCGCTGCCGCCGAGGCATTCCATCGCCTCATAGATCAGCGCGGGCGCGATCTTGCAGCTCCAGTATTTGGCAACCGGCGTCATGATCCGCGCATAGGCCGCATCCTCGGCGCTGTCGCGGGCCTTGTCGAAGGCTTCTGCGAGACGGAAGGACAATGCGCTGGCCGCCGCCACATCGAGCGCCATGTCGGCCAGAACCCGCGTCATCATCGGCTGCGCGATCAGCGCCTTGCCGGACACCTTGCGGCCACGCACATGATGCACGGCTTCGGCGAGCGAGGCGCGCATCATGCCGGCGGAGGCCAAAGCACAATCGAGCCGCGTCAGCGTCACCATGTCGAGAATCGTGCGGATGCCGGCGTCGGGCGTGCCGAGCACGAAGCCGAACGTGTCAGAGAATTCCACCTCCGACGAGGCGTTCGACCGATTGCCGAGCTTGTCCTTCAGCCGCTGGAACCGCAGACCGTTGGCCGAGCCGTCCTCCAGGAGGCGCGGCACAAGGAAACAGCCGAGACCGTCGCGGGTCTGCGCCAGCATCACGAAGGCGTCGCTCATCGGCGCCGACATGAACCATTTGTGGCCGTTCAAGCGATAGATGCCTTCGCCGACCCGCTCGGCCGTCGAGGTATTGGCGCGCACATCCGTGCCACCCTGTTTCTCCGTCATGCCCATGCCGATGGTGACCGAGGACTTCTGCATCCAAGGGCGATTGGACGAATCATATTTGCGCGACAGGATTTTGGGCGCCCATTCCTTCTGAACCGCCGGCGACGCCGAGATCGCCGCAACGGAGGCGCTGGTCATGGTCAGCGGGCAGAGATGGCCGCATTCGAGCTGCGCCGTCAGATAGAAGCGGATCGCCCGCGCTTTGTGCGAGCGCCCGCGCTCGTCGGCGATGTTTTCCCAGGCCGAGGCATGCAGTCCCGACGTCATCGAACGGCGCATCAGCGCGTGCCAAGCGGGATGGAATTCGACCACGTCGAGACGTTCGCCGCGCGGCCCGTGGGTGCGCAGCTTCGGCACGCCCTCATTGGCCATGCGCGCCAGGTCCTGCGCCTCCGGCGATGTCGCATAGCGGCCAAGCGCCTCTAAGTCATCGCGCAGAGGCCGCGGCATCGACGCGGCAATGTCGACCACGAGCGGATCGGACCTGAAGGCGTTGATTCCCGACCAGGGTTTTGGCTGGTTCAGTTCGGCGAGTTTCTGTTCATTTCGGTTCAGAGTCATGTCGCGTTTCTAACCCAAGTCCCTGTGCTTAGGAACAGCACCGGGGCGGGATAAACGCCGCTTCCCGCAACATTTTCAGGGAAGCTCCCGAACGGCCACAAAAGCACTGGAATGCGCCCTGTTTGCATAGCCTCCGCCTTGCCGGTTCGCCCCACAGTCATTATAGACCCACGCAACTTCACCATATGAGGCGGCTCCCCATGGATTTCTTTCCGCATCGCCACCTGCTCGGCATCAAGGGCCTGACGGAACAGGACATCACGCTCCTGCTCGACCGGGCCGACGAAGCCGTCAAGATTTCCCGCCAGAGAGAAAAGAAGACCTCGACGCTGCGCGGCCTGACGCAGATCAACCTCTTCTTCGAAGCCTCGACCCGGACGCAATCCTCCTTCGAGCTTGCCGGCAAACGCCTCGGCGCCGACGTCATGAACATGTCGGTCAGCAATTCCTCGGTGAAGAAGGGCGAAACGCTGATCGACACGGCGATGACGCTGAATGCGATGCATCCCGACGTGCTGGTCGTGCGCCACTCCTCAGCCGGGGCCGCTGCTCTGCTCGCGCAGAAGGTCTCCTGCTCCGTCGTCAATGCCGGCGATGGCCAGCACGAGCATCCGACGCAGGCGCTGCTCGACGCGCTGACGATCCGCCGCGCGAAGGGCAAGCTCTCGCGCATCATCGTCGCCATCTGCGGCGACGTGCTGCATTCGCGCGTCGCCCGCTCCAACATCCTGCTTCTGAACCAGATGGGCGCCCGCGTTCGCGTCGTCGCCCCTGCGACGCTTCTGCCCTCCGGCATCGCCGATATGGGCGCCGAGGTCTATCACTCGATGGAAGAAGGGCTAAAGGACGCCGATGTGGTGATGATGCTGCGTCTGCAACGCGAGCGCATGGCCGGCTCCTTCGTGCCCTCGGTGCGCGAATATTTCCGCTATTACGGGCTCGACGCTGAAAAGCTGAAAGCTGCCAAGGACGATGCGCTTGTCATGCACCCCGGCCCAATGAACCGCGGCGTCGAGATCGCCTCGGAGATCGCCGACGGGCCGCAGAGCGTGATCGAGCAACAGGTGGAAATGGGGGTCGCGGTGCGCATGGCGGTGATGGAAACGCTTCTTCTCTCGCAGAACCAGGGGCCGCGCGCATGACCAATTCCCTCGCCCTGAAAAACCTCCGCATCATCGACCCTTCGCGCGGCCTCGACGAGACAGGCACGATCATCGTCGAAAACGGCGTTATCCTCGCTGCTGGCAAGAGCGCCCAGGGCGCTCCGAAAAGTGCCGAAGTCAAGGATTGCAGCGGCCTCGTCGCGGTCCCTGGCCTGGTCGATGCCCGCGTCTTCGTCGGCGAACCCGGCGGCGAATATCGCGAAACCATCGAATCCGCCTCGCGCGCAGCCGCCGCTGGCGGCGTCACCTCGATCATCACCATGCCGGATACCGATCCGGTCATCGACGACATCGCCCTGGTCCAGTTCGTGCAGAAGACGGCGCGCGACAAGGCGCTGGTCAATGTCTATCCCGCGGCGGCGCTGACCAAGCATCTCGACGGCGAGGAGATGACCGAGTTCGGCCTGCTGCGCGAAGCCGGGGCCGTCTGCTTCACCAACGGCCGCCGGCCGGTGCACGACACGCTCGTCCTTCGCCGCGCCATGACCTACGCCCGCGAATTCGGCGCCGTCATCGCGCTTGAAACCCGTGACAAGTATCTGGGCGCCGACGGCGTGATGAACGAAGGGCTGCTCGCCAGCTGGCTCGGCCTTTCCGGCGTACCGCGCGAAGCCGAGATTATCCCGCTCGAGCGCGATCTGCGCATCGCCGGCCTGACCAAGGCCGCCTATCACGCCGCCAAGATTTCCCTGCCCGAATCCGCCGAGGCGATTGCAACTGCCCGCAAGCGCGGCACCAATGTCACCTGCGGCATCTCGATCAATCACCTGACGCTGAACGAGAACGACATCGGCGAATACCGCACCTTCTTCAAGCTCTCGCCGCCACTGCGCGGTGAAGACGACCGGGTGGCGATGGTCCAGGCGCTTGCCGACGGTACGATCGATATCATCGTCTCCTCGCACGATCCGCAGGATGTCGATACCAAGCGGCTGCCCTTCGCCGATGCCGCCGACGGCGCGATCGGTCTGGAGACGATGCTGGCCGCCGCCTTACGCCTCTATCACAGCGGCGACGTGCCGCTGCTGCGCCTGATCGATGCCCTGTCCACGCGTCCCGCCCAGATCTTCGGCCTCGACGCCGGAACTTTGAAACCGGGCGCCAAGGCCGACATCACGCTGATCGATCTCGACGAACCCTGGATCGTCTCGAAAGACGCCATCGTGTCCCGTTCGAAAAACACGCCGTTCGAAAATGCGCGCTTTACCGGCCGGGCGGTTCAAACTTATGTTGCGGGAAAATTGGTCCACGCCATCTAGGCGAGACGGACCACGGGAGGGGAACCGGTGGAACTTTTTGTCTGGCAACTCGGGCTGGCGTCGACGCTGGGCTGCATGGTCTTCGGCTATCTGCTTGGGTCCATCCCCTTCGGCCTCATCCTGACCCGCATGGCCGGCCTTGGCGATGTCCGCAAAATCGGCTCCGGCAATATCGGCGCGACCAATGTTCTGCGCACCGGCAACAGGAAACTCGCTGCCGCCACTTTGCTGCTTGATGCCCTGAAGGGAACTGCCGCAGCGGCAATCGCTTCACGCTGGGGGATCGAAGCCGGCATCGCCGCCGGCTTTGCCGCGTTCCTCGGCCATCTCTTTCCCGTCTGGCTCGGGTTCAAGGGGGGCAAGGGTATTGCGACCTATATCGGCGTACTGCTCGGGCTCGCACCGATCATCGTTCTCGTCTTTTCCGCCGTCTGGCTCGCTATGGCCAGATTGACACGCTACTCCTCCCTTTCGGCACTGGTTGCAACGCTCGTCGTTCCGGTTGTACTGCTGGTTTCAGGATACGGGAAAATCAGCCTGCTCTTCGTGGTGATGACCATCATCACCTGGATCAAGCATAGGGCAAATATTCAGCGGTTGCTGGCCGGAACGGAAAGCAAGATCGGGCAGAAGGGATAGGACCGCATATCGAACGCCAGCGCGGGACGAAACGGGATTGCGCTGACAGAACGACAACGGATTGCCTGGCTGAGGCTGATCCGCAGCGACAATGTCGGCCCGTGACGTTTCGTGATCTCATCAATCATTTCGGCTCCGCCGAAACGGCGCTCGAAATGCTGCCCGAACTGTCGCGCGGCGGCGGCTCCACCCGCGCGATCCGTGTCGCCACCGTGGCCGAAGCGGAAAAGGAGCTGGCTAGCGCCCATCGTTTCGGCGCCCGTTTCCTTGGCATCGGGGAGCCCGACTATCCGCAGGCCCTGCGCCAGATCGACGACGCACCGCCCCTCTTCGCCGTCAAGGGCAATCCGGCCATCGGCACCGTGCCCTCGCTCGGCATCGTCGGTTCGCGCAACGCCTCGATCAGCGGCACCAAATCTGCCGCGATGATCGCGCGCGACGTCGGCCGTGCGGGCTACTCCATTATTATGTCGGGGCTCGCCCGCGGCATCGATACGGCGGCACATCGCGCCAGCCTCGACACGGGCACGATCGCGGCGCTTGCCGGCGGTCTCGACCAGCCCCATCCGCCCGAAAATAGCGGTCTGCTGGACGAGATCACCGAAGGCAATGGCCTGGCAATCAGCGAGATGCCGTTCGGCTGGGAACCGCGTGCCCGTGATTTTCCACGCCGCAACCGCTTGATCGCCGCCTCGGGCTTGCCGTGGTCGAGGCAGCCTCCCGCTCCGGCTCGCTGATTACTGTGCGCTATGCCGCCGATTTCGGCAGGCTGGTCTTTGCCGTGCCCGGCTCGCCGCTCGATCCGCGCTGCCACGGCACCAATGGTCTCCTGAAGGAGGGGGCGATCGTAACGACGGAAGCGCAGGATTCCTGCAAGCACTGGCGCCCCTTAGCCGTATCGACCTTTTCACGCCGCCGCAGGCGGAGGAACCGGGCGAACATGATGCCAAGCCGATGGCGCCGCCGCCGAATGAGAATGATCGCGTGCGGATCACCGATGCGCTTGGGCCAACGCCCGTCGAGATCGACGACATCATCGGCCACACCGGCCTTTCCGCGTCGGCCGTCTACCTCGTCCTTTTAGAACTGGATCTTGCCGGACGGCTTCACCGGCATCCCGGCGGCCTTGTTTCGCTCGCCATTGGCGAATGACAGCTGCCGCTTGCCCGACAGGATGTCGCCGGCCTCGACGAAGGCCATCTCGATCAGGTAACACAACATGTCAGCGCCCTCGTTGCTGGCGACACCACGCAGTTCGCCCAGATCTGCCGGATATAGATGATCTTGTCACGTGTCTGAGCGTCTCTCTTGCCGGCGCCGGGTGAATTCGGAATCATCGGTTTTCCCTGCTGTGCATTCAACTCCGCCCGCAAACAGGGCGCATATGCCCGAGCGGAACCCAGTTCAACGCCCTTCGGTTGTGACATCGCCGCCGCGCGCATCGGAAGGCTGAAAGCTCCCGTTCGGCCTCTTTCCAGCCAGGTCGATTACACTTCAAAGACGATAACGCATTTATCTCTAATTGCAATACGTACAAAATCTCCCATGGGTTGCATAGCGCTGTATAGGCTTATTTTCAGCCCGGCACTTGACCGCAGGCGAATCCCTGTCCATGTCGGGGCTTCGATATTTCCCATTGTGCCGCCTCTTCCCGGCATGGCACAGCTTTGAACGGTTGCTCTAAGAATATGACCATGAATGTTGTCGTCGTGGAATCGCCCGCAAAGGCGAAGACCATCAACAAGTATCTCGGGCCAGGCTACAAGGTGCTTGCCTCCTTCGGCCACGTCCGCGACTTGCCGGCCAAGGACGGTTCCGTCCTGCCGGATGACGATTTCGCCATGCTGTGGGAGGTGGACAGCTCGTCCGCCAAACGCATGAAGGACATCGGCGATGCCTTGAAGACCTCGGACGGCCTCATTCTTGCAACCGACCCGGATCGCGAGGGAGAAGCGATTTCCTGGCACGTGCTCGATCTTCTGAAAAAGAAGAAGCTGATCGGCGACAAGCCGGTAAGCCGCGTTGTCTTCAACGCCATCACCAAGAAGGCCGTGCTCGATGCCATGGCCAATCCGCGCGATATCGACGTACCGCTGGTCGATGCCTACCTGGCCCGCCGCGCGCTCGACTATCTCGTCGGCTTCAACCTGTCGCCGGTTCTCTGGCGCAAGCTGCCGGGTGCCCGTTCGGCTGGCCGCGTACAGTCCGTCGCTCTGCGCCTTGTCTGCGACCGGGAATCCGAAATCGAGCGCTTCGTTTCGGAAGAGTACTGGAACCTCTCGGCGCTCCTGAAGACGCCGCGCGGCGATGAATTCGAGGCACGGCTGGTATCGGCCGAAGGCAGGCGGCTACAGCCCCGTTCCGTTACCAATGGCGAGGATGCCGGCAAGCTCAAGGCCCTGCTCGAAGGTGCTGCTTACGTGGTCGAAAGCATCGAGGCGAAGCCGGTCAAGCGCAACCCATCGCCGCCCTTCACCACGTCGACCCTGCAGCAGGCGGCCTCCTCCAAGCTCGGCTTTTCCGCGTCCCGCACCATGCAGGTGGCGCAGAAGCTCTACGAGGGTGTCGATCTCGGCGGCGAGACAGTGGGTCTGATCACCTACATGCGTACCGATGGCGTGCAGATGGCCGCGGAAGCCATCGATGCAGCCCGCAGTGCGATCGGCAGTCAGTTCGGCAGCCGTTACGTGCCGGAAAAGGCAAGGCTCTATTCGACCAAGGCGAAGAATGCCCAGGAAGCGCACGAAGCCGTACGTCCCACCGATTTCAACCGCACGCCCGACCAGGTGAAGCGTTTCCTTGATGCCGACCAGCTGCGCCTCTATGACCTGATCTGGAAACGCGGTATCGCCAGCCAGATGGCATCGGCCGAGATCGAGCGCACGACGGTCGAGATCCTTGCCGATAACAATGGACAGAAGGCTGGCCTTCGTGCCGTCGGCTCCGTCATCCGCTTCGACGGCTTCATCGCGGCCTATACCGACGCCAAGGAAGACGGCGAGCAGAGCGATGACGGCGACGAGGATGGCCGCCTCCCCGAGATCAACGCCCGCGAAAACCTCGCCAAGCAGAAGGTCAACTCGACCCAGCACTTCACCGAGCCGCCACCGCGCTATTCGGAAGCGACACTGATCAAGAAGATGGAAGAACTCGGTATCGGCCGTCCTTCCACCTATGCCGCGACGCTCGCCACATTGCGGGACCGCGAATATGTGACCATCGACAAGCGCAAGCTGATCCCGGAGGCCAAGGGCCGCCTGGTGACGGCCTTTCTCGAGAGCTTCTTCTCGCGCTACGTCGAATATGATTTCACGGCGTCGCTGGAAGAAAAGCTCGACCAGATTTCCGCCGGTGAGCTGAACTGGAAGGATGTTCTTCGCGATTTCTGGAAGGACTTCTTCGCTCAGATCGAGGACACCAAGGAACTTCGCGTCACCAACGTTCTCGATGCCTTGAACGAAGAGCTGGCACCGCTGGTCTTCCCGAAGCGCGAGGACGGCAGCGATCCGCGCATCTGCCAAGTCTGCGGCACCGGCAAGCTGTCGCTGAAGCTCGGCAAATACGGCGCCTTCGTCGGCTGCTCGAACTATCCGGAATGCAACTTCACCCGACAGCTCTCCTCCGACAGCAACGGCGGCGACGAGGCTTCCGTATCGAACGAACCGCAGTCGCTCGGCAAGGATCCGCACACCGGCGAGGAAATCACCCTGCGCTCCGGTCGTTTCGGGCCTTATGTCCAGCGCGGCGACGGCAAGGAAGCCAAGCGTTCGAGCCTGCCCAAGGGCTGGACACCGGCGACCATCGATCACGAGAAGGCGCTGGCGCTTCTCTCCTTGCCGCGCGACATCGGTGCCCATCCGGAAACCGGCAAGATGATCTCCTCCGGCCTCGGCCGCTACGGACCGTTCATCCTGCATGACGGTACCTATGCGAATGTCGATTCGATCGAGGACGTCTTCTCGATCGGTCTCAACCGCGCCGTCTCCGTGCTCGCCGACAAACAGTCGAAGGGGCCTGGTGGCCGCGGTCGCACCGCGGCAGCGGCTCTGAAGGAGATCGGCGACCACCCGGATGGCGGGGCTATCACCGTCCGCGACGGCAAATACGGTCCTTACGTCAACTGGGGCAAGGTCAACGCGACGCTGCCGAAGGGCAAGGACCCCGCGGCGGTGACGCTGGAAGATGCGCTTCTCCTCATTGCGGAGCGCATCGCCAAGGGCGGTATCAAGACGACCAAGGCGAAGGCGACCAAAACGGCAAAGCCCAACGCAGCAAAGGCTGAAGGCGTCGCCACGAAGACGGCCAAGCCGAAAGCGGCAGCCAAACCCAAGGCGGCCGCCAAGCCGAAGACGGCAGCAAAAGCCAAGAAGGGCTGAACGTGACCAGGACACCGCACGATCGACCCGAACGGCCCGGCAAACCCGCAGTCCGCCTCGGACGCGCGGGCAAGAAGATGCCGGTTCCAGCTGACGACACCGTGATCATTCACGGCGCCGTGCCGCCGCGCGGCGTGCTGATGCGCTTCATCGCCGACAATCCGGACAAGGCGTCGAAGCGCGAGATTTCCAAGGCCTTCGGCCTGAAGGGTGAAACGCGCGTCGAGCTCAAGGCGCTTTTGCGTGAGCTCGAAGAAGAGGGAATGCTCGAAAAGAAGCGCAAGTCGCTGGTGCGTCCCGGCGCCCTGCCGCCGGTCACCGTGCTCGACATCACCACCCGCGACAAGGACGGCGAACTGATCGGCCGCCCCGCCGAATGGCCGGAGGATGCGGGCGTCGCGCCGGCTGTCGCTATTCGCCAATCCACCGTCGGCAAGGCCAAGGGCAAGACGCAGGTCGGCGGGCTTGGCGACCGCGTGCTGGCAAAGATTTTCCCGTCCAAGGACCGCGCCGGGCCAGCCTACACGGCACGCATCATCAAGGTTCTCGACAGGAAACGCAGCGGCAACGCCGCGCTCGGCGTCTTCCGTGCGTCACCCGACGGCGGCGGTCGCATCATGCCGATCGAGAAGCGTGGCGAGGAACTGCAGGTCGATTCCGGTCATGAGGGACAGGCGCAGGACGGCGATCTGGTCGAGGTGGAAATCGCCCGCATCGGCCGCTTCGGCCTGCCGCGCGCGCAGGTGAAATCGATCATCGGCTCGGTCGCTACGGAAAAGGCGATCTCGATGATCGCAATCCACGCTCACGGCATTCCCTATATTTTCCCCGACAGCGTTATCCGCGAAGCCGAGGCGGCCGGTCCCGCCACCATGTCGCACCGGGAGGACTGGCGCTCGCTGCCGCTGATCACCATCGATCCGGCCGACGCCAAGGACCATGACGACGCGGTGCATGCGGAGCCCGATACATCACCCGAAAATCCGGGCGGCGTCATCGTTACCGTCGCGATCGCCGACGTCTCCTGGTATGTGCGGCCGAAATCGGCACTCGACCAGGAAGCCCTGAAGCGTGGTAATTCGGTCTATTTCCCCGACCGCGTCGTGCCGATGCTGCCGGAACGCATATCCAACGAGCTCTGCTCGCTGAAACAAGGTGTCGACCGGCCGGCGCTTGCCGTCCGCATGCGCTTCTCGAAAGAAGGCCGCAAGGCCGGCCACACCTTCCACCGCATCATGATGAAGAGTGCGGCGAAGCTCTCCTATCAACAGGCTCAGGCGGCGATCGACGGCAATCCGGACGACCAGACCGGGCCGCTGCTCGAACCCATCCTGAAGCCGCTGTGGGATGCCTACGGCATATTGACCCGCGGTCGCGAACGCCGCCAGCCGCTCGAACTCAATATGCCCGAGCGTAAGATCATCCTGAAGCCGGACGGCACCGTCGATCGGGTTCTCGTGCCCGAACGCCTCGATGCTCACAAGCTGATCGAGGAGATGATGATTCAGGCGAATGTGGCAGCAGCCGAAACGCTGGAAACCAAGCGCCAGCCGCTGGTCTACCGGGTCCACGACGCGCCGTCGCTCGCCAAGCAGGAAAGCCTGCGCGAGTTTCTGGCCACTTTGGACCTCTCCCTGGTCAAGGGCGGCAACCTGCGCTCCAACCATTTCAACGGCATCCTGTCGAAGGCCGAAGGCCAGCCCTACGAGACCATGGTCAACGAGATGGTGCTGCGCTCCCAGAGCCAGGCGATCTACAGCCCCGAAAATATCGGCCATTTCGGCCTCAACCTGATGAAATACGCGCATTTCACCTCGCCCATCCGCCGCTATGCCGACCTGATCGTGCATCGGGCGCTGGTCGGCACGCTTGGGCTCGGCGAAGGCGGTATCACGCCGGCCGAGGAAACGGCCCTCAACGATATCGCTGCGGAAATTTCGACCTTCGAGCGCCGCGCGATGGCGGCGGAGCGTGACACCGTCGACCGGCTGATCGCGCATCACCTGAGCGGCCGGGTCAACGAGGAATTTGACGGGCGCATATCAGGCGTGACCAAATCGGGACTATTTGTCACCCTTCCGGCCTATGGCGCGGACGGTTTCGTGCCTATATCTACGCTGGGACGCGACTATTTCATCTATGACGAGGCGCATCAGGCCCTTTCCGGTGAAAAAACCGGGCTCGGTTATCGCCTCGGTGATCCGGTCCGCGTCAAACTGGTGGAAGCCGTGCCGCTTGCCGGCGCGCTCCGCTTCGAGATGCTCAGCGAAGGACGCAAGATGCCGACGGCGACCCGCTCCTTCCACAAATCCGGCCGCCGGGATCGCAGCGGCGCCCGCAAGATGCCGGGAACGCGACCACCGCGCGGCAGGCGATAAGGGACGTGAAGGCAAAGCCTGCGTCCGCAGATTGAGGATATGGACATGCAGGCAACTGGCAGCACTCCGGAAACAGTCCACTTCGAACAGGCACGCGAGGCTGAGCGACCCGTCGGACGGTCGATCAAGCGCGGGCTGTTGAACACCTGCCCGGCCTGCGGCAGCGGCAGGCTTTTCGGCCGGTTCCTGAAGACCGTGCATGCCTGCGAAGCCTGTGGCGAACGGCTCGACGAGCATCGCGCCGACGACTTTCCTCCCTACATCGTCGTGACGATCATGGGCCATATCGTTCTCGGCGGCTTCATGATGACCGAAATGATCCTGCCGCTCTCCAACTGGGGCCACCTGGCCATCTGGGTGCCGATCACCATCCTCGGCTCGCTCGGCCTGATGCAGCCCGTCAAGGGTGGTGTCGTCGGCCTGCAATGGGCGCTGCGCATGCACGGCTTCGGCGGCCATGAGGATGCGCCGGAAGACGTTCTGCCCCTCACGGACCGTACTGCGTGACGGGCAGCGGCGGCGGGCCGGCCGAAGGCCCGCTCTCCACCACGCAGAGACCTCGTTCGCCGCGGCCGCTCGATGCCGCGTCGATCATGCTGCTCGATCGTTCACAGGCTCAGGTGCGGGTGCTTGTCGGCAGGCGCAACAAGGCGCATGTCTTCATGCCGGATCTGCACGTGTTCCCCGGCGGACGCAGGGACAGGTCGGACTATAAACTCCCCTGGGCCAGCGATATTCATCCGGCCGTGCTGGAACGTCTGAAAGCCTGTTGCGGGCCACGCGCCTCCGAAAGCCGGCTACGCGCCCTCGCCCTTGCCGCCCTTCGCGAACTCCACGAAGAGGCCAGCATCGCTGTTGGCCGCAAAGAGTGCGGAAACACTCAGTTACCTTTCCTTCCCGATCTCACAAACTTGCGCTATATGGCACGGGCGATTACCCCTCCGGGATTTCCGCGCCGGTTCGACACCCACTTTTTCGCCCTTTTCACGGACGAGGCAGGTGTGGGACCCGCGGATATCCGCGACAGCCGGGAGCTCGAAGATTTGAGATGGATTGATGTGAACGATGTTTCGGCCGTGCGCATGCCCGACATCACCGGGATCATCCTCGCCGATTTGAGGGCAAGCCTTGAATCCGATGCGTCTCTGCCCTTTGGAAGGCCGGTGCCGTTCTATTACACGCGTCATGGGCGATTCGTCCGAGACCTTCTCTAAGGAATTTCATTGCATGTCACAGCCGCCGTCCGGCACGCCAGCGCCGGTTGAGGAGATACACTGGCTATCGCTGATCGCTGCGGTCGCCGCCATTACGGCGGTGGGCATCGCGATCGGCCTCGGCCTGCCGCTGCTCAGCATCATCATGGAGAAGCGCGGCATTTCCTCGACGCTGATCGGCCTGAACTCGGCCATGGCCGGCCTTGCCTCCATGGCAGCGGCCGCCGTTACGGCGAAAATCGCCCACGATTACGGCGTCGCCAACACGATGCTCATGGCAGTGCTCCTGTCCGCCCTGAGCGCCATCGGTTTCTACTACATCGAGAATTTCTGGCTCTGGTTCCCGCTGCGCGTCGTCTTCCACGGTGCGATCACCGTTCTGTTCGTGCTGTCCGAGTTCTGGATCAACGCCACCGCGCCGCCGAGCCGCCGGGGGCTCGTCCTCGGCATCTACGGCACCGTCCTGTCGCTGGGTTTTGCGACCGGGCCCCTGCTCTTCTCGATCCTCGGCAGCGAGGGCATCCTGCCCTTCGCGGTTGGCGCCGGCGTGATTCTGCTTGCCGCCATCCCGATCTTTATCGCCCGCAATGAAAGCCCGGAGCTTAATGAGAAGCCGGAACTGCATTTCATGCGCTATGTCTTCCTCGTGCCGACCGCGACGGCCGCAGTCTTCATTTTCGGCGCCGTCGAATCAGGCGGCCTCTCGCTCTTCCCGATCTACGGAACGCGCGGCGGCTTCACCGAATCGCAGGCAGCGCTGCTCCTGACCGTCATGGGCGTCGGCAATGTGATTTTCCAGATCCCGCTCGGCATGCTGTCGGACCGCATGAAGGACCGCCGCAATCTTCTGGCTATGATGACTGTCGTCGGGTTGGTCGGCGCGCTGTGTCTGCCGATGCTGCAAGGCAACTGGTGGTTGATGGCGGTCGTACTCCTGTTCTGGGGCGGCAGCGTCTCGGGCCTTTATACCGTGGGTCTGAGCCATCTCGGCTCGCGCCTGCACGGCGCCGACCTTGCGGCCGCCAATGCCGCCTTCATCTTCTCCTATGCGGTCGGCACTGTGGCTGGCCCGCAGGCCATTGGAGCCGCCATGGACATTACCGGCAACGACGGTTTTGCCTGGGCGATCGCCGCTTTCTTCGGGCTATATGTGGTACTTTCCGTGATCAGGATCGTTTTCAACCCAAAACGGACTTGACTTTTCGGGCGCGATTTGTAGTTTCGCGCCAAGTTTGCCGGGACCCGCCTTGGATGTCCGCGGCTTTGTTTTTTATAAAGGCAGGACGACCATGGCGAAAGCTGCAAAAATCAAGATCAAGCTGCTGTCGACGGCCGACACGGGTTTCTTCTACGTAACCTCCAAGAACAGCCGCACCAAGACGGACAAGATGTCCTTTACAAAGTACGACCCGGTCGTACGCAAGCACGTCGAATTCAAGGAAACCAAGATCAAGTAAGATCTGGTTCCATTTGGAATGCAAAGGCGCCGGCTGAAAAGCCCGGCGCTTTTTTTTTGCGCTTGTGCCGGAAGGTGTGTCGGTCTGGTGACTTCGCGATCCCCCTCGCCGGCGCTGCCGCGAATCAAAACGCCGTCCCCGGGCAGGGACGGCGTTTCAATGGGTGTCGACTGATCGAAACCGCGGCACGAGGAACCGCATTGGTTACAGATCAGCCGACAAACCCCACGACCCAGGAGATGCGGCGGACCTGACATCATGGGGTAGTCGACGGGAGTTGATCCTCCCTTACCGATGAGAATTGACCTAAAATAAAAAAAAATCAATGAATTCTTAACCAAAGCCCAAGGGGGAGCGCAGACATGGTTAATTTTACCATTGCCTTACATATGCGCTACACGATTTTCGAACTGTGCCTGGCCCCAGATCACTGCTTCGTAAAAGTAATATGATATTTTCATAAAATAGGCGAATAGCAATATGAAAAAATCAGGCAGCTATTTCAATCGCCATAATATATTGAATTCATTATTTTAATTTTAGAAACAGACAATTCATCAATGCACGCCGCGCCGATATCCCATGGCTTTGGACAGCAATCATGACATGCAGTGTGCGACGCCGACGCGTTTGACGCTTAGCCAGGTAAACCAAGCGAGCTAAATCCGTTTTTCTGTGGAAAACTGCGCCATATGCGGAAATTTTGTGCCAGTTCGGCTCAGGCTGCGGCGGCAACCACCTGGTTCCTGCCGTTGTTCTTGGCCTGGTAGAGCGCGGTGTCAGCGCGTTTTAACAATGCCTCCGGCGTGTCGCCCCCCGGATTGAGCGTGGCTATTCCAAGAGACGCGGTTATCGACAGAATAGTGTCGGCGTTCTGGAGAGAGAAAGGCCTGTCTTCGACGATCGTGCGCAGACGCTCGGCAATGGCGGCAGCCGCATCGGCGGGCGTATCCGGCATGACCAGGACGAATTCTTCGCCGCCAAACCGGCATGCGAGATCGGCGCCGCGCACTGTCGAGCGGACCCGGTGCGCAAATTCGCGCAGCACCTCGTCGCCGGCGTCATGTCCATGGGTATCGTTGACGCTCTTGAACCGGTCGATATCGGTGATGCAGATCGACAAGGGCCGGCCGCGAGCAATGGCACGATCGACCAGCAGCTTCAGATGACTGTCGAGATAACGGCGATTGTGCAGCCCGGTCAGCCCATCGGTGACCGCAAGCTCAATCGTCTGTCTGACGCTCGCCCGAAGCCGGTCGTTGCAGTGCTTGCGGCGGATCTGCGTCAGACTGCGCGCGACGAGCTCGTTGGGATCGACCGGACGCATCAGATAATCGGTGACGCCGAGATCGAGCGCGCGCACGACCATTTCCTCATGCCCCTGCTCGGCAATCAGCAGGAGCGGAATATAACGCGTGCGTTCCAGCGAGCGGAGCTGCGAGCAGAGCCGCAAGGGATCGTAGCTGT
Source organism: Pararhizobium sp. A13 (assembly GCF_040126305.1). Classification (NCBI taxonomy): domain Bacteria; kingdom Pseudomonadati; phylum Pseudomonadota; class Alphaproteobacteria; order Hyphomicrobiales; family Rhizobiaceae; genus Pararhizobium; species Pararhizobium sp. A13. The sequence continues at coordinate 2,711,072 of NZ_CP149510.1, read as the reverse complement.
CGAAATTCGAATTGATGATGACGAGATCGAAGCTGTTTTCGGCCGCCTCGAAAAGTGCGGCCTGCGGATCGGACATCGCCGTCACCCGAGCCACAGGCTGCAGCGCACGGGTAAGCCGCTCCTGTGAGCTGCCGCGGCCATCGACCAAGAGGACATTGCCGAATTCGTCGGGCCGATCGGTGAAGGTCAGATCCTGCAGACCGACGCTATGGGCCGTCTCGGCGCGCAGGCGCAGCTCATCGCTGACGTTCTTCAACCGCACGAGGCTCTTGACGCGCGACATTAGTTGCAAGTCGTTGACCGGCTTGGTGAGGAAATCGTCGGCGCCGGCCTTCAGGCCGCGCACCCGGTCGGACGGCTGGTCGAGCGCCGTCACCATGACCACAGGGATATGCGCCGTGCGAGAATTCGCCTTCAGGCGCTCGCAGACTTCGAAGCCGTCGATGCCGGGCATCATGATGTCGAGCAGGATCAGATCGACCGGCTGCTGGTCGCAGATTGCCAGCGCTTGATAACCGTCGGCGGCCGTCAGCACGTCGAAATACTCGGCCACGAGCCGCGCTTCGAGCAGCTTGACATTGGCCGGGATGTCATCGACGACAAGAATACGCGCGGTCATGCAATCTTTCCTGCCAATGAGCGCTTGACGTTGCATCAAACGCAAAACTCGTTAAAGCGGCCTCCGATAGCCGCTCGGCGCCGCTTCAGGCGTCGCCCAAATAAGTCTTGATCGTTTCAATAAATTTCGGCACCGAGATCGGCTTGGAGACATAGGCCTCGCAGCCTCCCTGCCTGATACGCTCCTCGTCGCCCTTCATGGCAAAGGCCGTGACGGCAATGACGGGGATCACGTGCAATTCGTCATCTTCCTTCAGCCACTTGGTCACCTCGAGCCCGGAAACCTCCGGAAGCTGGATGTCCATCAGAATCAGGTCCGGGCGATGTTTTCGCGCAAGATCAAGGGCTTCCATACCGTTGCGGGTCTGGATGGTCGTGTAACCGGACGCCTCGATCAGGTCACGAAAGAGCTTCATATTCAGCTCGTTATCTTCAACAATCATCACCTGCTTGGGCATTTCGATCCCTTGTTTTGCGGCTCCGGCTTGCAAGCCCGGCGCATCCAGATAAGTTGCGCGCGGATGATTTCACCTGTTCCCGGAAACCTGACGCTAAAGCTATTTGGTTGAAAAACAGGTAATATTCGGTGAAAAAATCACCGGAAGGAAAGATAGGACAGACGCCCTTGACACCCGCAGAAGAAACAGCGATCACCGTCCTCTCATGGCTGGCAAACGAGCCGGAGCTGCTTGGACGTTTCCTGGCATTGACGGGGACCGATGCATCCTCCTTGCGCCATGCCGCAGCCGATCCCGGCTTTCTGGCAGGCGTTGTCGATTTCCTGATGGGCCATGAGCCGACGCTGCTTTCCTTCTGCGCGGCGACCGGCACGCCGCCGGAAGACGTCGTGCGCGCGCACATGGTTCTGTCCGGCCCCGACAATCCGGGGGATTTCTGACGGTGGCGGATGTGCTCTCCCTGGACCATGTCCGGCTGACGAACCGGCCGCTGATCATCTGCGATATCGACGAGGTGGTGCTCGAATTCCTGACGCCGTTCCGCAATTTCCTGCGCGCTTCCGGCCGCGACCTCTTGCCGCGATCGTTTCGCCTGCATGGCAATATCGTGCAAATCGAGAGCGGCGAGACGGTTGCCGACGATCTGGTCTCGGCCCTGCAGGAGGAATTCTTCTTGCGGCAGCAGGACTGGCAGACGCCGGCGGCGCTCGCGGTCGAGACGCTGGCCGAACTCGCCGGAGAGGCGGATATCGTTTTCCTCACAGCCATGCCGCCTCGCCACGCTGCCGTTCGCCGCGCCCTGCTCGACCGTTTCAGTCTTCGCTATCCGCTGGTTGCCACCGAGGACGCGAAAGGTCCCATCGTCAAGCGGCTGCACGCCGGACGCAAGCTTCCCTTCGCTTTCATCGATGATATCTCGCGCAACCTTCATTCCGTTCGCGAACACGCCCCAGACTGCCTTCTCGTCAATCTCATGGTCAATGCTGATTTCCGACCGCTGGCGCCGGATCCCGGGGAAGGCGTGACCAAAGCCGGCGACTGGACGGAAGTGGCGCGGATCATCCGCGCCCATATTTCCCGCTAGCTTCGGCGTCGTTTCCATCACCGCAGCTCCAGACGCATCAGCGGCCGCCCATCCTTGCGCCTGGCCACCTCCGCAAAGCCGGCGGCCTCGAAAATGCGGGTCGAACCGACAAAAAGGCCAATCGATTTCGACTGTTTGGTCCTGTCGATCGGACAGGCCTCCAGAACGCGCGCCGCATTGTCCTTGGCAAAGGCGATGGCTTCCGACAGCATTCTGTGGCTCACCCCCTTCCCGCGCTGTTGGCGCGGCATGTAGAAGCAACTGACCGCCCAGACCGCGGGATCCGTCGCGTCCCCGGGAGAAAGCGGCCTCGATACCGTTTTCGGCGAGTTCCATTGCGGCAGATCGGCGCGCGGTCCGACCTGCACCCAGGCGATGGCCTGCCCGTCGCAATAGCCGAGCAGGCCGGGCGGCGGCCCTTCTGCCACCCGCTTGTGAATGAACATGCGCTTGGCATCCGCATTCATTTCCTGTCGGTCTTTCGCTAAGACGCGAAAATAGGTGCACCAACAGCCATAGCAGGCGCCCTGTGGTCCGAAAAGCGTCGCAAAATCATCCCAGCGATCCGGCGTAAGCGGCCGTGCTTCGAAATCTCCCGGCGTCACGTTCCCTTCCTTTTCGTCTTGAGACTCGGAAGTTTACGGCGTAATCTCGCCGCGTTCAACATTTGTTCTCACCATGACCGCGAACGAGGCTGCCATCCCGGGATTTTGCCGCGACTGCTTGCAACAGGCGACGACCGGACGACGGTGCACGGCCTGCGGCAGTCCGCGCCTGCTTTATAACGCCGAACTTCATCAGCTGACGCTTGCCCATATCGACTGCGACGCCTTCTATGCCTCGGTGGAGAAACGCGACAATCCGGAGCTCGCCGACAAGCCGGTGATCATCGGCGGCGGCAAGCGCGGCGTCGTCTCGACCGCCTGCTATATCGCCCGCATCCATGGCGTGCGCTCCGCGATGCCCATGTTCAAGGCGCTGGAGGCCTGCCCGCAGGCCATCGTCATCAAGCCGGACATGGAAAAATATGTCCGGGTCGGGCGTGAAGTGCGCACGCTGATGCAGGAGCTGACGCCCCTCGTGCAACCGCTTTCGATCGACGAAGCCTTCCTTGAGCTCAAGGGAACGGAGCGGCTGCATCACGATCCCCCTGCCCGGACGCTTGCAAAATTCGCCCGCCGCGTCGAACAGGAGATCGGTATCACCGTCTCGGTCGGCCTCTCCTATTGCAAGTTCCTCGCCAAGGTCGCCTCCGACTTGCAGAAGCCGCGCGGCTTTTCGGTCATCGGCGCTGCCGAGGCTTTGGACTTCTTGAGGGAGAAGCCAGTCACGCTGATCTGGGGTGTCGGCAAGGCCTTTGCCACGACGCTGGAGCGCGACGGCATCCGCACCATAGGCCAGTTGCAGACGATGGAAGAAACTGAGCTGATGAAGCGCTATGGCACGATGGGCCAGCGCCTCTATCGTCTCTCGCGTGGCCAGGACGAGCGCACGGTGGAAATCAACGGTGAAGCGAAAAGCGTTTCGTCGGAAACCACCTTCAACGACGATCTCTGCGACTATGACGCCCTGGTTTCGCATCTGCGCCGGCTGAGCGAGCAGGTGGCGCATCGGCTGAGGAAAGCCGATATCGCCGGCCAGACCGTCGTGCTGAAGCTGAAGACCGCCGACTTCAAGATCCGGACACGCAACCGCCGCCTCGACAGCCCGACCCGGCTGGCCGACCGCATCTTCCGCACCGGCATGCAGCTTCTCGACAGGGAAACCGACGGCACGAAATTCCGCCTGATCGGCATCGGCGTCAGCGATCTCTCCGACACCGGCCTTGCCGACCCGCCCGACCTTGTGGATGCCCAGGCGACGCGCCGCGCGGCGGCGGAAGCGGCGATCAACGTGCTGCGCGACAAGTTCGGCAAGGCGACGGTCGAGACCGGCTACACGTTCGGCAAGGGCCGGCGCGGAAAATAGCCAATGCAACTCTGCGCGTGTTCCAGCCGGAACAGCAAAGTTTCTTTAAATCTCTCAGGCTAGGGTCATCGTTCGTTGAATGCGTCCGGATGTATCCATGGTTTTGCGTCTTACATTTGGCATCGGCCTTGCTCTCGCCATGTCCGCCAGCACCGTGCTTGCGGCCGGCGCACAGGCCCCGCTGCAGATCGTCGTCTCCAAGGACCAGCAGTCGCTCGTCGTCTATGATGGCGACACGGTGGTTGCGACCTCCAACGTCTCGACCGGCAAGGCCGGTCATTCGACGCCGACCGGCATCTTCTCCATTCTGGAAAAGCGCCGCTTCCACAGGTCGAACATCTATTCGGACGCACCGATGCCCTTCATGCAGCGCCTGACCTGGTCGGGCATCGCTCTGCATGCGTCGAATCACGTTCCGGACTATCCTGCCTCGCACGGCTGTGTGCGCCTGCCGGACGATTTCGCCAAACAGTTGTTCAAGATGACCGAGCGCGGCCTGCATGTGCTGATCTCCGATCGCCAGCTGACGCCGGTTGCCATTGCCGATCCCTTCCTCTTTCAGCCGGCAGTCGTAGAACCCGTTTTGCTTTCGGATGTCACGCTGCGGCCCAGCGTCTCGCAGGTTCATATGAAAACGGTTGAAGTCGCCACGATTCAGGCGGAACCGGCCCAAACGGCGGCGGTCGAAACCGGACGGGAACCGCCGATCCGCATGCTGATTACCCATCGCGGCCAGCGGGAAATCACGCACGATGTCCAGACGCTGCTCAATCAACTCGGCTATGCCGCCGGAATCCCGGACGGCTATGCGGGCATGCAGACCGTGGAGGCCATCAAGGCCTTCCAGACGGCGGAAAAGCTCGCCATCGACGGCAGGATGACGCCCGCCTTTGTGGAAGCCCTCTATGCCAAGGCCGGCAAGGGCAAGCCGCCGAACGGCCAGCTTCTCGTTCGTCGCAATTTCGAGCCGTTGTTCGAAACGTCCGTGGTGATCGCGCAGTCCGAGATCGCGCTCGGCACGCATTTCCTGCAGTTCCAGAACATCGACACCTCGACCGGCAAGGGCGAGTGGTTCGCCATGACGCTCGACAACGCCCTGCCCGGCCCGATGAAGAAACGGCTGGGCATCACCCTGGAAGAGGATGCGATGGCGTTCAATGCCGTCCAGCGCACGATGGGCCGCATCACCATTCCGGACGATACACGCCAGCGGATCAACCAGCTGCTGACCGAGGGATCGTCGCTGACCATATCCGACATGGGCCTTGGACAGGAAACCGGCGACGGCACGGATTTCGTGACGATCACGCACGTGGCGCCGAAATCCTGAGCCGCATTGCGGCTTTCCGTTACACCAGTTCGACGTCGATCACGCCGGGCGCTGTTCGGAGCGCGGCTGCGATCTCGACCGAGATCCGGTATTTCTCGCTGAGCTCCACCTCGATCTCGCGCTGGCCATTGTCCTTGATGACGATGAAGGACACCAGGCCGTCGCCGCGCATGTTCAGATGTGTAGCGACGGAGCGCAGGGGGCCGGAATCGCGGACATAGACCCTGAGCGCCTTCTGCAGCTGCAGCGAGCGCTCCTCCAGAGATTGCAGCGTCTGGATGCGCAAGCCAATGCCTTCGGGCCGCTCTTCGGCCTGTACGGTCATCACCAGCGATTTGCCTGGCTCCAGCAGGTCGCGATACTGGTTGAGCGCCTCGGAAAAGAGCACCGCCTCGAACTGGCCGGTGGAATCGGAGAACGCGATAATGCCCATCTTGTTGCCGGTGCGGGTCTTGCGTTCCTGCTTGGAGGTCACTGTTCCCGCAAGCCGGCCGGCGGTCGCGCCTTTTTTCACGGAGGCAGCAAAATCGGCAAAGGTCTGGACGCGAATCTTGGCGAGCAGGTCGTTATAGGTGTCGAGCGGATGGGCGGAGAGATAGAAGCCCAGCACCTGGAACTCGCGGTGCAGCTTTTCCGACGCCAGCCAGGGCGCATAGGCCGGCAGGCTGATCTTTTCTGGCCCGGTGGCTGCGCCTGCTCCGAACATGTCGCTCTGGCCGCTGACCTTGTTCGCCTGGGCGATCTGCGCAAAACCGAGGATGCGGTCGAGACCACCCACGAGTTCGGCGCGGTCGTAGCCGAAACAATCGAAGGCGCCGGCGCAGATCAGGCTTTCGAAGACGCGGCGGTTGAGAAGCTTCGGATCGATCCGGAGGCAGAAGTCCTCGAGACTTGCGAAGGGTTCGTCGCCGCGCACCTCGACGATGTGATCGACCGCTGCCTCGCCGACACCCTTGATGGCGGCCAGCGAGTAGTAGATGCGGTTGTCACCCGTCTCGAACCGTCGGAACGACGACTGGACCGACGGCGGGATGACGGCGATACCAAGGCGCGCCGCATCCTGACGGAAATCGTTGATCTTGTCGGTGTTCGACATGTCGAGCGTCATCGACGCTGCCAGAAACTCGACCGGATAATGCGCCTTCAGATAGGCGGTCTGATAGGAGACGATAGCATAGGCAGCCGCGTGCGACTTGTTGAAGCCGTAGTTGGCGAACTTGGCCAGAAGATCGAAGATCATGTCAGACTGCGCCTTGGACACACCGTTGGCGACGGCGCCGTCGACGAAACGGGCGCGCTGCTTGTCCATCTCCTCCTTGATCTTCTTGCCCATGGCGCGGCGCAGAAGGTCGGCTTCGCCGAGCGAATAGCCCGACAGCACCTGGGCGATCTGCATCACCTGTTCCTGATAGACGATAACGCCCTGCGTCTCCTTCAAGAGGTAATCGATCTTCGGATGGATCGATTCGATCTCCTCCTCGCCATGCTTGCGGGCGTTGTAGACCGGGATGTTTTCCATCGGACCCGGACGATACAGCGCCACGAGCGCAATGATGTCCTCGATGCAGTCCGGCCGCATGCCGATCAGGGCCTTGCGCATGCCGGCACTTTCCACCTGAAACACGCCGACCGTGTCGCCCTTCGACAGCATCTCGTAGGTTTTCTGGTCGTCGAGCGGCAGCGCTTCGAGCTTGACCTCGATGTCGCGCTTCTTGATGAAATCGACAGCGACTTTAAGCACCGTCAGCGTCTTCAGGCCGAGGAAGTCGAACTTGACGAGACCGGCCTGCTCGACCCATTTCATGTTGAACTGGGTGACCGGCATGTCCGAGCGCGGATCGCGGTACATCGGCACCAGCTGCGACAGCGGCCGGTCGCCAATGACGATGCCGGCGGCATGGGTGGACGCGTGGCGGTAGAGACCCTCGATCTTCTGGGCGATATCGAGCAGGCGGCCGATCACCGGTTCCTTGTCGACCTCTTCCTGGAAGCGCGGCTCCTCCTCGATCGCCTTCGACAAAGGTGTCGGATTGGCCGGATTGTTCGGCACGAGCTTGCAGATCTTGTCGACCTGGCCATAGGGCATTTCGAGAACGCGGCCGACGTCGCGTAGGGCGGCGCGCGCCTGCAGCGATCCGAAGGTGATGATCTGCGCCACCTGCTCGCGGCCATACTTGCGCTGGACGTAGCGGATCACCTCTTCGCGGCGGTCCTGGCAGAAATCGATGTCGAAGTCGGGCATCGAGACGCGGTCCGGATTGAGGAAGCGTTCGAACAGCAGCGAGAAACGCAGGGGATCGACGTCGGTGATGGTCAGCGCATAGGCGACCAGCGATCCCGCCCCCGAGCCGCGGCCCGGGCCGACCGGGATATCCTGAAGCTTTGCCCATTTGATGAAGTCGGCAACGATCAGGAAGTAACCCGGGAACTTCATCTTCTCAATGACGCTGAGCTCGAAGTCGAGCCGCTCGCGATAGTCCGCCTCGGTGTAGCCGGGGGAAAGTCCAAGCTTCTGCAGCCGGTCTTCCAGTCCCTCGACGGCCTGGCGGCGCAGTTCCAGCGCCTCGGCGCGCTCGGCTTCCTTCGGATCATCGGATGCGCCGGTGAAGCGCGGCAGGATCGGTCCGCGCGTCTTCAAGACAAACGCGCAGCGCCTGGCGATCTCGATCGTGTTTTCCAGAGCTTCCGGCAGATCGGCAAACAAAGCCGCCATGTCCTTGCGGCTTTTCAGGTAGTGATCCGGCGTCAGGCGGAAGCGGCTGTCATCCGACACCATCGCATTGTGCGCGACAGCCATCAGCGCGTCATGCGCCTCGAATTCGGCCGGCGACGGAAAGAACGGCTCGTTGGTCGCCACCAGCGGCAGATCGAGCTTGTAGGCAAGATCGATGATCCGCCCTTCGTGGCGGCGGTCGTATTTGCCGTGACGCTGAAGCTCGACGTAAAGGCGGTTGCCGAACAAAGCGGCCAGCGTTTTCAACCGCGTCTCAGCCAGAGCTGCATGACCCGATTTCAGGGCCATGTCGACCGGTCCACCCGACGCGCCGGTGAGCGCAATCAACCCCTCCGTCCCGCCTTCCTGCAGCCAGGACAGCGCAATGCGGACTGACTGGTTGCCTTCGCCGCCGAGATAGGCGCGGCTGACGATATCGACGAGACGGACATAGCCGGCATCCGTCGCCGCGATCAGCACGATCGCCGGAAGTTTCGCCAAGTGCTGCGCGTGTCCGCGCTTGTCGCCTTCGGCCTCATCCTCCATGTCGATCGACAGCTGGCAGCCGATCAGGGGCTGCAGGCCATCGTCCATGCATTTCTGCGAGAATTCGAGCGCTGCAAACAGATTGTTGGTATCGGCGATGCCGATCGCCGGCTGACCGTCTGCAACGGCCTTGCCGATGATCTTCTTGATCGGTAAAGCGCCTTCGAGCAGCGAGAATGCCGAATGAACGCGAAGATGAACGAATTGCGGCGACGCGTTGCCTGAAACGCTGCTATCCTGTCGCTTGTCGCCTGTTGCGTCCGCCATTTGCGCACCCCGATTCCCGTGAGGGCTCAGGATATCCTGTTTCCGTCTTTCGATGTCCAGATTTCATCTGGCAGCTGCGGGCTTTTCCCGGCCATCCGCCGTTTGTCCACAGGGACGAAAGCCTGAAGCAACTGGCTGCGAAAAAATCACATGCCCATAACGATGATCGAAAAGCTGGCCACGAACATGGCGATCGAGGCGAAAGCAGCGAGGTCCCGAATAAAGTCAGTCATTTGAAGGCTCCTTTTTCGTTATGTTCTTTTTATGTTCTATTTATGTTCGCGCGTCAAGCAGCAGTTTGGAAGTTGTCCGCGGAGGGAAATGGCATGGTAAACATTTCCTCTCTCCGGATTTCGAGGCATCTGGACGTCTTCCGATTGGCCGACTAATTTCACCGCCACGACCATCAGGGAACGAACGATGAAAATGCCACGGACCGCCGCGACGCTGTTTTTTTGCCTTTCCGCACTGACTGCGCAGGCGGCAGACATGATCGATCCCAGCCGGATCATTTCCGCGGCGACAGGGGATTGGGACAAGGATGGCAGCCCTGACCTTGCCTTGCTCACCGAACCGCCGGAGGGCAGCGAGGATGATCACGGAATCTACATCTACCTGAAGGGCGAGACCAACCGCCTTCAGTTGAAGACCTTTGCCCCTAGCAAGGTCTGGGGCAGTGTGGCGACCTATGGGCAGGAACCGTTCATCGAGGCGTTGCCAAACGGCTCGATCCTGATCACCTCACACAACGACTCCATCGGCCGCGACCGCTGGGAGCAGAAGCTCACGATCGCCTACCGCAATTTCGACTTCGTGGTCGCGGGCTACACCTACACGTCCTACGACACGCTCGATCTCGACAACACCACGGAATGCGATTTCAACGTGCTGACCGGCAAGGGCAAGAGCAACGGCAAGCCGGTCGCGACGAAAGGTGAAATCGTGCTCTTGAAGGATTGGTTGGACGATCGCGGCCAGGCAGTTTGTGGCACCCAATAGCGTTGCCTGGCAGCGCTGTCTTTCGATTGTTTACAGCTCGACGACCTTGCCGTCCTCGATGGTGACGCGGCGGTCCATGCGCGAGGCGAGCTCATAGTTGTGCGTGGCGATCATGGCCGCAAGGCCGGACTGGCGGACCAGAGCCTCCAGTGCCTCGAAGACGTAGCCAGCGGTTTCCGGATCAAGATTGCCGGTCGGCTCGTCGGCCAGCAGCACCAGAGGCGCATTGGCGACGGCGCGGGCGATCGCGACGCGCTGCTGTTCACCACCCGAGAGCTCCGAGGGGCGATGCTCGGCGCGATGGCCGATGCGCATATAGTCGAGCAGCGCAGCGGCCCGTTCACGCGCCTCGGCCTTCGCGAGGCCGGCGATCAGCTGCGGCATCATGATGTTTTCGATCGCCGTGAATTCCGGCAGCAGATGGTGGAACTGGTAGACGAAGCCGATGTCGTTACGGCGGATCGCCGTGCGTTGCTCGTCGCCGAGCGTGCCGCAGGATTGGCCATTGATCAGCACCTCGCCGGCATCCGGCCGCTCGAGCAGCCCTGCCAGATGCAAAAGCGTCGACTTGCCGGTGCCCGACGGCGCTACGAGCGCGACCGTCTGCCCCCCATGCAGGGAAAAGTCCGCCCCCTTGAGGATCGACAGAACCCCCTCGCCCTGGGTGTAATGACGCTCGACGCCGGAAAGCTGCAATGCCACGCGCGCATTCATCGTGTCTAAAATCCTTATTTATTCGTAGCGCAGAGCCTGAACCGGATCGAGGCGCGAGGCGCGCCAGGCCGGAAAGATCGTGGCAAGGAAGGACAGGCTGATCGCCATGACGACGACCGAAATGGTCTCGCCAGGGTTCATGTCGGCCGGAAGCTGGCTCAAGAAATAGAGTTCGGGGTTGAACAGCGTCGTGCCCGAAATCCAGGAAAAGAACTGCCGGATGGATTCGACATTGAGGCAGACGATGATGCCGAGAAGAACACCCGCGAGTGTGCCGACGATACCGATCGCCGCACCCGTCATGAAGAAGATGCGCATGATAGAACCGGAGGACGCGCCCATGGTGCGCAGGATAGCGATGTCGCTGCCCTTGTCCTTCACCAGCATGATCAGGCCGGAGACGATGTTGAGTGCCGCCACCAGCACGATCAGCGTCAGGATCATGAACATGACGTTGCGCTCGACCTGAAGGGCGGAGAAGAACGTCTTGTTGCGGTCGCGCCAGTCGCTGATCAGCACCTGACGGCCAGCTGCGTCTTCGATCGGCTGGCGCAGGTCATCAACCAGATCCGGATTGGTAACGAAGAGTTCTATCGACTGGGCGATGCCTTCGGCGTTGAAATAGAGCTGCGCCTCCTCAAGAGGCATGAAGATGATCGAGGCGTCATATTCCGACATGCCGATCTCGAAGATCGCCGAGACGGTGTAGGATTTGACGCGCGGGTTGACGCCCATCGGGGTAACGTCGCCTTCGGGCGCCACCAGCGTGATGGTGCCGCCCGCCGTGATGCCGAGCTGTTCGGCCATGCGCGAGCCGATGGCGACGCCGGTTCCGGCGGCAAAGCCGACCAGATCGCCGGACTGGATGTGGTCGCTGATGGATTTCATCTTGACGAGATCGTCGGCCCGCACGCCGCGGACCAAAGCACCGGTGCCTGCCCCACCCGGACCCGAGGCAAGCGTCTGGCCCTCGATCATCGGGATCGCCATGGTGACGCCCTTGACGCCGGAAAATTTCGTCGCCAGGTCCGCATAGTTGTCCAGCGGCCCGTCGAGCGGCTGCACGATCATGTGGCCGTTGATGCCGAGAATGCGCGAGATGAGCTCGGTGCGAAAGCCGTTCATCACCGCCATGACGATGATCAAGGTTGCCACGCCAAGCATGATGCCGATGAAGGAAAAGCCGGCGATCACCGAAATGAACGCTTCCTTGCGCCGCGAGCGCAGATAGCGCCAGGCCACCATGCGCTCGAACGTCGAAAACGGACGGCTCGACGGCGGCTGAACGGCGGCCGCTGCCTTGTCCTGCTCTAGCGTGGTGGCGCTCATCCCGGCTCCCTTATTTCGACGCAGTCAGCTTGTTGATCGCAGCCTCGATGGTCAATGTCTCGCGGGCGCCGCTCTTGCGATCCTTGAGCTCGACCTCGCCGGTTCCGACGGAACGCGGACCGACAATGATCTGCATCGGCACGCCGATCAGGTCGGCCGTGGCAAACTTGGTGCCGGCGCGGTCATCCTTGTCGTCATAGAGGGGATCAAGGCCCGCCTTGTTGAGCGCACCATAAATGGTTTCGCAGGCTGTGTCGCAGGCAGCGTCGCCGGATTTCATGTTGATCACGACCGCATCGAAGGGCGCGATCGAAGCCGGCCAGATGATGCCGTTTTCATCATGCGAGGCCTCGATGATCGCCGGAACCAGCCGGGTCGGGCCGATGCCGTAGGAGCCCATATGCACGGTATGTTCCTTGCCGTCGGGGCCTTGAACCCGGGCGCCCATGGCTTCGGAATACTTGGTGCCGAAATAAAAGATATGGCCGACCTCGATGCCGCGCGCGGAAACCTTCGAGGCGTCATCGACAGCGTTGAAGGCGGCCTCGTCGTGCATCTCCGAGGTGGCGGCATAGAGCGACGTCCACTTGTCGAAGATCGCCTTCATTGCAGCTGCGTCCCAGAAATTCGTATCTTCGGCCGGAATGTCGAAGTTCAGGAAATCCTTGTGGCAGAAGACTTCCGATTCACCGGTATCGGCGAGGATGATGAATTCGTGGCTGAGGTCACCGCCAATGGGACCGGTGTCCGCACGCATCGGTATGGCCCGCAGACCCATGCGTGAGAAGGTACGCAGATAGGCGGCAAACATCCGGTTATAGGAATCCACCGCGCCTTCGCGGTTGAGATCGAAGGAATAGGCGTCCTTCATCAGAAACTCGCGCGAGCGCATGGTGCCGAAACGCGGGCGGATCTCGTCGCGGAATTTCAGCTGGATATGGTAGAGATTGAGCGGCAGGTCCTTGTAGGACTTCACATAGGAGCGGAACACATCCGTGATCATCTCCTCGTTGGTCGGACCGTAGAGCATCGGCCGTTCCTGGCGGTCCTTGATGCGCAGCATTTCCTTGCCGTAAGCGTCGTAACGGCCGCTTTCCTGCCAGAGTTCGGCCGATTGCAGCGTCGGCATCAACAATTCGACGGCGCCTGCCCGGTTCTGTTCCTCGCGGATGATGGCGTTGACCTTGTCCAGCACCCGCTTACCCAGCGGCAGCCAGGTATAGATGCCAGCCGACTGCTGTCGAACCATGCCGGCACGCAGCATCAGGCGATGCGACACGATCTCCGCTTCCTTCGGGTTTTCCTTCAGAATGGGCATGAAAAAGCGGGACAGGCGCATGAACGGGTTCCGGAACTTTATGCACTTCGCACTATCGTTGGATTCGGGCGAAATAACGTTGAGCTTGCAGCCCCTGCACGCTCGACGAGCATGCGAACGGGCACTGCCGTTTGACTATGTGTCGCGACGCTCCGACCGGCCGATTCAGGAAGAAGGATGCACCGCGCTCAAGCGTTCATAGACGCTTCGCGACAGGAAGAAAACCCGTCATCTTTGTTGACGTCACGGCTTAACGAGCCGGCGTTTCGGGCGCTGAAAAAGCGATTGACGGGTACGGCAAAAAGGCACGGTAGTAACAGGAATCCGACAGATATTGTCAACGGAAAAATTTTGCTCGACTGTAGCAAAAATGCAAAAAAATCAGATGACAACGCATAATGTTTGAGCTAGTTTCGGCTCACAAAAGAGGCAGGGAGATTAAATTCTTGTCGATTTCGCGGTCAAGTCTTGGGAGGATAAGATCTTAGGCGCGGTCATACGCAGCCACCGGTAACGGATAAGGATCACGCGATACTTTAAGAACAAGGCTTTTAGCCTTGTTTTTTTTTGCTTTTCAACAAAACCGATTCTGAAAGAAGAAGAGCGAGCGCGTCAATCGTGTCAATTCCGTGGCGCGCGCCTCAGCGGCTTTGACCCGACCGTCCGTAAGTCGTCGCTATCACACAAGCGAATGTCGCAACGGCAACACGCCCGATTTGATCTCAGTAGAATTTTGGCGCGAATTGGGGGATTGCGTCCAAACCGTAGCCAAGGCGCACGGAGAGGATATACCACGCGAAGTGGATAATGGCCGCAAGCACCGAGGTCAGCAGAAAAACCCGCAGCGCCCGGAAGCGCGCCGGCGCGCTCTCGACGCTGCCTGGCACGACCTCGTTCTCCTCGGCTTGGGTGCGCAGGCCGATCGGCAGGACAATGAACAGCGTCAACCACCAGATGATGAAGTAGATCGCAAAGATGGAAAAGATCGGCATCGTGGTCTCTCACGGCGAAGGGAACCGAAGGGGCTCTCTTTGGCATTGTTGGTCGTTATACCGCTTTCCGGCTTGTCCGACAAACCTCAGGCTCGCGCCCTTCTGTCACACCTGCTCCAGTTCGATCAGCGTCCCGAAGAAATCCTTGGGGTGAAGGAAGAGCACAGGCTTTCCATGCGCGCCGATCTTCGGCTGGCCGTCGCCAAGAACGCGTCCCCCCGCAGCAACAAGGCTGTCGCGCGCTGCTACAATATCATCGACCTCGTAGCAGATATGATGCATGCCGCCGGCGGGGTTCTTGGCAAGGAAGGCTGCAATCGGCGAGTCCTCACCCAGCGGCTCCAGCAGTTCCACCTTGGTGTTTGCAAGCGTGACGAAAACCACGCTGACACCGTGCTCAGGCAAGGCATCCGGCGCCGTTACCGAGGCACCCAGCACCGAGCGGTATTTTTCCGCCGCCTCGATGAGGTTTGGAACGGCCAGCGCAATGTGATTGACACGTCCAAGCATGGTTTTGCCTTTCGCGCGATCCATCCAGGCGTCAGAGCTTGTTAATGAACACGGTGACGACCGGTTTCTTGCCCCAGACCTCATTGGCCGTGCCGCGAACCGCGCGTCGAACCGCTTCCTGTACCATGGCGAGATCCTTGCGCTTGCCGCGCGGGATGCTTTCGACGGCGCCAAGCACGGCATCATAGAGCGTATCGTTCATATCCTCACCCTCGTCATCGAACTCGGGCAGACCGATGGTGACGACATCGGGATCGGCGTTGAAATCATACCGTTCGTCAAGCACGACATTGACCGACACATGGCCGGCAAAAGAAAGCTTGCGGCGCTCGCCGATGCCCATCTCGTCGAAGTCGCCGATCAGGCTGCCATCCTTGTAGATACGGCCATGCGGCGCCGTGCCGATCACCGTTGCCGGACCGGGCGCAAGCCGCAGGATGTCGCCATTGCGCACGCGCGGAACCGTCTTGATGCCGGATTGCAGGCCGAGTTCGGTCTGGGCCGTCAGATGCGCCGCCTCACCGTGAACCGGCACGAGGATCTGCGGCCGCGTCCATTCGTACATTTGCTGCAACTCGTGACGGCGGGGGTGGCCGGAAACATGCACGAGGGCTTCCGAGTCTGTGACGATATGGATGCCCTGCTCGACGAGGCCATTCTTGATGTCGTTGATCGCCTTCTCGTTGCCGGGAATGGCGCGGGAAGAAAACACCACGGTATCGCCAGCCGTGAAGGCAACGTTGCGCATCTCGTCACGAGAAATCTTTGCCAGCGCCGCACGGGATTCTCCCTGGCTGCCGGTGAGGATGACAACGACCTTGTCGCGCGGGATATAGCCGAATTCGTCTTCGGCGATGAACGGGTTCAATCCTTCCATCAGGCCGACATCGCGGGCGACGTCGCAGACGCGCTTCATTGAACTACCGAGCAAAAGGACTTCGCGACCGGCGGAGGCGGATGCCTTGGCGATTGAGCGGATACGGCCGACATTGGACGAGAAGGTGGTGATCGCGACGCGGCCGGTGGCGTTCTCGATGATCTTGGTGAGGCTCGCCGAAACCTCCTCTTCCTGGGGCGATACGCCATCGCGCATCGCATTGGTGCTGTCGCACATCAGCGCGAGCACGCCCTCGTCGCCGATCGCGCGGAACCGCGCCTCGTCCGTCAACGGACCAAGTGAAGGCGCATGATCGATCTTCCAGTCGCCGGTATGGACGATATTGCCGAGCGGCGTGCGGATGACCAGCGACATCGGCTCGGGGATCGAATGGTTGACGCCGACCGCTTCAATCTCGAACGGACCGACATTGATCCGGTCGCCCTGCTTGAAGATCGTGATCGGCACGTCGGCGCGCGTCCGCTCGAAATTGCGTTTGGCGTCAAGCATGCCGTCTGTAAACGGCGACGCATAGACAGGCACGTTCAGGCCCGGCCAGAGATCGGCGAGCGCGCCGTAGTGGTCTTCATGGGCATGGGTGATGATGATGCCCTTGAGGTTCTTGCGTTCCTCTGCCAGAAATCGGATATCCGGCAGAACCAGATCAACACCTGGCAGGTCCGGCCCCGGAAAGGTCACGCCGCAATCGACCATGATCCACTGACGGCTGGAGGGCGCACCATAGCCGTAAAGGGCCAGGTTCATGCCGATTTCCCCAACTCCGCCCAGCGGCAGGAAGACGAGTTCGTCTTGTTTGCTCATTTAATGATTGCGCCTTGTTTCATCCAAAAAATACATCGCCCGCGGCGATGCGGTGGACCATGCCTGCTCCGACATCGAGCATCAGCCGGCCGTCTTCATCTATGCCTTCGAACCGTCCGGAAAGCGAGCGGTCCGGCAGGTTGACCGTGATCTTCTGGCCTATACCGCCTGCTGCGGACCGCCATTCTGCAATAATCTCGGCTATGCCCTGCCCGCGGTTCCAGACATTCAATGCCTCGCCCATGCTGCGAAACAAATGGGCAAACAATTCTTCCGGTGAAACTGCTGCGCCTTCTGCCTGCAGGCTGGTCACGGGATAAAGCCCGTGGTCCGGCGCCAGCGCGACATTGATGCCGCAACCGATGACCAGCGCGTGCCTGCCGTCAGCCAACCCCTCGCCTTCGAGCAGGATACCGCAGCACTTCTTGCCCGCAATCAGAATGTCGTTGGGCCATTTGATCGAGACCGGGTTGGATCCCGGCGGCATGACCGCCTGGATCGCCCGATGCACTGCGACGGCAACAGCGAGCGGCAGGGAATGAAGCTTGTCCATCGGCGCCGGGTCGATCAGCAGCAGCGACGCATAGAGATTGCCTGGTTCCGAGGACCAGGCCCGGCCGCGCCGCCCCCGCCCCTCGATCTGCCGTGTCGCGGTGATCCAGTGGAGTCCCGGATCACCGGCGCGGGCGCGGATCAGGCATTCGGTGTTCGTCGACCCGACATCGCCAAGGGCAGTGTGCCGGAAGTCATCGAGCGAGAGCCTGCCGATCCGGTGCTCGCTGATCAAAAGAAGGTCCGCGCTGCAACTTCGGCCGCCGTGCCGATCGGTCCGCCGATCAGCACATAGGCAACGACAAACAGACCGGAGAGACCATAAACGAGGCGCAGCACGCCGGACGGGCGCGCGAACTCGCCTTTGGCTTCATCGAACCACATCAGCTTGATGACGCGCAGGTAGTAATAGGCACCCACGACCGAGGCCAGAACGCCGATAATCGCCAGTGCGTAAAGTTGCGCCTCGATCGCCGCCATGAACACGAAATATTTGGCGAAGAAGCCGGCCAGCGGCGGAATGCCGGCCAGCGAGAACATCATCACCGTCAATACCGTCGCCATGAGAGGATTGGTCTGCGACAGGCCGGCGAGGTCATCGACGTTCTCGACATGGTTGCCGTCCTTGCGCTTCATCGCCATGATGCAGGCGAAGGTGCCAAGCGTCATGACCATATAGACCAGCATGTAGATCAGCACGCCGCGCACACCGGCCATCGAGCCGCTGGCAAGGCCGACGAGCGCGTAGCCCATATGGCCGATCGACGAATAGGCCATCAGTCGCTTGATGTTCTTCTGGCCGATCGCCGCGAACGAGCCAAGCAGCATAGAAGCGATTGAGATGAAGACGATGATCTGCCGCCAGTCGGCAACAATCGGCTCGAATGGCGTGATCACCAGACGGATGAGCATCGCCATCGCCGCGATCTTTGGCGCGGCAGCGAAGAATGCCGTTACCGGCGTCGGCGCACCTTCGTAGACGTCCGGCGTCCACATATGGAACGGAACGGCCGAAATCTTGAAGGCGACGCCGGCAAGAATGAAGACGAGCCCGAAAACCAGACCGAGCGAACGGCCCTCCGCCGTCAGCGCCGACGCGATGGCTTCGAAGCCGGTATGACCGGTGAAGCCGTAAACCAGCGACATGCCGTAGAGCAGCATGCCCGATGACAGCGCGCCGAGAACAAAATATTTGAGGCCCGCTTCGGTCGAACGGAGGTTGTCACGGTGCATCGCGGCAACGACATAGAGCGACAGCGACTGCAGTTCGAGCGCAAGATAGACCGAGATGAGGTCGTTGGCCGAAATCATCAGCAGCATGCCGAGCGTCGCCAGCACCACCAGCACCGGGAACTCGAAGCGGTCGATGCCCGCCGAGCGCGCCTCGCCCGCCGACATGATCAGCGTGACCATGGAGCCGGCCAGCGTCAGCACCTTCATGAACTTGGCGAATGGGTCGGAGAGGAACACACCGCCATAGGCCTCACCGTCGCCGGTCTGCCAGACCAGCCAGGCACCCGAAACGGCAAGTAGGCCAACGGCAAGGCCGGTGATCAGCCCAGAAGACTTCTCGCCCGAGAAGACACCGATCATCAACAGGACCATGGCGCCGACCGCAAGGATCAGCTCCGGCGTCGACAGGTGCAGGCTAGCGAGGAATGTTTCAGCAGTCATTTCAATCCCGTCCTGTCGTCATTGCGCCGAAAGCGCAACGTCTTGCGCGGCCTGCACGGCGGCAGTGTAGTTGTTCACGAGTAGATCCACCGAGGCTGCCGTCGCATCGAAAACCGGAGCCGGATAGACGCCGAAGAAGATGGTCAGCACGACCAGCGGGTAGAGGATGACCTTTTCCCGGCCGGAGAGGTCGAGCAGCGACTTCAGGCTGTCCTTCTCGAGCGCGCCGAAGATCACGCGGCGATAGAGCCAGAGCGCGTAGCAGGCGGAGAGAATGACACCGCTCGTTGCGAAGAAGGCGACCCAGGTGTTTGCTCGGAAGGCACCGAGAAGCGTGGTGATTTCGCCAACGAAGCCGGAGGTACCGGGAAGACCGACATTGGCCATGGTGAAGACCATGAAGGCGACCGCATATTTCGGCATGTTGTTGACGAGGCCGCCATAGGCGCTGATCTCGCGGGTGTGGGTACGGTCATAGACGACGCCGACGCAAAGGAAGAGCGCGCCCGAGACGATGCCGTGCGACAGCATCTGGAAGATCGCGCCCTGTACGCCTTGCGTATTGGCGGCGAAAATCCCCATGGTGACGTAGCCCATGTGGGCGACCGACGAATAGGCGATCAGTTTCTTGATGTCGGATTGCATCATCGCGACCAGCGAGGTGTAGATGATGGCGACGATCGACAACGAGAAGACCATGGGCGCAAAATATTCCGACGCCAGCGGGAACATCGGCAACGAGAAGCGCAGGAAGCCGTAGCCGCCGAGCTTCAGGAGGATGCCCGCCAGGATGACCGAGCCCGCCGTCGGCGCCTGGACGTGCGCGTCAGGAAGCCAGGTGTGGACCGGCCACATCGGCATCTTCACCGCGAAGGAGGCGAAGAAGGCCAGCCATAGCCAGGTCTGCATCTGGCGCGGGAAGTTGTAGGCAAGCAGTTCGGCGATATCCGTCGTGCCGGCCTGCCAGTACATCGCCATGATGGCGAGCAGCATCAGCACCGAGCCGAGCAGCGTGTAGAGGAAGAACTTGTAGGACGCATAGACACGCTCCTTGCCGCCCCAGACGCCGATGATGATGAACATCGGAATGAGGCCGGCTTCGAAGAAGACGTAGAAGAGAACGATATCGAGCGACACGAAGACGCCGACCATGAACACTTCCAGAAGCAGGAAGGCGATCATGTACTGCTTCAGGCGCTTCTCGATGGTCACCCAACTCGCCAGCACGCAGAAAGGCATCAGGAAAGCCGACAGGACGACGAAGAGCACCGAAATGCCGTCGACGCCGAGATGATAGGAAATGCCTGTACCGAGCCAGGCGTGCTTCTCGATCATCTGGAAGCCCGGGTTGGTGTAGTCGAAGCTCCACCATATCCAAAGCGACAGGATGAAAGTGGCGATCGTCGTCAGGAGCGAGATGTTCAGGATATTGCGGCGACCGGAAGCGCTGTCTTCACGCATCAGAAGCAGAAGAGCAACGCCTGCCAGCGGCAGGAAGGTGACCGCGGAAAGAATGGGCCAATCGGTCATCAGAAGGAGCTCCCGAGCATCATCCAGGTAACGAGCGCCGCAATGCCGATCAGCATCGCGAAGGCGTAGTGATAGAGGTAACCGGTCTGCAGGCGAACGACGCGGTCGGTGACGTCCATGACGCGCGCGGCAATGCCGTTCGGGCCAAAGCCGTCGATGACCCGCCCGTCACCTTCCTTCCAGAGGAAGGTGCCGATGCGCTTGGCCGGACGGACGAACAGGAAGTCGTAGATCTCGTCGAAGTACCACTTGTTGAGCAGGAACTGGTAGAGAACGCGGTGCTGATTGGCCAGATACTTCGGCGTTTCAGGCGAGCGGATATACATGTACCAGGCGGTGATGAGGCCGAGCGCCATGGCGCAGAAGGGGCTCCATTTCACCCAGAGCGGTACGTGGTGGTATTCCTCGAGCAGCTCGTTTTCCGGCAGCGTGAACAGCGAACCCTGCCAGAACTCGACATAGTGATGGCCGAAGAAATAATCGTGGAACAGGAAGCCCGCGAGGAGCGCGCCAGTGCCGAGAAGGTAGAGCGGCACGAGCATCACCTGCGGCGATTCATGGACGTGGTGCATGACTTCATGGGAAGCGCGTGGCTTGCCGTGGAAGGTCATGAAGGTCAGACGCCAGGAATAGAAGCTCGTGAACAGCGCGGCGAGCACCAGCAGCGAGAACGCCAAACCGGAAAGCACACTGTGCGAGGCGAAGGTCGATTCGATGATCGCGTCCTTCGAGAAGAAGCCTGCCGTACCGATAACCGTACCCGGGATACCGACACCCGTCAGCGCAATCGTGCCGATGAACATCGTCCAATACGTCATCGGAATGTGCTTGCGCAGGCCGCCCATGAACCGCATGTCCTGTTCACCATCGACGGCATGGATGACCGAGCCGGCACCCAGGAACAACAGCGCCTTGAAGAAGGCGTGCGTGAACAGGTGGAAGATGCCGGCGCCATAGGCGCCGACGCCGAGCGCCACGAACATGTAGCCGAGCTGCGAGCAGGTGGAATAGGCGATGACGCGCTTGATGTCGTTCTGCACGAGGCCGACGGTCGCTGCGAAGAAGGCCGTGATCGCGCCGACCAGCACGACGACCGTGCGGGCATCCTCGGTCAGTTCGAACAGCGGCGACATACGGGCGACGAGGAAGACGCCGGCGGTGACCATGGTCGCGGCATGGATGAGCGCCGAAACCGGTGTCGGGCCTTCCATGGCGTCCGGCAGCCAGGTGTGCAGCAGGAACTGCGCCGACTTGCCCATCGCGCCCATGAAGAGCAGCAGGCAGATAGCGGTGATGGCGTGCGCCTTGTCGAGATGCATGCCGAACAGGTTGATGACGGCTTCGCCACCTTCCGCTGCACCCTCCGCTGGCAGATAGCTTGCGGCCGCCGCGAAGATTGTTTCGAAATTGATCGAACCGAACAGAACGAAGACGCCGAAGATGCCGAGTGCGAAACCGAAGTCGCCGACGCGGTTGACGACAAAGGCCTTGATCGCCGCGGCGTTGGCTGACGGCTTCTTGTACCAGAAGCCGATCAGCAAGTACGACGCCAGACCCACGCCTTCCCAACCGAAGAACATCTGCAGGAGATTGTCAGACGTGATCAGCATCAGCATCGCGAAGGTGAACAGCGACAGATAGGCGAAGAAGCGCGGCCGGTTCGGATCGTGGTGCATGTAGCCGATCGAGTAGATATGAACCAGGCACGACACCGTGTTGACGACCACGAACATCACGGCCGTCAGCGTGTCGACGCGGAAGGCCCATTCGGCGTCGAAGCTGCCGGACTGGATCCAGCGCATGACGGTGACCTTGATCATCTCCGTCTCGCCCAGCGCGACGTTGAAGAAGACGAACCACGACAGCACGGCGACGATGACCATGAAGCCGCTGGTGACATATTCCGACGCCTTGGCGCCAATCGAGGTGCCGAACAGACCGGCGATCAAAAAGCCGATCAGCGGCAGGAAGACGATAGCTTGAATAATCGTATTCATTGCCCGCTCAGCCCTTCATCATGTTGACGTCTTCGACGGCGATCGAACCGCGGTTGCGGTAGAAGACGACGAGAATTGCAAGACCGATCGCGGCTTCCGCGGCCGCCACGGTCAGAATGAACAAGGCAAACACCTGGCCGGTGATGTCGCCCAGGAACGACGAGAAGGCGACCATGTTGATGTTCACCGCAAGCAGGATGAGTTCCACCGACATCAGGATGATGATGACATTCTTCCGGTTGAGGAAGATGCCGAAGACGCCGAGCGTAAACAGGACGGCGCTAACGGTCAGATAGTGGGAAATACCGATTTCCATGATGATTGTTCCTTGACCCCGCCTGTCTTAAAGACCCTGTCCCGACTTTACCTTGACCACTTCGACAGCGGTCTTCGGCGTACGGGCAACCTGTGTGGGAATATCCTGACGCTTGATGTTTTCGCGATGGCGCAGCGTCAGCACGATGGCACCGATCATCGCAACCAACAGAACCAGACCAGCGATCTGGAAGAAGTAGACATAGTGCGTGTAGAGCACGTCACCGAGTGCGGCGGTGTTGGTTCGGTCCGTCACAGCCGGGATCGGCATCGAAATCGACTTGGCGATTTCCGGCGAAAGCGTACTGCCGCCGACCACGATGATCAGTTCGGCCGCAAGCACAAGGCCGATCAGCGCGCCGACCGGCGCATAGTCAAGCACCCCTGCCCTCAGTTCGGTGAAGTCGATGTCGAGCATCATCACGACGAAGAGGAAGAGAACCGCAACCGCGCCGATATAGACGACCAGCAGGATCATCGCGAGGAATTCGGCGCCCGTCAGCAGAAACAGACCGGCCGAATTGAAGAACGTCAGGATCAGAAACAGCACGGAATAAACCGGGTTTCGCGCGGAAATGACCATGAACGCCGACGCAACCGCGACGAATGAAAAAAGATAGAAAAAAAGAGCCTGCAGACCCATGATCGGTGCCTTTTTCGTCTTCCCCGGGCAGGCATGACCGACAGGCCACCCTTCCCACTGGCGAACCGGGTTTCCCGGCCACGCCCAAAATCTGTTTTACGCCTGCCGACGAGGCAGGCGCGGTCTCTCCAACGGTCTCAGCGGTAAGGCGAGTCCATTGCGATGTTACGGGCGATTTCCCGTTCCCAACGATCGCCGTTGGCAAGAAGACGATCCTTGTCGTAATACAGCTCTTCGCGTGTCTCGGTGGCGAACTCGAAGTTCGGGCCTTCGACGATCGCGTCCACCGGACAGGCTTCCTGACAGAAACCGCAATAGATGCACTTCACCATATCGATGTCGTAGCGGACCGTGCGGCGCGTGCCATCGTTGCGGCGCGGGCCGGCTTCGATGGTGATCGCCTGGGCAGGACAGATCGCCTCGCACAGCTTGCAGGCGATGCAGCGTTCTTCGCCGTTTGGATAACGGCGCAGGGCGTGTTCGCCGCGGAAGCGCGGGCTGACGGGGCCTTTTTCGAACGGGTAGTTCAGCGTCGACTTCGGCGCGAAGAAATAGCGCATCGACAGGAAGAACGCGCCGACGAATTCCTTGAGGAACAGCGAACTGACGGCTTGCGACAGACTTGCCATCATCAACCTCCAAACATGCCGGCCTGGGAGGCGCCGGCGAATTTTGCGAAACGGGAAACGGACATCAGGCCCACACCACCAGTTTCAGCACGACTGCAACAATGAAGACCATGGCGAGCGACAGCGGAAGGAAGACCTTCCAGCCGAGCCGCATCAGCTGGTCATAGCGGTAGCGCGGCACGAAAGCCTTCACCATGGCGAACATGAAGAACACCATCGACGCCTTCAGGATGAACCAGATGACGCCCGGGACCCAATTGAGGAACCAGACATCGACCGGAGGCAGCCAGCCGCCGAGGAACAGGATCGTCGTCAGCGCGCACATCAGGCAGATGGCGGCATATTCGCCGAGCATGAACATCATGTATGGGGTCGAGCCATATTCAACCATGAAGCCGGCAACCAGTTCCGATTCCGCTTCGACGAGGTCGAAGGGCGGACGGTTTGTTTCAGCCAGTGCCGAGATGAAGAAGACGATGAACATCGGGAACAGCGGCAGCCAGTACCAGTCGAGGAACGAGCCGGGCAGCCCGATCATGGTGCCAAGACCGTCACGCTGCGAATCGACGATATCGGTGAGGTTCAGCGAACCGGCGCAAAGCAGAACGGTGACGATGACGAAGCCGATCGAGACTTCGTAGGAGACCATCTGCGCTGCCGAGCGCAGCGCGCTGAGGAACGGATATTTCGAGTTCGATGCCCAGCCGCCGATGATGACGCCATAGACTTCAAGGGAAGATATGGCGAATACATAAAGGATGCCGACATTGATGTTTGCCATCACCCAGTTCGCATTGAGCGGAATGACGGCCCAGGCAGCCAGCGCCAAGGTGACGGAAACCAGCGGCGCCAGCAGGAACAGCACCTTGTTGGAGCCCGCCGGGATAACCGGTTCCTTGAAGACGAACTTCAAAAGATCGGCGAAGGACTGGAAAAGACCCCAGGGGCCTACCACATTCGGTCCACGGCGCATCTGCACCGCCGCCCAGATCTTGCGGTCGGCGAGCAGAATATAGGCGATGAAGATCAGGAGCGCGACCAGAAGCAGAAGCGACTGCGCGATCATGAGGGCCGTTGGCCACACATAGGTCGAAATGAAAGCGTCCATTTTCGTCTTATTCCCTCGCGCTCATTCCGCCGCAGCTTTGAAGTTGTTGCGTGCCAAAGCCGAACATTCGGCCATGACGGCGGATGCGCGTGCTATCGGGTTCGTCAAATAGAAGTCTTTGACCGGAGACGCAAATACCGATTTGGCCATCTCACCGGCTTTTTGTCCGAGTGCGGCAATTTCACCGCTGGCGCCAGGTGCAATCGTATCGATCTCGGCGAAATGCGGATGGGTCGCATAGAGCTTCGCGCGCAATTCACTCAGCGAATCAAACGGCAGGCGCTTGCCCAGCACGTCTGACAGCGCGCGGATGATCGCCCAGTCCTCGCGGGCATCGCCCGGTGCGAAGCCGGCGCGGTTGCCCATCTGGACGCGGCCTTCGGTATTGACCCAGGTACCCGATTTTTCCGTATAGGTCGCGGCCGGCAGGATCACGTCGGCACCATGCGCACCTTCGTCACCATGCGAGCCGATATAGACAGTGAAGCCGGCGGTCTTGCCCGAGAAATCCATTTCGTCAGCGCCGAGCAGGAACAGAACATCGGTCGCGGTCAGCATTTCGTCGGCAGTCTTGCCCCCCTCACCCGGCAGGAAACCGAGATCGAGACCACCGACGCGGGCAGCTGCGGTGTGCAAGACGGCAAAACCGTTCCAGTCGGCAGTGACCGCGCCAACAGCACCAGCGAGCTTGGCTGCTGCGGCCAGAACCGAAGCACCATTGCCGCCTGAGATGGCGCCCTGGCCGACGATGATCATCGGACGCTGCGCCTTCTTCAGGACGCTGAGGAACTTGCCCTTGCCGCCAACCAGTTCGGCAAGCGTATCCGTGCCGGCACCGAGATATTCGTAGGAATAGCGAAGCTCGGCCTGCTCGCCGATCACGGCGATCGGGAAGTTGGCCATCCGGAAGCGCTTGCGGATACGGGCGTTCAGAACCGAGGCCTCGAAGCGCGGGTTCGAACCGATGATCAGCAGCGCGTCGGCGCTTTCGATGCCCTGGATCGTCGGGTTGAAGATGTAGCTCGAACGGCCGAACGACGGATCGAGCGCTGCGCCATCCTGGCGGCAGTCAATGTTCTTCGAGCCGAGCGAAGAGATCAGTTCCTTGAGCGCATACATTTCCTCGACCGAGGCCAGATCGCCGGCGATGGCACCGATCTTGTCGCCGCTGGTCTTGGCGACGGCAGCCTTGATCGCGGCAAAGGCTTCGTTCCAGCTCGCAGGCTGCAGGCGGCCGTCCTTCTTCACATAGGGACGGTCGAGACGCTGGGTCTTCAAGCCATCCCAGATGAAGCGGGTTTTGTCGGAAATCCACTCTTCGTTGATCTCTTCATTGACGCGCGGCATGACGCGCATCACTTCGCGGCCGCGCGTATCGACGCGGATCGCCGAGCCGACTGCGTCCATCACATCGATCGATTCGGTCTTGCCGAGTTCCCACGGCCGGGCGTTGAAGGCATAGGGCTTCGAGGTCAGAGCGCCGACCGGGCAGAGGTCAACGACGTTGCCCTGCAGCTCCGAGGTCATCGCCTGCTCGAGATAGGTGGTGATCTCGGCATCTTCGCCGCGGCCGATCAGGCCGAGTTCGGCAATGCCGGCAACTTCGGTGGTGAAGCGGACGCAGCGCGTGCAGTGGATGCAGCGGTTCATCACGGTCTTGACCAGCGGGCCGATATATTTGTCTTCGACCGCGCGCTTGTTCTCATTGTAGCGGGTCGAATCGACGCCGAAGGCCATGGCCTGGTCCTGCAGATCGCATTCGCCGCCCTGGTCGCAGATCGGGCAGTCGAGCGGATGGTTGATCAGCAGGAATTCCATGACGCCCTCGCGGGCCTTCTTGACCATCGGCGTGGTCGTGAAGACTTCCGGCGCTTCGCCATTCGGGCCGGGACGCAGA
Source organism: Pararhizobium sp. A13 (assembly GCF_040126305.1). Lineage (NCBI taxonomy): Bacteria > Pseudomonadati > Pseudomonadota > Alphaproteobacteria > Hyphomicrobiales > Rhizobiaceae > Pararhizobium > Pararhizobium sp. A13. The sequence goes on along the minus strand of NZ_CP149510.1, from coordinate 2,684,182 downwards.
TCGCGCACACCCATGGCGCAGGAGGCTGCCGGCTTCGGCGGCCCGCCCTTCACCTCGATCAGACACATGCGGCAGTTTCCGGCGACCGACAGCCGCTCATGAAAACAGAAGCGCGGAACCTCGGCGCCGGCCTCTTCGCACGCCTGCAGCAGCGTGAAATGATCCGGTACCTCGATCTCTTTTCCGTCGACTTTCAGCTTTGCCATCTTCGCACTCAATCCTGTCGTTCATTCGCCAGCCAAAGCCGCGAACAGATATTATAAAGGCACGCTAACCTCTTGAACGAAAACCGTTTCCGATTGCCGTTCGAAACTCAATCTCAACCCTTCACCAGGGTCTTTGCCTGCTCGACCCAGCCGTCGCGCGCGATGCGGCCGCCAAAACCGAGCTGCTCGTCGAAACGCTTCACGTCCTTATCGCTCCACGACGCGACATCCGCATAACGCCGGACGCCCATGCCGTTCAGCACCTGCTCCAGCTTCGGGCCGATACCCGAAATCCGCTTCAGGTCATCGGCCTGCGTTTCGACAACGCGGGCCGTAGCCTTCTGTCGCTTCGGCTTTTCAGCCGTTGCCGGAGCGGTCTCTACCGGCTGGGCCTTGACTGGTGCAGTCTTTACAGGCGCAGACTTCGCCGGTGTAGACTTAACCGGGGCAGGCTTGATCGGCTCTGCCTCAACTGGCTTCGCAGTCTCCGCCACCGGCGCCGTATCCGCCGCCTTGGCAGTGCTTGCTACCAGTTCGGCAGGCTCCGCCGCGGGTTTTTCCTCCGCTGCGGCGCCGGTTTTCTGCGCCGTCCCGGCCATTCCCTGCATCGCCCCGAACATGAAGCCGGCGATGTGGCTGGTGACACCGAGACCGATCGCGGTTGCTGCCGCCATCGCCACCGCCGGATGCTGCATCAGCGGATGCAGCGGCACCTTCGGCATGTCCTTCAGCCACTCGGTCATGCCGAACGGGTCGTTTCTTCCGGCCGGGGAGCCGATGGAAGGACCGGCAGATCCTGCCCGTGTACCCTTGTCTGCTTCCTGTTCCGGCCTGTTCATATCGCTTACTCCGCCGCTTGCAGCACCGCCCCATGCGATGTCGAATTCCGCGTGTATTCGTCGATGCGCTTTTCCATCTCAGGACGGAAATTGCGGATCAGGCCCTGGATCGGCCATGCCGCCGCGTCGCCGAGCGCGCAGATCGTGTGACCTTCGACCTGCTTCGTCACATCGAACAGCATGTCGATCTCGCGCTTCTGGGCGCGGCCCTGGACCATGCGCTCCATGACGCGCATCATCCAGCCGGTGCCTTCGCGGCACGGCGTGCACTGGCCGCAGCTCTCATGCTTGTAGAAGGCAGCCAGCCGCCAGATTGCCTTGATGATGTCGGTCGAGCGGTCCATGACGATCACGGCCGCCGTGCCGAAGGACGACTTCACATCGCGCATGCCGTCGAAATCCATCGGCGCATCGATGATGTCCTCGGCCTTGACCACCGGACAGGACGAGCCGCCCGGAATGACTGCCAGAAGATTGTCCCAGCCGCCGCGGATGCCGCCGCAATGGCGCTCGATCATCTCTCGGAACGGCACACCCATCGCATCTTCGAAGGTGCACGGCCTGTTGACGTGGCCAGAAACCATGAACAGCTTCGTGCCGACGTTGTTCGGACGGCCGATCGCGGAGAACCAGCCAGCGCCACGGCGCAGGATCGTCGGCGCAACGGCAATCGATTCAACGTTGTTGACGGTGGTCGGGCAGCCGTAGAGACCCATATTGGCCGGGAACGGCGGCTTCAGGCGCGGCTGGCCCTTCTTGCCCTCGAGGCTTTCGAGAAGTGCTGTCTCTTCGCCGCAGATATAAGCGCCGGCGCCGTGATGGACGTAGATGTCCATGTCCCAGCCGTGCTTGTTGTTGATGCCGAGAAGGCCGGCGTCATAGCATTCATCGATCGCCGCCTGCAGCGCCTCGCGTTCGCGAATATATTCACCGCGAACGTAGATATAGGCCGTATGCGCCCCCATGGCGAAGCTCGCGACCAGGCAGCCTTCGATCAGCGTATGCGGATCGTGGCGCATGATGTCACGGTCCTTGCAGGTGCCCGGCTCCGACTCGTCGGCGTTGACGACCAGGTAATGCGGCCGGCCGTCACTTTCCTTCGGCATGAAGGACCATTTGAGACCCGTCGGGAAGCCGGCGCCGCCACGGCCGCGAAGACCCGACGCCTTCATCTCGTTGATGATCCAGTCACGGCCTTTTTCCAGGATCTGCTTGGTGCCATCCCAATGGCCACGGCTGATCGCGCCCTTCAGCGACTTGTCGTGAATGCCGTAGATATTGGTAAAAATGCGATCTTTATCGTCGAGCATGGTTCACCTAACTTATCGCGGCTTCTTGCCGAAGACTTTGATGTATTCGGCTTCGCCGCCCTTGGCCAGCGCCTTGGCTTGCTTGACCCAGTCGTCACGGTCGATGCGGCCCTTGAAATTCAGATAGCCGTCCACCCATTCGCGCTCGGCCTTCTTCCAGCCGGCGACCTGCGCGTAGGTGAAAATGCCGAGTTCCTGCAGGGTCGCCTCGATCTTCGGACCGACGCCCGAAATCAGCTTCAGGTCATCCGGGGTCGCCGGCCTCTCGACGCCAGCGGGACGGTTCTTGTCCTGGAGCGATGGCTTTGCGGCAGCTGCCGTCGGCTTGGCGGCGACGGCACCTTCAGCCTTGGTGTCACCGGCAACCTTGTCGTTCGCCGCGGATTCCGCCTTTGCCGTTGCCGGCGTCTTCAGCGTCGGATCGGTTTCAGGCGCATCGGTCTTCGGACGCGCCGCATAGGACGGAGGCACGCTTACAGCCGCCTCCCCGCCCGCCTTTTTGGCGCGCGGCGCAGCAGGCTTCTTTTCAGGTGTCAGCAGCGTTGTCGGGCCACCTACCGGCGCGGAGTAGATACGGTCGATCTGCGGTCCCGGCTTGACGTCGGAGCCCTTGCCTGCGTCGAAACGGTCGATGATATATTCCAGCTGCGGAACCGTCAGGTCTTCATAGGTGTCCTTGAAGATCATCACCATCGGCGCGTTCACGCAAGTGCCCTGACACTCCACCTCTTCCCAGGAAAGCGTACCCGCCTCATTCGGCGTCAGCGGCTCGGGATGGATGCGCTTCTTGCAGAGGTTGATCAGGTCCTCGGAGCCGCGCAGCATGCAGGGCGTCGTGCCGCAGACCTGCACATGGGCGCGCGTACCGACCGGCTTCAGCTGGAACTGGGTGTAGAAGGTCGCAACTTCGAGCACGCGGATATAGGGCATGCCGAGCATATCGGCGACGCTTTCGATCGCCGCCTTGGTGACCCAGCCGTCCTGTTCCTGCGCCCGCATCAACAGCGGAATGACCGCTGATTGCTCGCGACCCTTCGGGTATTTCTTGATCGTTGCCTTTGCCCAGACAGCATTGTCCTTGCTGAAGGCAAAGCTCGCTGGCTGGACATTTTCCTCGGCTAGTCGACGAACGGACATTCTTCCCGCACCTTATCAGTTAATCGAACCGCACCGCGACTTCGTCAGGGAGACGAACTCGCAGGCATAGGCTGACTGGTCTTTTTGCAAAAATACGATGTAGCGCGTGCCGTTCGGCACCGCGGCCCTGATCTCATAGCCCTGGCCCAGAAGCCGGCCGATGCCGCTGCCCGACGAACCGCTGATGCTTGGATCACCGGTGTCCGGCGCAGTCTCCTGCGCGAGAGCCGGCGCTGCCGCAAGCATCGATCCGCAAAGCATCAGGGCAATCAAACGCATCAACGGTCTACCTCGCCGAATACGATATCGAGCGAGCCAAGAATGGCCGATACGTCGGCCAACTGGTGGCCACGACAGATGTAATCCATCGCCTGCAGATGCGCGTAACCTGGGGCACGGATCTTGCAACGGTAGGGCTTGTTGGTGCCGTCGGAGACGAGATAGACGCCGAATTCACCCTTCGGTGCTTCGACGGCCGCGTAAACCTCACCCTCGGGCACGTGATAGCCTTCGGTATAGAGCTTGAAATGGTGGATCAGCGCTTCCATCGAGCGCTTCATCTCGCCGCGCTTCGGCGGCACGATCTTGCCGTCGAGCGACGAAACCGGTCCGATCTTGGCGTCGCCGAGCAGGCGATTGACGCACTGGCGCATGATCTTGGCCGCTTCGCGCATCTCGATCATACGGATCAGGTAACGGTCGTAGCAATCGCCATTCTTGCCGATCGGGATGTCGAAATCCATGTCGGCATAGCATTCGTAGGGCTGCGCCTTGCGCAAGTCCCAGGCGGCGCCCGAGCCACGCACCATGACGCCTGAGAAGCCCCAGGCCCAGGCGTCGTCGAGGCTGACGACGCCGATGTCGACGTTGCGCTGTTTGAAGATGCGGTTGCCGGTGAGCAACTCATCGATATCGTCAACGGTCTTCAGGAACGGGTCGATCCACTTGCCGATGTCTTCCACCAGTTCATGCGGCAGGTCCTGATGCACGCCGCCGGGACGGAAATAGGCCGAGTGCATGCGCGCGCCGCAGGCCCGCTCGTAGAAAACCATCAGCTTTTCGCGCTCTTCGAAGCCCCAGAGCGGCGGCGTCAGCGCGCCGACGTCCATAGCCTGCGTCGTGACGTTCAAAAGGTGCGACAGGATACGGCCGATTTCCGAATAGAGAACACGGATCAGCTGGCCGCGGATCGGCACTTCGGTGCCGGTCAGCTTCTCGACCGCCAGCGCAAAGGCATGTTCCTGGTTCATCGGCGCGACATAGTCGAGCCGATCGAAATAGGGCACGGCCTGCAGGTAGGTCTTGGTCTCGATCAGCTTCTCGGTGCCGCGGTGCAGCAGGCCGATATGCGGATCGACACGCTCGACGATTTCGCCATCGAGCTCCAGCACGAGACGCAGCACGCCGTGCGCCGCCGGATGCTGCGGTCCGAAATTGATATTAAAATTACGGACGTTATGTTCGTTCATGCCGCTTGCTCCAAGCCGGAAAGGCCCTCGCTCTTGCGGGACCGCCGGCCTTCCTTGTCACTTCGCGTTTGCTTTTTCGTCACCGGGCAGAACGTAGTCCGTCCCTTCCCAAGGTGACATGAAGTCAAAGTTGCGGAATTCCTGCTTCAGTTCGACCGGCTCGTAGACGACCCGCTTGGCTTCGTCGTCGTAGCGCACTTCGACGAAACCGGTCGTCGGAAAGTCCTTGCGCAACGGATACCCCTCGAAACCGTAGTCGGTGAGGATACGGCGCAGGTCCGGATGGCCGGTGAAGAGGATGCCGTACATGTCGTAGGCTTCCCGCTCGAACCAGTCGGCGCCCGGATAGACGGCGCAGGCGGACGGGACCGGCTGGTCTTCGCCGGTCGCGACCTTGATGCGGATGCGCAGGTTCTGCTTCGGCGACAGGAGATGATAGACGACATCGAAACGGTCGGGGCGCTGCGGCCAGTCCACACCGCAGATATCGGTAAAATTGACGAAACCGCAGCGGGCGTCGTCACGCAGGAAGGTCAAAAGCGCAATCAGATTGTCCGAGGTCGCCGTCAGCGTCAGTTCGCCGAAGGTGATGGTGGCGTCGGAAATCAGCGCGCCGCGGGTTTCGCGGATGTAGGTCGCCAGTGCGTTCAGGGCTTCACTCATGATCAGGTCCCCTGCCCTTACCGTTCGATCGTGCCTGTGCGGCGGATCTTCTTCTGCAGCAGAAGCACCCCGTAGAGGAGAGCCTCCGCCGTGGGAGGACAGCCTGGCACATAGATATCGACCGGCACGACGCGATCACAGCCGCGCACCACCGAATAGGAATAATGATAATAGCCGCCGCCATTGGCACAGGAGCCCATCGAGATGACGTAGCGCGGCTCGGGCATCTGGTCGTAGACCTTGCGCAGAGCGGGTGCCATCTTGTTGGTCAGCGTGCCGGCGACGATCATCACGTCGGACTGGCGCGGCGAGGCGCGCGGCGCAAAGCCGAAGCGCTCGGCGTCGTAACGCGGCATCGACATCTGCATCATTTCGACCGCGCAACAGGCCAGACCGAAGGTCATCCACATCAGCGAGCCGGTGCGGGCCCAATTGATCAGCTCGTCCGTCGAGGTAACCAGAAAACCCTTGTCGGCGAGCTCATTGTTGATCTCGCCGAAGAATTTGTCATTGCTGCCGATCGGCTTGCCGGTCGAGGGATCGACGATCCCTTTCGGCTTTGGCGCAACGAGCGTGGTGCCGGAGGTCAGTTCCATTCCAGCGCTCCCTTCTTCCATTCATAGATAAAGCCGATGGTGAGGACACCGAGGAAGACCATCATCGACCAGAAACCGAACCAGCCCATCTCCTTGAACGAAACGGCCCAGGGGAACAGGAACGCCACTTCAAGATCGAAGATGATGAAGAGAATCGACACGAGATAGAATCGGATGTCGAACTTCATGCGGGCGTCGTCGAATGCGTTGAAGCCGCATTCGTAGGCCGACAGCTTTTCATCGTCGGGCGCCTTGTAGGCAACGGCAAACGGCGCAATCAGCAGCGCCAGGCCGATAACCAACGAAATGCCGATGAAAATCGCAATCGGAATATAGGAGCCGAGAAGGTCTGTCATTGTATCCGTCCCTGCCTGCGAGGCGCGCTGGAGAAGCGCAAAAACAAAGCTCACAGGCCGAAAAATTATGTTGCAACGCCACCGTCGTTAGCGCAGCCAGCGCCGCTGTGCAAGCCTTCAGAACGGTTTTCATCCCCTTCTACGGGCGGAATGAAGGCCGGCCAAAAGCTAGCATCCCGCGCAGGCACGCGCAAATCCCGCAAAACCTCCACGGAAGGAGGCACCACAGACCGCAACCGCCTTGCCCGACAACCCAGAGACATATGGTCGCGCGCGGTAAAATCGATTGAAATCGTGGGCTGGACGCAAAAATGGGGGTGAGCCGATGGCGCTGCCTTACGACCTTGGAGATGCCGCAATACCGCATAGCCACTATCCTGGATTTGCATAGGCGCAAGGCATCTGCCTTCCCGCGAGCGCGCGCCGCACATCGAAGACTCACCCGCGGAAACCGTGCGGCAGAAAATCATCGCAGCGGCCATAGAGCTTTGCATCCACCTCAAACCACGATCGATCGACATCTGAAAGATCGGTCCGAGCGGCTGCGCGCGGCAGAGCCGCTTCGCTGTTTTCCGTATCGTGAATTTTTTGATTTTAAAGAGAAAAATGGCGCGAGTGACGGGGCTCGAACCCGCGACCTCCGGCGTGACAGGCCGGCACTCTAACCGACTGAGCTACACCCGCGCACTGTGGATGGAAAACCCGGATTGGCGCAAAAGCGCTTTCCTTGAAATGGCGCGAGTGACGGGGCTCGAACCCGCGACCTCCGGCGTGACAGGCCGGCACTCTAACCGACTGAGCTACACCCGCACTTCATTTCAAGCAATCCGAATGCTTTCGCATCCGCTCGAACCGGACTGGCCGTTTCGATGAGCGGCTAACTACGGGGTTCGTCTTTTAGTGTCAAGCAGGTTTGGAGACAAAACGATGACAGCCGGCGAATTGTTTCCACAGGGGCGAAAAAGCGCAATGGAAATTGCGCCAGAGACTGGGGAGCCGCTCCTCTCCCTGACGCGTTCATCGACCGGCGCGCCGCCTTTCGCCGTATCGAAGTCCCTGCCGTTTTCCACAACGCGTTCATCGCCTTGTTGCCGGGTTTGTTCGCGGCCGCCTGCAAAAAAATCAAAAAATCTTTGCAAACACTCTTGCGGTTTTTCGCCGATACGCATAGATCACGGCCACCGACGCGGCGGACACTGGTCCTGCTTCGCGAAGGGCGATTAGCTCAGTTGGTAGAGCGCCTCGTTTACACCGAGGATGTCGGGAGTTCGAGTCTCTCATCGCCCACCATTTATCCCCTAAGCACATCACTGGTTTTCATCACGACACGACGCATGGTCGCAAAAGCTTTCTTGTGAGCGGTGCTCGTCGCCCTTGCCAATAGACGGCGACATCGCCATGTGTTGGCGGATGAAAAGGTGGGGGCGATCGCGTTCCGTCCGCCGGTGCGTCATGGTTGACGGGGTTACAAATAACAGGGGATGCCCATGAGGAATGCGATTTTGACCGTAGCGCTTGCCGCGGGGCTTGCCGCCTGCACTGCCATGCCGGAACTTGCGCCGATTCCCGGCAGCATCACCTATAATGGCCAGCCGGCAACAAAACTGGCCAAGGCGCCGGTTGGCAGTGTGGTGCGCCACCGGCTGAACGACGAATACGGCCAGCCCTCCGAAGAGACCTATGTCATACAGCCTGACCGGTCGCTGAGGCTCGTGCGCAGGGACAGAGTTTTCGACGACCTGTGAACGGGAAAACATCGTTTTGAGCGACGCCCACGGGTGTGCCAGCAGGAAGACATGATTTCCAGGGGAAAAGCTGTTCAGCGATTCGCGTCTGACTTCGAGAAGACGCGAGAATCCCGTCAAACGGTTTCCTTCTTTCGCACCGGCGTCTTGCGCTTCGGCTCTTCCGGCGCCTCGGGCAAATACGGCTTTTCCCCTTTCGGCATAGGCGCAAGCAGGTTCTTCAACGCCGACAGCCGGTCCTTCAGCAGCGGCCGGAACCGCGTCGCGCGATAGGGCATGTCAGCCGCGCCGTAGCCTTCCGGACCGTCGTCGTTGCCGCGGTGGATTTCCGCCAGCTTGACGCCGATGAACTCGCCATCGATATAGTGCTTGTAGGGACCAACCCACCGGATTGTATAGATCTGGCCCTTGCGAATGCCCTGATCGATCGAAACATGCTTGAACGTGTCGTTGATGCAGACGACCTTCTGTCCGACATGAAAATTATACATCACGAAATCCTTCTGCCCGGCCTCTCCAAGCGAATGCGGCCGGCAAGGTCTTGACGATCAAATAACTCTGGTCGGCCTCGCATTGCAACGAACAAAGCGCCGTGATGACAGCCGGCTCCGCACGCCTCACCGAACTGGCATGCAATCAACCTCAAGCGAAAACGCCTGCCGCCTCGGCAACGCCAACCAGCCGCGATGCCGAAAACCTCATTTTCCCTGATACTGGCTGTCCGTCACGGGCTCCATCCAGTCCACCGCCTTTCCATCAAGCGCCTCCTGGATGGCGATATGGGTCATGGCCGTCGTGACTGCCGCGCCGTGCCAGTGCTTTTCGCCCGGCGGAAACCAGACGACGTCCCCTGCGCTGATCTCGCGGATCGGTTCGCCCCACACCTGCGCAAGCCCGCTTCCGGAGGTGACGATCAAGGTCTGGCCGAGCGGATGGGTGTGCCAGGCCGTGCGTGCGCCCGGTTCGAAGGTGACGGACACGCTGCGCATGCGGGCCGGTTCCGGCGCATCCATGATCGGGTCCTGCCGGACGCTGCCGGTAAAATAGTCCGGTGACGGCTTGACCGACGGCCGGGATCCGGAGGGTTTGATCTCCATGGCAAATGGCTCCTTGGTTCGACAAATCTGTCATGCCCATCGCCGCTTCGGGAATGGAAGCGGCGTTACAATCGACCATACCTTGCATATCGCTGCCGCCGAATCGAGCCCGTCACCGAGCGGGAAAAACGGGAATCAGCAATCAAAGCGTGTGGATCGTCACATCCGGGCAGGCCGCGCGGGCAATATCGCACAAATGCTGATGGTGGGTCAGGTAGATCACCTGCCCGACCTGCGCCATGTCCGCCATCAGTCCGAAGGCATGCTGCGCGCGGCCGTCATCGAAGGTTTCCATGATGTCGTCGGCAATGAAGGGCAGAGATTCGCGCGTTGCGGCAACCTCGTGATAGCCGGCGATGCGCAGCGCCAGGTAGAGTTGGAACCGCGTGCCCTTGGAAAGATCCCGAGCCATTTTCGACCCGCCACCGGCAGCATTGGCGATCAGGAATTCTTCGCCCTTCTCCGCCTGCGTCGTCAACCCCTCGTAGTCGCCGCCGCTGATGGCGCTGAAGGCCGCAGATGCTCGCTGCATCATCGCGCTGCGATGGCGCTCGCGATAGAGCCTGAGCGCCGTTTCACCGGCAAGGATGCCGACGCGCAGCCGCAGATAGGCCGTCGCGCGGTCCTCGATTTCGGCAAGCACCGTACGGCGGCGTTCGTCGATATGGGCTGCCGCATCGCCTCCGCCGATGGCAGCAAGCGCCTTTTCCGCATCTCGGCGCTCGGCATGCAGTTCACTTGCGTCCCGGTCGCATTGCTCCCACCGCGACTGCAACTCCGCCATCTCCAGCTGCAGGCAGTCCTTATCGACCGAACTCAAGATCATTTCTGCCTCGTCGGCGAATCCGACGCCCAGACGGGCGGCAAGATCGGCTTCAGCTTCCGCAATCCGCTCCCGAATCCGCCCGCGCGCCTTGGCCGCCTCCAGATGCACGCCAACGTCGACCAGCGTAGCGCAATCGAACAGATCGAGCATGCTGCGCTTGTGCACGTCATGACGCTGCCGCGTTTCGATCAAAGCACTCCGCTCGGCTGCGCGCGCACCATTCTCGTCAGAAAGCCGCCTGAAGTAAGCCTCCTGCCTGTCGGCACCGGCAAGCCGTTCGCGTATCGCCTGAAAAACAACCAATGGCTCCTCGGATGTCGGCAATGAAAGCCGTTTGGCGAGCGCGCCGACGGTGGCTGCAAAGACCACCTGATCCCTGCGCATGCCATCGATACGATGGTCCAGATCCGCCTTGCGCTGGATGAGCCTGTCCAGATCCCGGAGGACGGCAAGCACCGGAACGATCTCCTGTGGAGACAAAGTCCGGCCGCCCCCGGCCAGCCATGTTGCGCCAATCGTTTCATCCCACCGCGCTGTCCAGTCTGACATTTCAGCGTCGGCCGAGGACCATGCGGCATCTCGCGCACGCAGAGCCGCTTGCGTCCGCTCCACCGTCTCGGCGGCGGCGGCATGAGCGCGATGAGCCGACTGCAGAGCGGTCATGGTGCGCTCGGCGAAAGCGATCGCGTCCTCCAGGCGCTTCGGCATGTCATTTTTCACGCCACGTTCTTCAAACGTCCGGGTCAAACGCACCAGCGCCTTTTCCTCGTCCGCCACTGCAAGACGCAAATCCTGCTGCGCCCCGCGAAGCTGATTGCGCGCGTCCAGCGCGGCTGCCCGCCGGGCAAGCCACGCCACAAGCTGGTTCAGTTTCGTATCCTCCGGAAGGCCACAGCGGCGGGCTGCTGTCGAAATCTCCGTCCTTAGATCCGCAATCGCGCCAAGAGCGGCCTGATGCTGCTGCCGCCATGCCGCAAGCTTGCCGTTGCGCTCGGCAATCGACAGCGAAAGGGCCCTTGCCTGGGCAAGGTCTTCCGATCGCGCCAGCCGCAGCGCCGCCGCCTCGTCGTCTTTCCTGAGTGCAGTTTCGAAAGCACGCGCCGTTTCGCCATCCAATCGCCCGGCATGCGCCTGCCAGGCATGATCCCTCTCCCGCCGAAGCGTCAACGCCGCATCATCGGCCGCAAAACCCCCGGTACGGGTCAGTTCCGCCAGCCTGGCCTCCTCCGCAGCGGCCAGCGCAGTCTCGTCAGCAACCCGGTCATCGAGGCGCTTCAGCTGTTCCGTCAATGTCGATCGCCGCGCCGTCCACTCGGCGATATCGGCATCCTCGGGGGGGGCCAGAGCCGCCAGGTTGTCCGCATCCATTGGGAAGGGTGCGAGCGCTGCAAGCTTGTCGGCCAATTGGTCCGCGAGCGCGGCAATCTGCCGGTTCGCCGCCTGCTGCCGCAGCAGGCAATCATTCTGTCGGAGAGTTTGCAGAATATCGACAAGATGCGCCGGGTCGCCGGAACCTGCAGCAGGATCCGATTCCGTCAGCGCTGCCTGGATCTTCACGGCCTCGCCGCTTGCTTCCGCGGCAAGTTGCCGTTCGCGTGCAGCAGTGATCAGACGCTCGTTCACGGCGGAGTGCTTCTGCGCCAGATCCTGAATACGCCCGGTGACGGCCGCCGACAAAATGAGTGCGGCCGGGTCTGGCTCATCGGTACGGTCCAGGCGCGCAAGACACACAAAGATGTCGGCATCGATCTTGCCGCGCTCATCGAGGCGATTTGGCATGTCGCTCGCAGCAGTCCGGTGGCGCGCTTCCAGCCCTGAGCGCTCCAGGTCGCGGATGTCTGCCGCAAGGGCGAGCACGGCATCGTCCCGCTCGATCGCTGCGATCTCGGCTGCCCGCCGGTCGATATCGCTTTCCAGCTGTTCCAGCCGAGCGCCGATTTCGGCTTCCTCGCGCTGCAACGCCGGCAGCATGGTGTACCAGGCCGAAGGGGGCTCGGGCCCGTCGCCGAAAGCGCCAAGCTCGGCGCGCAAGCCTCGCAGCCGGACCAGAAGCGGCAGTCCCTCGATGCGGTCGCGGGCATGATCGAGGGAAACGCGCAGTTCCGCCCGCGCTTTTACCGCAGCCTCGTGTCGTTCCGCGGCCACATCCCGCGTCTTGCGCAGGCCGGCGAATTCACGCGCATTGACGTCGATTTTGCTCTTTTCCTCCTTCAGTGCGTCCAGTTCCGTCTTCAACTCGCCCAGTAGATGTTTTTGCCCTCGCGGCTTGTAGAAGGCATCGGCCTGCGCCCTCAGACCGGAGAGGATGGCGCTGCTATCCGGCAGGCCGGAACTGGCGGAAAACAAAAGGGCACCGAGCTCTCCTTCGCTTTTCAGGATGCTTTCGCCGCCCTTCTCGATGCTGTCGTCGTCAAGCGAAAACATCATCTGGTAGGTTGCCCGATCGATCGAGCCAAGGGCCGCCGAAAACAGGTTGTCCGGCAAGGGCTGGTCGTCCGGCCCCAGAAGCGAGTTCTGATTGCGCTTCAACCTTGAGACAGAATGCACCTTGCCGCCGGTCTCGATCACACCGCCAACGCGCATTGTCTGGTAGGGATGCAGGAAACCGTAGCCGCTCAACCGTTCGATGCCGAACAGCAGGTCGAGAAAGGCAGAAAACAGCGTTGATTTTCCCGCCTCGTTCGGGCCGTAGACGAGGTGAAAATCCGGGCGCCTGGGAGGTGCAACGCCGAACTCCAGGCTGCGTCCGGTGAACTTGCCATAGCGGACGAGATCGAGACGACTGAGACGCATCAGCGATCCGCCTCGCCTGCCCCGCCGTGCAGATAGGCAAGAACATCGTCACTGCCGGCAAGCGCAATCGCTTCCGCGAACCGCTTCGCGGCCTCCTCGTCACCTGCCAGGCTATCGCGCAGCTCACGCGGCAGCTGCAGCAGGAGTTCGTCCAACATGGCGCCCGTTTCCCGGCGAAAGGCGTGGGACGGCAGGACGTCGGAACGGATCAGGGCCGCCAGTTCCTCGACCGGGTCGGGACCGGACAGGGACGCACCCGCCTCGATGCCCCGGCATTCGATATCGATCTTCTCGATCCAGCAGCAGGTGAGACCCGCTGCCAGATTGGAGAGTTCAGCCAGCAGGAAATCCGGATCGCGCCTGAGCTTCCAGGCAAGCGGCGTTGAGCCCGTCAGGGAAAGTCGAAGGATGAGATGATCCGCCATTGAGCGGCTTCTCAGCGACGACAGCACTTCCCCCACCGTCTCCAGCATCTGCCGCCAGTCCTGCGCGCCGCCGAGATCGACGAAAACGCGCTCGAAGACGGCCTGCCCGATCTCACGCTGCCGATGCGCGAACCGGCCGTCGTCCCCGACAGTCACCAGCGTTACGGTTTTCGGGCCGGCTTCGTTGATGTCGCGGCCCTGTGGCATGCCCGGCATGACAATCAGAGGTGTCTCAGAGTGCACCTGCCGCAGGTGGACATGGCCCAGCGCCCAATAGTCGAAACCATGCCGCGCAAGCGCTGCGACACTGCATGGCGCGTAGGGATCGTGCCCCGGGGCGCCCGCCAGGCTGGTGTGCAGCATGCCGATGTTGACGGCGTCGGCTACCGGCCCCTGAAAGGACGAAAGTAAGCTTTCGGGCGCGTGAGGATTGTCGAAGCCGACGCCGTGGATGTAGACCTCGCGTCCATTCTCGAGCGTCTTTGCCAATATCGGTTTCACACGCCCTGAGAAAAGATGGACGTTTGAGGGAAGTGTCAGTTCTTTTTTGATGGTGGACTGGGAATCGTGATTGCCGCGGATCAGGAAGACGCGGATCCCGGCGGCCTCCAGTCGGCGCAGTTCGCTCGCCAGATAAAGCGCCGTGTTCATCGATGTCTGCGAGCCGTCGTAGAGATCACCGGCAATCAGCAGGGCATCGACGTTTTCCGCCAGGCACAGATCGACGATCCTGGCGAGCGCCGTCCGCGTCGCTCCGCGCAGCAGTTCGGCAAGCTCCGGATTTTTCAACGCCAGACTGCGCAAGGGGGAATCGAGATGAAGATCGGCGGTGTGGACGAAACGGAACGGCATGGCCGACCATGGCCCGGGCCTCGGGGCCGCGTCAATGCCGGGCGACACTGCCCGCGCGACTATTCAGCGCTTTCGTTCTTCTCGCCATTTTTGGGGAGATATGAGACCCGAGACCAGGAGCGTGAGAATACGCTTGACTATGAACCCATAAGGGCCGTCATTTGACATGGCACCTCATAATATCCATATAAAACCCATGAAATCCACTTTCGAAGTCTCCGACAAGCTCTTTGAGCTCTATCACCGGGTTCACCGGCTCATCAACGAATCGATGACCGAGGAAGGCGTGTCGCTGGCACGTAGCAAGTTCCTGTTTTTTCTGAGCAAGCTCGGCCCCTGTCGGTCGACCGACATAGCCTGTGCGCTCAATTTCGCGCCGCGCACCGTAACGGAAGCGATCGACGGGCTTGAGCGCGACAAGCTGGTGGTGCGCAAACCCGATCCGGAAGACCGCCGGGCCAAGATTGTCTCGATCACCGACGTCGGCCGCATCGTGCTGGAAGCGGCCGAACATCCGCGGAAACAGCTGATCGAGGAAATCTTCTCCGCGCTCGATGACGAGCAGCTTGACCAGATGCACGACATCGTCAGCCGCCTCGTCGCCAAGGCCGACGAAATCCGCAAGCGCAAGGAAGACGGCGGGGACGAGATTGCCGCTGAATAGCACCATATCTCGCAGGTCACATTGCAGCTGAAACAGAAAAGGCCGGGACATCATATCCCGGCCTTTTCCGTAACTGGTACAGACACGATTACATCGCGTTCATCGTACCGATCTGGAAGAACAGCGTTTCGCCGGAGGAGTCGTCCACGCCGTCATTGTCGGTGACGACATAGCCATTGCCAGCCGCATCGACGGTGAAGCCTTCGACCTTGTCGACGACATACCCGCCGAGAGCCTTCAGGTCAGGAACGAGGTCGCGGACCTCTTCCTTCTTGACGACGGGCAGTTCGCCGCCGAGCTTGGCCGGCTTCAGATCGGCGAGCGCCACGCGGTAGATCTTCTTCAGCTTGGCCGCGTTGCCGATCAGATTGTCGCGCTCGATGATATAGGCGTGATCGCCATGGACGGTGATTTCCGAAAGACCGACCCAGCCTTCTTCTGACTTGTCGAGCGGATAGCGCACGGCACCCCATTCCTCCGAAGCCGGCTTGTAGGAGACGAGCTTGACGAAGCCCTTCTCGTCATCCTTCCACTCGCGCTGCACGGCCATCCACAGCGTCTGTTCGTCGCCTTCGCCGACGCTGGTGATGCCTTCGAAACCGTAGCGGACTTCGTTGGCGCGCAGCTCTTGCGGAAGCGCGATCTCCTTTTTGATCTGGCCCTTGGCATTCACCTGCAGCAGGGCGTGCGAATAGAGCTTGTCGGAATTGCCTTCCGAGGCGAGCCAGAAGCCGTCACCATCGGCGACGATGCCTTCGATGTCGAGCTTCTGGGCCGGAGCGCCGTCGCGGGTGATGGTGAGCGCATCGGTGATCACGGCAGGCGTCTGCGTGGCGTCGATCGTGAAGATGCGCGGCTGCGCGGAATAGATGGAGTCGTTAACGGCATAAAGCATGCCCGGCTTGTCCTT
Organism: Pararhizobium sp. A13; assembly: GCF_040126305.1. Classification (NCBI taxonomy): domain Bacteria; kingdom Pseudomonadati; phylum Pseudomonadota; class Alphaproteobacteria; order Hyphomicrobiales; family Rhizobiaceae; genus Pararhizobium; species Pararhizobium sp. A13. Next base: position 2,668,294 of record NZ_CP149510.1, on the reverse strand, counting down.
GATCGCGGCAAGACCGGAGAGAGCGCCGAAGCCAATCGGCAAACCGCCCTTGTCGGCCGACGTGATCTGCGGATAGGCAGCGGCGCCTTCGGCCCGCTCATAGATCATGACGTGCGAGCGAGCACCGCCGTCTTCCACCAGGTCAACCTCATTGGCGGTCGCCAGCAGATTGCGGCCGGGAATGGCAACGCCGCCTTCCGGTGAAACGCCCGAGGGCAGGATCTGCTTGAGTTGCGGATCGGCACCAGTGTCCTTGTAGACGCCAACCACGGAGGCGCGCTCGGCAAGAACGAAGAACAGCTTGTCTTCGCCGAAGGTCGCGGCCTCCAGGCCTTCGGGCTCGATGCCCTTGGCGGACGAGCGCTTGTCCGGATAGTGGCCGATCGCGGCCACCGCATGCTCGAAGCTGCTGCCCGATTCGAACACGACCTTTCCGGACTTGTCGAAGATGGTGAAGCCGCGCGAGCCGCCCTCGTAGTCGCCTTCATTGGCGACGACCAGACGGTTGTCGTCGAGCCACTTCACCGCATCCGGCTCGCGCTTAACGTCCTTCAATTCGCCGGTGAAAGCGAGGGTGCCGTCACGCTTGTCATCGACGCCAGAGAGGTTCGTCGTGCCGGCCGAGAAATGTGTCTTCACCGTGCCGGTCGTGCCGTCGATGATGACGATATGGTTGTTTTCCTGCAGCGTCAGCGCGATCTCGTTCTGGCCATTGAAGGCGACGAATTCCGGCTCCGGATCATCACCTGCGACGTCCGCGAGACCGGTCAGGGTCACGTGCTTGATCGAGGCGCAATCGGCAGTACCATCCTTCAGCGAGACGATCACAAGGTCGCCGGCCGGCATCTGCGGGATTTGGCCATCATTGACGTCCTCGTCGCGCTCGTTCTCGATGGCGATGACAGCCAGAGTCTTGTCCTTGTTGATCGCGACCGAGTCCGGCTGTCCGCCAAGATCGCACTTCGCGTCCAGCTTCTTCGTCGCCAGATCGACGGTGGCGAGGAAGCCCGACGGCTTGACGAAACTTTCGCGTGTGTTGACGGCGACCAGCGCCTTTGGTCCGGCGATCGCGACCGAGGTCGGCTCGCCTTCGAAAGACAGAATGCCGCCGGCCTTCGGTGTCGTCGGATCGGTGATGTCGATGAAGCCGATCGCCTTCAACGGGCTGTCGGAATAGACGAGCATGTTGCCGTCTTCGCTCGCGGTGATGATTTCAGCGGAGGTCACGGATTTCCTGTCGGCGTCGGCCGGAAGATTGTCGGCGACGGCAAACGCGGCGATGCGATTGAAAACCGGCTCCGCGCTGGCACTGGACGCAGTCGAGGCGGCAAGCACGGCGGCAAGTGCTGCGGTGAGTGAAAATGCCTTCATGGGGATCCCTCCAGATAAATTAAATACGAAGGGGTTGTGATCGCACCGTGTAACACGCGCATGACAGCCGATGCACATTGGAAGTGCCGGGGCAAGCGAGACGAACAGGGGTAAAGCAGATGCCGCAAAGTCATGACCTCCACCAGAGGTGGAGGTTTGAAACGCTGCGCTTGAACCACGAGAAGTGGTTTTGTTAGCGCTTAGTAGCTACGCTTGAAGAGGTCGGCAAAGTCGGAAGCTTTGTCGGCCTTTTCCTGATTACGGATGTATTGTCTGACGACCTGCTCATTCTAGCCCGTCGTCGAGACGAAATAGCCGCGTGCCCAAAAGTGATACCCGCCGCTTGCGGGCATATTTGTTGGCACATAAAGAGCGGTCTTGCCTTTCAGAAAGCCGACAATATGCGCCACTGAGTATTTCGGCGGGATCGATATCAGCATGTGCACATGGTCGGGCATCAATTGGCCCTGCTCGATCTGGCAGCCCTTTTGCAGCGCCAGCCGACGTCGGAGTTCACCAAACTCACGCCGTCCGTCCCCGTAGAGTCTTTTCGTCCGGTATTTGCTGCCAAAGACCACATGATATTTGCAGTCCCAGGTCGCATGTGAGAGCGATTGGTCATCCATATAACCTCCATGTTTGAATGTCTTGGCCACGCCAATGGTTCAAGCAGGAGGTCTCTCAACTATCGTGTAGAACTCGTCCAGTCCTCCGCCGTAGGTGGAGGTTTCCTTTGCATGCAACGAAAAGAGGCCCGGGAAAACCCGGGCCTCAAATCAACCTGCCATCGAACCGCCGGCGTTGCCGCCACGGTGCTGCAGATGAAACATGAAACTTAGTTTACGGCGTCCTTCAGACCCTTGCCGGCAGAGAACTTGGGCACGTTGCGTGCCGGGATGTCTACTTCTGCGCCGGTGGACGGGTTGCGACCCTTGGATGCTTCGCGACGGCTGACCGAGAAATTACCGAAGCCGACGAGACGAACGTCGCCGCCGTTCTTCAGTTCCACCTGGATAGCGTCGAAGATTGCATCAACTGCAGAAGATGCGTCCGTCTTCGAAAGTCCGGCCTTCTCGGCAACTGCTGACACGAGCTCATTCTTGTTCATGTTTCCACCCCTTTCAATACTGGTTCGAAACGACTCAAATTTTAAGCCGGGGGCAGCATACGCAAGACCCTCGCCTTGGCAAACCCAATCGCTCCGAATCCCTAGGAATGCAAGGCTTTGCGGGAGGTTTTACATAAAAAAGACCGGCAAAAATGCCGGTCTTCCACTATTTATGTTCCAAATCGATCCCCGTATGGTTGCGGGCATCATTTGACGTTCACGTCAAGTGCCTAGTGGGCAATCGACACTGCGGTGTCATCGGCCGGATCAGCCGCCGCGATCGGAACCACCTGCTTGGACGGATCCCACTCGATCGCCACCGGAACCCGCAGCAGCGCGTGGCTCAGAACCTCGCCGATATGCGAGACCGGGATGATCTCCATGTTGTTCTTCACGTTGTCCGGAATATCCGCCAGATCCTTGGCGTTTTCTTCCGGGATCAGCACCTTCTTGATGCCGCCGCGAAGGGCAGCAAGCAGCTTTTCCTTCAAACCGCCGATCGGCAGGACGCGGCCGCGCAGGGTGATTTCACCCGTCATCGCCACATCCTTGTTGACCGCAATGCCGGTCATGATCGAGACGATCGCGGTTGCCATCGCCACACCTGCGGACGGACCGTCCTTCGGCGTCGCACCTTCCGGCACGTGCACGTGGATATCGCTTCGATCGAACAACGGCGGCTCGATACCGAAATCGATGGCGCGCGAGCGGACATAGGAGGCCGCCGCCGAGATCGATTCCTTCATCACGTCCCTGAGGTTACCGGTCACCGTCATGCGGCCCTTGCCAGGCATCATGACGCCTTCGATCGTCAGCAATTCGCCACCGACCTCTGTCCAGGCGAGACCCGTGACGACACCCACCTGATCGGTACGCTCGGCTTCGCCGTGGCGATAGCGCGGAACGCCCAGATAGTCCTGGATGTTCTCCGCCGTCACCTCGACCTTGTCGGTCTTGCCCTTGAGGATTTCCGTCACGGCCTTGCGGGCGAGCTTCATCAGCTCGCGCTCGAGGCTGCGCACGCCGGCTTCGCGGGTGTAGGTCTGAATGACTCCCCTCAGGGCGCCGTCCGTAACCGAGAACTCCTTGGCCTGCAAGGCGTGATCGGCAATCGCCTTCGGCAAGAGGTGCCGCTTGGCGATTTCCAGCTTTTCCTCTTCCGTGTAACCGGCGATGCGGATCACTTCCATGCGGTCCATCAGCGGCGCCGGAATATTCAGCGTGTTGGCCGTGGTGATGAACATTACGTTCGACAGGTCATATTCCACTTCGAGATAGTGGTCCATGAAGGTCGAGTTCTGTTCCGGATCCAGCACTTCGAGCAGAGCCGAGGACGGGTCGCCGCGGAAATCCTGGCCCATCTTGTCGATTTCGTCGAGCAGGAAGAGCGGATTGGACTTCTTCGCCTTCTTCATCGACTGGATGACCTTGCCGGGCATCGAGCCGATATAGGTGCGGCGGTGACCGCGGATCTCGGCCTCGTCACGAACGCCGCCGAGTGCCATGCGGATATATTCGCGGCCGGTCGCCTTGGCGATCGACTTGGCAAGCGAGGTCTTGCCGACGCCCGGAGGGCCGACGAGGCACAGGATCGGGCCCTTGATCTTCTGAGAACGCGCCTGCACGGCAAGATATTCGATGATCCGTTCCTTGACCTTGTCGAGGCCGAAATGATCGTGTTCGAGCACTTTTTCGGCGTGGTTTAGGTCGGTCTTGACCTTCGACTTCTTGCCCCACGGAATGCCGAGCAGCCAATCCAGATAGTTGCGCACGACGGTGGCTTCCGCCGACATCGGGCTCATCTGGCGCAGCTTCTTGACTTCCGCGTCTGCCTTTTCACGGGCTTCCTTGGAAAGCTTGGTCTTGGTGATGCGGTCCTCCAGCTCGGCCATCTCGTCGCGGCCTTCCTCGCCGTCGCCGAGTTCCTTCTGGATCGCCTTCATCTGTTCGTTCAGGTAATATTCGCGTTGCGTCTTCTCCATCTGGCGCTTGACGCGCGAGCGGATGCGCTTCTCGACCTGGAGAACGGAGATTTCGCCTTCCATGAAGCCAAGGGCCTTTTCAAGGCGCAGCTTGACGCTCGTCGTCTCGAGCATTTCCTGCTTTTCGACGATCTTGATGGAGAGATGCGAAGCAACCGTATCGGCGAGCTTCGAATAGTCTTCGATCTGGCTGGCAGCGCCGACGACTTCCGGAGAAATCTTCTTGTTGAGCTTCACATAGCTCTCGAATTCGGAGACCACCGAGCGGCTGAGCGCCTCGATCTCGACGGGATCTTCTGCAGGCTCCGGCAGCGCATGCGCCATTGCCTCGTAGAACTCTTCGCGACGGGTATAGCCGTCGATCTCGGCGCGTGAACGGCCCTCGACCAGAACCTTGACGGTGCCATCGGGCAGCTTCAGGAGCTGAAGCACGTTGGCGATCGTGCCGATCTGGTAGATCGCAGAGGCTTCCGGATCGTCGTCGCTCGCATTGATCTGGGTCGCAAGCATGATCTGCTTGTCGGTACCCATGACCTCTTCCAGCGCGCGGATCGATTTTTCACGGCCGACAAACAGAGGCACGATCATGTGCGGGAACACCACGATGTCGCGCAGCGGCAGCACCGGATAGGTCGCGCTCTCAATTGCCGGAGACGTTTTGTTCGTCATGTCATTTCCTTTCCGTCCCGTTTCCGGGCCCGTTACCCGAAGCGTTCAAGGGCGCTTCGGGTCCTCATTCTTTCCACTGTCAGGTGGAGTATGTGACGCCTGTTTTCAACCCTTGCCGACGATCGGCTTGCGGGGGCGCCGCAGCCGGATATTAAATGGCATCTTCCTGTCGCGGACCTTGCCGCGGTCCTGATTGCACACGATTCGCATCAGGATAAGCCGATACGGAATCATAGCATAATTGCGTTGTTGGCCACGTTTAGCAATCGTCGATTCTACCCATTGCTGGTCTGTTGGCGATATCCGCGCCACGATTTCTGTGCATCCAAGCCCTGCAATCCATGCAAGGCTCGCGAGACCGCTTCGGCTTTGTGCCATCGGCGGGGTTCTTCTGCTCCCCCGCGCACCATGCCGCATAAAAAAGGCCCGCACATGGCGGGCCTCTTCAACTTAAGTCGGGTGCGGATCAGGCCGAAACGTTGGCCTTCTCTTCCGAGCGCTCCGAATAGATGTAGAGCGGACGGGCGGAGCCCTTGACCACCTCGTCGGAGATGACCACTTCACGCACGCCTTCCAGCGTCGGCAGCTCGAACATGGTGTCGAGCAGGATCTTTTCCATGATCGAGCGCAGGCCGCGAGCGCCGGTCTTGCGCACGATCGCCTTGCGGGCGATTTCGCGCAGAGCATCCTCGTGGAAGGTCAGTTCGACGTCTTCCATCTCGAACAGGCGCTGGTACTGCTTGATCAGCGCGTTCTTCGGCTCGGACAGGATCTGGATCAGGGCCGGTTCGTCGAGGTCTTCGAGTGTCGCCAGCACCGGCAGACGGCCGATGAATTCCGGGATGAGGCCGAACTTCACCAAGTCTTCCGGCTCCAGTTCCCTCAGGACTTCGCCGACGCGGCGATCTTCCGGTGCGCGCACCGCAGCACCGAAGCCGATCGAGGTCTTTTCGCCACGTGCCGAGATGATCTTGTCGAGGCCGGCAAAAGCGCCGCCGCAGATGAACAGGATGTTGGTCGTATCCACCTGCAGGAATTCCTGCTGCGGATGCTTGCGGCCGCCCTGTGGCGGAACCGAAGCGACCGTGCCTTCCATGATCTTCAGAAGCGCCTGCTGCACGCCCTCGCCCGAAACGTCACGGGTGATCGACGGGTTGTCGGACTTGCGCGAGATCTTGTCGACTTCGTCGATATAGACGATACCGCGCTGCGCCCGCTCGACGTTATAATCGGCAGCCTGGAGAAGCTTCAGGATGATGTTTTCGACGTCTTCACCGACATAACCGGCTTCCGTCAGCGTCGTCGCGTCGGCCATCGTGAACGGTACGTCGATGATGCGCGCCAGCGTCTGGGCCAGATAGGTCTTGCCGCAGCCGGTGGGGCCGACGAGCATGATGTTGGACTTCGCCAACTCGACGTCGGTGCCCTTGGCCGCATGCGCCAGACGCTTGTAGTGGTTGTGGACCGCGACCGACAGGATACGCTTGGCCTGCTGCTGGCCGATCACATATTCGTCGAGGACCTTGATGATCTCCTGCGGCGTCGGAACGCCGTCACGGGATTTGACCATCGAGGTCTTGTTCTCTTCGCGGATGATGTCCATGCAGAGCTCGACGCATTCATCGCAGATGAACACAGTCGGTCCGGCAATCAGCTTGCGGACCTCATGCTGGCTCTTGCCGCAGAAGGAACAATATAGGGTATTCTTCGAGTCACCGCCGTTGCTACCGCTGACTTTGCTCATATCACTTTCCTTCCAGCACGCCGGACACCTCCTGAAAGGTGAAACGGACTACTCAACGCGCTCCGCAATTCTTTCCGCCTTCATGCGCGAAAATGCGGCACTTTCGGGAGTACGAACCGGCTTCAAACAATCACGTTTGATGTCCGGCAGCAACGAATCTCCCACCGAATACCGAATGCTAGGACCTCAAACTTCAACATAGCATTAACGGTCAATATTAACGGCTTTGGCCTGCGGATAAAGCCCTAAGAGAGATACAAATGTGTCACAAATGCATCTATCCGCACACAAAAGCTTGAAAATCAACCCTCCTGGGCCGATTCCATGGCCTCACGCGAGGTGATGACCTTGTCGACGACACCCCAGCTCAGCGCCTCGTCCGCGCTCATGAAGTGGTCGCGGTCAAGCGTCTGTTCAACCTCTTCATAGGTCCGGCCGGTATGCTTGACGTAGACCTCGTTCAGGCGGCGCTTCATTTTCAGGATGTCGCGGGCATGCCGTTCGATGTCGGATGCCTGGCCCTGGAAGCCGCCGGAAGGCTGGTGAACCATGATGCGGGCGTTCGGCGTCGCAAAGCGCATGTCCTTGTGACCGGCGGCCAGAAGCAGCGAGCCCATCGAGGCTGCCTGGCCGATGCACAGCGTCGAAACGGCAGGCTTGATGAACTGCATCGTATCGTAGATCGCCATGCCGGCAGTGACGACGCCGCCCGGCGAATTGATGTAAAGCGCGATTTCCTTCTTGGGGTTTTCGGCCTCGAGGAACAGCAGCTGGGCGCAGATCAGCGTTGCCATCTGGTCTTCCACAGGGCCCGTCAAAAAGATGATGCGCTCTTTCAGAAGGCGCGAGAAGATGTCGTAGGAACGTTCGCCGCGATTGGTCTGTTCAACGACCATCGGCACCAGAGCCATGGCGGTATCAACGGGATTTCTCATGTCAAACCTTTGTCTAGCTGGCGCGCAAACTCTCCTGCGCGCCGGGAATCATCGGGAATATCTCACTTCATACATAGAGTGTCCAACTACCCCACTTCAAGTCGCGAACTCTGCATAACGTTAATACCCGGCGCGGCCCAACATTCCCGCCACGGCACATTCATGCGTGATCCTTTAGTGATTCCTAAGGAGCGCGATACGGCCTCGGTCGCTTTTTAAACCTTTTCACACAGGCATTCGGGCTTTCAGGGTGAAAAATGGGTAAATTGAGGTCAAAGCTGGGATTCGATCGGCAGGATGCTGATGACCCCTGCAGTCAGGCGGCGCAAGAAACCGGCCTCCGGCTCGCGGTGAAGCACACGAGACCTGTTGTCCTCGCTGTCGTGCCAGTGCAGGCGGCCATTCTCGAGGGTCAGCCGAAAGCTGTTCGCCGGGCGTGTCTCTTCTTCGAAAACCGCCTCGACTTCATCGACAAGCCCGGGATGGGTGAACAGCACGCCCATTTCCGTATTGAGAGACGCCGAGCGCGGATCGAAGTTCAGCGATCCGACGAAGGCCGTCTTGCCATCGACCGTGAAAGCCTTGGTGTGCAGGCTGGCCCCCCGCGATCCGAACAGCGACATGCGTCTGGGATCGCCGAATTCATGGATCGCCTTCAATTCGAACAGCGTCGTACCGCTCTTCAGCAGCGCCTTGCGATAATTGGCGTAGGCTCCGTGAACCGCTGCGACATCGGTGGCGGCAAGCGAGTTCGTCAGGACCGCCACCTTGACCCGCCGCTCGACGAGCCTCGCAATTTCGGCGATACCCTGGCTGCCGGGAATAAAATAGGGGGAAATGATCTTCACGTCCTGTTGAGCGGAGGTGAGGACCGGCATCAGTTCCCGCATGATCCAGTTGTTGTGCTTCTGCAGAAATGCCTTCTCGGGGGGATCGGAGACGAGCCTGGCGTCGCCCGTCCAATGAAGAGCCTCGGTTGCCGGCATCCCACCGCCGTGCTTCATCGCCGCATCAACATGCGTCAAATAGTGCTGACCGCCGGATGTCGCAGCTATCCTTTCGAGCTTCGCCCTGAACGCCGGCAGATAGTGCTTGCGCAGCGTGCGCAACGATCCAATCGGCAGCACGACAGGGCTATTCCAATAACCGTCGAAGACCGTGGCTGCTTCCATGGCCACGGGGCCGAGCATCCAGACATCGAGATCGCGGAAGTTCGCCTGCTCGGCCGCATCGAAATAGGCGTCGCCAATGTTGCGGCCGCCAGCGATCACCAGGTGGCCATCGGCGATCCATTGCTTGTTGTGCATGCGTCGTGAGGTGCGAAGGGGTCGCAGCATCATCTCGAAACCGCGCTTGAACCGATCGGTCCGCGCCCGGCTCGGATTGAACAGGCGAACCTCGATGTTCGGGTGGGCGTCGAGAGACATGCACATGCGGTCGTGCAGGCCGGCATTGATGTCGTCGAGCAGCAGGCGCACCCGAACGCCGCGGTCGGCAGCTGCGAGCACCTCGCGGCTCAACAACCGCCCGGTAAGATCGTTCTTCCAGTAGTAATACTGCAGATCGAGACTGCGGCCTGCCTTGCGGGCAGACAGCGCCCGCAGCGCGAAGGCCGACATATTGTCGGCGATCAGCGCGACACCGTTCAACCCGGGATGACGGTCGAGTAGCGGGGCCGCCAACCGGTCCAGCTTGGTCTGCGCGCCTCCCGGCTTCAGCGCGCTCGACGCCGGCCCATGCAGTCGCCGCCCAAAACGGCCATAGGCATAGACCAGGATCAAAGCCAGCAGGCCGGACGCGAAAACAGAGAGAGCAACGATGGCGGCACGCATGAGACGACGACCTGTCTGTCAGGATTGAGCCGCAGAAACCGCTTCGGCTGCAGTCGTACCGTTGCCGGCGAGCGCGGCCTTCAGATCAATATAGGCCTTGATGGGCAGATGATCAGATGCCACGCGCGAAAGCGGCGTATTATGCACCTCGACGGCCGTGACCAGATTGTGCGGGCTGCCCATCACCCGATCGAGCGCCAAAAGAGGAAAACGCGAGGGAAAGCTCGGCACCGCAGTCGCAGCGTGATCGAAAACAGGACTGAGGAAGCGCAGCGCCGAGCGAGGCCCCAGCCGCCATTCGTTGAGATCACCAATCAAAAGCGTCGGCCGCTCCTCCGCCTCGCTGATGGCGGCCAGGATCGCCTCCGCCTGCCGGGCACGGGAATGCCTGAGCAGACCGAAATGGGCGGCGATGATCCTGAGCGGCCCGTGCTTGAGATCGAGGTCGACGACGAGCGCGCCGCGCGGCTCGACGCCGGGCAGGTTCAGTTGATGAACCTTGGCGACCGCGCCCTCGCGCAACAGCAGCACGTTGCCATGCCAGCCATGCCCCTTGGAGGAAAAGGCGGCGATCGGCACCGAAATGAGGTGACACTCCCGATGCAGCCGTTCCAGGTCCAGAAGCCCTGCCCGCTCGCCGAACCGCTGATCGACTTCCTGCAGTGCGATGATATCGGCGCCGATCTCGCCGATCACTTCTGTGGTCCGCCCGGGGTCGAAGCGATTGTCGGTGCCGACGCATTTGTGGATGTTGTAGGAGGCTATGACGGTGTCGCCGCGCTCGCCGGCCGGATCCCGACCCGCAAGCGAGACGCGCTTTCCGCGGATCGCGGCCAAGATGCCCGCTGACAGACTGCTGTGCGACGAAGCCATAGTCTCTCTCTGGTCCTTGCCGTTCATCGTGCAAAATAGACATGCCGCGCAGCAAGGCAAGCCGGTATCCGGCAAATGCGAACTTTTGAACATCTATGCCCCAACTTTCGAGAGGCGATATCTGGGCATCGCCCCGACAATTTTCTTGCCGAGGACACCGCTTGAAACATAGATCAGGTCAAACGCCCGTTCCATCCAGCGAGAATGCCCCATGTCTGCGCCTTCAGCACTTTCCATCAACCCCGCGAGCCGGCATGTCAGCATCGACGTGCGCAATCCTGCCTTCTATCAGGACCCGCTGTCCGCCTACGCCGCATTGCATGCGCACTGTCCCGCCTTCTTCTGGGAAGAGCAGCAGCAATGGTATTTTGCGGGCTACGATCAGGTGAACGGCCTTTTGCGAGATCGCCGCTTCGGCCGCCAGATCCTGCACGTGGCAACCCGCGAGGAACTCGGGCTGTCGGAGCCGAAGCCCCATCTCAAGGATTTCGACCGGCTGGAAAGCTACTCGCTGCTCGAACTGGAGCCGCCGGCCCACACACGGCTTCGCACCCTCGTCAACCGCGCCTTCGTCTCGCGCCAGATCGAACAGCTGCGGCCGGAAATCGCCGCACTCGCACACTCGATCATTGACGGTTTCGAAAAGGACGGCGAAGTCGAGCTGCTGAAGACCTATGCCGAGATCATTCCGGTGACGGTGATCGCCCGCATGCTCGGCGTGCCGGTGGACATGGCGCCGGAACTGCTCGACTGGTCGCACCGCATGGTGCGCATGTACATGTTCAATCCGACGCTTGAGACCGAGCTCGACGCCAACCAGGCATCCGCCGAGTTCAGTGCCTATCTAAAGGGCATCATCGACTGGAAACGCGACAATCCGGCCGATGACCTCCTCACGCATATGATCACCACCGAGAAGGACGGCGAGCGACTGTCCGATGACGAACTCATCTCGACGGCGGTTCTTCTGCTCAATGCCGGCCACGAGGCGACCGTGCACCAGCTCGGCAACGCCGTGCGCGTCCTGCTCGAAACAGGCACGCACGCGGAACAGGCTTTTGCAGACGACACCGCCACCGAGCGGACAATCGAGGAATGCATGCGCTATGCCGCGCCGCTTCATATATTCCAGCGCTATGCCCTTTCCGACATCGAGATCGCGGATGGCATCCAGCTCAAAAAGGGCGACAAGATCGGCCTGCTGCTCGCCGCCGCCAATGTCGATTCGACAAAATTCTCCGATGCCCTCACCTTCCGCCCCGACCGCAATGAAGGTCCGCACGTCTCCTTCGGCGCAGGCCTACATTTCTGCATCGGCGCGCCTCTTGCTCGGCTGGAACTGAAGCTGTCGTTGCCGATCCTGTTTGAGCGTTTGCCAAACCTGCGCCTCAAAAGCGAGCCGCAGGTGAAGGACAGCTATCATTTCCACGGGCTGGAACGGCTGGAGCTGGCGTGGTGAGCTATATTGTCGTCGTCGTGACGTGGGCCAATTGTCATCGTCATAGTCGGAGGATGGCTTTCCGTGACCAGAGCGAAGCGCAAAAACCCGCAACAGACGCAAAGCGACGCAGCGACACCGCAAGCGTCCGAAGACATCGAAATGATTTTCGAGCAGCTTCGTCAAATTTTGGGAAACGATCAAAGACAGGCTGGCAACACGACTGCTTCTGAGCCTCCCCTTGAAGAAACCAAATTTCGCAGGTCGGCGAGAAGGTTCAGGGTAAACTTGTGGTTGGCCCGGAATTCTTCGAGCCGTTGTCTCAAGAGGACGTCAGGGAACTGACGGGCGAATGAAATTTCTGCTCGATACGCATGCTTTGTTGTGGTGGTTGAGTGACGATCCCCTTCTCTCGCAGACCGCTCGCGAAATCATCGCGGACCCCTCCCACGAAATCTACGTCAGCGCCGCTTCGGCCTGGGGAGATAGCGACAAAGGAAAATTACCTACGGGAAATTTGATTTTGCCAGATTTTTCAGGTGTGATCGCAGAAGCGAGCATATGGTGCATAGCGTGCTTTTACCTGGAGACCACCTGGATCCTTTCGACCGCATGCTTGCCGCCTGGGCGATCCTCGAGAACATGACCCTGTTGTCCATTGACGGCCAGATTCAATTCGGGGTCATCGTAAGGTGGTAGTCAAAGCCGAATTAAACCCTGATCACATAGTCCTTGCGAGTCGTTTCAATGACTTCCCAGCTTCCCTTGAAGCCGGGTCTGAGGATCATGCTGTCCCCGGTTTTGAGATGCGTCGCGGCGCCGCCCTCTTCGGTGACGACGGAATGACCGGAGAGAATGTGGAAATATTCCCACTCCTCATAAACGATACGCCACTTTCCCGGCGTCGCCTCCCAGATGCCGGCATAGATGCCGCCTTCGGCTTCCTCGAAATTCCAGGTGCGGAACTGCGGATTGCCGGAGATCAGGCGATCCGGCGCAGGTGCGCCGATCTCCGGTTCAAGCGACGACGGATCGAATATCAGGGCGAGTGTCATAATGGGCTCCCTGGAGGAAACGGCCGGTTTCCCGGCCATTTTAAACGGTATCAAACCTTGGCAAGCGATTGGTCGAGGTCGGCGATGATGTCGGCAACGTCCTCGATGCCGACCGACAGGCGCACGACTTCCGGGCCGGCTCCGGCCGCCGTCTGCTGTTCCGCCGTCAACTGCCGGTGGGTCGTGGACGCCGGATGGATGACGAGGGACCGGGTGTCGCCGATATTGGCGAGGTGGGAGAACATCTCCAGCCCTTCGACGAAGCGTTTTCCCGCCTCATAGCCATCCTTCATGCCGAAGGTGAACACCGCTCCCGCCCCTTTCGGCGAATATGTCTGCTGGAGCGCGTAGTTGGCGTCGCCCTCCAGACCGGCATAGTTGACCCAGGCGACCTTGTCATGCGTGCTGAGCCAGGTGGCGACTGCAAGCGCATTGTCGCAATGGCGCTGCATCCGAAGCGGCAGCGTCTCGATGCCCGTCAAAAGCAGGAAAGCGTTGAATGGCGAGATTGCCGGCCCGAAGTCGCGCAGACCCAAGACGCGGCAGGCGATGGCGAAGGCGAAATTGCCGAAGGTCGCATGCAGCACCATGCCGGCATATTCCGGGCGCGGCTCGGAGAGGATTGGATATTTGCCCGATTTCGACCAGTCGAACGTGCCGCCATCGACGATCACGCCGCCCATCGAATTGCCATGACCGCCCATGAACTTGGTGAGCGAATGCACGACGATGTCAGCGCCATGCTCGATCGGCTGGATGAGGTAGGGCGTCGCCATCGTGTTGTCGACGATCAGCGGCAGACCATGCTTCTTTGCAACCTCCGAGATCGCCGCAATATCGACGAAGGTGCCGCCGGGATTGGCAAGGCTCTCGATGAAGATCGCCTTGGTGCGCTCGTCGATCTGGCTTTCGAAGGAGGCGATATCGGCCGTATCGACCCACCGCACCCGCCAGTCGAAGGATTTGAAGGCATTGCCGAACTGGTTGACGGAGCCGCCGTAGAGCTGGCGCGCGGCCAGGAAATTGTCGCCCGGGCTCATGAGGGCGTGGAAGATCAGCAGCTGAGCTGCATGGCCAGAAGCGACGGCGAGCGCAGCGGTACCGCCTTCCAGTGCCGCGACACGCTCTTCCAGCACCGCCTGCGTCGGGTTCATGATGCGGGTATAGATATTGCCGAAGGCCTGCAGACCGAACAGTGAGGCGGCATGATCGGCGTCGTCGAAGACAAAGCTCGTCGTCTGGTAGATCGGCGTCGCGCGGGCCCCGGTGGTCGGATCGGGCTGGGCGCCGGCGTGAATGGCAAGCGTACTGAAACCTGGATTGTTCTTCACGGACGTATCCCCCTTTGATCAAGTTCGGCGCACTATTTCAGAGGCTGCGCCTTTCGGTCAAAGACTGTTTTGCCCGATTTGCACGCTGCGCGAGCAAGGATTTCCAATCTGGATTGTCAGCAGCGAGCGGGGTCAGCCGACAAGACGCGGATATTCGATCGCCGGGCAACGGTCCATAACGACCTTTATGCCCTGCTCTTCCGCTTTTGCCGCCGCCCGATCGTCGCGCACCGATAACTGCCCCCAGATCACCTTCGGCCGCCCTTCCAGCGCAAGGATTTCATCGACCAGCGCCGGAAGGGCGTGGGCGGCGCGGAAGACATCAACCATGTCGATGGGAGTGGGAATATCGGCAAGCCGGGCATAGACCTTCTGCCCCTGGATTTCCTTGCCGGCCTGGCCCGGATTGACCGGAAAAACCGTATAGCCCTTGCGCAGCAGGAACGCCATCACGCGATGGCTCGGTCGCTCGGGGTTCGGCGACGCGCCAACGAGCGCAATCGTCTTCGTCGATTTAAGAATGTCGGAGATGTAAAAATCCGGATACGCATCATGGTTCATCGTCGAAGTCCGCCCAAAGCAATCGTCGCGCGATAATTGGGATAGCCTCCTCCACTGTCAACCAATCGGCGGCGCTTTGCATGCGAATCCAAAGGCGACAGCGTCCGCGGCGTCGCCAAATCTGGCTATCCGTCAGAATCGGGTTGCTTTTCCCGATGCTCGCCTTCAGAAAATGCGGGTATCCGATCTTCCTCGCGTCCCCGAAGGTTCATCTTGCCCCTCGACGTCATCGCTCTCGTTCTGTTCGGGGCGTTACTGCACGCGACCTGGAATGCGCTGGTCAAGGCGGGATCGGAGAAATCCCTGGATGCGGCGATGGTTGCGCTCGGCGCGGCGGTCGTTGCCCTGCCCTTCCTTCCCTTCATGCCGCTGCCGCATCCGGATGCCTGGCCGTTCATTCTCGTGTCGGCATTGTTCCAATTCTCCTATTTCCAGCTTGTGGCCGCCTCCTACCGCGCCGGCGATATCGGTCTCGTCTATCCGCTGATGCGCGGCGTCGCGCCCTTGCTGGTGGCGGCAACAAGCGGCGCGCTGATCGGCGAGAACCTTTCGAGTGGCGCTTTGGCCGGCGTCCTGACGATCTCGACCGGCGTGCTGACGCTCGCCTTCGAAGCGCGCAAGGGCGGCAAACATGCCATCCTCCTGGCGCTCGCCAATGCCGTGGTCATCGCCAGCTATACCTATGTCGACGGCATCGGCGCCCGCATCGCGCTCAATCCGATCTCCTACACGCTGTGGATGGCCTTGCTGCCGCCAGTCCTGTTGTTTGCCTGGGCCTTCGTCACGCGCGGCGTCAAGCCCGTCCTGCGCCATGTCCGTCATCAATGGTGGCGTGGGCTGATCGGCGGCGGCGGCTCGATCGGCGCCTATGGCCTGGCGCTGTGGGCGATGACGAAAGCGCCGGTCGCCACCGTCGCGGCGCTGCGCGAAACCTCGATCCTCTTCGCCATCGTCATTTCCATCGTCTTCCTCAAGGAGCGCGTCAGCATCTTCCGCATCGCGGCCGCCTGTCTGATCGCGCTCGGGGCGCTGATGCTGAAGCTCGCTTGAAGGCGAGCGTTATGCTGCTGATTTGGCGGGCAGCACTTCAGTCTTGATCCGATCGCCATTTTGCCGCGACGCAACGGCGAGATCGTATGTCGCCTGAAGCCCCAGCCAGAACTGCGGATCATTTCCGAAGAAACGGCCGAGCCGCAAGGCGGTATCAGCCGAGATCGCACGCTTTCCGTTTAAAATCTCGGAAACGCGACCGGAATTTATCCGTAACGCTAGCGCCAGCGCGTTGCCTGTCATACCACGCGCTTCGAGTTCTTCCTTGAGCATCACGCCGGGGTGAATTTCGGCACTATTGGCGATCGTCTTGATCGTCCGCAAAACATACTACCGACACGTAGAACGTCTACCGGATAGCAAGGCTATCAATCCTCTTTCCACTCCGGCATCCGCTTGCCCAGAAATGCGCCCATCCCTTCTTCCGCGTCACGCCCCAGCATATTCTCCACCATGACACCCGTGGCGAAATCATAGGCTTCGGCGATGCCCATCTCCGCCTGCCTGTAAAACGCCTCCTTGCCGATCTTCAGCGCCTGCGGCGACTTCGAGGCGATGACGGCGGCGTATTTGTTGACGACCTGCTGCAGATATTGCTTCGGCACGATGCGATTGACGAGGCCGAAATCTTTTGCGGTCGAGGCGTCGATCGTCTCGCCGGTGAGCAGCATTTCCATCGCCTGCTTGCGGTGCGCGGCGCGCGAGACGGCGACCATCGGTGTCGAGCAGAACAGGCCGATATTGACGCCGGGCGTGCAGAAGGTCGAAGTGTCGGTACAAATCGCCAGGTCGCAGCTCGCCACCAGCTGGCAGCCCGCCGCCGTGGCCAGTCCGTCGATCTCGGCGATGACCGGCTGGGGCAGATGGCTGATCTTCAGCATGAGGTCGGCGCAAAGCCGGACGGATTTTTCGAAGAACGCCCTGCCCTTGTCTTCGTCCGCGCGATGCGTGGTCAGTTCCTTGAGGTCATGGCCAGCCGAAAACAGTTCGCCCGAAGCGGCCAGAATGACGACACGAATATCGGTCGACTTGGCGGCGGCATCCAGTTCGGCCGCCAGCGCGTCCAGGAGCGCAATCGAGAGGGCATTTGCCGGAGGATTGTTCAGCGTCAGCCGCAGCACCTTGCCCGAAACCTCGCGCAGCACCAGGCCGTGCGGCTCTTGCCTGCGCAGGGAAACCACGTCTGCCATGTCTTTTCTCCTCAGTCTCATGCCGGCTCAGCGCTCGGCCGGATCAGCGCTTGGCCGGATCAGCGCTTGGCCGGATCAGCGCTTGGTACGCCGCACCAACCACCGTTTCAAGCAGCCTCTAAGACTTTCTTCCCGCTTGCCCTTGTCGATCAGCGGTCTGTAAAGCAGGGTAGGCATTCTGGGAGTGAGCCATGCCGGTGGAGCCGATCCTCACCGTCGACGATCTCAACCGTTTTCTCGAAACGGATTTTTCCGAGGTCCATACGGACGGCAAGATCTTCGAGGTCGTGGCGACAGGTCCAGGCTTTGCCACGATGCGGCTCGATCCGAAGGAAAAGCACCTTCGTCCCGGCGGCACTGTTTCCGGGCCGACCCTGTTCGCGCTCGCCGACGTCACGGCCTATATCACGCTGCTTGCCCATATCGGCCCGGTCGCACTCGCCGTCACCACCAGTCTCAACATCAACTTCCTTCACAAGCCGCAACTCGGGCCGCTGCAATGTACTTGCCGCATTCTGAAACTTGGCAAGCGGCTGGCCGTGCTCGATGCGGCAATTTCGGAACTCGATGGAGAAGAATTGGTGGCGCACGCAACCGCGACCTATTCGATTCCACCGGGATAAATTGCGGTATCATAATACCCCATATCTAACTACATGTTTTATATATGAATTTTTTCAAATCGCCCGAAACCATAAACTTGACGGCATTTCATCCTTTGCGTATAAGCCGCACCAGATCGCGGTCCTCTCGGGCCGCTTTCCTTTTTGGCGACTTTCGGGTCTGCCAATTCAAGCAACAAGAAACGCCCGGCGGCAACGCATCGGGTTCAAACGAAAGAGTTTTAACATGGCAACCTTCGTTCAGAAGCCTGCAGAGGTGGAGAAGAAGTGGATCCTCATCGACGCCGAAGGCCTCGTTGTCGGACGTCTCGCTTCCATCATCGCAAATCACCTGCGCGGCAAGCACAAAGCAACCTACACCCCTCACGTTGACGATGGCGACAATGTCATCGTGATCAACGCCGAGAAGGCTGTCCTTACCGGCAAGAAGTACACCGACAAGAAGTACTACTGGCACACCGGTTACCCGGGCGGCATCAAGGAGCGCACCGCGCGCCAGATCATCGAAGGCCGCTTCCCGGAGCGCGTTCTCGAGAAGGCTGTCGAGCGCATGGTTCCGCGTGGTCCGCTTGGCCGTCGCCAGATGAAGAACCTGCGCGTTTACGCCGGCACCAATCATCCGCATGAAGCACAGCAGCCGACCGTCCTCGACGTCGCCAAGCTGAATGCCAAGAACACAAGGAGCGCCTAATCGTGGCTGATCTCTCTTCTCTGAAAGACCTCGGCACGACCGCGGAAGCTTCGGCTCCGGTTCATGTCAAGAAGGTTGACGCCCAGGGCCGCTCCTACGCGACCGGCAAGCGCAAGAACGCCGTCGCCCGCGTCTGGGTCAAGCCGGGTTCCGGCAAGATCACCGTCAACGGCAAGGAATTCGCCAATTACTTCGCCCGTCCGGTTCTGCAGATGATCCTGCGCCAGCCGATCGTTGCTGCTGCCCGTGACGGCCAGTTCGACATCGACGCCACGGTTGCCGGCGGCGGTCTTTCCGGCCAGGCCGGCGCCGTTCGTCACGGCATCTCCAAGGCGCTGACCTACTTCGAACCGGGCCTGCGCTCGGTCCTGAAGAAGGGCGGCTTCCTGACCCGCGACAGCCGCGTCGTCGAGCGTAAGAAGTACGGTAAGGCCAAGGCCCGCCGTTCGTTCCAGTTCTCGAAGCGTTAATCGTTTCCGGAATTCAGCAGTTCAAAGCGGGGCTTCGGCCCCGCTTTTTTCGTTTCTCGGTTTAAGCCGCCCCTCTGCAGGCAAAGTTTTCACCGACAAAATTCGAGGCCGGAATGACCACCACACCTTTCGCGCAGACACCGCAGCCGCCGTACTACATCGTCGCCTTTTCATCTGTGCGCACGCAGGGCGATCACGGCTACGGCAACATGGCCGCCGAAATGGAAGAACTTGCCCTGCGGCAGGCGGGCTGCATCGGTATAGAGAGCGTGCGGGGCGCTGATGGTTTTGGCATAACAAATGCCTATTGGACGGATGAGCAAAGCATCATTGCATGGAAAAACAACGTCCGGCACCTTGCTGCCCAAAGGCTTGGCCGTGAACGCTGGTACGAGCATTACCAGGTCCGCGTCGGCCTGGTAGAGCGGGCCTATGGCTCCGATCCCGAGTAACCGTCAAAGCGGCAGTTCCGTCGAGAATTTGAGTTCGCGCAGCACGAAACTCGAGACCACCGTGCGCACATGCGGATTGCGCATCAGGTACCGCGTCATGAAAGCCTCGTAGCTTTCCACATCGCTCGCCCGGATCTTCAGCATGTAGTCGAAGGCGCCGGACAGCGCATAGCACTCCATGATTTCGGACCGCTCCAGCACCACCGAGGCAAAGGAGGCGACCGCCTCCTCATGGTGATCCTCCAGCGTCACGTGCGCGATCACGCAAAGCTTGAGGTCGAGCTTGCCGGGGTCCAGCAGGGTCACCCGCTTGCGGATGACGCCATCAGCCTCCAGTTCCTGGATCTTCCGCCAGGCCGAACTCTGCGACATGCCCGCCTTCTCTGCCAGCTCGGCCAGCGACAGGCTGCCGTCGGCCTGGACGAGTTGCAGAAGCTTGCGATGGAAGTTCCCAGTTTCTTTCATTTTATGTGCAACCTCCGAAAATTCCTGCCAAGTTTATGGCAATAGCCAGCAGGAAAGAAAGGAAAATCCGCCGTTCCGGGAGCATAATTACTCTTGAGGCGCCACGCCTTAGCGCGTGCTGGAATGACGGAGGATCAGAGCATGACGAAGGAAAGCACCTACACTGCCAAGCTGCCCGGCCCGGATGGTTTTTACGACTACACGCCGGAGGAAGACGCGATCTGGGGCGAACTCTACGAGCGGCAGATGAAGTTGCTGGCAGACATGGCCTGCCGCGAATATCTGGACGGCGTCAAAACCCTCAGCCTGATGCCGGACAAGGTTCCGCAACTGCTCGACGTCAACCGCCGCCTGAACGAGACCACCGGCTTCGGCGTCGAAGGCGTACCCGCCCTCATTCCGCCGTCGCAGTTCTATGAGCTTCTGTCGCAGGGCAAGTTCCCGCTTGCGACCTTCCTGCGCCGCCGCGAGCATATCGATTATATCGAGGAGCCGGACCTGTTCCATGAGGTATTCGGCCATTGCCCGTTGCTGACCAATCAGAGCTACGCCAATTTCGTGCGCCGTTTCGGCGAAACCGCAGTGCACCTCGGCAAGGGCTATTCGTGGCACCTGTTCCGCATCTTCTGGTTCACCGTCGAATTCGGCCTGATCAACACGCCGGAAGGCCGCCGCTGCTACGGCGCGGGCATCGTGTCTTCGCCGAGCGAGGCGAAAGCCGCGATGAAGGGCACAGAGTGCGAATTCCGGCCCTTCGACTTGTTGAGCGTGCTGAGAACCCCTTACCGCATCGATATCGTCCAGCCGATCTATTATGTTATCGACAGCTTTGCGGATCTCGAAGCGATCATCGAGCAGGATATCGAGGGAGCGATCTTGAAGGCGAAGTCGCTGGGTGATTTCGCTCCATCGTTCGAAGCCAAGGCCTCTTGAAACACGGATTATCCGGCGGCAACAATAATCGGGGTCTTGCCTTCCTTTGGCCGATTGTCCAACGTCTCGCCACGCAACTGACGAGACGATCATGGCCAACAGGACGATAGACCACGCGATCACCGCCACATCGCTGAAGAGTGCTGCGACCGACCCGACCCATGCGGGCGTCCTCTCCTTCATGCGGCGGAAATATACCAAGAGCCTGAAGGGCGTCGATGCGGTCGTCTGGGGCATTCCCTTCGATGCGGCGACCTCCAACCGCCCCGGCGCGCGGTTCGGACCGCAGGCAATTCGCCGGGCGTCGGCCATTTTCGACAACGATCCGCAATATCCCTTTGAGCGCGATTTGTTCGAGGACATGGCGACGATCGACTACGGCGATTGCCTGCTCGACTACGGCAACCACGCCAAGACGCCCGCCACGATCGAGCGCGAGGCGGCGAAGATCCTGAAAAACGGCGCCTTCCTGCTGACGCTCGGCGGCGATCACTTCGTCACGCTGCCGCTGCTACGCGCCCACGCCGCTGTCCATGGTCCGCTTGCCCTTGTCCAGTTCGATGCCCATCAGGACACCTGGGCCGACGAGAAAGGTCGCATCGACCACGGTTCCTTTGTCGGCCGCGCCGCGCGCGAAGGCCTGATCGATACGGCGAGCTCCATCCAGCTCGGCATCCGCACCCATGCGCCCGACGACTGTGGCATCCGCATTCTCTATGGCTACGACATCGAGGAGATGAGCGCCGGCGAGATTGCCAATGTCATTCTCCGTCACGTCGGCGATCGCCCCGCCTATCTCACCTTCGATATCGACTGCCTCGACCCTGCCTATGCGCCGGGCACCGGCACGCCCGTTTCGGGTGGGCCTTCGAGCGCCAAGGTCCTTTCGGTGATCCGCAAGCTCGGCGCGCTCGTCATCAGGGGTGCCGACGTGGTCGAGGTGGCGCCGGCCTATGATCATGCCGATATCACCGCCATTGCGGCCTCCACCATCGCGATGTATATGCTCGGTCTTCATGCCGAACAGCTGGCGGAACGGCGCGGATGACGCTCTCTGCCCCCTGTTGTCAAACTGATTCAATTTCATGCCAAAGTGATTCCGCACTCGCGGCTAATCAATTGGCAGGACAGGATAAAATCATGAAACCGAAGATCTTCATCGATGGCGAACACGGCACCACGGGACTGCAGATTCGCAGCCGTATGGCGGGCCGTTCGGATGTCGAGCTCCTGTCCATCCCCGAAGTCGAGCGCCGCAACGCCGCCATCCGCGAAGATCTTCTGAACAGTGCCGACGTCGCCATTCTCTGCCTGCCCGACGACGCCTCGAAACAGGCCGTCGCCATGCTCGAAGGCAACAACAAGGTGCGCATCATCGACACCTCGACGGCGCATCGCATTGCGCCCGACTGGGCCTATGGTTTCGCCGAGATGGACACCGCGCAGGCGGACAAGATCCGCGATGCCCGTCTCGTCGCCAATCCCGGCTGTTATCCGACCGGCGCCATCGGCCTGATCCGGCCGCTACGGCAGGCGGGCATCCTGCCGGAAAGCTATCCGGTGACGGTCAATGCAGTCTCCGGCTATACCGGCGGCGGCAAGCAGCTGATCGCGCAGATGGAAGATCCGGCCAATCCGGACCACATAGACTCGCCGAATTTCCTCTATGGCCTGACGCTCAAGCACAAGCACGTGCCGGAGATGCAGACCCACGGGCTCCTCGATCGCGCCCCGATCTTCTCCCCCTCGGTCGGACGCTTCCCGCAGGGCATGATCGTTCAAGTGCCGCTGTTCATCGATCAGTTGAACGACGGCGCCACGCTCGAAAGCATTCACGCGGCCCTCGTTGCCCACTATGCTGGTCAGTCGATCGTCAAGGTCGTGTCCCTGGAAGAGAGCGCGAAAATGGCCCGCGTCGATGCCGTCGAACTCGCCGGCAAGGACACGATGAAGCTCTATGTCTTCGGCTCCGAAGGCGGCGAACAGGTCAATCTCGTCGCCCTGCTCGACAATCTCGGCAAGGGTGCGTCGGGGGCAGCCGTGCAGAACATGGACCTGATGCTGTCGGCTTGAACTAATATTCCCTCCAAGGGGCAGCGCTTGGCCGCCCCAAACCCGACCGCCACCGCGGAGAGGCACTGACCTGACATGGGCGATACCGGTTTCTTCGCGACCCTGACAACCAGGGTCGCAGCGTGGCTGCCGGACCATGGCCTGTATCCGCTCCTGATCTGCACGTTCGTCGCCGGCCTCGCACGCGGCTTTTCCGGTTTTGGCGCGGCCCTCATTCTGATCCCGATCGGCGGATCGATCGTCGGCCCGAAAATCATTTCTCCGGTGCTGCTGGTCATCGACACGCTTGCGGCAGCCGGCATGCTGCCGGCCGCATGGCGTGCCGCCAACCGCCGCGAGGTCTTCACCATGGCATCGGGTGCGCTGATCGGCGTGCCGCTCGGCACTGCAGCGCTGGCGCTCACCGACCCGCTCATTCTGCGCTGGGCGATCACCATCGTAGCGGCGATACTTCTCGTCCTGCTCGTATCCAGCTGGCGCTATCACGGGCAGCCGCACGCGCCGCTGACGGCTGGTGTTGGCGGCATTGCCGGCATTTTCAGCGGCGCTGCCCAACTGGGTGGCCCGCCGGTCGTCGCCTATTGGCTGAGCGGCGTCAACGACGCACCCGTCATCCGCTCGAACCTCATGCTCTATTTCGCAATCTCGTCGGCGCTGACGGCCGTCACCTATCTGATCGGCGGCCTGTTCGTGGAGAAAGTGTTCGCCCTGACGCTGGTTATCCTGCCGCTCTATGCCGGCGGCCTCTACGTCGGTTCGCGCCTCTTCGGCCTCGCAAAACCATCGACCTTCCGCATCATATGCTACGTCCTGATCGGCGCCTCCGCCCTGCTCGGCATGCCCACGCTCGACGCGCTCTTGCGCTGATCAGGCCCGCACTTCGATCGCCAGCGGCCCCGGGTATTCGCCGACGAAGGCGCGCCAATGGGCGACGGCGAACCCGAGCACGACCAGGGCCCCGCCCTGATGCGCCACACCCCAGCCGACCGGCACCTGCAGGATCAAGGTCGTGATGCCAATGATCGCCTGGATCGTCACCAGCAGGACGAGCAGGACGGACCGTCGCGCGTGGGTCGTGTCCGGCGCGTTGCGCAGCGAGGCGATCATGTGCATCAGCACGAAGGCGAACAGGACGTAAGCGCCGATACGGTGGACGAACTGCACCGTCTTCGGGTTCTCGAACAGGTTGAGCCAGGCCGGTTGCTGGACGAACAGGTCACCCGGGACCAAGGAACCGTCCATCAGCGGCCAGGTATTGTAGCTTAGGCCCGCATCGAGCCCGGCGACCAGCGCACCGAGATAGATCTGGAACAGCGCCATGCAGGCGATGACGGCAGCCATCTTCTTCGAGCTTTTCGTCGGCGCCGGATCGTCCGCATGGGGAGCAAGCCCGCGACCGATCCAGATGCAGGAGATGAAGATCAGACAGGCGATGACGAGGTGGGTTGCGAGCCGGTACTGGCTGACCTCGGTGCGGTCGGCAAGACCCGACGACACCATCCACCAGCCGATGAAGCCCTGAAATCCGCCCAGCGCCAGAAGGCCGATCAGTGGCAATTTCAACCGCGGCTCGATTTGCCCGCGGATCCAGAAGAAGGCCAGCGGCAGCGCGAAGATCAGCCCGATGGACCGGGCCAGCAGCCGGTGCGCCCATTCCCACCAGAAGATCGTCTTGAACCCTTCGATGGTCATGTCGCTGTTGAGCTGCTCATATTGCGGGATCTGCTTGTAGAGTTCGAACTCTTCCTGCCATTCGGCGTCGCTCAGCGGCGGAATGACCCCGTGGATCGGCTTCCACTCCGTAATCGAGAGCCCGGATTCGGTCAGCCGCGTCGCGCCGCCGACGAGCACCAGCGCAAACAACGCCAGGACGACGACACCGAGCCAGATCCTGATCTGCGCGCGATTGCGGCTGACCGTATCGATCTCGCGCAGAAGACGCTGTTGCGTTGCCAAATCCGTGCTGGCCATCGAGGACTCCACTCTGAAACGGCATGGCCCCTGCCTGCGGGAGGCGATTTGTCATAAGGGCTATGCATCAAAGGCGTTGATTTGCACGAGAGCAGCATGCAAAACAAGACTTATCCCTTTGCGGCATGCCGTCGCGGCCCGATGCCAACGCGCGGAAAAACTGCCAACCGGAAAGACTTCAATGCCCGTACGCCTCAGAAAACTGATCGGCACGATCCTGATCATCATCCTCGTCATCATCTATGCGCTGGCGGCCACCACCTTCGCCTCGCTCTTGCTCGGCGCTGCTCCATGGTGGGTGCACCTTGCCTATTTCTTCTTCACCGGCCTGCTGTGGGTCCTGCCCGCCATGCTGATCATCAAGTGGATGGAAAAACCCGCCAAGCCGCGCTGAGCCGAGGAATAGTCGCATGAAAATCGCCGTGATCGCCGATATCCATGGCAACGACCTGGCGCTCGAAGCTGTGCTCGCCGACATAGCCGAGCAGGGCATCGACGATGTGGTCAATCTCGGCGATCATCTGAGCGGCCCGCTCAACGCCGCCCGCACCGCCGATATTTTGATCGCGCATGGCTTTCCGTCGATTCGCGGCAATCACGATCGCTGGCTCATCACCGTCGATCCGGCCGAAATGGGGCGTTCGGACCGCACCGCCTTTGACGAGTTGCAGCCGCGCCACCTCGAATGGCTGCGCGCTCTACCCGCAACGCTTGTCCACCGGCAGGAAGTCTTTCTCTGCCACGGCACGCCGCAAAGCGACACCACCTATTGGCTCGAGGCTTTGACGGCCGACGGTGTTGTGTACATGGCGGCGCGTCAAGGGATCGAAGCCGCGGCTGTTGGCACGGACTTTCCCGTCATCCTCTGCGGCCACACGCATATCCAGCGTTCCGTCCGGCTTGCCGATGGGCGGCTCGTCGTTAATCCCGGCAGCGTCGGCTGCCCGGGCTACGACGACGACGACCCCGTGCCGCACAAGGTCGAGGCCGGCTCGCCGGATGCCTGCTACGCCATCCTCTCGAAGGTTGGCGGGCACTGGGACGTGACCTTCCGCAAGGTGCCCTACGACCACATGGCCATGTCGCGTCTTGCCCGGTCGCGTGGCCGTGACGAATGGGCCAATGTGCTTGCCACCGGCTGGCTTGACGCGTAGGCCGCCGCAATCCCCCTGTCCCCGCCTTATCCATTTGGTAACCGCATTTGACGAAATCCCGGGCAAGCGCCTGCCTGCCGGTCCAATTTAAAAGAAAATAAGGGCATGCTTGCGCTAGATGAGGCTTCATCCAGTTCCCGGAACAGCAAGCAACCATGACCGACGTGGACTTCAACATGATGCCCGCTAACGAGGCTCGCCGCGTCTGGCACGCGCGCCACGAGAAAGTGCGGAATGTTACCGTCACCCGCGACCTCAGGCTGACGGTTCATGTGAGCATGCAGGCGCTGGAAGCCGATTGGCGCATACTGGAGGCATCGTCCGCCACATCTCTGCATCAGAGCTTCGACTGGTGCGCCGCCTGGACTGCCACGCATTCCAATCAGTTGCTTCTGGTGCGCGGCAGCATCGACAACAAGACGGTTTTCATCCTGCCGCTCGAACTGGTCCGCGGCCGGTTTTTCCGTACGGCCCGCTTCATCGGCTCCCCCCACAGCAACATCAACACCGGCCTTTTTGCACCCGGTTTCGATCCCCTTACGGGCGAGCCGCTTGCCCGCACCCTGATTGCCGATCTCTCGGTGAAACTGTCGCGGGTCGCCGACATCGTCACGCTGGAAAAGGTGCCGTTCGAGTGGCGCGGCGCCTGCCATCCGCTCGCCTCGCTCCCGGCTGTACGAAACCAGAATTCGTCGTTCCAGCTGCCGCTTCTTGAAAACTTCGAGGCGACGCTCGCGCAGATCAACGCCAAGCGTCGGCGCAAGAAATTCCGCCTCTCGGAAAGGCGGCTCGAAGCACTGGGCGGCTACGAACACGTTGTAGCTACAACGCCGAGCGAGCGCCGGCAGATACTGGGTCTGTTTTTCGAACAGAAGGCCATCCGCTTCAAGGCACTCGGCCTGCCCAATGTCTTTCAGGACAGCGAAACGCAGGCCTTCTTCCACACGCTCGCGGCCATCGGACCGGCCGGTGACGGGCAACCGCTCGAACTGCACGCGATCCGCCTGCGCGGCGAACATGGGGGCCGCGTCGTCGCGATCTCCGGTCTGTCGCGTAAGGGCGATCACGTCATCTGCCAGTTCGGATCGATCGACGAGGATATCGCGGCCGACGCCAGCCCCGGCGAACTGCTGTTCTACCTGATGATCCGCAAGTTCAACGCCGAAGGGGTTTCGCTTTTCGATTTCGGCATCGGCGACCAGTCCTACAAGCGCTCCTGGTGCACGGTCGAGACGCCCCAGCGGGACATCGTCCTGCCGCTCACCACACGTGGCCGCCTGGCGGCATGGACCCACCGCGCGGTCGTCCGTCTCAAGGCGCAGATCAAGAAGAACAAGCAGGCTTACGCCTTCCTGCAGCGCCTGCGCCAACGGCGGCAAACACCGGGCAGTGCGTCCGCCAGCGACGCGGATGACGACTGAAACAGCGCTTCTCAGGCTGCGCGACGGCCGGGTTTCCCCGACTGCGGATAACCCGTTCCCGTCATCAGGACGATCTCGCTGAAGCCTTCCTTGGCGAAGCCGGTGATCAGCTCGACAATTTCCCCGTTGGCGACGGCGGGTGCCGAGATGATGATTTTCGTCTCCTTGGACCGCGTTACCTTGCGGACGGCACCGACATCGGCCGGACCGCATTCGACAAGCACCGTGTCATAGGCGTTCGACAACGCATCGATGATCATCTGCAGCCGCTCGATGCCGCGCATCGCAAGGACCGGGTCGGCGTCGCCCTGCGGGATGATATGGGCGTCGGACAGGCGATCGGCATGGATCGTCTCGGTGAACGGAACCGCACCCACCAGCAGATTGGTAATGCCGGCGAGATCGGCCGACTGTGCCATCAGCCGTGTCGGGCAGGCCGTGCCGGTCAGATCGATCAACACGATTTTGCGCCCCTCCTCCGCGACCAGCCGGGCGAGCAGGACCGCATTGGTCGAACCGGCGTCTCCAGCCGGCGATACCGAGATGGCGACGCGAACATCGTCGTCGCTGAGATGCTCCGCGACGGATTCGATCGAGAAATCATCATCGACCGCTTCATCCCCATCATCCGGCGCGGTTTCGGGAACGATCGGTGTCCGGTTGGCAACCGGAGCCGTCTGCTTGGTCACAGGAGCTCCCAGCCGTTCCTCTTCAAAGTCTGGCTCAACCTGCCCGACCAGGCGCAGGGCGCGGCCGCTGAACAGTTCCGAAAGCATGATGACCACGCAGCTGACCAGGAAGCTGGCAAGGGCCGCGACGACGGTGATCGGCAGGACCTTGGGGAAATGCCGCTCGGTCGGTTCGACCGCCTGGGAAATGATGCGCGCGTCGGCGGGCGCTGCATTTTCGCCGCTGCGCGACGTCGCCTCGCGGAAACGCGCCAGGTAGGTTTCGAGCAACTGGCGTTGCGCCGTCGCTTCCCGCTCCAGCGCCCGCAGCCCGACCTCGTCTTCGCCCGCCTTGGCGGAAGTCGCCTTCAGCGTGTTGAGCTGCGCCACGAGCTGGCGCTCGCGCAACCGGCCGACATTGGCCTCGTTTTCGAGGCTGCCGAGAATCTTCTTCGTTTCGCTGAGGATCTGTGCCCGGATGCCCTGAAGCTGGGACTTCAGCCCTTTCAGACGCGGATGCCCGTCAAGCAGGCTTGTGGAGAGATCGGCGATCTGGCCCTGGATATTGGATTCTGTTTCCTTGAGGCGCTGGATCATCGGCGAGGCAACGACGTCGTTCAGCGTATCGACGGCGCGGCCGCTCGCAAGCGCTGCGCGCACGTTTTCGGCGCGCGCCTCGGCATTGGCGCGTTCGCCGCGCACGCGGGCAAGCTCGGTGGAAATATCGTTCAGCTGCTTCGTCGCAAACGTGCCGCCGGTTTCGCCGGTGAGCAACAGGTCGGACGACGCTCGATAGTCCGCAACCTTGGCCTCGGCCTCGCGCACCTTTTCGCGCAGATTGGCGATTTCGGGCTCCAGCCAGCGGCTGGCCTCGTTGTTGGAGTCGAGCTTTGCGCCACTCTGCAGCGACAGGAAGACCTTGGCCATCGCGTTCGGGATGGCGGCTGCCAGGCGCGGGTCCTTTGAGGTGAACTGGATCGCGATAACCCGCGACTTTTCGACCTGGTAGACCTGCAGCTTCTCCTGGAACTCCTTCAGCACGCGCTCTTCTGGCGGCAGGTCGAGCGGGTTCTTCTTGATGCCGAGCATCACCAGGATATCGGAAACCGCCGACGGGTTCGCCGTGGGATCGAATTCCGGCAGTTCATGCAGCTTCATCTCGCGGGCAACCTGTTTAATCAGATCGACCGAGCGCAGCACCTGCACCTGGCTGGAAATGCCGGATTCGTCGAAGGGGCTATCGGTCGTCTGCGGCGGTCCCTGGTTGGCGCCGCTGAATTCCGGCTGGCGCGATTCGATCAGCAGCCGCGCCTCGCTCTGGTAGTCGGGAGACATCAAGCTCGAGCCGACGAAAGCTAGGCCGGCGAAGACGACGGTCGCAGCAAGCACCCTGCCCCGCCGCCGCCAGATGGCGCGGAACAGCCCCCCGAGATCGATGTCTACATCCTGATGACCGCCGTTGACGCCCGACATGCGCTTTACCCCGAACCTGCACACAACTCGGCGACACCGTAAACAAACATGGTAACACAAGCGTTAATGAAACCGGGGCGCGCAGCGTGGAAAACAACCACCGTATGCAGGATGAACGCGCCGACGACGGCGAAAAAGTACTGCGCCTTTACCGGCTATTAACCCTAACGGATTGATAACATCGGGCCATGACTTGGTTCCTGGAGCGCGAGAGCCCAATGACGTCCGCACGATTGAAAACAGGCCTTGCCTTGGCCGCACTCTCTCTGTGCCTGGTGGTGTCGGGTTGCAGCAGCTATCAGCCTGCGCCAAAGGCGTTTCATGAAGCAACGATCCAGCCGTACCGCGTCGACAGCGGCGACAGGCTGCGCATCAGCGTCTTCGAACAGGCCGGCCTGACCGGCACCTATACGGTCGATCAGGCAGGCTATGTCGCCTTCCCGCTGATCGGCGCCGTGCCGTCGCGTGGCCATACCCTGCCCGAGATGGAATCGATGATCGCCGGCAAGCTGCGCGAGGGCTATCTGCGCGATCCGGACGTAACGATCGAGGTAGATCGCTACCGCTCCGTCTTCATCATGGGCGAAGTCGGCCAGGCCGGGCAATATTCCTACGTTCCGGGCATGACGGTGCAGAACGCCATTGCGGTTGCAGGCGGCTATTCGCCACGTGCCAACCAGGCGAATGTCGACGTCACCCGCAAGATCAATGGACGCATCCTCACCGGCCGGGTTTCGATTTCCGATCCGATCATGGCCGGCGACACCGTCTATGTGCGTGAGCGGCTGTTCTGACAGCCATGCCGGATCCCCGCCCGCTGCGCATCATTCATTGCTTCAGGTCGCCGATCGGCGGCATTTTCCGCCATGTCCGCGATCTGGCGGAAGCACATGCCAAGCAGGGTCACGAAGTCGGCATCATCTGCGACAGCACCACGGGAGGCATCTACGAAGACGCTCTTTTCGACGAGATAAGACCATTTCTCGCGCTCGGTCTCGTCCGCCTGCCGATCCGCCGGTCCGTCGGCCCGACCGATCTGGCGGCGCTCTGGAGCAGCTACAAGGAAATCAGAAGTTTGCAGCCGGATATCCTGCACGGTCATGGCGCCAAGGGCGGCGTCCTTTCCCGGATCATCGGCTCAGCCTTGCGGGTGAACAAGTATTGCGTTGCCCGCCTCTATTCGCCGCATGGCGGCAGCCTGCACTACGACAGCGGCACGTTTTCCGGCAAGGCCGTGTTTGTTCTCGAGCGCCTTCAGGAACATCTCACCGACGCAATCGTCTTCGTGTGCGATTTCGAGCGCACGACTTACGAGACGAAGGTCGGCAAGCCGCGCACCCGCAGCGAACTGATCTACAACGGTATCGACGATCGCGATTTCGAGACTGTCCATGCCCGACCGGACGCCGTCGATTTCCTCTATATCGGCATGCTGCGCGATCTGAAGGGGCCTGACCTCTTCGTCGATGCTTTCGCGCGGGCGGAGCGGATCATCGGCAAGCCGCTGTCGGCCATGATGATCGGCGACGGGCCGCAAAAGGCCGACTACGAGCAGATGATGCTGGAACGCGGTCTTGGCCGCCGTATCGAAATGCTGCCGGCGATGAAAGCGCGGGATGCATTTGCACTGACGCGGAACGTCGTCGTGCCCTCACGCGCCGAATCCATGCCCTATATCGTGCTTGAGGCGCTGGCCGCCCGCAAGCCGGTGATCGCCGCCCGGATCGGCGGCATTCCGGAGGTCCTGGGGCCGGACAGTTCCGCTCTTGCTGCCCCGAGCGACGCGCAGTCGCTTGCCGATGTCATGACGGTCGCGATGACCGAGCAGGACTGGGCGGCCAAGGTGATGCCGGACGCGGAAGCCTTCAGGGCGGCCTTCGCGGCATCAACCATGGCCAGCAGCGTCATGCGGCTCTATCGCCAGCTTGTTCCGGAATTGGCCGCCCGGCAGGACAGCGTGCACAACCGCTCGTAAGCGTTTCTTAGGGGCTTTCTGCTATCCCGAACGGATATAAACGGCCGAGCGGATATCATGAACCAGATCGACAAACCGGAAACCTTCGATACCGAAGCGCTGCGAAAGAAGATTTCCGAAATCCGGACCATTTCGCCCGGCGAGAAACGCGGAAACGAGCCGAAGCCCGAACTCAATCCGCTCGCGCGCCGCATCGCGGCGCAATTTCGCACCGACACCTATTCTCCGAACATGATCATCGGCCTGATGCGGCTGTTCGAATTCACGGCTTTGTTCGCCATCGGCTATGCCATCCACATGCTCTATGTCGCGCCGAGGCTGGAAGACTGGCTCGGCTATTGCGGCATGATTGCCGGCGGCTCGGCGCTGACCGTCGCCTTCCTGCAATTGTGCGACGGCTATCAGGTTCCCCTGCTGCGGTCTTCCGCCCGCGCCTTGCCGCGGTTGATAGCATGCTGGACGCTGGCCTTCGCCTCCATGACGCTGGCGCTGTTCCTGCTCAAGATCGGCGATACTTTCTCGCGGCTCTCATTTGCCGGATGGTATGTCGCAGGCACATTCTTCCTGGTTGCCGAACGCACCTTCATCGCCTATTCGATCCGCCGCTGGGCGCGCAACGGCACGATGGAGCGCCGGGCAGTCATCGTCGGGGGCGGCCAACCGGCCAAGGACCTGATCCGCTCGCTCGAACAGCAATCCGACAACGACATCCGCATCTGCGGCATCTTCGACGACCGCGACGAGCGCCGCTCACCGGTCATCGTCGCCGGTTATCCGAAGCTCGGCACCGTCGCCGAACTGGTGGACTTCGCCCGCCTCACCCGCATCGACATGCTGATCATCGCTCTGCCGCTCTCGGCCGAAAATCGCATCCTTGAGCTGCTGAAGAAGCTCTGGATCCTACCCGCCGATATCCGTCTTGCGGCCCACGCCAACAATCTCCGTTTTCGCCCGCGCAGCTATTCGCATGTCGGCCAGGTACCGATGCTCGACATCTTCGACAAGCCGATCGCCGATTGGGATTCGGTTGCCAAGCGCATCTTCGACGTGTTCTTCAGTCTTGTCGCGCTCACCCT
Source organism: Pararhizobium sp. A13 (assembly GCF_040126305.1). Classification (NCBI taxonomy): domain Bacteria; kingdom Pseudomonadati; phylum Pseudomonadota; class Alphaproteobacteria; order Hyphomicrobiales; family Rhizobiaceae; genus Pararhizobium; species Pararhizobium sp. A13. The sequence continues at coordinate 2,635,710 of NZ_CP149510.1, read as the reverse complement.
CCTCTGGCCGGTGTTTATCGGAGCGGCGATCGCGGTGAAGATGAGCTCACCCGGCCCGATCATCTTCAAGCAGAAGCGGCACGGCTTCAACAACGAGACGATCGAGGTCTACAAGTTCCGCTCCATGTACACCAACATGAGCGATCCCACGGCCCGCAATGCCGTGACAAAGGGCGACCCGCGCGTCACTCGGGTCGGGCGGTTCCTGCGCAAATCCTCGATCGACGAACTGCCGCAGATCTTCAACGTGCTCAAGGGTCAACTGTCGCTCGTTGGACCGCGGCCGCATGCGGTGCTCGCCCAAACCGCCGACCGCACCTATTCGGATGTGGTCGAGGGGTATTTCGCGCGCCACCGCGTCAAGCCGGGCGTCACCGGCTGGGCGCAGATCAACGGCTGGCGCGGCGAGATCGACAATGACGACAAGATCAAGTTCCGCACCGCATTCGATCTCTACTATATCGAAAACTGGTCGCTGTGGTTCGATCTGAAGATCCTGCTTTTGACGCCGATCAAGCTTCTCAACACGGATAACGCTTATTGAGCACGCTCGGCGCCACGTCTGCCGCGGGTTTTCGTCCGCAGCTTGCCGCCGTGGCGATCCTCGGCTCGGCGATGGTGACCTTCGGGGTTTTCCTGTCGGGTTTCGTGATTGCCGAACCTGCCCCTTACGAAGTCTTCATGGCGACGCTGATCGGCCTCTGGTTCCTCTTCGGGCTGAAAATCTCGCGCGCCGTCGCGCCGCTGCTTGCCCTGCTCATGCTGTTCATGACCGGCGGCATTCTGTCGCTGACCGTCATGAGCGACCTTGCGACGGCACCGATGTACATGGCCGTATCCGGCTTCCTGGCCCTCACGGCAGTGTTCTTCGCGGCGATCATCGACGCCCGCCACGAGCGCCTGAAGCTGATCTTCGACGCCTGGGTTGCTGCCGGCGTCCTCACCTCCCTGCTCGGCATTCTCGGCTATTTCGGCGCGATACCCGGCGCTCAGAATTTTACGCTCTACGACCGCGCCAAGGGCGCCTTCCAGGATCCCAACGTCTTCGGGCCGTTCCTCGTCGCTCCGTCGACCTATCTCATGTACCGGCTGCTCACCGAGCGGATCACCACAGCGCCGATCAGGGCCGTCGCCATCCTGATCATGGCGCTCGGCCTGTTTTTGTCCTTCTCGCGCGCGGCCTGGGCGCTTTACCTCTTCTGCGCCTGCGCCCTCGTTCTCATCATGCTGCTCAAGGAACGCACAGGCGCCTTCCGCCTGAAAATCCTGGTGCTCACGCTCGGCGGCGCGTTGCTGATGATTGCAGCACTGGTCATTGCCCTGCAGATCCCGCAGGTCGCCGATCTGTTCTCCAACCGCACGCAGCTCGTCCAGGACTATGACGGCGGCCATCTCGGGCGCTTCGACCGCCACAAGATCGGCTTCCTGATGTCGATGGAAAAGCCGCTCGGCATCGGCCCGATGGTGTTCAGCACCATCTTTCCCGAGGACGAGCACAATATCTGGCTGAAGTGCCTCACCTCCTATGGCTGGCTTGGCTTTGTCAGCTATGTCACGCTGATCATCTGGACTGTGACCATGGGCTTTCGGTTCCTGCTGCTCGACCGGCCGTGGCAGCCCTATCTGATGATCGCCTGGCTCGTGCTGATCGGCCACGCGGCCATTGGCAACGTTATCGACATCGACCACTGGCGACATGTCTATCTGCTGCTCGGCGTCATCTGGGGCTGCGGCGCCCTCGAGCATCGCCATCGGCGCAGAGTCACCCTGACACAGCACCATACGAGCGCGCCAACGCGGCGTTAACATCAACATTGTACATAAGCTACGGATCGGTTCCACATCGGGGCCGGCGGCGGATTGTCAGAATGAGCATCGACCCTCCTATCGCTGAAAGTGGCGGCAGCCTGCGTATTCTTCAGGTGCTCGAGCCGAGCGGTGGCGGCTCCGGGCGCCATTTCCTCGACCTCTGCCGCGGCTTGAAGGAACGCGGCCATCACGTCGAAGCCGTCTACTCGCCGGTCCGGGCGGAGGATGGATTTGTCCGCGAATTGAAATCCATCGATCTGCCAGCCATTCACACCGTTGCGATGAAACGCGCTCCGGGCTGGTCCGACATTGCCGCCTTTCGCGCACTTCGCGGCATCATCGGAAATGGCGAACCCTTCGACATCATCCATGGCCATAGCTCGAAGGCGGGCGCGCTGTCGCGCCCTCACCTGCCCGGCCGGCACATTCCGCGCGTCTACACGCCGCATGCCTTCCGCACCATGGACCCGGCGCTCGGCAAGGCGGGACGCCTTGTCTACGGCGCCATCGAACTGATCCTGGCGGGCCTCTTCACCGACCACCTGATCTGCGTGTCCGATGACGAATATGCGCATGCGCGGTCGCTCGGAATACCCGAGTGCAGATTGTCCGTCATCGTCAACGGCGTCGCGCCGCTGCCGCTCGACATGGCAAGGACGGTGCGCGCCAGCTTCGGCATCCCGGCCGAAACCTTCGTCTTCGGCTTCGTCGGCCGGCTGTCGCATCAAAAAGCGCCCGAACGGCTGATCGAAGCCTTTCGCAACGCTGCCTCGCGCCTGCCGGACGCACAGCTGATCATGGTCGGCTCAGGCGAACGGGAGCGCGAGGTGCGCAAGGCCATCGCCGAGAGTGGTCTGCAAAAGCGCATTCGGCTGACCTCGGCCTTCACCGGCTCTCAGGCCATCCCCGCCTTCGACGCCCTCGTCATGTCGAGCCGCTACGAGGCGATGTCCTATGTGATGCTGGAGGCGGCTGCGGCCGGAAAGCCGATCATCTCGACCGATGTCGGCGGCGCATCGATGGCGATCGACAGGGATAAAACCGGGCTGATCGTTGCGAACGACGGCGACACCGGCAAGCTCGCGAACGCGATGGTCGAAGGCGCCGATCCCGGCCGGCACCGCGCGATGAGGGCAGCGGCGGAGGAAAGAATGTCGGACTTTTCCATGGAAAAGATGATCGACAAGACCGAAGCGGTCTATCGGCGGCTTGCCGCAGGGGTTTAGCGCGTTGCGCTAACCCTCTGCGCACCAGCCCCGCTTGCCATCCGCCCTGTGCCGCGCCAGGCCCTCGGCAACAAGCATGTCGCCGATCGAACGCCCCTCACCCACCGTCACATGGGCATCCTGGGCTCGGGCCTTTCCGCCCGTCGCGACGAGATGAACCTCGCCGGCATTGAGGATTTCCCAAAGCCGCCGCTTCGCCAGCGAGCCGAACTTGCGCTCGTTGTCGCATTTCGCCTGTTTGATGCGTGGCACCTGGATTTCCGCGATCTGGATTTTCTGGCGCCCGTACCAGAACGTGCCGCCGTCAACGACGCAGTTTTCAAGCGTTACCGTGCAGAAATAATAGGTTCCCGGTTTGCGATCGCTGGTCTTTTGGTCGTTCGGCTCCCAGGCCGCCTGCTCGACCGGGCGCGCTCCCGGCCGCGGCATCGCCAGAGCCGGCCTTGCCTTTTCCGGCTCGGCGCGCTTCTCCACCGGTCGCGCCTTGACGATCGACGCCGTATAGAACGGCGCCGCCATCGGCGCGATCTCCGCCCGGTGATCATAGGCGATAGCCGCGCTCACCGACAGGACACCGGCCAGATACCAGGGCCACATGCCGCCCTTCGCCTGCTTCCGGCCCGTCCGCCGCTTCTGGCCTCTTCTGCCCGCTGTCTTCGCCATCACCCGGCTCCCCGATTAACAACCGGCATTATCGGGACAACGGGTTGCTGAAAACTTTAAGGGCCGGAAAATTTAACGCGGCGGCTGGGGATAGCGACACCAAACGTCCAAGCTTTTTCTCACCGATTTCTCGCCTTTTCCAAAATCAGGACTTGCGCCTCAAGTCCCGATTATATACGGCTCTTTTCGGTTCGGAGCGTAGCGCAGCCCGGTAGCGCACTTGACTGGGGGTCAAGGGGTCGTGGGTTCGAATCCCGCCGCTCCGACCATTTTCTCCTTGAAATCCTCAGTCTTTTAGAAACCGGAATGTCTCGAAAGCGGGAAATTCGGAAAATCTGGGCCAGTTTGGGGCCGGTACGGAAAGCCTCAAGCACCGATTTTGGGTGGCCCACCGCCCCGCGATGGCGACGATTCAGCCCTGCCGTGGCATCCTCGCGCGGTACTAGGTCGCGAATTTTTGCATTTTTGACAGGGGCTTCTGCAACAGCACGGATCACTTCCCCCTTGGGATGTGACCTGAAGGTGCCTTTTGAAGGCTCTTTGACGCCGAGTTGGGCTATCCGGTGGGAGAGCTTCATTTCGGATTCGCCAGGAGCGCGTTCTCGATGGCGGCCGCCTGCTTGTCATAAACGAACGAGTTCTTAACGATGCCGAGCTTCGTGTTTGCAAAGCAAACATTGGCGCGGGTCGCTACTAGGGTGTTCCTGGCTTGTCTACCAGCTTCTCGACCAACCGCCTAAGTTCCGACGGAGTAGTCTGGCCTGCCACGACCTCGTAATAGCCGATCCCAGCGCGTCGTAGCGCCTCTTTCTTGATCGCATCGCGCGCGGCCGCGGTGCCCTGATGATGCGCCCCGCCCTGATATTCGATGGCGTGCCGAGGCTGGCAATTACCGTCAACCAGCAGTAAGTCGACCCGTTTTGAGTTGATGCAACTGTACGCGACTGTATCTTTGCTGCGGAGTATCTCGCCTAACGAAACCTGTGCCATCACCTGCCACGCAGGGTTGCATCCAATCACGATGCGGTCAAGTTCCTTAAACACGCGCGCTTCGCTCTTGTTGAGAAGCGGCTGACTCGTAAAGTTCGCTCCCATAACAATCCGCAGCTGGTCAGCAGGATCGCGTTGTTTCAGCGGCTCCGGAATATTCGTTGGAAGCCAAGGCCCAATGGCGATGCTCGCTCCACTACGTTTTTCCTCCCAGCGTGAGCGGTTCCTTGCTCGCCATGCCTGCCTTCGCATCCTGGATAGGAACTGCTCGACGGTCATCCCAGCGACGGCGCCGACAAACAGAACCGCGACTAGAAGGAGGGGGGGCTTCTCAATCAATGCAATAATCTCAAGGCGATCGTATACGGTCATACCGCCGGCAGCACCTACCGCGAGCGCTCCAATAACTAGTCCAGGTGCGGTGAGTGGCACCCACCTCCTTTGCTGATTACGATGACCCTGGCGATTGTCCATGCCCCTCTCCGCCATTTCGCGCCAAGATCGTAAACGCTGGGCACGTTGGCGAAAAGCTACACAAAAGAGTTAGTCCGGCACATTTAGCGCGGCGCGCGACGGCTGTCCATGAAATGAGGTTTTGCTCTGTCCGGCCGCTGACGCGCTGTTTTTTTGCACACGTCGCCGACGATCTGGAGATGCTATCGCGAAAACGTGGAGACTTCTCCAGCACCGAAGTCTCTCTGCGGCATCAACACCTCCCGTAAAAGCGAAAAGTGTTACCCACGTCTCCGCTACAAAGCGTCACGTATCTCTCAGGTCGGAACTTGAAGCCCTTGTCATATTTCCCCGCTGCGCAGCAGCGTTGCGCGCGTCAATGCACCGACGCCTCCGGCTCCGGGTCCTCCAGAAACGACCGGATGCCATCCCGCTCGATCGTGGCGAGGAATTCCTCGAAGGCTTCCTTGTCGGTCGGGAACGGCTCCTCCCAGACGGTCAGGCCCTCGTCCTGGTCGATGACCTCCATCGTCCAGCCGTCCTCGCTTCCCGCATTGCGGAAGATATCGACGAGCACGGTGACGCCGTCATCGGTGAATTCGCCGGCGAAATCCGAATGCTCGAGCTTCTGCTTCTTTGCCATGATGACTATGCCTGTTTCGGGTTGGTGACGGTGGCGGTGAGCCGGCCTCTGGAGCGTTCGCGGGTGGCGGTCCCCTCAAGGCGTTTTTCGGCTTCCTTGATTTCGAGCGGCGTAAACAGCGAGCGATATTGCGCCCGCACCATCGCCGCCTCCATCGACAATTCGGACTTGCCGGCATCCATCAGACGCTCGAGCCCGGTCGTGCCCGGCTTGAACACCAGTTCCTTTGCCGCCTCGACGCCGCCCTTCAAAATGACGAGACGGCGAAACAGCACGGGCCGGAAGCCGAAACGCGCGCAATGATCATAGAGGGCGAGCATGTCCGCGTGAAACTTCGCCTGAAGGGATTTCGTCATGTGGTTCTTTTCTTTATCCGAGGTAGCGGAGATATGGAGGTGCGAGGCGCCGAAACCAAGGGCCTCTCACTCCTGAACATGGATCTCGGCCTCGGCGGCGGCCTCGATAAACGCCTTTCGCGCATCTTCGGCCGGCCTCTTGCCTTCGACAGCCGCAGCACAGATATCGAGCGCGCGGTTCAAGGCCGGAGCATCGTCGAGCGGCCAGTCCTCGATCATCGCCCAGGACGCCTCGGTGATGTTGGAGATCGTCACATATTTTCCCGGCCCCTCCAGGGCCAGCGTCACGCTTTTCGTCCAGGGCTTTTCCATGCGCTACGCCTTGCTCGTAAAATCGATGGAGGTTCGTACCATACACGCCCGTGACGGCAAGAGAGGAAAGCGACGACCAGGATGCAAGCTCACATCGGCACCGCGCGTTCGCGCGGAAACCGGCGCACCTGCCCTTTCTCAGCGCACCTGGTCGAGCAGGCGCTTGCATTCCAGCAGATCGTAGAGCGCTTCCTGCAGCAGGGCGCGATCCTCCTTGCCGACGGATGTCTTGCCGATCGATATTTCCGGCGCTTCGTCATTGCCACCAACGAAGGAGAAGAACCGGCGGCTCGCCGGCGCCTTGGCGCGGCCAACGATCTGGTCTTCTTCCGGATTGCCGAGCTTCGGCTGTGCCGGCTCTTCGATATTGGCCGCGGCCAGCGCCTCGACGGTGGCGAGGTCGCCGCTGGCGATCGCCGCGACGAACTTGTTGCCGTTCATCTTCAGGAGCTTCTGCACGCCCTTGATGGTATAGCCGTGATCATAGAGCAGATGGCGGATGCCCTTGAGCAGATCGACATCTTCCGGCCGGTAGTAGCGCCGGCCACCACCGCGTTTCATCGGCTTGATCTGCGGAAAGCGCGTCTCCCAGAATCGCAGCACGTGCTGCGGCAGGTCGAGATCGTCGGCCACTTCACTGATGGTGCGGAACGCGTCCGGGCTTTTGTCCATGTCTTCCCCCATCGAACACGGCTGGGCTGATGCGAACACGACATCGTCGTGCGGCATCCCTGCCAGCGATGCGCATGATTACACGAATCATGCGCATTTCAACGGCTTATGGACGTGTTTTCAACCACTTTAATGATAAGTGGGCGATTACGAAGCCGGCGATTGCGGTTTCAGCTTGGCCTTGCGCGATAAATGCGCCTTGAGAACGCGCTGCTTGAGCACGTTGGAGGCCTTGAAGGTCATGACGCGGCGGGGAGAAATCGGCACTTCCTCGCCGGTTTTCGGGTTACGGCCGATGCGCTCGTTCTTGTCGCGCACCTGGAACGTTGCGAAGGAGGAGAGCTTGACGCTTTCGCCACGCACGATGGCGTTGCAGATCTCGTCGATCACGGTCTCGACCAGTTCGGCCGATTCCGTTCGGGAAAGACCGACCTTGCGAAAAACCGATTCGGCCAAGTCTGCTCGTGTCACCGTTTTTCCGCTCATCGTCCCCCACCGATTTTCTTGAAATATCGATTAGCCCGGAAGAGTATTGCCCTTGTCCATTCCGGTCAAGCCTCTGCGTTATATTGTCTTTTCTTTACCAGCGCAGCAGCACGGAACCCCAGGTGAAGCCACCGCCCATGGCCTCGAGCAGGACGAGGTCACCCTTCTTGATGCGGCCGTCAGAGGCCGCGACGTTGAGCGCCAGCGGAATGGAGGCGGCAGACGTGTTGCCGTGGAGGTCCACGGTGACCACAACCTTGTCGAGCGGGATGCCGAGCTTCCTGGCAGATCCGTCGATGATGCGGCGGTTGGCCTGATGCGGCACCAGCCAGTCGAGGTCCTCGGCCGTCGTGCCGGTCGCCTCGAAAGCGGCTTCGATGACGTCGGTGATCATGCCGACCGCATGCTTGAAGACCTCGCGACCCTCCATGCGCAGGTGGCCGACGGTACCGGTGGTGGACGGGCCGCCATCGACATAGAGCTTTTCCCTGTGCGCGCCGTCCGAGCGCAACTGCGCCGTCAGAACGCCGCGGTCAGCGGTCGTTCCGCTGCCTTCCTGCGCTTCCAGAATGATGGCGCCGGCGCCGTCGCCGAACAGCACGCAGGTCGTCCGGTCGCTCCAATCGAGAATACGCGAAAAGGTCTCGGCGCCGATCACCAGCACGCGCCGGGCAAGACCGCCGCGGATATAGGCGTCGGCTGTTGCGACGGCATAAACGAAGCCGGAACAGACCGCCTGCATGTCAAAGGCCGCACCATGGTGCATGCCGAGGCGGTTCTGGATGTTGACGGCGGTCGCCGGAAAGGTGTTGTCCGGTGTCGAGGTCGCCAGAATGATGACGTCGAGGTCGGCGGGCGTCAGGCCGGCATTGTCGAGCGCTGCGCGCGCTGCCGCCTCGCCGAGCGATGCGGTCGTTTCGCCCTCGCCGGCGATATGGCGCTGGCGAATGCCTGTGCGCTGCACGATCCATTCGTCGGACGTGTCAACCTTCTCTTCCATTTCGCTATTGGTCATCACCCGTTTGGGAAGCGATGCCCCAAAACCGCGAACCACAGAACGGATCATACTCTTCAAACCTCGTCGGCCATACCGCGCGCAGCACCTTCGGAAGGGCGCGAGGCATGGTATTTTTGCAAATCGTTTTCGATCTTGGCCTTCAGGCCATTGCGGACCATGTCGTAGCCGACGTCGATCGCCGCTGCGAAACCTTCCGCGTCGGTTCCTCCATGGCTCTTGATCACGACACCATTAAGGCCGAGGAAGACGCCGCCGTTGACCTTGCGCGGATCCATCTTCTCGCGCAGGCGGTCGAAAGCGCCCTTGGCAAGAATATACCCTATTTTGGCTAGCAGCGTGCGCGACATCGCGGCGCGCAGATATTCGGCGATCTGCCGGGCGGTGCCCTCGGATGCCTTCAGCGCGATATTGCCGGAAAAGCCTTCCGTGACGACGACATCGACGGTGCCGCGGCCGATGTCATCGCCCTCGACGAAGCCGAGATAGTCGATACCGTCGGGCGCCGCTTCGCGGATCAGCCGTCCGGCCTCCTTGACCTCTTCCTGACCCTTGATCTCCTCGACGCCGACATTGAGCAGACCGAGCGTCGGGCGCTCGACCTCGAACAAGGCGCGCGCCATGGCGCCGCCCATCAGAGCGAAATCCATCAACTGCTGCGCGTCCGCGCCGATCGTCGCACCAACGTCGAGCACGATGCTCTCGCCTTTCAGCGTCGGCCAGATCGCCGCGATCGCCGGGCGCTGGATGCCGGCCATAGTGCGCAGGCAGAACACCGACATCGCCATCAGCGCGCCGGTATTGCCAGCGGAAACGACCACGTCCGCTTCGCCCTTGTTGACGGCGTCGATCGCCTGCCACATGCTCGCCTTGCCGCGGCCGCGCCTGAGCGCCTGGCTCGGCTTCTCATCCATTGCAATCGCCAGTTCGGACGGATGAAACGTGCTGTTCGCCTTCAGCTTCGGATATTTCTCCAAAAGGGGGGCGCACTGATCCTCGATGCCATACAGCACGAAGCGGATATCGGGATGCCGTTCGAGCGCCCTTGCGGCACCCGGGATGACGACCTGCGGACCGAAGTCGCCGCCCATCACATCAAGAGAAATTCTGACCACGCGTGCCTTATCCTTTGTTCCTGCCACACTGCATGTTTCGTCCCGGCGCAATCAGTGTGAGCGATGGAGACACACGTGTTTTCATGACGTTTGAGACGCAACCGCCCCTGCTTGCGGGGCAAACGGCCCAACGGGCTGGATTGCGGCCAAAATACCGTTTTTCGCTGATGTGACAACCGAATTGTGCCGCGTCCTTTTCCAGACTCAGTCCTTTTTCCAATCCTTGAGCACGGCAAAGGGATTTGGACGGACATCGTCCTTCTCGCTGCTTTCGATCCGTTCACCGAAGCTCGCCCCCTGCTTGCGCGGATAAGGGTCGATCGCAAGCGCCGCGTGTTCGGTGACGGTGACACCCACATCGATGGTATCGCCGGTGAACATGTCGGGAAGATCGGGACCGTCCGGATCGAGAATCATCTCGCCGCTGTCATTGGCAGCAATCCGCGCCAGCCGCGACCCTTCCGGCACGAAGATCGCGTCCACCGGCTCGTCGATCTCCGATTCGACCGGCTCGAGCGTCACCACGCAGGCCTGGACGATCTTCGCCTTGACCCTGCCCTTGATCTTGACGCCATCCTTCTTCCAGCGGGCGATCTGCAGATCGGAGGAGAGCGACAGCACGTCCGACACATCCCACAGGTCGCGCAGCGCCTTGCGCTCTCCCTCATTCGCCTCGAGATGAACCGTCACGGCATTGGCGGAGATATGGCCAACCTTGACCGGATAGGAAAATGCGGGTTTCTCGTCGGGGTTCATCGTCAAGTCCTTTCGGGCAGCGTCGCCGCCCAAGATAGTGCTGCCGGTTTCGTTGCGGCTCTGGCGTCGCGCCTCGCGAGGCGGGTTTTCAGACCGCCGCTTCCGGCAGGTCGATCCGGCCGGTTTCTACGACATCCTCTCCCTCTTCCGCAAGCTGCGCTTCAGCATGGAGCATATAGCCGGCAAGCCCGTGCATGGAGAGGGTCGGATCGTCCGCCTGCGGGTGAAAATTGCGCTTCAACGCAGCCGCCAGTTCGTCGCGATCCCTATGGTCCAGCGCCGCGGCATAGCTTTCCAGCCGGCCGTAGAACATCGCGGCGAACTTCTTCATCTTTTTCGGTACGCTGACGTCACCGACGCCCAGCTCCCGGATCGAATGATCGACGTCCTCGAAGAAGGCGTCGACGATTTCCTGCGCGATCTCCTGCCCTGCCCGCTGCGAACTGCGCGTGCGCCGGAAATAAAGGATCAGCGTTGCCGACAGCATTTCGAAGCGCCCCATCACAGTATCGGGAACGCCAAGATCGGTATAGAGGTAGGGCCGCCGGGCTGCTGCGGTCAAAAGATCGTACTGGCGCGCGACGATGGCCGCGTTGCTGTTTTTTTTGCCGAACAGTCCGAATATCATCATAAAGCCCAAGTTTGACCGCTTCAAAATGCGCAAGCCCGCGCATCCTGTTATTGCATGATCGCTGAAGCTGGTTTACCGAAGCAGGCACGAAATGCAATGGCGCATCTGCCAGCGTTACCTTGAGGGAGATGTCGTTGACGAAACGGTATTTCAAGTCAGACATGAAATTTCTGAACAACGTCGTTTTCACAGTGGCAATTTGCGCAACGACCCTTTCGGGCTGCAAGACGGCAGAGGTGCTGAACACCAGCCAGACCATCAATCAGGGTTATGTCGTCGATCAGGAAACGCTGGCGCTGGCGCCGGTCGGCTCCAGCCGCGAACAGGTGCTGCTGTCGCTCGGCACCCCCTCGACAACCGCGACCTTCGACAATGAAGTGTTCTACTACATCTCGCAGAAGCGTCAGCGGCCGGTCGCCTTCATGAAGCCTAAGCTCGTCGACCAGAGCGTTCTTGCCGTCTATTTCGACAAGGAAGGCGTCGTCTCGCAACTGGCGCACTACACGCTGCAGGACGGCAAGGTCTTCGACGTGATTTCCCGCACGACGCCGACCGGCGGCAAGGAAATGACCTTCCTGGGTCAGCTCTTGAGCGGCAACGGCATCGGCAAGGGCATGGCGCGGTCGCTTTTCTCCGACGGCTTGTAACGATTTGCCAGGCGGCATGCCTCGCACCCAAAAAGAAGCCCGCGGAAATCGCTTTCCGCGGGTTTCTTTTTGGCGATTGAGCGCCGCGTGCCAACAGACGCGCGGCGCGGTAACATTCAGGCGAGAACCGCCAGAAGCAGCAGGGCGACGATGTTGGTGATCTTGATCGCCGGGTTGACGGCGGGGCCGGCCGTATCCTTGTAGGGATCGCCGACCGTATCGCCGGTGACGGAAGCCTTGTGGGCTTCCGAGCCCTTCATGTGCCGCGTGCCGTCCTTGTCGACGAAGCCGTCTTCAAAGCTCTTCTTGGCATTGTCCCAGGCGCCGCCGCCCGAGGTCATCGAAATCGCAACGAACAGGCCGTTGACGATAACGCCGAGCAGAGACGCGCCCAGAGCAGCAAAGGCAGAGGCCTTCGAGCCGGACAGCGCCAGCACGCCGAAATAGACGACGATTGGCGCCAGCACCGGCAGAAGGGACGGCACGATCATTTCGCGGATCGCGGCCTTGGTCAGCATATCGACGGCGCGGCCGTAGTCCGGCTTGTCCGTGCCTGCCATGATGCCCGGCTTTTCCTTGAACTGGCGGCGGACTTCTTCCACCACCGAACCGGCGGCCCGGCCGACGGCGGTCATGGCAATGCCGCCGAACAGGTAGGGAATGAGCCCGCCGAAGATCAGGCCGGAGACGACATAGGGATTGGACAGATCAAACGAGATCACCCCGATATCCGCAAAATAAGGATACTTGTCGCCGTTTGCCGCGAAATATTTGAGGTCGTTCGAATAGGCGGCGAACAGCACCAGCGCGCCGAGGCCGGCCGAGCCGATCGCATACCCCTTGGTGACCGCCTTGGTGGTATTGCCGACGGCATCGAGCGCGTCGGTCGATTTGCGCACTTCCGGCGGGAGATGTGACATCTCGGCGATGCCGCCGGCATTGTCGGTCACCGGACCGAAGGCATCGAGCGCCACGATCATGCCAGCGATGCCGAGCATGGCAGTGACCGCGATGCCGGTGCCGAACAGGCCTGCCAACTGATAGGTCGAAATGATACCGCCGACGATGACGATGGCCGGAAGTGCAGTCGATTCCAGCGACACCGCAAGCCCCTGGATGACGTTGGTGCCGTGGCCGCTGACGGAGGCCTGGGCGATGGAATTCACCGGCCGCTTGTTGGTGCCGGTATAGTATTCAGTGATCACCACGATCAGCGCGGTGACGACGAGGCCGAGAATGCCGCAGATGAACAGGTTGGCACCGGTGATGTCCTTGCCGTCGATGGCGCCGATCGAGCCCCAGCCGATGGTGAGCGACGTGGCCGCGCCGAGACCGATGATCGACAGGAGGCCGGTGACGATCAGCCCCTTGTAGAGCGCGCCCATGATCGAGCCGTTGGAGCCGAGCTTGACGAAGAAGGCACCGATGATCGAGGTGATGATGCAGGCACCGCAGATGGCCAGCGGATAGGCCATCACCACCGCAAGGTTCGCGCCGGTTGCAAAGAAGATCGACGCCAGGACCATGGTGGCGACGATCGAGACCGCATAGGTCTCGAACAGGTCGGCGGCCATGCCGGCGCAGTCGCCGACATTGTCGCCGACGTTGTCGGCGATGGTCGCTGGGTTGCGCGGATCGTCCTCCGGAATGCCGGCTTCCACCTTGCCGACGAGGTCGCCGCCGACGTCGGCGCCTTTGGTGAAGATGCCGCCGCCGAGACGGGCGAAGATCGAGATGAGCGAGGCACCGAAGCCGAGCGACACAAGCGAGTCGATCACTTCACGCGAACCTTCCGGCAGCCCGAGGCCGGCCGTCAGCACGAGGTAGTAGATCGACACGCCGAGCAGCGCCAGACCGGCGACAAGCATGCCGGTGATCGCACCGGACTTGAAGGCGATATCGAGACCAGCCGCAAGGCTGACGGAGGAAGCCTGCGCCGTGCGCACGTTGGCCCGGACGGAGACGTGCATGCCGATGAAACCGGCAGCACCGGACAGGACCGCGCCGATCAGGAAGCCGATGGCGGCGGTAGCGGACAGAAGCACCCAGGCAGCGACGAAAACGACGATACCGACGAGGGCAATGGTCTTGTATTGACGGGTGAGATAGGCCTGCGCCCCCTCGCGTATGAAGCCTGCAATCTCTTGCATGCGGGCATTGCCCTGGTCGGCGGCAAGCACCGACTGCGTCGCCCAGATGGCATAAACCACCGAAAGCAACCCGCATGCGATAACGCCCAGTAGTATGGTCATTTCGCTCTTTCCTCCGTTTAAGCCTGCAGGCTCACTCCGTTCCACAGGCCCCCAAAAAGCGCTGCGAACCGTGCCTCCTCTTCAAGCGACGGCAGCAGACGTGGCGGCAGAGTGCGGTGACGAATCGGGATCGTCAAGCGGCCATAAACGGAAAAACCCACGTTTTTCGGTATGTTGGCGGTAGCTTACAGGTGCGAGAAAGCAGTTTTGGCGTCAAATCTCAGGCAGCACGCCTCTTTTCGGCAATAAACAGCGAAATGAGCAATAGAAGGCAAAATGCAGTAACCGGCCAAACAGCCGCGCTCAGCATATCCCAGCCATAGGCGGTCAGGACCTTGCCCGAACCGAATGAGGCAAGAGCAACCGCGGTGAAGAGGATGATGTCGTGGAAGCCCTGCACCTTGTCGGCCTCCTGCGGCCGGTAGCTCGAGGCGACGATCGCGGTCGAACCGATGAAGCCGAAATTCCAGCCGGCACCGAGCAGGATGAGCGCGCCCCAGAAATTCCACAGCGCAATCCCCGCATGGGCGACCAGCGCGCAGAGCATCAGGATCACCAGACCGCAGGCCACGATCCTTTCGGCACCGTAGCGGCTGACCAGCATGCCGGTGAAGAAGCTCGGCGCGAACATCGCCAGCACATGCCACTGGATCCCGAGCGTCGCCATGTCCTGCGAAAAGCCGCAACCGACCACCATGGCGATCGGCGCGCCGGTCATCATGAAGGTCATCAGCGCATAGGTGGAGATGCCGCAGATCATGCCGGTGAGGAAACGCTGGGTGCCCACAATCTCCCACAGCGGCCGCACCGGCCCGGTTGGAGCGGCTCCCGCGACCGGCCGCAGGTCCGGCAGCCGCAGGAAGGCCAGGATGGCGATGGCTGCGAAACAGGTCGGGATCACCGCGAGGAAGGCGCCGGCGAAGAAAACCGGCGCCAGCATATCCCTGGTCAGGATGACGAGCTGCGGCCCGAGCACGGCGGAAATCATGCCGCCGGCCAGGATCCACGAAATCGCCCGCGGTTTGTAGAACCTGGGCGAGGCATCCGCCGCAGCAAAACGCAGTTTCTGGGTAAAGCCCCCGGCCACACCCGATACGCACAGGCCCAACGCAAACAGCCAGAAGTCGTTCAGAAATAGCGCATAGGCCGCAAGCATACCGCCACAGGCGCCAAGCAGGGCGCCGACCATGAAGGCTGCCTTGCGGCCAAGCAGTCTGGAAACGGCAGCGACGAAGACCGCCCCGAGCGCCACGCCGACGTTGAAACCCGTGAGCGGCGCGGTCGCGAGCGACTTGTCGTCGCCGAGAAGCTGATAACCGGCGACGCCGCCGACGGAAAAAACGATCGGCCCGATCGTGCCGAGGACGGCTTGAGCGGCCGTCAGAAGATAGACATTGCGGCGGGCGCCGCGCAGTTCATGATCCATGTCCCGCACCACGCCTGCCTGCACTGTCATCGAATGATCCTATTTCTTGACGTCGGTTCTGATGGTCCGGGCGATCCGGTCGAGCACCGCATTGACGAGCTTCGGCTCGTCGTCTTCGAAGAAGGCCTTGGCGATCTCGACATATTCGGTGACGATCACGGCGACGGGCACGTCCTTGCGCTCGCGAAGTTCGAACGTACCGGCGCGCAGGATGGCGCGGACCGTCGAGTCCAGACGCGACAGCGCCCAGTCGTCCTGTAGAGCCGTACCGATCAAGGGATCGAGCAGACGCTGGTCACGCACGACGCCGGAAACGATCGAGCGGAACCAGGAGGCGTCCGCCTTCAGATAGGTATCGCCGTCGAGTTCCTGGCCCAGCCGGTGGGCCTCGTATTCGGCGACGATCTCCAGCACGCCGGTGCCGCCGATGTCCATCTGGTAAAGCGCCTGCACGGCGGCAAGACGGGCAGCCCCGCGCTGGTTTGCCTGCTTGATCGGCGGGTCGGAAGGAATATCGCTCACAGTTCGCCGCCCAGCTTGTTCTTCAGGTCGATCATGGTCAGCGCCGCGCGGGCGGCAAAACCGCCCTTGTCGCCTTCGCTCTTCTTGGCGCGGGCCCAGGCCTGCGCATCGTTCTCGACCGTCAGGATGCCGTTGCCGATGGCAAGGCTCTCGCTGACGGCGAGGTCCATCAGGGCACGTGAGGATTCGTTGGAAACGATATCGAAGTGATAGGTCTCGCCGCGGATGACCATGCCGAGCGCGACGAAACCGTCATATTCGGTGCCGCCATTGTCAATGCCATCGAGCGCCATGGCGATGGCGGCTGGGATTTCGAGCGCGCCGGGGACCGTCACGACGTCATAGGTCGCGCCGGCCTCTTTCAGCGCCGAGGTCGCACCATCGAGCAGCGCGTCGGCCATGTCGTCATAGAAGCGCGCTTCCACAATGAGGATATGTGGTTTCTCGGTATCGGACATTTGTCACCTGTCTGAAATGGGGGGGGCCGGACATCTCCAGCGCAGGCGGCGGTCAAATCACGCTAGAGCCCGGTTGGCAAGCATTTTTCGCTGAAAGGCGCCGATTTGCGGCGGCGCTTGGAGGGCTCACGCATCAAAGGCTCGAATTGCCGCCGCCTTTTCAATCTCATGGCGTCTCTGTACAATTTGATAGGGAATGGAGAAAAACATGACAGATTTGCAAGAACCGATCATCAACCTCGCCGAACTCGAGCTCGAACACTGGCAGGAAGGCACGTTTTTCGAGTCCCGTGACGCCTCCTTCGGTGCGCTACTCGGCCTCAAGGACCTCGGCATCGGCTATGGCGAAGTGCCGCCGGGCAAGTCCGGCTGTCCGTTTCACAATCACCATATCGAGGAAGAGCTGTTCGTCATCCTGAGCGGCGATGGCGAATACCGCTTCGGTCCGAACCGCTATCCCGTCAAGCCCGGAGACGTTCTCGGCGCCCCGGCAGGCGGCCCTGAGACCGCCCACCACCTGATCAACACCGGTACGGTCCCGCTGAAATACCTCTCCATCTCCGCCAATGCGAAGGCCGAAATCGTCGAATATCCGGATTCCGGCAAGTTCCTGGCAAAGGCGCGGGCAACGGACGGCGGCAAGCCGAGGTTCCGCTTCGTCGGGCGACGGGAAAGCGAAGTCGATTATTGGGACGGCGAGCCGGGAATCTGATCCTATGAGGGAATCGCATTTCCAACCGGACTGAACAGCCCTCATGCACAGCGTCCCCACTATCGAGACCGAACGCCTGATCCTGCGCCCCTACCGCCGCGACGATTTCGGCCCCTACAGCACCCTTTTCGCCGATCCCGAGGTGACGCGCTTCATCGGCGGCGTGCCCTTTTCGCGCGAACAGGCGTGGACGCGGTTTCTGCGCCAGGTCGGCATGTGGCACTATTTCGGCTTCGGCTTTTTCGCGCTGCAGGACCGCGAGACCGGCCAGTTCATCGGCGAGGCCGGCTTTCACGATCTCCACCGCGTCATCAGCCCGTCTCTCGAAGGCACGATGGAGACCGGCTGGGCCCTCTCCCCCCGCTCCCACGGCCGCGGCCTCGCGACAGAAGCCGTCGAAGCAGCGCTGCGCTGGGGCGACCAGCAGTTTCCCACGCTGAAAAAGACCTGCATCATCGACGTCGCCAATCTCGCCTCGCTCAGGGTGGCGTCGAAACTGCAGTTCAGGGAAGCGCGGCGGACGGTCTATCACGGGGCGCAGGTGATCTTGCTGGAGCGGTAGGGTCCGGGATGTCGCCGCCCCTGATCCCATCACCCCATACCAAGGGGAACACCGCGATGGTCAAGCGGACCGATCAGGTTTAGAGTCCTCATGGCGGCGCGTTCGCCGCCTCACACGACAAGGATGGGTCTGCACCATGACGGGCGAGCATGTTCAGCGCAGGCTTGCTGCCATACTTGCGGCCGATGTGGTCGGTTACTCGCGCCTGATGGAGACCGATGAGGCCGGCACGCTAGCCCGCCTCAAGGCGTTGCGGGGAGCCGTCATCGACCCGGCCGTCGCGCGCCATTGCGGCCGCATGGTCAAGCTTATGGGCGATGGCGCCCTCCTGGAGTTCGCAAGCGCCGTCGAGGCCGTCACCTGCGCCATGGAGATCCAGAAACTGGTGCCGGAGCACGACCCTGGCAGTTCTCCCGAAAACCGGATCCAGTTCCGTATCGGCATCAATGTCGGCGACGTGATCGTCGATGGAGACGATATTTACGGCGACGGCGTCAATGTTGCAGCCCGGATCGAGGCCCTGGCGCAGCCCGGAGGGATCTACATCTCCCGTTCCGCCGCCGATCAGGTGCGCGACAAGATCCCCGTCGGAATCGAGAGTCGCGGATCACAGACGGTCAAGAACATCGCGCGGCCCATCGAGATTTTCTGCCTCGTCAACGGTGACGCCCGGCACCCCCTCGCCACCGGCACAACGTCGACATCATCGCACCCGTCGCGAACGGAGAAGACGTCGATTGCCGTGCTCGCCTTCAACAACATGAGCGGGGATGCGGACCAGGAATATTTTTCGGACGGGATCAGCGAGGATATCATCACGGACCTGGCGAAACTCTCGGAACTGCATGTCATCGCCCGCAATTCCTGTTTCGTGTACAAGAAAAGCCCCGTTTCGATCCGCGACGTCGCGGCCGCCCTGGGGGTTCGCTATGTGCTCGAAGGAAGCGTGCGCAAGGCCGGCAACCGGGTGCGGGTCACCGCGCAGTTGATCGATGCGACGACGGGCGGCCATGCCTGGGCCGATCGTTTCGACCGGGATCTCACGGATATCTTCGCCGTCCAGGACGAACTGACCCAGCAGATCGTCGCGGCGCTCAAGGTCAGGCTGACGACCTCGGAAAAGGACCGTCTCTCCAGCAAGCGGATTGTCGACATCACGGCCTACAACTACTTCCTGCAGGGGCGTGATCAGGTGTGGCTCCATACGCGGGCCGGCAACATGAATGCCCGCGCGTCCATGGCAAAGGTGATCGATATCGATCCGGACTGTGCGGCGGCGTACGCGTTCACCGCGTTCACCCACATCAATGACTATGTGAACGGTTGGGCCGCCGAGCCGGATGCGGCTCTGTCGATCGGCCTCGATCTCGCCCGTCGCGCCGTCGTGATGGACGACGAAGAGCCCGAGGCGCATTTCGCCATGGGCGTCGCCCTGTTGTGGACTCGGGAGATCGACAAGGCTCTCGATGCAGCGGCGCGCTGCATTGCCCTCAAGCCCAGTGCGGCGGACGCGCGTGTTCTGAAGGCACACATCCAGATCTTCAGCGGCCTCGCGTCCGAGGCGGTCGAGACGCTCGAAAGCTACATGCAGCTGGACCCCTTCTATCCTGAAATTGCGCTGCAATTTCTCGCCGAAGCGCAGCTCTCGCTGGGCCAGTTCGACCTGGCTGCCGAGACGCTCCGCAAGCGGCTCGCGCGCAATCCGGAGTCGGCCACGGCCCACGCTTTGCTGGCGTCGTGCTACGGCCATCTCGGACGAAACGAGGAGGGGCGATCCGCCTGGACGCAGGCCTTGAGGATCGATCCCGACTACTCGATCGAACACCGACGGCGTGTGTTGCCGTTCAAGAACCCTGCCGATTTCGAGTTGCGTGTCGAGGGTCTGCGGCGGCTCGGTCTTGCTGTTTGAGGCGCGAATGCCTCACACTCATTCGCCCTTCGGCGCCGGAAACTCCGCCAGCCGCGCCGCATAGCGCGCCATCGTGTCGACCTCGAAATTGACGAAGTCGCCCGCCTTGCGCTGGCCCCAGGTCGTCACCTCAAGCGAATGGCGGATGAGCAGCACGTCGAACTCCGCGCCGTCGACGGCGTTGACCGTCAGCGAGGTGCCGTCGAGGGCGACCGAACCCTTGGGCGCGACGAATTTCGCCAGATGGTCCGGTGCACGCAGCCGAAACCGCGTTGCCTCGCCTTCCGTCTCGACCGAGAGGATTTCAGCTTTGCCGTCCACATGACCGGAGACGAGATGGCCGCCCAGTTCGTCGCCGATCTTCAGCGAGCGCTCCAGGTTGATCGGCTGCCCGGCCTTCCAGGACGAGATCGTCGTCAGCCGCAGCGCCTCTTCCCACGCCTCGACCTCGAACCAGCGACCGTTGGCGCCCTCCTGCGGCAAGGTCGTCACCGTGAGGCAGACACCCGAGCAGGCGATCGAGGCGCCGATGTCGATGCCCTTCGGATCATAGGCGGTGGCGATCTTCAGCTTGATGCCCTCGTCGAGCGGGGTGATTGTTTCGACGGTGCCGATATCGGTGATAATGCCGGTGAACATCAGGGGGCTCTTTCGTATTCGTAGGTGTCGAGAAGGTCGTCACCGAAGGTGTCCGTCCGCGTGTGGAGGAAACCCACGGGCAAAAGGTTCCGATCAAGTGGGGATGGCACCCCCTCTTCGCCAAGGGTAGCCGGGCCGGTAAA
Organism: Pararhizobium sp. A13; assembly: GCF_040126305.1. Lineage (NCBI taxonomy): Bacteria > Pseudomonadati > Pseudomonadota > Alphaproteobacteria > Hyphomicrobiales > Rhizobiaceae > Pararhizobium > Pararhizobium sp. A13. The sequence continues at coordinate 2,615,313 of NZ_CP149510.1, read as the reverse complement.
CAGCAAAATCCGGTCGACGAGCCCGGCATTGAGGAACGTCTGTGCCGTCCGTGCGCCACCCTCGACCAGAAGTGAGGATACCCCTCGGGTGGCCAGCGCGGCGAGCAGATCGCCGGGGGCGGAGGGATCGCAGACGACGACTTCGATGCCGAGCGTTTCGAGCGCCTGCCGCCGCTGGTTGAACGCCACCGAGCCGTTCTCCTGCGCTGCCACGACGAGCACCGGAACGTTGCGCGCGGTCTGCGCCAGTTTCGAAACGGGCGACAGGTCGAGATCGCCATATGACGATGCGCAGCGGCGAGCGATGCTCGAGCCCGGGAATACGGGCGGTCAGTTCCGGATCGTCGGCAATCGCCGTGCCGATACCGACGAGAATCGCGTCGGTCTCCGCCCGCAGTCGGTGCACGAACTCGCGGGCCGGCGCGCCGGTGATGCGCACCTGCCCCTGACCCTTCAGCCCGATCATGCCGTCGGCGGAAACCGCAAGTTTCAGGATAACATACGGCCGGCTGTTGCGCTTGCGCATGAGGTAGGCCTCGAGCTCCCGCTCGCCCTCCTCCTCCAGCACGCCCGTCACGACGTCGATGCCGGCCGCGCGCAGCATGGCAAGCCCGCGGCCTGCGACCCTTTCGTCGGGGTCCGTCACCGCAACGACGACACGGGCCACACCGGCTGCAATCAGCGCATCGGCGCAGGGCGGCGTCTTGCCGTGATGGGAGCAGGGTTCGAGCGTCACATAGGCCGTCCCGCCACGCGCCGCCTCTCCAGCCGCGGCCAGAGCCTGCGTCTCCGCATGCGGCCGGCCGCCGATCGCGGTGACGGCGCTGCCGACGATCTTCGGACCGTCGCCATCGTTGCGGACGATCACGCAGCCGACGGAGGGATTGGAGCCGGTGGCACCGAGATGCTGATGCGCAAGCCTCAGCGCCTCCACCATGAACCGTTCGTCTTGCGCCGTGTCTTCCATGTCGATGAAGTTCCGCTCCTTGACCCTCAAACGTCAAACGCCGCCTTTCGGCGGCGTCAGCCTCAATGGCGGTCAGGCCCCGGGATCGCGCGCGATCTTGGCGCTGATCTCGGCGATCACCTTCTCGAAATCCTCCGCATGGGAGAAATCGCGATAGACCGAGGCGTAGCGGACGAAGGCAACGTCGTCGAGACCCTTCAGGGCCTCGAGCACCTGCAGGCCGATCTCCTCCGAGGGGATTTCCGTCTCGCCGGAGCTTTCCAGCCGCCGGACGATGCCGGAAACGGCCCGCTCGATCCGGTCGCGATCGACCGGCCGCTTGCGCAGCGCGATCTCGAACGACCGCAACAGCTTGTCGCGGTCGAACGGCGCCTTGCGGCCGGTCTTTTTCAGGATCATCAGTTCCCGCAGCTGCACCCGTTCGAAGGTCGTGAAGCGTCCGCCGCAATCCGGGCAGATGCGCCGGCGGCGAATGGCGGCGCCGTCCTCTGCAGGACGGCTATCCTTCACCTGGCTGTCTTCCGATCCGCAATAGGGGCAGCGCATCCGGGCTCCTGATTACAGGTAAGGGTACATCGGGAAACGGTCGGTGAGCTTCACCACCTTCTCGCGAACACCTGCTTCGACAGTGGCGTTGCCTTCATCCGAGTTCGCCACCTTCAGGCCGTCGAGAACTTCGACGATCAGGTTGCCGATCTCGCGGAATTCGGCTTCCTTGAAACCGCGCGTCGTGCCGGCCGGGGTGCCGAGACGGATACCGGAGGTAACGAAGGGCTTTTCCGGATCAAACGGGATGCCGTTCTTGTTGCAGGTGACGTAGGCGCGGCCGAGAGCCGCCTCGGCGCGCTTGCCGGTGGCGTTCTTCTTGCGCAGGTCGACCAGGATCAGGTGGTTGTCGGTGCCACCCGAGACGATGTCGAGGCCGCCGGCGACCAGTGTTTCCGAAAGCGCCTTGGCGTTCTTGACGATCTGGGCCGCGTAGTCCTGGAACTCCGGCTTCAGGGCTTCGCCGAAGGCAACGGCCTTTGCAGCGATGACATGCATCAGCGGGCCGCCCTGGAGGCCGGGGAAGACGGCCGAGTTGAACTTCTTCGCCAGATCCTCGTCATTGGTGAGGATCATGCCGCCACGCGGGCCGCGCAGCGACTTGTGCGTCGTGGTCGTCGCAACATGGCAGTGCGGGAACGGCGACGGATGCTGGTTGCCGGCAACGAGACCGGCGATGTGCGCCATGTCGACCATCAGATATGCACCGATCTCATCGGCAATCTCGCGGAAGCGCTTCCAGTCCCAGATACGGGAATAGGCAGTGCCGCCGGCGATGATCAGCTTCGGCTTGTGGGTGCGTGCCTTTTCGGCAACGGCATCCATGTCGAGCAGGTTGTCGCCTTCACGCACGCCGTAGGACACGACGTTGAACCACTTGCCGGACATGTTGACCGGCGAACCGTGCGTCAGGTGACCGCCCGAGTTCAGATCAAGGCCCATGAAGGTGTCGCCCGGCTGCAGCAGCGCCAGGAACACCGCCTGGTTCATCTGCGAACCCGAGTTCGGCTGAACGTTGGCGAAATTGACGCCGAACAGCTTCTTGGCGCGTTCGATCGCGAGTTCTTCGGCGATATCGACGAACTGGCAGCCGCCATAGTAGCGCTTGCCCGGATAACCCTCGGCATATTTGTTAGTCATGATCGAGCCCTGCGCTTCCAGAACGGCGCGCGAGACGATGTTTTCCGAGGCGATCAGCTCGATTTCATGACGCTGGCGGCCGAGTTCCTTCTCGATTGCGCCGAAAATGTCCGGATCGCTGTCGGCAAGGGAACGGCTGAAGAATACGTCATTGGCGGCGGAAGAAACGCTCATTCTCAAAGCTCCTGTGAGACCGTGGCACGCTGTTTATCGTCCTCGCATGGCAAGGGCAATACGGGCTGTGCGATTTGCGCCATTTCCCCCACCTGCCGCGCCGGAACCAGAATGCGAAAGGCCGCGCATCCTCAAGGGATACACGGCCTTGCGAAAAGAAAGGCAGATCGCCTTATTGCGGCAGCAAGTCCTCCTCGACCGAACCTGCAGCCTGCTCGATGCCGGTCGTGGTCTGCAGCGCCAGTTCCTGCTCGCCGTCCATCTGATAGATGTCGTCGCGGAACTGGACGATGCCGTCCGTTGCCGCCCAGGCGGTGATGTATTTGAAGTAGACCGGAACCTCCACCGCAAGCTGGATCGGCGAATTCTGACCCGAACGGATCGTCGCCTCGATCTGCTGACGCGACCAGCCGGGCGTGTCGCGCAGAAGCCAGGTCGTCAGATCGCGAACGTTCTGAACGCGCACGCAGCCCGAACTCTCGAAGCGGGCGAGCTTGTTGAACAGGCCCTGCTGCGGCGTGTCGTGCATGTACTCGTTGTTCTCGTTATGGAAATTGATCTTCGTCGAGGCCATGGCGTTGGTCTTGCCGGGATCCTGGCGGAACGTCAGGTTCGGTGCCTTTTCGGCATTCCAGTCGATCGTTTCGGGAGCGACCTCGTTGCCCTGTCCGTCGATGAGGCGGATCGAATTCTTCTTCAGATATTCCGGATCCTTGCGCATCAACGGAACGATGTCCTTTTCGACGATCGAGCGCGGAGACGTCCAATAGGGATTGAGGATGACCTCGTAGATCTTCGAGTTGATGATGTGGGTCGGACGGCTGATACGGCCGACGACGGCCGTATGGCGCGTCGCCACGCGGCCGTTTTCGACGGCTTCGATATAGGCAGCCGGAATGTTCACCACCACGTAGCGGCTGCCGAGGTCGCCCGACATCGACTGGAGGCGGACAATATTGGTATTCAACTGCTGCAAGCGAACATCCGCGGCAATGTTCATCGCCTTCATGGAATATTCGCCGAGCACGCCGTCGGCAGGCAGGCCGTGGCGGGCCTGGAAGCGCTTGACCGCGCCGTCGACATAGCTGTCGAACGCGTTGGAAATCCCGGCGGACTGCGAAAGGTCACCGGAAATGATCAGGCGCTGGCGCAGAGCCTGTACGGACGGATCGGAAACGCCCATCTCCAGGCGAACGGAGGAATTGACCTGCGGCCAGCCGCCGGCGGATACGATCTGCTGGTATTGTGCAACGGCGTTCTGCGTGTTGGCAAGCGTATCCATGCCGAAGATCGGCGTGTTGGAAACAACGGCGGTGGCGCTTCGCGATGCCTTGGCGTCGAACTGGTCGTCCCAGGCGCCGCGACGCGGTGCATTGATGATCTCGTCGAGCGCATCCTGCGCAAGTGCGCCGCCGGCCCATGTCGCCGCGCCGAAGGCTGCGGCCGAGGCCAGGAAGCTGCGGCGTGAGAAAGCATCAATTCCGTTTTTCTTCGACATAGGTCCTACCATCCAATGCTGCGGCGCAAACGCAGCGCTATCACAAATACAGTTAACAAACGCAAACCATATCCCCCAAGCCGCAGTTCACATTCGCGAGATCGTGACCGCGATGTGCCGTCCGCGACGCTGCGGCAGCAGGAGGAGCGAGAACCCTCAGGCTCGCATTTTCGTGTCCGTCGTCGCTGTCACAGCAATATGGCCAATTCGTGTCGCCTTGCAGCCGCAGCGCGACGCATCGGCTCGCGCCCTGATTGTCGCGGGATTTCGGCAACACCCAGGTTCCGCGCCCGCATGCCGCCCTGACTGCTCGTCAAAAACATCGCTTAAGCGACGACACCAAATACAACCATTGAGACTATTCAGATTTTTAAAGCGTACTTTTGCGACGCACGCCTGAGGCCGTCACCAGTCTTTCAGCCCTGCCTCCAGAAGCGCGAACGGGTGCGCTCCCCGCGCACCCGTCAGCAATGCATCACGATTTTGCAGGCGCCGGCGGCGCCTACAGCTTGTAGAGCATCGTATCGTTCCAGAAGCGGTCGAGACGCTGCAGGAGCTTGTTCATCTGGCCGAACTCGTCGGTGCCGATGCCGCCGACCTTCTGGATCGAGCCGATATGGCGTTCGTAGAGTTTGGCGACCGTTTCGGCGATCTCCTGGCCGTCGTCCGTCAGGCTGATGCGGACCGAGCGGCGGTCGATGCGCGAGCGCTGGTGGTTGATGAAGCCGAGATCAACCAGCTTTTTAACATTGTAGGATACGTTGGAGCCGAGGTAATAACCGCGCGAGCGCAGTTCGCCGGCCGTCAGTTCGGAATTGCCGATGTTGAAGAGGAGAAGCGCCTGGACGGCGTTGACGTCCGAGCGGCCGGAGCGGTCGAATTCGTCCTTGATGACGTCAAGGAGACGGCGGTGAAGGCGCTCGACGAGGTGGAGGGATTCCATGTAGAGCGAACGGATCGCGTCTTCATGCGGATCTTTGACGGCAACGGCCTGCGGTTTCATTTTGGTGTTCATGATGACTGCCTCACTGTTTTGTTTGGCGGTGTATGTTTCTCTTCCCGCCTTGAGTGAGACATTATCGAATACGTATAAAATTCGACTTAAACTACAGCCTTAACAGCGCCTTACCATCCACAGCCCTTGTCTCAGGGTAAATCATTTCTTGCAGCTCTGGCCTGTTTGGCCCGCTGGTAGACGATCGCAAGCCGAAAAAGCACGAAGGTGACGGCGACCGCGCCATGCATCATCAGCAGCATCGGCTTCTTCCCGAAGATCTCCGGATAGAAGCCGAACATGGTGACCTCCGCGGCGGCCGCGACCACCCAGAGCACCGGCCCCCAGGAGACCAGAAGCCACAGGCCGAGTGCCGCCACCGGATAGACCACCGCGAGCGCCGTGGCCGCCACGCGCCAGGGTACCGGCAACAGATCGAACCGCCCGCTCCCCTCGAACGAGAAGCCGATCAGAAGCGCCCAGTAATTGAGCCCGAACCAGAAACATGCGACCGCAACCAGCCGCAGCAACAACCCGAAGATCGTTTCCGTCAGCGACAGTTTCGGGACTTTCACAGAATCAGGAGCCATGGCGCGGAGGATACGTGGCGAGGCCGGGGTTAGCCAGACGGATATTTTCGACAAGGGCCGGCTGCGGATGATGAGGTGACAGGCGATGACAGGCTGGATCGGCGTCAAACTCCCGAGCGGGCAGTCACGCTAGGCGGCCATGGGGTCGAGCACATTGGTGGTAGCAAGGATGCGCCGCAAGCGCCTCCAGCCCCCCGACAAAAGCTGTCCTGATCGCTGCCGACGGTAGCTGCTTGCATGTGGGCGTTCATGCTCATGGTCGGCATCTCTCCTTTTCCGGATGGCGTTTACGTCTAAAAGGGGAGCGCACTTTCAAAGATTTACAGGTAATTATTGACAGTAACCAACGCGCAGTATCGTCAACAGCAACGTGATGAAACGACCATGGGGAAGGCTCTTGCCGTGAGCGAAAACGACATGTCGAAATGGGATGTCGACCTCGAAAACAAACTGAAAGCCTATACCCTCCTGGAATGGGGCACGGCCACCGCGGACCCGTATCACATCATCATGCGGGTCGGGTACGCTATCTCCAAGAAGGAATGGGATTTGTACCGGGACACGGAACTTTCTCCGCATCAGCTTCAGGTCGCAATGTCTCCGGCCGCGGCCAAGGAACTCGGAGCCCATCTGATCCGCTACGCCAAAAAACTGGAAAAACAGGTTCCGGCAAAGCGCATGCAAAACTAGCGGCGGCCATGAATAATTCCTGATGCGCGATCGTCATACTTCCAGCCCTGGGCAGGGTTAGAGGCCGCCGCGTGTTTTGGGCTGTATGGGGGCGGCGGCCTCGCTATCTGTCGTGCCCGCACGCCCATCCGCCGCGACGTCCTCGCCTGCCACAACAGAACTCGCGCCGTTCGGGACTTTCACAGAATCAGGAGGCATGGCGCGCAGGATAGGCGGCGGGGGCGCTTTGCCGGACGGATGTTTTTTGGGCGGGATTATCTGAAGTTCGACAAATCCAGAAGCACCATTGCTTGCCGCTTGCCATTGTATGCGCGTTTCGCAACGTCCAGGATTTTGGGACGCATCTTGTCGAACGCGTCGAGATAGTCTCGCTCCACCGCGGTCCGTAAAACCAGTCCTTTGGCAAGAACGTCGGCGGTCACGAAGAATTTGACCTCAAACATGCCATCGTAGCCGGTAAACCGGACACGCATTTTGGTCTCGTCATAACTGCGGGCACTATTCGGAAACGACAGAGTCATTACGCACTTTCGATTTGCATGAGGCGGAAACAATTACCGCATGGCGAAATAGGCGATGAGGGCCAGGGACAAGACCAGGGACGACTTGATCAGGAACAGCGCCACCACCGGCGCGACAGCTGAACTGGGCCTAAACATTTTCGGGTCCCACCCCGTCTACTACTGAGTGTTTTACGACCTGATGGGGGGCGCTTCGCCCATTCTTCCAAGTGTAGACCGCAATTCCCGCCTTGGAAACACAGGGCGTGTTCATATCCGAGAAGGGCTGATCCGCACCGCTCCCCAGGAAAGGCGGATTCTTGATCCGCACGGAAAGTCTGAACCGGTTGTGCAGAAAATATATCAGCTCGGAGCGCTCAGCCAACGTCGCAGCCGGCGGCTTCAAGTCCACGCCACAGTGGCGGGTTCGGTCGATGGATCTCAGCTCTATGGAATCGATAAAATCTTGCTGGATGATGGAAGACAAGATGTCCTCCTTTTTTGAGGCTAGGGTATGAAGGCCCTCAAGCGGCAGCGCCCGCATAAAATGCTGCCGAAGCACGAAACATGCGCTAATTGCAGCTTACATACAAGACAATTATATCGCGCATGATTTGCCGATGCATCGGATCGGTGGACAAACATAGATGGCAGGTTCGTTGGCGCGGCAAGCGTCACTCTCTGCCCGGGGGGAGAAGGTGGCCTGTTGGGCCGGGTGCAGAACCTGGCCCACGCCTCGCACCGCCTCAGCCGCGCCCCCCTCAATGCACCCCGAGAAACTGCTGCAGTTCCGGCGTCTTCGGGCTGTTGAACACCTCTTGCGGCGGCCCGATCTCGTGCACCCGCCCCTGGTGCATGAAGACGACCCTTGAGCAGACGTCGCGGGCGAACTTCATCTCGTGCGTCACCATCAGGAGCGTCATGCCTTCCGCCGCAAGCTCGCGGACGACCGCCAGCACCTCCGACACCAGTTCGGGATCGAGCGCCGAGGTGATTTCGTCACAGAGAAGCGCAATCGGCTGCATGGCGAGCGCCCGAGCGATCGCCACGCGCTGCTGCTGGCCGCCCGAAAGCTCGTCCGGATAGGCATCGAACTTGTGCCCCAGTCCGACCCGGTCGAGCATCTTGCGCGCCATCGCCTCGGCTTCCACTTTCGCGGTCTTCTTGACGACGGTCTGGGAGAGAATGACGTTGCCGCCGACCGTCAGATGCGGAAAGAGGTTGAACTGCTGGAAGATCATCCCGACCTTCAGCCGCAGCGCCTTCAGATGCACCTCGTCGTCGAGCAGCTGCGCGCCGGCGACGGAGATCGAGCCCTGCGTAATCGATTCCAGCCCGTTGATGCAGCGCAGCAGTGTCGACTTGCCCGATCCGCTCTTGCCGATGATGGCGATGACCTCGCCGGGCTCGACATCGAGATTGATCCCCTTCAGAACCTCGTTGGTGCCGTAGCTTTTGCGGACCTCAGTGATTTCGATGAGCGACATTGAGCTTCCTTTCGAGAATTTGGCTGCTCCTGGACAGGGGCCAGCAGAGCGCGAAATAGATGAGGGCGACGAGGCCGTAGACGGTAAAGGGCTGGAAGGTGGCGTTGGTGACGACGGTTCCGGCCTTCGACAGTTCGACGAAGCCGATGATCGAGGTCAGCGCCGTGCCTTTGACGACCTGGACCGAGAAGCCGACGGTCGGCGGCACGGCGATCTTCAGCGCCTGCGGAAAGATGACGTAGCGCATCTGCTGCAGCCGCCCCATGCCGAGACTGGCGGACGCCTCCCATTGTCCCTTGGCGATCGATTCAACGCAGCCCCGCCAGATTTCGGCAAGGAACGAGGCGGTCCACAGGATGAGCGCCAGACCTGCTGCAAGCCAGGCTGGAACATCGATGCCGAACAGGCCAAGGCCGAAGAAGGCAATGAAAAGCTGCATCAGGAGCGGTGTTCCCTGGAACAGCTCGATGTAGTATTTGGCGAAGGCCCTCGTCGCCTTGCGCGTGCTGATGCGCACGAAAAGCAGGAGCAGGCCGACCGCCCCTCCCCCGACGAACGAGACGAGCGAAAGCAGGATGGTCCAGCGCGTCGCCAGCAAGAGATTGCGCAGGATGTCCCAGGTGGAAAATTCGATCATCGCGCCAACCTCCGGGGAAAGATGAAGCCGCCCAGGACGGCCAGTGCCTGGCGCAGCAGGATGGCGAGGCAGAGATAGATGAGGGTCGAGACGATATAGGCCTCGAAGGCCCGGAAGGTCCGCGACTGGATGAAATTGGCGGCAAACGTCAGGTCTTCGGCGGCGATCTGCGACACCACCGACGAGCCGAGCATGACGATGACCACCTGCGAGGACAGCGCCGGCCAGATGCGCTGCAGCGAGGGCACCAGCACGACATGGCGGAAGGTCTCGAAGCGCGTCATGGCAAGGCTGGCACCTGCCTCGAACTGGCCCTTCGTCGTCGCCTGGATGCCGGCGCGGATGATCTCGCAGCTATAGGCGCCGAGGTTGATCACCATCGCGATGTTGGCAGCCGTCAGTTCGCCAAGCTGCAGGCCGAGCGATGGCAGGCCGAAGAAAATGAAGAAAAGCTGGATCAGGAACGGCGTGTTGCGGATCAGTTCGACATAGGTCGCGACGATCGGCTTCAGCCATGAAGGTCCCAGCGCCCGCGCCCAGGCACAGAAGATGCCCAGCGAAATGCCGAGCACCGCCCCGATGGCAATCAACTCGAGCGTTATCAGAACGCCCTTGACGATCTGCGGATAATATTGGGCTAACCAGCCGAATTCGAAAACATAGTTCAAGTTGTGCCCCTCTTCATCTTCAACGGCGGCTCCGCCATCCCGCGACGTGCGGGATGGCGACCATCAATTCGATCAGAGGTCGGCCGGAAGGTCGGCGCCGAGCCATTTCTGGGAGATGCCGTTGAGCGTGCCGTCCGTCTTGGCAGCGGCGATGACGGCGTTGACCTTTTCGAGCAGCGCCGGCTCGTTCTTGTTCATGCCGATGTAGCAGGGAGAGTTCTTGATCAGGAACTTCAGTTCAGGGCGCTTCGGCGGGTTCTTGGCAAGGATAGCGGCCGCAACGACGTTACCCGTCGCCACCACGTCCACCTGACCGGAGAGGAAGGCTGAAATCGTCCCGTTGTTGTCCTCGTAGCGCTTGATGACGGCATCGGCCGGGGCAACCTTGGTCAGCTCCAGATCCTCCACGGCGCCGCGCGTGACACCGACGGTCTTGCCGGAAAGTTCCTCGGCCTTGGTTACGGCAACGTCGGCGGGGGCGAAGACGCCGTTGAAGAACGGGGCGTAGGGCGTGGAGAAGTCGATCACCGCTTCGCGTTCGGCATTCTTGCCGAGGCTCGAAATCACCAGGTCGACCTTGTTGGTCTGCAGGTAGGGAATGCGGTTGGCGCTGGTGACGGGAACGAGTTCGGTTTTCACGCCGAGCTTTTCTGCGATGAGATTGGCAGTATCGATGTCATAGCCCATCGGGGCCATGTCGGTGCCGACGCTGCCGAAAGGCGGGAAGTCCTGCGGGACGGCGACGCGGATCGTGCCGCGGGCGGTGATGTCGGCGAGCGCATCGGCACGGGAGGCCGAAGCCGTTGCGAACATGGCGGCGACCGTGATCGCCGCGGTGATGAGATGTCTTGCAAATGTCATGCTGTTCTCCTTTGCGATTATTTCTTCTGGATGATTGAGGCGGCCGCGTTCTTCGTTGTTGCGGCCACGGGTGGAAGGGAGAGCGAATTGCGCAGTTCCGAGAGCGGATCGGGGCGCGACGTCAGGTCGAGGCCTTCCTCGACCTCTTCGAGATGCTCGATGCTGAGTTCGGCGGCCTTCGTGAACTCGCCGGCCTCCAGAGCCTCGACGATGCCGCAATGGCCGATATGGGACTGCATCGCGTGGAAATCGGACTGATAGAGCATCGAAATCAGGATGGTCCGCGCCGTCAGGTCGCGCAGGATATCGATGAGTACGATATTGCCGCTCAGCTCCGCCAACCGGATATGGAAATCGCCCATCAAACAGATCAGCCGCTGCTTGTCGCCCGCCGAAATTGCGGCCTTCTCCTCGGCAAGATGCGCGCGCAGCTTGTCCCTTCCCGCGGCCGTCAGTTCGCTCATGCAGCGAAGCAGGCCGGATTCGATGACGCGCCGGGCGGCATAGACCGTCACGGCCTCCTCGGCCAAGGGTTCGACCACGAACCAGCCACGGCGGGGGCTGACATGGACAATGGCGCGGGTTTCCAGCCGCATCATCGCCTCCCGCACCCGCGTTCGCGAAACGCCAAAGAGTGTCGCCAGCTGGTTTTCGCTGAGGCGGGTCCCGGGTTTGATACGGGCGGAGAGGATGCCGGCGACGATCGCCTCCTCTATATCGCCCTGCGCTGTCTGTGCTGTATGTAAATCTTGCATACCAGACAGGCGAGCAAGTGCCGTGCCAAACTCGTTATGTGCGTCAAATCAATATATTAGCTATATCTCGCGGCAAGATTGATGAAAATGGCGGCAACAGCCGCGGTCATCTGACGGTTTTTGTTGCAATGCAAAACTCAATGGCAGGGCCTGCTTTTGGCGATGCCAAAATCCCCGCTGATCCCCGCCCTTAGAACCTGTGCCATGATCGTTGCGTTCCGTCATCGGCTACCCCGCGAGGCGTCGCGGCGAGGCGGGGCCGGTGCCGGGTGGAGGAAGGACGTGAGCCTTTGCCCGGTGGACTGTCAGAAAATCTCGTCTGAAACAGGACGGGGCGTGCCTGTGAGGCACACATGAGGACCGGCGACTGGTGGTGCGCAAGCATCGTCTTTCGCGGAGCAGCGGCGAAAGCCGTGAGCGCCGCCCTGTACCGGAAAAAGGTGCCGCCATCCCCGCAGAGAGACCGCAGTTGCCAGTCGACAGACATCGAGCGGGGCGCTGGAAGGCGTCATATATAATTTACTTAGTCTCGGCACTTTTCAGCGCCCCGGCCAGGTATGAATGAGGAAATCCACGGCGGATTTTCCGGGTGTGGCTATTGACCGTTGAGGCCGCGTCAAACTGCCTCACGGAGGAGAGTAAACGTGCCGCACCTCAACCATTTTCCTTTGCCCGTCTCGCATGATAAACCGCCACCACGCACACGAAGGACCGAAAGACGACCGACATGACCGACAAGACGAACCCTGTTGATCTCATCACCGGCCACCGGCGCATGCGCCGCAACCGCAAGGCCGACTGGACGCGCCGGATGGTGCAGGAAAACCGGCTGACGGTCGATGATCTGATCTGGCCGATCTTCGTCGTTCCCGGCTCCGGCATCGTCGAGCCGATCGAGGCGATGCCCGGCGTCAACCGCATGAGTGTCGACAAGGCCGTGGAGGCGGCAAGGGAAGCGGCCGATCTCGGCATCCCTGCCCTTGCCACCTTTCCGAACATCGAAATGTCGCTCAGGGACGAGACCGGCTCCAACAGCCTAGCCGCCAATAACCTGATCAACGAGACGACGCGGGCGATCAAGAAGGCCGTACCGAACATCGGCGTGATCACCGACGTGGCGCTCGATCCCTTCACCAGCCACGGCCACGACGGCATCCTGCGCGACGGCGAGATCGTCAACGACGAAACCGTGGCGCAGATCGCCAGGGCTGCCGTCGTGCAGGCCGAGGCCGGCGCTGATATCATCGCCCCTTCCGACATGATGGACGGCCGCATCGGCGCCATCCGCGCAGCACTCGATGCGGCAGGCCACCAAAATGTCGGCATCATGGCCTACGCGACCAAGTTCGCCTCCGCCTTCTACGGCCCCTACCGCGAGGCGATCGGCACCGGCGGGCTGCTCAAGGGCGACAAGAAGACCTATTACATCGACCCCGCCAACGGCACCGAGGCGATGCGCGACGCAGCCCTCGACGTCGAGGAAGGCGCCGACATGCTGATGGTCAAGCCCGGCCTGCCCTATCTCGATATCTGCTGGCGGATGAAGGAAAGTTTTGGCCTGCCGGTCTTCGCCTATCAGGTGTCAGGCGAATACACGATGATCAAGGCGGCCGCTGCCAACGGCTGGATCGATGGCGAGCGCGTCATGCTGGAAACCCTGCTCGCCTTCAAGCGCGCCGGCTGCGACGGCATCCTGAGTTATTTCGCCATGGACGTGGCGCGGCTCTTGGCGAAGCGGCCGTAACGATATCCGGGCCTTGTCTGAAGGGTGCATGGTGGGCAGTCAGGATGCTGAAACCTTAAACTTCTATGCGGAGGAAGCGGAAGCCTATTCCGGGCGATCGCGTTCAACGCAGAATGAGCGTCTTGATCGTTTCCTCAAAGCCCTGCACGCTGGCGCAAAAATTCTCGAACTGGGATGTGGAGGCGGTCAGGACAGTCAGGTGATGCTGGCGCGCGGTTTCGACGTCACGCCGACCGACGGTTCGCCGGAGATGGCGCAGCAGGCGGAACGATTGCTGGGGCGACCGGTCACCGTTCTTGCCTTCGATCGACTGGACGAGGACGGCATCTATGCTGGCGTCTGGGCGAATGCCTGCCTGTTGCATGTCCCACGGCCGGAACTCGCCGCGGTGCTGCCCCGCATTCATCGCGCTCTCACGTCAGGCGGTGTTTTCTACGCCAGCTTCAAAGCGGGATCGTCCGAAGGCCGCGACCGGTTCCAGCGTTACTACAACTATCCGTCTCGCGATTGGCTGATCTCGCAATATGCGCCCCTTGGTTGGACGAGCATGGAAATCGAAGAGAATATCGGTGGCGGTTACGACGGCGAGAACACGGAATGGCTGCACGTAACGACCGTCCGCTCGGCATGAACGCGCCCTTATTTTCACGCACCATTTGCATTTTTCGCCCGCCCTCCCCATATGCCTGCCCATCGACGATGGAGAACGGCCATGACTGTGCAGGATGAAAACTTGAGAATCCCGAGCAATGACTGGCGGGCCTATCAGGGCGTACTGAGCCGCCGCGTCATCGCTTTCGTGATCGACTATGCGATCGTCGCCCTTCTGTGGATTCCCGCAGCGGTCGTGGTGTTTTTCCTCGGCATCCTGACGCTCGGCCTCGGTTTCTTCCTCTACCCCGTGCTGTTTGCCGGTCTCGCCATGCTCTATTTCGGCCTGACCGTCGGCGGTCCGAAACAGGCTTCACCCGGCATGAACATGATGGGCATCGCGATTGCCCGCACCGACGGCCGGCCGATGGATTTCCTCACCGCCATCGTGCATCTGGTGATCTTCTGGATCGCCAACGCGCTACTCACGCCGCTGATCCTGCTGATCGGTCTCTTCACCGACCGCGGCCGCCTGCTGCACGACCTTCTGATCGGCACGGTGACGGTCCGCCGCGGCATCTACTGATTCGCCCTCCCGGCGTGTGGCCAGCGGTGCCGCCCGCTCTCGTCCCGGCGAAAACAGCCGAAAACATAGATTTATCGCATGGCGACGCGACGTTCAAAAAGTCGCGATTGACCTTTTTCAATCTTGCGCCATGCTAATGTTTTCGAAGCGGCCACGAAGAGCGATCTCCGCAACATATGAACACGCAAACTGCACCGTCTCCACAATTCTACCTGACCGCACCGGCAACCTGCCCGTATCTGCCGCAGGAGATGGAGCGGAAGGTTTTTACCCACATGGTGGGCGAGCGGGCACCCGAACTCAACGATCTCCTGACGCAGGGCGGCTTCCGCCGGTCACAGAACATCGCCTATCGGCCGGCTTGCGAAACCTGTCGGGCCTGTATCTCGGTGCGCATCATTGCCGGCGAGTTTTCCCCCACCCGCTCGATGCGGCGCATTCTCGCACTCAACAGCGACGTGGTTTCGGCGGAATACCCGGCCGAGCCCTCCAGCGAGCAATACAGCCTGTTCCGACGCTATCTCGACCACCGCCACCAGAAGGGCGGCATGTCGGACATGTCCGTCCTCGACTACGCGATGATGGTGGAGGATACGCATGTGAACACCAAGATCATCGAATACCGTCTGAAGGTCGAAGGTGATGGTATCGGCAAGGCCAAGGGGCCGCTGATCGCAGCCGCGCTCACCGACAAGATGGGCGACGGCCTGTCGATGGTCTATTCCTATTTCGACCCGGACCTGTCGGCCCGCTCGCTTGGCACCTTCATGATCCTCGACCATATCCGCAAGGCGAAAGAGCGGGGCCTGCCGCATGTCTATCTCGGCTACTGGGTCAAGGGTTCGCGCAAGATGGACTATAAAACAAAGTTTCTGCCGCAGGAGCACCTTATGGCCCGCGGTTGGGAGCGCTATACAGCCGAGAGCGCAGCCACCGCATAGGACTGAATCTTGAGCCAAACCATTGATGCCGCCCACCATCGCCGCGGTCTTCTCGTCACCGGGCTGGGCGGCCTTGCCCTCTCCTTCGACATCCCGCTGATCCGCTCCGCCGAAGGCGAAGTCTGGTCGCTGCTTGCCGTCCGCAGCCTGTGCACGTTCGCGGTGGCGCTGATTGCCTGGGTCGTGCTCAATAAATTTCGCGGCCGGACGATCGCGCTCGTGCCGGGCATGGCGGGCCTGTCGGCGGGACTGTTCTACGGTCTCGGCTCCTTCACCTTCCTGCTGTCCGTCTTCAACACCGCAACCGCCAACGTTGTCTTCATCGTCGCCTTCACCTCGATGTTCGCAGCCGTGCTGTCCTGGATCTTCCTTAAGGAACGGCCTTCCAACGCAACGCTGGTGACGATGTCCGTGATGGTGTTCGGTGTCGGGCTGATCGTCCAGGACGGTTTGCAGAGCGGCAACTTCTTCGGCGATGCCATGGCCGTCTGCTCGGCCCTGCTGCTTGCCTCAGCCATCACCGTCAGTCGCGCCAGCGGCCGGGACATGGGACTGGTGCCGCTGGCAACCGCCATCTTCCCCGGCATCGTCGGCTACCTGCTCTCGCCCGCCGAGGGCCTGGCGATCGCCCATCCCGGCTGGATCATGTTCGATGGCCTGGTCATGATCCCGCTCGCCTTCTTCTGCCTCGCCACCGGCCCGCGCTATCTTTCGGCCCCGGAAGTCGGGATGTTCTACCTGCTCGAAACCATCCTCGCGCCGATCTGGATCTGGATTGTGTTCAAGGAAGTCCCGACCGCGCAGACGCTGGCCGGCGGTGCCGTGCTGATCCTTGCGCTGGTCGGGCATTCGGTGTGGCAGATGCGGAGGAAGTCTGGACGTGACAAGGATGCGGCCACCGAGTTTCCATTCACGGGCTGAGGGTGATGGAATGACCTTCAATTCAGTACCCGAGCATCTCGAAGGATATCTTGGGAGAATTTCTCAAGGATGGTCTGATGCTGACGTGGATTTTATTCAAGTCGTGCGTTTTGATGATCAGCCTGAAAAGGGTATAGCAACCTACGCAACACTCGGCCTGAGTGAATACGAACTCCACCTCAAAGGTGGGAAGACAATCAGGCAAGAGCTACTGATCTCAGCCCATACGTCTTTGCCAAGCGATGACGTTGCCAGTTTTCTGTTTTGTTGCGCGGAACATATCAAAGAACGGAGTCAGGCTGCATTGCGCGGCGAGCTGATAAATCCCTTCCGTCCACTGGCAGCGGGCGCAACGGTCAGCGCCGTCTATGCAACCAATCCGACCCCGTTCGATGATGGCTTTGCTGAACTCTCGAACGTCGTTCCACCGGTCATTTTTGTGCTGCTCGTTCCGATCAAAGCAAAAGAGGTCGCGCTGATCGGCAAATGCGGTTGGAATTGGTTTGAGGACAGCCTCGAAGCTCAGGATCCAGACATCTGGGATTTCAAACGCGAGCAGAAAATCGCCGAATAACCATACGTTCACGGGATCGCCGTGTCGGACATTATGGATAATGTGACCTGCTATCGCCGGTTGTCCATAAACGACGCGAGTGCCATAATCCATGCGCTGGACGGAGTTTCGGAGATGAAAATCAAAGTGCGCAAAATTGGAAATGCGGAGGGCGTTGTCATTCCGAAAACACTGCTGAAAAAGCTTCGGTGGAAAGCTGGCGATCAACTTGAACTCTCGGCTACAGACGACGTCATACGTCTGCGCGCTGTTGACCCCGACTTTGAACGCCAGCTTGAAGCTGCGCGATACGCAATGGAAAAGTACAAAGTTGCGCTGAGCCGCCTCGCCGACTCCTAACGTCGCAGTCCCCGATCACCCCGTAAACTTCCCACTCCGCGGGAAACCCTTCGGCACCGTCCTGCCCGCAGACGCCCGGTCGCCCAGCCATTCGATGAGTTCGTCCTTAGTCTTGACGAAGCTGCGGCCGGCACTGTCGGCCCAGGTGAGGCCGTCAGCGATGGCGAAGCAGCGGATGTCGGAGACGCCGCCGTCCTTGTAACGCTGCAGGCGCACGCCCTTGCCGCGGCCCATTTCCGGGATCTGCGCCAACGGGAAGACCAGCATCTTGCGGTTCTCGCCGACGATTGCGACGTGATCGCCTTTCACCGGGATGACGAGCTTGGACTCGTCCGGCATGGCGACGTTCATGATCTGCTTGCCCTTGCGGGTGTTGGCGACCATGTCGACCTCCGGCACGACGAAGCCGTTGCCGGCCGCCGACGAGACCAGCAGCTTGCGGGCCGGGTCGTGGACAAAGGCGGTCAGGACGTCCTGGTCGTTTTCCATATCGACGATGATGCGCAGCGGCTCGCCATGGCCGCGTCCGCCCGGCAGCTTGTCGCCACCCAGCGTATAGGCCTTGCCTCCGGTGGTGACGACGAGGATGCGGTCCGTGGTGGAGGCCGTGAACGACAGCTTCAGCCCGTCGCCCTCCTTGAACTGCAGCGTCGAGACGTCGGAGATGTGGCCCTTCAGCGCGCGAATCCAGCCCTTTTCCGAGATGACGACGGTGATCGGTTCCTTCTCGATCATCGCCTGCTGGATCGCCTCCAGATCGGCTTCCGGAGCGTTCGAGAACAGCGTGCGGCGGCGGCCGATCTCGGTGGCCTTGGCGAATTTCTTCTTCACCTCGCCGATTTCCCAAGCGACGGTCTGCCACTGCTTGTCGTCGGAGGCGAGCAGCGCCTCGATTTCCGCCTTCTCCTTCGACAGGGCATCGAACTCGGTGCGGATTTCGAATTCCTCGAGCTTACGCAAGGAGCGCAGCCGCATGTTGAGGATCGATTCGGCCTGCAGGTCGGTGAGCGTGAAGCGCTCGATCAGCGCGGGCTTCGGCTCGTCCTCCTCCCGGATGATGCGAATGACTTCATCGAGATTGAGATAGGCGATGAGATAGCCGCCCAAAATTTCGAGACGGCGGTCGATGGCGGCGAGCCGGAAGCGCGAGCGGCGCAGCAAGACCTCGCGGCGATGGTCCAGCCATTCGAGCAGAACCTCGTTCAGCGCCATCACCTTGGGCACGCGCCCCATCGACAGGACGTTCATATTGAGCGGAATGCGGTTTTCGAGCTCAGACAGCTTGAACAGCGATTCCATCAGGATCGTCGGGTCGACCGAACGGCTCTTCGGCACCAGCACGAGCCGGACATCCTCGGCCGATTCATCACGCACGTCTTCGAGGAGCGGTAGCTTGCGGGCCAAAAGAAGCTCGGCGATCTTCTCGATCAGCCGCGACTTCTGCACCTGGAAGGGGATTTCGGTGACGATGATCTGATAGCCGCCGCGGCCGGTATCCTCGACTTCCCATTTTGCACGGACGCGGAAACCGCCGCGGCCGGTCTTGTAGGCTTCGATGATGCTCTCGCGGCTGTCGATGATGATGCCGCCGGTCGGAAGGTCGGGGCCTTCGATCCCGCCCCGTTCGGGATTGTTCGGATCGAACATCAGGTCTTCGATGGTCGCATCCGGGTTCTTGATCAGGTGCAGCGCCGCATCGCAGAGTTCATGCGCGTTGTGCGGCGGAATGGACGTTGCCATGCCGACGGCGATGCCGGAGGCGCCATTGGCCAGAAGGTTCGGGAAGGCGCCGGGCAAGACGACCGGCTCCTGGTCTTCCTCGTTGTAGGTCGGGCGGAAATCGACCGCGTCCTGATCGATGCCTTCGAGAAGCAGGCTCGCGACATCGGTCATGCGCGCTTCGGTGTAACGATAGGCGGCGGCGCTGTCGCCGTCGATATTGCCGAAGTTGCCCTGCCCGTCGACGATCGGATAACGCTGGGAGAAATCCTGCGCCAGGCGCACCAGGGCATCATAGACCGACTGGTCGCCATGCGGGTGGAACTTACCGATGACGTCGCCGACGATACGGGCGCATTTCTTGAAGGACGAATTGGAGCGCAGCCCCATTTCGCTCATCGCATGAACGATGCGGCGATGCACCGGCTTCAGGCCGTCGCGAACATCCGGCAGCGCGCGGTGCATGATCGTCGACAGCGCATAGGCAAGGTAGCGCTCTTCCAGCGCCGCCTTGAGGTCAACAGGCAGAATATGATCGTCTCCGCCCGACGGCGGCAAAAGGCTTTGTCCCATGCTTTCTTGCTACCCCAACAGGCCCTGAACGGCAAGGATTGCAGGGCATTGCGCTGTGGAGAACCACTGCCGCAGCGATCTCGTCAACGGCTGTGTGGGATGTCGAAAATACATCAAGGCCCCGCTACCACATATGGTTGCAGACGTGCTATTCGCCGATCGCTGCCTTCAAAACGATTCCATACAAGGGCCCCTTATGCGTAGCCTGTCGAAATTTGCCGTTCTTGCCCGCCGTGAATCTCGTCGTCAAACAATCGTGGTTGCCCTCGAAGGCCGGTTTTCGATGAAAACAGCAACGCTGCCACGACATGACTCTGTAAACGGATTTGAATATATTTCGGCCTTAATCCGTACTAGGAATGCCTTCCAAATTAAACCTTTCCAACAAAGGACCCACCTCATGATGCCTACCCGCAACCTCCGTCTGATGCTGGCCAGTTCCGCTTTCATCGGCCTTTCCGGTCCGGCCTTCGCGCTCGACGGCGCGGATCTCGTCACCAAGCTGAATGCCGCCTACGCGCTCAGCGGTGGTTCCATCGCCTATGAAAATGTTGCCGTCGACGGCACGACGGTGACGCTGACGGGCGTCACCGTCAAATCGACTGCAGCCCCGGGCAAGGATTTCAAGGTCGGCGAAGTCACGCTCGAAGGCGTCGAGGAAACAGACGGCGGCGGCTATTATGCCGAGACGGTCACGCTGCCGGATGTCGACATCAAGGAAGACGAAGCCGCGATAACCGCCAAGGACATCACGATGGGCGGATTGACCATTCCCGGTAATCCGGCAGGCGGCACGATCAACGATATCGTTCTTTACGAAACCGCCGGCACCGGCCCGGTCACGGTCACGGTCAAGGGCAAGCAGGTTTTCTCGATGGAGGAATCCGAAGCCAATCTGACGAAGCAGGAGAGCGACGCCGGCTTCGATTTCGACGCGACGCTTTCCGGCATCAAGGCCGATCTCTCCGAGGTCGAAGACGCCAAGGCCAAGGATGCGATCGAAAAGCTCGGCCTGAAGACGCTTGACGGCGAAATGACGATGAAAGGCAGCTGGGAAATCGCCACCGGCAATGTTTCGCTTGAGGAATACGCCTTCGACTTCGCCAATGTCGGCCGGCTTGCGCTCGCCTTCGATATTTCCGGCTATACGCTGGACTTCGTGAAGTCCATGCAGGAGGCGACAAAAGCCGCGGCCGCCAATCCTAACAAGGAAGAAGCGAACCAGGCGATGGGCCTTGCGATGATGGGCCTCGTCCAGCAGTTGACCTTCAACAGTGCCTCCATCCGCTTCGACGACGCGACGATCACCAAGCGCGTCCTCGATTACATCGGTGGACAGCAGGGCGTTTCCGGCGACCAGCTGGCCCAGTCGCTGAAGGGCATGGTGCCGTTGATGATGGCGCAGCTCAACGTACCGGAACTGCAGAACCAGGTCTCGACCGCGGTCAACAGCTATCTCGATGCGCCGAAGAGCCTGACAATCAGTGCCGAGCCGGCCAACCCTGTGCCTTTCCCGATGATCATCGGCGCCGCCATGGGCGCTCCGAACACGGTACCGAGCGTACTTGGCGTCAAGGTGACGGCGAACGACTGATATCCGGCAACCGGACAATCAAAAGCCCCGGCCGTTTCTTTGAACGGCCGGGGCTTCTTTTTGTATCCACTCTATTCCAGAACCTGAATGATCGTGCGGTTTTGCGGATTGACGATCACACGCCGCTCGTTAACGACGGAATAGGCATAATCGGGGTGCCCATCGACCAGATGAAGCTGGACCGTGTCCGGCAAAGGCTGTCCGACAACGATGGCACCCTCATAGGCCACCGACGGAACCTGACGCTGCAAGACGTAGGTGCGAACCTCGCCCGGAAGCTCGACGGTGGTCGAATTGGTCATGCCGGGGTCAACGACAACGGCCTGTGCAAAGGCCGGCCCCGTGAGCGCCATGAAGACCGCGGAGGCGGCCAGAACTGTCTTGCGCATGCTCTTTCTCCTTGCTTCTGTGGTTGTAACAACAGCCCCGCTCGGAGAAAGTTCCAATTTTCAGTCTGACCCGGCACACATGTGCCGGGTTCAAGCAGGCCAATCTATTGTTTGAACGTCAAAACAGGAAATCAGATCTGCCGATGTCGGCAATGCTAACATTTTCCAGTATGAACAATGCCTTGCCGTGGTCGTTCTCCACATGGACGTCATCGCCGTACTGCTTCACATGTTTTGCCTTGAACGTTGCAAAGGAGGTTGTCAGCTTAAATCCCTGCAGGTTCAGCAGATCGTGGTCAAACCCAACCGCGTCAAAGTCGGTAATCGTATCGGATGTTGTGTCCTTGTATAGGCGCACGAAAACATCCCTTCCGGCTCCGCCGGTCAATACATCGCGGCCATCGAGGCCATCCAATATGTCATTGCCGGCTCCCCCGAAAAGCGCGCCGTAGCCTCCTGTCAGGCGGTTGTTGCCGGCATTTCCAAAAATGAATTTACCATCACTCGTGCCGTCGATATCCGCACTTCCAGTCAAGATTAGGCACTCAATTTCCCACTCGGCGACATAACTTACCGATGCGTTGATAGTATCGAAGCCGCCTCCAAAATCTGATTCATTCACGATGTCCTTGATATTGTCGACGATATAGGTGTCATTACCCACGCCGCCGAACATCTGATCAGCTCCGCCTTTTCCGTTCAGAAGATCATTTCCCGCATATCCGGTCAGAATGTCGTCATCGCTGGTGCCAAAAAGCTTGTTGTCGCTGGGCGTACCCTTGATGTTGTCAACCACCGGAGCAATGTCGAACCGTACCCAATTGGGTGTCGGGTCGATGTTGACTCCACCGTGAAATGTGTCGCCGCTGTCCATCACCTTGAAGCTGAAAGCCGTTACAGAGTCGCCATTGATGTTCGCATCCGGCGTCCAACTGAGCTTGGCAAAGTCCGCGGCTTTAACCACCTGACCGGCAGATACGAGTTTTCCGTCAAGCTTCAGCGAGCCGTGAGAGGAAATCGCAGAAATGACCACCCCGGCAAGACTATCGCCATCCTTATCGACGAACCCGAAATCCTTCGCAACAAACACGTGCTTCGCGTCTTCCTTGAGCGACAGCACGGTGTTGGTACCAGACGGTGCCGCGTTTTTTCCGGAAAACTGCCGTTGCTCAATGGTGAGCGTGCCATTGCCCACGTTTCCCCACGACACGACGAAGCCGTCATTTTCCAAGGCGGTTATCGCCGGAGTATCCACCTGGTCGCCGTCGGCGCTGACCATTTGTCGTGTGCCGATGACCTTGCCGCTTTTGTCGTAAACCTGAATGTAAATGCCGTCCGAGTCGTTTACGCCGAAATAGTTCCAGGCTACGACCCAACCACCGCTCGACAGTGCGGCGACAACGGGGTCCGACGCGCCACCATATCCCTTGGTCTGCCCCACACTGATATCCGACAAAGAAATTGCCGTGCCCGACGCGTCATAGACCTTCTGATAAATTTCGTTGTGACCACTATTTGTCCAATGCCAAGTCACGACCCAACCACCGTTGGACAGGGTCGTAACGGATGAATCCGAAAAGTACCCATTGCTCTTCGTATTGACCTGGGTCTCCGCTCCTACCTTCTGGCCCGCTGCATCGAAAAGCTGCTGATTGACGCCCCCCTTCTTTGTGTCGGGATCGTAGGTTGTCCACGTTGCAAGCCAACGCCCGCCAGAAAGGGCGGTCACGGCCGGGTCTCTCTGATCGCCGCCGGAAGAGCTGTTCACTTGGCTTTCTGCCCCCACTTTGACACCGAGAGCATCGTATTGCTGGTAAAAGACCCCATAGCCGTCACCGTCCTGTGCGGAAGATGTCCAGCTCACGACCCAGCCACCATTCGTCAAACTGGTGATCTCAGGGTCGAATTGGTGGCCGGCCGTCGTCGTATTGACAAGGGCCGCCGTTCCGATCGCCGCACCGCTGGCACTGTACTGCTGAAGATAAACCTCATTGCCCGTCCCACCGGCCGCAGAGTTCTCCGTCGCCCAGGCGACAACCCAGCCCCCGCTGGAAAGACCCACGACGTCGGAACCGGCATAGGTCGGGGAATACTCTTCCGAAGGGAATGGAACGCTGGCAACAAAAACCTCGCCACCGGTCTTCTGACCCGCCGCGTTATATCGTTGAATGAACGAACCGATACCACTATCGCCGGTTTTCTCCGCATCCCAGCTGACAATCCAACCGCCATCATCGAGCAGGGTCATCGCGGTGTCATACACGGAATAGTGCAGGTCGGAAGTATTGACCGTCGTTATTTTACCGGCCCCAAAAGACATATAATAACCTTTCGAAATAAGCGTTTATGCTCCTGCCTTACCCAAATGCCAAACCAAAGTCATTACCATAAGTTGCGAATTCAGCTTTTCTTGTCAGCCTAAACGCAAAAACCCGGCAATCAGGATTGCCGGGTTCCAAGCTCACAAATTGACGGGAGACCTCAGTCCTTCTTCGCCGTCGGGATGACCCGCAGCGCGAGTTCGCGCAGCTGCGCCGGCGTTGCCGGGCTCGGGGCGCCCATCAGGAGATCCTGGGCCTGCTGGTTCATCGGGAACAGCGTCACTTCGCGCAGGTTCTTGGCACCGACGAGCAGCATGATGACGCGGTCGATGCCGGCTGCCATGCCGCCATGCGGCGGGGCACCGTACTGGAAGGCGCGGTAGAGACCGCCGAACTGCTCCTCGACCTCCTCGGCCGACTTGCCGGTCAGTTCAAAGGCCTTGACCATGACTTCCGGCAGCTGGTTACGGATCGAGCCAGAGGCGATCTCGAAGCCGTTGCAGACGAGGTCGTACTGGTAGGCCTTGAGCGACAGCGGATCCTGCGTGTTCAATGCTTCGAGACCACCCTGCGGCATCGAGAAGGGGTTGTGGGCGAAGTCGATCTTCTTTTCGTCTTCCAGCCATTCGTAGAACGGGAAGTCGATGATCCAGCACAGCTCGAAGCGGTCGCGGTCGACGAGGTCCAGTTCCTCGCCGGCGCGGGTGCGGGCTTCGCCTGCGAACTTGTAGAACTTGGCCGGGTCGCCGGCGACGAAGAAGCAGGCGTCGCCGTCATCGAGGCCGAGCTGCGTGCGGATCGCATCGGTGCGCTCCTCGCCGATGTTCTTGGCGAGCGGACCTGCGCCTTCGAGCTTCTCGCCTTCCTTGCGCCAGAAGATATAGCCGAGGCCCGGCTGGCCGGTCGACTGTGCCCAGGCGTTCATGCGGTCGCAGAAAGCTCTGGAGCCGCCGGTCTTGGCCGGGATCGCCCAGACCTCGACCTTCGGGTTCGACGCAATCATGTTGGCGAAGACCTTGAAGCCGGAGCCGGCGAAATGCTCGGTCACGGCCTGCATCTCGATCGGGTTTCTGAGGTCCGGCTTGTCCGAGCCGTAGGTGCGGATCGCCGTCTCGTGGGGAATGCGGCGGAACTGCTGCGTCACCGGCTTACCTTCGGCGAACTGCTCGAAGACGCCGCGCAGGACCGGTTCCATCGTGTTCCAGACGTCTTCCTGGGTGACGAAGCTCATTTCGAGGTCGAGCTGGTAGAATTCGCCCGGCAGGCGGTCGGCGCGCGGGTCTTCGTCGCGGAAGCAGGGCGCGATCTGGAAGTAGCGGTCGAAGCCGGCAACCATCAGCAGCTGCTTGTACTGCTGCGGCGCCTGCGGCAGAGCGAAGAACTTGCCTTCATGGATGCGGGAAGGAACGAGGAAGTCGCGCGCGCCTTCCGGCGAGGATGCCGTCAGGATCGGCGTCGAATATTCGGCAAAACCGATCTCGGACATGCGGCGGCGCATGTCGGCGATGATCTGGGTGCGCTTGACGATGTTCCGGTGCAGCGTTTCGCGGCGCAGGTCGAGGAAGCGGTATTTCAGGCGCACGTCTTCGGGATAGTCCGGCTCGCCGAACACCGGCAGCGGCAACTCCTTGGCGGCGGAGAGCACTTCGATCTCCTGCGCGTAAAGCTCGATCTCGCCGGTCGCCATGTGCTTGTTGACGGTCTCGTCCGAACGGGCCTTGACGAGGCCGTCGACGCGGATGACCCACTCGCCGCGCACGGTTTCTGCCGCCTTGAAGGCCGGGCTGTCGGGATCGACGACGATCTGTGTCATGCCGTAGTGATCGCGAAGGTCGACGAACAGCAGGCCGCCATGGTCGCGGACGCGGTGAACCCAGCCGGACAGGCGGCCGGTCTGGCCGACATCGGATTTGCTGAGAGCGGCACAAGTGTGGCTGCGGTAAGGGTGCATCATATTATCCTGGAACCAAGGGTGCCGCGCGGCCACGCCAAAGCGCGCTGCGGCAGCGTCAAAATCGGGCGGAAAAGCGCATGGTGAGGCCGATTTGTCAAGGCCGGAGCTTTGTTGGCAAGACCGCAGGCAAGCTTTGCGGCGACATCGCGCCGCCCCGGGAACGGCCAGCAGGCGTTATCTCTAGACGGCGTCGTCCGTGCGATACCGGCGACGGCAGCGCGTGCTTGTTTTCACGATCAATTCAGCAGGAAACGGCAGAAAAAGGCGAAATTCCCGCTGTTTTCTGGGCCGATCCGCGGCTAAAACACTCTGTGGCCGAGCCGATCTGCTTTGAGTCGCCGCCGAAATCCGGATTTTTCCCTTCCATGTCGCATATACGTCCGCTCATCCCCCTCCTCGTCACCGCAGGCATTCTGATCGGCGGCAACGGGCTGCAGGGAACGTATATTTCATTGCGAGCCTTGCAGGAGGGCTTTTCGACCTCGCTGATCGGCCTCGTCGGCACGGGCTACAATATCGGCTTTGCCATCGGCTGCATCTACGTGACGCGCATCCTGCGCTCGATCGGCCATATCCGCACGTTTTCGGCCATGGCGGCAATCGCCTCGGCGGCGTCGATCGCCATGGTTCTGCTGATCGATCCATGGTTCTGGTTCCTGATGCGGCTGGTTGCCGGCATCTGTTTCGCCAGCCTGTTCGCGACCGTCGAAAGCTGGTTGAACGCGCGGGTGACGAATTCCAACCGGGCGCGGACGCTGTCGATCTACCGCCTGGTCGACCTCGGCTCGGTCACGGCGGCGCAATATCTGATCCCGACCGTCGGCATCGAAGGCTTCCAGCTTTTTGCCATCGTCTCGATGGCGCTGACGCTGTCGCTCGTACCGATCTCCTTTGCCGACCGCTCCAGCCCCGGCGCACCGGCGGCGATCAAGTTCGACATCAAGGCGCTATGGAACATCTCGCCGCTCGCCACGATCGGCTGCATCGTCGTCGGACTGACGAACTCGACCTTCCGCTCGCTCGGACCGATCTATGCCGAGGGTATCGGCCTGTCGATCACCGCGATCGCCACGTTCATGAGCGTCGGCATCATCGGCGGCGTCGTGCTGCAATATCCGCTCGGGCTCTATTCCGACCGGCTGGACCGGCGGCTGATCATTCTCTTCGCCACCTTCGGCTCGCTCATCGCCGGTCTCTACCTCGCCTTCTTCGCCGGCAGCGACGAGTGGCTGAACTTCATCGGCATCTTCGTCTTCGGCGCTTTCGCCATGCCGCTCTATTCGCTCTGTTCGGCCCATGCCAACGACCATGCCGCCGAAGGCCAGCATGCACTGGTATCTGCGGGCATGCTGTTCTTCTGGTCGTGCGGCGCCGTTGTCGGCCCGCTGTTTGCCTCCTTCATGCTGGATATCTTCGGACCGCAGGCATTGTTCATCTATACGGCCGCAGTGCTTGCCGCCTTCATGCTCTACACGCTGCAGCGCATGACGGCGCGTGGCGCGGTGCCGGCGGGCGAGCGTTCGATGCGCTTCCGCAACCTGTTGCGCACCTCCTCCTTCTTCAACAAGCTGGCGGCAGCACCCGGGGAAAAGAAGGACGTGTAACCGTTCACGGTACCGTCGCTTTCCAATTGCTGAAGGATGCCGTCAAGTTTAAGAAGCGCAAGCATCTCAACTGCCGGAACCATTCCTTATGTCAGCCATCAGCCGCCGCACGCTTCTGAAGGGATCGGCCGCCGCAGCCGCCTCCTTCTCGCTCGGCGCCGGCCTCGCGGCCGGACGCAGTGCCGCGGCCCCCTCGCCGCTTCTGCTCAAGGCCCAGTTCACCGATGCGAAGCTCGCCAACGATGGCATCACGCCAAAGGTGATGACCTATGGGACAAGCGATGCCGCAGCGACGGGCATGCCGCCGGTGATCCGGATGAAAAAGGGCGAGCCGTTTGCCGCTCGGCTCGTGAACGGCATTGACGAGCCGACGACGATCCACTGGCACGGCCTGCGCATCGCCAACGCCATGGACGGCGTGCCGGAGATGACGCAAGCCTATGTCTATCCCGGCGACGGCTTCGATTATGCCTTTACGCCGCCGGATGCCGGTATCTTCTGGTATCATCCGCACTGCAACACGCTGACCCAGATGGGCCACGGGCTGACCGGCGTCATCGTCGTCGAGAACGCCGACGATCCGGTCTTCGATGCGGAAATCGTGCTCAACCTGCGCGACTGGCGGCTGGGTGCCGGCGGCGCCTTCATCGCGCCCTTCAAGCCACGCGACGCGGCGCGCGGCGGCACCTATGGCACGATCCGCACAGCCAACTGGCAGCAGGAGCCCGTCTACGACGCGCCGTCCGGTGGCCTCGTGCGCGTCCGGCTGGCGGCGACCGATGTCACGCGGATCTACACGCTTGGGATAGAAGGCGCGCCGACGCTCGTCATCGCGCTCGATGGCAATCCGGTCGAGGAGCCCTTCCCGCTCGACCGGCTGGATTTCGGCCCCGGCCAGCGCGTCGACCTGATCCTGCGCATGCCGGACACAGAGGGCACGGTGGTCCGGCTCGGCAATTTCCGCGGCTCTTCTCCGTGGACCATCGCAACATTGCGGGCAACCGGGACGTCGCTGAAGCGCGATATCCGCGACGTGAAACCGCTGCCGGCCAACCCGGTGCTGGAGGCCGATCTTTCCGTCGCCGAACGCATTCCGCTTGATTTCACCGCGACGGCCGAGCATGCGCCTGCCCCAAGCATCTGCGGCACGCTCGGCTATACCTTCTGGGCGGTCAACAAGGTGCCGTGGCCGGGCGATACGCCCGATCCGGTGGCGCCGCTTTCGGAACTGAAGTTCGGCAGGAGCTATGTGCTGCAGGTGCGCAACCGCACGCCGCACGCGCACCCGATCCACCTGCATGGCCTCAGCTTCCGCATCCTCAGTTCCAACAAGCGCACGGTGCTGCCGCCGCCAACCGACACCATCCTGTTGCTTCCGGACGAGCAGGCCGAACTCGGCCTCGTCGCCGACAACCTTGGCGACTGGCTGTTGCATTGCCATATCATCGAGCATCAGAAGACTGGAATGTCGGGATATTTCCGTATCGCCTGAGCTTTTTCCATTGTGACGCATGGCGCGAAGCGATACATCGGATGAGTTTATAGCCGCATTTCCGCCATAGTGATTGAAGTTTGATGATCGAGACAACCGCCGAACTTGCCGCCGCCTGCGAAACGCTGGCGCAGGGGCAGTACCTGACAATCGACACGGAATTTCTCCGCGAAACGACCTTCTGGCCGCAACTGTGCCTGATCCAGATGGCCGGACCGGACATGGCCGTCATCGTCGACCCGATGGCAAAGGACATCGATCTTGCGCCATTCTTCGAACTGATGGCCAATACCAGCGTGATCAAGGTCTTCCATGCCGCGCGCCAGGACATCGAAATCATCTACAATCTCGGCAAGCTGATCCCGCATCCGATCTTCGATACGCAGGTTGCCGCCATGGTCTGCGGCTTCGGCGACAGCGTTTCCTACGACCAGCTCGTCAGCCGCATCAAGGGCGTCCATATCGACAAGTCCTCGCGCTTCACCGACTGGAGCCGGCGGCCGCTTTCGGACAAGCAGCTCGACTATGCGCTGGCCGACGTCACCCATCTGCGCGAGGTCTACCTGCATCTGAAGGAAGAGCTCGAACGCGAAGGCCGCTCGCTGTGGCTGACCGAGGAAATGGCGATCCTCGAGGCCAAGGAAACCTATGACATCCACCCGGACGACGCCTGGCAGCGGCTGAAGATGCGGCTGAAGAAGCCACAGGAACTGGCCGTTCTGCAGAAGGTCGCCGCCTGGCGCGAGCGCGAGGCGCGCAACCGCAACGTCCCGCGCGGCCGTATCCTCAAGGATGACGGCCTCTACGAGATCGCCCAGCAGCAGCCGAAGGACGCCGAAGCGCTGTCGCGCCTGCGCACCATCCCCAAGGGTTGGGAGCGCTCGGCAGCCGGCACGGCGATCATCGAGGCCGTCAACGCGGCGCTCGAACTGCCGAAGTCCGAGATGCCGAAGCTGCCGCGTCAGAACCAGTCGCCGGAGGGTGCTGCCGCCGCCAGCGAAATGCTCAAGGTGCTGCTCAAGCTGATCGCGGAAAAACAGGGCGTCGCTGCCAAGATCATCGCCAATTCCGACGATCTCGAACGCATCGCCTCGGAAGGCCCGAAGGCCGATGTCGGCGCCCTGAAGGGCTGGCGCCGCGAGCTGTTCGGCGACACTGCGCTCAAGCTGATCAACGGCGAAGTCGCGCTGCGTTTCGTCGACCGCAAGATCGAGGCCGTCGAGCTTTGAGCCATCCGGCATCAAGGGTGCATCCTGGCACCCTTGATGATCTTGTCGACAAGCTTCCTGTCGGCAGGAAGTGCGCTGCCGACGACCTTGGCACATTGGGACCGAACTGCGCATGAACGCAGCTGCGACAATACGGTCACGCGAAATCGCTTGACCCCACGCCTACAAGTGGAACAATGCCGTCCATTGCCACGGTGAACCGGGTGTCATGAGAGAAATATCTCCCACAGAGAACTGGCTGATGATCACGCTCGGCATGGCGTTGAGCGGCGTGCTCTACGGCCTTGTGGTCTATCCCGGCGAACCCGTGATCATCGGCGCGGTCTTCGCTGCCTTCATGGGCGTGCCGATTATCGCCTTCGAACGCCGACTGCTGTTTCGTCCGCTGAGCCGGCGGATCGAGCGGCTTCCAACGCCCGTCTTCATCGTTTCAGCGCTTGTGATCTACGAAGTTCTGATGAGCGCCGGCTATGCGGTGGCGGCGCTGTTGATGTGGTGGCTGGGGCTCATCGAGCCGAAGTCGCTGGCCGATATCGTCATGATGCCTTTCAACGTGTTTCTCTACGCGCTCGCCGTCTGCGCCCTGATCGTCTTCATTCTGCGCGTCCGCGATCTGCTCGGCCACGATGTCTTCACCAGCATGCTGATCAGCCGCTATCGCACGCCGGTGAAAGAGGAACGCGTCTTCCTGTTCATCGATCTCGCCGATTCGACATCCTTTGCCGAAAAGCATGGCGACCTGCGCGCGCAGCAGTTTCTGAAAGCCCTCTTTGCTACCTTCGCGGAACCGGTCCGGCGTCACAAGGGCGCGATCGACGACTATGTCGGCGATGCCGCGATCGTTACCTGGCCATTGGAAAAAGGCGTGAAACATGCGCGCTGCGTTCGCTGCATCTTCGATATCCTTGACGAAATCGAAGCTGATGCGGAGGCCTGGCGCAAGCGGTTCGGCCAGGTGCCGCGGCTGCGGGCCGCTCTCCATGGCGGATCGATTATCACCGCAGAAATCGGCGTGCACCACCACAAGATCGCCTATTTTGGCGACACCGTGAACACCACGGCGC
Organism: Pararhizobium sp. A13; assembly: GCF_040126305.1. Lineage (NCBI taxonomy): Bacteria > Pseudomonadati > Pseudomonadota > Alphaproteobacteria > Hyphomicrobiales > Rhizobiaceae > Pararhizobium > Pararhizobium sp. A13. The sequence continues at coordinate 2,584,171 of NZ_CP149510.1, read as the reverse complement.
GGCTGGAATCGCTGTGCAAGACGCTGAACAGGCCGGTGCTGATCTCGGCCGAGCTCGCCGAACGGATCAAGCTTCCGCAAACGATCGCGATCGACGATCTCGGCGTCCATGCCGTCAAGGGACGCGGCCAAACGCTCGGGGTCATGGCGCTGAAATCACGGGCCAAGGTCGCGGCCGTCGCCGAAACGTTCGATCTGCGGATCCCCGCCGAATGACCGGCCGGCCATAGCCGCCGTCACCAAAGCTTCATCCAGGCGTCAATTCGCCGACATCAAACTCCTGCTAAGCGAAACCCCTTATTCAAACCGCTCATAGGGGGACATGATGAAACACGCTCTTTTCGCTTCCGTGGCACTCGGCCTTTTGACCACCGCCGCCCTTGCCGAAGACACGGTCTTCCCGGCCAGGCTCTCGGCCCATGCCGTGCTGCCGGCCAACACCATCATCGCCGCCCCCGCCGATGCGGCCGATTATCTGAAGACCTCCGGCAAGTTCACGACGCCGGACCGCAAGCGCACCGAGGCGCTCGGCACCGTGCCGGGCAAGGACGGCGTGCGTTTGACCGGCCTTTCGCTGCCGTTCGACGGTCAGCCGATGCAGGGTTTCTCCGGTATCAAGACGATGCCGGACGGCACCTTCTGGAGCCTGTCGGACAACGGCTTCGGCAGCAAGCTGAACTCCTCAGACACGATGCTGATGCTGCACAACATCAGGATCGACTGGGACGCCGGCAAGGTCGAGGCGCTGAAGACAGTGTTCCTCACTGATCCGGACAAGAAGGCGCCCTTCCCGATCGTCATGGAAGGCGCTGCCAAGCGCTACCTGACCGGCGCCGATTTCGACGTCGAATCGATCCAGCCGGTTGCCGACGGCTTCTGGGTCGGCGAGGAGTTCGGTCCCTACGTCCTGAAGTTCGATCTTGAAGGCAAGCTCACAGAGGTCGTTGCGACGACGGTCGACGGCAAGCCGGTGATGTCGCCCGACAATCCGACGCTCGCCGTCCAGGCCGACCCGTCGAAGCCGATGCCGGCGTTCAACATCAAGCGTTCCGGCGGTTATGAAGGCCTTGCCCTGTCCAAGGACGGAGCCAAGCTCTACGGCCTGCTTGAAGGTCCCATCTGGACCGACGGAGAGAACGTCGAGCGGGTCGAAGGCCGCCCGGCTCTGCGCATCGTCGAACTCGATGTCGCGTCGAAAGTCTGGACCGGCCGCAGCTGGCTCTATCCGCTCGCCGAAGGCGGCGAAGCGATCGGCGACTTCAACCTGCTGGACGACAAGACGGCTCTCGTGATCGAGCGCGACAACGGTGCCGGCACGGTCGACAAGGCCTGCGCCAACCCGAAGGAACCGAAGCCGGATTGCTTCGCCGTCGGCTCCAAGGTGAAGCGCATCTACAAGATCGAGATGACCGATGAAAACGCCGGCAAGGCGGTGCGCAAGATCGGCTATATCGATCTCCTGAAGATCGCCGATCCCGACAACAGGAAGCGCCAGGGCGGCGGCGAAGGCTTTTACGACATGCCGTTCGTCACCACCGAGAATGTCGATCGCATCGACGACACCCACATCATCGTCGGCAACGACAACAACCTGCCCTTCTCGGCCGGCCGCTCGCTCGACAAGGCCGACGACAATGAATTCGTCCTGCTCGAAGTCGGCGAATTCCTGAACGCCAAGTAATCGGCACGGAACGACAAAGGCCCCGTAACGTGAATTACGGGGCCGCTCGATTCATGCGGCAGCGGGTGGTCAGAGCACGAAATAGCCCTTGGCCAGCGTCACCGCATCATCGAGCTGGATGGAGAAGTCGGCTTTCCCGTCGCCGTTGACGTCCGCATAGATATAGGTGTCGGAGGCCTTCTTCTCGTAGCGCAGCTCACCGGCCTTGCCGTTGAAGGCGGCGGTGCCGATGAAGGTGAAGGCCTCATTTTCCGGGGTGCCGTAGCGCGCGTCGATGACACTCAGGTCGATCCTGTCGCCGAGGCTACCGGAAAAGTCGAAAATCGTATCGCGGCCAGCGGATGCCAAAGTGGATTCCCAAAGCTCCTTGAAACGGAACGTATCAGCCCCCGCCCCGCCGAAAAGGTCGTCAGCGCCGACCTGACCGATCAGCCTATCCGCGCCTGAACCGCCTGCCATCACGTCATTGCCGAAGCCACCGACAATTCTGTTGCCGGCCGCATTCCCGTACAGCCTGTCGGCGTAGGGCGTGCCGGTCAGAGCTTCGATGGACGAATAGGTATCGCCCTTGGCCTCGCCCGTGTTGATCGACGGATTCGCGAGGCTCGCCGTCACCCCGGTTGTTGCCAGCTGGTACGTTGCGGTATCCACGCCGATGCCGCCTACCAGCCGATCCGCCCCGGCGCCTCCTGCAAGAACATCGTTGCCGCCATTGCCGTTCAGCGTGTCGTTTCCCGCCAGCCCGAGCAATCCGTCCGCGTAACGTGTCCCGTTGACGGTATCGTTGCCTGCGAGCAGCAGCGAGAGGAAACTCGCACCATCATTCGTCTGGACCGCATCGGCTATCCTGGCCGCCGATATGTTGGCGTCGGTGACCCGGAGGAAAACGACGTTATCGTCAACGAGCGTGAGGCCCGTGAGCGTACCGCCGGTAATATCTTTAAAACTGCCGTGGCTCGTTTCCACGGACAGGTTCCAGCCATCGAAATACGCGTAGTTCTCGAAATCGTCGTAGAAAACGATCGCGGTCGAACTCGAGGTAAAATTGGAGTAGTCGAAGAGGCTGCCGATACCGTCGGTAAGGGACATATCGACCCCGTCGCCAGGATTTCTGTAGGTCAATACCGCCATTCTGACATCCCGTTTCAATAGACCGGCATACCCGCCGCTCGGCCGGGCGAACTATATATCCGGTCATCCGTTTTGCAATGAAGCGCGACGTGGATTTCCGGCGAACCGTTTCAGAAGGATGCAGCCGCAGTACAGCACCGTGGCGCGGCAGCGGATGGTCAGAGGAAGAAAGAGCCCTTGCTCAGGCTCACCGCATCATCGAGATGAATGGCGAAATCGGCTGTGCTGTCGCCATCGAGGTCCGCGTAGATATAGGTGTCGGACGCCATCTTGTCGAAGCGCAGTTCTCCAGCCTTGCCGCTGAACGCAGCCGTCCCGATGAAGCTGAATGTCTCGCTATCCCAAAGGAACTTATTGGCATCGGCGAGTCTGAGATCGATTCTGTCGCCGCTGGCGCCGGAAAAGTCGAAGATCGTATCGCAGCCTGACGCCGAAACCGTCGAATCGGAAACCCAATTGAAGACGAATATGTCTTTGCCCGCCCCCCCGGTTAGGTCGTCCGCGCCGGCTTCACCCACAATCACGTCGTCGCCACCAGAGCCATTGATAATGTCGATTCCGTCAAATCCCCAAAGCGCATTTGACTCGCTGTTGCCGTAAAGGCTATCGGCAAAGTCGGAGCCCTTCAGGCCTTCGATGGAAATATACGTGTCGCCGCGGGCGTCGTTGGTATTGATGGAGGCATTGGCAAGGCTGGCGGTGACGCCGCGGGCGGCATCAGAATACTTGGCGAAGTCGTAATCGGCCCCGCCGCGCAGCGTGTCGGCGCCAGCACCGCCCGACAAATTATCTTTGCCGCTTCCCCCATCCAGAAAATCGTTGCCTTCCTGGCCCCATAGAAAATTGTCGTTGCTATTGCCATAGAGCTTGTCGCCATAGCGCGATCCGGCCAGATTCTCGATGGAGACATAGGTGTCTCCGCGGGCGTCGTTGGTATTGACCGAACTATCGGCAAGACTTGCGACCACGCCTTTTCTCGCCAGATGATAGTAGGCGGTATCAACTCCGAAGCCGCCTAGGAGTTTGTCGGCGCCGGCGCCACCATGAAGCTTGTCATATCCGCCGTTGCCATACAGGGTATCGTTTCCGTTGCCGCCAACAAGGTCGTCGTCATACTTCGTGCCGTAGACGGTGTCGTTGCCCGAAAGGATCAGCGACATGAATGCCGCGTCATTCTCGGCGAAAATCGCGTCACCAAGCTTGGCCGCCGACACATTCAAACCCGTCACTGACGAAACGGTCGTCCCGCCGATCACGAGCTTAATCGTGTTGACGATGCCGGCGGTGATATCGGTGATCTGGCCTGAGGTCGAAGAGACCTTCAGCCCGGTGCCTCCAAACAATGTATAATTGCTTGAATCATGAAAGACTTTGATCTCGGTCGTCAACCAGGACGCTTGTGCATATTCCGACAAGCCGGCGACGTTGGGTGCGAGCATATCGACGCCGTGACTGGTGTTTCGGTAGGCAATCTTCGCCATCACTTCCCCTGCAACAATTCATAAAATAAGCTAAAATTATAGGTTGCATTCAAATATATCGCCGTGAGGACCTGCGCAATCCGCAATCCCAGTAACTATTAGATTTTTTTGCAGAATCAACCTTCGAACCGGAACGCGATCCGCTTGCCCGTAAGCCTTGCAAGCTGCTGCAGCCGGCCGTCGAGGCGCTCGCCGGTGAATTCCGAATAAGTGGAGGGCACCACGAATTCGAGATCGAGGTCCGGGGTCCGGGAGCGGCGGATATCAAGATTGCGGACGATGCCCGGCATCGAGGCGGAGAACAGGTAGACGACCCTGAGCAGGCCGCCCAGAAGCTTGGCAAGTTCCAGCATGCGCGGCGTGGCGATGGCCGCCAGCGGTTCGGTGGCGCCGTTGTCGGCGAAGCCCTCGAAGCGATAATAGTTGGCAAGCGCGATATAGGCGCGGCCGGCATGGGTGATGCCGGAGAACGTGCTGTGGGCGATGATGTTGAGCGCCTGCAGGCCGCGATAATCCGGATGGGCGCGCCAGCTGATATCGGCGAGCAGGCAGGCCGCCTGACGGTAGCGCCCCTCCTCCTCGGTTTCGGTGATGCCGAAATGCGGCACCATCTTGCCGCTCCAATCGGCCAGTTCGCGCGCATGCTCGGGCGAGCGGGCACGCAGGATGGCAATTTCGCCGGCCGCCGTCAGCAGCGGATCATGACTGCGCACGGTTTCCGACAGCAGCGAAAACAGGTACCCCTCGCGAACGCCGAGCGCCGAAAACGAGATGCGCGCCGGCTTCATCTGCGCGATTGCTTCCTGCATGGCAACGGCACCGAAGGGCAGGAGTGCGCGGCGGCTCTTCGAGATGGTCGCATAGGCCGGCGCCTTCACGTCCTTTGGCTCGATCACCTCGGGCAGGAAAGCCATCGCCTCGTCGAAGGAAATTTCATAACCCTGCATCATGTGCAGCGGATAGTTGCGCGTCTCCATATGAAGCTTGGCGATCGAGCGCCAGGTACCGCCGACGGCGTAGAAGGTGCGACCGGCAACGTTCTGCAGCACCTGCGCACCCTTCATGTAGCGCCGCACATGGCTGCGCGCCTTGACGATCGATCCTTCGGCATGTTCCGACAGCCGGATACCGCCGAGCGGCAGGGTAATGCCCTTGCCGACCTTGGTGCCGACGACATCCACGAGTTCCAGCGAACCGCCGCCGAGGTCGCCGACGACGCCGTCGGGGTCGTGATAGCCGCTGATGATGCCGAGCGCCGAGAAATAGGCTTCCTCCTCGCCGGTCAGCACGCGGATTTTCTGGCCGAGGATGATCTCCGCCCGGCGGATGAAATCCGGGCCGTTCGATGCATCGCGGGCAGCCGCCGTCGCAAGCACGAAGACCGTGGAAGCGCGCGCCTGCGTGGACAAGGCCTTGAACCGGTGCAGCGCCATCAGCCCCCGCTCGACACTCTCGGCATCCATGCGACCGGTCGCATCGATGCCCTTGCCGAGGCCGCACATGACCTTTTCGTTGAACAGCACGGCTGGAGACCGGCTCAGCCCCTCATAGATGACAAGTCGAACAGAGTTCGACCCAATATCCACGACGGACACCGGGGCAATTCCAGGCAAACGCCCCTGGGCTTCAGATTCTACCATGCAATTCCAGTTTTATCTTCTGCGGCCGCTGTCCCAGCCGGCAATGACTTTCGGAGTGCTGGATTTCAAGGCCTCGCCCCGCCCCGACAGGCTGGGATTGGTCATGAAGTAGACCTGTGCATTGAAGGGCTCGGAATCGCGGGCGACTTCCATGCGCCGCGACGTTCCGTCCGGAAGGATCTCGTAGCTCTGCTGGTTATCGATGAGATTGCCCAGCATGATCTGCGACAGCACCTGTTCATGCACAGTCCGGTTGATGAGAGGCACAAGGGTCTCCACCCGCCGATCCAGATTGCGCGGCATCAAGTCCGCCGACCCGATATAGACGAGCGCGTGCTCGGAGGGAAGCCCGTGACCGTTGCCGAAGCAGAAGATGCGCGAATGTTCAAGGAAACGGCCGACGATCGATTTGACGCGGATATTATCGGACAGGCCAGGCACCTGCGGCCGCAAACAGCAGATGCCGCGCACGACCAAATCGATTTCGACGCCGGCGCGGCTGGCCTTGTAGAGCGCATCGATGATTTCCGGATCGACCAGCGAATTCATCTTCATCCAGATCGACGCCGGCCGGCCGGCCTCGGCATGGGCGATTTCCTCGCCGATATGCTGCAGGATGCGCGGACGCAGCGTATGCGGCGAAATCGCCAGCTTCATGCCGGCCTCGGGCTCGCCGTAGCCGGTGATGAAGTTGAAGATATTGGCCATGTCATGGGCAATCTTCGGATTGCAGGTAAAGAAGGACAGGTCCGTATAGATCTTCGCCGTGACCGGATGATAGTTGCCGGTGCCGAGGTGGCAGTAGGTTCTAAGCTTGCCTTCCTCACGGCGCACCACCATCGACATCTTCGCATGCGTCTTCAGTTCGATGAAGCCGAACACCACCTGCACGCCGGCGCGTTCGAGGTCGCGCGCCCAGCGGATATTGGCTTCCTCGTCGAAGCGCGCCTTCAACTCGACCAGCGCCGTCACCGACTTGCCGGCTTCGGCAGCGTCGATTAGCGCACGCACGATTGGGCTGTCGTTCGAGGTCCGATAGAGCGTCTGCTTTATCGCCAGAACGTCAGGATCGCGCGCAGCCTGGAGCAGAAACTGGACCACCACGTCGAAGCTCTCGTAGGGGTGGTGGACGACCATGTCTTTTTCGCGGATGGCGGCGAGGCAGTCTCCGGCGTGTTCGCGGACACGTTCGGGAAATCGCGCATTGTACGGCTCGAAGCGCAGATCGTCGCGCGGCGCCTTGGTGATCTCGGACAGGGTGTTGAGTGCCAGAAGGCCGGGCAGCACGGCGACGCGGTTTTCCGCGACGCCGAGTTCGCCGACGACGAAATGGCGCAGCTCCAGCGGCATTTCCGAATCAATCTCGATACGGATCACCGATCCGCGGCGGCGGCGCTTCAGCGCCGTCTCGAAGAAGCGGACGAGATCTTCGGCCTCTTCCTCGACTTCGATATCGCTGTCTCGAATGATGCGGAATGTGCCCGAACCCTTGACCTCATAGCCGGGGAACAACCGTTCGATGAACAGGCTGACGGCATCCTCCAGCGTGATATAGCGGATCACCGACTTGGCATCCGGCAAGCGGATGAACCGGTCGAGCGCGACCGGCAAGCGCAGAAGCGCCGTCATCGGCTCGCGGCCTCGCTTGCTGGCAAGTTGCAGCCCCATGGTGAAGCCGAGGTTCGGAATGAACGGGAACGGGTGCGCCGGGTCGATCGACAGTGGCGTCAGCACCGGAAAGATTGATTGCTCGAATTCATTCGCCAGCCACGCACGGTCCTGTACGGACAGCGACACCGGCCGGACAATCAGAATGTCTTCCTTGGCAAGATACTGCTGCAGGACGGCCAGCGAGGCCTGCTGCTCCATCTGCAGGTTGTCGATTTCCTTGAGGATGTCTTCCAGCTGCTCGACAGGCGTCTTGCCATCGGGGCTGCGCACCATCACGCCCTGGCGAACCTGGCCTTCGAGACCAGCGACGCGCACCATGAAGAATTCGTCGAGGTTGGCGGCGGAAATCGACAGGAAACGCACGCGCTCAAGCAACGGATGCGCCGTATTCAGCGTCTCCTCGAGAACCCGGCGGTTGAACTGAAGCCAGGAGAATTCGCGGTTGATGAAGCGTTCAGGGCTGGTCAGAAGATCGATTTCATACGCCGCAGGCTCATTGGCGATTGTCGCAGATGTTACAGTATCCATGGCCGAACCCGCCCTCTCGTTTTTCATGATGCAGCTAGCGCAGTTTGACGACCTAACTATGACAGTCAATCAATTTCGCGTGTCTTTCCAAGGGTGTTGAGCACTTCCAAGGCAAGCGCCCGGTTGATGCGCGTGCCGCGTGCAAGCGCCAGATGATCGAGCCGCTCGACGATCGTCTGGGCCGATTCGAGCGAGCGCTCCATCCGCGCCACGATATAGCCGATCAGCCGGTCATCGACGCTGAGCTGGCGATCGGCCAAGAGCTTGACCAGAACCTGGGCCAGCAGGTCATCATCCGGCTCGCCGATCTCGACCACGGTCGCCGCCTTCAGGCGCGACCGAAGATCGGCCAGTTCGACCGGCCAGGACATGGGCCACAACCGGCTGGTGATCAAGAGGCCGGTGCCGTTCTCGCGCGCGCTGTTGATGACATGAAACAGCGCCCGGTCATCAAAACCGCGCCGGTCGGCATCCTCGAAGAGGACCGGGTTCGTCGCGGCAATATCGGCGGCATCGCTGCCGGCCGTCGGATGGATGGCTACGGCCGCGCTGTTTTCCCGCCAGATGGCCGCGAGATGCGATTTTCCCGAGCCTACAGGCCCGGCAAGAATGACAACGGGCGAGGGCCAGCGCGGCCAGCTGTCGATGATCGACACCGCCGCCTTCAGCCGTTCGGACACGAGAAGGTCGTCACGACCCGTCTGAGGCTCGTGCTCGAAAACGAGCGGCAGCTGTTCGAACTTGCGGACCATACGCCTGTTACTCTGGAAGCTTGTACTCTGGGATGTCGGGTTCCGGCTCGGCCTTCTTGCCGGTCCTGTGGCCATGATAGAGCGTGCTATCAAGGTAGCGCCCGATGCCGAAGCGGACAAGCACGCCGATTGCGGCAGCCGATGGCACCGCCACCAGCAGGCCGACGAAACCGAAGAGAGCGCCGAACGCCAGAAGCGCGAACATCAGCCAGACCGGATGCAGCCCGACGCTTTTGCCGACCAGCCGCGGCTGAAGAATGTTGCCTTCGAGAAATTGCCCGAGGAAGAAGATCGCAGCGACAATACCGATGTGAAGATAGTTGGGCCAGAACTGGACCAGCGCCACGCCGACGGCAAGCACGAGGCCAACCAGCGAGCCGACATAGGGAACAAAGCTGATCATGCCGGCAAACAGGCCGATCAGCAGGCCGAAGTTCAGCCCGGCGAACGACAGCGCAATGCCGTAGAACAGGCCAAGAATGATGCAGAGCGACCCCTGCCCGCGCACGAAACCGGCAATCGTCAGGTTCATGTCGCGGGCGATCTGGCGAACGGTGGTAGCATGGTCGCGGGGGATCCAGCTGTCGACCTTTTCCACCATCCGGTCCCAGTCGAGCAGCAGATAGAAGGCGACTACGGGAGTGACGACGAACAGCGAAATGATGTTGAGCAACGCCATGCCCGAATTCCACAATTGCTGGAACAGCGTGCCGAGGAAGCTCGCCCCCTGTTCGAGCAGCTTGGCGGAGTTCTGCTTGATCGTATCCATCTGCCCGGCCACCCAATCGGGCAGCCACGAGGCATGCGGGCTGGTCAGGAATTCCTGCAGCAAGGAGATATAGCCCGGCATCTTCTGGATGAAGTCCGCTGCCTGGGTGAAGACGATCGGAATGATGACGACGAGCGACAGCGCGAAGACGACGATGAAGCCGAACAGGATGACGATCGTCGCCATCAGGCGGCTCAAGCCCAACCTTTCCAGCCGGTCGGCGACCGGATCGAGGAAATAGGCGAGCGCCATGCCGGCGATGAACGGCAGGAGGATGGTCGAGAACACCATCAGGAAGGCGATGAAGGCGGCGAGGAAAAGCAACCAGAAGATGATCTGGCGCTGCAGTCCGCTGCTGCTCAATTTGTTGACCATGCCGCTGTTCCGATGCCCCGCGCCCGAACGGCATCACGCCGCTTCCGCCTTTGGAGATAGGATGTGCCACCGACCGTGGTCAAGCCTATGGCTGCAAACGGCCACAACAACCGGGCAAAACGGTGAAAAAGCGGAATATCCAGGGCAATATGCTTGCACTTCCCAAGTCATCATGCCAATCGCAGTGCCAAAACGACGAGCCGGCGGAGATCAAGCCATGAGCGAGCCAGGAAAGAACGGTCTGACCTATAGCGATGCGGGTGTGGACATCGATGCCGGAAACCTTTTGGTGGAAAAGATCAAGCCGCATGTGCGCTCGACGCGGCGTCCCGGCGCCGACGGCGAAATCGGTGGTTTCGGCGGCCTGTTCGACCTGAAGGCGGCCGGCTTCACCGATCCGGTCCTCGTTGCCGCCAATGATGGCGTCGGCACCAAGCTGAAGATCGCCATCGATGCCAACAAGCACGACACCGTCGGCATCGATCTTGTTGCCATGTGCGTCAACGATCTCGTCGTACAGGGCGCGGAACCCTTGTTCTTCCTCGACTACTTCGCCACCGGCAAGCTTGATCCGGACCAGGGTGCCTCGATCGTCGGCGGCATTGCCGCCGGCTGCCGCGAGGCGGGCTGCGCGCTGATCGGCGGCGAAACAGCCGAAATGCCGGGCATGTATTCCGGCGGCGACTATGACCTCGCCGGCTTCGCAGTCGGTGCGGCCGAACGCGGGCAACTGCTTCCGGCAGGCGATATCGCCGAGGGCGACGTCATCCTCGGTCTCGCCTCCTCCGGTGTGCATTCGAACGGTTATTCGCTGGTGCGCAAGATCGTTTCGCTCTCGGGCCTTGCCTGGGACGCACCCGCCCCCTTCGGCGAAGGCACATTGGCCGACGTGCTGATGACCCCGACGCGCATCTATGTGAAGCCGCTCCTGAAGGCGATCCGCGAAACCGGTGCGCTGAAGGCGCTTGCCCATATCACCGGCGGCGGCTTTCCGGAAAACATTCCGCGCGTGCTGCCGAAGCACCTGGCCGCAGAAATCGATCTTACCGCCATCGAGGCGCCGGCCGTGTTCTCCTGGCTTGCCAAGACCGGTGGCGTTGCCGCCAACGAGATGCTACGCACCTTCAACTGCGGCGTCGGCATGATCGTCGTCGTCGCTGCAGAGAATGCGGAAAAGGTGGCTTCGGTTCTGAAAGCTGAAGGCGAGACCGTCTTTGCGCTCGGCCACATGGTCGCCCGCGAGGAAGGCGCCGCCGGCACGATCTACAAGGGCACGCTCGCCCTATGACGGAGACGCTGAAGGCGATCCGCAAAAGGGTCGTTGTGTTCATTTCCGGCGGCGGCTCCAACATGCTGGCGCTGGCGAAAGCTGCCTCGGAACCGGATTTTCCGGCTGAAATCGTTGGTGTGATTTCGGACAAGGCCGAGGCCGGCGGGCTCGCCAAGGCGGCGGCGCTCGGCATTCCGACCTTTTCCTTCGTCCGCAAGGATTATGACAGCAAGGACGCGCATGAAGCGGCGATCCTGTCCGCGCTGGAAAGCCTTTCGCCTGATATCATCTGCCTCGCCGGTTACATGCGCCTGCTGAGCGCGGCCTTCATCAATCGCTACGAAGGCCGGATCATCAATATCCACCCGTCCCTTTTGCCGCTCTTTCCGGGTCTTCACACCCATCAGCGCGCCATCGACGCTGGCATGGAAGAAGCGGGCTGCACCGTGCACTTCGTCACCGAAGGCATGGACGAGGGGCCGGTCATCCTTCAGGCCAAGGTACCCGTGCTTCCCGGTGACACCGCGGAGGCCCTTGCAGCGCGGGTTTTGGTCGAGGAGCATCGGACATATCCGGTGGCGCTGAGGTTGATAGCCGAGGGCAAGGCAAGCATGACCGACGGGCGGGTAATCGGAGCTGAGGGAGTGACAACTGACGTGCCTTGGTCAACCATTTGACCAAGTGCAATGTCTTTCGTTAAAACGCGTCCGCATACCAGCGGAGATCAACCACGCGACAAAAAGCTGCGGCAAGCGGCGGTCGCAGAAGCGGTGCCGCTCTTCTCCGCATAGCTCACTCCGCAGCCAGCTTTTCCCGGTTCAGTGTCGCCCATTGCAAGAGCATGATGGTCTTGCCGTCGCAGATCTCGCCGCTCTCGATCATCGCCATGGCATCCTTGAGCGGAACCTCGAGAACCTCGATATCCTCGTCCTCGTGCGCAGCGCCGCCGCCGTCTTCGGCTCGCACCGACACGTCGATGATCGCCGCGAAGAAATGGATCGTCTCGGTCACCGCACCGGGTGACATGAAGGCCTGGAAGAGCGGCCGCACGTCGTGCACCAGATAGCCGGTTTCCTCCATCGCCTCCCGCTTGATCGCCTCGACCGGATGATCGCCGTCGAGCAGCCCAGCCGGCATTTCCAGCAGCCAGCCGGAATGGCCGTTCAGATGCGCGGGCATGCGGAACTGCCGCACGAGGATGACGCTGTCGCGTTTTGGATCGTAGAGCAGGATCGTCGCGCCGTTGCCGCGATCATAGACCTCGCGCTTCAGCTTCTTCGTGACCCCATTGGAGCCGGTATAGTTGAAGGTGACGTTGCGCAGGTGGTACCAGTTTTTCGAAAGCGTCTCGTCTTTCAAAATTTCGATCTTCGCGTCGCGGAATTTCGTCATTCGCGGTCAATCCTTGCGCAGCCATACGTGATTGTCGTGGAAGGCGGCGCCGCCATAGGGCGCTGCCGCATCGGCACCGGTGAGCACGTTGATGCCCTCCCCGTCCAGATGCGCATCGTTCGGCCAGAGCCCTTCGGCGATCACCACACCCCGCCGCGCACCGCCGCCGAGCCTGGCATGCAGGCGGATTTCGCCGCGCTCGTTGCCGATCCGGACGATATCGCCGTCGGCAATGCCCAGTGCCGCCGCATCGTCCGCGTGGATCATCGCTTCGGGGCGGCCTTCCTTCTGGATCGAAGACGGCGTCTCGGCGAAGGTCGAGTTCAGGAAGGAGCGCGCCGGCGACGTTGCCAGCCGGAACGGATGTTTCTCGTCCGCGACCTCGATCAGGTCGACATGATCGGGAAATACCGGCAGTTTCGCATGCGGGCCCAGGAGCCCCAGCGCCTTCGGCGGCCGGTTCGGCGCCGGCGTTCCGGTCCAGTCGGCCTTGAAGCGGAATTTGCCGTCGGGATGGCCGAACCCCTTGATGAAATGCGCCGTCTCGAAATCGGGCTGGACATCCAGCCATTTGTCGCGTTTCAGGCTCTCATAGCCGATGTCGTAGTTCACCAGGATATGGTCGATATGCGCGCGCTCGCTGAGGCCAAAGCCGGGCCTGTCGGCAACGCTGAGGCGCTTCGCCAGTTCCTCGATGACGAAGAGATTGGTGCGCACCGTCGATGGCGGCTCGACCACCTTGGGGCCGAGCAGGATATGCTGGTGACCGCCGCCGCGATAGAGATCGTCATGCTCGAGGAACATGGTCGCGGGCAGGACGATATCGGCGAGCTTGGCCGTGTCGGTCATGAACTGCTCGTGCACGGCGACGAAAAGATCGTCGCGCAAAAAACCCCGCTTTACCAGACGCTGCTCGGGGGCAACATTCACCGGATTGGTGTTCTGGATCAGCATCGCCGTCACCGGCCCGCGATGGCGCAATGCCTCGGCATCACCGGTCAAGACGCGGCCGATCTGCGATTGATCGAGCATCCGGATATCCGGATCCAGCATCGCCGAGCCCATCAACTCGCGCTTGTCGAACTTGAAGATATCGTTGTTGGAGTGGAACGCGCCGCCGCCCTCGTGCTTCCAGGAACCGAGCACAGTCGCCACCGAGGCGGCCGCGTGGATGGCGACGGCGCCGTTGCGCTGGCGGGTAAAGCCGTAGCCGAGGCGGAAATAGGTTTTCGGGGTCGTGCCGAGGAGCTTGCCGAAGGCCTCGATCTCCTCCACCGGCAGGCCGGTGATGGCAGACGCCCATTCCGGCGTTCTGGTCTTCAGATGATGTTCAAGTCCGGCCGGATCGTCGGCATAGTCTGCGAGATAGGCCCGATCCGCATAGCCGTCGCGGAAGGCGATGTGCATGACGGCGCAGGCGAGAGCTGCATCGGTGCCGGGCCTCAGCACCAGCCCCATGTCGGCCTGCTTGATCGTCGGATTGTCGTAGATGTCGATGACGACGATCTTGGCGCCGCGTTCCTTGCGCGCCTTGACTGCATGGGTCATCACATTGACCTGCGTCGACACCGCATTGGTGCCCCAGATGACCACGCAGTCGGATTTCGCCATCTCGCGCGGATCGGGGCCTCTGAGCGAACCCGTGGCCATCGTCAGGCCGGTCCAGGCGAGGTTGGTGCAGATCGATCCGAAGAAGCCGGAATAGCGCTTGGCATGGCGCAGGCGCTCGATCGAATCGCGCTGAACCTGGCCCATCGTACCTGCATAGAAATAGGGCCAGACAGCCTCGGAGCCATATTGCTGTTCGGCCTTGACGAAAGCATCGGCGATTTCGTCGAGCGCGTCGTCCCAACTGACGTCCTGCCAGCGTCCCTCGCCCTTTGCGCCCTTGCGCCGCTGCGGCACCATCAGGCGGCCCGGATGGTAGATGCGTTCGGAATAACGCGCGACCTTGGCGCAGATGACGCCGGCCGTATAAGTATTGGCGCTCGCGCCGCGAACCCGGCCGATCCTTCCCTCCTCCGTCAGATCGATTTCGAGCGCGCAGGCGGAGGGACAGTCATGCGGACAGACCGAATGAGCGGTGGCTTTTTCTGGCTTGATGGGGGTCGCAACGTTCATGGCTTTTCTATATTGCATCGCGGGAGGGTCTCAAAGTCCCAACCGCCATGCATTCCAACATTTCATCGGCACGATCAGGGACGCGAATGAATTACCGTCACATCTACCACGCAGGCAATTTTGCCGACGTCCTGAAGCACGCCGTGCTCGCCCGGCTGATCGTCTACATGACGCAGAAGGACAAGGCCTTCCGCGTGCTCGACACCCATGCGGGCATCGGCCTTTATGATCTGTCGAGCGAGGAAGCCCAGAAGACCGGCGAATGGCAGGACGGCATCGGCCGCATTCTCGATGCGGACATCCCGGCGAAGGCAAAGACCCTGCTTCAACCCTATCTGACGGCCGTGCGCGACCTCAATCCGGACGGCGGCCTCAAGCTCTATCCCGGCTCGCCGAAACTCACCCGCATGCTGATGCGGCCGCAGGACCGGCTGTCGGCAATGGAACTGCATCCCGACGATTACGAAACGCTGCACCGGCTGTTCGACGGCGATTTCCAGAGCCGCATCACGCAGCTCGACGGCTGGCTGGCGCTCGGCGCCCATCTGCCGCCGAAGGAAAAGCGCGGGCTGGTACTGGTCGATCCGCCCTTCGAGGTGGCCGGAGAGTTCGAGCGGCTGGCGGATGGTCTCGCCAAGGCCTGGCGCCGGTTTTCCGGCGGCACCTTCTGCCTGTGGTATCCGCTGAAACAGGGTGCACCGATTGCCGCCTTTCACGAAGCGCTGAAAGCTCTGGAAATCCCGAAGATGCTGTGCACTGAGCTGTCGGTGCGCAGCGATCGTGATACGACCGGCCTTTCGGGCTCGGGGCTGATCGTCGTCAACCCGCCCTATACGCTGAAGGATGAGCTCGATGTCCTCCTGCCGTTCCTCAAGGACCGGTTGAAGCAGGATCGGCACGCCTCAGCCCGCGTTTTCTGGCTGCGCGGCGAGGAAGTGCCGGAGCGGGATTGAACGTGACTTGACGGCCAGCCCCCCGAAGACGCAATCTCGGGGGAGTTTTCGGGAGACGATCATGACCAGAACGCGCGCCGCATGCCTCCTTTTCTCCCTGGCAATCCTTCTGCCCGGCGCAATCCCGGCTGCGGCAAGCGACCCGCTGGGCGGCGTGAGCTACACCGAAGGCGCCTGCCGAAGCAGGGCAATCCTCGGCTTCATCACCTCCGATTTCGGCTATCGCGCTCACCACTATCTGAAGACGGACATCGCCATCGCCGAAATCCGCGACATGCACCTGAACCGCCTCGAACTGCGCGACGAAACCCATCCGGTCGAGCGCGAATATTGCCGCGCCACCGCCATCACGACCGATGGCGAGACGCGCGCGCTCTGGTATCTGATCGAGCGCGGCTTCGGTTTTGCCGGCATCGGCTCCAATATCGAGTTCTGCGTCGGCGGCCTTGATCCCTGGTATGTCTACGGTGCGCAGTGCGCCTCTCTGCGATAAGCCGTGTGACCGATTTCCGGCGCCGCCTCCTGCCGCTGTTTGCCGCGCTTCTGCTTTCGGCCTGCAGCGGGGAAAGCGAACAGCAGAAGGAAGCGGTGGCAACCGGCCCCGCCACAACCACCCCCATCGCCACTGCGCAGGCCAAAGCCCAACCCGTCCCGCTCGGCAGCGGATTTGACTACTATGTGCTGTCGCTCTCCTGGTCGCCGAGCTGGTGCCTTGAAAACGACCCTTCCGGCCGGTCACAGCAATGCGCGGCGGAAAACGATCACGGCTTCATCGTGCACGGGCTCTGGCCGCAGAACGAACAGGGGTATCAGGAATTCTGCCGGACGCGCGAATCCGACCGGGTGCCGGAGACGCTGGGACGCACCCTGTTCGACATCATGCCGTCGATGGGGCTGATCGGCCATGAATGGCGCAAGCATGGTTCCTGCTCGGGGCTCAGCCAGAAAGACTATTTCACGGTTCTGCGCGCCGCCCGCGAGAAGGTGACGATACCGTCGGCGCTGCAATCGGTGAAAACCCGCCAGCGCACAAACGCCGCCGAGATTGAAGCATCGCTGACCGCCGCCAATCCCGGCTTGCGCAACGACGCGCTCGCGGTCACCTGCGCCGCCGGACGCGTCGACGAGGTGCGCATCTGCTTCAACAAGGACCTCAGCTTTCGTGCCTGCAACGCCATCGATCGCGCCGGCTGCAAGATGAAAAACCTCAGCCTGCCGGCAATTCCCTGAACAAAAGAAAGAACACGATGAAAATTCTCTACTCCCCCGCCTCCCCCTATTCCAACAAGGTGCGCATGGGCGCGCGCTACGCCGGCATCAAAGCCGAAAGCGTGCTGACCGACACCAACGCCAATCCGCCCGAACTGATCTCCAACAACCCGCTCGGCAAGATCCCGACGCTGATCACGCCCGATGGCAAGGCGATCTACGACAGCCGGGCGATCATGCATTTCATCGACCGCGAGACCAAGGGCAAGCTCTATCCGCGCAATGCCGAAAAGCGCACCGAGGTGGAAATGCTGGAGGCGCTGTGCGACGGCATCTGCGACAGCCTGCTCGCCATCGTCTACGAAAAGCGCTTCCATCCGCCGGAAAAGGTCCACCAGCCGTGGATCGACAAGCAGTGGGAAAAGGTCGTGCGCGGCCTCGACTACCTTAACGCCAACCTGCCGAAGACCGGCGCCAAGCTCCATGCCGGCCATTTCGCGCTTGCCGCGATGCTGCGCTATATCGAACTGCGCTTTGCCGGCGAATGGCAGAAGGGCCGCCCGAAGCTGAAGAACTGGCCGCAGAAATTCGAGAAATTCTTCCCGGACTATGCCCAGTTCAAGGCTTGAGCCGGCTGATAGCGGCTAGACGTGAAACGCAAAAAAGGCCGGATCGCTCCGGCCTTTTTTGTCATGCATGAACTTCGGTATCAGAACTTGACGCCCATACCGACGCGAACGCTGTGTTCGTCGTAACCCGACGAAACCTTGCCGCCCGGCAGGCTGAAGTCCTTCGAACCGTAGTCGCTGTAGCGATATTCGACGCGCGCCGTGACGTTGTCGGTCACCAAGGCTTCCGCACCGGCACCAGCCGTCCAGCCGAGCAGCGTCTTCTTGTCGGAACCGCCGTCCTGCGTCGCCTTGACGTTGGATGCGGCGACACCGGCCGTACCGTAGACGAGAACCGGGTTCAGGTCGTAACCGAC
Source organism: Pararhizobium sp. A13 (assembly GCF_040126305.1). Lineage (NCBI taxonomy): Bacteria > Pseudomonadati > Pseudomonadota > Alphaproteobacteria > Hyphomicrobiales > Rhizobiaceae > Pararhizobium > Pararhizobium sp. A13. The sequence goes on along the minus strand of NZ_CP149510.1, from coordinate 2,566,214 downwards.
GCGGGCACGGACCGAGCCGTTGACGCCCTGTTCCATCTTGCGGGTGGGGCTGCGGGTGTCGTTGTCGCCGTAGTTGATATCGGCTTCACCGCCGTAAACGACCTGGCCGCTCTGCATGTTGTAGCCGCCATAGAGACCACCGCCGAAGCCGGAGGCACCGCGGCCGCCCGTCGCGTCATATTCGCCGCGGGCCCAGTTGGCCGTACCACCGACATAGGCGCCGGACCAGTTCTTCACAGCCGGCTCGGTGTATTCGGCAGCCGGGGCGGCCGGAACTTCGTCGATCGCATCTGCCGCCTGAACGGCGGAGAAGGCGATGAGGGACACGGCAGATGCCATGAGGGTGGTGATGAGAGTACGCATTAAAGTCTCCTTTCGAACCGATGCTCCGGACCCTCGCGGTCCTAAACTGATACATCGGAAAAATTGCAATTAACCCGCCCGGTTGACGGAGAAATTGACGACGAAATGCGGATTCACAAGAGCCAAATTGTGAAATTTTAGTGGCGCGAGCATGGCCAAAATTCGATGTTGCTTTGTAGCCACAGGGAAATTATTAACCACACAATAATATTAATTGAATATATACTATACCTGTTGAAAACAATTCAATTTAGCGCTTTCGCGTTAATTTTTCCGAAACGAATGAGTGGGCCGGTTTCGCAATCTGCATCCTGCTCCTATATCCTTGCGAAATGCATAGACACGAATCGTACGGCAGGATCCGCCCTTGAGGACGCCTTTGAAAACAGCGCTGGTCACCGGCGGCGCCAAGCGCATCGGCAAGGCGATCGTCGAGGATCTGGCAGCCCACGGCTTTGCCGTCGCCATTCATGCCAACACATCGTTGGCGGAGGCCGAAAAGCTCGCAGCCCACCTTCGCGCCCAAGGCGGCAATGCGGCGGCAATTGCCGCGGACCTTACCGATACCGCTTCCGTCGCCACCGTCATGGCAAAAGCCGTCGGCGCGCTCGGTCCGATCGGGCTGCTCATCAACAATGCCTCGCTGTTCAAGAAGGACAGTCTCGAGGAATTCAACGAGACGATCTGGGACCGGCATTTCGCCCTGCATGTGAAGGCTCCGTCCCTGCTTGCGCGCGATTTCGCGGCGCAACTGCCGGCGACCAATTCGGGCCTGATCGTCAACATCGTCGACCAGCGGGTCTGGTCTCCAAATCCGCGATTTTATTCCTATATGTTATCGAAATCGGCGCTGCTGACGGCAACCAAGACGATGGCGCAGGCCCTGGCGCCCAACATCCGGGTCAACGCCATCGGCCCCGGCCCGACCCTGCCGAACGAGCGGCAGAACCAGGCGGACTTCCAGACGCAGGTGGACGCCGTGATCCTCAAGACCGGGCCGCAACTGGGGGAATTCGGCAGGACGATCCGCTTTCTGTTCGACACGCCCTCGATGACGGGACAGATGATCGCGCTGGACGGCGGCCAGCATCTGGCCTGGCAGACGCCGGATATTTTGGAGATTGTGGAATGACCGGGCGCGTGCCCACCGATGGCGGCATTCTCTACGATGAAAATGCCGGCGACGAAGACGACCTCATCGACGCAGCGGACAGTCCCGCGCCGGCGCCGATCCTGGATTGGGCGGAAACCAGCGCGATCCCCGACGGACTGCGCGGCGCCGAGCTGATCCAGGCCTTCGTCAAGCGCCTGCCCAACAGCCCCGGCGTCTACCGCATGTTCAACGAGGCGGGCGACGTGCTCTATGTCGGCAAGGCGCGCAGCCTGAAGAAGCGCGTCAGCAACTACGCGCAGGGCCGCGTCCATTCCAACCGCCTCGCCAAGATGGTGCGCGAGACCGCGCATATGGAATTCGTGACGACGCGCACCGAGATCGAGGCGCTGCTGCTGGAAGCCAACCTTATCAAGCGTTTGCGGCCGCGCTTCAATGTGCTTTTGCGCGACGACAAGTCCTTTCCCTATATTCTGGTGACCGGCGATAGCCGAGCCCCGGCGCTCTACAAGCATCGCGGTGCCCGCAGCCGCAAGGGCGATTATTTCGGTCCCTTCGCCTCGGCCGGCGCCGTCGGCCGCACGATCAATTCGCTGCAGCGCGCCTTCCTGCTGCGCACCTGTACCGACAGCGTTTTCGAGACCCGCACCCGGCCCTGCCTGCTGCACCAGATCAAGCGCTGCGCCGCCCCCTGCACCCGCGAGATCAGCGATGCCGACTACGGCGAACTGGTGAGCGAAGCGAAGGACTTCCTCTCCGGCAAGAGCCAGGCCGTCAAGTCGACCATTGCCGCTGCCATGAACGAGGCCTCGGAAAATCTCGATTTCGAGCGGGCCGCCCTTTATCGGGACCGGCTGGCAGCGCTGTCGCATGTCCAGAGCCATCAGGGCATCAACCCTTCCGGCGTCGAGGAAGCGGATGTCTTTGCCATCCACCACGAGGGTGGCATTTCCTGCATCCAGGTGTTCTTCTTCCGCACCGGCCAGAACTGGGGCAACCGCGCCTATTTTCCGAAGGCCGATCCGACCCTGCCCGCAGCCGAGGTGCTGAGCGCCTTCCTCGCCCAGTTCTACGACGACAAGCCCTGTCCGCGGCAGATCCTCCTCTGCGAGCCGGTGGCGGAACAGGAACTGCTGGGCGAAGCGCTGACGGAGAAATCCGGCTACAAGGTTTTAATCCTCGTGCCGCAGCGCGGCGAGAAGAAGGATCTGGTCGAGCACGCGGTCGCCAACGCCCGCGAGGCGCATGGCCGCAAGCTCGCCGAAACATCGTCGCAGTCGCGTCTGCTCGAAGGCTTTGCCGAGACCTTCAAGCTGGAGCGTGCGCCGCGCCGCATCGAGATCTACGACAACTCCCACATCATGGGCACCAATGCCGTTGGCGGCATGGTGGTGGCGGGGCCGGAAGGTTTCGTCAAAGGCCAGTACCGCAAGTTCAACATCAAATCGACCGACATCACGCCCGGCGACGACTTCGGCATGATGAAGGAAGTGATGACCCGGCGGTTCTCGCGCCTGCTGAAGGAAGAGGGAAAGCCCGATCGCAGCGCTGAACCCGTCGAGGACGCCGGTTTCCCTGCCTGGCCCGATGTCATCCTGATCGATGGTGGTCAGGGACAGATGACGGCTGTGCGGGCGATCCTGAAGGAACTCGACATCGAGGATTGTCTCACCGCCATCGGCGTCGCCAAGGGCGTCGATCGCGATGCCGGACGCGAGCGCTTCTTTCCGCCCGGCCGCGACGGCTTCACGCTGCCGCCGCGCGACCCGGTGCTTTATTTCATCCAGCGCATGCGCGACGAGGCGCACCGCTTCGCCATCGGCTCGCACCGGGCGCGGCGGAAGAAGGAAATGGTCAAGAACCCGCTGGACGAGATCGCCGGCATCGGGCCGACGCGCAAGCGCGCGCTCCTCCAGCATTTCGGCACCGCCAAGGCGGTTTCCCGCGCCGGCATCAACGATCTCGTGGCTGTGGAAGGTATTTCCGAAGCGGTGGCGCGGCTCGTCTATGACCACTTCCATGAGGATGGGGCGAAATAGCGTCTCTGGGACGCGGCTCAGGTCGGGTCGATCAGCGCAGTTATTCGCATCAGGACACCCCATCGCGCCGGAGGTGTCCTGCGCTCAATCCGGTTCACCGCCCGTTCAGATGAATTCCGCCACAATTGCGGATGATCTATCAAAGAACGGTTGACGCGGCTGTCACAAAGCCGTTCATCTGTCGCCCAAGAACTCGCAGAGAACCCGAATCCATGTCCTCCACGCCGACCACCTACAGCATCCCCAATCTCCTGACCTATGGACGCATTCTGGCTGTTCCGCTGATCGTTCTGTGCTTTTTCATCGAAGGCAAACTGCAGAGTTCCGACTTTGCCCGCTGGGCGGCGCTTGGCATTTTCGTCGTCGCGTCGATCACCGATTTTCTCGACGGTTATTTGGCGCGGATCTGGAACCAGACCTCAAATATCGGCCGCATGCTGGATCCGATCGCCGACAAGCTTCTCATTTCGACGGCGCTGCTGCTGATGGCGGCGGACACCGAAAAAACCATCGCCGGCTGGTCGCTCTGGGCCGCGATCATTATCCTGTGCCGTGAAATCCTGGTGTCTGGTCTGCGAGAATACCTGGCCGCACTCAAAGTCAGCGTGCCGGTCACGCGCATCGCCAAGTGGAAAACCACCGTACAGATGTTCGCCATTGCCTTCCTGCTTGCAGGCCCGGCGGGCGACAAGGTGCTTCCCTATACGACGGAGATGGGCATCGGCCTGCTCTGGGTCGCAGCGATTCTTACCATCTATACCGGCTATGACTATTTCCGCGCCGGCCTCAAGCATATGGTCGACTGATGGCAAGCGTTGATCTCGTCTATTTCGCCTGGGTGCGTGAGCGGATCGGCAAAGCCGAGGAGACGCTGGAGCTTCCCGAAAGCGTCGTCACGGCCGGCGACCTGCTGGCACACTTGAAGACGCTGGGCGAGGAATACGAGACGGCGCTGGAGCACGAGAATGTCATCCGCGTCGCCATCAACCAGGAACATGTCGACCATAACGAGCCGATCGCCGGCGCGCGGGAAATCGCGCTGTTTCCGCCGATGACCGGAGGCTGAGGCCGTGCGCGGCGTGCCTGTCACCGTCCGCGTCCAGCGGCAGGATTTCGACCTTGCCGCCGAGGTCCGGGCGCTTTCGCAAGGCCGCCGCGATATCGGCGCCATCGTCACCTTCTCCGGCCTCTGCCGTGACGACGCCGGCACGCTCAGCGCCCTTGAACTGGAGCACTATCCGGGCATGGCGGAAGCGCAGATCACCCGCATCTGCACGGAAGCGGTCAGCCGGTTCGGGCTGCAAGCCGTCAGCGCCATCCACCGCTACGGAAAGATCCTGCCCGGCGAAAACATCGTGCTCGTCGTCACCGCCTCGCCGCACCGGCAGGCGGCTTTCGACGGCGCCAATTTCATCATGGATTATCTGAAGACGTCCGCGCCCTTCTGGAAGAAGGAGCACGCAGGCGATGGCATTGAGCGCGGCTGGGTCAGCGCCAAGGACGAGGACGACAGCGCACGGGACCGCTGGTCGAAGGACTGACTACGGCTGGAACTGCTCCTTTCTCGTCAGCACCAGAAGCAGCACCAGAAACGAGAAGATCGCAAAATCCCGCCAGAGCATCGGGCCGTAGGCGCTCCACAGCGTTTCGCTCAGGCCCATCGCGGCGGCGCCGGCCGCCGCCAATAGCGGCGCCGTCTGGCCGCCGATCGCGGCGATGAACAGCACCTTGACGCCGAAAACCAGGCCCGCGCCAAAATCCATGTTGCCATAATAGGACGTGGCGAGAATGCCGGCGATCGCCGCCAGCAGCGCCGACAATCCGTAGGCAGCGACGAAGATACGCTTCCCATCGACGCCGCAGAGTGCCGCTGCGCCTGCATCGTCGGACACCGCCCGCCAGGAGCGGCCCCAGGCGGACCGTGCCAGAAACGCATGCCCCGCCCCGACCATGGCCAGCATCAGCGCCGTGTTCAGCAGCTGGATCATCGTCAGGGTCACCGGGAATTGCGGATCGGCCCACAGCGTGAGCGGCGTGTTGAGAAACGGCGGCAGCCACAGGCTGCGCGTCTCCGCCGCGATCCGCGACAGCTCCATCAGCACCAAAGCCACGCCCAGAGAGGCAACGACCACGGTGTTGGCCGACGTCATCGCCAGCCCGCGCATGACCGAGCGGCCGACGACGAAGCCTGCGCCCAAGGCATAGACCAGCGCCGCGATCGCGCCAATCGCAAGCGCAGCCGGAAGGACCAGCCAGAGACGGTTCCAGGCGAAATCGGAAAACAACAGGAAGATCTGGCCGGCAAAGCCGAACAGCGCGCCATAGGTCAGATCGGCCCTTTTGGTGACCGAGAAGGAGATCGAATAGCCGAAGGCAAGCAGCGCATAGAGGGCGGCGATCGGCAGGGCACTGGCAAGCTGCTGCAGAAAATAGGCCATGGGAAATCCGGTTGATGACAACATCAGTGGAAATCATTATAACTAGTAAAATCCGTTTTACCAGTTAGGATGTTGCGTGACGTTTACCTGGACCCCGCATCGTTTTTCCGGCGGCGCACTTGCTTTCGATGTCGCCAATTCGGTCGTGCTGCGCTTCGATGCCGAGCGCCGCATCGACCGCTATGCCGACCCCGTGGCTCTTGACGGCTTTGCCACGGCCGCGACGCGTTTCTGCGCCGACAAGGACCTGTTCGGGCCGTTGCAGCCGGTCGCGCCGGAAAACCGGCCGGCGTTTCTCAATCTCAGGGAAGCAACTGACCGGCATTTTCGCGCCGAAGCGCTGGGGCATTCCTCCTCCGGGCACCTGGCCGATCTGCTCGACGCGGCATCCACCCTCATCCGGCGCCATCCGATCAAGGCAGCCCGCACCCCGCTCGACGCCGCCGCGGCGCGCTCGGCGCTGATGCTTGCCACCTTCGCAGAGCCGCAGCGCCTGAAAATCTGCCCCAATTGCCAATGGCTGTTCCTCGACCGCAGCCGCAACCGCAGCCGCACCTGGTGCGACATGACCGTTTGCGGCAACCGCGTGAAGGCGAGCCGGCACTATCAGCGCCAGAAGAAGGAGTTGACCCCATGAGCCTGCAGGCCGACACAGTCCACGACAGTGGCCCTCTCACCCCCCTCTGCCCTGCCGGGCATCTCGCCCTCAAGGGGGGAGATTGCCGCGCGGCCGGCCTCTCGCTCCCGATCTCCCCCCTTGAGGGGGAGATGTCACGAAGTGACAGAGGGGGGTATTCTCAAAGCGCGCGAGTACTGCGGCACACTAAGCGCCTGACGCTTGCCGCTCTTCTTCTGGCTGGCGCGGCTGCCCTTGCCGGCTGCCAGCGCGAGACAGGGCCAGATCCGCTCGAACTCACCGGCAAGATGTTCATCTTCAACTACCGCCTCGCCTACGCCACCTACATGATCACGCTGACCAAGACGGAACCCGTTCCGGAGGGGAGTACGGTTGTAGCTACATTCGAAAACCCTGCCGGTGGCGCGCCGCTGACGCTCGACCGCAAGCTCTTTGCCAAGCTCGACAAGGTGGTTCTTGAAAGCCCGGATGTGACCTGCGTGAAAAAGCAGCGGCCCTATGCCGTGACCATCGAGGTCAAGGGGCCGGACGGCACCATTCTGCAAACATTGAAGACGGAAGTGATTTCGAACCTCGATCAGGACATACTGCCCGCCAAGGCGCTGGTCGTCGGCCCCGCCTATGACAAGAACCCGGAGGTTTTCAAGGACGGCAAGACGCCTGAACACTTCGAAACGGCGAAGTGCCGATCATAGGCTGGCCGGCCCACGACCCCAAAATAAAAAAGCCGGAGCGTTGCCGCCCCGACTTTAAATGAGTCTTTTCAAATCGTTCGGGCCGAGACCCTCAGAGATTGAATCAGCCGACGATTTCGGTGTCGGAGAACCAGTACTTGATTTCCTCAGCAGCAGTTTCCGGAGCGTCCGAGCCATGAACCGAGTTCTCGCCGATCGACAAAGCGTGGACCTTGCGGATGGTGCCCTCGTCGGCATTGGCCGGGTTGGTGGCGCCCATGATTTCGCGGTTCTTGAGGATGGCGTTCTCGCCTTCGAGAACCTGAACGATGGTTGGGCCGGAGGTCATGGTTTCAACCAGTTCGCCGAAGAAGGGGCGTTCCTTGTGAACGGCGTAGAAGCCTTCGGCTTCGCGCTTGCTCATCCACACGCGCTTGGAGGCGACGATACGCAGGCCTGCGTCTTCAAACATCTTGGTGATGGCGCCCGTCAGGTTGCGCTTGGTGGCGTCCGGCTTGATCATCGAAAAGGTGCGTTCAATCGCCATTGTCTCAATTCCCTTGGTTTTCCGTGAGTCGGCGGTTCAATAACCGCCAATCCCGCGCAAAACAAGGGGGAGCGGCGAAGTTTCATGGCCCTGTCACGAGCGCCCGAGACCGTCATGGAGATCAAGACAGCACACGAACCAGCCATTGTCGGGTCGACATCGAACGCGGAAACGGTGAACAGTCAAATCAGTAAATTTCATGGGTCGCATCACCCACCACAATGCCGTTCTGGATTAAGCTCCCGGCACCTTGAAGGAGACCGCAATGCTCGATCACTACCGTATGTTCGCCAAATACAACCGGTGGGCAAACCGCCTGCTCTACCAGGCGGCGGGCGCGCTGACGGATGCGCAATACCGCGAGGACAAGGGCGCCTTCTTCGGTTCGCTGCACAGGACGCTCAACCACGTCCTCGCCGCCGACCGCATCTGGATGAAGCGCTTCACCGGCACGGGCGAAGCGCCGACCTCCCTCGACGCCATCCTGTTCGACGATCTCGGCTCCCTGTCAGCAGCCCGCGCGGTGGAAGACGAGCGCATCGTCGCCTGGATCAATGGCCTTGCTGAAGCAGACCTCACCAGCCGCTTCACCTACACGCCGATCACCATCCCCGAGCCGGTCACTCAGCGCCTCGCGCCGGTGCTCGCCCATTTCTTCAACCACCAGACCCACCATCGCGGCCATTGCCACATGACGCTGACCGCACTGGGGCAGCCGAGCCTTGTGCTGGATCTGGTTTATTTTCTGAGAACACCGGAGGGGGAAGACTACGCAAAGTGAGGCTGTCGCACGCAACCGTCACGCGCCAGCCACCGGAAATGCCCACTTGGGCTGCTTCCCATCCTATCGCCAGGCCCCGTTTGTTCGGCATTGTGAAATACCCTATTCTGCTGTCGGGGAGAAGGCGACATGAAAACACCGATGCTCGGATTTGCGGCCTGTTTGATGCTTCATTCTGCTGCGCAGGCCCAGTTCATGGATGCGGATGATCTGCACACCTTCTGCCAGCAGAAGCACCCGGTCGCCTTCGGCTATATCGCCGGCGTGCTCGACCGCTGGTCGCGCGACCTCCATCACGCGGAAATGTCCGATGTGGTCGACGCCGAAAACAACCGGCCGAAAAGCAAGGTCCCCGTCACCGAAAAGATCCGCGCCAATGTCTGCGACCCCGATACGATCACGCTTGAAGAGCAGGTGAAGATCGTCTGCGCCTTTGTCGCCGCCAATCCGAAAGAACGCGGCCGCAGCGCCGACATGCTGGTGCAACTCGCCATGCAGGCGAAATGGCCCTGTACCCTGCGGTAGCCCCGGATGCCGGCATCAGTTGGCTCGTTCACGTCTGCTTTGACGGTCTTTTAATCTCAACGTGTTATGAGCGTGCGGTGCAACCGGCACAAACGACGGTGAGGATTGAGGAAATGGCGGACAAATCCCGGCAGGACGGCCATCTTGCGCAAAATGCCGCCGTGCTGCTGAAGGTCGCGCAGACCATGTCGAAGCTCGGCGTTGCCCCGTTTCCGCGCAATTACGAGCTGTTTTTCGAAGCCCTGTCCGGCCAGAATCAAGCGCTCACACGGGATGTCGCTGCACTTGGTTCTCACCCGTCCCAGAGCCGGATCGAAGAGATCGGCGTCAAATATCACCTCCCCGGCTTTGCCGCGGTCGCCACGGATACGATCCGCGCCGACACCGCCCGGGCCATTTCGGCCCTCAATCACGGGCTGAAAAACAGCATCGCCAAGAAGGAAGCCTTTGCCGCGCTGCTGCGCCATTTCATCGGCCGCCTCGAAACCGATCCCGTCGCCGGAATGTCGGATTTCGCCAATGACGCCGGCAGATTGCGCGATGCCGTCACCACCTTCGAGCGGGAGGAGCGGGCTTTCGCCATCTCGATGGGCGAAACGGTCGCCCAACTCGGCGGCATCGGCAGCGATATCGAGGCCATGCGCAAGGCTTCGACCCGCGACCCGGTGACCGGCCTTGCCAACAGGGTCGCCTTTTCCGCCAAGCTCGCGGCGTTGTATGACGACGGCAACGCCAGCGGCCCCGCGGCTCTGGCGCTGGTGACTGTCGAGGGGCTGCGCGACCTCGGTGAGAGCCACGGTGCGGCCACTGCCGAGAAGGCCTTGAAGAAACTGGCGCCGGTGTTCCGCAAATCGGTCAAGAAGAACGACTTTGTCGCCCGCATCGGCGCGGACGAATTCGCCTTCGTGTTCCATGACGTCAGCGCCGACAATGCCGAGGCGATCGCGCAGCGCATCCGCGCCTCCGTCGAGGTCGTGCAGATCGCGCTGCCGAACCGCACGTTCACGTCGGAAACGCTGTCCCTCTCCACCGGCATCGCCATGGCGTTGACCGCATCCAGCGGCGCTGATCTGTTCACCCAGGCCGAGCTTGCGCTTGGCGCCGTGCGTGCCTGTGGCAAGCCCGGCGTTCTCGTCTTTTCGGCCGCGATCGGCGGCCGCGGGAAGAAAACCTACTCGCCGCACGCCGCTTGAGCCTATTGCGCTGCGGCGAACTCTTGCCTTCGGCCAAGACTTCGGCCAAAACGCCGCCATGATTACGATCAACGACCTCTCCGCCCGCATCGCCGGGCGTCTCCTCATCGATCATACGAGCGTGGCGCTTCCGGCGGGCACGAAGGCTGGCCTCGTCGGCAAGAATGGCGCCGGCAAGTCGACGCTGTTTCGGATCATCACCGGCGACATGGAAAGCGAGAGCGGCTTCGTTTCGATACCGAAGAACACCCGCATCGGCCAGGTGGCGCAGGAAGCGCCGGGCACCGAAGAGCCGCTGATCGAGATCGTGCTCAAGGCCGACAAGGAACGCGAGGCGCTGCTCACGGAGGCCGAAACCGCGTCCGATCCGCACCGGATCGCCGAAATCCACACGCGCCTGACGGACATCGATTCCCATTCGGCCGAGGCACGGGCCGCCAGCATCCTGTCCGGCCTCGGTTTCGACGCGGAAGCACAGTTGCGGCCGGCATCGAGCTTTTCCGGCGGCTGGCGCATGCGCGTCGCGCTCGCGGCAGTCCTGTTCTCCGAGCCCGACCTGCTGCTCCTCGACGAGCCGACCAACTATCTCGATCTCGAGGGCACGCTCTGGCTCGAGGATTATGTCCGCCGCTATCCGCACACGGTCATCATCATCAGCCATGACCGTGACATGCTGAACATGGCGGTCAATTCGATCGTCCATCTCGATCAGAAGAAACTGACCTTCTATCGCGGCACCTACGATCAGTTCGAGCGCCAGCGCGCCGAAGCGATCGAACTGCAGACCAAGGCAAAGGCCAAGAACGACGCGGCGCGCAAACATCTGCAGTCCTTCATCGATCGCTTCAAGGCCAAGGCCTCGAAGGCCCGCCAGGCGCAGAGCCGCGTCAAGGCGCTGGAACGCATGGGCACGGTTTCGGCCGTCATCGAGGACCACGTCCAGCCGATCCGCTTTCCCAAGCCCGAGAAGCAGCCGGCCTCGCCGATCGTCGCGATCACCGGCGGCGCCGTCGGCTATACGCCGGGCAAACCGATCCTCAAGGGCCTCAACCTGCGCATCGACAATGACGACCGCATCGCACTGCTCGGCTCGAACGGCAACGGCAAGTCGACCTTCGCGAAATTCATCTCCGGCCGGCTTTCCGCCGAAAGCGGCGATATCCGCGTGGCACCCAATCTGAAGATCGGCTTCTTCGCCCAGCATCAACTCGACGACCTCAGGCCGGCCGAGACGGCCGTCCAGCACGTTCGGCCGCTGATGCTGGACGCGCCCGAAGCCAAGGTGCGCGCCCGCGTCGCCCAGATGGGGCTTGCGACCGAAAAGATGGAAACCGCCGCCAAGGATCTTTCCGGCGGCGAGAAGGCCCGCCTTCTGATGGGCCTTGCCGCCTTCGAGGCGCCGAACCTGCTCATCCTCGACGAGCCGACCAACCATCTCGACATCGACAGCCGCAACGCGCTGATCGAGGCTCTGAACGAGTATGAGGGCGCGGTCATCCTGATCTCGCACGATCGCCACCTGATCGAGGCGACCGTTGACCGCCTCTGGCTGGTCAAGGACGGCACCGTCACCAATTACGATGGCGACCTCGAGGACTACCGCAACACCATCGTCCAGAGTTCGCGCGGCAAGGGGAACAAGGACAAGGGCAACGGCTCAGATGACAACCGCTCCAAGGCAGAGCAGCGCAAGGCCAATGCCGACAAACGGGCAGCCTTCGCGCCGCTCAAGAAAAAGATCAACGATATCGAATCCTTCACCGGCAAACTGCACAAACAGATTCACGCCCTCGACAAGGAACTTGAAGACCAGGAGATCTACGAAAAATTCCCTGCCAAGGCTGCGGCCAAGGTGAAGGAGCGCGCCGAGATCATGGCCAAGCTCGCCAAGGCGGAAGAACAATGGATGGACCTGTCGACCGAGTACGAAGAGGCGATGGCGGGGTGATCCCGCCGTCTCTCATTCGGGAAACGCGCCCATCCACAAGCAAAGCCTAAACTTTTAACAGAGCGTTTAAAGTCTCGTTTAAAATCGGGCCTTATATTCGCTCTTCATGAAACACGAAACCCAAAATGCCTTCCGGTTCCGGCGCGTCAAATGGGGAAATCCCCGGCACGCGATGAACGCGTTGCGCAACAAGGAGCCGGTTTTCGTAGATGACGCTCCGGCGTCCGGCCGGCTGTTCTGGGTGCTCGTCGTGCTGCTGGTGATCAGCGTCTTTGCCAGCGTCCTGATCATCGGCGGACAGCACAATCTGTTCCCCTGGGCCTGATACCCGCTGTCGTTATCCAAGCTCGAACGTGGTGATGCCGTAGATCTGTCCGAGCGGCAGGTCCGGCACTGGGCCGCGATACATCCGCGCCGTCTCGAACACCGGTTTCAGATTGTAGCGATCGCACAGCGCTCGTGCAGCGGCGTTCGGCTCGGGGATATCGAGATAGATCTGGCCACCGCCGACGCTCGTCACCAGTTTACGGAAGATGAGGTCCGCGCCGGTTTCCGCGTCGGCAAACAGCGGCCCGATCTTGTGGCCCTCACGGCAGGCGCGAATGGTACCGTAGCCCAGAACCTCGGCGTTTCTGATCAGCGCAAAGCTCTCGCGCGTCGAAAGCGGCTTCAGCCATTCGCGCAGGAAGGCATCCCGCCGGGCCGGGCAGAACCGTGCATCATAGTCAACCAGCATCGGCACATGCACCGGGGAGACGGAAACCAGTTCCGTGCCCGGAGGCTCGACGCATTGAACCTCGCCGCCGTAGCGGAAATTGGCATGCGCATAGACGAAACCGGATTTGCGGTAGTTGTCCTGCTGCGCCACCACGCCATCGAGCCCGATCGTGCGGTTTCCCGCTTCCGATATCGCCCTCTGCCAGAGGGCAAAGCCGATGCCCTGGCCGCGATAGTCCGGGTGCGCCATGTAGAAACCGAGAAAGGCATAGGCCGCATCATAGCGGACCAAGGAAAGCGCTGCTGCGACGACGCCGTCTTCCTCGGCGATCCAAAAGCCTTCCGGGTCCGCCGCCCAGAAAGCGGCTGCATCGTCGAGACCGGGATTCCACCCTTCCCGTGCGGCCCAGTCGATGAGAATATCCAGATCGGCGCGGCTGGCTTTTCGAATGATCGGGGGCATGGCGGCTCCTGTTTGGAATTGCAGCCTTATCCAAATAGGGCGGCTTTGCTATTGTCCACCACCGGCAGCAACGAATATCTACGCCACGGCAACGCTTGCCCGCTTTTCGCTTTCTGCTACAAAGCCGTCCATAAAGTCATACAAATCGAGCGAAACACCATGAGCCCCATCAACATCTCGATCGTCGGCGTCGGCAAGATCGTCCGCGACCAGCATCTCCCCGCCATCGCCAAGAATGCAGACTACAAGCTGATCGCCGCCGCCAGCCGCCATGGCGTCGTCGACGGCATCGACAATTTCAAGTCGATCGAGGCGATGCTCGACGCCGTGCCGGCAATCGACGCGGTTTCGCTCTGCATGCCGCCGCAGTTCCGCTATCAGGCGGCGCGCGTGGCGCTCGAAGCTGGAAAACACGTGTTTCTCGAAAAGCCACCGGGCGCGACGCTGAGCGAGGTGGCCGATCTCGAAGCGTTGGCCGCCGCCAAGGGCCTGTCGCTGTTTGCGAGCTGGCATTCGCGCTATGCGCCGGGCGTCGAAGCCGCCAAGTCCTTCCTCGCCTCGACGAAGATCAACAGCGTCCAGGTGATCTGGAAGGAAGACGTGCGCCACTGGCATCCGAACCAGGACTGGATCTGGCAGGCCGGCGGCCTCGGCGTCTTCGATCCGGGCATCAATGCGCTGTCGATCGTCACGCACATCCTGCCGAACCCGCTGTTCATCACCGCAGCGACGCTCGAATTCCCGGAAAACCGCGATGCTCCGATCGCCGCCTCGATCGCCTTTACCGACGCCAACAACCTGCCCGTCTCCGCCGAATTCGACTGGCGCCAGACCGGCCACCAGAGCTGGGACATCATTGCCGAAACCGACGCTGGCACCATGACGCTCGCCGAAGGCGGCGCCAAGCTGTCGATCGACGGCAAACTCGTTCACGACGAGCCGGAGCAGGAATATCCGGCGCTCTACGCCCGCTTCGCCGAGATCATCACGGCCGGCAAATCGGATGTTGATCTCTCGCCACTGCGGCATGTGGCCGATGCGTTTATGCTGGGACGGAGGAAGTTCGTGGACGCGTTTTTCGATTGATTTGAAGTTGGGGTTCTACGGCCAGCGAAGTGTCATACTTTGCCGGTCGTAGAACTGATGATTGTGACTAAGGGCGAGCGCAACGCAAAGGGATGCGTATATTGCATGTGCAAATCAAACACGTTCTGAATGAAAGGGCCAAAGCGATTCTCAGCGCAGGGCCGGGCTGCGCAAGCGCTGTCATCCCCAAGTCTCTGAACGATTGGATTTGCAACGCGACATTCCACGGTGAATATTTTTTAGGCCCCCAAGAAGCAACGGATAAGCAAATTGGCCTAGCTCTCGAAACCTACAAGGACCCGTTTTCAATTGAGACCTTCCTGAACAAGGTTCATCTCGAAGATGACGCTCCAGACCTTGGCTTTGAGATGATCTATTACATCCAGATATATTTTTCGGCATGCGACTATTTCGGCCGTTACCTAATAAGCAATAATATAAAAAAGCCGCTGCTGCTCTGCTACTCCACTGACGCCGATGATCCTGCCTCAGAATACCCAAGTCATACTATGAAATTCGGTTTTCCACGCACGGGCGACGACTATTATTATCTTAATGTCGATTCCTATCGAGCAAATGCCTTTGTCGGGACACTCGTCACAGTCTCCGACAATAATTTAGAGCTATAGATGGGGCGGCGCCAAGCTGTCGATCGATGGCAAACTCGTGCATGACAGTATGGCAGGCGCTGTTTTCCACTTCTGTTTTCCGGCAAAAAGATTCCGTAAAATACTTCACGCCTTCTTCACCCACCGCCCGTCCTGGTTCTGCTGCCAGTAGGTCAGCGCATGCCCCTCGCCCTTCAGCGCCTTCCAGTGCGCCCGCGCGCCTTCCAGCTGCGCCTGGTCGTAACCGTCGAACATGAAAACCACGCGCTCGTAGCCGCTGACCGGCGGCGGTTCGGCGCCGTCGACGAGGAAGCGGACGGTGGCGCCGTTCTCATTGCCCTCACCCGCCGTCAAAAGGATCGGCTGATCCGCTGCGAAGTCCGCCGCATCGGTTCCATGCGGCAGAAAACTGTCGTCGCGATAGGTCCACAGATGTGTGTCGAGCATGTCGCGCCGCTCCTCGTCCGCCGTCTGCACGACGACTCGCCAGCCGCGCTCGACGCTCTTGTCGAGTAGCGGCGGAAGCGCATCTTCGAGCTTGGATTCGGTCAGGTGGTAGAACAGGATATCCGTCACGGGTGAGATCAGCCCTCGTAATTCGCGCGGACAAGCTCATCCAGCAGGCGTACGCCGA
Organism: Pararhizobium sp. A13; assembly: GCF_040126305.1. Lineage (NCBI taxonomy): Bacteria > Pseudomonadati > Pseudomonadota > Alphaproteobacteria > Hyphomicrobiales > Rhizobiaceae > Pararhizobium > Pararhizobium sp. A13. The sequence goes on along the minus strand of NZ_CP149510.1, from coordinate 2,550,450 downwards.
AGCCCGAGGCCCAGGATTGGTTGACCTCGTCGGTTGGCGAGCCCATGGCGGTGCCGGCGATGTCGAGATGGGCCCAGGGCGTATCCTTGACGAAACGCTTCAGGAACTGCGCGGCGGTGATCGAGCCGGCATAGCGGCCGCCGGTGTTCTTCATGTCGGCGAACTTGCTGTCGATCATCTTGTCGTATTCCTTGCCGAGCGGCAGGCGCCACAGCCGTTCCTGCGTGGTCAGCCCCGCGGCCGTCAGTTGTCCTGCAAGCTTGTCGTCATTGGTGAACAGGCCGGCATGATGGCTGCCGAGCGCCACCATGACGGCGCCGGTCAGCGTCGCCAGATTGATCATGAACTGCGGCTTGAAGCGGTCGTTGCAGTACCACAGCGCGTCGCACAGAACGAGCCGGCCTTCGGCATCGGTGTTGATGATCTCGATCGTCTGGCCGGACATCGAGGTGACGATGTCGCCCGGGCGCTGGGCATTGCCATCGGGCATGTTTTCCACAAGGCCGATGATGCCGACGACATTCGCCTTGGCCTTGCGCGTCGCCAGCACGTGCATCACGCCGGTGACGGCGGCAGCGCCGCCCATGTCGCCCTTCATGTCCTCCATGCCGGCGCCGGGCTTGATCGAAATGCCGCCCGAATCGAAGACGACCCCCTTGCCGACGAAGGCGACCGGTCGGTCTTTCGGTTTTCCACCTTTCCACTGCATGACCGCAAGCCGCGGCGGACGCACGGAGCCTTGTGCCACGCCAAGCAGCGCGCCCATGCCGAGCTTCTTCATTTCGCGCTCGGTGAGGATCTCGACCTCGACGCCAAGCTTTTCGAGTTCCTTTGCCTTGGCCGCGAACTCGACCGGCCCAAGCACGTTCGCCGGTTCGTTGACGAGGTTGCGGGCGATGAAAACGCCTTCGGCGATCGCCTGGGAATTGGCCGCCGCCTTCTTGGCTGCAATGACCGCGCCGGTGACAATGGTCACTTTCACAGGCTTTGGCGGTCCTTTCTGCTCGTCATCGTCCTTCTTCGTCGTCTTGTAGGTATCGAAGCTGTAGGCGTTCATCTCCATGCCGAGCGCAAAATCGGCACCTGCCTTGCCGGAAACCTCCACGCCCGGCGCATCGAGGAAAACTGTCACTTTCTCTGCGCCGCGGATTTTCGAGGCCGCGGCACCGCCCGCCTTCAGCCAATCATGCGCGGAAAGACCGGTGCCGTCGCCGAGCCCGAGAACCACGATGCGATCGACCGGCGATCCCTGCGGTGCAACGATATCGAGCGTGCTCAACGACTTGGCCTTGAACTTCGCGATCCGCGCAGCCTTGGCAATAATTGCCTCGGGATCGGTTTCTGCAGCGCCAGCCGCCTCTTTTCCGTCAACAGTCTTGAGCAGGATAGCCAGACCACCGGACAAACGTGCTGATTTGCTGAAACCGATTTCAAATTTCATCGACATGAAGACACTCCAGAAGGTCGCAGGCAGCCGCAATTGTTACATCGCGGTTACAGTGGCAAACATTCGCCATCAACCGCAAGCCCGGAAACAGGTCCGTACACCGTTCTTCGTTTTGATGGCCTTGGCAAGACGCGAGTGTATGTTTACATGCTGTTAACTGTCATTCTTTGCCGTGCATTAGCCCTGCCCTTTTACAATTTGATTGTCGTGAAAAACTTGCAAACCAGCTCGATCAGCGCAACAGGGACACGGGGTCCCGCCCAGTGCATACCGGCGCAAGACCGGTTGAGCGGCAGGAAGATAAGCCAGGACCGGGCATGAAATTGATCGAGCGCTATATCCTGAGGCGGGCAACGGGCATGTTCCTTGCCACGCTCCTGCCGCTGATGGCGATCGTCTGGACGACGCAGGCGCTCGCCAGCGTCAACCTGGTGACGGACAGCGGCCAGTCTATCCTCGCCTTCCTGCGGCTCGCAACGCTCATCCTGCCATCAATCATTCCGCTCATCCTGCCCTTCGCCCTGGTCATCGGCGTGGCACAGACGCTGACGGCGATGAACGCCGATTCGGAGCTCACCGTCCTGAATGCCGCCGGAAGCTCGCGCATGACGATCATCCGGCCGGTCCTCTACCTCGGCATTGCGCTCAGCGTCCTGTCCTTTGCGGTCGATAATTTCGTCGAACCCTATTCGCGCATGGCGGTGCGCAAGATGATCGCCACCGCGCATGCCGATCTGCTGTCATCCGTGGTCCAGGAAAACACCTTCCGCAAGATTGCCGACGGCCTTTATGTCCAGGTCGCCTCGCGCCGCAGCGGCGGCGTTCTGCACGGGATTTTCGTCGCCGATTCGCGCAATCCGGCCTATGAGCTGGTCTATTACGCCCGCGAAGGTGCGGTGGACGAAAACGGCTCGGCGCTGGTGATGAAGGATGGCGAGGTGCATCGCAAGCTTCCGGACAGCAATGTCTCGATCATCAAGTTCGATTCCTATGCCTTCGACCTCACGGATCTGAGCAAGATGGCGGGCGAAGCGACAATCCGCGCGAAGGACCGGGATCTGCTTTTCCTCCTCAATCCGGATCCGAAGGACCCGGTCTATGAGAGGAATCCGATGTCGTTCTCGGCGGAACTGCACCGTCGCTTCACCGAGTGGACGTTTCCGCTGCTGTTCGCCCTGATCGCGCTGGTCGTCAGCAGTGATGCCCGGACGCACCGCGAAGCCCGCGTGCATCCGATGATTACCGCTCTCTTAACCTGTCTTTTCATCCGCTGGGCAACCTTCTACGCTGCCAACAGCGCGGAAGAATCGCGCGCCTTCGTTCCGATCATGTATCTGATCCCGCTCGCGACCGGCTACCTGTCGATCCGTCAGTTGGTGGGCAACAAGCGGCTTGAAATCCCGCTGACCTGGGAGCAGAAACTCAACGAGATCCTGGTTCGCCTGCGCCTCGCCAAGGTCGCGCGCGCATCCGACGGGAACCAGTCCGCATGATATTCACCACACTCGGACGTTATTTCTTCAGGCGCTATGCGGTGACGACCTTCTGGTTCCTCGCCGGCATTTTCGCGCTGATCTTCATCATCGATTTCAGCGAGCTTTCGAACCGGATGTCACAATTGCCGCGATACTCGGTGACAGGCGCCCTGTTGATGACGACGTTCCGTATTCCGATGATCCTGCAGCAGACCGTTCCCTTCGTCGCGCTGTTTTCCGGCATGGCGGCACTGATCTCGCTCAACCGCCGCTATGAGCTGGTGGTGACACGCGCTGCCGGCATTTCCGTCTGGCAATTCTTGCAACCCTTCGTCATTGGCGCATTCCTGTTCGGCATACTGGCGGTCGTCACACTCAATCCGATCGCCGCCTGGGGTACGAAACAGGCGGAAGCGCTGGAAGCGGAATGGGGAAGCTCATCCGCGGCCCGATCGGCGATCTCCATCCCGTGGCTGCGACAGATCTACGGAAATGACGATACGATCATCGGCGCCCGCTCCGTTCAGGACGAGGGCAAGACGCTGGTCAACGTCACGGTGCTCCATTTCGATCCGCTCGGCACGATCGTTTCGAGACAGGATGCCGCAACGGCAAAACTGGAAGATGGTTACTGGCTTCTTAACGGTGTGACGGAAACGCGCAACGGGCAACTGCCGCGCCGTGTCGCGACGGCACAGCTGCCGACGCACCTGAAGCCGGAATTCGTCCAGGAAACGCTGACAAAGGCTGATTCCATTCAGTTTTTTGACTTGCGGCGCAAGATCGAGGTGGCGAAATCCTTCGGCTTGCCGACCAACGGCATGGAAACCCAATTCCATTCCATGCTTTCGCTTCCGCTGCTTCTGGTCGCAATGACTTTGATCGCTGCAAGCGTCTCCCTGAAATTTAGCCGGTTTAACCAATCGAGGCCGGTAATTCTCGGTGGAATCCTGTCGGGCTTCGTGCTTTATGTCGTCACCGTGCTTGTCAAAGCATTCGGGAGCAGCGGCATTGTGCCTCCGTTCGTTGCAGCCTGGTTGCCAGTTGTTGTAGCGATGGCGCTGGGCTCGACGATTCTATTGCATGAGGAGGATGGCTAGTGGCGGCAAGCAACCGCAAATATACAAGGCTGCTCACGGCCATTCTGCTTTCCGGCGTTGCGTTCCAGGCGTTTACCCCGATCGCGCCCGCTTGGGCGCAAGAAACCAATATCGATCAGCTTCAGCCGAAGCTCCCCGAAGACGCCAAGATGCTTCTGTCGGCGAACGAGCTCGTCTACAATCAGGATGCGGAGCGCGTGATCGTGCGCGGTGCCGTGCAGATCAATTATGGCGGCTACCAGATGGTCGCCCAGCAGGTCGAATACAGCCAGAAGACCGGGCGCATCATTGCGACCGGCGAGATCGAACTCATCGAACCCGGCGGCAACAAGATCTACGCCGACAAGATGGATGTGACCGACAATTTCGCCGATGGCTTCATCGAAACGATGCGGCTTGAGACGACAGACCTCACGAAGCTGGCCGCGGTCACCGGCGAGCGGCGCAACGGCGAGGAGATGATCCTCAACAATGCCGTCTATACCGCCTGCACGCCTTGCGCGACCAATCCGGACCATCGCTCGCTCTGGCACGTCAAGGCGCAGCGCATCGTCCAGAACGGCAAGACCCATACCGTTCGCATGGAGAATGCCAAGTTCGAACTGTTCGGCAAGCCGATTCTTTACCTGCCCGTCCTTGAGGTTCCGGACCATACGGTGAAGCGCAAAAGCGGCTTCCTGTTTCCGAAATTCAGATACACGCAGAAACTCGGCGCCGGCGTCGGCATTCCCTATTATTGGGCGATTTCGCCCTACATGGACGCGACCGTCACTGCGACCGGCTTGACGCGCCAGGGTTTCCTGCTCGAAGGCGAGTTCCGTCAGCGCTTCGAAAACGGCGAACATATCCTCAGCATGGCCGGCATCAGCCAGATGGACCGCGACAGTTTCACCGACGGCACCGTCGATGCGCAGGAAACAGCCCGCGGCATGGTCGCCTCAAAGGCCAAATTCGAGATCAATCCGCGTTGGACGTTCGGCTGGAACGTGCTGGTGCAGAGCGACAACAACTTCGCCAAGACCTATGAGCTTTCGACCTTCGACGGAACGACCTATACGAACCAGGTCTATCTGACCGGTCTCGGCAAGCGCAATTACTTCGACGCGCGCGCCTTCTACTTCGACATTCAGGATGCCGACACGGACAGCCTTGCCGAAAACAAGCAGGCCGTCGCGCAGGTGCTGGACTATTCCTACACTGCACCTCAGCCGGTGCTTGGCGGCGAACTGACCGCCGATTTCAACCTGACCAACGTCAAGCGCAACCGCGAGGATGAACTTGAAGTACCCGGCGTGGTCAATCGGTTCCGCGGTCTTGAAGGCACGTCTCACCGGCTCTCCGCGGAAGTGGAATGGAAGCGCAACTTCATCGTTCCGGGCGGCCTGTCGCTGTCGCCGATCCTGGCGGCGCGCGGCGACGTCCTCGGATTGAACATGACCGATCCAGGCCCCGATTATACGGGCAATTTTTATGATGACGACGCAGCCACCCGCCGCATGCTGACGGCCGGTATCGACGTTCGCTACCCCTTTCTTTTGACGACCGACTACAGCAGCCACATCATCGAGCCGATCGCTCAGGTCTTTGTCCGCCCCGACGAGGAATATGCCGGCGGTCTGCCGAACGAAGACGCACAGAGCTTCGTCTTCGATGCGACCACGTTGTTCGACCGCGACAAGTTCTCCGGCTACGATCGCATCGAGGGCGGCACACGGGCCAATCTCGGTTTCCGTTACACGGGCGCGCTCGGCAATGGCTATGCGCTGCGCGCCATCGCCGGCCAGTCCTTCCATCTGGGCGGCCTGAACTCGTTCGCGACGGACGACCTGGTCAAGGCCGGTTCGGATTCCGGCCTGGAAACAGACCGGTCCGATTATGTCGCGATGGTCGGCATCGATGCCCCCTCCGGCATCACGACAAGCCTGAGCGGCCGCTTCGACGAGAGCAATTTCGATCTGCGACGCGCCGATGCAACGGTCGGCTACCAGGGCATCTTCTGGCAGACCGCGCTGACCTACACCAGCATCCAGGCGCAACCGCTTTACGGTTCGACCAGCGACCAGGACGAGATCCAGACGGCGGCGGCATACAAGTTCCATGACTACTGGTCGGTCTTCGGCTCGGTCACCTACGACCTGAACAGCAACGTCGTGACCCGCAACGGCATCGGCATCACCTATGACGACCGCGACACGATCTTCTCCCTGGTCTACAAGGAAGAGCGCGATACCGATCAGACGGTCGCCAACGACTGGTCGATCGGCGCCCGCATCAGCTTCCGCACATTGGGCGACATCAACGTCGGCGACGCGGACTTCGACGACCTGAACTGAGCCGCGCAGCACTGCTTACGTTGCGCGGCAGCCAGAACCGTGATTTGCCGTGACCGGCAGGTCTTGTCATTGTTCGGCCGCATGTATTATGCATCTTGCGACAAAACGCGCAGGACGATTGCGCTCGGCACAAGATCATCACCTCCGAGGCTTTGTCTTCGGGGAAGACGAAAAGGATAAGAAATGGGCGGGAAACACTCGATCACGCGCGCGGTTTCAGCAATGATCCTCGCCTGCGGCCTGGCATTGGCCGCCGCACCGGCGCCGGTCCAGGCAGCGAGCAAGGTCGTCGCCGTCGTCAACGGTTCGCCCATCACATCCGGTGACATCGCCAAGCGTGCCGCGTTCCTGCGCCTGCAGCGGCAGGGCGGTGGCCAGGCCGCTGCGCGCGAGCAGTTGATCGACGAAGTCCTCAAGCGCGAAGAAGTCATCAGGGTCGGCGCCTCCGTCAGCACGAGTGACGTCGATGCGGCAGTCGGCCGCTTTGCCTCCGGCAACAAGCTGACCATTCAGCAATTGTCGCAGGTTCTCGACAAGGCCGGCGTGGGCCTCGACCACTTCAAGAGCTACGTCGCGGTCGCCATGAGCTGGCCGCGCGTCGTCAACGCCCGCTATGGCGGCAGCGGCGGCGGCCGTCTTTCCAACGAGGAACTGGTCCGGCGCATGCAGGAAAACGGCGGCAACAAGCCGGTGACGACGGAATACTTCCTACAGCAGGTGATTTTCGTGGTACCCACCTCCAAGCGCAACGCCATCATCGGCAAGCGCCAGGCGGAAGCCAACGCGTCGCGCTCGAAATATCCCGGTTGCGAACAGGCCAAGGTCTTTGCTGCAACGATGCGGGACGTGTCGATCCGCAATCTCGGCCGCATGATGGTGCAGGAGATCCCCGAGGCCTGGAAACCGCTGGTTGAAAAGGCCGGCGACGGGAACACGACGGGAACGCGCGTGACGGAAAAGGGCGTCGAGTATCTCGGCATCTGCAAGAAGCGCCAGGTTTCCGACGATCTTGCTGCCGAAGTCGTCTTCCGCGCCGAGGACATTGGCAAGAAGACCGAGGGCGAAGACGCCAACAGCAAGAAGTACATCGAGGAACTGCGCAAGCGGGCGCAGATCATCGAAAAGTAATCGCTCTGTCATGACACCACCAGCAAGCGACAGGCCGCTCGCCCTGACCATGGGCGATCCGGCCGGCATCGGCCTCGACATCAGCCTTGCCGCCTGGACGAACAGGCGGAGCTGGCAGACGCCGCCCTTCATCCTGATCGGCGATCCCGCCGCACTTGCCGAGCGCGCCCGTATCCTTGGCCATGACATCGCCATCCACGAAACGGATTGCACCGGAGCAATTGCGGTTTTCGAGACCGCGCTGCCGGTTCTGCCGGTCGCCTGTGCGACCCTCGTCACGCCGGGCCAACCGGATTCCGCCAATGCCAGCGCCATCACCGGCGCCATCGAAGCCGCCGTCCGGCTGACGATGGAGGGGGCCACGTCCGCCGTCGTCACCAATCCGATCGCCAAATCGGTTCTCTACGAGGCCGGCTTCAAGTTCCCCGGACACACCGAATTTCTTGCCGATATCGGCGAACGCGCCACCGGCGAAAAACTGCTGCCGATCATGCTGCTGGCCGGGCCGAAGCTGAAGGCCGTGCCGGTGACGATCCATATCCCGCTGAAGGACGTGCCGGCGCAGCTGACTTCCGACCTGATCTACCGGACATGTACGATCACCGCGAATGACCTGAAGCGGCGTTTCGGTCTTGCCTCGCCGCGCATCGCCGTGGCGGGCCTCAACCCGCATGCCGGCGAGAACGGCGCATTGGGTCTCGAGGACGAAGCGATCATTCGCCCCGTTATCGATCGGCTGAAGGCCGAGGGGCTCGATATCATCGGCCCCCTGCCCGCCGATACCATGTTCCATGATCGCGCCCGGGCAACTTATGACGTGGCGATCTGCATGTATCACGATCAAGCGCTGATCCCGGCCAAGGCGCTCGGCTTCGACGACAGTGTCAACGTCACGCTCGGCCTTCCCTTCATCCGCACCTCGCCGGATCACGGCACGGCGTTCAGCCTCGCTGGCAAGGGTATCGCTCGCGCCGACAGCCTGCTGGCCGCACTGAAGATGGCTAAGGAACTGGCTGACACCGCCGCAAGGGCGAACGGCTGATGGCGGCGATCGACGGCCTGCCGCCGCTACGCGATGTCATCCAACGCCATGGTCTCGATGCCAAAAAGGCATTGGGCCAGAACTTTCTGTTCGATCTCAACCTCACCCAGAAGATCGCCCGCACCGCCGGGTCGCTCGACGGCGTGACGGTGATCGAGGTCGGCCCCGGCCCCGGCGGTCTCACCCGCGCCATCCTGTCGCTCGGCGCCAAGAAGGTGATTGCAGTCGAACGGGATTCCCGCTGCCTGCCCGCGCTCGCCGAGATCGCCGATCACTATCCCGGCCGCCTGGACGTGATCGAGGGCGACGCGCTGAAGATCGATTTCGAAGATCTCGCAGGCGATGGCCCGGTCAGGATCATCTCCAACCTGCCTTACAACGTCGGAACGCAACTGCTGGTCAACTGGCTGCTGCCGAAGGCATGGCCGCCCTTCTACCAGTCGATGACGCTAATGTTCCAGCGCGAGGTTGGCCTCAGGATCGTGGCGGAGGCGGACGACAATCACTATGGACGACTCGGCGTTCTCTGCGGCTGGCGGACGAATGCACGCATGGCCTTCGACGTGCCGGCGCAGGCGTTTTCGCCGCCACCGAAGGTAACCTCGTCGGTGGTCCATCTGGAACCGATCGGCAACCCTATCCCCTGCTCGGCCGCCAATCTCGAAAAGGTGACAATGGCCGCCTTCGGCCAGCGCCGGAAGATGCTGCGCCAGAGCGTCAAATCGATCGGCGGCGAAGCCCTGCTCGCCAAGGCCTGCATCGATCCGCAGCGACGCGCCGAAACGCTGTCAGTGGAAGAATTCTGCCGGATCGCCAATTGCCTGTAATCGCGGGCGCTGCTTCGCATATCTGTCGCAAAAATCCCTCAACATCATTCGCACAACGTCGATCGCGCAAGGTCGAAGGCACGGGATGTATCCAAAGGGAATTTCGGTATGTATTCGGCATCGCAACCCGCTCCGTTCAACCAGAAAATACGCCTCTACGCGCTCTGGCTTCTCGCTGCGGCCTTTCTTTCGGCCTTCCTCGTCAGCATGCCGCTCTGGGGTGAAGGCAGCAGCATTCACGAGCCGATGGAAGTGACCGGCCTTGTTCTTCTCTTCACCGCCATCCTCGGGCGGCTCTGGAGCATCCTCTATATCGGGTCTCACAAGAACAGCCGACTGATCACCGATGGTCCCTATTCCATCAGCCGCAATCCACTCTACTTGTTCTCGCTCATCGGAGTGACCGGCATCGGCCTCATGTTCGGTTCTCTGCTGATCACCACGGCGCTCGTGGGCGTGGCATTCCTGATCTTTCACGGTACCGCCCGGCGGGAAGCGGCGCACCTGCGCGGAAAATTCGCTGACGCCTACGGCGCCTATGCCGCAGACACGCCGCTTTTGTGGCCGAATTTCAGTCGGTACAGAAGCGAAACAGAAGTCACCTTCTCGACGGCCGCGCTCGCGACGACCTTTCGTGATGCGATCTGCCTGGTTGCCCTATTCCCAGCCGTCGAAGTTCTGGAAAAGCTGCACGCTGCCGGCTATCTGGCGACGCTCTTCTACGTCCCCTGACCTGTCACAACCTCGGAGTTTCCGTCAAAAGCCCGTTGACGAACTCGAACAGGCCGGGACGACGGTCGCGGCGCAGGCGTTCGGCCTCGACGATCGCCTTGACCGAGGCGAAGGCGCTGTTGAGATCCTCGTTGACGACGATATAGTCGTATTCGATCCAGTGCTCGATCTCGGAGCGCGAATTGGCAAGCCGCGTCTGAATCACCTCTTCCGTGTCCTCGGCGCGCCGGTGCAGGCGCGACTGCAGTTCGGCCATCGACGGCGGCAGGATGAAGATCGACACGACATCGCCACCCATCTTCTCCTGCAGTTGCTGGGCGCCCTGCCAGTCGATGTCGAACAGCATGTCGCGGCCTTCGGCCATGGCCTGCTCCACCGCGTCGCGCGGCGTGCCGTAGAAATTGCCGTGCACCTCGGCCCATTCCAGCAGCGCGTCTGTCTGGCGCAGGCCCTCGAACTCGCGGATCGACTTGAAGAAGTAGTGACGGCCTTCGATCTCGCTCGGGCGGCGGTTGCGCGTCGTCACGCTGACGGAGATGCTCATCTGCGGATCGGCTTCGAGCAGGTTGCGCGCGATCGTCGACTTGCCGGCGCCGGAGGGTGACGAGATCACCAGCATGAGGCCGCGGCGCTGAATGGCTTTTGTGGATGGTGGGCTGGCGGGGCTCATGGTCACTCCAGATTTTGGACCTGTTCACGAAACTGGTCGATGACGACCTTCAGTTCGATGCCGGCGGCGGTGACCGTCGCGGCATTCGATTTGGAACAGATCGTATTCGATTCGCGGTTAAATTCCTGGGAAAGGAAATCGAGTTTCCGGCCGACCGGTCCGCCCTTTTTCAAGAGATCCCGGGCAGCGGCAACGTGCGTGCGCAGACGGTCGATCTCCTCGCGGATGTCGGCCTTGGCCGCAAGCAGCGCCACCTCGCCGTAGAGGCGATCCTGATCGATCGTCAAGCCGCCATCCAACACCAGAGCCACCTGCTGCGCCAACCGGGCAGCGATCGACTGCGGGCTGCGCGACGGATCCGCTTCGATCCGGCGGGTCAGCATTCCGATCGCTTCGATCTGGCCGAGCAGAACTTGACAGAGTGCTGCCCCTTCCATCTCGCGCATGGTGGCGATGTCGGCAAGCGCAAGCCGCAGGCCTGCCAGGAGATCGCTGTCGCGCGCGGCGCGCTCCCCCTCCTGTTCTTCCGGCTCTCGGAAATCGACGATGCCGCGGATCGCGAGCAGCGTGTCGAAGCGCAACGGCGCCGGGTCGATGACGTCACGCAGCTGCTCGCGCAGCGACAGGACAGCGGCCAGCGCACTCTGGTTGACCACCGTCTCGACGCCCGCCTCGCTAGCGCTAACGGTTAGATTGATCTGCATGTTGCCGCGCGAAAAACACTCCGCCACGAGCTTGCGTACCTCGGCCTCCAGATGTTCGGTGCCGGTCGGCAGCCGCAGCCGGAGATCGAGGCCCTTGCCATTGACCGAGCGCAGTTCCCACGCCCAACGATAACGCCCGGAGGTTCCCTCGCGGCGGGCAAATCCGGTCATGGATTGCAACGGCATCGTTTTCTCCCTCGGTCCTCGCGGCGCGCAGACCGGAATTGGCTCGCAAAGCGCGCGTGGAACTTTTGAAACATGCCTGAATGTGTACGGCTCCGGCACGGTTGACCGCAAGGGTCAAGCGTGCCGGAGCCGTATCATCCACAAGCCGTGGGACTGATTATTCCTGGACGGGCTCGGGTTCCGCCGCCTTGGCAGCCGCGGCGGCCTTCTCGGCCTCCAGCTTGCGCCAGCGGCGGACATTGTTGTTGTGCTCGTCGAGTGTGGCCGCGAACACATGCCCGCCTGTACCGTCGGCGACGAAATAGAGGTCCGATGTGCGCGATGGATTGGCAACCGCCTCGAGCGCTGCCCGGCCGGGATTGGCGATCGGCGTCGGCGGCAGACCCTTGATCAGGTAGGTGTTGTAGGGCGTCTGCTTGTCGAGGTCCGATTTCAGGATCGGCCGGTCGGCCGGCTTTCCGTCGCCGCCGAAAATGCCGTAGATGATCGTCGGGTCGGACTGCAGGCGCATGCCTTTTTCCAGCCGGTTGATGAAGACGGAAGCGACGCGCGAGCGTTCGTCGGCGATGCCCGTTTCCTTCTCCACGATTGACGCGAGCGTAACGAACTCATCACGGCCGGAGACCGGCAGGTCCGGGTCGCGACGATCCCATATCTGATCGACCAGCGCCTTCTGCGCGGCCGCCATCTGCGCGACGATTTCGCTGCGCTTGGTGCCACGCGAGAATTTATAGGTGTCGGGGCGCAACGTGCCCTCGGCGGGCAACTCTGCGGGCAGATTGCCTTCAAGTACGGGATCCGTGCTCAGCTTGCTGAACATCTGCTTGACGGTCAGGCCTTCGGGAAGCGATACGGAATAGAGGATCGACTTGCCGGACTTCAGCAGTTGCATGATCTCCTGCATGGAGGAGCCCGCCTTGATTTCGTACTCGCCGGCCTTCAGCGTGTCGTCGTCCAGATAGGCTTCCGACATGAAGCGGAAGACACGCCCGTCGGAGACGATGTTGTTGCGCTCGAGGCTGCCTGCGATCTCTTGGATGCCGGCGCCGTTGCGCACAATGAAATTGGTGTTTGCCGTCAGCGGGCCCTTGGCCTCGTAAGCCGTCATCGCGTAGTAAACCGTCGCGGCGGCAGCGATCGTCAGGCAGACGATGACGGTCATGAGGAAGTTCAGAAAGATGACGACCTGGCTTTTCGCCTTGCGCGACCGCTTCGGCGGCTGCGGCACTTTTTCGGGACGAAGAGCTTCGCTCGCCGACTTCGGAATGATCGGGCCGTTGTTTCCGGCCTCGCTGCGGCCGAAAGGCACTGCGCTGTTTTCGTTTGCGTCGTTCACGAGGGTCCTGATTCTGGAGTTCGCATCATGCACGTCTCAATCCCTGATGCGAACTCCAGAAGAGAAGCAGGAAAGAGAATCATTTCATCACGACTATAGCGACCTATTCCTTTCGCCTTGTGTCAGCATGACCAGCGTCTGGCTTCCCGGTTATCGGCCGCAAATTGTCCCTATTTCACGTTTGAACTGAGCAATGCGGCAAAAGCTGGATAACGGATGCAATTAGAGCACCGGATATAGGAAAGGCGCTGATATCGAAGAACACGGGCCGCCATCGAGCGGATCCGTGAACGATGAAATCACGCAAAGCGGCGCAGAACGAGGGAAGCGTTCGTGCCGCCGAAACCGAAGGAATTCGACAGAGCAACATTGATCTCGCGCTTGCGCGCCACATGCGGCACCAGGTCGATCTTCGTTTCAACCGAGGGATTGTCGAGATTGAGCGTCGGCGGCGCGACATTGTCGCGGATCGCCAGAGCGCAGAAGATTGCCTCCACCGCACCGGCAGCGCCGAGCAGATGGCCGATCGCAGATTTGGTAGACGACATGGAAACCCTGGCGGCGTGTTCGCCAAGAACGCGCTCGGCGGCGCCAAGCTCGATCGTGTCCGCCATTGTGGACGTACCGTGCGCGTTGATGTAGTCGATATCGGCTGCCGTCAGGCCGGCGCGCTTCAACGCCATCTGCATGCAGCGATAGGCCCCGTCGCCGTCTTCCGCAGGCGCGGTGATGTGGAAGGCATCGCCCGAAAGACCGTAGCCGACGACTTCCGCATAAATCTTGGCGCCTCGCGCCTTGGCATGTTCGAGTTCTTCGAGCACGACAACGCCCGCACCCTCGCCCATGACGAAGCCGTCACGGTCCTTGTCATAGGGGCGCGAAGCCTTCTGAGGATCGTCATTGTGTTGGGTGGACAGCGCCTTGCAGGCCGCAAAGCCGGCAAGCGCGATACGGGAAATCGGCGATTCAGTACCGCCCGCAACCATCACGTCGGCGTCGCCGAGCGCGATCAGACGGCTCGCATCGCCGATCGCATGGGCGCCGGTGGAACAGGCCGTGACGACCGAATGGTTGGGGCCGCGCAGCTTGTGGCGGATCGACACCTGGCCGGAGGCGAGATTGATCAGACGGCCGGGAATGAAGAAGGGGGAAACGCGGCGCGGACCCTTGTCGCGCAACGTGATGCCGCCATCGACGATGCCTTCCAGACCGCCGATACCGGAACCGATCATGACGCCGGTGGCGATCTGGTCTTCGTCGGATTTCGGATGCCAATCGGCATCCGCCAGCGCCATCTCGGCTGCGGCCATGGCATAGATGATGAAGGAATCGACCTTGCGCTGTTCCTTCAGCTCCATCCAGTTATCGGGGTTGAAGGTGCCGTTGGTGCCGTCGCCGAACGGCAGGCGGCAGGCGATCTTCGCAGGCAGGTCTTCGACTTCGAATTCCGTCACCTTGCGGGCGGCATTTCCTCCGGCAAGCAGCCGCGACCAGGTGATCTCGGTTCCGCAACCCAATGGAGATACCATGCCGGTACCGGTGATAACGACACGTCTCATAGCCCGTGATCCACCCTGCCTGTTAATTCCAGAACCGGACCGGACCACATGCTAAAAAACCGGACCCGTACATCCATTTCCGTGATGTTCATATCGCGCGATCAGGTACGGAAGCCATCAGACTTTCCTTAAATGCGCTTATCGCTCGCCAAAAAAGAGAGCATGCCCCATGGGGACTTGAAGGCGGGCCGCGATGCGCCCCGCCCTGCACGACCTGATATCAGGCCTGCGCCTTTTCGATAAACTTGACAGCGTCGCCGACCGTCAGGATCGAATCGGCTGCATCGTCGGGGATTTCGACGCCGAACTCTTCTTCGAATGCCATGACCAGTTCGACGGTGTCGAGCGAGTCCGCGCCCAGATCGTCGATGAAGCTTGCGCCTTCCGAAACCTTTTCGGCGTCGACGCCAAGATGATCAATAACAATTTTCTTTACGCGTTCTGCTACGTCGCTCATGTCGGATTCCTCGACCTTTGTTTTTTCTCAACGATGCCGTTCTGACATCGGTACCCTATTAACGCCAGAGAGATCAAGACGATCACCCCGGCAATCTCTTCAACCGCAAGAGCGGCAGACCACGCACTGCAAAAGACGGCGGGTGCCTCATATCTTCCGATCGACTGCGCACAGTCATGGCCCGCTTAACACGGTTTATGGCTGCCGCAAAGTCCGAAAATGGCCGGCAATGGCTTGGTCAACACGCAATTCCCGGTATTTCCGCCCCGCCCCTTCGATTAACGCGAAAACGCGGCAGCGCAGGCGTTTTACGGCCGTCAGATCATCGCCATGCCGCCATTCACATGGATCGTCTGGCCGGTGACATAAGCCGCTTCGTTGGAGGCGAGGTAAGCGACGGCGGCCGCGACTTCGGCACCGGTACCCATACGCTTCATCGGGATGGCACCCATGATGGCGTCCTTCTGCTTGTCGTTCAGCTTGCCGGTCATGGCGCTCTCGATGAAGCCGGGAGCGACGCAGTTGACCGTCACGTTGCGGGTGGCGATCTCCTGCGCGAGCGACTTGGAAAAGCCGATCATGCCCGCCTTGGAGGCGCAGTAGTTGGCCTGCCCCGGATTACCGGTGACGCCGACGATCGAGGTGATGTTGATGATGCGGCCATGGCGGCGGCGCATCATCGGATGGGTCAGCTCGCGGGTCAGCCGGAAGACCGACGTCAGGTTGACTTCCAGTACTGCGTCCCAATCCTCGTCGCTCATCCGCACGAACAGGCCGTCCTTGGTGATGCCGGCATTGTTGACGAGAATGTCGACGCCGCCGAGCTCGCTTTCGGCCTTTTCGCCGAGCGCCTTGACAGCGCCACGGTCGGCAAGGTTCGCCGGAAACAGGTGGACGCGCTCGCCGAGCGAATTGCCGAGTTCTTCCAGCTTTTCGACGCGGGTGCCGTGCAGGCCGACGGTGGCGCCCTGCGCATGCAGGATGCGGGCGATCTCTTCGCCGATGCCGCCGGATGCGCCGGTAACGAGAGCCTTGCGGCCAGACAGATCGAACATGGTCTTGATCCTTATAGTTTCGGCTCAGCCGAGCAGAGTTTGAAGCGCCGCGTCGATGTCGGCAGGGGAATTGACGGCGATGCCGCTCACCGTCTTGTCGATGCGGCGGGCAAGACCGGTCAGCACCTTGCCGGAGCCGATCTCGTACAGCGTCGTGACGTTGTTTGCGGCAAACCACTCGACGGTCTCGCGCCAGCGGACCTGGCCGGTAACCTGTTCGACCAGAAGGCTGGCGATCTCGCTCGCATCCGTCACCGGCGCCGCCCGCACATTGGCGATCAGCGGCACCACCGGATTGCTCTTCGCGACCGTTGCCAGAGCCTCGCGCATGGCGTCCGCCGCCGGCGCCATCAGCGCCGAGTGGAAGGGCGCGGACACAGGCAAAAGGATGGCACGCTTGGCCCCCTTCTCGGTCGCCAGCATCGCCGCCTTTTCGACAGCTGCCTTCTCGCCGGAAATCACCAGCTGGCCGCCGCCATTGTCGTTGGCGATCTGGCAGGAGCCGAGCGCGGATGCGTCCGCGCAAACGGCGTCGACATCGCCATGCTCCAGGCCGATGATTGCCGCCATCGCGCCCTTGCCGACGGGCACCGCCGCCTGCATGGCATTGCCGCGGATGCGCAGGAGCCGCGCCGTGTCGGCAAGCGAGAAGGTTCCGGCGGCACAGAGCGCGGAATATTCACCGAGCGAATGCCCGGCGACATAGGCGACCTTGGATGTCAGATTGAGCCCCTTGGCTTCCATTACGCGCAGCGCGGCGATCGAGACCGCCATCAACGCCGGCTGGGCGTTTGCCGTCAGCGTCAGCGTTTCTTCCGGCCCGTTCCACATGATGTCGGAGAGCTTTTGCCCCAGCGCATCGTCGACCTCGGCAAAGACGGCAGCGGCCTCCGGAAAGGCGTCGGCCAGATCCTTGCCCATGCCGAGCGCCTGACTGCCTTGTCCTGGAAATGTGAATGCGATTGCCATGAGGTTTTTCCCTCCGCCACGCACGGCGACAACCGCGCAGTTTGAATGTGCAAGCTTCGCCCGAAACAGAGGACGGGCATCGGCTTTTTCCTCTCCATTCACATTCCTGCCCTGCGAGTCAAGGCTTGTGCATCCATATCGGCCTTTGTGCATAGTCTCGCGCTTTTCTCTTGCGCCGCAACAAACAGCCACTACATTCGCCGCCGAACCAGATCGAGGCACTCCCATGCGCTACAAGACACTCGGCCGCACCGGCATCCGCATTTCCGAAATCTGCCTTGGCACCATGACCTGGGGCTCGCAAAACACCGAGGCCGAGGCCCACGAGCAACTCGGCTACGCGGTTGACGAAGGCATCAACTTCATCGATACGGCCGAGCTCTATCCTGTGACGCCGCTTTCGGCCGAAACGCAAGGGCGCACGGAAGCCTATATCGGCACGTGGCTGAAGGCGCGCGGAAAACGCGATGACGTCGTCGTCGCCACCAAGGTCGCCGGTCCCGGACGCCCCTATATCCGCGGCGGCAGCCCGATGAGCCCCGCCACCATGCGGATCGCGCTCGATGAAAGCCTGAAACGGCTCCAGACGGATTATGTCGATCTCTATCAACTGCATTGGCCGAACCGCGGCCACTACCACTTCCGCAACGCCTGGACCTACAATCCGTCGAAGCAGGACAGGTCGACTGTGCCGGGTGAACTTCTGGCGATCCTCGAAACGCTCGGAGAATTCGTGCAGGCAGGCAAGGTCCGCGCCGTCGGCCTGTCGAACGACACCGCCTGGGGCGCGATGACGATGCTGTCGCTTGCCGAGAAACACGGCCTGCCGCGCATCGCCTCCATACAGAACGAGTACAACTTCCTGTACCGCGCCTTCGATCTCGACCTCGCCGAAGTCAGCCATCACGAGGATATCGGCCTGCTCGCCTATTCGCCGCTCGCAGCCGGCCTGATGACCGGCAAATATCTCAACGGCGCGTGCCCTGCAGGTTCCCGCCTCTCCATCAACGGCGACCTTGGCGGCCGCTACACCGAATACCAGGGACCCGCCGTCGCCGCCTATGCCGAACTCGCCCGCGCCCACAGCCTCGATCTCGCCCAGATGCAACTCGCCTTCAGCCTCACCCGCCCCTTCATGACCTCGGTCATTATCGGCGCGACGAGCATGGCGCAGTTGAAGACGGATATCGGCGCCAAGGATGTAAAGCTGTCGGCGGCGGTGATGGAAGGGATCGGGCATCTGCATCGGCAGTTCCCGGCGCCGATCTGAAGAATACCGAAACGCAGCCGGTCAATGGCTGCCTGGAGCAGGAGACGGTGTGAGACAGGCATCATGGCTGCGGCCAACCTTCTGATCCCACACCAGGATGGCCCGCTGCGCGCAGCAGGCCATCGCAAAGCCTAAACTCAAACGTTCACAAACGCCTGATCGTGCCGTAGACGATGTTCCGGTTCGCGCCGAACCAGACACTCGCGTCAACGCTGTTGCGCTCGACGCTCGAATTGATGACATTCCACATGTCCGCCTCCGAGCGCAGCAGCAGCGCCCAGTTCATGTAGGACTCCATATAGCCATCGTCGGCCATGTCGTCGGCGAAATTGGCGAAGAGGAAGACGCCGCCCGGCTTCAGCATATCCATGCAGGCCTGCGTCAGCTTGATCGCGACTTTGTCGGCGAGATAGTCATAGAGGCCAGCGGCATAGATGAAATCGAACTTGCCAAGCTGATGCTTCTTGCTGAGCAGCCCGCGGACCGAACCATCGATCGCCTCGATGCAGGTGCCCTGGAAATCCCGTGTGATCGATCCGATGCTGAGAGGATCCTGATCGAGAGCGACCCACCGCCTGATCCGCCCTTCCTGGAGCGCGACCGAGCTGTCGGCCTCCCGCAGATGGCCGGCGGCGACCGTGAGTATCTCGGTTTCGGGGCCTTTTTCCGCGGCGATCTCGTCAACGTAGCGGGTCAGAATGTCACGCCGCTCCCTGACCGCGACGGGGCCGGGCGCGTTCCTGGTATATTCATAAATCCCGAGCCCAAGCGGCGTGGATTTTGCGACTTCGTGCGCAACGGCCGGGTGGCCATAGATGAAGTCGATCAAGCTCGCGTCACCGGAATAACCGCGCGGCTTCTCGAAAGACCAGCGCGTGAACGGATCCTGCTGAAAGATCTTCGCCGACGGATGGCTCTGCACGATCGGGATCAGCGCCTGCCAGACGCTTGGTTCGAACTTGTTGCGCGTCTCATGAAGCGCCCCGATAAGCCGCTTTACGGTCTGCGCCGGATCGCGGCGTTCTTCGATCTGCTGCAGGGCAATCGCCAGCACGAGCGCGAGTTCAGCTTTCGCTGTTGCGAGCTGATCATCGTGTCGGTCGGTTTTGGCGGGGGAAAGTTCGGTGATGATGGCTTGGGGGGTAATCAGGCTTTCGCCGTCGAAGGCAATGTTAAATTGGGACACTCGAACCTCGTGGGTTAATAGATCATTAATATAATGGTGAAAAATAGATGAAGTGCCAATCCGAGCGACCCCGTTTTCGCGGGTTATGGTTAATGCACTCGCGTGTCGGTTGACTCCGCCGCGGGTGCGTCGACGCTCGTCGCCAAGTTCAGAAAAAGTTAATGCACCTGTCCTATTGTGCCGAAAACTGCTGCCCTTTCCTGATAGCTTGCCTATCCGGATGGCCGGCGTGGGGCGACTGAGACAGCGTCGACTGTTGGAAAGAGACCTCAAGCTCTAGAGAATGCGACGCAACGCAATGGAAAGTGCATGAAGCACACGTTGGCCGACGTAGTTGAAATCGATCTCCATACCGAGCCGCCGAGACCGGCCTCGGCGGAGCTTCGTGCGCTCTATCGGGAGGAAGGCCAAAGCACGCGCAGGCAGGCCACCAGACAAGGACTCTGGATCGCCGTCGCCGCCTATCTTCTGTTTTCGATCACCGACATTTTGCTCGTTCCGGACGTCGCGCTCTACGCGATCGCCGCCCGCTTCGCCGTCGGCATCGTCGCAATCGCCGCGCTCGAAATACAGGTCCGCTTGAATGCCAGCGCGAACGCGATCGATGCCACCAGTGCGTGCGCGGTTATCCTTGCCTATGCCGGTTGGCTATGCACGGCCATGATGACATCGGATATTCAGAGCATATCCTACTACATGGTCTTCGGTGCCATCTTCATGATGAGCGTCAACCTGTTCTTCAGCTTCCACTTTCGCCTTTCAGTCGTTGCATCGGTCGTCATTCTCCTCATTTTCCTGGCCGCTCTGCTGTCCTTCCCACCGATGGACCCCACCTACAAGCTGGCATTCGGGACCTTTTGCGCCTCCTGCTTCGTCTTCACGTCCTATGTGAACTGGAAGCTCAACAGGGAACGCTACAAGGTCTTCCTCAACGCCCTGGAGGCGAAGGTTCAGCACAACGAGGCATCCGAACGGGGAAAAGCTCTGCTGAGGCTGTCGAACACCGATCCCTTGACGGGTCTTGCAAATCGCCGGGCAATCGACCAGAGGCTGCGTTACTACTGGGACGACTGGCAAAAATCCGGCCGGAACTTTGCAGCAATCCTGATCGACGTCGATTTCTTCAAGAGATACAACGACTGCTACGGCCATCAGGAGGGCGATCGCTGCCTCATCCTCGTCGCCAATGCACTCGAGGCCTCGATCAGTCCCTACGGCGGCTCGATCGGACGCTATGGCGGCGAAGAGTTCATCGTTCTCGCTCGCCTGGACACCGGCGAGCGGGTGGCGGATCTTGCAGAAGCCATTCGTCGCACGGTCGAGGACCTGGCTCTGGCGCATGGGCAGCGGCGGGATGGGACCTCGATCGTCACCGTCAGCGTTGGCGCCTCGTTTACCAGGAATCAAACGGGTACGAAGCTCGAGAAGATCATCCACGAGGCGGACCGCGCGCTTTATGCAGCCAAGGCAAGCGGTCGCAATTGCGTCCGCCTGTTCGATCCGAACGATCCCCAGAGCAGCGATGAGAGCGAGAACGTCGCGGCTTTGCTGAAGATCGCGATCGACCAGAAACTCGTTTCCCTCGTCTATCAGCCGATAAGAAACGCCGTGTCGGGCCGGATCGAAGCCGTCGAGGCGCTGATGCGCCTGAGAATGCTGGATGGCACCGCGGTGACGCCGAGCCTTTTCATTCCCGTCGCGGAACGAACCGGCGCCATCCTGGAGCTGGGGCGCTGGGCCATACGGACGGTGTGCCGCGAACTCCTGATGGACGACCACGTGCCGGTCGTCAGCGTCAACGTCTCGCCAATTCAGCTCAAGGCCCCCGGCTTTGCGGCCTCCGTCGCTGCGATCCTCGGAGAGACAGGCGTCGCCGGCGGCCGGCTAGCGCTGGAGATCACCGAAGGTCTCGAGATGGAGATGCATTCGGACATTCTCCGCTGCATCAGCGACCTGAAGACGCTGGGCATCAAGATCTGGCTCGATGATTTTGGAACCGGCTTTGCCGGTCTTTCGTGGCTTCGCCTGATCGATTTCGACACGGTGAAGATCGACCGCTCGTTCCTGCACGATTGCGGCACCCCGCGCGGCAAGGCCATGCTCCAGGATATCATCGGCCTCGTGCGAAATCGCGGCCACAATATCCTCGTCGAAGGCGTGGAAACCGATGACCAGCTCAGGCTCATGCAGGAATTCCGCATAGACCAGGTGCAAGGCTACCACGTCGGCCGCCCGGCACCCGCGGAAAATTTCACGGCGCCCCCACCCGCCGATCCGCGCCGGGCGCGACTGGTCAGTCCACTGCGGGGATGAGGCGGTCGAGGGTTTGCCGCTTTAAGGCTTGGAAGTGGGTCCTCGGGCCTGACCCGAGGATCCACGCCCAGGCCGCGACAGGCTCCGGTGCGGCATACCCTCGGCCTCAATCATCCCCGCTCATCCCTGCCCCTCGCGCCCATGCCATACTCGCCCCCGTCCCGCCCTCGGATACACTGCCAGCCGTGGCAGCCAGGCGGGGCCGGCGCCGGGTTCGGGGAAAGGACGGAAGTCCCCGAGGCCGGGGTTCGCAAGAAGGTTCCCCTCCGCAGGCCGATGCTGCTGCTGCTGCTGCGGGCATGCAATCGCGCAGAGGGCCGACGAGGCCGTAGCGGAACGCGTTTGCGGGCAGAAACCGCCGAACGGGGCGCCGAAAGGTGTCACCTATTCTATTCCTACGAGGCAGCTTTCAGCACCCCGTCCGAACTGCTCTTTGAAAACCACGGCGGTTTTCCGCGCGTGGACGAAGGCGTTGCCCACTTCCGCGCGCTTTGAGAATCGGGCACTGTGCAACCATAACTTGAACCATATGATGCCCAAAATGAGCACAATAAAGGTTGTCGATTACGATCCGGCATGGCCTGGGCTATTCGAGCGGGACAAGTCTCGGATACTGACGCTTATCGGCGATATGGTGAACGATATCCACCATATCGGGAGCACCTCGGTCGTCGGCCTGCCGGCGAAGCCGAAGATCGACATCGATGCAGTGCTTCTCAGTGAAACACTGGTCCCTGCTGCGGTCGAGCGCGTGAAGTCGCTCGCGGAGTTTACCTTTCATGGCGATCCTTACGGCGATGGCATGTGGACCTTCACCTCGGGTCACCGATCCTATGGGACCCGCCTCTACCTCTGCGGGCCGGGAAACGTCACGCACGACAACCGCGTCCTGTTTCGGGACTGGCTCCGCACGCACCCGGACGCCGCCGCCGCATATGCAGCACTGAAGGGCAAGCTGGCAGCGGAGGCAGATGGCGATTGGAAATTCTACACTGGCGGCAAATCCGACTTCGTCGCGAGGACCGTGCGGCAGGCATCCACCGAGCGTGTACGTAGAATAGCGCTACGGATGGAGCGCGCAGGCCACGCGGCCCCGTGCTAATTTCCCCTCGCCCCTTGCTTCCTGGCCGAAAATGCGTATAAGCGCGCTGTTCGCAACATCCGGTCTTCTGGCTGGTGGCTGAACGGAGGGCCGGTTTCCCTTAGAAACCTGTCAGGACCTAAAGGGGTCCAGCCTCCCGTGTCTCCGCTCTCGACCGTCTCGAAACAACACTTTCTTGCCGGCTGTCCGCAGCCAATAGAACAGTCGTTGAGGCTTAGCCGCTGGGGTCCGGGTGACGATTAACGCAAGAAAGGCTTGGCCATCATGGCTCTTTATGAACATGTATTCCTTGCCCGGCAGGATATTTCCGCTCAGCAGGTCGACGCTCTCGTCGAACAGTACAAGGGTGTACTGGAAGCTAACGGCGGAAAAGTCGGGCGCGTCGAAAACTGGGGCCTCAAGTCCCTGACGTATCGCATCAACAAGAACCGCAAGGCTCACTACGTTCTGATGGACATCGATGCTCCGGCACCGGCCGTTCACGAAGTCGAGCGCCAGATGCGCATCAACGAAGATGTTCTTCGTTACATGACCATCGCTGTCGAGAAGCATGAAGACGGCCCGTCCGCCATGATGCAGAAGCGCGACCGCGACGACCGTCCGCGCCGCGATGGCGACCGTCCTGACCGTGGCGGCTTCGGCGACCGTGGTCCGCGCCCGGACCGTGGTGATCGTGAAGACCGTCCGCGCCGTCCGCGCGAAGACCGGGCATAAGGAGAAAAGATCATGGCTGATACATTGTCCGCTCCGGCACGCCGCCCGTTCCATCGCCGTCGCAAGACCTGCCCCTTCTCCGGCGCCAACGCTCCGAAGATCGACTACAAGGACATCCGTCTCCTGCAGCGCTACATTTCCGAGCGCGGCAAGATCGTTCCTTCGCGTATCACGGCAGTCTCCCAGAAGAAGCAGCGCGAACTGGCCCAGGCCATCAAGCGCGCCCGCTTCCTCGGCCTCCTGCCCTACGTCATGTCCTAAGACTTGACCGTCCGTCAGTCTGTTGACTCGACGGAAGCTGACTCAAGGTGAGGCGAACGGCCATCCGGCATCGCCTCACCTTCTCCCTTCCGCGTTGGGCGCGGATCGGAAACGCCGGCGCAAACTTGCGCTAAAACCCATGTTGAGGCTTCGTTCCTTCATCAGGAAACGCCTCTAACTGCTTGATAAGCAGGACAGCGACCCGTGAAGACACTGAATGCAACATCGCTGCTGACCGGCGCGCTTGCCGGCATTACCGCCGCCCTGCTTTTGCTCGGGGCGACGCCGCAGTCGTATTTTGCCATCCTGCTCGTTATCGCTTCCGCGCTGCCTGTTCTCATCGCCGGCCTCGGCTGGGGCAATGCCGCCGCCGCCGTTGCCGTTGTCGTCGCGGGCCTCGGCCTTGCGTTGTTTGCCTCCCCATTGTCTGCCTTTTTCGTCGTGATCCTCATGCTTGCGCCGGCCGCCTGGCTCAGCCACCTCGCCAATCTGGCACGGCCGGCTTCCGAGATCGGTGGCCCGAAGGACGCGCTTGCCTGGTATCCGCTCTCCGATATCCTCGCCCACCTCGTGCTGCTGGTCACGGTCGCGGCTATCATCATTGGCGCGGCGCTGGGATATGATGACCGTTTCGCCAGCATCGTGGTCGATCAGGTGCTGATCGCGATGAAGGCGCAGGACCCGCTGCTCAACCCTGCTCCGGCGGTGGTCGAGCAGATCAAGTCCCTCTTCCAGGTCGCCTGGCCGCTCTTGTTCGGCGCCCTCTGGGTGATGATCCTGTTTGCGGCCTATTACATCGCCAGCCGCATCGTCCAGACCTCAGGCAAAGGCCTGCGCCCGCGCGAGGACATGCCATCGACGCTGCGCATGCACCGCTATTCCATCTTCGCCTTCCTCGGCGGCCTGGTTCTCGCCTTCATGGGCGGCACACCGGCCATCATCGGCGCGCTCATCTGCGGCACCTTCGGCGCGGGCTTCCTGCTTGCCGGGTTCGCCGTCTTCCATTTCCGCACGCGCGGCAAGTCCTGGCGGCTGCCCGTTTTGTGGATCGGCTACATGTCGGTTCTGATCTTCCAGGTGCCGGCATTCTTCTTTCTCCTGTCGGGTCTGATGGACACGCGGCGCGCCATCGCGCTGTCGCCGGCAGGGAAAACAACTGACACTGAAACAAAAGACCTCTGAACAGACAAACGAAAGGACATCACCATGCAAGTCATTCTTCTCGAACGCGTCGCCAAGCTCGGCCAGATGGGCGAAACCGTCAAGGTTCGCGACGGCTTTGCCCGTAACTACCTCTTGCCGCTCGGCAAGGCGCTGCGCGCCAACGAAGCCAACAAGAAGCGTTTCGAAGCCGAGCGCGCGACGCTGGAAGCCCGCAACCTCGAGCGCAAGTCCGAAGCCCAGACCGTTGCCGAACAGCTGGACGGCAAGTCCTTCGTCGTCGTCCGCTCGGCTGGCGAAACCGGTCAGCTCTACGGTTCGGTCGCTGCTCGCGATATCGTTGAAGTTCTGGGTGCCGAAGGCTTCAACATCGGCCGCAACCAGGTCGACCTCAACAACCCGATCAAGACGATCGGCTTGCATGACGTCGTCCTGCACCTGCATGCCGAAGTCGAAATCAAGGTTCAGATGAACGTTGCCCGTTCGGCTGAAGAAGCAGAACGCCAGCTCAAGGGCGAAAGCCTCACCTCTGCCGACGCCATCTACGGCGTTGACGAAGACGCGTTGAAGCCGGAAGATTTCTTCAACCCGGAAGCTGAATTCGAAGCCGAAGAAGAATAAGCTTCTTAAAAGCACGCGGCGCCGATCGCAGCGCCTGTTTTGAACAAAAAGGCCCGCGGCCCGTCCGCGGGCCTTTCTGCGTCTGAGGATGGGCGGTTGCATCCTGAACGGTGGACAGCCGGACAGTTGCCGCCAAAAAATCCTGTGACCGGTTCGAACCGAGGTTAGAATAACCGCTGACGACAGCGATTCGCATCAGAAATCCGGTCAATAGCCAATGCCCGTATCGACAGATTTTTCGCGTTCAGCAGCGGAACCCTGTGAACAACGGTGACGGCTTGCCCCCGGATCAAATGCGTCGGCGGCTGTTGCAGCGATACACTTGACCCCTGGCCCCAACGCTCGCAAATCGGGTACCGCAACCATCAGACCACGCGAGACAGAGACGGAACGCCATGAACGAAGCAGCGCGCAGACTTGTCCCCATTGCCAAGGATCAGGCCGAAGCACAGTATCGCGAAGCGCCGAACAATCTCGAGGCCGAGCAGGCGCTCCTGGGCGCCATTCTCGTCAACAACGATGCCTTCTATCGCGTCTCGGACTTCCTGAAGCCGGTTCATCTCAACGAGCCATTGCACCGCAAGATCTTCGAGGTCGCCGGCGACATCATCCGCATGGGAAAGACCGCCAACCCGGTCACCATCAAGACGTTCCTGAAGGCCGACGAGAAGGTCGGCGACATGACGGTGGCGCAATATCTCGCCCGTCTCGCCTCGGAAGCCGTCTCGATCATCAACGCGGAAGATTACGGCCGGGCGATCTATGATCTGGCACTGCGCCGCTCACTGATCACCATCGGCGAGGACATGGTCAACATCGCCTATGACGCGCCGCTCGACATGCCGCCGCAGAGCCAGATCGAGGATGCCGAACGCCGCCTGTTCGAACTCGCTGAAACCGGCCGCTACGATGGCGGCTTCCAGTCGTTCAACGACGCGGTGGCATTGGCGATCGACATGGCGGGGCAGGCCTTCGAGCGCGACGGTTCGCTCTCAGGCATCTCGACCGGCATTCACTCGCTCGACGCCCGCATGGGCGGCCTGCAGCGCTCCGACTTGATCGTTCTTGCCGGACGTCCGGGCATGGGCAAGACCTCGCTTGCAACCAACATCGCCTACAACATCGCTGCGTCCTATGAAGGCGAAGTGCAGGCCGACGGTTCGATGAAGGCGAAGAACGGCGGCGTCGTCGGTTTCTATTCGCTCGAAATGTCGTCTGAGCAGCTGGCAACGCGTATCATTTCCGAGCAGACGGAAGTCTCCTCCTCGAAGATCCGCCGCGGCGATATTTCCGAGCACGATTTCGAGAAGCTCGTGGCATGCTCTCAACATATGCAGAAGGTGCCGCTCTATATCGACCAGACCGGTGGTATTTCGATCGCCCAACTTTCCGCCCGTGCCCGCCGCCTCAAGCGTCAGCGCGGTCTCGACTGCCTCGTGGTGGACTATATCCAGCTGATGACCGGCTCCGGCAAATCGAGCGACAACCGCGTGCAGGAAATCACCCAGATCACCACGGGCCTGAAGGCACTAGGCAAGGAGCTGAACGTGCCGATCATCGCACTCTCCCAGCTCTCCCGCCAGGTGGAAAGCCGCGAGGACAAGCGGCCTCAACTCTCCGACCTTCGCGAATCTGGTTCGATCGAGCAGGACGCCGACGTCGTGCTCTTCGTGTTCCGCGAGGAATACTACGTCAAGAACATGGAGCCGCGCGACGAGTTCGATCCGAAATATGAAGAGTGGAAGATGCAGTTCGAAAAGGTGAAGGGCACCGCCGACGTGATCATCGCCAAGCAGCGTCACGGGCCGACCGGCACCGTCAAGCTCGCCTTCCAGTCGGAATTCACCCGCTTCACCGACCTCGCCGATCCGTCCTTCACACAGTACGAGCATTGATTGGAAAAGACCGCTTCCGGAGGGTCAATGGGGTTCGCCACGTTGCAAATTGCCGGACTTCCGGATAAGCGAAAACAAAATTAGCTGAATAGCCGCGGCTGCAATGGCCGTGGTCCAACGTCTCTAGTCTGGGGAAATCTCTTCATGGACGCCTTAATCGCGCTGCTGCAGGTGCTTGCGATCGACCTCGTGCTCGCAGGCGACAACGCCATCGTCATCGGTCTGGCGGCAGCCGGTCTTCCCAAGGAGCAGCGCGGCAAGGCGATCCTGATCGGGATCGCGGCGGCGACCGTGCTGCGTATCGCCTTTGCGCTGCTCACGACACAATTGCTCGAAATTCTTGGCCTGCTGCTCGTCGGTGGCATCCTGCTCCTGTGGGTCTGCTGGAAGATGTGGCGTGAAATCAGAACCACCGCGAAGGAAGAAGCCCAAGGTCTGGAAACGCTGACCGGTGAGGATATCGACGAAAACGGCGTGGTCGGCAATCGCGCGCCGCGCAAGACGCTGAAACAGGCCGCCATTCAGATCGTCGTTGCCGACGTCTCGATGTCGCTCGACAACGTGCTCGCCGTTGCCGGTGCCGCGCGCGAACACCCCAACATCCTCATCATTGGCCTTGCGGTGTCCGTCGCGCTGATGGGTGTCGCCGCATCGTTTATCGCCAAGCTGCTGCACCGCTATCACTGGATTTCTTATGTCGGTCTCGCCATCATCCTCTTCGTTGCACTGAAGATGATCTACGAAGGCTTCATGGAAGTGGAGCCGATTCTGACCTCGTCGTTCATGTAATCGGCGAATGGTTGCCGGCGGGAAGACCGCCGGTTGCCGCTGTGAAAAATACGCCGGGAAGCGGCTACAGACTTGCTGCTTCCGCGAACGCTGCAATTGCAGTTGGGGACGCTTGGCTGTATCCCTTTTGCCATGGCCCAATCGCACGATCCCTCCTCCACCCTTCCCGCATTTGATGCCGCCTCCAACCGGTTGATTATCGATCTCGGTGCGCTTGCCGACAACTGGCGCAATATGGACAAACTGTCCGGCAAGGCGCGGGCTGCGGCGGTGCTGAAAGCCAATGCCTATGGCATCGGCATCGAGCCGGCCGCGGAAACGCTCTACGCCGCCGGTGCCCGGGATTTTTTCGTCGCCAATGCCGAGGAGGGCGCGGAACTGCGTCCGCTGGTGCCGGACGGGCGCATCTACATCCTCGCCGGCATGTGGCCCGGCAACGAGCAGCTTTTCTTCGACAACAGCCTGGTTCCGATCATCAATTCCGAAGAACAGTTGGCCTTCTTCATGTCGGTACTGTCGGAACGCGGTGATCACCCTTGCGTGCTGCATGTGGATACCGGCATGAACCGGCTGGGACTGAACGCGTCCGAGGCTCTGGCGCTGGCAAACGACCCGGCCCGCCCGGCAAGCTTTTCGCCCATCCTGGTGATGAGCCACCTCGCCTGCGCCGACGACCCGGCCCATCCGCTGAACCGCCGGCAACTCGAGTCATTCCGGGCAGTTACCGCTGCTTTCGAAGGTATCGAATCAAGCCTGGCCAACTCGGCCGGCGTTCACCTTGGACCGGATTTCCATTTCGACCTGACCCGCCCCGGCATTGCCGTCTATGGCGGCGAGGCTGTCAACGGCGTAGCGAATCCGATGAAACCTGTGGTGACGGCGCAGGCCCGCATCATCCAGATTCGCAGCGTCCGGTCAGGCGAAACCGCAAGCTACGGCGCCTCGGCGCAATTTTCCCGCGACAGCCACGTGGCAATCGTCGCCATCGGCTATGCGGACGGCTATCACCGCTCGGTGTCGGGCGGCGGCGTGACCTTGCGGCAGGCGAGACCGTCGGGCGCATTCGGTTTCCTTAACGGCCATAAAGTTCCGCACCTCGGACGCGTGACGATGGATTTGAGCCTGTTCGATGTTACCGACCTGCCGGAAAATGCGGTCCGTCCGGGCGACTACATAGAGCTCTTTGGCAATAACGTCGCGGTCGACGATGTGGCGCGGGCTGGCGGCACGATCGGCTACGAGATGCTGACGAGTCTTGGGCATCGCTATGATCGCACCTATATCGAGTCATAGACAGGTAGGAACTGTTCCCACCTTGTGTTAGTTTGACGGCAAAGGAGTTTCCCCATGTCCAACGCGAAAAAATCCTTCGTCATCGGCGATCACTTCGACGGCTTCATCGAGGAGCAGGTGAGGTCCGGCCGTTTCAACAATGCGAGCGAAGTCGTGCGCGCGGGATTGCGGCTGCTGGAGCGGGATGAGACGAAGCTTGCGGAGTTGAAGCGGCTGATCAAGGAAGGCGACGACGACATCGCCGCTGGCCGCGTATACGAGTACAAAGACGGCGAGGCGCTGCTGAACGATATAATGCACGGGCAGCATGACGATTAAGTCCCGCAAACCCATCTTCTCGCGGGCAGCTCGTGCGGACCTTCGTTCAATCTTCAAATATATCGCGGCAAGGAATCCAGACGCGGCCGCCAGCTTCATTCTCGACATTAACCTGAAAATTCGTTCAATCGCACGCAGCGGCTTTACAGGCGTGACGCGCGATGAAATCGGTCAGAGTCTCCGCGGTTTGCCTTATCGCGACCGCTGCATCTATTTCCGTATCGAGGAATCCCATACCTTCATCGTCCGCATCCTCCACGGCCGCCAGGACATATCCTCCGAAGACTTCCCCGAAAGCGAAATTTGATGGCGAAAGCCCGGACACAATTCATCTGCCAGAACTGCGGCACCGTTCATCCCCGCTGGGTTGGAAAATGCGAAGGCTGCGGCCAGTGGAACACCATCGTCGAAGAAGACCCGATGGGCGGCATCGGCGGCGGGCCCGGCAAGACGCCGAAAAAGGGCCGGCCGGTGGCGCTGACCACCCTGTCCGGCGAGATCGAGGACGCGCCGCGCATTCAAAGCGGCATTTCCGAACTTGACCGGGCAACCGGCGGCGGTTTCGTGCGCGGCTCGGCCGTCCTTATCGGCGGCGATCCCGGCATCGGCAAATCGACTGTGCTGATGCAGGCGGCAGCGGCATTGTCGCGGCGCAAGCATCGGATCATCTACGTTTCCGGCGAGGAAGCGGTGGCGCAGGTTCGCCTGCGAGCTCAAAGACTGGGGGCGGCCGATACCGACGTGCTGCTGGCGGCTGAAACCAATGTCGAGGACATCCTGGCGAC
Organism: Pararhizobium sp. A13; assembly: GCF_040126305.1. Taxonomy (NCBI): domain Bacteria; kingdom Pseudomonadati; phylum Pseudomonadota; class Alphaproteobacteria; order Hyphomicrobiales; family Rhizobiaceae; genus Pararhizobium; species Pararhizobium sp. A13. The sequence continues at coordinate 2,519,722 of NZ_CP149510.1, read as the reverse complement.
GCTGGGTGACGGCAAGCGGCCCGATCTCGTCATCATCGATTCCATCCAGACCCTGTGGAGCGACATCGTCGATTCGGCCCCGGGCACGGTGACGCAGGTGCGCACCGGCGTCCAGGCGATGATCCGTTTTGCCAAGCAGACGGGAGCGACGGTGGTGCTCGTCGGCCACGTCACCAAGGAAGGCCAGATCGCGGGTCCGCGCGTCGTCGAGCATATGGTCGATGCCGTGCTCTATTTCGAAGGCGATCGCGGCCATCACTACCGGATTCTCCGCACCGTCAAGAACCGGTTTGGCCCGACCGACGAGATCGGCGTGTTCGAGATGTCGGACAAGGGGCTGCGCGAAGTCAGCAACCCGTCGGAGCTTTTCCTCGGCGAGCGCAACGCGAAATCTCCGGGTGCCGCCGTCTTTGCCGGCATGGAGGGAACGCGTCCGGTACTGGTCGAGGTCCAGGCGCTGGTTGCGCCGACGTCGCTTGGCACGCCGCGCCGCGCCGTCGTCGGCTGGGACGGGGCGCGGCTGGCGATGATCCTTGCGGTCCTGGAAGCGCATTGTGGTGTGCGGCTCGGCCAGCACGATGTCTATCTCAACGTCGCGGGCGGATACCGAATTTCCGAGCCCGCAGCCGATCTTGCTGTCGCTTCGGCGCTGGTTTCGTCGCTTGCCGGTCTTGCCCTTCCCTCCGATTGCGTCTATTTCGGCGAAGTCAGTCTGTCCGGCGCCATCCGGCCGGTTGCCCATACAGCGCAGCGCCTTAAAGAAGCCGAAAAGCTCGGCTTTTCACAGGCCGTCCTGCCCTCCGCCTCCGCCGACCTGCCCAAGGGCAACGGCATGAGCTGGAGCGAGATGGAAAGCCTGCCGGATCTGGTGGCGCGCATCGCCGGCTCGAAGGGAGCCTTGAAGCAGGCAGACAACGATGATTGAGGAAAACGCCGCGTAAAACCGGCGAATTCCGGTGAAAACAGTGTTCAACGATGAACCATCGAAAGACGCTTCCGGCGTGATGATATATGGTTCGCGGAAAATCAGCGTGGGGTCGCGCTGCATAGTTTTTAAATCGCGCTCGATTTAAACTATGCAGCAGATACAAAGGGGTTGCTGCGTCCTTTGCGCGTCCGATTGGACGCGCGGCGCAGCAGGCGGTTTCGGAGTAGGACAATATGCCCATTACAATTCTCGACGGTATCGTTCTCGGCGTCGCGCTTTTCTCGGCCATCCTGGCAATGGTCCGCGGCTTTTCCCGGGAAGTGCTGTCGGTCGCAAGCTGGGTCGGCGCCGCGGCCGCTGCCTACTTCCTCTACCCCTTTCTCCTGCCCTATGCGAAGAATTACACGAGCAGCGACACCGTCGCGATGATCGGCTCGGCCGGCGTGGTCTTCCTCGTCGCCCTGATCGTCATCTCGTTCATCACCATGCGGATCGCCGATTTCATCATCGACAGCCGTATCGGCGCGCTTGACCGGACGCTCGGCTTCCTCTTTGGCGCTGCCCGCGGTATTCTGCTGGTCGTCGTCGCCATGCTGTTCTTCAACTGGCTGGTCGCGCCGCAACAGCAGCCGGGTTGGGTGACGACAGCGAAATCCAAGCCGCTGCTCGACAATCTCGGCGGCAAGCTGATAGCGCTGCTGCCGGAAAATGCCGATGCGACGATCCTCGACCGCCTGCGCGGCAAGGATACGACCGGCGAAGGCGAGAACGAAGGCACTGGCGGCGCGACCACCCAGCCGCCGGCCGAAGAAACGCCCGCAACCAATGGCGCGGCGACCAACGGCTAGGGCCGAGCAATGGAAAACGAGGGCCCGCTCCGGCGGGCTCTGTCCATTTTGCAATGATGACATGCAATTCCCTCAAGTCCTTGTGGCTTGAAGGGCCGATGACCCGATACAATATGTGCAACGCGTTCCTGCCCTTAGGATAAAGGCCAACAGCGATGACCCATTTGCGATCCGAAGAGATCAACGACGAATTCGATGGCGATACGCTGCACGAGGAATGCGGCGTCTTCGGCATCCTGGGGCACCAGGACGCCGCGACGCTCACTGCGCTCGGCCTGCATGCGCTGCAGCATCGTGGACAGGAAGCGGCGGGCATCGTCACCTTCGACGGCAAGCAGTTCCGTACCGAAAAGCGCATGGGCCTGGTCGGCGACCACTATACCGATCCGGCGATCCTGGCAAAGCTGCCCGGTTCGATCGCCATCGGCCATACCCGTTACTCCACCACCGGCGAAGTCGCCTTGCGCAACGTACAGCCGCTGTTTGCCGAACTGGAAGTCGGCGGCATCGCCATTGCCCATAACGGCAACTTCACCAACGGCCTGACGCTTCGCCGCCAGATCATTGCGACCGGCGCCATCTGTCAGTCGACCTCGGACACCGAGGTCGTGCTTCACCTGATTGCCCGCTCGCGCCATAGCTCGACGGCAGACCGCTTTATTGACGCCATCCGGCAAATGGAGGGCGGCTATTCGATGCTCGCCATGACGCGCACCAAGCTGATTGCCGCGCGCGACCCCACCGGCATTCGGCCGCTGGTCATGGGCGAACTCGACGGCAAGCCGATCTTTTGCTCGGAAACCTGCGCGCTCGACATCATTGGCGCGAAATACATCCGCGACGTCGAGAACGGCGAAGTCATCATCTGCGAAATCCAGCCCGATGGTTCGATCCAGATCGATGCGCGCAAGCCGGTCAACCCTCAGCCGGAACGGCTCTGCCTGTTTGAGTACGTCTATTTCGCCCGTCCCGATTCGGTCGTCGGCGGCCGCAGCGTCTATGTGGCGCGCAAGAACATGGGCATCAATCTCGCCAAGGAATCACCGGTCGAGGCAGACGTGGTCGTACCGGTTCCGGATGGCGGCACGCCGGCGGCACTTGGTTATGCCCAGGCGAGCGGCATTCCCTTCGAATATGGCATCATCCGCAACCACTATGTCGGCCGCACCTTCATCGAGCCGACGCAGCAGATCCGCGCCTTCGGCGTCAAGCTGAAGCATTCGGCCAACCGCGCCATGATCGAAGGCAAGCGCGTCGTGCTGGTCGACGATTCGATCGTGCGCGGCACGACCTCGCTGAAGATCGTGCAGATGATCCGCGATGCGGGCGCAACCGAAGTCCATGTCCGCGTTGCGAGCCCAATGATCTTCTATCCCGATTTCTACGGCATCGACACGCCGAATGCCGACAAGCTGCTCGCCAACCAGTATGCCGACGTCAAGGCGATGGCGAAATATATCGGTGCCGACTCGCTGGAGTTCCTGACGATCGACGGCCTGTATCGCGCCGTCGGCGGCGAAGACCGCAATCCGGCCCGTCCGCAGTTCACCGATCATTATTTCACCGGTGATTATCCGACCCGGCTTCTGGACAAGAATGGCGAGACTGCCGGTCTCAAGCTATCGGTTCTTGCCAGCAACGGCTGACGCTGTTCCTCGAATCGGAAAGGATTCGAGGAAACTGCCCTTCGGCTCTTGAACCTGCCGCACCATGTCTTGCGTCTTCGCCCAGACGTGTGGCACAGCAGGGCCGCATCAATGAATTCGGAGCCACCCAGACATGATCGATCTCAAGGGCCGCATAGCACTGGTCACCGGCGCATCGCGCGGCATCGGCTATTTCACCGCGCTTGAACTGGCCAAAGCCGGCGCCCAGGTGATCGCCTGCGCCCGCACCATCGGTGGGTTGGAAGAGCTGGACGACGCGATCAAGGCCGCCGGCGGATTGCCGGCGACACTGGTTCCCTTCGATCTTGCCGACATGGCAGCGATCGACAAGCTCGGCGGCGCCATCCATGAGCGCTGGGGCAAGCTCGATATCCTCGTTGCCAATGCCGGCTTGCTGGGCGTCATCTCGCCGATCGGTCATGTCGAGGCCAAGGTGTTCGAGAAGGTGATGACCATCAACGTCACCGCGACATGGCGGCTGATCCGCTCCGTCGATCCGCTGCTTCAACAGTCGGACGCTGGCCGTGCACTCATCCTGTCCTCCAGCGCCGCCCACAAGTGCAAGCCGTTTTGGGGGCCTTACTCCGCCTCCAAAGCCGCAGTCGAGGCCCTGGCACGCACCTGGGCCGGCGAGACGCAACGCCTGCCGCTGCGCATCCTCAGCGTCGATCCGGGCGCGACCCGCACCGCCATGCGGGCGCAAGCCATTCCCGGTGAGGACCCATCAACCGTGCCGCATCCTTCGGAAGTCGCCGCCAAGCTGCTGCCGCTGGTCGGCCCGGACCAGACGGAGACCGGCAAGCTCTTCATCCTGCGCGAAAACCGGATCGTCGACTATCGGCTGCCGGATTGATCACTGGATACCAGAATGAAAAAAGCCGCTGCGGGTCGCTCGCAGCGGCTTTTTTGATGGCAACAAACACCCTACTTCTTGTCTTCCGGCAACCCGTCGTCGACCGGCACCGGATGGTCCGGATGCAGGGGCCAGTCGCCGTATTTCTTCTGCCACTTGCGCGCGCCGAACGGCAGGCTGATGAGATATCCGACCGCCGTGATCACCATCGTCTCCCAGGTGAAGCTCATCAGCGTCGCGACATAGAGAACGACGAAGAGGATGACGGGCAGGACGAGATCGCGGCGCACGCGGTTTTCCGACTTGCCGGACCAGACCGGCAGGCGGCTGACCAGCAGGAAGGCGATCAGCACGGTATAGGCGGATGAAACGAGAGCGACGACGCGATCCGGGGCAAGACCGAGAAGGCCGAGATACATCGGCAGGAGGACCAGCATGGCGCCGGCCGGCGCCGGCACGCCGACGAAATATTCCGACTGCCAGGAGGCTTTTACCTCGCGCTCGGCCATGACGTTGAAGCGGGCAAGGCGCAGGCCGGCAGCGATGACATAGATCAGCGCGGCAATCCAGCCGAGCGAGCGGGCCTGGTCGAGAACAAAGGCGTAGAGAACGAGCGCGGGCGCGACGCCGAAATTGACGATGTCGGCGAGCGAATCCATCTGGGCGCCAAACTTCGAAGTCGCCTTCATCAGCCGCGCCACACGGCCGTCGATACCATCGAGGAAGGCTGCGACCAGCACCATGGCGACGGCAAGTTCAAAGCGGTTTTCGAAGGCAAGCCGGACGCCGGAGAGGCCGGCGCAAATGGCAAGCACGGTGATCATATTGGGCACGATCAGCCGCAGCGGAATTTCCCTGAGGCGCGGACCGCGCGCCTCGTCGTTCGGGCCATTCGGTTCAAAGGACGGAAAGGGCGTTTCCATGACGTACTCCTGTTCCCGTTACCGAGCGCCTGCCATCAACCGCGGCGGCTGATGACCGGACCCTTTGCAGAACCGAACTCAGCCAGGACGGTTTCGCCAGCGACGGCCGTCTGGCCGAGGCTGACGCGCGGCTGGGCGCCTTCGGGCAGGAAGACGTCGAGGCGGGAACCGAAACGGATGAGGCCGAAGCGCTCGCCGGGCTGCAGCGCATCGTTTTCAGCCGACCAGCAGACGATGCGGCGGGCGACAAGACCGGCGATCTGGACAACGCCGATCTCGCCATGCGCCGTCTCGATGACAAGACCGTTGCGCTCGTTTTCGTGGCTTGCCTTGTCGAGATCGGCATTGACGAACTTTCCGGCGCGATAGGCGATACGGCGGATGGTGCCGCGCACCGGCGAGCGGTTCACGTGGCAGTTGAAAACGTTCATGAAGACCGAGATGCGCAGCATCGGCGTGGTGCCGAGACCAAGCTCTTCCGGCGGCGTCACCAGCGCGATCGACGAGACACGGCCGTCTGCCGGGCTGATGACCAGATCGTCATCGAGCGGCGTCATGCGTTCCGGATCGCGGAAGAAATATGCGCACCAGGCAGTCAGGATGAAACCGATCCACATCAGCGGCTCCCAGAGAAACCCGAGAAGCAGCGAAACGACGAAGAAACCGGCGATGAAGCGATAGCCTTCCTTGTGGACCGGGACCAGCGTGTTGCGCACCGAATTGATCAAGCTCATGAACAGGGATCTCCAGATTTTCGTTCGGTTAGGACGTACAGGGAAAAAGCAGCAGTTGGTAGTCGTTAGTGAGTAGTGAGCCGCGAGAAGTTCTGAGAACGCTGGCTATCCACTGCTCACTGCTTACTATCACTCCTCACTCCCCTATCACATCGCCGCTGCACCGCGCACCACGACACCCAGATCGTCGCTCTCGCGGACCTTCTTCAGCGTTTCCTCGGCCTGGGTCGCTTCGCGCTGGCGGTTCCACATCGAGGCGTAAAGGCCGTCGCGGTCGATAAGTTCCCCATGGGTGCCGCGCTCGGCGATGCCGCCGTCCTTCAAGACGATGATCTCGTCGGCGTGGATGACCGTCGACAGGCGGTGGGCGATGACCAGCGTCGTGCGGTTCTGCGAGACGATATCGAGCGCCGTCTGGATCTCCTGCTCGGTGCGGGTGTCGAGCGCCGAGGTCGCCTCGTCGAGGATGAGGATCGGCGGGCTTTTCAGCACCGTGCGGGCGATGGCGACACGCTGCTTCTCGCCGCCCGACAGCTTCAAGCCGCGCTCGCCGACCATGGCGCCGTAGCCCTCCGGAAGGCTCTCGATGAACTCACCGATCTGGGCGATATCCGCCGCCGCCTCGATCTCCGCCTGCGTGGCGGAGGTGCGGCCGTAGCGGATGTTGTAGGCGATCGTGTCGTTGAACAGCACCGTATCTTGCGGCACCATGCCGATCACGGCCCGCAGGCTCTTCTGCTTCACGTCGCGGACGTCCTGGCCATCGATGGTGATGGCGCCCTCCTGGACATCGTAGAAGCGGTAGAGGAGCCGCGACAGCGTCGATTTGCCGGCGCCCGAGGGACCGACCACGGCGACGGTCTTTCCTGCCGGTACCTCAAAGCTGATGCCCTTGAGGATCGGACGGGCCGGATCATAGGCGAAATGCACGTCCTTGAAGGCGATCGCGCCGCGGTCGATCACCAATTCCCTGGCATCCGGGCTATCCACGACCTCCGCCTCGACCTCGAGCAGCTCGAACATCTGCTCGATATCCGTCAGGCCCTGGCGGATTTCGCGATAGACGAAGCCGATGAAGTTCAACGGGATGGCAAGTTGGATCAGCATCGCGTTGATGAAGACGAAATCGCCGAGCGTCTGTTCGCCACGCTGGACGGCAAGCGCCGACATCACCATCATGACCGCTGTGCCCGCGCCGAAAATCAGCGCCTGGCCGAAGTTGAGCCAGCCGAGCGAGGTCCAGACCTGTGTCGCCGAACGCTCGTAGCGCGCCATGGACTGGTCGAAACGCTTGGCTTCCATCTCCTCGTTGCCGAAATATTTGACCGTCTCGAAATTAAGGAGGGAATCGATCGCCTTCGTATTGGCGTCCGTATCGCTGTCGTTCATCGAGCGGCGGATCGAGATGCGCCAGTCGCTGGCCTTGATCGTGAACCAGATATAGAGCCAGACGGTGATGGCGGTCACCAGCAGATAGCTGAAGCCATAGCCCCACCAGAAGACCACTGCCGTCATAAGGAACTCGATCAGGGTCGGCACCGTGTTGAGGATGGTGAAACGGACGATCGTCTCTATGCCCTTGGTGCCGCGCTCGATGATGCGCGACAGGCCGCCGGTGCGGCGTTCCAGGTGGAAGCGGAGCGACAGCTGGTGCATGTGGACGAATGTGCGATAGGCAAGCTGGCGCACGGCATGCTGGCCGACGCTCGCAAACAGCGCGTCGCGCAGCTGGTTCAGCCCCGCCTGCAGCAAACGCGCCAGGTTATAGGCCAGCACCAGCATCACGGCGCCGGTGAAGACGGCCGGGAGAACGCCGACAATGTCGGTCTTGCCGTTCAGTGCGTCGGTCGCCCATTTGAAGAAATAAGGCACGAGCAGGAGCACGATCTTGGCGACCAGCAGGATGAGGGTCGCCCAGACGACACGCATCTTGAGGTCTATACGGTCGCTCGGCCACATATAGGGCCAGAGATTGATGATCGTCTGCAGCGGATTGCCTGCGTCCGCCGATACCGTCTTCTTCTGCGCTGCCACGTGTGTTTCCGCCTTCGTTCTCCGGCTGCCTTTTCAGCAACAGCCGTCCTTGCGTGCCTGAGGTGTCATGCCGATGACAGACATGAAAGCACGTGCATGGAATTCCAATCAAAAGCGGCGCCTCTCTCAAGGCGCCGCTTTTGGGCTCACATAGGTCTCACGATGGCCGGCCGCAATGGAGCAGCCGGTAAAAAGCGATCAGCGCAGACCCTTCATGCGCTTGCGGTGCATTTCCCGCGATTCGTCTTCCGACATGGCTTCGTCCGGCACGCCGAAGACTTGGCCGGGCAGGATACGGTCCGGATTGCTGATCTGGTCCTCGTTGGCGAGATAGATTGTCGTATAGCGCACGCCGGCACCATAGACCCGGCGCGAGATCTGCCAGAGCGTATCACCACGGCGGATGATCACCGAGGTCTTGCTCTGCTGCAGCGGAGCCTGCTGCACCGTCTGCGGCTCGGCGGCAGCCTGCCCGGTTGCCGGTTTCTCGGCCGGTGCGGCGTTGTCGCCGCCTGCAGTCGCGGCAGCGCCGGACTCTGCGGAAGGTGTGGCTGACTCCGCGGCAGGTTTCTCAGCCGTTTCCACTGCCGGCTTTGCGACATCGTTCTGTACCGGCGTCGCCGGAGTATCGGTCGCAACTGCGTTGCCGCCGGTGCCGTCGGTGCGCGGCATCAGCGCCGAGCCGACCGCTGCCTCGATCTTACCAAGCGATGCGGAAACGCTGGCTGCATCGGTCGGCAGCGACTTCAGCATGGCAAGCGCATCGGCCGCGGCCTTGGCCGTCTTGGCCGCCATTTCCTTGACGCTGGCATCGAGATTGTCGGCGACCTTGAAATCGGCGAGCGACTTCAACGCGATTTCGGTTGCAGAGCGTGCTGCCGCCAGTTCTTCGGCCGTCGGCACCTTGCCGTCCGCGTACAAACCCTTGAGCAGACCGAGCGCCTTCGTCGCCTCCATCCGCAGACCATCGAAGCTGCCGCCCTCGAAGGGCGCGACAGCCCCTTGCGCGTTGGGCTGAGCCACCGCTGCCACCTGATCGCCGGCCGGACGATCGAAGGGAACGGCGGCGCGCATCTCAACCTTGCTGCCATCGGCGCCCAGCACGTCGGCGCGGATCGTGTGGTTTCCGACCGGCAGGTCGATCGTACCCTCGACCACGAACCGTCCCTGCTCGTCGGCCTTCATCTCGCCGACAAGCTTGTCATCGGCATAAATGCGAACCAGCGCGCCGGCCTTGGCGTTGCCGGCAACGAAGATCTTCTTGCCTTCGATCTCGACGGCAGAGACAGCGACAGCCGGGTTCTCGCCGGTTGCCGGAACGGCCGCATCTCCCGTGGCCGGGGTCTGGGCCGAAACGGCGCTATCCGTCACCGTGGCGGATGCGCCGGGAACAGGCTCTGCCTTTGCGACTTCGCCTGTCGCCGTCGTGGATTGAGCAGCCGGATCAGCAGAGTTTGCCTCGACCGCCGGTTTGGTGATGATGCGGCTTGCCTCGCCCGGCTTCGAGACCATGGCAAGCAGTTCGCCGGCCTTGTCCTTGGGGATCGAAACGGTAGCAACTTCTTCCGAGGACTTGGTCACACCGTTTTCCCCGACGCTGCGCAGCGTCAGCTGATAATCGCCGGCTGCAAGCGGCTTGTCGAAGATCGCGGCAAAATCACCCGTCGCGCCGACGTCGGCCGTGCCGATGACCGTATCGCCGTTGACGATTTCAAGCTTGGTGTTGGGCTGAGCCCGCCCGGCAATGACCGTCGAGCCATCCGGCTCGACACGCAGGACATCGAACCCCGGCACCGTCCATTCGGCAGCCGGATCGGCAGACTTGCCGGTGTTGGTCGCCGCCTCACCCTCAGCCGCAGGCCGCGCGCTCTTCGTATCGGCCAGGGTTGCCGGGCTATCCACCGGCGCGTCGGCAGTGAGGGTGTCCTTGCCTTTGTTGATATTCGGCAGGACAAAGAAAAACATCAGCAGGGATGCAATTGCCAGGACGATAAGGGCCACCCAGCCGGCCTTGTTCTTCATCATGCACATCTCCAAATGGCCGGGAGCCGGCTGCGCCCGAAATGGACACCAGAGGACGACTCTCCCGAAGCCTACATGCCTGCCGCTTTCCGTTTTCCTAACCAGACGGAATCAGCCCTGCACATATCGTCAGCTTATTCCTGAAAACGCTAACGATTTCCGTCGCTTTCTACAAGCATCGCCTCATGTCCGGGCCAGGCCGCGCCCCTGTTTTCCGTCATTTTTCTTGACGCCTGCTGCGGTGGGATGTCTTTTTGGACCATGAGTGAGAAAAATATCCCGATTCGATCCATCTGCGTTTATTGCGGCTCCCAGCCCGGCCGCGATAAATCCTACATCGATGCCGGCCGCATTCTGGGCAAATCCATCGCCGAGAATCATCTCCGGCTCGTCTATGGCGGCGGCACGAAGGGCATCATGGGCGCAGTCGCAAGCGGCGTTCTCTCGCATGGCGGGCGCGTTACCGGCATCATACCAGAATTTCTCATGGATATGGAGGCCACCCGTCATTCGCTGGGACAGCTCAGCGAATTGATCGTCACGCCGGACATGCATGACCGCAAGCACAAGATGTTCGAGCGTGCCGACGCCTTTGTCACCCTACCGGGCGGCATCGGCACGCTGGAAGAGATCGTCGAGATCATGACTTGGGCGCAGCTCGGCCGTCACCGCAAGCCGATCGTGCTCGTCAATATCAACGGCTTCTGGGATCCGCTGATGACGCTGATCCAGCATATGGCGGAAGCCGGTTTCATCCACACCGCCCATCTCGTCCAGCCGCTCGTCATCGACGCCGCCGAGGAAGTCGTTCCGGCGTTGTTGGCTCACTGGGCAAGCGATGTCGACCGCGACGGTGAAGCCGCGATCATCTCCAAGCTTTGATATTTTTTTGACTGTCCCAGCCCGAACTATTCGGCGGGAGTTGGCGGCGCCGCGCGGCGGGCGCGGCTTTCCATGAGCATCGACGTCGAATAGACGGCCAGTGCCGCCCAGATCAGGATGAAGGCGATCAGCTTCGACGTACCGAAGGGCTCGTGGAAGACGAACACGGCGATGATGAAGATCATCGTCGGAGCGATATACTGCATGATGCCGATGGTGGAGAGCTTCAGCAGCTTGGCGCCGTTGGCATAGATCATCAGCGGAACCGCCGTGACGACACCGCAGGCCATGAGCCAGGCGACATCGGCCCAGCCGGTGTCGGAGAAATGCCCCTGCCCCGAGGCTTCCAGATAGGCGATATAGCCGAGTGCGGGAATGCTGAGCAGCAGCACTTCCAGGAAGAAGCCCTGATTGGGCCCGACCGGCAGGGTCTTGCGGAAGAAAGCATAGAGGCCCCAGGAGAGCGCCAGGCTGATAGAAACCCATGGCAGCCCGCCCGCATCGAAGGCGAGCACGACGACGGCGATGGCGGCGAGAACGATCGCGATGATCTGCGCCGGATTGAGCTTCTCCTTCAAGAGCACTGCGCCGAGGAAAATCGAGAACAGCGGGTTGACGTAGTAGCCGAGCGCGGTTTCGAGCGCCCGCCCGGCTCCGATCGCCCAGACATAGATGCCCCAGTTGATGGTGATGAGAACGGCCGTCAGCATCGCCATCTTCAACATGCGCGGCGAGCGCAGCGCGGTCTTCACGTCATCCGTGCGGCCGAGCAGGATGAGGACGGCGCCGGCAAGCGGCACCGACCAGACGATCCGATGGGCGACGACCTCGAAAGCCGGAATATGCGCGACAGCCTTCATGAAGAAAGGGAGGAAACCCCATAGCAGATAGGCCGTCAGCGCGAAGGCAAAGCCGCGCGGCGAATCGCCGTTTTGCCCCACCGGTGTTTGTTTCGCATCAGCCACGGCGCTTCATCCCGTCAAGATTTTATCGTTGGGACCCGTCCTACTCCAAAGACCGTTGATCAACCAATTCATTTCCGTGAACTTGCATACAGCAAGGCTGATAGAGACCTCGGGAAAATAGGTGATATTTTGCGGGGTGCATTCCGCAGCTTCCCACCCTAGGTTTCAGGCAGGCAATGACGGGTCAGACGAAGGGACTTCACATGTCATCCAAGCTCGCGCTCCATCCGATAACCCGCCGCTCGCTGCTTAGCGGTGCCGCCGCCACTTCCGCGCTCATCCTGCTGCATCCCTTCGCTGCGCGTGCGGCCGCCAACCAGGCGCATCTGCGCATCATGGAAACGACCGACATCCACGTCCACGTCTTCCCTTACGACTATTACGGCGACAAGCCGAACGACACGATGGGGCTTGCCCGCACCGCCTCGATCATCGACGCCATCCGCGCCGAGGCCGGCAATTCCTTCCTTGTCGACAACGGCGACTTCCTGCAGGGCAACCCGATGGGCGACTACATGGCCTATCAGCGCGGCATGAAGGATGGTGACGTGCATCCGGTCATCAAGGCGATGAACGTGCTCGGTTACGAGGCGGGCACACTGGGGAACCATGAGTTCAACTATGGCCTCGACTACATGTTCAAGGTGCTCGCCGGGGCCAATTTCCCCTATGTCTGCGCCAACCTGACTAAAGGACAGCTCGCCTCCGACCCGAAGACGGACGAGCTGTTCTTCAAGCCCTATACGATCGTCGAGAAGATCGTGACCGATGGTTCCGGCGCCACCAGCCCGCTGAAGATCGGCATCATCGGCTTCGTGCCGCCGCAGATCATGCTCTGGGACATCAAGAACCTGGAGGGCAAGGCACAGACCCGCGACATCGTCGAGGCGGCGAAGGCCTGGATTCCGGCCATGAAGGAAGAAGGTGCCGACATCGTCATCGCGCTTTCCCACTCCGGCATCGACGGCAGCGGCCAGAGCGAGCGGATGGAGAATGCCTCGCTCTATCTCGCCGGCATCGAGGGCATCGACGCGGTCTTCACCGGCCACCAGCACCTCGTCTTCCCAGGGCCGAAGAGCTTCGACGGTATCGAGGGCGTCGATCCCGCCAAGGGCACGCTGCTCGGCAAGCCGGCCGTGATGGGCGGCTTCTGGGGCTCGCATCTCGGCCTGATCGACCTGCTCATCGAAAAGGACGGCAACAGCTGGAGGATCGTCGATTTCACCACCGAGGCGCGGCCGATCTATCACCGTGAGGACAAGAAGGTGGTCGCCGATGTGGCAGACCGGGCCGATGTGCTGAATGCCGCCAATGCCGAGCATGAGGCGACGCTTGCCTATATCCGCACGCCGGTCGGCAAGACCTCGGCGCCGCTCTATTCCTACTTCGCACTGGTGGCGGACGATCCGTCCGTGCAGATCGTCTCCAATGCGCAGACCTGGTATATCAAGGAGATGCTGAAGGACACCGAATACAAGGACCTGCCCGTGCTTTCGGCAGCTGCCCCGTTCAAGTCCGGCGGGCGCGGCGGCGCGGACTATTATACCGACGTCCCGGCCGGCGACATCGCCATCAAGAACGTCGCCGATCTCTATCTCTATCCGAACACCGTTCAGGCCGTCGTCATCACCGGGGCGCAGGTGAAGAACTGGCTGGAAATGTCAGCCGGCATGTTCAACACGATCGAGCCGGGTGCCAAGGATGTGGCTCTGCTGAACGCTAGCTTCCCCTCCTACAACTTCGATATCATCGACGGCGTGACCTATGAGATCGACCTCACGCAGCCGGCCAAATATGACAACGACGGCAAGGCCGTGAACGAGGGATCGAACCGCGTCCAGAACCTCTCCTTCGACGGCAAGCCGATCGATCCGACGCAGAAATTCGTCGTCGCCTCCAACAATTATCGCGCCGGCGGCGGCGGCAAGTTCCCGGAAATTGCCGCCGACAAGGTGGTATTCGCAGCGCCCGACACCAACCGCGACGTCATCGTCCGCTACATCATCGCCGAAGGCACCATCAACCCATCGGCGGACGGCAACTGGAGCTTCAAGCCGGTCGAGGGTGCCACCGCGATTTTCGAGAGCGGCCCGAAGGCGCGCGGACTGATCGCGGATGTCAGGGGCGTCAAGATCGAGGATGCGGGGGATGGTGCGGACGGGTTTGCGAAGTTTAGGCTGGTGTTGTGAACGGGCGTACTGCGACCCGTTTAAACGACCTCTATCAATGTTTCGCCGCGCGCAAGCGCGGCGGCAATTGCCGGTAGAACGACTTCGAACCGGACGAGAAGTTGGTGGCGTCGCGTATTAGGCCACCTGATCCAGACCACAGCCGGGCCAGCTTGCGTGAACACCTTGTGCTGGGCAAAGTCCTCGTCCTTCGTCACGATGACCCACCCCTCAATCAAAGCGCAGTCCCAAATCAGCCGGTCGGTCGCGGCTTGTATTCCCTTTTCAGAGACATGCGCGGCTTCGTAGCCGCGCAAAGTCAGCCAACGCGCGAGCACCGGCGGCAACTGGGCATCGACCAGGAAGCGCATTACGCGACGTGAAGGACAGGATGATCGCTTTGGCGCGCGGCATATTCGAGCGCGGCCTGGACGTCGCCCTCTTCGAGCGCGGGGTAATCCTGAAGAATCTCAGCATGACTGGCTCCTGCCGCCAGCAGGTCCAGCACGTCCTTGACGCGGATGCGAAGGTTGCGAAGCGTCGGGCGGCCGCCGCACTGCTCTGGATCGACGGTAATCCGATGGATTTCGCTCATTGCAGTCTCCTCGATATTGTCACGCCGCACGCCCCAATAGTCATAACACAGCGCGAACCGGCGGTCGCCTCCCCTTGTCGTCTACTCAGCCGCCGCCAGCCCCGCCTGATCCCGGTTCTTCAACAGCTTGAACACGATCGAATCCATCAAAGCCTGGAAGGACGCGTCGATGATGTTGTCGGACACGCCGACCGTCCACCAGCGGGCGCCGGTGGCGTCGACCGATTCGATCAGGACGCGGGTGATCGCCCCGGTGCCGCCGTTGAGGATACGCACCTTGTAGTCCACCAATTCCAGATCCTCGATCTCTGACTGGTATTTGCCGAGGTCCTTGCGGAGCGCCAAATCGAGCGCATTGACGGGGCCATGGCCTTCGGCGACCGACATCATCGTCTCGCCATCGACCGAGACCTTCACCACGGCTTCCGAGACGGTCTTGAGCTTGCCGTTGGCATCGAAGCGGCGCTCGACCATGACGCGGAAACTGTCGACCAGGAAGAACTCCGGCACCGAACCGAGGATGCGCTGGGCGAGAATGGCGAAGCTCGCATCGGCGCCCTCATAGGCATAGCCGGTCGCCTCTCGTTCCTTGACGATCGCGATCAGCTTGTCGAGCTTCGGATCATCCTTGGAGACGACGATGCCGCGCCGTTTCAGGGCATTGATGAAATTGGCCTTGCCGCCCTGATCCGACACCATGACCTTGCGCAGATTGCCGACACTTTCCGGCGTCACATGCTCGTAGGTGCGCGGGTCCTTCAGCAACGCGGAAGCATGAATGCCGGCCTTGGTGGCGAAAGCGGAGGCGCCGACATAGGGCATCTGGTGGTCCGGCGAGCGATTCAGGAGTTCGTCGAAGGCGTGGGAAAGCTGGGTCAGCTCCTGCAGCCGATCGGCATCGATCGCTGTCTCAAAACGGCGGTTATAGGCTTCCTTGAGCGCGAGCGTCGGGATCAGCGTGACGAGATTGGCGTTGCCGCAGCGCTCGCCGATGCCGTTCAGCGTACCCTGGACCTGGCGCACGCCGGCCTCGACCGCAGCCAGAGAATTGGCGACCGCCTGGCCGGTGTCGTTATGGGCATGAATGCCGAGATTGGCGCCGGGCACGCCATGGGCGATCACCGCGGCGACGATGTCGCGGATTTCCGGCGGCTGGGTGCCGCCATTGGTGTCGCAGAGCACGACCCAGCGGGCGCCGGCGTCATAGGCCGTCTTGGCGCAGGCCAGTGCATAGCCGGGATTGGCCTTGTAGCCGTCGAAAAAATGCTCGCAATCGATCATCGCCTCGCGGCCGCTTTGAACGACGGCTTCGACGGACGTGCGGATCGCCTCGAGATTCTCCTCGTTGGAACAGCCGAGCGCCACGCGGACGTGATAATCCCAGCTCTTGGCGACAAGACAGATCGCGTCGCTTTGCGCCTGCAAGAGGCTCGTCAGCCCGGGATCGTTGGACGCCGACACGCCGGCGCGCTTGGTCATGCCGAAGGCAACGAAGCGTGCCTTCTCGGTGCGCTTCTTATCAAAAAACTCCGTATCGGTCGGGTTGGCACCGGGATAACCGCCTTCGACATAGTCCATGCCGAATTCGTCCAGCATCTTGGCGATGGCGATCTTGTCCTCGACGGAAAAATCGATGCCGGGCGTTTGCTGCCCGTCGCGAAGCGTGGTGTCGAAGAGATAGATGCGTTCTCTGGTCATGCGGCTCCTCCAAGGAGCAATGTCTTTCGTCGTTGCGGGGCGTTACCCCCCTCTGTCGGCTTCGCCGACATCCCCCCCTCAAGGGGGGAGATGTGCCGCAAGTGTTGCGCGACCCTTACTCCGAAATCAGCGCGGGAAAAGAGCAATCTCCCCCCTTGAGGGGGAGATGTCACGAAGTGACAGAGGGGGGTAACCCGCGGCAGATTCAAAACCATCGACAGTTCCATCTCGTTCACACCTTCCCCGCAAACCGGTCGGTCGCCCGGATGAGCTTGTCGAGAATGCCGGGCTCGGAATAGGCGTGGCCTGCTCCTTCGACCAGATGGAATTCCGCTTGACCCCAAGCCTTGTGCAGCGCCCAGGCATATTTCGCCGGACACGGCATGTCGTAGCGACCGTGGACGATGACGCCCGGAATGCCTTGAAGCTTGTGGGCGTCACGCAGAAGCTGCCCTTCCTCCAGCCAGCCGGCATTGACGAAGAAGTGGTTTTCGATCCGGGCGAAGGCGTAGGCGAACTCGTCTTCCTCGAATTTGTCGCTGGTCGAGGGTTCCGGCAAGAGCGTGATCGTCTCGCCTTCCCAGATGCTCCAGGCCTTCGCGGCGGCGAGACGGGTCGCCTTGTGATCGCTCGTCAGGCGCCGGTGATAGGCGAGCATCATCTCATGGCGCTCGTCCTGGGGGATCGGCGCGATGAAGCGCTCCCACTTGTCCGGGAACATTTCCGAGACGCCGAACTGATAGTACCAGTCGAGCTCGGCCCTCGTCAGTGTATAGATGCCGCGCACGACGAGTTCCGACACCCGTTCCGGATGCTTTTGCGCATAGGCGAGCGCCAGCGTCGAGCCCCAGGAACCGCCGAAGACCAGCCATTTGTCGACGCCGGCCAATTCGCGCAGCCGCTCGATATCGGCAACCAGATGCCAGGTCGTATTGGCCGCAAGTTCGGCATGCGGGGTCGACTTGCCGCAGCCGCGCTGATCGAACAGGGTCACGTCGTAGAGCTTCGGATCGAACAGGCGGCGGTGGCTTGGCGAAATCGTGCCGCCGGGGCCACCATGCAGGAAGACGGCGGGTTTTGCGCCGGGTGTGCCGACCCTTTCCCAATAGATGACGTGGCCATCGCCGACGTCGAGATGGCCGGACGCGTAGGGTTCGATTTCCGGATAAAGCGTGCGCAGTTCTGATGTCATAGATTCAAACCATGGGTGGGCCATTCGGCCATGTCGTGATCGGGATGTTGAAAAGAGATGATCTGCTCCTGCTTTGAATAGTAGTCCGGATCATCATGGACCGGCTGGTCGAAAATCGTCGTCACCCAGGGCAACCGGGCTGCATAATTGACCTGTATCTGCGGCGCGAGATCGGAGCGGTCGTCGAAAGCGCCGATGGCGATTTCGAGGCCGCCGGGATGGCGGTAGGTCAGCGGCGTGCCGCAGGATGAGCAAAAACCGCGGCTGATGTTCACCGATGATTGGAAATAGCTGGGTTCGCCGCGTGTCCACTCCGTCTCACCTTTGACCGTGACGAGCGGACCGAAGAAACCGCCGAAAGCTTTTTGACACATGCGGCAATGGCAGATCGACGGGCGGCCAAGCGCTCCGTGAATCCTGAAGCGCACGGCGCCGCACTGGCAGCCTCCGGTTCGAATGGTCTCGGTCATGTCTATTCCTCCGGTGGCCAATGTTCAGTGTCGAAATCGGGATGCTGACGGTTCGATTCAAGGATCGCCAGATGCCGCTCGGCACCGGACTTGTTGCCGGCATCTGTTTCTCCGCCCGGCAGTCCCGCCAGATGTGAAAACCAGGGTACGCGCGATTCCACGCCAGACTGCGTCAACGGCCGCACATCGTAGGGATCGTCGAGCGAACCGAGCACGATATTGATGAAATCCGCCCCCGGCATGTCATAGAACAACGGCGTGCCGCAGGCGGCGCAAAATCCGCGCCGGGCGAATTCGGAGGAGTGAAACCAACTCGGCTCCCCCCGCGTGAGGCGGAACGACGCGAGCGCCGCATTGGCAAGCGGCATGAAATAGTTGCCGGCCGCCTTCTGGCACATGCGGCAATGGCACAAATGCGGATCGCCGAGCGTGCCTTCCGCCCGATAGCGCACCGCGCCGCACTGGCAGCCGCCCGTATAGATGCGGGAAATGCTCATTCGCGCTCCTTCGGTGGCCACTCGGCCGTATCGCGGTCCGGATGCTGGTAAGACACGAGCGTCGCAAGAAAGGACGCCGCATCCTGATCCGCCATCGTGTCCTCGCCCGGCAGGCTCGGAATATGGTCGACATAGGGCAGCTTGGCCTCGATGCCCCACTGGATCTTCGGAACGATGCCCTCCGGCTTGTCGAAGGCCGCGATCGCCAGAGCCACGCCATCCGGCGCCTCATAGGTCAGCGGCGTGCCGCAATCGCGGCAGAAACCGCGGGACACCGCATTCGACGACTGAAAACGTTTCGGCTCGCCACGCGTCCAGGTGAGCTTGGCCCCTCGCACGGAGACCAGCGGCAGGTAGAAATTCCCGGCCGCCTTCTGGCACATCCGGCAGTGGCAGATGGAGGCGTCGCCGAGCGTGCCTTCGACGCGGAAACGGACAGCACCGCATTGGCAGCCGCCGGTGTGGACGAGGTCAGTCATGGGTGATCCTTCCAACGCGGTCGACTGCTGGCGCTTTCGCCCTCGATCGGTGGCTCGGCGTCTGCTGGTTGGATGATGAGCCGGTCACCGTCAGGATAGATGACGAGATTTTCCGTCAGAGGCGCAAGCTCCTCTGGTATCTCGATGAACTGTCCTTCGGCGTCTCTCTGCAATGTTACGCGATAGGTGGTGCCCATTGTTCTTTCTCCGCAATTAGCCCGTCCCGGATAACCAGAAGGATGTGCTGACAGACATTGTCGATGTCTTTCAACACATCATCATTCCAGAAGCGAACCACCGTCCAGCCATCTCGCTCCAGGCGCGCCGTTCGCTGCTGATCGTAGGCAATGCGATCCTCGTTTGCGTGCTGAGAACCGTCAAGCTCGACGATCAAGCGATGAGCCGGGCAGGCGAAATCGACTATGAAGCCAGCCACAGGCATCTGCCTGCGAAAACTGAGGCCCATCAGTCGGTGTGCACGGAGGGCACTCCACAATTTCAACTCCGCCTCCGTCATCGCCCTGCGCATGCGCCGGGCGTTTGAGCGGATTTGCGAAGAAACCTCACCGTGCGGCACGATACCCCCTCTGTCACTTCGTGACATCTCCCCCACAAGGGGGGAGATCAGTCGCGGCGCCTGCATTCGTCACATCGCGACCTCCGACAAACTGAAACAGCGGGGTGCTTTCAAACCAACGCGATACTTCAGCAACTCCGAAAACCCAAGATGGCACCCAAGCGCCGCCACGCGTCCCCGATCTCCCCCCTTGTGGGGAGATGTCACGAAGTGACAGAGGGGGGTGGCAAGGCTCACCGCTTGACATCCCAGGTCGTGACCCGCTCGCCGGTCGCCGGGTCCTTGCTGTCCTTGAGCTGGATACCCTTGGTTGCAAGATCCTCGCGGATCTTATCGGCTTCGGCGAAGTTCTTGGCCTTCAGCATTTCCAGCCGCATCGCCACCAGGGCGTCAACAGCGGAGGCCAGGGCTTCGTCCACTTCGGTTTTCTTCGGCTGAACGCCGAGCAGAGCCGCACTCGCGGCGAAGGCAGGAAGCAGAGCCGGATTGGCATTGGCCGCCTGGGCGAGAGCGTGCAGAGCCTGCACCGCCGCAACGGTGTTCAGGTCGTCCGCAAGCGCGTTGACCACCGAGGCATCCGCCGCCCCGCCGATTTCCTTGACCGCGGGCCATTTGGCAAGCAAACGCTCCGCCTCTTCCAGCCGCTTGATCGAAAAATCGATCGGCTCGCGGTAATGCGTCATCAGCATGGCCAGCCTCAAAACCTCGCCCGGCCATTTGCGGCCGTCGAATTTTTCCGTGTGCAGCAATTCGTAGATGGTGACGAAGTTGCCTTCGGACTTCGACATCTTGCGGCCTTCGACCTGCAGGAAGCCGTTGTGCATCCAGACATTGGCCATGACATCCGTGCCGTGGGCGCAGCGCGACTGGGCGATCTCGTTTTCATGGTGCGGGAAGATCAGGTCCAGCCCGCCGCCGTGAATGTCGAAGATCTCGCCGAGATAACGCTGGCTCATCGCCGAGCATTCGATATGCCAGCCGGGACGGCCACGGCCCCAGGGGCTGTCCCAGCCGGGCTCGCTGTCGGACGACAGTTTCCACAGCACGAAATCGCCGGGATTCTTCTTGTGCGCCTCGACCGCGATACGGGCGCCGGCCTGCTGGTCATCGAGATTGCGGTTGGAGAGCCGGCCGTAGTCCGCCATCGATCGGGTATCAAACAACACTTCGCCCTCTGCCGCATAGGCATGGCCCTTGGCGACCAGCTTTTCGATGATGTCGATCATCTCACCGATATTGTCGGTCGCGCGCGGCTGCACCGTCGGATCAAGGCAGCCGAGCGCCTTGGCGTCCTCAAGATACTGCGTCTCGGTCTTTTCGGTGACGAGGCGAATGGCCTCGTTCAGCGGCAGGCCGGGATGGTCGCGCAGCGCCCGGGCGTTGATCTTGTCATCGACGTCGGTGATGTTGCGGGCATAGGTGACGTGGTTTTCGCCATAGACGTGGCGGAGCAGCCGGAACAGCACGTCGAAGACGATGGCAGGCCGCGCATTGCCGATGTGGGCGTAGTCATAGACGGTCGGGCCGCAGACATACATGCGGACATTCTGAGGGTCGATCGGCGCGAAAGCCGATTTCTCCCGTGTCAGCGTGTTGTACAGTTTCAATGTCGGCAGTCCGCCCATTCCAAATCTCCCATTCCGCATCACCGAATACACGCAGCCGCCCGGCTGGACCTTCG
This sequence comes from Pararhizobium sp. A13, assembly GCF_040126305.1. Classification (NCBI taxonomy): domain Bacteria; kingdom Pseudomonadati; phylum Pseudomonadota; class Alphaproteobacteria; order Hyphomicrobiales; family Rhizobiaceae; genus Pararhizobium; species Pararhizobium sp. A13. The sequence continues at coordinate 2,498,509 of NZ_CP149510.1, read as the reverse complement.
CGTTGTCATCTTGATTTTTGGGAGACGAAAACGGCCAGGCCAGCGTTGAGGCTAGCGAATAATAATCCGGCAGATGATGCAGATAACCGTTTTCATGGGCAGCTTTATCGCGCTTCGCTTGCGCCCGGTCAAGAGGTCAACCGCGTTCCAGCATCATATGTTGGGATAGAGGAGAATTGGTCATTGTTTTGTCATGATTGGGCTTATCTGGAGACGCCGGACACCCGGGGAATCAAGGCTTTCAGGCACTTGCACATTGCTGCCTGTTTCCCGGGGCACAATAAGGAACGCCGTTTTGGTGGAAAACACACTGGAACGAAGCGCTTCCAGCTAGGGAAAGCATCAAAGGAGAGTTTGAAATGTCTGGCAATAAGATGGACAAACACGGTAAGCGTGTTGCTGCGGCCGAGCTTGTCGAGCAATACCGTCCGCTGGGCCTGAAGGCCGTCCTTGCCGCCGCTTTGCAGGTCAAGCCAAAGCCGGTCAAGAAACCTGCTCTGCCGAAACAATTCGCCTGACCCCTCAAAAAAGCGACAACTGACGGTCTGCCGGAGGCTCTTTGGGCGTTGCGGCGGGCCTGCTCACCGGGGCCTGGAGATCGGCGCAGGTATTTGCCACCTTGTTCACTTTGTCGGATACGGCGATGGCTTCGAAATAGTCTTCGCTGGCCGGTACCATGAGGTCCGCGACATCGCGCGGTTCCTGCGTCTTGCAGTCGAGCCAGCGGGAAAAATCCTGGGGCTTGATGACGACGGGCATGCGATCGTGGATATCCGCGATCCGGGCGTTGGCGCGCGTGGTGAGGATGGCGCCGGTATCGACCTCCGATCCATCCGCCGAGGACCAGGTCTCCATGAGACCGGCGAAAGCGACGATGCCGCCATTTTTCGGACGTATCCAGTGGGCCTGCGAGGGCTCGCCGCTCTCCTTGGGCGGGCGATGCCATTCGTAGAAACCGGAAGCAGGAATGAGGATGCGCCGATGGCGCATCGCCGCCTTGAACGAGGCCTTGCCGATCGCGGTTTCGGCACGGGCGTTGATGAGCAGGGGAAAATCGCGTGGATCCTTCACCCAGGAGGGGGTAAAGCCCCACCGCACGAGCAGCGCCTCGCGCTCCGGCAGGTTGCTGCCCGGCTGCTGGCGATCGCCGGCGATGACGACGAGAATGGGTTGGGTCGGCGCGATGTTGAACCGTGCCGGAAAGCCCTCCGTCTCCAGGAGGTCGAGAAATTCCGCCACTTCTTCCGGTGTCGCCGTCAGCGCAAATCGTCCGCACATGGAATTCAAATCGCACTTCGCCTAAGGTGGGTCAAGGTTTACAATGCTTGCCCGGTTTGATGAATATGACATCCCCTCCCCAGCTCGCTTCCTCCGCCATTCTCGAGCGCGACGGACGCTACCTGCTCGTGCGACGCGCCAATCCGCCGTCGGCGGATATGTATGCTTTTCCCGGCGGGCGGGCTGAGATCGGCGAGACGCCGGCAGAAACGGCGGTGCGCGAGTTTCACGAGGAGACCGGCATCCTGCCACGCAATCCGCACCTCTTCGAAACCTATGACCTGCCGCCGCGCGAATCGGATGGGCCGGGAGCGCGGCATTTTTTCCTGTCGGTCTTCAGCGTGGAGGCAGATTCGGACCTTATTGCTGTTGCGGGCGATGATGCGGCCGGCATCGGCTGGTACACGGCCGCTGAAATCTTCAATCTTCCCATCCCAGACAGCGTTCGCGAATGCGTGGAAAAACTCGAAGCGCTTCGCCGGCAATGATCACCGCGCCGAGAATCAACTTGCTTCAGGCAGCGATTCGGGGCTTCAAAAGGATATGATCCGCTTCCTGGCCATTCGATTGTCTCTTTTGCTGGCTCTTCTAGCTCCGCCGTTCGCCGAGGCGCAGGAGACCCCGGTTATCGGCACCCCGGCGGTGACCGCTGAAAAGCCTGCGCCCTATGACGCGCGGCTGTTGCGCCTTTCGGAGATCCTTGGTTCCGTTCATTATTTGCGGACACTCTGCAAGGATGAGGCGGCAGATGGCTGGCGGCAATCGATGCAGGATCTGCTCGACAAGGAGGCCGGCGGCGAAGCACAGAGGCGCGCCCGCATGACCGCCGCCTTCAACCGCGGATACCGGACTTTTGCCTCCGTTTACACGGCCTGCACGGCCGCCGCGGTGGTCGCCGACGAGCGATACCGTGCCGAAGGAGCAACACTTGCTTCAGAAATAACCGCCCGCTTTGGAAATTAACGGGAAATTAACCTCTTTTTTCAGGAGCCCGTGTCGTTTTGGGAAAAGGCTGCTAAGGTCGTTAAGAGAGTGGTAAGAAGTGGCGCCACCTCAAGTCAGGTGCCAAGTAAAGAGCGTGAAACGGCATGGAACGAATGATGGAACCCAGTCTGAATGACATCGACGACATGATCGTTCATGAGAAGATGCAGGCAGCCCTGGAACACCAGAATGAAGCCTGGGCGGATGGAATGGCTGATGGCATCGAGCCTGAGATCATCGCCGATGCGGCCATAGCCCTTGCCATGCGCGAGACGATCCGCCTGCACGGCGAAGACGGGGCGGAAGCCATGCTGAACTCGCTGCGCGAGCGCATGCTGGCCGGAGAATTCTCACCGGAACGTACTCTGCAGTAGTTTCGAGGCAGCCATGTTACGCCAGATGTCAGCAAACCGGCCAGTTGCGGTTCGATTTTCTGCGTTATTGCTCGCCGGGCTCGTTGTTTCCTCCTTCCTCTTTCCGCACGCTGCGTTTGCGCTCAGCGAGCTCAAGCAGATTCCCGGACAGGTGAACGAGAACGACAAGGGCAAGGACGTCCCCGAAGTGGATGAGCCGGATGACGTGGGACCGATGCAGATCCCGATGCCCGATCCGCTCGTGAACAAGCCAGCTCACGACGAACAGGACGATACGGTCGAAGATCCGGCACCGGCCGCTCCCGTCGAAGTGCTGTCCGATGTGTCGAAAATTCCGCAGGCCGTCGCCCGCATGCGCGAACTGATCGTCGAGGCCGCGGCTTCCGGTGACATCGAACGGCTGCGGCCGCTGCTTGGCAAGGGCCCGACGCAGACGCAGGTGGGCGAGAACGGCACCGATCCCGTCGAGGTCCTCAAGGGACTGTCCGGCGATCAGGAGGGAATCGAAATTCTGGCGATCCTGCTCGACGTTCTGTCGACAGGCTTCGTGCTGGTCGACAAGGGAACGCCGGACGAAATCTATGTCTGGCCCTATTTCACCGAAAAGTCTCTTTCCTCGCTGACCGCGCCCGAGAAGGTCGATCTCTTCCGGCTGGTGACCGCCGGTGATGTCGCCGGGATGGAAGAGGGCGGCAACTACAATTTCTATCGTGTCGGCATCACGCCCGACGGCCAGTGGAAATTTTTCGTCGCCGGAGACTGATCGCCGGCGCAAAGCGCTTGCTCAGGCTCGTCTGAAATCCTACCTGTTTACCGATGAACAGGATAAACCCCATGCAACCCACTGCTCTTGCCGATCGCGCCGTCGTCACCGTGTCTGGACAGGGTGCGCAGGATTTTCTGCAGGCCTTGATCACGACCGATCTCGGGCAATTGGAAGACGGCGAAGCCAAACCGGGCGCATTGCTGACACCGCAGGGCAAGATCCTTTTCGATTTCTTGGTGACACGCGACGGCGAAGCGATCCGGCTTGAAACCGGGACAGACCAGGCCGAGGCACTGCTGAAGCGGCTCACGATGTACAAGCTGCGGCTTCCGATCTTGCTCTCTGTCACGTCGCCGTCCGCGGTTACCATTCATTTCGCGGAGACATCGGGCGGTTATCGCGATGCCCGTTTCGCCAAGGCGGGGCAAACGGTTTATCGGACCTATGGCGCGGAAACTGAAACGAGCGGCATCGATGAACACGAGCGCCTGCGGGTTACGAGCGGCATTGCGGTTGCGGGCAGCGACTATGCTCTGCAGGACGCCTTTCCGCACGACGTGCTGATGGACAAGAACGGCGCGCTTTCGTTCAGGAAGGGTTGTTATGTCGGGCAGGAGGTCGTATCGCGCATGCAGCATCGCGGCACGGCGCGCAAGCGCGTCGTCATCGTCACGGCTGATACCGCCCTGCCTGCAACCGGCACGCCTTTGACGGTGAAGGACCGGCCCATCGGCGCGCTCGGCACCGTGATCGGGCGATCCGCTCTAGCGATCGTGCGTATCGACAAGGCCGGGCAAGCCATGGCTTCGGGCGAAGCGATTCTGGCGGGCGATGTGCCGGTGACACTTGCGCTACCCGCCTGGACAGGGCTTGAATTTCCGGCTGAAGCCGACGAGGCGAGCGCCTGATGTCTGCCCGCGCCTGGCAGCGCATGCTGTCCGGACGACGGCTGGATCTGCTCGATCCGTCGCCCCTCGATGTCGAACTGTCCGATATCGCCCACGGGCTCGCGCGCGTTGCCCGCTGGAATGGCCAGACGGAAGGCAACCACGCCTTTTCCGTTGCCCAGCACAGCCTGGTGGTCGAGGAGATTTTCCGCCGGCAGTACAATGGCACGCCGGACGAATGCCAGATGGCGCTGCTGCACGATGCGCCGGAATATGTCATCGGCGATATGATCTCACCTTTCAAGGCGGTGGTGGGCGGCGGCTACAAGGTGGTCGAGAAACGGTTGGAAGGCGCCATTCACATCCGCTTCGGGCTTCCCGCGACAACGCCTGCAGAGCTCAAGGCGAAGATAAAGAAGGCCGACCAGATCGCCGCCTATTTCGAGGCGACCGTGCTTGCCGGGTTTTCGCTCGTGGAAGCAGGCAAATTCTTCGGCCAGCCACGCGGCATCACCCGCGAGATGATCCTGATCGATCCGATGCCGTCGATCGAGGCGCAGAAACTCTTCGCCGAACGGTTTGAAGCCATCGAAGCTATGCGTATCAACGCGCGAGTGGCATCCTGATGCCGCAAATCATTGTTTCCCCCCTCTCGCGCATCGCCGAAATGGCCGTTCGCCACGGCTGCCGCGAAATGATCAGCCTGCTTGCCAAGGACCAGAGCTTTCATCGCCCGGCGGTGATCGACGCGACCCGCCACCTTTTGCTAGGCGTCAACGACATCAGTTTTGGCGGAAATGACGGACTGGTGGCGCCGCAGGAAAGCCATGTCGTGCAGATCATCGGCTTTGCGCGGCAATGGGATCGGTCGGCACCGCTGCTTGTCCACTGCTGGATGGGGATTTCCCGATCGCCGGCTGCCGCCGCCATCGCCGCCCTGGCGGTGGAACCTGATCAGGACGAGATCGAACTCGCGTGGCGCCTGCGCACCGCCTCCGCCTATGTCACGCCGAACTCGCGCCTGATCGAGATCGGCGACCATCTCTTGTCGCGCAACGGACGGCTGGTGGCGGCGATCAAGGGGATCGGCCGGGGCGCCGATGCGGACGGCAACGCACCCTTTGTCTTTCCGCCACGGCCGGAGCCCGTCTCCCATGCCGGTTGACGACAAGGCGATCACCGTCGAGATCGGCCTCAATGCCGCGATCGTCGCCGCGACCAGCCGCTCGCCGCGAATCCTCGTCGTCAGCGAAGGACAGGAAGACAGCCGCGACGGTCTGCCCTTCGGCCCCTTCGATCCCGCCCGCCACCGCACTTTCGAGACCAGCCTGCGCGCAAGCGTCGAGCAGCAGACGGCGCTTGATCTCGGCTATATCGAACAGCTCTATACCTTCGGCGACCGCGGCCGGCATCGCTCGCCCGGCGAAAGCGGCAAGCATATGGTGTCGGTCGGTTATCTGGCGCTGACGCGCACCGACGCGGAAAACAATGCGCGGCTGGCGGATGCCGGCGCTCATTGGCGCGACTGGTACAGCTACCTTCCGTGGGAAGACTGGCGACAGGGCCGTCCTGCGATCATCGACCAGATCATCCTTCCCGCCTTGCGGCTATGGGAAAAAAGCGGGCATCAGGACGAGCGCATGGGCCTGCCCCAGCGGCGCACGCGTATGCGGCTTGCCTTCGGGCTTGATGATTTTCCCTGGGATGAAGAGCGCGTATTGGAACGCTACGAGCTTCTCTACGAGGCCGGACTTGTCGGCGAGGCCGTCATCGACGGGCGGGCAGTTGCAACGGCCACGCCGCCGTTCGGCCTGACGATGCGCGACGACCACCGCCGTATCGTCGCAACCGCCGTCGCAAGGCTGCGCGGCAAGATCAAATACCGGCCGGTGATCTTCGAGCTGATGCCGCCGGAATTCACGCTGACGGACCTGCAGGCGACCGTCGAGGCCATTTCCGGCCGCCATCTGCACAAGCAGAATTTCCGCCGCCTTGTCGAAGGCGCCGAGCTTGTCGAACCGACTGGCATGTTGACCGCCGCTACCGGCGGCCGACCGGCCGCCCTCTTCCGATTCCGCCGCCAGATTCTCGACGAACGCCCGGCGCCCGGGCTGAAAGTCGGCGGACGATAGCGCTTCGGATTGATCTTGCAACCCTCGCTTCTCGAGAGGGACAGGGGCAATACGGCTGCGAGCGCTATTCGATCACCGCGCAAGCCAGCCGTTCGCCAGCGTCGCCGGAGGGCTGGCTGCGGTTATCGTCGGATTTGGCATGGACCATCAGAGCCCGGCCGCGAATGCCGTTTTCGGCATTGTCGAGCACCACCATGCTGTTGAACACCTGCGCACGCAAGACACCATCGTCGCCGACATACTGGTTCGGCATGTCGCCGGCATGCGGGCCATTGACAGCGAGAAACCCGTGTTCGGTCTTGCCCGGGTTGAAATGCTTGCCGGCAGACTCGTGGCCATGCGCAGCATCGCATTCACCGGTTTCATGGATATGGAACGCCACCCACTTGCCCGGCGGCAGATCGGTGACCTCGACTTCGATGAACACGCCATACTTGGCCGAGGTCAGGACCGCCCTGCCCGTCTCCTTGCCATCTTTTCCGATGAAATTGGCGACGGCCGTCTGCGACGAAGGCTGTGCGAAGATGGGTGTTGCGACACAGGCGGCAAGCGCCACCGTCAAGATGAGGTTCTTCATCTGGATATCCTTCCGGTTGATCGAACGCGTGCGATCCAACCCAACGCATGGATATCGTGACGGTTCCAAGTGGATGACAGGAAGGGAATGCCGCGCTGGCTTTTTGTCTTCCCAGAAGTTAACGGCAGACGCGAAAAGCCGGGTTCGTCGCCCTTGAACCCGGCTTCGTTCTTGGGCTGAATGCTGCCTGGTGGTCAGGCGGCGAGCAGAAGGTCCGCCTGGGTTTCGCTCTCAGCCTGCGCGCTGTTTTCCCGATATGCCTGGATGGCGTACAGCAACTGATCGAGAATATCCTGAATGGCCTCTGTCGTATCGACGGCACTATCCGTGCTGGTGTCGGCACTCTCCGTCGTCGTACCGTCTTGCGGCGGCGGCGGCATCATGCCGCGCGGCGGACCGCCAGGTCCCTGGGCTTCCATGCCCGCCGAAAACTGCTCCTCCGTCAACGATCCGGTGCCTTCGGTGTCAAGGCTGGCAAAGAAGGCGGTCGCCTCCTCCTCGCTGACGTCGTCCGGACGGGCGGCCACGAACTCGGCCTGCGTTACCGAACCGTCGCCATCGGCGTCGATATCGGCAAACATGTCCGCCGACGACGGCGGCGCCGGCGGTTCGGTGCCCTGGCTCTGCTGCATGATATCCAGCATCATCGCCATCATTTCACCGGACCACTTGTCCGATGTGGTCTGGGCAGTATCCTCAGAGCCGGCAACATACTCGTCATAGGTCATTGCGCCGGTGCCGCTGCTGTTCAACGTGCCGAACAGGGTGGCCGACTGCGTTTCGCTCACATCCTTCGGACGGCCGGCACTGAACTCATCCTGGCTGACGGTGCCATCGCCATTCTTGTCCAGTTTGGAAAACATATTTTGGTATTGATACGCGCTTGTGCCTGTCGAGACACTTAACATAAAGCTCTCCTTTTCGAAACGCTCGTGGTAGATAATGTGTATCCGCCATACGCGATATAAAAAGGGGACAGGAAGCGAGTTAAACTGGTTCGACGATTCCGTCAAAAATATTTGTTCATCACTAAAATATACAGTTGACAGCTCTTGAATCACGAAAAAATTAACGACTATTTCTTGATACTTCCAAATATTTCATTTTGTTTCCAGATTATAACTTTAGTTTTCTTTAGCGTCAGCTGGCACGCCGAAGGCAAGCAGGCTTGCGGTGGAAAGAAGGCCTAAGGCCATGCCCGCCTTCGACCAGTTGTGCAAAGACACCAATGGCAACGAAACCCCACATCTGCCGACACGAATAGTCCATTTTAAATTTCGCCCCGCGAAACGAGGCTCGTTTGCGCCAACTGCCTGGCGTGGTAAAGGTTCCCTGTCGGCAATTCACCCACGGGAGCGAGGCCTGAACCGATGAAGACGATTGCTATCTTTCTCGCCGGCTCGCTGCTCACCTCACCCGAGGACAGGCCAAACATTCCGGATTATTTTGATGGCAACCGCGGCTCGGATCAGCCGGTCGTCACCCCATGCAATCTGAATAGCGAGGACGTGAATGGTCCCTTCAAGACCTGCCGCTACGACTGCGGCAAGTCGCTGACGATCGGCGCGCGCCTTGTCTGCCCGTTCGTGCTGCAGCGATAGGAGACGGCGATGAAGGGTTTCGACTGGCATGGCGGCGCGATCGATCGTAATACCGCGGTCACGGCGACCTACCGCAACACCCAGAATGTCCGACGCTTTCTCACGGCGCAGTGCGGCGAGGACTTCGCCTTTGATCGGCCCTTCATGGCCTGGATCAGGGACGGCAGGGCAAAGACAATGGGCGATGTCGCGGATGAATGGATGCGGCGGCAAAGAGAGAATAGTTGCTGAAACTGCCGCCCGCCGCGCTCAGCCGATCACCACATCCAGCCCGATGTCCAGCGTCGGCGCCGCCATGGTGATCTTCGAGGTCGAGATGTAATCGACGCCGGTTTCGGCGATGGCGCGGATGGTCTGGAAATTGACGTTGCCGGAGGCTTCCAGCTTCGTGCGGCGCGGATCGCTGGCATAGGCATCGGCCGACAGCTGCCAATGGGCGGCGTTGACAGCGACGGCTTGGCTGAGCAGGTCCGGCCCCATATTGTCGAGCAGGATGACATCCGGGCTGGCGGTCAGGGCCTCGCGCATCTGCTCCAGGCCGTCGACTTCCACCTCTATCTTGACCAGATGGCCGCAATAGGCGCGCGCGGCGTTGACGGCGCTGGCGACACCGCCGGAAACGGCGATATGATTGTCCTTGATCAGGATCGCATCGTCGAGACCGTAGCGATGGTTGGAACCGCCACCGAGACGGACGGCATATTTCTCGAGCGCCCGAAGGCAGGGGATGGTCTTGCGGGTGCAGCAAACCTTGGCGCGGGTATGGGCGATCTCGGCGGCGAATGTCGCGGTATAGGTGGCGATACCGCAGAGATGCATGAGGAAATTCAGAGCGACGCGCTCGGCCGACAAAAGCCCGCGCGCGGGTCCGGAGATGCGGGCAAGCACGGCGCCGGGATGAACCCGGTCGCCATCCGCCACCAGTGCCTCGAAGCGGATTGCCGGATCGATGAGCCGGAAGGCCGTGCGGGCCAGTTCCATGCCGGCGACGACGCCGTTTTCGCGGGCGTTCATTTCCGCGGCGGCGGTCCTGTCGGGCGAGATCGTTGCGTAGGTGGTGATGTCGCCGGCGCGGCCGAGATCTTCCAGCAGTGCCGCGCGAACATGCTCCTCGGCCATCAGGGCGGGCAGTTCGGGACGAAGGGCGGTGAGCGACATGGCAGGTTCTTTCGGTTCGGCTGTCTGTTTAATCGGCATTACCGGCTTTCCTCTTCTCCCCCACGGGGAGAAGTGCCGAGCGAAGGCGAGGCGATGCGGGGTCGCTCCGCGTATGCAGCAGCCTCCCCCTCATCCGGCCCTTCGGGCCACCTTCTCCCCGCTGGGGAGAAGAGAAACACGTTACGCAACTTCCGTCTCCGTCACGTCCGCGACGATCCGGTCGGCCTCCGCGAGCGTCAGGAAGGTGCGGCGCTTCCATTCCGGGCGCGGTTCCGGGTGGTCGGAGCGATAGTGGCCGCCACGGCTTTCGCTGCGCTGGAGGGCTGCGACCGTCATCAGTTTGGCCGTGGTGAGGATGTTGCTGAAGCGCAGCCTCGTATTCTGCCGCTCAAGATTGGCGATGGCGCGGATGGCGCGGGTCAGTCCGTCCTGGTCTCGGATGACACCGACATGATCGCTCATGATGTGACGCAGCGCTGTCAGTGGCGGGCTGTCTTCCAGCGTCACCGGATCGTCGTTCTCGCCGGCATTGTTGCCCCAATCGGTAATCTTCGGTTCCGGCAACATGCCCTTGATGTTTTCCGCGATGCGGGCGGCGAAGACAACGGCTTCCAGCAACGAGTTGGAGGCCAGCCGGTTGGCGCCGTGGACGCCCGTCGAGGTCACCTCGCCAGCCGCCCACAGCCCATCGATCGAGGTGCGGCCCTCGGCATCGGTGAGCACGCCGCCCATGTGATAATGGACCGCCGGAACGACCGGGATCGGCTGGGTGACCGGGTCGATGCCGGCCGACATGCAGGAGGCATAGACAGTCGGGAAGGCCTCGGGGAAATGCGCGCCGACAGCCTTGGTGCAATCGAGGAAGGCTCCGCGCCTGGCCTGGACCTCGGCGAAGACACCGCGCGAAACGATGTCACGCGGCGCAAGCTCGCCGTCCGGATGGATGTCGAGCATGAAGCGGCGGCCGGCGGAGTTGATGAGATGCGCACCGTCACCGCGCAGGGCTTCCGTTGCGAGCGGTGCCGGGTCGCGACCGATATTGATCGCCGTCGGATGGAACTGCACGAACTCCGGATCTGCAATGATGGCGCCAGCGCGCGCCGCCATGCCGACGCCCTGCCCGCAGGCTTCGGTCGGGTTGGTCGTGACGGAGAAGAGATGGCCGACGCCGCCCGAGCAGAGCACGACGGCGCGAGCCGGGAACGACACGCGCTTCTTCGACTGGCCGGCATCCGGGCGGGCGATGACGCCGGAGATGAAGCGGCCCTGGCGCACCAGTTCCTCGACGACATAACCTTCCAGCACGCGGATCGACGGCGTGTTGCGCACTGCTGATATTAGCGCTTCCATGATTGCCTTGCCGGCCATGTCGCCCTTGACCCGCACGATCCGACGCTCGGAGTGGGCGGCCTCGCGCGACAGAAGGAGCTTGCCTTCCAGATCGCGGTCAAAGGGTACGCCGTAGCCGAGCAGATCGTGAATGCGCGCCGGGCCTTCGGCGACCATCAGCCGCGTCATCTTCTCGTCAACGATGCCGGCACCGGCAGTGAGCGTATCGGCGACATGCTTGTCGATGGTGTCGCCGAGCCCCATGGCAGCGGCAATGCCCCCTTGCGCCCAGGCGGAGGAGGCGCCGTGGCCGATCGGAGCGGCGGCGAGCACGGTGACGGGACGCGGGCTGAGTTTCAGCGCGCAGAAAAGGCCAGCAAGGCCGCCGCCAACAATGACGATATCGTCGATGCCGTTGAAGGATTGCGGGCGGAAATGGTCAGTCAGCATATGCTCAAACTCCCACGGTCGCGGACTGATCTCCCCCCTTGAGGGGAGATGTCACGAAGTGACAGAGGGGGGTTCGACGATTGAGGGCCGCGCCAGAAACGCGCCCCTCTGCCCTGTCGGGCATCTCCCCCTCAAGGGGGGAGACCGCAGGCCGGGAGCTCCCGGTTCCAAATCCATCGTCTGCGCTGTCTCGCATTTCGCCCCTCCCGGCGGAACCACAAATTACTGCTTCAAATTCACCATCCGCTCGACGGCGAGGCGGGCGCGATCGGCGATCGCCGGATCGACTAGCACCTCCTCCGTCATGAAGAGCAGGCTGTCGAGAATCTTCGGCAGCGTGATGCGCTTCATGTGCGGACAGAGATTGCAGGGCTTGATGAAATCGACGCCCTTGATCTCCGCCTGGATGTTCGACGCCATCGAGCATTCGGTGACGAGCAGCACGCGGGCCGGACGCTTGTCCTTGACGTAGTTGATCATGCCCGACGTGGAGCCGGCGAAGTCGCAGACGGCGATGACGTCCGGATGGCATTCCGGGTGGCCGATGATCTCGATCGAGGGATCGGCCTCCTTGTAGGCCAGCAACTCAGCCGCCGTGAAGCGTTCGTGCACCTCGCAATGGCCCTTCCAGGTGAGGATCTTCTTTTTCGTCTGCTTGGCGACGTTCATCGCCAGATATTCATCTGGGATGCAGAGCACCGTATCGCTCTCGAGGCTTTCGACGACCGCCAACACGTTGGATGATGTGCAGCAGATATCGGTCTCGGCCTTCACGTCTGCCGAGGTGTTGACGTAGGTAACGACCGGCACGCCGGGATAGCGCTCCTTCAAGAGCCTGACATCGGCGCCGGTGATTGATTCTGACAGCGAGCAACCGGCCCTGGCGTCCGGGATCAGCACGGTCTTTTCCGGATTGAGAAGCTTGGAGGTCTCGGCCATGAAGTGCACGCCGCACTGGACGATGATCTCGGCATCGACCTTGGTGGCGTCGCGCGCGAGCTGCAACGAGTCTCCGACGATATCGGCGACGCAGTGGAAGATGTCTGGCGTCTGGTAGTTATGGGCGAGGATGACGGCGCCGCGCTCTTTCTTCAGCCGGTTGATGACGTGCACATAGGGCGCGTAGACCGGCCATTCGAAGGCGGGAATGAACTGCTTCACCCGCTCGTAGAGATGTTCGGTTTCGCGTGCGATGTCCGGTGTGAAGGTCAGGTCCGGTTTTTCGATGATGCCGAAGCGCTCGGCGGCGGTCTGGAATGCGCCGGAAGTCTTAAGGGCCGCATTGGTCTGTGCGATCGTCATCGAACTGCTCCTCTCACCGCCCCTCCGGCGGCAAAACCTATTTTGCTCAAGTTGAGCATAACAGGATCAAAACAAAACCGGCAGTGCCGGTGGATGAGACTTAGAAAGTTTTGTGACAGTTTTCAAGAATGCCCTCCCGCTATTTCTGCGCGAGGGCCAAGAATTTGTGGGGCCGTCAGGCGATCGCCGGGCGGGCGACCGGCTTCTCCTCGATCGGCCAATGGACGATGGCGGCGAAAATGCCGAGCGCTACTCCGAGCCACCAGACCGGATCGTAGGAACCGAACCGATCGTAGAGATAGCCGCCCATCCAGACGCCGAGGAACGAGCCGACCTGATGCGACAGGAAGACGATGCCGCCGAGCAGGCCGAGATGACGTGTGCCGAACATAATGGCGACAAGCCCGTTGGTCGGCGGCACGGTGGACAGCCACAGGAGCCCCATGACAATCGAGAAGACGATCACCGATGCCGGCGACTGCGGCAGGAGCAGGAACAGAGCGACGGCAATCGAGCGGCCGATATAGATCAGCGACAGGAAATAGGGCTTCGAATAGTGCTGGCCGATGATACCGGCCGACAGCGAGCCGATGATGTTGAAGAAGCCGATCAGCGCCAGCGCGATCACCGCATAGCGCGCATCGATGCCGATATCGCCGATATAGGCCGGGAAATGTGCGGTGATGAAGGCCACCTGATAGCCGCAGACGAAGAAACCGGAGACGAGCAGCAGATAGCTCTTGTGGCCCAGCGCCTCCTTCAGCGCCTCGCCGATCGACTGCTTGTAGAGAGTTTCCTTCTGGCTGCCGGACGAGGCGTTGCCGCGCAACGGAATGGCAAACAGCGGCACGAGCAGCATCACAAGGCCGAGATAGACGAGACTATCCGACCAGCCATAGGCGGAGATCAGCCCCTGGCTCAAGGGCGCGAACAGGAACATGCCGGCCGAGCCCGCCGCCGTGCCGATGCCGAAGGCCATCGAGCGCTGGTGCGGCGTGACATTGCGGGCGAAGGCCGAAAGCACCGTGCCGAAAGAGCCCGCACCGACCGCCAGGCCGACCAGCACGCCGCCGCCGATGTGCAAGGTGGCGGGCGAACCGCCGAACGACATCAGGAATAGTCCGGCGGCATAGAGAAGCCCGGAGATGGCCAGTACCCGCCAGGTGCCGAACTTGTCGGCCACGGCACCGAAGAACGGCTGGCTGAGCCCCCAGCAGAGGTTCTGCAGCGCCATGGCAAGGCCGAACGTCGTGCGGTCCCAGCCGGTATCGGCCAGCATCGGCAGCTGGAAAAACCCCATGGCCGAGCGCGGCCCGAAGGTCAGCATGGCGACGATCGAGCCCGCCGCGATGATCAGCCAGGGAATATTGGGTCTGGCGGCACGTAGCTGCGCGGTGGATTGGGAAACGGCGGACATGAACAGCTCCGTGTTAATGGAACGCCAAACTACACGTCGAAAACATGCAAAAAAAGTGAATTTAAATGACTTTGCAATCAGCCAAATTGATGAATCAGGGCTGGCCAGCGGGAACGGCAGCGCTGCTTGAGCAGAAAGTGAGTTTTTCGTTTCTGAAAAACGTCCTCCGGCCCTTTGCGTTTCTCGCCACAGCGGCAGCTGATAGCGTCCGCGAAAAGTCACGCGGAGACCGTTATGCTCGACAAGACAAAATCCACCGATATTCTCTGGAACGGGAGCGCCATCCCGCGGCTTGGCATGGGCTGCTGGGCGATCGGCGGGCCATTCTATTCGGGCGACGTCCCGCTTGGCTGGGGTGATGTCGACGACGCGGAATCGATCCGGGCCATTCACCGGGCGATCGAGCTTGGCATTCGCTTCTTCGACACGGCATCGAATTACGGTGCCGGGCACTCCGAGGACGTTCTCGGCGAGGCGCTGGCCCGGCATCCCGACATCGTCGTGGCGACGAAATTCGGATTCGCCACCGATCCGGCGACGAAACAGGCAACCGGGGCCTTCGCCGCACCGGACTTCATCCGGACATCGCTTGAAACCTCACTCAAGCGGCTCCGGCGCGAGCGGATCGACCTTCTGCAGTTCCACCTCAACGAATTCGATCCCGTCGAAGCCGATGAAGTCTTCGATACGCTCGACACCCTACGCGCTGAAGGCAAGATCGCGGCCTATGGCTGGAGCACGGACTGGCCGGAACGCGCCGCCCGCTTCGCCAATCGCGAGGGCTTCGTTTCCGTCCAGCACACAATGAATGTGCTCGAACCGGTTCCCGAGATGATCGCGCTCATCGAAAGGGAGAACCTCATCTCCATCAACCGCGGCCCGCTCGCAATGGGGCTGCTCTCCGGCAAGTTCAAACCGGGCGACAGGCTGGCGGCAAACGACGTGCGCAGCGCCGATCTCGACTGGCTGAAATATTTTCGCGATGGCGCCGTCGATCCGGAGTTTACGAGGCGGCTCGATTCGATCCGCGACCTTTTGCAATCCGACGGGCGGACACTAACGCAGGGCGCGCTCGCATGGCTCTGGGCTCGTTCGCCGAACACACTGCCGATCCCCGGGTTTCGCACGGTGAAACAGGTCGAGGAAAACGCGGGGGCGCTTGAGAAAGGGCCGCTGTCGCATCCGATCATGGAGGCGATCGAACGGCGCTCAAGCGGCCGTGAAACCGCGGCCTGAACCTTGCCGGGTCAAGCCCTGATCTTCATCGGCCAGCGCTCTTCCCGCATCTTCACGACCCGCATTCCGTCACCGAGGTTGATCGTGCCCTCGCCGCGCGGCACGGCGTTCCAGCCGAACAGAACGCCCGGCACCCGGCGGTCGGCCGACATGCGCTTTTCGGCAAGGCCCTGGATCGGGTTGCCGCCGATGCGCTCGCCGGTCACCTGATCCTGCGTCGTCATGATGCAGCGGGCGCAGGGTTTGACGAGATCAAAGGCGATGCCGCCGATCTCGACGCTTTCCCAGAGGTCTTCTTCCCAGGGCTCGTCATTGTCGATGAGGATATTGGTACGGAAGCGATCCATGCCGACCGGCTCCTGCCCCTTTGCAATCAGCGAGAGATTGAGATCGGCGAGCGAGGCGGTCGTGGTGATCAGCAGCTGATAACCGTCGGCAAAACTCATCGGGCTCTCAGGCCCTGCCCATTCCGGATTGGCAAAGCGGCTGGCGGTTGCATCGAGATGGACGAGCTTGACCGGCAGGCCGAACCAGCCCGACAGCGTCGCATTGGCATGATCTGCGGCAACCGCAGCATTGACGTTGCTCGACCAGACGCGCACGTCCATGCGCCGGCTGGGGTCGAACGACGCGGTGAGGACGCGGCTTCCCATTTTCAGATGGATGCCGCCCGCAACATGCGTCGCCTCGACCTGGGCCAGAAGCTGCAATTCCCTCTGGGTGATGAACTGTCCATCGGGATCGACGACCATGAAGCGCCGGTCGCCGGCAAACCCATCCCGTTGAACAGAAACGGAGGCCTGCGCGATGGCGCGGCCGCTCTTCAGCGGGTGAATGTTGAGACCGGTCACCTTCATGTTGTCACTCCCAGGCGTTCAGATTGTGATTCAAGAGCATCGCAGACTGATTCCGCCGATCGACGCAAGCAATTGTCTTTCCTAGATTTCTTCGATCAGCATGCCAAGCACCGCGCGCAGCCTTTCCTGCCGTTGCCGGGCAAGCGCCCTGCCCGCCGCCGTCTGGAAACCGTCCGTCAGCTTGAACAGCTTCGTCTCGAAATGGTCAATGGCATAGGCCTTGTCGTCGAGCGGTCGGTCTTCCGCCAAGGGGTCCAGCGGATCGTAGAGCCCGCTTCCCATGCGTCCGGCAATGTAGAAGCAGCGGGCCGCGCCGATCATGCCGATCGCATCGAGCCGGTCCGCGTCCTGCAGGATTTTCGCTTCCAGACTTTCCGGCGGGATGTTGGCGGAGAAACTGTGCGTGAGGATCGCGTGGGCGACGGCGGTGATCTCTGCGGTGCGCCAGCCAAGTTCATCGAGCAGTTCAAAAGCCCTTTCGGCGGCCAGACGAGACGCCTGGGCGCGCACCGGCGAATTCTTCTCGACAGAGACGCAATCATGCAGCAGCACAGCAGCGGCAAGGATGCGCAGGTCGCCGCCTTCGGCCCCATGGATACGACGCGCGTTCTTCCACACGCGGATCAGATGCGCGGCATCGTGCGAGCCGTCATTGCCGGAAACGGCATGCGGCAGCAGCCGTTCGGCAAGGGCTTCATAAGGCGCGAATGCAGCGGCAAGCGAAGGCAGGTGGCTCATGCAAGCTCCATGGCAAGGCGGGGAGAATCGAAGCGGTCAGGCTGTTTGGCCCGGTTCCGCTTCGATGTCCACCGGCGTTTGCGGCTCCGCCGGAAGGCGCGCCTCGCCGGACAGGATCTTCTGGTAGAACAGGCCGATGCCGATCAGCACCCCCCCGAGACCGATGAAGGACAGCGCCCGTAGGAAGCCCTCGAGATTGGCCATGTCGATCAGGAAGACCTTCAGCACCGCAACGAAGACCAGCACCGCCGAGGCGATACGGATGCTCTTGGCATTGAAGCGCGAGCCGAGCGCTAGGAGCAGCACGCCGAGCAGCAGCCAGACGACGGAATAGGTATAGGTCTCGCCCTGCAGGAAACCCTTCCAGTCGGCAATGCTTTCGCCCTGCCAGAAGCGACGCACGGACAGAGTTGCCCAGGAGAAGGCGAGGATGGCTCCCGTCACCGCAAGCGCTGTGACATAGGGCATCGGCCGTTTGCCGCGGGCATACCAGGCAAGGCCCGCATAACCCAGTCCCGGCAACAGATAGCCGATCAAGAGCAGGTCGAAGAAGGGCATAGAGCCCAGCAATTCGCCGCTGAAATAGGGATTGAGGCCGAGCAGATGCGCGGCAAGGATCGAGAGCATCGACAGGACGCCGACCACCATGCTGCCATAGCGGAAGACAGGGCTCGGCGATCTCCTGTCGAGAGTCATCAGGATGCCGGAGGCGCCGATCGCAAGCAGCGTGTAGATCGACTGTTCGCCGAGTGTCGGCACCGAACTGTCGAGCACGCCGTCGTTCATGGCGTGGCGCACCAGGATCGCGACCGTCAGCAGTGCGAACAAGCTCGCCAGCGCCTGCAGCAGGTTTCGGACGCGCTCGCCCGGCCAGTGCCGCAGTTCGAAAGCGGCGAGAACAAGAAGCAGCGCGGGGATGCCGTAGCCTGCGAGCAGAGCGTTGAAGACCGGCGTCGTTCCCAGATTTTGCGCCCCGACGATGGTCGGTTCCCAGGCGATGCGGGCAAGCACGACAACGGCCGCTCCCACCATCATCCAGGGCAGCGCGGGCCAAGCCCGCAGGCGTGTTGCTGCGACATAGACAGCCCCGAGGAAGGCGATCAGGATCGTGGTTGCAAGACCATCCGTCAGCGCATGCAACGCGATGACGAACAGGCCGAGCGATCCGGCGACCAGAAACGCTTGCGGAAGGTGAACGGCTTCCTGCGGCGCATCGCGGCGTGGCAACCATTCGGCAAGACCGAGAAGGACAAGGCCTGTCGCCAGCGCAAACAATCCGTGTGGCAGATCGAAGGTCAGGTTACCGGTCATCAGCAGCGACATGCCGGCGAGCGCGAATGGCACGATCGCCGTGATCGCCGCCCATAGTGTGGCCAGAGGCGGACGATCTTTCAGATGCAGATGGCTTGCCAGGGCTCCGAGCGCGATGAAGACAGAGGAGAGCACCATGCTGGCGAGCATCGCGGTTCGTCCGGACACGGCAAGAGTGGCGATGGTCCCGGGAAAAGCCGGATCGATGAACGTCAGGAGACCGCTCGACGCCGTTATGCTCCACAAGCCGACGATTGCCGTGAAGGCGGCAAGCACGGCGGGATAAAGGGCATAGCTGCGCCAGGCACCCAGCCCCGCAAGCGCGGCAACGATGACGCAGAACTCTGCGACGGGATACCCGGACGCAGTGGCGAGAGGGCTGATCATGGCGAGCGCCGTCAGCAGAGCGGAGATGCCGGCCGTCACCGTGATAGCGCCAAGGGGTGGCGCTATCACACGGTCCCAGGACGCGCGTGACAGCGCCGCTGGTCGACCATCCACCGCCTCCGGCAGATCAGCGGCAGCATCGCCTGCGGTCGGTCCCGGCCAGACAAACCCGACCCCGGCGATCACCACCAGCATGACCAGTGTTACCGGCAGCGTCTCGAACGGCTTGGCCGAGGCGACATAAGCGAGTGTCCAGAGGCAAAGGCCGATATTGGCGAGCGAAGGTACAACGGTCCAGCGCCGGATGCGCGCCGCAAGCAGCGTTGCGCCCCAGGCGATGGCCAGAAAGCCGAACAGGCTCCAGGGGCTGGGGCTTTCGGTGGACACCAGTGCCGGCGTGACCAGCGAGGCGAGCAGTCCAAGCCCAGCCAGCGCCTGTCCATGCAGCAAGGAAAGGCCGACCGTCGCGAGCGACACCAGTGCCAGCAGCGCGAAGGCAGTGACCGGGTCGATGAAGCCGTAGATGCCGTGGGCGGCATAGCAGACGCCGAACAGCGTGACCGCGCCCGCCGCCGTGAGGATACCGGGGATCATCGCGTTCTGGAACGTGTCCGCGACCAGAGGCACGGATCGACGGCGGACAAATTCGCCTATGCCCATCAGGACGAGACCGAAGACGGCCGCCATGAACAGCCGCACCGCGGGGCTGAGCAGACCCGCGTCGATCGAATATTTGACCATGAAGATGCCGCCAAGCGCCAGCGCGATGCCGCCGACCCAAACGGCCCAGCGCGCACCAAGGCGGCTTTCGAGGCTTTCCTTCGGTCGTGGTGCGACGGCGTCGATCACTGAAGCTGGGGCAGATCTCGCAGCCACAGGCTCGCCGCGCGACGCCTTTTCGACGGCATCCTGGCTGGGCGGCGGCCCGCCGAAAATCGCGTCGCCCTTCCTGATTTCGGAGAGACGCTTGCGCTCCACAATTGCGGGTTCGACCGGCTGCGGGAGGCTTTTCACCGGCTCGGTTTGCTCCACAGCTTCCGCAAGGATATCCACTGTGGGAATCGCGCGCTGCAGGTCCTCGATCCGCTTCAACTCTTCCTTGAGTGCCGCAATCTCGGCCTCCAGCCGCTCGGCCGTCTTGCGTCCGTTGAGAAGCGCCGCCAGTGCGATGCCAAAGGCAACGAAAGCAATGACTTCGATCATGTTTTCTCCTCAAGGCCGTAGTGGCGCAACAGCATCGACCATACAGCTTTTCGCTCGCAGTCCAAATCGAAGACGGTTGAGGACAGCAATCTCTTCAACGGATTGTCGCGAACCTGTCATTATACGGTGGCTATGCATGTTTCGACGCGCCTTTGCGCAGGTTCCGGACAAAGAGGAGAGTGAATCATGGATCACGTTGCTGCCCCGACAACCGCCCCAGAAATCGAGACGTTGACCGACCGGCGCGAAGCGCTCGAAGATATCGGCCAGAACTGTTCCACCAACCCGACGATGGGCGATATCATCAATCATCGCTTTTCGCGCCGGTCGTTCATGGCCGGCTCGCTTGCGGTCGCGGCCATCTCCACCACAGTCAGCCCGCTTGCGATCCTGACCGCGGACGATGCGCGCGCCAATGGCAACCTTTCCAGCTTCGACTTCACGGAGATCGAGGCCGGCGTCGACGAGACCCATCACGTCGCCGAAGGTTATGACGCTGATATCCTTCTGCGTTGGGGCGACAAGCTTTTTGCCGACAGCCCGGACTTCGACCCGCTGAACCAGACGGCTGCGGCGCAGGAAAAGCTGTTCGGCTACAACAACGATTACGTCGGCTTCATTCCGCTGGACGGCAATCCGGATCACGGCCTGCTCGTCGTCAATCACGAATATACCAATGCCGAGATCATGTTTCCGAAGTTCGCGTCGGTCGTGAAGGAAATGAAGGACGGCAAGGAAGAGGAAAAGGTCAAGCTCGGCGAATACACCAAGGACCTCGTCGATATCGAAATGGCCGCGCATGGCGGCACGATCGTCGAAATCCGCAAGGTCGACGGCAAATGGCAGCCGGTGCTCGACGGCAAATACAATCGCCGCATCACCGTCAAGACCGAGATGCAGCTTTCCGGTCCCGTCGCGGGCCACGAGCGGGTGAAGACGCCATCCGATCCGACCGGCAAGCAAGTCTTCGGCACCATCAACAACTGTGCCGGCGGCGTCACCGCCTGGGGCACCTACGTGATGGCCGAGGAGAACTTCAACGGCTATTTCGGTGGTGAGATCGCCGAGGATCATCCGGAGTTCAAGCAGCTGAAGCGGCTCGGCGCGCCGGGCGGCACGTATGAATGGTCGAAATTCTACGACCGCTTCGATGTCTCCAAGGAACCGGCAGAGGCCAACCGCTTCGGCTGGATCGTCGAAGTCGATGTCATGGACCCGACCTCGATACCGAAAAAGCGCACGGCGCTCGGCCGCTTCAAGCACGAGGGCGCCGAATCGGTCGTCAACAAGGATGGCCGCGTCGTGTTCTACTGCGGCGACGACGAGCGCTTCGACTATGTCTACAAGTTCGTGACCAAGGGCACGTTCAACCCGAACGACCGCGCCGCCAACATGGATATCCTCGACGAGGGCACGCTCTATGTGGCGAAGTTCGATGCCGACGGCACGATCGAGTGGATGCCGCTGATCCATGGCGAAGGTCCGCTGACGGAGGCGAACGGTTTTGGCTCGCAGGCCGATGTTCTGATCAACACCCGTCTTGCCTCCGACGCTCTCGGCGCCACCAAGATGGACCGGCCCGAAGACATCCAGCCGAACGCGATGACCGGCAAGGTCTATGTGATGCTGACCAACAACACCAAGCGCAAAGCGGATCAGGTCGACAACGCCAATCCGCGCGCCGAAAATGCCTTCGGTCACATCGTCGAGATCACCGAGACCGACGGCGACTTTGCCTCGACCAAGTCGAAATGGGACGTTCTCCTGAAATGTGGCGATCCTTCGGTTGCCGAAGTCGGCGCATCCTTCTCGACGGCAACAACGAAGAATGGCTGGTTCGGCATGCCGGACAACTGCGCCATCGATGCCGACGGCCGCCTCTGGGTCGCGACCGACGGCAACAACGAGAAGGACACCGGCCGTACCGACGGCATCTGGGCCGTTGATACCGAGGGGGAGGCCCGCGGCACGTCGAAGCTGTTCTTCCGCGTGCCGGTCGGTGCGGAAATGTGCGGACCGAGCTTCAACCCGACATCCGACACGTTCTTCGTCGCCGTGCAGCATCCGGGCGATGCGGGGCTTGCCACGTTCGAAACTCCGGCAACGCGCTGGCCGGACTTCAAGGACGACATGCCGGTGCGCCCGGCCGTGGTTGCCATCACCAAACAGGGTGGCGGCAAGATCGGCTGAAATCTTTCCCTGAATTGAGAAATGGCGCTGCACTCGCGGCGCCATTTTCGTGTTGTGCAGTTGCCTCAGGGCTTCCAGACGCCGGCGACCTGCCTGGTGGCGACGTTCAGCCTGTTCCAGACATTGATGTTGGCGATGGCGAGAACAAGGGTGGCCAGCGCCGTTTCCTCATAGTGGCGGACTGCCGCGTTCCAGATGTCGTCCGGCACCGGATCGGCGCGGTCGCTGATGCGCGTCAGTGCTTCGGTCAGCGCAAGGGCTGCCCGTTCCGCATCGGTGAAGTATGGCGTATCGCGCCAGGCGGCGACCGCAAAGAGGCGTTCATCGGTCTCGCCCGCTTTCTTCGCCACGCGCGGATGGGCGTCGACGCAGACGCTGCAGCCGTTGATCTGGCTGGCGCGCAGATTGACCAGTTCGAGGGTGAGCGCGGGCACGCCGCCCTTGCGCGTGACGTTCGCCAGTGAATTCAGGGCCTGCATGGCTTCCGGGATCATGACGGCGGGGTTGTTCATTCTCGGCTGCACGGGATATCTCCTCACTCTGTGGTTCGTCCGGATATCGGTATCCGGACGGTTGATCTTGACGCTGCCGTTTCCGGGACGATTGTCTGTCACATCGCCCGGTTCTCGTTCGTCAAAGGCATGACGAAGCGAAGTGGAGGAATGTGACGGATGGACGAGAAAAAATTTCTGGCAGAAAAATTCGAGGCCGATCGCGGCCGGCTGAGGGCGGCAGCGTACCGCATGCTCGGGTCGCGCAGCGAGGCGGAAGACGCGGTACAGGAAGCCTGGCTACGCCTTGGCCGCTCCGAAATGTCGGAGATCGGCAATCTCAGCGGCTGGCTGACGACGGTGGTCGCGCGCATTTGCCTCGACATGCTGCGCGCCCGCAAATCACGCCGTGAAGAACCTTATGGGCCGCATGTGCCGGAACCTTTGACATCGGCCGACGACGCCGAACATGAAGCGCTGCTTGCCGATTCGGTCGGCGCCGCGCTGCTCATCGTCCTGGAGACGCTGACGCCGGCGGAACGGCTAGCCTTCGTGCTGCACGACATGTTTGCCGTGCCCTTCGACGAGATCGCGCCTATCGTCGATCGTTCGCCGGAAGCCGCGCGACAGCTGGCGAGCCGCGCCCGCCGCCGTGTTCAGGGTGCAAGGACAGCGGCCAATGCCGATCGCAGTGACCAGCGCAGGATCGTCGAAGCCTTTCTGGCGGCGTCGCGCGGCGGGGATTTCGAGGCGTTGCTTGCGGTCCTCGATCCGAATGTCGTGTTCCGCGCCGACGTTGCGGCCGTGAAGCTTGGATCGCAGGCGGAAATCCAAGGTGCTGCGGCCGTCGCCAATACGTTCAAGGGCCGCGCCCTTGGCGCAAGGCCGGCCTTTATCGACGATGGCTTCGGGCTTATCGTCGAGGTCGGCGGGCAGTTGCGCGTCATCCTGCGCCTCTCGATCCGCGACGGCAGGATCGCCGAAGTGCAGGCGATCGCCGATCCGGAGCGGCTCGACCAGATCGACTTCACGCTGTTCGACCAGGGGTGAGGAGCCCAGCCGGCGGTGACGGAAACGTCACCGCATCAGGTTCTCGATCGGGAAGATGGCGCAGGTTTCCGTGCCATGTGCCAGCAGCTTGCCGTTCCCGTCCTTCAGCCAAGCCTCCGAGGTCGCCAATGTGCGGCCGCGGTGGACGATCCTGCCTTCGCAGAAGACCTCGCCCATGCCGGGCAGCAGCGGGCGGACTAGATTGATCTTGAACTCGACGGTCGTATAAGCCTCGCCCGGCTTCAGCGTCGTCATGACAGCACAGCCGAGGGCCGAGTCCATGATCGTTGCCGCCCAGCCGCCATGCACCGTGCCGAGCGGGTTCAAATGCTCGGCGGATGGCAGCCCCCGAAAACTCACCCTGCCCTCCTCCACCTCGCTCAGGCCGAATTTCAGCGTCGCGGCCATCGGCGGCGCAGGATGGACGCCGGCCAGGAGGTCCAGCATCGCCTTCAGCCCACCATCGCGCGCGACAGCATCCAGCGGCACGGTGCCGATACCGGAGACGGTCATTCCGGGGTAGAGTTCAACGGACATTTTTCCGGGATCCTTATGGGTGTGAAACTGCATCTTGCGGCTTCAGCGCCTTCAAGGCGGCCTGAACGAAGCCGTCGCGCGCCGTCGAGAGGGCAATGCCACGCGGTTCATAGACATGGCGATGAAGGAAAAAGGCCGTCATGCGGAAGGCCGCCAGCAGGCTGTCGTAGTCGGCGGCGCCACCCGCGACAAGAAAGGCAGGCAGCACCAGCATCTTGTCGGCATAGGGCGCGCCCGCCTCGCGGCTGACGGCGCGGCCGGATTTCGGCGAGACATAGACCAGATCGGAGCGCGTACCGGTTGCAGCACATTCGGCCAGATCGAGCCCGAAGCCGAGATCGTTGAGGACGGCGATCTCGAAGCGCACGAACAATTCGCCGGCGTCGCGCGGGTCGTGAAGATTTTCGAGAATGACGTCGAGAGCCTCATAGAGATGCGGATGCGGATCACGCTCCGGCAGCAGCCGTAGAAGCGCACCCATGGCCTGGACGCCGTAGACCGATGTCGCCGCCTCCATCAGCCGTGCCGCACGCAGTTGCACCGGCTCGACGCGGAATTCGCCGAGATGCTCATCCAGCCGCGCGCGCCAGGTAACCTCGACCTCGTTTCCAGGCTGTAGCACCGGCTGCATCGTCCGCGAGCGGCCGGAGCGGACAAGGCCGAGATGACGCCCGTGCGCCCGCGTCATAACCTCGGCAATGACGGAGGTTTCGCCATGCCGCTTGACGCCGATGATAATGGCCTGATCACTCCACTGCATGGCTCAGTTTTACCTTTGGCGACCGATGAAGACAACGGCCGAGGCCGGTGTGGCCGATCTCGATGTCTGCACCGCGGCAGTTGACCCACATCGTGGCAAACGCGCCACGTTATGCTCTCATTCCTGTACTATCGCATCGGGGAAGAATCGCGACCGCATTTGCATTTGGAAGCGTGAATACCGAAATATTTGCTGAGGTCGGTCTGTGACCTGGTTTGCCGAGACAATTTTAGCCCCGTGCATGGCGCAATAGTTGTCTTCTCTATTCGGCGTGGTGAGGTCAAGCACCTTCTGACTATCGGTACCTCTGGTGATTGATGTCTTCGCAGTATCGCGCTTCTCTCCGGGCTCGGCCTGTTTGGCCCGCCCATTATGGGACCGGAAGAATGGGGCGGAACAATCTGATCGGCGACCTGATCGCGATGAGCGACCGCACCAGACAACCACGCGAACTCACCCCATCCATCGTCCTGCGAAGGACATCTTTCCACCGGCGGCAACTGGCGGGACTGGTTCCGTGGTACCCGTGCCCACAATACGCTCAACATCGGCGGCGCCGACCAGAGCACGATGTCAGGCTCCTTCAACTGGTCGCACAAGGCGGTCACCACATTGGAAACCGCGACCGGCGGAGAAAACTGGTCCGTCGTTGCGAGCCACGACGGTTATCGGAAGCGGTTTGGTGCCGAGCATCGCCGCACGCTGTCTTCGACGCCGGAGGGCTTCGCGATCCGCGACAAGCTGACCGGCACTGTAGGCCTGGAGGCGGAGATCGTCCTCCAGCTCGCGCCCGAATGGCACGCGCAGATGAAGGACGGCACCGTCCCTGATTTCGCGCGACCGGGAAACGATTGCGACCCTGTCCTTCAAGGCGCCGGGGGACATCACCATCAAGGCGGGTGGCGACATTGGTGAAGGCGGCTGGCATTCCCCGGCTTTCGGCACAAAGGTGGAAGCGATGCGGATAAGCTGGCGCGGCCTCGTTCCGCCGGATGGCGTCACGCTATCGCTCGTGCAGGCACGATAAAGCGCAGCTCGGTTGCTGCCCCACAGACAGCAACCGAGCTGCGGCGGCTAATCCTCTACTTCCGTTTCATGGCCTCCGCCAGCGCAGCCCCGAAAGCGCCCTGCGACGGGGCTTGCGGTTTCGGTTGCGGAGCACGGGCCTGATTCTGGCGGCTCTGCTGGGCTGACTTTGCGTCGCCCCTCGCCTCGCGTGCGCCTGACTCGGCGGCACCGTCCCTGCGCATGGTAAGCCCGATGCGCTTGCGGGGGACATCGACCTCGGTGACGCGTACCTGAACGATATCCCCGGCCTTCACCACCTCGTGCGGATCCTTGACGAAGCGATCAGCGAGCTGGGAGACGTGCACGAGCCCGTCCTGGTGGACGCCGATATCGACGAAGGCGCCGAAGGCCGCGACATTGGTGACGGTGCCCTCGAGCAGCATGCCGGGTTTCAGGTCCTTGATGTCGTCGACACCGTCGGCGAAGGTGGCGGTCTTGAAGCTCGGGCGCGGGTCGCGGCCGGGCTTTTCGAGTTCTGCGAGAATGTCCTTGACCGTCGGCAGGCCGAAGCGCTCATCGACAAAAGTGCGCGGATCGAGACCCTTCAGGATGGCGCTGTCCCCCATGATCGCCCGGACATCGCGGCCACAGGCTGCAACGATCTTTTTCGCCACGCCATAGGCTTCCGGATGCACGGAGGATGCATCGAGCGGCTCCTTGCCGTTCGGGATCCGCAGGAAGCCGGCGCATTGCTCAAAGGTGCGGGCGCCAAGCCGCGGCACTTTCATCAATTCCTTGCGGCTTTCGAAGGGCCCGGTCGCGTCGCGATGGGTGACGATCGCCTCGGCGGACGATTTGCCGAGACCGGAGACGCGGGCAAGCAGCGGCGCCGACGCCGTGTTGAGATCAACGCCGACGGCGTTCACGGCGTCTTCGACGACGGCATCGAGCGAGCGGTTGAGACGACCCTGGTCGACATCGTGCTGGTATTGGCCGACGCCGATCGATTTCGGCTCGATCTTCACCAGTTCGGCTAGCGGATCCTGCAGGCGGCGGGCAATCGAGACGGCACCGCGCAGGGATACGTCGAGGCCGGGGAATTCATCCGCCGCGGCCTGCGAGGCGGAATAGACCGAAGCGCCGGCTTCCGAGACGATGACCTTGGTGGGCTTCGGTCCCGCCGGCAGTTGGCCCAGCATGTCGGCGACGAGACGTTCCGTCTCGCGGCTGCCCGTGCCGTTGCCGATGGCGATCAGTTCAATCTTATGTTTGCGCACGAGGCTTGCAAGTTCGGCCTGGGTGCCGCGAATGTCGTTCTTCGGTGGAAACGGATAGACCGTCGTCGTCTCGAGCAGCTTGCCCGTGCCATCGACGACCGCGACCTTGACGCCGGTGCGGATGCCCGGGTCGAGGCCCATCGTCGCGCGTGAGCCGGCGGGAGCGGCAAGAAGCAGGTCCTTCAGATTGCGCGCGAAGACATGGATCGCCTCCTCTTCCGCCCGTTCACGCATTTCGCGCATCAGATCGAGCGACAGCGACATCGACAGCTTGACGCGCCAGGTCCAGCCGATCACCTCCATCAGCCACTTGTCGCCCGGCAACGTGCCGCCGACGGTGTAGGCGGCGGCGATGGTGCGCTCGACTGGCTTGACCGGCGCGGTTTCGTCCTGATCGACGATGATATCGACGGAGAGGAATTCCTCGTTCCAGCCGCGCAACATGGCAAGTGCCCGGTGGCCGGCGACGGTTGCCCAGCGTTCGGAATGGTCGAAATAGTCGGAGAATTTGGCGCCAGCCTCCTGCCTGCCATCGACCACCTTGGCGCGCAGAAACGCGACCTGCCGCATATGGGCGCGCAGGCGCCCGAGCAGGTCGGCATTTTCGGTGATCCCCTCGGCAACGATGTCGCGGGCGCCATCAAGCGCGGTCTTGACGTCCAGCACCTCCGCCGTGATGAAGGCCGATGCGCGGTCTGCCGGCGCGACGGAGCGGTCGGCAAGAATGGCTTCTGCCAGCGGCCCCAATCCGCGCTCGCGGGCGATTTCCGCCTTGGTTCGCCGCTTCGGCTTGTAGGGCAGATAGATGTCTTCCAGCTCCGCCTTCGTCGTGACGGCGGCGATCTTGGCTTCCAGCTCCTCCGTCAGCTTGTCCTGACTGCGGATCGAGTCGAGGATCGAGACCCGGCGGGCTTCCAGTTCGCGCAGATAGACGAGACGTTCGGCCAGATCGCGCAACTGCGTATCGTCCAGACCGCCGGTCACTTCCTTGCGATAACGCGCGATGAAGGGAACGGTGGCGCCTTCGTCGAGCAACTCGATGGCTGCAATCACCTGCGCAGGCGTGGCCTTGATTTCCTGGGCGATGAGGACGGCAATGGGCTTTGAAGGCAGGGGCATGGCATTCCGTGTCTTGATGATGATGTGGCAGACACCATAGAGGCACATGCCATCAAGGCCAAGTGAAGGCGCTCCACCGGCTAATGAGCGTCCACAGAAGGATAATGCCCTCCGTTGCAACCAAGGTCAGCTTAGAACTCGACCCGCTCCAGCGGCGGACGCGTCTTTTCGAATTCGCGCAACGCCACCTCGCGCTCGCCGATGTAGCTGCGGGTATAGGGCACGGCATCCTGCTCGCGCGAAAGCTGGATCTGGAAGATCAGCAGCTTGTCGTAGATGAAGGCCGTTTCGGACGCTGCCAGATAGAACTCCCACATGCGGAAGAATCTCTCGTCATAGAGCCGGATCGCCTCCTCCTTGCGCGCCGTGAAGCGGTCGCGCCAGGCCCGGAGCGTGTGGGCATAATGCATCGGCAGGATCTCGATATCCTTGATCATCAGCCGCGCCTTCTCGATCGCCGGCAAGACTTCCGACAGGGCCGGCATATAGCCGCCGGGAAAGATGTATTTCTCGATCCAGGGATTGGTCGCCCAGGGCTTTTCCGCCTGGCCGATCGAATGCAGCAGCATCACCCCCTTCGGAGCAAGCAGGTCCGCCATCTTGCTGAAGAAATTGCCGTAATTGGCCATGCCGACATGCTCGAACATGCCGACGGAGACGATGCGGTCGAACTTTTGGTTCGCCATGGTCCGATAGTCCTGCAGTTCGAAACGGACGCGGCCCGCGAGCCCGCGCTTTGCCGCTCGCCCGCGGGAAACCTTCAATTGCTCTTCGCTGAGCGTGATGCCAGTGACTTCGACGCCCGACGATTCGGCAAGGTACATCGCCATGCCGCCCCAGCCGGAGCCCACATCCAGCACCCTTTGGCCGGGCTCCAGAAGCAGTTTTGCCGCGATGTGGCGCTTCTTCGCGGTCTGCGCCTCATCGAGGCTGATGCCGGGCGGATCGAAATAGGCGCAGGAGTATTGCCAGTCCTGATCGAGAAACAGATCGAACAGCTTGCCATCGAGATCGTAGTGATGGGCGACATTGTGCTTGTTGCGATTGACCGGCAGGCGGCTTTTGACCTGCTGTTCGGCGACATGCAGAAGGGCGGTGACCGTGTTGCTGACGGTCGCTGCCCGTTCGAGGCCATTGGCCTTCATCATCGAAATGACATCGAAAATGTTGCCCTCATCGATGACGACGCGCCCGTCGACATACATCTCCCCGAATTTCAGGCCCGGATCGCGCAGGATCGCCTTTTCGGCCTCTTCATCGATCATCCGGAGCGCGACAGGCTCACCGGAGCCATCACCAAGGACGGCCTGTTCTCCAGACGAAAGGGCAATGCGCAGATTGCCTTTTTGAACCAGCCGGCGAAGCAGTTTCAGAAATGTTGTGCTCATTCCAGACCTCGACCACAGCCCATCGGATCGTTCCGCTGGATATTCACGGGGTGCCGGTCTCGACGTGTCGCCGGAAAATCCGGGGACGGGAAAACCGGAGCTGGAACGCCATCGCCGGAAAACAAGCCGTGCTGGAAGCAATCGTGACACCGCCAGTCGGCATGCCGGGCAGATCGTCTGGGCGCTCCCGATCGGGAAACTTATCCATCAGAACGGGTACTAGACTAGCGCGGTTTCGCTTTTTCGCAATGGCTGCGGCAGGTCCCTCAAAGATTTATTTGCTTAGTAAATTAGCAAAATCAAAGGGTAACCACGCCATGCCCGTCGAGACGTGCCCTGTCGTGCGGCCGGTCGAGGTCCAGCGCGGGCCCGACGGGGACGATCCGTGTCGGGTTGATATGGGCGATGGAATAATAGCCGCGCTTTATCTGATCGATCCGCACGGTCTCGCGGATGCCTGGCCACTGGTAGATCTCCCGCAGATAGTTCGACAGGTTCGGATAATCCTCCAGCCGCCGCAGATTGCATTTGAAGGCGCCGTGATAGGCGCAGTCGAAGCGGATCAGCGTGACGAACAGGCGGATATCGGCCTCGGTGAAGTGGGCTCCAGCAATGTAGCGGCTCTGCGACAGATGCGCTTCGAGCGTATCGAGCATTTCAAAGAGGTCGGTCGCGGCCTCCTCATAGGCACCTTGCGTCTTGGCAAAACCAGCCCGGTAGACGCCGTTGTTGACCTTCTCATAGATCGGCGCGTTCCAGCGGTCGATTTCCGGGCGCAGCGTCTGCGGGTAGAAATCAAGCATGTTATCCGACAGCTGATTGAAGGCAGTGTTGAGGATACGAATGATATCGGCGGATTCGTTGTTGACGATGCGGCCTTCCTTCCGGTCCCAAAGCACCGGGACGGAGACCTTGCCGGTATAATGCGGGTCGGATGCCGTATAGAGTTCGTGCTGGTAACGGATCTTGGCGAGGCGCGGACCGGCGTCCTGCGGCTCGGCATAGGTCCAGCCGTTTTCGCCGAGTTCCGGTTCAGCGATGGATACGGAAATGATATCCTGCAGGCCTTTCAGATTGCGCATCATCAGCGTGCGGGATGCCCAGGGGCAGATGAAGGCGACAAATAGCTGATAGCGGCCGGCCTCAGTGGGAAGCGCCGCCTGGCCGTCCGGCCCCGGCGATCCATCGGAGGTGATCCAGTTGCGGAAGCTGGTGGGTTCACGATGAAAGGCGCCGTCCCTCATCTCACTCGCGGCGACGTCGCCTTTTTCCCATTTTCCATCGACCAGCTGCGGCATCGAGAGACGTCCTTTTGCAAGCCCGAAACTGCCGGGCGCTTCATTTGGTTCCGAAATCCCACGCGCACGCAGGAACCGCAAGCCGGCGTTTCAACGACAGAGTGTTCGATGACGGGAGTCACCCAGCCAGGCAGTTTCATGTTGACGGAGGATCCAT
The DNA here is from genome assembly GCF_040126305.1 of Pararhizobium sp. A13. Classification (NCBI taxonomy): domain Bacteria; kingdom Pseudomonadati; phylum Pseudomonadota; class Alphaproteobacteria; order Hyphomicrobiales; family Rhizobiaceae; genus Pararhizobium; species Pararhizobium sp. A13. The sequence continues at coordinate 2,467,247 of NZ_CP149510.1, read as the reverse complement.
ATGTCGATAATTCTCGACATATGGACAATAACAATGCCGTCAATGCCTTTGCCGCTCTCGCCCAAGGTACCCGCCTGGATGCCTTTCGGCTGCTCGTCATCCACGAACCCGATGGCTTGCCAGCCGGGGAAATCGCCCGGCTGCTCGGCGTTCCCCATAACACCATGTCGACACATCTGGCAGCCCTGCAGCGGGTGGGCCTCATTACGGCTGAGCGACAAAGCCGGTCCATCGTCTACCGCGCCAGCCTCGACAGCCTGCGCGATGTCGTGACGTTCCTCCTGAAAGATTGCTGTGCCGGTCATCCCGATCTCTGCGCTCCGCTGATTGCAGATCTCGTTCCCTGCTGTACTCCAAAGGAAAAAGCCCATGCCTGACCGCATCTACAACGTGCTCTTCCTGTGCACCGGAAATTCCGCTCGCTCCATTCTCGCTGAATCCATCCTGAATGCCGAAGGAAAGGGCCGTTTCAAAGCCTATTCGGCGGGGAGCTATCCGAAGGGGACCGTTCATCCCCTGGCCTTACGGGAATTGAGCGCGCTGGGCTATCCGATAACCGGTTTCAGTTCCAAAAGCTGGGACGTCTTTGCCGTCGAAGACGCGCCGCAGATGGATTTCATCTTCACGGTTTGCGACAATGCCGCCGGCGAGGCCTGCCCTGTCTGGATCGGCCATCCGATGACGGCACACTGGGGCGTCGAGGACCCCGCGGCGGTGGAAGGCAACGAGTTCGAGAAGGAGCGCGCCTTCTCACAGGCCGCACGGTTCCTGAAAAACCGGATCATGGCATTTCTCGCCCTGCCGCACAGTTCGATCGACAAACTGGCGATGGAAACACATCTGCGCCAGATCGGCGCCATGGAAGGCGCGAGTATCAGCCCGGCGAAGGCCGGATGATGCCGGCATTCGATTTGCAGCGGCGAATTTTCGCAGAAGCGCTCGGAACCTGCCTGCTGGTCGCGACAGTGGTCGGTTCCGGCATCATGGCCGACACGCTGACGGACGATACGGCGCTGGCGCTTCTCGGCAACACGCTCGCGACGGGTGCTATTCTGGTGGTGCTGATCACCATCTTCGCACCGATTTCCGGCGCGCATTTCAATCCGGCCGTATCGTTGGTTTTCGCGCTGAAGCGCGAGTTGCCGCGGCGCGATCTGGCACTCTATATCGTGGCCCAATGCCTCGGGGGGATCGCCGGAACGATCGTTGCCCATCTGATGTTCGACCTTGCGCCCGTAGAAGCCTCGCTGAGGGTGCGCACAGGGCCTGCGCAGTGGTTTTCCGAAGGGGTAGCTGCTTTCGGCCTGGTGGCAACAATCCTTGCCGGCATCCGCTTCGAGCGGCAGGGCGTGCCATGGCTGGTCGGGCTCTACATCACCGCCGCCTACTGGTTCACCGCGTCCACCTCCTTCGCCAATCCCGCCGTGGCGCTGGCGCGGTCGCTGACCAATACCTTCTCCGGGATCCGTCCGCTCGATCTCCCAGGCTTCGTCATCGCCGAAATTCTGGGGGCAGTTCTTGCGCTTTCCCTGATGAGCTGGCTGCTGCGGCAGCCCTCCACCAACACCTGAGCACCCGCGCCGAGGCCATCATGACCGTCACCATCTATCACAACCCCGATTGCGGCACGTCCCGTAACACACTCGCAATGATCCGCAGTGCAGGGATCGAACCCACTGTGATCGAATACCTTCACAATCCGCCAAGCCGGGACGCGTTGAAAGCGATGGTCGCCGATGCCGGCCTCAGCGCCCGCGAGGCGATCCGCGAAAGGGGTACCCCCTTCGACGAACTCGGCCTTGCCGATCCGGCGCTGAGCGACGACCGGCTGCTTGATACGATGCTGGCGCATCCGATCCTGATCAACCGGCCCTTCGTCGTCACACCGATGGGCACGCGGCTCTGCCGGCCGTCGGAGGTGGTTCTCGATATCCTGCCGGAGACGCACAGGGGCCCCTTCGCCAAGGAAGACGGCGAACAGGTGCTCGACGCAAAAGGCAAGAGGATCAGGTCATAGACCAGCCGCTGGCCTACTTCGGAAACTCCAGCCCCATTTCGCGGAAGCGCTCCGGGTCGTCACCCCAGTTTTCGCGGACCTTGACGAACAGGAACAGGTGAACCGGCTGTTCGAGGATTTCGGAGAGCTCCTTGCGCGAGGCCATGGATATCGCCTTGATCGCCTCGCCGTTCTTGCCGAGCGCGATCTTCTTCTGGCTGTCACGCTCGACATAGATCACCTGCTCGATGCGCACCGAGCCGTCCTTGCGCTCTTCCCATTTCTCCGTCTCGACATGCGACGAATAGGGAAGTTCCTGATGCAGGCGCAGGAAGAGCTTTTCGCGGGTGATTTCCGCGGCGAGCTGACGCATCGGCAGATCGGAAATCTGGTCTTCGGGATAATACCAGGGGCCTTCCGGCAGTTTCATGGCGAGATAGTCGAGCACGTCGTCGCAACCGGAACCGTTGAGCGCCGAAATCATGAAAGTGCGCTCGAAGTCGACATATTCGTTGGCCGCGGTTGCGAGCTTCAAGAGATCCTCGCGCGAAACCTGGTCGATCTTGTTGAGGACCAGCATCTTCGGCTGTTCGACTTCCTTCAGCCCCTCGAGAATGGTCTCTGCGTCGCCTTTGAGGCCGCGCTCGCTGTCGATCAGCATCATGATGGCGTCGGCATCCTTGGCGCCGCCCCAGGCGGTCGTCACCATGGCGCGGTCGAGGCGGCGGCGCGGCTTGAAGATGCCGGGCGTATCCATGAAGACGATCTGGGCCTGTTTGTGGATCGCGATGCCACGGACGATGGCGCGGGTCGTCTGCACCTTGTGGCTGACGATCGACACCTTGGCGCCGACCAGCCGGTTGACCAGGGTGGACTTTCCGGCATTGGTGGCGCCGATCAGCGCCACGAAGCCGGAACGGGTGGCAACGCCTTCCGGCGCCGTTGTCTCTACAGTGTTTTCGCTCATATCGTCCGTAATTTCCGATTGTGCGCCGGGCGCCGCAACGGCGCGCAGGATCGCATGGTCTATCAAAAGATTGCCTGATCTTTCAGGAGGCTTTTTGCCTCCGGACAGATCAGGCCGTCGCTGCGGCCTTCCAGACGCCTTCCCGCTCCAGGACCTTCGTGGCGGCCACTTGTTCGGCGGCTCGCTTCGAGCGGTCGATGCCGGTTGCCGGTGCAATGCCGGGAATCTCCACCGTCACCGTGAAGCGCGGATCGTGATCCGGACCGGACCGGTCGTCGATGCGGTAGCTCGGCGTCACGCCGAATTTGGCGTGTGCCCATTCCTGCAGTTCAGTCTTGGCATCGCGACGCGCACCATCGACCCGGCTTGCCCGCGCCGACCAGTGGCGCTGGATGAAACCGCGCGCTGCCTCCAGCCCGCCATCGAGATAGATCGCGGCGATCAGCGACTCTACCACATCGGCCCGCACATTCAGCATGTGTTTTCCGGTGAGTTTCTTGACGTCGGCGCCGGTGCGGATGAAGAGGTGCAGCGACAGCGCGTCAGCGACGAGCGCGCAGCTTTCGGCGCTGACCAACTGGTTCAGGCGAACGGAAAGCTCGCCTTCGTCTGCTTCCTTGAAGGTCTGGAACAGAAGCTCGGCGACGCAGAGCCCGAGCACACGGTCACCGAGGAACTCCAGGCGCTCGTAGTTCGAGCCCTTGGCATTGCGGGCGCTGGCATGGGTCAGCGCCCGGTCGAGCCGTTCCTTCTGAACGAAGCTGTAGCCGATCGCAGCTTCAAGGCGCTCCCGGTCCTCCGTGCTCAGCGAACGGCCCTTACTCATTCGACACTCTTGAAAAGACGGTCGTATCGCAGGTTCGTCGGCCATTTCCACACTTCGCGGAACGACGTGTCATTGCCGAGCGAGAAGAAGATCATGCTGGCACGGCCGATGAGGTTCTGCGCGGGCACGAAACCGACATCGAAACGACTGTCGGCCGAGTTGTCGCGGTTGTCGCCCATCATGAAATAATGGCCTTCCGGAACGATGAACTCACGTGTGTTGTCGCCGCGCGAATCCGGAAACTGATCGAGCGTATCGAACGTGACGCCGTTGTCCAGCGTCTCGCGATAGACTGGAACTTCAGCGCCCGTGTCATATTGGTCGTCAGCGCGGAAGGCGCCATCCGGCACGCGCGGAACGGGCTTGTCGTTGACGTAGAGAATGCTGTCGCGAACCTGGATCCTGTCGCCCGGAAGACCGATCAGGCGCTTGATGTAATCGATGTCCGGGTTCGGCGGGAAACGAAACACCACGACATCGCCGCGCTTCGGCTCACTGGCGAAAATACGGCCGCTGAACAGATCTGGCGAAAACGGCAGGGAATATTTGGAGTAGCCATAGGCGAACTTGTTGACGAAGATGTAGTCGCCGACCAGCAGCGTCGGCATCATCGAACCGGAGGGGATCGTAAAGGGCTGGAAGAAGACGGTGCGGATCACCACTGCCAAGAGAAGCGCCTGGATAATGACCTTGACGTTTTCCCAAAGGCCACTCTGCTTCTTTTCTATTTTTTCTGCCACGCCGTCGTTCCTTGATCCATGAGCGCTCGACCGGTTGTCGCGTCGAGCGAAGATATTGCCTGCGGTTTGTATCCTGCCGGACATCTGAATGACGGCCTGATGCACATCGTGCCCGGCGCCGCTTTTTCAAATGAACCACACCCGTTTTCCGGTCCGCTTCATTCGGACATGCTCTAAACGCTTCCTTAATCCGGGGCAACGGGCAGAGCTTCGATTATCACGAAGGCCTGCGCCAGCGGAAAGTCGTCGGTGATGGTGAGATGAATGACACCGCGGTGACCGGCCGGCAGCATTGCTGCAAGTCTTTCGGCAGCACCGCCGGTCAGCTGCATCGTCGGCTTGCCGCCCGGCAGGTTGACGACGCCCATGTCCTTCCAGAACACGCCTTGCGCCATGCCTGTCCCGAGTGCCTTCGAACAGGCTTCCTTCGCCGCAAACCGCTTGGCATAGGATTCGGCGCGGTTTTTCCGGCCTTCGGATTTCCGGATCTCTATTTCGGTGAAGCAGCGCTGGCTAAACCGCTCGCCGAAGCGTTCAAGCGAGTTTTCAATACGCCTGATGTCGATCAAGTCACTGCCGATGCCGATAATCATCGAAACGAAATACCTTATGAGCGTTGAGGCCGCGTCGCTGGACAAGAGCAAACGGACAGCCGTCTGCCAAGTTAAAAATTCGTGAGATCAAGGACCATTCGCCGATCCCGCCGTGCGGGCCTGCACGTTGCCGCAGCGCCGAACCTTGCGGCGGGACTGGAACAGCTTGGCGGCATAAAAGGCCGCGACATAGAAAAGAGCGGCACTTGCGGCCGCAAGCGGCACCGAGCCGATCAGCATCGGCTTGAGCAAAGGCTCCCATAACTGCGCCAGTTCAAGATGGCTCAGCATATGGAGGATGTTTTCCCCCGTCAGAGCACCGCTGCCGCCTGTACCAAGGATCACCACGCCAACCTCGTAGGTCGCGACGAGAATGAACGGTATGGTCAGCGGATTGGCAAGCGCGGTTGTTATGCCGGCAGCGATCAGATTGCCCGACAGCAGGTAGGCAACAGCAAGGGCGATGATGATGTGAAAGCCGACAAACGGCGTTGCGGAAGACGCTGCCCCGGCGGCAACGCCGACGGCGATGGAATGCGGAGAGGACGATAGCCGCAGGACGCGCATCGACAAATACCGCACGCCGCGGGAAAAGCCCTTTCGCGGCCACAGAAACTCACGGAGCCTTCCCGACAAGGTTGCGGGCTTCTTGCGTCTGAACAACATGCTGTCCTGATAGACGATGCGGATATGGCTGTTCAATGGCAGGTACCGGAAAATCAGCATTCCGGCATGGCCAAGCGCAAATATGCCGCAGATCGGGCCATCATGCCCGGCACTTCAGGGCGCCTGCGCATCATGCACAGCGAACCAGTCAGGCATGCGCAATTTGCATATGTCCCGGCAGCCTGCCGAAACAGGCAGCCGGACGGCAGCGTGACTTAGAAGGAGTTGCGGAACAGGCCGCGGTCAACCTGACGCTGACGGTATTCCAGATCGATCCGGTCGAGCGAACCATTGAGATAGTTCATTTCCCGCTCTTCAGCAGACGGTACGCGCAGGGCGCGGGTGATTTTCTTCAGTTGCTTAAACATGGTAAACCTCTTTCGTTTACCTCCCGACGCTGAAGATAGTTGAGGCCGCGCTTATTCACCAGAGCTACAAAGAGGCGGCAGCCATGCGTTTCACGCATGACATGCATCACTTTACCCCTTAAAGTGCACATTTTCGGAGCAACTGCCGTCCGACTATGCGGAAATGCCGCCAATCATGGCCGAATGTAGACGTAGCCCTCGGTCTGAAGCTTCGCGATGCGGACAACGCCGCCCTCGTCGGCGCGGACAAAACCGGGCAGCAAATCGGCGATCTCCAGCTTTTGCGCCGCCATCGCATTGCCGCACGCGGCCATGCGAACACCTTCCGCGCTCATCCGGGCCACCTGCTTGGCCATTTTGGGGTTGGCTTTCAGCGTGTGGAAAAGGGTCAATGCGGGGCCATGCACGACAAGCACGATATCCACGGCCTGCGGCCCGCCCATGCCCTCTATATGGTTGCGGATATTCCCAAGAACAAACATCACCTTCTCGGTATCGGCAAGGTGATAGACGACCCTTTGCCTGCCGACATCGGGCAACGCCGTCGCGGCAGACGCGGCGCGTCCTGCAAAGAGCGCGGCGAGCGGCGCGATCAGGGCACGCGTGAAGACAGTCCGGCGTTTGATCGACATGACACCACCTCAATGCGCCGCCAGCAGAGCGGCCTTGGTTTCCTCGTCGGAAGCAAGCGGCAGGCAGCTCGAAAGTGCCGTGCGGTCGAGACGGAAAATCTTGTCGTCCGATCCGAACTTGGCGCCTTCGGGCAAGTCGCTCAATTCCTCCTCGCCCTCTTCGTCGCTGACCCGCGCGCCGTCGGGAATATCGAGGAGGATGGAATTCTTGTCCTTGATGCGGACGGCGATGGTGCCGCCGTCGCATTCAATGCCGCAGTGCAGGGCCTGTTTTCCATCCGTGCCGGCGGAACATCCGCCATAGACGCTGTAGGGTCTTTTCAACTGGCGGAAATTGACCGACATGCCCAGGATATACTGACGGCCGGCGCCACCCTCGTCCTCGTAGCTATCGACGAAAACCATCATGTCGCGGACGTTCTGATCGGGATGACTGGCGAGATGCGCCTTGGTGTATGTCCGGGCATAGCAGGCATAGGCCTTTTCCTTGCCGACATCCCGTCCGAACAATTGAAGATTGGTATCTGCCGCGACCGAAAAATCCGCAGGCAGTCCCAGGACAAGTCCGAAAGCCAGTGCTCGCAGCAGTGCACGCATCGCATCCTCCGTCCGAGAAGAATGGCATGTTCCCACGAAGAACCGCGTGGAACAACCGGTCTTTCAGAAGGACGCAGGAAAGGCTTTCCCTATTCGGTGATGCCGCAAACGCGGCATCACTCGAAGACGCGCTTGACCGTGGAAACGCTGGGCAATTCGCGGATCTGGGTAATCAGGTGATTGAGCTGGCGAAGATCCCAGACTTCCAGATCGAGCTGGAACTCGCTGAAATCGGCGGCCACCCGGCCCATCGAGAGCGTGCGGATGTTGATGTCGCTGGTCGCGATCGACTGGGCAATTTCGGCAAGCGTACCGGGCTCGTTCAGCGCATTGATCTGTATGCGGGCCATGAAGCGGGTGTTGTTCGCTTCGTCGAGGTCCCAGCGCACATCGATCCACCGCTCGGACTCATCGTCGAACTTCTGCAGGCTGGGGGACTGAATCGGATAGATCGTTATGCCCCTGTCCTTTTCCATGATGCCGACGATGCGGTCCCCTGGCACGGCGCCCGAGGCGCTGAAATGAACTTCGGCATTGCCCGACAGCCCGCGAATGGGCAGCGCTTCCGGCCCCTCCCCCTCAAGCATGTCGAACATGTCCTTCGGCCGGTTTGGCAGCTTGAACACCATGCCGGCGGCGCTGCGCATATTGAACCAGCCTTCGTCCTGTGGCTTCACCGTGACGCGCTCGTCCTGATGATCGGGGAAGACGGCGCGCAGCACGTCAAGCGAGGAAAGCTCGCCGCGACCAACGGCTGCGATCGCATCCTCGATATCCTTGTGGCCGAGACGATGCAGGACCGGCTTCATCGCCTCGCGGGTAAACGACTTGCCCGCCCGTTCGAACGTGCGCTCGAGAATGCGGTAGCCAAGCCCGGAATATTGCTTGCGCACGGCAGCGCGGGTGGCGCGGCGGATGGCGGCGCGCGCCTTGCCGGTGACGACGATTTCTTCCCAGGCCGGCGGCGGCACCTGAATGCCGGAGCGGACGATCTCCACTTCGTCGCCGTTGTTCAGTCGCGTGACCAACGGCATGATGCGGCCATTGATCTTTGCCCCGACGCAGGTGTCGCCGATATTGGTATGGACGGCATAGGCGAAATCGATCGGCGTCGCACCACGCGGCAAGGCGATCAACTGACCTTTCGGGGTGAAACAGAAGACCTGGTCCTGGAACAGTTCGAGCTTGGTATGCTCAAGGAACTCTTCCGGATTGTCCCCTTCCGCCAGAGACTCGATCGTCCGGCGCAGCCAGGAATACGCATTGGACTTCGGCGACATCCTGACGTCGCCGGCCGGCTCGACACTGTCTTTGTAGAGCGTGTGCGCAGCAATCCCGTATTCGGCGATCTCATGCATGTGCCGCGTCCGGATCTGCAGTTCGATGCGCTGGCGGGAGGGTCCGACGATCGTGGTGTGAATCGACTGATAGTCGTTCTGCTTCGGCGTCGAGATGTAGTCTTTGAACCGGCCGGGCACGACGCGCCAGCGGGTATGAACGATGCCGAGCGCGCGGTAACAATCCGGGATATCCGCAACGATAACGCGGAAGCCCCAGACGTCGGACAGTTGCTCGAAGGAGAGCGACTTCGACTGCATCTTCTTGAAGACCGAATAGGGTTTCTTCTGCCGGCCCTTGACGACGGCGCCCACCAGTCCCCTTGCCAGAATGAGTTCGCCTAGTTCGTCCTCGATCTTCTTGATCAGCCCTTCGTTGCGCGTCGACAATTCGTTCAGGCGGCGGGTGACCGTCTCGAAGGCTTCGGGATTGATATGGCGGAACGAGAGGTTCTCGAGTTCCTCGCGCATGTCCTGCATACCCATGCGGCCGGCAAGCGGCGCATAGATATCCATCGTCTCCTCGGAAATCCGCGCGCGCTTTTCCGCCGACATATGATCGAGCGTGCGCATATTGTGCAGTCGGTCGGCAAGCTTGACGAGAAGCACGCGTACATCGTCGGAAATCGCCAGAAGCAGCTTGCGCAGGTTTTCCGCCTGCTTGGCCTTCTTGGTCACCAGATCGAGCTTCTTGATCTTGGTCAGCCCCTCGACAAGAGCGCCGATGTCCTCGCCGAACAGATCGTCGATCTCGGCACGTGTCGCCGTCGTATCCTCGATCGTATCGTGCAGAAGTGCTACCGCGATGGTCGATTCATCGAGATGCATCTCGGTGAGGATCGCAGCGACTTCGAGGGGATGGGAAATATAGGGGTCGCCGCTCGCCCGCTTCTGCTGGCCATGTTTCTGCATGGCGTAAACATAGGCCTTGTTCAGCAGCGCCTCGTTTACATCGGGCTTGTATTTTTGAACGCGCTCAACGAGCTCGTATTGGCGCATCATCCGCTAGCGGCTCCAGGAGATATCCGGAAAAGAAAAAGTGCGCCAATCATAGGAGTGGCGCACTGCTTTGCAAATACCGGCTTTACGCGATTTCTGAACGAAAACGCGGCATTGCGTCAGAGCGTCGCGTCCGGCGACAAGCCGGACGAGCAACGGCTTAGTAGTCGTCGCTTTTTTCCGGCGGAACCAGACCTTCGATGCCGGCCAGCAGCTCTTCTTCCGACATGCGATCGAAGGTGATCGGCTCCGGCTGATCATCATCTTCAGCCGTTTCAGCGAAGGCCGCAGCGGCATCGCCGCTGATCATCGACGACGGATCGGGTTCGGGTTCGTCCACTTCGACATGCTTCTGCAGCGAGTGGATCAGGTCTTCCTTCAGATCGCCGGGAGACAACGTTTCATCTGCAATCTCGCGCAGAGCAACCACCGGGTTCTTGTCGTTGTCGCGGTCGATGGTGATCGCAGCACCCTGCGAGATCAGGCGGGCGCGGTGGCTTGCCAGAAGGACGAGTTCGAAACGGTTATCGACTTTGTCGATGCAATCTTCAACAGTGACGCGGGCCATTGCCTGTCCTTTGGGTCTCGAGAGCGCAGCTTCAATCGCGGATACCCTGAAATGATCCGTCGCTTGCGCTGATTAACAACATCGGAGCCCGGCCAGCCGTCGGCCTGACGGTATGCGTGGCTCCGATTTCAGGAATTAACCTGCCCGATACAATCAAAAGCGGACAAATTCAAGTTTTTCCTGCATCGCAGAAAAAGATATCCGCGCAATCAGCAGCCGCCAGATGCCCATGCCAAGCGACTCCGAGCAATCACGGTCCATCGATAGGCTTTGACATCCTCATAAATGATGATTGAATGCCTCTAAAGCTTATTGTCATTCTGGGAGGGAGGATACCGGCTTAAACAGGATGCTCGACACGATGTCGGCAAAAAGAATCCCAAATAAAGCCACAAAATTCTCATTTTTAGCAAAAAAGTGCGAAAAATAGCTATTCCAACCGGAATTTTTTTAGATTAAAGCAAATTCCGGCTTAGATGGCTGGCATATCAAGAAATCTTTTAGATGGCTAGCATATGAGGAAATCTTAATGTAAGCGGGATTATTCCGCACTGGTTCCCACTCGGGCGCGGCCAGGTTGAAAATCAAAAAAACATTGAGACAACAAAAAGGATAAAACGATGTTCGACCCCCGCGAAAAAATCGCCCTGTTCATCGATGGCGCGAACCTGTACGCGGCCTCGAAAAGCCTTGGTTTCGACATTGATTATCGCAAGCTGCTCAAGGCTTTCCAGAAGCGCGGCTACCTTCTTCGCGCCTACTATTACACGGCGCTGATCGAGGACCAGGAATACTCGTCCATCCGCCCGCTGATCGACTGGCTAGACTACAACGGTTACAAGGTTGTGACAAAGCCCGCGAAGGAATTTACCGATTCGCTCGGCCGGCGGAAAATCAAGGGTAACATGGACATCGAACTGGCCATCGACGCGATGGAACAGTCCGAAACGGTCGATCACCTTGTGATCTTCTCTGGAGACGGAGACTTCACAACACTGGTGGAAGCGCTGCAGCGCAAGGGACGCAAAGTCTCGGTGGTCTCGACCATGTCGACACAGCCGCCGATGATCGCCGATGACCTGCGCCGTCAGGCCGATCACTTCATCGAACTGGTCAGTCTCAAGGCCGAAGTCGGTCGCGACCCCTCCGAGCGAGCGCCCCGCGTCGTCGAACCAACCACCGTCGACATCAACGAATGAAACCGAAAGGACCGGCCACTTGAGACCGGTCCTTTGAATTTTGAGGGGTGTGTCAGGATCAGTGATCCTTGAGGAGCCTGCTCTTCTGCCGGTTCCAGTCGCGTTCCTTCTCGGTCTCACGCTTGTCATGCAGCTTCTTGCCTTTGCCCAGTGCCAGCTCGAGCTTCGCCCTGCCCTGATCGTTGAAATAGATCTTGAGCGGAATGAGCGTCATGCCCTCGCGATTGATCGCGCTCTGAAGCCGGCTGGCCTCCCGTTTCGACAGAAGCAGCTTGCGGCGGCGACGCGGCTCATGATTGAAGCGGTTTGCCTGCAGATATTCCGGCAGATAGGAATTGATCAGCCACATCTCACCACCTTCGTCGGTGGCGTAGGATTCGGCGATATTGGCTTTGCCCTCGCGCAACGACTTGACCTCGGTGCCGGTCAGAACCAGACCGGCCTCGTAGGTGTCCATGATCTCGTAGTTGAAGCGGGCCTTCCGGTTCTCCGCGACAATTCTCTTGACCACGCGCTGGCTGCCTTTGGGTGCCATCAGTTCATCAGCCCCGCATGGCGAAGCGCTGCATCGATGGCGGCCTCGGTTGACGGCTCAAGCGTCGACAGCAGAGGCGAACGGACGGTGCGGCTCATCTTGCGCAGCCGGTTCAGCGCATATTTGGCCCCGCAGAGACCGGGCTCCATGAAGATCGCCTTGTGCAGCGGCATCAGCTTGTCCTGATATTCCAGAGCCTTGGCATAGTCGCCGGCAAGCGTCGCCTCCTGGAATTCGGCGCAGAGGCGCGGCGCGACATTGGCCGTGACCGAGATACAGCCGACGCCGCCATGAGCGTTGAAGCCAAGCGCCGTCGCGTCCTCGCCCGAAAGCTGGACGAACCCGGAACCGCAGGCCATGCGCTGCTCGGAGACGCGCTCGATCTTGCCGGTCGCATCCTTGACGCCCATGATCGACGGATAGGCCTTGTGAAGGGCTGCCATCGTCTCGACGCTCATATCCACCACCGAACGGCCGGGAATATTGTAGATGACGATCGGCAGCTTCACGCTCTCGGCGATCGCCGCATAATGGGCGAAAAGCCCCTTCTGGGTCGGCTTGTTGTAGTAGGGGGTCACCACGAGAACGGCATCGGCCCCGGCCTTTTCGGCGTGCTGCGCCAGTTCGACAGCCTCGGTTGTATTGTTTGATCCCGCACCTGCGATCACCGGCACACGCTTTGCCGCGGTCTCGATGCACAGTTCAACCACGCGTTTATGCTCGGCATGCGACAGGGTCGGCGATTCACCGGTGGTGCCGACTGGCACCAGGCCGTGGCTGCCTTCGCTGATCTGCCATTCGACATGCGCGGCAAAACTATCCGTATCGACTGCTCCGGAAGCGGTGAACGGGGTGACGAGAGCGGGAATGGATCCCTTGAACATGCACGACTCCTGACGGCGCCCGGGAAGCTTGAAACCAACCCACGCTTTGGCCGCATTTCATGGTTAGAAAACTGGCGCACCATAATCATGTGAGGTGCTTGCGGCAAGCACTCTATCACGCCATTCATCGCCGGTTCCCGTCTATTTCTCCGGCATAAGCGGCGTTTTTATGCATTTCAGGGCGCAACCACCGCTGGCGTGGAAGCGCCGATATTTATGGGATTGAATGGAAGCGGGTAACCTTTCGTTAACAATTGCATCGCCAAATGAGAGACTGGCACGGGGAAGCGTGGGGTTTTTGATGCGCGCACATAAGTCTCGCCGGATGATTACGATGCTCGGCGCATCGGTGATCATGTTCTTGGCCGTCGCCGCATATGCACAGGAAAACCAGACCCCGCTGCCAAGCTTCAAACCCCAGGTTCTCGCGAAAACCCGCCGATCCCCATCTCAGGACGTCACCGGCTCTATCGTCTCGGCGAGCGCTACAGTGCCGATCAATTCAAACCTCAAGGCAGGGCTCGACGCTCTTTCCAACAAGGACCCCCAAGGCGCCATCGCAGCCCGCGACGCCATGGCCGAGGGCACGCTCGATCGCCACATTCTCACTTGGGCGATCGCCGTTTCCGGCCAGAAAGGCGTTCCCTCCTATGAAATTGCAGCAGCCCAACGGGAATTGAAGGGCTGGCCGGGGCTTGGCGCGCTACGCGCCAATTCCGAACATGCGCTCTACCGCGAGAATCCGCCCGCATCCGACGTGCTCTCGGCCTTTGGCACGACGCGGCCGGAAACCGCCGATGGCACAATTATCCTCGCCCGCGCTTTCCAGGCGAATGGAGACAAGACTGCCGCTGCGAAACTGCTGCGCGCCCTTTGGACGAAAGACGCTCTCGACAAGGCGACCGAAACCAAGATTCTCGCAGAATTTCCAAGCCTCCTGACAACCGCCGATCACAAACGGCGAATGGAAATGCTGCTCTATCGCGGCCGTCAGGATCAGGCAGCCCGCTTTAGCGATCTCGGCAAGGCCCAGTCTCTCTACCGAGCTTGGGTGGGTGTTGCGAAAAAGGCCAGCAACTCCGCAGCGCTCATCGCTGCTGTCGATCCTTCATGGCACAAGGAACCTGCCTACCTCTTCATTCGTGTCGAATATTTGCGCAAGCAGGAAAAATACGAGGAGGCGGCAAAGCTGCTCGCCGATCTGCCGAAGGACAAGGATGCCCTCGTCAACCCCGCAGAATGGTGGGTCGAGCAGCGGATCGTCAGCCGGGGACTGCTCGATCAGGGCAAGTTCAAGGCCGCCTACCGGATAGCGGCGAAGCACGTCGCAACCGATCCGGTGGATGTTGTCGACGCCGAATTTCATGCCGGCTGGTATGCGCTACGCGGGCTTGAGGACGCGGCGACCGCAGCCCAGCATTTCCGGCGCATCCTGCAGGCATCCAACAGGCCGATCTCGGTTTCACGCGCCTGGTACTGGCTGGGCCGCGCCGTCGAGGCGGGCGCTCCCGGCAATGCGGACGAATATTATGCCAAGGCAGCCACCCTGCCTGGCACCTTTTACGGTCAACTTGCCGCTGCCCGTCTCGGCCGGAAGTCTCTGAATGTCACCTATCCGTCGCCGAGCGCCGATGATCGTTCACGGTTCGAGAGCCGCGAGGCGGTTCGCGCCATTGCCCGTCTCGAAGCGGCCGGTCACGGCTGGCGCGCTGACAGCCTCTACCGGGCGTTGGCCGAAGAACTGACGAGCCCGGGAGAACTTGCCATCCTCTCCGCCCGCGCAGAAAAGGCCGGGGGCCATCAGCTGTCACTGCAGATCGGCAAGCTTGCTTTCGGCCGCGGCATCGATGTCGCCGCTCTTGCCTTCCCGATCGGCGTCATTCCCGCGACCGCCAACATCAGCGGCTCCGGAAAGGCGCTCGCCTATGCCATCGCCCGCCAGGAAAGCGCCTTCAATCCTGCGGCCATTTCGCCGGCGAATGCGCGCGGGCTTTTGCAGATTCTGCCCGGCACGGCAAAAGGCGTCGCCGGGCGTCTCGGCCTTGCCTATTCGAAGGAGCGGTTGACGACCGACACGGCCTACAATGCGACGCTCGGCGCGCAATATCTCGGCGAACAGATCGACGATTTCGGCGGCTCCTACATTCTCACCTTCATCGCCTACAATGCCGGCCCGCGCCGCGTGCCCGAATGGATCGGCCGCTATGGCGATCCGCGCGGCAAATCGATCGACGATGTGGTTGATTGGATCGAACGCATTCCTTTTGCAGAAACCCGCAACTATGTGCAGCGGGTGATGGAGAACTATCAGGTCTACAAATCCCGGCTCGGGCAGACGGCCGATATCGTTCATGATCTGCGCTTGGGGCGTTAGAGCACGCTTTCCGTAAGCCGAAGAAGGTGGTGTGCAGCCTGGTCGGTTGAAAACCAAACACCGCCCCTCTTTCCGCAGCACCGCGATTCGCTATGGTTCTCCGATGTGAAATGAAGGGAGAACCCGTGACACATTCAATCAAGGCGAGTTTTACGGAGCGCTTTTTCTCCGCAAGCGACGGTTTGCAGCTTTATGCCCGTGACTACGGCCATGACAACCCACAGACGAAGAGAACGCTGCCGATCGTTTGCCTGGCCGGGCTCAGCCGCAACAGCCGCGACTTTCACCTTCTGGCGGAGCAGCTCTCCACCCACCCAGACAGACCGCGCCGCGTCGTAGCACTCGACTATCGCGGCCGCGGCTTTTCCGCCTGGGACCCGGACAAGAGCCACTATCAGCTTCCGGTCGAGGCAGAGGATGTGCTCACCGCATGCGCCGTGCTCGATGTTGAGCAGGCAATTTTCATCGGGACATCACGCGGCGGCCTGATCCTCCACCTGCTTGCCGCGATGCGCCCGACCCTATTGCGTGGCGTCATTCTCAACGACATTGGACCGGTTATCGAGACCAGCGGACTGCTCCTGATCCGTCAATATCTGGAGGCACAGCCGGTCCTGCAATCCTGGGACGAGGCGGTTGAAAGTCTCAAGCGCGTGCACGGCGACGCGTTCCCGGCCCTTGATCAGGCGGATTGGGATGACATGGCAAAAGCCATCTTCAGGGAAAAGGACGGCATGATCGTCGCGGATTTCGATCCGGCCCTGATCGAGCCGCTGAGAAACATCACCGGGGAAACCCCGATGGCAGACCTCTGGACGCTTTACGAAGGATTGAAACCGGTGCCTTTGATGACGATCCGGGGAGAAAGCTCCGCGATCCTCTCGCCAGCGACATTCGCCGAGATGGCGGAGCGGCATCCACGCATGAGATCTGTGGCCGCTGCGGGCCAAGGCCACGCCCCACTTTTACACCGCCCGGATTTGCTCGCCGAAATCCGGGGCTTCATCAGCGGGGTTTCCTAGAGAGCATCGCTGCCGTCAACAGTTGTCACAAAATAAGCATCGCAACAGAAAAAGCCCGGCCTTTCGGCCGGGCTTTCCATCACTGACCGAAGTCAGATCAGATTAGAAGTCGCGCTGCAGGCGGAGGAAACCAGTCCAGGTGCCGTCGTCTTCGCCGTCGACATCCTTATAGTTGACGGTAGCGAGCGTACGCAGGCCTTCCGTGATCTGGTAACCAGCCGTTACGCCGACCTTCCAAGCGTCAACATCGCTGTCGAAGCCGTAGTCGCCGAAGTACTGAGCAGCCGGGGTGATGAAGAACTTTTCAGTTGCCTGGATCTTGTACTCAGCAGCAACCGACCATTCTGCCTTGTCGTAGAAGTAGTTCGGATCCGTCGAGTAGACAGCAGCAAAGCCGAGGGTGCCCGGGCCGAGTTCAGCGGTCAAGATGGCGCGGAATGCAGCCTCTTCAGCGTCGAAGTCGTAGGAACCGATGAGCTGAGCCGTAACACCACCGAGCGTGAAGCCGAGGAGGCCAGATACACCGATGTCGTCGTTCGTGCCAGCATGACCGTAGAGAGCGGGACCGCTCAGCTCGTCAACTGCTGCGCCAACCTGGAAGGTGCCACCGTCATAGGTGTAACGGATAGCGTTCGCGATGGTCGTCTCAGAGCCGATTTCGTCGGTTTCGCCCGAGAGGCCGTCGTCCCACCAGTTGTAGAAGTAACCGACATCGAAGCCAGCGATGTTGATCCATGCGCCGTCGAGGTGCGTGTCACCGTTATCGTTGGTCTCAAGGTTGATGTAACCAGACAGTGCGCCGAATTCGGTGTCGCTCTTAGCTGCGAAGGTCAGGTAACCACGCGAACGGGCATCCCAGTCAGCGCCGGCTTCAGTCCAGTTTTCATCGTAGTTGATCTGCGTACGGATGTAGCCGCCGATCTTCAGGCAGGTTTCCGTGCCCGGGATGTAGAAGTAGCCAGTGCCGAAAGCGTCGCAAACGCGAACGTATTCCATGGGCTCCGGCTCAGCAGCTACGATAGCGTCAGCTGCCTGGGCGCCGGATACTGCTGCGAGAGCTGCAGCGGAGCCGAGAAGAAGGCTCTTGATGTTCATTTCTGACCTCCAGTCAAAAGTTTCAAACGGGTCTGGGTATTTTGCTGAAGGACAGCGTTCCCTGCCCCATCCCCAACATTTAAGAAGTCGGACGATCAACCGCCCTTGCTTCCGGAGTTGAAAATACAAGACCGGACCGTCTGCGCAATCACCAACTTGCGAGTTCATGCAGTTTGATACGCCCTTCCCCCCGCGCTGTTGCTGAAACGACACAAAATCGCCTCAAGCACCCGGAAGTTCTTAACAAGGCGTTAAGAAAACCCTTTATTCATGGGCGCTTAGCCGACTGCACTCACGGCCCGTGCGTGTCATAACGAGGCAAAAATGGGGCAAAAAGAGGCCACAGGGGCGGATTCGCAACTGAGTTGAAGCTGCGCGGCGGCGCCTTCCAAGGACGATTCCATGCGTCGCAGAACGGAATCACGATGCGCATCCGAACGAGAAACGAAGAGATTCGCAGAATCACATGGACGTTTTCGAAGGCTGCCTCAAAGAAAGGCCCCCTCGCTCTGGAAGGGGGCAGAGCGTTCGAACTTAAAGGCCATACCCTCACGAGGAAAATCTGTTGGCCTCGTCTTATCGCCTTATCGCCGGGACGAGGCCATTTTCTCCTGATCCGTGTCACCCTGACATCAAATGTACGGTATCGTGCAGGTTGGTCCCGTAGGAAGCCTCGCCGGGAGCTAGACCCACATTTTCGAAGTTAGAAATATGTCGCATTACACGCGGCATTTTCAGAACGAAGAGTTCGGCCCGCTGGTGCCAGGAGTGGCGGGCCCCTTTTGGGCGTCAATTCAGTTGGGCTCCCGTCGGTCGGGTGGATCGTCTGTCCGGGATTTTTCCGTAGATCCTGAAGGTCGGATAGCCAGCTGGCGTCTTCAGTCCACACCGATGGTCGGCGACGGCGGCAATATGCGCGCGTTTCGGCGCTACAATGATCGATCAACACACTTTATTGTGGGGGGCGCCGTCTTTGAAAAATGCTCTCGCACCTGTTCGTATTTGAGCAAATCGGGCAATAGCTGGGGTAAGCTGGCCTGTCCCAGCGGAAGGGGAGGTCATCCGTTTGGTGTATGAGCCTTCTCCAAAAGGTCGAGCGACGCGTTTGTTCCTAAGGCCGGCAAGGAACAAACGCGCTTTATCCCACCCCCCATCCGATGGGTGGCGGGGATCAAGGTGCGTTATCGCTGGCCCAAGATACCGTCTTCTCGCGTACTGCAGTCTTAACTGACCAGTTGCCCGGCGCGCGCTGCGACTCTTTCGTAGATGTCCTGAACCGGTTCACGCATCTGAAAGGCACGACGGACTCCACGAGGCAGAAGCGCCTTCAGGTGCTCGCGGCCGGAATCGAGCCCCACAATGGGAGCGTACGGCGCCATGGAACGATGTTGATCGCCAGGATAGAGGCGCGCGAATTCACCGAAGTCCATGAACCCTTCGATGTTGTTGGAAGTGAGAAGGAACGTCTCGGCTGGGACACCCTCGGCGAGGATCACGTCATGGCTATCCAGTACGATCTGGAAATATTCGATCGTCTCGCGATGGGGAGCAGGGGCAATCGAAGTCCCGTTGACAAGGTCCTTCACCCTGACGAGCACGCCATCAATAAACAGGGCGTGGCCGGGAGAAAGATAGAGATCCCTGTGAGGCGTCTTGTGGCCAAGCGCGTGCCGCCAAATGCGGATCGGCACCACACCGTCCTTCCAGGATGAGCCGCTTCGCTTGTAGGACTGGCGACCGATCCATTTGATCGCCCTGGCTTTTCCGCCCACCGTTTCGACGCGATCGCCGATTTGAAGATCCTCAATGAAGACCTCGCCTGTCGGGGTCATGATCGAGGTGCCCCGCAGAAAGCACATTGCGCTGCCGCCGGACTCGCCATGTCCCCCGGACTGGCCATGGGCGTTGCCGTCTGTTTTCCACCACATCTTTCCCTTGGCGTGCACGATTGAAGATGGAGACAAAGCCGCTGCTACGAGAGCAATTCTGGCAGTCGTCGCAGTCGCCAGTCCGAGGAAGTGGCGCCGCGCACGATTGCGCTGCATATGCAGTTCGTTGCCTGACATTGACCTGTCCTTTTCGTTGTTGCGCCGGTCTAGAATGCACGCGTCAATTTTGCGCCAGGTCGCCGTTTCTGGACATCGCCCCATTAGTGCATCCGCTGTAACTCAAAGGGCGTATTGGGAAGTAGCAGGCGAGATCCCATGGCGGGGCCATTTTTCGTCCCGATCGGTCAGTCGATCAGAGTGCGCACTAAGCAAGACAGTTCGCGTTCTTCCGTCATCCCGCCAATAATTGCAGGCATGACAACGCGCGCAAGCTCGGCGCGAACGTGGCCATCAACGAGGCGCTGGCCCAAAAAACGGCCGGCGCACCTTTCGAGCTGCTCGAACCGCTCGTCCAGGAGCGCGTGCGATCCGACGCCTTTGCCCGCTTTCTGGAAAAGCCGGAAGGCTCGATGCCGGTGATGCCGATCCCTCCGGAGACTGCGAAGGCGCTGGGCACCGATGCACGTGTCGCGATCCTCTCGCAGGCCACAATGGAGAAGCAGCTGCGCCACTATCCGGAAATGACCAGGGAGGATTATCTGCAACTACCGTCGATCGGCGCGAAGCCGACGATGGTGTTTCAGGACGGTCAGAACACCTTCGTCCTTGTCAAGCTCGCCGATGGGCGTTGGCGCTATGTCGCCGCCAAAACCACCAAGACCGGCAAGGCCGCATTCGTCACCTCGTTCCGTTTCGCCAGTGACGACAATATCCGCCGGCTGCTGAACCGTCCGAGTGTTAAAATCATCATCGATCGAAGGGAGGAGTGAGTGCGCGATGGGGCCTCCCGAGAACCCCATATTGCGATCCCGTCTTTCGACGGTCCTACGGCAGGGAGAATATCACCGTGTCACGCGCGCAACCCATTATCTTCGCATCCTACCCAATTTGCAAGAAAGCTCAGGTCGCGCGCCGAGGTTGAAACTCTGCGTCAATTCCTTTTTGATAGTGAGGCGATCATTGTTTTACCGGAGACGTCAATGGATATGGCCACTACAAGCGGCCAGCTTTCTGGCCTGTCCTTCTTGGTGTTTTGGGTGTTGCTGGCAATCCTAATCTTCAGCGGCGTGCGTACTGGATTGAGTGCGGACCCAAGCGAAGATGATCGATCACAAGGGCGGCATAGCTCCAGCGGACGCATCGCCGGGTATCTGAAAGAAAACGACAGGGTGCTTGGAGCCGCGAGCCAGGCCATCGAGGCCAAGGCCAGGTCTTATTTCGCGCGCCGCATCGGTAAAATCCATCTGGCGGCGCTGGCCTTCTTCGCCGTTACGACAGTGTTTCTGACGATCTGGAATTTGCATGAGGCCAAGATGCAACGGGCATCTCAAAACCAAGTCACGTCGCCGTTGCTGCACGATAAATGACCGATCGGTGGCAAGGGTTATAAGAGTGAGCGGCAATGCCTGTTCACCTAAAATTATAATTCACAGACTCCCCGCTGCTCATTTGTCAGCCCGGCAGAGGATCACATTTCAGATGAGAATTCCGATTGTCGCAGCTCTTATCTTCTCCGTTCCCTTCATTGCTTCTGCTGAGGGAAAGCGACGGTTCGTACGCGATGAGTATTTCATGTGCACCGTGGTCCACTTGGGTCTGGCGGATGGCTACACAGGAATGGGCGATAAGGCCGCTTCAGACCGTCACCGAAAAAAGGCCGAGGTCCTGTACGAAGCGGGAAAGAAGGATCTGGTTGTAGTTGGAAAAAGCCCTTCCGAGGCTAAGGAGAGGGTTCAAAAACACATCGACAGGTTGACGAAGGTGGCGGAAACGACGCCCGAACTACTCCGGGGGTTTATTCGGGTTTGTAACGACCATTTTCCAGAGTGATGTTGCCGCGAAATGTCGGAAAGCCAAGGCCGCGATTTAAGCCCGTGAGACGCTTCGCCGTAACAGGATGCCCGGTTGCTGCAGCCAGCCCCACGAAACGCGTCCACGGGCTTCAAATCGGCTTCAAATTTGAACCTTGATCGCAGTCGAGCGCGTGATATGTCTTTCCCGAGCCGTCGAGTGCGTTCCGGCTCCTAACCACAGACCCTTGTGACTGTTTCGCGTTCTGGCTTGTGGGCATCTTGCCCGCATGAAGAAAACCGTCACCCACTTCTCCACCCAGGCTCTTGCCGTCCATGCCGTAGCGCTTGCCGCGATCGACGCGGCGACGGCTGAAGGCACCGCCGGCAACTGGATCATGCTGATGCCGGCCGGGGTGTTTTCCGGTCGCACCGGCCGTGGCCCGTTCGACACCGGCGGCGTGGCCGAGATGTCCGCGATCATCGAGCGGACACTCAGCGGATCGCCGACAACATGGTCTACATGGAGGCGGTGGAGGTCGACCCCGTCACACTCCAGCCCGTCGTCAATGCCAATCTTGCAGGCGACTGGGCCAACCGCGCCTCGCTCAAGATCGATGGCACGAGTTCGAGCACGACGGCGCTTGAAGTCGTTGGAGACAGCGCCCCAAGTGCGATCAGCGTTTCCGTGGGCAGCCAGCCGACGTCCAGCGGCACTATTGACTACCTTCTGGAGCTGCACCCGCAGGACGCTGTTACCACGGCGGTTTCCGCCAACTCCGGCGGCAGCCGTGGCACCATTGTTGTCTGACAGAGAGAACCGGAAGAATCGGGAATAAGTGGGAATTGCCGGGAATGGGCGGGAACGTCTTATAATATGGGGCGTTGCGAGCTGAGGGCTGAAATGCCTCAGAGAGTTTTTGACAGCCGATTTGGAGCGCCGCCGCCGGAAAGCGAACATTACGTAGAAAATGCATTGAACTTCGAGATGGGCTTCAAAAACGGCTAAAGCGGCTTTGAAGCGTCTTCAAATCCTTGAAAAGTAAGGATCAGACGCCGCTCCTCGCTGGCGGTGAATAGTGGCGTTTTTCGAGCAAACGGCCTCCAAAATCCAAACTTAAGTCGGACGTTGCGTCCAACGTAGGGAAAGTCATTTAAAATCAACGTTCAAGCAGAAAAGGTGTTGATTTTTATCTCGGACGCTTTGTCACGGAGGGTCAGACCTATCACCGGGCTTTTTAGGATCGTCTGAGAAGATTAGGTTTCACTGCTTTGAGCGAAAATTCGATCGACAATTGCTGCATGTCGCTCATCATTCAATTCATTTAGCATATGGCTAGTGATCAACTCGTCTTGGCGGGAGCGTTCGAAAGGCATTGTCAGAATCACCTGTTCGGGGCTTTCGCCTAGAGCAACACCCTTAAAACGCCAATGGACGGGATCATCGACATCATCATCGATGTGGATGATCAGGCCATCCATGTAGAATCTAAAAGTGCCGACCTCCCGTTCGGTGCCGTCCACATCAGGAAACCGCTTAACCTGTTTTATGGGGGTCTGATTGTGCCACCCTCCACGGGTCCTCAATTGAATTAGGTGGATAGGAAAGTGTTCGAATGGGGTCGCGCTATCAGACAGCAGCATATCCGTCAAAAGTTGCAGACGCCTCAGCGGAAGCATCACAGTAGTAAAACCAGGCAGTTCCGTCATCGCCGCTCGCCACAACAGGCTGAGGCAAAATAGCCGCATCCGCTCGGGATTTGAGAACGCCACATGTCTCACGCCCCATTGATCATCTATCCGTTCGCTTTCGATCGGACAAAGAACCTCGTAGTCGGCCCAAGAACTCCAAACGAGTTTATGCCGGCGCAACTCGGAAATCGCGAACGCGTCGAGCCGTTCGAAGATGTCTTCGCCTTTTCGGGTGACTATTGTTTTGTCAAACCAACTGTCAAAGCGCGCAGTTGGGAGCCGACCTTCTCCGCCTTCGACCCGCACTTCACTCCGGTCTGGTGGTGCCGTAATAGCTTTCGGGAGGAGGTGGCATTTTATAAAGGTACCCTTAGCACCAGTGAGTTTGCAAACACCGAACGTCATTTTGAAACCGAGACTAGGTTGATAAACGTGAGAAACGTGAGGGCCGGACTGCAGCGGCCCGCTTATCTGAAAGCGATTTCAGGGTTTTCCCATGAATCTGCAGTTTCGACGGTCGAACTCGTCTGCGGCCTTTGAAGAACCCCAGTGCCTTAACGAGCTGTCGTCGTCATCGTCGAATAGTCGATCTATGCGAGCACGTGCATCTGAAAAGAGCGTGCCAATCCAAAAGTCATCGGAAATAGTGCCGGGATGCTTGTAGGGGGTAAAGGAGTGTGGATTATCCTTATACGGCAGTGCTCGTTTGGCTCTCTCCCGCGCATACGCAAACAGGCGCTCAGCGTCCCCCGCGTGATCGGCACCACCACGAACGGCAAGAAACATGCAATCGAACGCAGCCATAGCAGCCCGTTCAGCTTCGACCTTCTCGGACGGTCGCCCGGCCCAGGCTAAGCCATCACGCTTCCATGCAAACAGGCCCATTTCCTTTTCTCTAGCTTGTTCACCAAGGCGTTCCATTTCGGCCAGTACCGCTTTACGCGCTTCTTCATCTTTACGAAGAACTTCGGACTGTCTCCTGATGATTTCCTTAAGGGCCTTACCTTTGTCGATCTTCAGCTCTTCCATCAGGCGCTTTGTCTCGCTCTCCAGCTCTTTCTCCTCCTTCTCCGTTTCCCATGCCCACTGGGCCGATGTTGTTGTGGCTGAAATGATTGATATGATAATCGCTACCGATACCAACAGCTTCTTTTGCATCTATCCCTCCGTCGTATGCAGTGACGGCGATTAGGACGAGGAAGGTCCGGAAAGGGTCGAAACCGGCATTTCGGCTTACCAACCGTCAGATTTTCACCACTAGGTGTCGAGCATATCCCATTCGTCGCCAAGCACCCACCGCAGCGCGCTCAGTTTCCCGTTAATCATGCCCCAGTCGAAATTGTCCCATGGGCCGAGGTTTTCGAGCCCGACCTCGGCTTCGGTTCTTCTTGCGGCCTCCTGCGCTGCTTTCCAAATTCCCTCGGTCGTCATCCGCAGTTGCTGCCTAGGCTTGGCCGTTTCCCACTCCAATTCCGAGACCACTTTCTCCCGACCGCGCTCTATGTCGATCCGGAGGTTCTGGTGGCGATTGTACCAAACTTGCCTATACAGTAGGTGTTCGGCCTCCAATATTTCGGAGCGGCCACGCACCTGGCTCGCGCCATAGAGCTCAAGATCGTAATTCGCCAGAAGATCCCCATCGAGGTCGTTGAGCAGGTCGGCCATTGAAGTCCAAAAGACCGAACGGCCGCCATCAAACAGTGGCACGAGGTCGGCGTGGGGTTGGCGGTGATCACCCCTCTCCTGGCTGAAATCGGCCTTGTTGTGGGTGACGAAGGCAAACTCGTCCCCTGAGCTGCCTTCCTGGCCCATTTCGTCGGCATAGGTCTCTATGATGATGGCGTCGCCGATGCTGTTCTTCGGCCGGTGAAAAGGAGCGACACCATCCAGTGCCCGGTCAGCCGCCCGAGCCTTAATGGCCTCCGTGGCTGGGATCGCCTTGGCAGCGGAAAGCAACCCTTCAATCCGTTCAATGGATTCGTTTACGGCCTCACCTTTGTAGACCGCCGAGTGATCCACTTCGTTCAGCGACTTGATGGTTGCGTCGACAAGCTTCCCGTCTCCGAATCGCCGCACAGCGTCCCGGACAAGGCTGAAGTGCGACTGCAGGCTGCGCTTGGCGTCAGCGGCCACACGGTCCTTGCTCCGCGCGAACTCGTCTAGGACCACCTGCGGCACGATGAGACTGAAATGTACATCGTCCACAAGGTCCTCAAGCGCGGCGATGATTGGTTGGTTTCTATAGTCCTTGGCGAGATCCAACCAGACGCAGGTATCGACCAGAACGCGAAGCATTGAATCCCCCTGTCAGGCACCGCCGCGCGCAGTCGGCACGGATCACGCGCATTTTACTAGACCATCTCGTTACGATTGCCCCTCGCCTCTTGCTCGTTAGCACAACGGCAAATAGCATAGACTAATACTGTATATGAAGGCTTGCATTAATGTTCTGAGTATCCCCTGCGCCCGCAGCTTCCATCCCTTGGCGAATTGCTCGCCCCTCCCTCGTAACATAGTCGAACTTCGTGCCCTGGTTTTTCACTGGGGGCGTCCGACCCTGTCTGAAATTTCGGTTGATCCAGGCTTGGCTTGACGATCATCAGGCCGAACGTTTGCCGGAGCCGGGCTCGGCGGCGGCCTTGGCCAACCGATCGACCAATTCCTTCGCCAGCGCTGGAATTACCGCATTGACGATTGTCGCATCTCTGATGTCCGGCACCCGCGATAGAAGCACATTAAATAGTGTGGCCGCTTCGTTGGCGACCCGGTGCGGCGGCGGCTTCTGCTTCGTCTCCCGATAGGCGACCTCAACGGCTTTGTAGAGGCTCTCCATCAACTGCGGGTCGACCTGCAAAGAAGGCGGCGGCGCTTTTGCCGGATCATCGAACATCTGGCCCTCCCCGGCGATAAGCCAGAGGGTGCTTGCGCCGTAGATGCTCCGATAAGAGGCAAGCACAGATGCGCCCGGCTCAGTATCGCCGCGCTCATACGATGCGAGCGCGCTCTTACTTACCCCGAGGCTTAACGCGACATCATCCCTGTCGGGGTCGCCTATTCGTTTTCTAAACTCGCGCAAGCGAGCGGCCAAAGGCGTCTTTGGCTCCGATTCAGGACGCGCCAAAACTTTTCCAATAAATCTGTTTTCAGCTTTACAAAAACTGTTTTCAGATTTATTCCTTTCTGTGTTCGCAGATTTCAACATCCCAAAAAAGGGAGGCCGGCCAGGGCCACCCGCAATCTGGACCTAGGATCTTTTATGCATCGCCATTCCCCCGCCGACAAGATCACCCGCGCCGAGCGCAAGCGCCTCGAAGAGGTTGCCCGCATCAAAAGCCGACTGATCGTCGCCAAGCTGACGCTCGCCGAGATCGACAAGGCCTATTGCCTGCCGTCCGGAACCGCCGGAAACGCCGTCCATGAGCCGCATATGAGCGGCGAACGGGCGATCGCAGCGGCCCTCAGAACCCGGCCGCACCTTTTGTGGCGCTCGCGCTACTATCCGGACGGAAGCCGCAAGAGCCCGCAGCCGGCCGAGAACTACCGCCACGCCCGCCGCCAAAGCGAGGCTGCCTGATGTGTGCGGCGCGTTCGGCCGGCTGCTCTAGCCTTTGCCATCCGGGATTTCACCGGCAGGGCGAACGTTGGTCCCGCTCCAGCGGGCGATCCTCCCCGGCTGTCCAGTCCAAGACCGTCCGTGCCACGCCCTCACCTTCCAGTGTTTCCGAGTTCGCCACAACGCCAAATCGAACAGGTCGAATCGACATGGAAAATCCCTTCATTCCGTCCCGCTCGCGCATCTGCAGGGTGGCGGACATGGCGCTGATCTTCGGCGTTGTGGTTTCAGGTCTGGTCGCGGTGATCGCCGCCGTCTGCAGTCAATTGCAGGTGCCGGCATGGTGAATGTTCATCATGCCGACGAGCGGCAACGCCTTATGCTCACATGCTGCTATCAAGCCGTCCGCGAGCATTTCAGCCATATCGCGCTCCGTGACATCATCGAGCCGCCCCACGGTCTGTTCGACGCGCTGCTTGCACGGCAATGCGCCGTCACGCTGATGCGCGACGAGTTCCACGTTCCGCGCCGCCGCATCGCCATGATGCTGGAGCGCCAGCGCACCACGATTTCCTTTGCAATGCAGGCTGTGACCACCCGGCGCGACTGTGCGGTGTTCAACATCGCCTACGAGCGCATGGCCCGCCGTGCCCGCGAAATCTTCAATCGAGAAACACGAAAGGTCGCAGCCTGATGGCCTCGTTCAAGTCCCTCCCCCTATCCGACATCTTTGTTGGCGAACGCGCGCGGCCGGTCGATGAAGACCACGCGCAGGCGATTGCCGCGTCGATGGCGGAACGCGGCCTGATCAATCCGATCACCGTTCGAGCAACATCCGCCCGCAAGGGAACCCCTTACACGTTGGTCGCCGGCGGGCACCGTCTGCGCGCTGCGGCCATCAACGGCTGGGGCGAAATCGATACCATTCTTGTGTCTGCCGACGAGACCGAGGCGCAGCTGATGGAGATCAGCGAGAACCTCTATCGCAATGAGTTGTCCAAGCTCGACCGCGCCATCTTCGTTCTGAAGTTCCGGGAAATGTGGGAGGAGAAAAATGGCCGCATTAATCCTCAGGGCGGGCGCCCCTCCGGAAAACAGGATCACGATGATCCTGTTATTTTTGCAGCAGGCCGGGAGCTTTCCGAGCGTGTATGTGAGCGACTGGGCATCTCCGCCCCAAGCTTCAAACGCGTCAATCGCATCGGTCAAAACCTCCATGCCGACTTGCGCCATATGGTGCGCGGTACGCCTATCGCAGACGATCAAACGCAGCTTTTGAAGCTGGCGAAGATGCCGCTCGAAGAGCAGGTCCGCATCGCTGCCGCGCTGCGTCACGAGCCCGATCTGAAAAAGGTTCTGGCCCTGACCAAACCGGCCGTTGCATCGCTCACCGCCGAACAGCAGCAGGCCGAGATCATGAAAAAGCTGGTTGCGCTTTGGGAAAAGGCCGACGCCGGCACCCGGCGCTCGTTCCTCGACCATATCGGCGACCAGGACGATCTTTCCTTTCTGGAGGCCGCACAGTGAGCAAGCGTCATCCCGGCCAGTTCGATCTTTTCCTAAAGCCAATCTTCCCGACCCGTGCTCCCGCCGGTCAGATCGACCTGCAGCGCTTTCGCGCCCGCCTGAAACGGGCGATGGCGCAGGCCATCCGCGAATGCCCGCACGACCGGCCCACGATCGCGGCGCGCATGGCGCAGTATCTCGGTATTCCGGCCGTCACCAAGGCGGCGCTGGATGCCTACACCGCCGAGAGCAAGGAAACGCACGATATCAGCCTCGTGCGCTTCAAGGCCTTCGTGCGCGCCACCGGCGCCGTTTGGCTTTGGGACCTGGTCGTTTCGGATGACGGGCTGACGATGCTCGAAGGCGACGAAGCGCGCCTGGCCGAGATCGCCCGGCTGCAACAGGAGCAACGCGAGCGAGCGGCAGAGCTTAAGGCGTTGCTCGCCGTTCCCGTCAACATTCGGAGGCGTGGCCGGTAATGAGAGGCGCTATCAAAGAGTGGTTCACTCTCGTCGAGCTTGCCGAGGCAAAGCTGCCGGGCCTGCCAACGTCGGCTCGCCGCATGCGAGACCAGGCCGAGCGCTGTGGGTGGGACCTCAATCCGGGCAAGGTCCGAAAGGCCGAGCAGCGCGGCGGCGGCATGGAATATCACGTTTCGGTTTTGCCATCCGCAGCCGGCGCCAAGCTCGCTTACCTGCATACGGCGGAAGTCGTCACCGACGATCTCGATCGCTCGAAGATGCTTTGGACCCGCTTCGAGGCCCTTTCGAGCGAGCATAAAACGATCTGCAGCGAGCGCCTTGCCACTCTGACCGAAGTCGAGGAGATGCGCGCCAGCGGCATCAAGGCCGGCGATGCCGTGGGGTACTGCTCGAAAAAGGCAGGGATAGCCACTGCCACTTATTATGAGTGGCGGCAGATGGTCGAGGGCTGGCCGCGCCGGGATTGGCTTGCAGCCCTAGCGCCCTCGTTTTCGCCCGTCGCTTCTGGCGTCGTCGCCGATACCGCCGATTGCCATCCGAAGGCATGGGAATACCTGAAATCCGATTTCCTGCGACCGGAGAAACCAAAGTTCTCGGCCTGCTTCCGGCGCATGGAAAAGATCGCCAAGCGCGAGGGCTGGCTGCCGATCCTCTCCGAGCGGACCCTGCGGCGGCGGTTGGAAAAGGAGGTCGGCAAGGCCGTCGCCCTGCTCACCCGCGAGGGCAAGGATAAGGCGCGGACGCTCTATCCCGCTCAGCGCCGAACCCGCGCGCACCTGCACGCCATGCAGATGGCCAACATGGACGGTCACAAGGTTGACGTGTTCGTTTCGGTGCCCTGGTCGAAAAAGCCGGTGCGCTTCATCCTGCTCGGCATTCAGGACCTCTTCTCGGGCAAGATCGTCGCCTGGCGGCTGACCGAGGCGGAAACGTGGGAATCGGTGCGGCTCTGCATCGGCGATATGGTCGAGGCCTTTGGCATTCCCGAGGCTATCTATCTCGACAACGGAAAGGCCTTCTCCTCGAAATGGATCACCGGCGAGGCCCGCCAGCGCTTCCGGTTCAAGGTTCGGGAAGAGGACCCGCGCGGCCTTCTGGCGACCCTCGGCGTCGAAACGCATTTCACGCGGCCTTATGCCGGTCAGTCAAAGCCGATCGAACGCGCCTGGGGCGACCTGGCCGAGAATATCGCCAAACATCCGTTCTGCGCCGGTGCCTATACCGGCAACAAGCCGAGCGCCAAGCCCGAGAACTATATGAGCCGCGCTATTCCCTTCGAGGAATTCAAGGCGCATGTCGCCGCGCAAGTTGAGGAACACAACGCGCAGACCGGACGCCGGGCCGAGAACTGCAAGGGCCGCAGCTTCGACGAGACCTTCGCCGCCTCCATGGCGCTTTCCTCGACGATCGTGCGGGTGCCGTCGCCCGCCCAAGCTTCGCTTTGGCTGCTTGCTTCCGAGGCGATCAAAGCCCGCCCCGGCTCCGGCGAAATCCACTACCAGGGGAACCGCTACTGGTCGCGCGAACTCAACCAGTGGGCCGGCCAGAAGGTCATTATCCGCTTTGATCCGGATGCATTGCACGAGCCGGTCAAGGTCTACGACCTGAAAAACCGGCTGATCTGCGAGGCGCAGTGCGTCGCCGACGCTGGCTTCGACAACATCGACGATGCGCGCATGCACGCCCGCGCCCTCAAGACCCACCAGAAAGCCGTTGCGGCAGCAGCCGAGGCGCATACCGCGCTGACCGCCCGGCAGCTTGGCGAGATCTACTACAGGGGCAGCAAGCCGGCCGCGCCGGCGAAGGCCGAGCCGATCCGGCCGGCCGTCACCCGCCTCGTGACCGGCAACCTCGCCCAGGCGGCAGAGCACGCCGTCGACATCGACGAATTCAACGAAAGTTTTTCCCGAGGTCTCGCCCGCGCAACGGGCGGCGCTTCGATCCTGGAATTCCCGAAAGGGGATACGGCGGACAGGTAGTGCGTACCGCCGTCACATGAGCCGAAAAGTAGTGAGTACGGTTCCGACAAAAAAATAGGGCGAGATCGAAATCCCGCCCACCAATCAGCCCCTTAGGGGCAACACGAGGAACCTTGTAGATGAACAAGCATGTAAGCACAAGTCAGCTCGGCAGCTCCATCTGGGAGCGTCCGGTCAAGGCGCCGGAGCTGACCGACAACAAGACGCCGGACGATATCGCCCTGTGGTGGCAGTTGGTCGACAGCGTCATCGAGGTGGCGCGCGAAAACGGCTGGTCGAAGGCCGAGGTCGCCCGTCGCATCAACATGGCGGATGGCACATTCAGCCAGTGGTTTTCAGGCAAGTATACCGGCCGCCTCGACGGGCATAACCGGACGATCAGCCACTGGCTGTCTGCCATGAAGGAAAGTGCGGCGATCGTCGCGTCGGTCCCGCAATCGGTCAGCTTCATGGCCTTGAAGGGCACCGTCGAAATCTTCGAAACGTTGAACTGGGCGCAAGCCTGCCCGGATTTCGTGATGATCACGCTCGGCGCCGGTATGGGCAAAACCGAGGCATGCCTGCAATACGAAAAGACCCGGCCGCACGTCTATCGCGCTACCGTATCCGAAAACACAAAAACCGTTCACGGCATGCTCGTCGAGCTTGCCGAGGAACTGGACGTGCACGAGCACAACCCGGCCCGGCTTGCCCGTGCGATCGGCAACCGCATCAAGCGGGCCGGCGCCGGCACGCTGCTGATCATCGACGAGGGGCAGCACCTCAATGACGAAGCGCTGAACCAGCTTCGCCACTTTGTCGATGTCTACAAATGCGGCGTTGCCATCGTCGGCAATTCGGAAGTCTACAGCCGCTTTTCCAAGGCGAAGAAGGGCAAGTCCTATGCGCAGCTGAAAAGCCGCATCGGCAAGCGGCTGCAACGCACCGCGCCATTTGCCGAGGATCTCCGCGCCTTCATCGCCGCATGGAACATCACCGACCCGGACAGTATCAAGTTCCTGACGGGCATTGGCATGAAGGGCGGCGCCTTCCGGCAGATCGACAAAACGATGAAGCTCGCCACCATGGCCGCAAATGGCGAGGACGTGACGCTCCGCCATATCGAATGGGCGTGGAAGAACCGCGACGTGGAGGACATGGCATGAGCCAGGCACTTCCAAAGGTCAGCGACCGCCTCACGGATATCCTTGGCGAGTTCGAGCCTCACTACCATGGCGACGGAATCGAAATGGATGGCGACGATTGCCGTGCCCTCATCTTGAGGCTGCGTGCGGTTCGCAGCCTCGCCCTGAGCAT
Source organism: Pararhizobium sp. A13 (assembly GCF_040126305.1). NCBI lineage: Bacteria > Pseudomonadati > Pseudomonadota > Alphaproteobacteria > Hyphomicrobiales > Rhizobiaceae > Pararhizobium > Pararhizobium sp. A13. The sequence continues at coordinate 2,435,503 of NZ_CP149510.1, read as the reverse complement.
GGAGCAAGAGCTTAACGTGTTCCGTCTGGCAGACGGCCACCAGCAGGCCGCGACCTTACTCGACCAGGGGGCCGTTGGCCTGATGGACGAAATGATCTTCGATCCTGAAGGCAAGGTGATCACACCTGATTTCGGGAGGAGGTCATGACCGGCATGCTTCTCTCCGATGAAATCCGGCGAACCCGCGAGGAGGTGAAAGCGATGCGGCTTTTCGCTGTCATCGCGCCGGCCATCACGAAGCCGAAGCTCCTGCAGCGGCTCAATACCTTCATCGAGCTTGCCGAGCTGCTCGAAGACGACCTGCATCTCGCCCGCATCAGGATGGGCGAGGAACAGGCATACCCGGATGAGGCCACGATCCTTCGGTTTCCCACCCGGATCGTGCTGGTGCCACGCTCCGACGACGGTGGCGACGCGGCATGAAGACGGTGGAACTCAAGGTGCAGCTCCCGATCGGCGACGCCATGGCGTCACTCGGCCCGGAAATTGACATCCTGCTTGCCCAGCGCCTTGCCGAGCTGCGCACCCGGCACCTCGCCACCCGCTCTCTCGACGTGGCCGTCGAGAGGGCAATCAACAACGTGACGCGGGCGATTACCCGCGTCGAGAATGCCCACCAATCCCGCGACGAGAAGCCGGCGCTTGCCGCCCTTGTCGCCGCCGCCAAGGGCCTGCGCCGTGCGCGGGCCACACAGAAACAAGCGAAAGGTTGAAACCATGGACGCAGTCATCCTCGAGGAAAAGCCCGCCGCCGGCATCACGATCGTGAACGGCAAGGAATTCATGCAGAACGCGAAGGGCGGGCTCGACCCCATCGGCCGCGTCAAGGCCGAGGCCAAGCTGGAAGATCAGACCGTTCGCACCTGCATCGCCTTTGCCTCCGCATTGTCGGCGCAGGTCAGCCGGTTCAAGGGCCATACCGCAGCCGACTTGACGGCGCTCGATACGATCCTCGCCGAGAAATACGACGCGAAGATCGGCGGCAAAAAGGGCAACCGCACCTATCAGACCTATGACGGCCTGATGAAAGTCCAGGTGCAGGTAGCCGACCTGATCGACTTCGGCCCGGAGCTGCAGATTGCCAAGGCGCTCATAAACGAGTGCCTGACGGAATGGTCAGCCGACAGCCGCGAGGAAATCCAGGCGATCGTCATGCGAGCCTTCAACACCGACAAGGAAGGCCAGGTCTCACGCTCCGACGTGTTCATGTTGCTTCGCCTGGAGATCACGGACGCACGATGGCAGCGCGCCATGGAAGCCATCCGCGATGCCATCCGCGTCACTGGCAGCAAGGAATATGTTCGGTTCTATCAGCGCGAGAACCTGACTGATGAATGGCGCGCCATCACTATCGATATGGCGAGGGCGTGACATGATCTCCGTTTCGTCAAAAACCGACATGTTCGGAACATCACGCAATTTCGCTCAACATAAACTTTGCCCATACGTCGATATTGCCAGCGAGCGTCTGCGCCTGCTGGGAAAGATCTCCCAAAATCGGAATAATGCCGGCATGGTACCAATCGGGCGTTCCGTTTTCGTCAATGTGGAACATCGTAAGAAAATTGGGCTCAGGGGTCATTGCGGTGATCGTCTCTCCATACTGAACGCAGTCACGCAGGCTTTCAGAGAGTCTCGGCGTGAAGTAGCTGGCACAATCGGAGAAGTGGCTGTCGGTCGAGAGCCGATGGATTTCCCGCGCTGCGTAGACGGCCCATACAAACGCCGACAAATTTTCATTGTTTGGACTGGGCCAAGTTCCAGCCGGAATGGTCGCCATGTATTGGTCAATCCTCGCGGCGTGAATGCGCAACTTATGCGGAATGTCGGCCGACAGCCGCGTTACGGCGAGATATTTCGGCAGATTGGCGCTCTTGAAACTTTCGCGATGCCGTATCTCCTGCCTCTCTTCGCTCTTCTGCATCTGCACGATTGTTGCCCAAGCTGCAGCAATCGCGAGAATGCCGGCGAAAAGGGTTTGAAATTCCTGCACGGTCTCGCGCCAAAGATTGCTTTCGCCGTCAAAAATACTGGAGCCCTCGCCGAAGAAAATCGGGAAAAGGAGGAGCACAAGAAGAATTATTATCCCCGCGATCAGAGCGGCGTTTTGATCGTTATCGTTACGTGGCAAGCCCCCAAAACCCCTTCGCCGTTGAAAGACCTCACTCTAGGTCGATTCGGGTCAAATAACTCTGGTCGTGTGAGCCGGATTGAATTGATCGTTCACAGGGGCGATCTCAGCAGCCAATTGCTCGGCTTCGTTGAGGAAATCACGCAACGCAAGCCAAACACCACCAAGCAAATGAAGCATTGTCGGATCATACCAATTCGGCGTCACCGGCCGTGTCGCGGCCGCTCTAAAAGTTTGAACGTTCCCGACATGGAGAACAAAGGCATCGAGGGCCCGAATAACGTAGAGGGATTTGTTGTACATGGCCGGCGAGAACAAAGCACTCGCGTCGATCAGCCGTTGGTCTCCCACGCGAACGACTCCGTCGCCAAAATACTCTCGGACATCTTTCAACGCATCGCCAAATTCCGTCATGTGCGCTCGAACCTGGTCCCATTCGGGGGGCCAGGCGATCTCCACAGCTTGGGCGTCGATATCGGGGCTGATCGCGACACTGGTCGTAGCTACGGCAAGAGCGCCCTGCATCCGATCAAGATCGCGGCGCAACCACTGCAAAAAGGCCTTGGCGAACCGATCGATAATAAGCACGTCGCGTCTGTTTACTGCGCTTATTTGCTGCTGATGACGCCTTTCTTGCAGGGCGTCGCTTTCTTTCATTTGGTGCAGCGTAATGTAGGCCGCGATCAAAGCGAGAAAACCGCCGATCAACGTCTGGAAATCATAAATGTAATTTCGCCAAGGATCGCCGCCCGTGCCGTCTTCGGCGCGCGGTATCCCGAAGATCGTCGGCAATCCCAATGCAACGGCCACCAGAAGCACGAAGAACCCAAATCCAATACCCATTCGCTTCATCGTTCTCGTGTCCCCACGCGCTCTACCTGCGCCCATAAGTTTTGGCATAGCGGGAAAACCTCAGCAACCGGAGGCTCAGCATGGACACTCTGACGCGGAAGCGCATCGCTAAGTTCGATGCGCTATCCAATTGCCCGGTCTGTGGTTCTAAACGGGGTCTTGCGCTGGGAGGCCGAAAGAACCGAAAGCTGTCGTTTGATTGCGGCGCCATTTTCTACGTTGAGCCAGGCCAGCCCATCGGAAGTCTGCTGCCCTGCCCCGGCCCGTCGAATACAGCCGCCATCCTCCTTGATCTCGAAATCGTCCAGGCCGACCACGTCGCCCGAGAAACGACCAGCAGGAGGCTGTTATGACTTCCTCCATCGCCGCCCTACATGTCGCAAAGAAGCAGCTCGGCCTCGACGATGACACCTACCGCGCAAAGCTGCACATCATCACCGGCAAGACATCCGCCAAGGATATGACCGAGGACGAACGTCAGATAGTGATATCGGCGTTCCGTCGCGAAGGCTTCCGGCCGGTTGAGCGCCGGCCGGACGGCCGGCAAAAGCTAACAGGTAAATTCGCGTCGAAACTGCAGGCGCTATGGATTGCCGCCTACAATCTCGGGATTGTCGAGAACCGCGACGACGCCGCGCTGCTGGCGTTTGTAAGGCGACAGTCCGGCATCGACCACACCCGCTTCATGAAATACGCCGAGGACGCCACCAAGGTGATCGAGGCGATCAAAGCCTGGATCGCTCGCGAGGCAGGCGTTGACTGGTCGGTCGGCAAACTCACACCGGCCTTTGCTCGCGCCGATGGCTATAAGATCGCTAGGGCACAATGGGTCCTCCTGGTGGGCTCGGAGCAAGGCGCGATCTCGCAAGCGTTCTGGCAAGCCGTGGTCGGCATTGTTGGCACCCACGTCGCCGGCCGCGAGCTGTCGGCCGCTGAGTGGATACCGGTCATGAATGAATTCGGCCGGCGCATCCGCGAACGGAAGGTGGCGATAGGTGCCGATGGCTAAAGCCCTTCCGCTGTTTGTCCGCACCGAACTTGCCGAGATCACGGCGAAGCGTGAAGCGCTTTTGAAGCGCCTTCGAACCGTGCGCATGGATGCGCATTCGCGGATACGGACACAGCAGAAGGTCGCACTTCTCACTGCCAAGCAGATGCAGCTTGAAGCGGCGGTTTATGGCAAGGCGCCGCGCTCATGACGAACAAGGTCCCTGCACATATCCAGCCCTACATCGATACGCTCGGCGAGGACCTCGGCATCCGTTTCCTTCTCGCCTTCGGCGGAAGCTATGCCTACCTTTCCGAGCGGCCACAGGACCGATCTCCGGTTACGCAGCTGATCGGCGCTGAGGCCCACATGCGACTTGCAGCACGTCTCGGTTCCGGCTCGCTGCGCATCCCGCTTGCAAAGCCCTTTATCGCTCGCAGTTTTAAGGATAAAGGTTGGACGGTGAACGCGATCGCTCGCCACCTTCACGTCAGCGATGTAGCCGTTCGAGGTTGGTTGAAAGTCCGCGACGATCGCCAGTTGAGCTTCTTCGGCTCTTAGCCACAAACCCTTGCGGCTGTTTCCCCTTCTGAAAACTCCCCATTGTCGCCCCACACTCACTGCACGTTGGGGCCAGAAATATGCCGGGTACTTCCCTTGCCAGTCGGATCGATGCGTCCGTCCTGAGGGCGATCGCGCCGAAACTGTCTGCCTTCAAGGCACGGCGTCAGGCCGAGATCATTGCATCCTTCGCACCACTTCTGCCTCAGCTGTTCGAACAGTTCGCGGTGACCACGGCAGTGCGGATCGCGCACCTCCTGGCGCAGCTCGGCCATGAGAGCGACGGCTTCAGCACCACGGAAGAATATGCCTCGGGTGCTGCCTATGAAGGCCGGGCCGATCTCGGCAATACCCGCAAGGGTGACGGCGTGCGCTTCAAGGGGCGTGGTCCGATCCAGCTGACCGGCCGCGACAACTACCGCAATTTTACCGCCTGGCTACGGGCTTTCATTCCTGACTGCCCCGACTTCGAACAGCAACCGCATCTTGTGGCGCTGTTCCCCTGGGCGGCCTGGGCGGCATTCTTTTTTTGGGCGACCAAGGGCCTCAACAAGCTCGCCGATCGCGATGACCTGGTCGCCGTCACCAAGGTCGTGAACGGCGGGCGAAATGGCCTTGCCGACCGCGCCAAGTATCTCGCCAAGGCAAAGCAGCTCGTCGCTGTCATCGTGGGCGACAGGATCGCGACCGAACAGGATTTCGTCGTCTTGCGGCGCGGCCATGAAAGCGACCTGGTCGTCGAGCTGCAGCGCGCCCTTGCTGCCGCCGGCCACTACCTCCTCACCATCGACGGCAATTTCGGTCCCGGTACCGAAGCTGCGGTCAAAACCTTCCAGCGCTCTCGCGGCCTCACCGTCGACGGCATCGTCGGTCGGAACACTGCCAAAGCACTCGAACCCTTCCAATCAAAGGACTGACCATGAAGGAAATCCTGCTCACTCAGGTTCTGCCGCCACTTCTCGACATGGCGATCGTCACCGTCATCGCCGCCTTCTGCACGCTGTTCAGCCGCTGGACCGGCATTCAGATCGACGCCAAGCACAAGGACGCGCTTCAGTCTGCTCTCGGCAATGGTGCAAAGCTTTTGCTGCTTCCGGGCGGCTCGCTCGATGACGCCATCGACTACGTCTCGCGGTCAGTTCCCGACGCCCTGAAGCGCTTCGATCTCAACACGCGCGATGACATTCAGACGTTCCTCGAACCGCACATTCTCACCCTGCAGGCAGCGACGGGCCGTGATCTGGTTTCCTCTAACCGCATTCGAGCCGACCCGAAATGAACCTTTCGAACGCTGCCTTTGACCTTGCCGCCGAACGGGCGGACCAGGAGCGCGACGCCGGCATTGCTGATGCCGCCGTCGCGCTCAAGCAACCCGGATCGGCCATTTGCATAGAGTGCGATGTGCCGATCTCCCGAGAACGCCGTCTCGCCGCGCCGTTTGCGTGCCGCTGCATCGATTGCCAGACGCTTCATGAAGCCGAGAAATATCACCGATGAATGACCTCGAACCCTTCAAGGCATGGGCCACGTTGGCAGCATTGCTGATCTCACTCGGCTCCTCGATCTGGATGATGATTTCGTCGCCCTCCAAAAAGATGGCCTCCGAACTGGACGCCTACAGGACGAAGACCGACGCCAAGATCGAGGCGCTGTCAGAAGCCGTCGTCGCGCTGGGTGGCCGCACCCAGGCGATCGAAGGCGAGATGAAGCACCTGCCCGACGCGAAAGCCTTCATGGAGATGCGGATGGCAATCGCCGACCTCTCGGGCAAGCTCGGCCGAATGGAAGAGAACCAATTGAGCACTTCGCGCACGGTGCTTCAGGTGCAGGACTTCCTGATGAAGAGAGATGTTGCATGAGCGATTTTAACGAGCATCTGACCAAGGATGCGCGCCTGGTCATTCTGAAAGAACTGTCGAAGCAGACCGACAACCGGCTGAATGAAGCGCTGTTGACCACCGTCCTCGACACCTTCGGTCACCGTCGATCGCGGGGATGGGTGCGCGTCCAGTTGCGCTACCTCGAAGACATCGGTGCGGTGAAGATCACGGAAGCCGGCAGTGTGTTCATTGCCGAGCTGCGGCGCGCCGGTCAGGATCACGTCGATCGCCGCATAGAGCTGGAAGGCGTCGCCCGCCCTTCGCTGGTGGAATGATATGCGCAGCCGCCTTTCGGGAATTGAGCTACTGCCTGACGAGTGCGGCCCGGTCGTTGCCTGGGCCGCCGAACAATTACAGGACCGGGACCGGACCCAGACCGACATCTACGCCGAATTCTACGGCAAGCTTGAGGCTCTGAAGAAAGAGCATCGTGGCGAGCTGGAATTCAATATTCCATCGTTCTCTGCCTTCAATCGGTATTCGATCAAGCTGGCGACCATGTCGCATCGCATGAACCAGACGCGGGAAATCGCTTCGACGATCGCCAGTAAGTTCGATGCCCAGGCGTCCGACGATCTCACCCTGATCGCCGCTGAGGCGATCAAGACCCTCGTCTTCGAACTGCTCACCTCGGCCGGCGAAGCGGGCATCGATCCCAAGGGCGCGATGTCACTGGCAAACGCGCTGCGGGCTGCAGCGCAGGCGCAAGGCGTGTCCACGACCCGCCGCCTGAAGGTCGAAAAGGACTTTGAGGCGAAGGCCGTCGAAGCCGTCCAGGCCGTGGCCAAAATGAAGGGCATGTCGACCGAGACGACCGATGCCATCCTCGGCCAGATCCTCGGGGTGCAGAAGTGAGCGCACCGTTCTCGAAGGAAGAATGGGCGGAAATCCGCCGGCAATCGACGGCTGTCCTGCCCGGCATCATCGATCAGCTCGGCCTGCCAAAGGCGCTTCTGCCCTACCAGTCGCGGGCGGTCGCGTTGCTGGAAAGCTCGACCTGCCACGTTCTGTTCATCGAGAAGAGCCGCCGTATCGGTCTCACCTGGGGCTTTGCCTCCTATGCCGTGCTTCGTGCCGGCCGCGCCAAGGACGCGGGCGGCATGGACGTCATGTATATTTCCTACAGCCAGGAGATGACGCGCGAGTTCATCGACGCCTGCGCCATGTGGGCCCGCGCGTTTTCGACCGCCGCCTTGGAAATGGACGAGTTCCTTTTCGACGACAGCGACGACGAAGGTGTGCGCTCGATCCAGGCGTTCCGCATCCGCTTTGCCTCCGGCTTCGAGATCATCGGCCTGTCGTCGGCGCCCCGCTCCCTGCGCGGCAAGCAGGGCGTCGTCATGATCGACGAAGCCGCCTTCGTCGATAACCTGAAGGAGCTGCTGAAGGCGGCGCTGGCATTCCTGATGTGGGGCGGCCAGGTCGTCGTCTGCTCCACCCACAACGGCACGGAAAACGAGTTCAACATTCAGATCCAGGACATCCTGGGCGGCCGCTCGTCCTATGCTCACCTGCATATCGATTTTGACGAGGCCCTGCAGGACGGCCTTTACCAGCGCATCTGCCTGGTCACCAACAAGCCTTGGACGCCCGAGGCGGAAGCCGAATGGCGCGAGAGCATCATCAAGTTCTATGGCGACGGCGCCGACGAAGAACTGTTCTGCATTCCGACCATGGGCACAGGTGCCTGGTTGACCGGCCCGCTGATCGAGGCGCGCATGACATCGAGCGCGCCGGTGCTGCCGCTCGATCTTCCGCTCGACTTCCTGCACCTGCCGGAACTGAAGCGCCGCAGCCTGCTGGCGCCCTTCATGATCGAACTGGAGGCCGCGCTCGACGAACTCGATCCAGCGCTGATGCATGCCTTCGGCTTCGACTTTGCCCGCGTCGCCGACTTGTCGGTCGGCACGCTGCTGTCGATCGACAAGGTGCTGAAACGCACGAGCGCGCTGACGTTCGAACTTCGTGGCGTTCCTGGCGACGAGCAGAAGATGATCACGCGGACGGTGCTGAAGGCGTCGCCACGCCTCGTCGGCGCTGCCTTCGACGCCACCGGCATGGGCTGGACGGTCGCCGAAGACATGGGCCGGCTGTTCGGCCTGCGTGACAAGGATCATCCGGCCGGTCTGGTCCACGCCATCAAGTTTTCGCAGGAATGGTATCGGGTGAACATGCCGCCGCTTAAGGCGGCCTTCGAAGACGATGCGATCGCCATTTCGAAGAACGATGACCATCTGTCCGACCTTCGCCTGGTCAAGGTCATCCGCGGCATTCCAAGCATTCCCGATTCGCGCACGGGTGAGACCAACAAGAAACGGCACGGCGACTATGCGATCGCGCTGGCGCTGGCGCATTTCGCCAGTCGCATGCAGTGGCACGAATATTCCTATGCACCGGCAACGCCGGTCGAAAGCCGTTTTTCCGAAACATCCAGCAATGACGGCGAGAAGGCTTTCCGCATGGCAAGCCTGCGCGGCCGTCGAGGAATCATGTGATGGCTCTCTCTCCTATTCTCGACGCCTCGGGTCGGCCGATCGTCAAGGCGGCTCTGAAGCAGGAGCAAGGCGGCGTGACGACGCGCGGCGTTCGCCAGCCCTTCGGCCGTCACCAGGCGCCCGGCCTCACCCCCGAAAAACTCGCGCGCATCCTGCGTCACTCCATCGATGGCGATGCCGAGGCATATCTTGAGTTGGCCGAGGACATGGAGGAGCGCGATCTCCACTATGCCGGTGTCCTCACCATCCGCAAACGGCAGGTGTCCGGACTGGAGATCACCGTGGAAGCCGCTGGCGAGGACGCGGAAAGCGTTCGCGATGCCGAGCTGGTGCGCCAAGTCATCGAACGCGACATCTTCGAAGACGAGCTGATCGATATTCTCGACGCGATCGGCAAGAGCTATTCCGCCACGGAAATCATCTGGGACACGTCCGAAGGGCAATGGATGCCGGAGGCGCTGAAGTATCGCGATCCCCGGTGGTTCGATTTCGACGTTACCGACCGCGACACGTTGATGCTGCGCGGTGAAGCGGGCAACGAGCCGTTGCTGCCGTTCAAGTGGATCGTTCACCGGGCAAAGGTCAAATCCGGCCTGACGATTCGCGGCGGCTTGGCACGGTCGATCGCCTGGACCTTCCTCTTCAAGAGCTTCACCGCCAAGGATTGGGCAGTGTTCTGCGAGGCCTATGGCCAGCCGTTGCGGGTCGGCAAGTTCGGTCCGGATGCGATGCCGGCCGACAAGGACATCCTTCTCAACGCCGTTGCCAGCATCGGCTCGGACTTCGCCGCGATCATCCCGCAGTCGATGTCGATCGAGTTTATCGAGGCATCGATCTCCGGCTCGCATGAGCTTTACGAGAAGCGCCAGGACTGGCTCGATCGGCAGGTGTCGAAGATCGTTCTCGGCCAGACCGCGACCACCGATGCGCAGGCCGGGGGCTATGCGGTCGGCAAGGTTCATGATGGCGTGCGGGCCGACATCGAGCGCTCGGATGCCAAGCAGCTTGCCGCCACCCTCAATCGCGACCTGGTGCGGCCGCTGGTCGATCTCAATCACGGCAGGCGCAAGGCCTATCCGAAAATCAAGATCGGCCGTCCGGACGAGATCGATATCGAGAAGCTGGTAAAGAACGTTGCCACGCTTGTGCCGTTCGGCCTGAAGGTCGGGATGGCGACCATACGTGACAAGATCGGCATTCCCGATCCCGCCGCCGAGGACGAGCTGCTGGTCGCTCCGCGCCAGAGTGCGCCGGCAGAGACCGACGAAACGCAGAAGCCATCCGGATCGAAGAGGAAGGAGAAACCGGTTCCGATGACCGGCACGCCGGCACTCGCCACTCCGGACCGCGATGCGGTCGACCGGGCAGTCGACGAAATCGTGGCGGATGACTGGGAGCAGATGATGACGCCGGTTGTCGCCGGGCTCGAAGACGAGCTGGCGACCGCAGCCTCTGAGGCTGCAGCCCAGGCCATCATCGCGCGGCGCATCGAAACCATGGGCGTGACGAAGCTTGCCGAGCTGCTCGCACGCGCATCCTTTGCAGCGCGCCTGGCGGGCGAAGTGGGCGACGATCTCTGATGGCGACCGCGCAGCTCGTCCCGCTTCCGCCGGCCGATGCCATCCGCTTTCTCGAAGCGCGTGGCCGGCAGCTGTCGTCAACGTTCGCGTGGCAGGACGCCTATGCGGCCGATCATTCCAGCATGTTCACCGTCGCCAAGTCCGCCGGCTTCGACGTGCTTCAGGACATCTTCAATGGCCTTGCGAAGGCTCTTAAAGACGGTCGGACCATCCGCGATTTCTCCCGCGAACTGACGCCGCTGCTCCAGGCGAAGGGATGGTGGGGTCGCCAGTTGGTCCGAGATCCGCTAACCGAGGAAATCCGTCCCGCCCAGCTCGGCTCGCTGCGCCGGCTGGAAACGATCTTCAACGTCAACATGCGCGTCTCCTACGCAGCCGGCCACTGGGCCGGCTTTGAGCGCAACAAGAAGAGCCGGCCCTTTCTGCGCTATGTGACCATGCATGACGATCACGTGCGGCCGGCGCACGCCCGGCGCCATAACCTCGTGCTGCCGGTCGATCATCCCTACTGGAACAAGTGGGCCTGTCCGAACGGTTTCGGTTGCCGCTGCACGATGCAGAGCCTGTCACAACGCGAGATCGACCAGTTGATCTCGGAAGGCGAAAATCTGATCTTCGAACCGCCCGAGGATGAAACCAAGACGTGGGTCAACAAGCGCACCGGCGAGATCCGCGATATCCCGATCGGCATCGATCCGGGCTGGGATTATAACCCCGGCCGCGTCGGCGCGAACGTGGCCATCAACGAGGCGCTCGCGGAGAAGACGGCCGGCGCGCCGTTCGAGCTGCTCGAACCGCTCGTTCAGGAGCGCGTGCGATCGGATGCCTTTGCCCGCTTTCTGGAGAAGCCGGAAGGCTCGATGCCGGTGATGCCGATCCCGCCGGAAACAGCAAAGGCGCTGGGGACAGAGGCGCGCGTCGCGATCCTCTCGCAGGCCACAATGGAAAAGCAGCTACGCCATCATCCGGAAATGACCAGGGAGGATTACCTGCAGCTGCCGTCGATCGGCGCGAACCCGACGATGGTGTTTCAGGACGGTCAGAATACATTCGTCCTGGTCAAGCTCGCCGATGGACGCTGGCGCTATGTCGCGGCCAAAACGACGAAGACCGGCAAGGCCGCGTTCGTCACCTCGTTCCGCTTCGCCAGCGACGACAATATCCGCCGGCTGCTGAACCGTCCGAGTGTAAAAATCATCATCGATCGAAGGGAGGAGTGAGTGCGCGATGGGGCCTCCCGAGAACCCCATATTGCGATCCCGTCTTTCGACGGTCCTACGGCAGGGAGAATATCACCGTGTCACGCGCACAACCCATTATCTTCGCATCCGGCCCAATTTGCAAGAAAGCTCAGACGCGCGCCGAAGTTGAAACTCTGCGTCAATTCCTTTTTGATGCAAAGGCGACCGCCCGGCAGAGGATCACATTTCATATGAGAATTCCGATTGTTGCAGCTCTTATCTTCTCCGTTCCCTTCATTGCTTCTGCTGAGGGAAAGCGACGGTTCGTACGCGACGAGTATTTCATGTGCGCTGCGCTCCACTTTGGTCTGCGGGACGCCTACAAGGAAATGGGCGCCAAGGCCGCTTCAGACCGTCACAGCAAAAAGGCCGAGATTCTGTACGAAGCGGGAAAGAAGGATCTGGTTGAAGTTGGAAAAAGCCCCTCGGAGGCTAAGGAGAGGGTTCAAAAACACCTGGACAGGATGACGAAGGACCTGGAGACGAGGCCTGAACTATTCCCGGCGTTCATTCGGGTTTGTAACGAGTCTTTCCCCGAGTGATGTTGCCGCGAAATGTCGCAAAGCCACGGCCGCGAGTTAAGCCCGTGAGGCGCTTCGCCTGCCACAGACGCCCGGTTGCTGCAGCCAGCCCCACGAAACGCGTCCACGGGCTTCAAATCGGCTTCAAATTTGAACCTTGATCGCAGTCGAGCGCATGATATGTCTTTCCCGAGCCGTCGAATGCGTTCCGGCTCCTAACCACAGACCCTTGTGACTGTTTCGCGTTCTGGCTTGTGGGCATCTTGCCCGCATGAAGAAAACCGTCACCCACTTCTCCACTCAGGCTCTTGCCGTCCATGCCGTGGCGCTTGCCGCGATCGACGCGGCGACGGCTGAAGGTACCGCCGGCAACTGGATCATGCTGATGCCGGCCGGCGTCTTTTCCGGTCGCACCGGCCGTGGCCCGTTCGACACCGGCGGTGTGGTCGAGATGTCCGCGATCATCGAGCGGACGCTCAAGCGCGCCGGCGCAACCGAGATCGTCGTCGACTACGATCACCAGACGATCTTCGCCGCCATCCCTGGCGTCGGCGGCCGCGCACCGGCCGCCGGCTGGATCAAGGAATTTCAGGTCCGCGACACTGGCCTCTGGGGCCGGGTCGAATGGACGGCCGCAGCTGCGGCTTCGATCCGTGCCGGCGAATACCGCTACATCTCCCCGACGTTCTACGCACCGAAGGAAACCGGCAAGGTCCAGCTTCTCCTCTCGGCGGCGCTCACGAACACGCCCGACCTCGATCTAGCCGTCGTCGCGGCGAGTGCCCTCCTTCCAACAGAAACGGAAACCAACGACATGAAATCCATTGCGAAGGCCTTGGGTCTGCCCGAGGACGCGAGCGAGGCTGACATCCTCGTCGCGATGAACGCTCTGCTCGCGTCCAATGCCGCGCTGGTCGCTGCCTCGGGCGCGGCCAAGCCGGAAGACGCCGTCACCGCCATCACCGCGATGCGCGCCGGCTCGGGCACCGTCGACCCGGCGAAGTACGTGCCGATCGCCCAGGTCACGGCCCTGCAGGCCGACATTCAGGCACTGCGAACGACCGTGGCAACCGACAAGGCCGAAACCGACGTCGCCCAGGCGATCGCCGATGGCAAGATCATGCCGTCGCTGAAGGATTGGGCCATCGACCTGCACAAGTCGAATATCGCCGCTTTCAACGCGTTCCTCGAAAAGTCGCCGGTCCTGACCGCATCGCAGCGCACCGCCATCGTCGCCCCGCCGGCTAACGGCGAAGCCACCCTCGATGACGCCGACCTTCTCGTCATGAGCCAGATGGGCCTTTCGCGTGAGGACATGCTGAAGGCGAAGAAAGACATGGAGGCCGTCCATTGACCGCTCTTTCCGCTGACCGCAACACGCCGCGCCGCTCTGGCGACAAGCGGGTCGTTCCCGTCGCTGCGGCGACGGTCCTATATGCCGGTGCGATGGCTGCCATCAACGCCGCCGGCAACGCCGTCCCGGTTACGGTTTCGACCACACTGAAGGGCGCCGGCCGCGTCGAGCGCCGTGCCGACAACTCCGCTGGTGCCGCCGGTGCCATCTCGGCCGAGATCTCGGCCGGCATCTTCCGCTACGCCAACTCGGCGGCCGGCGATCTCATCACCCAGGCCGATATCGGGTCCGACTGCTACGGCGTCGATGACCAGACGGTCGCGAAAACCTCGGCGACCAACACGCGTTCGGTCGTCGGCAAAGTCTTCGACGTGGACGCCCTCGGCGTCTGGGTCAAGTTCTCCTAAGGGGCCGACATGGACATCAACACAACCACTCTCCGATCTGCGAATGTCGGCTTTTCCGCTGCCTTCGCACGCGGCCTCGGTAGCGCGACCAGCCTCTACCAGCGGATCGCCACTATCGTGCCGTCGACCACCCGCAGTCAGGAATATGGCTGGCTCGGCAAGGCACCGCGTTTCCGCGAATGGCTTGGCGACCGCGTCGTCAACGCGATGGCGAAACACGGCTATACGCTGACCAACCGCTCCTTCGAAAACACGATCGGCGTCGATCGCGACGATTTCGAAGACGACAATCTCGGCATCTACGCACCGCTGTTCGAAGAACTGGGCAGCGCCGCCGCGACCTTCCCCGACGAACTGGTCTGGGCACTGCTGAAGCTCGGCTTCTCCACCACCTGCTACGACGGCCAGTATTTCTTCGACACCGACCATCCCGTCATCGGCGCGGATGGCCAGACGATCGTCAACGTCGCCAACACCGATGGCGGCGCTGGCACCGCCTGGTTCCTGATGGACGTTTCCCGTCCGCTGAAGCCGCTGATCTTCCAGGACCGCAAGAAGTTCACCAACCTCGTGCGCATGGACAAGGAAGACGATCCGAACGTCTTCAACCGCAAGGAATTCCAGTACGGCCTCGACGGACGGTGCCAGGTCGGCTTCGGCTTCTGGCAACAGTGCTGGGGTTCCAAGCAGACGCTCGACGCAACCCACTACGAAGCGGCCCGCGTGGCGCTCGGAGAAATGAAGGGCGACCACGGCCGTCCGCTGGGTCTGAACCCGCGTCTCATGGTCGTGCCGCCGAGCCTTGAAGGTGCAGCCCGCACCATCGTCGGCAACCAGCTCACCACCGGCGGTGAAACCAACAAGTGGTACGGGACCGCCGAGGTCCTCGTTGTTCCCTGGCTCGCTTGACGGTCGAGCCAGTGACGGACGCCGACCAGGCTCATGCACCTGGTCGGCGGTTTTTGAACAAAGGCCGGATCGCCGGCCCTTCTTCAACAACCGAAGGATGTTCCCATGACCAGGAAAATCGGCGCGGTGACCTCGCCCGAAACCATCGCCACCAATACCCCCGAGAGCGAAGCCGCAAACGGAGAGGCTGGCAATCCGGCCAGCCTCTCGCCGGCTATCTCCGACGACGAGCGGCGCGCGATCGCCGTTTCCTTCAACGTTCATCCGGAGTGGGCGATCGAGGAAGACGAGTTTCGTTCGCTCTATCCGCTGACCGTGGAAGCGATCGGATCGCACCGCACCGCCTCCGAGCCCATGCTTCGCATCACGTCGAAGAAGGCTGGTTTCTGGCGCGGCGGAATTTCTCACGCGGCGGTCGCCACCGACCACCGCGCGCTCGCGCTGCGGCCCGCGCAGATCGAGGCCATCCTCGCCGAGGCGATGCTCGTCATCGAAATCGTCGGATTGGATGACTGATGGCCTACGTGACGAAACAGGGACTGATCGACCGCTTCGGTGAACTGGAGCTGGTCCAGCTCACCGACCGGACGAACATCCCGGTTTCGACGATCGACGATGTCACTGTCGGTCGCGCGATCGACGATGCCACCGCGCTGGCCGATGGTTATCTCGCCAAGGTTCTGGCGCTGCCGCTATCCGTCGTGCCGCCGGTTCTCGAAAAGACCGTCGCCGATATCGCCCGCTACTACCTCTACGGCGACCGCGCCGACAAGGACAGCCAGATCACCCGCGCCTTCAACGAGGCGACCAGCTTCCTGCGCGATGTATCGCGCGGCCTGGTGCAGCTCACCAATGGGGCGGAAGCGCCGAAAACGGCTGGCGGCGGTCAGGTCCAGATCAGCGCACCGGCCCGCGTCTTCAGCCGCGACAGTCTGAACGGTTTCTGATGACCGGCTCGAAAATCACCCTCACTGACACCGCCACTGCCGTCCTATCCCGCGTCATAGGTGCTGCCCGTCATCCTGGCGAACTGATGGCCACCTTTGCCGCCTTGATGCTGACTTCAACCCAACGCCGTTTTGAGCGTCAGGTCGGACCGGATGGCGTCGCCTGGAAGCCGCTGTCGAAGCGTACCGTCAATGCCCGCATCGGCCGTCGCAAGCGCGGCACCTCCAACATGCTGCGCGTGACCACGCGGCTCTACCGTAGCCTTACGACGGCTTCCGACGCCACCAGCGCCGAGGTCGGCACCAATCTCGAATATGCCGGCGTTCACCAGTTCGGCGCGGAAATTCCGCACTACGCCCGCAGCACGAAACTCTCCTTGAAGAAGATCCGCAGCCGGTACCGCTTCGTGAAGGCCGGCACCAAGGGCGCGGTCGAGAAGCGCGTGACGATCGGCGAACACGTCACGCGTATCCCCGCCCGCCCCTATCTCGGCTTTAACGACCAGGACATCGCGGCGATGACTGCGGCCGGCCAGGACTTCCTGAAACAGGAGCTGTCCCAGTGATCCAGTCGATCCTCAATCGCCTCATGGAGAGCGGCACCCCGTTCGCGATTTCCGGCGGCGCCGCAGCCCTTGCCGACGTCAAGGATGCGCCGCTCGCCTTTCCGGCCGTCTACGCCTTCACCTCGGAAGAGCGATCGGCGGAAAACGAGCGGATCAACACCGTCCTGCAGCGCACGGTCGCCACGATCGGCGTCGTCATCGTCACCAAGAACGTGTCGGCGATCAACAACGCGGCCGCGATCACCGACATCGAGGAGCTTCGGCGCTATTGCCGCCGCAAGCTGCTCGGCTTCATCCCGACCGGCGCCGCCGATCCGATCGAGCATGCGGCCGGCGAGCTTCAGCAGGCGCTCGGCGGAACCGTCTGGTTCGAGGACGCCTACACCACAGCCTACTACATCGAAGAGGAAAACTGATGCTTGGCGGATCGTACATCCGGAATGCAGACGGCTCTCTGACGCTCCAGCAGCGGACCATCGAGCCTGACGAAGCCAAGGCGGCAGACGCCGCCCTGGACGGGGCCTCCTCGTCCCCGGAAGCGGAGGCGGAAGGGACAACCGCCTCCGCCCAACCTGAAGCCACGCCGCCAGCCAAGCCGAAGAAGGGTGCCTGATCATGCCGAAACGCTATTTCCGAAATCGGGCCATCCTCGCCAAGGCCGAGACGGTTTACGGTACCGATGCCGTCCCGACCGGCGCTGCCAACGCCATGCTGTGGACGAACGTCGTCTTCAATCCGTCTGTCGGCGATGAAGTCGGCCGCGACCTGGTCGTGCCCTACATGGGTCACCAGGGCGTCATTCTGACGGGGTCGCATGCCACCATCTCGGGCGAATGCGAGATCGCCGGCTCTGGCGCGGCGGGAACCGCGCCTGCCTGGGGCCCGACGCACCGGGCTTGCGGCATGATGGAAGTCATCGCTGCCGGCGTCGACGCGCAATACACGCCAATCTCGCAGTCGCAGGAAGCGGTATCGCTTTATTTCAATGTCGATGGCGTCAACCATGTGCTGCTCGGCGCACGCGGCACCTACACATTCGGCTTCACGCCGAAGCAGATCCCGCGTTGGGCCTACAGCTTCACCGGTCTGCTCGGAACGATCAGCGACATTGTCCTGCCGGCCGTAACCCTCACCGGGTTCAAGAAACCGGTTCCGGTCAACAAGGCCAACACGACATTCTCGCTCCATGGCCTTGCCGGCGTCTGCGAAGGCGTGACCTTCGACCTCGGTAACCAAATCGAGCCGCGATTCCTGATCGGTGCGGAAAGCATCGAGCACGTCGATCGCGTCATGACCGGCAGCGCCGTGATGGAAGCCGTGCTGCTTGCGCAGAAGAACTGGTTTGCCATCGCCGACGCCCACACCACCGGCGCCCTTGCCCTTCAGCACGGCACCACCGCCGGCAACATCGTCAAGATCGACGCGCCGGCCGTCCAGATCGGTCGCCTAGCCTATGGCGAGAGCCAGAAGATCGTCAACAACACCCTGCCGCTGATGTTCACCACGGTGGCCGGCAACGACGAATTCAAGATCACCGTCAAGTGACATCGACGCCGGTTTGAACCGGCTTCGAACGACGTTCTAACGAGGAAAATCACATGTTCAAAATGGTCAAGACGCTCACGACCTGGTGGCCGGTCAAGGTTTACGAGCCGAACCCGGAAAAGCCCGGCACGTTCAGCGAGTTCGCGTTCGAGATCGAGTTCGAGATCATCGACCGTGACGAGGTGAAGACGTTCGACGACGAACGCTCGGCGATCTTCGCCGAAGCTGCGGCGGATACCGGCCCGGACAAACTCCGCACGACCCAGGAGAAGCTCGACGCGCTTCAGCTCCGCGAGTTTCAACGGGTGACGCGCAACTGGCGCGGCGTCATCGGCGCCGACGACAACGTGTTTCCGTTCACCAACGAGAACCTCCTCGTCGCACTCAAGCGCGATCACATCCGCGAGGGGATCAACGAGGCCTACAAGCAAGCCATCGCAACCGGCAAGGCCCGCCTGGGAAACTGACGGCGGCGGCGGTCGCGTGGGCCTATGCCCGACGCGGCCGCGCCGATCGCAGCCGGCCGACGACGATCGACGCCGACGTGCAACAGCAATTCGCCGGCTTTGGCGTCACGGTCGCTGTTGACGATGACGAAAGCACTATCGGGGACCGAATAGACATCATGGAATGCAACTGGCCATCCTTTGCCGCCTTCGTCGCCTGCTCAACGCAGTGGCGCGCCGTCGCGACGGCGGCCGGCCTGATCTTCCTCGGTCTTGATTACACCGCCTGTGACATCGTCTTGCGCCGCTACGATACCGCGCCCCACGTCTTCGATGACCTTCAAGCCATGGAGAATGCCGCGCTCGAAATCCTGAACGAGGCCGAGTGATGGCCGCGCCGCTGAAGATTGCCGCCAAGGTCGAGATCGACGCCAGCCAGACCGCGCAGGGTTCGGCGGCCGCGTCGGCCGCGATCAGCGGCATCGGCAAGGCTGCTGACCAGACAGCCGCGAAGCTGCGCGCGCTCGACAATGCGGCCGACGGTCTGGCGGCGAATGTCAAGGGCGCGGGCGATCGCACGGCGCCATTGACGGCAGAGGGCAAGGCGCTCGACGATCTGCGCGCCAAGTACAATCCGCTCTATGCGACGATGCGCACCTATCACCAGGAAGTGGCCGCGATCAAAGCCGCCCATGTCGCCGGTGCGCTTTCCGTCGATGAAATGACCGCCGCGATCGACAGGCAGCGCCGGGCGGCTCTGTCCTCGATGGAAGCGCTGAACGGTCGCAATGCCGCGCTCCGAAACTCGGCTGCCAATGCCAATACCGCCAATATCGCGGCGCAGTTCCAGGACATCGGTGTTACCGCCGCCATGGGCATGTCGCCGCTGCAGATCGCGCTCCAGCAGGGAACACAGCTTTCCGCCGTCATCGGCTCGATGGACAAGCCCGTGCAGGGGTTGGCCTCGGCCTTCATGTCGATCGTCAATCCGCTCTCGCTGGTCACCATCGGCACGGTCGCCCTGGCTGCCGCCGCGATCCAGTATTTCAGCACGGCGGCGGACGAAGGCAAAACGCTGGAAGCCGCTCTCGACGATCAGGAAAAAGCTCTGAAGCGCATTGCCGAAGCCTACGGCGGCATCGCACGCCAGGCACAAGCGGCGACCGCCGAGAGCACGCGGCTCCTCAACGCGATCGGCACGCGCAGTGCGGCCGCTTTGCGTGTTGCGACGATCGCCGAAGCTCAGAGCTTCTTTGAAAGCGAGAATGTCGGCGGCCGGACGCGTGCCGGTTTCGTTGCCAACGAACCGAAGTTACAGGAAGCCCTGGTCACGCTACGAAACCAGGTCAAGGCGGGTGATGCGGATTTCGAGGCGTTCTATGCGACGATCGAACGGCAAGTTGCCCTCGATCCCAGCCTTGCCGATGCCGCAAGCAAGATCATCGCGGAATCGGAGAAGCTGAAGACTGCCACCGATGCCCTCAAGGAATTTCAGCGGGTCCGCGATGCCATTTTCAACGACCAGGGCCCGAACAAACTTCTCCTGTCGCGTGGCACGACAAATCAAACCGACGCCGGCAATTTGTCGCTCTATCTCTCGCGGGAGCGGGTTGAGGCCGAAAGGCGTGATGAAGCGTTTCAGGCACAGCTCGCCGAGCTCTATGCCCGTTCACCGGCGGAAAGAGCGGAAGCCGCGCGCCGGAACGCCGCCGCCGACACCAGCGACGAAAGTGCCCCTGCTCGCCGAGATCGCATCGAAGCCGCTGGTAAGCTCGCGCTTGCTGCCGCCGAAAAAGAGCTGGCAGACGCGCAGCGTGATCGATTGCTCTCACTCGACAGCTCGGTCGCCAGCCAGAAGCTCGAGCTTTCGCTGATCGGCCAGACGGCGGGTGAAGCGGCTCGCCTCAGGATGGAGCACGATCTGACGGCACGGGTCCGCGAAGACGCGGCAAAGCGCGGCGTCGAGGTCGACCAGGCCGAGCTCGACCTGATTCGCCAGAAGGCCGCTGAATACGGCAAGCTCACCGAACAGATCGCCGCCGCCAACGCGCTGCGCTCCCAGGACAACGACATCGAACGCCTTCAGGCAGAACTCTCGCTCGTCGGCGCAAGCTCATCGGCGCGTGCCGAGCTGCTCGCCGCTCTTCAGGCAGAACAGCGCATCCGCGAACTCGGCCTTGCCAGCGGCAGCGCCGAGGCCAATCAGTTCCGCACCAATGCCGGCCTGATCAGCGACCTCAGCGAAACCATCAAGCGGCAGGCAGCGGCGTGGGAAAGCTGGCAATCCGCTGGCGAAAACGCGATCGACAACGTACTCGACAAAATGGTGAGCGGCGACTTCAAAGGGGCTTTGACGGGCCTTTTGAAGGACCTTGGAAGTTTCTTCCTCGACTTCGGCGTGAAGAACCCGCTGAAGAACAGCCTGTTCGGCAGTGGCCTGCCGACGCTTGCGAACATGGCGAGCCTGGTCGGCGGAAATCAGCTCAACAAGTCGATCGGCTTTGCCGGCGCCAATACCACGTTCGGCGGCGTCCTCGGCGCAGCCAACGATAATAGTGCGCTGTCCGGCGGTGTCGCTTCTGCAGCCTTATCCAGCGTCACCAATGCCGCCGGCAACGCCCTGCGTCAGATCGGCAACTACCGTGCCGGTGTCGATGCCCGCCTGACGGACATCCTCGACACGGCGGCAAAGCAGTTTCCCGGATACCAGGTCGATGCCATCTCCGGCTTCCGCGCCGGTGACAGCCGGTTTCACGGCAAGGGCCTTGCAACCGATGTGCAGCTCACCGATCTCGCCAGCGGCAGGATGCTCGGGAACTACCAGGACGCCGCGAGCTTCGGCACCTATGAGCGTTTCGCCCAGACCGCCCGCCAGGTGCAGATGGCCAAATATCCCGAGCTTGCCGGCGACTTCCGTTGGGGCGGTTACTTCGGTGGCGGCCGTGGCAAGTACGGCGCCATGGACACGATGCATTTCGACCTCGGCGGTGAGCGTGTCGGCATGGGCGGCGGCTCTTGGGAAAGCGGGCTGACATCGGCCCAGCGCGCGCTTTGGCCCGGCGTCGACAGCAAGGGCATGGACACCGCCTCGGCTGCGCTCGATCATCTGGCGAAGTCCGGCCAGACGGCAACCTCGACCATCGGCGGTCTCGGTACCGCCGGCGCCAGTGCCATGCAGGGTCTCGGCCAACTGGGCAACGGTCTTGGACAATTCAGCCAGCAGCTGGTCAACGCGGCAAACAGCGGCGGCGGCGGTGGTGGCGGCGGTTTCCTCGGCATGTTCCAGGGACTGCTTGGCGGCATTTCGCCGACCAGCTCCTTCTGGACGCCGAACACCACGTTCGGCAGCTTCCTGGTGAACGGCTTCGACACCGGCGGCTGGACCGGTTCGATGGGACGCGGCGATATCGCCGGGTTCGTGCATGGACAGGAATTCGTCGTCAACGCCGGGACCGTCGCAAAACCGGGCGTGCGCTCCTTCCTTGAAGCGCTCAATGACAACCGCCTGCCCGGCTTTGCCAGCGGCGGTTTCGTCAACGCTCCCGGCGCTGTCTATCCGCGATCGATGTCGGAGGCTCAGGCTGGCCATTCGCAGGCCGAAGGCGCGCCCGTCTTCAACATCTATGTCGATAATCCCCGTGGCGATCGCGACATCGAGGACGCCATCGACCGTGGTGTCCGGCGCGGCATCAAGGCCTACGACAAGAAACAACCGGCACGCAACGCCGTCATCAAAAAGCGTCCGTATGTGAGGGGCCAATGACCGTTAGCTACCCTTACGCCCTTCCCTATTTTGCCGACCGCCTGCCGATCTCGTCCGTCGAGTGGTCGGTGAAGCGCAACGATTCGCTCTCCGGCCAGGGCAGCGGCCGTATCTGGCAGGCCGAGCTTGCCTCGCCGCTTTGGCTGGCGACCGTCGAACTCGATCGCCGGTCGAGCAGCGAGATGAAGCAATATGCGGCGCTCATCCGAAAACTGCACGGCGCCCAGGAGGCGTTCTTCCTCTACGATCCGTTGTCGAAGTACCCGCACGACGATCCGAATGGCGCTGTTCTCGGCAACGCGATTGTGCGGGTCGATTCGATCCCCTCGCATCGCGCGTCGATCGCTCTCAAGGGCCTGCCGGCCGGCTACCGCCTTTTGCCGGGTGACAAGATGCAGCTCGCCTACAATACCAATCCGGTGCGCTACGTGTTCCTCGAGATTTCCGAGAGCGCCACCACATTCGGTGACGGCAGCACCGGTCTGATCGGGGTCTTTCCGCATATCCCTGTCGGGATCGGCGTCGATGACATCGTGACGCTGACAAAGCCGGCCTGCCGCATGGTCATCATGCCCAACACACACCGGCCCGGCCAGGCGCGCCGTCACCTCACCGAGGGAGCCGGTTTTACCGCGATCCAGAAGCCATGAGAGACCTTGATCCCGATTTCTATGCTGCTTTGCAGGCCGCTCCCGAGCGGGGCATCGTCCCGCGCAAGCTGGTGACCTTCACCGGCTGGACGTGGCCTGACGCCTCCGGCAACGTCGAAACCGAGCGTATGAGCTTCTGGACCGGCGACGAGGATATGCTGATCACCGTCACGTCCGGCATCAACAACCTGCCGTCCACCCGAACCTTCTATGGCGGCGTCAACCTCGCCGTCAGCCCCATACCGCGCGTCTCGTCTCTGACGGTCCAGACGGTCACGATCGAAATGACCGCGATCGCGCCCGTCGTTCAGGAACTGGTGCGCGGTCTCGATCTTCGGTTGGGACAGGTGGAGATCTGGGACGCTTTGCTCGATCCCGACAGCCGCCTTCTGGTCGGGACGCCGCCGCTTGCGTGGCTCGGCGTCGTCGATGGCTCGCCGATCAACACCGAATCGGAGGGCGGTGACGAAGTCGTCGAGATCAAGACCGTCAATGACGCCATGGTGATGCTCACCCGTTCGAACCCGGCGAAGTCCAGCCACGAGGAGCAAAAGAAGCGCCTGGGCCCGAGTGGCGAGGTCGATGATTTCGGCAAGTATGCCGGTTCGGTGGGCAGCTGGCGCGTGCCGTGGGGGGAAAAATGAAAACTCTCAGCCGTGTCCCCATGTGGGTCGGACCATTTCACGACGCCATCGACGAGATCCGGCGTTCACCCTTCTCCTGGAAGGAACATGAATGCGCGATCGGCCTTGCCGCCCGCGTCGTCATAGTTCTGACCGGCGAGGATTTGGCGGCAGAGTTTCGTGGCCGCTACGAGGATGCCGCCGGCGCCTACCGGGTGATGCGGGAAGCCGGCTTTTCCGACCTCGCCGATCTCGCCGCGTCATACCTGCCCGAATATGCCCATCCGAGCGAGGCACAGCTCGGCGACATCGCAGCGCTGCCGGTCGATACTGCCTTCGGTCACGTACTCGGCGTGGTGAACGGCGACCGCATCATCGTGCTTGGCGAAAGCACCCTCGGCACGGTCGATCGCTCGGCCGCCAGACGCGCGTTCAGGGTCGGTTGATGCTGAAGCGGCTCGCCCTTTCCACTACAGCGCTGACCTTCTTCCTGCTCGGCGCCGATCCGGCGGCCGCCGGTCCGCTCGTTGGTGCGATCGCCGGCGTGATTGGCGCGATCGCCAGCGGCGCCGGCATCGCCCAGGTCGTGCTTGGGCTGGCGATGAGCATCGGCTCGACGCTGTTGCAAATGGCGCTCACGCCAGACCAGCCGAAACAGCAGCCGGTCGGCGTCAAGTTGCAGGTCGAGGTCGGTGACGACAAGGCGGTGTCGACGACGATCGGACGCACAGCGACGCGCGGCCGGCGTAAATACATCGGCAGCTACGGCGACCAGAACGGCACACCGAACAGCCACATGACCGAGGTCATCGAGCTCGGCAATCTGCCGGTCAGCGGGCTGAGCGGCATCTGGATCGACGACGAGAAGTGCACCATCCTTTGGGACGAGGCGGTATCGCGCGGTTTCCCGATCGAGGAATATCGGGTCGAAGACGACGGTGAATTCACCGACTATGCGTGGGTACGCTTCCACGACGGCACTCAGACACAGGCCGACGCGTACCTGATCGACAAGTTCGGCGATCACGAAAAGCGCCCGTGGACGGCAAGCATGGTCGGCCGGGGCGTGCCTTACGCCGTCATGACCTACCGCTTCAATCGAAAGCTCTTTCGCGGCCAGCCCGCTTGCCTCTTCGAAATGGCGCCGTTGCCGCTCTACGATATCCGCAAGGATTCGACCAATGGCGGCAGCGGTTCGCATCGCTGGAGCGACACCGCCACCTGGGAACCGTCCGAAAATCTGGCGGTGATGACCTACAACGTCATCCGGGGGCTGAAGTACAAGAACGAATGGTTCTACGGCGGCCAGGACGTCGCCGAGCATCGGCTTCCCTCATCGAGCTGGATTGCCGCCGCCCAGGAATGCGGCCGGCTGATCGACAATGCCGATGGCTCGCGCGAGCCGCAGTTTCGCGGTGGCTTGGAAATCGCCGGCGACGTCCTGCCGATCGAAGTCGTCGAAGAGTTCCGCAAGGCGATGGGCGGCCGGCTCGCCGATACCGCTGGCGTGTTCAAGCTGAAGAATGGTGCGTTCGGCGCGGCGGTGTTCGCCTTCACCGATGCCGAGGTGCTGGTGACCTCGCCGCAGGCCTTCGAACCGTTCCCGGCGCTTGACCAGACCATCAATGCGATCAATGCGGTCTATCCGGAGCCCGACGAGGCCTGGGCCAGCAAGGACGCGCCGGCGCTTCGGTTGCCCGACCTGGAAGAGCGCGACGGCAAGCGTCTACCCGCCGATATCGCCTTTCGGGCGGCTCCCCACAAACGGCAGGTGCAGCGCCTCATGCGGGCAGCGCTGAAAGAGGAACGGCGTTTCCGCAAGCACCAGGTGCCGCTGCCGCCGGAGGCCTATGCGCTTGAACCCGGCATCGATGTCGTCACCTGGACCTCCGAACACAACGGCTATGTGAACAAGCGCTTCCTCGTCGTCGAGGTCGAGGGCGAGCCGACGATGAACCAGCTGGTGACGCTGCAGGAGATCGACCCGTCCGACTATGATTGGTCGACCGACTTCGAGCTACCGACAGCGGTCGGCTGGCTCGGCCGGATCGCGGCGCCGGTGCAGATCATGCAGGGCTGGTCGGCCGTGAAGGCCGAGGTCACCGATCAGAACGGACTGTCGCGCCGGCCGGCCATCCGTGTGTCGTGTGCGGCCAACCTCGACGACGTCAAGCGGGTGTGGGTCCGCGTGCGGGTGAAGGCGACCGGCGCCGTTGTGTTCAGCAGCGATCAGTATCCCTATGGCGTGCCGTTCAATTGGCTTGTTTCGGGCAACTGGTGCCTGCCGGCGACGGAGTATCAGGTCTCCGGCAAGCTCGTGCCGTTTTCCAACCGCGAGACTGCCTGGAGCAGCTGGCTTGATGTCACCACCGACGACATCCGATTTTCGGCCGACGATCTGCATCTGCTGGAAATCACCAAGGAAGTCACGGCCGATGTGGTGAAGCTCAGTCAGTGGATCTGGCAGGACAACAACATTCGGCGGCTGATCGACGACAGCACGGCGATGGCCCGCAGCATCGCCGAGCAGGATCTCGCCAACTTCGCCGACAAGCAGCAGCTGCGCCGCGAGATCGCCACGACGACGGGGCAATTTGCGAGTTTCATCGAGCAGATCACCGTCGCGTCCAGCACCACAGCGGCCCTGGCATCGCAGGTCACGCAGCTTGCGGCGAGTTTGGGTAGCAAGGCCGATGTCTCGGCGCTCAATTCCACCGTCGCCGAGGTCGCCGCTCAGGGCGGTCAGATCACGGCCCACGGCGCGTCGATCACCGCGATCACCGCCAGCCTCAACGACAAGGCGT
Source organism: Pararhizobium sp. A13 (assembly GCF_040126305.1). NCBI lineage: Bacteria > Pseudomonadati > Pseudomonadota > Alphaproteobacteria > Hyphomicrobiales > Rhizobiaceae > Pararhizobium > Pararhizobium sp. A13. The sequence goes on along the minus strand of NZ_CP149510.1, from coordinate 2,409,240 downwards.
CGGTTTCGGCGCTCGACGCCGTGTCGACCACGGTGACGTCGCACGGCAACTCGATCACCGCGCAGGGGACATTGATCAATTCCCTCTCGGCGCAGGTCGGCGAAGCGACGGCCGATGCGCGGTTGCGCTTCGAAGTCGTCAACACCGGGATCAGCGGCTATTCGAAAGTCGGCCTGCAGGCGCGGTTCGGGACGGCGGAAGACTACCGCACCGCCGGCCTGTTTGCCTATGTCCCGTCCAATCCGAACCAGCTTGCGCGCGTCGTCGTCAATGCCGGCCGGTTTGCCGTTGCCGCCGGTGACGACGAGCTGGGATCGCAAATCTTTGCGGTCGATGCGACGGGCGTCTACATCGACACCGCCTACATCCGCAATATTTCGACGAGCAAAATCACCTTCGAGGACGGTTCCGTCCAGACCTCGGCGCTCGCCCAGGGCGCGGCCACCAAACTGTTCAGTGTCGCGACCATCGACACCGTGACGATGACCACCGTGTTCCAGGGCGTGGCCGATACGAACGTCTCGAAAACCGTCGATGACGGCATCGTCATCAATGCCGACATCATCGCCCGCGCCACCACGCTCGTTGGCGGCAAAGCCTCGCTGCTGATCGAACTGCGCGAAGACAACGTGATGATCAAGGAATCGACGCTCGAATTCACGGCGCTGGGCGCTTCGCAGACGGCGACCTTCTATCACATGCGAACCTCGGGCTCCGGGGTCTTCAACTACAAAATCGTCGTCAAGAAATCCGCGTCCGGAGAAGACTTCTTTATCGGCCGACGCACGATCGCACCCGTCGTCTACAAGAAAGCCAACTGAATGACCGACAGCCACATGGCGGCGGAAACGCCCTTTCCCATCAGCCTTCGCGCCCGGCTCAACGAGCTGGCGAACCTTGCCGAATACCTGCGCGAGCGAAACCTCGCTTTGGCGCAGCATCTGATCAACCGCGACGACACGATCGCCGCGCTGCAAGCGGAAAATGAGCGGCTGCGCGACCGTGTCGGCACAATGGCAACACCGAAGGAGCCGGCCGATGGCGAATGATGATCTGATCCGCTCCGGAACAGCCTCGATCGCCAATGGCCAGGTGGCGGTGACCGGACAGTCGGTCAGCTGGTCGAACGTGCGCGAGAGCGATTTCTTCGGCGCCCATGTCGGGCTGGCGATCCCGATCGCCGCGATTGCCGGCTCGGCGATCACGCTGGCCTATCCGTGGCCGGGACCGACGCAAAATGCCGCCAGTTATGCGATCCAGCCGAAGGGCGACGTAACGCGGTTTCAGGATCGCGTCCGGCTGCTGCTCGAAACGCTGTCCGATGGAGACCTCGCCGCGATCGCCGCTTTGACGAGCGCGGCCGACAAGCTGCCCTATTTTACCGGGTCAGCCGCAGCGGCGCTTTCCGACTTCAAGGCCAAAGGACGCGACATCGTGGCGGCCGACACCATGACGGCGCTCCTCGCGAAGCTCGGACCGTCACCGGGGCACCCTTCGCCCGTGCCGAGTGGAGCGGATGTCGGCCTGGTCGACGGCGATTTCAATTCGCTGATCTATCCGGGGACTTACACGATAACTGGAGCGTGGGCCAACGGGCCGTCAGTCTATGGCGCAGGGTCTCCCGTATACGGCAGCTCCATTCTTGAGGTAATCGCCAATAACGCCTCCAATGGATATTGGCAGATCCTCAGGGTCAACCAAAGCACCTGGAAAAGAACCTCGACAACAGCATCGGGGGCGTCTTGGAATGCGTGGTTCAAGATTGAGCATCAGCTGCAAGGCACGGTTTCTCAATCATCGGGAATTGCTATCGGGTCGATCTTTGAGCGCGGCAGCAACGCAAATGGCGAATACGTCAAGATGGCAGACGGCACGCTGATTTGCACACATGGCATGGATGTTTCCGGCATAGCGATTGCCACGGCGCGCGGCTCTCTCTTCGGCTTCGCGTCGGAGTCTCTATGGACTTTCCCGGCGGCGTTCGTCGGTGTTAACCCGCGAATGTCCTATGAATTCGGCCGCGCCGACGTTGCCTTTGTTGGCGGCGGTAGCTCGATCACAAAAACCCTCACATCAACGACGTTTGTTGTCTGGAATTCCTCTTCCAATCCGGCGGGGAACAACAAGACGATTTATGTGACGGCAACAGGGAGATGGTTCTGATGCGCATCAACCTATCGCCGCAAATGCGGGATGACAGTCTGTCCGTTTCCGTGGCCGGCGACGTTCTCACGGTCAATGGCGAGGCGTTCGATTTCACGCCACTGCCGGAGGGTGCGACGCTGCCGTTTGGGGCGGTCGATTCCGAATGGTTCGCCGGGCCTGTTTCCAGAGAAGACGGGCTTTTGACGGTCACGCTTCTGCTTCCGCACAAGCCCAATGCGTCGAGCAACGTCACATTCCCCGAGCCGATCATGACGACGGGAGACGGACCTGTTTCGCTGCCGGTCAATCTCAATGCCATCGAAGAGGAGATCTTGGCCAATGACGACAATTGATTTTTCCAGGGTCGTCACAGCCGAGCAGCGGGCGGCTGATGCGTTCACGCTGGCGATGACTGAATACTCCAGCGCCATCCAGGCACATCTGGAGGCCAAGGCGCGCGAACGCCGATACGACAGCCTGCAATCAGCCGTCAGCTACCGCAACGACGCCAATCCGCAATTCGCGGCCGAGGCCGAGGCGCTGTTTGCCTGGCGATCGGCGGTGTGGACCTACGCCACGGCGGAACTGGGCAGGGTGACGGCCGGCGAGCGGGCGCAGCCTACTGTCGCAGAATTCATCGCCGAGCTGCCGGCATTCGTCTGGCCGTGAGCGCACTTCAAACCCTCTTCAAAGACAAGGTAACCCGATGACCGAACGCATCAATACGACCGCTGCAACCTTTATCAGCGCCACCTTCGGCCCGACCGGCGATTGGGCCGTCCAGGCGCAGATCGATCCCAATTCGAAAGCCTTTGTCGATGTCGAGGCGCAGGCGGATGACGACGCACCCTGGCTGCAGATTGGCTCGATTTCGGCCTTGACCAATCCGCCATTCCTGCGGCTTGCCAAAGTGCCGATCGCGCGTCTGAGGGTCTATAACAACGACGGCGGATATCCGCTGAAGGTCTGGAGCGGCAGTGCATCGCTGTCATCTGAGACGAACTTGCCCGATGGCAGTGCATATAGCCAGATTGGCACCGCGCAAAAGAAATGGGCCGACGAGTTCAACGGCTCAGCACTCTCCGCTGACAAGTGGGATGTTGAGACCGATGCTGGCGGCATGGGCGTCACGGTGTCCGGCTCGAACCTCGTGGTGAATATGGGCACCGCGATCAACGCGGAATATAGCCTCCTGTCGAAGGAGGTGTTTACCGTCCCATTCGATGTGCAGATGACCGCGAGCCTTAGCCAGCGGATCGCCAACAACACCGTCTACATGGAGGCGGTGGAGGTCGACCCCGTCACACTCCAGCCCGTCGTCAACGCCAATCTTGCGAACGACTGGGCCAACCGCGCCTCGCTCAAGATGGATGGCACCAGTTCAAGCACGACGGCTCTTGAAGTCGTCGGCGACAGCGCCCCTGGCGCCGTCAGCGCATCTGTGAGCGGCCAGCCGACGTCCAGCGGCACTGTTGACTACCTTCTGGAGCTGCGCCCGCAGGACGCCGTTGCCACGGCGGTTTCCGCCAACTCCGGCGGCAGCCGTGGTGCCATGAACCGCGTATCGCAGCAGGCGTGCGATCCGAACAAGCTCTACAAGATCAGGCTCCGCTTCAAGAACGGCGCATCCGCCCCCAGCTCGGCCACGACGGTGACCATCGGTCGCGTCCTCGTTATGGACGTGCAGGAAATCGCTATCGAGGTCGCCTCCGGCCGGGGTGATGCGTCGTCTGGCAAAGGCGTTCCGGTCAACGCGACCGGCACCTTCCCGGTTCGAGACGTCAACAACGTCTTCACTGAAATCTCCTCAGCGGCGCTGACTGGCTCCGCTACCACGGGTGCAACGTCCGCGCCCGAAAACGGCGGCGGTGGTTCGGCGTCGTTCATCGTCCCGGTCACCGCCGTCTCCGGCACCAACCCGACGTTGGATATCGGCATCGAGGAGAGTGACGACAGCGGCACCAACTGGTTTCGTATTTGGGACCTCCCGCGTATCACGGCCACCGGTGTTTACCGCACCCCGGTTCTGATGCTGTCCGGAAACCGTTTGCGGTACGTCCAGACGGTCGGGGGCACGACGCCGAGCTTCACGCGCTCGGTCCTGCGGATGGCGCAGCAGAATGTCCTTGCCCCTATTCGTCGTGCGTTCTTCGACCGGGCGCTCAACGTCAACCTTCTGAACGCCACGACGCCGACCTATGCCGTCGAGGGCTGTTCGCGGTTCTACGCGGCGGTGACGCTGTCTTCGATCGGTACCGGCGCTCCGAGTTTTCAGCTGCAGCTCTCGGATGACGGGGTCAACTGGTTTTCGAGTGGATCCGTTGTCGTCGGCGTGGTCGGGACAGTCCGCATCACCCACAATGCAGGAGAGCTACCAAAGTTTATCCGTCTCAATGTCCAAGCCGCTGGAACCGGCGCGGTCCTCACGCATGTTTGCCTTAAGGGGATGGAATGATGGACCCGATCAAAACCGGCGAGGCCTACTGGCGGGACGAAGACGACGTTCTTTGGCTCGCGGAAAGTTGGGAAAATTCTGCGACCGGCGAAGTCTGGACGACGCAGACTGCAATCCCTTCTGATCTTTAGGATGCCCTAAATGCACCAGGTGCCCGGAGCGGTCACCCGCTCCGGAGACGGGTCAAGTTTGGCGACCGATCCCGTCGACAGCCAATTTGGATAACTGTCACACCCGTACCCTGCAGGGCGGGGTCTTAGTGACTGATTCTCCGAAAGTTTCAAATGCCCTTCAAAGACGACTTTAGAGACGTTGAAAGCACACAGCCACCAGCCGCATGGATCGGTGGCAAACGCCAGCTCGCCGCCCGTCTGGTCGGCATGATCAATGCCATTCCGCACACGACCTATGCCGAACCGTTCATTGGCATGGGCGGCGTGTTCTTCCGCCGCTCCAGGGCGCCTCGATCGGAAGTGATCAACGATCGCAACGGCGAGGTGGTCAACCTCTTCCGCATCCTGCAGCGGCACTATCCGCAGTTCATGGACACGCTGAAATTCCAGATCACCTCACGGCGCGAGTTCGATCGCCTGAAGGCCTGCGACCCGGCCACGCTGACCGATCTGGAGCGCGCGGCGCGTTTCCTCTACCTTCAGAAGCTGGCCTTCGGCGGAAAGGTCGCGGGACAGAATTTCGGTGTCTCGCTGGATAAAGGCGCGCGCTTCAATCTTAATCGACTGGCGCCGCTGCTTGAAGACGTTCACGAACGCCTTTCCGGCGTCGTGATCGAGAACCTCGACTGGCTGGCCTTTATCGATCGCTATGACCGGCCGGGCACGCTTTTCTATCTCGACCCGCCCTACTGGGGTTGCGAAGACGACTATGGAAAGGCACTTTTCGCCCGCGATCAGTTTATCATCATCGCGGAGCGGTTGCAGAGGATCAAAGGGAACTTCCTTTTGTCCATAAACGACGTCTACGAGACCAGGGAGCTATTCGCGGCGTTTCGATGTGTTGGAACCGAGTTGACCTACTCAATTGGCGGTGGAAAAGGTGTTAGCGCAAGGGAGTTGATCGTTACCTCCTCGTGAACCGGAAGGATTTTCCTCAATGGGTCTTCGGAAGCTGATACTTTTGCTTACTGGTATCGCACTTGTGGCTTCGGCACTCGCTATCAGCTTCGTTAATCCCGTTGCAGCCGGCTTCTTTCTCGTTGTCGGCGCCCTTGCGTTCTTGTCCAGCTTTGTCACTTGGAGGGAGCTGAAGTCATTCTCAATATCGCCGGCGGCCTTTTCGGCAGAGTTCCGCGAGCAGATTGATCGCGCCGAGGAGATCCTCTCGTCGTTGAAAGAAGTCGAGAATAGGATTTCATATGTCCTCACCGAGCAGATGCTAAATAAGGGTGGCCACCGCTATATGGGCGGTTTTGGGGAGGAGGCGGAATTTAACATAATCAAGACACTCGCCGCCGGGGATGCCTCGACCCGCAGCGATCTGGTCGAAGCCAACATCAAGGTTTTGAAAACACGCTTAGGGATACGGCTTCTCTATGCGGTCATCGGCGCTCGTTCCGACCAGAAACATGCTCCAAATACTGTCGGCTTCCTGGTCGCGAATGAATACAAAACCCTACCAACAACAGACCAGTTGCGGGAGTTCTCTAAGGCAGATGGGGTTGATTTAGCGGAGGTCAACCATGTGCTCAGTGCTTACGATGCCTTTACGGCGCGAGGAGAGTATCCATCTGAAGGCGTGGTGCAGTCGCTCTATGAATTGAGCACCCGCCGTGAGCCCTGGAAAAAATGACGTGTGCTCTTGCTGTTCTCGCGACATGGAGCTTTCGCTCCTCGTTTGGTGGGTGAGGCGGACCGCGTGACAGCATGGGGCACCCGCTTGACGGGTATCAATTAGCATCACATACATCAAGCATGAACGAGCAAGAACCGTCCAAAGCAAGAAAGCCGCTGGTTGGTGGCATTGGTTTTCCGCCTGCCGACGTGATCAGCCAGATCACAACCGGCGTTGTTTCAGTCAGTCTTCTTTTCGGCGTTGCGACGCTTTTGGGAAAGTGCCTAGCGATAGGCATCCACGTGCTAAGCTACATTACCATTACCGACGTCGCTGTGAATGCGCTCACTCTATCGCCTGTAATTTTTATCGAATTCGCGATCTTGGTGCTGTACCGGATCTACTTAGGGAATGATGGACCGAAAAGACGTAATGCCGCTTTCGGGCCTTACTCGAAATGGTGGTTCATCGGTCCGCTCGTATTCTTGCCCGTCGCGTATTATGCGTTGCCCCTCCGCGCGTTCATTGCTCTGCCTTTGTTTGTGACGTTGGTCTTCGGTTTTCTGGTCATGGAGACGATCAATACGCGTCGACGTCGTGGGGAGCTACACCGCATGGATCTGCTTTTCGGTTCGGTCACCGTGTCGTTCTTCATTTTCCTTTCATTGTCATATCTTTTCACAGCCCTCGACGTCGTCGCCCGCCCGGGATCGCCTGCGTACAAAGAATGGAAGGGATACGAGATATGCACAGACAAATGCAAAAACGGTATGGTACTGGCTCGTTTTTCCGAGGTCACGGTCGTGAAATGGCAGGTAGACGGACGTGTCGCATATATCGCAAATAGCGAAATTAGGAGCACGACCGAAGTGGAGATTAGGGATCAGGGGGCGTACCTGCAGTGGTCGCGTTACTGGACCACACTACGCGCATATCTCGGCTGTTAGTGCCTCCGCTTTCGTTGGCGCGGCGCTTCTAAGTCATAGTCGCACTACTGGGCGCTTTCGCTACGGCGAAGGCATTTCGCGGAAATCCGTTTTCCTAAATCGCCGTGAGAACCTATGCAAAGCACTCGGGTCGGACGCTGCATCTACTGCGGAAGCACCGAAAATCTCTCCCGCGAGCATATTATGCCGGCCGGATTGGGGGGAACTCATGTCCTTCACGATGCTAGTTGTCCCGAACACGCAAAAATGACGTCGAGGTTTGAATTGGACGTCCAGCGGCACCAATTCGGACCGTACCGCATCGCCTACAACTTCAAGGTCGGAAAAAAGGGCGCTCACCAAGAGACTATCAAAGTGTATCCTAGGGGGATAACGGGCTTCAGCGATGCGTTTGTAGAATATGAGCTCGCAAATTTTCCGATCCCGATTGTGTTGCCTCTATTCGACCCACCCCGCCTGATCAACGGCACACCTCCGGAGAAAAAAAGGGGTCAAGGCTTCCGCTTGTGGCATGCAAAGCCAAAGGCACCATATTCAAAAGGCGCAGTGGAGGTATGGACGACATTCAACCCTACATCGTTCATAAGAACACTGGCGAAAATCGCTTATTGCGTGGCCGTGGATCGCATCGGTATCGACAATTTCATGCCATTGGTCCTGGGCATCATACATGGAGACGATGCGAGCCTGGATAACTGGAACGAGTACATCGGAGTCGGCTCACTGCAACGAGCCAGCACCGACGCGTATACAATGGAAATATTCGCCAGTGCAAAAACCCGGTTGATTGTAGTCGATATCCGCTTTTTCTCCTTTGCGGGCGCGCCGACGTATTCGATCGCCGTGGGTTACCTCAAAGATGTGTGGCAGGAGGATTGGCCCCAGGATACCGTCCAGTTCACACGGCATGGTCCCGTAGGGATCGTACGTTCCCAAAAAGGCATGCCCAGATACCTTGCGGTTTTGAAATCTGCTGCCACATGAACTTGCGCGGTCTGCCATTCGAATTTGTGCGCTACACAATCGTGGTCGCGACGGCTTCCCATTGCCGAATTTTGCATGTGATTCGGCCGCGCTGTCGTATTGACCGCAGCGCACTTGAGGATGGTTCAAAGGGTATTTGAGAAGGGCTTTAGAATTGGCAGGAAGCTTCAAATTGAAGGTTTCTGCAAACGGGCACCCGTGATTTCGAGGGCGTCTTGCTTTGCCTCGTCCAATAGCGTCTCTGAATCTAGACCTTGTCGCTCGACCGTTCTTCCCACCGAGTCAACACAGGTTGCCTTGTAGACATTCATTGACGTTTCCAGGACTTTAAAACGCCAATCGGGAAGCTCTTCAAATTTCATGGCGTCACGTCTCTCTTCCCGCCCGCATCCCCAGCCAGCGTGTTCGAGACTTTGCCATAACGGCTAAAAACGCTGAAAGAGATTTTTTAACGGAGTGCTGGAAAAACGAAAATTCCGATTCGCCGTGGCAAAATTCCGAAAAGGCGCGTCACGCTACAACCATGAACCGCGTATCGCACAGAGGGCTGATGGCGGAGAAGAAGGGATTCGAACCCTCGATACCCTTCCGGGTATACTCCCTTAGCAGGGGAGCGCCTTCGACCACTCGGCCACCTCTCCGTTAGCGCCTGACTAGAGTCAGGAGCCCTTCATTGCAAGGGATTTTTGCGGTTACCCGCTACAAAGTTGAATTTTCCGTCCTGCGTGACTGCGCGCGTGCAGTCCCCGACAAGAGCTGATCAAGCCTGCGTGCGGGCGGATTTGCTCTTCTGCCGCGCCGTTCTGAGGCAAAGCTCCAATAGCCTTTCGCCCTGTTGCCTGATTGCCGGCTGCGGGCGTTTTGCGGTAGTCCTGTGCTTTCGAAATCCGCCCTCGCCCCGCTGCGGGCGGCGCGGAACAGCCTGGGAGCATAGAGTGAACAGCGACAGCAAACCGGAAACTCAAGTGACGATCGAAAAGCTTCGCAACGGGCGGTGGGCCTTCGTCATCAAGCGCGGCTCCGTTGTCTATCCCGCCAGCGGCCAGTTTACCAGCCAGCTGCAGGCGCATGCTGCCGGCCAGGTGGCGCTCAAGGCCCTGGAAAACAAGCGTTAGCCAGCCTTCGTGAGGTCGTGCCAAGGCCGGGTCTGCTGCCACAGGCCCGGCCTTTGTTTTCTCTCGTTGGATATCTGTCAGCTCTTTTTCGCCAGCCGATCCATCGCATTCTGGGTGGCTGCGCCAAAGTCACCGTCAAGCGGTCCGCTGTAATAGCCGCGCTCCCTGAGCAGCGCCTGGATTTCCTTGCGGAAGGCCGGCGTGAAGTTATTCGGCGAGGTCTTCATCTCCTGCAGTTTCGCCGGATCGCCGCCCTCGACGCTGGCCGCTGCCCAGCGGGCCGCTTCCTTCGGGTCCGCCCTCGTGCCGAGGCCGAAATCATAGAGACGGCTCAGATTGCCCATGGCATAGGCACTGCCGGCATTCGCTGCCATTTCATACCAATTGCGGGCCTGCACATAATCCTGCGGCACGCCGTTGCCGACGTCGTAGAACCAGCCGAGCAGCGCCATCGAATAGGAATCGCCGACATTGGCCGCCTTTTCGTACCATTTCTTGGCTTCCGCATAATCCTGCGTCGTGCCGAGACCGTTCTGATAAGCCCAGCCGAGCGAAGACATGGCATTGGCATCGCCGCCTTCGGCCGCCTTCTGGTACCAGGAAAGCGACTGGTTGAAGTCCTTCGGCACTCCGTTTCCTTCACGGTAGAACCAGCCGATCGTCGCCATGGCATTGGCATAACCCTGATTGGCCGAGAGCTGATACCATTTCAGCGCCTCGGCATAATCCTGCGGCACGCCACCATAACCTTCGCGGTAGAGCCAGCCGAGCGATGCCTGGGCATAGGAATTGCCGGCATTGGCCGCCTGCTCGAACATCTGCTTGCCCTTGTCGATATCGACGGGACCATCGGTGCCGTAGATCGAGAACCAGGCGAGGTTCGTCAGCCCGTACATATTGCCGCCGTCCGCCGCCTTCTGGTAGTTGCGCCGCGCTTCGACATAGTTGCGGCCGGCGTCATGGGCGCGACCGAGCATGTTGACGAGCAGCATGTCGTCGGGGTTTTCGTTGACGGCCTGGGCGCAAGCAGTGAGCGCGCGGGCCGAATCGATCTTCAGGAAATTGACGCCGAGGAAACCCGGCATGGATTGCGGCTCGCCCGCCAGCAGGTAGCAATCGCGCGATGCCTGCGTGTCCTTGCCGGTTTGCGAGATGTTGAGCCCCTTCTTCGGTTCGAGGGCGGCGATCTGCATTTCCGCCTCCGCCTTGTGCCTGCTGTCCGGATAACGCTCAATGAAGCGGGTCAGCGCCGCACCATCCGTCGATTGCTTCAGCGCATCCCAGGCAATCTCGTCCGGACTGGACGTCGATGTCTGCGCGGCTTCGGCCAACAGCTTCAGCTTCTTTTCCGCAAGCATCTTGTAGACGGGGTCCGAGCCGTGCTTGGCAAGGAAGACCTCGATCAGGTCCTTGTCGGCGAGATCGCGGATGTTCTGCCAGTCGGCGGCGGCCGCCGATTGGCCGTTCGGCGAGACCTCTTCCGTGTTGCCGTTGTTGGTGACGTTGACGTTGACCTCCCTGATGTTGAGGAAGATCTGCGCGCCGCCGAGCGAGCCGTAGACGAAGGGTTCCTGGCTGCGGTTTGTCGCCGCCACCACCTCGTCCCGCACCTTGCCGAGCGCGATGCGCACATCGACGCCGGGCTCCGTCAGATATTTGGACAGAGCCGTTGCAAACGGGCTGTTCTTGCCTTCGCCGTCCATGGCGACCGTGCCGGCCTTCGAGGCGAAGGCAACCAAGAGATCGGCCGATTCAGGCTCGACGCGGGCGAGACCGCGGCTGACGGCGCGGGTCGAAATCGACCGCGTCATCGACTGCTCGAAGGGATTGTTGCGGCAAGCGTCGAGAATGACCAGCTTCAGCCGGGTCGCGCCCTCCAGCGAACGCTGCACGCGATCGAGCGGAACGGCCTCGTCCTCCACATCCTTGTCCGACTTCAACGCGACATCGACAGGCAAAAGGAAATTCTGGCCATTCATCTCCATGCCGTGGCCGGAATAATAGATGATGGCGACTTCGGCGCCGGTGGCCGCATCCTCGAAATCGCGCAGCGCACGCACCATCGAGGCGCGGTCGAGATCGTGGACGGTCGTCACCGCATCGAAACCGGCGTCCTCGAAGGACGCCTTCATCAGTTCGACATCGTTGGCCGGGTTGTTCAGCTGCGATGTCGCCTCATATTTTTCATTGCCGATCAGGAGAGCGACCCGTTTCGCCGCCTCGGCCGCGCCAGCCTGAAACGCGAAAACGGATAGTGACAGAACGAAGATCGGCACCCAGCGCCGAGAATAGGCTTTGAACATGATTTTCCCTCCGCGCTTGCGCAGCGGCGGGGACGTTTCGCGCGCCCCCGCAAACCGCACAAACATGATCCCTAGTTTCCGCGCGGCCTTTTCCGCCGCGCGCTTTTCATGAAACTATTACGTATGGCCCAGCCTGTTTCAATGTCCGCCTTTGCGCTTTTTTAAGCAAGCCAGAAGACAGGGCCGTGAAAGGCACAAGCTCAGGACAAGGCTGGCGGCTAAAACTGCTGTCATCGTAATATGGTGCTTGATAAAACGCGAAGAGCGCCTTCGTCAGAAGTCGAACAGTCCAGCAGAAGCGGCGCCACGCCGTCATCTTTTCCGGAGTTTCCGATGTCGATGGTGATGCATCTCGCCGAGGCAAAGCCGGGTCAACCGACCGCCAGCTACAAGCATTATTATATCGAGCGACCCTGCCGTATCCTTGTTGTCGGGCAGCACCTGAAGACGAAGACGAAATACCAGTGCCTGCTGCGGCACATTTCCGTCGGTGGCGCCATGCTGGATTTCAACGCCAATATCCTTTTGCCGAAACATTTCTTCCTTGAGATCGACGGCTTCCGCGAGGAGATCGGCTGCTCGCAGGTTCACCGGCACAATTCCGAACTCGGCGTCCGCTTCAACATGCAGCTGGCGCCGGAATTCATCAGCCGGCTGATCCGGATGGACTTTACCAGCGGGCTGATCTGAAGCCGACCACGCGATTTCGCCGACGCCTGCGATCCAACCGCCTATCGGTGCCTTTGGATTGGCGCCTTGAATCGCCACGCCAAAACAAGGCCTTTTCCGGCGATTTAACTCCTCATTAAATTTTTAGGGAATGCTTTCAAAGGATTGCAATATCCATGATCGATTCTCAATGGATCGCTTACTGTCGTCAGGAGGAGGGCAAGAGCGGGAGATGTTGACGGCGAGGCGCTTTGGATCGATGGATCCGCCGTCCATCGCTACCAAGGGAGTGGTGATGCAGAACTCGACGATGTACTCCGTGGTCCGCTCCAAGCTCTATGAGGAGCGCTTCGAGCGTTTCACGATCGGACAGGCGGGCACCCTGATGGCCGTGCGGCCGGCCCTTGGCGGCGTTTCGACCCGCACCTGCAAGATGCTGGAAATTTCACGCGGCGGCGCTGCCTTCACCGTCAACACCACGATCGGCCTGCCGCAGCACTATTATCTGACCATCGTCGGCACCAAGAAGCGAATCGGCTGCGCCGAAATTTTCCGCAGCGACCATCGCATCCAGGTGCATTTCATCAAGCCGATCGACGAGGAATTCCTGCACGAAATCGTCCGCTACGAATTCTTCACCGGGAACGAGCAGAAGAAACACTGACGGCGTCCCGCGTCTCGAGGGCGGACACACGCGCGTTTCGCGAATGGATTCGGTTTCCATGGCGATCAAACATCGCTAGTGTCCGCTGCGGTTTCATCCATCGTCAGGCTCGATAGACAGCATGTCCGCATTTTCCCGCTTTACTCCCCTCATCGCCTCCCTTCCTTCCACCATTCCCTTTGTCGGTCCCGAAGCGATCGAGCGACAGCGCGGCCGTTCGCTCAAAGCACGGATCGGCGCCAATGAAAGCGGATTCGGTCCTGCCCCCTCGGTTCTCACTGCCATGGGCGATGCCGCGACGGGGGTCTGGAAATACAACGACCCGGAAAATTTCGAGCTGAAGCAGGCGCTGGCCCGACATCTCGGTACGGCGTCGGAGAATATTGCTATCGGTGAAGGCATCGACGGCCTTCTTGGCCAGATCGTCCGCATGGTGATCGAGCCCGGCCTGCCGGTTGTTACCTCGCTCGGCGGTTATCCGACGTTCAACTTCCACGTCGCAGGTCATGGTGGCCGGCTGGTGACGGTGCCTTACGTCGATGACCGCGAGGACCTCGACGGTCTCCTGGCAGCGGTCAAGCGGGAAGAGGCGCCGCTCGTCTACTTCGCCAATCCCGACAATCCGATGGGAAGCTGGTGGGACGCCGACAGTGTCATCACCTTTGCCAAGGCACTCCCGCAGACATGCCTGCTCGTGCTCGACGAAGCCTATGGCGAGACCGCGCCGACGGGCACGATCCCCTCGATCGCATCGCTGATCGACATGCCGAACGTGATCCGCACCCGCACCTTCTCCAAAGCCTACGGCCTAGCGGGTGCGCGCGTCGGCTATGTCATCGGCACGCCGGGAACCGCGCAGGCCTTCGACAAGATCCGCAACCATTTCGGCATGAACAGGATCGGCACCGCCGCGGCGCTCGCAGCGCTGGCCGACAGGGAATATCTGACGGAAGTGCTTGGAAACATCGCAGCGTCGCGCGACAGGATCACCGCAATCGCTATCAAGAACGGGCTGAAGCCCCTGCCCTCGGCGACGAATTTCGTCGCCATCGATTGCGGACACGACGCCGTGTTTGCGCGCGCGATCGTCGATCGGCTGATGGACGATCACGGCGTGTTCATCCGCATGCCGGGCGTTGCGCCGCTCAACCGCTGCATCCGTATCAGTACCGGGCCGGAGGAGGATATGGCGCTTCTGGAAGCGGCGCTGCCGAAGGTGCTTGAATCGCTTAGCAGGCAATAGACGCCGCGCCCCATCTTCGGAGGTCTCGGCGCCTACCGCCTGCCAGCGATATGAACCCGTTTCAATGCATGGTCATCCATTCGCGGGCGGCGCGCAGGGCGGTGGCAAGATCGATCTTGGTCATGGTCATCGCCAGGTCCGCACGCAGCGCCGCTGCACGGTCGGAGCCCTTGATCGCTGCGATGTTGAGCCACTTGTGCGCGGCGACGAGATCGATATCGCAACCACGTCCGGTTGCATACATCAAGCCCATTTCGCAAAAGACGTCCGCGCGGTTTTCGCCACCCATCGTGGCATCCGAAGCATTCTGAATGTCAAAGCGTGCCATTTTCTATGTCCCTGTTTGCCTGGTTAACTACTCACGCAGTCCCTGTTTTGTTTGCCTTTTTAGGCACCTTGGGGGCCGGGCCGTCTTGTGCGGCTTTCGGTCCCCCAAGGGGTTCCGGCGGGGTGTTTTTCCCTGCTCGTCTTATGGATTTGAGTATGCCGCAGCGGTTTCAATACACGCTTAAAATGCATGATTAATTTGCAACAAACAAAGTTCAAACGATTGGTAAACTTGACTTTTTGTTAAACATCGGACTGCCTTGAAACACTGGCTTTTGCCTCAATCTTTACGGAAAATTCAGGCGCTGATTTCAACCAATCGCTAACCACGCAAAACGGTGGCCTGCGGCGCCTCAACGAGAACGGTCGCATCTGGAGCCACGTTTTCCGGTAATTTTCATCGGAAAACGGCACGAACGTATATTTACGTTTACGTCCGCGTAAGTTATTTTCCGCGCGTTGAGCGGTGAGGAGACCAGCTCTGGCAACTTTTCGACCAGCCCATGCCGCGGCGCATGGTTGTTCGTCGAACTTACGGGAGGAACTACATGATCCGCACATTCATCCTGGCAACAGCCATGGCGCTGGCCACGACCGCTACAGGTTTTTCCGCCGAACCGATCGAAGGGAACTGGAAGACCGCAAGCGGCGAGACGGCCGCCATCGCCTCCTGCGGCGGCGCTTACTGCATTACGTTGAAGACAGGAAAGCACGCCGGCAAGCGCATCGGCAGCATGAGCGGCAGCGGTGAAAGCTATACGGGCGAGATCACCGATCCCGCCAATGACAAGACCTATAGTGGTTCGGCGTCAATCAATGGGGCTTCACTGAAGATGCAGGGCTGCGTACTGAAGGTCCTCTGCAAGTCGCAGACCTGGACGCGCATGTAATGACTGATATCCGGCGGGCCCTGCCCGCCGGTCTTGTCTTAATACTCAGCGGGCGGTCTGGCCGAACAGGATTTTCTGGGCTTCCTTGTCTTCCGACAGGTGTTTCTGCCGCTCCCGCTCTTGCCTGCCGACATCAAAGCCCCGCTGAACTGCCGGGCGAGCCGTCAGCGTCTCGAACCAGCGCTTCAGGTTGGGAAAATCGTTGAGATCCTGGCCATTGCCTTCGTACTGGCGTACCCAGCCGACGCAGGCCATGTCGGCGATCGAATATTCGCCGGCGAGAAACGGCCGGTCCGCCAGCCGCTTGTTCATCACGCCATAGAGACGATTGACCTCGTTGGTATAGCGGGTGATGCCGTATTCGATCTTTTCGGGCGCATAATTGCGGAAATGGTTCGCCTGGCCGGCCATCGGCCCGAGCCCACCCATCTGCCAGAACAGCCACTGATCGACATCCAAGCGAGCGCGCTCGTCGGTCGGATAGAACTTGCCGAACTTGCGCCCGAGATATTGCAGGATGGCCCCGGATTCGAATACCGAGATCGGCTCGCGGCCCGGACCGTCGGGATCGACGATTGCCGGCATCCGGTTGTTGGGCGCGATCTTGAGAAAGTCCGGCGCGAACTGCTCGCCCTTGCCGATATTGATATATTTCACATCGTAGGGAACGCCGAGTTCCTCGAGCATGACGGTGATCTTCCAGCCGTTCGGGGTCGGCCAATAGTGAGTTCGATCGGGGCAGTCATCCGCTATCTCCAGTTGGGAAACTCGCGGAAAACCTAGGCGGCACCCATCACCGTTACAAGGGTGAAAGCCACGAAGATGAACGGGAGATGAACCGGGGTCTCAGCAACAGTTCAGTTTGCCTATGCGAAAAGGCCATCATCGAGTTGAACCCCGACCGACAAACCCGAGCAAACGGACAAACTCATGGACATCCTCGCCCGCCGCCTCACCATCATCAGCATGCTCATGGTCGTCTTCGCGATCACGCTTGCAGCTGCCGTCAGCGCCGATACGCAGCGCCGCCGCCACAACTATGCTGGTTCGATCGCCGACTGCACCGTGCACACCGCGCAGTTCTGCGAACAAGCCAAGCTCTAAAGGCCAGGAACGATGTCTTCCCTCACCCGTTCCGCAACCATCGCCCTGCGCATGCTGACGCTTGCAGCCCTTTTGATGGCGCCGATGGGGGCGATCGCCTACAGCAAGGCCTCCGGCCTTGGCGTCGGCAAGCAGGGAGCCGGCCTCGTTCTTTTTGTGACGCTTCAGCGCCAATCCATGAGCTGATGCTGTCGGCGCAAGCGAAGCACTTGCGCATTTGAATCTGCTGCCTTCCTATGTGTCGCCAAGGAAGGAACATCATGCCCATCTCCGCATTTTTCATCTATGTCCTTGCCGCTCTTGCGGAAATCGCCGGCTGCTTCGCCTTCTGGGCGTGGCTGAAGATGGATAAGCCGATCTGGTGGCTCATTCCCGGCATGACGAGCCTCGCTCTCTTCGCCTGGCTTCTCACCCTGATCGATACGGCTGCTGCCGGACGCGCCTATGCGGCCTATGGCGGCATCTATATCGCCGCGTCGCTGAGCTGGCTCTGGATTGTCGAAGATGTTCGTCCGGATCGCTGGGATATAAGCGGTGTGGCGCTTGCCGTTGCCGGTACGGTCGTCATCCTTGCCGGACCGCGCTGAGCGGCTTTTTCCAGGCGACACCTGTGCATTCAAATCTTGTCGTTTGCTTGTAAAAGACGCCATCCTATAATGCCGCATGAACAAACGAATCTCTTCCCTTTCCGCCCTTTCCATCACCACGCCGGACACTTTCGAGCCGCAGACGTTCGATGACCCCGCCGCAGCAGTCGATGCCTTGTCGGCGCTCTATGAACGCAACACCAAATTCCTGGTCGATGCCTTTACCGAGCTCGGGCGCACGGGAACGCCGATCTCGCGCTATCGTGCCTGCTATCCGCAGGTCAGCATCGAGACCAGCAGTTTCAGCCATGTCGATTCGCGCCTGTCCTACGGCTATGTCAGCGCGCCGGGTGTCTATACGACGACGGTTACCCGGCCGAAGCTGTTCCGCCACTACCTCAAGGAACAGCTCGGCCTCTTGATCCGCAGCCATGGCGTCGGCGTCACCGTCTCCGAATCGGCAACGCCGATCCCTCTGCATTTTGCTTTCGGAGAAGGTGCTTATGTCGAGGCGTCGATGGCGGAAAACATTGATACGCCATTGCGCGACCTGTTCGACACGCCCGACCTGACGACCACAGACGACGAGATCGCCAACGGCTCCTACGAACCAGGCCCCGGCGAACCCTCGCCGCTGGCGCCGTTCACCGCCCAGCGCATCGACTATTCGCTCGCCCGCCTCAGCCATTACACGGCAACCAGTGCGACGCATTTCCAGAATTTCGTGCTCTTCACCAACTACCAGTTCTACGTCGATGAGTTCTGCGCCTGGGCGCGCAAGCAGATGGCCGAGGGCGGCAACGGCTACACCTCCTTCGTCGAACCGGGCAACATCATTACCCAAGCTGGGTCGGACAAGCCCGAATCAGACCTTTCACTTGCCCGCCTGCCGCAGATGCCGGCCTATCATCTGAAGAAGAAAGGCCATGGCGGCATCACCGTCGTCAATATCGGCGTCGGCCCTTCCAATGCCAAGACGATTACCGACCATATCGCGGTGCTCAGGCCACATGCCTGGCTGATGCTCGGCCATTGCGCAGGCCTGCGCAACAGCCAGACGCTGGGCGACTATGTGCTGGCGCATGCCTATGTGCGCGAGGACCACGTGCTGGACGACGACCTGCCGGTCTGGGTGCCGATCCCGGCGCTCGCCGAAGTTCAGGTGGCGATGCAGGACGCCGTGGCGGAGGTGACCGGCTACGAGGGTTACGACCTGAAGCGGATCATGCGGACCGGAACCGTGGCGACGATCGACAACCGCAACTGGGAACTGCGCGACCAGCGCGGCCCGGTGAAGCGGCTGTCGCAATCGCGCGCCATCGCGCTCGACATGGAATCGGCCACGGTCGCGGCCAACGGCTTCCGTTTCCGCGTGCCGTATGGAACGCTGCTCTGCGTTTCCGACAAGCCGCTGCATGGCGAATTGAAGCTGCCGGGCATGGCGACGGCCTTCTACAAGACGCAGGTTAGCCAGCATCTGCAGATCGGTATCCTGGCATTGCAGAAGCTCGCCGCCATGCCGAAGGAAAAGCTGCATTCGCGCAAGCTGCGCAGCTTCTTCGAAACGGCGTTCCAGTAGCGCCTTAGCGCCGCGGCGAGAGGACGATCGACAGCAGCGTGCCGGCAACCGCCGACACGATGATCAACAGATGCGCGTTGACGCTGGCGCTGGCGAGCAGATCAAAAGCGGCACCCTTCGCCGATGCGCCGAACGAGGCCGCGCCCGCGGTGATGCCGGCCGGATAGGTGCCGACGCCGGCCGGCGCGTGAACCGGCAGCACCGACGACAACTCACCGCCCAGAGCGCCCCCAAAACAGGCGCCGAGCGGCACGACGCCCATGGTGAACAGCACCCAGGCAAGCACCGCGACCTTGGTCGACCAGTTGAGAACCGTCATCAACCATGCCCGAACAAAGGCCATCGTGTTTGCCGGCAGGCCGGCCTCTATTTCCTCGAGCAGCTTGCCCAGCCTTTCCGGCAGCCGGCGCTCGACAAACGCGAGCACGCTGCCCTTCAGAACAGAAAGAAGCAGCGGCGAGACGAGGAAGAGTGCCCATAAAAGCCAGCCGAGACGCTGGTTGTCGTATTCGAGCACAAGGCCGACCCCGGCTGCGGCGAACAGCGCATGCAGGTCTAGAACGCGCATGAGCAGCAATGCCGACGTGCTGCGCGCCAAAGGAACCGCAAATTCCGAGCGCATGAGCAAGGGAAAGCTGGTTTCCCCGGCGCGGAACGGCAGCATGATGTTAAGAAGATTGTGGACCTGTGTCACCCGCAGAAGCTGAAGGAAGCGGCCGCGGGTCTCGTTGGGGAAATAATCGTAGATCCGATAACAGCGGATGAAATAGGTGCCGACCAGCAGCGCCAGCGCCGAAAGCACCGGGATAACGCCGATCTCCGCCCACTGCCGAAACAGCGCCGGCCAGCCCCAGATCCACTGAACGAATACGGCATAGACAACGACGGCAGCCAAGGAGACCAAGGTCATCCGGTTGCGGACAAGCCACGAGTCCCGGCTGGCATCCCCTTTTGCATTCATATATTTGCTACTTTCCTGTCCGGTGCTATGGGTTCATGGCTGTTATCACGAGAACCCGGGCAAGAGAACCGGCGGCGTTTTTCAGAGGCTTTGGCATTGGATCCGATCTTGCAAGCAAACAGGACTGAAACTGTCGTCACTGACGCGATCGAATTGTCCGTTGTCGTGCCGATCTATAACGAGGAGGAAAGCGTCGGTCCGCTCGTCACGCGCATCCGCGATGCCATGGTCAGTTTCGGACGCAGCTGGGAACTGATTCTCGTTGACGACGGAAGCACCGACGCGACGCTGGTGAATGCCCGCAAGGAGCTTGCCGATTCGAGCCTGCGCTTGAGGATCGTCGAGCTGCAGCGTAATTTCGGCCAGACCGCCGCCATGCAGGCCGGTATCGATACAGCCGCAGGGCGGCTGATCGCCACGCTGGACGGTGATCTTCAGAACGATCCGCGCGATATCCCGGCCATGGTCGAAGCCATCGAGGAGCGCGAACTCGACCTTCTGGTCGGCTGGCGCAAGAACCGGCAGGACGGGCTTTTCCTGCGCAAGATCCCCTCCTGGTGCGCCAATTATCTGATCGGCAAGATCACGGGAGTGAAGCTGCACGACTATGGGTGCAGCCTGAAGATCTATCAGGCATCGATCATCAAGCAGGTCAAGCTGATGGGCGAAATGCACCGGTTCATTCCGGCCTGGGTTGCCGGCGTCGTGCCGAGCAGCCGGATCGGCGAAATGCCGGTCACTCATCACGCGCGCCAGCACGGGACATCGAAATACGGGATCTCGCGAACCTTCCGCGTCATCCTCGATCTGCTCTCCGTGCTGTTTTTCATGCGCTACAAGGCACGGCCGGGGCATTTCTTCGGCTCGATCGGCCTGGCGGCGGGAGCGCTCAGCTCGCTCATCCTGCTCTACCTCTTCGTCGACAAGTTTCTGCTCGGCAACGATATCGGGGCAAGGCCCATGCTGATCGTCGGCGTCATGCTGTTCCTCTCCTCCGTCCAGCTCATCACCACCGGCATTCTGGCGGAAATGATGGCGCGCATCTATTCGGGCGAAAACGACACGCCGCCCTACATTGTGCGCAAGGTCTTTAGCGGGGATGCTCCGAACGCGTGAACCGGGCTGCCGCCTGAACGCGGGCGGCTATTGTCCGACGAGCACTTTCAATTCGCCCGGATGGATTCGCAGGGCGACATCGCGGCCGATCGGCAGCAGTTCGCCATCGATGACGCAGTTGGTCTTGTGACGCTCGACGGGGAAATGCAGATCGACGGCCGACACGCTCATTTCGGTAATCAGCGGGCTTTCGCGAAATTTGCCGCGCAGGATATCAAAGACCAGCTTGGCGACACCTGCCGGCTTCAAGGGTGGCGCCGTATAGAATCCCAGATGCCCGCCGGTCAGGTCATCGGCATACATCAGGGCGTTCGGGCCGAAATGGTTGTTGGACACGGAAATGGCCGAAACCTCGCGCCTTTCATGAATGCCATCCACATCGAACTCGATCACGAATTCGGGCGGATTGAAGATGACACCGACCGCCGCGCGCGCGCTGGCGCGGATTTTCCCGAGCCGTGAGGCGAAGCTGTACGATTCGCGATAGCGCACCATGCGGGCATGCAGCCCCATGGAAAACTGGTGCACAAATGCACGGCCGTCGGCGCTGCCGATATCGGCGTCCGTGATCCTGCCATCGGCAAGCACGTCCAGCACCCTCCAGATATCGAGCGGCAGTTTCAGCGATCGGGCAAACAGGTTCATCGTACCGGCCGGAACGACACCCAGTGGCATGCCGTTCTTCCAGGCAACGCCCGCCGCCCCGGAGATCGTGCCATCCCCGCCGCCTGCGATCATGGCATCGAGGTCATCGCGTCTTGCTGCTTTTTCGAGGGTATCGCCCATCTCGCTACCGGAGACAACCGCGATTTCGATCTCGTGGCCCCTTGCGCGAAAAACCTCTTCGGCCTTCCGGCTAAAGGCTTCCATATCCGTCGTCCGGAAGGTTCCTCCGTCTCGATTGAAAATGGCCTTGATCTTCATTCGTTGTCCTTATGACTGCGCCATGCGGGCAAACATCATATGGGGTTCGCGCCGCAAATTATCAGGGTTTGAACGGCAAGCGGCCGCGGCTGAAGCGTAGATGGAGGGGGATCACCAATCGCAGATTTGGAAACCGTGCCGGCTGTTGTCACGACGACCCCGTGTGGTAGAACCCCGCGCGATCCCTGCGCAAAGGCCATCCAGCATGAATTCGCTCGTCGAAAAACTTGAAACGCGACCCAGCACGTTCATCCTGCTGATCGGCGCCTATTTCCTGCTCAATCTGATCGTTCGCATCTGCCTGCCGAATTCCCTGGAAATGGACGAGGCCGGGCAAATCCTGATGAGCCAGTGGTACGCTCTCGGATATGACACGCAGCCACCGTTCTTCAACTGGGTGCAGCATGCGGTCATCGATGGCATCGGGCAGTCGCTGTTCGCGCTGAGCCTTGTCAAGAACCTCTTCCTGTTCCTGAGCTACGTCTTCTATTACCTCGCCGCCCGGCAAGTGCTCGCAAACAAGTCGCTTGCCGTGGCCGCGGCCCTCGGGTTGCTGACCATTCCGGAAATCGGCTGGCTGGCGCAGCGCGATCTCACCCATTCGAATGCCTCGCTTCTCGCAGCCTGCCTTTTCCTCTACGGCCTGTTTCGCACGCTCGACCGGCCGACGCTCATCACCTATCTGCTGACCGGCATCGCCATCGGTATCGGATTGATATCGAAATACAATTTCTCGATTCTCTGCTTCTGCGCCCTCGTCGCGGTCCTTGCCAACCCAACCTATCGCCAGCGGATTTTCGACTGGCGCATTCTCGTCACAGCTGCGGTTGCAATCGCGATTGTGGCTCCGCATACCCTCTGGCTCTTCCAGAACTTCGAGATCGCCTCTCAGGACACTGTCGAGAAACTCGAAACGGGTGGGCGGGATGGCGCACTCATGCAGATCGCTCGCGGCCTCTCGGAATTGCCGCTGACGCTTCTCAGTTTCTGTGCGCTGACCGTTCTCGTCTATGCCTGCGTTGCCCGCGGACGTTTCTGGCCCGCCCTGCGCGCCGGAAATCCGAAGACACGGCTGGTCGAGGTCATGTTCGGGGTGTTGCTGATCTTTCTGCTGTTTCTGATCTTCTTCGCGGGAACGGCAGAACTTAAAACCCGGTGGGTGTCGCCGGTGCTGTTCATTCTGCCGCTCTATCTCTGCATGAAGCTCGATGCCTACGGAGTTGCCCAAGGCGATTTCCTGAGGCGGTTCATCCCGGTCGTTCTTCTGCTCATGGTGCTTATTCCGGCATCGCTGGTTCTGCGTATCGTCGCAGCTGGACCGATGAATTCCCATCCGAAGCTGACCGTGCCCTATCGGGACTTCATCGAGGATGTCGTCACGAAGCCAGCCGCCACTCCTGCTCTGGTGATTGCCGAAGACGCTTTCCTCGCCGGGAATATTCGCATGCAGTTGCCGCACACGCCCGTCGATACGGAAACCTACCGGCTCTACAGCCCGCCTTTCGACTGGTCGGCACAGAGCCCGATCCTGCTGGTGTGGCGCGCAAACGCCGAGGATGGCGCCACCGTTCCCACGCGGCTCGAAGACCGCCTGAAACAGCGCATCGGCACGGTCCCGCCGCTTCAGCCACAGACGATCGCCCTGCCCTATATCTACGGCAGCGATGGCGACAGCTTCCGGTTCGGTTATGCTTGGGTTCGCAAACCCTGATCCTGCCGGAAAATCATTCGGCAGCCTGCAACATGATATGTTCGTCGCCCCAGCGCTTCATCGCCATGATGACGGGCTCAAGACTGCGGCCGCGCGGCGTCAGGCAATAATCGACTCTTGGCGGCACCACGGCAAAAACCGTGCGCTCGATCAGGCCGTCAGCTTCCAGCTCGCGTAACTGCTTCGTCAGCATGCGCTGGGTAACACTGGTCAGGCGGCGGCGCAGTTCGTTGAAGCGCATGGTGCCCTCCAGCAGATGATAGAGGATGACGCCCTTCCATTTCCCGTCGATCAGGTGAAGCACGCCCTCGACCGGACAACCGGGCGAACAGTCGAGCAGCTTGTGGCGAACACGCGGCATTCACAGTATCCTTTTTGGTACTATATACACTTATTGTGCATTCTTGCGTTGCTGCAGCATAATGCGCATCTAGCCTCCATTCAAACTCGAAGGAGCTTCCCGATGCGCGCCATTGCTTACAAAATCCCCCAGGCCATCACCGCCGAAACCGCGTTGATCGATGTGGATCTGCCCCTTCCCACGCCGGAAGGCCGCGATCTGCTGGTCGAGATCAAGGCTGTCTCCGTCAATCCCGTGGACGTCAAGGTTCGGGCCAGCGCAAAGCCGGAGGCTGACCAGTTGAAGGTGCTGGGTTGGGACGCGGCCGGGATCGTCAAGGCGATCGGGCCCGGGGTTAAGCTGTTCCAGCCGGGTGATGCCGTCTTCTATGCAGGCGCCATCGACAGGCCGGGCTCGAATGCCGAATTCCATCTGGTCGATGAGCGCATCGTCGGTAAAAAGCCGGAGACGCTTGATTTTCCGGCAGCCGCTGCCCTGCCGCTCACCTCGCTCACCGCCTGGGAAGCGCTGTTCGACCGGCTGAAGGTCAACGACCCGGTGCCGGGTGCTGCCAACACCATCCTCATCATCGGCGGCGCCGGCGGCGTCGGCTCGATCGCTATTCAGCTGGCGCGGGCGCTGACCAATCTCACCGTGATCGCGACCGCCTCCCGCCCCGAAACGCAGAAATGGGCCTATGATCTCGGCGCCCATCATGTGCTAGACCACGCCAAGCCGCTGGCGCACCAAATCGACCAGTTGGCGCTCGGCGCGCCCGCTTTCGTCTTTTCCACCACCAATACCGACGACCATCTGGAAGAGATCATCAAGCTGATCGCGCCGCAGGGCCGCTTTGGCCTCATCGACGATCCGAAGACGCTCAACATCCTGCCCTTCAAGCGCAAGGCCGTATCCATTCACTGGGAGTTCATGTTCACCCGCTCGCTGTTCAAGACCAAGGACATGGAGGAGCAGAACCGTATTCTGCACGAGGTTTCGCGGCTGGTCGATGGCGGCAAGATCCGCTCGACCCTGACGGTGACGTTGGGGCTGATCAACGCCGAAAACCTGAAAAGGGCCCATGCGCTGATCGAAACCGGCCGGACGAAGGGCAAGCTTGTGCTCGCCGGGTTCTGAGGCGCGCGGTGTCCGCTGAATGAGGCTTCCCGGCAGTTCCCGCGGGAACCTCCCCTCTTCTTCGCGCTGAGTAAACAGGAGACAGCGCGGCCCACCGAACAGCCTCCCCAACCGGTGACGCCGCGCTGCCCCGGAACCAGTCCAAAGCCCGCGACAGGAGACCGGTTCCGGGGCAGTTTCATCGCCTATCACCGGAGAAAAAAAATGCCTTCCTTTATTGATTCCATTGTCGGTTCCCGCCCGTTCGGCTACCTGGCGCGCGCTATCCTGACCTATATGTTCTGGGCAAGCGGCCTTGCCAAACTCATCGACTTCAACGCCGGTGTCGCCGAGATGTCGCACTTCGGGCTGGAACCTGCCCTGCTCTTCAACATTGCGGTGATCGTCACCCAGCTCGGCGGTTCCGCGCTGATCATCGCCAACCGCGGGACCTGGTTTGGCGCCGGCGCGCTCGCCGTCTTCACCCTGCTCACCATTCCGATCGCTCATACCTTCTGGACCATGCAGGAGCCGATCAAGACGCTTGAATTCTACGTGGTCATGGAGCACATCACGGTGATCGGCGGCTTGATGGTGGTTGCCTGGAAATCGGCTCCAAAGCGCGAGAATGCGGCCGTATCCCGGCCGAACTTCGCGGAACTCAACGCTTAACGCAGCGGGCCACAGCCCGATTGAAATCACCTGCCGGACATTCTCCGGCAGGTGATTTTTCTTAGCGCGGCTCCGGCAGCTTCAGGGCGCCGCCGGTCTTGATCGTGCGGATGGCGAAATTGGAGCGGATGTCGGCGACGCCCGGAAGCGCAAGCAGGGTTTCAGTCAGCAATGCTTCATAGGCTGCGAGATCGGCGACAACCACTTCGACCAGGAAATCGGCGCTGCCGGATATCAGGAAACAGGAAACGACTTCCGGGATGGCGAGCAGCGCCTCCTGCTGCAAGCGCGCGTTTTCCTGGCTGTGACGCCCGACTTTGATTTCGACGAAGACGGTCAGCCCCAGCCCCACCTCCTTGCGGTCGATATCGGCCCGGTAGCCGCGCAGCACGCCGGATTTTTCCAGATTTCGGATACGCCTCAAACACGGCGAC
Source organism: Pararhizobium sp. A13 (assembly GCF_040126305.1). NCBI lineage: Bacteria > Pseudomonadati > Pseudomonadota > Alphaproteobacteria > Hyphomicrobiales > Rhizobiaceae > Pararhizobium > Pararhizobium sp. A13. The sequence continues at coordinate 2,383,166 of NZ_CP149510.1, read as the reverse complement.
GGAGACAGGTTCACCCGCTCGGCGATTTCCACATTCGTCGCACGCGCGTCCTCCTGCAGGATGCGCAGGATGGCAATATCGAATTTGTCCAGACTTGGCATATTCAATAACATTGTACCAAATAATTGGCAGATAGTTGCCAGCAGTATAAATCATAAGCATAAATAGCAAGGACATGCCTCCCTTTTTGGCACTAATTTTCCTTTCAGACGAACACATTTTCACGCTCGAAAGAAAGGGTTGTCCGATGAACACGCTCGCCTTTGCCCGCACGAATACGCCTTCGACTACGGCCGGTTACATCGGCGGAAGCATCACTGTCCTCATTTGGGCAAGCTGGATACTGGCCACCCGTCACAGCGCCACGACGCCACTGGGAACGATCGATATCGGCCTTATTCGCTATGGCGTCCCCGCGGTCGTTCTCGCGCCGGTCTGGTGGCGCCTCGGGCTTCTGCCGAAGGGCGTTCCACACTACCTTCTCGCCCTGATGGTCGCTGGCTCCGGCGCCCTGTTCTTCCAGTTGACCACCTTTGCGATCCACGCCACGCCGGCCGCCTCCGCCGGCATCCTGCTTGGAGGATCGATGCCGCTCGCCGCCGCGCTGATTGGCGTTTTCGTCTTCCGCGAACGGCCCGATGCCGGCCGCTGGCTCGGCCTTGCCGCCATCGTCGCGGGCGTCGGCATTCTTCTGTTCAGCGGTCTTTCGAGCGCCGGCATTCCCCGGACGAGTTTTATCCTGCTACCGGGCGCCGCCCTTCTTTGGGCAAGCTACACCCACGCGTTCAAGCGCTCGGGGCTCACCGCCGTGGAAGCAGGCGCCGTCATCGCCATCTGGTCGTTCCTGATCCATCTTGGTCTGGCACTCATCTATGGAACGTCGCTCGGTGTCACCCCGGCCAATGAAATCGCCGTGCAGGTGATGAGCCAGGGCGTTTTGTCCGGACTGACGGCCATGGTCGCCTATGGAATGGCCGTACGGGCACTGGGCGGTACGCAGGCCGCCGCCTTCACCGCGATCACGCCGGTCCTTGCCACGCTTGGCGGCGGATTGTTGCTGGGAGAGGAGATCGGCCTGTTCGAGGTCAGTGCGGCCGTCATCACTGGCATGGGCGTTGCTCTGTCGACAGGGCTCTTTTCAGGAAAACGCTGAGCAGCCCCGCCTGGCTGCGGCGCCGCGTTCCGGGCGCCCCCATCAGTCCTGAAGGCCGGAAACGCCGCCAGCCCTCCGCTGGCGGCGTTTCCGTGTTTTCCACGGTCAACCGTGAATGATTTCACGGTGGCGCTGCAGCCTTTGTCCGTACGCCTGGCTCACCCGGTCGAAGATGATCGCGATACCGACGATCGCCAGACCGTTGAAAATGCCGAGCGTGAAATACTGGTTGGCAATGGCCTTGAGAACAGGCTGGCCGAGGCCCTGCACCCCGATCATGGAGGCGATGACCACCATGGCAAGCGCCATCATGATCGTCTGGTTGATGCCAGCCATGATGGTGGGCAGCGCGAGCGGCATCTGCACGTTCTTCAGCTTCTGCCAATTGGAGGAGCCGAAGGCGTCGGCGGCCTCGAGCACATCCTTGTCGACAAGACGAATACCCAGATTGGTGAGCCTTATCATCGGTGGGATCGCATAGATGACGACGGCGATGAGGCCAGGCACCTTGCCGATGCCGAGAAGCATGACGACGGGGATCAGATAAACGAAGCTCGGCATGGTCTGCATCACGTCGAGCACCGGATTGACCGTGTTTTGCAGCCGATCGGACCGCGACATGGCAATGCCGATCGGGATGCCGATCGCGATCGAGAGCACCGTACAGACGAAAATCATCGATATGGTCTTCATCGTATCGTCCCACATGTCGAAATAGCCGATGGCCAGCAGCGTCGCGACGCAGGCGGCGACGATCTTCCGGTTCCGGCTCGCAAACCACGCGACCAGGGCGACCAAGACCAGGATGATCGGCCAGGGCGTGCGCGTCATGAAGCGTTCGGAGTGGATAAGAAAGAACTGCAGCGGCTCGAAGAACCCCTCGATCACATCGCCATAGGCACGGGTGAAGGCGCGAAAGCCTTCATCGATCACCTTTTTCAGATTGCGCAGCGAATCGTCGTTCATGTGCGGAAATTTGGTGAGCCAATCCATGCCGGTCCCCTTATTCGTTATGCATCGACGCCGGCCATTCCTCGAGCCGGGCGCCGCAGAAACAGAAGGCCGGCGGGCCACTGTGGCGCGCCGGCCCGTCACACGATCAGAGAGCAGCCTTGATCTTCTCGGCAGCCTCCGGAGAGACCCACGGCGTCCAAAGTGCTTCGTTTTCCTTTAGGAAATGCTTGGCGCCATCGTCACCGCTTGCCTGGTTGTCGGTCATCCAGGCCATCAGACCGTTGACCGTATCGTTCGTCCAGGCACGCTTGTTGAGATAGGCCATGACATCCTCGCCGGCGCGGTCGGCAAAGCTCTTGGTAACCAGCGTCTGGACCTTGTCCTTCGGCCAGTCGTTCTTCTTCGGATCCGCACATTCGGCAACCGTGTTGCAGCGTTTCCATTCGGCCGCGTCCGCCGGAACACCGTGCTCAAGCTTGACCATCGCATATTTGCCAAGGAGTGCCGTCGGCGCCCAGTAATAACCGACCCAGCCTTCCTTGCCTTCGTAGGCCTTGGCGATCGAACCGTCGAGGCCGGCGGCGGAGCCGGTGTCCAGCAGGCTGAAGTTGGCAGCTTCGCCGCCATAAGCCTTGTAGAGCTGCGAGGTGACAACCGTGCCGCCCCAACCCTGCGGACCGTTGTGCACGGCGCCCTTGCTCTTGTCTTCCGGGTCCGGGAAGAGTTCAGGATGCTTCAATGCGTCGTCGATCGTCTTTATATCGGGGTGGGCGTCAGCGATGTATTTCGGAATCCACCAGCCCTGCACGCCGCCATCGGACAACGCCACCGCTGCGCCGACCAGCTTTCCTTCCTCAATGCCGCGATTGACGACGTCGGGGAGCAGATCGACCCAACCTTCCGGAGCGACGTCCGGCTCGCCCTTTTCGATCATCGAGGTGATCGTCGGCACGGTATCACCGACGATGATTTCCGCGTTACAGCCGTAGCCTTCGGTGAGAATGAACTTGTCGAGGCTCGCCAGAACCTCGGCGCTCTGCCAGTTCATGCTGGCGATCGTCACGTCGCCGCATTCGGCTGCCGAGGCCGCGTTGCCGAGCGCCAGCAGGCCGAAGGCAAGGCTGGTCGTTGCAAGGAGATGTTTCATGTCGTTCCCTCTTTAGAAGGCGGTGTATGACGCCCACGAGGTCCGGCAGCACCGCCGCAACCGGCCTCATGATCCGGACAGGCGGGATAGGTTCCCGCATGCCTCCATGGTCAAATTTTGCAGCTGCGGAGAGGAATACCGCTCAGGCTGCGCCTGCGCCTGTTCCACCTGCGCCATTCCAGTGACATTTATCGCGGCGGGGTACAAAAACAATAGTGCACGGGCGCCGATCGACACCCGCTAATATTTTGAAACGATTAAATTTTAACGGCGATCAGGCCTGCAGCACGATCACCCGGCCGCCGACCGCGACGCGTTCATAGAGATCGACAACATCATGATTGAGCATGCGGACGCAGCCGCTCGACATGGCCTGGCCAATGGTCTGCGGTTGGTTGGTGCCGTGGATGCGGAACATGGTGTCCTTGCCGTTCCGGTAGAGATAGACGGCGCGGGCACCGAGCGGATTGTGCGGCCCACCAGACACGCCGCCGGCATATCTCAAGTTCCGCTCGGGATCGCGGCGGATCATGTTGCCCGTCGGCGTCCAGCTCGGCCATTCCGCCTTGCGTCCGATATAGGCCGAACCTGCGAGCGCATAGCCCTCGCGCCCGACGCCGATGCCGTAGCGCATCGCCCTTCCCTCGCCGAGAACATAATAGAGCCGGCGCGCCGGCGTATCGATGACGATGGTGCCGGCGTCATATTGGGTCTCGTAAACCACCTCCTGCCGCCGCAATTCCGGCTTGATCCTTTCAAGTGGCATGGCAGGCAACGGGAACCGTTCGTCCGACAAGGCAGCATAGTTGGCGCGATGGCTCGGTCCGCTGACGGTACAGCCGGAAAGAAGACCAGATATGCTCAGAAGCAGGCCACGGCGGGTGAGCGACATGAGACGTTCCTTAATATCTGGTTGATACAACCGAAATTACGGAAAACATGGTTAATAGCCGGTTAAGCGCTGCGAACATTGGAAGCGGCATCAGCGCGGCTTCGTCTTCCTTGTCTCAGCGCAAACAAGAAAAAGGCCGGAGAGCGGCTTCGCTACACGACGACCCCGATCTTCCCGACCCGCTTGTTTCGACCGTCCGATGGTCACATATTCGGATAGACCGGCCCTTCGCCGCCCTGCGGCGGCACCCAGTTGATGTTCTGGTTGGGATCCTTGATGTCGCAGGTCTTGCAGTGGACGCAGTTCTGGGCGTTGATGACGAAGACGTTTTGCCCGTCCTTTTCCACCCATTCGTAGACACCGGCCGGACAGTAGCGGGTGGAAGGTCCGGCGTAGATGTCGTGCTCGGAGCGCTTCTGCAGGTCCATGTCCTTGACCTTCAGATGCACCGGCTGGTCTTCCTCGTGGTTGGTGTTTGACAGGAACACCGAGGAGAGGCGGTCGAAGGTCAAGACGCCGTCGGGTTTCGGATAGGCGATCGGCTTGTGCATCGACGCCGGTTCCAGCGACTGCGCGTCGGTTTTTCCGTGCTTCAGTGTGCCGAAGAAGGAGAAGCCGAACAGCGTATTCGTCCACATGTCGAGGCCGCCGAGCGCGACGCCGATCGCGGTGCCGAACTTCGACCACAGTGGCTTGACGTTGCGGACCCTCTTCAGATCCTGGCCGATGGCGCTGTCGCGCCAGCCGTTCTCGATCTCGATGACCTCGTCATTGGCCCGGCCGCTGGCGATCGCGTCCGCAAGCTTTTCGGCAGCGAGGATGCCGGACAGCACAGCGTTGTGGCTGCCCTTGATGCGCGGCACGTTGACGAAGCCGGCGGAACAGCCGATCAGCGCACCGCCCGGGAAGGAGAGTTTCGGCACCGACTGATAGCCACCTTCGGTGATGGCGCGGGCGCCATAGGACAGGCGCTTGCCGCCCTCGAAGGTGCCGCGGATGGCCGGATGCGTCTTGAAGCGCTGGAATTCCTCGAAGGGATAGAGATAGGGGTTCTTGTAGTTGAGGTGGACGACGAAGCCGACGGCGACCAGATTGTCTTCGAGATGATAGAGGAACGAGCCGCCGCCGGTCTTCATGCCGAGCGGCCAGCCGAAGGAGTGCTGCACCAGACCCTGCTTGTGGTTCTCGGGCTTGACCTGCCAGAGTTCCTTGATGCCGATGCCGAATTTTTGCGGTTCGCGGTTCCTGGAAAGATCGTATTTGGCGATCAGCTGCTTGGCGAGCGATCCACGCACGCCCTCGCCGATCAGCGTATATTTGCCGAGCAGTTCCATGCCGCGCGCGAAATTCGGACCCGGCTCGCCATTCTTCTCGATGCCCATGTCGCCGGTCGCGACACCGATGACGGCACCGCTCTCATTGTAGAGCACTTCGGTCGCGGCAAAGCCCGGATAGATCTCGACGCCCAGCGCTTCGGCCTTTTCGGCCAGCCACCGACAGACGAGACCGAGCGAGACGATGTAGTTGCCGTGATTGTTCATCAAGGGCGGCATGGCGAAGTTCGGCAGGCGGATCGAGCCGGCCGGGCCAAGCAGCAGGAACTGGTCGTCCGTCACCTCGGTCTTGAAGGGATGCCCCTCCTCCGAGCGCCAGCCGGGCAACAGCCGGTCGATGCCGATCGGATCGACGACGGCGCCCGACAGGATATGCGCACCGACTTCGGCGCCCTTTTCGAGGACGACGATCGAAAGCTCCGGATTGACCTGTTTCAGACGGATGGCGGCAGAAAGACCGGCCGGACCCGCGCCGACGATCACCACGTCGAATTCCATGCTTTCGCGCTCGGGCAATTCCATCGCGTCGCTCATTTGATTGTCTCCAGTCCTGCCCCGGCGTTTTTATCCGGTTTGTTCCCAATTCTTAAGCTCCGTCATGACAAATACAGGAAACCTTGTCGAGCCGGTCTGCGACAGTGGGCCTGCGAATTGCGCATGACGTCATGCACTCCGCGAGCATAATATATAACGTAGACGTAAACGTCAAAATCTACCGATGCTGAGCCAAGGCGACGGTCTGTTCCTGCGCGAGCTGGATCCTGTCTTCAAGGCTGATCTTCAAAGCCTCGAAATCCAGCCGTGCCTTGCTTTTGCCCTCTCCCCGTGCGAGGAGGCGCGCTTCAAAATGCGTAACGCATTCGCACTCGGCGGATGCACCCTATCCCGATCCCTGCAAGCGATGTCCGGCGTCAGTCTTGACGATGCGGCGTTTCGACGCGCGGGGCCGAAGGACATGCACTGACCAGCATTGGAGACACTCAATGGCAAAGGCCCTCGGCTTCGATTTCGGCACCACCAATTCCGTGCTCGCCGCCTCGCATGGCGACGCGACGCAATCGCTGAGCTTTACCAGCGCGGCCGGAACCAATGATTCCATGCGCACCGCCCTGTCCTTCATGAAGCACGCGCAGCTGGGTGCTGCGGCAGTGAAGATCGAGGCCGGACAGGCGGCGATCCAGCAGTTCATCGACAATCCCGGCGAAGCGCGTTTCCTGCAATCGATCAAGACCTTTGCCGCGAGCCCCCTCTTCCAGGGCACGCTGATCTTTGCCCGGCGCCATGGCTTCGAGGACCTGATGCGGTCTTTCCTCACCCGGATCGCCGACTATGCGGGCGATGGCTGGAAACAGGATTACGGCCGCATCGTCGTCGGCCGGCCGGTGCGTTTCGCCGGCAGCAACCCGGACGAATCGCTGGCGCTGGAACGGTACGACCGGGCGCTGTCCTCGTTCGACTTTCCCGAGGTTCATTATGTCTACGAGCCGGTGGCGGCGGCGTTTTACTTTGCCCAGAACCTGAAGAAGGATGCGACCGTGCTGGTCGCCGACTTCGGCGGCGGCACGACGGACTATTCGATCATCCGCTTCGAAAGCCACGGGGGAGAGCTGACGGCCGTGCCGGTCGGCCATTCCGGCGTTGGCGTCGCCGGCGATCATTTCGACTTCCGCATCATCGACAATGTCGTTTCGCCGCTGATCGGTAAGGGCAGCCAGTTCAAGAGCTTCGACAAGCTGCTCGACGTGCCCTCCAGCTACTATGCCAATTTCGGCCGCTGGAACCAGCTGTCGATCTTCAAGACGCTGAAGGATTTTACCGATCTGAAGCAGCTGGTGCGCTCGGCCGTCGAGCCGGAAAAGCTCGAGGCCTTCGTCGATCTCGTCGAGCACGATGAGGGCTACCCGCTGTACCAGGCGGTCTCCGCCGCCAAGATGTGGCTGTCGCGCGAGGAGGAAACCGAGTTTTACTTCGCGCCGCTCGGCGAAAGGAGCCGGCAGACGGTGCGCCGCAGCGATTTCGAAAGCTGGATCGCGCCCGACCTGGCGCGGATCGAGGAGGCGCTGGACGAGGTTCTGATGACGACGAACACACCCGCCGGCAGCATCGACAAGGTGTTTTTGACCGGTGGCACGTCCTTCGTGCCCGCCATTCGCCGCCTTTTCGAAAACCGCTTCGCCAGCGACCGCATCGAAAGCGGCGGCGAACTGCTGTCGATCGCCCATGGATTGGCGCTGATCGGCGAGCGCGACGATATAGAACGCTGGACGGCGATGGCTGCCTGAAATGGCTGAGGACGCGGCGACTTTTCCGCTTTCCGGGTGATCCACCCTTCTGTAGAAGAGAGAACATGATCTCCAGCGACAGGATGACCCCGGCCGAACTTGCCGCCCTTCTGCATTTCCATGCGGAAGCGGGCGTCGAATGGCTGCTGGAACGGGATCCCGTCGATCGTTTCGCCGAGTTCGCGCAAGCAAAAGCGGCGCGTGGCAACATCGGCTCGCAAGCCGTGCAAAAAACGCAGACCTCCGCACAGAGCGACACGCCACGCCCATCAACAAACCGGGACACGTCCAGCCCGTCTGGCAATCGCATGGCCGCGGCACCGGCCGCCGTCCCGCAAATGGCCATCCCCGACGAGCAGGCCATCGCCGAGGCCCGTTTCGCGGCCGAGTCGGCCCGCTCGCTCGGCGAATTGAAGAGCGCCATGGAGGCATTTTCGGGCTGCAACCTCAGAAACAGCGCTCGCAACATGGTGTTTGCCGACGGAAACCCGTCGTCCGGGATCATGGTGATCGGCCCGATGCCGAACGGCGACGACGACCGGGACGGCATTCCCTTTTCCGGAAAGCAGGGACAGATGCTGGACCGCATGCTGGCGGCGATCGGGCTTGACCGGACGTCCGTGCTGCTCACCAACGTCATTCCCTGGCGGCCACCGGGAAACCGGGTGCCCTCGCCGCGCGAGACCGATATCTGCCGGCCATTCATCGAGCGCCAGATCATGCTCGCCGAGCCCCGGCATCTGCTCATTCTCGGCAATTTCGCCGGCCGTTTCTTCTTCGGCGGCAACGACACCATCCACCACATGCGCGGCGAATGGCGCGATATCGCAGTTGGCGGCACAACCGTTCCTGCCCTTGCCACGCTGCATCCGCAGGATCTGATGTCGGCCCCAGCCAGCAAGCGACTCGCCTGGCAGGACCTGCTGGCGTTTCGCGCCCGGATTCGTGGTTAAGAGTTTCTCAACGGCCGTCTGCCTGATTTGTGAACAAACAATGAAGAGAGCCATGCGGCCTACGCATATCAGCAACGCGAAATGATGCATTGCGGAATCGATGCTGCGTCGCAATATAAGGTCACGGGAGGACTGGAATAAGGAATTGAACCATGACCGCCCGTTTTCGTCCTCTGCATAGCGGCTTCGAGACGCTCCGCCAAGCCGGCTCTCCGCTTCGCACGCCCTTCGCCAGCTTCGGCTCGGCTGCGAACGAACAGATGACTGCCGCAGGTTACGGCCGCACCACGCGCCCGGTGCAAATCTTTTCCGAATTCATCCAGCGTTAATTTGAGGCCGCGCCTGCGCGCGGCCGTCTTGCCAAGATTTCGAAAGTCCCGTTCATGTCCGCTTCCATCCGCGCCCTGATAGAAACCGTCGCAGACATCGGGACCGCCGTGCGCGCCTCGCGTGAATATAGCCGCCTGAGCATCGATGCCCCTGCGAAACAGGCAGACCGGCACGCCATCAGCGCGCTGCTGCCGAAGTAGTTTGTCTCAGACACAGACGTCGATCTCCTGATCTGCGCCAAACCCTGTCGCAATCGACAGCGCAGGAGAAATTGGTTAGAGCCACACTCGTCCTTCAAACTCAAGGGCGGCATGCCGTGCAATTCCAACCGTTCTGACCGCGCAATCCGCTCCAACCTGTTTTCAGCGCCCGCCTGACCGCTTGACAACGATCAAGCAGCCGGCGAATGCGCCCGGGGAGCGTTCATGCTGACCAGCCTCAGATCCGTGTTCAGCCTGATCCTGTCGACGCTCTTGATGATGATCGGCTTCGGCTTGGCGAGCTATGTTCTGCCGGTGCGCTCGGTGGCAGAAGGCTGGTCGACGCTGATCATCTCGCTGATCGCCACCGGCTATACGCTCGGCTTCACCCTCTCCTGCATCGTTACGCCGAAATTCGTCGCGCGCGTCGGCCATGTCCGGGTCTTTGCCGCCCTGATCACGCTGCTCAGCATCGCCATTCTGATGTGCGGCCTGGTCGTCGACTGGCGCGCCTGGATCTTCTTTCGCGCCATCTCCGGCTTTGCCATTTCGGGAAGTTACCTCGTCATCGAGAGCTGGCTGAACGAGCGGGTGACCAACGAAAATCGCGGCATGCTGTTTTCGGTCTATCTGATCACAACCATGGTCGGGACGATCGGCGGGCAATATCTCGTGCCGTTGGGCGATCCGACGAATTCCTCGCTCTTTATTCTCTGCGGCGTCCTGTTTTCGCTCGCGCTTTTGCCGACGGCACTATCCTCATCCGCCATGCCGGCGCCGCCGGCACAGGCCAATTTCGACGTGCCGGGCCTTTTCCGCCGCTCACCGGTCGCGGTCGTCGGCGCCTTCCTTGCCGGTGCCATGGCCGGTGCCTGGCTCAATCTCGGCGGCGTCTTCACCCAGAAAATCGGCCTCTCGACCGCCGAGGGCGCCACGCTTCTGGCAGCCCTGCTGACGGGGAGCGCCTTCTCCCAGATTCCGATCGGGCGAGCGTCCGACAGGATGGATAGGCGCATCGTCATGGTTGCCTGCGGCATCTTCGGCGTCGTGTCGTGCCTCGCCATGGTGGCGTTCGTCGGCGCCACCCCGCTTGTCCTCTACGTCGTCGCGGCCTGCGTCGGTTCGGTGCTGTTTCCGATCTATGCGCTCAACGTCGCCCATGCCAACGACCTTGCCCGACCGAACGAATATGTCGAGGTCTCCTCGGGCATGATGATCACCTATGGTATCGGTACGATTTCAGGCCCGCTGATGGTGGGACCGGTGATGGACTGGTTCGGCCCACCGGCGCTTTTCGTGCTGCTCGCCGTCTATTTTGCGCTCTACGCGGCCTATGCTGCCTGGCGCATCGCCCAGCGCAGCCAAAAGGACGGCCTGGTCGCAAAGACCGATTTCCAGGCAAACACCGTGCCCACTCCGGGCACGGAAGCGGTGAATGCGATGAACCAGGCAGTGCGACTGACCGAACTGGTGGAGGACGATACGGCTCCAGTCACGTCGTCCTGATCTTCACCTTCCAGGGGATTTTCGTCATCCCTGCGGCGTGACGTGTTTTCGCGCACCCTTGCGCTCAAGACCCAGTTGGTGTTCCCGGAAGATAATGAAGATGCCGGCACCCACCACAATCGCGGTGCCGATCAGCATCACGCCGGTCGGGACTTCATCGAAGAGGAAATACCCGATGATCAGGCCGAGGATGATCGAGGTATATTCGAAGGGCGCAATCGTCGACATGTCAGCGTAACGATAGCTCTGCGTCAGCAGGATCTGCGCGACGCCGCCGCAGAAACCGGCCGCCAAAAGGAGCAGGAAGGAGTTCCACGGCAGCGGCTCCCAGCCGAAGGGCAGCGTGAGCAGCGAGAAGCAGGAGGCCGAGAGGGAGAAATAAAGCACGATGGTGTGCGTGCGCTCCTTGGCGACCAGTTTTCGCACCAGCACCATGGCAACGGCGCCGAGCGCCGCCGACAAGAGCACCGACAACGCGCCGAGCGCCTCACCGGATCCGAAGCCGCCGTCGCGCAGCAATGTCAGGCGCGGCCAGGTGATGATCATCACGCCGACAAGGCCGATCAGGACCGCCGACCAACGGTAGACCCGCACCGTTTCCTTGAGAAAGACTGCCGCGAAGACGACAGCGAGCAGTGGCATCGCATAGCCGATGGCGATCGCTTCCGGCAGAGGCAGATGCACCAGGCCATAAAAGCCGCAGCTCATGGAGAGGATGCCGATGAAGCCCCGCGCCAAATGGCCGAAAATATCCTTAGTGTGAAAGGCGGTACGCAGATGGCCCTTGAAAGCCAGGTAACCGAGGATCGGCACCATGGCGAAGGCCGAGCGGTAAAAGGTGATCTGGCCCGTGGCGATCCCTGTACCGGCCGCCTTGATCAGCGTCGCCATGCAGACGAAAACCAGTACGGACAGGACCTTGAGGGAAATACCCTTCATCGGGTGAGAAAATTCGGCATCCATATGCGGCACGCTCAGCGGACAAGACGGCAGCGGGCCAAAACCAAAAGCACGACGGGCTGCGGGGGGATGCGAGCGGAGAATCCGTCGCTTAGGCCGAATTAGTCTAGCGCGCGATGAACGGAAAGGGCGATCAATTTTCTTGATGTGAGACGGAAATATTTGATGCCTCCGCGTCAATGTCCTACGCTGGAACCAGCAGCAGAAGCGCTGCGATCCGTCTGCGGGTCAACAAACACGAACATCCGCCAGGAAATTTGCACAATCTGTGCCAAAAAGACACGCCTGATTTAAATATTGTTAGGGCGAATTTCGTAAGTCTCTGATGCAAGACCTGGGTGCGGGACAGATCGGACACACTGGAACACAGCGCCGGCCACCGAAAAGAACGCTCCTACCCCCGAAGCTCCGCAGAACGCGCAGCCTCTTCACGATGACCAAGCCTCTTCCCGAGCATGACACAACGGGAGATGCCAGCGGGACAAACAATGCGGACAGATACGGGCGAAATCATTCATCTGGAAGACTATCGGCAGACGGATTTCGTCCTTGAGAGAGTGGATCTCACCTTTGAACTTGACCCAAAGGAAACCAAGGTCGAAGCACGGCTGATCTTCCACCGGCGTGAGGGCGTGAGTGCGGATGCACCGCTCATCCTCGACGGCGACGAGTTGAAGATGACCGGTCTGCTGCTTGATCAAGAAGAGATTCCGGCGGCAAATTATGAGGCAACGGAAGATACGCTGACCATCCGCAACCTGCCCGCGACAGCCCCCTTCGAGATCACCGTGACGACGGAGCTCAACCCGGAAGCCAACACCAAGCTGATGGGTCTCTACCGCACCAGCAATGTCTATTGCACGCAGTGCGAGGCCGAGGGCTTCCGCCGCATCACCTATTTCCCGGACCGGCCGGACGTGCTTGCCGTCTACACGGTCAACATCATTGCGGACAAGCAAACCGCGCCGCTGCTTCTTTCGAACGGCAATTATCTCGGCGGTGCCAGTATGGGCGATGGCCGGCATTTCGCAGCCTGGTTCGATCCGCACCCCAAGCCGAGCTACCTGTTTGCACTGGTTGCCGCTGATCTCGGCGTCGTCGAAGGCACCTTCGCGACCATGTCCGGCCGCGAAGTCGCGCTGAAAATCTATGTCGAGCACGGCAAGGAGCCGCGCGCGACCTATGCCATGGACGCGCTCAAGCGCTCGATGAAGTGGGACGAGGAGGTCTTCGGCCGCGAATACGATCTCGACATCTTCATGATCGTCGCCGTTTCCGACTTCAACATGGGCGCGATGGAGAACAAGGGGCTGAACGTCTTCAACGACAAGTACGTGCTTGCCGATCCCGAGACCGCGACCGATGCCGACTACGCCAATATCGAGGCGATCATCGCGCATGAATATTTCCACAACTGGACCGGCAACCGCATCACCTGCCGCGACTGGTTCCAGCTCTGCCTCAAGGAAGGCCTGACCGTCTATCGCGATCACGAATTTTCGGCCGACCAGCGCTCGCGCCCGGTCAAGCGCATCGCCGAAGTTCGCCACCTGAAGGCCGAACAGTTCCCGGAGGACGCGGGTCCCCTCGCCCATCCCGTTCGCCCCACAAAATATCGGGAAATCAACAATTTCTACACGACGACCGTCTACGAGAAGGGCAGCGAAGTCACGCGAATGATCGCGACGGTGCTCGGAGCGGACCTCTTCAAGAAAGGCATGGATCTCTATTTCGACCGCCACGACGGACAGGCGGTAACGATCGAGGATTTCGTCGCCTGCTTCGCCGATGTCAGCGAGCGTGACATGACGCAGTTCTCGCTCTGGTACCATCAGGCGGGCACGCCGCTCGTCACCGCTTCGACCGCCTACGACGCGACCAAACAAACCTTCACCCTGTCGCTCGAGCAGATGGTGCCGCCGACGCCCGGGCAGAACGCCAAAGAGCCGATGCATATTCCGCTCAGGCTCGGGCTGTTGCTGGAGGACGGCTCTGAGGCTGCCCTTTCCGCAGCCATCGGCGCTGAAGTCACGGGCGACGTCCTCCACCTCGTTGAGCGCAAGCAGACCGTCACATTCACCGGCATCGTCTCGCGTCCTGTCCTGTCGCTCAATCGCGATTTCTCCACGCCGATCAACCTGCATTTCGAGCAGACGCCGGCCGATCGGGCCCATATCGCCAGATACGAAAGTGATCTGTTCGCCCGCTGGCAGGCTTTGAACGACCTCGCCTTGCCGAACCTCGTCGCGGCGACAGCCAGCGCCAAGGCCGACGAGGCCGCAAAATGCGACAAGGCCCTGATCGAGGCACTCCTTGCAGCGGCGGCCGACGGCAAGCTCGAACCGGCCTTCCGCGCGCAGGCTCTGGCCCTGCCCAGCGAAGCCGATATTGCCCGCGAGATCGGCAGCAACAACGACCCGGACGCAATCCATGCGGGGCGCCAGCAGATCATGACAGCCGTCGCGGCGGCCGGGCGGGATACATTTGCGACGCTTGTGGACGAGATGGTGGTCGATGGCCCGTTCAGCCCGGATGCGGCGAGCGCCGGTCGCCGGTCCCTGCGCAATACCGCGCTCTCCTATCTCGTCTATGCCGAGAACCAGCCGGGCCGCGCCGTCGATGCGTTCAAATCCGCCAACAACATGACCGATCTCAGCCAGGCGCTGACGATCCTCGCCCATCGGTTTCCAGAGTCTGCCGAAACGACGGAAGCGCTTGCGGCCTTCAAGTCACGCTTCGCGGACAATGCGCTGGTCATCGACAAGTGGTTTACCGTCCAGGCGACGATCCCCGGGACCGATGCGCTCGACCGCGTCAGGACGCTGATGGCCGATCCGCTGTTCAACAGTTCCAATCCGAACCGGGTCCGGGCTCTCGTCGGCACCTTCGCCTTCTCCAATCCGACCGGCTTCAACCGGGCCGACGGCGAGGGCTACCGTTTCCTCGCTCGTCAGATCCTCGACATCGATCCACGCAATCCGCAGTTGGCCGCGCGCATCCTGACCTCGATGCGCTCGTGGCGGTCGCTGGAGGACGTCCGTGCCGAGCATGCGCGCAACGCGCTTCGCGAAATCGCAGCCGCTGCAAAGCTTTCCGCCGATGTCAGCGACATCGTCGAGCGGATGCTGAAAGGCTAGGATTTATCAAGCAGATAGTGCCGAAACCCCGCAATAGCGGGGTTTTTCCGTTTCCAGCCGCCCGCAGGTTGCGACAATATCATTTTCCAATGACGATAAATGGTTAATAAAGTTTTACATTTTCTTCTGGACAAGCCGAATCACAATTGATTCATTGGGTCAGGTTCGAGCGAGCGGCGCATCGAATCACATGAGGACCTACAGAATTGACGAAGATGGCGGAAGCGCAGCGGGGACGCGCGGCCGGTGAGCGGTTGCGGCCAAAATTTCCAGGTTTCCTGAACCTGGAGAAGGGCGTCATCCAGCACGCACGGATTTTTAAGGAGCCGGCAGCGCTGCGCCTTGCGCGCGCAGAGCCGTTGCTGAAGCGCTCCATCCCGATCCTGATTACTGCCTTTCTGCTCGTCGTTGCGATCTCCCGCGTCAACGGCATCATGGTCGAACATGCGCGCATGGAGGCGAGCTCGCGCCAGGCAACGGTGCTCGCCGCCGCGACGGCAAGTGCAGCCCTTCAGGAAAACGGCGTGGCCCTGTTCGACAAGGCGCAGAGATGGGATGTCGAGCAGCGGCTGAACGCCTTCCTTCCGCCGGATATGCTTGAACCCGGCGCATTCGTTTTGACCATGCGCAATGATGGGCGGATTTTCGCGAGTTCCCCGGACGGCGCCGTCTATACCGGCCGCACACTTGCGGCAGTGGCGCCGGAGATCGCCGCCTTTCAATACTTTGGCGAGCGCTCGACCGTGATGAAGACCTTCATCAGCGGCGTCGAGCATGTCGTGGCGCTGATGCAGGTACCGGGTGGCGCCGGAACATTGCTCGTCGCGACGCCGCTGGCGCGGATCGAAAAGCTGTGGCGGGACGAGGTTTCGCTGAACGTCACGCTGTTTGCCGGTATTTCGGCCATCCTGCTTGTCGTGCTCTATGCCTATTACATCCAGGCCAAGCGCGCCCGCGACGCGGACCAGATTTTTGCGGAATCCAACCTGCGCGTCGAAACGGCGCTTTCGCGCGGCCGCTGCGGCCTTTGGGATTTCGACATGCCCAACCGTCGCCTCTTCTGGTCGCGGTCGATGTATGAAATGCTCGGCATGCCGCCGCAGAGCAGCGTTCTGTCCTTCGGCGACGCCGCCCGGTTGATGCATCCGGATGACGGCAGCATCTACAAGGTCGCCCGCACCATCGCCAAGGGAGATGCCCGGCAGATCGACCAGGTGTTCCGGATGCGCCACGCAGAAGGCCACTATGTCTGGATGAGGGCGCGCGCGCAGGTCATTCGCACTGCATCCGGCCGCGTACACCTGATCGGCATCGCCATGGATGTCACCGAACAGCATCGCCTCGCCCAGCGTTACGCCGAGGCTGACCAGCGGCTGGCCGATGCCATCGAATGCACCTCCGAGGCCTTCGTGCTCTGGGACAAGAACGACCGCCTTGTCATGTGCAACACCCACTATCAGCAGGCTTACAAGCTGCCCGACCATGTCCTGGTGCCCGGCACCGAACGCTCCGTCGTCAACGCAGCAGCAGCCCGACCAATCATCGAGCGGCGGATCGCCGACCCCGACCGGTCCAACCATTCGCAGACATCCGAAGTCCAGCTCGCCGACCAACGTTGGCTGCAGATCAACGACCGGCGTACCCGCGATGGCGGCTTGGTCTCCGTCGGCACCGACATCACGCTGCTCAAACGCCATCAGGTGCGGCTGCGCGAATCCGAGCGCCGTCTCATGGCAACCATCGGCGATCTCTCGACCTCACGCATCACGCTCGAGCGACAGAAAGCGGAATTGTCCGTCGCCAATGCCAATTATCAGGCTGAAAAAGAACGGGCGGAAGCAGCGAACCGGGCGAAATCCGAATTCCTCGCCAACATGTCGCACGAGTTGCGTACGCCGCTGAACGCCATTCTCGGCTTCTCCGAAATCCTGCAGAACAAGATGTTCGGCCCGCTGGGTTCCGAGAAATACGACGAATATTCCCACGACATCCATGATAGCGGCAAACACCTGCTGAACGTCATCAACGATATCCTCGACATGTCGAAGATCGAGGCCGGGCAGATGAAAATGAACCGGGAAACAATCGATCTCGCGCCGCTGATCGAGGAGACGCTGCGCTTCACCACCATTCCGGCGAAACAGAAGAACATCTGCGTCGATCAGCAGGTCTCGTCCGGCCTGACACTGGTCGCCGATCGGCGCGCAATGAAGCAGATATTGCTCAATCTCCTGTCGAACGCCGTCAAGTTCACCAATGAGGGCGGCAAAGTCTCGCTGCGTGCCCGAAAGGTGGCAGGCGCCGTGACGCTGACCATCGCCGACACCGGCATCGGCATTCCGCGGGCGGCGCTCCAGAAGATCGGACAGCCGTTCGAACAGGTGCAGAGCCAGTATGCCAAGAGCAAGGGCGGCTCCGGCCTCGGTCTTGCCATTTCACGGTCGCTGACCAACCTGCATGGCGGGGCGATGAGGATTTATTCGTTGGAAAACATCGGCACGATCATCTCCCTGCGCATCCCCGATACGGATGCGCGCGCCGAGGTTCCGTGCTCTAAGGCTTGATGGTCGCCTGAAATACCCGGCGCACGGCCTTGGAGAGGCGGCGGATATCCGCCTCCAGCACCTTGGCATCCGGCGCATCGGCTGCACGGCAAAGAAGATCGATCAGTCCGGCCGGTGCATCCTTCAGCTCGAAATCGCTCTCGATGCACAACCGGACGATCTGCGAGAGATTGGTGAACAGCGCAAGCGCCTCCTGTACGGTCTCCAGGTCGGCGGGCGAGATCAAAGCCGGTCCAAGCGCCTGCAGGACATCGGCAGTCGACGTCCCGCTCGGCGGCACATCGCTGCCCCGCGCCGGTGCGATCAGCATGAGATATTGGGCAATGAATTCAATATCGACCAGTCCGCCCGGAATGAGCTTGAAATCCCAGACATCGCTCGGCGGCTTTTCCTTGTCGATCAGCCCGCGCATCTCGGCGACATCCGCCGTCACCTTTGCAACATCTCGGCGTTGACCGAGAACTTCGCGAAAAATCGTGTTCGCCTCGGCAATCAGGCTGTCCTCACCGCAGAAAGCCCGAGCGCGGGTAAGCGCCATGTGTTCCCAAGTCCAGGCTTCTTCACGCTGGTATTTTGCGAAGGCATTGATGCGCGTCGCGACCGGTCCCTTGTTGCCCGAGGGGCGCAGCCGCATATCGACTTCATAGAGCACGCCTTCAGCGGTGGGTGCCGAGAGCGCAGAAATCAGCCTTTGCGTGATGCGCGTGAAATAGCGAACGGAATCGAGCGGCTTTGGACCATTGGATTCGGTGGCCGTCTCGTCGTGGTCGTAGAGCAGGATGATGTCGACATCGGAGCCGGCCGTCAGTTCGTGACTCCCGAGCTTGCCCATGCCGATGACGGCTGCGCGTCCACCGGGAAACTTGCCGTGCGCGGCATCAACCTCATGCAGCACGGCGTCGAGCGCCGCGGCAATGATAAGGTCGGCAAGATCGGTGAGCGCATACCCCGCCTGCCCCCCCGTGATCACCCCTGTCAGGAGGCGGATGCCAATCAGAAACCGCTGCTCGGAAGCCGTAATGCGCAATCGATCGAGAATGTCCTCGTAGTGGCGCGCGCCGGAAAGGAAGCCGTTGATGCGCTCCGCCAGATAGTCGCGCGTCGGCAGCTCGACGAGCAGCCGCGGATCAAGCATGCCGTCGAAGACATGCGGCTTGCTGGCAATGATATCGGCCAGCCGCGGGGCGGACGACATGATGTTGACAATCAGCGAAAGCAGCCCCGGATTGTTGCCGAGCAGCGAGAAAAGCTGGATACCGGCCGGCAGACCGGCAATGAAATGATCGAAACGCAGCAATGCCTCGTCGGCGCGCTTGTTTTCTCCGAAGACGCGCAGAAGCTGCGGCGTCAATTCCGTCAGCCGTTCGCGCGCCTCCACCGACTGCGTCGCGCGGTATCGGCCGTAGTGCCAGGTGCGGATTGTCCGCGAAATATCCTGCGGCCGCTCGAAGCCGAGCTTCCTCAGGGTTTCGAGCGTGTCGGGATCATCCCGCTGCCCGGTGAAAACGAGGTTGCCCGTCTCCGCCGAAAGCTTCGCCTCCTGCTCGAAAAGCTGGGCATAGCGACGCTCCACCGTCTTCAGCACGCGCGACAGTTCCGTCGAAAACGATGCAACGTCGGCAAAGCCCATCATATAGGCGATGCGCTTGAGTTCCGCCTCCGTTGTCGGCAACACATGCGTCTGCTCGTCGCGGACCATCTGGACCCGATGCTCGACATCGCGCAGGAACCAATAGGCAGAAATCAGTTCGTCCGCCGTTTTCGCATCGATCCAGTTGGCCCGCGCCAATCCCTCGAGCATCGGCTCGGTGGCGCGCAGCCGCAGTTCCGGCATCCGCCCGCCGGCGATCAACTGCTGCGTCTGGACGAAGAACTCGATCTCCCGGATGCCGCCGCGGCCGAGCTTGATGTTGTGCCCCTTCACTGCAATCTCGCCATGCCCCTTGTGCGCATGGATCTGCCGCTTGATCGAGTGAATGTCGGCGATCGCCGCATAGTCGAGATATTTGCGGAACATGAACGGCGTCAGTTCGCGCAGGAAGGCATCGCCGGCGTTGAGATCGCCGGCAACCGGGCGCGCCTTGATGAATGCCGCCCGCTCCCAGTTCTGCCCCCTGCTCTCGTAATAGAGCATCGCCGCCTCCACCGGAATGGCGAGCGGCGTCGCCCCGGGGTCGGGCCGCAGGCGCAGGTCGGTGCGAAAGACATAACCGTCACCAGTGCGCTCCTGCAGGATGCGGATCAGCCGGCGCAACAACCGGGCAAATGTTTCCGGCGCATCTTGGGGATCGATGATCAGTGGAGCCTGCGGCTCGTAGAAGACAACGAGATCGATATCGGAGGAATAGTTCAACTCGAAGGCGCCGAGCTTACCCATGCCAAGAACCACGACACCCGACCGTTCGCTCGGCCGCTCCACATCGACGACCTTGAGCTTGCCGCTGTCATGCGCGCTGAGCAGCAGATGATCGACAGTCGCCGAGACGGCGGCACCGGCGAACTCGCTCAGCCATCGCGTCGTTTCCCGTGCGTCGAACGATCGGGAGAGATCAGCGAGCGCCATGGCGAAGGCAATGTCGCGCTTGGCATTTCTCAGCCGCGTCATGATCTCGGCATCGGACAAAGGCTTGCCGGCCGCATCACCCTTCCAGGCATGCCTTGCCGTTTGAATGCATTTATCCAGATGCAGCGTGATCGCCCCCCCCAGAGCCCGAACGAGCACTTGCGGCTGGGAAACTGCCGTATCCCGCAGGTAGGGCGATAGCGAAAGGGCTGCGATGATGAAGTCCTTCAGCGGCGTTTCCGAGGCCAGGAGGTCGGCGATTTCCGAATGACTCTTGGCCATGTCCTTGAGGCTGGAGAGGACGGACTTCGCATCCGTCTGGCTCATCGGCCGCAAGGCGCATGCGGCGATGTCCGTTAAACGTCGCGCATCCGTCTGCATCGTTACCCTCCCCGCCACTCCCGATTTCGGCTCCCCATGCCTATCAGCCGGAAGGCGCTCCGAAAACCATGCTGGCGGTCAAACCGCGATTGTTTTCGGCGCCCGGTATCGTGTCGCTCAGTTCCAGGCGTCCCTGATGCATCTCCATCACGGCTTCGACAAGCGATAACCCCAAACCAGTGCCGGGCTTGCTGCGACTTTCATCCAGCCGCACGAAACGCCCGATCACATCGCCGCGCTTGTTCGCCGGGACGCCGGGTCCATGGTCTGCCACCGAGACCGCGATTGCCCCATCCCGCTTCACAAGGCTGACCTTGATCAGCGGATTGTCCCCGCCCTCGGAATATTTGATGGCGTTGTCGATCAGGTTGCCTAGCGCCTGCCCGATCAGTTCGCGATTGCCGGACACGTGGATATCAGGCGGCAGTTCCGCTTCGAGCGTCAAACCCTGCTCGTCGGCCACCGGTTCGTAAAGCTCGACACAGTCGGCAACGCTCTGGGATAGATTGACATCGCTCATCTCCGCGGCCGCAGAGCCCGCCTCGACGCGCGAAATCATCAGGAGCGCGTTGAAGGTGCGGATCAGCTGGTCGGATTCGCCGATAATTTCCTCGAGCGATGCCCGGTAGCCGGCATTCGTCGCCTTGTGCGCCAACGCGGCCTCCGCCTTGTTGCGCAGGCGCGTCAACGGCGTCTTCAGGTCATGGGCGATGTTGTCGGAAACCTGCCGCAACCCCTCGTTCAGCTTCTCGATCCGCCCAAGCATAGCATTCAGCGATTCCGACAGCCGGTCGAATTCGTCGCCGGAGCCGCTCATCGGCAAACGCTGCGACAGGTCGCCCGCCATGATCCGCGTGCTGGCATCCGACATGCGGTCGATCCGCTTCAGCGCATTGCGGCCGATGGCAAACCAGATGATCAGTGCGCCGATACCCATGATGCCAAGTGCGACGACCAGCGCCTGGCGGACGAGCACGCGAAATTTCTCGGGCTCCTGCAGGTCGCGGCCGACCAGAATGCGCAGCCCGTTGTCGAGAACGAGAACATGTGCAAGCGCCACATGGGTTTCCTTGCGGCTTTCGTCGGTGTAGCGCTGGTAGCGGAAGGCTTCGCCCGTCCAGCCCTCCTGGTCCAGAAGCCCCGGCTGCAACGAGGCAACATTGCCGGCAAGGATTTCGCCGGTCGGCCCGGCAATGACGTAAAGATTGGCGCCCGGCTGGCGCGCCCGGCGCTCCAGTGTCCGCAGCAATCCGTTTACGCCCGCCCGGCTGTAGATCTCCTCGATCTGCGAGACTTCCGCCGTCACTGCATCCTTCGTCTGCTGTTCCAGCAGTCGCTGCGACATGGCGGTGACGTAGAAGACCAGAAATGCGGCGCAGAGTGAGAAAAGCAGAAGATAGAGCGCCGAGAGGCGAACAGCGGTCGTGCGAAAAAGGACGCGCAGTCTGCTCATGCGTCGGTGCGTCCGTCTTCCTTGATCATGTAACCGGCACCGCGAACGTGCGCAGCAGCGGCTGGTCGAAATCCTTCTCGATCTTCGAGCGCAGCCGCGACACATGCACGTCGATGACGTTGGTCTGCGGATCGAAATGATAGTCCCAGACATTCTCCAGCAGCATGGTGCGCGTCACCACCTGGCCGGCATTCTTCATCAGATATTCGAGCAGCCGGAATTCGCGCGGTTGCAGCAGCAGCTCCCGGCCCTGCCGGCGCACCGTATGCGACAGCCGGTCGAGCTCCAGATCGCCCACCCGATAGACCATGTCCTGCTCCGGCGCACCCTTGCGGCGGCCAAGCACCTCGACCCGGGCCAGAAGCTCGTTGAAGGCATAGGGTTTGGGCAGATAGTCGTCGCCGCCGGCGCGCAGGCCGGTGACCCGATCATCGACCTGACCAAGTGCCGACAGGATAAGCACGGGCGTATGGACACCCTTGCGGCGCAATTCCGAAATTACAGACAGCCCATCACGGCGCGGCAGCATCCGGTCGATGACGAGCACGTCGTAGCTATTCTCGGTGGCCATGAACAGACCGCTTTCGCCGTCGCTGGCATGATCCGAGACGATGCCCGCCTCCCGAAACGCCTTCGCAAGATAGGCGGCGGCCTCAAGGTCATCTTCGATAATCAGAATCTTCATACGCGTGACCATAGTCCCGGACCCGTGCCTTCCACAACCGGTTTGCCCTTGGGAATTCCGCCTCGCCTGCCCGGTTGCGCAGATGAGACGGGCTGAAATGCCGAGCGCCGCGCAACCTCAGGACAAGGTTCGCGGCGCCCGGTTGTTTCAGTGGAACCGCGTCAGCCCTGGCTGATCGGCAGTGCCACGAAGCGGCTGGCATTGTCGGTTTCGATCTGGAACAGCGCCTTGGTGCGGCCGTCCTTCTTGGCTTCCTCGATCACCTTCAGGATGTCGTCAGCCGACTTGACCTCCTGGTTGTTGACGGAGACGATCTTCTCGCCTTCCTTCAGCCCGCGGTCACTGGCGTCGGAGTCCGGATCGACCGAGGAGATGATGACACCGTTACCGTCATCCGACGGCGTCACGGTGACACCGAGATCAGCCAGCGCCTTCTCGCTCGAAGGCTGCTGCTCTTCCTGCTGCTGCTGGTCGGTACCGGCAGCGGCTTCCTTGGTTTCGGCCGGCAATGTGCCGATTTCCAGCTTCACGCTTTCAGCCTTGCCGTCGCGCCACAGCGCAACATCAACGCTCGTGCCGGGGCGCATCATGGCGATCTTGCGAGCCAGTTCACGCGGGCCCTTGATCGTGTCGCCGTTGACGGCGGTGATCACGTCGCCCTTCTTGATACCGGCCTTTTCACCCGGCGATCCAGCCTGAGGCTCGACGACAAGCGCGCCGCTTGCCTCGGCAAGCCCGAGCGACTCGGCGACATCCTTGTCGACCGGCTGGATCTGCACGCCAAGCCAGCCGCGCGAGACTTCGCCGTGCGTCATCAGGTCGTTGACGACATCCTTGGCGACGGAAGCGGGGATGGCGAAGGCAATGCCGACGTTACCGCCGGACGGCGAGAAGATTGCGGTGTTGATACCGACCACTTCTCCATTGAGGTTGAAGGTCGGGCCACCCGAGTTGCCGCGGTTCACCGCAGCATCGACCTGCAGATAATCGTCGTAAGGACCGGAACCGATATCACGGCCGCGTGCCGAAATGATACCGGAAGTCACCGTACCACCGAGACCGAACGGGTTGCCGACAGCGACGACCCAGTCGCCAACACGAACCTTGCTGTCGTCAGCCCAGTTGACGTAGGTGAACTTACGCTTGTCATCGACCTTCAGCACGGCGAGATCGGTGCGGCTGTCCTTGCCCACCAGCTTGGCGTCCAGTTCTGTGCCGTCATTCATGATGACAGTGAAAGCGGATCCGTCGGAAACGACGTGGTTGTTGGTGACGAGATAGCCGTCCTCGGAGATGAAGAAGCCGGAACCCTGCGATGTCGGGCGCAGACGGCCAGGCTGTCGCGCGGACCATGACCCCGCTCGGCGCGCTTGTCGTTATCCTGGCCGCCGTTCGGGCCGCCGAATTCCTTGAAGAAGCGCTTGAGCGGGTGATCGTCGGGAAGTTCGTCCAGACCACGGCCGCCGAAATCGAAGCTGAAACCGTTGCTGGCCTCGTCGGAAACCGGGTTGGCGCGGGACTGAACACGAACGGAGACAACAGCCGGCGAAACGGCATCGACCACGTTGGCGAAGCTCGGAACCTGCGGCGCTTCGATCTTCACCGGAGCGGCAAAGGAATAGGTGACGGCGGCGGGAATGCCGGTCGAAAGCAGGACAGCCGCGAGACCCGCGACGGTCGAGGTCTTCAGAGCGGTCTTGAGGGAAGGACGCAGTGCGTTTGTCGTAAACATTCGATTTGCCTTTTCTCTTCATGTGTCTGGCTGACTGGAGGAACAGCCGTTGAGAAAGGAATAGTCGAACGCACCTTACTGACTTGTGTCCGAAGAATGAACTTTTGGTAATGTTGGGTGGAGAGTCGGTAGTCGGTAGTCGGTAGTCGGTAGTCGGTGGAAAAGGCTCTTCAATCGGCGGAGCCCTGCAACTACTCACTACTCACTTTTCCTCAACACCGCATCCAGCCTTGCCCGCTCTTCGTCCGACAGCGGCGTGCCGGTCGCTTTGCCGGTCCTGCGCCGCGCAGAAACGATCATCGCGGCCGCGCCCGCCAAAAGCAAGACGATCGGCGCTCCCCACAGCAGCCAGGTCTTCGTCTCAAAACGGGGATTGAGCAGAACGAATTCGCCATAGCGCGACACGACATAGTCGATGACGGCGTCATCCGAATCCCCTGCGGTGATGCGTTCGCGCACGAGAATGCGCAGATCCTTTGCAAGCTCCGCATTCGAATCGTCGATCGACTGGTTCTGGCACACCATGCAGCGCAGTTGCGCCGACAAAGCACGCGCCCGCGCCTCAAGCGCCGGATCGGCCAATACCTCGTCCGGATTAACGGCAAATACTGGCGACGCCGACAGCAGCATGACTAAAACGAAGACCAGCCGCCGGATCATTGCGCTGGCTCCAGAACCGGCTTCTTCTGTTTCTTCGCCCGCGCCGGCGCCCCGATCCGCAGACGCCGGTCGCTCAGCGACACCGCGCCACCGGCCATCATGAACAGCGCACCGCCCCAGATGCAGAGGATCATCGGCTTCCACCAGATGCGCACCACGACACCGCCATCCGCCATGCCGTCGCCAAGCGACACATAGAGCTGGCTCACGCCGAACGTCCGGATGCCGGCTTCGGTAGTCGGCATCCGCCGCGCCGTATAAAGCCGCTTCGCCGACCAGACCTCGGTCACGACAACTCCCGCCCGCATGACGGTGAAGTGCCCTGACTGCTCGGTGTAGTTCGGCCCCTTGCCATCCCGCAATCCGTCGAAACGCAACGTATACCCACCCGCATCCATGGTCATGCCGGGCTTCATCTCGACAATATGCTCGGTCTCGAAGGCCGTCACCGCGACGATGCCGATCAGCGTCACGCCAAGACCGATATGCGCCAGCGCCGTCCCGAAAACCGAGCGCGGCAACCCTGAGAGCCGGCGCAGTGCAACAGATCCCGCCACCTTGCCGATGCCGGATCGCAGCAACAGTTCCGTCAGCGATCCGGCAATCAGGTACGCACCCAGCGCAAGCCCGAACAAGGCCATGACCGGCCCACCATGCCGTGCATAATAAATCACGCAGCCGGCAACCAGGCCGATCGCCACCGCCGCGAAGAGCCGCTGTCCAGCCCCCAGCAGGTCGCCGCGCTTCCAGGCCAGCAACGGCCCGAACGGCACCGCCAGGAGCAGCGGCAGCATCAACAGCCCGAACGTCATGTTGAAGAAGGGTGGTCCGACCGAGATTTTCGAGCCCGTCAGCGCTTCCAGCACCAGCGGATAGAGCGTACCGGTCAAAACGGTGGCTGCGGCCGTCGTCAGGATCAGGTTGTTGAGAACCAGTGCGCCCTCGCGCGAAATCGGCGCGAACAGACCGCCCGCCTTGAGACGCGCGGCGCGGAACGCGAACAGCGAGAAGGCGCCGCCAATGAAAAGGATCAGAATGACCAGAATGAAGACGCCGCGCGTCGGATCGGTCGCAAAGGCGTGAACCGAGGTGAGCACGCCGGAGCGGACAAGGAACGTGCCGAGCAGCGACATCGAGAAGGTCATGATCGCAAGCAGCACGGTCCAGATCTTCAGCGCCTCGCGCTTCTCCATCACCAGCGCGGAGTGAAGCAGCGCGGTCCCGGCAAGCCAGGGAATGAAGGAGGCGTTCTCTACAGGGTCCCAGAACCACCAACCGCCCCAGCCAAGCTCATAATAGGCCCAGTAGGATCCCATCGCGATTCCCGCCGTCAGGCAGGTCCAGGCAGCCAGCGTCCAGGGCCGCACCCAGCGCGCCCAGGCCGCATCGATGCGCCCCTCGATCAGGGCCGCCACAGCAAAGGAGAAACAGACGGAAAATCCGACATAGCCGAGGTAAAGCAAGGGTGGATGGATAGCGAGGCCGATATCCTGCAACACCGGATTGAGATCTCTCCCCTCGCCCGGCGCGTCGATGAGCCGGTTGAAGGGGTTCGACGTCAACAGGATGAACAGCGAGAAGGCGCTGGCAATCCAGGCCTGAACGGCAAGCACATTGGCCTTCAACGTGTCAGGCAGGTTATCCCCAAACACCGCGACCAGGGCCGAAAAGAAGGTGAGGATCAGCATCCACAGCAGCATCGAGCCTTCGTGGTTTCCCCAGACACCGGAAAACTTGTAGATCAGCGGGATCTGCGAATGCGAATTCTCCCAGACGTTCTGGACGGAAAAATCCGACGTCACATGGGCATAGGTCAGAACGCCGAAAGAGAGGGCGACGAGCAGGAAGGTCGCCTTGGCCGCGACCGTGCCGATCTCCATCAGGGCCCGGTCGCCACGCACCGCGCCGAAAACAGGCATGATCGCCTGCAACACCGACACGCCAAGCGCCAGAACCAGCGCATAATGACCGAACTCGATGATCATTGGATATTTTCCTTGCCCCCGAGCGACACGCCCTGCGCCTTCAACCGGTCCGCCACGTCCTTCGGCATATAGGTCTCGTCATGCTTGGCGAGCACCGTATCGGCCACGAAAACCGGGCTGCCGGCCGCAAACGCACCTTCGGCGACGACGCCCTGCCCCTCGCGGAAGAGATCCGGAAGAATGCCCGTGTAAGTCACCGGCACACGTTCGAGCGTATCGGTAACGCTGAAACTCACCGTCATGCCATCGCCGCGCTTGACCGACCCCGCCTCGACCAGCCCGCCCAGCCGAATGCGGGTGCCCGGTGCCAGATGCGCCTTGGCGAGATCGCCGGGAACGTAGAAATAGGCAACTGCCTGGCTGAAGGCGAACATCACCAGAAGCACGGCCGCGATGATGAAGCTGACGCCGCCGCCGATGATCGCCAGACGCTTCTGCTTGCGGGTCACTTCACGCCTCCATCGGCCGTCAGGCCAAGTTCGCCTGCCAAAGCCAGCAATTGTTTGCCCTGCTCGCCCTCGGCCGGGAAGGCACTCAAACCTTGTTTCAAGGCCTCGGCGGCCTTCTCTTTCTGACCGAGCACTGAATAGGAACGGATGATCCGCATCCATCCTTCGAAATTCTTCGGATCGTCCTTCAGTTTTTCGGCAAGGCTCTCCACCATACCCTCGATCATAGCATTCCGGTCGCCGGCATTCATGGTCTGCGCTGCCGCGACGTCGTCGGCCGTAGGACCGCCCAATGCGCTCCCCGCCTGATCCGCGGAGGGTGCTGCGCCATCGCCCTTGAGGCTGGCGATATGTTCATTGACCAGCGGCAGCCACGGCGCATCGGCTGGCGATGCCTTGACGATCTGCTGGAACGCCGCGAGCGCTTCCGGCGCCTTGCCTTCCTGTTTCAAGGCAAGCGCCAGATAGAATTGCGCGCGTGGGTCGTTCGGCTCGATCGCCAGCGATTTGCGCAGCGCCTCCTGCGCCTCGTTGGTGATCAAGCCGCCAGAAATCGCGATCAGGCTTTCGGCATAGCCGCCGAGACGCGCGGGCGTCGGCCCGAGAATCCGAAGCGCATTGCGGAAAGCTGCGGCAGCATCCTCGATCCTGCCGCTGCGATAATAAATCGGTGCCAGAACATCCCAACCTGCTCCGTCTTCCGGATTGGCGACAAGCTGCTGCTCGGCCCGCGCGATCAGGATATTCATGTCATCGCCCGGGTTCGCCAGGCGCGCAGCGAGCGGCGCATCCGGTACGTCCGGATTTCCCGTGCGTAGGTAAAGACAGAGGCCAATGGCAGGCAGGATAAGAATGACGGCGAGCTGCGCCAGCCGGTTGCCCCGCCGCGCTGGCTGAGCGGGTCCCGCGGCCTTCACCGCGTCCGTCGCCGCAAGCAGCCGGCGCGCCACCTCGGCGCGCGCAAATTCCGCGTCCTCGCCGGAAATCAGGCCATTTTTCTCGTCGCGCTTCAGCTCCTCGAGCTGGTCGCGATAGACTTCGACGTCATGGGATTGCGGAACCTCTGCGCCGGCGGCGGCACGTAGCAGCGGAAGCAGCAGGACAGCGGCAACAGCCGCCGTCAGGGTGGCAACAAGGATCCAGAACAGCATGTGCGCTCAATTACTATGCGGACAACGCCATTCCAATCGGAAAACGGGAAATGACGGAAATTTGAGGCGTTTCGCCGCAACATCGCGCGGATCGTGTCAGGTCAGCGGTGTCCAGGTGCCATTCGGGTTGCGGCAGGCGGCGCCGCGCGCGACGCTGTCCTGCCCTTTGATCGTCACCGTGTGGCTGTATTGGCGGCAGTTCTGCGAACCGACCTGGTAGGGTGCGGCGGCAACGACGGAACCGCTGATGCCCGATCCCTCCCAGACGACCGGCTGGCCGCCACGTGCCACTTCCAAGGCACGGTATTCCGCCTCGAGTGCCCGCTGGCGATCGGCCTTACTGATCGAAAGCCCCGCGGTGCGCCCGATCACCCCGCCACCAAGGGCAGCGATATAGGAAGCGGACGTATTCGATGTCACCGTGCCGCCAGTTTTGCCGGCATCGCGCGAAGTGGTGCCGCAGCCGCTCAGAAGCAGAGCCGACGCAATCAGGCACGCAGCCGGAGGAGCCGAAAAAAGCGTCGTGAAACGGGCCTGGTTCTTCATCGTGCGGGGCAGCTCTCGCGATTTCCGTTGTATCGGCAGATCATGGCCGGCCTCAGAGCCGATTCCATGGCTGACTGTCTTTTTACATTCCGCGCTTGGGCAGGCAACAAACGGAGAGCCCAAAGCCGAACCGTTTCGAGATTTTGCCTGCGACTCTGTCAAAAAAGTCACGCAAGGTTTTCAAAGCGTCCCATCACGAGACAGCCGGCAGCAGGATCCGGGCACTCAGCCCGCCACGATCGCCGCGCGACAGGTCGAGCGTCCCCTGATATTCCCCCGCAATTTCCCTGACGATCGAAAGCCCGAGACCGGTGCCGGGTTTGCTTTCGTCCAGCCGCCTACCCCGCTTGATCGCAACGGCAATCTGGTCCGGTTCGAGACCGGGGCCATCATCATCGACCTCGATGGTAATCCAGTTCCGCCGCCCCGGGTCCTTGCCCTGCAGCCCCTCCGATGCGATGTGCGCCGTGACGCGAACCTGGTCGGCGGAGTAACGCGCGGCATTGTCCAGGAGGTTTCCGAGCGTTTCCTCGACATCTTGCTGCTCCATGGCGAGGATGAGGCCCGGCGGCGAGACCGTCAGCACGAAGGTCTTTTCCGGATGCAGCCTGCGCATGACCCTCACCAGCCGCTCCAGAACCGGCTCCACTTCCGTGCGCGCCAGCACCGACTCGCGCTGGGCGGCGATCCGCGCCCGGTTGAGATAGGACTGAACCTGCAACTGCATCGCGTCGGCCTGTGCCTTGACGAGGTCGCCATGCGGCGCCTCGAGCACCCGCGCCTCGTTCATGAGAACAGCAATCGGCGTCTTCAGCGAATGGGCGAGATTGCCAACCTGCATGCGGGCACGCTCGATGATGCGGCGGTTGCTGTCGATCAGCGCGTTGACTTCGCTCGCCAGTGGCTGAATTTCGCGCGGAAACTCGCCGTCCAGCCGCTCGCTCTCGCCGCCACGGATCTTTTCGAGCGACCGCCGCGCCTGATCGAGCGGCCGAAGGCCGAAGAGAATGGCCATTGCATTCATGCCGAGACCGCCGAAACCGAAGATCGACAGGGCCAGATAGAGATTGCGGTTGAAATCGTTGATGTCGGCTTCCAGCACGTCGCGATTGCCCGCAACCCGGAAGCGGGCCGTATGCCCCTGGATGTCAAGCACGACTTCCGTCTCGGCCACTTCGACTTCGTTTTTGAAGGAATCGACCGTCGTGTAGAAGCGCTCGTAGCGAATATCGAAGGGAACTTCGTCGAGGCTTGCGATCGGCAGCTTGCCCGAGCCGAGCGAAGTGGACAGCAAAGGCGGCGTATTGAATTCGCCGATCGGCTCGACGATCCAGTACCAGCCGGTCTGCGGCTGCGAAAACCGCAGGTCGCCCAGTTGCGGACTGCCGGCCAGTACCGACTTGTCGTTGACGACGATAGAGTTGATGACGTTGTAGAGCTGCGCGCGCAACAGATCCTGAAAGCCACGCTCCGAGCCCTGCCGGTAGAGCGCCGAGATCACCACGCCGATCACCACCAGCGCCGCCACGGCCCAGACAGTGGAGACGAGCAGAACGCGGGCGGTAAGAGATTGCGGGCGAAGCCTCATGGGCACATGCGCCCGTCATGCTCCGGCGTATCGAACGCGAAAAGACCCTTGGTTTCAGTCATGTCGATCCCGCTCAGGATTTCGCTTCCTTGCTGGCCATGCCCGGCGCCTGCATGCGATAGCCGAGGCCGCGCACGGTCTCGATCAGGTCGTTGCCGATCTTCTTGCGCAATCTACCGACAAAAACCTCGATCGTGTTGGAATCGCGGTCGAAATCCTGGTCGTACATATGCTCGACCAGTTCCGTGCGCGATACCACCTGTCCCATATGGTGCATCAGATAGGAGAGAAGCCGGAACTCGTGCGAGGTGAGCTTCAGCGCCACGCCATCGACCATCGCCTTGGAACCCTTGGTATCCAGGCGCACGGGCCCGCAGACGATTTCCGAGCTTGCATGCCCGGCTGCCCGCCGGATCAGTGCCCGGATACGCGCCAGCACTTCCTCGACATGGAACGGCTTCGTCACATAATCGTCGGCGCCTGCATCGATACCCGCGACCTTGTCGCTCCAGCGGTCGCGCGCCGTCAGGATCAGGACAGGCATTGCCTTCCCGGCGCCACGCCATTTTTCAAGCACGGTGATACCGTCCATTTCGGGCAGGCCGATATCGAGAATGACCGCGTCATAGGGCTCGCCATCACCGAGATAGTGGCCTTCTTCGCCGTCAAAGGCCTGATCGACGACATAACCCGCCTCCTTCAACGTATCCGTCAGCTGACGGTTGAGGTTGACGTCGTCTTCGACCACCAGAATGCGCATGAACAGACCTTTTCCTTCAGCGACAGCCCACCCGCCGGATTGAGCTGCGCGCTGTGACACGAGACTCAATGAATATCCTATTCGATCCGGTTCGAGAACATTTTCGATGCCAGCGCCTGCAGCTGCGTTACATCGGTACCCGCATCGTCACCTTCTTCGGGCGGCCACCATTGCCGGGAATGAGAACGGTCACGACGCATTGACCGTCGCTGGTCGGCTGTGCGGACAGGAGTTCGCCGCCGGTCTTCGCCACGACTTCGGCGGCAGCCTGGCCGCAATCGCCATCCACCTCGACAACCGCCGATGGCACATCAATCGCTGGCGGCGCGAATCCGGAAAGGCCCGCTGCTAGCGTTGCTATGATCAAGGGTGAGGACATGGACGCACTTTCGACTTGGGAAGCATCATTGTAATTTTAATAAACGAAACAGTCTGAATGGCAAATGAATGTCCTGCTAACGCCGCGGTTTGCCCGGCCTTGTGCAGTCTCTTGGGCAATCGCTAGCGCAATCGCTTTCTCGCCAAAATTCGGCCCCAGATTGCCACCAGCCCACCCGCCGCAGCTGCAAGTGCCGTCAGACTGTCCACCAGTCCACTCTGGTCGTCCGGGGCTATCTCCACCCCGAGCAGATGGCTGCACGAAGCAAGGATAGCAACGACGCCTCCCCACACCGTCTTCGACATATACCAGTTCTTCAATTCACCCATTGCATCGTCATCGCCCGCTTCAGCGTATCCGGCACGTCGGCGCCGGTTACGCCGAAACCGGTGGAAAAATCAATCTCGATGCCGTTGATCGCCCGCCCTGGCGCCGGCTGCTCAGACGCGCCCGACCGTCGAGTACGAACCCGGAAACATCGATCTCTCCCGGCATCCCGGCCGCATCGTAAACCGTAACGCCTTCAATCGTTTGCACCGCCCCCCTGACAATCTGAATCACCCGCGTTCGGGGCCAGTCGTCGAGATAGGGCCGGAAGGTGCGGGTCAAGAGCGCCAGCCCGGTCTGCCACTCCAGATGCTCGCGCACCGTGCGGATCAGGGATGTAATCAGATCGTCCTCGGCGCTGCCGTCGAGGCGCAGATGCGCCTTCGTCTCGGCAAGGGTCAGCGGCTCGCCGACGGGCGGCGTCTGTTCCGTAGTGGTCATGGAAATCTCCGTTTAGAGCAATTCCAGGAAAGGTGCGAAGCGGCTTTCCGTCCGGCATTGCGTGAAAATAAAACGACCGAGCGGAGAAAACGGAAACGCTCGAAGGGCGGGAAAATGGACGGACGCGGCGGGAGGGGAGCCGCGTCCGTCCTCGCGCCACGCGGCAGGGAAGACCGCCGGCGCGAATGATCTGCATCCCTTTGAAAAAGGGCCGCCTCGCGCGTTTTCAAGATGCCGCGAATTTGACGAGCTTGATAGCCTCGAAATTTTGCACGCCGCCGCCGACGCGTTTGGTCGTGTAGAAGAGCACATAGGGCTTGGCGGAACAGGGATCGCGTAACACCCGCACGCCCGTGCGGTCGACGACGAGGTAGTCGGAATCCTTGAAGGCGGCGGTCATCGTCTCCGGCCCCGTCTTGATCTCGGGGGCAACCTTGATCTCGGGGCGACACTGCTCGTCTTACTCATTGGCATATCCTTCTTGTCAGAGCTTCATCATCCGGGCCGCCCGCCGCATGGTGCGCACGAGCTCCGTTTCGTTGTCGCGGAAGAACCGCGCATTCTTGACGTTCGAGACCCTGGCAGCATCGGAAAGGTGACGATCGAGATCTCCCAGAGGTCGGCTTCGAGGATGCGGCGCACGCCGCCCCTGTCGGTCTTTGCCTTGACGGTCTGGAAGCCGATCGACAGCCCGTCGAGCGCGCCCGCCTTCATCAGCTGGTGCACCTCCTTGGCGCGGGCGACGCCCGGCGAAAGCAGCCCCTCGACATAGAGCCCGCGCGCATCCTCGCGGATCGTCTTCCAGGCGCCGAGC
This sequence comes from Pararhizobium sp. A13, assembly GCF_040126305.1. Classification (NCBI taxonomy): domain Bacteria; kingdom Pseudomonadati; phylum Pseudomonadota; class Alphaproteobacteria; order Hyphomicrobiales; family Rhizobiaceae; genus Pararhizobium; species Pararhizobium sp. A13. Next base: position 2,349,840 of record NZ_CP149510.1, on the reverse strand, counting down.
GGCTCGCCCGGATCGTGCTGGAACAGCATGCGCACGCCTCCGGCGCCGCGCCGGGCAGACGACTGTGCAAAAGCCCCGGCTCGATCGCATCCTTGCCGAGATCGACCTCGCCGAAAATGCTGGCATAGCCGGAAAAACGCCCTTCCCCTGTCACCCCGGCAAGCGTCAGATTGGCAAACTTCTTCGTTCGCCAGACAGACAAGCTGTCGGTTGTCATGGGTATCTCCGATGTTTGGAATGGGACGGCGATCGCCGCCGCTATTTTCTGCCGTAGCGTTTCGCCACCCTCGCCACCGCGCCGAGCACGCACCACGCCGAAAGACTGGCGGCAGCCGATCCGGTCAGCATCACCTCGGTGCCGGAAAGACTGCCGCCGATCCCGAGCTTGGCGACGATCCACAGGCCGGCAGGTCCGCCGAAGATCAGCCCGCCGGCCATCCCGGTGAAGAAACGGGAGCCCGCCTCGCGCCTGCCCTTGGGCAGCATGTACACAAGCGATACGGCAGCACCGGCTACCGAGCCGATACCCTTGGCGGCCCAAAGGCCAGGGTCATTGCCAAAATCAGCCATTTATTAAGCCATTGATGCTATTATGAAAACTGGACGAGTCTCACGCGCCTGCGGCCTTCTTCCGCAAGGTCAGGCGCTGCCTGACGCTGCGTCAGCCGCGGCGGTTTTCTTAATCTTTTGAATCGGCTGCGGCGTGATGTTCAGAAACCGAATCCACGACCTCGGGCGCCGGTGCAGCAGACCAGCAAGAAGAATCCGGAGATCACTTCAAGCATCTGAAAATAATCAGATATCTTCGAAGTCATCGCTTGGGTCGGAGAAAATATCCGGATCATGCTGACGCGCATGACGTATGATGAGGACGCTGAGAATTCCGTCCACCACTTCGTAGTCTATGAGATAGGGCGGCACAGAAAAGCGGCGCACGCCTCGAGCCTTCCAATGCTTGTCCCGCCTGAGGAAATCGCCGCAACATCTCCATTGTTTGCCGCAGCTGCCGGATCATCGCCGATGCAGCCCGCTTGTCGAAGCGGACAAGGTATGCGCGCTCGGCTCTAAGATAAGCCGCGGCATCGTCGTAAATGCGCAGCTTCATCAAGCGGCATCATCCTTGTTCAACGCCTCCAATTCCTCCAGCAATCCGTCCATATCCTGAAACTTGCCTTGACGCATGCCTTCGCGGGCGTGCTCAATCTCCAGAATATCCTTGCCTTCTGTGGCCAGATAATACCGCATCGCGCGAACCATCACCCAGCTACGGGATCGGTCCGAGGCCTTGGCGATTGTCTCGATATCGGCCAGCACATCCACCGGCAGACGCAGCGCGATCGGATCGGACAGAACAGGCTTGGTCATCATCACATCCTTTTGTTATACGCCGTATAACAAATTACCAGCAATGGTCCCTTCCCTCAATACCCCACCGCCTGCCGCTTCTCCTCGTCGCTCAGGAAATCCGCGTCCTTCACCCGTGTCCAGACTTCGCTGCGCTCCCCGGTCAGCGCTGTCACCTGGTCGCGATCCGGCACCAGCGTCAGCGTCTCGCCAAAACGCGCCGACAGCCAGCCGGACAGCGCTGCGGCGGTGCGGCTGATCAGCGGCAGGATCGTCAGCCGATAGAAGGCACGGTTGGCCTCCTGGTAGTTGGCATAGGTGTTGTCGCCGAGAATGCCGATCAGCATCAGCGGCACGCCGAAGGCGAGCGCGATGTCGCGTGCCGCCCCGTTCTTCGCCTCGACGAAATCCATGTCCTTCGGCGAAAGCCCCATCGCCTTCCAGTCGAGCCCGCCTTCGAGCAGCAACGGCCGGCCCGCCCGCATTGGCCCGGAATAGCTTTCGTCCAGCGCCGTCTTCAGCCGGTCGTACTGGTCGGCCGAAAGATTGCCGCCCTCCTTCGGCTGATAGACGAGGCGCCCGAAGGCCAGGCCGAATTGTCGAGCAGCGCCTTGTTCCAGGTGGCCGCCGCATTGGAGAGATCGAGCGCCATCTGTGCTGCGGCCAGCGGCGGAAATCCGAGATGATCGTCGAGCGGGTGGAAGAGCCGCAGATGCAACAGGCCCCCCTCGCTCGCCGCGATCCGCCGCAGCAGATGATTGCCGACCCGGTATTCATAAGCCTCCAGCCAGCCGTCGCGGCCCTCGCGGATGCTCGCCCGGTCCGGCCGCAGCAGATGCAGTTCCCGCAGCGCCTCACCGACACTGACCGCATCGACATAGGCATTGCCCGACAGCAGCAGATGGCCGTAGAGCGTCTCCAGGAAATCGACCCCTGCCATGCGGCCGTTCGGCCGCGCCAGCAGCGATAGCAGCGGGTGCTCGCTGCGTTCCCCGGTCCCCTCGTAGAGCAGCAGCGGCACCGCCGCCGCCGCTTCCGAAATCAGCCGTACTGCCCGGTCCGCCACCGGGTTCCTCATGAAGCCCTCGCGGGCAAGCGCCGCATAGGACCGCCCGGTCCAGCGCGCCCGGCCCTCATGCGCGATCGCGATGAAGCCGGACGCCGCCTTGGTTTCGCGCAGGCGCTCGCTCTCCGCCGGGCAGCGCCACGGCAGACGAAATGGATTTTTCATGGTGTCTCAATCCTCGATGCACCGATGGGTGGGTCTGAAACCAAGACGACACATCCGGGAAAAATGCGTCGCGGTAAAACACAATAGACGACGTGGCCGTTTCCCCCTCTGCCCTGTCGGGCATCTCCCCCTCAAGGGGGGAGATTGGCGTGGGCGGGCCTCTTACTCCCGATCTCCCCCTCGAGGGGGAGATGTGACGAAGTGACAGAGGGGGGTACTCTCAAAACTGTCGTGTCCTGGACTCGGCTCCGTTACCCGGCCGGTCGCCGGCGGCGCGCCCGGTGCGAGCCTGAGCGCCGCGAGATACTGTTTGCCGTAGCTCGCCACCAGCTCCGCCCTGTCGCGGCCGTTGATGATCCGCCGGGCACCCGTCCAGCTCTCCCGGGAAAGAGAGAAATAGTCGCCGAGTTTCTTGCCGGTAAAGGCGCCGCTCTGCATCCCCGTAAACAGGATATCGACGGCGACCGGAAGCTCCATCGCCCGCTCCGGATGGGTGAGCAGGTCGATCCCCGTCGCCGCCGCCATCGTCTCATAGTTGGCCCTGTGCGTCAGTTGCACCAGCCCGCGCCCGAGCCAACTCTTGCCCTCGCCGTCGCGCCGCCAGTAGGCAACCGACACCGAAGGCAGACTGCCCTTGCGAAACGCGGCCTCCAGAATGGCGATCGCCCGCTCGTCTGTCTTTGCGAAGGTTTCGCGCACCGGCTGCATCGTGCGGCCCGTTTCATGATGGGCTGTCGCCAGCATGTAGGCGAGCCAGCGCCTGTCTGCCGGTGCCGGCATCTGCGCCCAGCGATCGAGAATCGCCGTCAACCCCTCGACCTGGCCCTGCTTCAGGACATCGTCGAAAAGTGACGCACGTACCGCTTTGAAAAAGGCTGCCCGGTTCATCGTCATCGTCGCTCCACCGCCATTCATCCCGTTGAAAAAAGTCGTGACTCTAAATCGATTTAATCAATTTAAATCGTTTAAACTATTTAATCTGCTGATTTACTTTACCTTTGGGATGTGGAATTTGAAGACAGCAATATGACATTGCCCTTTCGTCAAGGAGGATCGCATGAACGCAGAGAGCAAGATACAGCCAGACACGACCCGCTCGACGGTCCCCCAGCACATCCTCGACCGGTTCGAAAACGCCTGGCAGCAGATGCGCCTCAATGCCTCCTCCGTCCAAAAGCCGTCCAGCAGCACCGACGACAACCGTTGATCATCCCATCCTGATTTTTCCATCGTATTGCCTCGTCCGGACCGGTTTTCGGTGCCCTCGACGCTACCGGTGGCTGCAAAACCAAAGAGAGGATCGCCCATGCCGGCCCAGCAAATTTCCCAGGCCCAGTTCGAACGCCTCGAAACCGAATGGCGCCAGATGCGCGAAAACGCGTCGGCCGCGCCCAAACCGTCGGCCTCCACACCGCGCAAATAAGCCGCCATTCACCCTCCCCTTGAGGGGGAGGGTCGGAGCGAAGCTCCGGGGTGGGGTGACTTTCTGCGGCACGCAATGGATCACCCCCACCCCGACTTCGTCGCGACCTCCCCCCTCAAGGGGGAGGTAGATCAAATCCCCCGCACCCGCGGCTCGCCGCCGCCTTCCAGCATCAGTGCAGTCAGCGCCCAGACTAGCGCGCCCGGCCGGTCCGGCAAGCGTCCCGATGACAGTCCGTCCGGCCCGAAATCGCACATCTGGTCCTCGAGCGCCGGAAACGAGCCGGCATGCACCACCCGCCCCTGCTCGTAGAGCGCGGCGACCGGTTCGGCCCGCAACCACTTGCTGCGCGAGGCTCTGACCGCGGTCACCGGCAAGTGCGCGTCGATGCCCTTCAGCACCGCCTGCACCATGTCGCCGCCCTGGTTGACCTCGGCAACGATCCGGTCGGCATCAAACCGCCGATAGGCCTTGACCACTGAGCCCGCCCATCCGGCCGGGCTTGCGCCCTCAACCGAGCAGTCCGCCAGCACGACGCCGCGCCCGGTCCGGTCGAGGCCAGCCACAATGATACCACAACAGGATTCCCGGCCCCCGCCGGAGGGCGGATCGGCCGCGACGACGATGCGGCCGAGCGGCCCGGCGTCGCGCAGTTTCAGCGCCTCGATCTCCGCCCGCGACCAGCTTCGGCTTGCGGCTCTGCAGCACTCGGGAACAAGCCGGCCTCGTCCGCCACTTTCGCCCCGCTATCGCCGCCGCTTGGCGCCGCCTCGCGTGAGGGCGCGTTGCAGGTCTTGAGCGGCGCTGCAAGTCCGGCGTTCAGTGCCCCGATCAGTTCTCGACCGTTGTATCGCTCTTCCAGCACGCTGCCCATTTCCCGATCGAGATCATCTTCCAGGTCGAAGAACTGCCGCGCCGCCTCGACGAGCCAGGGCTCAGGAGGGTCCGCCGCCTCGCGGCACGCCGACGGCGTCTGTAGCAGGCGCGTGCTCAGCCGCAGCATTCTTTGCCGCGCCTTCGGCCTCTCGGCGCTTTCCGCTCGCGACAACTGGAGGGCCTGCTCCTCGATGCGGCTGTTGAATTCGCGCACAAGAGCGTCGTACCCTTCTTCATCCAAATTCTGCTCCGCCTGCAGTTCCCGGTCGCGGACGATCGTCCTCTGCAGGCTGTCGATCTTCTCCAGGGTTCGCACGATCAGCGACATCGCCTCGATGCTCGCCTTGTCGTCGGCCTGGATCAGCTTGCGGTCGATGTCGCCCTCAGCCTCGGTTTCCCGCTCGTGCGCCGCCTCGCGCAGCCGCTGGAACTGCTGCATCTGCTCGCGCAATTCCTTCGTCATGCCGTTCAGCATGTCCTGCAGGTCGTCGAGCGAGGTGCGCTCGGCCTTCGTGTCGAGAATGACGTGCCGCGCCATGGCCTCGAGCTCCGCCTCGCCGCCCGGCCGCAAGCCGTCATAGACCGGCGCCTTCGGCCAGAAACCGAAGAGCTCCGGATCGAAATCCAGATCAGACGTCATCGCAATGTCCTTGAGAGCAGCGTCGCTACGCTGATGATACCAGGCGCCGGATACTCACCCTCCCCTTGAGGGGGAGGGTCGGAGCGAAGCTCCGGGGTGGGGTGACCGTCCGACGATAAAGCGAAACCGCCACCCCAACCGCACTTTTCCGACTGTGCCATAACCCTATCAAAGCGCCGCGACGGCGTCAAGGATTATTTTCCTAATTATATACTTGACGTACCACGACCTTCTTGGTATCAATAATCCCAAGGAGATAGCCGATGTTCGATTTGACCAACGAGATTTACACCAACGCCGAAAAGGCTCGCGAACACCTTGAGGCGATCCATTGGCCGAATGGCCCGATCTGCCCTCATTGCGGCAACTCCGATCAGACGGCGATTACAAAGCTGGCCGGAAAATCCACCCGCCCAGGCGTCTATAAGTGCAACGCTTGCCGCGGTCCCTTCACCGTGACTGTTGGCACCGTGTTCGAGCGCTCGAAGATCGGCCTGAACAAGTGGGTTCTTGCCACTCACCTCATGGCCGCTTCGAAGAAGGGAATGAGCGCCCATCAGCTCCATCGTATGCTTGGCGTCACATACAAGACAGCTTGGTTTATGGCGCACCGTATTCGTGAAGCCATGAAGGAAGACGTTAAATCCTCTGGCCCCATCGGCGGCGAAGGCAAGACCGTTGAAGCCGACGAAACCTACATCGGCAAGCGCGAAACTCCTGCCCAGCTGTCTCGTGGCCGTATCGCGACGCCAACCAAGAGCGGCAAGGCTGGCGGCGCTCACAAGCGCGTTGTGATCGGCCTTGTAGAGCGCGGCGGGAAGGTTCGCACCTTCCATATCAACCACGCCACCAAGGACAGTGTTCGCGATGTTCTGGTTCGCAACGTGTCTCGCGACACCAACCTCATCACCGACGAAAGCCGCCTCTACACCGAAACCGGCAAGGAATACGCCAGCCACAAGACAACGAAGCATTCCCGCAAGGAATACGTTCGTTATGAGGACGGTTTTGCTATCCACTCAAACACGATCGAGGGCGTCTTCTCTGTCTTTAAGCGCGGCATGATTGGCGTTTACCAGCATTGCGGTGAAGCCCATCTTCACCGTTATCTTGCCGAGTTTGATTTCAGGTATAACCGCCGAACCGCCCTGAAAATCTCAGATGCCGAACGCGCCGAACAGCTTATTGCTGGCGCTCGTGGCAAGCGTCTTACTTATCGGCGGGCTGACGAAGGCGCTGACGCCTAAGCAAAAGCTTCGAAAGCTAATGCGAAAACGAAAGAAGAATCGCCCATAGACTCAGAGATTGCTAATAGGCGATATTATTACTGGTTGTTTTGTGATTCGCGCGGCTCCTATCGGACATTACCTTCACAGGCGGGCTACTGCCCGAGAAAGGAGGTGAGCGAAATGGCTAAGGCAACCAAAATCGGCCGCAGTGCGGTTACAGGACGTTTTACAACGGTGAAAACCGCCGTAAACAAGCCCCGTACCCATGTAGTTGAGACCATCAAAAAGTGATGGTGGCATAAGTCACTGATCTTCCGGGCGGTTGTTCTTCGCGGGATTGCCGCCCGGTTTCTGTTTTAAGCCACCTTTGCTTACCTGGGGCTTAACGTCAGGCTGTGGTGGCGTCTTCAACATGCGCCGAAGAACCTCGTCACCCTTCTTTTCGTCAATATCGTTATTCTGCTGCCTGTCCATCGGACAACTCTGCTCCGGCTTTGCTTGCGATTAGCGCCACCTTTTGGGCGCGCTTAACGCGTCGTGCGTCTCGCACCATTTCGCCCACTGTGATAGCCGCCAATTTAAAGAGCTGATCTGCGCCCACAATATCAAGTGTATCTCGGGGATGCATGAGCGGGTTGCGATCAAGCTCTCGCATTCTATCAAGCATCGCCGCGACCTTCGGAGAAGGTTTATCAACGGCGGCTTGGTCATCAATCAGCTTTTTCGCCGCCTGTATATAGTCGTTCCAGCTCCTGAATTTATCGGTCTTAACAGCGAAGGAAGACAGATAATCGTCCAAGACTAGCTCAAGACCCCGGAGAGCATGGAACCCGCACGCTGTTGGCAGGTCAAACGCAAGGCATTTCCCTGCATTGTTAAATTCGTTCAAAGCGGCTTCTGAAATATCCGCCCTGTATTCCCCGGCGATGATGTTCGCCCCATCAGATACAAGAGCTTGAGTTTTGTAGATCGCGATCTGGCCCACCGAATAGATATCTATGTCATGGCATTCCGCTTCAAAAACACTGCGGAAGGAATCTATTTTCCTCGAAATATTACCCCATTGCCAGCTAGACAACTCGGTCTCAAACAGCTCTGTAGAATAAGACCCGTTGGGCATGACGTTCTCTGAGACCCAATCATTTATACAGGTCAGCAAGTCGTTCGCTACCCGTTTGCACGTCCCAAATCCGTTATCATTAGCTATGAAAGATTCGAGTTTTTGCGGAAGCCCCATTACCCCAAAAAAAATATTCCCAGCTTTCGCTTTTTCGACTGAAAGAGACCTCTTGGTGCTTTGGAGACTTTCGGCCAACTCAAAATATTCAAGAAGATTGACGCGTTTCACGTTGCCTACCCCACTGGTTGTCGCAGTAGGGTAACAGATTCTCAAGACGTCAAAAACCGGCCTGTCACGCACTTCGAATCATGCCTTTCGAATGTTGGTACGTCAAGTATATAATTAGGATTATTTTCCTATTACGGATAATTTTCTTAATTTTGTACATTTAACGATGCGTGGTAATCTTCCACCATGAGGACCGAGGACCTGGAAAAGTGGGCTTTGAGCCTGCCGGGTGCGGTTGAAAGCGCCCATTTCGGAAAACGCGATTTTCGCGTTGGCAAGCGTATCTTCATGTCCTTGCCGGAAGCCGGCCGGGCCGTCTTCAAGTTCACGCCCGATCAGCAGAGGATGTTGATCGAAACCGAACCCAGCGTCTGCGCCGCGGTCCCCGGCGGCTGGGGCGAAAAGGGCTGGACCTCCGTCTGGTTCATGGATGCCGACGAAGAGATTATCGAGCACGTGATGGAGACCGCCTGGCGCAACGTCGCGCCGAAGACCCTGCAGAAAACCGAGGAACCTCTGCAGAAATCCGAGGAGCCTGCCGAATAGCCTACCCCTTCGCCTCCGCCCCCACCGTCAGCGGCCAGTCCACCAGATAATCCTCGAAATCCTCGACATCGACGTCATCCTCGGACACGGTCCGCCCGCGCACGGAGATGCCGGCCTGATGCACCGTCTCCGGGTCGCCGGACACCAGCGGGTGCCACCAGTAGAGATCATGCCCGTCGCGCACCAGCCGGTAGGCGCAGGTCGGCGGCAGCCAGGTGAGCGTCTCGACCTCCTCCGGCGTCAGCTGGATGCAGTCGGGCACCGTCGCCTGCCGGTTCGGATAGTCCTTGCAGCGACAGCTCTCGCCATCGAGCAGCGTGCAGCCGATATTGGTCCAGGCGATCTCGCCCGTATCCCAGTCTTCGAGCTTGTTGAGGCAACAGAGCCCGCAACCGTCGCAGAGGCTTTCCCACTCCGCATTGGTCATCTCGGCTAGGCTTTTTGTCCTCCAGAAGGGCTCGGCGCCCATGATTTTCGTACTTTCTTGTGTTCGATTTCTGCGACAATTTTACAAAAGATTGCCGGTTTTTTAAGGCTCATTATCGATATCGGCATAGAATAGAAACCCGCCCCATGCAAATATCGGCCCGGGGAACCGAGCCATCAGGACGCCTATCGCCGTGCAGGATCCAAACCAAGACGACAACCGGACCCAAAATGACGGCGTCCCGCGGGATGACCGCCCGAGGAAGCGCCATATCCTGCTGCGCGTCGATTCCTGGATCGATTCGACCGTCTGGAATGCCGGTTTCCGTCTCGGCGTCTGGTGGGAGGACCTCACCATCTTCTTCCGCCGCTTTACCGTGCGCGGCTGGAAGAAGGCGCTGTTCGAAGTGCTCGGCGAGTGCATGACCTGGGGCACCGCCGGCTCCGTGCTGATGCTGGCGCTGGCGCTGCCGGCCTTCGAGGAGACCAAGGGCAACTGGCGCGCCCAGAGCGATTTCGCCGTCACCTTCCTGGATCGCTATGGCAACGAAATCGGCCATCGCGGCATCATCCATGAAGACTCCGTGCCGATCGACGAACTGCCGGACACGCTGATCAAGGCGGTGCTGGCAACCGAGGATCGCCGCTTCTTCGATCATTACGGCATCGACTTCCTCGGCCTGTCCCGTGCCATGACCGAAAACGCCCGCGCCGGCGGCGTCGTCCAGGGCGGCTCGACGCTGACCCAGCAGCTCGCCAAGAACCTGTTCCTGTCAAACGAGCGCACCATCGAGCGCAAGATCAAGGAGGCCTTCCTTGCCGTTTGGCTGGAAAGCAACCTGTCGAAGAAAGAGATCCTGCGGCTCTATCTCGACCGCGCCTATATGGGCGGCGGCACGTTCGGCGCAGCGGCGGCCTCGCAGTTCTATTTCGGCAAGAACATCACCGATATCAATCTCGCCGAAAGCGCCATGCTCGCCGGCCTGTTCAAGGCGCCTGCCCGCTACGCACCGCATGTCAACCTGCCGGCCGCCCGTGCCCGCGCCAACGAGGTCTTGACCAACCTCGTCCAGGGCGGCCTGATGACCGAAGGACAGGTGATCGCCGCCCGCCTCAATCCGGCGACCGTCATCGACCGGGCCCAGGTCCAGGCCCCCGATTTCTTCCTCGACTGGGCCTTCGATGAGGTGCAGCGCATTGCCGCGCCGTTCGCCCAACACTCCCTCGTCGTGCGCACCACGATCGACATGGGCCTGCAGCAGGCCGCCGAGGAATCGGTCGAAGCGAGCCTTCGGCAATATGGCGAAAGCTACAAGGTCAAGCAGGGCGCCATGGTGATGATCGAAAATGGCGGCGCCGTGCGCGCCATGGTCGGCGGAAGGGATTACGGCGAGAGCCAGTTCAACCGTGCCACCAAGGCGCTGCGCCAGCCGGGCTCGTCCTTCAAGGTCTATACCTACACGGCCGCCATGGAAAAAGGTTTCAAGCCGGATTCGACCATCAGCGACGCGCCGGTCACCTGGCGCGGCTGGTCGCCGCAGAATTACGGCCGCAGCTATTCCGGCAGGGTCACGCTTCTGACCGCCATCGCCAAGTCAATCAACACCGTTCCTGTCCGCCTCGCCAAGGATGAGCTCGGCACCGAGATCATCGCCGCGACGGCCAAGAAGATGGGTGTCGAAACCACGATCCGCACCGACAAGACCATGCCGCTCGGCACATCGGAGGTCACGGTTCTCGACCAGGCGACGGCCTACGCCGTCTTCCCCGCCGGCGGCCTGCAGGCACGCCGCCACGGCATCAGCCAGGTCCTCAATTACGACGGCGATATCCTCTACGACTTCGGCCGCGACGAACCACCGGCCAAACGCGTCGTCAGCGAGGAAGCCAATGCCAACATGAACTACATGCTGACCCAGATCCCGATCATCGGCACCGCCCGCAAGGCGGCACTCGACAACGGCATCGTCGTCGGCGGCAAGACCGGCACGACGCAGGCCTATCGCGACGCCTGGTTCGTCGGCTTCACTGGCGATTACACGACCGCGGTCTGGTTCGGCAATGACGACTATACCTCGACCAACAACATGACCGGCGGCTCGCTTCCGGCCATGACCTTCAAGCGGCTGATGGACTATGCCGAGCAGGGCATCGAGCACCGCGCCATCCCCGGCATCGAAAACCCGCTGCCAGGCCCCGACGCCAAGAAGAAGGAGGCCGAGGGCGCAGCCGCCAAGCCCGTGGATGAAAACGCACTTCCCCCACTCGTGCGCCCCCGCTCGCTCTCGTCCGACGTGACCCGCCTGTTGAAATCGATCGCCGAGAAATTCAACACCGCTGCCCCGCTGAAGGCGCCGGCCGACCTGCCCGGCAAAGTCGCCGGGATCGACCTGCAATCCACCGGCGAGATCGTCAAGGGAGGACGGAATGCGGGACGCTGAGGTCTGCACTTCGATCGCGAGCCTCCCGCCCGGTCACCCCCCTCTGTCACTTCGTGACATCTCCCCCTCAAGGGGGGAGATTGCTCTTTTCCCTCGCTGGCTGCCAATTGCGGGCGAGGTTTTTGATGCAGCGGGGGGTGGGCTTCCCCTGATCTCCCCCTTGAGGGGGAGATGTCCCGCAGGGACAGAAGGGGGTGTTTTGCCGGACTCTGATGTCAGACCCGTTGTCCGAAAAAACGCCCGCTCAATGCGCAAGGCGATGACGGATGCGGAGTTGAAGCTCTGGAACGAGCTTCGCGCGCATCGGCTGATGGGCATGGGCTTCCGCCGACAATTGCCGATCGCCGGCTATGTCGTTGATTTCGCATGCCCCGAGCACACGATCATTGTCGAGGTCGATGGCTCCGGTCATGGACGGGAAGAACAGCGGCTTCACGATGATGTTCGTGATGATCTGTTGTCGTCGCTTGGATGGACCGTATTGCGCTTCTGGAACGACGATGTTCTTCGCGATATCGACAACGTCTGCCAGCACATTGTGCGGGTCGTCGGCGCCGGAGCGTTCAAGTGATGAATGTATGGCTCACCCACCTCTGTCACCACGTGACATCTCCCCCTCAAGGGGGGAGATCGTTCTTTTCCCACGCCTCCGCGCAATCGAAAATACAGCTTATTGCCGGTGCCGGCGGCCGCTTGCTGCCAATCTCCCCCCTTGTGGGGGAGATGTCCCGAAGGGACAGAGGGGGGCACGCCGCAACGAACTCGAAACGCCGTTCGCCTGCCATTCAACCTTCATCCCCAAGGTAAGCCCTTGTTCCGCATCCCTCTCCTCGTCGCCCTTGCCCTGTGCGTCGCCTTCGGCGTCGGCATCGTCTCGACCGTCTCGGCCTTGAAGGCAACGGTCGGCTTCGGGGCGATCGCGCTCGGCCCCTGGGTCGCCTTTCCGGATGCCCAGACGAAGAATACCGACCCCTATGCCAAGGCGCACCGGGCGCGCGCAGGCAAGCTGCTTTATGGTGGCGCCGAGGGCCTGCCGTTCACCGCAGCCACCGACAGCGCCGGCGAAAAGCTCTCCTCCGGCTGCTCCTATGATATAACCGGCGTCACCCCGCCGGCCCGCTTCTGGACGCTCTATTCGACCAGCGCCAACGACCAGCCGATGAAGGCCGATCCGGCCTTGCCCGGCGCGATCAATGCCTGGACGGTTCTGCGCCAGCCGGATAGCTCTTTTGTGATCCATGTCTCCGCAGTCGCCCAACCCGACAACTGGCTTGCGATCCGTGACATCGGCGCCTTCAAACTGGTGCTGACCCTGCTCGACACCCCGACCGCCGGCTCCTCCGGCCTCATCGATCTCGCCATGCCGAAGATCGTCAAGACGGGATGCCAGGATGCGTAGTGTTCTCTTCGCCATCCTCGTCGGCCTCGTCGGTGCCGCACTGCTGCACATCGTCATCATCCTGGCGCTGCCGCAGTTCACCGGCAAGGATGCCTATAGCCGGGTGCTCGGTCTTTACGAAATGGACAGCTTCTTCCCGCTGACCAATGAGCCTGGCCCGACCGGCCTTGCCAATGAGGACCCGTTCCTGCGCGTCGCCGTCTGCGGCTTTTCAGTCAGCGCCGGCGCCGTCCGGTTCCTTGCCAAGGGCGCAGTCCCCTTCTGGTCGTTGTCGATCTACGACGCTGATTCCAACGAGATTTTCAGCATGAACGACCACACGGCAGTGAACGGCAATCTCGATCTGGTGATGGCAACGCCGATCCAGCTGGTCGATCTCAGAAAGACGCCGCCTGCAAGCCTCGCCCAGTCGATCATGGTCGAAATGCCGGACGAGGAAGGTTATGCCGTGCTGCGTGCGCTCGCCCCAACCGACAGTTTCGAAGAGCCCGTGCGTAATTTTCTCGCCGAATCGAGCTGCGAGCCGTTCCGGCGCTGAGCCGCAAAACTCAAAATTCAGGGGCGTGTGTCGGAGAAGGTGCGGCGGGGCTGAGTCGCACCGGCTTCAAAAATATCTCAATGTTTCTTGGTCTGGTCGGGAACCGGTTTCGGCGGCGTTGCACCCCTGTGGCCGTCCAGCCGCTCGTAGCGAATGCCGGTGAACAACAGGATGACGGCGTTGCTCGGCGCAACAGGACCCATCGCCGGCTTCGGCGGTGCCCGCGTAAGGCGGTCCTCTATTCGAATAACTTCTGCCATGCTCGTCTCCAAAAATCTGGTTGAGACGGATGAACTATCGTTTATTTCACCCTGCCCGTTCTGCGGGCCGACGCGTTCCTCAAGCTTTCGCCCGGACATCTGCGCCTTTCTCGTTTGCTCCTTCTTCCGGGACACCCGGATGTCATGCCATTCCTAAAAGCGGGGCCGTCTGCAGATCGCGTGATCTGCCACCGGCTATCCGATAGAGCCATACGATAGTTAATAGCTCCTTAACGGTCAAAACCCTAATCCTAGCGATAGAAATCGCTGCTCTTGGTTAATTTGCCGACCTGATTTGCTCGGACGATAACACCGGACAAAGCCTTCCGCTTTCAAAAATGACAATAGACGAGCAATCGAGGCGCCGCCGTTCCGAAGGGAACAGGGCAAACGCCCCGGTGATCACCGCCTTGCCAGCAGGCCGATGACGAAGGCAACTCCAGCGATCGCCAGCAAGGTCGAAACGGGCTCCTCGCGGACACGTTCGCGCAGGCGTTCAGTCAACACTTCGGCTTCGGACGCCACCACGGCCCTTGCGCCCGTGCCGATGGCTGAAACGGATTCCGTCAGCCGGGCGATCTCGGCGCGCAATTCGGCGATCTGGTTGTCGAGATCGACCCGTGCGGCACTCCCGTCGATTTCGGCTTCATTCGGTACGGCTGCGAATTTCTTTTCGACCATGTCAGGGGCTCCTTTTCCAACGTCGTCTCAACGCGCCAGCCTGTCTTTGGTTCCCGGTTTTTCGCTGGCCCCGTTCCCGGCAGGCGCCATTCACCCTCCTCGGAACGAAGGGCGTGGCTTTCGCGTTTCTCCGTGAAACACGCACGGCTTTTGAAAAGGTGTCATCTCAAAAAAGACATAAAAACAAAGGTGTGTGCGCCAACGAATGGCACGGTCGCCGCAGCGGACCCGACGCCGATCGATAGGGATGGAGAGTTGATGACGACATATCGAAAACATGCATGGAAGGCCGCTTTGCTGGCGCTAGCCGCGTTTCTGCTGCCCGCCACCGCACAGGCGGCGGCAGGCTTTGCCACTGCCAATGTCAACATGCGGTCGGGACCGGGCACGGGCTATCCGGCGGTCACCGTCATTCCCGTCGGCACGTCGGTGGAAATCCATGGCTGTCTTGCCGACATTGCCTGGTGCGACGTGTCCTTCTACTACGCTCGCGGCTGGGTCGCGGCCCGCTACGTGCAGGTGGAGTACCAGCAAAGCCGCGTCTACCTGGAGCCGGATTATTACGACACGCTCGGTATTCCGTTTGTGACCTTCGAGATCGGCAATTATTGGGATCGCTACTACCGCAACCGCGACTTCTACAGGCAGCGGGACTACTATCGCGGTGATCGCGACGACTACCGCCGCAACCGCGACTACTATCGCCGTGATACCGACGGGGATCGTTATCAGCGCGATCGCCGCATTCGCCGCGACTACGAGGCCTTCGACCGTATGCGCCGCGGCGATGATGGCGAGGTCTTCGAACGCTCTCGCCGCGACCGCGACCGGGCCCGTATCGAACGCCGAGACGGCGACAGAGATCGTATCGAACGCCGTGACCGCGGTCGGGACCGCATCGAGCGCCGTGACCGCAACCGTGATCGTGACCGCGCCGAGCGCCGTCGCCGCGACGACGTCCGGGAATTCCGCGACAGGCGCGAGCGTGACAGGGATCGCCCACGCGTGCAGCGCCGCGACACGGACCGCGACCATAGCCGGAACCGGGATAGCCGCCGCCGTTGCCGGCCAGGCGATGACCGCTGCGATTGACATGGTTTCCCGCAAACATTGCAACGGGCGGCATGATGCCGCCCGTTCTGCGTTCCCGGGCAACCTTCCAGCGGCCGCAATGCCGCTGCCGCGACACCTGTATACAAGATGCCGGTACCGTCCTTTTCGATCGGTAAACGAAATGTTAACCACGTGGCCGTACTCTCTCCCGATCATTCAGCCATGATCGGCAGGGTCGGCATGAACTGTGCCGGCGCCAATGTTTTCAGCGCTTTAGCGTCATTGACACTGGTGTCGGCCACGACGTTCGAACGATGCCCTCCGATTTTGCCTGAGATTTCGATATCCCTTCGGGTGACCGGAAAGACCGTTCGTCCGAAATCGGGACAGTGGTGTGTATGTACGAGTGGGTGTATCCGTGGCGGACCGGTTTCGTGAGTTGGAAAGGCCGCAGGCAGGACGGCTGAAGGACGTCGTCCTGATGGCGACCGTGACCGGCTTCGAGGGATTGCGCCATCCGCGCCGGTCCGACCTCAAGCAATTTGCGGAACTGTTCGAACCCCTGTTTGCCGCCTCCAGCGACGAAGCCCGCCGCCAGGCGGCAGCCGCGCTCTCGCAGTGCCCGCACGTGCCGCAATCGGTGGCGCTCCTGATCGGCAACGCGCCAGTGTCTATTGCCGCGATTTTCCTCACCCGCTCGACCTCGATCAGCGATGCGACCCTCATGCAGATCATCCGCGCCCAGGGTCCGGCTCATGCCACCGCAATTGCCCGCCGCGAAAACCTATCGGTTCACGTGGTCGATGCGCTTGTCGAGCGCCGCCAGACGGCCAGCGCGCTCGTAAAAACGCCCGAGGTGCCGGCCGCGGCCGAAATGCGTCTGTCCGCACCCGCATCGGACGCTGCGAAACTGCTGCGCGAAGAACAATTGCGCAGCGATATCAAGGCGCTTGCCCGCGCGCCCAAGCAGGACGGGCCAAATGACCCGGTCATCGCGCCCGTCAGCCCGCTTCACGAGGCGCTTCTCGTCCGCTTCGCTCGCTCCGGCGAGGCCAATCTTTTCGCCGCCAGCCTTGCGAGCGCCCTGTCGACCAGCCTGGAGCTTGGCGAACGCATCCTTCTCGACATCTCCGGCCAGCAACTCGCCATTGCCCTGACCGCGCTTGGCATGCAGCCTGCGGACACGCTTTTCATCCTTGGCGCGCTCTATCCGGATCTTGGCGAACGCTTCGGCGGCGCCACGCGCGGCGATGCGCTCATCGCGTCGCTCACGCCAGAGACAAGCCGCCTCCGCCTTCAATCCTGGCTGCGCATGGAGCAGGAAGAAGCGGCGGCCAAGGCCGAACATCAGCCCTATCTTGCGCCCGAACGCGGCGCCGATCCGCGCCGGACGCCTGTCGCCAAGGAAACGACCGCGCGCGACGGCGCCGTCCCCCAGCAGAACCGGGCTTTCGGTCGCGGACGCTGACAAACCGACGTCAGCCTTCCCTTTCGGCGGTGACATCGAACAGATCGCCGCGACCATCCACCTCAATTTCCACCACCCAGCAATCCGGATCGAAACGGATTTCGCGGGCTATCGCCTGATCGACAACCTCGCCATCGGCCTCCTCAAGCCGGATCTCGAACAGCCGTCCAGGCGCCGAACCGTCAAAGAAACTCTGGGGTGCGGGGGCATAGAGCGTTTCGCTGCCAAGCCGCGACCGCTGCCGGATGAAAATCGCGCCGGCGTCTTCAGCGCCTTTTCGCAGCACGGCGGCATAGCCGCCGAGGTTGAAAACCCGGCGAACGAGGGCGGAGACGAAAATTTCGGATTTCAGGCGCATGGCAGGCAGATACACCGGTGCGGGTTGCAGCGCAAATGTCGCCCCGGTTGCGGGCGAACACATCCTGTCGAAAGCTGACATCCAACGAGGTGGAAAGACGCGCAACACCCCCAATGAAGCGATGCCCTATTGTCGGGCGGGAGTGCTGTCGCATATGGATCGAAGGCGATTGCGACAAGCTCCCACTTCTCCCCGCGGGGAGAAGTGCCGAGCGTATGCGAGGCGACGAGGGGGTTTTTCGGCGAATTCGGCGCCAGCCGACCCCCTCATCCGGCGCTTCGCGCCACCTTCTCCCCGCCGGGGGGAAGAGGGAACAAGCCGCATATCTGTAAGCAATGAGGCCCTGGCCTGCGGGGAGAGGTCAGGGTGAGAGGCAAAGCTCGCCGGGAATTTCGTCGGACGTGCACGCAGCACTTCAGAGCGCGCCGATTTCCTTCATCTTCTTCAGCACCTTGTCGCTCGGCTGGCCGGTTTCGGGCAGGCGGTAGTGCTTCTCGAAATGGCGGATGGCCGAGCGGGTCTGCTCGCCGGCCACGCCGTCGATCGAGACGTCGCTATAGGCAAGGTTGCTCAGGCCCTTCTGGATGTTCATCACCAGTTCGCTCGAGGCCGGGATATCGACCTTCGGAATGAACTCAGGGTCGACCTCGGCATTGCGGATCGCGGCGGCGACCGGGTCGAGTTCGCCCTTGCCGCCCTTGACGTTCTCATAGGGCCGTTCGGCCGGCCGGGCGGCGGTCAGCGTCCTGGCCGTCGCCGGCTCCCTTTGCAGGGCTGCGAGCAGCGTTTCGCTGGCGACCCCGGTTTCTGGCCGGCCGGCCTGTTTTTCGAAGCGCGTGATCGCCGCTGCGGTCTTCGGGCCGGTCTTGCCGTCGGCCGGACCGTCATAGAGGCCCCGCCGGGCCAGTTCCTTCTGGACGCCGATCACCAGCGCCGAGCCCGTCACCGGCGTTGCCGCCGGCTCGACTTGCGCCGCCTCAGCTGCGGGTTCCGGCTTCGGCTCATCGATAGTCGCCGCCGCAGTTTCATCCTCCCGCTGGATGACGAAGGTCGTCACCTTGCGCGGCGCGGCGCCACCCGGTTCCTCGTCCAGATTGGCCGTCTGCGGATGCGTGAACGGCAGGCGGGTGCGCAACAGCGGCGACGGATGGGCGCCCGGCTGGTACCACATCGCATTCGCCGCGACGAAACTGAACGCGACCACGAAAGCGGCAGAGCCGCCGAAGAGACGGGGATTGCGCGAGACGAGACGGCCGGTGACGATCAGGCCGCGGCCAACCACCACAAGGCCCATCATCGCAAGGCCAGGCCCGCGCTGCGCCTTCTTTTTCCGCTCAGGCTGTTTTCGCTTGCGAGCCGTCATGACCAGCGCCTCCAATCGTCACGTCGACATCCGACCGGTTCGTTTGCGAAACCATCCGGCCGTTGGTCGTCTCCCTTGTGCGCTCCTTCAGGCGCGGCGGGAACTCCACCATTGTCTGTTCCACAACTTCATGCTCGTCCGCGACACGGATGCCGGAGCCGTCGAGCGGAATTGTGACGGTGATCACCGTTCCCTCGCCGGCACGGCTGCGCAGGTCGAACTGGCCGCCATGCAGCGCCACCAGCCCCTTGACCAGCGACAGGCCAAGGCCGGTTCCCTCATATTTGCGGGTGTAGTCGTTCTGGATCTGCACGAAGGGCTGGCCGAGCGTCGCGAGCTGGCTCTCGGCGATGCCGATGCCGGTATCGCTGACGGTCAGCTTCAGATCGCTGCCGGACACCTCCGCATCGATGGTGACGAGGCCGCCGCGGTCGGTGAACTTGATCGCATTGCCGACGAGGTTGATCAAAATCTGCTGGAGGGCACGCTGATCGGCATTGACCTCACCCACCGTGCGCATGATGCGGCTGGTCAGCTGCACGCCCTTTTCGCGCGCCTGCAGCCCGAGCATCGCTTCGCAGGCATTGACCACCTCCGACACCCGGAACGGCTCCGGCATCAGTTCGTAGCGGCCGGCCTCGATCTTGCTCATGTCGAGCATGGTGTTGACGACGGACAGGAGATGTGCGCCCGACTGGTTGATCAGCGCCACATATTCCCGCTGACGATCGTTTTCGAGTTTGCCGAAATATTCGCCGGCAAGGATGTCGGAGAAACCGAGGATGGCATTGAGCGGCGTGCGCAATTCATGGCTGACCGCCGCCAGGAACCGCGTCTTGGCGTCATTGGCGGATTCGGCGAGCCGGGTCTTCTGGACGGCCTCGGCCCGCAGGCGCGCCTCCTCGGAGACGTCGCGCGACTGGACGACAATCGAGGCGAGCCGCTCCTCGTCGCTACCGAGCGCGGTCATCTCGCAGCGCATGTGCACGAACTGCTCCCCCTCGGCAAAGACATTGGGCCGCTCGAACCGGATATCGATCGTCGCCTGGCGATTGCCCTGACGCAATTCATCGATCGCCTGCAGGAAGAGGATACGGTCGGAAACGTGGATCTGCTCGATAAAACCGCGACCCGTCGGATTGCGCATGCATGCCAGGTAGGATTCCGCGTCACGGCCGTGAATGGCGGTGACAGAACCCCTGATATCGTGGATCGTGACGAGGCCGGCGAAGCAATCATAATGCCGGGCGCCATTATCGGCAGGCGCGGGCGCGGCTACCGGCAGGACAACCGGACGGTTGCGTACATAGGCGATGCCGCCCGCCGCCGTCATCAGCGCGGCCGCGGCAACCAGTGCCGCACCGACGGGCAACGAAAGCGAAACCGGCAGGGCAACGGACAGCGCCAGCGGAACGGAGGGGAAAGCAACGAGAGCGGTGGCGGCAACGGCACGAACAACGGCGAGCTCGCGGCTTCTCTCTGGCTCGCCGGCCACCCGGCGAGGCAGCCACAGGCGTGCGGCGTCGTCCACGCGGGACGTTATCCTGCCAGCAATGTTACGCAATACGCTCACGTTTAACCCTGTACGCTCGTTCTTTTTCCGGAATCCATCATGGTTCCGTCCTTATGCGAGGTCGTCATCTCAGGCCCGAAAACGGGCTTACCGGAAGATGACTTCACCTATCCGAATTTCGCACCGGCGGCTTAATGAAAGGATAAATCAAATTGCCGCAAAACCCGCGGAATCGCCGGAAAATCCCATTCCGGGACAAATCGGTCCGGCTTTCTCTTTTGTGGTTAATGGGGTGTAAGCAACGGATTTCAGGCGGTTTTTCCCGCTCTGTTAACCTATGTGGCAGAACGACCCTTCGGCGCGCCCCGCGTTTGCGGGGCCGCTGCCTGCAACACTGCCACGATCCTTAATGGCCACCGTTAAAATGCGCGTAAAATACCGTTCAAATGCCGATATCGACAATTTTACGAAAAGTCGGTGCAAATGCGAACGGTTTTGGCAAAGGCATGTTCCGAATCCCTGCCTAAGGTGTGATGACAAGGCGCCAAGAAGAAAATCCGGCAAAGACCGGACGTCAGGTGCCGGACCAAAAGGATGGGCAAAACAATGTGGTTTCTGATCAAGGGAACATTCTGGTTTTCGCTGGTGCTGGTGCTTCTGCCGTTTCTCGACCCGTCGAGCAGCGCGACGCTTGACAAGGGTCCGAAGGTGGATGTCGGCGACACGATGTCGGCCGCGACCGAGGCCTTCGGCTATATCAGCGCGCTCTGCGTGCAGAAACCCGACGTCTGCGAAAAGGGCGCCGAGACCTTCGTGGCGCTCGGACATCGGGCCCGCGAAGGCGCAAAGATCGCCTATCTCTTCCTCGACCAGCAATTCGCCGAACCGAGCGACACCGTGACGACCGGCACCATCGCCACTCCTGTACCGGCGACCGCTGTCACGGCGCAGGAACCGGTTTCCGCCGAGGCCGAGCCACTCTTCAACAAGGTGCCCGTGCCGGAGAAGCGCCTCGAGCCGAAGGCGGCTCAGGCAAGGTAGCCGCGCCGATTCCCTTCATACTGCCTGAACTGCCGATATACGGCCGCCGTGAGGAACGCTCATCCCTCACGGCTTTTTTCTTTCTACCGTCCCCTGTGCCGGCCAAACCGCTGATTCGCATGCCGGGAGCGGGATGTTTTCCAAAAACGCTTCACACTCCTCGGCATCGCGCCTATATGAAGGGTATGGACCAGATGAACATATCGCCGATCACGCCGCTTGCCGAAATCATCGACAATTGCTCCTATCTGGACGATTGGCAGGACCGGATGAGCTATGTCATCGAGCTCGGCCGCAAGCTGCCGGAGATGCCTGAGGAAAAGCGCACGGCCGAAACCAAGGTGCAGGGCTGCGCCAGCCAGGTCTGGCTGGTCACCCATGCCGACAGCGCCAAAAGCGATCCGATCCTTACCTTCGAAGGTGAATCGGACGCCCATATCGTGCGCGGCCTCGTCGCCATCGTGCTGTCGATCTTTTCGGGAAAACCTGCCTCGGATATCCTCAAGATCGACGCGCTCGACCTATTCGGCCGCATGGGCCTGATCGAATATCTGACCGCGCAGCGCGCCAACGGCCTGCGCTCGATGGTCAAGCGCATCAAGGACGAGGCTGCCCGGCGGCTGTCGGCATAAGGCCGGTCACATACCGGTCACCGGGCCGGTCAACGGGCCGGTCATCGGGCCGCTGGCATCCGGCCGATACCCCTCCGCTCCCCAGACATGGCTTTGCCTGCCAGCCGCCCGCGGCGGCGCATAGTGACGAGCAAGCGCCATCAGGGCGGCGCGCAACATCAGCTTGGCGGAGCGCCCCGGCCACTGCCGCTCCCTCTCGACGAGCTCCAATCCCTTCGGAAAGCAGCAGACATCGAGCGCGACGCCGCAGAGTTCCGGGCCGATCGCCTCCATCGCCCTGCCGACCCGCATGTGCGCTGCGAGCGCCGTGTCTCACATGTCGGCAGTGCCGCCCGCCCCGCCCTTGGTCTTGGACGCAAGCCGTGGCTCGTAGGCCATGGTCAGGCGCGGCTGCAATTGCGCCCGGGTGAAATCGGCATGCAGCCGCTCTCCCGCGGCAAGCGCTTCGGGGGCCAAGAAGGCCTGGCCGGATTTCTCCTTCAGCCGGGCGATAGCGCCGAGCGGTGATTCCAGCGGATTGACGCGTACGGTCTGGCGGATGCCGCCGACGGAAACGGTGCGGTTTTCAGTGTCCCGATGCTGCTCCTGAAACGCGTCTTCCGATGCCAGCAGCGCGCGGCGCAGGAAGGCCTGCGCTTCGCAAGTGGCGCGGACGCCGTTGCCGTCACGGACGACGAGGCACGCGCAGGCCCGGTCCAGCGCGGCTTGAGGGAAATGCCGCTGCGGCCGGTCGCCGCCGGAAGAGAGCGTCACGCCTGCGTCCACGGGCTCCATGAAGACAGCCGAATGACTTGCGGCATATCGGACAAGGCGGACGATAGTCTTGTGGCCGGCATCGACGGCATCACTCATGCTCGCGGCCTCCCGGCGCGCCAAAGACCGAGGTTAAGACGCGCTCGACCGAGGCGACGAAATCATCGAAGGCCGGATCGTCGCGGCGGTCCTCGACGACGTTGCAGGCATGGCTGACGGTCGTCCGGTCGCGGCCGAAGGCGTAGCCGATATCGTGAGCGAAATCTGCAGCACGACATTGCAGGCATAGATGGAGATCTGCCGGACATGGCAACTGATGCGCCGGCGGTCGCGCCTGAGCGGCACCCGCTCGCCGACCAGCATCACCATCTCCGCCGTTAGCTGACGCACGACGCGGCAGCGCAGATGGGCAGCGACGGGCAGGACAGGTCCCGAGGGCTCTGCAATTGTGACCGCACTGCGAGCGGACGGCGGCGCGGCCGATTTGATTTCCAGCGGCTGGCGCTGGCGTGCCGCCGGACGGCTGCGGTTCGGCGGCGTAAAATGGAGGGCGGAAAGAGGGAGGGTCAGCTTTGCAGAGGGGCATGAGTTACTCCTTTAAATAGGAAGTAATTCATACACCCTAGTGTGATTGAGGGGATGAAAGGAACACCTTTCGTGCAACCGCGCATTGTTTTTTCGAGGTTTTTAGTGATTTAACCGAAGAAAATTAGGCATATTTTCCTCTCTCCGCGAATCTGATGTCGCTCTCCTGCGACGCGCGGATGGTAAAAAACCGGCCAGGTCTCGCCGGGCCGGTTTGCTGCCTTAAGGGGCTGGAGCGCCCAGTCCTTATTTGCCGCGGCGCTTGCGGCGCTGGCCGAGACCCATTTCCTTGGCGAGGCGCGAACGCGCTTCGGCATAGGCCGGAGCCACCATCGGATAGTCGGCCGGCAGGTCCCACTTCTCGCGGTACTCTTCCGGCGACAGGCTGTGGTGCGTCATCAGGTGGCGCTTCAACGACTTGAAGGTGCCGCCGCATTCCAAGCAGGTGATCTGGTCATCCTGAACCGACTTGCGCACGGACACGGCCGGCTTCGGCTTCTCAATGGCAACAACCACCGGAGCCGGGCTGCTGGTGTTGTTCAGGGCGGCATGCACATCGCCGATCAGCGTCGAGAGTTCGGCGACCGGTACGACATGATTGCTGACATAGGCTGCAACGATCTCCGCGGTGAGTTCAACTAGAAGATCATGGCCCGAGCCAAGCGTTAGATCCGTCATTCTTTCTTTCTCCTATCGGAATTCTTCCAACATGCCCGCGACGGGATCGCGAGCACAACTAAAACATGCGAAGAAAATGTCCGAAAAGCGCGGCAAACGATCCTGATTCGAAGATTTCCCTCGACAGAAACCGTAAAACCTCGACAAGCTCTCATATTACTCCAAATTCCGGGGTTTGAATACGTCGCCAAAGCACCAGGACATACCGGAACCTCAAAGCAACAACCAATATTCACAACCAATGCTGGAATTTTACAACGAATTAATATGGAAACGGACACTTTGCCTTTACTCGATTAACACCGATCAAAGAAAAGTCCAATAATAATTTATGCGAGATCTAGCCTACTCATCTTGAAATGCGGCGCGAACCCTCACCGTGATGGAAACATTACGTTACATCCAAAAAAAGACACAGCGTTGTGTTGGTGGGCGAGCGATTCTCTACGTCTAATCTGCTGCGGTGTTTGCGGATACTAGAGGCTACCGGACTTCCGTTTTGCCAATGGCAATTGATCGGTAACGGACAGATTGGTGAGCCTGTATCCCGCCTGATGGGCGACCTTGGCAAGAAGGTGGGCGGACACCGGTGCCGTCAGAATAAAGAATGCAAATCCGGCGAGCGCTCTGAGCAGAATGGCGACATCGAGCGCGTGCAGCCCCGCGGCCAGCAAAAGCAGTCCGGAGCCGACAGTGCCCGCCTTCGAGGCCGCATGCATGCGCGTGTAGAGGTCCGGAAAGCGCAGAAGCCCAACCGCAGCCAACAGGCTGAAGATCGAGCCGACCACCAAAAGCACGCTGACGGCGATCGCCACCAGCATATCCGGACCGGCGCTCATCGGCGGCCTCCCTTTTTCTGGCGCCGCGCCGGCATGGCCGCTCCATGCTTCGGCACTGGCACGGCACGTCTGTCCTCAAGTGGGCCGCTGCCTGATTCCGGCGACAAGCCGCGGGCCAGAATGAAGCGGGCAAAGGCCACGGTTGCAAGAAAGCCGACAAGGCTCAGCGCAATGGCGATATCGATATAGAGATTGAAGCCGCTGCGGATGGCGATGACGGCAATGAAGCCAATGGCGATGGCGACAAGCATATCGAGCCCGAGCACCCGGTCCGGCAGGGTCGGTCCGCGCACGATCCGGGCCACCGTCAGCAACAGGCCAAGCGACAGGGTGACAAGCGCGAAAGTGGTCGAGACAGAAAGGATGGCCGACGCGCTCATGCCGGAAAAGCCTCGCGGATGCGTCGCTCGAAGCCGGTGGAGATCGCCCGCCTTTCGGCCGCCGGATCATGGCAATCGAGCGCGTGCACATAAAGCGTCTTTCGGTCGTCCGAGACGTCGACCGACAAGGTGCCGGGCGTCAGCGTGATCAGATTGGCGAGAAGGGTGATTTCGAAATCGCGCGTAATCGTCAGCGGAAAGGCGAAAATGCCCGGCCGCAGCCGCATGTTCGGCCGTAGCACCATGAACGCGACCTTGATTGCCGACAGCGTGAGTTCCTTGAGAAACAATCCCGCCAGCAGCAGCACTTTCACCGGGCGGGCGCGATGCAGGCTGGCCGGCAACTGCTCGCGCACCAGGAGCAGCGACAAGGCGCCGACCACGAAGCCGAGCACCAGGTTGTGCAAGGTGAAGCTGCCGGTGACGACCGCCCAGACCAAAGTCAACAGCAGATTGACGACGCTGAATCTCATGGCGCACTCCCGGCCGGAAAGACGGAATGGAGATAGCGGGACGGCTCGTTGAGCGTCAAGGCGGCCTTCTGGACGAGGCCGAGCAACATCTCGGGAAACAGCCCGATCAGGACGCTGACCGCCGTCAGGGCAATCAGCGGCAACAGCAGCGTTGCCGGCAGGGCGACCTCCCCCGACGGTGCGGCCGCGCCGGCCGGCCGCCAGTAGGCGAGCAGGAACAGCCGCCCCGTGGCGATCATCGTCAGGAAGCCGGCGAGAAGCAGGGCGCCCGCCAGCCACCAGGCACCGGTGTCGAGTGCGGACTTGACCAGCATCACCTTCGGCCAGAAGCCGGAAAAGGGCGGCAGGCCGGCGACCGCGAAGAACAGCATCAGCGACAACGCCGAAAACAGCGCATGGCGCGTATAGAGCCCACGCAGCGAAGACAGCGAAAAGCCACCGCTGAGACGGGCGGCAAGGCCCGCGGCCAGATAGAGTGCCGTCATCACCACCATGGAATGCAGTGCGTAGAAGACCGTGCCGCCGATGCCGCCCGATCCGCCGACGGCGATACCGGCAAGCATGGAGCCGATGCCGGAAATGACGAGATAGCCGAGCAGCCGCCGCGTGTCAGTCTGCGCCAGCGCGCCGAGCGCGCCGGTGATCATCGTGAGCGCGCCGGCAAGCGCGATGACGAGGCTGAGTTCTTGCCGCTCGAGCGGAAACAGCATGACGGAAACGCGGATCAGCGCATAGATGCCGACCTTGGTCAGCAGTCCGGCAAACAGCGCCGACACGACGATGCGCGGCGTATGATAGGAGGCCGGCAGCCAGAAGTTCACCGGGAAGGCCGCTGCCTTCATGGCAAAGGCGAAGACAAAGAGCGCAATCAGCGTCGTCAGCGGCGCCGTGCCCCGCACCTCGACGGCCTTGGCCGCGATGTCGGCCATGTTGAGCGTGCCGAAGATGCCGTAGAGATAACCGGTGGCGATCAGGAACAGCGTCGTGGCGACCAGATTGAGGAAGCCGTATTTCACCGCCCCGTCGATCTGCTCGCGCTCCGAGCCGAGCACCAGCAGCCCGAAGGAGGAGATCAGCAGAACCTCGAACCAGACATAGAGATTGAACACGTCGCCGGTCAGGAAGGCGCCGCTGACGCCGGCCATCAACAGCATCAGCAAGGGATAGAAGCCGTAGCGGCGACCGCTTCCGTTGATGTCGGTGACGGCGGCAACGGCGCCGGCGAGCGCCACCACGGCCGCCATGAGCGCAAACAGCGCGCCGGTCAGATCGACCGTGAACGCGATGCCGAAGGGCGGCAGCCAGCGGCCCATGACCATGGTCACCGGACCGTTTTGAGAGACATGCCACAGAAGCGCTGCGTCGAGGCCGACAAGAACGCCAAGTGCCGCAATGGCGATCAGCGGTTGGAGAAAGGTCCGGTGCCGCACCATCATCAGGATGGCGCCGATGCCGATGCACCAGGCGACGGGCAGGATCACCAGCCAGTCGAGCGCGTCCACCGGCTTAAGAACCAGCGCTGCGGACAGATCGGCGGAGGGCGAGGAAACGGCGGCCATGGTCGCGTCAATATCCCAGCGGCGGCAGCGCGGCGTCGTCCGGCTCGGCCACCCGCATCTCATCGGTGTTGTCGGTGCCCAGCGTGCTGTAGGCGCGCCAGGAGAGCACCAGCAGGAAGGCGAAGAACGAGAAGGAAATCACGATCGCCGTCAGGATCAGCGCCTGCGGCAGCGGATTGGCGACCGGCCCGGCGGGCACGTCGAGACCCGGCCCGATGACCGGCGGCACGCCGCGCATGATCCGGCCGCTGGTGAAGATCAGGAGATTGACGGCATTGCCGAGGATGGCGACGCCGATAAGCATGCGGATGATGAATTTCGACATCAGCAGATAGATGGCGATCGCCAGGAAGATGCCGGTGAGGAGCGCGAAAACGGGTTCCATCAATCCTCTCCCCTTTCCTCGAGCGACAAGGCGACGGAGGTGACCGCGCCGACGACGACCAGGTAGACGCCGATATCGAAGGTCATGACGCTCGACAGCGGCACCTCTTCGCCGAGGATGACCGGATAGACCCAAAGCCCCGTCATGAACGGCACATGGAAGACCATAGACAAAAGGCCCGACAGCGTCGCCAAAAGCAGCCCTGCCCCGGCGATCGCCAGCGGATGAACGACGATCGCCCGACGCACGGTCTCGACGCCGAAGGCGATGCCGTAGATCGACAGGGCGGCAACCGCGATCAGCCCGCCGATGAAACCGCCGCCCGGCTCGTTGTGGCCGCGCAAAAGCACGAAAATCGAGAACAGGACCATTAGGCCGACGATCACCGGCGCGACGGTGCGGAAGATCAGCGATCTCATCGGCCGGGCTCCTCCGCATCGGGATCGTTGTCGGCGATGGGCCTGAGCGATCCGGCCCTCAGCCGCACGAGCGACAGGATCGCCAGCGCGGCGATCATCACCACGGCGATCTCGCCCAGCGTATCCGTGCCGCGGAAATCGACGATGATGACGTTCACGACATTGGCGCCATGGGCGATCGTCTTCGAATACTGGTTGAAGAAATCGCTGAGCGCCGCGTTGAACGGTCCTTCGGTCACCTTGAGCAGGAGTAGCGTCGCGCCGAGCCCGCAGGCAAGCGCGATGGCCGCATCCGGCAGGGTCTCGCGAAACGGCCGATGGTCCGATGGCGAAAGCCTTAGCCGCGTCATCACCAGCGCCAGGATGACGACGGCGAGCGTCTCGATCATGAACTGGGTGAAAGCGAGGTCCGGCGCGCCGTAGAGCAGGAAGATCACCGCCACCGAAAAGCCCTGGATGCCGAGCGAAACGATCGCCGTCAGCCGGTCCTGCGCCAGAACCACCGCGACAAGCCCGATCACCGCGATTGCCATGATGGCGAGTTCATGCAGTGGGATGTCTTGCGGAAAAACCGGCGCGCGCGCCAGTTCGCCATAGAGGAAGGGCGGTGCGATGAGGACGACCGCCAGCAGGGCGAAGGTGGCCGTCATATAGGTGTCGAGCCGGCCATTCTGCAGCCGCCGGGTGACGGCGGAGGACAGGCGGACAAGGCCGCGCATCGCCTGGTCGAAGCCGCGATCCGGGCCCCAGCCGATAGCGGCGAGGACGGCGGCGATCGCCGCGCGAAGCCGCGTCAGCCCAAGATAGAAACCGACGCCCAGAGCGACGGTCAGCACCGACAGCATGAGCGGTACGCCGAGATGCGGCTCAAGCGAGATCGCAACGGCACGTGCTTCGCCGGCGATGGCAGAGGCCATGGGGGAAGAGACGAGGGCATGAACGGGGCCGGACAGGAATGCGGCGGCGAGGCCCGCAAGCGCCAGCACGGCCGGACCAAGCCAGAGCAGGACCGGTGCCTCGTGCGGGGCCTGCGGCGTTTCCAACCGCTTGCCGATGAACGGCTTCATCGCCACGGCGAAGGCGGCGGCGAACATCAGCGCATTGCCGACGACGACGAGGGTCGCAAACGTGATCGCGCGCGGGTCCAAGGAGGACAGCGCCGTATAGACCTCTTCCTTGGCCAGGAAGCCGAAGAAGGGCGGCAGCCCGCCCATCGAAGCGGCCGACGCCAGGGCAATGACGAAGGTCAGCGGCATGGCGGAACGCAGGCCGCCGAGCCGCGTCACGTCGCGCGTTCCCGTTTCGTGATCGATGCAGCCCGCCACCATGAACAGCGCCCCCTTGAACAGGGAATGGGCCACCAGATAGAGCGCTGCCGCCTCGATCGCGTAGGGTGCACCGAAGCCGGTCAGGAGAACCAGGAGACCGAGCGACGACACCGTCGTATAGGCGAGCATCAGCTTCAGATCGGTCTGGCGCACCGCCAAAAGCGCCCCGACGATGAGGGTCACGGCGCCGAACACCGGCAGGATGACCTGCCATTCCGGCGTGCCGCCCAGCACCGGGTAAAGCCGCATCAAGAGATAGACGCCGGCTTTCACCATCGTCGCCGAATGCAGATAGGCCGAGACCGGCGTCGGTGCTTCCATGGCGTTCGGCAGCCAGAAATGGAAGGGGAATTGCGCCGATTTGGTGAAGGCGCCGCCCAGCACGAGGATCAGCGCAGCAAGATAGAACGGGCTCGCCTTGACCAGCGGGGCAAAAGCGGTGAGCAACGAAAACTGCGTGATGCCGGAGATGTTCCACAGGATGATCAGCCCGGCGAGCAGGAACAGCCCGCCACCGCCGGTCACCACCAAGGCCTGCAGCGCTGCGCGGCGGGCGGCTTCGCGCTCATGATCGAAACCGATCAGCAGGAAGGAGGTGATCGAGGTCAGCTCCCAGAACACGAACAGCATCAGGAAACTGTCGGACGCCACCAGCCCCAGCATCGAGCCCATGAACATCAAGAGGAACGAGAAGAACCGGCCCTGATGCGGATGTCTCTTCAGGTAACCGCCGGAATAAAGCACGATCAGCGCGCCAATGCCGGAAATCAAAAGGATGAAGGTCAGCGACAGCCCGTCGATCAGCCAGGAGAAGCTGACATTGAAGGACGGCACCCAGACATAGCCGCCGGTCACCACCTCGCCGCGAGCAATCTGCGCCAAGAAGCTGGTAAAATGCAGGAGGACCGCCACGGGAACGAGTGCCAGCACCCAGGCGGCCTTGTGACCGAGAATGCGGGTCAGCAGCGGTGCCACGATTGCGCCGAGGAACGGCAAAAGGAGCGCCAGAAATGTCAGATCGGCGACATTCATGGGTCAGCATGTTCCTTTCAAGGATGCAGGTGGCAAAGGAGATGAGGAGGCGCGGCGAACGAATGTCGGTGGCGAACACGCTTCGGGATAAGCCAAGCGGGGAACAAACTCAAGGTTACGGCGTGAAAAACGCGCCCTCTCCCCAGATTGCAGCAGCCGCACGATTGGAGGCAGGGCCGGGGTGATTGCCGGAACGCCCCGCCCTTCCTATATCTTGGCAGAAAATCCGAGGAGAGACCGATGAACGACACCAGCACCTTGAAAATATTCAAGACCGATGAGGAATGGCGTGCGCAGCTGACGCCGGAACAGTACCGCATCACCCGCCAGCACGGCACCGAGCGCGCTTTCTCGAGCCCGGATTTCGACTTGAGCAAGAAGGGTGTCTATCACTGCGTCTGCTGCAACCGACCGCTCTATCGCTCGCAGGCAAAGTTCAATTCCGGCACCGGCTGGCCGAGCTTCTACGAACCGATCTCGCCCAACGCCGTGACGAAACATCACGACACGTCCTATGGCATGAGCCGGACGGAAATCCGCTGCGCCGATTGCGACGCGCATCTCGGCCACGTGTTCCCCGACGGCCCGCCGCCGACCGGCCTGCGCTACTGCATGAACGGGGTTGCCCTGACCTTCGAGCAGGAGTGAGCCGCCCGCCCCGGCGGCCGTCTGTCAGGATGGAAGCCTGGTGCTCCCGATGCCCATCTCGGGCGCTTGTGGCATGCCGAAGAGATGCGCAAACAGCGCGTAAAGACAGAGCACAAGGACAACCAGCGCCATCAAGGGAACGAACAGGAAGACGAGGATGATCGACCAATTGCGGCCCGACGCCATCTCTTCGTCCGCCTCGCTCCAAAGGGGGACGCCCTTGTCATCGACGCCGTAGTTCGGGTGTTCGCTTGAAAGTGTGCGGCTTGCCGCACTCCGAGGTTCTGCCATTGCCCCCTCCTTCTCGGCGTGTCTCCGCCGTTTTGACAAGGATACACATTTTTCCGGCAAAGTCTTCGATATGGCTAATATATCGTTAACCACCCGGCGCTCACCGTGGTTGCCACCTGCCCCCTCCAAGAATTTAGGGGAAAATAGTTTTTTTCAACCCGCTGTGTTCTCTTGTGATTCACGGCGCATACATTTCCACTGCACCGCGTCTCAAATGGGACCGCCATGGCCGCGCGGCGGGATGCGTCAAAAATGGAGATGGCCTTGAGACATGCGCTGTTGCTGACAGTGGCCCTTTGCACGAGTTCGCCCGTCCTCGCCGGAGACGATTGGACGAGCTATTCCAATCCGCGCTTCGGATATAGCACAGCCGTGCCGCCCGGCTTCACGCTGGGCCAAGAGGCCGACAACGGCGACGGCGCGACCTTTCGCTCGGATGACGGGCGTTCCGAGCTTTCGATCTACGGCACCATGCTCGAAACCGGCGAATTTGCCGGCGAGGCCCGCAAGCGCATCGACAGGGACAGGGCGGCCGGATGGACGATCACCTATGACAAGGTGACGAACGGCTGGGCGAGCTATTCCGGCGCGCGGTCGCAAGACATTCTCTATGTCCGCGGCATCGCTCTTTGCGCCGGCAACGCCGCCTATTTTCACCTTCGCTATCCGCGCGGCACGTTGAAGACGTTCAACAACGTCATCGGCCGATTGGTGAAATCGTTGCGGCCGGCTGCGGGATGCGAACAGGCGCCGCAAAAGGCTCCGGGTGCGGCGCAGAACTGACGTGCACGAATGAGACGATCTCAGGCCGAAGCGCTGCTGATGCAGGTGAGTACAGCGGAGTAATGCACGGCGGCGGCCGTGACCACGAAGCCGTGCCAGATGGCGTTCTGGTAGCGCAGCTTTTCCCAGACATGGAAGATCACGCCGCAGGAATAGATGATGCCGCCGATCAGGATGAGGATCAGCGTCGTTTCCGTCAGTTGCGACAGGAGCGGACCGGCGGCAAACACGCCGCTCCAGCCCATGGCGAGATAGAGCAGGATCGCCACCTTGTCGAAGCGGCCCGGAAAGACGCATTTGATCAGCACGCCGACAACGGCGATCGCCCAGATCCCGATCAGCATGCCGAACAGATAGGGATCCTCCCAGCCGCGCTGCAAAAACGGCGTATAGGTGGCGGCGATCAGCACGAAGATCGACGAATGGTCGAAGCGGCGCAGGAACCATTTCGTCTTCGACACGGGATAGAGATTGTAGAGGAAGGAGATCGACAGCGTCGCAACCAACCCGGCGCCATAGATCCAGGCGGCCGCGAGCTGACCGGACGTGCTCCAGACGGTGGCATAGAAGATCATCGCCGTGACGCCGATCAGCGCAAAAGCGAGACCGATCCCGTGGACGACACCATCGGCAATCAGTTCAGAGCGATCGTAGTTCCATTTGATGCCCTTGATTTCCACCAGAGCCCCTCGACATTTCATTCAATCCGGTTTCACGATGTTGCCGGCACATCACCCACCATAGTGCGCAGCATCGCGCCGCCACAAGCGTGGCAGTCATAGCAATTTGACACAGGCAGCGGCGTCGAAACAGAGGCGAAAGATCAATCTTTGCAACAGATCGACATCAGCGGGCGGCCTCGATCAATGGATTACTATCGCCGCGCAGCCCAGGGCGGCGATGCCATCGCCGTCAACAATGTCGCCAACTTCTACGACAAGGGCCTTTCGGTAAAAGCCGATCCGGTTCTCGCCGCCGAACGGATGGAAAAAGCATTGAGGGCCGGCGCCACCTTCAGCCGCGACCAGACGCGCGACAATTCCGGCAACTGGTCACTGCCTTTCCGCAAGGCGCTGCAACGGCGCCTTGCGGACAAAAAACTCTATTCCGGCCCGATCGACGGCGGCTTCCGCCCGCAGACCCAGGCCGCGATCAGCATTTTCGGGGTTCGGTGAGGGTGATGGCGAACGTCAACGACAACGTTGCCCAAAAAGGAGACATTGAACAGTAGCAGTCAAGAGCCGAGGCTAACGAACCGACAGTCGTATTGACCTCGGCCGGGGCGGTTGAACGGGCGGTTGCCCCGGGTAAGGTCAGGCGCAATGCACCCGACACAATCCCGGTATCGGTGATCGCGCGTCTCGCGCTCAGCCGCGACTATGCCGGTCGCGGCCTTGGCGTCGACATCCTGTCGGATGCGCTCCGCCGGGTCGCCATCGCCTCCCAGAGCATTGGCATCGGGGCCGTGATCGTCCATGCCAAGGATGAGCGGGCGAAAAGCTTCTACATGGCCTGCGCAGAGTTCATTGAATATCCAGCGGAAAGCCGCACGCTGTTTCTGCCGATCGAAACGGTGATCGCGGCCTTTGGCTAGTCCGCCATCCATGAAATAAGCGCGCAGTGCGCGCAGGCAGACTTTATCCCGATGTGGTGCTCGACTGTCGGTGGGACCGGTGAAATTTCCGCGAATGACCGAACGCCGTCGCCGACTGCGAGCTACAGCGTCTTCGCGTCACCAAATCTCGCCTCAGCGATCGATCAGCACCGCGCATTTGCAATGGCTGGCGACGCGGCTTGCGGTGGAGCCGATGAAGTAGTCGATCAGGCCGGGCCGGTGCGAGGCGATGATGACCAGGTCGCCCTCCATCTCTTCCGCAAAGGAATTGATGACACCGGCTGCGCCGCCGACGCGGATTTCGACGCGGCCCTTGACGCCGTGTTTGCGCTTGAGATCGGTCAGCGTGTTCATCGCATGCTTGCGGGACGCCTCGATCATTTCCAGCGGAAAGTCGACAATCATGTAGCCCTGCGCGTAGGCGTTCAGATCCTCGACCACATTCAGCAGGATGATTTCGCCCCCCTCGTCCAGCAACGACTTGGCCCGCTCCAGGACCTTCTCGCCGTGCTCCAGCTGGTCCATTGCAATCGGCACGATGATTCTCGAATACATGACTGTCTCCTCGGGTTCGCCGCGCCGGCAGAGAGGCAGGACGTCCTGCCTCATGGGCCGCTGTTTTCATCAACCCTCGCTACCTGGCGCGGATAGATTAGAATATAGGTGTGTCCGGGAAAAAGTCACAACCCGCCATGCGGCCGAAGGCGATTGTCAACAGAGTGAGAACGGTACTTCCTCAATACGCCCCCTTTCGCGTAACACCCGCGCGCGCCATATAGTTTTGCAACAGTTCAAACGGGATTGCGCCATGGCCACATTCGACAGACGCACCTTCATGAAGTTTTCAGCGACGGCGCTGGTAACGGGAGCGGCTGCGACCACGGCCAAGGCAGAAAGCACGACGATGACAGAGCACGCCGCCACACACGCAGTCCGCATGCCGGCCTATATCGATCACTCGCATCTGGTGGTGCGCGACCTGCCGATGGTGTCTTCGTGGTATCAGCAGATCATGGGCCTGACGCCGATGGACAAGACAGCGAGCGGCGAGACGCTCGGCGTTGCCGGACGGCCGCTTCTGACGCTGACCACCGAGGGTAATGCCACTGTTGCACCGCACAATGCGCCGGGCCTCTTCCACACGGCTTTCCTCGTGCCCGACCGCACCGAGCTTGGCCGCTGGCTGGCCCATATCGCCCATAACAACGTGCCGCTGCAGGGTGCGTCCGACCATCTGGTAAGCGAGGCCATCTATCTCGGCGACCCGGAAGGCAACGGTATCGAGGTCTATCGCGACCGGCCGCGCGCGGAATGGAACTATATCGAGGACGGCATGGTGAAGATGGCGACGCTGCCGCTCGACCTGCAGGCGCTCTACGACGAGGCGCCGAAGGACAAGTGGGACGGCATGGCGGACGGCACGGCGATCGGTCATATCCACCTGCAGGTCTCCGACATTCCGCAGGCCAACGCCTTTTTCCGCGATGTGCTCGGGCTCGACCTGATGGCCACCTATCCCGGCGCCAGCTTCTTTGCCTCGGGCAAGTATCACCATCATGTCGGCGCCAATATCTGGAACTCGCGCGGTGCGCCGAAGCGGCAGGGCAACATGACCGGCCTTGCGGACTACACCGTGCATTTCAACGATCCGGCCAAGCTGCAGACGGCGATCGCCAAGCTCGACGCGCTGGAAATTCCGGTGACGCGCAATGGCGCCACCGTCTCGCTCGTCGACCCGTGGGGCATCGGGCTGAAGCTGGTGGCCTGACGGCCCTCGATATCAGTGCATTGCGCCGGAGCCACCGACGGCGACGATCGCAAAGGGCTGGCCCTCGACCGGAATCGTCGCCGTTTCCTCGAGGCTGTCGGTCGCGATCATCCGCACAAGGCTATGGCGGGGGTCGGTGATGGCTATGCGATCGCCGGCAACCGCAAGCCGCGGACGCGGGTCACGCCAATGTCCATCCTTGCTGTAGGGTTCGGTGACGGTTGCCGAACGGGTGATCTTGCCGCTGACGACATCCAGCAGATGGAGCTTGCCGTCCTCGGTTAGGATATAGGCGTTTCGGGCATTAACCGGGTCCAGGATGAAATCGACGCGCCGGGTCGCGAGCTCCACGAGGCGATAAGGTGCCTTACTATCGGGGTCGATCAGCACGACCTTGTCCTCGCCATAGTTACCGAGAAAGAACTGCATCGACTTGCCGCCGAGCAAGGTGGAAACCTTGCCTTCCGGCAGATCGTCGCCATAGGCCAGCATCTTAAGCTTCGGCCCATCGATCCCGGCCGGGCGGACGACGAGAACCCCCTCCTCGCAGCCGAAGGCGA
Organism: Pararhizobium sp. A13; assembly: GCF_040126305.1. NCBI lineage: Bacteria > Pseudomonadati > Pseudomonadota > Alphaproteobacteria > Hyphomicrobiales > Rhizobiaceae > Pararhizobium > Pararhizobium sp. A13. The sequence continues at coordinate 2,313,934 of NZ_CP149510.1, read as the reverse complement.
CGAGACGCGCCGAAGTCGCTTCGCCATGCAGCCCCGTGCAGGCGGCGACATCGCCAAGCTGCCTGCCTGAGCGGTCGAGAATGCGCAGACCAAGCCGCGGCGGCAGTTCGTCCGGCTTGACCTCGGCGCTCATGTTGGGGACTGAAACGAGGATGTTGCCGCCCATCGGCACGGCCACGCCATGATGCGGCGCGGTGGTGTCAAGGCTTACAATCTCGGCCTTGCCTTCGATCAGTGCGCTTTCGCGCATCACGTCCGTCTTGCCGCCCCGATCATAGAAAATGGCCACATCGTCTCCATGTGTCACCACATGGCCCGGCTTCTTGCCATTGATCACGCCCGCAAGCAGCTTCGGCTCGGAGACGTCGATATCGCGATGCTCGCCATGGTCCGAAAGGGCGATGCCGGTCGATATCACGTTCACGATGTCCTTATCCCCCTGAACGGCGAAGACGGTCTTGCCGCTATCGCTCAAGGACAGCGCGGCAAAGCCGCTGATATCGAACCGTCCAAGTTCGCTGCCGCTTGCGGCATCCAGCGCCCGCACGACCGGCTGCGTGTGATCGGCAACGAAGAGCCGCCATGTCTCCTTGCTGTCATCGGCAAACGTTGGAAAGGGGGACAGCGCCGTCAGCGCCGCTACGGCGGCAGCCTGCATCGGCTTGCCAAGATGGATCCGCATGAAAATCTCCTGCGCGAGTTTATGTAATAACGTTACATCCATCCTGTTATAAAGTTACATATGCATTGTCCAGCGACAAAATGCTCGCCCACGATCTGACGTCGCCGCGCGCCACAGTAGCGAACGACGAGGCTCAGGACGTCCCTTTTGGGTTGGGCATTCTCATGCGCTCGAAGAACCTGCAGCCTTGATCAACGCCGAAACGTGAGGCGTTTGCGGGGAATTCTGATTCCCGTCAGGGAAGCAGAACCACCGAGCCCGTGGTGCGCCGCGCCTCGAGATCCTCGTGCGCATTGCGGACGTCGGACAGGGCGTAAGTGGTGACGCCCGATGCCCGCAGCGCTCCGGCCTCCATCGCCGCGAACAGATTTTGCGCGGCGGCCTCGTATTCCGCGCGGTTGGCGGTGTAGTGCGCAATCGACGGCCGGGTGACGTAAAGCGATCCCTTCGCCCCCCAGCAGGGCGACGTCCAGCGGAGGGATCGACCCCGAGGTTTCGCCAAAGCTCACCAGCGTGCCGCGCGGGCGTAAGGAATCGAGCGATTTCGTGAAGGTCTCGGCCCCGACCGTGTCGTAGACGACATCGACGCCCTTGCCGCCGGTGATCTCTGCCACGCGGGCTTGAAAATCGTCCTCGGTGTACGGGGCTCTCTCTTCTGGAGGCGTATAGGCGTTGGGGTCAGCCGCCGCAGGCGGCCGCCCGCCCGAGCAGGAAGGCCCGTTCGCGCTCGTTGCGGGTGAGCGCGGCCGCGCGCTCGAACTCGGCCGTGGCCTCCGCCAACCGGCCCGCCCGGAACAGGAAATCCCCCTTCGCCGCCGGCAGCGGAGCGTAGCCGCGTAAGGTCCCTGCCCGCTCGATCTCGCTCACGAGCGTCAGACCTGCCTGCGGGCCGAAGGCCATGCTGTGGGCCACGGCCCGATTGAGATCGACCACCGGTGACGGCATCACCGCACGCAGCGTATCGTAGAGCGCTGCGATCCTCTGCCAGTCCGTCTCCTCCGCCTTTCGCGCCCGTGCATGGCAGGCGGCGAGCGCTGCCTGCAGCGCGTAGGGTCCGCCCGCGCCGCCGAGCGCTTCGGCGCGTCCCAATGCGGCGAGGCCCCGGCGGATCAGGAGCTGGTCCCAGCGGGAACGGTTCTGTTCGGTCAAGGGAACGAGCGAGCCGTCCGGCGCAATTCGGGCGCCAAGGCGCGAGGCCTGGATTTCCATCAGCGCGAGAAGGCCGAAGACCTCGGGCTCACCGGGCGCAAGGCCGGCGAGGATGCGGCCGAGGCGCTGGGCCTCGGCGCACAAGGCCGGGCGGATCAGGTCTTCGCCGGCGGTGGCAGCATAGCCTTCGTTGAAGATCAGGTAGATAACCTCCAGAACCGAGGCGAGGCGTTCCCTTCGGTCCGGCCCGCGCGGGACTTCGTATGCCAGGCCGGCCTTGCCGAGCGTCTTCTTGGCCCGGACGATGCGCTGGGCGATGGTCGCTTCGCTGGAGAGGAAAGCGCGGGCGATCTCGTCCGTCGTCAGCCCGCCGATCAGGCGCAGCGTCAGCGCCGCGCGCGCCTCGGGCGAGAGCACCGGGTGGCAGGCGGTAAAGATCAGGCCGAGCAGCTCATCGCCAAGGTCGTCATCCATGGCCGCCTCGATATCCGCGACGGGATCGACACTTTCGTCTTCAAGGTCCCGGCCGATCTCGGCGTGCTTGCGCGCCAGCATCTTCTTGCGGCGGAAGCCGTCGATGGCCCGGCGCTTGGCAGCGGCCATCAGCCAGGCGCCGGGGTTTCTCGGAACCCCGGTCTTCGGCCATTCGGAGAGGGCAACCACGAGGGCGTCCTGGGCCAGGTCCTCGGCCAAACCGACGTCCCGAACCATTCGGGCCAGGCCCGCGATGAGCCTGGCCTGTTCGATCCGGAAGACCGTCTCGATCGTGTGATGGGTTTCGATCGCCGCCATGCTTCCCGCTTACGGGAGGGACGAGGGCCACGTCAAGCCGCGGCGGCGAGGCAGGATACGTCAGCGGTTGGCCGTCTTTTCGCGCAGCCGTTCCTCCTGTTCGGCGAGCTCCGGCGTCAGGGCCTCGCCGAAGTCGGCGGCCTCGAACACCCGGCGGATCTCGATCTCGCTCGGACCCAGCATCGGATTGGGGCAGCGCTTCACCCACTCCACCGCTTCGGCCATGTCCTTGACCTCCCAGAGCCAGAAGCCGGCGACCAGTTCGCGGGTCTCCGCGAAGGGACCGTCGATAACGGTGCGGCCGGGGCCGTCGAAGGCGATACGCTTGCCTTTCGAGGAAGGATGCAGCCCCTCGCCTGCCATCATGATGCCGGCGTTGACCAGTTCCTCGTTGTACTTGCCCATGGCTTCAAGAAGCTCGGTCGAGGGCATGATCCCCGCTTCGCTATCCTTCGTCGCCTTCACCATAACCATAACGCGCATCGTCTCTTCTCCTCTGATTGACGGAAGCCACAATGGCCTTCCTGATCATACGACGAACGCGTGTCGGGAAAATCGACATGCCACCAAAACTTTTTTCAAGAAAAGTAGCGACGCAGCTGCAACAAGGCGGCAGCCGGCGTGAAGGATCATTGCCGTCGTGGAAGGAATGCGGCTACCGATGGAGCGGTCGGCCGCAGTCGACCAAAGCCCAAACTCCTCTCATCAAACCGTTTTCTTGTCGCTGAAGACGCCGCGTTTCTTCAGCTGGCTGATGAACGCGGTGGCGATGCCGGTCAGAACAATGAGTGTTGCGAGGATGGACACATACTGGACGTCGGAGGTCGGAACCGAGCCCGCCACGTGCTCGTAAACTTCTGCCAGCAGCAAGGTGATCAGCGCAGCCGATGCGGTTGAATAATCCTTGGCAATAACCCGCTTGAAATTGAAATCCATGCCTTCAGTGGCCTGGGAAAATTTGCTGAAGCGCGGAAGCCAGCGCGGGACGTCGGAGCAGTAGGCCTTGTAGCCTTCTGCGAACTTTCCCTCAAGGAACGCCTCCTCGGCGTAGACGATGCATTGGTACATGAAGCAGAACAACAGGATACCGACAACTGTCACCACCGGGTTGCCATGCATGAGGAAAACCGCGCTGTAGATCAAGACGTTGCCGACATATAACGGATTACGACAGACGCTGAACATGCCTTCGGTAACAAGATTCTTGGCGTAAACCTTCTTGTTCAGGCCGCCCCGCTGAATGTAGGCATAGCCGATAACGATCGCGCGGAACGCCAGCCCGGACAATGCGACAAGCCATGCGACCATGTCCCTGGCATTTTCGAGCTGCTTGCTGCCAAACATTTCCGTTTTCGGCGCGGCGGACAGAAAGAGCCCGACGATAATGACGGGGAATAGCTGGTTTCGATACCGGAACAGAAAGTTGCCGATGGAGATCATCAAGGATTTCATTTTTTTCTCAGCTATTTGACCGCGATGATGCCGCAGAAATTGTACCAGCGGAAAAACACTTCGACGTGCTTGAATCCCGTTTCCCTGAGAAGCTGGATATTCTCTTCCAGTCGATAGGGGATGAGGACATTTTCCAGCGCTTCCCGTTTCTTGGAGATCTCGATCTCCGAATATCCGTTTCGCCGCTTGAAATCGTAATAATGCTGGATGAACAAGCGGTTGAAGGTCGTGTCCTCGCTCGTCAGCTTTTCGATCAGGACCACGCAACCCTGTTCATTCAAGCCAGAGTAGATCATCTTCATCATTCGCTCGCGGTAGAGCGGACGAATGAATTGAAGGGTCAGCAGCATCGTAACGACGCTGGCATTCTCCATATACAGGCCCTTGTGCAAATCCGCCATCTGCAGCTCGATCGGCCTTTGCGTAGCGGTCTGGGCGATCTTCTGCCGTGCCTTCTCAAGCATATCGGGGGCGTTGTCGACGCCAATGAACTTGACGCTCGGATCCAGAACCGGATCAAGCGCAAGCAGCGTCGTCGCAGTCGAGCAGCCGATATCGTACAAGTTGGTATTGCGCTTGGCAAAATCCTGCGCCAGTTCGCAGACCATCCGCTGCATTTCTTCGTAGTGCGGCACCGAGCGGCTGACCATGTCGTCAAACACGTCAGCCACCTTGGCATTGAAGGAAAAATCGCCGACCGGCGGCTCGTCCTGACTGAAGACGGTGTCCTTCCGCTCCGTCTCGAGGACGATATGCAGTGCTTTCTTCTTCATGTTGTCCACTCTGTCTCGACACACCGGGCGCGGCCGCTTGGCCGCACAAACGACGGAAAGCACACCACAAAGCTGACACCCACCTGAACGTATCCTCATGATCGAGGAGGCCAGGCGGAGATACCGAAATTCCAGACCCTCATCGAGCACGCCGGGGGCGAGCCGGAAGGGAAGATGGGCACTAGCTAATGAACTGATTCAGCATGCGAAAACGCCCGCATGTCGTTCGACATGCGGGCGTTTTCAGTTGTTTCACCCGTGGCTGGACGCTCAGGCCGCGTAACGTGTGCGTAGCTGCGGCTGCGATGCGCGATTTGCTTCTTCGAGCTTGAAGCGGGCAAGCAGCGTCTGCAGTTGGCGGCTCTCGTCGGCAAGCGTTTCGCTCGCCGCCGTCGTCTCCTCGACCATGGCGGCGTTCTTCTGCGTCATCTGGTCCATGTGGTTGACGGAGGTGTTGATTTCGGCAAGCGCGGTCGCCTGTTCGCGCGCCGCGGTCGCGATGCTGTCCACATGGTCGTTGACGCGGAGGACGAGCTTCTCGATCTCCAGCAGCGCATCGCCGGTCGCACGCACCAGCGAGACGCCGCCTTCGACTTCCGAGGCAGAGGCGCTGATCAGCGTCTTGATCTCCTTGGCGGCATTGGCGGAGCGCTGCGCCAGTTCGCGCACTTCCTGGGCGACGACGGCGAAACCGCGTCCCGCCTCACCAGCGCGGGCCGCCTCGACGCCCGCATTGAGCGCCAGAAGGTTGGTCTGGAAGGCGATCTCGTCGATGACGCCGATGATCTGGCTGATCCGGCTCGACGAACCCTCGATGCGGCTCATGGCGCTGACGGCGCTGCGGACGATCTCGCCCGACTTGCCGGCGCTTTCCTTCGTCTCGCGCACCATGTCGCGGGCTTCGTTGGCGCGCGAGGAGGAGGCGCGAACGGTCGCGGTAATCTCGTCCAATGCTGCGGCGGTTTCCTCAAGTGCGGCCGCCTGCTGCTCGGTGCGCTTGGAGAGGTCGTTGGCGGCAGAGCTCAGTTCGGCGGAGCTTTCCTTGATGGTGCCGGCAGCCCCGCGCACATTCTGCATGGTCGAGCGCAGCGTCACCATCGTGGAATTGACGTTCTGCTGCAGTTCGGCAAAGGCCCCCTGGAAATGGCCGCTCATGCTTTGCGACAGGTCGGCGTCGGCAAGGGCGGCGATGACGCGGCGCACTTCGGCGACGGCGTTGTCGATACTGTCGACCAGTTCGTTGACGCTGCCGGCGAAGCGGTTGAGATCGTCGTTCTGATAATCCTTGCCGATGCGGCCGGTGAAATCGCCGGCGACGGCAGCCGCAACGACGGTGCTGATGCTCGACTGCAGATCGCTGCTCAGCGCATGAAGTGCTGCCTCTTGCGCCTTCATGTCCCGCATTGCCAGCGCATTGCGGCGGAAGACTTCGACGGCGCGGGCCATTTCGCCGATCTCGTCCTTGCGCTCGGCATCCGTGCCGGTACTGTCGAGATTGCCCTCGGCAAGGCGGCTCATGGCGGCCGTCAGCGAACGAACCGGCGCCGAAATGCCCCGGCGAGCCACGAGCAGACTGACCACCGCACCGAAGACGATGCAGGCCGCGGCCGACGCTACGGCGATGACGAGTGCGAGCGACGAGGACTGGAGCGCGTCCGCGCGGGCCGTGGCGAGCGCTTCACCCGAATAGGTGCTGTATTCCTTGACCGCGCTGGTGACGGTCTTCTGGGCGGCGAGCGCCTCGTCGAGCCCGGCCTTGATCGCAGCAGCATCCTGGCCGTTCTTCTCGGCGATATCGACCATGGCGCGGATTTCGCCGAAGTAAGTTTCGAGCGTCGAGCGGATCGTCTGCAGCTGCTTGAGTTCGGTTTGGTCGGCGGCCGCTTCGATCTTCGGCAGGCGCTCGAGCATTTCCTTCGAGCGCTTTTCCGTCTCCGCGCGGAAATCGGCCGCCTTTTCAGGCTGGGCGGCAAGCTGGTAAGTCATGCGGCTGATGGCGATGATATCGACGCGCAGGTCCATCGCCTCGCGGGCGACTTCCTCTTTCTCGCCGACCGACACCATGGCCGATTCCAATGCTGAAATACCCTTCGCACCGACAAAGGCGATGACCAGCGACGACAGCCCCATGACGAACACGACGAGGCCGATCTTCTGGAGAATGGAGAGATTGCGAAAGGTCATAACTGAACTCCGGCGGGGCCGATGGCCCGCAAGCTGAACGAAAAAGGGAGGTTCAAGGCATGATGCCTCTGACAAAGCGCACGGGAAAACGACATCGCGCCTGAGGCGCAATCTGAAGGAATTGCGCTAACGTACGGTTAAAGCGGGGCCTTCGGAGGATAGCGGTCGCGCAATTTGCCGGCACGATCGCTGCGGAAATCACGCCGGCCGGATCGCGATCGCCTCGTCCACATACCACAGGCACATCGCAATGCTCATCTGATCGTTCATGCGTGATGAACGCGATCCTACGCAGCGGCTAACGCGAATTTGTTCAGGCGGTCTGCGCAATGGCGCGAGCTTTTTTCTTGAACCTTTGGCACCCGGCCTCTATCTCCGGTGTACACCCCTCGCATTTTTCCCGGAGTCATCCTTGTCCATATTCAAGAATCTGCCCGCCGCTCCCGTCGCTCCGAAAAAGCCGGTGACCGATACCCGTCATGGCATCACCCGGACGGACGACTATGCCTGGCTGCGCGCCGACAACTGGCAGGCGATGTTCAAGGATCCCTCGATCCTCGATCCGGAGATCCGCAAGCACCTCGAAGCCGAGAACGCCTATATGAAGGCGGCGATGGCCGATACCGAGGCGCTGCAGAAGACGCTGTTTGCCGAGATGAAGGGCCGCATCAAGGAGGACGACTCGTCCGTGCCGATGAAGGACGGGCCTTTTGCCTACGGCACCTTCTTCGTCACCGGCGGCGAACAGCCGCGCTATTTCCGCATCCCCCGCGATGGCGGCGAGCGCACCGTGCTTCTTGACGGCGACAAGGAGGGCGATGGCAAGGCCTATTTCCGCCTCGCCGGCATCGACCACTCGACCGACCACAGCCGCGGCCTCTGGGGCTATGACGACAAGGGCTCGGAATATTACACGCTGCGCGTCCGCGACCTTGCAACGGGCGAGGACCTTGCCGACGTCATCAAGAACACCGGCGGCGGCGGCGCCTGGGCGCCGGATGGCAAGAGCTTCTTCTATACCGTGCTCGACGACAACCATCGGCCTTCAAAAATCTTCCACCATATTGTCGGCACGCCGCAGAGCGACGACCGGCTGGTCTACGAGGAGGAGGATCCGGGCTTCTTCATGGGCGTCGGCGGCTCGATGCTCGACGATTTCATCTACATCGACATTCACGACCACGAGACCAGCGAATACTGGCTGCTGCCGACCTCCGACCTGACCGGCAAGCCGCAGCTCGTCGCCGCGCGTCAAACCGGGCTCGAATATTCGCTGACTGAAGGCGGCGATGTCTTCTACATCCTGACCAATGCGGACGGCGCCAAGGATTTCAAGATCATGCAGACGCCGGTTGACAAACCGAGTCGGGAAAACTGGACCGATGTCGTGCCGCATACGCCGGGCCGGCTGATCCTCTCGCACATGGCCTTTGCCCGCCACCTCGTCTGGCTGGAGCGGGAAAACGGCCTGCCGCGGATCAAGATCCGCGACCGCAGGACCGGTGAGGAACACGCGATCGCCTTTGCCGAGGAAGCCTATTCGCTCGGGCTTTCGGGCGCCGGCGAATACGACACCGACGTCATCCGCTTCTCCTATTCGTCGATGACGACGCCGAGCCAACTCTACGACTACGATATGGCGACACGCGAGCGCACGCTTCTGAAGACGCAGGACGTGCCGTCCGGCCACAATGCGGATGACTACGTCACCCGCCGCGTCATGGCGCCGTCGTGGGACGGCGTCGAGGTTCCGGTCACCCTGCTCTATCGCAAGGATGTTGTCCTCGACGGCTCGGCGCCCTGCCTGCTCTATGGCTACGGCGCCTATGGCATCAGCATTCCGGCCGGTTTCAACACCAACTGCCTGTCGCTCGCCGATCGCGGCTTCGTCTTTGCCATCGCCCATATCCGCGGCGGCAAGGACAAGGGATTCCAGTGGTACGAAGACGGCAAGATGGGGAAGAAGACCAATACCTTCAAGGACTTCATCGCGGCGGCCGACTATCTGATCAACAGAAGTTCACCTCTTACGCAAACATCGTCGCCGAGGGCGGATCGGCCGGCGGCATGCTGATGGGCGCGATCGCTAACATGGCGCCGGAGAAGTTCAAGGGCATCATTGCCGCCGTACCCTTCGTCGATGTCTTGAACACGATGCTCGACGACACGCTGCCGCTCACTCCGCCGGAGTGGCCGGAATGGGGCAACCCGATCGAGAGCAGGACGGCCTATGAGCGCATGGCGGCCTACAGCCCCTACGACAACGTTTCGGCCAAGCCCTACCCGGCCATCCTCGCGCTCGGCGGCCTCACCGATCCGCGCGTCACCTATTGGGAACCGGCCAAATGGGTGGCCAAGCTGCGCGAAAAGACCACCGGCTCCCAGCCGATCCTGATGAAGACCAACATGGACGCGGGCCACGGCGGCGCCTCCGGGCGCTTCCAGCGGCTGGAGGAAATCGCGTTCGAATATGCGTTCGCGATCAAGGTGGCTGGGAAGATGTGAGGAGCCAGGAGCTCGCCGCTCGCCGGCACAAGGCAAGCCCTGGCGTGTCGTGTCAGTTCATTTTCCCTGCAAATTGCAGGGAGAATAGGTGGAGTGCATCAAATGCCCGTCCATATCGCTCTTCTGCGCGCCATCAATGTCGGCGGAACCGGCAAGCTTGCCATGAGGGACCTGAAGGCGGTCTGCGAGAAGGCCGGCTTTTCGGACGTCAAAACCTTTATCCAGAGCGGCAATGTGCTGTTTCGCTCGGACCTCCCCGCCGCCAGCGCTGCCAAGGTTCTCGATGAGGCGCTTGGCAAGGTCCTGGGCAAGGCGCCGGGCGTCATGGTGCGCAGTCGCGAGCAGTTGGAAAAGATCGCCGAAAGCAATCCCTTTCCCGCCGCCCAGCCGAACTATCTGTCGGTCAATTTCCTGCCGGAGAAAGCGCCTGCCGATGCGCTCGACAAACTCGTCGCGCCCGACGGCGAGGAGGTGCATGTCGCGGGCCACGAGATCTACGTGCATTATCCCAACGGCTCGGGCCGCTCGAAACTGAGACTGCCGGCGCTGAAGCATGCGACATCGCGCAATCTCAACACGGTGCGGAAACTGGCAGAGCTTGCGGCGGAGATGGAGGACGGCTAAGCCTTCACGCGTGCTGCACCGGCTGGAACAGCATCTTCACGAAGCTGCGGAACACGAGAATCTGGTCTGGCAGGCTTTGTGGCTCCTTCAGCGCCTTGGAAAGCACGATGCCACCTTCGATCACCGTCGAGACCATGTCGGCGAGCTGGTCCACGTCGAACTGCTCACGCGGCGTGTAGACGGCGAAAATCTCATCGAACATGCCGCGGAAGCGGCGGCGCCATGTCAGCGCGGCCTGACGGTTGATCTCCTGAATTTCCCGATCGAAGAGCCGCTCATAGTAGCAGATGGTCGCAACCAGGCAGCCCGGATGGCCGTTCGGCAGGTCGGACAACAATTCCGACAAAAGCTTCAGCCCCAGCAGAAAGGATTGCAGCGGATCGTCCATCAGGTCGCGCGCGCGGCTGAAGATCTCGTCGTAGATCCGCTCGTCGTTTTCGATGTAGCGATTGAGCAGCGCTTTGGCGAGTTCGTTCTTGTCGCGGAAGTGGTAGAAGAAACCGCTCTTGGTGATGCCCGTCTCGGCGATCAGTTCCTCGATCGATGTGCCGCCGAAACCCTTCTGCAGCACCGCCGCTTCCGCCACATCGAGAATGCGGGTCCTCGTCTCCTCGCCCTTGCGCATGTCCCGCTCCTGTACCGCCGGTGGGGTTTTCGAAGGTCCAGGTCGAAATACTGCGTCCGCCCGCCTCAGCCCATTCCAGACAACCCATTGATTTTCGGCACCTTTATAGACTTTTGCTGAAAGTATACCGCAAGTCGGCTATTTTAGCAGGCGATAAAAAGGCACAAATCTGCCGGCTTCCCGGCGTGTATGAAGGCTGAGACGCCGAACAAAAGAGGGTGAAGATGATGAGCAAGTACCGACACGACCTTCCGCAGTTGAAGGGCGGCATATTCCTGGCTGACGGCGGCATGGAAACGACGCTGATCTTTCACGAGGGCGCCGACCTGCCGCATTTCGCCGCTTTCGTGCTGCTGGCGGACAGAACCGGGCGGCGGCAACTGAAGGACTATTACATCCGCTACCTCGATATCGCCGCAAGAGGCAAAAGCGGTTTCGTACTGGATACGGCAACATGGAGGGCCAATCCGGATTGGGGCGGCAAGCTCGGCTACAGCGCGGAAGCACTCAAGGCAGCCAACGAGGATGCCGTCGAGCTCCTCAGCGAAATTCGCGCCGAGCGTGAACGGCCGGGCGTGCCCATCGTCATCAACGGCGCGATCGGCCCGCGCGGCGACGGCTACAAGGCAAGCAAGATGGATGCCGACGAGGCCGAGGCCTATCACTCCACGCAGATCGAGATCTTCGCCGCCACCGAAGCCGATATGGTCACCGCGCTGACGCTGACCAGCATCGACGAGGCGGTCGGCATTGCGCGGGCGGCCAAGCGCGCGAAGATGCCCTGCGTCATCTCGTTTACGGTGGAAACGGACGGCGACCTCGTTACCGGCCGCACTCTGAAGGAAGCGATCGCGGCCGTGGACGCCTCGACCGGCTCATACCCCTTGTATTACATGATCAACTGCGCCCATCCGAGCCATTTCGACAAGGTCGTCGCGAGCGACGATGCGTGGCTGAAACGGATTGGCGGCATCCGCGCCAATGCCTCGAACATGAGCCATCAGGAACTCGACGAAAGCGAGACGCTGGACGCCGGAGACCCCGTCGATCTCGGGAGAAGATACCGGCAACTGACGCGCCATATGCCACAGTTGCGCGTTCTCGGCGGCTGCTGCGGCACCGACCATCGGCATGTGGCTGCCATCTGCGAAGCCTGCTTTCCGGAGAACCGATTGAGCGCCTGACTTTGGGATTTCCCCTCCGCCACGGTCGATCGATGGCGGCGAAAATTGCCATCGGCCCGGAGAGATATGGATCCAGTGACGGCGGGTGTCGTTGTCCGGCGTTATAAACTGCAATCAAGGATAGACGATCACAATCATGACTTATTTACTCATGATTGCAGAAGGAGACAATCTTAACGAATTGTTTAATCCTTTCAACATTAGCGATGCGTAATATTTCCTCAATTGCCAGTCCATATAGAGGGGGTAGCTATGCGGCGGCCATTGAAGGTGTACATCGAGCATTTGCTCAGCGACGAATCGGGTAATTTTGCCACTCTTACCGCTATTGCATTCGTTCCGGTCATCGGAGCCGCAGCTTTGGTGATTGACCTTGGAGCCGCATACGTCGAAGCAACGAAACTGCAAGCGGCGCTTGACAGCGCGGCCCTTTCGGCAGTCCGATCCTTCGGGGAAGGTTCCAGCGAAGAAGAAACGACCAAGGAAGCGAGCCAGATCTTCTTTGGCAACTTCACCGTTCCGCAAAATTCCGAACCGCTGCCTGAGGAAGACGACCTGTCGAGTTTCAACCTGACGCTCGTTCACGGCGCGTTCGAGGACACGGCAGCCGCGGCCTACGGCTTCAACTACAAGCCAATGTTCCTGGAGCGACTTCCTTTCGAAATCAGTAAGCGCGCCATTGCCGCCCGGGTTCCTGGAACAGAGGCGTGCATTCTTGCCCTGCACCCGACGAAATACAGATCATTCGAAGTCACCGGCAGTGCAAACATCGATATGAGCGGCTGCACCATCACCGCGAACTCCACCGACGCACAGGCGATCTATGTCGGTGGCTCGGGCAACCTGAAAGCCGAATGCCTCTTTTCTGCCGGAGGCATATCGATCGATCCCAATGCGGTGCAACTGGCTTGTCCGGCTCCTCACGAGAAATCGTCACGAGTTCCGGATCCTTTCAAAAGCAAGAAACTCCCAGTTGCCAGCCCGTGGATCGACCTTTCCGGTTGCGGTCAAAACTTCGTCGATGGCGGCGGCGGCAATGGAAATTGCAATGGCACCGGAAAGACCCCGAAAGGAAACAACCCCGGTTACGTCGTCACCTTGAAGCCAGGGACCTATGGCAGCCTCGAGCTCAAGGGCGCAATCAATCTGGAGCCGGGCACCTATCTCATCGACGGCGGCTCGCTGCAGTTGACCAGCCAATCGGTGGTGACCGGTTCCGGCGTCACGTTTTTCCTGCTCGACGATGCCAAGCTCGTGATTCACGGCGGTGCGACGTTCCACATTTCTCCCGCGCTCTCGGGAACCTGGGCCGGGTTTTCAATCGTCGCAGCGCATGGCAACGCGGAACCAGCCGTGATCAACGGCAACAGCGCATCCTCGCTGACCGGGATCGTCTACATGCCGGACACGCAGGAGATCCAGTATTCCGGAAACGGCGCCACGGGCGGAGAATGCATTCGCCTGATCGCGCAGGAGATCACCCTTACCGGAAACAGCAATTTCAAGATGAACTGCGATCCGGAGCTGGCAAACATGAAGATCAACAATCCCGGCGCCGTTCGCCTTGTGCAATGACGAAAGGGCGATAATCCAGCCTCTCGGTATCGGGGGGGGCTGGACCCGACGCATAACATCGGCGTGACGCCAATAGGCAAGTCCCGAACATTCAGGGACAGCGGCCTGATCCCATCGAACAGCGGCGGAAAAACAAGGCCTTGCAATGCCAGCCCGCACGCACGATATCCGGCTCACCGACGGTTCGCGGATGCGGTATCATACGCAAACCGTCGACGGAAACGGTATTCGGTGGAGATCAGGACAGCATGGACCATAGCCCGAAATCCGAGAAGAACGCCGCGATTGCTCCGATCCCGTTCGACAACAGCTATGCGCGGCTGCCGGAGCATTTCTTCGCGCGCGCCAATCCGACGCCGGTGGCAGAACCGTGGCTGATCAAGTTCAACCGGCCGCTGGCGCAGGAGCTTGGCCTTGATGCCGATACGCTCGAGCGGGATGGCGCCCAGATCTTTTCCGGCAACAGCCTACCTGAAGGTGCCGAGCCGCTGGGCATGGCCTATGCCGGGCATCAGTTCGGCCAGTTCGTGCCGCTGCTCGGCGACGGGCGGGCGATCCTGCTCGGCGAGGTGATTGACAAAAACGGCGTGCGCCGCGACATCCAGCTGAAAGGCGCCGGCAAGACCCCCTACTCCCGCCGCGGTGACGGGCGCGCAGCGCTCGGGCCGGTGCTGCGGGAATATATCGTCAGCGAAGCCATGCATGCGCTCGGCATTCCCGCAACCCGGGCGCTGGCGGCCGTTGTCACCGGCGAGCCGGTCTATCGCGAGCGGGTGCTGCCCGGCGCCGTTTTCACCCGCGTGGCAGCGAGCCACATCCGCGTCGGCACCTTCCAGTTTTTTGCCGCGCGTGGCGATACCGAAGGTGTCAAGACTCTGGCGGACTATGTAATCGACCGCCACTACCCGAAGCTGAGGGAACAGGAGCGGCCCTATCTGGCGCTGCTCGAAGCGGTCGCGGGCGGCCAGGCGGCGCTGATTGCCCGCTGGCTTTGTGTCGGCTTCATCCATGGCGTCATGAACACCGACAATTGTGCTGTCTCCGGCGAGACGATCGACTTCGGCCCCTGCGCCTTTCTCGACGCCTATGACCCGGCCAAGGTGTTCTCCTCGATCGACCAGGGCGGGCGCTATGCCTATGCCAGCCAGCCGGCGATCGGCCAGTGGAATCTGGCGCGGCTGGCCGAAACGCTGCTGCCGCTTTTCGACCCGGAGCCCTCGGAGGCGGTCAATCTCGCCAACGACGTGATCGCCGGCTATGGCTCACGCTTCCAGACCCATTGGCTCACCGGCATGAAGGCCAAGATCGGTCTCGCAGCAGAGGAAGACGGCGACCTCGATCTCGTCCAGGGCCTGCTGACGCTGATGAAGGAAGGACAGGCGGATTTCACGCTGACCTTCCGGCGGCTTGCCGACGCGGCCGGGAGCGACACGGCGCAGGACGCCCTTGCAGCCACCTTCCGCGATCCGGCGGCGATCGCGCCCTGGCTTGCCGAATGGCGCGCCCGGCTGTCGCGCGAGGCGGGGACGCCGCACCAATGGGCGCAGGCGATGCGGCTGGTCAATCCGGCCTACATTCCGCGCAACCACCGGATCGAGCAGGCCATCCGCGCGGCCGAGGACGACGGCGACTTTTCGCTGTTCGAGGCGCTGCTTTCGGTGCTTGCGAAACCCTATGAGGACCGGCCGGGTTATGCCGCCTATGCCGCGCCGCCGGCCCCCGCCGAGGAAGTGTTCCGCACCTTCTGCGGCACGTGAGGACGAGCAGCCGGCGCTTCGCCGGCGGCTCGCTTTTGACAACCTATTCCCAGGCCGTTCCTCCGGTTGCCGCGCAGCCATAGGGCGGCAGCTGGGCATGGAAATTCGCCTTCAACTGGGCGCATCCCCATTTGCGCAACGGCTCCGGCATGCGGCTGTTCAGCTCGATACCGACTTCGTCCAGCGGATCGCTGGTATTGGTGACATAAATCCACCAGCGCCCGCCAATTGTGGCGACGCCGGCAACAACCGCAACCAAAAGAACAAACAGCAGTCTCTTCATATCAGCCTCGTTGTGAATCACGATGCCGATGACCTATCCTATTTGGGATCCCGGCCGAAGTCATTTTGCAGTTCATTTTTGGCGGGGCCGGCCAGTCACGCCATAGCGGCGATCAACATGCCGACTTCGGCGAAGATCGGCTCCAGTTCCTTGGTCGGTTTTTTCCCTTCGGCGATATAGACGGACGCCAGGATCGTGTGGCCCTCGCGCGGCCGCATGAAGCCGACGTCGCCCGCTTCCCCATGGCCGCTGGTGCCGGTCTTCTCGCCGACCGTCCAGCTGGCGGGAAGCCCTGCCCTCAACCGCCGGCCGCCCGTCCTGTTGGCGACGAGCCAGGCGGCGAACTGATCGCGGGATGACGGCGACAGCACGTCTTCGAGCAGCAATTTTCCAAGTGTGCGCATCATCGCAGCCGGCGTCGTCGTATCGCGCGGATCGCCCGGCTTTGCCTCGTTGAGGGCGGGTTCGGTGCGGTCGAGCCGCGTCGTTCCGTCGCCGATCGACCGCAGCCAAGCCGTCAGCCCGTCAGGCCCGCCAAACCTCGCCAGAAGCAGGTTGGCGGCGGCATTGTCGCTGTAGGTGACGGCGGCGTCGCAGAGTTCTGCGACCGTCATACCGTCGGCGATGTGCTTTTCGGCGATCGGCGAATGGGAAAGGAGGTCGGCCTTCGCAACGGCGATGCGCCGGTCGAGCTTTTCCTCGCCCTTGTCGACACGCGCCAGCACGAAGGCGGCGGCAAGCGCCTTGAAGGTCGAGCACATGGCGAAACGCTCGTCCTGCCGATGGCCGAAGGAGGCGTTGCTCTTCGTATCGAGGACGGAAACGCCGAGACGACCGCCAGTGCGCTTTTCCAGCGCGGCAAGCTGTTTGTCGATGTCTCTTCCGGCGGAAAAGGCTGGACCGGCGCCGAGGCCGACGGCGGGAAGAAGCAGACTGGAGCCGATGATGAAGGACCGGCGGCTGAGCGTGAACGACATGCGATGGGTTCTCCCGTGATGAATCTGGAAGCGACGGCAAGCCATTGATAAGAATGATGAATATTAGAGGCTTCTCAACGGACCCGCGCTGTCGCTGATCATGATCGGTAGGCAGCGAATGTGGCTGCTCTTTGCTTGAAAGATGGCGTCTCGCAATCTTGTTTTGGCCGTAAAAATTAACGGTGATGCGATTTCCGGTTGACAAAATTCCGGAAAAGATGACATTGCCCATCATGATCAGAACCGCGAACATCGCCCGTTGGTATTTTACGCTGCTCCCATAGGTGCGGCTGTCTGATCTCGTTCAACAAGCCGCCATCAGGCGGCTTTTGTTTTTGGACGGCACCTGATGGCGGAAAGCCATTCAGGAGCCTCGACATGCTGCAGACCGCCATCCCGACACATCATGCCCATCATGCCCATCCGGCCACGCGCGCGCCGATGGTGACCATCCGCACCGCCAAAAGCCGCGACTTGGCCGAGCTCAGCGAAATGATCGCCGAGCTTGCCGCCCATCACGGCGACACGGCCGCCGTCACCCCGGAAAATCTCGAACGCGACCTGTTCGGCCGCATGCCGTGGATCACCGCGCTGGTTGCCGAAGCCGGCGGCGAACTGATCGGCTACACCATTCTCGTGCCGCTCTACCGCGCCCAGCAGGGCGCGCGTGGCATGGAGCTGCACCAGCTCTACGTCCGCGCGGCCCATCGCGGCACCGGTATCGGCCGCCATCTCGTCGGAAAGGCCCGCGAACAGGCCCGCATGTCAGGCGCCACCTACCTCTCGGTCAGCGCCGCCACCGGCAATTTCCAGGCGCACCGCTTCTACGAATCGGAAAACTTCACGCCCGGCCCGGTGACCGGCATGCGCTATCTGCAGACGCTGGCGTGATCTTGCGCGCACCGGTATGTCATTCTCGGCCCAGCATGTTCAGCCGCTCGCTCCAAGGAATAACAGCGTTGATTTATACACATCAATGTGTATAAATCAACGCATGCTGAGCTCCGATGTTATCACCGCTCTACGAAAAGACGGCTGGTTCGAGGTGGCGAGAAAAGGCAGTCATGTCCAATTCAAGCATACGGACAAGCCGGGTCGCGTTACGGTCCCCCATCCCAAGCGCGACATTCCTATCGCAACGCTCAAAAGCGTCGAAAAGCAAGCCGGCCTAAAACTGAGGTAGCTCCATGCGTCATTATATCGGACTGATCCATAAGGATACTGACAGCGACTACGGCGTGTCTTTCCCCGATTTTCCAGGCGTGATTTCGGCGGGGGCCGATCTTGACGAAGCACGGCGTATGGCGGAGGAGGCCCTGGCATTGCATCTCGAAGGCCTCATCGAGGACGGGGTTCCCATTGTGGAACCCTCCAGCCTCGAAGCCGTGATGGCAGACCCGGACAACAGGCAGGGTGTCGCTATCCTCGTCGGGTTCAAAACGGACGCGAAGAAGGCGGTGCGGGTGAACGTGACGCTGCCGGAAGATGTTCTACGACAGATCGACAGTTTCGCCGAGGCGAACGGGCTGACACGATCAGGATTCATCGCGCGCGCAGCGCTTCACGAGATCAACCGCAGCGACGCAGCCTGACAGGAACGCTGCATTGCATGCCACTGGCTGCAAAGCCATTCCGAAATTTTCAGACAACACCGCTACTCCCTCGCCGGCACCGCCTTCAAATACGCCGCGATCGCCTCGCGGTCGCTGGCGGGCAGTCTGGCCATGTTCTTCTGCACCTCGACCATCGAGCCACCGACCGAATCGAAGTCGGGTGTGAAACCGGTTTCGAGATAGTTGACGATATCGCTCTCGCTCCATCCGCCGATGCTTTTCGAACCCGGCGTGATGTTGGGGATGCGGCCCTCGCCTTCCGGATTGGGCGCACCGGCCAGCCACCGGTCGGTCTCGAAGCCGCCGAGCGCGTTGCGCGGGGTGTGACATTCGGCGCAATGGCCGGGGCCTTCGACGAGGTATTGGCCGTGGGCGAGCTTCGGGTTGGCAGTGTCGACCGTCACACGCGGCTTGTCGGTAAAGAACAGGAGCTTCCAGCCGCCGAGCGACAGGCGGACGTTGTAGGGAAACGGCAGATCATGCGGCGGGGCGACATTGGCGCTCTTTGGCAGGGTTTTCAGGAAACCCCAGAGATCGTTGATGTCCCTGGGCGTCAGCCGGGCATAGGAGCCATAGGGAAAGGACGGATAGAGATGTTCGCCATTCTTGCCGACACCGCGCGTCATGGCATTGCCGAAGTCGGCGAGCGTCCAGCTGCCGATACCGGCCGTTTCATCAGGCGTGATATTGGGAACATGGAAGGTGCCGAACGGGCTCTTCAGCGGCAGCCCGCCTGCAAGCACCAGTCTGGCGTCGCCTTCCGACTTCGGGATCGCATGGCAGCTGGTGCAGCCGCCGGCCCAGAAAACCTGCTCGCCATTGGCGAGATCCGGCTCGCCGAGGCCTTCCCAATGGGTGGCCGGCCAGGGCTCGGGCTTGGCGACGAACCAGGTGCCGCCGCCGACAACCACGCCGAGGACGATCACAGCCGACATCAGTTTTCGAACCCGCGCGCCCATAAGCCCCGTCCTCTGCCTTGTCCGGAAAACACTTTTGGCGCGCCAGGCTCAGACCCGGCGCGCCAAAGGATTATATATTCTGGCGAATGCGACCCGCCGTCTCACTTCTTGAGGCGGTAGGTCTCATGACAGCCGCCGCAATTCTTGCCGATAGCGCCGAGCGCTGCGCCGACAGCCGCCTGGTCCGCCGGAAGCTGGGCGAGTGTCGCGTCGACATCCGTGCCAAGCTTGGCGGCCTTGGCCTTGAAGTCGTCCATGTTCTCCCAGATCTTCGGGCTGGCTTCCGATTCCATTCCGGTTTCCGAACCTGCCGGGAACTGATCGGGGAAGGCCTTGACGTTTTTGCTGATCGTTTCCAGCGACGCCGTGACCACGGCGCCGTCATAGGGTTTTTCGCCCTTGGCGATGGCGACGAGCGCGCCCATCGATTGGCCTACCCCCTTCATCAGCCCTTGGCGGAGCACCTGCGGTTCGTCTGCTGCCGTAACGGCGCCGGCAACACCGGCAATGGCGATTGCAAAAAGCACGGCTCTCAATTTCATGAAATTCTCCCTGTCCGACATAGCCGTGACAGATACTGACGCGGCCATTCCTCTCGATGCGCCGGCATGATTGCATTTTGCGTTCACGAAGGAAGTAACATTTTTTTGAGATCGAGTTTATAACCGCCTGCTGCAACAGCCTGAATTAACAGGAGTTTTTAACTCAAGTTTCTGTGGTGCAGCCTTCAGGCAACGGACGTCCAGCCCTGCCAGGCGGTCAGTGCGGCGACGACGATCAGCACCACGCCGGCCGACTTGCCGACCAGGGCCGTCGCGCGCGGGCTGGCGACCAGCATGTCGCGGCTGCGCCCGGCGGCAAGCGCAAGGCTGCCATAGACCGCCAGCTGGGTGACCGAGATCATGATCGCCATGGTCAGCGCCTGAGACCACAGAGGGCCAAACTGCGGTTTCAGAAACTGCGGATAGACGGCCAGCATGAACAGGTAGGCCTTGGGATTGAGGATGCTGGTCAAGGCGCCGCGGCGAAAGCTCGTCCAGAGCGACAGCCGGGCGCCCGGCTCGACCGAGGCGATAGCGATGCTGCTTCTCACCAGGGAAAAGCCGATCCAGGCGATATAGGCGGCCCCGAGCAGGAGCAGCACGTTGAAGAGTTGCGGCACCATGTGCAGCAGCAGGCCGACGCCGAGCGCCGCATAGAGCGTATGGAAGACACCACCCGCCATGATGCCCGCCGTCGCCGTCAGCCCCGACGCCCGGCCGCCCGTCAGCGCATTGGCCATGACGAAGACCATGTCCATGCCGGGAACGATGATAATGCCAAAGAGAAGGGTGAAGAAGAGCCAGAGATTTTCCGCATAGGTCATGTCAGTTGTCCGTCTATCAAGAGATGTGCGTAATGAGCGCAGCGTTTGTTTTTCAAACACTTGAGGACGTGGTATAGCGTCACCCAACTGACAGTGTTCTGTCAGGAGCGTTTCGCGCAATGAGGAAAAAGCTGGTCCATGCGCAAGGCGTCGCGATTGTTCGAGATCATCCAGATCCTGCGGCTGGAGACAAAGCCGGTGACGGCCGCGCAGATCGCCGAAAGCCTCGAAGTCACCGTCCGTTCGATCTACCGCGACATTGCAGCGCTTCAGGCGGTGCGGGTGCCGATCGAGGGCGGGCGCGGCATCGGCTACATTCTCCGGCCCGGCTTCGACCTGCCGCCGCTGATGTTTTCGATCGAGGAGACGGAGGCGATCGTGCTGGCGCTGGCGCTACTGGAGCGCACCGGCGACGAGGAACTGAAGGACGCCGCCAAGCGCGTCAACCAGAAGATCGCCGGCGCCATGCCCGCGCCGCTCAGGCAGGCCATGCGCTCCAACGCCCTGCATGCCTGGGGCACGATCGCGCCGTCCCCCTCGGGGCTCGACCTCGCCTTGGTGCGCCGGGCGATCCGCGACGAGCAGAAACTGCTCATCGACTATCGCGACGAATTCGGGAGGCCAAGCCAGCGCACGATCCGGCCGCTGGCGCTGATCTACTATTCGGCGACGGCGGTAGTGGTCGCCTGGTGCGAACTGCGCACCGCCATCCGCAATTTCCGTGCCGACCGGGTGGAACATTGCGAGGCGACGGACAGCCATTTTCGCGGCGAAGGCGACGGCTTGCGGGATCTGTGGATCAGCGGATGGCGGGTGAACAGCGTGGCGGCGACGGGGTTCGATGCGACCAGTTGAGGTTGCTCCGGCGTCCTTTGCGCGTCATATCTCACAGTACCGACAGTGTTGGGCATCCCCCCTCTCCGTCACTTCGTGACATCTCCCCCCTTGAGGGGGAGATGCCCGGCAGGGCAGAGGGGGGTGTCCCCACACCCCTGTCTTGGGTCATATTTGCCGCGCGGCGCTGTAAGAGCTGAGGCGCAGCCCCCCTCCCCCGTCAGTGCATCATCGCCAGCGCGGCGATGAAGAAATCGTCGCCTCCGAAGTTTCCTGATTTCAGCGCCAGCAGCATGTCGCCCTGCGCATTGCCGACCGTGCGCAGCACCGGCACACCGGGCGCAATCTCCGGGCCGATCAGAAATGCGGGAATGGCGAGCCTGTCGACCGCGGCACCCGAGGTTTCGCCGCCGGCGACGACCAGGCGCCGCACGCCTCTTGCCACCAGTTCGGCGGCGATGACCGACGTCGCGGTTTCGATCGCGTGGCCGGAGGCCTCACGTCCGTATTGCGATTGCAGCCGGGACACGGTTTCCGGCGACGCACTCGCGGCGACGACGACGGGGCCGGCGGAAATGCGGTCTCCGGCCCAGGAAATCGCCGCGGAAATTTCGTCCGGACCGGCAAGCAGTTTTTCCGGGTCGAGCCGCAGAAGGGGCATCGACCGTTCGGCGACGTCGAGTTGGCGCAGCGTTGCCTTGGAACAACTGCCGGCAACGACCGCGGAAAGCCCGCCGACGGGGCGAATGGCGTCCGCCGTTGTCGTGACCGCGGAAGATACCCGGCCGGAGCGGACGAGCGCGCGGGCAAGGCCAAGCCCGAGGCCCGATGCGCCGGTGGACACCGGAGTTTCGAGCGCCATTTCGCCGAGCGTTTCAAGATCCCGCTCGAAAATCGCATCGGCGATGGCCGCGGTGACGCCGGCCGTGCGCAGGGCATCGAGCCTCGCCTTGACGGCGCCGGGTCCGGCCGCGACGGCCGCCAGATCGACAAGCCCGATGGCGCCGCGCGATTGCCGAGCGAGGACCCGCACCAGATTGGCGTCGTGCATCGGGTTGAGGGGATGATCCTTGAGCGGGCTTTCGTTCAGCGGTTGCCCGCCGACGAAAAGATGGCCGAGATAGACGGTGCGTCCCGTTTCCGGAAAGGCGGGCGTAACCAGCACCAAACCGCCGCCGGCGGTAGCACTCAGGGCCTCCGTCACCGGACCGATATTGCCGGCATCGGTGGAATCGAAGGTCGAGCAGATCTTGTAAAGCACGTGGGCCGCCCCCCGCTTGCGCAGCCACCGTTCGGCTTGCGTCGCCGCAGCCACGGCGTCAGCGGCCGCGACCGAGCGGATTTTCAGCGAGACGACGACCGCGTCGACGTCCGGCAGCGCCAGGGACGGGTCGGGAATGCCGACCGTCTGCACGGTGCGAAGGCCGTTTCTGGTCAGCGTGTTGGCGAGATCTGACGCGCCCGTGTAGTCGTCGGCGATCGATCCAAGCAGGATGGTCATCAGCTAGCTCCGTGCAAAAGGTCTGAACCACTCGAGGCCGTCCAGCGTGTGGCCCCTGGGGATGTATTCGCAGCCGACAAAGCCGCCGTAACCGATCCGGTCGATTTCCTCGAACAGATAGGGATAGTTCAACTCCTCCCCGTCCGGCTCGTTGCGTGACGGCACACTGGCAATCTGGATGTGGCCGATGATCGGCAGGAGGCGGCGCAAGGCCATGACGACGTCGCCGTGAAGGATCTGGCGATGATAGATGTCGAACTGAAGCTTCAGGTTAGGCAAGCCCAGGTCCGCGATCAGCTTTTCCGCGATACCGAAATCATTGAGCAAATATCCCGGCATGTTGCGGCCGTTGATGGGCTCCAGCAGCAGGTCAATGCCGCTTTCGGCGACGCGGCCTGCCGCATAGCTCACGGATTGCCGATAACGGGATGCCGCGTCCTCGTCATGAGGGTCGGCGTGACCGGCCATCAGATGCAGCCGCTTCACGCCTGTCGCTGCCGCATAGTCCAGCGCCCGCTCCACATCCGACTTCAATGCTTCGAACCGTCCGGGAAGGGCCGCGATACCCCGCTCGCCGGCTGCCCAGTCGCCCGGCGGCAGGTTGAACAAGGCCTGCTGCAGATTGTTGCGAGCAAGCCGCTCGGCGATTGCCTCCGGCGTAGCTTCATAGGGAAAGAGATATTCGACGGCGGAAAAGCCGGCATCGGCCGCGGCGTCGAAGCGGTCGAGGAACGGCCATTCGTTGAACATCATCGTCAGATTGGCGGCGAAAACCGGCATGTTGGCGTTCCTTTACGGCTTCTCTGGCTCTTTGGCCGCACCGGGCAATGTTGCGCCCGAGAGCTGGGCGTAGAGGCGCGCAAGCGAGGAATCGTCGTCACGGCCCATGCCGGCACCCGAGGCGGCGAGATACATCTGCAGGGCAGCGGCCGCCAGCGGCACCGGATAGCGCTCCGAGCGGGCCATATCCTGGACGATGCCGAGGTCCTTGACGAAAATCTCGATACTGCTGAGGGGAGTATAGTCTCCGGCCAGCACATGCGGCACGCGGTTTTCGAACATCCATGAATTGCCGGCCGAAGCCGTGATCACCTCATAGACCTTGTCGAGGTCCAGGCCCTGCTTAGCGGCGAAGGTTATGGCCTCGCAGGCGGCTGCGATGTGCACGCCGGCGAGAAGCTGGTTGATCATCTTGAAGGCAGCACCAGTTCCGGCCGCGTCGCCGAGCTCGTAGACCTTGCCGGCCATGGCGTCGAGACCCGGGCGGGCCGTGTCGAAAGCCTGTTTGGAGCCGGAGGCCATGATCGTCAGTTCGCCACGCGCCGCCTTGGCCGCGCCGCCCGAAATCGGCGCGTCGAGATAATGCAGGCCGAGGGCCTCCACCCGTTGCGCCAGATCACGCGCGACAGCGGGATCCATGGTTGCCGACGAGATGAAGACGGCTCCGGGCTTCATCGTGCCCGCGACGCCGTGCGGGCCGAACAGCACGGCATCGGTCTGCGCGCCGTTGACGACCACGGAAACGACAATGTCGGCGTCCTTTGCCGCGCCGGCGAGTGTTGCTGCGCCACGTCCGCCGTCGGCGATGAAGCGATCCACCGCCGCAGGCGTGATGTCATAGCCAACAACGTCGAGACCTGCGCGCTTCATCGACCGGGCCATTCCAAGCCCCATGGAACCAAGACCGATGACGGCCGCGACAACGGCGGGGCCTGAGTTTTCAGCAAGCGGTGACATGACGATGTTCTCCAGTCTTGTGAGGGGAAGAGCTGCCCCTCCGGATGCGTCCACCCGGAGGGGGCGATGTCTAGCGATTGACGGTTTTCGCTGGCACCGTCAACACGGCCAGCGAACCGATCACCAGCGCTGCGGCCAGAAGATACATGCCGGCGCTGTTGGTGCCGGTGAAGTCCTTCAGATAGCCGACCAGAAACGGCCCGAGGAACCCGGCGAGGTTGCCGACCGAATTGATCCAGGCAATGCCGGCGGCAGCGCCCGTGCCGGCGAGAAATGCCGTCGGAAGCGACCAGAAGAGTGGCGCGCAACTGATGGCGCCCGCGGCGGCCAGCGACAGGCAGACGATTGAGACGGTCGTGCTTGTCGCCGTCGTTGCCGCGACAAAACCACCAGCGGCGATGATGGCGGGGATGACGAGGTGCCACCGCCGTTCGCGCAGCCGGTCGGCGGAGCGTCCGAGCGCCAGCATGGCGAAGAAGGTGCAGATATAGGGGATCGCGGAAATCAGGCCGATATTGAGGTTTCCGGTGACGCCCGAGGCCTTCACGATGGACGGCATCCAGAAATTCAGGCCGTATTGCCCAAGCACGAAGCAGAAATAGATCAGGCACATCAGCCAGACCCGGCGGTCCGTCAGGGTTCCGGCAATGCTGTGGGGGCTCGAGGCCTTGGCCCGGTTCTCCGCTTCGATATTGGCCGTCAGCACGCGCTTTTCGTCTTCGTCCAGCCATTTCGCGGCCCGGATGTTATCATCGAGGTAGAAGAACGTGGCGACGCCGAAAAGGATGGCCGGAATGGCCTCGATGAGGAACATCCACTGCCAGCCGGAAAGACCGTGCGTTCCGTGGAAGCTGTCCATCAAGAGGCCCGAAAGCGGGTTGCCGAAAATGGCGGATATCGGGATCGCCGACATGAACGTGGTGATGATCTTGGCGCGGCGGTGCGCCGGATACCAGGACGTCAGGTATAGAATGATGCCGGGGAAAAATCCGGCTTCGGCGACGCCCAGCAGGAAACGCAGGACATAAAAGACGGTTTCAGACGAGGTGAACATGAAGGCGGCGGAAATGATGCCCCAGGTGACCATGATACGGGCAATCCACACCCGCGCGCCGACCTTGTTCATGATGATGTTGCTCGGCACTTCAAACAGAAAATAGCCGATGAAAAAAATGCCTGCGCCGATGCCGTAGGCCGCCTCCGAGAGGCCGAGTTCACTCGACATCTGCAGCTTGGCGAAGCCGACATTGACGCGGTCGAGATAGGCGACCACGTAGCACAGCATCAAAAAGGGAACGATTCTCCAGAATACCTTGCCATAGGCACGGTCTTCCACCGCCTGTGCGGCGTACGCGCCATCGACTGGCGCCTGCGTTTGCAGCGTCATGATTTCTCTCCTCCAATTGTTGCCGCGGTCTCCTGTCGGTCCTCCCGCGGCACGCCAAGCCATTTTTTGGCAGCGCTGCCATTTTCATTAATCCATTTTGGCAGCGCTGCCAACATGAAATTGGTAGCGCTGCCAAAAAAATCTTGCTTCTTGGCGGCAGCGGTGAAAAATGGTGCCGGTGCATCATCGCGTGGACATGCCGCCGGTGAGGAAGCCGCCCGAAAGCGCTGGGTTCAAGAGTGACTGTGGAATTCAAACATCAGGCGACGGTAACGCTTGCCGAGGTCGCAGACGCGGCCGGTGTCGGCGAGAGCACGGTGTCGCGCGTGCTGCGCAACCACGGTTCGTTTTCCGGCAAGACCCGGGACCGGGTGATGGCTGCGGTCGAGCGGCTGGGCTATGTGCCGAACCGGATCGCGGGAACGCTGGCCTCCACCGGTTCGCGTCTTGTAGCCTTCGTCATTCCCTCGCTGTCCAACATCGTCTTTCCCGATGTGCTGCGCGGCGCCAGTGCCATTCTCGAGGAAAACCGGTACCAGGCGGTTTTCTCCGTCACCGATTATGATCCGGAGAAGGAGGAAGCGCTTGCGGCCGCGATGCTCGCCTGGCGGCCGGCGGCGGTCATGCTGGCGGGATACGAGCACACCGAGGGCACAGTGAAGATGCTGCGCGCGAGCGGTTGCCGGATCGTGGAAATGCTCGATGTGGACGGTAATGCTCTCGATATGGCGGTCGGTTTCTCGAACCGCGCGGCCGGACGCGAAAGTGCCGCCTTTCTGTTCAAGAGGGGCTATCGCCGGATCGGCTATGTCGGTCACGACCTCAACCGCGATACCCGCGCCGGCAAGCGGTTTTCCGGCTTTTGCGAAACGCTCGCGGCGGGCGATGCGCCCCTCGCCGACCGCGAAATTCTCTCCGGAGCATCGTCCGTGGAGAACGGGAGGCTGGGGCTGGAGCTGTTGCTCGCCCGAACGCCCGATCTCGACGCCGTTTATTTCTCAAACGACGACATGGCGCTGGGCGGTTATTTTCATTGTCTGGCGCGGGGGATTTCGATCCCCTCGCAGCTCGCCATTTTCGGCTATAACGGCCTCGATATCGGCCGCGCGACGCCGCAGCCGCTGTCGACCATCCGCACGCCGCGCGTCGCGACCGGACAAGTGGCAGCACAGCTGGTCGTCACCAATGCGCCACCCCAGGTCGTCGATCTCGGTTTTGAACTGATCGAAGGGGCAACCGCCTAATACCGGAGGAACTGCAATGTCAGACGCGCGCCTGCGTGAGGAAATCTGCCGCTACGGCCGCTCGCTGTTCGAGCGCGGGCTGACGCCCGGTTCGTCAGGCAATATATCGCAGCGGCTGGAGGATGGCGGCTGGTTGGTGACGCCGACGAACGCCTCGCTCGGCTTCCTCGACCCGGCCCGCATCTCACGGCTGGATGCCGAAGGCCGGCTTCTGTCCGGCGACAAGCCGACCAAGGAAATTCCGCTTCACACTGCCCTCTATGACACACGCGGCAGCGCCCGCGCCATTGTCCATCTTCACTCCACCCACGCGGTGGCGCTGACCATGCTGCCGGAGATCGATCCGCGCGCCGCCCTGCCGCCGATGACGCCCTATTATCTCATGCGTGCCGGCGAAACCGCGCTGGTGCCCTATTACCGTCCCGGCGATCCGGCCGTGGCCGACGCGATCCGCGGGCTGGCGGGGAAATATTCGTCGGTGCTTCTGGCCAATCACGGGCCGGTCGTTGCCGGCGACAGCCTGGAGGCGGCGGTTTTCGCGACGGAGGAACTGGAGGAGACGGCGAAGCTCTATCTGCTGCTGCGCAACCTCAACCCCCGTTATCTCAGCCCGGCGCAGGTGGCCGATCTCACCAAGACCTTCGGCCTCGACCTGCCGTCGCATCACGACCACGACCACGATTGAACGCGCTGTCGTACTTGAGGGTCTTCATTCCTTCACCGCCCCGGTCATGGACGACACGTAATAGTCGACGAAGAAGGAATAAAGGATCACCACCGGCAGCGAGCCGAACAGCGCGCCCGCCATCAGCGCTCCCCATTCGAACACGTCGCCGCGGACCAGTTCCGTCAGCACGCCGACGGGCACGGTCTTGTTTTCCGAAGACTGGATGAAGGTCAGCGCATAAATGAACTCGTTCCAGGAAAGCGTGAAGGCGAAGATACCGGCCGAGATCAGTCCGGGGACGGCAAGCGGCAGGATGATCTTTATCAGGATCTGCCAGCGCGTCGCGCCGTCCACCAGCGCGCTCTCCTCGAGTTCGAACGGGATCGACCGGAAATAGCCCATCAACAGCCAGGTGCAGAAGGGAATGAGGAAGGTCGGATAGGTGAAGATCAGCGCCAGCTTGGAATCGTAGATGCCGAACTTGAAGACGATGAAGGCTAGCGGAATGAACAGGATCGAGGGCGGCACGAGATAGGCGAGAAAGATCATCAGACCCACCGGCCGCGAGCCCGAAAACCGCACCCGCTCGATCGCGTAGGCCGCAAAGACCGAAGCGGCGAGCGAGAGAAACGTCGCGCAGGTCGCCACCAGCATCGTGTTCCACAGCCAGCCCGGATAGGAGGTCTCGAACAGCAGGTACTTGATATGATCGAGCGTCGGGCCGACCACCCAGAAGGGGCTGTAGTTGTTATAGTCGGTCAGCTGCGAATTCGGCTTCACCGCCGTGATCGCCATCCAGTAGAACGGAAAGAGCAGCACGAAGACGAACACCGCCATCGGCAGATAGACCATCACGATCCTGCGCGGCAGGCGGTTGAGATAGGTCATGCCCTGTACATCGTCGGTGAGAACGGCGTCTTCGGATTTCACGGTCGTGGTCATCGTCATTCTCCCCCAATCAATCCTGGCCGCCCTGCTGCCATTTGCGGCGTTGCAGGCCGAAGAAGCTGAACATGATGGCAGCAAGCAGGAACGGGATCATCGCCACGGCGATCGCGGCCCCCTCGCCCAGTTGTCCGCCCGGAATGCCGCGCTGGAAGGACAGCGTCGCCATCAGATGCGTCGCGTTGACCGGCCCACCCTTGGTGAGCACGTAGATGAGCTGGAAGTCCGTAAACGTGAACAGCACCGAGAAGGTCATGACCACGGCAATGATTGGCGTCAGCATCGGTAGTGTCACATATCGGAAGCGCTGCCAGCTCGTCGCACCGTCCAGCGACGCCGCCTCCTGCAGCGAGGCCGGAATGGTCTGCAGCCCAGCCAGCAACGAAATGGCAACGAAGGGAATGCCGCGCCAGACATTGGCGGCGATCACCGAGGCCCGGGCATTTGTCGGATCGCCCAGGAAGTTGATCGGGCTGTCGATCACGCCGAGCTGCATCAGCGACCACGAGATGATCGAGAACTGCGCATCGTAGATCCACCAGAAGGCCAGTGCCGAAAGCACGGTCGGAACGACCCAGGGCAAGAGCACGATCGCCCGGAAGAAGGACTTGAACGGCAGGTTTTCATTCAACAGCAGCGCCAGCCAGAGCCCGAAGACGAATTTCAGGATCGACGCCACGACCGTGTAGAGAAGCGTGTTGAAGACCGAGAGCCAGAAGACCGAGTCCTCGGCGAGGAAAATGTAGTTTTCGAGCCCGATGAACACCCCGTCGCGGCCGATGCGTGTGTCGGTGAAGCCGAGCCAGACGCCAAGACCGAGCGGATAGGTCAAGAAGCAGACAAGGAAGACGGCGGCCGGAAGCATGAAGAGGAAGCCGATCATGTTCCTGTTCTGCATGAGCGAGGCCATCGCGGATGGCGGCTTCCTGGATGACACTGTGGACATCGGACATCTCCCGTATGACACATTGGGGAACGGGTATCGGCGGGGGCATTTCCGCCGATACCCAGTCTGGGCGGCCCATGCGGGCCGCCTTGGGATTTAGACCCGGTAGTAGCGGTTTGCCCGGCGCTCGGCCTCGACAACCGCCTCTTCCGGCGTCATTTGCCCGGTGACCGCGGTGGCGAACATGTCGACCAGCACATAGTCGGCCATCACCCCGGCGGACGCATAGCCGAGCGGGCCGGCATAGCCGTTCGGGCGCAGCGTTTCCGAAGCGCGCGCATAGGGCGCGTGGATCGGGTCGGACGTCCAGACAGGGTTGTTGGCGAAAGCCTTGAGCGGCTGGCAGCAATAGGCGCTGGAGCCTTGTATCCAGGCATTCATCTGGTCGGCCTCCATCATGAACTTGATATAGGCCTTGGCCGCTTCCGGGTATTTCGTGTGGTTGAACAAAAGCAGCGAGCTCGTCTGATGCAGTTCGACGCTCTGGCCGACCGGACCGACGGGGAAGTTCGTGGTGCGGATGTCGGCCGAGAGTTCCGCCATCGCAGGGTCTTTCTTCGACGCATAATAGAGCGAGACGCCATTCGCCGTCAGCGACACCTGGCCCGCCAGGAAGGCCCGGTTGTTGTTGATGTCGAGCCAGCTCTCGGTGCCCGGAATGAAGGTCTCGTACAGCGCCTTGGCATAGTTGATCGCCTTCAGCGTCTCGGGGCTGTTGATGACGACCTTGCCGCCTTCATCGACCATCTTGCCGCCATGGCTCCAGAGCAGCCAATGGGCATAGTTGTTGCCGTCGCCGACGGCCTTGCCGTGCGGGAAGCCGGCGGGCGTTCCCTTGGCCTTCATGGCCTTGCACAGTTCGAGGAACCCGGTGGTGTCCTTCGGAAATTCGCTGAAGCCGGCCGCCTTCATGTGGCTGTCACGGTAGCAGACCGCGTTGCCGATGGCCGTCAGCGGCATGGCGATGAACTTGTCTTCGCGCGACGCATAACCCTTCACGCCATCGTACCAGCCGCCATATTTACCGCCGAGGTAATTGGCAAGTTCGGTCAGATCGACGAGCTTGTCGGGATATTGATGGGCGTCATCGAACCAGCACATCACCATATCCGGCCCGGAACCGACATTGGCGGCGACGGCCGCTTTCGGGCGAATGTCTTCCCAGCTTTCCTTGTCGATGCGGACCTCGACCCCGGTCGCCTGGGTGAATTTCGCGGTGTTGGCAAGCCATGCATCCTCGTCGCCCTTGACGAAGGGTGTCCAGCGCAAGAGTCTCAGGCTTGCCCCTTCCTCCGGCTTGTAGGTCGGCTCCGCACCTTGCGCGAAAGACGAACGGATGCCGAAAGGCGAAAGGCCGGCCATGCCCGCGACCGCGGCGGATGCGGCAAGAAAATCACGTCTCTTGAAAGTCATAATGCTCCTCCTGGGTGACACGGGACATCGTCCGTTTCGGCACCCGCCGTCCCGTCTGGCGAATGCTGAGGCGATGGCTTCCGGCATTGCCGGAAACGCCGACCCGAAATCGGATGCGCGAGGGCTCCTCTTCCCTCACGCAGCGGCAAAACGGGGCGGTATCAGTCGATCAGCCGTACGCCGGTTTGGGCGTCGAACAGGTGCACATGATCGGCATCGATCGACAGGTGGATTGCCTCCCCCGGCCGGGCGGTCACGCGCTCACGGAAAACGCAGGTGACGTCGGTTCCACCGAAGCGAACGATCAGCTGGGTTTCGTAGCCGGTCGGCTCGATGACCGCGACGGTGACGGCAAACCCGTTCGGGTCGAGCGACATATATTCCGGCCGCAAGCCGTAGATCAGATCGCGCCCTGTTGCCGCCGATGGCGGCCGCGCGACCGGCAATGCCATGCCATCGGTTGCGATAAAGCTGTTCGGATTTTGCGGGTCGAGCCTGCCCTTGATCATGTTCATTGCCGGCGAGCCGATGAAACCGGCGACGAAAAGATTGGCGGGGCTGTCGTAGAGATCGAGCGGCGCGCCGATCTGCTCGACGATGCCGTCATGCATGACGACGATCTTGTCGGCCATGGTCATCGCCTCGATCTGGTCGTGCGTCACATAGACGGTGGTCGTCTTCAGCCGCTGGTGCAGTTCCTTGATCTCGGCGCGCATTGCCACGCGCAGTTTCGCATCGAGGTTGGACAGCGGTTCATCGAAGAGAAACACCTGCGGATCGCGCACGATCGCCCTGCCCATCGCCACGCGCTGGCGCTGGCCGCCGGAGAGCTGGCGCGGATAGCGGTCGAGCAGTTTGGAAAGCCCCAGAATGCCCGCTGCGGTGCCGACGCGCTTGTCGATGTCGGCTTTCGGCGAGCCGTTCAGCATCAGCGAGAAGGCCATGTTGTCGGCGACCGTCATGTGCGGGTAGAGCGCATAGTTCTGGAACACCATGGCGATATCCCGATCCTTGGGCGGCAGCGCGTTGACCACCTTGTCGCCAATGCGGATCTCGCCGGCCGAAATGTTTTCGAGACCCGCCAGCATTCTCAGAAGCGTCGATTTCCCGCAGCCGGACGGGCCGACGAGGATGACGAATTCGCCATCCTCGATCTCGATGTTCACACCCTTGATGACGGGAAAGGCGCCGAATGATTTTTTGACATCGACGAAATCAACGCCTGCCATATGCTATCCTCCCACATGAGTTTCACCTGAAATCGGCAGTCGTCCGGCGGCCTCTCCTCATGCCGTTCTCGGACGCCGCCCGGTTTCCTCGACTGCTCTTACCCCCGCCCGACCAGCGGCATCTTCGTCGCCATCACCGTCATCGTCAGCACGTTGGCGTCGAGCGGCAGGCCCGCCATGTAGATGACGGCGTCGGCGATATGCGCGACGGGGATCGTCGGCTCGCTGGCGGTCTCGCCATTTGCCTGCAACACCCCGGAATTCATCTTCGACGTCATGTCGGTCGCGGCGTTGCCGATATCGATCTGGCCGCAGGCGATGTCATATTTCCGCCCGTCGAGGGCCGTCGACTTGGTCAGCCCCGCGATCGCATGCTTCGTCGCGGTATAGGGAGCGGAATTCGGCCGCGGCGCCTGGGCCGAGATCGAGCCGTTGTTGATGATCCTTCCGCCACGCGGCGCCTGCGCCTTCATCAACCGGAACGCCTGCTGCGTGCAGAGAAAGGCACCCGTGAGGTTTGCGGCGAGAATGCCGCTCCACTGGTCGAAGGTCACCTCTTCCAGTGGCACGGGCGGCACGTTGGAGCCGGCATTGTTGACCAGGAGGTCGAGCCGGCCGAACTCGGTCCGGATCGCTTCGAAAAGGCGGGCGACCGCATTGGGATCGCCGATATCGGCCCTGACCGCCCGCACGGTGCCGCCCGTTTGCAACGCCATGTCGCTTGCGGCTTTTTCGAGCACCTCGGCGCGCCGGCCGGTGATGACGACGGTGTAACCCTCGGCGCTCAGGGCTTCGGCGATGCCGCGTCCGACACCGGTGCCGCCGCCTGTCACCAATGCAATCTTGCCGTCGCCGGACTTCGAACCATGCGCCATGTCAGACCTGTCCTCCGAGCTCGTCTTCGATATGGATCCTGATGATCTCGTCGAAGTTGGTCTCGGCCGTGAAACCGAGTTCGGCCGCGCGCCGCGCATCGAAATCGGTCGGCCAGCCTGCGACAATGGAGCGGATCACCGGGTCCGGCTTCCGGCGGATCAGTTTGACCGCCTTCTCACCGGCGACGCGCCGCAGCGCCTCGATCTCCTCGCCAACGAGGGCGGACAGTCCGGGCATGGTCAGATTGCGTCTCGGCCCGATCAAGGACGTATCCATCCGCGCGGCATGGACGAAGAAGCCAACCGCCGAGCGCGGGCTCGCAAACCAGTGGCGCACGTCCTCATCGACCGGCAACACTGCCTCCTGACCGGCGAGCGGCTCGCGGAGAATGTTGGAGAAGAAGCCGGACGCCGCCTTGTTGGGTTTGCCCGGGCGGACGCAGATCGTCGGCAGTCGGATGCCGACGCCGTCGAAAATATCGCGCCTCGAATAGTCGGCAAGCAGCAGTTCGCAGATCGCCTTTTGCGTGCCGTAACTCGTCAGCGGCGTGGTGAAGAACTCGTCGCCGATCTTTTCCGGGAACGGCTGCCCGAAAACGGCGATCGACGAGGCAAAGATGACGCGCGGAACGTAGGGCTCCCGCAGCCCCTCATGGCGGATCGCCTCGAAGAGCGCCCGTGTTCCGTCAAGATTGACCTTGTAGCCCTTGTCGAAATCAGCCTCCGCCTCGCCGGAAACGATCGCCGCGAGATGGAAGATCACGCCGGGCCGCGAGGCGACGAGTTTTTCAGCGGCGCCGTCCCTTGAAAGATCAAGCGCAAGCGGCGTTGCGACGGCCGACAGCGACGGCGGCACCGGCGGCTCGATGACGTCCACCAGAGTCAGGCTGGAAATATCGTAGCCAAGCGCGTCTTCCTTCGAGGCGAACTTCTCCACCAGCTTGCGGCCGATCATTCCAGCCGCTCCAATCACCATGACATGCATTCTCGGCAATCTCCCTGTCTGCCGCCCGCCAGCGCCGCGCGTCAAATACGACGCACAAAGGACGCTGCCTTTTGAAATCACTGCACAAGCAGGATCAGCCGGCCGTCCCGCTCTTGTTCTTTTCCCACCTCAATTGCTCCCTCACGTCAGCAGTTCCTTCGTCGTGTCGTAGATCCGGGTGAGGTGCTGGCGAAATGCCGCGACAACCGCGTCCCGGTCGCGCCGGGCCAGCGCTTCCACGATCTCGATGTGGTCGTCGTAACTCGCGTCTATGGCGCCCGGCCGTGACATGGCGCTGCGCCGGTAGTTCATCATGTAGGTGTAGAGATCGGTGACGAAATCGGAGAGCAGCGGGTTTCCGCAGGCCCGGTAGATCGCCACATGGAATTCGCGGTCACAGATGAGGAAGCGCATGGCGTCGTCGCCACAGAGCTTCTGCGCGTCGAGCAGGCTTCTGAGCTTGCTCATGGTGTCTTGGTCAATCCTCTCGGCCGCATCGCCGACGACCTTCAGCTCGATATGCAGCCGGGCCGCATGAACGTCCTCGAGATCGTAGCTGTCGATGGCGTTGGGCGAAGCGATGGTAACGGTGAGATGGCTGAGATCGACATCGCAGACCCGCGTGCGGCTGCCCTGGGACACCTCGACGATGCCGCGCGCGGCAAGCGTCTGGATGGCGCCACGCACCGTCTCCCGGCTGACGTGAAGCACATTGGCGAGTTCGCGTTCACCCGGCAACACGTCGCCGGGGCGCAGCATGTTGGTGGCGATCAGCACCATCAGCTTGTCGACGATGACATCGCGCGCCGTGCGGCGGTCGAGGCTCTGCCCGACCTTCGGCATCTGCGTGAGTATCGGGCTCTCGTTCATCGCCGTCATCGCTCCAACTGACCCACTGGTTGGTCCACCAGATCAGTTGCGATGGAACTGCCAAAAGCCTGCCGCGTCAAGTAACTTCGTCGCTGCACTGCATCAAAAATCTGCGCGCAATACGTGTGTTATCAACCAAGCCGCAATGCAGTTTTTGTTGCGCTTGGGCCGGAGCGGTTCTGAAAGGCGTGCGAATTGACGCCGAAGCCATCGGCTACGTGGCCGATGGCGGTGATGACAGCAACGAAAGGTGCGCGGCCGCGCCGGCCCCTTCAGCCAAGCGGCATCGATGTCCGGCGCGTATTTACTTGCAGATCGCTGCGGCCAGGAAGCCACGCATGGCATCGCCGAAGGGCGGGCGCATCATGTACTCCGCTTCCACCATCTTGCTCTGGTGGTAGACCGCCCGGGGGTACGAAAAGGTCAGGAAACCGAACTTGCCGTGATAGGCACCCATGCCCGAATGGCCGACGCCGCCGAAGGGCAGGCCTTCCGCCGTGACGTGGCTCATGCAGTCGTTGACCGTCACCCCGCCCGAGGTCGTATTGTCAAGGACACGGGCCTCCTCTTCTTGATCCTGGCCGAAGTAGTAGAGAGCGAGCGGGCGCGGCCTGGCATTGATGCGGCCGATGACGTCGGCGATATCGCGATAGGGAACGACCGGCAGCACAGGTCCGAAGATTTCCTCCTGCAGCACGCGCATCTGCTCCGTCGGGTCGAGGATCAGGGTCGGAGGGATGCGGTGGGCGGATTGCTGGGAGAAATTCTCCCCCGCCGGATTGATCTCGATGATGCGCGCGCCCTTGGTCCTTGCATCATCGATCAAGCCCACGACGCGGGCATGGTGGCGGGCATTGACGATCGAGGTGTAGTCCGAATTTTCCTTCAGCGCCGGATACATGGCGCCGACCGCTGCGACCGCGTGTTCGGCAAAGGCGTCGACGCTTTCCTCGGGCACATAGACATAGTCCGGTGCAAGGCAGATCTGGCCGGCGTTCAGCGTCTTGACGGTCATGACGCGACGCGACGCATCGGCGAGATCGGCCGAACGGCCGATGACGACGGGCGACTTACCGCCGAGTTCAAGCGTCAGCGGCGTCAGGTTCTCCGCCGCCGCGCGCATGACATGATGGGCGATCGCGGTCCCTCCGGTGAAGATCAGGTGGTCGAAGGCAAGGCTCGTGAAGGCTGTGCCTGTGGCCGGGCCACCCTGAACGACGGCGATTTCCGTTTCGTCGAAGGCGCCGGCGATGAGCTCCGCCATCAGCGCTGCCGAGGCCGGTGTGACCTCGGACGGTTTGATCATGGCGCGGTTGCCGGCCGCGAGAATGCCGGCAAGCGGCGCAAGGGCGAGCTGATAGGGAAAATTCCAAGGGCTCAGGATTCCGATAACCCCCTTCGGCTGATAGACGACCTCGGCCACCGCATCCGGGAACAATGCCTCGTGCATTTCGGGCTTCAGCCATTCGGCGACATGGGCCTTGGCATATTTCAGCGAGCCGACGCAGGTGAAGACATCGAGAAGCAGGCTCGCCTCGACGCTGCGGCTGCCGAAATCCTGCGAAAGTGCCGCGGCAATCGCGTCCTTGTGGTCGACGAGAAGGGCGATGACGCGGTCGATGCGATCGATGCGGGTCTCGATGCTGGGTGGCCCTTTCTTGAGGAAGGATGCCCGCTGCCGGGCAAGCAGCGCCTTCATGGCATCGGGACTGGTATCGGCGGCGATGATCGGGGTGACGGTGTTCATTGTTTCCTCCCTTGAACGGTGTCAGATGGCCGGCTGGCGCACGACCGGTTTCAGCACGATGCCTTTTTGCGAATCCTCCACCGCCTGGTTGATGTCGGCGAAATCGTAGAACGTGACGAGCCTGTCGAAGGGGAAGCGGCCCTGCCGGTGGAGGTCGATCAGCAGCGGGATCAGCACATCCGGATTGGAATCCCCCTCGACGATGCCGCGGACACGGCGTCCGCCGGACAGGATATGGATGAGATCGAGCGTCAGCGTCGCGCCGGCAGGCGAAGCCCCGACGATGCCGCAGGTGCCGCGCGGCGCGAGCACGCGCACGCACTGGTCGATGACGGCCGGGACGCCGGAGGCATCGATCGAATAGTCGACACCGGCACCGGTCAAGGCCATGATCGCGGCGACCGCATCCGTCGCCTTGCCGTTGACACTGTCGGTCGCGCCAAGCTCCGCCGCAAGCGCAAGGCGCGTCTCGTTGACGTCGACGGCGATGATCCGCGACGCGCCGACGACCCGCGCCGCCATCACGGCGGCTAGCCCGACCGAGCCCATGCCGAAGACCGCCAGCACCTTGCCCGGCTCCACCTTGAGCGCGTTCATCACCGCGCCGGCGCCGGTCTGGATGCCGCAGGCGAGCGGCCCGAGCAGCGCCAGATCGGCATCTTCAGGCACTTTCACGACATTGCGCTCATGGCAAAGCGCGTGGCTGGCGAAGGAGGATTGTCCGAAAATGTTGCCGTGGACCGGCACGCCTTCACAGGAGAGCCCGCTCGAACCGTCGGCGCGCGAGCCGAAGAAATTGCGCGGGAAGAACTCGTGGCAATAGGTTTCCGCATGGTCATGGCAACTCGGGCAATGGCCACAGGAGTTGAAGGTCATGACCACATGATCGCCCGGCGCGACCTTGGCAACGCCCGGCCCGACACGCTCGACGATGCCAGCGCCTTCATGGCCGAGCACGACCGGCTGCGGCACCGGCAGGTGCTGGTCGCGCATGACGATATCGGTGTGGCAAACCCCGGTCGCCACCACGCGGACCAGGATTTCGCCCTCGCGCGGCTCCTCCAGATCGAGCCTTTCCAGCGAAAACGGCACATGCGGCGCACGCGCCACCGCGGCATTGATTTTCATGTTCTTCCTCCTCCCGATGATCAGCCTGCGAACGGCCCGGCGAGCCGGGCCTGTTGCCTCAGCGGGCGCGTTTGTAGGCGCCGAGCCCTGGCTGATAGGTCTTGTCGTCGAGGAACTGCTTCAGCCCCTCGTCGCGTCCCTTGGTCTTGTCGAGAAACAGCATCTGCTCCAGCTTGGCGTAGATGTAATCGTCGGCGAGGTCCCACGGCAGGTCGCGCACGCGCTTGTAGGTGTCCTTGGCGGCCTTCAGGGTGACCGGGTTCTTTTCGAGCAGGCTGGCGCAGATCTTGCGGACCCGGGTTTCTAGGTCTGCAAGCGGCACCGCCTCGTTGACGAGGCCCATTTCGGCCGCCTTGCGCCCGCCGAAAAGTTCACCGGTCATGATGTAATAGAGAGCGTCGCGATGGCGCATCACCTCGGCGACCGCGCGGGTGACGTTGCCGCCCGGCAGGATGCCCCAGTTGATTTCGGAGAGGCCGAAATTCGCCTCCTCGGCGGCGATGGCGAGATCGCAGGAAACGAGCGGCGTGAAGGCGCCGCCGAAGCACCAGCCGTTGACCATGGCGATCGTCGGCTTCTCGAAATACATCAGCCGGCTCCACCAGCCGCCGGACTGGCGCCGCGCCTTCAGCGTGGCATCGCGCGGCTTGCCGTCGTTGTCGCGGAAGTATTCCTTGAGATCCATGCCGGCCGACCAGGATTCGCCGGCACCCCGCAGAACGAGCACGCCGCAGCGCTCGTCGCCCTCGAGCTCGTCGAGCACTTCGAGCATCCGGGCATTCAGCGCCGGGTTCATCGCATTGCGCTTTTCCGGACGGTTGAGGGTCACGAAGGCGATGCCGTTGTCGAATTCGACCAGAACCGGCGATTTCATTTCAGTCATAGGGGTACTCCATAGGTTTCGGGGTGAAAGGCCGGGGCCGCTTCACAATGCTTGTCGTTGAAGGGTTTCGTCGGAATGGAACTGGCGCAGAACATGTTTCTGCACCTTGCCGGAGGCGGTGCGGGGAATGGTCTCGACAATGAGGAAGCGAGCCGGGCGCTTGAAGGCGGCGAGCCGTGCGGCGCAATGGCCGGCAATCTGTTCGCCGGTTGCCATCGCGCCGGGCCGCAGCACGATATAGGCGACGCCGCATTCGCCCCAGCGGCTGTCGGGAACGCCGACCACCGCGGCATCGAGCACGTCGGGATGGCTTGCGAGCGCCGCTTCGACTTCGGCGGGGTAAACATTCTCGCCGCCGCTGATATACATGTCTTTCAGCCGGTCGACGATGCGATAGAAGCCGTTTGCCTCGCGTCGGCCGAGATCACCGGTGCGGTACCAGCCGTCGGCGAAGGCGGCAGCGGTTTCCCGCGGTTTGTTCCAGTAGCCGGGCGTCACCGCCGGCCCGCGCAGCCAGAGCTCGCCGATCTCGCCTTCCTTCGCATCGCTACCGTCCTCGTCGACGATGCGAATGTCGAGCAACGGCGCGGGAAGACCGACGCTGCCGGGATTGTCCTTCACCGCGTGCCGGTCGATCGGCACATGCAGCACGGTTCCGGCCTCGCTCATGCCGTAACCGTTGACCAGCGCAACGCCATCATCGAGATAGCTTTCGATCAACGCCTGGGTGAGCGGGGCGCCGCCGACGAACAGCGCGTGAAGGCCGGCCAGAGCGGCGGCGCCATAGGCGGGATCGTTGCGCAGCGCGAGGGCGATCTGCGGCACGGCGAAATAATGGGTAATGGCGCGCTGCCGGTCGGCAAGTGCTGCGAGCGTTCTGGCCGGCGTGAAGCGGTCGGAGATGACGAGAGTGCCGCCCAGCATCAACGTGGTTCGGGCGACCGCGATCAGCCCGATCGTGTGGAAGAACGGCAGGTCGCACAGGGCAACGGTACCGGGTCCGATCTCTCCGACGAAGGAAAAATTGACGGCGGCGAAAAAGGCGTTGCGACGGGTGATGATGACGCCCTTCGGCTGTCCCGTCGTGCCCGACGTGTAGAGAAGGACGCAAGCCGCGTCGGCGCCGACGGACACCGGTCCGGCCGGAGCGCCTGCCTCGATCCGCGCGGCGAGCCCATCCGGGCCGTCAGCGGTCGATAGCGTCGTCATCTGCGGAACGGCACTCGCGATGCTGGCCACGGTTGCCGCAAATTCCTCGTCGTGGACGAGGAGAGCGGGCGTGCAATCGGCAAGGATCGGCCGAAGCTCGGCAGCGTTGAGGCGCCAGTTGAGCGGCACATAAACGGCGCCGACGCGCTGGCAGGCGAAGGCAAGCACGATCGAATCCATCGAGTTGCGCGCCAGCATGGCGACACGCGCGCCGTCCTGCGGCGGCCCGAGCACCTC
Source organism: Pararhizobium sp. A13 (assembly GCF_040126305.1). NCBI lineage: Bacteria > Pseudomonadati > Pseudomonadota > Alphaproteobacteria > Hyphomicrobiales > Rhizobiaceae > Pararhizobium > Pararhizobium sp. A13. The sequence goes on along the minus strand of NZ_CP149510.1, from coordinate 2,273,597 downwards.
TTTCAAGAATCCTGCACAGCGGGCGATGCGGGCATCGAGCCCGGCATAGGTAAGCTGCCTGCCGGTGGCGATCTCGAACAGGGCCGGACGATCCGGCGCGACGCGGGCGCGGTAGAGGATCGGATCGTCCTTCACCAGTCCGCAATCCACCGGCGAAGCCATCCCAAAAAAGGTTTGTGCCATTTTCTCCTCCCATGCCCGCCGCCCCTCCGCGGCAGGCATTTAAATTGTATGTAACACATACTAATATTTTTTTGGCGGGATGCAAGAGGCTGCTCGGTGCAAAGCCGATCGTTCGAATGGGCGCGGGGAAATATTGCCGGCCGCCGCAATACGGATATTGACCAACCCGCTGATTTTGATGGTTATGAGGCTTGGCGAGGCGAGAACAGAACGATGGGCACAAAACCACCGCGAGACGATTTTGAGAGCGAGGACGTTCCCGCAACGCCGGGACTCGATGTCGGCCGGCTTGGCGATCTCTTGGGGTTTCATTTGCGCATGGCGCACGTCGCAATCTATCGCGACTTCGCTGAAACCATGGAGGAGCTCGCCCTGACGCAGAAGCAACTCGCGGTGATGGAACTGATTTCAGGTAATCCGGGCGCCTCGCAAATCGACCTCGCCCATACGCTCGGCACCGACCGGGCGACCATGATGGCCCTCGTCAATCGGCTGGCAGCCCGCGACCTGATCGAGCGGCGGCCCTCCGCGGCAGATCGGCGGCGTCAGGAACTCCATCTGACGAAGGCAGGAAGCGCGATGCTCGCGCGGGCGCGCAAGCTTATCGACATGCACGAACAGCGTTTCATTGACCTCTTTTCGCTTGCGGAGATGGACGCGTTACTGGTGGCCCTCAAACGGATATATGAAGCGCGCTGACAAGGCCCGGCAGCGGCGCGGCGGCGTTCTGCGCGACGACAGCGACGGCCGCAGCGGCGATCCCTGTCGCCTGAATAATATGTCGACAGAAGCGAATTTCATCGACACGTCATGCGGACCTGTCGTCGCCATCGACATATCGGAATAATGTGTCGGATTCGCGCCTGCCCCGACGGGAACCCTCAGCTCACAGCCTTTGCAGCAAGGCGCGGCCGATGGCTTTGGGTGGTTCGCTGCGCAGGACAAGCGACGTCGTCACCGCCCCGTATCTGGCGATCGTGTCGACGATCGTCTCCAGTTCCCCCGGTGTCGGAACCAGCACCTTCAGGAGAAAGCAATCCTCGCCGGTCAGGCGCAAGACTTCCATGACGTGTGGCATTTCGGAGAACAGCTTGAGGCAGGCGCGGATATGCTCATGCGTCGTGCGCAGGCGAATGACCGCCATCATCCCGAGCCCCAGGGCAGCAGCGTCGATGCGTGCCGCGTAGCCGGAGATGACGCCCTTCTCCTCCAGCCGCTTGACCCGCTCCGACGTCGCCGGCTGGGAGAGCCCGACCCGGCGCCCCAGCTCCGAAATCGCGATGCGTCCGTTTTCCTGCATCACTTCGATGATTGCGATATCGGTCGGATCGAGCGCGGACCGGTCTGTTTCGGCAGTTCCCATCTTTCACCTTCAATCCATCGGCAAATGGCAGCGTTTTCCGATGAGTTCTCATTCATAACCGGCAGCGTGTCCATCATCTTCGCACCAGAGCCGGATGATTGCAGGTCGAATCGACCCGAAATCTGAATCCGCTCTTATCGAAAAATTAGAGCGGGATGCCGCCCGAAACCCGCGCACACTTTCGACATCCCGCTCTAGTCCAGATACTTCAAGGAGAGACCATGACGGACATCATCATTCTGCCGGGGATCGGCGGATCGGGCGAAGGCCACTGGCAAACGCATTGGGAAAGGACACATCCGCGGATGCGGCGCTTCCGGCCATCGGATTGGGACCGGCCGGACCTCAACGACTGGATCGCCGCGCTGGAGCGCGAGGTCAAGCTGTCGGCTGCTCCGCCGTTGCTGTTGGCGCACAGCCTCGCCTGCCTCCTCGTCGCGCATTGGCAGCAGGCATCAGCTCCGCCCGTCGCCGGAGCGTTTCTGGTCGCAGTTCCCGATCCCCGCTCGGAGTCTTTCCCGCAGGAGGCACAGGAATTCGCCAATCCGCCAGCCGGTCCGTTGCGCATGCCATCATTGATCGTTGCCAGCAGCAACGATCCCTTTGGTACCCCGAGCTATGCGAGAGCGCGCGCCGAAGCGTGGGGGAGCGGTCTCGTCGACATCGGCGCGGCCGGCCATATCAACGGCCAAAGCGGTCTGGGCGACTGGCCGCATGGCATGAACCTGCTGACGGCGTTCGCCACCGGGCTCGCGGCGCCGCGCCGTTGAGGCAGATGGCACAAAAAACCCGGCATCTCTGCCGGGTTTCGTGTTCATCCTGACGGAGAAGCTTAAGCGGCGGCTTCGTAGAGCTCGAGCACGTAATCCCAGTTGATCAGGCTGTCGACGAAGGCTTCGAGGTACTTCGGACGGGCGTTGCGGTAGTCGATGTAGTAGGAATGTTCCCAGACATCGACGCCGAGGATCGGCGAGGCGCCATGGACCAGCGGGTTTTCGCCGTTCGGGGTCTTGGAGATTTCGAGCTTGCCGTTCTTGACAGAGAGCCAGGCCCAGCCCGAACCGAACTGGCCAACACCGGCAGCGATGAAATCGGCGCGGAACTTGTCGTAGCCGCCGAGATCGGACTTGATGGCCGCGTCGAGCTTGGCCGGAAGTGCCGTGCCGCCGCCGCCCTTCTTCAGCCACTTCCAGAAATGCACGTGGTTGTAGTGCTGGCCGGCATTGTTGAACAGCGGCTGGTTGGTGCCGTAGGACTTCTTGACGATTTCTTCCAGCGACAGACCGGAGAGGCCAGCTTCCTCGGCAAGCTTGTTGCCGTTGGTCACGTAAGCGAGGTGATGCTTGTCGTGGTGATACTCGAGCGTTTCGCGCGACATGTAGGGCGCAAGCGCGTCGTAGTCGTAAGGCAGGTTCGGCAATTCGAAAGCCATGATGGTATCTCCTCTTCGTGGCGGGGTCCATGAAAGCCGGGTTGGAATTCATGAAAGAAATCGGTGAGGCGGAACATAGGGACCACCGCTGAAACAGGCAACCGCCGCCATGCCAAATTTCGCTACAGGCATGGAAAATACTTCTCGCGCTTGATTGTTCCATCTCGCGTGGACACCGGCGTTGCACCCGTGTTGACGCCAGCATGGCAAACCGTCATGTCTGACGGCGGGTGCCCCTCGTCCTCCAAGGAGAATGACACATGTTGTTCCATGGTCTGTCCGCCTTCCCAATCACGCCTGCCGACTCCTATGGACGCGTCGATGGAACCGCTCTTAGCGCCTTGCTTCACCGCATCGCCGATGCAGGCGCCGATTCCGTCGGCCTGCTTGGAAGCACCGGCTCCTATATGTATCTCAGCCGTGGTGAGAGACGCCGGGCCGTCGAAACGGCTGTCGATTGCCTCGGCGGGCGCACCCCCATCATCGTCGGCGTCGGGGCCTTGCGCACCGACGAATCGATCGCCCTTGCCCAAGACGCGCGGGATGCCGGCGCGCAGGGATTTCTGCTCGCGCCGGTATCCTATACGCCACTTGGAGACAACGAAGTCTTCGAACACTTCGCCGCGGTCGCGGCGGCGACGGACCTGCCCGTCTGCATCTACAACAATCCGGGCACGACGCATTTTTCCGTCAGCAATGTGCTTCTGCGGCGCCTCGCCGAGGTCCCGACGATCGTTGCGGTGAAAAACCCGGCCTTGCCTGCTGCGGATATGCTTGCCGCCCATCAGGCGACGCAAAGCTCACTTCCCGCCGATTTCGCGATCGGCTACAGCGGCGATTGGCTCGCGGCCGACGCTATCCTGTCGGGCGGCGTTGCCTGGTACAGCGTCATCGGCGGCCTGCTGCCGGAGCCGGCAGCCAAGCTGATGCGGGCGGCGCAGGCCGGCGATCGCGCCGAAACGCAGCGCATCAACGCGCTTTTTGAACCGTTCTGGGCACTGTTTCGCGAATTGAGCAGCTACCGCGTCGTTCACGCCGCGGCAAATCTGCTCGCCCTCAGCCGCTTCGACCCGCCACGACCGATCCTGCCGCTTTCGTCGGCCGATCGGCAACGGGTGACGGCGGCGCTCGACGCGTTGTCGTCGGTCTAGCCTTCAGGCGGAGCCGCGTCTTGCGGAGTAGTTGCCTGGTTGCGTGGATGCAGCTTCTGATTTCGATTGCGCAAAAGCCTGGGAAATATAAGCTCTATTGCGTCCCGGTCATTATCGCTTCGGTGCGAGAGATCGCGGCCGCAGGCGTTTTCAGGTCTACGTATTTCATTCCGGCATTCGAAGTTCGTTCAATCACGCGAGGGGAATTTCCATGGCCAATCCGTTGTCCACGCTCGGCATCGTCCATACCGTCATCAGCGTCGTGCCTGTTGTCGCCGGCCTCTACGGCTTTTCTAAATACGGGGCGATCCTTCCGAAAACCGATTCGGGGCGGATCTATGTCGTCACGCTCGTGCTTTCGGCCCTCACCTCGTTCGGGCTGTCGAGCACAGGCGGCTTCAATGCCGGGCATGCGATCGGCATCCTTGCGATCCTGTCCGTCGCCTTCTCGCTGATCATCGCCCGGCTCGGCTGGTTCGGCCGCCTCAACCGCTATCTGCAGGCGCTGTCGATGTCCTTCACCTTCTTCCTCCTGCTGGTGCCGGCGATCAACGAGACGCTGTCGCGCGTGCCGCCCTCAAGCCCGATCGGCAATGGCCCGGACTCGGCCCCGGTGCAGACGGTGACCGCCGTTTGGGCGGTAATCTTCCTGATCGGCATCTGTCTGCAGGCCTGGACGATGCACCGCCGCACGGGCTCCCCCGCTTTGCCCGCCTGATTGCCAGCACGGCATGCCGCTGAACCGCCGCGCCAGCCTTGATTTCGCCGGTATTTTAAGGGTTTGTTAAACCAAACCAGCCGGAGAAATTCCATGGCGCTTGGGGCATCTCATCGCTTGCAGGACGGGATCGATGCCGTCGAAACCATGACGCGCTTTGCGCTTGCAGTGCTTGCGCTGGCATCGGGCGTCTATACCTATCTCGGGGTCCGCTCCATCCTCGATGGTTCGGCGACCGCCGTCTTCTTCGCGGCGCTGATCTATTCCAGCGCCGTCTCCGTCGCCATCTACGCCTTCTGGACCTACATGGCACGGTTCTATCCGCACATCACCGGCGCCTCGGCACGCACCGCGATGCTCGGCATCATGGCGCTCGGCTGCCTGATGATCATCGCCATGGCAAGCTGGCTCAATGCCGCCGCCCTTGCCGGCTCGGCAGCGCTCGAACAGCATCTCGCCGAAACGGTCGAGGACTACACCGCCGATCTCGACAGGGCGCACCAGAATGCCCTTGCCGCCCAGAGCCTGCTTCCCGATATCCAGCGCACCTCCGAGCGCTTCCAGCGCCTCTCGGACCAGGAGCGCGAAAGCGGCGCGCTGACCGGCACGACCGGCGCCGGCAGCGTTGTCCAGCTTCTCGGGCAGATGGCGGCGCAGCTCAAGGAGCTCGAAACCGGCATCACCGCCTCGCGCGAACGCGTCACCTCCCTCTTCGACGAAGGCCGCGCCCATCTGGCCACCATGCGCACGCTGGTTTCGGCACCCGGCGCGATCGATCCGCGCGCCGAGCAGTTCGCGGCCGAAGCCGTGGCACTGACCGGCACCATCACTTCGCTGGAGCAGACCTCGATCGCCGCCTCCGTGAAGCGGGCAGCGGAAGACCTGTCGCTCGGCTTCATCGCCCCGGTCGCAAGCGGCGCCGAGGCCGATCTCGCCGACCGGCAGGACCAGGTGATGGAAACGATCCGGACCTCGGTCGCCGCCCAGTCGAAAGTTCTGTCGGAGGCTGCCGACCAGATCCTGACGCGCGAACCGGTCGGAGAACGCCGCTTCGTTCCCCTCTCGTCCGCCGCTGCCGTGCTGCGCTATGCCTCGGATTTCATTCCGAGCTGGGCCGGCGCCATTGCCATCGATCTGCTGCCGGCCGTCCTCGTCTTCATGCTGTCGATCGCCCATGGCGCGCTGCGACGGCAGGAGCGGAAGCTGCCCTTTGCCGAGCGCATCACCGCGGCGGAATTGCTGGAGGCGCTGCAGGTGCAAAAGGCTTTGCAGACAAGTGGAGTCGATCTCGAAACCGCCGTTTCAGAAGCCGAGGCGAAGGAGCAATCCAACATCGCGAGCTTCGACCTCTCCGGCAAGGGGCCCCGCAAATGAAGGAATCGCGCAAATGATCGCCCGCGCGCGGCTGGAAGGGTTTGGGCAGCGGCTGAAAACCTATCTCTTGTCTGCCGATGACGGCACGCTGATGCGCCATGTCTTCCAGGCACTGCTGGCCACCGCCGTGGTCTTCATCATTATCGACTGGAACGAACTGAGTGCCGCCAACCGGGACCTGCCCGGATTTGACCCGATGCAGCCTGAAGCCGTTCCCGTGCTGCCGCCGGCGCTGACCTACGGCGAACCGCAGAATGCGCCATCCGACGTCACCGCCGATCCAGAAACGCTCAAGCAGCCGATTGGCTTCGAGCTTCAGCCGGGCGGCATCCTCTCGGCACAGGGGTCGATCGACCCGGGCGCTGCTGGCCGTTTCGCCGAGGAAATCGAAGCGCGCGGCGAATATGTGAAGACCGTGCTGCTCAACTCTCCCGGCGGCGCCGTCGGCGATGCGCTCGCCATCTCGAAGCTGATCCGCGAGCGGAGGCTCGGCACGAAGGTCGCCAGCGGCGCGCTCTGCGCCTCCTCCTGCCCGATCATCATGGCCGGCGGCATCACCCGTGAAGCCGACAAGGGCGCCGTCGTCGGCGTCCACCAGATCTTCAACGGCTCGACAGAAAAACTCTCGGTCGAACAGGCGATGTCGGACGCGCAAAAGATGACCGCCGACGTCAGCCGCCATCTGGAGGACATGGGCGTCAAGTCCGGTGTCTGGCTGCATGCGCTCGAGACGCCGCCGGACAGGCTGTACTATCTGACGGCCGAGGAGATGAAGGAATTTGCGCTGGTGACGGATGGGGGGACGCCGGTGGCGGGGTCGAAGTAGTCGAGGGCTTGCCTGCGCTTCTTACTCGGCCGCCGCCACCTCGACAGAACCAGCGGCAACAGCCTCATTTACCGCCAGTTCGGCCATGGCAAGAGCAGCCTCGCGGGTCCGGGCTGCGGCAACGAAGCGGCCGTTATGGCAGAAGCTCGCCCCCTTCACCCCGCACACCGCTTCCAGATCACCATTGGTCAGCCCAGCCCAGGCGGCCGGCAGATCGGCCCGCACCTCGAAGCCTTCGTCGGCGCGGCGGATGGTGGTCAGGCACCAATCCTTGTCGCGCGGATGGACGACGAACAGCAGGTGATCGGCGCCCGCCTTGACGATGGCGGGACGGAACGGCATCCCCATCGGCAGCTCCAGGATGCGCGCTTCGCCCGTATCCATGATGGCCTGGTGCACCAGCGCCTCGGCCCGCAGCTTTGCAGCATTTTGGGCGATCCTTGCCTCGACAAAACTGCGGGCAATGGCCAATGCCGCGTGGAAAGCTTGATCGTCGGCTTCAGGATCGGTCTCGTCGAAAACGGGCTTCAACGTTTCCAGCAGCGCAGGCAAGGTGAGCCCCGCCAGCTTCCCGGCAACGGCGGGGCTGAGCGCTCCATTGTCCACTAGATCGACCGGCAGCACGAAGCTGGTGTCGAAAGAGCCGTGGATCGTCTCGACATGCGCTTCTGGAACACCGGACCCGGCGAGATAGTCGCGGCCATAGTGCTTCCAGATCAATCCGAACGAACTGTAGGGCTGGCCGTCGTCGCGCAGCGGCGCACCGCGCTGATGGTGATCGAAGATGCGCGCATCAGCATCATAGGCGCCGCCGACATCGTAAATGATGCGGTCTGGACCGGGTGCGAGCCATTCCGGCGCCCTGCTGCGGATGATGCGCGCCTGCGGGAAAAGCCGGGTGAGGATGACGCTGGACAACAACTCATCGGCATGGAAGCCACCGGAATGGGTGACGAGGAATTCTGGGATCATGCCTGGATGCGCCTTGTTGCTTGCAGAGGTTCGCTTGAGATGCACCAGATAGCCATTGCGGGATACCATCTCAACCCAGTTTTACGTGTTTTTGGACGGAGTGCAGACTTTCCTGGGAAAGGAGATGGCAGCTTGGCGCCAATTGCGGTGCCGCCGCCGCAAAAAAATCAAGGAACACTCTTGAGCCGGACCCCACGTCATATCTTAGAAGATGAGCGTGACATCGCGGGAGACAACATGAGCTCGGATGGGAATGAAAAGATTTGGCTAACGGCTGCGCAATGCGCCAGGCGTATCGGCATTACAGTACGTGCGCTCCGGCTCTATGAGCAGACAGGACTCATCCGTCCCCGTCGGACAGAAAAGAACTGGCGGCTCTATGGTGCTCACGAAGTTGCACGCCTTAATGAAATCCTTGCGCTGAAGCGGCTGGGTCTCAGCCTACAGGAGATCGCCCGGCTGCTTGCGGGGCAAACCACCGATCTCGATCGCATGCTCGCGATGCAGAACCTCACCTTACAGGAACAGCTCGGGCGCACGCAGCGCAGCCTTGCCACCGTAGTTGTCCTGAAGGCGAAGATCGCCGCGGGAGACCTTCTTTCGATTGATGAACTACTGAAGCTCGCAAAGGACACGAACATGACCGATATCTCATCGGATGCCATCGCATGGCGTCGCTACGAACAAGCGAGACCGCGAACTGAGCAGAAGATCGATCCTGCCCTCTACGTGGGGTATGCCGGCTACTATCTTCTGGATACGCTCGGCTACGTCATCACCCTAAGGGATGGTCGGCTCTTTTCGCGACTGACAGGTCAGCCAGAGCTTGAAATCTTTCCCGAAGATGTTGACCGCTTCTTCTACAAGGCGGTTCAGGCGCAGCTCAGCTTCAGCCGTGACCACGAAGGTGTGGTATCTGGCCTAGTACTACATCAGAACGGTTATGAACAGGCTGCACCGCGCGTCGAGGAAAGCGCCGTGACCGATCTGGAAGAGGCGCTTGCCGAGCGGGTGAAAAACAGACGCCCGGTGGAAAACAGTGAGGTTTTGCTGGTGCGAATCATCGACCAGCACCAGCGTGGCGAACCCGACTTTGACCAGATGACACCTCCGCTCGCCACGGCCGCGCGCGAGCAATTCGCAACTATTCAGGCCGATCTGGAGCGCATGGGACCGCTGCAGGCAATATCCTTCAAGGGGGTGTCGGCGGAAGGCTGGGATGTCTACGACGTCCGCTTCGACAAGGGTGATCTGGAATGGAGATTCACGCTCGCGGCTGACGGAAAGTTCAGCGGCATTTTTATCCGACCGTCGATTTGACCGCCATTCTACGTGACCGCAATGGGTCCCAGAAGCAGCCCCCTGTCCTGCCGCCAAGAAAGAGCCATCCGCTTTCCGGGGCGGATGGCTGATCTGCAGCGTCCTTACATGTCCGAAGCCGCCGAGTGCGCCCAGTCCATGTACAAATCCTTCGCCTTGGCGGCGATCGGGCCGGGTTGGAGGTCGCGGTCTTCGAGGCGGGTGACGGGCACGACCTTGGAATAGTTGCCGGAGGTGAAGATTTCGTCGGCGCCCTCGAAATCGGACAGCGTCAGGGTGGTCTCGACCACGTCGAAGCCCGCATCACGCAAAAGGCCGATGACGCGCAAGCGGGTGATGCCGGCGAGGAAGGTCTTGTTGGCGGCCGGCGTGAAGACGACGCCGTCCTTGACCATGAAGACGTTGGACGAGCCGGTCTCGGCGATATTGCCGAGCATGTCGCGCACCAGCGCGTTCGAGAAGCCGCGCCTGCGCGCCTCGATCAGGATACGGCCGTTGTTGGGGTAGAGGCAGCCGGCTTTGGCGTCGGTCGGCATGCATTCGATCGTCGGGCGGCGGAAGGGGGAGACGGTCAGCGTCTGGCCGCCCGGGCCTTCACCCATCGGCGCTTCGAACAGGCAGAGCGCGAAACGGGTCGATTCCGGATCGACGGCGACGACGCTGCCGGGCATGCCATGCTCGCCCCAGTACATCGGCTTGATATAGATCGCCGTCCTGCCGTCGAATTTCTTGCACCCCTCCCAGGCGAGATTTTCGATGTCCTCCGCCGTCACCACGGGCTTCAGGCCGAGCGCCAGCGCCGAGCGGTTGACGCGCTGGCAATGCAGGTCGAGGTCGGGCGCGATGCCGTCGAACCAGCGGGCGCCGTCGAACACCGTCGAGCCGAGCCACATGGCATGCGAGGTCGGGCCGATCAGCGGCGGATTGCCGGTAAGCCATTCGCCTTCGACATAGGTCCAGGTGGTGCTGCGCGGGGATATATCGACGGCCATGACGGTCTCCAATGAAAGAACGCAAGGAGCAGAACACCACCATTTGGCGGCTTTTTCCTTGGGTTCGGTTAATGTTTGACCGGCAATCGCGCCGATCGGCAAAGTCCTTCTTTCCCGCCGGACAGATTGCTTTTGCTGTCCTTCGGTTCTTGAACCATTCTCCAATGCGTGACCCTGATGCTTGTGGCTTCGGTCACAGAGTGGCGTTCGGCTCCCGGCTTCCCATTCTCCTGTAAGAGCGCAGCCCAGTCCTGCCGGGCTCGCTAGACTGTCATCAGGACAACCGGGATATCGTCGACGCGCCTTCCCTGGTGCTGGTGTCGCGCGGCTCATAGGCGCGCTGGTCACGCAGGATCTGGAAGGCGATCGTCAAAAGCTTGCGTGCAATGGCCACGCGCGCCTTGTTCACTCCTCTGATCTTCAGGTGTTCGTATTGGGCGCGCAGCTGCGCATCGCTGGCGATGGCGGGGGCCACCGCCTCGACGAAAGCCCAGCGCAGCCACTTGTTGCCCTGCTTGATGATCTTGCCGTGATAGGTCTTGCCGCCGGAGGAGTAGGTCGAGGGCACAAGGCCGGCATAGGCGGCAAGCTTCTTCGGGTTGCGGAACCGCGATATGTCGTCGATCTCCGCGTCAATCAGCCGGGCGAAGAACTCGCCGATACCGGGGATCGTCTTCAACAGCTTGACGTTGGCATTGGCCTTGGTCATCGCTCGGATCGTTGCTTCCGACTGCTTGATCCGGACGTCGATGTCGCCGATGAAGTCGAGGCCACGGTCGATCTGGATGCGGTCGATTTCCGAGACCTTCACTTGCGCCAGCTGGACGCGGCCGGCCTTGCCGAACAGGTCGCCGAGCTTCCTCAGCAGTGCCGTTTGCTCCGGATAGCGATCAAAGACGGTGACGATCCGGTTCTTCGTCATCGTGCGTAGCCGCACGTAAAACATCCGCTCGCGCAGGGCGACGCGCAGCTCCCGTGACTTCTCGGTTGGCGCCCAGGCCTCCGGCACCAGGTCGGCGCGAAGCAGATGTGCCAGAACCGTGGCATCGATCTTGTCGGTCTTGATTTTGGCGTCGGCGATCGCCTTGACCTTTAACGGATGGGCGAGAACGACATCATCACAAATGTCGTCGAGCCAGTCGTACATCACCATCCAGTTGCGCGTCGCTTCGACAACCGCATGCGAGTTCTGGCGATAGCGTTCCAGGAAGCCGCCCAGCGACTGGCGATTGTTCTTCACCCGGCCTGATCTCAGCGTCTTGCCGCTACTGTCCTGGACAACAAGGTGGCTGTAGGATTTGTGGTAGTCCACGCCGATATGGTATTCATAAGAGGCAGTCATGCTTCTAACTCCCTTATTGAGATCTGCGAAACCCCAATAAGGTAAGCCGAAAGGCTGGAAGTGTGACTGTCCCTCGATCATCACCTGCATCTCAGTGATCCGTTCTCTCAGCGGGCGCGGCCTCTTTCATGCCACCTCCTGTTTTGTCTTTCTGATATCCGCAATAGCCGGAAAATCGAGAAACGGGGTAAATAGGTACATCAAAAAAAGTCATGCCGTCCAATCTGGATCGGATGACACCGCTCGCATAGTCTGCCGCCCAAAGCACAAAGGACCATCCGATGAAAGCCATGTATTACGACGCCTTCGGCAAGACGCCCGATATCCGCATGCTGCCCGACCCGACCCCGAGCAAGGACGGCGTCGTCATCAAGGTCGAGGCGACCGGGCTTTGCCGTAGCGACTGGCATGGCTGGATGGGGCATGATCCGGACATTGCCCTGCCGCATGTGCCCGGGCATGAACTGGCCGGCACCGTGGCCGCCAAGGGCAAGGGCGTCATGCGCTACAAGGTCGGCGACCGCGTGACCGTGCCCTTCGTCTCCGGCTGCGGCCGCTGCGGCGAATGCCATTCCGGCAATGCCCAGGTTTGCCCGAACCAGTTCCAGCCGGGCTTCACCCATTGGGGCTCGTTCGCCGAATATGTCGCCATCGACTATGCCGACCAGAACCTCGTGCACCTGCCCGACAACCTCGATTACGCCACCGCCGCCAGCCTCGGCTGTCGCTTTGCCACCTCGTTCCGCGCCATCGTCGACCAGGGCCGCGTCCGCGGCGGCGAATGGGTGGCGGTGCATGGTTGCGGCGGCGTCGGGCTCTCGGCGATCATGATCGCCTCTGCGCTCGGCGCCAATGTCATCGGCATCGACATTTCCGAGACGAAACTCTCCTTCGCCCGCGAAGTCGGCGCCGTCGCCACCATCGACGGCAGCGTCACCGGCGATGTGGCAGAGGCCGTGCGCGAGATCACCAAGGGCGGCGCCCATGTCTCGATCGATGCGCTCGGCTCGCCCGTCACGTGTTTCAACTCGATCAAGAATCTGCGCCGCCGCGGCCGCCACGTGCAGGTCGGCCTGATGCTCGGCGAACATGCGGCGCCGCAGATCCCGATGGCGCAGGTGATCGGCCACGAGCTCGAAATCTACGGCAGCCACGGCATGCAAGCCTGGCGCTACCAGGCGATGATGGCGATGCTGGAGACCGGCAAGCTCAACCCGCAAAAACTGATCGGCCGCCATATCAACCTGGAAGAAGCCGTGCCGGCGCTGATGACGATGGACACGGCGCAGGATCTGGGGATCAGCGTCATCACTCAGTTTTAGCCCCCCAGGGGATAGCTTCACCGCTATCGGCACGCTCGCATGGTCGCCGCGACTATTCCGGCCGTTACAACTTACATTCGGCGCGAAGCGCCCTATTTCAACCATGGTCGCGACAACGCGTCGTTGCTTATGGAGTGGGATAAATGGCATCATCCATGCTGATCAGTATTCTGATCACGTTTCTCGTCATCGTGCTTGTTCTCTATCTTGTTGCAAGGCTGCCGATCGACGGCCGTGCCAAGCAGATCGTCCGGATCATCGTGATCATCATCGGCATTGTTTCGCTGCTGAAATATCTCGCGGTCTTTTAACAGCGACGGGAGAGCAATCTCCCGTTCCCTCCCCATCACCATTGCAAAGCGAGTTCATACATTGGCCGATAAAATCGACGTCAAGGCTCCCGGCAAAGTCACTGTGCGGCGAAGTCAGGACGAAACGTCCGCGGCAGCACTCCGCATCATCAACGCGGAACTGGCGGCGCGAAACAAGAAGACGGCGATGCTGAAGGCATTGCGGCTCGGCCAGGAACCCGTCGCGGAAAAGCCGGTCAAAAAGGCGGTCTCCAAGAAGAAGTGAGGGCCTTTCCAGATCGCCGGTCACAGCAGCCGAGACGGTTATAATTTTTTCGTAAAAACGTTATAACCGTCCGGTCATTTAAAGCCGGGACCATTCTGGTTCGCGTCGGATGCATCAGCGGTTGCGGATTGCCAATCCGAAGCCTCGAACAACAGAGACGCCTGCCTGACATCCTTATCCCGCTTCAGGATACCGTTGTCGTTGTTCTGTCGCCGCGACGCCACGATCAGTTTGTGGACGGCGTAGCGCTCTGGTGCTGGAACGTTGACCGAGATGCCGCTCTTCCAAAGCATCACGGTCCGCACCGGTTCGTAAATCAGATAATCCAGAAAACGAAGCGGTTCCGCCGATGCGCCGCCGAGGGCGGGCATGTCCACCGGTGTGCCCTGATTGAAGTCGCTTCCGGTGTTCGGCGTCAGGAATTCGGCCTTGTACAAGAACAGACCTCAACCGGAACGGGCCTGCGTTTGCCAGCGCCTCCACAACGTCTCCGGTAAACCGTTCGGGTGCGCTCATTCCTGCCTCGCGGATCAAGGTGGAAACGAGCTTGCGTCTCGATTTGAGGTCATTCTTCACATGGCCAAAAGCCGCGGACGCGCCGTGGCTAATTCCTGTGACAAGCACAGGAATGACTGAGTGAGGGCTCTTCCGCTTTTCACAAAACGGCTGCAACGGGGTTGGAGAGGCTTGCTAGCGGTTCGGGCCTCCCCTCGTGGGAGGAGTCGACATTCGCGCACAATCACGCAGCCCGGCGATAGGCGAAGGTCTTGCCGCCGTCGGTGGTGGAGATCAGGCCCTTGTGCCGGCGCCAATGACGATAATACGGCGCAGGATCTGGGGACCAGCGTCATTACGCAGTTTTAGCAGGCGAACGCTACTGCGAAGGCGCGCTTGCCCCCACCTCACTTGGCGTCAGGATTTGGCCAGCGAGCCGGCGCCCGAGAATGCCGCGCCGAATGGTCAAAGCAACCTTGCCAGCGATGATGCCTGCCACAGCCCCCACGGCTTTGATCAAAGCGTCATCGAATTTCGCGTGCCGGGTTGGAGAGAGTTCCTGCAGCATTTCAATCGCGAACGCCGCCGCGACGAGAAAGAGCGCCAGCGACATCCACCTCCCGGGATAGGCGACGGCAAAGACGGCGCCCGCGAGGAAAAAGGCGGCCGCGCGATCCAGCCCGACGGTGGTTATCGTGTGAGGGCGAAATCCGATCGGCGACAGGGTCACAAACACAAGTGCGGACAGCACGCCCCATGCAATCAATCTGAAAAACGTCTTTGTCATCATCCCGTCACAATAGCGAAAAGTATTTATATTGCAATGCACAATGAATTGCTGCGACGCACCTTTGGAGGCTGCCCAGATGGTTGGTGACACCCCTGGCACGCCAAGACGAAACGAACGGCGTGGCAGCGGACGCAATCTCCGCGCTTATGAGCCAACTTTTTCACTTTCCCCTTCCATCCGGCGCCGCTATTTTCGTGGCAGCAAAAAGGAATCATGAGGCGACCCATGGCACTTGCAGCTGAAACGCGCGCGGCTGAGAAGCAGTTGGATGCGCTTTACGCGCCCTTGCTTGGTACCAATCCTGACCATCCGAACGGCTGGACGATCAGGCTGATCGTCGCGTCGCAGACCGAGGCGCGGCACAATCGCGCCCTGTGGGCGCCGAGCCATCTGATCTCGATCCGGGCACCGGGGACGAAGCTTCTGTCGATGATCGAGCTGCCGGAGGAGCGGCATCTGGAACTGCTGTTCGGCGATGTCACCGATCCGGACGAGCCGGATGCAGCGCGGATCGAGGCGATCGAACGGACGTTCGCCTTCATCGACGGCCTGCCCGGGGATGCGCATCTCCTTGTCCATTGCCTGCGCGGCATCGGCCGCTCCACGGCTTTGACGCTCGGCATTCTGGCCCGCTACATGGAACCGGAGGAGGCCGCGGCGGCGCTGCATGGGCTGCGGCCAGAGGCAAAGCCGAACCGGCATGTCACCGCTCTCTGCGATACGGTGCTCGGGCTCAAGGGACGGCTGGCCAAGCAGGCGCTGCGGTTTCCGGCCAAGGCCTGGAAACCCGCAAGGAGTTGAACCGCTTTCTGTTCGAGAACGATTGTGCAATGCACAAATTTTTGACATGATCCCGGCAAAGAACCGTAGACAAACGGCGATCAAGGCGCTGCCATCTCTCTCGAATTTTGAAAGGGATGAGCGCGAAGGGAAATGACGGGAGGGTTTGATGCACCATGCGGCCTATGTGTTCGATGCCTATGGCACGCTGTTCGACGTGCACGCGGCGGTGCGCAAGCATGCGGGCGCGATGGGGCCTGACGGCCAGGCCTTTTCCGACCTCTGGCGCGCCAAGCAGCTCGAATATTCCTGGATCCGGACGCTGATGGGCGCGCACGCCGATTTCTGGACACTGACCGAACAGTCGCTGGACCATGCCTTCGCGCGGTTTCCTTCGGCCGACCGGAAGCTCAAGGCCGCGCTGCTCGACGCCTACTGGCACCTCGACTGCTATCCGGAAGTGCCAGCCGTGCTGAAAAGCCTGAAGAGCCGCGGCGCGCGCATCGCCATCCTGTCGAACGGCACGCCGCAGATGCTGCAATCGGCGGTGAAGAAGGCCGGTCTCGACCTCATCATCGACGACATCTTCTCCGTCGAGACGGTCCGGGCCTTCAAGACCTCGCCGGCGGTCTACGACATGGTGACGACCACCTACCGGCTTTATCCGAACGCCGTCTCGTTCCAGTCCTCCAACCGCTGGGACGTGGCCGGCGCGACCAAATTCGGTTTCCGCACCGTCTGGATCAATCGCGGCAACATGCCGGACGAATATGCCGATTTCGGTCCCGCGCTGATCCTGCCGTCGCTGGAAAGCCTGTAGGCGCGCAAGGCGTATTTTTATTTTTGTTTCGCGCATGTCGTTACCCCAAAACCGCCGCAGACTTTTGGGCAACATGGGCTAGCGCCAAAGGAGACAGCCGATGGCCTGGTCCGCCGAACAATATATGAAATTCGAGGACGAGCGCACCTGGCCGGCGCGCGACCTTCTGGGCCACGTACCCAACCTGCCCGAGGGTGCCCTCTATGATCTCGGCTGCGGGCCTGGCAATTCGACCGAGCTCGTCCACGACCGCTTTCCCGCCTATCTCCTGACCGGCGTCGACAGCGACGAGAACATGCTGGCGGCAGCGCGAAAGCGGATGGCGCATACCCGTTTTGAAAAGGGCGACCTGTCGCAGTGGGTACCGCCGCGACCGGCCGTACTGTTCTTCGCAAACGCGGTGTTCCAGTGGCTGCCGGACCATCTCGATATTTTCGACCGGCTGATGGATGAGTTGATCCCGGGTGGGACGCTGGCCGTTCAGATGCCTGACAACCTCGACGAGCCGAGTCATGCCTCGATGCGGGATCTGGCGGAGCATCGCCGCTTCCGCGAATTCTACATCAACCGCAGCCGCCGCAATCCCCTGCGCGCACCTGCGGTCTATCTCGACCGGCTGGCGCCGAAGTCGATCAAGATCGATGTCTGGCATACGGTCTACTATCACCGGCTGAAAAATGCCGAAGCGATCGTCGAATGGGTGAAAGGCACCGGCCTTCGCCCCTATCTCGACGTCCTGCCGCCCGATATACGCGAGGCCTATCTTGCCGCCTATCTCGAGCGTGTCCGGGACGCCTATCCGCCGCTCGCGGACGGTCATGTGCTGCTGAAATTCCCGAGATTGTTTCTGGTGGCGGTGAAGCGCTAGACGGAGTTGCCGGTCGCGCGACAAAAATCACCCTCTGGCGCCCCGCACGAGATCAGGGCATCCTATGATGCCCGAGAATTGTGCTTATGGCAGGTGGAGGACCGCGCATGCGCTGCTTTACTGTACTTGGACCCTCGCAAACCGGAAAATCGACCATTGTGGAAAAGCTTGGCTCGCTGGAGGGGGCGCCGAGAAAATCCATTTCCCCTTATGGATTGAACCTGACGGAATTCAATTTCGGAAACGAAGCATGGAGTGCGCTGGATGCACCGGGAGGGGGCGAAGCGCTGGTGCATGCGCAACATGCGCTTCTCGCCTGCGACGCGTGCGTCCTGTGCGTCTCGCCGGCACCCGACGAGGCCGTGCTCGCCGCGCCCTATCTGCGGGTGATCGAAGCCTCGGGAACGCCGTGCATCCTCTTCGTCAACCGGATGGACGAGCCGAGGGGGCGGCTCAGGGACGTGATCGCCACGCTCCAGGATTACGCCGGCCACACACTTCTCCTTCGCCAGATTCCGATCCGTGAAGATGACAGGATCGTCGGCAGTTGCGATCTGATTTCGGAACGGGCATGGCGCTACCGGGAAGGCCAGCCGTCAGCGCTGATCGCGATCCCCGAAAGTACTGCCGAGCGCGAAAGCGAGGCGCGCACCGAACTCCTGGAACACCTGTCCGAATTTGATGACTGGCTTCTCGAGGAACTTATCGAAGACCGCGAACCGCCCAGCGACGCGCTCTACGCCATCTCCTCGCGGATTCTCAAGGAAAACAGGATCATCCCGGTCCTGATCGGCGCAGCAAGTCATGGCAACGGCATGATGAGGCTGATGAAGGCACTGCGCCACGAGGCGCCGCCGGTCGATGTGCTTCGCGAGCGGCTTGCCCGCGCAGGCAATGCCGATGAACGCAAGCTGGTGGCCGTGAGCTTTCACGCCTACCATCGCCAGAATGTCGGCAAGACGGTCCTTGTGCGCGCGCTTGGCGAGGGGCTGAAGCAAGGCGCGTCACTGGGCGGCGCCAGTCTGGGCGCCGTGCAGGACCCCGCAAACGGCCGGTCCAACTCGACCGTTACACCGGCGCCGGGGGATGTCTTCGCGACGGTCAAGTCCGACCACCTGGGCGTTCCGTCGCTTCTGACTTCCGAGGCGGCTGTGGGTCCGCCGGAGTGGACGGAACCGCCGACGCCAATGCTTGAAAGAATCCTCGTGCCGGGCAGCGAGCGGGACGAAAACAAGCTCTCCGAAACGCTGGCAAAACTTTCCGAGGCGGATCGCGGCCTGAAAGTCATGCAGGAGGAAGGGACCGGTGCCCAGCTCGTCTGCGCCCAGGGACCGGTGCACCTGCGCGATCTCTGCCGGACCCTGTCCGACGTGTTCCACATCGCCGTCACCGACCGGACACCGAGCCCGATCTATCGCGAGACGATATCGAAACCATCGGAGGTTCACTACCGCCATCGCAAGCAAACCGGCGGCGCCGGGCAGTTCGCCGACGTGAAACTGAGCATCCACCCCAACGAGCGCGGCCAGGGCTTCACCTTTGGCGAAACCGTCAAGGGCGGCGTGGTTCCGCGCAATTACATCCCCGCCGTCGAAGCGGGCGCGCGCGAGGCGATGGACAAGGGGCCGCTGGGCTTTGAGGTCATCGACGTCGGCGTGACGCTGACCGACGGACAGCACCACACCGTCGACAGTTCGGAATACGCCTTCCGGACCGCGGCGAAAATGGGGGTGCGGCAGGCGCTTTCGGAAGGATCGGCCGTCTTGATGCAGCCGGTCTTCCGGAGCGAAATTCACATTCCGTCGGTCTATTCGGGCAGCCTGGTGCAGATCGTCTCGGCTCTGAAGGGTCAGGTGCTCGGCTTTGACCGGGATGAAACCGCCAAGGGGTGGGACATCTTCCGGGCTCTCGTGCCGGGCGGCGCGCTCGACGAACTGGCGCGCGCGCTGCGCTCGGCGACGCAAGGAATAGGCTATTTTTCCAAGACCTTCGATCATTTCGAGGAGTTGTACGGCAAGGAAGCGGACGCCATCGTCAGGGCGCATGGAACGCAACGCGCCGAACACTGACGCGTCGCGGTCAAACGCTAAGAGAGCTTCCCCTTGCGCGGGTGGAAAGTTTCGCCGCGGGCGAGCATGGCGACCAGCCTCTCGATGGTGTGCGCGCGGGTTTCTGGTTTCGTCGCCGTGTGGACGCGGTAGAGCACGGAATAGCGGTTGGCGCTGTCCAGCGTGCCGAAAAAGGCTTTGGCGTTTTCGTTGCCGTCGAGCGCCCGGCGTAGATCGTCCGGAACGGTGGTCTTGCTCTGCGGCTCGTAGGCCACGGCCCAGCGGCCGTCCGCCTTGGCCTTTTCGATCTCCGCAAGCCCGGCCGGACGCATCCGGGCCTTTTCGATCAGCGTCTGCGCCCGTCTGCAATTGATCGCCGACCACCTGCTTTTGGGGCGGCGCGGCGTGAACCGGATCAGCCAGTGGTTCTCGTCGAAGGGCTTGAGCTGGCCGTCGATCCAGCCATGGCAGAGAGCCGCGTCGATCGCCTCCGGTTTCGAGACGCTCGGTACGCCCGACGCCTTCTTTGCGAACTTCAGCCATAGGCCATTCGAGGCCGCGGGCTGACTGGCAAGCCAGCCTTCCCATTCGGCGGCGCTGGCAAAGGCCAGCACCGGCAGATGAGTTTGATTGTCCGGCATCACCTATCCTCCAAACGGCCGTTATAGTGACGACGCAATGGCTGACAGGTGGATCGATCTGATCTCCGCGGCCACAAGCTGTTGCAGTCGCCAAAGGTTGCGGTCGCGAATGCTGAAATCCTCGAGATGGGAAACGGTGTTGTACAGATATTCCGCGCAGGACCCGAGATGACCACACGCACGTGCCAGGATGCCTGCGACCTCATCCAGCGGCCGGCGAGACAGGATCCGCTCTCCCGTCGCCCCAACCCAGAAACCCAACGCCCTGCACGGGCCGCTCTCGGATCTTACCGACAGCCATCGGACGGAATCGATATTTTCCAAGGCGCTGACCTCTCGCCGCAGCATGCGCTCGATCTGCCCGACGCGGTCGCCGTCCGGCAGAAGATAGATGACGCCGTCGCATCGCCCGCCGCGCTCCAGCGCCATCATCAACCCCGGCTGATCGCGCGAGCCACGCCAGCGATTGATGTGCAGACAGAAGGATCGGTGCCAGCCGAATGCGGTCGCCCGTTGCCTGTCGATCGCCTCGAACTCAGGCTTCCAGATCAGCGAACCATAGGCGAACACCCACAGCGGCTGCCCCAGGCTCTCCCGATCGAGCCGTTCGGCGAGTTCGCCATAGCCTTGATCGCTGATTGCGGTCCAGCGTCCGTCGGGACCGGGATCGGCAATATCCCGGTGACAGAGCGCCACCAGATCGGGCGTCAGGGACATTTCTCGCTGCTTGGGCATGTCGTCAGGACTCGGATTGCAGACGGTCTGAAAGGAGGATGGGGATCGTCTCGTCAAATTGCCAGAGCCATCTTGCCAGTCAAGCCAGAACCTCGCTTAAGCTTGCCGAATAAAACCGGCTGAATTTTCGCGGGCGGCGAGGGTCGCAGCTCATACCCGCTCGGCCAGAAAATCGATGAAGGCGCGGATGCGGGCCGCAAGGTGCTCGTGGCCGGCGAAGACCGCGTAAACCTGTTCCGGCTCGATCGGATTGTAGTCCTTCAACACCTCGACCAGAGTGCCACCTTCAAGATCGCGTTCGACGTGGAATTTGCCGATGCGGGCGATGCCGAGGCCCTGCAGGCAGAGCTGCCGGGCAATCGAACCGCTCGCCGCCTGCACATTGCCCGCAGCAGGGCTCAAATACACAGCTGTGCCGCCGGGGTCACGGAACGGCCATTCGCCGGGCGTCCTGCCGAACGTGAAGGTGATGCAGTTATGCGCGGCGAGGTCCTCGGGCGTTTTCGGCTGGCCACGGCGCTCGATATAGCCAGGCGTGGCGACCGTGATGCGGTGGCTGTCGAGCAGCTTGCGGGCCTTCAGGGATGAATCACGCATCGGGCCGACGCGGATCGCCACGTCGGTGCGCTCCTCGATCAGGTCGATGAGGCCGTCCGTCAGCGTCAGTTCGAGCCGGACCTCCGGATAGAGCGCCAGGAATTCTCCGGCGAGCGGCAGAATGTAGCATTCGCCGAAGCCGACGGTGGCATTGACACGCAACAGGCCGCGCGGCGTTGCCCGGCCGCCCTGCGAGACAAGCCGTTCGGTCTCGGCGATGTCGCCCAGAATGCGTTGCGCCCGGCCGAGGTAGATTTCCCCTTCCGGCGTCAAGAGCAGCGAGCGCGTGGTACGCACCAGAAGGCGCGTGCCGAGCCTGTCCTCGATGCGGGTGACCAGCTTGCTGACGGCCGAGGGAGACAGCTTCAACCGCCGCCCGGCGGCGGAAAAGCTCTTCAGTTCCGCCGCGGTGACGAACACCTCCATCTCCCCTGCCCGGTTGTCCATTCGGTTTCTCCTGTGAATTAACTTCACAGGCATTTATCCATTCCTCCCGATTATCGCGCAAGTCCCTTTGGCTCATAGTCCGGCCAACGAAACCAGCGGTGGCACGCGCCGCCGCCAACCCAAGCCCGGCCTCCCACGGGCGACCAAAGGTGCTCCCATGCCTCTTGCCCTCTATGCACTGACGATCGCGGCCTATGCGATCGGAACCACGGAATTCGTCATCGTCGGCCTGTTGCCGACCGTCGCCACCGATCTCGGCATCACGCTGCCGCTCGCCGGGCTGATCGTCTCCATCTACGCGCTCGGCGTTACCTTCGGCGCCCCGATCCTGACGGCGCTGACCGGCCGGATCGAGCGCAAGCCGCTGCTTCTCGGCCTGATGGCGCTGTTCATCGCCGGCAATGCGATGGCGGGCTTGAGCCCCTCCTATGAGGCGCTGCTTGTCGCCCGTATCCTGTCCGCCTTCGCCCACGGCGTGTTCTTCTCGGTCGGGGCGACGATCGCGGCTGATCTTGTGCCGGAAAATCGTCGCGCCTCGGCCATCGCGCTGATGTTCATGGGCCTGACGGTCGCCATCATCACGGGCGTCCCGCTCGGCACCTTCATCGGCCAAACGTTCGGCTGGCGGGCCACCTTCTGGGCCGTCGCCGGCCTCGGTGCCATCGCCCTGACAGCGATTGCCGTGCTTCTCCCGTCGACGCTGTCGAAGGCTGCTCCCGCCAGCATTCTCGATCAGGTCCGCGTCCTCGGCAGCGGGCGCCTGCTGCTCGTCTTCGGCATGACGGCGCTCGGCTACGGCGGCACCTTCGTCACCTTCACCTTCCTTGCGCCGATGCTTGAGGAAATCACCGGCTTTGCCGCCTCCTCCGTCAGCCTCGTGCTGGTGCTTTATGGCCTGGCGATCGCCGCCGGCAACATCATCGGCGGCCGCGTTGCCGACCGCAATCCGGTGAAGGCGCTGAACTGGCTGTTTGCCGCCCAGGCCGCCGTGCTGGTGGTCTTCACCTTCACCTCGGTCTCGGCGATCCCCGCCCTGATCACGCTTGCAGCCCTCGGCTTCCTGTCTTTCGCAAACGTGCCTGGCCTGCAGCTCTATGTCGTGCAGCTTGCCATGCAGCACCGCCCCGGTGCGGTCGATGTCGCCTCCGCGCTCAACATCGCCGCCTTCAACCTCGGCATCGCCGCCGGCGCCTGGATTGGCGGCCTGGTGGTCGCCTCGCCGCTCGGCTTGCAGGCGACGCCATGGGTCGGCGCGATCCTGGTCGCCGGTGCGCTGGTTCTCACAATCATCAGTGGCATGCTGGATCGCAGGCCGGACGCGGTTGCCCAAACCGCGTGACCATCGAGCGGCTTGACCCGCCCAGCAAACGCCACATCTATAACCCGCCCTATTCAAACGCCCGGCGGAACCGCCGGGCAGCCTTAAGAAAGGAGAACTCCATGCAACCGATCGTCAACGCCAATGGCGCCACCATTCCCGCCCTCGGCTTCGGCACCTTCCGCATGTCCGGCCTCGAGGTGCTGCGTATCGTGCCGGAAGCCCTGAAGATTGGCTTTCGCCATGTCGATACTGCGCAGGCCTACCGCAACGAAGCGGAAGTCGGCACCGCCATCCAGCAGTCGGGCATCCCGCGCTCCGATATCTTCCTCACAACCAAGGTCTGGGTCGACAACTACCGGCAAGGCACCTTTTCCGCCTCGGTCGACGAGAGCCTCCAGAAGCTGCAGACCGATTATGTCGATCTTCTCCTCCTGCATTGGCCCGGCAGCACCGTGCCGATCGCCGAGCAGATCGAGCGCCTGAACACTGTCCAGAAGGCCGGCAAGGTTCGCCATATCGGCGTCAGCAATTTCAACACCCATCAGATGGACGAAGCCGCCAAGCTCAGCGCGACGCCGCTGGTCACCAACCAGGTCGAATACCATCCCTATCTCGATCAGCTGAAGGTGCTGGAAGACGCCGACCGGCTCGGCATGTCGATCACCGCCTACTACGCGATGGCCGACGGCCGCGTGCCGAAGGATCCGGTGCTCAACGACATCGGCGGTCATCACGGCAAGACGGCCGCACAGGTGGTGCTGCGCTGGCTGATCCAGCAGCAGGGCGTCGTCGCCCTGACGAAGACTTCAACGCAAGCGCGGCTGGCCGAGAATTTCGACATCTTCGACTTCGTGCTCTCCGTTGACGAGATGAAGGCGATCCACCTGCTTGCCAAACCTGATGGCCGCATCGTCAATCCGCAGGGCCTTGCACCGGTCTGGGACAGGGCGGCCTAAACGTCGAGGCACTTAAAGACACGCACTGATACAGGCTGCGCATTCAGGCGGCATGCCACCCCTCCCCCCCTTAAAACGGGGTGAGGGATTTCTCAAGCCGCTGCCGCAACCATCGCCGCATTCATCGGCGACCGCAGTTTGAAGCCGATCGTTTCATAAAGCGCGATGGCAGCGGTGTTCGTCGCATAGGCATGAAGATAAGGCTGGTCGCCCTTTGCAAAGATGTGGCCCGCGACAAACCGGGACAAGAGCCTGCCCAGGCCCTTGCCGCGATAATCGGGATCCGTGCAGACGCCGCTGAGTTCCGTATAGCCCGGCTGCTTCATCCGTTCTCCGGCCATGGCCACGAGCCGGCCATCGATTTTCACGCCCCAGAAATCGCCAAAGCTCAACGCCCGCAGCGAAAACGGCCCGGGCTTCGTCAGCGTGGCGAGCGCCAACATTTCCTCGGCGTCGGCTTCGCGCAGTGGCTGTATGCGGGTGTCGGATATCTGCGGCAGCGGCAACTCCGCGGTCATCTGCACGAGAGAAGCGGTCGACACGGTGATCAAACCCTGCGGCAGGACGATATCGCTTGCCTGCACAAGCAAAGCTTCTCTTCCGGCGTTGAAAGCTGCCGGAGCGCCTCCAGACTTTCGGTCGTGTCGTCGCCGGCCGCTGCAAACGCACTGATGGATGGCACGTATCGTTTGGCCAGGGTGCCGCCTTCCGAAAGCGCGGCGTGGCGGGTCTGAAGGGCACTCCAAATCGGTCGGTCGAGGATATGTCTCATCGCTGCACCTATTTGTTTGAAAGCCTCTGGTTGCGCCGGTCGAGCGGCAGGGCCGCAAGGCCGTCTTCAATCGCGTTCAACTGTTGAAGCAGCGGGCCGTCGAGCTTTCCGCAGAGATCGATCACGGCGCCTTCGATGCGCGGCCAGACCTGGCTTTTCGCGGCCTCGATCAGCCTTTGACCCTTCTCGGAGAGACTGACGATTTTCCTGCGCTGATCGCCTGCCGTTTGTTCTGCGCGCAGCAATCCGAGATCGACGAGTTGGGCTATGCTTCGCGTCACGCCGGGCTGGGTAATACCCACCGCCTCGGCTAGATCGCCGATCGTCAGCGGCCCGAGCCTGTCGATGGCCGCAAGGACAGGATACTGGCTTGCGCCGATCCCGACCTCCATTTCATCCATGATCTTCTGCGTATCCGCCTGAAGCCGCTCGCCGATCCGCTTCATTCGCGTACCAAGGCAGAGGAACCCGAAAGTGCGCACAATATCTTCCGTCATCGTGCTGCTCCAATTACATAACACGTTATATAATTATGTATGCATTTTGTCAACGCCACGTTCCCACTGAGGCGGCGGTGTCGCTGGCGATCCTCGTCGTTTCGCGCTCCTCGGTGCGGCGCGCTTTTCGCTCTGCACCTGGCTCGCACCATGTTCTGGGGAAAAAATACTGGGGCGGCATGCTGTGGCGGCAGCGCCGCGTTTTGCTCGCCTATGCCGCGGGTGGCGGCGCTGGCCCGGGCGCCGTCATGAACCTGCTTGGGCCGTCGGCCGCACCGACCGGCGTCAGCCCGCCGCTGGCCGCGTTCACGGCCGCCTCAGCGAAGCAGCCGTGAACATTTTCCAAACCTGGTATCAGACGAACTGGCTGAGGCCCGGCACCGAAGCGACGACTTCGTCGACGACGTCTGCGCCGGCCTTTTCCTTGGCATAGCCGATGGTTTCCTTGGCAAGGGCGGTGATCTCGCCCATGCCCAGGCCCTGCGACATCAGTTGCTGGCCGAGCGCCATGACACCACCACCGGCACCAACAGCACTCAGGAGACCGCCAAGCAGGCCGCCGCTATTGCCCGAGCCTTCGCCATTGAATTTTGCGACCATTTCGGAAGCACCGGGAATGGCTTCGATCATCTGGGCGACCGGGCCGTCGGCTGCTTCACGCTGCAGGAAGCCAAGCATCATGCCGATGGCCTTTTCAGCCGTTGCCGGGTCGATACCGACATTGTCCGCAACGCGGGTGATCAGTTCATTCATGGGTGAATCTCCTCGTATTTTTGACGTTAACGTCAACGTAAATTATCTCGACTTGAAACTCAAGCGCTGTTCGAACCGGCTATCCACAGCGCGAACCCGATCATCGTTTCATGCCTTGGGGGCGATTACAATGCGGCCATCCGGCGCGTTCGACCGCCGCCCGGCTACAATCATTCTGTTGCCGGTTGCAAGCACTGCTCCTATAACAGCCTTGGGAAAACAATATGATGAAGGCTCTGGCCGTTCAGGCGGACCGGCGGTTTCATCGGCAAAACGGAGACAAGATCCCCATGCTTGAGGACGGGAAGCTCTACATCGGCACGAGCCGGAAGCCGGACGACACGCTCAACAAGCCGGAATATCTCGATTTCAAGTTCGGCAACCGCCATGGCCTGATCACCGGGGCAACCGGCACCGGCAAGACCGTGACGCTGCAGATCCTGGCGGAAAGCTTCTCCAATGCCGGCGTGCCGGTCTTTTGCGCCGACGTGAAGGGCGACCTTTCCGGCATCGGCGCGATCGGCGAGGAGAAGGACTGGGTGAGAAAGCGGGTCGAGCAGATCGGCTTTAGCGATTTCAGTTTCCAGGAGTTCCCGGTGATCTTCTGGGATCTCTACGGCGAGAAAGGCCACCGCGTGCGCGCCACCATCTCGGAGATGGGGCCGCTGCTACTGTCCCGCCTGATGAGCGCCACGGACGCGCAGGAAGGCGTGATCAACATCGCCTTCAAGATCGCCGATGAAGGTGGCCTGCCGCTGCTCGACCTCAAGGATTTCCAGGCGCTGCTCACCTATATGGGCGAGAACGCCTCCGAGCTATCCAACAAATACGGCTTCATCTCGAAATCCTCGACCGGCTCGATCCAGCGCGAACTGCTGATCCTCGAACAGCAGGGCGCCGAGCACTTCTTCGGCGAGCCGGCGCTCAAGGTCTCCGACATCATGCGCACGACCCGCGACGGGCGCGGCGCGATCTCGGTGCTTTCTGCCGACAAGCTGATGATGAACCCGCGCCTCTACGGCACCTTCCTGCTCTGGCTGATGTCGGAACTGTTCGAGGAACTGCCGGAGGTCGGCGATCCGGACAAGCCGAAGCTGGTCTTCTTCTTCGACGAGGCGCATCTGCTCTTCAACGATGCGCCGAAGGTGCTGCTCGAGCGCATCGAGCAGGTGGTGCGGCTGATCCGCTCCAAGGGCGTCGGCGTCTATTTCGTCACCCAGAACCCGCTCGACGTTCCGGACACGGTGCTGGCCCAGCTCGGCAACCGCGTCCAGCATGCGCTGCGCGCCTACACGCCGCGCGAGCAAAAGGCAGTGAAGACGGCGGCCGACACCTTCCGCCCCAACCCGGATTTCGACTGCGCAACGGTCATCACCAATCTCGGCACCGGCGAGGCGCTGGTCTCCACGCTCGAAGGCAAGGGCGCGCCGTCGATGGTCGAGCGCACCCTGATCCGCCCGCCCTCGAGCCGCGTCGGGCCGCTGACGGAGGCCGAGCGCGCCGACATCATGAAGATCAGCCCGGTGGCCGGCCTCTACGACGAGGATTTCGACCGCGAATCGGCCTACGAGCTGCTGGCCAGACGCGCCGCCAAGGCGGCGGAACAAGTTGAAGCCGCGCGCGAGGCCGAAGAAGCGCCGCCCCCCACCGGCGGCAGCCGCTGGACCCTGCCCGGCTTCGGCGACGACGAACCGGCTTCGACGCAGGCAAAGCCGAAAGCCCGCTCCGGCTACCAGCGCGAATCCGTCGCCGAAGCCGCGATGAAATCCGTCGCCCGCACCGTCGCCTCCTCGCTCGGCCGCGCGCTGGTGCGCGGGATTCTGGGGAGCTTGAAGCGGTAATGAGCCGTCCGGGTTCTGGAAGTCATGACCTCCACCAGAGGTGGAGGTTTGAAACGCTGCGCGTGAACCACTAGAAGTGGTTTTGTTAGCGCTTAGTAGCTAGGCTTGAAGAGGTCGGCAAAGTCGGAAGCTTTGTCGGCCTTTTCCTGATTACGGATGTATTGTCTGACGACCTGCTCATTCTAGCCCGTCGTCGAGACAGTTCACCCAACTCACGCCGTACGTCCCCGTAGAGTCTTTTCGTCCGGAATTTGCTGCCAAAGACCACATGATATTTGCAGTCCCAGGTCGCATGTGAGAGCGATTGGTCATCCATATAACCTCCATGTTCGAATGTCTTGGCCACACCAATGGTTCAAGCAGGAGGTCTCTCAACTACCGTGTAGAACTCGTCCAGTCCTCCACCGTAGGTGGATGTTTCCTTTGCATGCAATGAAAAACGGCGGCTCCGGACGGAGCCGCCGTTTTGATTCTATTCACTCATCAGGAATAGGTCTCTCGACACGAAAAAGCCCAGCGGATCGCTCCACCGGGCTTTGCCATTCAAGATAAGCTTGTCGCTCAGGCGAGCGTCGCCGGGATTTCCGTCGCGGTGCGCAGCGCGTGGCTGTAGGGGCAGACGATGTGGGCGGCGGCGACCAGCTTTTCGGCGACGTCGCGGTCGATGCCTGGCAGGTTCACGGAAATCGACGGGTTGATGTAGAAGCCGGTGCCGTCCTCGCGCGGGCCGATGCCGACGGTTGCGGTCACGGTGGCGTCATCCGGGATCTTCACTTTTTCCTTGCCGGCGACGAACTTCAGCGCGCCGAGGAAGCAGGCGGAATAGCCGGCCGCGAAGAGCTGTTCCGGATTGGTGCCGGTTGCGCCGTCGCCGCCGAGTTCCTTCGGAACGGTCAGCGTCACATCGAGAACGCCGTTTTCGCTGACGGCGCGGCCGGCGCGGCCACCGGTTGCGGATGCCTTTGTGGTGTAGAGGATGGGCATGGTCTGTCTCCTTGGTTCCAGGCGGTTGATTGCGGGGCAATTTGCTGTCGGGATTTTCAATAGCGCATAATTTAATTTGACGCAATATAATTTTGCAAATTGCAAACCGTCGCCAAAACTGCGAGGATACGCGGTATGACCGACGATAGTGACATGCGTAAAGACGATCTCAAGGATGGCGAGGCGCTGGCGCTTGGCCAGCAGCTCTGTTTCGCCGTCTATTCCGTGGCGCATGCGTTCAACCGCACCTACAAGCCGCTGCTCGACCGCTTCGGGCTGACCTATCCGCAATATCTCGTGCTTCTGGCGCTCTGGCAGGACGACAACAGGACGGTCAAGGGCATTGGCGAGGAGCTGGGGCTGGATTCCGGTACACTCTCGCCGCTGCTCAAGCGGCTGGAAACGGCCGGCTTCGTCAGCCGCACGCGCGACAAGGGCGACGAGCGGCAGGTGATCGTCGCCCTGACGGAAAAAGGCGTGGCGCTGAAGACCGAGGCCTTCGGGATCCTGATGGAAATCGGCAAGGCGACCGGATGCAGCATGAAGGAAGCAGCAGCCCTGCGCTCCGCGCTTCATGACCTCAACCGACATCTTGACGAGAACCAGAGCGCTTAGAACGCCGCCTCACCCTTCCATTATACAACCGGTGCGCTACTATTCACATTCAGCGATTCTGATCGCTGGGAGACGATGCCGTTGCGCCAGAATCATCTAGCGAAGTTATCCGGCATGCTGACGGGATGGGTCAGCATCGTCATCGGCGCGACGGTCATGGCGCTCTGGTTCGTCCGTCCGGTCGATCTTGCCGTGACGGTGCCGACCCTCTTTGCGATGCAATTCAACACGGCGCTCTGTTTCGTGCTCTCGGGCAGCGCGATGTACCTGTTGCAGTCGAATGCGCCGCGTCCGTCCATCCTTGCCGCAAGCCTTGCTGGCCTGCTTGCGGCCGCGACCCTGGCGGAACATGTATTTGACGTCGATCTCAACATCGACCAGCTGTTCATCGAGCCGTTTGTGACGGTCGGCACCAATCTTGCGGGCCGCATGGCGCCCAACACCGCCCTCTGCTTCGTGCTGATCAACGCGGCGATCCTCATCAGCGGCGTGCTCGGCCGCCCGTCGCAGATCCGGATCGTTCTTGCAGCCGCCGTGTTCATGATCTCGTCCAGTGCCCTGCTCGGCTACCTTCTCAGCATCACGACCACCCATGACTGGCTGCCGCTGGCGCGCATGTCGCCACACACGGCCTTCTGTTTTGTCGGGCTCTCGACAGGGCTGATCTTTGCCGGCATCGGACAGCTCGGTTATCACCCGCCCGTGGTCGCCGCGACGCTGGCGGCGGCAAGCTATTTTCTTCTACTGAGCCTCACCTATGTCGAGTTACTCAGGCAGGAGGTCCTGTTTACGGAAGAACTGCCGGCAACCGAGCACAGCAATGCGCGTTCGACGCTGCTCGCCGTTCTTCTGCTCTCTGGCGCGGTCTATGCCGGCCTGATCGCCTACGCCTTTCGAAGTTCGGAACGGTCACGGAAGATGGCGATACAGCTGGACGTGAGCCGGAAGCGGCTGGCGGCCATCATCGATACCGCCGTTGACGGCTTTATCACCATCGACGACCGCGGCACCATCCTGTCGGTCAATCCGGCCTGCGAAAAGATCTTCGGCTACGCCGTCGGCGAGATGATCGGCCACAACATCAAGATGCTGATGCCGGCGCCCTATCACGACCAGCACGACCAGTATCTGGCGAACTACAGGACGACCGGCGAGGCCAAGGTGATCGGCGTCGGTCGCGAGGCCGAGGGGCAACGCAAGGACGGCACCACCTTCCCAGTCGACCTGTCTGTCGCCCGGATCGATCTCGACCATCAGGTGCTCTACAGCGGCATCGTGCGCGATATTTCTGAGCGCAAGCAATATGAGCGCGAAATTCTCGAAGCCAATGCAGAGTTGGAGGAATTCGCCTACAGGACCTCGCACGACCTGCGTTCGCCGATCGCGTCCTCGCTTGGGCTGATCTGGATCACCCATGACATGATCCGGCAAGGGGCGAGCGTGGTCGAACTGGAGCCGATTCTGACGCGAATCGAGCAGAGTTTCCGCAAGCTCGACAATCTGATCCAGAACATCATCTTTCTCACCCGCACCAAGGTCTTGGACGAGCCGGAAAGCACGATCGCCGTTGCGCGCGCCGTGCGCGAAACGGTCGACAGGCTGCGGCCCATGGATGGCGGTCACCTCTCCACCGTTCATATCGACATTCCCGACACGATGGTGGTACGCAAGAAGGCGAGCCGGTTTCAGATCATCCTCGACAATCTGCTCTCGAATGCGATCAAGTTCCACGATCCGGCAGTACAGGTCCCGGAGATCTTCGTGCAGGCCTCTACCGTCAAGGGGCGCTTCATCCTGTCCGTTGCCGACAACGGGCTCGGCATTCCGCCGGCCGACGAGCCCAAGCTTTTCCAGATGTTCAAGCGCTTCCATCCGCAGCACGCCCAAGGCAGCGGCCTGGGACTCTATATCTTGCGCAAGAGTGTCGAGCACCTCGGCGGAACCGTCGCCTATCGCCGTCAGGACAAGGGGAGCATTTTCACGGTGACATTGCCGGAGGAAAACAGGAGATGAGGATGCAATCGATACTGACCGTCGATGACGACGAGAACGACCTGTTCATCTGCACCTATACCATCCGCAGGTTCGATCCCGAGATCAAGGTTCTGAAGGCGATGAACGGGCTGGAGGCGCTGGGCGTGCTCAAGAACACGACACCGGACGCCATCATCCTCGACATCAACATGCCCGTGATGAACGGCTTCGAATTCCTCGATCACTATACCAGGGAGTTCGACAGGCACGCGCCGGTCGTTGCCATGCTGACCAGCTCGCACCGCGCCGCCGACCGCGAGCGGGCGCTGCGCTATGATTTCGTCAAGAGCTATTTCGAAAAGCCGCTGACGCCGGAGAACCTGCAGGCGATGGCGATGCTTCTGGGGGGATGACAAACGCGGGGCGCAAAGACTGTCACCCCGCTATCACCGCTGACATTGCGCGCGCCTCAGGGACGCGCGACGTTTCAAATCACCAAAATCGGCGCCCCGTTGCGGACGCGATCGTAGAGATCGATGACGTCCTGGTTGATCAGGCGCACGCAGCCTGATGACACCGCCTTGCCGATCGATTGCCATTCCGGAGATCCGTGCAGGCGATAGAGCGTGTCCTCGCCGTTCTGGAAGATGTACATCGCTCGTGCACCGAGCGGATTGTCGATGCCCGGTGGCATGCCGCCATTGGCGATCGAATATTGTGCCAGTTGCGGCTGGCGGGCCACCATCTCGTTCGGCGGCTTCCAGCGCGGCCACTTCTGCTTCCACTGGATCACGCCCCTGCCCGACCAGGCAAAGCCCTCGCGGCCGATGCCGACGCCGTAGCGCATGGCAGAGCCGTTGGACAGGATGAGATAGAGGAACCGCTCGCCGGTATCGACGATGATCGTGCCCGGCCGCTCGCCGAAGGTGTTGGGCACCTCCTGGCGATAGAAGCGCGCATCGATCTGCTCATAGGGGACCGCCGGTATGTTGAAACCATCATCGACCTTTGGCCCATACATCTCGGCATAGTAGGCCGATTGCAGCGGCAGGCCGCTCGGTTCCCCGCCGTAGACCGGCCCCTCCAGTTCGGCCCCGTAGCGCGGGTCGCTGAAACGACCTTCCAGCGCCGGATTGCGGAAATAGGGCGCGGTTTCGGCACGGAACCGGTCGGTGTTCATCGAGGAGGTGCATCCGGCAAGGCCGGCTGAGGCCACGGCAAGCCCGGAGATATTGAGAAATTGCCGGCGGGAGAGCGATTTGGACAGTGTCATTGAACTCTATATATGTCGTTGACGCGGATTAGCGAAGGCGCGGCCGAAGACGCCACGCAAAAAACATTACTCCGGCAGTATCCACCGGTCCCCGCCACAAGTATGGCAATTGCGGCTGGATCGGGGCTTGCGCCGATCAAGGCTCTTCACGACTATGAGAGCGTCTATCGACCGTGTCCAGTGCGCAACAGTCCGGAGGCGCGATCAAGCCAAAAGGGTGGCAAGGGCGGCGGGCGTTACCGGCCGGCTGACGAAATAGCCCTGCACGTCGTGGCAACCGCTGGCCCGCAGGAAATCGACCTGCGCCTGGGTTTCCACCCCTTCTGCAATCACCTCGATCTGCAGCTTCTGCGCCAGCGAGATGATCGCGCCGGTGATCGCCTTGTCGTCGTCGTTGCCCGGAATATCCTGAACGAAGGACCGATCGATCTTCAGCCGCCGGACAGGAAAACTCTTCAGCGCGCTGAGGCTCGAATAGCCGGTGCCGAAATCGTCTATGGCGAGATGGACGCCGAGCGCCTGAAGCTCGTGCATGGTGGCGATCGCCGCGCCGACATCCCGCATGATCAAGCTCTCCGTCAGTTCCAATTCGAGATACCGGGCTTCCAGCCCGCTTTCCGCAAGCGCTTCTGCGACCCGCGACACCCAGTTGCGTTCCCGGAACTGGCGGGCAGACACGTTGACGCTGACGACGATCGGCGGCAGGCCAGCCTCCTGCCAGGCCTTGTTCTGCCGACAGGCCTCGTTCAGCACCCAGTCGCCGATCGGGACGATCAGGCCGGTTTCTTCGGCAAGCGGGATGATTTCCGCCGGCGAGATCAGGCCGCGCTCGGGGTGCTGCCAGCGCAGGAGCGACTCGGCGGCAAAGATCCTGCCGGTTTTCAGGTTCATCTGCGGTTGATAGTGCAGCAGAAATTCGCCGCGGGCGACCGCATCGCGCAGTTCCTCGTGGCGCAGCAGCCTTTCGTGGGCTTTCTTCGCCATTTCGGCGTCAAACAATTGCAGATTGTTGCGCCCGACTTCCTTGGCCCGATACATCGCCGCGTCGGCATTGGCGAGCAGATCGGTCGCCGTCTGGCCGTGATCGGGATAACAGACCACACCCATGCTGCAGCTGACCTGCAGACTGCGCCCCGAAAGAACGAGCGGCGCGCCGATCGCTGCGCGAATATTCTCGAGCCGGGAGGTTACGATGCCGCTGTCCGGCGGCAGGCCGGTCAGGAGAATGATGAATTCGTCGCCGCCGACGCGCACGATCATGTCCGACTTGCGCACGCAAGCCAGCATGCGGCCCGCGACGAGACGCAGGAGTTCATCACCGGCATGGTGGCCGAGCGTGTCATTGATCAGCTTGAAATTGTCGAGATCGAGAAAGGCGAGAGCCACCGACTGGCCGGCCGCGCGCGCCTGTTGCAGCGCGCTGGCGACACGCTCGTCAAACAGCACCCGGTTCGGCAATCCGGTCAGCGCGTCGTGATGCGCCATGAACTGGATGCGCTCTTCCGACTGCCGGCGCTCAATGGCGATGCCGGCAAGGTGCGCTGCCATCGAAATCAGTTCGTTCTGTTCCGCCGAGGGAACGCCGACCTCGCGGGAATAGAGCGCGAAGGTTCCAAGCACCTTGCCCTGATAGGAACGGATCGGCGTCGACCAGCAGGAGCGATAGCCGAATAGGCGAACAAATTCTACAACATCCTCCCATAGGGGATCGGAAAGAATATCCGCAACGAACACCGGCTCGCCGCGCCAGGCGGCCGTGCCGCAAGACCCGGCCTTTGGACCAATTTCAATTCCGTGAACGGCCTCGCAATAGACCTTGTCGAGACCGGGAGCCGCCCCCGTCGACAGATGCCGGCCATCTTCCGACAGAAGCAGGATGGAACCGAGGATACCGGGCAGATGCGCCTCGATCAGGAGGATCAGTTCGTTGAAGAAATCGACAAGCGGCGTGCTCTTGGCAATCATCTCCAGCAGCCGGGCCTGGCCAAGCAGAAGGCGTTCGGCCTTCTTGCGGTCGGTGATATCGCGCGAAACGCCGACGATGCCGATGGTTGCGCCGTGCTTGTTGCGCAGCGGCACCTTGGAGGTCATCAGCCAGCGCTCGTACCCCTTGCTGACGAACGCCCGTTCCTCCATTCCGAAGATCGGCTTCCCCGTCTCGATGACTTGCCGTTCCGTCGCCGCCATATGGCTGACCATTTCGGCCGGGTGCAGGTCGTAGTCGGTCTTGCCGATGAGGTCCTGCATTTCCTCGAAGCCATTGTCGGTCACCGTCGCGCGGTTGGCGATCAGGAACCGGCCTTCGAGATCCTTGGCGTAAATGTAGTCGGGAACGTGGTTGACCATCGTCTCGAGCCAATAGTGGCGATCGGCGATGTCTGGTTCGGACGCGAACAAGCGCGAGACTTCCGCCGCCAGGC
The DNA here is from genome assembly GCF_040126305.1 of Pararhizobium sp. A13. NCBI lineage: Bacteria > Pseudomonadati > Pseudomonadota > Alphaproteobacteria > Hyphomicrobiales > Rhizobiaceae > Pararhizobium > Pararhizobium sp. A13. Next base: position 2,238,399 of record NZ_CP149510.1, on the reverse strand, counting down.
GTTGGCTTGCGGCCATCAGACGCTGCGTGTCGTCGTTGCTGGCGACCCTGGCTCCACTTTCCTTTCGCGAGTAGTCTAGGTTCTTCGTCAAGCAAGCCTCCGGGGACGGGTGCACCGTCTGAGCCCTCTTCCGGGCTCCCCGCCCCGATTTCTACCAGCCAGAGGTTATTCTTTGCTAAAGAACTCTTTGCAAATGGACGAATACCGCCGCCGCACTTGCTGGTTTGCAACGCTTCATCCAGTCTGTCGTCGAAATTCCGTATCATTTCGATCAAGCATTGGCATGATCCATGATTTATGAACGCAAGGGATTTGCCATGCTGAACCGACGCCTGCTTCTGTCTTCGATCGCCTCGATGGGCTTTTGCGCGGCTGCCGGCACTGTCATGGCTGCAAAGCTGAAGCCGGCGCAGGATGGCTTGCGCGGCACGATCGATATCTCCGGCCATGGCATCGCTCCCGATGCTGGCGCGGATCAAAGCAAGGCGTTCAATCGTCTTTTACGGGATGCGGCACGAAGGGGCATGCCGGTCTTTCTACCGGCCGGCGACTACGTGCTTTCCGGCATCATTCTGCCCGACAATCTCTGGCTGAGCGGCGTCCCCGGCCGCACCCGGCTGATCCATGCGGGTGGCGGCGGGTTTCTGACCGGCGAAGGGCCGGGGCGGCTGACTTTGTCCGACCTCGTTCTCGATGGCGGCGGCAAGGCGCTCGGCGATGATGTCGAGGGACTTCTCAACCTGCGCGGCGTCGCCAATCTGACGATCGAAAACTGCACCATCACCGGCTCGTCGAAACACGGCATCAATGCCGAGTATTGCGGCGGCCGGATCGATGGCAACAGCCTATCACAGTTGGCAGCCTCCGGCATCTATGCGGTCGAAAGCGAAAAACTCTCGATCACGGCCAATACCGTGTTTGATTGCGGCAATGGCGGCATCCTCGTGCATCGATGGGAGGCCGCGGAGGACGGCACGATGGTCAGCGGCAACCGGGTGTACCGGATCGCCGCCAAGGATGGAGGAACGGGCGAGAACGGCAACGGCATCAACATTTTCCGCGCCGCAAACGTCATGGTGACGGACAACCACGTCTCCGACTGCGCCTTTTCCGCAATCCGCGCCAACAGTGCCACGGACGTCCAGATCTCCAACAACCAGTGCCTGCGGTCCGGCGAAACGGCCGTCTATTCCGAATTCGGTTTCGAGGGTGCTATCGTCTCCGGCAACCTGATCGATGGTGCTGCCAATGGCATTCTGATCGTCAACTTCAATGAAGGCGGCAGGCTGGCGACCGTCAGCGACAACATCGTCCGCAACCTGCATGTCGATGGTCCCTATGTCCACGACGGCGCCGGTTTCGGCTTCGGCATTGCGGTGGAAGCTGATACCGCTGTCACAGGCAACATCATCGAGAACGCGCCGAAATGGGGGCTGATGCTTGGCTGGGGTCCCTACATGCGCAACGTCGTCGCGACCGGCAATCTGGTAAGGAACGCCGGCGGCGGTTGCGCGGTGACGGTGGTCGAAGGATCAGGCACGGCATTGATTGCCAACAACCTGTTTCAGGACGTCCGCGACGGTGCCATTCTCGGCTACCGCTGGAACCAGAGGGCCACCGGGGACCTCATGGAGGGCGGAAGCGAAACCTTCGTCCACCTCACCCTTTCCGGCAACCGCCTCAGCTAAACATCAAAAGATTTCATGGCTGATATCAACGGTCTCGGCTTCAAGCGTTGCTGTGCTTGCCATAGCGTGCGGGACATCTTCGGCCAAAAGGGGAACAACCATGCTGACGATCTATGGCGTTTACTGCTCGCGTGCCTCGCGCAACTACTGGATGGCGGAGGAACTGGGTATCCCGTTCAAATCCGTGCCGGTCATCCAGGCGCGGCTGCTTGCCGACCCGCTGGCGCGCGAGGCCCGGCTCAGCACCAAATCGCCCTCCTTCCTCGCCGTCAACCCGATGGGCCTGATCCCGGCGATCGACGATGACGGACTGGTGCTGACGGAATCGCTTGCCAACAACCTCTATCTCGCCCGCAAGCATGGCGGTCCGCTCGCCGGTTCCGATCTGCGCGAGGAAGGACAGATGCTGGCCTGGACGCTCTGGGCAGCAACCGAGGTCGAGCCCCACACCGTCAAGATCGTATTGGCCTATGACAATGCCCGGGAAAATACGCCCGAAGGCAAAGCGATCATCGAAACATCGGTCAAGGGGCTGGAAAGGCCGCTGGCACGGCTGGAAGCGCATCTGCAAACGCAGGATTACGTCGTCGACAACCGCTTCACCGTCGCCGATCTCAACCTAGCGGAAGTGCTGCGCTATGCCATGAGCGAGACCTACCTGTTCGACAGGCATCCGAGGGTCAAAGCCTGGCTCAGTCGCTGCCATGCACGGCCGGCCTTCGAGAAAATGATGGCCGGACGGCGCAAGGAGGCGGAAGCCGCCTGACGCCGTGCTCAGGCAAAACCGAGGCGCTGCATGCTCTCGGCAATCTCGGCGCGCACCCACTGCTTGAAGGCGGAAACCGTCTTCGTTTCGCGGCGTGACGGCGGGGTTACGAAATAATGTGCGAACCCCGTCTTCACCCGGACGGGGTATGGCACCACCAACCGCCCCTCGACGATCGAATAACCGGCCAGCGTCTGCCAGGCGAGCATGACGCCCTGACCGGCAATCGCGGCATCCAGGCAGAGCGAGGCGTCGTTGAAGACGTGCCGTGCGGTCATCTGTTTTCCGGAAAGACCGACGTCGCGCAGCCAGGTCTCCCAACTGAACATGGAGCGGCCGTCGATGACGGCCGGAATATCCAGAATATCCTTCGGCTCCTTCAGTTTTTCTGCAATGGCCGGCGAGCAGACCGGAAAGATTTCCTGTTCCAGCAGCAATTCGGCCCTCACCCCTGGCCAGTTGCCCGAGCCGACGCGGATACCGACATCGACGCCGGAGGTTTCGAGATTGGCGAGAGCCGTCGTCGCATCGATGCGCAGGCGGATATCGGGGTGTTTCTCGGTGAAATGATCCAACCGGTGAACGAGCCAGCGCGCCGCGAAAACCGGGGCAACCGAGATCGTCAGGATCGTCTCGTCGCGCCTGCGGGCCGAGGCAACCGCCTGATCGAGCGTTTCGAAACCGCTGGTGAGGCGTGGCAGGAAGCTCTCGCTGAAAAGCGTCGCCACGAGGCCGCGCGGGCTGCGCTCGAAAAGGATGCGGCCGAGCTGTTTCTCCGTCTTGATGATCTGCTGGCTGACGGCGCCGATGGTGACGCCCAGCTCCTCAGCCGCGGCCTGTAGCGAGCCGAGACGGCCCGCCGCTTCGACGGCTCGCAATCCATTGAGGTGAACGGCGTTCAGATCCTTCATATAGTTTTTCTATAATACCGTCGTGGCAATCTCAATTGAAAATTGTTCCATGCCGGAGAATTATGGTCTCACCGAAGAAGGATGGTGACGCCATGTTGAAGATTTTCTCCATACTCGACCAGCTGCTTCCCCGCTCCTCGCCTGTGGGCGACACGGACACGGCCTGGATTTCCGACCCGCTGCGCCACCCGGACATCGCCCGCATGGACGCGCGTGAACTGGGCGACCTGCCCTTTCCCGGCCCTGCCGTCCGCATGACGCGCCAAGTCCCGGGAGAGACCTGCAGCGCCTGACGCTTGCCTTGCGTGTCGTTTCATTCGAAGCTGTCAGATATCGCGAGCGAGATCATGACCAGCAACCAGGAGACGGAATTCGAGCGGATCGTGAGGCTCGCCCAAGCGGCGGGCCTTCCGGAGTTTACGATCGGCACGTGTTACGGGACGGCTGCCCTTGCTGTCCGGGGCAAGAGTTTCGTGCGCATCAAGGAGGCGGGCATCCTGGTCGTGATGTGCGCGCTTGAGGAAAAGGAAATGCTGATCGAACTGGCGCCCAATCTTTATTTCGAGACCGACCACTACAAGGGGTGGCCGGCCATGCTGGTCCGCCTTGGCGTCATCAGCGATCAGGACCTGACGCAAAGGCTGATGGCCGCCTGGCGGCAAAAGGCGCCGAAGCGGCTTGCGGCAAGTTTCGATGGCCCTGACAGCCTGTAAACTCAGGCGTTGATGGCGCTCAAAACCTTCTTGACGGCCGGACGCTCGGCCATGCGCTGGCGGTGATCGAAGACCTTCGGGAAGCGCGTGGGGTCGACGCCATCCCCCTCCAGCCATCCGGCGAGCGTGAACAGGTAGGGGTCCGCGATCGAATAGGTCTCACCCATCACCCAAGGACCGGCGAACACGCTTTCGATCAGATCGAAACAGTCGCTCATGTTGCTCGCAACCTTCAGCGTCATTGCCTCGATTGCCGCCGGATCGTCGGCCCAGCGGCTACCGCGGCGCTTGTGCGCGTGGGCGACATGCACGGTCGAGCAGAGGTAGGCGTTGAAGGACTGGATACGGGCAAACTCGAACGGATCTGACGGCACGCCGATCGGCGATCCCGGAAAGCTCTGGCCGATATAGGCGAGGATGGCCGGGGTTTCGGTCAGCACGCCGCGATCCGTCACCAGCGTCGGCACCCGGCCTTTCGGATTGACGCGCAGGAAATCGGGCGAGCGCTGCTCCTGCTTTGAGAAATCAACGCTTTGCGCTTCATAACGTGCGCCGGATTCCTCAAGCGCGATATGTGAGGCGAGCGAGCAGGTGGCCGGCGTGAAATAAAGCTTCAGCATCTCATTCTCCATCCTTCGCCGGCGACAGGCCGGCTTTTTCCCGGCGCAAGTGATAACAATCGCGCCGGTTGTTTGCCAGCCGGTTCAACGCCGATCACGCCATTGTGGTTACCGCGCAGCCCGGCACGTCTTCCAGCCGATAATAGACGGGAATTCCGCGCTCCCGCGCGATCCGGACATCATTGTCCGCTCCCTTGGAATCGCCGGTCAAGCGCAGAACAGCGTCGCAGAGTTGCAGAAGCCGCCCGGCGACCGGATGAAAGATCTCCTCATAGAGATCGTCGCCGACCTCACGGCCGCCGGCGGCATGCCAGACCGGCAGCGCCACCCATTCGCCGATCATCGGCACATGCCCCGCCTGAAACAGCGCATGCGCCGGCGCTTCCAGGCGCTTGAGGTTTGCCGCCATCTTCTCGGGGTCGTCGCCGGTGCCGGAACGATAAGGGCCAGCAATCAGAATAAGCATGTTTTCCTCCACAAATGCACGGAATTTCCTATTTTATCTGGATATATCGTGATAAAACATGCAATATCGTGAAGAGTCAAGAATGATTTGGGGACTGAAATGCTGACTTCGCAACGGCGAGCGCTGATTTCCGCAAGGCTTGCCAATGACGGGCAAGTGGTAGCCGGTGAACTGGCGGCGGAACTGAACCTCTCGGAAGACACGATCAGGCGCGATCTGCGCGACATGGCGACAGCCGGTCTTCTGAAGCGGGTGCATGGCGGCGCGCTGCCGGTCGCGCCGCCGCTGCCGGATCTGGAAGCCCGGCTGACGATCTCTGCCGATGTCAAGAAACGTCTGGGGCGCAAGGCAGCGGAACTGGTGCGGGCCGAGCAACTTGTCTTCCTCGATGGCGGCACTACCAATGCGGAGATCGTGCGCGCCCTGCCCCGCGACATGAAGCTGACGATCGCGACACACAGCCCGGCAATTGCTGCGCTTCTGGAAAAACACCGGGCGGACGTGATCCTGATCGGCGGCAATCTCTACAAGCACTCGATGGTGGCGACGGGTGCTGCGGCGCTCGCAGCAATCGGCATGCTTCGCCCCGACATCTTCTTCCTCGGCGCGACCGCGATCCATCCCGCCCATGGGCTCTCGACCGGCGACTATGAGGAAGCGGCCATCAAGCGTGCCATTGCGGCACAAGCGGCCGAAACCATCGCGCTCCTGACGGAGGAGAAGTTCGGTGCCGTCTCGCCGCACCATATCGCCGGCATCGAAGCGATGGCAGGACTGATCGTTCCCGCCAGTATGGCGGACGATGTCATCACCCCTTACCGGCAGAAAACCATCCGGATCATCGAGGCATGAACAGGATCAGGCGGCGAAGGCTCCGGTCACCCGGACATCGCCGACATGGATGCCGTTCCAGTTCCGCATCGCATAATTGGCCTGCGCCATCAGGCTGGCCTGCAGTTCCGGCTCGTCGGTAAAGAAACGGGCAAGCGTGGCGGCGACCATGACTTCGGCGGCGCGGGTGGTGCCATCCTCGCACTTGAGCGCAATCGCGATGCCTTTTTCCGGGATGGCAGCGCAGAACACGCCTTCGGCACCGGTCTTGGCGAAGATGCGGCCGGGCGCGGTCTTCATCAGGCGAGTGCAGGCGCGTCTCGTCCCAGCGACATAGAAGGGCTCGGCCATGCAGGCCTCGATCAGCCGCTTCGACACCCTGGCGCGAACCGGTTCCAACCCGTTGCCGGTCGCCATCTTGGCAAAGCCGTGCGCCAGGCCCTTGAGCGGCACCGCATAGGTCGGGATCGAGCAGCCATCGATACCGCAATTGTCGTGCGCGAGCGCTGCCCCGGTCAGGCCTTCCATCACGCCGCGGATTTCGCGCTGCAACGGATGATCGTAGGTGACATAGCCGGCGGTCTCCTGGCCGCCGTGGCAACAGGCGCAGACGAAGCCGGCATGTTTGCCGGAGCAATTGTTGTGGAGTTGTGTCGGATGCTGGAGCGACCGGGCCTGGCTGATGATCGTGTCCTGACTGAACGACCAGTGTTCACCGCATTCGAGCGCCGAGACGTCCCTGCCGGCGGCCGCCAGCATCGCGGCGGCCAGGGCCACGTGCTCCGGTTCGCCATTGTGCGACGAACAGGCGAGCGCCAGTTCCTTGTTGCCGAACCCGTAGGCGTCGGCTGCCCCCGTCTCCATCAGTGGCAGGGCCTGCATCGCCTTGCAGGCCGAGCGCGGGAAGACCGCCGCATCGGCGTCGCCCAACGAAAAGATGGTTTTACCGGCGCTATCGACGGCAATCACCGTGCCGCGATGACGGCTCTCCACCAAACTGCCGCGGGTGACTTCGACAAGTACCGGGTTCGACATGCTCATGCCCTCAAAAATCCAATTTCTGCCCGTGTCTTTAGACCAAGATCGCGCAACACAAAACCCGGACCCGCCCATGAAATTTCTTCGCAAGCTGCTTCTCGCCATCCTGTTCGTCTATCTGCTGCCGGCGCTTGCTTCGGCGGGATGGTGGTATGTCAAGGAAAGACCGGGAAACTGGCGGGAAGCGGATTGGTCGTCGGCCAATATCCTGCCGAGCCCGAGCGACGACAAGGAGGCGTCGATCTACATTTTCTCCGCCACCACCGGCGGCATGAAGGGCGCTGTCGCCAGCCACGCCTGGATCGTCACCAAGGAACGGGGAGGCACAGCCTATAACCGCTATGACAAGGTCGGCTGGGGTTCGCCCATTCGGCGCAATGGCTACCCGGCAGATGCCAGATGGTATTCCAATACCCCGCACCTGGTCGTGAGCGTAAAGGGCGAGGAAGCGGCGAGGCTGATCCCGAAAATCGAGAAAGCCATCCAATCCTACCCTTATGCCAAACCCGGTGCCTACCGCATCTGGCCGGGGCCGAACTCCAACACCTTCGTCGCCCACGTGCTGCGTTGCGTGCCGGAACTGGGCGTCGTGTTACCGCCTGATGCTGTCGGACGCGACTATCTGCCGGAAGGCAAGCTGTTTGCGATCGACGCCGATGGGCTCGACATGCATGCGACGCTTTACGGCCTGCTCGGGATTTCCGTTGGCGCCCGCAGCGGTCTGGAAGTGCATTTCATGGGACTGGTCGCCGGCATCGACGCGCTGCGTCCGGCGGTGAAGATACCGGCGTTGGGACGGTTCGGTCTGTGAGAGCTGGAGGTTTTCAGATGCGGCCCGAAAAACTATGTTAGGATCGGGTCTGGAATCCGTACGGAGACAGGATGCCACAACCGCTAAAAAGACTTTTGATCGATGTGCCGGAAGATCTGGAGGCTCAAATTGAGTCCCTGGCCGAGCAGACGGGACGTTCGCGATCGCTCATCGTCAACGATGCCATCGACACCTATGTCAACAACCAGCTGCGCTGGCTCTCCGACATGGATGCCGCCACGAGGGATGCGAAGCAAGGCCAATCCCTCGATGGCGACGAAGTGCTGGACTGGCTGGAAAGTTGGGGCGGCGACGCCGAAAAGCCCCGTCCGGGACCGACATCCCTGTCCCTTTCGATGAGGATACGATTTACCTCTCATGCCCTACAGGATCTTGATGATCTCAAGGAATGGCTTCGCCTTAAAAACCCGCGCGGCTACAAGTCGGTTGCGACACAGATATCCAAGACAATACGGCCGGTTGCCGAGCATCCACATATGGGGCGAAGGACCCTTCGCGATGACATCCGCGAACTGGTGGAACCTCGCTATGGCTTCATAGTTCCCTATGCCGTCCACGAGGGCACTATCTTCATACGCTATCCGCTCGATTTCTCTGCGTCGCCGGAGCCGGGTGAGACGCTTTGAGATGACCGCGGCGGATTTGTACGCAGACAAAGTCATGACCTCCACCAGAGGTGGAGGTTTGAAACGCAGCGCTTGAACCACTAGAAGTGGTTTTGTTAGCGCTTAGTAGCTACGCTTGAAGAGGTCGGCAAAGTCGGAAGCTTTGTCGGCCTTTTCCTGATTGCGGATGTATTGTCTGACGATCTGCTCATTCTAGCCCGTCGTCGAGACGAAATATCCGCGTGCCCAAAAGTGGTACCCCTTATATCGCCGCTTGCGGGCATATTTGTTGGCATGGAGGTTTACTTTGCATGCAACAAAAAGGGCCGCACAGGGCGGCCCTCCATGAGTTTTAGCCAGGTAACAGGCCCGGACCACATCCTTTGAAGGTGCGACCCGCAGGAAGGCTGGGTTCAGATCGAGGGCTGCCTCGTTTCTGCCACCACAATTCCCATGTCCGTTACGAGGTTCGAAAGCTCATTAGACACTGGATCACCTTCCTTTCTTTACGTTGAAGATGACTTGAAGGTAGTCTGATTCGCCCGGATTGCAAGGCAGGCGGCCTTAGACTTTAGAACGTCATGACGATCTTGCCGATGTGATCGCCGGCCTCCATCAGGCGATGCGCCTCGGAAACATTCGAGAACGGCACCACAGCGTGCATGACCGGGGCGACGTCGCCCTCGTCCAGGAGCGGCCAGACATTGTCCAGCAGTTCGTCACGGATCGCCTCCTTCTCGACCGCCGTGCGGGGCCGCATGGCCGAGCCCATGACGTGCAGGCGCTTGGCGAGGATCGGGGCGATATTGGCCTTCTCCACCGTGGCGCCGCCGAGGAAGGCGATGATCGACAGGCGACCATCCTTGGCGAGCGAGGCGATGTTGCGATCGAAATAGGGTGCCCCAACCATATCGAGGATGACATCGACGCCGTGGCCGCCGGTCTCCTCGAGGATGACCGCCTTGAAATCCTCTTCGCGGTAGTTGATCGCCCGCCTGGCACCGAGCGAGACACAGGCGTCGCACTTGTCCTTGGCTCCGGCGGTGACGAAGACCTCGGCGCCGAAGGAGCGGGCAAGCTGGATGGCCGTGGTGCCGATACCGCTCGAACCGCCATGGATGAGGATCTTTTCGCCTTCCACCAGATCGGCCATCTGGAAGACATTGGCCCAGACCGTGAAGAAGGTTTCCGGCAAGGCTGCTGCGCGCGCCGCGTCATAGCCCCTCGGCCAAGGCAGGGCCTGCGTCGCCGGCAGGGCGCAGAACTCGGCATAACCGCCGCCATTGGCAAGGCCACAGACCTTGTCTCCGACCGTGAAGCCCTCGGCACCCTCGCCGATTGCCACCACTTCGCCGGCGACCTCAAGCCCGAGGATCGGGCTTGCGCCCGGCGGCGGCGGATAGTGGCCCTGCCGCTGCAGCACGTCCGGGCGATTGACGCCGGAAGCCTCGACCCGGATCAGGATATCGCCGGGCTTGATTTGCGGCAGCGGCCCGCGCGCCAGCACCATCTTTTCCGGCCCGCCGGGAGACGGAAGATCGACATAGGTCATTTCGGTCGGCAGGGTCACGGTCTTCTCCTCGTTTGCATGACTACCGGTTATCTAGCGCGCAGGGAGAGAAGGGCAAAGCTGTGTTTTGACCGCCGACAGCGGGCACGGCCGCAATCAAACAATACGGCAAAACGATAGCGACGCACGAATGCGGCGCCGCATCGTGGCAAAATTGAGCCATCCAAGGTTGTGGAAAAATTAAGTTTCTTTAATTTGAACGGTGCAGAAACCGGGTCTAGCGTCATCCTCGAAACCGGGAGACGCCGGCGGCCCTCCCAGCCGCGACGCGACGAACTCCGGACGGTTTCATGACGATCGGTCCGTACACAGGGACCTTTACAAGGACGACACCCATGCGTGCTCTTCTGACCTCATTGACCCTCATCTCCGCAATCTCCCTTTCGTCAGCCGCTTTCGCGGCCAGCACCACGACCGGCACCATCCGCGCCCTCGACACCAAGGCGATGACGCTGACGCTGAAGAACGGCACCCGCTACATGCTGCCGGCCAACTTCAGGAACCCGGGCCTCAAGGTCGGCGAAAAGGTTACGATCGCCTATGAGATGATCGGCAAGAAGCATCAGGCAACGGCCGTCACGCCGTTGACGCAGTGACGCGCAGATCGTCGCATGAGTTTTCCTGATCGCGGCTAGACGCTTTGGGCTCATGCAGAAACGGGCTGGAATCCATGATGGGTTCCGGCCCGTTTTCTCTTCAGCGCCACCGGCAATCAGAGCGCCACGCCACCAAACGTGTCGAAGACCAATCCATCGTCGCTTTCCTTGGCACGGCTCTTGATTTCGGCGATGCGGGCGCTGACAGCCTGGGCATCGGAAAAAACGAAACCTTCCGGCAGGATCAGCACCGCGATCGAGCAGCGCATCAGCGGGAAGATCGTCGTTTCGCCACCTCGGCCATGGCCGGTCATGTAGCCCGCCTGCTGGTGTTCGTGCGAATAGAGCTGGCGGACGTCGCTGCGGAACTCGGAAAGAACCCGCGTCAGCACAGCGCCCACCTCCTCCTGCGTCCAGCCACGGACGCCGATGAAGAAATCGTCGCCGCCGACATGGCCCAGAAACTTTTCCTCGCCGATGAAATGCCGGCGCATCAAGGCTGCAAACAGCGAGATGGCGAGGTCGCCTTTCTGGAAACCGTAGTGATCGTTGAAAGGCTTGAAGCTGTCGAAGTCGCAATAGCAGAAATAGCGGGCCTCATCGCCGTCGAGCACCGCGTCGTGCACGTAGTCGCGGATCGCGCGGTTGCCCGGAAGCCCGGTGAGCGGGTTCTGTTCCTGCGCCGTCTTCAGCTGTTTTTCGCTGATGATCTTCAGAAGCGAGGAGGCGGACAGCACGCCGGCATAGCGCATGTTCTCCGTCAGGATGACGCAGTCGCTGCCGTCCATGCCGGCAAAGATCTTCAGCATCTCGTCGGCCGGCGTTTCCAGATCGGCTATCGGCGCCGGGCTGACGAAATGCGAGATGTGGCGCTGGTACATATGGTTCTTCAAGAGGTCGCGGCCAAAGGGATGATAGATCATCTCCTTGACGTGGTATTCGTGCAGCACGCCGCGCGGCTCGCCATTGGCGTTGAGCACCGGAAAGAAGCTGCGCTGCGGCGAGCGGCGGAACAGTTCGAACACCGAATCCAGATCGTCGTTCTCGCGCAGCGCCGGAACCTGCTCGATCTGCTTGCGGATAAGGATGCTGTCGAGCGAGATAGATTGGCGGCGGGCGCCGGCGCTCTGCTCCAAATGCGGATAGGTCGGCTGCAGATCGGCGAAATGCACAGTCGGGCGGGCGACGAAATATCCCTGGACGAGATCGCAGCCAAGATCGCGGCAGGTGGCGAATTCGGCTTCCGTCTCGACGCCCTCGGCAATGACCCGGGTGCCGAGCACATGGGCGGTATTGACGGTGTGGCGCACAATGTGGCGCTTGCGCGGGTTGGCTTCGATGCCGCAGATGAAATGCCGATCGATCTTCACGTAGTCCACCGGCTGGTCGCAGAGCAGCTTCAGCCCATTGAACCCAACGCCAAAATCGTCGATCGCCAGCTTGAAGCCGGCAAGCCGCAGGCGTTTCACGAGGCCTGAAAAATCCGGCATCTTGCTGCTGTCGAAGCGCTCGGACAGCTCGAAACAGATCGACGACGGCGGGATGTTGGCGCGCTTCAGGTGATTGCCGAGCCGCTCGACGAGATCGCCCTCCAGCCCGATCAGGCGGCTGTCGAAATTGACGAACAAGGTCCGCGAGGCGAAATCCGGCAGGCTGGCGAAGCCGGCAAAGGCGCGGGTGTTGATCATGTGCTCCAGCGCCACGAGTTGCCCCGCCGCCTCCGCCTTGTCGAGCAGTTCGAGCGGCGACTTGAAGCCCAGCCGTTCGAAGCCACGCATCAGGGTTTCGTAACCGAAGACGGCGCCCGTGGCGATTTCGGCGATCGGCTGGAAGGCGTTTTCGATCGCGAGCTTGGCCAGGTTGACGATCTGGTCGTCGCCGAAGCGGCGCAGGGACAGCATTTCAGCGGCGGACATGCGCGAACTCCGGAAGCGGACATGGTCGCGTAAACCATCACGTCCGAGGCTTAAATTTTCCGTTTCCCCAGCATGACAGTTTTGTGAAAATTCAATGAATGGCGAGAGTTAACCGCAAGAGACAACCACCTCTTCCAACGGCAAAAACACCGTCAGCCCCTGGCGAGAACACCAAACGCGATGAGTGCAAGACCCTGCATGACGAGATCGATCGCGAGGAACAGACCGAGGATCCAGAGGCTGTTGACCGGCCAGCCGGCAGCGATGACGAGGCCCGCAAGTGCTGTGACCACGCCGCCAAGGGCAATCCATCCCCAGCCCTTGAGCGGCCGCAGATTGAAGGCGGACCAGATACGGAAGGCACCGGCGACCATCAGCGCGACCGCCATCAGGAAGGTGAGGATCGCCGACGCCAAGAGCGGATTGAGAAGGGCGAAAACGCCCGCGACGGTGTAACAGGCACCGCTCAGGCTCCAGTAGAGCACGCGCTCCCAGCCCTTGACGCGGAATGCCTGGGCGAGATGCAGCATGCCACCCACCAGCATGATGATGCCGACATAGTAGACGGAGGCGACGGTGGCACCGAGCACGTTGCCGAAAGCGATGCCGCCCATCATGATCATCAGCACGCCGAGTGCCACGAACCATCCCCATTTCTCGCTGGCAACCAGTTTTCCCGTCGGGTCGAATGCCTGAGCCATGACGCAACCTCCAATTACTTACGGATGATCGTTCAAGCGTGAATAGAGCAACATTCTACGCTGAAATCAAAGGGAAAGATCTGGAATATTTTTATTGATTGACGGATCAATCAAAAATACACTGCCCTCATCAGAGGGATAGAAGATGCCGAAAATCGGGATGGAACCGGTGCGCCGCAAGGCGCTGGTGAATGCTGCGCTTCGCGTGATCGGCGATCAGGGCACGCTGTCGGTCACCATGTCCGACATCGCCCGCAACGCCGGCGTTTCGGCAGCACTGGCGCATCACTATTTCGGCAGCAAGGAACAGCTGCTGATCGAGACGATCCGCTCTCTTCTGAAGCAGTTGCGCGACGATACGGTGACGGCACTCCAGGCGGCGAAGACCGCGCGCGAACGGTTGTCGGCCCTCGTGCGCGTCTCCTTCCAGGCCGACCAGTTCGCGCCGGAAACGATCGCCGCCTGGCTCGCCTTTTATTCCGAAGCCCAGCGGTCGGAGGAAACCCGCCGCTTCCTCGTCATCTATGCCCGTCGGCTGCGCTCCAATCTCCTTGCCAACCTGAAAGCGCTTTGTGACGCGGATAACGCGGTGCGCGTCGCCGAAGGTGCGGCAGCCATGATCGACGGGCTCTATATTCGACGCGCGCTCGGTTCCTCGCCGGTCACGGCTGAAGCTTCGATCGCGCTGACCGACGACTACATAACGCTCAATCTGACTGCTCTTTCCGCACAAGGACATGCCGCATGACCGCTCGCCGGCCGAATATCCTGATCATCATGGTCGACCAGCTGAACGGAAAGTTCTTTCCCGACGGCCCGGCGGAGTTCCTGCACGCGCCGCAGATGAAGGCGCTCGCCAAACGCTCGGCGCGTTTCCGCAACAACTACACCTCTTCGCCGCTCTGCGCCCCTGCCCGCGCCTCGTTCATGGCCGGGCAGCTGCCGAGCCGCACGCAGGTCTATGACAATGCGGCCGAATATATCTCCTCGATCCCGACCTATGCGCATCACCTGCGTCGGGCCGGTTATTATACGGCGCTGTCCGGCAAGATGCATTTCGTCGGCCCCGACCAGCTGCATGGCTTCGAGGAACGGCTGACGACCGACATCTACCCGGCCGATTTCGGCTGGACGCCGGACTATCGCAAGCCGGGTGAGCGGATCGACTGGTGGTATCACAATCTCGGCTCCGTCACCGGCGCGGGCGTGGCCGAAATCACCAACCAGATGGAGTATGACGACGAGGTTGCCTTCCTCGCCAACCAGAAGCTCTATCAGCTGTCACGCGAGCAGGGCGACGAGGCCCGCCGCCCATGGGCCTTGACCGTCTCGTTCACCCATCCGCACGACCCCTATGTGGCGCGCCGCAAATTCTGGGATCTCTACAACGACTGCCACCAACTTCTGCCAGAGGTCGGCGAGATTGCCCTTGAGGAACAGGACCCGCATTCGCAGCGCCTGATGCTCGCCTGCGACTACGAGAGCTTCGCCCTGACGGAGGAAAACATCCGCCGTTCGCGCCAGGCCTATTTCGCCAATATCTCCTATCTCGACGAGAAGGTCGGCGAACTGATCGACACGCTGACCCGGACGCGAATGCTGGACGACACGCTGATCCTGTTCTGCTCGGATCACGGCGACATGCTCGGCGAGCGCGGGTTGTGGTTCAAGATGAACTTCTTCGAAGGCTCTGCCCGCGTGCCGTTGATGATCGCCGGGCCTGGCGTCACCCCCGGCCTGCATCTGACGCCGACGTCCAACCTTGATGTCACGCCGACCCTCTGCGATCTCGCCGGCATCTCGATGGATGAAATCATGCCCTGGACGGACGGCGAGAGCCTGCTGCCGGTCATCAACGGTGCCGAGCGCATCACACCGGTGCTGATGGAATATGCGGCGGAAGGGTCCTACGCGCCGCTCGTCTCAATCCGCGAGGGCAAGTGGAAATATGTCCATTGCGCGCTCGATCCGGACCAGCTTTTCGATCTCGATGCCGATCCGCTGGAACTCACCAATCTTGCCAGGGATCCGGCCGGTCCGGTGATCAAAGCGACGCTCGAGGCCTTCCGGCAGATGCGCGAGGCGCGCTGGGACATGGAAGCCTTTGACGCCGCCGTCCGCCAGAGCCAGGCACGGCGCTGGGTGGTCTACGAGGCACTGCGGAATGGTGCCTATTACCCGTGGGATCATCAGCCGCTGCAGAAGGCATCCGAGCGCTACATGCGCAACCACATGAATCTCGACAATCTCGAAGAATCCAAACGCTTTCCGCGAGGGGAATAAGATGAAAGCCCAACCGCCAGCCTCCCACTTCATCGACGGCGAATACGTCGAGGATATCGACGGCACCGCCTTCGACAGCATCTATCCGGCGACCGGCGAAGTCATCGCCCGGCTGCATGCGGCGACCCCCGGCATCGTCGAAAAGGCGATTGCGGCGGCCAAGCGCGCCCAACCTGAGTGGGCGGCGATGAGCCCGACGGCGCGCGGCCGCATCCTCAAGCGCGCTGCCGAGATCATGCGCGAGCGCAACCGCGAGCTTTCCGAACTTGAAACGCTCGACACAGGCAAGCCGATCCAGGAAACCATCGTCGCCGACCCGACCTCGGGCGCGGATGCGTTCGAATTCTTCGGCGGCGTGGCAGCGGCGGCACTTAACGGCGACTACATCCCGCTGGGCGGCGATTTTGCCTTCACCAAGCGCGTGCCGCTCGGCGTCTGTGTCGGCATCGGCGCCTGGAACTATCCGCAGCAGATCGCCTGCTGGAAGGGCGCACCGGCGCTGGTCGCGGGCAATGCCATGGTGTTCAAGCCGTCGGAAAACACGCCGCTCGGTGCGTTGAAGATCGCCGAGATCCTCCATGAAGCCGGCCTGCCGAAGGGGCTCTACAACGTCATCCAGGGCGACCGGACGACGGGGCCGTTGCTCGTCAACCACAAGGACGTCGCCAAGGTGTCGCTCACCGGCTCGGTCGAGACCGGCCGTAAGGTGGCGGGTGCCGCGGCCGCGCAGTTGAAGCACGTCACGATGGAGCTCGGCGGCAAGTCGCCGCTGATCGTCTTCGACGATGCCGATCTCGAAAGCGCCATCGGCGGCGCGATGCTCGGCAATTTCTACTCGACCGGCCAGGTCTGCTCGAACGGCACGCGCGTCTTCGTGCAGAAGGGCATCAAGGACAAGTTCCTGTCGCGCCTGAAGGAGCGCACCGAAAAGATCGTCATCGGCGACCCGATGGACGAGGCAACGCAGCTCGGGCCGATGGTCTCACGCGCGCAGCTCGACAAGGTGTTCTCCTATATCGAAAAGGGTAAGGCCGAGGGTGCGACGCTCTTGACCGGCGGCGGCATTCCGAATTCGGTGCCCTCCGAGGGCACCTATATTCAGCCGACCGTCTTTGCCGACGTCACCGACGAGATGACGATCGCCCGCGAGGAAATCTTCGGACCGGTCATGTGCGTGCTCGACTTCGAACGCGAAGACGAGGTGATCGCCCGGGCCAACGGCAGCGAGTTCGGCCTTTCGGCCGGCGTCTTCACCTCGGACCTCACCCGCGCACACCGTGTGGTCGATCAGCTGGAAGCCGGCACACTGTGGATCAACACTTACAATCTGGCGCCGGTCGAGGTGCCGTTCGGCGGCTCGAAGCAGTCCGGTTTCGGGCGGGAGAACTCGCTGGCGGCGCTCAATCACTACACGGAACTGAAGAGCGTCTACGTGGCGATGGGGAAGGTCGAGTCGCCGTATTGATCTTTGCTCCCCCTTGAGGGGCGAGGTCGCAGCGAAGCTGCGGGCGGGGGTAACCTTCGCGAATTTGGCCCTCCCCTTGAGGGGGAGGGTCGGACCGCAGGTCCGGGTGGAAGGGCAAGAGGCCCCTATCCGTCATCCTCGGGCGAGCGTAGCGAGTTCCGGGGATCCAACAGCGCCGCGTCTGTGGCGCACAAAGACTCTTTCAAGCGGCAGACGCCGCTTGGCTGGATACCTGTGACGAGCACAGGAATGACGGCCCAACAATTACTGGGGAAAGAAAATGCAACAGGCAGACTTCATCATCATCGGTTCGGGCTCCGCCGGCTCCGCCCTCGCCTACCGTCTCTCCGAGGACGGCAAGAACACGGTCATGGTGCTGGAATATGGCGGTTCGGATTTTGGGCCGTTCATCCAGATGCCGGCAGCACTTGCCTGGCCGATGAGCATGAAGCGCTATAACTGGGGCTACCTCTCGGAGCCTGAGCCGAACCTCAACAACCGGCGCATCACCGCCCCGCGCGGCAAGGTGATCGGCGGCTCGTCCTCGATCAACGGGCTCGTCTATGTGCGCGGCCATGCCGAAGACTTCAACCGCTGGGAGGAGCTTGGCGCGCAAGGCTGGGCCTATGCCGACGTGCTGCCCTATTTCAAGCGGCAGGAAACCTCGCAGGGCGGCGAGCAAGGCTGGCGCGGCACGGACGGCCCGCTGCACGTCAAACGCGGACCGCTGAAGAACCCGCTGTTTCACGCTTTCGTCGAGGCCGGCAAGCAGGCCGGTTTCGAGCTGACCGACGATTATAACGGCTCCAAGCAGGAAGGCTTCGGCCATATGGAGCAGACCGTCTGGCAGGGACGCCGCTGGTCAACTGCCAATGCCTATCTGAAGCCGGCGATGAAGCGGCCGAACGTTGAACTCGTCCGCTGCTTCGCCCGCAAGCTGGTCATCGAGAACGGCCGCGCCGTTGGTGTCGAGATCGATCGGGGTGGCAAGATCGAGGTGGTGAAAGCCAACCGCGAAGTGATCGTCTCGGCCTCCTCCTTCAACTCGCCGAAACTGCTGATGCTCTCCGGCATCGGCCCGGCCCAGCATCTGCAGGACATGGGCATCGAGGTGAAGGTCGACCGGCCGGGCGTCGGCGCCAACCTGCAGGACCACATGGAATTCTATTTCCAGCAGATCGCGACCAAGCCTGTCTCGCTCTATTCCTGGCTGCCCTGGTTCTGGCAGGGGGTCGCGGGCGCGCAATGGCTGTTCCTCAAGCAGGGTCTCGGCATCTCCAACCAGTTCGAGGCCTGCGCCTTCCTGCGCTCGGCCCCGGGCGTCAAGCAGCCCGACATCCAGTATCACTTCCTGCCCGTTGCCATCAGCTATGACGGCAAGGCGGCAGCCAACACGCACGGCTTCCAGGCGCATGTCGGCTACAACCTGTCGAAATCGCGCGGCAACGTCACGCTGCGCTCGGCCGAGCCGATGGCCGATCCGGTCATCCGCTTCAACTATATGAGCCATCCGGAAGACTGGGAAAAGTTCCGCCATTGCGTACGGCTTACCCGCGAGATCTTCGGTCAGCAGGCTTTCGATCACTATCGCGGGCCGGAGATCCAGCCGGGCGAAGCGGTCCAGAGCGACGAGCAGATCGACGCGTTCCTGCGCGAGCATCTGGAAAGCGCCTATCATCCCTGCGGCACCTGCAAGATGGGCTCGCGCAACGATCCGATGGCCGTCGTCGACCCGGAAACCCGCGTCATCGGCGTCGATGGCCTGCGCGTTGCCGACTCATCGATCTTCCCGCACGTCACCTACGGCAACCTCAACGCGCCGTCGATCATGACCGGCGAGAAGGCCGCCGACCACATCCTCGGCAAGGGCATGCTGGCGCGCAGCAACCAGGAACCGTGGGTCAACCCGCGCTGGGCGGTGAGCGACCGGTAACGGGGGTTCAGTGGTAATCATCCTCACGCTGGTGACCAACGGCGAGGATGGTCACGGTGTGATCATCCTCGATCTTGAAGCGCGCGATATAGCCCCATGATCCGAAAGGCCGGACGACAAGCGCCCGGCCTTTCGTTTGAACATTATTCTACGCTTGACAATCAGGCGAAGAAGAAGTCGTTGCGGTGCAGGTCGGCAAGCTCGACACCCCTCAGAACGATCGAGCCGTCGCCGTAGTCGATCGTGACACCGAGCGAGTTTTCCGTCGCGTTTGCCGTCACATCGGCGAAGGACGACAATACGCTGTTTTCAAGGACGAGAACGTCGGCAACGGTCTTGCCGGCGGAGAAATCGGTGATGACGGTGCGCCCGATCGAGGTTCCGAACAGGAAGGTGTCGCTACCGGTGCCGCCGGTCAGCGTGTCATTGCCGAGGCTCGCCGTCAGGCGGTCATTGCCGGCGCCGCCGTTCAGGACGTCGTTGCCCGCTTCCCCGTAAAGCTTATCGTTGCCGGCCTCGCCGTAGATCTTGTCGTTGCCGAGACCGCCCTTGATCGTGTCGTTACCCGTGCCGCCCTTGACGATGTCATTGCCGTTCTGGCCGAAGAGGGTGTCGGCTCCGCCGCCGCCGACGAGCGTATCGTTGCCATCGGCACCCTTGAGCCTGTCGGCATGGTCGTAACCGCGGAAAACGTCGTTGCCGGAGCTTCCCTCGAAAACCAGCGAGTCGGTCTCGAGGTATTCGAGCAGCAGAGTGGTCGTCGAGCCGGTCAGTTCGCCGCGAATGCCTTCCGCCAGGCTGCTGTCGTCGATATCGAGGCCGCTGATCGAGACCTCGGTCGTCTGCGTGAACGTGCGCGTCGTCGTGTCGAGCGTGACGTCGGAGCCGAAGGTCACGGCATCGAGGCTGCCGGTGACGGTATGCGTCGTCATGCTGTAGCTCCACGCCGTGTCATCAGCGTCGAACACGACGCCATAGCCCGAAGAGTCGGTGGCAGCGTATTCCTCACCGGAAATCCCGTCGGCGCCGCTGAACTGGCCGCGCCCGGATGCCACGAAATCGTTCGCGAAACCGGTGAGATAGGTGAGAAGGTTGATGCCTGTGCCGTCGGCATTCACGTCGGTTGCTGTGATGGTGATCGTCATTGGAAGTACCCCAGAAATATGAACGACCGAGGCCTATTTTAAGATGAGTTATTTTGTCAAGTTAATACGAATAAAAACTGGATTATTTCTATCATATTTTTTGAAATCACCACCAAACCGTAACTGAGCGATTACAGAAAGCCGATCCAGCGGCCAGCAAGCAGCGCGGCGAGCCAGAGGGAAAAGGACAGGAAGGCACAGAACCGGACGACACCGCCTGCGGGAGCGCCAGATGCGACGGCACGCCACGCGCCGCTCATATGCAGGAAGCCGAGATTGGCGATCGCGGCGGCAAGCAGTGCGATCTCGATGAGAAAGGCCTGATTGCCGATGTAAGCGACCGGGCGCACGGTAAAGAGCCAAAAACCGGAAAGAACAGCAAGCACGACGCCACAGGCGG
Organism: Pararhizobium sp. A13; assembly: GCF_040126305.1. Lineage (NCBI taxonomy): Bacteria > Pseudomonadati > Pseudomonadota > Alphaproteobacteria > Hyphomicrobiales > Rhizobiaceae > Pararhizobium > Pararhizobium sp. A13. Next base: position 2,217,920 of record NZ_CP149510.1, on the reverse strand, counting down.
CCGCACGCGACAGGAAGGGTCCGACCGCTGCGACGGGCGGCGCGCGCACGAGGCCCATCAGCCGCAGATCAAGCGGCAGGATGGCACCGAGGATGAGCCCGATGCCGAGGATATGCGCGGCATTCACAAAGAGATAGGCGGCACTGGAGCGGCGCAAGAACGCCGCGCCCGGCCATCCCGCCAGCCATTGCAGCAGATCCGGCCCGCTCATCAATTCGTCCGTATCCGCTCCGGATAGATGTCGTAGACCTTGCCCGACACGGTGATCCGCACGGCTTTCATTCTCTTTTCCTCGGGATCGAGCGAGCGATTGCCGAGGGCGACGATCGGGTCGCCTATCCTGGCCGCGCCCTCGATGAAGCCCGATTGTTCGGTCCGCCAGGGGTTGCCCAGTTCGACCAGCCAGACGCCGTCCGTTTCCGTGGCGACATGCAGCGTCGGATGCGGCGGCGCCATCGAGATTTCGCGGATCGTGCCTTTGAGCTCGATCTGGTCGGCCTCGGCCCAGGACCAGCCGTGATGGGCATAGGCGCCGGCGGCAAACATCATCGCGATCAGGCCGCCCGCAAAAACGCGCGCGAGAAATGTTCCATCCATCTCACGTCTCCTTTCTTGCGACACACGATCAACGCAGGCTGGATCGGCGGCCGAAAAAGGGGAAATCAATACTTCTTGAATGAGGGAGCCCCTTCCGTGGCCCGGCGTCGTAGGGCGCTCTATCCGCCGGCTTGGCGGCAGCAGGAATAATCTATTAAATTACTAGGTTTTCTTAGAATTTTCCGCTTCGGAGAGATATTTGCTCTGATCCGCCGAGTTTAGAAATCTGTTTTTCTGTCTTTTGTCATAGAGGGCTGCGATATTCCGGGACAACAGAACCAGGATTTCCTCCCATGACATCCGCGTCACTCGAAAATCGCGCCTCGGCGCTGAACAAGCAACTCGAAAGCCTCGATCTCGGAGGCCGGCTGGCTTTGGTTGCCGGCCTCGAGGGCAAGGTCGTCTTCACCACCAGCCTCGGCATCGAGGATCAGGTGATCACCGCCGCGATCGGCTCGGCCAAGCTCGGCATCGAAGTCTCCACGCTCGAGACCGGCCGCCTCTTCAACGAGACCGTCGCGCTGATCGACGAGACCGAAGAAACCTACGGCATCCTGATCAAGCGTTTTTACCCTGAGCAGGACGACATCGACGCCTTCGCTGCAAAATACGGCATGAACGGTTTCTACGACAGCGTCGAAGCCAGGCACGCCTGTTGCGGCGCGCGCAAGGTGAAGCCTCTTGCGCGCGCACTCGAAGGGGCATCCTTCTGGATCACCGGCCTGCGCCGCGGCCAGTCGGGCAATCGTGCCGATACGCCGTTTGCCGAGGCCGACCTCGACCGTGGCCTGATCAAGATCAATCCGCTGGCCGACTGGGATATCGAGACGATCCGCGCCCATGTCGAGAGCCAGGCGATCCCGGTCAATCCGCTGCATGCCCGCGGTTACCCCTCGATCGGCTGCGAGCCCTGCACCCGCGCCATCAAGCCGGGCGAGCCCGAACGGGCCGGCCGCTGGTGGTGGGAAAACGACGAGAAGCGTGAATGCGGCCTTCACGTGCCAGAGACAGCAGCCTCAGCCATTCCGCAATCGACACCTCTTCAAAGCAGCCTGGCGCGATAAACCGCGCGGCGCATCACAGACACTCCCGGAGACTTGCAATGCCTCATACCCTTCCGGAAACGGAACTGCACAATCCGCAGACGGCCAAGACGCCACTCGACCCGCATCTGAAAGCGCTCGAAAACGAAGCGATCCACATCTTCCGCGAAGTGGCCGCAGAATTCGACAAGCCGGTGATGCTCTATTCGGTCGGCAAGGACTCGTCCGTGCTGCTGCACCTGGCGCGCAAGGCCTTCTATCCCGGCCGCGTGCCCTTCCCGCTGCTGCACGTCAACACCGGCTGGAAATTCGCCGAGATGATCGCCTTTCGCGACGAGACCGTGAAGAAGTACGATCTCGACTTCATCGAGCATATCAATCCGCGCGGTGCGGCCGAAAACGTCACGCCGTTTTCCCATGGCTCGGCGCTGTTCACCGACATCATGAAGACGGAAGGCCTGCGCCAGGCGCTCGACGCCGGCGGTTTCGATGCCGCTTTTGGCGGCGCGCGCCGCGACGAAGAGGCCAGCCGCGCCAAGGAACGCATCTATTCGTTCCGCACGCCGGAGCATCGCTGGGATCCGCGCGCTCAGCGGCCGGAACTCTGGAACATCTATAACGGCATGATCCGCAAGGGCGAGAGCGTTCGCGCCTTCCCGCTGTCGAACTGGACCGAAGTCGATATCTGGCGCTACATCCAGGTGGAAGAGATTCCGCTGGTGCCGCTCTACTATGCCAAGAACCGGCCCTACGTCGAACGCGACGGCATGATGATCCTGGCCGAGGACCCGCGTCTGGAGCTTCTGCCCGGCGAAACGCGCAAGGAAGGCTCCATCCGTTTCCGCACCCTCGGCGACTTTCCGCTGACGGGCGCAATCCCATCTCAGGCCACAAACCTTGAAGAGGTCATTGCCGAACTGGAAATCGCCACGGTTTCCGAACGGCAGGGCCGCGCCATCGATCGCGACCAGTCCGGTTCGATGGAAAAGAAGAAGCGTGAAGGATATTTCTGATGACCGTTTCCGCAATCGCTCAAGCCGCAATCGCCGAGGCAAAGACCGGCACCGTAACTGCCTTTCCGGCGATCGAGCCCACGCGCCTGCCGCGCGATACGCGTCCGCTGCGCCTCATCACCTGCGGCAGCGTCGACGACGGCAAGTCCACCCTGATCGGCCGCCTGCTGTGGGACACCAAGGCCGTCAAGGAAGACCAGGCAGCGACGCTGCGCCGTGACAGTGGCAAGCAGAACGATCTCGGCCTGCCCGATTTCGCGCTGCTTCTCGATGGTCTGCAGGCCGAGCGCGAACAGGGCATCACCATCGATGTCGCCTATCGCTATTTCGCCACCGACAAGCGCTCTTTCATCGTCGCCGACACCCCCGGCCACGAGCAATATACCCGCAACATGGCAACCGGCGCCTCGACAGCCGATCTCGCCGTGCTGCTGGTCGATGCCCGCACCGGCCTGCTCGAACAGACCCGCCGCCATGCGACCATCGCCTCGTTGATGGGCATCAAGCAGTTCGTTCTGGCCGTCAACAAGATCGATCTGACCGGCTACGACCGTGCCCGCTTCGACCAGATCTCGCATGACTTCAAGGAACTGGCCGTTTCGCTCGGCGTTCGCCAGATCACCGCAATCCCGGTTTCGGCGCTGAAGGGCGAAAACGTCGTCTATGACGGCAAGGCTTCCATGCCCTGGTATGACGGCCCGACATTGGTCGAAGTGCTGGAACTGGCGACTGTCCGCTCCGCACAGACCGTCGGCTTCCGCCTGCCAGTCCAGCGCGTCTCGCGTCCTGGCGAAAGCTTTCGCGGCTACCAGGGCACGGTTGCCGGCGGCTCGGTGAAGCCTGGCGATTCGGTCGTCATCCTGCCGTCGGGCATGGTTGCCAACGTCACCAAGATCGTCACCTTCGACCTGGTGCGCAACGCCGCCGTCGCGGGCGACGCGATCACGCTGGTTCTCGACCGTCAGGTCGATGTTTCGCGCGGCGATATGATCGTTTCACTCGAAAGCCAGCCGCAGACGGGCCTTGCCTTCGATGCGCAGCTCGTTGCCCTGCAGTCGGACGGTATCCAGCCCGGCAAGCGCTACTGGCTGAAAAGCGGCTCGCGCCGCCAGCGCGTCACGGTGCAGCCTTCCAGCCTGCTTGACCTGAAAAGCGGCAAGTGGAACCACCACACCGATGCGCTCGCCATGAACGCCATCGGCAAGGTGCACCTCTCCTTCGACGAGCAGGCCGTATTCGATAGTTACGAGCAGAACCGCACCACCGGCGCCTTCATCCTGATCGACCCCGACACCAACAACACGGTGGCCGGCGGCATGATCACGGCCAAGCGCTCGTCGCTCGGCGGCATCCATACCGAGGAAGGCCGCGTCATCCTCTCGCTGCCGGCCGATCTCGCCGACCAGCTGATGGCGACCGAGCTTTTTTCGAGCCGCCGCGAGGAGGCCGAGGTTCGCCGCGTCTCTGCCGGCAAGGCCAGCGAAGTGTTCGACGGCATCGACGGCTGACCGCCGCCGCTTTCGATATGCCTGCGAAAAAGGGCCGGTCGATCTGACCGGCCCTTTTTCATTCCCCACGCTTGCCGTTTGGCGCGCTGATATCAATCGGGGACGCAGGTCTGCCGGGCTTCATTCCAGGTTCCATCCTGGCAGGGAACATCGCCGAAACCGGAGAGCAGCAAAAGCAGCAGCGCGGCTGCCGCAAGCGCGCCGCCGAAAAGAGCAAGCCTTTTCATTCAGCCTTGAAATCCGGCCGATGCGCCTCGACAATCGCCCTTAGCTTCTCGATATCGGCGGCTTTCAACGCATCCAGCTCCATGTCGCGCACCGGCTTGAACCAGGCCGCAGCCTCGCGCATCGGGGCGGCATAGGGCGGCGGGTATTCGCCAAGGCCAAGGGCCCATTCGCGTACGGTTTCGCGCTCCATGCGGCCGGCCTTGTAGCGGTCGTGGATGCTTTTGGCGGAGGCGATCAGGTCGTCTATCTTTTTCAATGCATGTCCTCGAACGGCGGTGCACGAAGCCATAGCACGTTAATCGCAGCCGGGAGAAATCGTCCTGGATCGGAGCTGGACGCCGGAGGAAAACCGCTTCGCACTTTTCCTCGTCCCTAGCGGATGAGAAGGGCCGTCCCGAACATGCCCGCCGCGAAGATCGTATGGGCGAGGAGGTTGAGCGCACGCACCTGGTTGGCATTCGGCAGTCTCGAAGCCGCCCAGCCGAGCCCGAGACCCGGCTGCAGCAAGAACCAGCCCGCGCCGACGGTGGCGATGCCGAGGATCCAGGCCGGCAGAAATGTCGGCGCAGCAAGCCAGGATGGGCCCGTGAAGACGATCAGAAGAATGCCGTAGAGGATGCCGACGGCATAATGGCCGAGCCACCCCAGGGCCAGTTCATGCTCATAGGGTGGGGCCTTGCCGATATCCTCGTGGAAGACCTTTCCGGAGCGGAGATGCCAGAACCACCGCCCGACCGGCGCCCAGTTCGGCCGTCGCTGACCGGGCAAGAAGGACAGCAGAATGGCCCAGAGATCCATGAGAACCGTGCCGCCAAGGCCGATCGCCACGCTGCGCAATAGGATATCGAACATGTGCAACCCGGCTCCTGATCAGTGCGCCGGGCACGCGAGCCACCTGTCTGAAGGTGCTACGTGAGCCGCGCGGAAATGATGGTGCGCATCTGCGGGCAGGCCTGAACTGCAGCTGCAAACCCGTTGTAGTTCATCTCTGGTTTTTCGGTCAAGAAAGACGACGTCGGCAAGTGATGCCGGCACCGATGGTCGTGTATATCGGGAAAACAGCTGCGCACGGGTGCCACCGCATGGGCTTCATGCTCTCAGGGCCACGGGGATCGAGGGCTTCGCGCCCGGGCACGGTTGACACTGTAGAGATTTTACCGGGCAAAGACGCTCCTCCCATGGCGGGACGGTTGCGCCGTTGACGAGAGACATGCGGGATAAGGACGGCCACGTTCTTTCGTGACAGCAGGAGAGACGTCAATCTGCCCACCCGGCCCTATTCTAAATCTAATAGCGGCCGCGTCCCGCCTTTGCAGGCGAGAGGCTTTTGACAGATTTTCATCCCAATTGATACTGCTCGATTGTTCGGGCCGGGATCGCTGCTCAATGATCCCACGTTCCGGCAGAACGCCGCGCGCCTGCTGAAACTATGCGGCTTGCAAACCGTCCAGCCGCCAATCCAGCGACGGATTTTCGAGATCATTCAAGGATTTCCGGGGTTCAAGCTGGTCGGAGTGAGAGGATTCGAACCTCCGACCCCGTCGTCCCGAACGACGTGCGCTACCAGGCTGCGCTACACTCCGTGACCAGCGGCGCCTCTATAGAACAGCATTTTCCTTTCCACAAGCATCAAAATGGAAAAATCGCAAAGTCGGCTAAAAACAATGCAGTAAGGCCCGCCCCGGCCGTGAACAACTCTGCCTTCTGCAAACCGCTTGATGCGTCGATGGAGGTCACCGGCGAGCGCGACGCTCCCTCCGCTGGGGCGTTTCGGCAACGCTTGCGAATTTATGCGCGCGACTGCGCACATAAGTCATTCTGACGATTTTCTTTCGAGGGCATTGGCGCTAGAGGCAGGGGCGAAAGCCTTGGCTACCCGCGTGTTGCGCCGCCTTGGCCGCATCAATTTCAGAACGAACGCCAAAGGGACTTGAAATATGAATTTCCGTTTGATGACCGTGGCCGGCCTAGCGCTGGCGCTTGCCGGCTGCACGACCACTGGGCCGGCTCGAAATGCCGTCGAATCGCGCTGGAACGGCCAGCCGGCCGGCACCTTCTTCGCCCAGTTCGGCCCGCCGCAGTCCGACGCTGAGAGCGGCGACATGACGGTCTATTCCTGGAAGGGCGGCTACAAGAAGCGCACGGTCCCGGCGCAATATGCCGAAGACAAGGACGGCAAGAAGGGCAAGAAGATCGCGTCGGCCCGCACCGAATTCCTCAGCTGTTCCGTCCAGCTGACGGTCTCCTCCGACTACGTCATCCGCTCGGTGCATGTGCTCGGCGATCGCAAGACCTCGACCGGCCCGAGCTGGTGCGACGAGTTCCTCGCCGGCGACAAGGCGAAGTAACGCCCCTCTCCCGACAACCTGCCATCGATCAGCCCGCCGGCCCCCCGGCGGGTTTGTTTTTGCCCTGTTTTCCCGTCAGCCTCGATTGCCCTTGACCGGCTGGACATCTGACCCACCTCTCTCGCAGAGAAACCCCGGATGCAAGGGAGGAGACAATGAGGAAGGTCGTTGCCGCAACATTCTTGAGCCTGGACGGCGTCATGCAGGCCCCGGGCGGGCCGGACGAGGATCCGATCGGCGGTTTCACCCTTGGCGGCTGGACCGTCAACTACTGGGACCACGTGATGGCCGAGGCCATGGGCGAGATCTTCTCCGAACCCTTCGAGCTCTTGCTCGGCCGCAAGACCTACGAGATCTTCGCCGCCCACTGGCCCTATGTCGGCGAAGACGACCCGATCGGCCGACTGTTCAACAGCGTGACCAAATATGTCGCCACGACCTCCACCGAGCCACTCACCTGGCAGAATTCCGTCGCGCTCAACGGCGACGTCGCCACCGAGGTCAAGAAGCTGAAACAGGGCGACGGCCCGATCCTCCTGCTGCAGGGGTCGGGCGACCTCATCCAGACCTTGCTTTCAGCCGACCTGATCGACGAATTCACGCTTCTGACCTTTCCGCTGGTGCTCGGCCGCGGCAAGCGCCTGTTCGCCAAGGGCGCCCTGCCCGCCGCACTGAAGCTCACCTTATCGCTGGTGTCGACGACAGGGGTGACGATCAACACCTATGTGCGGGATGGGGAGATCAAGCCGGGGTCGTTTGCGCTGGCGGAGCCGACGGCGGCGGAACTGGAGCGGCGGGCGCGGATGGCGCGGGAGGGGTGATGTTTGGCGACTCTGATCAAAGTTTAGCGGGGCTCTGATCAAAGCAGGTCGTCTCGCCATGGGCCGTTCGGAGTATCTGCGGCCATCCTGGCCTCACCAATAGTACAGATTTAACTAATATAAGGCTTCGATTACTATTTGGCGCAGACCTTTGGGGGAAGGCTCATGCGTCAGCGCCAGTTCCATCGAAAGCAGCAGCACCGCTCGTTGCTCGCGTCTATAGCGGCCGCACCTGGGATCGTGCTGGGCCTGCTTGCGGTCAGTGCGGCTGGCATCATGAGCGCCGAGGATCTCCTTTCATCCCTCAGCGGGACTGCGAAGGATTGCAACATCAAGGGCAACATCAGCATCAAAACCGGGGAGCGTATTTTCCATGTTCCCGGACAGGAATACTACGCCGCGACAAAAATCAGCCCGCAATATGGCGAGCGGTGGTTCTGTTCGGAGGCCGAGGCCTGGGCGGCGGGTTGGCGCAAGGCGAGGAACTAAATAACGGCGGTGAAGTCGGTGGCCTAGTTTGGTTCGGCTCTTTTTCCGGAGATGGATTCTGCCTGAATCCGGTAGAATACAGGATGCGATTGCTGGTCGCCAATTTCGTGCCGGCGAGCATCGTAGGCTCCCGGCTCCCACCAATTGGCCCGCTGCTGAAGCGCGGACCACGCATACATCCGTTCGGTTCGCCATTGTTCAGTGTCGGGCAATTCCTGATACCGCCCCTGCAATACAACACTCAGCCAATCCTGATCGCTTGTGATCTCCTCAAGCTGGAGGCATACGTTCGGGTTAATGCGCATGTGATCGATCTTTGAACCAGGCATTGCGAAGCTGTAGAGTAGGCCACCTTTAAAGACGTAGTGAATCGGCAGCACATATGGCCGGTCACCATTCACGCAAGCGAGGTGGCCGAAGTTCTTGGAGGACAGGAAATCTTCGCACTCTTCTTTCGTCATCTCGCTTATGATCATGCTACCGCCCACCCTCATTATCCCATCGATCAACGGCTTGATTTTTGGATTGCTGGGGCGTCTGGAGTTCGCCGTGAGAGCTTTCACCGCGTCGTTTGATTGCTGAGATCAGAAGCTCGCGAGTGCTATTGCCCTTGTGGAATTCCTTGAGGATAAATCGGGGAGCCGCTTCTTTGGACTCAATGTCCGCATTCGCTTCGGTGCCTGCAAAGCCCACTTCATCTAGAACGCCGCGAAGCACTGCAAGGCCGCTAGGATCGATATACTGTTGGAGATTGCTGGAAGACATGGCGTCCTCCTTCGTTTGGGGCGGGAGCGCTTTGGCACCCTCACGGCAGCGCCCGTTTTAACAGCTGCCGAAGATATACAACTGCGCCCTTCGCCGGCCGCACGCAAGCATTTTTGGCGCTAAATTTTTACACGGCTGCGGGAGGCTAACGTAGCGATCGGGTTGTACGCACCGAAAAATAGGCTTGGCTGGGGCACGCCTGGATACGGGTCAGATTACTACCTCGGAGGACTCTATGCACCTGGCGCGGTCCTGATTCAGCCAGCGCGCTGAACGCTCAGGCGACATAACCTGCGCTCCACACTGGATGCTGACGCCCCTGCCGGATGGCTACCTCATGGGCCGACGCTATTGCTGAGCAGCCTGATAATCCGCAAGATCGGTCGAGCGCACGGCATTTGTGCGGGGCTATTTGGTCCTGCCACGGTCAGGACAGGATAATGACGACGACGCTTCGAAACTACCATGCCCGGATGCAACGGGTCCTAGATCACATTGATCAGCATCTCGACCGCAATCTGGACCTAGACGAGTTGAGCTGCGTGGCCGCCTTGTCCAAGTATCATTTCCATCGGCAGTTCGCGGCGGCCTTTGGGCTGTCCGTGCATCGCTATATCCAGCTCGTCCGCATGAAGCGGGCATCCTACAGGCTGGCCTACAGGGACGTGACAGCGTGACCGAGATAGCGATGGATGCCGGCTACGAAGCTCCTGACGCCTTTGCTCGCGCATTTCGGCAACGGTTCAACCAGTCGCCTTCGCAGTTCAGGAAATCTCCCGGTTGGGAACCGTGGCTTGCCGCCCTCGGGCCTCTCAACCAAGCAAGGAGCAAGCTTATGCAAAGGACATTTACAGCCAATGACATCGAAATCCGCGAGGTGTCTCCGACCCCTGTCGCGATCATGAAACATCAAGGTGATCCGTCAAGGATCGGCGACACGATCAAACGCTTGATAGCATGGCGCAAAGCCACTAGCCTGAATCCGAAGACCAGTTTGACTTTCAACATTTTCCATTCCGATCCGCGCGTGACGTCTGCGGACGAGTATCGGCTGGACCTTTGTGTCAGCACTGATCAGCCGATCAAGACGAACGGAGAGCAGATTGAGGCGGGCATGATCCCCGGCGGCCGTTGCGCCGTGCTGAAAGTCGTCGGCAATTCTGAAGACCTGGAGCCTGCCGCGCTTTACCTCTATCGCGATTGGCTGCCGGCCAGTGGTGAGGAAGCGAGGGATTTCCCCCTGTATTGCCAGCGCCTCACCTTCTTTCCGGAAGCACCTGAACATGCGGCGGTGGCAGAGCTCTTCCTGCCCCTGAAATAGCGAACCTCTATGGCGGCTTGTCCGTTTCGTCCACGGCGGCGGACAAGCTGCTTCCAACCCAAATCTCCGATCCGGCTCAACAGCGCGTTCGCTCTGACACCTAGCGCCGGTTGTCAGCGGCCGGTCATCTTGAGCGCGGCCTCGGGTAGCCGTTCGCCCATGACTTCGATCTTCGACGCTGCGGCATCGATCTCATGAAGATCAGCGGCCGTCAGTTCTAGGTCCACCGATCCGAGATTTTCCGCGAGGCGGTGAAGCTTCGTGGTGCCGGGAATCGGCACGATCCACGGCCGTTGCGCGAGCAGCCACGCCAGCGCGACCTGCGCCGGCGTCGCGCCCTTGCGGTCCGCGACGCCCTTGATCATCGCGACGAGCGCGAGGTTCGCCTTCCGGGCTTCCGGGGAGAAGCGGGGCACGTTGTTGCGGAAGTCCGACGCGTCGAACGTGGTGTTCTCGTCGATCTTGCCCGTCAGGAAGCCAGCACCGAGCGGACTGAAGGGCACGAAGCCGATGCCAAGCTCATTCAGCACCGGAAGGGTCTCGGTTTCCGCCCCACGGTAAAACAGCGAATATTCGCTTTGGACTGCCGTCACGGGTTGAACTGCATGGGCCAGACGGATCGTGGCGGCACCTGCCTCGGAGAGACCAAAGTGCTTCACCTTGCCCTGCGCGATCAGGTCCTTGACCGCGCCTGCCACGTCCTCGATCGCGACATCGGGGTCAACCCGGTGCTGATACAGGATGTCAATGCGGTCGGTCTTCAGCCGCTTCAACATCGCGTCGGTTACGCGCTTGATATGCTCCGGGCGGCTGTTGAGGCCGCTTCGGCGCTCGCCCGTCTCCAGGTCGATATCGAAGCCGAACTTGGTGGCGATGACGACGTTGTCACGGATCGACGCGAGCGCCTCCCCGACGAGGTCCTCGTTGGCGAACGGGCCGTAGGCTTCGGCGGTGTCGAACAGGGTGACGCCGCTGTCATGGGCCACGCGGATGAGCTTGATCATCTCGGCCCTGTCGGCGGGCGGTCCATAAGCGGCGCTCATGCTCATGCAGCCGAGACCGAGTGCGGAGACTTCGAGGCCTTGGCCGAGTTTACGCGTTTCCATTGGTCGCTCCTTACAGAATTGGATTGAGAGACGGGACAGGCAACCGACTTCTTGGATCGGCCTGCCCTGGCCGTATTAGCGGTCGATGGCTGCGTCGAGGCCTTCCGACAACGGCGCGCCCTTGATGTCGATGGTGGCGAAAGCCTCGTCGATCTCGCGCAGGTCGTCGGCCGTGAGGCTGATTTCGGCGGCACGGAGGTTATCGTCGAGGTGCGCGACCTTGGTGGCGCCGGGGATCGGAACGATCCAGGGCTTTTGAGCCAGTAGCCAGGCAAGGGCGATCCGGGCGGGCGAGAAGCCCCGGCGGCCGGCGAGGTCTTTTAGGAAATCGACGACCACGAAGTTCGCCTCCAGCGCCTCCGGCTTGAACCGGGGGAAGTCCTTGCGCAGATCGTTCGGGTCATCGAATTTCATGTTGCGGGTAATCTGACCGGTTAAAAACCCTTGGCCGAGCGGACCCCATGCGACGAGGCCGATGCCGAGTTCTTCACAGACGGAGAACTTGGTCTGCTCGGGCTCGCGCATCCAGAGCGAATAGTGGTCCTGGATCGCAGCGACCGGCTGCACGGCGTGGGCCTTGCGGATATTCTTCTCGCTGGCTTCCGATAGACCGAAATGCTTGACCTTGCCTTCGGCGATCAGGTCCTTGACCGCGCCCGCGATGTCTTCCATCGGGACCGCCGGATCGACTCTGTGCTGATACAGGAGGTCGATGCGGTCCGTGCGGAGCCGCTTGAGGGATGCCTCCACGACGTCGCGGATGTGTTCAGGCCGGCTGTCGAGGCCGACAATCTGGCCTTGCGCGTCGATCTTGAATCCGAACTTCGTGCAGACCAGAACCTGATCACGCATTGGCTGCAGGGCCTCGCCCACCAGTTCCTCGTTGACGAAGGGGCCGTAACCCTCGGCGGTATCGAAGAGCGTCACACCGTGTTCCGCGGCAGAGCGGATCACACCGATCGCCTCTTGTCTGTCGGCGGCTGGTCCGAGACCGAAACTCAGGCCCATGCAGCCAAGGCCGATGGCCGAAACCTCCAGATTGTCTCCGAGTTGGCGCTTCTTCATTTTACGCAGCTCCGTTCCAAGGCTCCAAGAGCCGTTTCGTGTGTGCGGACTATCTAGCGCAAAGGAGAGAACGCGATTAGACTGCAAAATAAGCATGTAGTATTGAGTGGTATTCAAGAATGGCGCGGGACACCATCAGCGATCTGAGCACGTTTCTGGTCGTCGCCCGGGAGAAGAGTTTCACGAAAGCGGCAGCCAAGCTCGGGCTTTCTCCATCCGCACTCAGCCACACGATCCGTCTCTTGGAAGAGCGGCTGGGCATTCGACTGCTGACGCGCACCACGCGTAGCGTTTCGCTCACCGAAGCCGGAGAGCGCCTGCTCCAGACAGTGAGACCCCAGTTCGAGGAAATCGACGCCGCGCTTTCAGCGCTCACCGAACTCAGGGACAAGCCTGCAGGCACAGTGCGCATCACGGCAGGCGAACACGCTGCGGAGAAGGTCCTCTGGCCAGCCGTCGAACGGCTCCTGCCGGACTATCCCGACATCAAGGTGGAAATCGTCGTCGACAATGGGCTTACGGACATTGTTGCGGAACGCTACGACGCAGGTGTCAGGCTCGGGGAGCAGGTCGACAAGGATATGATCGCTGTCAGGATTGGTCCCGAAATGCGGATGGCCGTCGTTGGGGCACCATCCTATTTTGCAAGGCACCCCAGGCCGCTGACGCCGCAGGATTTAACGGTGCATGCCTGCATCAACCTACGGCTGCCGACTTACGGGGGCTTCTACGCCTGGGAGTTTGAGAAAGATGGTCGCGAGCTTCGGGTGCGCGTCGACGGGCCGCTCGCCTTCAACATCTCGCGAATGGCGCTCAACGCTGCCCGGCGCGGCGCGGGACTTGCCTTCCTCCTGGAGGACCATGTGCGCGAGGAGATCGCCGACGGGCGTTTGATCCGTGTGCTGTCAGACTGGTGTCCGCCATTCTCGGGCTACCACCTCTACTATCCAAGCCGTCGCCAACTGTCTCCGGCCTTCGCCGTTCTGATCGACGCGCTGCGCAACAGCGACGCTATAAAGCCCCCGAACCCTTCTTGAGTGAAATTCGGACCTGCAGCCCGTTGTGGGCAGCAGTCAGCGGCCTCTTCGGCAATGCATCCGCCCGCCCACAGTATTCATGAATGCCGTTCACAGGTTCATGCGGTTTCCTCCATCTAATCGGGTTACCTGCCAGATGTTAGTTGTCCTTCCATGATGACGGCGACATTCGCCCTCGCATGATTGAGGAAGGAAGATCCCATGGAAATCAGAAGAGCAGGAAGCCAACCCTCGGGCCAGGGACCGTCTGACTGGTTTACCGGAACCGTCCGCGTCGATCCGTTGTTCCCCGCCCGCGATCCTGCGCGTGCCGCCGGGAACGCAGTGACCTTCGAACCGGGCGCGCGCACGGCCTGGCACACACATCCGCTGGGGCAAGTCCTTGTGGTCACCGCAGGGTGCGGCCGCGTGCAGCGGGAAGACGGTCCGATCGAGGAAATCCGTCCAGGCGACATGGTGTGGTTCGAGCCGGGCGAACGGCACTGGCATGGAGCCTCGCCGACCACAGCCATGACTCATATCGCCATCCAGGAATCGCTCGATGGCAAGGCCGTCGACTGGATGGAGAAGGTAACGGACGAGCAGTATCTGTCCTGAATGCCCCTGAAAGGCTACCGCAATGCCCTCCGCAACCGCTACGCTTAACAAGACGGCGATCCTCGCGATCATCCTCCTCAGCTACGTTATGATCGTGCTCGACACGTCGATCATTCTGACGGGACTTCCGAACATCCATCGGGAACTCGGCTTTTCCGACGCCGAACTCGCCTGGGTTCAGAGCGCCTATACGCTGACGTTCGGTGGCTTCCTGCTCTTGGGCGCTCGTGCAGGCGACATCCTCGGGCGCCGGCGGATGCTGATTGCTGGCCTGGCCCTCTTCACCGTTTCGTCCCTCGCCATTGGCTTGGCGCAGACGCCTGCCTGGATGATCGGCGCGCGTGCTGTTCAAGGCTTGGGCGGCGCGATCCTCGCCCCATCTACGCTGGCACTGCTGCAGACGACCTTCTCGGAGGGCAGCGAACGTACGCGCGCGGTTTCCTATTACAGTGCGGTGGCGGGTATCGCGGCGAGCGTCGGCCTCGTGCTCGGCGGGATTCTTGCCGACTGGCTTTCCTGGAGGGTCGGGTTCTTCATCAACCTGCCCATCGGGACCGGCATGACCCTGGCGGCTCTGCGCACCATTCCCGAACCCGCGCGCAAACCAGGGCAGTTCGACGTCGCCGGAGCCTTGACGTCCACAAGTGGGATGGTGGCTCTCGTCTACAGCCTCATCCGGTCGGCGACCCATGGCTGGAGCGACCCTGGGACCATCTCCCTGCTCATTTCTTCCGTGCTTCTCCTTGCACTCTTCATTCTGGTCGAGAAGCGTGCCTCGCATCCCATCATGCCGTTGCACCTGTTCGCCAGCCGTGAACGAGCCGCTGCTTATGCCGCGCGCGTCCTGTTCCTCGGTGCGATGATCGGTTTCTTCTTTTTCATCACCCAGTTCATGCAGGGCGTTTCCCACTATCGGCCAGCGGTTACGGGAATGGCGTTCCTGCCAGCCACCCTTGTGAACTTCGCGGCCGCCATGGTCGTCCCCCAGTTGACACGCCGATACGGAAATGCCCGCCTTCTGGCAGCAGGTTTTGTCATCGGCCTCGTTGGGATGATCTGGCTCAGCCAAGTTTCGATTGGCTCGACCTACCTCATGGGCATCGGGCTGCCGATGGTCCTGATCGGCCTGGGCCAGGGCTTTGTGCTAAGTCCTCTGACGACATCCGGCATTTCGGGAGTGGCCGGCAACGACGCCGGGGCGGCGTCGGGCGTGGTCAATGTGGCCCACCAAACCGGCAGTTCACTTGGCCTCGCGATCTTGGTGGCCATCGCCGCCTTCGGCACATCGGGGCTGCAAGGGACGGAACTGCTCGCCCACCGCGTCGGAACCGCATTGACGGGTTCGTCCGTGATGTTGGCACTCGCCCTTCTGCTCGTCGGCATATTCATCCTTCGCCCGCGCGGGGCCACGATCATCGGCACCGATGCGAGACCGCAAAACGCCTCGTGAGCGATTAACAAAGTACAGCAGGGTAAGGACCTAGAACATGAAGAGTTTCGGTTTCGCCGCAACGGACGCCAACAAACCGTTGGTGCCGTTCACATTCGAGAACGATGCCTTCGAACGCATGGAGCGGTCCGATGTTCGCTACCGCTTCGTCATCGATATGGCCTCGCTGGAGGCGGCGGCATGACGTTAGCGAGCAAAAAGACCATGAAACACGGAACTTTCCAAATGGGCATGTTTGCCCTGCTTGCCTTCACCCAAGTCCTGACATCGACACCATCAGATGCGGCCGACACTGCCAAGGTCGAACCGCTGGTCATTCAGGAGCAAGGCAGTTTCGCGGTCGGGGGCACCATTGCCACCGAAAAGGGCACTTTCGATCCCAGGAAGCCGCTGCTTCCAGCGGGACAGACCTATCACGGCGACCACGTCTATGCCTTCTACCAAACGCCCGTCAATGCCCGGAGGCTGCCGATCGTGATGTGGCATGGGGCCGGACAGTCCGCGAAGACGTGGGAGACCACGGCGGACGGCCGCGAGGGTTTCCAGACTATCTTCCTTCGCCGTCGGTTTGCGACCTACCTCATTGATCAGCCCCGCCGTGGCGATGCCGGCCGCAGCATGGTCGAGGCCACGGTGAAGCCGACGGCCGACGAGCAGCTCTGGTTCAATCAGTTCCGCGTCGGCGTCTGGCCGGACTATTTCGACGGCGTGCAGTTTTCCAAAGACCCCGAGGCGTTGAACCAGTACTTCCGTTCGATGACGCCGAACACCGGACCGTTCGACATTGGCGTCGTCTCGGATGGTGTGGCGGCGCTGTTCGACAAGATCGGTCCAGGCATCCTGTTCACCCATTCGCAGAGCGGCGGTCCCGGCTGGCTGTCCGTCATCAAGGCTCCGAATATCAAGGCCGTCGTGGCGTTCGAACCGGGCAGCAATTTCGTGTTCCCGGAGGGAGAGGTCCCGCAGGACATGCCGAGCGCCTTCGATACCCTCAAGGGCGTCCCCGTGCCGATGTCGAACTTCGAGAAGCTGACGCAAATACCGATCGTCATCTATTACGGCGACAACATTCCCGACAAGGCAACGACCATGCCCGCCCAGGATAGCTGGCGCGTCAGGCTGGCAATGGCAAGGCTCTGGCGGGATGCCGTCAACCGCCATGGCGGCGACGTGACCCTGATCCATCTCCCCGACATCGGCATCAAGGGCAATACCCATTTCCCGTTCTCGGACCTCAACAACGTTCAGATCGCCGACCGGGTGTCGGAGTTCCTGAAGGACAAGAAGCTCGACTAGGGAACTCCGCCTGGCAGGCATTTTCCCGAAACCGCTCAACGAAAGCGAGACCCAACCCATGAAGAACCGCGCAACGAAACTGATCGCAGGCGCAGGCATCGCGCTGTCCGGCAGTCTGGCGGGCGCTGTCCATTCCGAGGAGCCCGGCACTTCCGACACTCCAGCGGTACAGACCTCGCGGGCACAGCAATTGATGGGCGACGTCGCGCCGAAAATGGCCGAGCTGACCGATGGCGTTCTTTACGGCGATATCTGGGAGCGCCCACAACTAACCAAGCGGGACCGCAGCCTCATCACCGTGAGCGCCCTCGTCGCGATGAACCGCCCCGACCAGCTCCGCTCGCATCTCGCCCTCGCCCGACAGAACGGCGTGACCGAGGAGGAGCTCGTCGAAACCATCACTCACCTGGCCTTTTACTCCGGGTGGCCGAATGCCGTCTCGGCGGTCGCTGTCGCCAAGGACGTCTTCCGGAAGGACGACGCTAAAACACCCTCCTCGAAACCGTGAACCACGGGAATAGCCCCATGAAAAACGTTCCCCTCCGCATCCTGCTGCTCACGGTCGTCGCGGGTGTCGCCCTGATCGGCTGGCAGGCGGTCGCCGAGACCAACCGCACGACGTTTCCCGCGAACATCGACCAACTCGTGCATTACACGACGGTGACGCGTGGCGAGGTCACCGAGCACATGCTCACAACGCCCGAAGCCATCGCCGCCGTCAAGAACGGCCAGCCGATCCCGAACGGGACGCACTTCGTACTCGTCGACTATCGGCAGGGGGAAGTGTTCCGCTACTTCGTCATGGAGAGAGGCGACGGATGGGGCGCGGAATACCCGGAAGACAGACGTACGGGTGACTGGCAGTTTCAGTGGTTCGAGCCCGACAGGTCCGTGAACATGGCCGAGAACACCGCGCGCTGCCAGTCATGTCATCAGGGTCGGTCGGGTAGCGAGTTTCTCTTCACTTACGACCGCATCCTGGATTTCGACGGCGCCATGATTGACTAGGACGCCGCAGGCCGTGCCGACCCTCTGAAAGGAACTCGCCCGTGAACCCTGTGTTCCTCCTGCGACTGACCCTCGACTTCATAGCGGCGGGCCTGCTTCTGGCAGGTCTCGCCTATTATTGGCTGGACAATGTCGCCCACGAACTGATCGGTACGGCTATGTTCCTGCTGATCATCGTCCACAACGGCTTCAACAGACGCTGGTACGGCAGGCTTTCGAAAGCTCCTCGGGAAGCGCTCGGGTTAAGCAATACCGTCACCATTCTGTCTCTCGCGACGATCATGCTGGTTCTCCTGGTGACGAGCCTGATGATCTCGCGAAGCGTATTCGGCTTCCTGCCTCTGAGCGGCGGATACAGTGTTCGCCAAATCCACACGCTCGCTGCCTATTGGGCGCTGGTCATCGTTTCCATTCATCTTGGGATGCGCTGGTCGATGATCATGGCAACGTTCCGCGGCCTCTGCGGGATGACCACCCCGAACACGGTCCGCGTTGTTCTCCTGCGCATGGCCGCCCTTGCGATCGCCACCTACGGTATCCATAGCTCGGTCGTGATGGCTATCGGGTCGAAACTGACTGCCCAGGTCACCATGGACTTCTGGGACTTCGAGGCGTCAACGCAGGCTTTCTTCGTGCACAACACGTCGATCCTGGCATTGTATGTGTTTCTGGGCCACTACGCGACGAAATGGCTTCGAACATGGAAGCAAAGAAGCAGAGCCGCAACCACCGTTTGAACGACGACTGGATTTCCAGCCAAGAAGAAGTGCGGGAAAATCCAGAGTCTCGGCCTGAAAAGGGAAGCTTGGCTGGGGCGCCTGGATTCGAACCAGGGATGGCGGTACCAAAAACCACTGCCTTACCGCTTGGCTACGCCCCAACGCTTGGCGCGAAGCACATCGCCCGGCCAAATCGAGAGCCGGTTTAGCAAAGCCGCACGCACGCGACAACGCTTAAGTTGGGGATAGGTGTGGTTTTTTTCGCGCGGATGCGGAGGTTGTGGCGGGTTTACCCCCCCCTCTGTCGGCGACGCCGACATCTCCCCCTCAAGGGGGGAGATTGGCCGGGAGCCAAGTGCGCCCCTTACCGTTGAGTGTTGAAGCCGCAAGGGAAAGGAACGATCTCCCCCCTCGTGGGGGAGATGTCACAAAGTGACAGAGGGGGTGGAGCGGCAAACGCTGCGTATTATGGCGTGCCAATGCCCTTCCCATTCCCACCCCGGCCCTCTAGTCTCATCTCCGCATTGGAGACCTTCATGAGCATTTTTCGCGCCAGACCGCCCGCCAAGCCGACGCTGCTTCTCGACGACGAGGTGGTGCGGATCACCCGATGGGATTTCGAGCCGGGGGCCGATACCGGCCATCATGTGCATGGCATGGGCTATGTCGTCGTTCCGATGACCGATTGCCGGTTCCTGCTGGAGGAGCCCGGCGGCGAGCGGCGGGTGGATATCGCCAAGGGGGCCGCCTACCGGCGCGAACCGGGTGTCGAGCACAATGTCATCAATGCCGGCAAGGAGTTCATGTCGTTCATCGAAATCGAGTACAAGTGAAGAGACGGCGCATGGGCGGTCCAGACTTCGACCTGAATTTCCAGCCCGCCTACGGCGAGGCGGTGACGGTGGCGGACGGCGCCCAGCGCATCACCGTCAACAATCCCGGCCCCTTCACCTTCCACGGCACCAACAGCTATATCGTCGGCGACAGATCCGTCGCGGTGATCGATCCGGGGCCAGAGGACGAGGCGCATTTCCAGGCGCTGATGGCGGCGCTGAAGGGCCGCAAGGTCACCCATATCGCCGTCAGCCACACCCACCGCGACCACTCGCCGCTTGCCCGTCGCCTGAAGGCGGAGACGGGCGCGCTGATCGTCGCCGAAGGGCCGCACCGGGCGGCACGGCCGCTGCACGAGGGCGAGATCAACCCCTTCGCCGAAAGCTCGGACATCGATTTCAAACCCGATATCGCCCTTGCCGATGGCGACGTTGTGGAGGGCGACGGCTGGTCGCTGACGGCGCTGCTCACCCCCGGCCACACTGCCAATCACGCGGCCTTCGCGCTTGGCGACACCGGCACGGTGTTTTCCGCAGATCACGTCATGGCCTGGGCGACCTCGATCGTCGCACCGCCGGACGGCTCGATGACCGACTACATGGCGTCGCTCGAAAAGCTGCTCGACCGCGACGACCGGCTCTATCTGCCCGGCCACGGCGGCCCGGTGACGGAGCCCGCCGCCTTTCTCCGGGGGCTCCGGGCACATCGCCGAATGCGCGAGCGCGCCGTGCTGGAGCGGGTGCGGGCCGGCGACACGCTGATCCCGGACATGGTCAAGGTGATCTATGCGACCACCGATCCGCGGCTGCATGGGGCCGCAGCACTCTCGGTCTTCGCCCATATCGAGGACCTCGTCGAGCGCGGCCAGGTCGAGACCGACGGCCCGCCGTCGCTCACCGGCGCCTATCGCCTGGCGCCCGGAGGCGCCGCCTGATGCAGCCGCGCGAGGCCTACAGCTATCGCAGCGATGCAGTCGTGCCGGCCTTTGCCGACGATCACCCGCTCATCGTCTTCGATGGCGAATGCATCTTCTGCTCCGGCTGGGTGAATTTCGTTCTGCGCCACGACAAACAGGGCCGCTACCGCTTCATCACCGCCCAATCGCCGCTCGGCGAGGCGCTCTACCGGCATTACGGCCTCGACAGCCGCAACTACGAAACCAATATCCTGATCGAGAATGGCCGCGCCTTTCTGAAATCGGAGGGAACGCTGCGGATGGCGGCGGGCCTCGGCTTTCCCTGGAGCCTGTTGTCGGTGCTGCGCATCGTCCCACGGACATTGCGCGATCCGCTTTACAAGCTGGTGGCACGCAACCGCTACCGCCTTGCCGGCAGGCGCAACAGCTGTTTCGTGCCGACGCCGGAGCATCGCAGCCGGTTTCTGACGTGAAGGAAAAACGGCTGCGTGTCCTCATCCTCGGCGGCTACGGCACCTTCGGCGGCAGGCTGGCGCGGCTGCTGGCTGACGAACCGCGGCTGACGCTCTTGATCGCCGGACGGTCGCTCGACAAGGCCATGGCCTTCGCGGCCACCCTTCAGGCCAACGTAGCGATCGAGCCGGTCGTGATGGATCGCTCCGGCGATACGATGGCTGTCCTCGGCGCGCTGAAGCCCGATCTCGTCGTCGATGCCTCCGGGCCTTTTCAGGATACCGGGCCGGACCCCTATCATCTGGTCAAGGCCTGCATCGCGCTCAGAATCTGTTATCTCGATCTTGCCGATGCCACGGCCTTCGTGGCGGGCATTTCCAGCCTCGATGCGCAGGCAAGGGAGGCCGGCGTCTTCGCGCTGTCCGGCTGCAGCAGTTTTCCCGCCCTCTCCTTTGCCGCGCTTGACGCCTTGAAACCCGGATTTGCCAGCATCGGAACCGTCTCCGCCGGCATCGCTCCGTCGCCGAGGGCACGCATGGGGCTGAACGTCGTCAAGGCGGTTTGCAGCTATGCCGGAAAAAAGGTGCCGCTTGTCCGCGACGGCAAAGCGGAGACCGGTTATGGCCTGATAAACAGCGTGAAGAGAACGATCGCCCCGCCCGGCTGCGTGCCGCTCAGGCGTCGCCACTTCGCGCTCGCCGATGCGCCGGACCTTGCCCTGCTGCCGCAGGCGATCACGGGATTGCAGTCGGCCTTTACCGGCGCCGGCACCGAGCCGCAGATGCTGCAACGGCTTCTTGGGGTCTGCGCCTGGCTGGCGCGGCTTGGGCTCGTTCGGTCGTTGTCGCCGCTGGCGCCGCTGTTTCATCGGGTGTCGCAACGCCTCGCCTTCGGTGAACATCGCGGCGGCATGTTCGTTGCCGTCACGGGAAGGACTGCGAACGGAAGCGCGCTGGAGCGCTCCTGGCACCTGATCGCCAAGGGCGACGACGGCCCGTTCATTCCGGCGATGGCGGCGGAGGCGATCATTCGCCACTGGCTTGCGGGCGATAAGGCCGAGGCCGGCGCGCGCGCAGCCGCCGGGGAACTGACCCTTTCCGATTTCGAGCCGCTGTTTTCCCGGTTTTCCATTCGCACGGGCATCCGCGACGAAAGTGCTGCGGACGAAGCGAAACCTCTCTACCGCCGCATCCTGTCGACCGCCTGGACCGACCTGCCACCCGCCGTCGCCACCCTGCACGACAGCGGCGAAACGCGCATCGTCGAGGGACGAGCAAAGGTCGAACGCGGGACCGGCCTGCTTGCCCGGGTCACCGCCGCCATCATCGGCTTTCCGGCCGAAAACGCCGATGTTCCCGTCAGCGTACGCTTCGAATGCGCCGCAGGCCAGGAGACATGGATCCGCACCTTCGCCGGAAAATCCTTCCGCAGCCTCCAGTCGGCCGCGACAGGACGTGACAGGCATCTGCTCGCGGAGGATTTGGGGCCTTTTCGCGTGCTGATCGCGCTGGTGCCGGAAAATGGCCGGTTGCGGCTGGTGATCCGCGGCTGGCGCTTCCTCGGCCTGCCGCTGCCGCTGTTTCTGGCGCCCGGCGGCGACACATTCGAGGAAGAGTGCGACGGGCTGTTTCGTTTCCACGTCGAAATCAAAAGCCCGATCACGGGGCTGATCGTGCGCTACACCGGCTGGCTTGCCTGATCAATCCCCGGCGATGCCCAGCAGTTCCGCATCGAGCGCATGCAGGAACTGGTTGGCAAACGCGGCGCCAAGGCCGAGATCATGCGGGCCGTAGCGGGAGGCCACGCGCATATCGACAAAGGTCGTTTCGGCCTCTTCGCGCAGCCTGATCAGCACATCGAAGCGGAAACCGACGATCAGCGTGCGCCATTCGCCCTGCAGCAGGATATCGGAGGAGCGCCGCCCGGGGCTCATCTCGCCCGGCATCGTCTGCGGACGCGACAGCGGGATCGGCACGTCGCCGGGCTCACTGTCGGCCGGCGCCGTATCGTCCGGCTTGACCGCCATGTCCTCCAGGTCAGGTTTGGCGTTTTCGACACCCTCTTCATCGATGATGCTGATGCCGGTTTTTTCCGCAACGATCTTCACGCCCTGGAAGACGCGGTCAAGGGCGCCGTCGTAGCGGCGACCGGTCAGCCCGGGATAGGCGGCGATCTGGGCTTCACGGTCTTCCGGCGTCACCACGGCGGGGCGTTTGAGCCAGCCCTGCGCCGCATCCGGCGGCTTGATCCACGGAGGCGGCGTCACGGTGTCGGTGCTGACGTCGTAGATCGCCGGCTCGGAGAAATATTGGTTGAGCGCGAAGCCGGCAGCGCCGATCGGGATAGCCGCATACAAAAGCGCGACGAAGGAGGCAACGCCGCCGACGGCCGCGACTTGCCAGAGTCTGACGAAGCCGATGGCGGCAAGCACCACGGCAACAGCCGCCAATGCCGCCGAAAACACCATGAGCGCCACGAAATGCGGCGTGATCAGCGGGCCGAAACGATGCGCCAGCAACGCGGCGGCGAAGAGACCGAAGGCAAAGCGGGCGATCCTGCGCGCCCAGCGGGCGGCATGAGACGTGGGGCGCTCATACTTGATCATCATCTGGCAGAATCAATCCCTTCGCCCGGACGCGGCAACTTCTTCTCCTGTTTAGAGCATCATGCCGAACAGTGTGAAGCGGTTTTCGGCAAGATCACAGCCGAACAGCGAATGAAGCGAGTAAGTGCGTGCAAGTATTGGCAACTCGGCCCACGCCGCAAATTCGCCATTCTCGTTAATCATGTCTTGAGAACGGGGACCAGGCGTGTTTCCCGGTCCTCACGTCACTGGACCGGTTTGCACAGACATCAAATTTTCCAGGCACCCGGAGAGCGCAGCTTTCCGGCGGCTTGAAAGGAGAGAGAGCATGCTGTCATCCGA
The DNA here is from genome assembly GCF_040126305.1 of Pararhizobium sp. A13. Taxonomy (NCBI): domain Bacteria; kingdom Pseudomonadati; phylum Pseudomonadota; class Alphaproteobacteria; order Hyphomicrobiales; family Rhizobiaceae; genus Pararhizobium; species Pararhizobium sp. A13. Next base: position 2,194,380 of record NZ_CP149510.1, on the reverse strand, counting down.
ATCCAAACAGGCATCAACCGCGACTCAGGCTACCGCGCCGCCATCGGATGCGAGTCTGACGATGGAATTGCTGGAGCTTGAGCTCTCGCTGGACGGCTTTACCACCGGCGCCGAGGGTTTTGCCGCCCATGTTCGTGCCGCTGCCGCCGCGATCGAGGGTGCCCTGCTCTTTGAACTACCGGCGTCCGGGCTCATTGCCGATTGCGACCGCATCGCGGTACTGCGCATTCCACAGGATGGCAGCGCGGCGATGACGACCGTCTTTGCCTGCCTGGAGGGCGACGGCACGACTATCCGTATCGAAAAGCCGAACGAGGCGACGGCAGACCTGAAAAATTTCGCCGAAGCTTTTGTGGATGTGCTGCAACGCATCTGATAGACAATCGGATCTGGCAGAACGTCGTAAGGTCTGGCTATGCATATCCGGAAGATCCTGGTTCTGGCGGCACTGGGTGCGGTCGTTTCCGGCTGCGCCACGATGACGCCTGAAGAGCGCCGCGCCGCCGACGAAAAGACCTGCATGTCCTATGGCTTCCGCCGCGGCACCGACGCCATTGCCACCTGCCTGCAACGCATCGACCTCGACCGGCGGGCGGAATCGCGTGCCTTCCGGTATGGCAACGATGCCATGATGTGGGGCTGGGACAGGCCGGTCGTCATCCGCCGGTAACTCGCGCGGTATCCCCTCGGACAAGAAATTTTCCCGTTTTGCGCGAAAAGGCGCTTGCTTCGGCAAGGGCAATTCGCGCCTATTATGCACGCGACATCGAACGGGAGATTTTTCATGGCAGCCGTACTGAAAATATTCTGCGCGCTCCTCCTTCTCTCCGCAGCGCCTGCACGTGCTGCGGAACGCTGGCAGGAACTGCCCGAACCTGCGCCGTTGCCGCAGGCGGCGAAGACCGGGAAAGCGCCAGTCAACGGCATCGAACTCTACTACGCCATCTACGGCTCCGGACCGCCGGTCCTTTTGATCCATGGCGGGCTCGGCTACAGCGAGGTCTGGGGCGCGCAGGTGGCCGACCTCTCAAGGGACCATACCGTCATCGTCGCCGACAGCCGTGGCCACGGCCGCTCGACGCGCAATGCCGAGCCCTACAGCTATGACCTGATGTCATCGGATTATCTTGCTCTGCTCGACTATCTGAAGATCGAGAAGACGGCGCTCGTCGGCTGGAGCGACGGCGGCATCATCGGCCTCGATATCGCCATCCATCATCCCGAGCGCTTGACGAAACTGTTTGCCCAGGCGGCCAATTCCAAGGTGGATGGGGTCATTCCGACCGTGATGGAAGACAAGATCTTTGCCGCCTATATCGAAAAGGCGGGTGAGGTGTACAACAAGATTTCGCCGACGCCGACCGAATATGATGCCTTCGTCACCCAGATCAGCAACATGTGGGCGAGCCAACCCAACTGGAGCGACAACGATCTGAAGAAGATCACGACGCCGACCGCGATCGTGCTCGGCGATCACGACGAAGCGATCAGCCGCAAGCACACGGACTACCTTGCAAAGACCATCCCCGGCGCCAAGCTAATGATCCTCGAAAACACCAGCCATTTCGCCATGCTGCAGGACCCGGAAGGGTACAACAAGACGGTGCGGGAATTTATTGATCAATAGACCCCGAAACTGATTTTTGAATTTTGGACGCTCCCGTATGAACGCGGCGAGGCCGTCGTCATCACCCGGCATGGCAAACCGGTGGCACGAATGATCCGGGAGACAGGCGACCGGGACCGCTCGGCGGCAATCGAGGCGGCGGAGCGTATCCGCGCGCTCGCGAAAGATATGAAGCTCGGCGCATTCGACTGGGCCGAATGGAAGGCCTACCGGAATGAGGGTCACCGTGAGCATGATCCTGGACAGTTCGGCCACGCTTGCCTTTCTGCTAGAAGACGAACAGACGCCTGCAATCAGCGCATTGTTCGACAAGGTCGTTCAAAACGGCGCAGTCGTTCCCTTTCCCTGACATCTCGAGGCTGCCAACAGCCTGACGGTGTCCGCGCGTAGAAAGCGTATGCCGCTGGCCGTTAAAGACCAGCTTCTCAACCATCTTGCGAAGCTCGATATAGAGACCGATGCGGAAACCTATATGCACGCCTGGTCCGCGACGGTGAAACTCGCGGACCTGTTATGGTCTAACCATCTATGACGCCGCCTACCTTGAGCTGGCGCAGAGTTGACGGCTGCCGCTGGCGACGCTTGATGCGGCGCTCGCGGCGGCTGCCCGCCAATCAGGCGTAACCGTTTTTCCCGAGACGTAGGCTCTCTCACCCCTTGCCATTGATCGCCGCCTGCGCGGCCGCGAGCCTCGCGATCGGTACGCGGAAGGGCGAGCAGGAGACGTAGTCAAGCCCGGTTTCCTCGCAGAACTGGATGGAGGCCGGATCACCGCCGTGTTCACCGCAGATGCCGAGCTTCAGGCCGTTCTTGGTGCGGCGGCCGCGTTCGGCAGCGATCTGGATCAATTCGCCGACACCGTCGAAATCGAGCGACACGAAGGGGTCCTTCTCGACGATGCCCTTCTGGATATAGGTGTTGAGAAACTGGGCGGCGTCGTCGCGGGAAATGCCGAAGGTCGTCTGCGTCAGGTCGTTGGTGCCGAAGGAGAAGAAATCGGCGGATTCGGCGATCACATGGGCACGCAAGGCCGAGCGCGGCAGCTCGATCATGGTGCCGACGAGATATTCGATCTCGATCCCCGACTCGCCGATCACTTCCTTGGCGACGGCATCGATGCACGCCTTGACGTAGTCGAGTTCGGTCTTGAGGCCGACCAGCGGCACCATGATTTCCGGCACCACCGGGGCACCGGTCTCGCGGGCAGCTTCGACGGCAGCCTCGAAGATGGCGCGGGCCTGCATCTCGGCGATCTCGGGATAGGAGATCGCCAGCCGGCAGCCGCGATGGCCGAGCATCGGATTGAATTCGTGCAGTTCGTCAACACGTTCGCGCAACTCCGCCGGCTTCATGTCAAGCACCGCGGAAACATCGGCGATCTCCTCGTCGGTCTTTGGCAGGAATTCATGCAGCGGCGGATCAAGCAGGCGGATCGTCACCGGCAGCCCGTGCATGATGGAGAACAATTCGACAAAGTCCGAACGTTGCATCGGCAAGAGCTTGGCAAGCGACACGCGCCGCCCGGCCTCGTCGGCGGCAAGGATCATTTCGCGCATGACGTTGATGCGGTCGCCCTCGAAGAACATGTGCTCGGTACGGCAGAGACCGATGCCTTCGGCACCGAAGGAGCGGGCGGCGCGGGCGTCGGCCGGGGTCTCGGCGTTGGTGCGCACGGTCATGCGGCGGCTGACGTCTGCCCAGGCCATGATCTTGCCGAAATCTCCGGAAAGCTCCGGCTGCAGCATCGGGATTTCGCCTTTCAGCACCTGTCCCGACGAGCCGTCAATGGTGATGACGTCGCCCTTCTTCAGCGTACCGGTGGCGGCAATCAGCAATTCGTTGCGCATATCAACGCGCAGATTGCCGGCGCCGGAGACGCACGGAATGCCCATGCCGCGTGCCACGACGGCCGCATGGCTGGTCATGCCGCCGCGCGACGTCAAAATGCCTTCAGCCGCGTGCATGCCGTGAATATCTTCGGGGCTCGTCTCGACGCGCACCAGGATGACCTTGCGGCCTTCCTTTTGCGCCATCACCGCTTCCTCCGAGGTAAAGACGATTTCACCTGTGGCAGCTCCGGGCGAGGCAGGCAGGCCGGAACCGATGATATCGCGGCGGGCGTGCGGATCGATGGTCGGGTGCAGCAGCTGATCGAGCGAAGCCGGATCGATGCGGGCGACCGCCTGCTCCCTGGTGATCGTCTTCGCTTCGGCCATGTCGACGGCAATCTTCAGCGCCGCCTTGGCGGTGCGCTTGCCCGAGCGTGTCTGAAGCATCCAGAGCTTGCCGCGCTCGATGGTGAATTCCAGGTCCTGCATGTCGCGATAGTGAGCTTCCAGCTTGTTGCAGATGGCCTGGAACTCCTCGAACGCTTCCGGCATCAGCTTTTCCAGCGACGGCTTGTCGGAGCCGGACCCGATACGCGCAGCCTCGGTGATGTTTTGCGGCGTGCGGATACCGGCCACGACGTCCTCGCCCTGCGCATTGACGAGGAACTCGCCGTAAAGCTCGTTCTCGCCGGTCGAGGGATTGCGGGTGAAGGCAACACCGGTCGCGGACGTATTGCCGAGATTGCCGAACACCATGGCCTGCACGTTGACGGCGGTGCCCCACCCGGCCGGAATATTGTGCAGATGACGGTAGGTGATGGCGCGCGGGTTCATCCAGCTGGCAAAGACGGCGCCGATTGCTCCCCACAGCTGCACTTCCGAATCCTGCGGAAAGGCCTCGCCGAGTTCCTCCTCGATTACTCGCTTGTAGCGCGAGATGACATGCTGCCATTCGACGGCGGAAAGCTCGGTATCGTTTTCATGGCCGAGGCGGCCCTTTTCGTCTTGCAGGATTTCCTCGAAAACCTCGTGATCGAGCCCCATCACCACATCGGCATACATCTGGATGAAGCGGCGGTAACTGTCCCAGGCGAAACGGGCATCGCCGGCATCGTGGCCGAGCGCCTCCACGGTGTGGTCGTTCAGACCGAGGTTCAGAACCGTATCCATCATGCCCGGCATCGAGGCGCGCGCGCCGGAGCGCACGGAAAGGAGCAGCGGTCGTTGCGTATCGCCGAAGACGCGGCCGGTAATCGCCTCCATCTTCTCGATGCCGGCTTTGACCTGGCTCTTCAAATCCTCGGGAATGATGCGGCCGTCGTCATAATAACGCGCGCAGGCATCGGTGATGATCGTCAGCCCGGGAGGCACCGGCAGGCCGAGATTGCACATCTCCGCCAGATTGGCGCCCTTGCCACCCAGACGGTCGCGATCGCCCGCACTTCCTTCGGCTTCTCCCCCGCCGAAGGTATAGACCCATTTTGTCATGCTCATTCTCCACCCATACAGCTCCCACCGGAAGCTACATTATCCTCTTCACGTTTAAAATGCATCGGTGGCGGAAATTTGCTGCATTGCAGCAAATCTTGGAACAAAAGTGCCACGGATGAAAGAAGTGAGTGTCACGCCGCGGCTTGGCTGCGGCGCCACGTGCTCTTTCCGGACGCCTTTGCCTGATAGAGCGCGGTGTCGGCGGCGCTCATCAATTCGTCGGGATCGAAGCCATTTTCGGGTGCTACGGCGATGCCGATGCTGACGCTGATGCCGATCTGGCGGTTTTCTATGCCGAAAGGTTTCCCAAGCACGTTGATGCAGCGATTCGCGACGTCAGCAGCCCTCGCCGCCGAAGCGTGCTGCAGGATGGCGAATTCGTCGCCGCCGAGCCGCGCGACGAGGTCGCCGGCGCGCAGCACCGATTTCAGCCGCTCAGCCACCTGCTTCAACAGGATATCGCCGGCTGCATGGCCGAACGTATCGTTGACCGGCTTGAAGCCGTCGAGGTCGAGGTAGTGGATCGCCAGTTCCTCGCCGTCACGTACCGCCGTTTCCAGCGCCGTCTCGAGCCTTTTGCGGAACTGCATGCGGTTCGGCAGGCCCGTCAGTGCATCATGATGGGCGAGATGCGTGGCATGCGCCTCGGCGCGAACACGGTCGCTGACGTCGGCGATTGTCAGAAGCAGCCGCCGGGATGCCCCCTCATGAAGGATGCGGACATAGATGAGCACGTGATGCTCCGTACCGCTCGCCGTCTTCTGGTGCCAGACGGTGCGCGCCTCGCAATCGGCATCAAGCCCGCGCAATGTGACGGCAAGCCGGTCGCTCTCATGGGGGGCATGGAAATCCGTGACGCGTTTTTCCAGCATTTCCTCGCCGCCAAAGCCGTAGAGCGCGACCGCGGCGTGGTTGACTGCGACGATGTCCAGCGTGGCGGCATCACAGACCATCATTGGCATGGGGTTGGCGTCGAACAGCAGCCGGAACGATTCCTCGCGGCGCTTCAGGTCGGTGATGTCGATGCGCATGCCGATCGCGCCGCCATCCGGCGTGCGGCGATCGTCATGACGCAGCCAGCGTCCGTCGCGCAGCATCTGCTCGTGCTGGGAAACCGGAAGTGCGTGTTTTTTCAGGCGCTCCTCGATCCAGGTCTCGGGATCCGTCACGAGTTCCGGCATTTCGCCGCTCTTGAGGCTGATCTCCAGGATATCGCGGAAGGAAATGCCAGGACGCAGATGTGCGGCAATCTCTGGATAAAGCGCCGCATATTTCTCGTTCCACAGGACATAACGGTCCTCGGCATCGAAGACGCAGGCGGCCTGCGGCAGCATGTCGATGATGAAGCCAAGTCGGCGGCGGGCAGCCTCCGCTTCCAGCAAGGCCTCGTCGTTTTGCCGTTCGAGCTCGAGACGCATCGATTCGAGCGCCCTTTCATCGATCAGGTCGCGGATGACAACGCCGATCATCGCTTCTTCAGCCGCGCCAAACCGCACGAAAGAAAGTTCGACGGGGATCGTACCGCCATCGTTGCGCAAAAGGATCGTTTCGCGGCGGTACGACCTTGCGGATGCCGTCGACAGCAAGTGCCATTCCGGCACGAGCCGCGAAACCGGCGTTCTGACAAGTGTCGAACCAACGCCAGCCATTTCACACGCGGCCCGGTTGGCAAACACGATGGCACCGGCCGCATTCACGCATAGCGAGGCGAAGGGCACGGCTCCCAGCAGCAACAGGGCATCAGCGCTCGTGAAATCCGCCAAGCTTCAAGTCCTCGACAGTCGATATCCGCCTATCCGAAAGGCGTATCCGGTACCCTAAGTCCCAGTTATGAAAAATCTTCTTATCAAGTGAAGAAGTGTTTAAGATAAACAGCCGCACGCACATCGCCTGGATTTGGTACGCGTTCGATTGCTGCTTCGAATCATGCTTTTGTCACTATCCAAGGAACGATGAATTTTCCGGGGCCGTCAGGCGTTTCCTGATGGATGGGGGAGCGTTTCAAAATGCAGGAGATCGCAAAAAGGGTGCTGCTGGCACTGGCGATTGTGTTGTTCGCGGGTGTTTCGGCTTCTCAATCGGCAGACGGGCGGCGGCTCGCTCTTGTTATCGGCAGTTCGGACTATGAGGCCGCTGGCAAGCTGCCAAATGCAGTGGCCGACGCAAGACAATTTGGCGCATTCCTCTCCAGCCAGGGATTTGACACAGACATCGTGACCGACGCAGACCGCAAGGAGATGGCGGACGCGGTGTCGCGCTTTGCACGCAAGATCGGCGCCGACGACGTCGCCCTTTTCTATTTCGCCGGCCATGGCATGCAGCTTCGCGGCGAGAACTATCTCGTCGGCACTGATGCACGGCTTGCGAGCGAATTCGATGTCGCAGCCGAGACTCTGGCGCTTGCGGATGTCATTGGGGCAATCGAGAAAAAGTCGAAGATCGCCCTCTTCTTCCTGGACGCATGCCGCAACAATCCGCTCGCCAACCGCCTCAACCAAGAGATCGAAGGCGCCACCAGAAGCATCGCGACACGAGGACTGGCGCCCGTCGAAACCGAGAGCGCGGGCACCATGGTCGCTTTCGCGGCCGCACCCGGACAGGTCGCGTCCGACGGGAGCGGCAAGAACTCTCCCTTCACCACGGCATTGATCGGCCACCTCGCGGGCCCAGGCCTCGAAATCGGCACCGCCTTCAAGAGGGTCATCCGCGACGTTCGCAAGGCGACCGACGGCAAGCAGTCGCCGCAAATCTTGTCGTCGCTGGCGCTCGAATTCTATTTCGGGCCGGAGGTCGCCAAGCCGGACGCCGCGACGGTCGAACAGGGGTCGATCAACCAGCCCCAGACCCTGGCCGAGCCGCCGCAGACGGAGGTCGAGATCGATTTTCAGAAGGCCCTGAGGATCAACACGCCGCGCATCTGGACCTTGTTCCTCGCCAAGCACAAGACCGGACAGCAGACGACCGTCGCCCGGCAAATGCTGGCGCTGATGCAACCGGCCAGGACGCCGACCGGAATTCTCACGGTGGAACAGCGCGAAAACGCGCTGGGACTGAACAAGAACCAGCGTCGCGACATCCAGATCGCCATCGCCGGCAAGGGCTTCGGCGCCGGCAAAGCCGACGGCGTCTTCGGGGCCCAGACGCGCAAGGCGATCGCCGCCTACCAGAAATCCGCCGGCATTTCCGATACCGGCTACTTAAACGGCACGACAACCGAGGCGCTCGGGATCAGCCCGATCAAGGCCGAGGATGGCCTCTATTCGTCACCCGTGGCACGACAATACCTGCCCCAGGACTTTGAGGGCCTCGAAACCGATCCGCGCGTCCTCAAGGCGGTCAACTGCAAACCCCTTGAGGAAAAGGTCTATGGCTCGTTCGAAGGACATATGTATGTGGTGATCCGCACCATGTGGACGCCCTGGAAAACGGCGGATTTGGTGGCAACGAGTTGCCGCGGCCACTTGGTCACTATCTCCTCGGAGGCGGAAAACGCCTTCATCGTCTCGCTCTTCAGCAAGGACGACCGCTTGTTCAATTCCAACTATCAAGCATCATGGAACGGCACGTACAAGAATGGACCGTGGATCGGCTTGGTGCAGGACGAAAACGGCCGGGAACCCAAAGGGGGCTGGCGCTGGGTGACCGGCGAGCCCTTGACCTTCACGAAATGGATGGCAGGCAAGCCCGACGAGAACAAGCCGGGCGACGATTTCGCCATGTTCTATACCGACGCCAACGGAAAGAGGGAGGACCTGAAAGTGACCAGCTGGGACGATATGGGGGTGCCGAACACCACCAACAGCTACGCCATCGAATTCGACTGATCAGACCGCTTCGCGCAGTTGTTCCGCCATCTGCAGACTTGGGGGAGGTGATCAAGATGCGAATGTGCCTGACATGCCTGTCCTTGCTCTTGCTGACCCTGATCGCGTCCTTTGATGCGGCCGCCGCGGAAAGCGGACGACGACTGGCGCTCGTCATCGGAAACTCGAAATACGAAGCCGCCGGCGCGCTGCCCAATGCAGCGCGCGACGCTCGGCAGTTCGGGGCTTTCCTTTCCGCCCAGGGGTTTGATGCAGACATCGTCATCGACGCGGACCGCGGCCAGCTGGCGGAAGCCGTCTTACGCTTTTCGCGCAAGATCAGCGCCGACGACGTCGCACTTTTCTACTATGCCGGACACGGCATGCAGCTTCGCGGCGAGAATTACCTGGTCGCCACCAATGCCCGGCTTGCGAGCGAATTTGACGTTGCTGCCGAGACGCTGGCTCTTGCGGACGTCGTCCGGGCCATCGAGAGGAAGGCCAAGATCGCCCTCGTCTTCCTGGACGCCTGCCGCAACAATCCGCTGGCCAATCGCCTCAACGAAGAGATCGAGGGCGCAACCAGAAGCCTTGCGACGCGGGGGCTAGCCCCGATCGAAACGGAGAGCGCGGGCACGATGGTGGCCTTTGCGGCAGCGCCCGGGCAGCTTGCCTTCGACGGAAGCGGCGCCAATTCACCCTTCACCGCAGCACTGGTGAGCCATCTGGCGAGCCCGGGGCTCGAGATCGGCACCGCGTTCAAGCGGGTGATCCGCGACGTTCGCAAGGCGACCGACGGCAAGCAATCGCCGCAAATCTTGTCGTCGCTGGCGCTCGAATTCTATTTCGGGCCTGCCTTGCCACAAACGGAGCAGGCGCCGGGCGCCACGCCGACAATCGATCCCAAGACGATCGAGGTCGAGGCGGATTTTCGCAAGGCATTGCGGATCAATACGCCGCGCACCTGGAGGTTCTTCCTGGAAAAACACCAGACGGGTGAGCAGGCGGTTCTTGCACGTCAAATGCTGACGCAGTTGCAGCCAGGCCCGATGCAAGACAGCGGTACTACAGTTGAAACGCGTGAAGCCGGGCTGGGATTGAGCAAGACCCAACGGCAGGAAATCCAAGTGGCGCTGACCGGGCGGGGCTTTGCTGCCGGGACGGCGGATGGCGCCTTCGGCCAGCAGACGCGCCGGGCGATCAGCGGTTATCAAAAATCCGTCGGCATCTCCGACACCGGCTATTTCGACGAGGCGACCGCCAAACAGCTCGGTATGCAGGTACAGGCATACAAGAACGGCGTCTATTCCTCACCACTGGCGCGCTGGTACGACCCAAAGGATTTCGCAGGGCTCGAGACCGATCCGCGTGTTCTCAAGGCCGTCGCTTGCAGTCCCGTGTACGAGAAAGTCTACGGCTCTTTCCAAGGGCATTTGTACCTTGCCATGAGAGCAAGCATCATCACCCGAAACTCGGCGTCCACCATGGCAAAACGCTGCGGCGGCTATCTGGCAAGTGTGACCTCGGAAGCCGAAAACAGTTTCCTCGCTTCGCTCTTGAACGCCGATCAGCGCCTGTTTTTAAGCGGTTACGACACCGGCACGAACACATCCTACAAGATCGGTGCCTGGATTGGTCTGTTCCAGGACCCGTTCAGCAAGGAACCGCGCGGCGGCTGGAAATGGGAAAACGGCGAACCGATGAGCTACGCCAAATGGTACAAGAACAGACCGAACAACGGCAAGGCAAGCAACAACTATGCATTGTACTTCAGCGAGCAGCGGGGAAAGGCAGATCTGACAACACAATATGTCGACGCGTGGGACGACATGGGCGAAAGCGACCGAGGCCATGCCTTCGTCGTCGAGATCGAGTGAGGACTACACCGCTTCGCGCAGCTGCTCGGCGGTCTGCAGATCGACGGAGACGAGTTGGGAGACGCCCTGCTCGCCCATGGTGACGCCGAACAGGCGGTTCATCCGAGCCATGGTGATCGGATTGTGGGTGATGATGACGAAGCGGGTCTCCGTCGAGGCGGCCATCTCGTCCATCAGGTTGCAGTAGCGCTCGACATTGTGGTCGTCGAGGGGCGCATCGACCTCGTCGAGCACGCAGATCGGCGCCGGGTTGGTGAGGAACACCGCAAAGATCAGCGCCATCGCCGTCAGCGCCTGTTCGCCGCCGGACAAAAGCGTCATGGTCTGCGGCTTCTTGCCGGGCGGCCGGGCGAGGATTTCGAGGCCGGCATCAAGCGGATCCTCGCTCTCGATCAGCTGCAGTTCGGCCGTGCCGCCCCCGAACAGATGGGTGAACAGCCGCTGGAACTGAGCGTTGACCACATCGAAGGCGGCCAGCAGGCGCTCGCGGCCTTCGCGGTTGAGGTTCTGGATCGCCGATCGCAGCTTGCGGATGGCGTCGATCACGTCCTCGCGTTCCTTCAGCATCGCATCGAGCTTGTCGGAGAGTTCCTTCTGCTCCTCTTCGGCGCGCAAGTTGACCGCGCCCAGGCGCTCGCGCTCGATCTTCAGCCGCTCCAATTCACGCTCGATCTGGCGCATATCCGGCAGATAGCCATCGGCCGGCAGACCGGTGAGGCGCATGACCTCATGCGGCGCGCAATTCAGCGCTTCGCGAATGCGAACTTCGACCTCCACCCGCTTTTCGCGGGCCGAAACGAGTCGTTCTTCCGCACGGCCGCGCTTCTCGCGGGTTTCGGCAAGTTCCGACAGCGCGGTTGCTGCCAGCCGATCGGCCTCGCGTTGACGGGTTTCGGCCGCTGCCAGAAGGTCGGCCGCCTGCCGCCGGGCCTCCTCCGCCTTCGACAATTCATTCATCAGCGCGCGACGTTTCTCGTCGAATTCATCCGGAGCCTCAAGAAGCTCTTCGGCTTCCTCGCGCGCCTCGCTTTCACGCTCGCGCAGGGTCTCGATATGCTCCTGCGCGCTCGCCGCGCGCACATTCCAGGTCTGCCGCTCGGCAGCGATTCCCCGGATGCGGCGCTCACGCGCTTCGTTTTCGCGGGCAAGACCATCATTGATCGCGCGCGCTTCGGCGACCCTCGCCCGGTCGGTCGCGACGGTCGTCATCTGGCCGTTCAGCCGGCGTTCGAGTTCGCCGAGATCCGGCGCATCCTCCAGCGCCTCGCGCGCGCCTTCCATCTGCTCGCCGATTTCCTCGACCTGCAAGGCAAGCTGGCTGCTCGTTTCCGAGAGAACCGCGCGGCGGCGGACGAGATCGCCGGATGCACGCTCTGCGGCTGCAAGCGCGTCGCGCGCTTCCGCGAGTTTGCGCACCACCATGCGCTGCTGCTCACGCGACAGCCGCAGGCGCTCGTCTTCAGCGCGGATGCGCGCCGCGGCGGCGGCCAGATCCGCCTCAGCCAGCTCCAGCTGATGGCGGGCATCGGTAAGTTCGCCTTCGAGTTCGGCCAGCCGGTTCTTCTGCTCAAGGCGGAGCGCCGCCGCGCTCGGCGCATCGGCGCCGGTCACATGGCCGTCCCAGCGCCAGACGGCACCCTGGCGCGTCACCAGCCGCTGGCCGGCCTTCAGCATCGGCAAAAGCCCTTCGGCCACCGCGTCACTCTCGACGATGCCGATCTGGCGCAGACCGCGCTCGAGCGCCTGCGGTGCGCGCACATGCTCGGTCAACGACACCGCGCCGTCCGGCAATCGCGGATCGTCCGATCCATCGGCCGGCACCCGCCAATGGGCCGGCGCGCTCGGATCGAGCGGCGATTCCAGGTCTTCGCCAAGGGCGGCGCCCAGGGCTGCTTCGAAACCGCGATCGACCTTCATGTCGTCGACCACCGGTGGGGCGGCACCCTGTATCGCGGTCGCTTCGAGCATGCGGCGGATCGTGCGGGCTTCCGTCTCGATGCCGTTCAGCCGGGCACGAGCCGCATCGACCGGCGGTCGGGCATTGACCTCTGCCAAGCGCGCGGAGTTCAGTGCGTCCTCGATATCGGCGATGGCGTTTTCCGCCTGCTCCAGCGCCGCTTCGACCGCCTCGACCTCCTCGCGCTTTTCCTGCGGATCGGGAAGTGCCGAAATCTGCCGGTCGAGGTCTTCGAGATCACGGTTCTGGTCGGACAATTGCCGGGCGAGACGCGCCTGCCGCTCGGAGAGATCGCGGATGGTCTTTTCGAGTTGGTTGCGCGTTGCCTGCGCTTCGGCCCGCTCGGCGGTCAGAAGCCCCAGTTGGCGCTCGCTTTCGCCTAGTGCTTCGCTGGCCTCGGCCAGCCGCTCGCGCGCCTCCTCGGCCCGCTCGCCGGCTTCGGACAGGAGGTCGCGTAGGTCGCTTTCCTCTTCGTCCAGCCGGGCGAGAATGCCGGCATTGTCAGCCACGAGGCGCTCCTCACGGACGATATCCTCGGCAAGCTGCGACAGGCGGCGCTGCAACTCGTCGCGGCGACGCAGGATGCGACCGGCGTCTTCCTCGAGTTGCGACTTGGCGATCTGCAGCCGCTGCAGGGCCGCCGCCGCGCGCGCCTCGCCTTCGCGCAGTTCCGGCATCTTCAGGCTGGCAATGCCTTGCGCCTTGGCCGCCTCCATCTGGGCTTGCGCCTTTTCGGCAACCAGCGATGTCGCCTGATTGAGGTGCCTGTCGGCCTCGGCTTCGGCCTCCTTCGCCTGCGCCCAGCGGATATGCAGAAGCATCGCCTCGTGGCGGCGGATGTCGGCCGACAGCATCTTGAAGCGGTTGGCCTGGCGCGCCTGGCGCTTCAGGCTTTCGATCTGGCTTTCGAGCTGGGAGGTCACATCCTCCAGCCGCTCCAGATTGGTCTCGGCACCCTTCAGACGTAGCTCGGCCTCGTGGCGGCGCGAATGGAGGCCCGAAATGCCGGCGGCCTCTTCGAGCAGCTGCCGGCGCGCTTGCGGCTTGGCGGCGATCAGTTCGCCGATCCGCCCCTGCCCGACCATGGACGGCGAGCGGGCGCCGGTCGAGGCGTCGGCGAACAGGAGCTGCACATCCTTGGCGCGCGCTTCCTTGCCGTTGATACGATAGACCGAGCCGTTCTCACGCTCGATCCGCCGCGTCACCTGGATCTCGTCGCTGTCGTTGAAGGCGGCGGGCGCCGTGCGGTCGGAATTGTCGAGATAGAGGCCGACTTCAGCGGTGTTGCGGGCCGGGCGCTTGCCGGAACCGGAAAAGATCACGTCGTCCATGCCGGACGCGCGCATGTTCTTATAGGAGTTTTCCCCCATCACCCAGCGCAGCGCTTCGACCAGATTGGACTTGCCGCAGCCATTCGGCCCGACAACGCCGGTCAGCCCCCGCTCGATGACGAATTCGGAGGGTTCGACGAAGGACTTGAAACCGAGAAGACGAAGTTTTGTGAATTTCATGGAGCCACCCTCCCCTTGAGGGGGAGGGTCGGAGCGCAGCTCCGGGGTGGGGTGACCTCTTGCGGCACCCAAAGTTCACCCCCACCCGCGCGACCTCCCCCCTCAAGGGGGTAAAGAAAAACGGGCGCACTGAGGCGCCCGCCGGTCGTTCTCAAAGAACGCGAAGGATCAGAGCATCGTGTCGATAAGGGCCGACATGGTGTCAACCGACATTTCTCCGGAATATTGCTTGCCGTTGATGAAGAAGGTCGGGGTGGCCTTTACCCCGAAATCCTTCTCGCCCTTCTGCATCGTTGCCTGCACATCATCGAGAAGTTTCTGGTTCGTCAAGCAGGCCTCGAAGCTCTCCTGTGTAAAACCGGCGAGTTTCGACATCTGCAGCAGTGCATCGCGGCCGTTCGGGGCCGCAGCCCAGGTTTCCTGCTGCTTGAACAGCATCGACACCATCGGGAAATACTGGCCCTCGGGCGCGCAGCGCGCCAGCATGAAGGCGGCAGCAGCACGCGGATCGAACGGAAACTCGCGAACGACGAACCGGACCTTACCGCTGTCGACGTACTTCGCCTTGATGGCGTCGAAGGTCTCGTTGTGGAAGCGCGCGCAATGCGGGCAGGTCATCGACATGTATTCGACGATGGTCACCGGCGCATCGGCCTTGCCGATCGACATTTCCGGCAGCGGACCGGGCTCCATCAACTTGGCGATATCGACTTCACCCTGGACCTCGGGCAGCTCAGCCTTGGCGGGGGCTGCAGCCTGCGCCATCTGCGTCTGGTTGGCGTCAGCGGTCGCAGGCTTCGTGGCCGACGACATGGTCGAGGAGGTCATCGTGCCATCGACCGGCTTAACTTCCGTCTTCGTCGCGGCCATCATCGAGCCATCAGCCGGCTTGACCTCGGTCTTCGCCGCCGTTTCGGTCGTTTCCGTTGCCGGAGCGTTCGAAGCCGCGCCCTTCTTCTCGTCGCTGCAGGCGGCGAGCGTCACGGCGATGGCAGCCACGGCGACGCCGCTTAGGAGGCGCTTGAAGAGGCTCATTTCAGAAAGGGACATGGTTTCACCTGTATAAAGGGATGAACGAAAACGGTCGAAAATTCGATAACTTGCCTTGTCGGGGGCGACAAGGGCCTGCCGCTCACCAAAGTTCAAACAATTGTGACCGGCTGATGTTTTGTGTCATTTCTTGCGCTGAGACATGACGGCCGTGCCAAGCCTCGTCAGCGCCGCTTTCAACGCATCATTCTCGATGCCATCCATCATCTCTTCCAGATGCCGCGCCCGAGCGCCGGTCAGCGGCTTCGGCTTGCGATGCGGCTTGGGCGGCGGGGAGACCGGCTTTTGCACGATCCGCATCTGGTTGATTGCCGGGAAACCGAAGAAGCCGTTGATCCGCTGGATCAGTTCGCCCTGCGCATGGGTGAGGAACAGGGCGCGCGCGCCTTCGCAGGCAACGGTCAGGACACCGGGCTGATAACCGCCCTCGCCCGCCATTTCCGAGGCGCGCCGCGGCCAGGCGATCTTTTCCGGCCGGGTGCAATCGGCAAACTCCTCGCCGGCGATCTCGTCCCAGGAGCCGAGCAGCAGCGTGTTGATGCCGGCGCGTTTGGCGAGCACCGGGTCGATCAGGCCGTTGGCGATCTCGCTGATCTGGACGACGCCCTTGCGGGTATAAGGTTGTTTCAACAGAACGGCTTTCGCTTCTCGATTTCGCCTTGAAGGATGGCGAACACTCCTCCAAGTATAGGCCGTACCCAATCCTCGGGCAAATGATGCAGCAGACATTCAAAGCGGCCGATGCGGCCAACCGGCTTCTCGCCTGGTACGACCGGCACCATCGCGACCTGCCCTGGCGCGTCTCGCCGCCGATGGCAAGGGATGGCGTCGTCGCCGATCCCTATCACGTCTGGCTGTCGGAAGTGATGTTGCAGCAGACGACCGTGCAGGCGGTCAAACCCTATTTCCACAAGTTCCTGTTGCTCTGGCCCAAGGTTACGGATCTCGCGGCAGCCGACACCGAAGAGGTGATGAAGGCCTGGGCGGGGCTCGGCTACTATGCCCGGGCGCGAAACCTGAAGAAATGCGCCGAGGCGATCGCCCGCGATCATCAGGGCGTGTTTCCCGGCACCGAGCAAGGGCTAAAGGCGCTGCCGGGGATCGGCGACTATACGGCGGCGGCAGTCGCTGCCATCGCCTTCAACCGGCGGAGCGCCGTGCTCGATGGCAATGTCGAGCGGGTGATTTCGCGGCTGCATGCGATCGAGACGCCGCTGCCCACTGCCAAACCGCAAATGCGGTCGCTGGTGGCCAGGATGACACCGGCGGACAGGCCGGGCGATTTCGCTCAAGGCATGATGGACCTCGGCGCGACGACCTGCACCCCGAAACGCCCTGCCTGTGCGCTCTGTCCTTTCAACGATCTCTGTCTGGCGTTGAAGACCGCCGATCCGGAGACCTTTCCGCGCAAGGCGGCGAAAAAGGACAAGCCGCTGCGTGTCGGCGCGGCCTTTGTCGCCAGTTGCCCGCAGGGCGCGGTCTATCTGCGCAAGCGCGCCGAAACCGGCCTGCTGGGCGGGATGACCGAGGTGCCGGGTACAGCATGGACGGCCCGCATCGACGGCGAAACCTCGGTCGAGGCGCAGCCTTTTGCCGCCAGCTGGGAACCCTGCGGCACGATCACGCATGTTTTTACGCATTTTGAATTGCGCTTGTCTGTCTATCGCGCGAATGTCGCCAACCAGAACAAAAGCGGAAATGGCTGGTGGGAACCGTTTGCCTCGCTGGGGGCGCAGGCGCTGCCGACCGTCATGAAAAAAGCAATCGCCCAGGCTATACCGCATGCCTTCCGCGGCAAGCGTGATGGAGCCAGGGAACCGAGGAACACCTGATGAGCAGCGTCGAGATCCGCCACATCGTTTTCGATATCGGCAAGGTGCTGATCCATTACGATCCGCATATCCCCTTCAGCCGGATCATTCCGGACGAAGCGGAGCGCAAATGGTTCTTCGCCAATGTCTGCACGCATGACTGGAACATCGAGCAGGACCGGGGCCGCGACTGGCGCGAGGCGGAAGACCAGTTGATCGCCGAGCATCCGGCGCATGAGGAAAACATCCGGGCCTTTCGCAAGCACTGGCACGAGATGGTGCCACATGCCTATGTCGAATGCGTCTCGATCATGGAGTGCCTGATCGCCAAGGGCTATGACGTGACGCTCCTCACCAATTTCGCCTCCGATACCTTCAAGGAGGCACAGAAGCTTTATCCGTTCCTAACCCTGCCGCGCGGCGTCACGGTTTCGGCGGATGCGCGGCTGATCAAGCCGGACGTGGCGATCTACCATACCCATGCCGAAACCTTCAGCCTCGATCCTTCCGCGACGCTGTTCATCGACGACAACATGGTCAATGTCGAAGGCGCGCGGGCGGCGGGATGGCATGCCGTGCTTTTCACCGACCCGCAGACGTTGCAGGCCGATCTTCTGGCCTATGGGGTCAATGTGTGAGAATGGGTGCGCAGCCTGCCCTTGATCCCGTCGCGCTCGTGAGGCGGTTTCACGCAGCCATCAGTGCGCTCGATTTTGCCGCGATCGAAGCTTTCTTCACGGAGGATGCGACCTATTCCTCCGGCAAGATCGGCGGCCTCAAAGGCCGCGCCGACATCATGGCAGCGTTCCGGCGCTATTTCACCGAATATCCCGATCAGATCGCCGAAGACAGCCTGATCGAACCGCTGTCAGCCGTTTCGGCACGCTCTATCTGGCACCTGACTGCCACCAGCACGCTCACCGGAAAACTGCTTCGGCGGCAGGGCGAAGAGATCATCACCTTCAACCAGGAAGGCAGGATCACCAGCGTCGACGTCACCGACTGCTGACACCAAAAGCCCTTTTTGAAATCACCAAATCGCCGCAATTGGTTCAGCTATCATTCACCTTATCGGCTGCATGATCCGCTTCAGAATTCAGAGTGTTAACAGGAAGGCTTAGCATCATGGCAACCATTTACGGCACCAATGGCGACGACAATATCTTCCAGGACGAGGACGCCGAAGTTACCATCTACGGTCGTGGCGGCAACGACGATATCTATCTCAATCGCACCGACGACCTGGGCGGCTTCAACTATGTGGACGCAGGAACCGGCCATGACTACGTGCTGAATTACTTCGAAGGCGGCAACGACATCCTTCTCGGCGACGGCAACGACCTCTATGTCGCCGATATCCGTGCAGGCGATGCGAGCAGCTCCGATGTCGTCAAGGGCGGCACCGGCAACGACAAGTTCGTCGTCGATACCGAAGCCAGCGACTACTACGGCGAATCGGGCAACGACACCTTCAAGTCCGTCGGCGTCGACAACTACTTCAACGGCGGCAGCGGCACCGACACGATCAGCTACCAGCTGCAGGACGAATATAGCTCGCAGCGCGGCAAGGGCGTGACGATCGACCTCGGCGAAGGATGGGCCTCGACCACCAGCGGCCATTCCGAAGACCTGATCAGCATCGAGAACGCAATCGGCACGAACTATGGCGATGACGATATCACCGGAAGCTCGGCAGGCAATGTCCTTAAGGGCCTGGCCGGAGACGATATCATCGACGGCCTCGGCGGCGCCGACGATCTCTATGGCGGCTCCGGCGACGACGACCTCGACGGCGGCACCGGCGAGGACCTCCTGGTGGGCGGTTTAGGCTTCGACTACCTGACCGGCGGCACCGGCGAGGATACGTTCGACTTCAATTCGATCAACGAATCGGTCGTCGGCACGAGGCGCGACGTCATCACCGATTTCCACCGCTCCGAATTGGACGTCGTCGATCTCTCAACCATCGATGCCAACGAATTGGTCGGCGGCAACCAGAGTTTCACTTTCATCGGCGGCCTGAGGTTCCACGGCGAGGCCGGCGAGCTGCGGTTCATCAGCGGCGCCATCTCCGGCGATACCGACGGCGACCGGGTTGCCGACTTCCAGATCAAGGTGAGCAATATCACCAAGATGTTTGCCGACGACTTCTTCGTCTAAGCTGGCGGCAATTCGCCAAAGCGTTGAAGGGCTCCGCCATTGGCGGGGCCTTTTTTTTGGACTATTGGGAGAACCCAGCAAACAGAAACGCCCAGGAGCCTTTCGGATCCTGGGCGTGTAAGTCTCCCTCCGGGACTGAAGGTACGAAACCGGACGAAAACTATCTCTGAACAGGGCAGCCTGAGCGCCGTCCTGCCGGGCAATTTGCGGGTTTCCCCGCGCGTCTCGCGTGGTTGATCATGCGGTCGTCTTGCCTGCGCTCAGAGTATCCGCGGGATGGTTAAATTGTTCTAAAGGCCCGCCGACATTTCACTGCGCCGCAATGTCCCGTTGCGTCACCGGCTCGGCCCTGATTTTGGACAAGCGTCGACGCCGCTGCGCAAACCTCTGGAATCAATTCGCTTTTAACGGCTCTTTATCCCTGTTTCGATGAAGACAGCGGTGCGGCGCGATCAGAAGTTGCATGCGATTACGGCCATTGATATCCGAACTACGTGGGACGCAAGGAAAGACACAGAGAACATGGCAAAGATCAATCTGAGTGGTTTTGACAAGACGACCGGCTTCAATTTCGCCGATATTCTGGCAGAGAGCCTGCATGACATTCTCGACTATGAGAGCGAGAAATTCACGGCGACAGGCATCAAGCTTTCCGACGATGCCCAGAACTACATGACGTTTTCGGGAAGCGGCCTCAAATACAAGATGATCGATGGTGAGGTATCCGGCATCACCGCCGGCACGATCAAGTCCTTCACCGTCGTCAGCGACGGCATCATGCTCGTCAGCGAAACGGGCCTCTCGCTTTCCGGAAAGACGCTCGCAGCGGCCTTCGATAGCGGCAGCACCACCAAGTTTTTCGATGCGTTGCTCTCTGGCGGCGACACCATCACCGGCACCAACTACGCCGACACTTTTGGCGGTGGAAAAGGCAACGACAAGCTCTATGGCGGCAAGGGCAACGATACCCTGTCAGGCGATGCGGGCAAGGACACGCTAACCGGCGGTGCCGGCAGCGACACCTTCGTGTTCGAGACGATGTCGGGCGTCGACACGATCAAGGATTTCGATGCGATCGGCGCCGATCATGATTGGATCGATCTGTCCGGCCTTGCCTCGGTCAACGATTTCAGCGACCTCCAAGCCAGCCATATGAGGACAGTCGGCAAGAACGTCGTGATCGATGGCGGCAATGGTGACAAGCTCATCATCGAGAACGTCAAGCTCAGCCAGCTGGACGCGGGCGACTTCATTTTCTGAACCGGAGGGTACGTTGTCCCTCGCAAGGCAGAAACGGCCGAAGCAGCAGATGCTTCGGCCGTATTGTTTTTCAGTTGCGGTTTGCTCAGTTCAGCTTCGCCATGTCGCTGCGGATGACGGCGCGCAGGTCGTCGATGGGCTTGAGCGACCTGCCGTCGTCATAGTGCCAAAAGGTCCAGCCGTTGCAGGCGTCGAGACCCTGCACCTTGGCGCCGAGGCGATGGATCGAGCCCGCCTCGCCGCCGCTGGCGACGGTGCCGTCGGCGCGCACGATGGCGCTGTAGCGGCGCTTGGCATCGGTCAGCACCGTGCCCGGCTTGATCATGCCGCTCTCGATCAGCGTGTTGAAGGCGACGCGCGGTTCGGCCTTCTTGCCGGTCATGACCGACAGCGTGGCCTTGCCGAGCGGCTCGACGGCGGCAATGCGCTCGGCGGCGGCATCGATATAGCTCTGCTCGCGCTCGATGCCGACGAAGTGGCGGCCGAGGCGCTTGGCCACGGCACCGGTCGTGCCGGAACCGAAGAAGGGATCGAGCACCACGTCACCCGGCTTGGTCGAGGCCATCAGGATACGGGCAAGCAGCGCTTCCGGCTTCTGGGTCGGATGCACCTTCTTGCCGTCGTCGCCCTTCAGCCGCTCGCCGCCCGAGCAGATCGGGAACAGCCAGTCGGAGCGCATCTGCACGTCGTCGTTCGACGCCTTCAGGGCATCGTAATTGAAGGTGTAGCCCTTGCCCTTGGCGCTGGGACTTGCCCAGATCAGCGTCTCATGGGCGTTCTGGAACCGGCGGCCCTTGAAGTTCGGCATCGGATTGGTCTTGCGCCAGATGATGTCGTTGAGGATCCAGAAGTTCAGGTCCTGCAACGTGGCGCCGACACGGAAAATGTTGTGATACGAACCGATGACCCAGAGCGTGCCGGTCGGCTTCAGGACGCGGCGGCAGGCGAGCAGCCAGGCGCGGGTGAAGGCGTCATAGGCCTCGAACGAAACGAACTGGTCCCACTCGTCGTCGACCGCATCGACCAGCGACTGGTCGGGCCGGGTCAGCGCCCCGCCGAGCTGGAGATTGTACGGCGGATCGGCGAAGACGACATCGACGGAATTATCGGGAAGCGCCTCGAGCGCCGCGACGCAATCGCCCTTGATGATGGAATCGAGCCAGCCTGCAGGGCGGGCGCCGCGGGAGATTTCGGCCAACGAAACAACTGATGACATGGACAACTCGCTATCACGCTTACTCGGAACTGATTTCACCGCTTATGGTTACCGAACTTGGTTACCAAATACTGAAGGCGGGTGCGGAATTTGCGAAATGGCACAGCGGGATGGAGACATTCGCTGCATTTGAATAACAGCGTCGCTTCGTCCGTTTGACGGACAGGCACCCGACGATTGCCGTGTCTTGGCGCGTGTGGGACAATGGCTCATTGGACGGACAAGGAGAATTCCGTGCGCTTCTCATCTGCCTTCGCCCTGTTTCTTTCTCTCGTATTTTCATCCCTCGCCCAGGCTGCCGATAGTACCGTCGTGGTGCTGGACGCTTCAGGCTCGATGTGGGGCCAGATCGATGGCCGGTCGAAGATCGAAATTGCGCGGGAAACGATTGCCGAGGTGCTGCCTTCGGTCTCGAAGGAGACGGAACTCGGGCTGATGGTCTACGGTCACCGCGACAAGGGGTCCTGTTCGGATATCGAGCTGGTCGTTCCGCCGGCAAAAGGCACCGAAGCGGCGATCGTCGATTTCGTCAACGGCATCACGCCGAAGGGAAAGACGCCCTTGACGCAGGCCGTTCGCGAGGCCGCCGATGCCCTGAAATACACCGAGGAAAAGGCAACGGTCGTGCTTGTCACCGACGGGCTGGAAACCTGCCAGGCAGACCCTTGCGCGCTTGCCGCCGAGCTTGAAAGCAAGGGCGTCGACTTCACCGCCCATGTCGTCGGCTTCGGATTGACGGAAGAGGAAGGCAAGAAGGTTTCGTGTCTTGCCGAAGGCACCGGCGGCCAATATTTTCAGGCGTCGGACGCCGGTCAGCTGGTCGTAGCCCTTGCCGCCACCGTTGTGGCACCGCCGATGATCAAGGAAAAACCGGCGGAGCAGGCAGAACCCGTCAAGCTTGAATACAATGTGATGACGGACAGCGCGCTGTCGGAGGGCGGACCTTCTCTCGGCGAAAACAGCGAGATCCAGTGGCAGATATTCAAGGCTGCCGTCAACGGCGAACCGGATGGCGACTATATCGATCTGCAATACAAGGCGAGTTACCAGGCCACTTATCCTGCCGGGAAATATATTGCGCTGGCGACGCTGAACGGCTCGATCAAACGCAAGGTTCCGTTCGAGATCAAAGATGGCGAGGTCGCCAAGCCCTATGTCAATTTCGACGCCGGCTACCTCATCATTTCGCCGAAGCGCACGCCGCAGGACGCAGGCCCCGACGACACCGCGGCAGTCCTGATCGGCTTCGGCGATCATTCGGCGACCTATTACGGCAAGGCGAAATTCTATGCGCCGGCGGGAACGGTCAGCCTGAAGGGAACGATCGGGGCGACCACGGCAGAGGACAGCGTAACGGTCAAAGCGGGTGAAACGGTCGAGCGCGACCTCGTCATCGGCTCCGGCGTCATCGACAACAAGGCTGTTTATGCCGAAGGCGGTCTGGCGGTCGAGTCCTCGGAGATATTCTTCGAAATCGCCGCGCCGCGGAAGGACATCAACGGCGAGCGCAAGACCTTCGGCAGCACCTATGGCAGCGGTACGAAACTCGACAGCCCCGCGGGCGACTTCATCCTGACCGCCCGCCTCGGCTCGGTGCGGGCGGAAGTGCCCTATTCGATCAAGGCCGGGGAACGCAAGGACGTCGTCGTCAACCTTAACGCCGGCGTGCTGGCGATCAACGCCCCGGGCGCCTACGGCATCGAGATCATCGAAGCCAGGAAGGACATTCAGGGCAACCGGAAGACGGTCTCGCAAGGCTACGGCGTCGAGTACAAGGACACCGTTGCACCCGGCGACTACATCATCCGCGTGACCTACGAGGGCGACAAAGCCCCGAAGGACACATCGGCGGTGGTGAAGGCCGCCGAGCGCACGGAGGTTACGGTACCGTAGGCGCTCTTCCACAGGTCTCTGAGCTGCCGAAACGCAGGATGTCCCTGTTCTCCGTCATGCACCCCTTGTGGCGTACACGACAGAGTTGGGAGAGCGCCTCTTCAACCGTGGCTGACCATCCGTAACTCAAGCCACACGCTCTGTCTCCCCATGAAACGCCCGGCTATCGTCCGGCGCCTGTTCCCGCTCGCTCATTCCGTAGTCACGGATGACGGTGGCGATGCGCAGGCGGTAATCGGCGAAGGTGCCGTTGCGGCCGGCATGCTGGGCCGCGCGGTGCTCCGCGCCATTGCGCCATGTGGCGATCGCCGCCTCGTCGCGCCAGAAGGACAGGGACAGGATCTTGCCCGGCATCTTCAAGCTTTCGAACCGCTCGATCGACAGGAAGCCGTCGATCTTGTCCAGGCGCGCATGCAGTTGCGCGGCAAGATCGAGATAAGCGCTGCGCCGGTCATCGGCCGGCGTGACCTCGAAGATGACGGCGATCACAACGAAATCCCCTTGGCATGCGGCAGCGAAACGTTCTTCAGGAAGATCCGGTCCTCCTTGAGGATGAACCGCTCTCTCCTCGCGAACTGATAGTTTTCAGCCCCCAGCGGATCGGCGGCGAGCCTTGTGCGATAGGTTTCGTAGGCGGCGAGGCTCTCGATGCTGTAGACGCCGTAGGCGGTGGTGGCCGAGCCTTCATGCGGGCCGAAATAACCGATCAGGTCGGCGCCGTTGCGCGGGATCGCCTGGCCCCAGTTGCGAGCGTAGGTGGCGAATTCCTCGCGCTTGAACGGATCGATTTCATAGCGAATGAAGCAGGTGATCATCGTCTTTTCCTTCGATGTTTCCCGGTCTCTGCGACCTGGCGATGATCTCTTTTGCCACCTTGAATGCGCTCAATGCTTCGGTTAGCATCGAAGTATGAAAGAAGGTCCCGACATTGCCCAGATCGGATCGCTGATCGGCGACCCAGCCCGCGCCAACATGCTGACCGCGCTGATGAGCGGCAAGGCATTGACGGCGACGGAGCTTGCCGGAACGGCGGGGATCACGCTGCAGACGGCGAGTTCCCACCTGTCGAAACTTGAGGCTGGCGGGCTGATCGGCCAGCGCAAGCAGGGCCGGCACCGCTATTTCGCGCTTGCCGACGACGATGTCGGCCTTTTGCTGGAAAGCCTGATGGGCTTTGCCGCAAACCGCGGGTTCACCCGCCACCGTACCGGCCCCAAGGACCCGGCGCTGCGCAAGGCGCGCGTCTGCTACAACCATCTGGCCGGCGATTACGGCGTGCGCCTGCTCGACAGCCTTGTGGCCGAGGAGGTGATCACCGGTGCGGGCGGCGACCTGTCGCTGACGCAGGCCGGCGAGGACAAGATGACGGCGCTCGGCATCGACCTTTCGGCGCTGACCAAATCACGGCGCCCTGTCTGCCGGACATGCCTTGATTGGAGCGAGCGCCGCTCGCATCTCGCCGGCTCGCTCGGCCAGGCGCTGCTGACGCTGTTTCTCGACAAGGGCTGGGCCAGGCGCGAAACCGACAGCCGCGCCGTGCGCTTTACCGGCACCGGCGAAAAGGAATTCGCAAAACTCTTTCCCCTGCCCGCCTGATCAGCAGCCGGACGCGACGAGCACGCCGTCGAAGCCCGAGGCGGCAATGCCGGTACAGAGCGGCGACCATTCACAACGCTGGCATGCCGCGCGGATGGTGCCGTTCTCGAAGGCTTCGCGCATACGCCGGAGAAAATCCCCATCCGGAAGGATCGACCGGCCGCGGCCGGCGGGTATTCCGAGCAGGTCTTCCACCGCAGCACTTGCGCCCCGATCCCGTTCCGTCACGGTATCGCAAAGACAGTGGTGGTCGGTCTCTTCAAGCATCGGCGCGCAAATATCGTCCGGACCGTCGACGACAAGAATATCCTCGCCCGCGGAGAGGCGAGCGGCGATGCGGATATAATTCTCGGTGAAAGCCTGCGTATATCCCTTGCCGATGAAGGTCAGCATGCAGAGCAGATGATGTGGGCGCAGGCGAACTGTCATGGAGGCCTTGCAGATAGAAGAGAACGGGTGCCGAAGCCCATTTTACCTATCCCGCATATACGCGGGACGCAATAACCTCGCTTTCCGCCGTCCCGCCAGCGCCCAACAAATGCGGACCCGGCCTCTTCCTGCATGGCAGCTTCTCGTCCTGCGCGGTTGAGCTTTCGAGGCGCATCGTGTACATCGCCCCACATCTCCTCCCCAAGGGCCTTCCCGACATGAACAGCATTGATCTCATCATCTTCGACTGCGACGGCGTGCTCGTCGATTCGGAAATCATCGCCAGCGAGGTCGAGGCCGAACTCCTGACCGAAGCCGGTTATCCGATCAGCACCGAGGAAATGGCCGAGCGCTTTGCCGGCATGACCTGGCACAACACGCTTCTCGCCATCGAGAAGGAAGCCGACATCCCGCTTTCGGCAAACCTGCTTACCAAGAACGAGGCCATCCTCGACAAACGTCTGGCGAGCGACGTCAAGATCATCGAGGGCGTCAAGCCGGTGCTGGCGCAGCTCACGCTGCCGCATTGCATCTGCTCGAACTCGACCTCGACGCGGCTTTCGATGATGCTCAGCAAGGTCGGCATCAAGGATCATTTCGGCAAGCATATCTATTCGGCCCGCGACCTTGGCGAAGACCGCGTCAAACCGAAGCCGGACATCTTCCTGCACGGCGCCAAGCAGTTCGGCGTCGATCCGTCGCGCGTGCTGGTGATCGAGGATTCCGTGCACGGCATCCATGGCGCAACCACCGCCGGCATGCGCGTCGTCGGCTTCACCGGCGCATCGCACACCTATCCCTCCCATGCCGACAAGTTGACCGAGGCCGGCGCCGAAACGGTGATCTCGCGCATGAGCGCACTGCCCGGTGTCATCGCCGCCTTGTCGGAATGGTCGGAATCGCTGACGGCGTAAGCGGCGCATTTTAGCACCGTTTCAAGAGTTGAGGAGGCTGAACGCCAGTCCCCTCCTCCGTCATCCTCGGGCTTGACCGGTCAAGCCCGAGGATGACGGAGTTTGGAATGCGGCTCCCAAAAACAGACGACTTCAGCCTGCGACGCTGACATCAAAAAACCGGTGCGAAATCTCGCACCGGTTTTGATTGAGCAGCAGAAACCCCCGCTTATTTCTTCTTCTTCACCGGGCCTTCGTCG
This sequence comes from Pararhizobium sp. A13, assembly GCF_040126305.1. Lineage (NCBI taxonomy): Bacteria > Pseudomonadati > Pseudomonadota > Alphaproteobacteria > Hyphomicrobiales > Rhizobiaceae > Pararhizobium > Pararhizobium sp. A13. The sequence goes on along the minus strand of NZ_CP149510.1, from coordinate 2,167,717 downwards.
AAGCCGATATAGACCTTGGCGAAATCGCCGGCGCCACCGGGCAGCGCGATATCGGCCTTGGTGAAGATGAACTGGGTGGTGCCGACGCCGGCCGGAACTTCGACCGGATACTGCGTCAGTTCGGAATAGAGCGTGTTCTTGCCATCGGTCGCGGCAACGCGGATCGGCAGGTTGACGTTTCCGGCGCCGCCGGCCGGGCCGGCAACGACGCGGCCCTGGACGACGACGGTCATCACCAGTTGGCTCTCGTTCTGAACGCACTGGCGGGTCGTATCGGCCAGTGACGCCTGGTAGACGATCTTGGTCGGATCGTCCTTGGCGCCCTTGGCATAGGTGCGGTAATTCGCGGTTCCGTCGAGCAGATAGACCTGCGGGCAAGTGCCCTGGATGACGGCGGGCGTCGGCGCGGTTGCGCTACCACCGGCATCGATCGCTCCGCCGGTATCCGTTTTGTTGCAGCCCGCGACGAGCACGAGAAGTGAAATTCCGAGAAGACGGCTGGAGATATTACCAAACACCTGACTTGACCCTCTGCCTTGCACAATTGATGACACGGGACAGGACTGACCGGAAAATAAGGAATTTTTCGGTTTGATCCCCCTGCAACTGGGCCTTTCAAGACCCTTGGCGATGGTCTATAGCAGCGGCGCATCGAAAAATCGATTGGAGTCTCGGAGCCAAAGGTCAATTTTTCAGCACCCGTTAAAACGCAACGGGACGCGGCTGGAACGACCGACGGCGGAGCTGCAATTCGATATTTCCGTCAGCTTTGCCAAGGCCTGACGCAAAAAGAACCGCGGGTTCCATCCGGTTCGAATAGGGTGCCGATCAAATTCCCGCCGCATCCTCCGCGGCAGCACAGACGACAAGGATGGTCACGGTGAAGTATGTCTCGACGCGGGGCGAAGCCCCTTCGCTCAGTTTTTGCGATGCGCTTCTGGCGGGTCTTGCCCGCGACGGCGGCCTCTACGTGCCGAAGGAATGGCCGAGTTTTTCCAAGAAGCAGATCCGCGCACTGCGCGGCAAATCCTATCAGGAGATAGCCTTCGCCGTTCTGTCGCCCTTCGTCGACGGTGAAATTCCAGACGACACGTTTCGCGCGATGATCGACGAGGCCTATGCCACCTTCCGCCATCCGGCGATCGCGCCGCTCGTCCAGACCGGACCGAACGCCTTTATCATGGAGCTATTCCACGGCTCGACCCTTGCCTTCAAGGACGTCGCCATGCAACTGCTCGGGCGGCTGATGGACTATGTGCTGGCGGAGCGCAACCAGCGCGCAACGATCGTCGGCGCCACCTCGGGCGATACCGGCGGTGCCGCGATCGATGCCTTTGCCGGACGCGACCGCACCGACATCTTCATTCTGTTTCCGCATGGCAAGGTCTCGCCGGTGCAGCAGCACCAGATGACGACCTCGACCGCCAGCAACGTCCATGCACTGGCGGTCAAGGGCAATTTCGACGACTGCCAGAACCTCGTCAAAGCCATGTTCAACGACGTCGCCTTCCGCGACCGCGTGGCGCTGTCCGGTGTCAACTCGATCAATTGGGCGCGTATCATGGCCCAGATCGTCTACTACTTCACCACCGCGCTTGTGCTGGGCGGGCCGGACCGGAAAATCTCCTTTACCGTGCCGACCGGCAATTTCGGCGATATCTTTGCCGGCTACGTCGCCATGCAGATGGGGCTGCCGATCGACAAGCTGATCGTCGCCACCAATGAGAACGATATCCTCGCCCGCACACTGAAGACCGGCCGCTACGAGATGCGCGACGTCAAGGCGACCACCTCGCCGTCGATGGACATCCAGATCTCCTCGAACTTCGAGCGGCTGCTGTTCGAAGCCTATGATCGCGACGCCTCCAAGGTGCGCGGCGCCATGGCGAGCCTGAAGCAGTCCGGCGCCTTCGAGATCGAGGAAAAGGCGCTGAAGAACATCCGCAAGGTCTTCCGAGCCGGCCGCGCGAGCGAGAGGCAAGTCGCTGAGACCATCCGCTCGACGCTGGAGGCAACCGGCTATCTTCTCGATCCGCATACGGCGATCGGCGTTTTCGTCGCCGGCAAGCATGAAAAGCCGAATACGCCGATGGTGACGCTTTCAACCGCCCATCCGGCAAAATTCCCGGCCGCAGTAAAATCCGCCAGTGGTATTGACCCGGCGCTTCCAACGTGGCTTGCTGATCTGATGGTCAGGGAGGAGCGTTTCGATATTCTGGAGCCGGAGCTGAAAATCGTTGAAAACTTTATCAGCGAGCACGCCCGCATCCTGAGCTAAGGACGCAGAAAGACGTATGATGAAAGTTGAGTGCACCCGGCTCCAGTCCGGGTTGACCGTCGTCACCGAGAACATGCCGCATCTTGAAAGCGTCGCGCTCGGTGTCTGGATCAAATCCGGTTCACGCGATGAAACCACGGACGAGCACGGAATTGCCCATCTGCTGGAACATATGGCGTTCAAGGGCACAGCGCGGCGAACCGCCCGCGAAATTGCCGAGCAGATCGAAAATGTCGGCGGCGAAGTCAACGCCGCGACCTCAACGGAAACCACGTCCTATTACGCCCGCATTCTGCAGGACGATGTTCCGCTCGCCGTCGATATCCTCGCGGACATCTTGACCGAATCCTCCTTTGAGGAAGAGGAACTGCAGCGCGAAAAACACGTCATCCTGCAGGAAATCGGCGCCGCCAACGACACCCCCGACGATGTCGTCTTCGATAAATTCGCCGAAGCCGCCTTTGCCAACCAGACGATCGGGCGCCCGATCCTCGGCACGCCGGAAACGGTCCTTTCCTTCACGCCTGAGCAAATCCGCACCTATCTCGGCCGCAACTACACCACCGACCGCATGTTCGTCGTCGGGGCCGGTGCGCTTGATCATGATAGCTTTGTGCGACAGGTTGAAGACCGTTTCGCGAGCCTGCCGCAAAAACCGGCCGCGCCGCCCATTGCCGATACCGCCCGCTACACCGGCGGCGACGTGCGCGAGGACCGCGACCTGATGGACGCACAGGTCCTGCTCGGTTTCGAGGGCAAGGCCTATCACGCCCGCGATTTCTACTGTTCGCAGATTCTGGCCAATATCCTCGGCGGCGGCATGTCTTCCCGCCTCTTCCAGGAAGTGCGCGAGCATCGCGGCCTCTGCTATTCGGTCTATGCCTTCCACTGGGGCTTTTCCGACACCGGCATCTTCGGCGTTCACGCGGCCACCGGCGGCGAGAACCTGCCGGAGCTGATGCCCGTCATCATCGATGAACTGCGCAAGTCGTCGACGAAGATCGAGCAGCAGGAAATCGACCGGGCGCGCGCGCAGATTCGCGCCCAGCTTCTGATGGGCCAGGAAAGCCCGGCCGCCCGCGCCGGCCAGATCGCCCGCCAGATGATGCTCTACGGCCGGCCGATCCCGAATGAGGAACTGATGGAGCGCCTGTCCGGCATTACCATCGAGCGCCTGACGGATCTTGCCGGGCGATTGTTCTTCGACACGACGCCGACGCTTTCAGCGATCGGACCGGTCGAAAAGCTGGCGCCGATGGACGATATTCTCGGTGCGCTTTCCAACAAGACCGTTCAAGCTCGCGCCGCCAACGGGTAATTCTTATTTAGAAGGGCGACCTCCGGGCGTTCTTCGAGCGCCCGGCACTCTCGCATCACGGCAACACCCACGCCCTGCGGAGGCTTATATGACACGATCGGTCTTTCGGTTTCTGTCACGGCAGCCGGATCCGGTCGAGATTGCCAATGCCACGCATTTGCTGCGCTTGCCGAAGATATCCGACTACCGGCAATGGTACCGGGTGCGCAGCGAAAGCCGCGCCTTTCTCGAGCCGTGGGAGCCGACCTGGCGCGCCGACGAAATGACCGAGAGCGCCTTTCGCACCCGCGTCATCCGCAACGAGCAGGAATTTGCGTCCGGCCAGGCGGTGCCGCTCTTCATTTTCCTGCGCGCCGAGGACCAACTGATCGGCGGGCTGACCATCGGCTACATCCGGCGGGGTGCTGCCCAGTGCTGCATGATCGGCTATTGGATGGGTGAATGTTATGCCGGCAAGGGCCACATGGCGCAGGCCGTCAAACTGGCCATTCCCTACATCTTTTCGACCCTTCAGTTGCACCGCATCGAAGCAGCCTGTATTCCCGAGAACCACAGAAGCATCCGGCTCCTTGAAAAGGCCGGGTTTCAGCGCGAAGGCTACTTGCGGGAATACTTGAAAATCAACGGGCAATGGCGGGATCACCTCATGTTCTCCCTTCTCTCGCAGGACAGCGTGCCAACTAAGAATTTGAGTGATTGATGTCTTTGAACTGCCTGCCGCTTCACCCCTCAGCACGAAGGCTCCTGGCGCTTCTGGTCGCCATGATGGCCGTGGTCTGCCTGATGGGGAGCGGTGCGGCATTTGCCACGGAACCCGTCAAGATTTCGCGCGAGGACACCGCACTTGACCTGACGGCGACGACGGAAATCTATACCGGCCGCGGCGAAGCCTTCCAGGTCTCGACCGCCCCCGGCACGGACGGCATCGTCCGGCGCATCGAGGTGCGATCGAGCGCCGAAAACCACCAGGGCGACTGGGCCGTTTTCGCACTCGCCAATGTTTCGGAAGAGCAGCTGGAGCGCGTCATCGTTGCCCCGCACTTCCGTCTGGTGAATTCCAAACTGTTCTGGCCGGACCTCGGCTCGCAGCGCCTTCTGTCGATCACCCCGAGCGAAGGCTTTGCGCTCGACCGGCTGCCGAGCGATGAAGCGGACGTGTTTCGCATCACGCTCAACCCGGGCTCCGTCATCACCTTCGTTGCCGAACTGGCGGGACCCGACCTGCCACAAATCTATCTCTGGCAACCGGACGCCTACAAGGACACGGTCAACGCCTTTACCCTCTATCGCGGCATCGTGCTCGGCATTGCCGGCCTGCTCGCGGTGTTCCTGACCATTCTCTTCGTGGTCAAGGGAACCTCGATGCTGCCCGCGACGGCCGCGCTTGCCTGGGCCGTGCTCGGCTACATCTGCGTCGATTTCGGTTTCCTGTCGAAGCTGATCAGCATTACCGCAGGGGATGAACGCGTATGGCGGGCGGGGACGGAAGTGTTCCTCGCCGCCGGACTCGTGATCTTCCTGTTCACCTATCTCAACCTCAACCGCTGGCACCAGCATCTGAGCTATGCGACGCTCGCCTGGATTCTTGGCCTTGGGCTGCTGTTCGGCGTCGCCATCTATGACCCGGCGATCGCATCGGGTATCGCGCGGCTCTCCTTCGCGCTGACGGGGACCTGCGGCATCTTCCTGATCGCCTATCTCGGCTTCAACCGCTACGACCGGGCAATCCTGCTCGTGCCGGCCTGGCTCCTGATCCTCGTCTGGCTGTTCGGCGCCTGGCTGACGGTCACCGGCCAGCTTGCCAATGACATTGTCCAGCCTGCGCTCGGCGGCGGTCTCGTGCTGATCGTGCTCCTGATCGGCTTCACGGTCATGCAGCACGCCTTCGCCGGCGGGGCCTACAGCCAGGGTCTTTTCTCCGATCTCGAACGCCAATCATTGGCACTGACCGGCTCGGGCGACACCGTCTGGGACTGGGACGTGGCGCGCGACCGCGTCGTCACCATTCCCGACATCTCGGCGCAACTCGGCCTTTCGCCCGGCACCATGCACGGCCCCGCCCGCAACTGGCTGCCACGTCTGCACCCCGACGACCGCGATCGGTTCCGCGCAACACTCGACGTCCTGCTGGAGCATCGCAAGGGGCGGCTCAACCACGAATTCCGCGTCCGCGCCGAGGACGGTCATTACCACTGGCTATCGATCCGCGCCCGGCCGGTGCTGGGGGCCAATGGCGAAATCATCCGCTGCGTCGGCACCATCGTCGATATCACCGAGCAGAAGAACTCTGTCGACCGCCTGCTGCACAACGCGCTTCACGACAATCTGACGGGATTGCCGAACCGGCAGATCTTCCTCGACCGGCTGCAATCCATCCTGTCGCTGGCGCCGGGTTCAAGTGTTGTCCGGCCGACCGTGTTGGCGATCGATATCGACCGCTACAAGCAGGTCAACGACGTGCTCGGCATCGCCGCCGGCGACAACATTCTGATCGCGCTGACCCGCCGCCTGCGCCGACTCCTGAAGCCGCAGGACACGCTGGCCCGCCTCGGCGGCGACGAGTTCGGCCTGATCCTGATGTCGGAGCGCGACCCCGCCAAGGTCGCCGATTTCGCCGATGCGGTTTCCAAGGCGATCATGGTGCCGCTCAATTTCGGCAACCGCGAAATCAGCCTCACCGCCTCGATCGGCCTCGTTTCCTGGGTCGACCAGCAGGAAAATGCCGCAGGCTTGCTCGACGATGCGGAGCTTGCGATGTTCCGGGCCAAAAAGGCGGGCGGCAATCGCGTCGAGCCTTTCCGCCCTGCCTTCCGTGCCTCGGGCACTGATCGCCTGCAACTGGAAAACGACCTTCGCCGCGCCATCGAGCGCAAGGAACTGAGCCTCGTCTACCAGCCGATCGTACGCCTGGCGGATGCCGAGATCGCCGGCTTCGAGGCCCTGATGCGCTGGGAGCATCCGAAACGCGGCAGTATCTCGCCATCGGAGTTCATCCCGATCGCCGAGGGCTCCGATCTCATCAACCAACTCGGCATGTTCGCCTTCGAGAAGGCGACCAGCGACCTGACGGAATGGCAACTCCAGACAGGCGACCTGCCGATCTTCGTCTCCGTCAACCTGTCGAGCGCGCAGTTGCTCAACAACGACCTGCATGACGATGTCCGGGCGATTTTGAACAAGAACCATTGTGATCCGAAGAAGGTGAAGGTGGAGCTCACCGAATCCCTCGTGATGGAAAACCCCGAGCAGGCCCGGCTGGTGCTTGAAAAGCTGAAGGATGCCGGCCTGAAACTGGCGCTCGACGACTTCGGCACCGGCCACTCCTCGCTTGCCTACCTGACCCGCTTCCCCTTCGATACGATCAAGATCGACAAGGCGCTGGTGAAGGATCCGAGCGACAAGCGCACCATCTTGCTCCGCTCCGTCATCACCATGGCGCGCGAACTCGACATGCAGGTTGTCGCAGAAGGCATCGAGTCCGAGGAAGATGCCATCCAGCTGGCCCAGATGGGTTGCGATTTCGGCCAGAGCTTTCTCTTCGGCCCGCCAATCGGCTCGGAATCGATCCTGCGTCTGTTGAAAGAGCGATTTCCATTGATGAAGCGGGCGTAGCAAGGCAGTAGGCAGTAGGCAGTAGAATATGCTTACGTGCCAGACCCGTTGCCTATCGCTCGTAGGCGGAGCCTGCCCGCCTTATCAGCCGGTTGATGAAACCGAGCTTGTGCACCACCGGTGGCGAAAGCACGAAGGGATAGCTGTCGGGTTGGCCCATGCTGCGCTGGATGCTGTTCAGAGCGACGCTCAAGGGGATCCACGCGTCGATCAGCGTCTGCGCATCCGAGGCGCGATAGGGATCGAAATCGACCTCCGCCGCCATGCGCTCGTAGCGCCGTGGTTCGGTCGAAAGTCCGAAGGAATGCGCCGTTTCCAGCGTATCGACGATATGGAGGAAATGTGCCCAGCATTCGGCGAAATCCTCGGCCGGATGGCTGCTGGCATAGGCGCTGATGAAGCGTGCCTGCCAGTCGACGGGGGGCCCCTGCTCGTAGTTGCGGCGAAGCGCCTCGGCATAGTCCGCCCGTTCGTCGCCGAACAGCGACCGCGCCTCGTTCAGGGTCTGGTCATCGCGGACAAGCTGGGCCCAATAGAAGTGACCGATCTCGTGGCGGAAATGGCCGAGCAGCGTGCGGTAAGGCTCGTTCATCGACACGCGCACGCTTTCGCGGGTGGCATCATTGGCTTCCGCCGCGCGCAGGCTGATCAAGCCGTCTTCGTGCCCCGTCATGGCCGGCACCAGATTGCCGTAGACATCAACCTCGTCAGCGAGAAAATCGAAGACAAGCCCGCCCTGCGGGTCAACGTCACGTCCCGGTCGCGGCAAATTCCAGCGCAGCAGGGAATAGAACAGATGCCGCTGTGCCTGGCCGATCTTCTGCCAGCGGGCGAGCCCCTCCGGATTGTCGGTGACCGGTACGATGCGGTTATAGCGGCAGGCCTGGCAATAGACGTGGTCGTCGTTGGTCGAGATCAGCCAATTGCATGTATCGTGCGCGGCATTGGCGCAGAACCGGACATCCGCCTCTTGGCGCGACGGCACCTGCCACAAGTCGCCGCCGGCCGGCGTCAGGGCCTGGATCGCCATGGCCTCCGGCAGGAAGCCGAGGCGCGAGCCGCAGTTGATGCAAACACGGTTGTCGAAATGGACCGGGTTTCCGCACTTGCCGCATTCGTAAAGTTTCATGAAAGAACGTCCGCCCAATGGTCAGCATGCGTCGAAGAAATCGAATGCGCTATTTCAAAAAAATAAAACACCCACTCCCGCAGAGGAATGCCCGCCGGCGCGAAGCACAGCGGGCATCGGCGCTGAAATCTTCCGTCCAGTTGAACCCGTCAGGACAGTCGATCCGCGCACCTTGAAGCCGCCGCCATCTCATTGACGAGCGAGGGGCGGCAAACGGGATTACATGCGATCAACGACGCCCTTCACCGCGCTCTTGGCCTTGCCAGTCGCTGACTGGACCTTGCCCTTGGCTTCCTGGCCTTTGCCTTCCGCCTGCAGCTTTCTGCTGCCGGTTGCCTTGCCGGCCGCCTGTTTGGCCTTGCCTGCGGCCTGGTTGGCTGCGCCGGAAATCTTGTCGGAAGTGCTGCCCATGATCAGTCTCCTTGAAAGGTTGAGGACAGGACCAAGCGTCGTGTCCTTGCGTTCAGAAAACGGAAGGCAGGTCAAATTGTTCCGGCAAAAAGCCGCAAGGGCGGAAAAATCCGCCGGTCAGGCGTGACCGGCATCCATGGACAGCATGGCCGGAGAAACGCCCATCAGCGCCAGCGCCCGGTCATATTTGTCGCCGAGATCGCGGTCGAAGATCAGTTCCTCGCTCGCCGGGCAATTCAGCCAGCCATTGCTGGCGATCTCGCTTTCCAGCTGGCCGGCACCCCAGCCGGCATAGCCGAGCATCATCATCGCCTTGGAAGGCCCCTCGCCGCGCGAGATCGCTCGCACGATATCGAGCGTCGCCGTCAGGCAGATGTCATCGCTGACCGGAATGCTGGATTCGCTCAGGTAATCGTCGGAATGCAGCACGAAGCCGCGGCCGGTTTCGACGGGCCCACCTGTCTGGATCTGGAAGTTGCGGGTGATGGTCGGCAAGCGGATCGCTTCTGCCTGATCGATGATCTGCAGGTGAAGAAGCACATCCGGAAAGGTCAATTGCTGCGGACGGTTGAGCACGAAACCCATGGCACCGTCACTGGAATGGGCGCAGATGAAGATGACCGTGCGGGCAAAATTGCTGTCGAACATGCCGGGCATGGCGATCAGGAACTGACCGTCTAGCAAACCGCGCTCGCGTTTCTTCTGGAATGTCGCCATCATGGTATCAGCCTTCTGGGTCAAATGAAAAGCGTTTCCCACCCCTCGTTTTTTTGGTTTTTGAGGCTTTTCTTGGGTTTCCTGGTTTCGCCTCCATCAAGAGAAAATGATCCGGAGGTGAAAGCCGGCATCTTTAAACCATGCCCCAAAACCGATAAGCCTCATCCTCATGAAACATCATCGTCTCCTAGAGAATGTGACTCATTTGGCGGCGCTGGCAAGCCTTGTCGGATATTTTTTTACTGTCCCCCCAGCCGATGCTGCGCAAAGCGAATGGGTTCAGGCTGAGGGCGGCGCTATCCGTATCGTCGCCGGCGGACAACAGCCGGACGGGACGATCCCCGCCATTCTCGACATCCGCCTGAAGCCCGGCTGGAAGACCTATTGGCTGGATCCCGGAGCAAGCGGCATCCCGCCGCAGGTGAGCATCGACCCGAAGGACGGCATCTCCTTTTCCGGAATGCGCTTTCCCGCACCGAAGAGCTTTGGCGACGGTGTCGGACGCTACACCGGTTACGATAAATCCGTGGCCTTTCCGCTCCTGTTGAAGAGCGAGACGAGCGGCGACCTGTCCCTCAAGGCCTCCGTCTTTCTCGGTATCTGCAAGGACATCTGCATCCCTGTCCAGGCCAACCTCAGCCTTTCGTTGCCGGAAGGTGCTGCGGAAAATCCACTCGATGAGGCCCGGATTGAAGATGCCGTTGCCGCCTTGCCGGCGCAACCGTCCGAAACGTTCAAGGTCAAGGCCGCGTCCTTCGATACCGCCGGCAAGCGTCTTCGTCTGTCGCTGGTGACCCCGGCTGCGTCGGCCGAAACACCACCCGAACTCTTCCTCGCCGGCCCGCCCGGCTACAGCTTCGGCACGCCCGAAAACGTCGCCGTAGCGAACGGCGAGTTTACCGCCGAAGTGCCGGTGCGGGTTCCCGCAAAAGGCGGCGGGCTGAAGAGCGGATCGGTCCTGCTCGTTGCGAAGTCCGGCGAGCGCAGCATGGAAACCCCGCTTGCCTTTGACTGAGGCAAATCTATATTCCTTCCCAACCCAACGGAGCGCCCGACGCAACGGAGCGACTGCGCTTCCGCCTTTCCGAAAAGCCTCAAGGAGTAAGACCGTGACCATTTCTGTCGGAGACAAGCTGCCTGCCGCCACCTTCAAGGAAAAGACCGCCGATGGCCCGGTCGAAATCACCACCGATCAGCTGTTTGCCGGCAAGAAGGTCGTGCTGTTTGCGGTTCCCGGCGCCTTCACGCCGACCTGCTCGCTCAATCACCTGCCCGGCTATCTGGAAAACCGCGACGCGATCCTTGCGCGCGGCATCGACGACATCGCCGTCGTTGCCGTCAACGACCTGCACGTGATGGGCGCTTGGGCAACTGCGTCCGGCGGCATGGGCAAGATCCACTTCCTCTCCGACTGGAACGCCGCCTTCACCAAGGCGCTCGGCATGGACATCGACCTTTCCGCCGGCACGCTCGGGGTGCGCTCGAAGCGCTATTCGATGCTGGTGGAGGACGGCGTCGTGAAGACGCTGAACGTCGAGGAGAGCCCCGGCCAGGCAACCGTTTCGGCTGCTGCGGCCATGCTGGAACAGATCTGAGGCAAAACGGCCGGCTCCCCTTCATCGGAGCCGGCCGTTTTCAGTTCATACCTGGGTCATACCGCCATCGACGCTCAGTTCGATGCCGTTGACATAGCCGGCGTCCGCCGAGGCAAGAAAAGTTACCGTAGTCGCGATCTCTTCCGGCTGAGCGACGTAGCCAAGCGGCACGGCCTGTTCGGCATGGCTGTGTAGGGCGGCGATCTGCTGCTCGTCCATCTTCAAGCCGTTTTCCAATATTGGCGTGCGCGTCAGTCCGGGGCTGACGGCGTTGACACGGATTTTTCGCTCCTTGAGATCATTGGCAAGCGTTCGGGCGAAAGAGCGCACAGCCGCCTTCGACGCATTGTAGAGGCTAAGCTCCGCCATCCCCTTGTTGGCAACGATCGAGGCATTGAGCACGACGGACCCGCCATCCGGAACGAGCGGCAGAAGCGTCTGCACGGTGAAAAACAGGCCTTTGACGTTGATATCGAAGGTCTTGTCGAATTCGGCCTCGGTCGTTGCGCCGAAGCTGTTCTTTTCCGCGATGCCGGCATTGGCGAAAAGCACATCGACATTGTCACCGCGCTCCTCGATTTCCGCCTTGAGCTTCTCAATATCGCCGATATTCGAGACATCCGAGACCACCGGAACGGCGCGCACGCCGAGCACCTCTACCGCAGCATCGAGGCTCTTGCGCGTGCGCCCGGTGACATAGACGCGCCTTGCCCCTTCTTTAAGAAAGGCGCTCGCCGTCGCCAGACCGATGCCGGTCGAGCCGCCCGTTACAACCACTACCCGATTATCAAATCTCTTCGTCATACACATTCCTTCCTTATTTCCGTATTACGGTATTTCGAAATTACCGAAATATTGAAGCCTGTCAATCGATGTGTTATCTGCGGTTCATGAGCCAGTTCTTTCATCCGTCGCGAAATGACATAACCCTAACCGGCGTCATGACCGCGCTCGGAGACCCGACGCGGCTGGCGATCGTAAAGACGCTTTACTGTTCAGCGGACGGCAGGAATTGCGGCGAAGCGGCCGCCCCCTTTCCCGACATGGCACGCTCGACCCTTTCGGGGCACTTCCGGGTCCTGCGAGAATCAGGCGTCATTCAGACCACCAAGAAGGGTGTCGAGAATATCAACGTGGTCCGTCTCGACGATCTCGAAGCCCGCTTTCCGGGACTTTTGGCAAAAGTCATGTCCTATTGACGACGCGGCCAGAGCGGCGCCCAAAATAATGCCCGAGCGCCGCCGGCCCGACGACGCCGACCCTCACCCCGCGCGGTGTTCGACGAGTTTGGCGAGTTGCTCGACAACGGTGCCCCAGCCGTCGTAGAAGCCCATTTCCGCGTGCATGTTCCGGTCCGCATTGTTCCTGTGCATCACATGGGCGGTATATTCCGTGCCGTCCGGGTGATTCTGCAGCGTGATAATCGCCGTCATGAAAGGCTGTTCGGCAGGCCGCCACCCCCCGACCAGCGCGTTGGTAAAGACGATCCGCTCGCCATCGGCGATGTCGAGAAAGCAGGCGTCCAGATGCGGCGCGAAGTCGCCGCCGTCCTCGCTGATGCGGGTGACGAACGCGCCGCCCGGGCGCATGACCATGTCCACGACCTTGCACCTGGCCGGTGCCGGGATCCACCATTGTTCAAAGCTGGCAGGATCGGTCCAGGCGCTCCAGACGAGCGAACGCGGTGCCCTGATGACACGGGAAATCGTCAGATCGAACTCGGGATTGAAAGATCGGATCATTGTGTTTCTCCCTTCTTTTGAGCGGCGATGACAAACTGCTCAAGCCTGTCGGTGCGGCCTTCCCAGAGGCCGCGCTGTTCGGTGAGCCACGCTTCGACCGCGGCAAACTGCTTCTTCTCGATGACGCAGGTCCTGACGCGACCTTCCTTGCGCGTCCGGATCCAACCGCTGCCCTCAAGATAATGGATGTGTTTCATGAAGGAGGGCAAAGCCATCTCGAACGGCCTTGCGAGATCGCTGATGCTTGCCGGCCCCCTGCCCAGCCGCGCCAGCACGGCGCGACGGGTTGGGTCGGCCAGCGCTTGAAAAATGCCGTCAAGTCGATCCGAATACTGTTCCATAAGGCTAAGTATCACCCCTAAACACTTAGCGCAAGAGCTAACTAAACCTCCTACGCCTTCACGCAGCCTGGAAAGGTAGTTGTTCAAGCACCGCGACGTTGCAAGGAAAGGTCAGGCACCCTTACCGATATTTCGCTTTTCCTAATTTATCAAAAGGCGCAAACTGTGCGCCGTGTGTGCTTGTGGTGAGCATCGCTTCAAGATTAGGGGGAGTATCGTGACACTTGCAATCAATGATCTCGCGCCGGATTTCGCGGCCGAAACCACCGAAGGTAAGATCCAGTTTCATGATTGGATCGGCGATTCCTGGGTTGTGCTTTTCTCGCACCCGAAGGATTTTACGCCGGTATGCACCACCGAACTGGGTTACATGGCCCGGATCAAACCCGAATTCGACAAGCGCGGCGTGAAAATCGTCGGCCTGTCGGTCGATCCGCTGGACCGTCATTCCGGCTGGGTGAAGGATATCGAGGAGACCCAGGGCGCCGCACCAAACTTCCCGATGATTGCCGACACCGACTACACCGTGTCGAAGCTCTACGGCATGCTGCCGGCTGCGGTATCGGGCGATCCGACCCAGCGCACTCCGGCCGACAACCAGACCGTACGCAATGTCTTTGTCATCGGCCCGGACAAAAAGATCAAACTGATCCTCGTCTATCCGATGACCACCGGCCGCAATTTCGACGAGGTGCTGCGCGTGATCGACTCGCTGCAACTCACCGCCAAGCACAAGGTCGCCACGCCGGTAAACTGGAAGCAGGGTGAAGACGTGATCATCGCCGGCTCGGTGACGGACGATGATGCGAGGAAGCAATACCCGCAAGGCTGGCGCGCGCCCAAACCCTATATCCGGATCGTGCCGCAGCCGCAGGGATAAGGGCGATGCACCGGACCAGCGCAAGAGACGCGCAAAGGAGCGGCCGGTGATCTTCCGTCAGCTCTTCGACAGCGTGTCCGGCACCTACACCTACCTCATCGCCAGCCGGCATGGCGGCGAGGCGCTGATCATCGACCCAGTTCTCGAAAAGGTCGATCGCTACCTGCAGCTGGTGCGGGAGCTTGATCTGAAGCTCGTCAAGGCCGTCGATACGCATCTGCACGCCGACCACATCACCGGGCTCGGTGCATTGCGTGACCGCACGCACTGCATCACGGTGATGGGCGAGCAGACGCTGGCCGACGTGGTCTCTATGCGCGTGACGGAAGGCGACCGGGTTGCGATCGAGGGCCTGAGCCTCGACGTGCTCTACACGCCCGGCCATACGGATGATTCCTATTCCTTCCTCATGGGCGGCCGGGTGTTCACCGGCGACACGCTGCTCATCCGCGGCACCGGGCGCACCGATTTCCAGAATGGCGACCCGCGCCAGCAATATGATTCGATCTTCAACAAGCTGCTCAAATTGCCGGACGAGACGCTGGTCTTTCCGGCCCATGACTACAAGGGCGATACCGTTTCGACCATCGGCGAGGAGAAACGGTTCAACCCGCGCCTCAGGGTTCAATCCGTCGACGAATATGTCGACATCATGAACAATCTGAACCTGCCCAACCCGAAGATGATGGATGTGGCCGTGCCGGCCAATATCCATGTCGGCCTTCATCAGGAAGAGATCGCGCGTAAGGGCTGGGCCGTTTCGGCGTCCGAGGCATTGGCACTGAGCGGCCGCCCCGACATCGCGATCGTCGACCTGCGCGAGAAGGCGGAACGCGAAAAGCATGGCACCATTCCGGGTGCCCTGCACGCGCCCTATCCGGAACTGCAGGAAAACATCGGTAGGGGCGGCATGCTGCATGAGCTGGCGGCGGCCACCGGCAAGCGGATCGTCTTCTATTGCGCCTTCGGCGAGCGCTCGGCCATGGCGGTCGAGGCCGCGCAGGATGCAGGCCTGACGAGCGCCTGCCACATCGAGGGCGGCATCGACGCCTGGAGGAAAGCGAACGGGCCGGTGGTCCGCTAACCGGCCCGCCGGCTTGGTGGTGACCTGCGGCCGGCGCGACGTTGATCGCCGGGGGCAATTCTGTTGAGCCCGTGCTTGGCTGGGCCACGTTTCATTGTGGCGGACGCCTCACCAGATCGCTCTCTTCAGTAGCCAAGTGGATTGCCGCAATGAAACCGCGATGGGCGCTTTTTGCTACTTTTTGTCTTCTAGGGGGAAGTGCGTCTGCCGAACAATATTCTGTTGCCGTAGATCTGGAACTGGTTATCGCCGTTGATGTCTCTTACTCAATGGAAATCGATGAGCAGCGTATTCAACGGGAAGGTTATGTGAACGCGTTTCGCAGGCCGGAGATCGTCAGAGCCTTGCGGCGCGGACCGCTCGGCAGGATTGCGGTCACCTATATCGAGTGGGGTGGCTCGGCTGTCCAAGTCGTGCCCTGGACCCTGATTGACGGCTCGGGGACCGCGGCAGAGTTTTCCGAGATGTTGCGCCAACAGCCGATCAGGCGAATCTCCTTCACGTCGATCTCCAACGCGCTTGCGTTTGCACGAAAGCTCTTTCAAACCAGCCCATTTCGAGGGAGCCGACGCGTGATCGATGTATCCGGCGATGGACCCAACAATGCCGGAGTTCCAGCGCCGGTCGCCAGAAATACGACCATCGCTCAGGGCATCGTCGTTGACGGTCTTCCAATTGTGTTTACGACCGCGCCGGATTCGGCAGCGATCCGGGACCTCGATGTCTATTATCAGGAATGCGTCATCGGCGGAGATGGGGCATTTTTATTGAAAGTAACGAATATGTCCCAATTTGCCGAAGCTATCCTGCGCAAGCTCACTATCGAGATTTCAGGACTGGAGGTAAGCCGCCGCCTGAGGCGCCAAATGGGACTGATACAGGTTGAATACCCTCAACCCTACAATTGTTTTATCGGCGAAGAGATGCAGGAGCGTTCTATTGGAAAATAGCCCATCCCGCTTCGGTCCCGTGGCGATGGACGGTGAAAACCTCCGCTTTTCCCTCACCGCTTCTTCTTGAACGGTTCCATGCCCTTGCGGGCCAGTTCGTCGGCACGTTCGTTTTCCGGGTGGCCAGCATGGCCCTTGACCCAGTGCCAGGTGACCTTGTGGCGCTGGTTGGCGGCATCGAGCGCCTGCCAGAGCTCGCCGTTCTTCACTGGTTTCTTGTCGGCGGTCTTCCAGCCGTTCCGCTTCCAGCCGTGGATCCACTTGCCGATGCCGTCCATGACGTATTTGCTGTCGGTATAGAGATCGACTTCGCACGGGCTCTTCAAGAGGGTCAGCGCGCTGATCGCCGCCAAAAGCTCCATGCGGTTGTTGGTGGTCTCCGGCTCGCCGCCGCAGATATCCTTTTCCACCTCGCCATAGCGCAGCACCGCGCCCCAGCCGCCCGGTCCAGGGTTTCCGGAGCAGGCGCCGTCGGTGAAGATATCGACATGTTTCATGCGGGCTGGGTCTCGTGGGTCAGGCCATATTCAGCGGCAGTTGCGACGGACCGATGGAACTGCAGCTTCTTCAGATATTCGAGCGGGTCCTTCTTGACCACCAGCGCGCCGGGCGGCGTCGTCAGCCAGTCGTAGAGCCTCGTCAGGAAAAAGCGCAGCGCCGAGCCGCGTGCCAGAAGCGGCAGCGCCTCGATCTCGGCTGCAGTCAGCGGCCGCACGCTCTGATAGCCCGACAGTAGCGCCATGCCCTTGGTCATGTTGAAGGCGCCGTCCTTTTCAAAGCACCAGGCGTTCAGGCAGACGGAGGCGTCATAGGCCAGGAAGTCATTGCAGGCGAAATAGAAGTCGATCAGGCCGGAGAGCTCGCTGCCGAGGAAGAAGACGTTGTCCGGGAAGAGATCGGCGTGGATAACGCCTTCCGGCAGGTCCTTCGGCCAATTGGCTTCGAGGAAATCGAGCTCAGTGGCGATCTCGTTCCTGAGGCCAGCCTGCACCGCGTCGGCGCGCTCGCGCGAATTGTTCCAGAGCGGCCGCCAGCCGTCGACGGACAACGCGTTGCGGCGGCGGATCTCGAAGCCTTCGCCCGCCAAATGCATTGCCGCTAAGGCCTTGCCGACCTCGCGGCAATGATTGGCGTCGGGCTTGCGCAGCCACATGCCTTCGAGGAACGAGATGACAGCGGCCGGCCGGCCGGAAAGCTCGCCGAGCAATTTGCCGTCGGCACGCGGCAGCGGCAGCGGGCAGGAAAGCCCCTTGTCGGCCAGATGATGCATCAGTCCTAGGAAGAACGGCAGGTCGTTCTGGTCCACCCGCTTTTCGTACAGCGTCAGGATGTAGGAACCCTTGGTCGTGTGCAGCAGGAAATTGGTGTTTTCCACGCCCTCGGCAATGCCCTTGTAGGAGGTGAGCCGGCCAACGTCATAGGCTGCCAGAAACCGGGCAAGATCGTCTTCCGTGATGTCGGTGTAAACTGCCAAGGCCTGTTCTCGCGGTTGTGAGTGTTGAAATTGTTTTGCCGGGGCATGGATCCTCGGGTCAGGCCCGAGGATGACGGAGCGACGGAGCAATCGCAACGGTAACGGCTGGCTTGAGAATGGCAGGAAACCCAAGGTCGTCATCCTCGGGCCTGACCCGAGGATCCATGCCACCTGCCCTCATAGCCTAATCTCCATTCACGAACGCCATATCCTGGGTCGTCAGCGGCACATGGCGAAGCTCGCGGTTGACGAGGAAGTTCTCGGTCTCCTCGACCGTATCGGCAAGCTCCACCGACGCATCGTAACGCTCGCGAAAAGCCTCGATGATCTCGTTGACGATGACTTCCGGCGCCGACGCGCCGGCCGACAGGCCCACCGTAGAGATATCGCCGATCGCATCCCAGTCGATTTCCGACGCGCGCTGGACAAGCACGGATTTTTTCGCGCCGGCCCGGAGGGCAACCTCGACCAGCCGCTTGGAATTGGAGGAATTCGGCGCACCGACGACGAGGAAAAGGTCGCAGCCGGGCGCGGCCTGCTTCACGGCTTCCTGGCGGTTTGTCGTGGCATAGCAGATCGAATCGGCCGCGGGAGCCGTCAGGTTGGGAAAGCGCTCATGCAGCCGCTTGATGACGCCGGCCGTGTCATCGACCGACAGCGTCGTCTGGGTGACGAAGCCGAGATTGTCTGGATCCGGAGGCACGTAATTGTCCGCATCCTCGACCGTCTCGATCAACGATACGGCGCCTTCCGGCAATTGCCCCATGGTGCCGATGACTTCCGGATGGCCGGCATGGCCGATCAGCACGACATGGCGGCCGAGGCGCTGGTGGCGCATTGCCTGTTTGTGGACTTTGGAGACCAGCGGGCACGTCGCATCGAGATAGAACAGATTGCGGCTCTCTGCATCGGCGGGCACCGACTTCGGCACACCATGAGCGGAAAAGACCACCGGCTGCTTGCGATGTTCTTCGGGGATCTCGTCGAGCTCCTCGACGAAGATCGCGCCTTTGGCTTCAAGCCCCTCGACGACATAACGGTTGTGAACGATCTCGTGGCGGACATAGACGGGCGCGCCATATTCCTTCAGCGCCAGAACGACGATCTGGATCGCCCGGTCAACACCGGCGCAAAAGCCGCGCGGGCCGCAGAGGCGGATGGTGATCGGTTTCTTTGCGATGAGAGAAGACGCCATTTATCAGGATGCCAGAATAGTGAATACAAGTGCCAGGATCGCCGGGCCACCCTGCACCAGCAGGATGCGCGGCTTGACCGACCACGCGCCATATATAGCGGCAACGATCACGCACACAAGGAAGAACAGTTTCAGTTGAAAGGCAAATTCCGCCGGCGAAGCCACGAGCGACCAGACAAGGCCAGCGGCCAGGAACCCGTTGTAAAGTCCCTGATTGGCCGCCAGCACCTTCGTCGCCTGTGCCTGCTCTGCCGACATGCGAAACACTTTACGTCCCTGCGGCCCGGTCCAGAGAAACATTTCGAGCACGAGAAAGCCGATATGCATCACGGCGGTCAAGGCAATCAGGATCGTGGCGATGATAGTCATGAGCTCCCCCAGCAGTCGTTATATGCGTTGAAGGCAACGCCTCCGAATTATTTCTTCCGCCGGAGGATGAACACTCCGGTGACAGCGACCAGCGCCGCGGCCAGGCCATACCATGTGACGGCATATTGCAGATGGTTGTTCGGCAGATCGAATTGCGTGACGCCGCCGATCGGCATGCCGCCCGGATTGGGCGTTGCGTCTGCATCGACGAAGAACTGGACAGTGCGGGCCGGATCAAGACCGGCGCTCGATGCCATGACGTCAAGATCCTTCCAGTAAAAGATGTTCTTGGCGATATCATTGTCCGGCACCACCCAGGACGGCTTCTCGGTGAGTTTGACGCGAGCAAGACCAGTGACGGTCTGTTCGCCGGTCAATTGCCCCTGCTTGCGCATCTCCGGCTCCTTGCGCTCGAAGGAGACGAAGCCGCGATTGACGAGAAGGACGCGGCCATCGGCGAGCTCAAGCGGCGTATAGACATAATAGCCAGTCCGGCCCTCGTAGGTCGCGAAGAAGTGCCGTTCTTTATTGTTGAGATAGGTGCCGCTGACCCGTACCGTGCGGTAGTCGATGTCCTCGCCGGCCTTGGTCATCGCCTCGATCGCGGCCAGATCGACCGGAGGTGCTGCGCGGCGCTCAGTGATTGCCGCCAGCAGACCCTCTTTCCAATGGAGCCGCTGCATCTGCCATGTGCCGAGCGACAAAAGGATGGCGAGCGCGATCAGAACGAGCACAACGCCCGCCGCGCGGCCGATCAGCCTGCCGCCGTCTCTTCCGCTTGCAGTCTCAGCCACGATCGATCTCGCCTTGGCGCGCATTGTTGCGGAATTGCAGGGTAATCAGGATGCCCTTGAGCATGCGCATCAGCACGAGGCTGAAGGTGGTGGCAAGCGGGATCCAGAGCAGGAAATGCACCCAGAGCGGAGGATTGATGTTGACCTCCATCCACAGAGCCGCGCCAACGACGACGAAGCCGACGATCAGGATGACGAACACCACCGGACCGTCGCCGGAATCGGCGAACGTGTAGTCGAGACCACAGCTGGCGCAGGCCGGTTTCATCTTCAGGAACCCGTCGAACAGCTTTCCCTGGCCGCAGCGCGGGCAAAGCCCCTTTATCCCGGCCTTGACCGGATCGACCGGCGGGAAATGTGCGCTGTCTTCGTTCATCTGTTCTCTTTCCGATAGCTGGCTACAGTGACATACGAGGCTCACCAACTACCTAGCGCCCGCAAAAGGCGGCGTCCAACGCAAAAACTGCGACAAAGATGCCGCGCCGCGACCTCAGGCTTGTACGTCAAGCGGAGGGCTCATTGGCGGCGACGATCGTCATCTTCAAACCGAGCGTATTGACGATCTTGTGCAGCGTCTCAAAGCGGGCCTTCGATCCTCCACGAAGAGACTTATAGAGGCTTTCGCGACCAAGCCCTGAGGCCTTGGCGATCTCGGCCATGCCGCGCGCTTTGGCGACATCTCCGAGCGCGGCGATGAAGACATCCGGATTTTCGTCTTCCATGGCGGCGGCGAGGTATTCTGCGACGAGTTCGTCATCGTCCAGAAACTCGGAGACATCGAATCTTGAGATCGTTGTCATGATTTATCCTTCTGAAGATCTTTTGCCATCTTCAAGGCGGCGGCGATGTCGCGCTTCTGGCTGGATACGAGCATAGGCTTTTGTATCCGACGGGATACATTTCGTCAATCCAATCGAAGGTCCCAACAAAGTCATGACCTCCACCAGAGGTGGAGGTTTGAAACGCTGCGCGTGAACCACGAGAAGTGGTTTTGTTAGCGCTTAGTAGCTACGATTGAAGTGGTCGGCAAAGTCGGAAGCTTTGTCGGCCTTTTCCTGATTACGGATGTATTGTCTGACGACCTGCTCATTCTAGCCCGTCGTCGAGACGAAATAGCCGCGTGCCCAAAAGTGATACCCCTTATATCGCCGCTTGCGGGCATATTTGTTGGCAACATAAAGAGCGGTCTTGCCTTTCAGAAAGCCGACAATATGCGCCACCGAGTATTTCGGCGGGATCGATATCAGCATGTGCACATGGTCGGGCATCAATTGGCGCTGCTCGATCTGGCAGCCCTTTTGCAGCGCCAGCCGACGTAAGAGTTCACCCAACTCACGCCGTACGTCCCCGTAGAATCTTTTCGTCCGGTATTTGCTGCCAAAGACCACATGATATTTGCAGTCCCAGGTCGCATGTGAGAGCGATTGGTCATCCATATAACCTCCATGCTCGAATGTCTTGGCCACGCCAATGGTTCAAGCAGGAGGTCTCTCAACTACCGTGTAGAACTCGTCCAGTCCTCCACCGTAGGTGGAGGTTTACTTTGCATGCAATGAAAACGGCCGCATCTCTGCGGCCGTCTGAAGACGTAACTCTACTGATCGATCAGCCGTGGGCGAGCGGTGCGCCCCAGCCGCCCCAGACGTAGATCGAGAAGAACAGGAAGAGCCAGACCACGTCGACGAAGTGCCAGTACCAGGCGGCAGCCTCGAAGCCGAAATGGTGCTTCGGGGTGAAATCGCCCTTGACCGCGCGCAGCAGGCAGACGAGCAGGAAGATCGTGCCGACCAGAACGTGGAAACCGTGGAAGCCGGTCGCCATGAAGAAGGTCGCGCCGTAAATCGAATCCTTGAAGGCGAACGGCGCGTGGGCATATTCGTAGGCTTGGACGGTCGAGAACAGGATGCCGAGCAACACGGTCAGCGTCAGGCCGCTGACAAGACCCTTGCGGTCGTTGTGCAACAGTGCATGGTGCGCCCAGGTCACGCAGGTGCCCGAGAGCAGCAGGATCACGGTGTTGTAGAGCGGCAGGTGCCAGGGATCGAGAACCTCGATGCCCTTGGGCGGCCAGACGCCACCGGTAAAGGCGGCACGCGTTGCCTGGATGGCCTCGCCCGAAAAGAGGCTGGCATCGAAGAAAGCCCAGAACCAGGCGACGAAGAACATCACTTCCGAAGCGATGAACATGATCATGCCGTAGCGCAGGTGCAGCGACACGACGCGGGTGTGGTGGCCCTCATGCGCTTCCTTGATGGTGTCCGACCACCAGCCGAACATCGTGTAAAGCACGACGACGAGACCGATGAAGAAGACCCAAGGGTTGGCAAGCTCGAGGCCGAACATCTTGAACGAACCACCGGCCAGATAGCGCATGTAGGCAACGCCGCCGAAAGCCATGATGAAAGCGCCGATCGAAGCCAGAAGCGGCCAGGGGCTCGGGTCGATGATGTGGTAGTCGTGGTTTTTCTGATGCGCACCGGCCATGTGATAATCCCCGATAAGTCTTTCTCGTGTCGTCGCTTCCGGCTTAGCCGAAAACGGTGATCTGTCAAAGTTTGTTGTCAGTCTCCGCCGGCTTCACCGTCAGACCGGCAATCGGCTTCGACGGTTCGCGGGGGTAGAACGTGTAGGAAAGCGTCAGCGTATTGATGCCCTTGGTTTCGACCGTATTGACGATCTCCGGATCGACGAAGAACACCACCGGCATCTCCATCTTTTCACCGGCTTGCAGCGTCGTCTCGGTAAAGCAGAAGCACTGCACCTTGTTGAAATAGGCACCGGCTGCCATCGGCGTGACGTTGAACACCGCCTGACCAGTCGTCGGCTTCTTCGACAGGTTCGTCGCCTCGAACTCCACCTGCACCGTCTCGCCGATCTTCAGTTCGATCTCGCGCTGCACCGGCTTGAAGTCCCAGGGCAAGCCGGATGCCGTGTTGGCATCGAACGTCACCTTGATGGTCTTGTCGAGGATGACATCGGAAGCCTGCTCGACGCGCTTCGTCGTGCCGTTGTAGCCGGTCACCTTGCAGAACATGTCGTAGAGCGGAACGGCGGCATAGGCCATGCCGACCATGCCGAACACGAAGGCGACGCAGGACGCGACGATGACGCCGTTTGCCCGGTCCTTCTTCTGGTCTGCCTTGTTCGCCGTTGTCATGATCTTTTGATCCTACTGGACCATGCCGTTGCTGAACTTGATCAGCGTCACGACATAGAAGACCGCAACGAGACCAAAGAGCACGAAGCCGAGCGCGATGTTGCGGCCGCGGCGCGATTTCTTCTGGGCGTCCGTCAGCGTCACGAGTTCCATCAGGCAACCTTTCCGGCAGTGAGCCACAGCGTGGTAATCAAATGATCGACCATCAACGCGGAGAAGATCGCGAAGAGATAAAGGATCGAGAAGGCAAAGAGTTTCTTGGCCGGGATCATCTTCTCGTCGCCCTCCGGCATGCCGTGAACGCCGATCGAGTACCAGATGAAACCGAGGCCGAGACAGGCAGCAAAAATGCCGTAAACGGTGCTCGCGAAACCGAGTGCGGTCGGCACGACGCCGATCACGGCAGTCAGCACCGCATAGATGACGATCTGGTTCTTGGTCGTCGCCTCGCCGCAGACATTCGGCATCATCGGCACGCCGACCGCGCCATAGTCGCGCATCTTGAACAGCGCCAGCGCCCAGAAATGCGCGGGAGTCCACAGGAAGGTGATCAGAAAGAGCACAATGCTTTCGATCGAAATTCCATTCGTCACGCAAGCCCAGCCGATCATCGGCGGGAAGGCGCCGGCGGCACCGCCGATGACGATGTTCTGCGGCGTCGAGCGCTTCAGCCACATCGTGTAGATGACGACATAGAAGAAAATCGTGAAGGCGAGCAGCCCGGCCGACAGCCAGTTGACGACGATGCCGAGAATGCAGACGGAGAAGGCCGACAGCGTCAGGCCGAAGGCGAGCGCCTCGTGCGGAAGGATCTTGCCCGCCGGGATCGGCCGCTTGGCCGTGCGGGTCATCACCGCATCGATATCGGCGTCGTACCACATGTTGAGGGCACCGGAGGCTCCGGCGCCCACGGCGATACAGAGGATCGCGATGAAGCCGATGAAGGGATGAATGTGGCCCGGCGCCAGCACCATGCCGGCAAGCGCGGTGAATACCACCAGCGACATGACGCGCGGCTTCAGGAGCTCAAAGAAATCGCGCGCACTGGCTTCGGAAAGACGGGCGCCGCCTTCCGTGCCGATTGCTTCGTGATTGTCGATGACCCTCATGTCCTGTCCTTGAATTCGTCCGCCGCGTATCCCGCGCCGTCTTGCCGGTTCTCCCCGGCGTGGAACGAAGCCGCCGGTACCGGCGGCTTCGGATTGAACGCGGCGCTTACTTGATGCGCGGCAGCTGTTCCCACTGGTGGAACGGCGGCGGCGACGTCAGCTGCCATTCCAGCGTGTTGGCACCCTCGCCCCACGGATTGTCGCCGGCGACGCGCTTCTTGGCGAAGGCTTCGAAGACGCCGAAGAGGAAGATCAGCACGCCGACGGCCGAGATGTAGGAGCCGTAGGACGATACCATGTTCCAGCCGGCATAGGCATCCGGATAGTCGATGTAGCGGCGCGGCATGCCAGCAAGGCCGAGAAAGTGCTGCGGGAAGAACACCAGGTTCACGCCGACGAACATCACCCAGAAGTGCAGCTTGCCGAGGAATTCCGAATACATGTAACCGGTCATCTTCGGGAACCAGTAGTACCAGGCGGCGAAGATCGCGAACACGGCGCCGAGGGACAGAACGTAGTGGAAGTGGGCAACCACGTAGTAGGTGTCGTGCAGCGAACGGTCGAGGCCGGCATTGGCGAGCTGAACGCCCGTGACGCCACCGACGGTGAACAGGAAGATGAAGCCGATCGCCCAGACCATCGGCGTGGTGAAGCGGATCGAGCCGCCCCACATCGTCGCGATCCACGAGAAGATCTTCACGCCGGTCGGAACAGCGATGACCATCGTCGCGAAGACGAAGTAACGCTGCGTGTCGAGCGACATGCCGACCGTGTACATGTGGTGCGCCCAGACGATGAAGCCGACGGCGCCGATGGCGACCATGGCATAGGCCATGCCGAGGTAGCCGAAGATCGGCTTGCGCGAGAAGGTCGAAACGATGTGGCTGACGATGCCGAAGCCGGGCAGGATCAGGATGTACACTTCCGGGTGACCGAAGAACCAGAACAGATGCTGGAACAGGATCGGGTCGCCGCCACCTTCTGGCGCGAAGAAGGCCGTGCCGAAGTTGCGGTCGGTCAGAAGCATGGTGATGCCACCTGCCAGAACCGGCAGCGAGAGCAGGAGCAGGAAGGCGGTGATCAGCACCGACCAGGCAAACAGCGGCATCTTGTGCAGCGTCATGCCCGGAGCGCGCATGTTGAGGATGGTGGTGATGAAGTTGATCGCACCGAGGATCGACGACGCGCCGGCAATGTGCAGCCCGAGGATCACCATATCCATGGCCGGCCCGGGCTGGCCCGATGTCGAATAAGGCGGATAGATGGTCCAGCCACCGCCCGAACCATAGGCACCCGCCGGGCCTTCGACGAACATCGACAGAAGCACGAGCAGGAAGGCCGGAACGATGAGCCAGAAGGAGATGTTGTTCATGCGCGGGAAGGCCATGTCCGGCGCGCCGATCATGATCGGCACCATCCAGTTGGCAAAACCGCCGATCAGCGCCGGCATGACCATGAAGAAGATCATGATGAGCGCGTGCGCGGTCGTGAACACGTTGAACATGTGCTTGCCGCCGTCGATGGCAGCATCGCCCTCGAAGCCGTAGACCATGGAAGCCAGACCGTGGAAGATCTGAATGCCCGGCTCTTGCAGCTCGGCGCGCATGAAGACCGACAGCGTGCCGCCGACGATGCCGGCGATGATCGCGAAGATCAGGTAGAGCGTGCCGATGTCCTTGTGGTTGGTCGAGAGGAACCAGCGCTGGAAGAAGCTCAGCGGCTTATGGGCGTGGTCGTGATCATGGTCGTGCCCGTGTCCCTGATGGGCGTTGGGGGCATGGTCATGAAGGTGGTCGTGTTGCGCGGTTGTTCCGGCCATGGGTCGAGCTCCCCTTCGAATTACTGTGCGGCGTTTGCAGCGACGTCTACGGTCTTTTCCGCGCCGTCGATGGAAGCCATGAGTGCCTTGTTCGCCTCACCGATATTGGTGGCGGCGGCAGCAAGCCAAGTGTTGTACTTGTCTTCGCTGACCACGCGGATGGCGATCGGCATATAGGCATGATCCTTGCCGCAGAGCTCGGAACACTGGCCGTAGTAGAGACCTTCGCGGTCCGCCTTGAACCAGGTTTCGTTGAGGCGGCCGGGAACGGCATCGATCTTGACGCCAAACGCCGGCATGGCGAAGGCGTGAATGACGTCGGCGGCGGTCACGAGAACGCGAACGGTCTTGCCGACGGGCACGACGACTTCGTTGTCGACGGCGAGCAGACGCGGATATGCCGCCTTGTCTTCCTTGCCGAGCGACGCGCGATCTTCTTCCTTCATCAGCAGACTGTCGAAGGTGAGCGGGCTCTCGCCGACTTCATACTCATAGGACCAGTACCACTGGTTGCCGGTTGCCTTCAGCGTCAGGTCCGGATTTGCCGGCGGCGTCAGCTGCGCGGTCAAGAGCTGGAAGGACGGGATGGCCAGGAAGAGCAGGATGATGACCGGACCGAGCGTCCAGGCGATCTCGATCATCGTGTTATGGCTGGTCTTGGAAGGGACCGGGTTGGCCTTTTCGCGGAACCGGATGACGATCCAGATCAGAAGGGCCAGGACGAACAGCGTGATCGGGATGATGAACCAGAGCGTATAGTGCTCGAACCATGTAATTTCTTCCATGATTCCGGTTGCTGCCGTCTGAAAATTGGTCTGCCAAGCGACCGGCTTGTCGGCAAAGGCGTTCGTAGCAAAAAGCAGACAGGCAATCGATGCCAGAACTGCATAAGCCTTGTTTTTCACAATATGTCTCCCTGGGCGCTTGATCAGGATCAAACCGAAACGCAGAATCCCTGCGATACTGAAGCGCTTCAAACCACAGTTTGATGAGCGCCGCAACATCTGTCCATTCAAGCCCATGCGGCATTTTTGCGCAAACCGTGCTTTTCGCACAGGCTGTTAAGCGATGCGGCTCTTCCGAAGGCGCGCGGCGGAGACCGGCACCATCCGGCATTTCATGTCGATGCCGGACCTATACCATATTTAAGACAGCCGGCACTACGCCGATACACCCTTATAGAGAGGCTTCGCCGCTCGCCTTGCCGTCTACGCCTCCTGCGAGAGCCCCATTTCCGCCACACCGGACTGGAATGTACCGCGCCGGGGCTTTTCATTTGCGTGTACGCACTTCAAGAATAGCCGACTGATTCTTAAGTTTGAGGTTTACATGGGCCTGTCCCTCCTTTCCCGGCTGCCGATCGCGGCGTTCGGACTTGCCGCCACTCTTCTTTCTTATACGGCAGCGGCCCAGCAGCCCGGAGCACAACAGCCAGGCACACCCGGCACGGTGAAGTCGAACCACGGCGCCTGGTCGATCGTCTGCGACCAGCCGGCAGGGGCAACCGCCGAGCAATGCGCGCTCATGCAGAACGTCATTGCCGAGGATCGTCCGGAAGTCGGCTTGTCGGTCGTCGTCTTGAAGACCGCCGATCGCAAGGCGAAGATCCTGCGCGTGCTTGCGCCGCTCGGCGTTCTGCTGCCGAACGGCCTCGGCCTCAATGTCGATGGCAAGGATATCGGCCGCGCCTATTTCGTCCGCTGCTTCTCGGACGGCTGCTATGCGGAAGTGGTTCTGGAAGAGGAACTGTTGAAGACATTCCGCAACGGCGCGACCGCCACGTTCATCGTCTTTCAATCGCCGGAAGAAGGCATCGGCATCCCGGTCGACCTCAAGGGTTTCGGCGAGGGCTACGACGCCCTGCCGTGAGGCGCACCTTCCTCTTCTCCCAGCGGGGAGAAGTGCCGAACGCAGTGAGGCGATGAGGGGGTCTAACGGCACATTCTGCAGTTGAGGCTCCCCCTCATCCGGCGCTGCGCGCCACCTTCTCTCCGCTGGGGAGGAAGTGGCGCGACAGGCTCCTTGCGTGTCATCCGAGGCGACCAGAGTGATGTAGCGTCATCGGCGTACATCTTCGCTTGCCCCCTCCCTCCTCCGCCCCTACATAGAGCACCATACCCTCAGCATCTGGAGCCCTCGCCCATGAACACCGATCTCATCAAACTGTTCGACAGCGACGAGGCGGCCGTGCGCGAGGTGCTGGCGCAGACGCTTTCCGGTGCCGACGACGGCGAGTTGTTCATCGAGCATAGCCAGTCGGAAACTTTGTCCTTCGACAATGGCCGCCTGAAGGGCGGCAGCTTCAATACCGACCAGGGATTTGGCCTGCGCGCCGTTGCCGGGGAAGCGGTCGGCTATGCGCATGCGGGCGATCTTTCGCTTGTCGCCCTGAAGCGGGCGGCCGATGCGGTCGGCGCGGTGACGCGCGGTTATTCCGGCACCTACGCGGCAGCTCCACAGCACACCAACAGACACCTCTACGGCGACGAGAACCCGATCGGCGAACCGAGCTTCGAGGCAAAGGTGTCGCTGCTTGCCGAGATCGACGCCTATCTGCGGGCCAAGGATCCGAAGGTACGGCAGGTGACGGCCTCGATCGCCGCGAGCTGGCAGGTGGTCGATATATTGCGCGCCGACGGCGAGCGCATGCACGACATCCGGCCGATGACGCGCCTCAACATCTCCGTCGTGGTCGGCGAAGGCGACCGGCAGGAATCCGGCTCCTACGGCGTCGGCGGCCGGCGCGGCTTCGGCGATTTCGTCGCCACCGACAACTGGCGGCGCGGCGCCGACGAGGCCCTGCGGCAGGCGCTGGTCAATCTGTCCGCGGTCGACGCGCCGGCCGGCACCATGGATGTCGTTCTTTCCTCCGGCTGGCCGGGCGTGATGCTGCATGAAGCCGTCGGCCATGGTCTCGAGGGCGATTTCAATCGCAAGAAGACATCGGCTTTTGCCGGACTGATGGGCGGCCAGGTCGCTGCCAAGGGCGTGACCGTCGTCGATGACGGCACGATCGAGGCCCGGCGCGGGTCACTCACCATCGACGATGAGGGCACACCGTCCGGCTATAATGTGCTGATCGATGACGGCAAGCTGGTTGGCTACATGCAAGACCGCCAGAATGCCCGGTTGATGGGCATGAAGCCGACCGGCAACGGACGGCGCGAATCCTACGCGCATGTGCCGATGCCGCGCATGACCAACACCTACATGCTCGGCGGCGACAAGACCCCCGAAGAAATCATCGCCTCGGTGAAGAAGGGCATATATGCCGTCTCCTTCGGTGGTGGCCAGGTTGATATCACGTCGGGCAAATTCGTCTTCGGCTGCACCGAGGCCTATCTGATCGACGACGGCAAGATCGGCGCGCCGGTCAAGGGTGCCATGCTGATCGGCAACGGGCCGGAGGCGATGCAGCGCATCACCATGATCGGCAACGACATGAAGCTCGATACCGGGATGGGCAATTGCGGCAAGGGCGGCCAGTGGGTGCCCGTCGGCGTCGGCCAGCCGCATCTCAGAATGAACGAGATGACCGTCGGCGGCACGCAGGCCTGACGGCAGGCGCCACTGTCGCGGCTCAGATGATCGTCACGCGCACCACTGCCGCCGATGTGCCCTTGTTCACACAAGTAGACACATCGCGTGAAGACCTGGCTTTCTCTTTTTGCAACGCCTAGTCGCGGATTCAACAGGCGTTAACACCGCTGCCGCTACAGTCCGGTCGTCGAAACTCGATCGCCAAGCGTCGGAAAAAGCCCGTGAAAGCCATGTTGCAAAAACTCGTCAAACGCGCCGCCATCACCGGCGGGCTCGAAGCCGCGCGGCTGGCGAATGCCGCCGGCCTGATTCGGCATGCGCGCGGACGCGGCGCGATCTTCACGCTCCATCACGTCCGCCCGAAAAAGCCCCGTTTCTTCGACCCCAACGCCCATCTGGAAATCACGCCGAACTTTCTCGACACGGCGATCACCCGGCTGAAGCGCGACGGCTACCGGTTCATTGCGCTGGACGCGCTGCCCGCTCACCTCGCCTCGAACGATCCTCAGCCAGTCGCGGCGTTCACGCTCGACGACGGTTATCGCAACAATCTCGACTACGCGGCCCCGGTCTTCTCCAGGCATGGCGTGCCATTCACCGTCTTCGTCACCGGCGGATTTATCGACCGGACCGAAATCCTGTGGTGGGAAGTGCTCGCCGACCTGTTGGAGCGGCAGACGAGCCTCAAGTTCCAATTCGACAAGGACATAGAGGCGCTGCCAGTCGCGACACTGCTCCAAAAGCAGGTCGCCTTCGATCGTATCGCCGCCTTCATCCATGCGATCGACGAAACGACGGCCGTGGACCGGCTGAAGGTCATGGCCAGTCTTCAGGGCGTCGATGCGCTGAAGCTGACGGCAGACCTCACGCTGGATGAAGCCGGCCTGCGGAAACTCATTGAAAACCCTCTGGCCAGCCTTGGCGCCCACACGATCACACATCGCGCCCTGGCGCGCCTGACCGACGATGCTGTGCGAACCGAGATGGAACGGTCGGCCATGCGCGTCGAGCGGATCATTGGTCGCCGGCCGCCATCGTTTGCCTATCCCTATGGCTATACGGGTACCGTTTCGCCGCGCGATCACCGGGCCGCCAGAGACCTCGGCTTCACAACCGCCGTTACCACCCAGCCGGGCACGCTGGCCAATGGCGTCGAAACGGCCGCGCTGCCCCGCATCTCGCTGAACGGACACTTCCAGAAGGCGGGCTATGTCAGCGCGCTTGCCTCCGGGACACCATTCAGGCTGATGGGCGGCAGCTAGCCCGTCTGTGGTCAGGGATACATCCTTACCTTGCTCCAGTTGCCCTCCGGGCTATCGCGGCGGAACTCGATACGGTCGTGCAGGCGGAAGGCGCCGTCTTTCCAGAACTCGATCGAAGTCGGCTTGATCCTGAAACCGGACCAGTAGTCCGGGCGCGGGATTTCACCGATGACATAGCGAGCGGTATATTCGGCCACGGCCTTTTCCAGCGCGAAGCGGCTTTCGAGCGGACGCGATTGTTTCGACGCCCAGGCGCCGATGCGGCTGCCGCGGGCGCGGGTCCTGAAATATTCGTCCGCCTCTTCGTTGCTGACGATCTCGACGGGACCACGCACCCGCACCTGACGGCGCAAGGTCTTCCAGTGAAAGCACATCGCCGCCTTCATGCTGCCGAGGATTTCCTCGCCCTTCTTGCTCTCGAAATTGGTGAAGAACACGAAGCCGCGCTGATCGAAGTCCTTCAACAGGACCATGCGCACATCCGGCAGGCCATCGGCATCCACAGTTGCCAGCGCCAAGGCATTGGGATCGTTGATCTCCGATGCCTGCGCCTCTTTCAGCCATGTGCCAAAAAGGGAAAAGGGCTCGTTCTCTTCCGTGAAGTCACCAGTTGTTAACCCAGTCTCGCTCATATTGTCTTCCAATGCCGTGATGTGGCGATAGAGCCCGAGGGGGCCGCCCGCCGACAAAAAAGTGTCAGAGCCTGCCGATGCGTCCTTGGACCTCGAAGCTGCTCTTTCGAGTCTGACAGGTATGCCGTGCAAGACATAGCAAAGTGGATCAAGGACACAAAGGGTTTCTCCCGGTTGACGGGAATGGCCGCTCTGTGTCTCGCCGCAGGCGCCCTGTCGGGATGCATGGGGGCCGGCCTTGGCCTTGCGGGCTCCTCCGATGTCGACAGGACTGTTGCCACCGGTTCCGTGCCGCAGCCGAGTAATGACGAGGATAACGCCGACGCCATTACCGTGCGCAATGCGGTATCCTCCGCCGATGTGACGAAGATTACCGGAAACCCGATCCCCTGGGCCAATGCAAGTTCCGGCAGCGCCGGCGTCATCAGCAGCATCGCCGAGGAAGAGGTGAACGGCACCGTCTGCCGCAGCTTTACCACGACCCGCCATTCCTACCAGGGCATCGCCAAATTCGACGGCAAGACCTGCATGCTGGGAACCGGCGAATGGTATCTCACCAGTTTCGGCCCGCGCAGCTAGCCTAAGCCAACCGCCAAATTCCGCTACCTGCCATTAACCACGCTTCGACAAACTCGCGCGACCGGGCCCGCGCAACGCCATTCCGGCCTGGCGGCTAACCGATATTTAAGCAGCGGCTTCTCATCATCGCAACCATCAGGAGCGTGCCCGGCGTGGCGCGGTTTCCTCGTTGTTTCAACAGGCTGAAACGAACCGCTGGATGCGGTGCCTCGGCCCTCAAGAGCGGTGAGATGCATGCGCGATCCCTATTCAGTGCTCGGCGTCAGACGCAATGCCGGAGCGGACGAGATCAAGGCCGCTTGGCGGGCGGTGGCCAAGGCCGTGCATCCCGATCAGAACAAGGACGATCCGCTGGCGACCCAACGCTTTGCCGAAGCCGGCCGCGCCTACGAGGTACTGAAGGACCCGAAGCTGCGCAACCGCTACGACTATGCACGCCGCGAGGCAGAACTGCGCCGCATGGAAGAAATGAAGCGCAAGCGCCGCGGCGCCGCCGAGGAAGAAACCGTCGATCCGGAAACGGCCGACGAGATGATTTCGCGCATCTTCGGCACTGACAATCGCGTCAAGCCGCAGGAGAGAAAGCCGGCCACGGTCGCACCGCAAGCCAAGGCCGAGCCCAAGCCGGAAGCGAAAGCCGAACCAAAAGGCGAGGCGGTGACCGAACCCGACGCAAAACCGGAAGCGAAAGCAGAAACAGTCGAAAAGCCAACAAGCTTCGGCGGTTTTCCCCGCGCTGCGGCGCCTGCCGCCGAATTGGTCTCGGCCATCGTCCGGCGCATTCGCGGTGCGGCGAACAAGACCGCCGACAAGGTGCCGGAAATCTTCTGCGACGTCACCGTCTCGGTCGAAGACATTTTTCGCCGCGAGAAGGCAACGGCAACGCTGCCCGACGGTCAGACCCTGAAGGTCAGCCTGCCGGCCGGCGCGACCGATGGCAGCGTCGTTCGTCTCAAGGAACAGGGTTACCGGCTGAACGGCATGCTGCGTGGTGACGTCGTGGTGACCGTCCGTATTGCCCAGGACGGCGCCTTCCGACCAGATGGTACCGACCTGCGCACGACGCTGCCGGTGAACATCCAGGACGCCGTGCTCGGATGCGAGACCACGGCGGAAACCCTGACAGGCCCGGTCAAGGTGATGGTTCCGGCCTGGTCCGGCTCCGACCATGTGATCCGGCTCGAAGGTCACGGACTGCCGTCTGCCGATGGCAAACGCGGCGATTTGCTGGTCGAGTTGCGGCTTATGTTGTGGGAAAAGCCGGACGAGAAAGTCACCGACCTCATGCGCAGCCTGCGCAACGGACTGTATTTGTAACGTTTTTACGACAATGCCGGTGGATGCTGACCCATTATTACCGGGACTAACAGTTCCTGATCTGCACCACGCTTGAACCACAATGGCGGCTATGCCATAGCCAATGCTCGAAAATTCAGGACCGGCGCGACCACGAAGCGGCGCGCGGTTCCGGCAGGTTTAACGATGCGGAATTTCCAACCAGCAACGGCTGACGGAAACAGAGGCAATATTGGGGGCATAACGGCATGTCGCAAACATCCGGTCTGATGAAAGGTAAACGCGGCCTTATCATGGGCGTCGCAAACAACCGATCGATCGCATGGGGTATTGCCAAGGCAATTCATGCGCAGGGCGGCGAGATCGCGCTCACCTATCAGGGCGACGCCTTGAAGAAGCGGGTAGAACCTCTGGCTGAGGAACTCGGCGCGGTCATGGCCGGCCATTGCGACGTCAGTGACGAATCCACGATCGATGCCGTGTTCGACAACCTCGAAAAACTGTGGGGAAAGATCGATTTCGTCGTGCATGCGATCGGCTTTTCCGACAAGGACGAACTGACCGGCCGCTATGTCGATACGTCGGCAGCGAACTTCGCGATGACGATGCAGATTTCCGTCTACTCCTTCACCGCCGTCGCTCGCCGCGCCGAAAAGCTGATGACCGATGGCGGCTCGATGCTGACGATGACCTATTACGGCGCAGAGAAGGTCATGCCGAACTACAACGTCATGGGCGTTGCCAAGGCAGCCCTCGAAGCGAGCGTCAAATATCTGGCCGTCGACCTCGGCCCGAAGAACATCCGG
This sequence comes from Pararhizobium sp. A13, assembly GCF_040126305.1. Taxonomy (NCBI): domain Bacteria; kingdom Pseudomonadati; phylum Pseudomonadota; class Alphaproteobacteria; order Hyphomicrobiales; family Rhizobiaceae; genus Pararhizobium; species Pararhizobium sp. A13. Next base: position 2,133,628 of record NZ_CP149510.1, on the reverse strand, counting down.
GTGAACGCGATTTCCGCCGGCCCGATCAAGACGCTGGCCGCTTCCGGCATTGGCGACTTCCGCTATATCCTCAAGTGGAACGAGTACAACGCACCGCTGCGCCGCACTGTCACCATCGAGGAAGTGGGCGATGTCGGCCTCTACATGCTCTCGGATCTCTCCCGTTCGGTGACCGGCGAAGTGCATCACGCCGACAGCGGCTATCACGTCGTTGGCATGAAGGCTGTCGATGCGCCTGACATCGCCGTCATCAAGGACTGAAGCGATACGCAAGAATTCCGGGGCTCGTCATTAACATCGAGCCCCGGCTACCCAAATAAGGGTTGCATACCCCTGCCCCGGAGTTGATCCGTGCTCATTTATATGATCCGTCACGGACAGACCGACTGGAATGCGCAGATCCGCCTCCAGGGCCAGAAGGACATTCCCCTCAATGACACCGGCAGGCGGCAGGCGAGCGGTAATGGTCACGCGCTTCTTTCTCTTCTCGGCAGGCAAGCGGAAAATTTCGATTTCGTCGCAAGCCCGCTCCATCGGACCCGCGAGACCATGGAACTGGCCCGGGAAGCCATGGGCCTTCCCCGTTCCGGCTACGGCACGGATGAGAGGCTGAAAGAAGTCTCCTTCGGCGATTGGGAAGGTTATACGCTGGCAGAGCTGGAACTGGAAATGCCGGAACGCGTGGCCGAGCGCGAACTGTCGAAATGGGATTTCATTCCACCGGGGCCTGACGCCGAGAGTTACGAAATCCTCTCCTGGCGCGTCGGCGCCTGGCTCTCCAGCGTTTCCGCACCCACGATCTGCGTCAGCCATGGCGGCGTGATCCGCACGCTGTTCAAGATGTGCGGTGCGATGGATGCCGAGGAAGCGGCGCTTGGTGCCATTCCTCAGGACAGGATCTTGAAAATCGAAAACGGCGCGATCGGCTGGCTTTGAGAAAGCCTTCGCCGTCACGGCGAAAGCATCGGATCACGACGGAAGCAACGGAAATTACTGAACAATTTCCAGATCGTTGATGATGCGCTTGCCATCGACTTCGGTGTAGAACACCAGAACCTTGACGCCTTCCTTGAGGCCATCGAAGTTGAATTCCTCAGGCGCCTGGTAGCTCTTGCCGTCATCCAGGGAAAGGCTCAGCTTGTCGGTATCGACGCCGGTAATCACAGCTTCGACATCCGCGCTTTCGGCAAATGCAGCGAGTGGCGAAAAGAACCCGGCTGCGGCCATCAATGCGGCAACGATGAAACGCATCTTTCTTGCCCTCTTCAGTGATTCATTCAATTTCATACTGCCCACTGTTTGACCCCTGATTGTGGCAAAAATCGCCCGTTGCCATGACTTTTAAGAGTTTGGCCGATCGGACATTTTCATGGCGACCAAATCGTGACTGACGTACCCCATCCGATCGGCGAAGCGCGGATTTGATAGCAGGATCAGCCTCTAAAGCCAATCTTAAGACTCAATGTTTACCGTCATGCCGGGGAATATGGGGTTCTTGAACGTTGACCAAAAGCGCTACAATCCGTCACCGCGCCTGGACGCTCGCGAGGCTGGCGAAACCGTCGCTTTTTCCCGCCGTCATTGCTGCTGCCGTCGTCTTCACCGGTGGCTATTTCTTCAAGGAGCAGAACCGTCAAAACTTTCACAGCGAACTGAAGACCAACGTCGAGAGCGAGCTCAACCTGATCTCCACGCGGCTGCAGAGCGAAATCAACAACAACATCACCGCCCTTCGCGGCTTTGCCAATAGTTTCTCCGTCGCCCCCGACATGCCGCAACCGGTTTTCGAGCAGTTGGCGACCAAGCTGCTCCTGCAGAATCCCCAGATGGTGCGTGTCAGCGCCGCGCCCGACGCCGTTATCCGCATGACGTTTCCGCTCGTCGGAAACGAGCGGATGATCGGCACCGATTTCAAGAAATTCCGCTCCTCCAGGATCGCCGTCGATCGCGCCCAATCGAAAGCGAAGCCGATCATCGCCGGCCCGGTGCGGCTGCCGAGCGGTCGCACCGGCTTCAACCTGTTTTCTCCCGTCTTCACCAAGAGCAATGAAACGGTGGCCTTCTGGGGCTTCATCGAAGCCGTCATCGACGAGAAGGAGATCTATAGCAACGCGCGGCTTCTTGATAAAGGTAAGCACGACGACGAAACCGATCACGGGCACCGGCATGTCGACATGCAGCTCGCTATCCGCGACGTCTCGGTGAAGAACAATATTCAGGATGCCTTTTTCGGCGATACAGACATCTTCGAGAAGGCCCCGGTCATTCGCCAGCTCAGTCTTCCCGGCGGCTCCTGGGAGCTTGCGGCGATCCCGGCCAGTGGCTGGGCGCAGGAGCCGGACAACAGCACCTGGCTGGACATCACCATTCTCATCGCCGCCGCGATCATCATTGCCCCGATTTTACTGACCGGCGGTCTCGTCAACGAACGCCAGCGCAACATTGCCACGCTGCGATCCCGCGAACGGGAACTTCTGACCGTATCGCACCGGCTCAATCTGGCGCTCGAATCCTCCAAGATCGGCATCTGGGAGATCGACCTCGACACGCAGCGTCGTTCCTGGGACAAGCGGATGTATCATCTGCACGGCTTGCCGCCCGGCGATGGCGCACCAAGCTACGCCGATTGGCGGCGGACCGTTCATTCCGACGACATCACCTCAGCCTCGCTCACCTTGTTCAAGGCGCTGGATGAAGACCTCGAATACCGTTCGCAATATCGCATCGTCATGCCGGACGGCAACGTCCGCCACGTGCGCAATGTCGGCTCGACGCATACCGGCGCCGACGGCAAGGCGAAGATTACCGGTATCAGCTGGGACGTCACGGACGACGTGCTGATGACCGAGCAACTGAGGACTGCGAAGGCGATGGCGGAAGCCAAGAACGGCGAGCTCGCCGAGGCCAAGGACCGCATCGAGCATAATGCGCTGCACGATCCGCTGACCGGGCTCGGCAATCGCCGCATGCTCGACATGGAACTGGAGACGCTGTCGGCTGCACGCCAGGATGGCCTGCAGAACATCGCCATCCTGCATATCGATCTCGACCGCTTCAAACAGATCAACGACACGCTCGGCCATGCGGCGGGCGATGCGATGTTGGTGCATGCATCGAAAATTCTGCGCTCCAATGTGCGCGACGGCGACATGGTTGCCCGCATCGGCGGCGACGAGTTCGTCGTCCTGGTCGCCGACCCGCCGGGCAAGGACTTTCTCTCGATCCTCTCGGAACGCATCATCGCCGAGATGCGCCAGCCGGTTGACTACAACGGCTTCCCCTGCCGCTTCGGTGTCTCGATCGGCATCGCACTTGCCGGCGACATGGCGATCGATGAACGCCAGCTTCTGGTCAATGCCGATATCGCCCTCTACCGGGCCAAGGAAAGCGGCCGCAATCGCTGCGAATTCTTCACCGAGGCGCTGCAGGCGGAAATCATCACCACCAAGCGCATTGCAGACGAAATCCTCGAAGGCATCGAGAAGAACCAGTTCGCCGCCTGGTATCAGCCGCAATTCGAGGCAGGAACCCTACGCCTTTCCGGCGTCGAAGCGTTGATCCGCTGGAACCATCCGCGCGACGGCGTTCTGACGCCCGACACGTTCCTTGAGATCGCCGAAGAGCTCAACGTCGTTGCCACGCTCGACCGGATCGTCCTTGACCGGGCGCTGATCGATGCGATGCGCTGGGCTGCGATGGGCATCGACGTGCCGAAGGTTTCCGTCAATGTCTCGGCCAAGCGATTGAGCGACGACACGCTCTTGAATTCGCTGCAGGGCCTTTCGTTCAAGCCGGGCCAGCTCTCTTTCGAACTGGTGGAATCGATCTTCCTCGATGAGAGCGACGACATCGTCACCGCCAATATCGAGGGTATCAAGAAGCTCGGCATCGATATCGAGATCGATGATTTCGGTACAGGCCACACCTCGATCGTCAGCCTTTTGAAGATCAAGCCGAAGCGGCTGAAGATCGACCGGCAGCTCGTTGCTCCCATTCTGAAAGCCCGCAGCGAGCAGGCGCTGATCCGCTCGATCATCGAGATCGGCCGCTCGCTCGGCATCGAAACCGTGGCCGAAGGCGTGGAGACCATGGCGCATGCGGAAATGCTCGGGCTGCTCGGTTGCGATCTGCTGCAGGGCTATGCCTTCGCTAAGCCGCTGACTTTCGAGAAATTCGTCGCATTCGCCACCAACGAAGCCCTGCAACTGGCGTCCTGACCGTTTTTTCCCTGACGAGACACACTGTTCACGCGCCAATCGCCATATTTTGCCAGAAAGGTTTTCCCTTTCCTGCATTTTCCCACTAATAGTCACGGCCGAATGAATGTCGCATGCAGGCGCCTTGAACGCCGGCGGTTTACACATCGGTTCTGGACATGTCGCACAACACCTTCGGTCATCTTTTCCGCGTTACCACCTGGGGCGAAAGCCACGGAATCGCGCTTGGCTGCGTCATCGACGGCTGCCCGCCCGGCATCCGCTTCACGCTTTCCGAGTTGCAGGCCTGGCTCGACAAGCGCAAGCCCGGCCAGTCCCGCTTCGTCACCCAGCGCCGCGAGGACGATCTGGTCAAGGTGCTCTCCGGCGTCATGCTGGACCCCGATGGCGAGACGATGATCACCACCGGCACGCCGGTCTCGATGATGATCGAGAATACCGACCAGCGCTCCAAGGATTATTCGGAAATCGCCAAGAGCTACCGGCCGGGACACGCCGACTACACCTACGACCTCAAATACGGCATTCGCGACTATCGCGGCGGCGGACGCTCGTCGGCCCGTGAGACGGCGGCGCGGGTCGCCGCCGGCGGCCTTGCCCGCAAGGTCGTGCCGGGACTTCTGGTGCGCGGCGCGCTGGTCCAGATCGGCAAGCACAAGATCAACCGCGACAACTGGGACTGGAACGAAGTCGGCAACAACCCCTTCTTCGCGCCTGATCCGGCGATTGTTCCGGTCTGGGAAGAGTATCTTGACGGCATTCGCAAGGCCGGCTCTTCGGTCGGCGCGGTAGTCGAAGTGATCGCCGAAGGCGTCCCCGCCGGCATCGGCGCGCCGATCTATGCCAAGCTCGACCAGGACATTGCCTCCAACCTGATGTCGATCAATGCCGTCAAGGGCGTCGAGATCGGCAACGGTTTCGGCGCAGCCGAAATCACCGGCGAGGAAAACGCCGACGAGATGCGCATGGGCAATGACGGCAAGCCGATTTTCCTGTCGAACAATGCCGGCGGTATCCTGGGCGGCATTTCGACCGGCCAGCCGGTGATCGCCCGCTTCGCCATCAAGCCGACCTCCTCGATCCTCACCCAGCGCCAGTCGATCGACAGTGACGGCAACAATGTCGATGTCCGCACCAAGGGCCGCCACGACCCCTGCGTCGGGATCCGCGCCGTGCCGATCGGCGAGGCCATGCTCGCCTGCACGATTGCCGATCACTACCTGCGCGACCGAGGCCAAACCGGACGCCTCAAGTAACTTCAAGGAAGAACTACCATGCCCTTTGACCAGAAGCGCGTTGCCGATGCCATCCGGGCCTTCGAGGCCGGCGAGATCGTCGTCGTCACCGACGACGACGGCCGCGAGAACGAAGGTGACCTGATCGTCGCCGCCGTTCACTGCACGCCGGAAAAGATGGCCTTCATCGTCCGCCATACCTCAGGCATCGTCTGCACGCCGATGCCGAAAGAAGAGGCCAAGCGTCTCAACCTCAATGCCATGGTGGCCGAGAACGATTCGGCCCACACCACGGCCTTCACCGTGACCGTCGATTTCAAGCACGGCACGACAACCGGCATCTCCGCCGACGACCGGACGCTGACGGTGCGCAACCTCGCCAATCCGAATGTCGGCCCGGCCGATTTCGTCCGCCCCGGCCATATCTTCCCACTGGTTGCCCGCGAAGGCGGCGTGTTGATGCGCTCTGGCCATACGGAAGCCGCCGTCGATCTCTGCAAGCTCGCCAGCCTGCCGCCGATTGGCGTCATCTGCGAACTGGTCAATGACGACGGCACAGTGACGCGCGGCCCGCAGGTTACCGAATTTGCCGAAAAACACGGGTTGAAGCAGGTTTCGGTCGCCGACCTCATCGCCTACCGCCAGCGCAAGGAAACGCTGATCGAGCTCGAGGCGACGTTCGATGTCGATACGCCCTATGGCAAGGCCAAGGCCAATGCCTATTCCCTGCCCTGGGATCCGATGCAGCATCTCGCCGTGATCTTTGGCGACATCCGCGACGGTGTCGATATTCCGGTGCGCCTGCATCTGGAAAATGTCGCGGCCGACGTCTTCGGCAAGGATTGCCAGCTCGATGCCATCATGAAGCGCATGTCCGAACAAGGCTGCGGCGTCATCGTCTATTTGCGCGAAGGCTCTGTCGGCGTCGGTGCCTCGCAGACCGCCCGCAAGGGCAAACATGACCGCGAAGGCCATGACGAGGCGCAGGCACGCGAAAGCGAATGGCTGGAAATCGGCCTTGGCGCGCAAATTCTGAAAGATCTCGGCATCACCTCGATCAAGCTGATCTCCTCGCGCGAGCGCCACTATGTCGGCCTTGAAGGTTTCGGCATCCAGATCGCCGCGACCGAGATTTTGTAAGGGTTTCGGCAATCGCGGGCACCGGCTGTTCATAGCAGTGCCCCTTTTTATCGCTACGGGGCAGTTCACCGGCCGCGGGCGAAAGTGCTTGCGGCCGCCTTTCCGCGCATTTTGCCGCCGCGAGCACGCAACCTAGATCTTCACAAGCATTGCCGTAGCATACATGAAGGCGACCCCCACGGTAGCACCGGCTAGAATGGGAGGTGTTAGCGGGCCTGCAAGGCGCTCTCCGTAGGATCGCGCCAGAAATGCGCCGACTTCGACAATAACCTGCAGGATGGCCCCCGCGTCGATGGCGAGCGCGATTGCCGACCGTTGCGGCGCATAGGCGAGGCTGCCGATCCACATGCCGATGACTGCCGGTCCACCCGCGAGCAGTGCCAAGGCGGCGAACCGCCAGAGCGGCGGTCTCGTCTTCAAGAGCGGGGCGGCATACCGATGCCTTCGGTGATGTTGTGCAGGGTGAACCCCATAACGAGGAAGGTGCCCAGGCCCGCGGCACCTGCGGCGAAGGCCGCGCCGATCGCAAGCCCTTCACCAAGATTGTGCAGTCCGATTCCGAGAGCGATATAGGTGGCAAGCGCAAGACCACTCGGCCGCCCACCGCGTCGTGAGATCGCCATCAACATCAGGAATGCCGCAGAGGCCGCCAGTATCACCATGGCCGGTCCTTGGAAAAAAGAGTGCGTTCAATGTCCGTCAAACCAACGCCGGATAGTTTCCAAGGCGCCCTTGTCGATGCGGATGCACAGGTCGAGAGTTTTCGCCGAACGCGCAACAACCGCCGCACTGAACTTGTGGAAGATTATGTGGAACTGATCGCCGACTTGATCGCCGATGGCGGCGAGGCCCGCCAAGTTGACATCGCACAAAGGCTAGGTGTCGCTCAGCCAACGGTCGCAAAGATGCTCAAGCGTCTTGCCGCCGAGGGGTTCATTCAACAAAAATCTTATCGTGGCGTTTTCCCGACGCCAGAGGGCAACGAGTTTGCCGAAAGGAGCCGAGAGCGTCATCAGATCGTCGAGAGCTTTCTGCGCGCGCTTGGCATAAGTGCGGATAAGGCGCGCATCGACGCTGAAGGCATCGAACATCACGTCAGTGCGGAGACCCTCGATGCCTTCAAGGCTTTCTCAGTTGCCAAAAGTGCCGGATGGTTTGGTAGCTGAACACGTCTGCGTGGCGCCGTGGTCATCGTGTCGCGGGCGTCATCCCCCCAGTCTTGCGTGATGCAAACCGATATCTGCGCGGGATCGTTTGAGACCATCCCCGCGTTGAGGGCTCGCTCGGCCTCCTTGAGCGCTCCCAGGTCCGCCGCGCTCGCTCATGCAGATGTCCCTTCGTTCCAGCGCCGCTGCATCTCTTCAGGCGTGACCTGCTCGATGGTCTGCGACAGCATCCAGCGATGGCCGTAGGGATCGAGCACCTGCGCCACCCGCTCGCCAAAACTCTGGTCCGTTGCCGGGCGCAACAGCGTTGCCCCGGCCGCGAGGGCCTGCGCGACCGCCGCATCGGTCGAACCGGTGTCGACGTGGAAGGTCACAGGCGAGCCGCCGATGGTATCCGGAGACAGGGCGCCGAAATCCGGGTATTCATCCGCCAGCATCATCAGCGTCTCTCCGAAACGCAGTTCAGCGTGCCCTATCCGTCCGTCCGAAGGATCGGTCATGCGGAAGATTTCCGTTGCGCCGAAGGCTTCCTTGTAAAAGTCGATGGCGCGCGCTGCATCCTTTACGATGAAATAGGCACTTACTTTTCTGGCGAAACTCGGCATGGCGCTTCTCCTTGACTGGGACATATATTAACGTTACGTATCGTAACGATATGAGTCAAGATACCGATACAGAATCGAAGAAACGCGGGCGGCCGCCAAGCGCGACGGCGCGCAAGCGTGCGCTCGACGCCGCCCATGACATTCTGATGGCCGAAGGCTTCGGTCGTTTGACGATCGAGGCAGTTGCCGCGCGGTCCGGCGTCGGCAAACCGACGATCTATCGCAACTGGGCCAATGCGCAGGAACTGGCGATGGCCGCCCTGCTGGTCAATCCGTTGCCACGAGCAGAGGCGGAAGGAGCCACGGCGCTGGCCGCCCTCAGCGCACAGATGCACGGGCTGGTGACGGCCTTCGCCAGCACGCGCGGGCGGCAAATCACCATGGCGCTGGCGGCCGCGGACCCGGAAAGCGAATTCACCAAGGCATTCCGCAACCAAGTGATCCTGTCGAGCCGGAACGCCGGTCGCATCATCCTTGAACAGGCGCTGGCTCGGGGAGAAATTGTCCCGCCTCTTGATCTTGAGGCCTTCCTCGACATGATCTACGGACCCGTTTTCTTCCGCCTTCTGGTCGGGCATCGCCTGGTCTCGCCGGAGTTTGGCGATGCGATCGTCATGACCGCATTGCGGGCTGTTGCGCCGCGAGGGCCGTGAAATCAGCTGAGATTTTTCTACGCTGGAACCCCGGTCCGCCGGAGGCAAAAACGCGAAATCCCTTGGATCCATGTCCTCACCGACCGGCTCATTTCGCGAAGCGCTTGGCTCCGGCAACACAGAGAACCACGGCGGCGGTCACGGCGACCATGGGCCAGCTCACCGCCTCGTTCAGCAGTGTGGCCGCGAGAACCAGGCCGAAGAACGGCTGGAGCAATTGCAGCTGACCGACCGCGGCAATGCCGCCCTGTGCCAGCCCCCGATACCAGAAGACGAACCCCACCAGCATGCTGAAGACCGAGACATAGGCAAGGCCGAGCCAGGCTGGCTGCCCGGTTTCGGCAAAGGACGGCGGCATGGTGACGAGGGCAAGCGTCGCCATGATCGGTAGCGACAGGACAAGCGCCCAGCAGATAACCTGCCAGCCCCCGAGCGTACGGGATAGCTTCGCGCCTTCGGCATAGCCGAGACCACAGGCAATGATGGCAGCGAGCATCAACAGGTCGCCGATCGGCGAGGCGGAGAAAGCCTGCAGCAGGGCGAAGCCGGCGACCAGCAGGCTGCCGAGGCCGGAAAAGAGCCAGAAGGCCGGCCGCGGACGCTCGCCTCCGCGCAACACGCCGAAGATCGCCGTCGCCAACGGCAGAAGACCGACGAAGACGATGGAATGCGCCGAGGTGATGTGCTTGAGCGCCAATGCCGTCAGCATGGGAAAGCCGACGACCACGCCGAATGAGACGACCATCAGTGAAACCATATCACTTCGCGCCGGCCGCTTTTGTCGAAACATCATGAGCAGCGCGAGCGCCAGCGCACCGGCGATGGCGGCACGCGCGACGGTGAGGAAGACAGGATCAAAATCCGCCACCGCTACCCGCGTCGCGGGAAGAGAGCCGCTAAAAATCAGCACTCCGAGGAAGCCGTTGATCCATCCGCTTGTCGTCTTGTCCATAGCACCGTCCTTGTTTGTCGCCACGATAGGCGATCCCGGATGGATTCTTGAGACACAGTGCATTACAGTTTTGCCGAACTGTTATAATCACAAGAGCAGTACGGATGCTGATTGCCAACGAAATTGACGTCAAAGCGGGCACACGCGTCGGGCGCGTGATGGCCGCCATTCGGCAAAGGATCAGCGGGCGCACGCTGGCGCCAGGAGCAAAACTGCCTTCCATCCGAGGATTTGCAAAGATCATGGCGGTTTCCACATCGACCGTGGTCGAAGCCTATGACCGGCTCACGGCCGAAGGCCTCATTCAGTCCCGGCCCGGATCCGGGTTTTTCGTCGCCGGGCACCTGCCGCCGCTCGTTCTCGCCGAGATCGGCCTCCGGCTCGATCGCGCCATCGATCCGTTCTGGGTGTCACGACAGTCGCTCGAGGCCGGCGACGATACGCTAAAGCCCGGCTGCGGTTGGCTCCCGGCCTCCTGGATGCCGCAAGCGGAGCTGCGCCGCTCGCTGCGCCAGCTGACCCGGGCCGCGGACGCAACGCTGGCGGACTACGGAACGCCACTCGGGCTCCTGGCGCTCCGTCAACATCTCTCCCGACGCATGACGGAGCGCGGAATCCAGTCCTCGCCGGACCAGATCATGCTGACGGAATCGGGCACGCAGGCCATCGACCTTCTTTGCCGGTTCCTGATCGAACCGGGCGATACCGTGCTGGTGGACGACCCTTGCTACTTCAACTTCCTCGCGCTCTTGCGTGCACATCGCGTGAAGGTCGTCGGCGTGCCCTACACGCCGACCGGGCCGGACGTGGATCTGTTTGCCGCGGCCCTCACCGAGCACCGGCCGCGCCTCTACATCACCAATTCGGCGCTGCACAATCCGACGGGCGCCACGCTTTCTCCCGTGACGGCCCACCGCCTGCTCAAGCTTGCAGAGCAATCAGGGCTGACCATCATCGAGGACGACATTTTCAGCGACTTCGAGCCCGAGCCGGCACCGCGGCTTTCCGCCTTCGACGGCCTCGACCGCGTCATTCATATCGGCAGCTTTTCGAAGACACTGTCTGCGGCGGCGCGCTGTGGTTTCATCGCGGCCCGCCGCGACTGGATCGACGGCCTGATCGACCTCAAGATCGCCACTTCCTTCGGCGGTAACCCTATTTCCGCCGAGCTTGTGCTGAGCATCTTGAAGGACGGAACCTATCGAAAGCACATCAACGGCCTGCGGGATCGCCTATCCCGCTCCATGGGGGAGGTGAACAGGAAGCTCCAGACACTCGGCGTCACCCCCTGGATCGAGCCCAGGGGCGGCATGTTTCTGTGGTGCATGCTGCCGGAAGGGCTGGACGCGGCCGACGTGGCGCGGCGGGCGCTTGCCGAAAACGTCGTGCTTGCACCTGGAAACGTCTTCAGCGTCTCGCAGACCGCAGCGCGTTTCCTGCGGTTCAACGTCGCCCAGTCATCCGATCCCCGCATCTTTTCGGTGCTTGAAACCGTGATACATGGAGAAGGCCGGAGGTCGCGTGGCGTCCGATAAGCGGCGTAGCGGAGCGAAACTTCACCCGCAAGAACAACATCCGTCCCCGTCCCGCACGCGCTACCCGCGCCACCCGACCCCGTAGATGACCTTCTCCACCCCGGCGAAGCGGGCAATGCGGACAAGCTCCGCCTCCAGCTTTTCCAGTCGTCCGGCCGAGGGTTTGACACCCTTTTCCCACCACAGCCGCTTGACGTCGAGGGTTCCGGCCTTGCGGTCGGCCTTCATGTCGATGCGGCCGACGAGGCGGTCGCCCTCGAGCAGCGGGAAGACATAGTAGCCGTATTCGCGTTTCGGCTCGGGAACGAAGACTTCGATGCGGTAATAGAAGCCGAACAGCCGTTCCGTGCGGTTGCGATCGCGGATCAGCGGATCGAACGGGCTCAGCGCACGCAGGCGCGCGGGTGGGTCGGTGAGATCACGCAGTGCCTCGAGCCCGTCGGCAAAGGCGAAGGAGGCGCGCGGCTTACCGTCGACCGTTTCGATCGCAACCTCCTCCAGCTCTTCGCGATGGCTTTCCACCCATTGTTTCGCTTCCTGCGGCGTCACCAGATCGAAGAAGGCGGCGATCTCGCCGGACGTGGCAAAGCCGAGCCGCTTCAGCGCCTGCCGGCAGGCCCAGTCGACGAACGTGTCGTGATCGACCTCGGCCTCGTAATGCTCCTTCGGGATCACCCGCTCGGTCAGGTCATAGACCTTCTGGAAATTGTCGCGCGCCGCAATCGAAAGTTTGCCGGTATGCCAGAGGAACTCGAGCGCCGTCTTAGACGGATGCCAGTTCCACCAGCCGCCCGACTTGTGATCCTCGGCTTTGACTTCCCGTGCCATGACCGGACCGTTCGCCCTTATCCGCTCATAGGTTTCCTCGAAGGCCCGATCAAAACCCTCTCCCTGCCATTTGCGCCAGTTCTCGCGGATCTTGGCCTCGCGCCGCACGAAGCGATGCTTCCAATAGGGGAAAAAGGCCGAAGGAATGATCGAGGCGTCATGCGTCCAGTGCTCGAACAGCGCCCGGTCCTTCTCGATCAATGCAGCCAGGTGTTCCGGCCGGTAGGTCTGGTTGCGTGAAAACAGAATCTGGTGATGCGCCCGCTCCACCGTCGAGATGCTGTCGATCTGGACGAAGCCGATATCGTAGATGAGGTCGAACAGGCCATCCTTGCCGAGTGCCCGGTGCGGCGCTGCCGCCAGGCCCTGCTTGTTCAGGAAAATGCGCCGCGCATCGCGGTTTGAAACGAGAATCGCCATGGAGCCAATCTAGGCGAATGTTCACACTTTGTTCAAGTCCCCAACCGGACGCCTCTTTTCAACGAACAAGAATTCGTCCTATAGAGCCTGCCTATCGACAAGCGGGGGACGCGTTTGGCCATTCAGTTCACCGATAGCTCGGTCCGCTTCGGGCAAAAGACCGCCCTTCATCCCCTCAGCCTGACGCTTGCCGAGCGGCGTATCGGCATTATTGGTCTTAACGGTTCCGGCAAGACGACATTCGCGCGGCTGATCAATGGCCTTGTCAAGCCGACTGAAGGCCGCGTCACCGTCAATGGTCTCGATACGGTTACCGACGACAGGGCGGTACTGGGCGAAGCCGGCTTCATCTTCCAGAATCCACAGCACCAATTGATCATGCCGATCGTGCGCGAGGACATCGCTTTCGGACTGAAGAATCGCGGCCTGACCAACGCGGAGATCGAAGCAAAAACCGACGCTGTCCTTGCCCGCTTTTCGGTTTCGCATCTGGCCGGGCGGCGCGTGCACGAACTTTCCGGCGGAGAGACGCAGCTGGTGGCGATCGCGAGCGTCGTCGTCACCGGTCCAAAAATCCTCATCCTCGACGAACCGACCAATCAGCTCGACCTCAAGAACCGCCGGCTTGTCGCCACCACCATCAACGGGCTGGAGCAGCAAGTTCTGGTGATCAGCCACGACCTCGGCCTGGTCGACGGTTTCGAACGCGTGCTGCTCTTCCACGAAGGCCAGTTGATCGCCGATGGACGCGCCGACGCCACCATCCGCCGCTATCACGAGGTGGCCGGATGCTGAGGAGCCTCTATGTCGAGGGAAACACCCCGTTTCACCGGCTCTCGGTCCGCATCAAGTTGATCACGCTGATGGCGGCGAGCATCGCGCTGTTCTTCGTCTCGTCGCTCCAAATCCTCGTTCCCGTCTTCATCGCCGCCGCCTGCCTTTACCTGACGCTCGGCTTGCCCTGGCGCGAGGCGTTCGGCCGCATCGGCTGGATCGCCTTTGCCATCGCCGTTGTTGCGCTCGCGACCTGGTACTTCAACGGCCTGCACGAGGCCCTCGCCTTGACCTTCCGCCTGATGGCGCTGGTGCTCCTTGCCGCCACGATCACGGCGACGACGACCATCAGCGCCTTCATGGACGAGATCACCGTGATGCTGAGGCCGCTTGAACGCCTGGGGCTGGTGCGTGCTGCCGATGTCAGCCTGGCGCTTGGCCTGGTGTTGCGGTTCGTTCCGGAGATCCTCGATCGCTATGAAAATATCCGCGAGGCGCACCGGGCGCGCGGATTGCCGATCCGGCCCTTGACCCTGTTCGTGCCGCTGATCATCCTGACGCTGAAAGATGCCGACACGATTGCTATGGCCATTGACGCCCGTGGTTTCAGGCGCCAGTAGTCCAGCTTATCCTCACGAAGGCAGACCGATTCCAACGGAGACGACCATGACCACCAGAGACCTCGTGCTGATCGCGCTGTTTGCCGCGATCATCGTTTTCCTCGGGATCATTCCGCCGATCACGCTCGGCTTCATCCCCGTTCCGATTACGGCGCAATCCATGGGCGTCATGCTCGCCGGCTGCATCATCGGCGCCAAGCGCGGGGCGCTCGCCTATGTGCTGGTCATCCTGATGGTGGCGATCGGCCTGCCGGTGCTTTCGGGCGGCCGCGGCGGCCTCGCCATCCTCGCCGGTCCGACTGCCGGTTTCATCGCCGGCTGGGTGGCGGGCGCCTATGTCACCGGCCTTCTTGCCGAACGGCTGGTCAACGAAAGCCAGGCCGGTGCGCGCCAGCTGGCCGGCTTCTTCATCGCCTCCGTCGTCGGCGGTATCGGCGTCGTCTATCTTTTCGGCAACCTCTGGCTCGCCTTCGTCACCGGCATCGGCCTCGAAAAGGCCTTCGTCGGTTCCCTCGCCTTCATCCCGGGAGACCTCCTGAAGGCCGGCATCGCGACGCTGGCCGCCCGCGCCGTCCTCGTCGGCTATCCACTTTTGCCGCAACGCGCCTGAGAACTCGCGCGGCTCCTTGCATTCGACGGCGGGAAATTGCGCACCCGCTGTTGAAAACGCCGCGATCACCCTACCTATGCCATGGACCTCGCATCCCCGAAGCCATAGGTTCTCGCCATGACCACGATCCTGTTCGAAAACCCGATCTTTCTGGAACACAAGGTTCCAGAAGGTCACCCGGAACGGCCCGACCGGCTGAAGGCGCTCAATCTGGCGCTCGAGCACGAGCGTTTTTCCTCGCTGTCGCGGCAGCAGGCGCCGCAGGGCAATGAGGACCTGGTGCTGCTCGCCCATCCGGAAGAACATCTTCGCGCGGTGATGTCCGTCATTCCCGAGGAGGGCATCAATGGCTTCGAGGCCGACACCTATGCGAGCCCCGCCAGCCTTCAAGCCGCGCTGACCGGTATCGGCGGCGCGATCGCCGCGGTCGACGCGGTGTTTTCCGGCAAGGCCGACAATGCCTTCGTCGCGGCCCGTCCGCCCGGCCACCATGCCGAGAAGAACAAGGCGATGGGTTTCTGTTTCTTCAACACGATCGCCATCGCCGCCCGCTACGCCCAGCAGAAACACGGCGCCGAGCGGGTCGCCATCGTCGACTGGGACGTGCATCACGGCAACGGCACGCAGGACATCTTCTGGGATGATCCGTCGGTGCTGTTCTGCTCCACCCATCAGATGCCGCTTTATCCCGGTACCGGCGCCAAGACCGAGACGGGCGCCGGCAACATCGTCAACGCGCCGCTCTCGCCCGATACCGGCAGCGAGCATTTTCGCGAGGCCTTCAAGTCGCGCGTGCTCCCCGCACTCGATGAATTCCGCCCCGATTTCATCCTGATCTCCGCCGGCTTCGACGCCCATCACCGCGATCCCCTGGCCCAGATCAATCTGGTCGCCGAGGATTTCGACTGGGCAACCGGGCGGCTGCTCGACGCCGCCGGCAAGACCGCCAACAATCGCATCGTCAGCCTGCTCGAAGGCGGCTACGATCTTCAGGGCCTGGCCGAATCGGCCGGTACCCACATCTATCGCCTGATGAGAGGATGACCATGACCACCGCACCGCAAACCGCCGCGATCGACGTTTCGTCCCTCTCCTTCGAAAAGGCCGTCGAGGAACTGGAAGCGATCGTCTCGGCGCTCGAGCGCGGCGACGTGGCGCTCGACAGGTCGATCGAGATCTACGAGCGCGGCGAAGCGCTGAAGAAGCATTGCGAGGCGCTGCTCAGCGCCGCCGAAAACCGCATAGAGAAGATCAGGCTCGACCGCGCCGGCAAGCCGCAGGGGGTTGAGCCGCTCGACGGGGAGTGAGGCCTGAATTCTGGTCTTGATTTCTCAGGCGCGGGAGCCTAAAAAGGTCACATGTGACCCCTTTGAATGGGAGGTTCTATGTCGACGATCAGCCTGAAAGACGCAAAAGCGACCTTTTCCAACGTCATCGACAAGGCGGCGTCTGGTGAATTTGTGACGATTACGCGGCATGGCCGCGCGGCAGCCGTGCTGGTCAGCGTAGGGGCTGCGGAAGCCGCAAAGAAAGCGCTCGGAACCGACCGGCCGAGCCTTGTCCGCTACCTCAAGACGTTCCCGATTGATCTTGACCTTAGTGACGATGTGTTCGCTCGCAACTCCGCCCCGACGAGAGAGGTAGATCTGTGAGCGGCTTCCTTCTGGACACGAACGCAATCTCGGTGTTCGCTCCTTCCAGAACAGAACCATCAGAGGCTTTCGCGGCATGGATGGAGGAACAAGAACGGTCAAACGGCATCTACCTGTCTGCCGTGACGGTCCATGAAATCGAAAAAGGCATCAGGATGCTGGAGCACAGGGGAGCCAAATCGAAAGCCGAGGTTCTCGGCATCTGGCTTGTTGGTCTGACCTCCGCCTTTGCTGAAAATATCCTGCCTCTCGATGCTGCCGTTGCCAGAATTTCGGGTGAATTGGAGGCTATTGCCGTATCGGCAGGCCACGCCCCAGGGGCGGCGGACGCCATGATCGCGGGAACGGCAAAAGCCCATGGCTTGACGGTCATCACACACAATCTCAAGGATTTCACGCCCTTTGCAGTATCTGCCAAGTCGCCCAATCAAATCGTGGGCTAATTTTCGGCAAAACAACAGTTGACCCAAGGCGCAACGGTGTCCGATCATCTTGGCCATACGAGATAACGGGCCGGCTGTCAGACACGAAATCCGCCAAGCTCGACCCATAGAGAGGATGCCCAACATGTCCTTCTTTCCCGGACCAGACCCCCTCGCCGGTGATGCGCCGGCGTGTGATGCGATCGAGCATCTGATCATTCCGCGCACCAGCGACATCGGCAATCTGCAGGTGCGCCGTGCCCTGCCGACGGCGAAGCGGCGGCTGGTCGGACCGTTCATCTTCTTCGACCGCATGGGTCCAGCGCTGCTCAGGGCCGGCCAGGCACTGGATGTGCGGCCGCATCCGCATATCGGGCTTTCGACCGTCACCTATCTCTTCGACGGCGAGATCAAGCATCGCGACAGCCTCGGCACAGAAATGGTCATCGAGCCAGGCGACCTCAACCTGATGACGGCCGGGCGCGGCATCGTGCATTCGGAACGTTCGCCGGAAAAGCTACGGGGCAAACCGCAGTCGATCTCCGGGCTGCAGACATGGCTGGCGCTGCCCGAACAATACGAGGAGATCGATCCGATCTTCACCCATACCGAAAAGCGCGACCTGCCGTCCTTCAACACCGATGGCATGGAAGGCCGTGTCGTCATCGGCACATTCGAGGGCATGCGGTCGCCAGTCTCGGTGTTTTCCGACACGATCTATGTCGACCTGAAGATCGAGCCGGGCAAAAGCGCGCCTTTCGCAGCCCAATGGGAGGAGCGCGCGCTCTATATCCTCGAAGGCGAGGCGATCATCGCTGGCGATCATTTCGCCGACAACCAACTCTTGGTTTTCCAGGCGGGCGATCCGATCACCGTCACGGCCGGCCCCGCGGGCTGCCATGTCATGCTGTTCGGGGGCGCGGCCCTCGGCTCGGCCCGGCACATCTGGTGGAACTTCGTTTCCTCTTCGAAGGAGCGGATCGAACAGGCCAAGGAGGAGTGGCGCACCGGCCGCTTCGACATCGTGCCGGGGGACGAGAAAGAGTTTATCCCTTTGCCGGAACGGTAATATTCGCTAAACTCTTTGTTTGTGCCGCAAGAAAACCCGTTTTTGCAATCCATATCGATTCCGTTTAAAGACGCGGGTTCCTGCGGACACCCACATTTGATATCGCGGCTCTTCGACGAGCCGCGGGAACGAAGGCCTTCAGCGTGACACAACTGCCAGTCAATCCCATGCCGGCGACTCCCCTTCTCGATCAGGTGACCTATCCCGACGACCTGAAGAAGATCGACGACAAGGACCTGCCGCAACTGGCAACCGAACTGCGGGCCGAAATGGTTGACGCGGTGTCGCGCACCGGCGGACATCTGGGCGCGGGCCTCGGCGTGGTCGAGCTGACGATCGCCATCCACAAGGTCTTCGACACCCCGCATGACCGGCTAATCTTCGATGTCGGTCACCAGTGTTATCCGCACAAGATCCTGACCGGCCGCCGCGACCGTATCCGCACGCTGCGCCAGGAAGACGGCCTTTCCGGCTTCACCCGCCGTGCCGAGAGCGAATACGACCCCTTCGGCGCCGCCCATTCCTCGACCTCGATCTCCGCCGGTCTCGGCATGGCGGTCGCGGCCGATCTCTCCGGCGAGCCGCGCAACGTCATCGCCGTCATCGGCGACGGCGCAATGTCGGCCGGCATGGCCTATGAGGCGCTGAACAATGCCGGTGCGCTCGATGCGCGGCTGATCGTCATCCTCAACGACAACGACATGTCGATTGCACCGCCAACCGGGGCGATGAGCGCCTATCTGGCGCGCCTCGCCTCCGGCCGCACCTATATGGGCTTTCGCGAACTCGGCAAGAAACTGACCGCCTATCTCGGCAAATCGGTGGACCGGGCGATCACCCGCGCGGTCGAGCATGCGCGTGGCTACGTGACCGGCGGCACGCTGTTCGAGGAGATGGGCTTTTATCATATCGGCCCGATCGACGGTCATTCCTTCGACCATCTTCTGCCGGTGCTGCGCAATGTGCGCGACAATTCCAAGGGTCCGGTGCTGATCCATGTGGTGACGCAGAAGGGCAAGGGCTACCCGCCGGCGGAAGCCGCCGCCGACAAGTACCACGGCGTCAACACCTTCGACGTGATCACCGGCGCACAGGCCAAGGCCAAGCCGAACGCCCCCGCCTATACCTCGGTCTTTGCCGAGGCGCTGACGCAGGAAGCAGGCTATGACGACAAGATCGTCGCCATTACTGCCGCCATGCCCTCCGGCACGGGGCTCGACAAATTCGCGTTGGCGCATCCCTCCCGCTGCTTCGATGTCGGCATTGCCGAACAGCATGCGGTGACCTTTGCTGCCGGTCTTGCCTCAGAAGGTTACAAGCCGTTTGCCGCGCTCTATTCAACCTTCCTGCAGCGCGGCTACGATCAGGTGGTGCACGACGTCGCGATCCAGGGCTTGCCGGTTCGCTTCCCGATCGATCGTGCCGGTTTCGTCGGCGCCGACGGGCCGACGCATGCGGGCTCTTTCGACACGACCTATCTTGCCACCTTGCCCGGCTTTGTCGTCATGGCGGCGGCCGACGAGGCGGAACTGAAGCACATGGTGCGCACCGCAGCCGCCTATGATGAGGGGCCGATCTCCTTCCGCTATCCGCGTGGCGAAGGCATCGGTGTCGAGATGCCCGAGCGCGGCCAGATTCTCGAAATCGGCAAGGGCCGGGTGATGAAGCAGGGCTCCAAGGTGGCGCTGCTCTCCTTCGGCACACGCCTTGCCGATTGTCTGCTCGCCGCCGAAGATCTCGATGCCGCCGGGCTTTCGACGACCGTTGTCGATGCCCGGTTTGCCAAACCGCTCGACCATGACCTGATCCGCCAGCTGGCGCGCCATCACGAGGTGCTGATCACCATCGAGGAAGGCGCCGTCGGCGGCTTCGGCAGCCATGTGCTGCAATTCCTCGCGCATGAGGGTCTGCTCGACAATGGCCTGAAAATCCGGCCACTGGTGCTGCCCGATATCTGGATGGAACAGGCGAAGCCCGAGGCCATGTATGTCAAGGCCGGCCTCGACCGCGCCGGCATCGTCTCGACGGTGTTCCGCGCTCTCGGCCAGAAGGAAATCGGCGTCGAGGCAACGGGCTGACGGAGCGGGCCAGCTTTTCCTTTTTCCGGTTCGTCGCGATATCGCCTCCCACTGCGCCGTCTCCAGACCGTCACCGAAACACAAAGGCCTCCGGCTTTTCACCGGAGGCCTTGGTTATACAGCTTTTTCAAGCGCTCATGCAGCCCGGCGCTTGTCGCGGGCGAGCGTGTTTGCGGAACTGCCGGTATCCAGAACGAACTGCGCAATCAAGTCACGCAGGCGACTTGCCTCGTTGGCGAGCGTTGCGCTGGCCGCATTCGTCTCTTCCACCATCGCTGCGTTCTGCTGGGTCACCTGGTCCATCTGGTTGACGGCGGTGTTGACTTCAGCCAGGCCGACCGACTGTTCGCGCGCCGAGGTGGCAATCGCGTCCATATGCTGGTTGATCGTCACGACATACGTTTCGATGGTCTTCAGCGCATCGCCGGTTGCGCGCACCAGCTTGACGCCGCCCTCGACTTCGACGCTCGAATTGCGGATCAGTTCCTTGATTTCCTTGGCCGCCTTGGCCGAGCGCTGGGCGAGTTCTCGCACTTCCTGCGCGACAACGGCAAAACCCTTGCCGGCATCGCCCGCGCGGGCCGCTTCCACCCCAGCATTGAGTGCCAGAAGATTAGTCTGGAACGCGATCTCGTCGATCACGCCGATGATGTTGGAGATCTGGCTGGAGGATTCCTCGATACGGCGCATGGCATCGACGGCATTGGCGACGACAGCACCAGACTGGGCGGCGCTGGCATTCGCCTGAACCGCGACGGTGCGGGCTTCGTCGGCACGCTTGGAGGAATTGGCGACATTGACGGTGATCTGGTCGAGTGCTGCAGCGGTTTCCTCGAGCGAGGCTGCCTGCTGCTCGGTGCGACGCGACAGGTCGTCCGAACTGGAGCTGATCTCACGGGTGCCATTGTCGATCGCACCCGTCGATTGGGTAACGGCGGAAAGCGTGCTGCCCAATTGATTGACCGCGGCGTTGAGATCGTGGCGCAGCGCTTCGAAATCAGGAGAGAAAGGTTCGGCGAGCTGGAAAGAGAGATCACCGCTGGCGAGCCGGCGCAGCCCGGCCGCAAGACCGGAGGTTGCCTGCTGCAGGCGCGCTTGCGCGGCCGCTTCTGCCTCCTGACGCAAGCGGATGCCATCGGCTTCGGACCGTGCCCGGGCGGACTTAGCCTCCTCTTCGAGGCGGCGGTTGGCGATCGCCGCTTGCCGGAAAACCTCGACGGCGCCGGCCATTTCTCCGATCTCGTCCCTGCGTCCCACATAGGGAATGCCGGATGTCACATCGCCATCGGCAAGCCCGGTCATGGACCGGGTCGTCGCGACGATCGGTTTGGAGATCGAGCGGCCGACCAGATAGACCGTCAGTGCCAGAACCAGGATGGCCGCGAGCACGGCTGCGACGGCAAGCGTCCCGGTGCGCGCAATCATCTCAGCATTTTCCGCCTCGGCGGCCTTGCGAATAACGTCGAGTTGCACAGTCAGCTCTTCGAAGATCGGCTCGACATCCGCAAATGCCTTGGAAACGCTCTGGCGGATTGCGCTCTCGGTTTCAGCGACCACAACATAGTCCTTGAAGGCTGACTGGTAGGCGTTGAGCGCTTTCATGATGGCGTCATAGGCGTCCTTCGAACCGAAACGGGCCGGCTCGAATGCAGAAAAGGTCTTTGCTTCTGCTTCGTGCTTGGCCACGTATTTGGCATCGCGGCGCATGATGAAATCCTTCTCATGCCGCCGCATCGTCAGCATGCTGACCTTGAGTTCCGTGTCCGGGACTGCTTTCAGCAGTTCCTCGATCGAATGGACAGCCGCACGCATCTCCCCCTCGCGGCCCGTCGACGGGTCGAGACCCAGCGCAGTATTGGCATCGACCAACGCCTTGAACTGGCCGATATAAGCATCGAAGCCCGCGGAGATCGCCTGCAGATTCTGTTCCACGGACGGATCGGAGACCGTCTGTTTCAACACGTCCAGCTGCGCATGGGCCTCGGCGGCGAACTGCGCATGCCGGGCAATGGAATCGGCATCCCTGCGCAGGAGAAAGTCCTTTTCGGCGCGGCGGTCCTCAAGCAGCTTGTTTTCCAGCACCAGCAGCGCCTTGTCGGACGCCTGGATTGTCCGCTCCTTGTCCCGGAACGCCTGCTCCATCGCCTTTTCGACGGAGAAGATGGCGACGATCGACAAAATGCCGGCGACCGCGATCGGGACGAGGAGGCCGATCTTGTGAGATAACTTGAGACGCATGGGAAACTCCAATTCGCCGGGATGCGCGGCCGTTCCGCGTCGCCGGTATGGACGGTGAAATATTGGCGAGAGCATGCGGGCAATCCCGACCGTCGCGGGAAGGCGCTCAGAATGTGCCGCTGAAGCAATCGCTTCGGGCAGATTCACCGGGCGCAGCATGGACCGGTACCGTCTACGCAATCGCTGCACGGCTTGAGTTCCTTAAAATTAGTATTTCCGAATTAACGAATCATGAAGGAAACCCTCATGAATCTCGGGAAAAACGTTTACGATCGGTGCGAATTCAAAAAACTGGCAAGTCTAAAGCTGGAGCCGCACATCGAAACGGCATTCGCCGGCCATTCGCGCGACTCCATGTCGGCGTTGCTCCCCTGTGCGGTCGCAGCCAGCGTGGCATTATTTGGGGCAGAACCGTCCATGAGCCTTGCCATACCGGCCTCGACGCGCCATGACGGGCCATGTCAAACGAACCGAAAACAACCGTCCGCCTCGACCAGCTGCTCTTGAACCTTGGGCTTGTCGCCAGCCGTTCGCGCGCCCGCGATGCGATCCAGCGCGGCACCGTCACCGTCAATGGCCGCACGGTCACCAAACCAAGCTCCACCTTTCCCGAGGATGTGACGATCGGCATCGACGACCCGGTCCAGGCCTATGTTTCTCGCGCGGCGCTAAAGCTGAAGGCGGGCCTGGAACATTTCAAGCTGTCGCCGGCAGGGCTGGACTGTCTCGACATCGGTGCCTCGACCGGCGGCTTTACGGAAATCCTGCTGCACAACGGCGCAGCGCATGTGATTTCGATCGACGTCGGCCATGGTCAATTCCATCCACGGCTGGAGGCCGATCCGCGCGTCACCAACATCGAGGGGCTGAATGCCCGGGTGCTGGATGAGGATCATCTCGAGGGCCACGCCATTTCCTTCGTCGTTTCGGACGTCTCCTTCATTTCCCTGAAACTCGCTCTGCCGCCGGCGCTTGATCTCGCCGAGCCCGGCGCCCATTGCATCCTTTTGGTCAAGCCGCAGTTTGAGGCCGGTCGCGAGGCCGTCAGCAAGGCAGGCCTGCTCAAGGATCCGGACAGCGCGCCCGCCGTTGCTGCCGAACTGGAGCGCTGGCTAGTGGAAGAGATGGGCTGGGAAAGCCTCGGCCTTATCCCCTCGCCGATCTCCGGCGGCGACGGTAACGAGGAATATCTTCTGGCCGGTCGCAAGCCCATGGATGGTGACGCCCCCTTGGACGAAGACGCATGAGCACCGAGACGCTGACCATCGAGAAACTCGGCATGTCCGGCGACGGCGTGACCCGCGGCCCGTTTGGCCCGGTCTATGTGTCCTTCACGCTGCCGGGCGAAACGGTAGCGCTGGCGGTCAACAAGGACAGGGGCACGGTGATGTCCATGTCCGATCTCTCGCCGGAACGCGTCGAGCCGAAGTGCCGGCATTTCGGGCCGGACGGCGAAAACGGTGCCTGCGGCGGCTGCAGCCTGCAGCATGCGAGCGACAGCCTCTACCAGGGCTTCAAGCGGCAGTTGGTCGTCGATGCTCTGAAATCGAAGGCGCTGCAGGCAGATGTGGCGCCCCTGGTGCTTGCCCATCCCGGCGAACGCCGGCGCACCGTGTTCACGGCACGGCGTACCGAGAAGGAACTGCTGCTCGGCTACAATCAGGCCGAAAGCCACCACATCGTCTCGATCTCCGAATGTCCCATCGCAAGCCCCGGCATCGTGTCGCGGCTTGCAACCATCCGGACGATCGCCAATGCCATGGCCGTCAATGCCGAGTCGTTCCGCATCACCGTGCTGGAAACCCTCTCCGGCCTTGATCTTGCCTTCGAAGGCATCAAGGCAATGGACGACCGGCAGCGGCGCATGGCGATCGAAACCGTCCTCGGTCAAAAGGGTGTGGCCCGCCTCAGCCTCAATGGCGAAATCCTGGTCGAGCCGGTCAAGCCGGTGATCGATTTCGGCGGCGTTTCCGTCTCGCCGCCCCCCGGAAGTTTTACCCAGGCGACAAAGCCGGCGGAAGAAGTGATGGCGGAGTTGGTGCTGGCCCACCTCGGCAAGGCCAAGCGCGTCGCCGACCTCTTTGCCGGTTCCGGTACATTCTCGCTGCGCGTTGCCCGCAAGGCCCGTGTCCATGCCGTCGAGGGTGAAGACAAGCCGCTGAAGGCGCTCGATTTCGCAGCCCGCAACACCCAAGGGCTGAAGCCCGTGACGGTGGAGAAACGCGACCTCTACCGCCGCCCGATGATGGCCTCGGAACTGAAGGTCTACGACGCCATCGTCTTCGACCCGCCGCGTGCCGGTGCCGAGGTTCAGGTCAAGGAAATCGCCCGCTGCGGCGTGAAGAAGATCGTCGCCGTCTCCTGCAATCCGGCGACACTGGTGCGCGACCTGCGCATCCTGGTCGATGCCGGCTACCGGATCACCTCGGTGACGCCGATCGATCAGTTCCTCTGGTCCTCGCATGTCGAGGTGGTCGCGACGCTGGAGAAGTGACGGACGGCTGTGTCCGCCGTGCGGCCGCAAAAATAAAGTGATGCGGCCTACCTTTGCGAACGCTCTTTCCGGTCTTTCAGCGCCGATTCAATTCCGGCCTCCAAGCGCGAGGCGGCAGGCCAGACCGGCGAAAACGGTGGCGAGAAGGTACTGCGGCAACTTCTTGAAGCGCCCGATTTTTCCAACCCTCGCGCGAATGTGACCGCTCAGCAGGATTACAGAGCCATTCACCAGAAGGCCAACACCGTTCAACACGGTTGCGAGAATAAACGCCTGCACGACCATTGATCCAGCTTTCGGATTCATGAATTGGGGGAACAGTGCAAGCACGAACAGCGCCATCTTAGGATTGAGCAGGTTTGTCGCCAGACCCTCGCCAAAAATTCTTTTCGTGGAGAGCCGTGCCAAGCCTTCTGACGGCGAAAAGCCGGAGCCTTCCGATCGGATCGTCTTCCACGCCAGGTAAAGAAGATAGGCGCAACCTGCCCAGCGGATGATGTCATAGGCAACGGGCACGGCAAGGAAGAGTTGAGAAAGCCCCAGCGCCGCCGCCAGAGCATGGCAGTAGGTTCCGAGCGCGATGCCTGCATAGGTTAGAAACCCTGCCGCCCGCCCTTGGCATATGCTCCGGGAAGCAATGAGGAGCATGTCGGGTCCGGGCGTGGCAGTAAGCACCATGGATGCGGCGGCGAAAACAATGATTGTGGAGAAATCCGGCATATCGTTTTCCTTCGAGTTGGCCGGAATTCTCGATTACCAAGATTCCTTTTTTTATCAAGACCACATCGGAGGATATCGCCAGTTTCGCGATCAAAGCTCCGATTTGCTGGATCGAATGGAAAGGCCCGGCTTCAGTGAAGCCGGGCCTTTTCTTCATTGACTGATCTGCCGCGCCTGTCAGGCCGCGCGGCGACCATAAGCGGGCTGTCTCGCAACAGGCGCCGCCCGGCTGTCGCCCAAATTGAACTGCGACAGCAATTCGTTCAGCGCTGCGGCCTCCGACGCCAGACCATGGCTGGCGGCCGTCTGTTCCTCGACCATGGCGGCGTTCTGCTGGGTGCCCTGGTCCATGGTGTTGACGGCCGTGTTGATTTCCTGAAGGCCGGTCGATTGTTCTCGGGTGGCGGTCACGATCGCGCTGATATGGGTATTGATCTCCTGGACTTCCGCGACGATCGCCTGCAGCGACTGGCCGGTTTCGCCGACGAGCGTCACGCCGGCGCGAACCTGCTGGCCTGACGTGGTAATCAGCGCCTTGATCTCCTTGGCGGCGTTGGCCGAGCGCTGGGCGAGCTCGCGCACTTCCTGGGCGACGACGGCAAAGCCCTTGCCTGCGTCGCCGGCACGGGCCGCCTCGACACCGGCGTTCAGGGCCAGAAGGTTGGTCTGGAAGGCGATGTCGTCGATGACGCCGATGATATTGCTGATCTCGCCGGAGGATTTCTCGATGCCTTGCATGGCGTTGACCGCATTGCGAACGACTTCGCCGGACTTTTCAGCCCCGGCGCGAGTGCGGGCGACCAGCTGACCGACTTCCTCGGCGCGGCGGGCGCTGTCTTTGACCGTCGTGGTGATCTCTTCAAGCGCTGCGGCGGTTTCCTCGACGGAGGCGGCCTGCTGTTCCGTACGGCGAGCGAGATCGTCGGCGGCGTGACGGATTTCGCTGGCGCCGGCATCGATCGCCCGGGCGTTGGTTCCGACAGTCTGAAGCGCGTTGTGCAGCTTGGCGACCGAATTGTTGAAATCGGCGCGCAGGCGGTCGAGATGCGAAACGAAGGGGATCGAGATGCGATAGCCGAGGTCACCATCGGCAAGGCGGCCGAGACCGGTCGCCAGCGCTTCGACTGCCTGCTGAATATCAGCGGTTTCCTTCGCCTTCAGCGCTTCGCGCTCGCGGCGCTCCTGTTCCGACAGCGAACGGCCGGCTTCGGCTTCACCCTCGAGGCGCACGCGCTCGATGGCATTGGTGCGGAAGACGGCAACGGCGGCGGCCATGGAACCGATCTGGTCGCGGCGCTCCTGGCCGGGAATTTCAGCCTTCAGGTCACCGGCAGCAAGTCGCTCCATCGCGCCGGTCATATCGGTGACCGGGCGGATGACGAGACGGCTGAGCAACGTCGCGAGGAAGCCGATCATCACGCCGACGGCAAGCAGCGTGGCAATGGTTGCCGCGATCCGAAACTGGCCGATGGCGGAATAGGCGACATCGGCGTCGACTGCGAAGCCGACATACCATTCGACCGAAGGCAGGCCAGCGACCGGCACGAAGCTGACGAGCATCGGCTTGCCGTCAAGCTCGGTCTGCGTGATCGAAGAACCGATCGACGGCGTGGCCGCCGGGAAGGCGTCGGCAAGCGTCTTGGTGACGAGCTTTGCGTCCGGATGAACGAGGATCTGGCCCGACTTGTTGACGAGGAAGGCAAAACCTTCGCCGCCGACATCGACGGACTTGATCATGTCGACGAGGGTCTTGAGCGAAAAATCGCTGCCGGAAATGCCGAACAGCTTGCCATCGCGCTTGACCGGAACGGCCGCGCTGATGATCAGGTCGCCGCTCGATGCGTCAATATAGGGATCGGTGAGGACGCTGCTATCGGCCTTGGCGGCCTGCTGATACCACGGGCGCTGGCGCGGGTCGTAGCCCGCCGGCAGCGGCAGATCCGGCCAGCTGGTAAATTTCCCGGTCTCGTCGCCGACATAGGTGCTGAGGAATTCCTTCTCCAGCACGCCGTTCTTGAGCGCACCGACGAGGCCCGCCTGATCGGCGGCGCTGCCGGCCGCGTTGGCGGCCATCGCCGTCAAGGTGACGCGGCCGTTCAGCCAGTTGGCAACGCTCTGGGCGGCCTGCTTGCCGGAGGAGGCGATATTCTCCTCGACGGCGCGTGTCGTCACGGCATGCTGGAGGCTGTCGATATAGACGGAAAAGCCGGCAAAGGCGGCAACGACGACAAAGGACGCGGCAACGAGGATGCGCGTCATCAGGTTCGATCTTTTGGACAAGGCAAGCTTCCTTATTGCGGTGCAGCTTTTGCGCAAACGGGATCGCCCGCCGGCGCGATAGCGCACCGGGCCGCCCCTTGGTTCGCGAGGATGAAGACATGCCCCGGAAGGGCGGAAAAGACACGGCGCGCGTCATGCGTCCTGATGGGAGTGGACATACCGCCCCCGGATGGCCTGACCATAAGCGGACGTACTTAAGGCAGCGTTAAAATTTCCTGGTTTGAAACGCTAGGATTTTAAAGGCTTTCCACCTATTCGGCCGCCTGTCGCAGGGCCGACAGCAGGGCCGGTTTTTTCAGTCCCCAGGCGGTCGCCAGATGCATCGACGAGGAAATTCCGGCGTCGAGCATGAAGGGACCCGGCGTGTCGGCCTTTGGCCGCGAGGCGGGTCTCGGCTTCAACGGCGTTCCGTGCCCCAAGCCCTCGATCAGGTAGAATTCGACCGCAACCTTCCCGGCCGCAGTCTTCCAGACGCGGCGGATGTGACCGTCGACTTGACTTTGCGTGTAGGCGTCGCGTTCGAGCCCGTGCACATCGAGCCATTGCTCAAGCAGCGCTTCGGCATTCGACAGCGAGACAGTGTGGTCCAGCGTCCCGTGCCAGATGGAGACCGCAGGAAAGTCACGATTTACGGTTGAGGCAGCACGCACAAGATTGCCCCATTCCTGCGGCGTCCGCTCGGGCGCCTGCTTCATCGCGGCAAGCGCCCGGTGCACATCGCGGGCCGCGCCAAAGGGCAAGCCGGCAATGATGCCACCGGCACGAAACACGTCGGGATAGGCGGCCAGCATCGCCGCAGTCATGGCGCCGCCTGCCGAGAGGCCGGTGACGAACACCTGCTTGCGGTCGATGCCATGTGCCGTCGCCATCTTGGCGACCATCTGGCGGATCGACATCACCTCGCCGCGGTCGCGGGCAACGTTGCTCGGACGAAACCAGTTGAAACAGAGATTTTGGTTGTTGGAGCGGGTCTGCTCGGCATAGGCGACGGCAAAACCGCGCTCGCGCGCCAGGACCGACCAGCCACTGCCGCGGTCATAGGCTTCGGCCGTCTGGTGGCAGCCATGCAGGACGACGACGAGCGGCGACTTCTTCGGCAGGTTAGCAGGCACATATTTCAGCATGCGCAGACGGCCCGGATTGCTGCCGAACGCCTTTACTTCCTCAAGCTTTCCAACCGATCGTGGTCTTGCTGCGGGCGGTACCGGCACCGATGCCGGTACCGAAGTGGCAGAAACAAGAGCCTTGCGCGTGACCTTGACCGCCTTGGCAAGGGTCCTTTCCCATCGCCGGTGCTGCCTGAGCATATCGGAGAGGGAAAGCTTGAATCGAGACCGCATGGACGAATCCTTGGTTTTCCGGCATCTCCCAATGCCTGTTATTCCTCCACGCAACAGGCAGCAATATGGGTCTGATCTCGCCATCCGGCAAGGCAGGCTCGCAGAGAATCGCCTCCGACCAATCGTCGCGCGTCAGTCAGCGGCGCATGAAAGCCTCGAAGGCGGCGCGCGCTTCGGCGCTCTTCAGTTGCGCGGAGAAGTGTTCCGCCTCTTCTTCGATGCGCGCCAGCACGTGGGACCGGTCACCACGGATCAGCTGGCGGGCGATGCGCAGGGCTTCCGGCGGTTTCCTGGCGAGGTTCGCGGCGAGTGCCAGCACCTCCTCCTCGATCGCATCGGCACCGGCGATCTTCCAGATCAGGCCGGCTTCCTGCGCTTCCTCGGCCGTAAAGGGCTCGCCCGCGGCCAGAAGCGCAAAGGCGCGCTGGTGGCCGGCGATGCGCGGCACGATCAAGCTGGAGGCTGCCTCCGGCACCAGCGCCAGATCGACGAAGGGCGTCCTGAACACCGAACGCGCCGAGGCGATCGTCAGGTCGCAGTGCAGGTGGATCGTCGCCCCGATGCCGATCGCCAAACCATCGACTCCGGAAACGACGGGCTTGGCGGCGCTCGCCAACGCGCGCAGGAAGTCGAGCACCTCCTGCCCCATAGTTCCGCCCATGGCAAAGGCCATGAAATCGGCCATGTCGTTACCGGCCGAAAAGCAGCCTTCGGTTCCGAGAAAGG
Organism: Pararhizobium sp. A13; assembly: GCF_040126305.1. NCBI lineage: Bacteria > Pseudomonadati > Pseudomonadota > Alphaproteobacteria > Hyphomicrobiales > Rhizobiaceae > Pararhizobium > Pararhizobium sp. A13. The sequence continues at coordinate 2,103,854 of NZ_CP149510.1, read as the reverse complement.
CGGTGACGCGGACGGCGTCATCGGTGCCCGCGACGGTGAGCGCATTGGCCATCTTGGCGTACATCGCCCCGGTGATGGCATTCTTCTTGGCCGGTCGGTTGAACCGTATGACCTGAACGCCGGGATAGTTTTGCGGCCGCTCGATCAGAACGTCGTCGGTCATGGCAGTCTCCTTCAGGGCCAAGTGTTCGGGCCTAGTTGTTTAGACAAGTGCGATGCGGGCGGCGGCAAGGCTTGCCGCGCCGTTGATGATGCTGTTCTTGAGCGCCGCCGTTTCGGACAACAGGTTCTCGGCGGCAAAACGGCAGAGCGCAATGCGGGCATCGCGGCCCCCGTCGCCCGCCTCCGCCAACCCGCCCTTGGCAAGGTAGACGCCGGTCAGCGTCAGACCGAACAGCCGCTGATAGGCCGTGGCGCCGGCAAGCGCCTCGGCGGATTTGCCTTCGGCCAGACGGGCGAGCAGCCACTCTGTCGTCGCTTCAAGATCGGCGATCGCATCATCGAGGTGGCTGCCTGTCTTGCCAAAATCGACAAGGTTCGACAACCCGACCTCGTCCACGATCGCCTTCAATTCAGCGATGAAGCCGCGGACATGGCCACCATCCGACAATGGCAGCTTTCGGGTGACGAGATCGATGGCCTGGATGCCGTTGGTGCCCTCGTAGATCGGCGCTATCCGCGCGTCGCGCAGATAGCGCGCAGCACCCGTCTCCTCGATGAAGCCCATGCCGCCGTGAACCTGGATCCCCATCGAAGCGACCTCGACACCGACATCGGTGCCGAAGGACTTGGCGATCGGCGTCAAGAGGCTGGAGCGCTCCTGCCAATGGCGCGCCGCCTCGCCTTCGGACACATGCGCCCGATCGACGGCACGGGCGCAGGCAAAGGCGATCGCGCGCGCGCCCTGGGTCAGCGCCTTCATGGTCAGCAGCGTGCGGGCGATGTCCGGATGCTCGATGATCGGGCTCATGCCCGTTCCCTGCCAGCCCGGCGCCTTGCCCTGCGTGCGTTCGCGCGCATAGTTCAGCGCGTGTTGGGTCGCAGCGTCCGCCATCGCCACCCCTTGCGTGCCGACGGCAAGGCGAGCATTGTTCATCATCGTGAACATGCAATTGAGGCCCTTGTTCTCCTCGCCGACCAGATAGCCGACAGCGCCCTTCTCATCACCGAACTTGCCGTCACCATAGACCATGGTGCAGGTCGGCGAGGCATGGATGCCGAGCTTGTGCTCGAGCGAATGGCAGAACAGATCGTTGCGGGCGCCGAGCGAGCCGTCCTCGTTGACGAGGAATTTCGGCACCAGGAATAACGAAATGCCACGGGTGCCATCCGGCGCGCCGGCGAGACGGGCAAGCACCAGATGAACGATGTTGTCAGTCATCTCATGTTCGCCCCAGGTGATGAAGATCTTCTGGCCGAAAATGCGGTAGGTACCATCGTCGCGGCGCTCGGCGCGGGTCTTCAAAACGCCGAGATCGGAGCCGGCATGCGGCTCGGTCAGGTTCATCGTGCCGGTCCATTCACCGGAAATCATCTTGGCAAGGAAGACCGATTTCAGCGCGTCCGAGCCGTGTTTTTCCAGCGCATCGACCGCGCCCATGGTCAGCATCGGCGCCAGCGCGAAGGCCATAGAGCCGGCATTCCAGAATTCCATCGCCGCGATATGCAGCATATGCGGCAGGCCCTGGCCGCCGAACTCCTCCGGTGCCGTCAGACTGTTCCAGCCGCCTGCGGCCCAGTTGCGGTAAAGGTCGCGCCAGCCATCCGGCGCCCTGACCTTGCCGTCGATCAGCTTCGAGCCCTGCTTGTCGCCGATATCGGCAAGTGGCGCCACTTCTTCATTGGCGAAGCGGCCGGCTTCCCCAAGGATGGCGTCGACGAGATCCTCGTCCAGATCGCCGAAAACGCCTTCGGCCAGGTCCTCGCTCAGGCCGGCCACGTGCTTGAGCGTGAACAGAACGTCGTCCACCGGTGCCTTGTACATATCGTCTCCTCCCGCAGTCACATGACAACATTGCCGCACGGCAGTCCAGCAATGGCGTCTTCGTCGGCGGAGAAATTATTGATTTTTACGTAAACGTCAATATTTGATTGTTCAACACTGCGGGAGCGGTCTCGCGGTGGACGGACCACAACAAAACTGTCATGAAACCTGAATAAAGCGAAGTCTGGCCTCCTCCCGGGATCACGCCGCATGAATCTCATCTCCTCTGAAATCCCAGGCCTCGTCTGGGCCTATCGTTTTCTGCCGGGCGAAAGCCGCTGCCTGCGGATCGCCGCGGATTCCTCGATCGACGCTCTGATGGAAGGCGAAGGCTGGGTCTGGCTGCATCTGGCATTGAGCGATGCCCGCACCCCTGCCCTGATCGAGCGCATCACCACCCTGCCGCAGAGCGCGCTTTCGACGCTGACCAGCCACGACACGCAGGCGGCCGTCACCGTCTCCGACGACATGATCTATGGCACGCTGGTCGATTTCGAGCGCACCTTCGACGCCGTAACGAAAACCATAGGCTGGCTACATTTCGCCGTTACCGAAAAGATCATCATCACCACGCGTCTGCATCCGCTGCGCAGCATCGACCGGGTCAAGGCTGCCGTCGAAAAGAGCGCCCGCTGTGCCCGTCCGATCGACCTGTTCGAAATGATGGTGGTCGAGTTCCAGCGCACCCTGATCAGCCTCGTGCTGGAGTTGACCGAAGACCTCAACGAAATCGAGGACGACGTCTATGGCGAGGCCGGCCACAACCACCAGCCGCGCCTCGCCCCGCTGCGGCGAACGGCCGTGCGCCTGCACCGGCATCTGCGCACGCTGCTGGCCCTGTTGCGGCGCGCCGGGACCTCGGAGGAGGCGGAAGTGCCGCCGGGCTTCATCGACGTGGCGGAGCGCCTGTCGGACCGGCTGGAATCCGTCGACCGTGACGTTTTTGCGCTGCAGGAACGCGCCCGCCTGCTGCATGAAGAAATCGACAGCAAGCTGTCCTCGGAAACCAACCGGCACCTCTACATCCTGTCGCTGATGACAGCCTTCCTCCTGCCGCCGACGCTGGTCACCGGCTTCTTCGGCATGAACACCAGCAGCCTGCCCTTTGCCGACGGCGTGCACGGCACATTGCTCGCCGGGTTGTTCATCCTGCTTTCGATGGGCTTTGCCTGGACGATTCTCAAGCGGATCGGAATTCTTTGAAACGCACAAAAAAGCCGGAGACAACGTCTCCGGCCAGTTGGTGCTTCAAGACAATCATCAATACGGCGAAACGCACTGCCGGCGCGGACCGCCGTAAGGCTGGTAGGTATCGTCGTAGGCGCGGTAGCTGCGATAGCGGTTTGCGCACCATTCGACATGGCTGCCGCCGTAACGCACAGGCGGCTGTGCGATGGCTCCACCGATGATCGCGCCGGTAGCAAAAGCCGCGAGCGGGAACCAGTATCCGTTATATTCGCGGTAACCCGGGCGGTAGTAGCGATAGCCACGATGACCGCCGTAATAGGAGTAATCATCCCGGCGATAATTCCGGCGATAATCCCGGCGATAATATCCATCGCGATCCCGCCAGCGTTCGTCGTCACCGCGCCGGCGATAATACTGCACGGCCTCGACATCGCTTGCGCGCTCTGCCTTTACCGGTGCCGGAATCTGGGGGAAAGCCTGCGATGGAGTGAAAGACGTCGCCAGCATCACGGCCGAGAGGGCCAGCGACGCCATTTTTAATCCGAAAACACCCATGGGTTTCTCCATTCGATTTTTTTGTCGACAAGATTGTCTTGCCCAATGAACGGTCCGCAGCGTTTTTTGTTCCACGAACCACCACAGATAAGCACGCCCGCCGAGTTCGCGAAAGACGTGTCAAAGCCTTGAACCTGAACCGCATCTCTACCACCCGCCAGGGTTTTGCCGTCGACGGCGATTTTCCTCGCGGGCATGTCCGAGGGGTCGTCAGGACGAAAATCGCGACAAGGCTCGAGACTTTAACCCTCGGTTAACCCTGTTTCAGCACCCTCTTGTGATGGAAAAGCGCCGGTCTGTCAGCTTGGGCATGTTTTTCCGCCTCGCCGTCATCCTCGGCGTCGCGCTGATCTCGGGCGGCGTTGACGCCCGCGACCTCCTTCCGTGGAAATCCAGGGACACCGCGCTGGTCATCGACGCCTACGAGATGAACATCATCGACTGGGGTGAGATGCTGAAGGACAAGCGCATCGCCGGTTTCATCTCCAAGGCGTCGGACGGCCTGCCGGAGAGTTTCACCTGCACGGGAGATCACGGCGGCGACACCGTTGCCCACTGTAAGACGATGTGGCGGAAATATGCGGTGAGCCGCGAGCTCTACCAGACACGACGGCTCATTGCCCGCGCAAACGGCCTGCTCTGGGGTGCCTACCACCTCGCCCGCCCCGGCAATCCGGTCGACCAGGCCAATCATTTTCTCGACTATGCCGACCCGCGCGCGGACGAACTGATGGTGCTCGACATCGAAGGTATCGATGCGGGAAAATACATGTCTCTGGAGGACGCGGCTATTTTCGCCGGGCATGTCAAAACGCGTACCGGGCGTTATCCGATGCTCTATACCAACCACGCGACCGCCAAATACATCGCAGCCAACCGCGACCGTTTCCCGATCCTGTCGCGCCTGCCACTCTGGTATGCACGCTACAGGCCTGGCATACGCAACGTCTTCCCGATGGGAAACTGGGACAGCTACGCGCTCTGGCAGTTCTCGTCGGCGGCGAACTGCGGCAAGCGGCGCTGCCCCTACCGTGTCGCCGGAACCCTGACCGACATCGACGTCAATGTCGCCGCGATGAATGCCAAGGCCCTCAAGGCCGTATGGGCGAAAGGAGAGCTCCTGCCCGCCAAGCCGCTGGACAAGCCGCTGCTGATCGCCACCGGCAAAGGCAGCGTCTCCGCAGGCGCTGGCATTGGCGTCGATCTGACTTTGACGGGGTCAATCCGCAGGGTTTCCAACGCCCTGGCTTTGAGGTAAGCAACGTCACACCGAGCGGTAGCAATGCATTTACCGTCACCGTGGAAATGCCCTTCCAAACGCGATCCCTGTTTACCTCTTTGGCCGTATGACGGTTCAAAAAACGAAAGCCGCCCCCCCTGCACATGATGAGCAGATGACGAACAAGATTGTGATCAGCAGCAACAGCACGGCGCCGGTATCGGTGCTTGATGCAGACAGCGAATTTATCGTCGACGCGGACGTGACCCTGTCGACGCCCGCAACCGCCATCGTTGCAACCGGCACGGCCCTCGGCCGTTATTTCTATATCAATGGCACCGTCATCTCTGCGTCGAGCGATGTCTTCCAGTTCGGCACGACCACCGTTGCCGACAGTCAGAGCCAGTTCGTCGTCAGCAGTACCGGCAAGGTTTCCGGTGGCGATTACGGCCTCAAGATCGATAGCGGTGGCCTTGAATTGAGCAATGCCGGCACCATCGAGGCGCGGCTGACAGCGATCACGGCTGCGGGCGAGGCGACGCAGGTCGTCAATTCCGGCCTGATCACCTCATCGGCAGGCATGGGAATAGCCGTTTCCGGCAGCGCCGCCATCGTCATCAATCACGGCACGACACATGCCGAAACGACGGCCGTAGAACTTTCCGGTGCGAATGCCCTTTTCACCAACAACGGCGAGCTGCGTTCCGACACCTCCTATGCCCTGGTTTCGAGCGGCGAAGGGGCGGCGCTCACCAACCACGGCACGATCGTCGCCAAGGGCACCGCCATTCTTTCCTCCGGCATTGCCGCGATCATCACCAATGACGGCAAGACGAGCTCGACGACTGGCTACGCGATCGCGGCCAGGGGCAATGACGCCACGGTCACCAACAGCGGCACGATAAGCGCTGACAAGGCCGCCATCCTTCTCACCGGTGGTAGCGGCATCGTCACCAATGACGGCCTGATCAAGACCTCGGCCTATGCCATCGCCGTATCGGCGGATGAGGCGACCATCACCAACAACAAGACCATCACGGCAGGCGGTGGCGTCAAACTGGCGGGGGCGGACGGCACGCTCACCAATCACGGTACGATCACGGGCACGGGCCCATCCGCGCCAGTGGTGGATTTCTCGGGCGCATCCAAATCCAGCCTGCACAATACCGGCCTGATATCGGCGAAATCGCTGGCCTTTCTCGGCGGCGATGGCGTCCAGTCTGTCTTCAACAGCGGCACCATCACTGGTGCGGTCAAGCTCGGCGGCGGTAAAGACTATTTCGACGGCACAGGCGGCGAGGTGAACAGCACTGTTTATGGCGGCAGCGGCAACGACACCTATGTGATTAGTGACGCCGCGATCAAACTGTCGGAAGCCTCCGGCGGCGGCACAGACCTCGTCAAGGCAAGCGTGTCTTTCACGCTCGGAAGCTATTTCGAGAACCTGACGCTGAACGGTACGGCCAGCATCAATGCCACCGGCAACACGCTCGCCAACCGGCTTCATGGCAACAGCGGCAAGAACAGCATCGACGGCTTGGCCGGCCGCGACCTGATCTGGGGCCACGCCGGCGCCGACAGGCTGACCGGCGGCTCCGGCGCCGACCAGTTCGTCTTCAATACCGGCGACGGCAAAGACAAAATCACCGATTTCGCCGCCACCGGCTCGATCCACGACACTCTCGACCTAGCAGGTCTGGAGAGCATCACCAGCTACACGGATCTTGCGAAGAACCATATGCATCAGGTCGGCAGCGATGTGCTGATCGATGGGCTGAACGGCGACAGCATCTTGCTGAAGAACGTGAAGCTGGCGGCGTTGGACAAGGGCGATTTTCTGTTCTAGCCGTTTTCCAGCTCCAGCCATGACGCTCACCGGTTTCCGTCTCATCCCGCCCTCCTCGGACAATGGGGCGGCGGTCGTTTCCGCCCCCTCGCCTGCGTTTATACGGCCGCTGGGGTTCCGCGTTGGGCCGACCGGCCATAGGGCAGCGGCGCTGCCATTATTGCCGGCATGTCGGCCTCCAGGCACGCGGCAATAAACGCCTCACGGGCTACCGCCGCCGGCGTCATCCGGCTCAGGGCTCGCCTGCAGGACGACACGGCGCGATCGTAGCGTTCTCCTCGCTTGAGCGGCCATTCGTTTTCCAGGAAATCAAGGGCTTCGTAGACGCTGCTGAAGGTGCGGTCCAAACCGGAGCGCAGGGTCACTTTCAGGGGATGGGTCCACGGAACATCGCGAATAGTCATCTTTTTTCCTCCTTTTTGGCTACCTCTTCACGGGTATCGGAGGATAATATTGGCAACGAAATAAGTTCGTTCAAGAGGTGCTTCAGCCCTTCAAACCAACCGGCGATCAAATAATCAAAGGCCCCTTCCTGCGTAGAAAGGGGCCAAAGGCATACGTTCTGAAATCGGCGCAAGATACTTCTCTCTTGCGTCTTTGATTGTACTAAATTGGTAGGCGCCAACAAGTAACGTTTTCCGACAGAAGGTCTCCTGCGCGTTACCGAAGATGTCGATAAGTGCGGGAATTTCGTTGCTGCACGGGTGTTCAATGCCGAATCAAGTGCGCGGCGGACAGATTGGAAATTTTCGGCGTATCGCCGGCGATGGCGACCCGACCGGGCGGTTCGAAGGCCGTCGACTGGTTTATTGCCAGACCGTCGGATTTATCAGCTTTTGCATGGTGCGTCCGACGCTGGGAACCACATCCGAACCCGCCTGAGTGCCTCGTTCGCCTTGCCGCTGGGGCATCGAAAAACCGACGCGGCCCGGCTCATCATCCCGCCTTCCCCGGGAGACAACCTGACTTGCCATCAAAGATGATTTGAGACAGAGTCCCGGTATGGTTGCTCTTGAGGTTTGGGCAAGCTGCCATGAATGGAGAACATCATGCGTATCAGATCCCTCATGGCTGTTGCCGCAATCGCGTTCTTATCACTGTCTGGATGCGCGAGCACCGGCACCGGCAACACAACCTATAGCCAATGGCAGGGCGCATACCCTGAGCCTGATTTCGGCGCAGTCGATTCCGGCGGCGTGCGCATTTTGTACTAAGGCGCATCGCGTCAAAACAGATTAAGGCGATGCGCCTTTCATCTCTGTGTTTATGCATGTCGCCCCCCGAGGCCCGGGATCGTCATTCCGAGCGTAGGCCGGTTGCGCCGCTGTCTACCGAGAGCCAAGCGCCTCCCATCGCATGGCATTTCGTTTTCCGAACGTCAGTAGCGAACGTTCGTAAAAACCCGGTGGCTCACGCCTCGATCTGCACGTCCCCGAGTGGCCGCGAACAGCAGGCGAGAATGTAGCCTTCGTCGATCTCGTCATCGAGGATGCCGCCATTGTGATGCATCTCGACTTCGCCGGAGACCTTCATGACGCGGCAGGTTCCACAGAGGCCACCTTCGCAGGCGGCACCGATGCGAACGCCGGCAGCGCGGGCCGTCTGCAGGATGGTCTGCCCGGGCTGGCACTTGGCTTCCTTGCCGGCCATGGTGAAGGTCACGGTGGAGACGGCTTCGCCATCGACCTCAGCCCCGATCGCGAATTCCTCCGCAGCCGGCGCTGCAGCCGGCTGGAAGCTTTCCTCGTGATAGCGGTTCATGTCGAAGCCAACGCTTTCCAGCATCGACTTCACACCGCGCATGAAGGGCTCCGGACCACAACAGAAGACGGTCCTGTCGCGGAAGTCCGGCGCAAGCAGTGCGAGCTTCGAGGTTTCGATACGGCCGCGCAGCCCGTGCCAGCCGTGGCGCGGCGCATGCGTCTCGACGATGAAGCCGAGATTGAGGTTCGGCATGTTGCGGGAGATGTTCTCGAGTTCATCACGGAACAGAAGGTCGTCCGGCTGGCGGGCGCAGGAGAGGAAGGTGACATCCGTCTGCGGCGCGCAATCGGCCATCCAGCGGGTCATCGACATCATCGGCGTGATGCCGGAACCGGCGGAGATGAACAGGTATTTTTCGCCCGGATGGCGCACGAAGGAGAAATCGCCGAGCGGGCCGAAGGCCTTCAGCTTCATGCCGGGTTTCAGGCTTTCGAACATCCAGCGCGTGCCGATGCTCGATGCCTGCGCCTTGACGGTCACGGCCACCGTGAACGGCCGCGACGGCGTCGAGGACAGCGTATAGGTGCGCATCACCGGATCGTCCGGCGTCACCGGCAGTTCGAGCGTGACGAACTGGCCCGGCACGTAGCGGAACCAGCTGTCCTTGTCAGCCTTGAAGCCGAAGGTCATCACGTCCGGGGCTTCGGCGGTGACGGAGATGCATTCCAGAAGATGCTGCCGGTCGTTGAACGGCTGCAATTCGTCGAAGTGCCGGAAGGATGAAGCAATCGTCATGTCAGGCAACCCGGACCAGAGGGGTGGAGGCTCCGTGCAGGCGATCCTGCATGAAATTGACGTACCATTCGACGAACTGCATCACGCCGCCCTCATGTTCGGGTGAATAGGGGCCGGGCTGATAGGCAGGCGAGCGGATGCCGAAGGCATTTTCCTCGACGATCTGGCGATCCTGATCGTTGGTTTCCGTCCAGACATGCGTCAGTTCTTCGAGGTTGTAATCGACACCTTCGACGGCATCCTTGTGCACCAGCCACTTGGTGGTGACCTGGGTCAGTTCGGGCCCGAGCGGCAGCACGCGGAAGGTGATGGCGTGGTCGCCCAGGATATGGTTCCAGGTGCTCGGATAGTGGAAGAGCAGGAGCGTGCCGATATGGCTCTGGCTGACATCGTCGGAGAGTTGGCGCTTGACGGCGCGCTTGCCGGACATGGTGTAGCTTTCGGCATCCTGGATCAGCGGCATGCGGGCAACGCGGAACTGGCCGGTCGGCGACATCCTGAACTCGCTCGGCAAGCCTTCGGCTTCGGATTTCGTCCAGTGCTCGGCAATGATCGGGTCGTCCTTGGCGCCCTGCACGCCGGTCGCGGTCGGCGCTTCGGGATAGGTGCGGCAGAGTTCCGGGTGGTTGGCGGCGCAGTGGTAGCACTCGCGGTTGTTTTCCCAGACGAGTTTCCAGTTGCCCTTCTCGATGATCGTGCTCTCGAAGGCGACCTTGGTGTCTTTCAGATTGTGCGGCGTGACATAGGACGACACCATGTCGCGCATCGGCTGGAAATCCATCGGCTCGTCGGCGAGGCAGATGAAGATATAGCCGCCGATGGTTTCGCAATGGATCGGCTTCAGGCTGTGCTGCGCCTTGTCGAAATCCTCGCCCATCTGGCGGGCGAAGAGCAGCTTGCCGTCGAGCTCGTAGGTCCACTGGTGATAGGGACAGACAAGCTTGGCCGACGAGCCCTTCTGCCCGGCGCAGACGCGCGAACCGCGGTGGCGGCAGGAATTGTGAAGCGCCCGGACGGCACCCTGGCGATCGCGGACGATGACGACCGGATAGTCGCCGACCTGAACGGTAAAATAGTTGCCGGCCTTCGGGATTTCGCAGTCATGACCGATGAACAGCCAGTCCTTGTACCAGATCTGCTCCATGTCGAGCTTGTAGAGATCGGGATCGGTGTAGAAGGCCTGCTCCAGGCTGTGCCCGTCGCGGCGGGTCTTGAGTTTGCGGAGGACTTCGCTGCGGAGATCCATGTTCGTTTCCTTGTGCTCGCCACTTTTCGGTTGAGCGGACAGGAAAGGAACCACCACCGCGCCGGGAGTGCGCGTGGATATACTGGTTCGCCTTCCGGCTGCCCGCCGCAACCCAGACATCAATTTCGCCACAAGGCTGGTTTCCGGGCTCAGGAGCTGTCCTTTCGGACCATCGCGGCGCCTTCCCGGATCTCTCCAGTGGCCTTTTGCCGAGGTTTCGCTCCACCACCGTTGCGGGGGCAGCGCCGGATTTCGACCGGCTTCCCAATTCTCCGCCCTCCCTATAAAGGCGGCACCTTGAGTGTTTTCATCTAATCTGCCGATGCGGCCGGACAGCCGCCGATTAACGACATCCGGTTCCAGAATGACGACACACGCACAGTTGGTTTTCCAGGTGGCCGGAATGGCTATTTTATAAGCAGAAACAACGATCTTTCCTGATTTTTCGGCAGATGGCGCCTTTTCCGCCACACACTGCCAAATTCTGTGCAGCGACTGTCTTTTTGCGACATATTGCGGCGCGGCAACCCTCGTGAAAGCGCAAGCTTCGCACCATCGGGGGCGGCTAATGCTTGGAAAGACTGCGTTAACTCTCGCAATGTAGCTTCTCCTCATAAACGTTTCCGCCGCGGCATGTCCGCGGCACTCCGACGCAATCCTGGTGCAGGCCGATGCCAAACTTGAGATATTTCGACGCTGCTGCCGTCAAGAAACCGGTTCAATCGCCGAAAACGGCTGTTCATACCGAATTCCTGCGCACCGGGCGCATCAACCGGCCCCAGCAATGGAGCGTCGAGGAAAAGCGCTACCTGACCCACCAGGAAGTGGCCGCCCGCACCGGCCGCAGGCTTGAGGCTGCCGGAGCCGTAACGCATGAGCGTATCAACGGCTTCCATGCCTCCATCCGCTTCCCGAAGCTGATATTCCATCGCACGCTTTCGGGCAGCCCGCATCTCGGCTATTGCCACGTGACCACGGCGCGGACGAAGTTCGCCAAGTTCGACGATGTCCGGTGGTCGTTCTACATCGCCAACTTCTTCTCCGACATCGGCGACGACGAGCACTTCTTCGACAAGATCAAGATGGGCTATTCGCGGATGTATTTTGCCGTCGCGACAGAACTCGACGCGGAGGAAGGCAAGCTCACGCTCAACCGCACCGTCCACGACAACGGCCTGCTGTTTCGCACCCGCGATCCGAAAAAAGCCTTGAAAAACGTGCTTTTGCTTGGCGCCTGCAATGAACAGCTTCGCAAGATCATCAACAGCCTTTGACGCTTTCGCGGCAGCCGCCTATCGCTTGTAAATCAGCCAGTCCCGCCCTGCCGGCTGCTCGTCCTCGCTTTCATGAACGACGGTATAATCGCCGCCCTTGGCCTGTGCCTTGGCAAGCGCCTTTTCGGCAGTTCCGACGAGATCGAACGCATTGCCGGCACTATGCGACATGCACACGCCGACTGAAAGCGTGACGCTGCCAAGGCTGCGACCGGTTTTCGGGTGCTTGAAATGGACACCGCGCAAAGCCGATCGCAGCAGCGCCATGAGGCGCACGACCTCCCGCTCCTCTCCCGCATTGATGAGGAAGCCAAAGCGGACGCCGTCGAAACGTGCCGCCAGTTCGCTTGGCGGAAAGGCCTGCTGCGTGATGCCGCCGATATGGCGGGCGAGATGATCGGCGATCGCGGCGGCCTGTTCGCCGGAGAGCCGCTGGCTGGTATCCGGCTCGGCGATCGCAACGCCGCAGGCAAGCGGCAGATCGGGGTCGGCGTAGACCTTGGCCAGCGCCTTGTTGAAGGCGCGGCGGTTGGCAAGGCCGGTCATCGCATCCGAGAATTTCGTCGCCTCGAAATCGGCAAACTCCTTCTGGACGCCGGCGATAACATTGGATTGCGCCGTGACACTCTGCTCCAGTTCGGCGTTTTGCGATACCTGCCGCTCGGTTGCCCGCTTCAGAGCCTGGATCGAGTTCTTGAGTGCCGCCTGGCTTGCCTCATCCGAAACGACGAGCGCCTTCGACGCCTCGCCGATCAACCGGCCGTAATCGTCGAGCGAACTCTTTTCGCGTGACAAAAGGTTCATGAAATTGCTCATCTCGTCACGCACGATCGTCGTCGAGCGTGCAAGAACGCTCGCCTCATGGTGATGGGGCAGGTATTTGCGGCCGAGTTCGTCGAGTGCGGCCTGCGACTTGTTTTTGCCGAGCGCGATGAAGTCCCGCACCAGTTCCGGGTTGGCGCCCGCATAGGCCTCGTAGACCAGTTCGTAGTTTCTCGGGACAGCGTCGATGCCCATCTGGTGCATGGCGGTGGCGATGCGCAGGGCAAGGTCGTTGGGCATGGATTTCTTGTTGGCCATTTGCGCTCCGGCAGGGTGTAGAACGCAATGGCTAGCATGTCCAACTTTCAGCTCCTCTAATAGAAGCTGTCGCATTTTAAGAAATCTTGAAGCGGGCTGTATCGATCGGGCACAGTCAGGGCTCGCCGAATGCGCTTGGCAATGTCCCGCGGAGCCCTGTAATAGAAACCGCAAGGCCCGCCTTTCGGACGGCCCATCGACTTTTGGAACCTGCATGACCCTCATCATCGACACCAGGACCGAACCGGAGCGCGCGTTGGCGGTGGCTTGCGAAACGCTGGCCCAAGGCCTGCCGGTCGCGATCCCGACGGAGACGGTCTATGGCCTGGCGGCCGACGCGACAAACCCGGACGCGATCAGCCGCATCTACGAAATGAAGGGCCGCCCGCGCTTCAACCCGTTGATTTGCCATGTCGCCGACTTTGACATGGCGCGACGTTATGTCGATTTTGATCCGATCTCTCAAAAGCTCGCCGAGGCCTTCTGGCCGGGGCCGTTGACGCTGATCCTGCCGATGAAGCCGGCAAGCGGCGTTCATCCGCTTGCCTCCGCCGGCCTCGACACGCTCGGAATCCGCATGCCGGAAGGTTTTTCTCGATTGGTGATCAAACGCTACGGCAAGCCGCTGGCAGCCCCCAGCGCCAACACCTCCGGCAAGATCAGCCCCACCAGCGCCCAGCATGTCGAGGCCGATCTCGGCGGCAAGCTGGCGTTGATCCTCGATGCCGGGCCGGCCGAAATCGGCCTGGAATCGACGATCATCAAGGTCGACGGTGACGAAATCCGGCTGCTGCGGCCGGGCGGGCTCGATGTCGCCGATGTCGAGAAACTGACCGGCAAGACGGTCCTGCGGCCCGAAACCGCGGGCGCGGCGATCGAGGCGCCGGGCATGCTCGCCTCCCACTATGCGCCGGGCGCGGCGGTGCGGCTGAACGCGGCGGATGTGAAGCCGGGCGAGGTACTGATCCGGTTCGGCGGCAAAGCTCTGCCGGGAGAGGAAAATGCGACGCAGGTGCTCGATCTCAGCCCGTCCGCAAGCCTGCGCGAGGCGGCCGCCAATCTTTTTGCCTATATGAAAAAGGCCGATGTGTCCGGCGCCGCGACCATCGCATTCGGACCCATTCCGAATGAGGGGCTGGGCGAAGCGATCATCGACCGGATCGAACGCGCAGCGGCGCCAAGGACGGCATGAAGACATGAAATTCTGCCAAACGTACCCCCCTCTGCCCTGCCTGGCATCTCCCCCTCAAGGGGGGAGATCAAACCTGGCACGCCCCGACTTTCAATCACGCGCCTTGGCGGATTGGCACGATCGATCTCCCCCCTTGAGGGGGAGATGTCCCGAAGGGACAGAGGGGAGTGAAGCCGCTACCAGCAAGGTCACGATCCCATGATGAACACCATTCCGACCGCTAATCTCATCGCCCGCTTCGCCGCCATCGTCGGCGACCGCAACGCGCTGACCGAGCAGGACGACATCGCACCCTACCTTATCGAATCCCGTGGTCTCTACAAGGGCGACACGCCGCTGGTGCTGAAGCCCGCTAGCGTCGACGAGGTCTCTCAGATCCTCAAGCTCGCCAGCGAAACCGGCGTAGCGATCGTGCCGCAGGGTGGCAATACCGGGCACGTCGCCGGCCAGATCCCGCGCACCGGAGCGGCCGATATCGTTCTGTCGCTGGAGCGGCTGAACCGCATCCGCGACATCGACCCGGTCGGCAACGTGATCGTCGCCGACGCGGGCTGTATCCTTGCCGATATCCAGAAGGCGGCCGAAGCGCACAACCGGCTGTTTCCGCTGTCGCTCGGCTCGGAAGGCTCCTGCCGGATCGGCGGCAATCTCTCCACCAATGCCGGCGGCACCGCCGTGCTTGCCTACGGCAACATGCGGCAATTGTGCCTTGGCCTGGAGGTCGTTCTTCCGACCGGCGAGATCTGGGACGGGCTGCGGCGGTTGAAAAAGGACAATACCGGCTACGATCTTCGCGACCTGTTCATCGGCGCCGAGGGCACACTCGGCGTCATCACCGGCGCGGTGCTGAAACTCTTACCGCAACCGCTCGGCCATCAGGTGGCCTTTGCCGGCCTGAAAAGCGTTGCCGACGCGCTTGCGCTCTTCGACAAGGCATCGAGCCTCTGCGGCCCGGCCCTGACCGGCTTCGAACTGATGTCGCGGCTCGGCGTCGAGTTCACGACGAAACACATTCCCGGCGTTCGCGATCCCCTGGACACGGTGCATGCCTGGTATGCGCTTATCGACATCTCGACTTCGGATTCGGCAGAAACTGCCGAGCGGATGATGAGCGAACTGCTGGAGGCGGAGATTTCACGCGGTCTCATCGAAAATGCAGTGGTGGCTGCCAGCGAGGCCCAGCGCAAGAGCCTCTGGCACATGCGCGAAAGCATGTCGCCGGCGCAGAAGCCGGAGGGCGGCTCGATCAAGCACGATGTCTCGGTCCCGGTATCGAGCATCCCGGCCTTCATGGCGGAGGCGGATGCGGCCGTGATGGCGGCCATTCCCGGCGCCCGCATCTGCGCCTTCGGACACATGGGCGACGGCAATATCCATTACAACATCTCCCAGCCGGTCGGCGCCGACAGACAAGCCTTCCTCGCCCGCTGGCACGAGATCAACGCGATCGTGCATGGCATCGTGCTGAACTATAACGGCTCGATCTCGGCGGAACACGGCATCGGTCAGCTGAAGCGCGACGAACTGGCGAAGGTGCGTTCGCCGGTCGAGATCGAACTGATGCAGCGCATCAAGCACGCCTTCGATCCCGCCGGGATCATGAACCCCGACAAGGTGTTGAAAGCCTGACGAAAGAAATCAAGCGCCGCCGGTGCGAAGCTGGGTGAGGCTGAGCAGTGTATCGGCGCTGATGCCGTTGCCCCCGCTTCCCGACATGATCAATTCTGCGGGTGAGACATCGGTGTTGTTCTCGACGTCATAGAGCGCGGTGAAGCGCACGAGCAGCTTTTCCAACTTTTCCGGATCGTGCAGGTCTTCGACATCAAGAACCCGGTTGATGTAGTCGTACTGCACATCCACATCGGCGCTCGACATTTCTTCCGGAATGCTGAAGGTCGTCTGGATGACCTCCAGCAACGCGCTATCGGCCAAAAGGTCGTAGGCCGTGGTGACGCCAGAGGCCATGCGCCGGAAGTAGAGCGCGAGGCGCACGCCGGCATTGTCCTCGCCCTGTTGTTCCTCCAGCGTCTGGTTGAGATAGAGATCCTCGGTCTCGAGCAGGCCGCGCGCGGTTTGAATCCCCTCGGCCGGCTTTGCCAGGTTGCCTTCGCTGTCGAAATTGTAGGAGGCGACGATTTCCTTGAAGATCGTCGTGTCCGGCTCGGTATTGATGAAGCTCTTGGGGTCGCTGAAATCGGATTCGAACATCTGCCGGACATAGTCCGTCGTATACTCCTCCGGATCGAGCCCGGCGGCGACGAGAATGAAATCGACCAGGCGCCGGTTTGAGAGAAGATCGTTCCGAGTTTCGATCGTCCCGATCTCGGCACTGTAATACTGTGATTCCTCCGTCGCCTCGGTCTTCTCCTCCTCAGTGCCGAAGCGGCTCTTTTCGACGACATAGGACTTCGCGGTGTTGAGGATTTCGGTTTCGGACTGCGCCATCGTCGGCACGCCGAGCGTCCCGTCCGTGTCGAAGTTGAACGCCTTGGCCAGTTCGACGTAGCGGTCGTCCTTCAGCGTATAGACATAGCTTTTCGGGTCGGTGAGGTCGCTGGTCAGCACCTTCTTCAGCTTGCGCGTCGTATCGCCTTCATCTTCAAGGCCGACAGCCGTCAGCGCCAGTTGCATGATCTTCGTATCGGCAAGCAGATCGTCGATATCAGCGACAACGCTGATCAGCGTCTTGTAAGACTCGATCAGGCTTTCATCGGCGGCGTCATCGGCGTCATTGTAGCGCGTCATCCAGTAAGCCGACGTGGTTGCAATCTGCTCCGTCGTCTGCGCCGTGTCTCCTGACGCAAGCGTACCGTCCGTCTGGAAGTTGAATGCTGCGGCGAGTTCCTTGTAAGCGGCATTATACTCGCCACCTTGCGTGTTGGCATAGCTCGTCGAATCGCTGAGATCGCTGGTCAGGATGTTCTCCATCGTCGACGTCAGGAGACTCGACGGCAGGCCGTAAGCGATACGGATATAGGCGAACAACCGGGTATTGCTCAGAATATCGTCGACAGACGTGACGCTGCCGATCGTTGATTCATAATACTCCTTGTTGAGCAGGGCAGCGGACGAGGAAAGCCGCGGCTGCGCGAATGCATAGGCTTCGTTGACCGACGCCTTCTGGGTGTCCGTCATCGGCAGGTCGCCGGCGGCGAGCGTTCCATCGCTCTGGAAATTGAAGGCGGCGGCAAGCGGCGTGTAATCGGGCGCACTGTCGATCACCGCCTGGTACTGCGCGATCTGCTGGCTCGCCGTGCTGGTACTGTCGGCCAGATCCGCGGCGGAGGCGCTCGCTTCTATGGCATCGATCTTGTCCTGGTAGCCCTGTTTGTAGGCCGCCGCTGCCGTATTCACATAACTGCTCGAGTCGCTTTCATCGCTGCTAACGACGCCCTTGAAATGCGCGTAGGACATATAGTCCGGGTCGAAGCCGAGCGCGGTCAGGACATAATTTTTAAGTTTCTCGTTCTGCCAGAGCTGGTCGGCAGTCGTGACCGTGTCGATCGCTGCGTTAAAATAGTTCGTGTCGGTCGTGACTGCGTCATTAAGGTTGGCGATGCTCTGATTGTAGAGGCCGATAAGAGCATCCTCCTGTGCATCGCTTTGAACCACCTCCGTCGACTGCGAAAAACTGAAGGCCTGCGCGAAATTGCGGTAGCGTTCGTCAGTCAGCACGTTGGCGTAGCTGCTCTCGTCGCTGAGGTCGCTTTCCATGACCTTGCGCATGAAGGCCTTGGCATAGGTCATGTCTTCCAGACCGTGCGCCTTCATCGCATAGGAATAGAGCCGGTAGTCGTCGAGGAACTCGTCGATTGAGGTGACGTTGCCGATATTGGCCTTGTAATACTCGGTTTCGCGGGCAACCTGCACCTGCTCGGAAGTGCGCCGAATGCTCGTCTTCATGTCGCGGGTGATGAGGTTGTAATCGAGATAGGTGGAAACCATTGCCGCTCTGCCGATCGCCTGAATTGCCTGACGGAATACTGTCCGGACGGACGCAATGCCGCACGATGCGGCCATAACCTCAGGCACCATCGCCCTTCAGCCTTGTGCGTGGCTTTTCCTTGAGCCCGTGGCATCCCGCCGAGAGGTCGGCAAAATGCTGCCGATTTTCTTCAGATTTGAGAAACCCTGCCGCGTTGGTCTTTGCTAACCATCAGGAAATGCAAAGTTTTTTAACTGCAATTTTTAAGCGGTCTCAAACGGCCGCCGCCTATGCTCCAGCCCTAGAGGACGAAAAGTCCCGAAGAGAAGACCGGGAACCGGCTCTCAAGGAAAACAAGGGCGATTGAAATGCTGAAGACACTTTCCCAACCGGCTTGGGTCGAAACCACGCTGCGACTGGATCCGAAACGCTTCCCTCAGCAGGCAAGCTACAGCTTGCACGGACAGTCAAGCAATGTCACCATCAGTCTGGATGAGCGCGGAGCGGTGTTGCGCAAGGTCCTGCCCTCGAGCGGACTGCCCCTCTCGATCGCGCTGCCGGCACGTGCCTTCAAGGGCGTTGCGGCCCGTGCGATAGACCATGGAGACGGAGAGGTGACCGTGACGCTGGAACTTCATCATGACGACCCGGATCTCTGCATCCCGCTACTCGTCGCGCATGACCTTTCCGACATCGCCGCGGATTGGCGCGCATGGTCGGAAGCCTACCGCACCCCGATGCTGATGGTGGAGGCCGACGGCGTTGCCCGGCCACTGGAAGAGCATCTCGGCGAAGTGCGCACCCGCGATATCAAGCCGCGCCGCCGCCATTCGCTTTTCAACGATCGCCGCCCGCGCTTCCTGATGCGCCGCTCCACCGGCAGTCTCGGCGTCAACATGAAGATCGACGGCCGGGAAATTATCGCCCGCAGCTGATTTTCGACACAATTTCCGCGCGTTCCTCCAGTGCAAAAGACCGGCCGTCCCTGCGGCCGGTTTTTTGTTTTTGTTTTCAGCCGGTTATCAACGATTCGGAAAAGGCGGCGAATGCCTTCTTGATGCCATATGCAACTTGCACTCTGCCGGGACGAGAAGGAGACATCCCATGCGCAAATTCATCCTCGCGGCCATCGCCGCCTTTTCCGCCCGCCTGGCCAAGAAGAAGAACAGCCGCGACACGGAGCTGAGCTGGGCTTGAGTTCATGATTGCTGCGGTGGACCCTTGCCCTCCGGCCATCCGGAGGGCTTTTTTATAGCAACCGCACCAGCAGCGCGGCGCAAAGCCCCGTAAAGACGATCAACCCGACGACGCCGTTGAACTTGAACAGGGTAAGGCACTGCGTCGCGTCATGGACGTCCAGCACGAGTATCTGATAGAACAGCATCACCGCTGCGACGAGCAGGCCGACATAGGCCAGCAATCCCGTTCCCGCGATAGCGAATGAGACGAACAGCAGAAAAACCGTCAGGCCGTAGAGGCCGAACAGCCAGGGGCGTGGGTGCTCGCCGAAGCGCCGCGCCGTCGAACGGACCCCGATCAACTCGTCGTCCTCCTTGTCCTGATAGGCATAGATCGTATCGTAACCGACCGTCCAGGCGATCGCACCCAGATAAAGAATGATCGGCGCCATCCCCAACGCGCCGAACTCGGCCGACCATCCCATCAGCGCGCCCCAGGAAAAGGCAAGGCCGAGGAAAAATTGCGGCCAGTCGGTAAAGCGCTTGGCAAAGGGATAAACTGCGACGAAGACCAGCGAGAAGACGCCGAGGAAGATCGAAAAGCCGTTGAACTGCAGGAGCACGAGAAGGCCGGCGAGCGCCTGCAGCACCATGAAGATCTTCGCCTGCAGCCGCGAGACGCGGCCCGACGGCAGCGGCCGCGACCGGGTGCGCGCCACTTCCATGTCGATGTCGTGATCGATGATATCGTTATAGGTACAGCCGGCACCGCGCATCGCGACCGCGCCGATGAAGAACAGGATCAGGTGGAAGACGAAACGGCCAAGCGAGAATGTGCCGATGGAAGCCGCCGCATTGGCCGCCAGGCCCACTGACCAGAAGCAGGGCCACATCAGCAACTGCCAGCCGATCGGCCGGTCCCAGCGGGCAAGCTGCGCATAGGGCCAAAGCGGCCGCGGCAGGACGCGGTAGACCCAATTGTTGGACGGGGCGTCGTAGACACGCCCGGAATCGGCTGGACTGGTGCTCATGCCATCTGTTTGCAACTGCCGAAGAGCGCGGTCAAGCGATCAACTGTCGATGTCGAGACGTAGAACTCAATCCAGCGTGAAATCGAAGCGGTAGGTGGCGGAAAGGCCGACCAGAAACTGGTTGCGGCTGCCGCCTTCCTTGACGATGCTTGAATCCGCGGCGGGGCCCATCAGCCGCTTGTATTCGGCAAAGGCGCTGGTCTCGAGCTTTTCGGTCGCCTGCCAGGTGATGGCCGCGCCGGCCCCGACCGAATTCAGGCCGCCGGACGGCGTATATTTCGAATAGCCGGACTTTGCGGCTTCCGACGAGCTCACGCCGTAATAGGCATCGAAATAGTCGCTCGTGGCGGCCGACAGGCGCGGGCCGGCGGAAATGCGGACATTGTCGCTGACATCGACGAAACCATCGGCGGCGACATCGGCGACAAGGCCGTGATGGCTGCGGATGCCCTGGCGAAGCTCGGCCCGGATGCGCAGCCAGTCGGTAGGATAGACTTCCGCAAAACCGCCGAGTTCGCCGCCGAAGCGCACGGGGTCGAGGCCTTCGAGCTTGGAGGAGGTATCCTCGTCTCGCTCGAAGATCAGCTTGCCGACGACGCCGGCGCGGAAGGCGCCCTTGTCAACAAAGGCAAAGGACGGGTTGTCGTTGCGCGAGGAGAACCGCACCGTGCTGCCGGCGCGCCCGAGCGAGATCAGCGGTGCAGCCTGGAACAGGCGATCGGAGCCGCCATCATATTTCGGCCCAAGGAAGCCCGTGGCGCCGATTTTCAGATACCAATCACCCGACCAGAAATACTGGCCATCCTGCGCCTGGACGGCAGAGGAGAGGCCAAGAAAAACACCAATGGAAAGGACAAAGGCAGATCGGCGGGACAAGTCGGAACTCCGGATACAAAGCCCCTTTTGCGACCGGGCACCAGCGCAACGTACCGGTGGTGGAGAACGGGGCAGACTGAAACGGTTCGTTTCGGCGCGGTTGTAGGCCTTATCTCACTACCATTCCGTTAACCAGAGACCTTCAGGCTTTCTTTTCCATATTCACGCAACGCGATACAGGAAATCGTTTATTTACAAAAAGATAGGAAGACAGCGGTTTCTGGATTTCAGCCGCGAAGTGGCAAAATTGCATCGTCAGGCAGCGCGTGATTTCAGATAGGTGCTGGGCGAACTGCCGAGCATGCGGCGAAACATCGTGGTGAAGGCCGCAATGTTTTCGTAGCCGGCATCAAGCGCAACGTTCGTCACCGGCTCGCCGGCGGCCAGCCGCGGCAGCGAGGCGAAGATGCACGCCTGCTGCCGCCAGGTAACGAAGCTGACACCGGTCTCGGCACGAAACAGCCGGGTAAACGAGCGGCGGCTCATGCCCAGTTCCCGCGCCCAGTCGTCTATGCCCGCATTGGCGGCCGGCGACTTCAGGAAATGGCGGCAGAGACGACTCAGTCGCGCATCGCCCGGAAACGGCAGGCCGAGCGGCCGCTCCGGCAACTGGCCAATCTCGTCCAGCAGCAGTTCCATGATCAATCGTTTGCGCCGCTGCGGCAGCGGTTTCTCGTCAGACTGTACCAATTCCTCGATCAGGCTGCTGGCCAGCGCCGTGACTTCAAGCACACGCGGACCATGCGGGCCGATGACCGACGGATCGACATAGATGGAATGCATGTGCACTTCGCTGATCATCTCGCTGAAATGTTCGAGACCCGCCGGAATGAGCAGTCCGTGACCGGGCGGTATCATCCAGCGACCGCCGGCAGTGCTGACCAGCACCACACCACCGCGGGCGCACCAGAGTTGCGTCTTGGTGTGGCTGTGCGGCGGCCCGCGGAAGCCGGCGGGATAGACTCGGCCGAGTGCAAGGACGGGCTCCTCGGCGCTTTCGATCCAGGAAAGGCTGGCGAAATGCTCGTCGTCGCTCTGGCTGTTCTGTCCGGTGAGATCGATGACGCGCATTTGGCCCACTCTCGAAAGAATGCGACCAGAGCACAAAAGCAGGCCAGACTCAAGCGAGGTACAGAGAGCGATACACGCAAAACACGGTATTCGGCGGGCGAGGAGAACAACATGGCGACGGTATCATCGGCAAACGGCATCAGCGCGGAGAAGACGGCGTTTTCCGTCATCGTCGCTGTCAGCTTCTGCCACATGATGAACGACATCATGCAGTCGCTCCTAACCTCTCTCTATCCGCTGCTGAAGGCCAATTACGCCCTTGATTTCGTGCAGATCGGCCTTCTGACCTTCGCCTTTCAGGTTACCGCCTCGCTGCTGCAGCCCGCCGTCGGCGTCGTCACCGATCGCTGGCCGATGCCTTTCTCGCTGCCGGCTGCCATGCTTTCCACCTGCGCTGGACTGATCACGCTCGCCAATGCTCATCACTTCTATGTCCTTGTCGCAGGTGCCTGCATGATCGGCATCGGCTCTGCCATCTTTCACCCCGAGGCGTCGCGTGTCGCGCGGCTCGCCTCCGGCGGGCGACACGGCCTTGCCCAGTCGCTGTTTCAGGTGGGCGGCAACACCGGCACCGCGATCGGGCCGCTGCTCGCGGCCTTCATCGTCATTCCGCGTGGCCAGGAGAGCCTGAGCTGGTTCTCGGTCATTGCATTGACCGGCTTCATGGTCTTGTCCGGGGTCAGTGTCTGGTACGCGCGCCACCGCCGCAGTTCCGCAGGCCGCAAGGCCGTCAGCCGCACCCTACCCCTGCCGCGCAGCCAGGTTATCTGGACGCTGATCATCCTCATCATCCTGACGGCGACGAAGAATGCCTACCTTGCCAGCCTCTCCAGCTATTTCACCTTCTTCACCATCGAGAAGTTCGGTCTCGGCGTTCAGGACGCGCAGTTGCTGTTGTTCCTGTTCCTTGGCGCGTCGGCCGCCGGCGTGATCTTCGGCGGGCCGATCGGCGACCGTTTCGGCGCACGCTTCGTCATCTGGTTCTCGATCCTCGGCGTCATTCCCTTCGCGCTGATCCTGCCCTATGCCAACCTGTTCTGGACCGCGGCCTTGGTCATCCTGATCGGCTTCATCTTCTCCTCCGCGTTTTCCGCGATCGTGGTGTTCGCACAGGAACTGGTGCCGGGGCGCGTCGGGCTGATCGCCGGCATGTTCTTCGGCTTTGCCTTCGGCTTCGGCGGCATCGGCGCTGCCGTGCTCGGTGTGGTTGCGGATCACAAAGGCATATCGTTCGTTTACACGATCTGCTCATACTTGCCGCTGCTCGGCCTGCTCACGATCCTTCTGCCTAAGCTTCCCCGCCACCGGTAGGCGAAGACCCGAACCAGCCAACCGTTAGACATTTCATACCAATCGCAATCCATCCCATCCCCTTGTAAGTATTCATCAAGCATTGCGGGTTAAGGTTCTCCCCGGGGACCGTCGGGATAACTTCAATGCGCAAGACGTTTATTGCCGTTTCCATCGCGCTTGGCGCGCCGTTCGCGGCTTCGCCCGGGCACGCGGAGACGCTCAACCTGTTGATCTGGGAATCTTATATCGACCAGAAGATCCTTGACCGCTGGACGGAGAAGTCCGGTGTTGCCGTCAACCAGACCTATTACGACAGCGGCGATGCGCGCGACGAAGTGCTGTCCGATCCCAACAGCAATATCGATCTTGTCGTCGTCGGCGAGAACGGCGCGGAACTCTTCGGAAAACGCGGTATTCTGGAGCCGCTGACGGAAAAGAACGTGCCTTCGCTGAAAGACTACAAACCCGAGTGGACCTCGCGCTGCGCCGGCTACGCCATGCCCTATCTGTGGGGCACGATGGGCATCGCCTATCGCTCCGACATGGTCAAGACGGTGCCCACCTCCTGGAACGACCTGATGTCGCCGGCGCCGGAGCTGAAAAAGCACATCGCCATGTATGACGACCACAACGAGGCGTTCATCGCGCCGCTGGTGCTGCTCGGCAAGTCGATCAACGCCAACGACAACGAGACGCTGAAGCAAGCCTTTGAGGTGATGAAGAAGCAGGCGCCCTTCGTGCTCACCTATGACTACGTCATCACCTCAATCCAGAATCCCGACCTCGGCAAGGACATCTACATGGCGATCGCCTATAGCGGCGACCAGCATGTGCTCAACGACAAGGCCGGAACACCCGGTGTCTGGCGTTACGCGGTACCCGAGGAAGGCACGTTCTCCTGGCTCGACTGCATGGCCGTGACCACAGCCTCGCCCCGCAAACAGCTCGCACTGCAACTTCTCGACTTCATCGCCTCGCCGCAGAGTGCTGCGGCCAACGCCGAGGCGCTGACCATGCCGACGGCAAGCGAAGCGGCGCTGAAGCTTATTCCGGCCGAGATGCGTTCGAACACGGAGATCTATCCGCCCGCGGAAATCCTGGCGAAGAGCCAGTATCAGAAGGAATTGTCCGTCCAGTCGATCCAGACCCGCCGGCGCATCATCAGCTCGATGGCAAATTTCCAGTGACGCTCGGAAAACGTGCTTTTTTCCTGATATTTCCTGTGGTGCTGACGGGATATCTACTCGCGGCGCTGTCGGTCTATATCGCGCAGGGCCATTCCGTGCTTGCGCTGGAGCGCGCGCGGCTGTCGCAGCAACTCGACCACATCGCCGCCCTGTTCCGCAACGAGGTCAGCCAGAGCCGGAGTTTCCTCTATTCGCTCCTCGAGGGCAACGCGATCCGGCTGTTCGTCTCCGAAGCCGATGAAACCTACCGCAACAATGCGCTTGGACTGCGCCTGCAGCAGAGCATCCGCTCGCTCTCCGACGATCCGAAAAAATTCATCTCCTTTGCCATTCTCAATCCAGACCTGACGCCCGGTTACTATTTCGAAAACAGCGACGATCCGTTTGCCGAGATCGGTAGTGCACAGTTTGAGCTGGCACGCCGGCTGGCCGGCGGCAGCCAGCTCCGGGACTGGACCTATCTTCATGACAACCAGGCCAGACCGCTGATCGTCTATTCCGAATTCATCGACCCTGTGACCTTCAGCCGCCCGCTGCCGAGCGCCAAGAAAAGCGCGCTTCAGGTTCAGGTGGCGGTCGAGCCGACGCAGTTTCTCGGCATGCAGCGCAAGCTGCAGGACGAGTATAAAACCACGATCGGCTTCGACGCGGCGCCGCAGCAATCCCTGCCCGATGACCTTGCGGCGTCAGTGCGGCTGGCGCCATCGCTGTTTGCCACGCTGACCGTGCCGCCGTCTCACAATGCGGCTGATATGCAGCAGTTGAAGCTGCTTCTGAGCCTTGGGGCACTGGCCATGAGCCTTGTCTCCGTCGGCCTGATGATCATTCTCATCCGCCGCTTCATCACCAATCCGATCTCAGCACTCGACCGGCAGGTGACGGCAGTGATGAGCGGCGAGCACGATGGCATCACGGAAACCGGCGCCGCCGGCGAAATCGGCCGATTGACCGGCAACATCAAGCAGTTGCACGATCAGTCCCAGCGCGCGCTGCACCTGGTTCAGCACGCATCCTGGACGGATACGCTGACCGGCATCAGCAATCGCGGCCATTTCAACACACTTGCCGCAGACGTCGTCCACAAGGTCACGACCAACGGCGGTCACTGCAGCCTGCTCTTCATCGACATCGATAACTTCAAGTTCGTCAACGACAAATACGGCCATGAGGTCGGCGACGAACTCCTCAAAATGCTCGCGCTCAGGATCGAAGGCGCCGTCGGCGAAATCGTCATGCGCCGATCCCTTCCGCAGGTCGTCTTTGCGCGGCTTTCCGGCGACGAGTTTGCCGTTCTCGTGCAATCGGTATCGGGTGACGGCGCGATCCGCGAAATGTGCGCCGTCATCCTGGCGCTGTTTTCCGGCGGTTTTGAAGTGCGCGGCAAACACTACCCGGTCACCGCCAGCATCGGTGTGGCCATCTGTCCCACGGATGCAACGAACCTGGCCGAGCTCATCTCGAATGCCGATGCGGCGATGTACCAGGCCAAGACCAACGGCAAGAACCGCTCATCCCGCTTCTCGCGTGCCCTCCAGGACAAGCGCGACCGGATTCGCCATATCCAGGAGGAACTGCGGCTGGTCGATCCGGACGAGCAATTCCATCTCGTCTACATGCCCATCGTCGACACACGCGGCAGAGTGACCGGCTGCGAGGCTTTGCTGCGCTGGGTTTCCCCGACGCTTGGCAACATCACGCCGGACGAATTTGTGCCGATCGCCGAAAGCACGGGCCAGTTCACCAAGATCGACTGGTGGGTGATCAACCGGGCGATGTCGGACCACCAGCATCTGAAGGCGTTGTTCGGGCCGGAGACGGTGCTTGCCATCAACATCTCGTCGGCGGAGCTGCACTCGAAATCAATCGGCGACTATTTCAGCGATTGCCTCGACCGGCACGGGCTCGACGCGCGGACGATCGAGATCGAGCTGACGGAGACCTATGCCGTCAAGCTCGGCGACCAGTTGCACCGGAATATCGAAGCCCTGCGGGAAAAGGGGTTCCGCATCTCCATCGACGATTTCGGCGCCGGCTATACCTCGGTGCAGCAGATCATCGAATATACCGCCGATACCATCAAGCTCGACCGGGCACTGGTGGAAACCCTTGCCAACGAGGAATCGCTGCCGGCGCTGAAGGCAATGGTCGCACTCTGCCACGCACAGCGGATGTCGGTGATCGGCGAAGGCATCGACAGCCATGAGAAACTCGCCCTGCTGACGGCAGCGGGTTGCGATCATTTTCAGGGCTATCTGATCAGCAGGCCGCTGGCTCTGCCCGACCTCTCGATCTGGGCGCTGAAGCGGGCGGCGGAAATGGCTGGTCACGACGCAGACCACGCAGTCGTCAACGGCGGCAGACGCCGCGCGGGGACCTCCAACCTACTCTGAACCGCCAGTCAATCTCGCATAATTCCGATTTTGCCTTGACCTTCAGCCGCCCTCACCTTAACCGCACCTCAACACTTCGGGCTGCGGGAGTAGGCGATGAGAGTTCTGTTGATCGGGTCGGGCGGGCGCGAACATGCACTGGCATGGAAACTGGCGCAATCGCCGTTGCTGACGGCACTTTACGCGGCGCCTGGCAACCCAGGCATCGGCGAAGAAGCGACGCTCGTCGACCTAGACGTCACCGACGACAGCGCCGTGCTCGCCTTCTGCCGCAGGGAATCAATCGACTTCGTCGTGGTCGGCCCGGAAGCGCCGCTGGTGGCGGGGCTTGCCGATACGCTGCGCGAGGGCGGCATCGCCGTCTTCGGCCCTTCGGCGGCGGCGGCCCAACTCGAGGGCTCCAAGGGCTTTACCAAGGACATCTGCGCCAAATACAACATCCCGACTGGCGCCTATCAGCGCTTCACTTCTGCCGAGCCGGCCAAGGCTTACGTGCGCGAACAGGGTGCGCCGATCGTCATCAAGGCCGATGGCCTTGCCGCCGGCAAGGGCGTGACGGTGGCGATGACGCTGGACGAGGCGCTTGATGCCATCGACAGCTGCTTTTCCGGCACCTTCGGCGCGGCTGGCGCCGAGGTTGTGGTCGAGGCTTATCTGGATGGCGAGGAGGCGAGCTTCTTCTGCCTCTGCGACGGCAAGACCGCCTTGCCGCTTGCCTCGGTGCAGGACCATAAGCGCGTGGGCGACGGCGATACGGGGCCGAACACCGGCGGCATGGGCGCCTATTCACCGGCGCCGGTGATGACGGCGGAGATGGTCGAGCGGACGATGCGCGAGATCATCGAGCCGACGATCGCCGGCATGGCCGATAGCGGTCATCCCTTCACCGGCGTGCTGTTCGCCGGACTGATGATCACCGCCAAGGGTCCCGAACTTATCGAATACAATGTCCGCTTCGGCGATCCCGAATGCCAGGTGCTGATGATGCGGCTGAAGAGCGATCTGTTGCCGCTGCTCCATGCCGCCGCGATGGGAATGCTGGCATCCGTGAGCGCAAAATGGCGCGACGAGGTGGCGCTGACGGTGGTGATGGCATCGAAGGGCTATCCAGGCTCCTACGCGAAGAACACGCCGATCCGGAAATTGCCCGCTGAAGACAGCGCGACCAAGGTCTTCCATGCCGGAACGGCGCTGAAGGACGGGCAATTGGTGGCGACGGGCGGCCGTGTGCTGAACGTGACCGCCATGGGAGCGACCGTCAGCGCAGCCCAAGCGACGGCCTATGCCGCTCTCGACCGGGTCGAGTGGGACAACGGCTTCTGCCGCCGCGATATCGGCTGGCAGGCGGTCGAGCGCGAGAAGGCCTGATCGACAACGATCCCGCGC
The DNA here is from genome assembly GCF_040126305.1 of Pararhizobium sp. A13. NCBI lineage: Bacteria > Pseudomonadati > Pseudomonadota > Alphaproteobacteria > Hyphomicrobiales > Rhizobiaceae > Pararhizobium > Pararhizobium sp. A13. The sequence goes on along the minus strand of NZ_CP149510.1, from coordinate 2,075,434 downwards.
GGAAGATCGAAAAACTCACTCAATTTTTACCAATTCTCCTGACGGGAACGTAACGGAGAATGAATAGTCTCCTCGCACGGATTATCGAGGAGAATGCTGATGCGCACCCTGTTGTTCACAATCGCCAGCCTGCTTGCCGCCGGTTCAGCCAGCGCGTCATCGGTTGAAGTCGTGAAGACAGGACAGGACGCAAACAACAGCGTTTCGCAGCTTTCCTGCGCCCATTGCCCGCCGCCGGTTGTCACCAAGAAGACGGGCTATGTCGTTCCCGAGATCGCTCCCGGCACTGAACGGGTGGAACTCAAGGAAATCAATGGCGAGATGAAACTGGTGCGCACAGAGGCCTGGCTCGGCGGCTCCCCGGTCGTCTTCATCACCAAGGCTTCGGAGGAAGCCGTCAAGGCGGCGCAGCTCGAAATGGCGCCGGCCGAGCATCTGGCGAAGGCTCCAGCCGCGGATGCACTGCCGGCCGAGGCTGAGGCAACGGCCACGCTTTCCATCATCGACGGCACCGTGAAAACCGGCGCGGTCTCCACCGCATCGATGGCCGGCATCGTCGCGGTAACGCCGCAAGACAGCCATTCACAAGAAGTTGATCTGGAAAATTTCCAACTTCGGCTAAAATAGTCCGGGAGTTCCCTGTCCCTGCCCTAGCCAGCCACGCTGAAATGGCTGAACGGGCATTCGCCTTCCAAGGCGAGAAATTGCGCCCCTGAGAGAAGCAGGGGCGTAATTTTTTGCGCTGTAAGAAAGCGGCATTCGTCAGCTGGCGAATAGGCTTTTCTTAAGCACATTCAGAATAACATAGTCTTGGAAATGATTTCCGGTGGCCGCAGCGTGCGACCTGCCTTTACCCCTGCTTCGTTTAAATAGATTTGCCGGCGATCCCTTGGCTGCCGGTATTTGGATCGCGTGAAAAACCATGAAGAATCTCAGGATTTCGCGGCAACTGCTGCTGCTGGTTACCGGCCTGTTCGTTGCTTTCGCAGCGGCCGTCTATTTTCAAATATCCGCCTCAAGCGACGCGCTCTACCAAGCCCGCTACGACACGCTGCGCACCCAGGTGCAATCGGCCGTGTCGGTACTCAAGGCTTTCCACGAACGGGAAACGGCGGGTGAACTGACCCGCGAAGAGGCACAGGCGCAGGCCTTCAAAACTCTGACGGCGATGAAATTCGATCCGGACGGATATTTCTTCGGCTACGACTATGATGTCGTCATGAAATTCCACCCCGACGCACGCAAGGTCGGCAAGAGCGCCAAGGGCGTTGCCGATCCAAAGGGCTACAAGTTCCGCGACGAACTGGTCAGGCTTGGACGCGCCGGCGGCGGCCAGACAAACTTTTATGCCGTCAAGCCCGGCGAGCCGGACGATGCCTTCTTTCGCAAGAGCGGCTATGCCGAAGCCTTCGAGCCCTGGCAGGTGGTCGTCGTCACCGGCCTTTACATCGATGACCTCGACGCACAGGTTACCGCCACCATCTGGAAGGCGCTGTCCATCGGCCTGATCGTTTTCGGATTCGGCATCGGCGCCGCCTGGTACGTCATCCGCGGCATCACCAAGCCGCTACAGGCGATCCACACGGCGCTCCAGGCGGTTGCCGACGAGAACGTTTCGATCCACATCCCGCACACGAACCTGCGCAACGAAGTGGGTCTGATGGCGACGGCGACGCAATCGCTGCAGCAGAAGGTGCGCGAACGGCATGAGATGACCCGCCGCCAGGCCGAGCAGCAGGCCGAAATCAACGCCGAGCGCCAGCACAATCTCGACCTTCAGCGCGAAGAGGCGGAACTGCAGGCGCATGTGGTGGCGACGATCGGCGAGGCCATGGAGGTTCTGGCTACCGGCGACCTCACCATTCGCTGCGGCGATCTCGGCCCCAGCTATTCAACGCTGCGCGAACACTTCAACAATGCGCTGGCGCGGCTCGAGGCGGCCATGTCCAAGGTCAACGGCAAGGGTGCCGATATCGGCGGCAGCAAGGAGGAAATCCGCAACGCTTCCCTGGAGCTCGCTCGCCGTACGGAACAGCAGGCGGCCAATCTGGAAGAAACCGTCGCCGCGGTCGACGAACTATCCGCCTCCGTGCGCCACACGGCCGAGGGCGCTGGTGAAGCGAGCAAGCGGGTGCAGGCCGTCAGCGCCGACGCGTCGCGCAGCGACGCCATCGTCTCGCAGGCGATCGAGGCCATGAACGGCATCGAAAAATCCTCCGACGAGATTTCCAAGATCATCGGCGTGATCGACGAAATCGCCTTCCAGACCAACCTGCTCGCACTGAATGCCGGTGTCGAGGCGGCGCGTGCCGGCGATTCCGGCAAGGGTTTCGCCGTCGTGGCGCAGGAAGTGCGCGAACTGGCACAACGCTCCGCCGCCGCCGCCAAGGAGATCAAGGAACAAATTTCCCGTTCCTCCGGCCAGGTGGTCAACGGCGTCAAGCTGGTCGGCGAGGCCGGAGAGGCGCTGAAGCGGATTTCCAGCCAGATCGAGGCGGCCAACGAGATCGTGGCCAAGATCGCCTACAGCGCCAAGGAACAGGACACGACGCTGCGCAGCATCAACGGCTCGATGAACCAACTCGACATGGCCACGCAGCAGAACGCCGCCATGGCGGAAGAGACGACGGCGTCGGCCCAGGTGCTGGCGGACGATACGGAAGAGCTCTTGAACCTCATCCGCGCCTTTCGCATCTCCGACGGCGGCGCACCAGTCGAAACCCGACGGGAACCCCAATGGCGCAAGGCGGGCTGATCCGCTCAGGATAAACCAACACCGGAAAGGCAGCGCTTGCGGGCGCTGCCTTTTTTCTTTCAGGCGTTCGGCAACCTTCAGGCCGCTAAGCCAGCGACTTCGACGAGGGCGTCGATATCGCGACCGGAAAAGACCTGGATGCCATTTTTCCGCAGCAGCGCTGCCGTCACCCCCTCGCCCGGCTGGCGATCACCGGAAAAGCTGCCGTCATAGACGAAGCTTGAACCACAGGAGGGGCTGCCGTCGATCAGGAGCGCATAGGCGCAGCCGGTCTCGAGCGCCAGCGCCAGCGCATTCTCGGCAGCCTGCCGGAACGCCGCCGTCACATCGCCGCCGTTGCTCTCCAGCACGCGGGCACCGCTGGAGAGAACCTCGTCAGCCGTTTTTCCCGGTTCGATCTCCGCCGGCAGCCGCGGCACCGGCATGCCGGCCGACATCTCCGGACAGATCGTCACCAGCCGCCCTTCCGCGCACCAGCGGTCCAGCGCCGGATGCACGAGCGGCTTTGCCTGCCCGTCATACCGGACGGCATGACCCATGAGACAGGCGCTGACGAGGATTTTTGCTGTCATGACCCTGCGATAGCGCACGCCGGTGTCGTTTTCCAGAGCCGACTGCCCATTGAAATCAGACGTTGCGCATCGCGCGTCGCCGTTGCACATGCGTTTGCGGTCGCACGGCGGATGCCGCCTGCGGTTTTCAAAGAGCGTGGAGAGCGCACGCGGAAGCGAAACCTCTCAAAATAAAATACTTGTGGCTCCGCTTCCGCGTGGCCTTTGGCTTGCCTCGGGGCTTTCTGCCCCTACGAATGACGCCCCTGCCTCGCTGCGTCCCGGCATTTCAGCCAAAACTTGCATGGCTCAACCAAACCGCAGCCTGGCGCGGAGGAGGCATTTTTGAGCGGTGACCCGCCCGGCTTCACTCCCCGCCACCACAGCCACACGTTACGGCAGCGTCGCAGAGCGCCAGCTTCCACCTGTCCACGAACGTCTCGCGAAACACTCCGGTGGTGAAAGCAGGAGTACTATGGTGCAGGTTTTGCAGACGGGGATTGACGGGGATGGGTTTTGGGCTCGGACGGTCCAAGGGTCGTTCGGTTCCGCGGGGTTCCCCCAGCCTTCCGTCATTCCTGTGATTGGCGCGATGTACCCCCCCCCTCCGTCATGCCTGTGCTTGTCACAGGCATCCAGCCACCGCGCGGCGGCGCGGTCAGGGATTGTTCTTTTGGTGGACTTATGCGAGCGGACGCGGCGCTGCTGGATTCCTGTGACAAGCACAGGAATGACGGAGCCGGTTTCTTCCTGAAACTGACTGATCACATAGAACAGGTAGGCAGGACCCGCGCTACCCCGAAATCTTCGAGAAGTCTGCCACCGTTCCCGTCGCCGAGCGGATCAGGCCGAGCAATGCCAGACGATTGGCGCGGATGGCCGGGTCTTCGTCGTTGACGAGGACGTCGTTGAAGAACTGATCGACCGGGCCGCGCAGTTTCGACAGGGCTTCCATGGCAGAGCGGAAATCTTCCTGGGCGATAGCGGCGGCTGCTTCCCGCGAGGCCTCGGTGACGGCGCCGTAAAGCGCCTTTTCCTGATCGAGCTTGAAGAGCCCCGGATCGACGGCCTCCGCGACTTCCGTTCCCTTCTTTTCCTCGGCGGCCAGCAGCTGCGTGGCGCGCTTGGTGCCGGCGAGCAGGTTCTGGCCGTCTTCCGAGGTGATGAAGGCCGTCAGCGCCTCGACGCGGCGGGCGACCATCAGCAGGTCGTCGTTGCCAACACCCTCCCCTTGAAGGGGAGGGTCGGCACGCAGTGCCGGGGTAGGGTGATCTTCCGCGACACCCAACGGGTCACCCCCACCCGCAGCTTCGCTGCGACCTCCCCCCTCAAGGGGGAGGTGGGTGCCCGACGCCAGCACTGCGTCGATCAGATCGTAACGGGCGCCGAGGTCCCGGAGGTAGACCTTGAGGCGGTCGTGGAAGAAGGAGAGGAGGTCGTGTTTGAAGATTCGCTCACCGTGTTCAAGTTCGTTCGCTGGCTGTCCAGTGTAAAATTCCGCGATATATGCTGCTCTAAATGCCTCAGTGAGTTTTAGACGCACCTTCCGCTCCAGCATGATCCGGATCACGCCAAGAGCCGCGCGGCGAAGCTGGTACGGATCCTTCGAACCCGTCGGCTTTTCATCAATGGCCCAGAAGCCGACGAGCGTATCCAGCTTGTCGGCCAGCGCCACCGTCAGCGCGACCGGGTCGGTCGGCACCTGATCGGACGGACCTTGCGGTTTGCGGTGGTCGCCGATAGCGGTGGCGACGGAGGCATCTTCGCCCTGCAGAAGCGCGTATTTGCGGCCCATGAGGCCCTGCAGCTCCGGGAATTCGCCGACGGCTTCGGTGCGCAGGTCGGCCTTGGAGAGGACCACGGCCCGGTCGACCTGTTTCAGAAATGCGCCGAGGTCCGGCGCGTTCTCACCCTCCCCTTGAGGGGGAGGGTCGGCGCGCAGCGACGGCGTGGGGTGATCCTTCATGCGCCCCTGACCGTCACCCCCACCCGCAGCTTCGCTGCGACCTCCCCCCTCGAGGGGGAGGTAGGGCTGCGCCGAACGCCATACGATCGGCGCAAGTTCGGCGGCAAGCGTGCGGATGCGGGCGACGCGCGCGCCTTCGGTACCGAGCTTGGCATGGAACGTCACGTTCAGCGCATCGAGCTTGGCCATGCGCTGGTCGAGCGGCTTTTTCAGGTCGAGATCGAATTTCTTCGCGGAGGCTTCCAGCGTTTCGAGGTCCGGCAGGTTGCCCTGGTCGCGGGTCCAGAAATGCTTGGCGTCCGACAGGCGGGCGCGCACGACCTTGCCGTTGCCGTGGACGATTTCCTTGCCGCCATCCTTCGCCTCGATATTGGCAACGAGGATGAACTTGTTCGACAGGGTTTCCTCGCCGAGCACGCGGGTGACGAAACATTTCTGGTTCGTCTTGATCGTCAGCCGGATGATTTCCGACGGGATCGCCAGATAATCCTCCTCGAAGGCGCCGATCAGCACCCGTGGCCATTCGACGAGGCCGGAGACTTCTTCCAGCAGCCCTTCGTCCTCCACCAGCTCAAGGCCGTTCGCGAAGGCGGTATCGCGGGCATCGTGGAGGATGATGTCCTTGCGCCGGTCGCCGTCGAGCACGACATAGGCCTTTTCCAGCTTCTCGATGTAATCGGCAAAGCGGCGAACGGTGATCGCTTCCGGCGCATGAAACCTGTGGCCATAGGTGACGTTCGAGGCCGTAATGCCATCGATCTCGAAGGGGATGACGTGCGTTTCCTCGTGTTCAGGGCCGAACAGGCAGATGATGGATTGCAGCGGCCGCACCCAGCGCAGGGAGCCCGGCTTCGCCGAAGCGACGCCGGAGCGCATCGGGTTACCCCAGGGGAAGTTGCGGATGATGCCAGGCATCACTTCGGCGATGATCTCTTCGGCCGGGCGGCCGGGCTTGACGATATGGGCGACGTAGAAGTCGCCCTTCTTCGGGTCGCTGTGGACATGCGCCTGATCGATCGATGTCAGCCCCGCGCCGCGCAAAAAGCCTTCGATCGCCTTTTCGTTGGCATCGGTGCGCGGGCCCTTGCGTTCCTCGCGCACATCCGCCGAGCGGGTGTTCAGACCGCGGATATCAAGCGTCAGCCGCCGCGGCGTCCAGTATTCCCGCGCGCCCTCATAGGCCAGCCCCGCCTCGACCAAGGCATCGGTCAAGAGCTTCTTCAGGTCGCCGGCAGCCTTGCGCTGCATGCGAGCCGGGATTTCCTCGGAGCGGAGTTCAAGCAGAAGATCGGGCATCAGATTTCTTCCTCACCCTCTCCGTGGCGGAGAGGGGCGGCACGCGGTGCCGGGGTGGGGTGAAAATGGCTGGCTTCTGCTAGCAAAATTTGACGTTGCTGCACAATGGCAAAAATGGTGTCGAGCACTGCATCGAGTTCGTTGAAAACCTCCGAATTCCAAAAGCGCGGGACGTGGTAGCCCTGGCTTTCAAGAAAGGCGTTCGTTTCTCGTCGTGCTGCAAGCCCCTTTCCGATGCATGTTGGCTGCCGTCAAGTTCGATCACAAGGCCGATCTGGTGGCAGGCGAAATCGGCAAATTACGGGCCGATCGGCACCTGGCGGCGGAAATGGGTCCCTTCGATCGGGATGCGTTCGAGGTGTCGCCACAGTCTTGCTTCGGCGTCGGTGGCGCTGGTGCGAAGGCGGCGGCTGTTGGCGATTTTGAAGCGATCGAGTTTTGAAGGCTTTTTCGACATTGCGCTCTCCTCCCGCTTAGATTGCAAGCGAGGCTGCCGGATGGCAATACCCTCCCCTTGAGGGGGAGGGTCGGCACGCAGCGCCGGGGTGGGGTGATTTTTCGAGACACCCAACGGATCACCCCCGCCCGCAGCTTCGCTGCGACCTCCCCCTCGAGGGAGAGGTAGGGGTCACCACCCGCCGCCACCGCCACCCCCGCCCCCGCCGCCGGAGAAACCGCCGCCTGAGGAGAAGCCGGAGGACGAGCTTTTGGGCGGCGGCGGCAGCGATGAGGTCATGGTGCCGGCCATCGAGCCGGCAAAGCCGCCCATTCGGTCGCCGAAGGAGCCGGCGGTGGCGCTATCGCCGTGGTACCACGCCGGCTGGTAGGCGGCAGCCCCCGCGGCGGCGGTGAGAAGCCAGCGATCGAAGGTCTCCGACCAGGGCTTTTCGACGCCGAGGGCAACGGCGTAGGGAAGCAGCTTTTCGAAATGCTGCGGCGACATTTCAGGGGAGCCGGCGATGTTCATCCGCTCTTTTTCCGCCAGTGTCAGATATTGGCGCAGGCCGTCGATGCCATCCATCATCCTGGAGCCGATCGGCGTCGGGGCGCCCATCAGATAGAAGAACAGCATGTTGACGAGCACGATGCCGCCGACCCCGATCAGCAGCGGCACCTGATGCGCCGTCAGGGCCATGCTGATCACGACCGCCAGAACGCTCAGCGTGGCCGCGACAATGAAGAAGGCAAGGAAAGCCGCGACGATGAGAGCGCCGATGCGGACAAAGAGGCTTCCCCTCCTGTTAAACAACCGGCCGACGCCGACGGCAAACAGCGAGATGACGATCGAGGCAAGCACAGGCACCAGCACAAGCGCCGCGGTGGCCCCGTCGAGAACGCCCGCGATGAAAATGGCGAGCAGGAACAGCGCCGAGAGCGCGATGCCACCGACCACATAGGCCGTATTGGCATGGTAGTATTTGCCGCGGTGTTCCCTCTCCATGGCACTGCGGAAATCGGATCCGGCCTTCTGCACGGCCGGGCCGTTCTCCTTGTCGATCGCTAGTTCGCCTCCATTGCGCTGCACGGCGGACAGCAAGGCCGCCTCGCCGGTGGGAAGCGACGGCGGCTTTGCCTTGGCCGTGCGGGTGATGACCAGCGAATTCTTGAAGTCTTTCAGGACGACATGGCCATCGACGGCGAGATTGAGGGTGGCGGCAGACAGCGCTGTCCAGCCCTGGCCGGAAAACCCCTTGTTGTCGATATAGTTGACCAGCGCCGGGGAGATGCCGTCGGGTGCATCCCAGCGCGGCACGATGACGCCGCGGGCCGGATCACGGCCGACCTTCAGCCACATCCGGGAATAATACAGTGCTGCGATCACGAAGCCCGTGACGGCAAGGATGGGCGGCAGGTTGTCGTAAAACCACCAGACCCTTTCCTGCGATGCGGACGGCGGATCGATGCTGCCCTTCGGCATCTTGACGGCGATCGTCAGCCCCTCGCCCGGCTCAAGGCGGCGCGTCGTGGTGAACACCAGCTCGTCGCCATCCTCCACGGCGCGGGCATTCTTGTCGGTCGCGCCATAGCGACCGGTGAAGACATCCAGCGCCTGCGCTTTCACGCCCTCCGGCAGCGTGACCGCCGCCGACGCCTCCTCGATCGGAAACGCCCATCCATTGCCGGTCACGTTCCAATAGAACTCGTCGTGATCATCGAAGAAGCGGATCTGGCGGGCGGTCTGGTAGGTGAACTGGAAGATGTGCTCGCCACGAGGCAGGAACACGTCCTTGTCGCCGGTATAGATGCGGATGCCGCCGCTGATGCCTTCGGTGCGATACGGCTCTTCGGCGCCATCGCGCTCGACGGCGAGGAGCTTGAAATCGACCTTGACGACGCGGCCGTTCCTGTCGGTGAAGGTCAGCGGAAAATCGCGGTAGATGCCGCGCTTGATCTGGTTGCCCTCGACATTCGCCTTGATCGTCTCCGTCACCGTCAGCGCGCCGGTTTTTGCGACGTCTATCGCCGAATGATAGGATGCGAAGAATTCCTCCGCCCGCACCGCGCCGGCCATGGCCAGAAACAGCCAGATGAAGCCGAGCGCTGCGCAGAGACGTTTCATGCGAACGACCTTCCGATAGGGGCTAGCTGACGTTGAACAGGACGCTCACGGCCTGTCACCTTCGAATGCCACCCCGAGCGAGGCAAGCTCGTCCCAGTAGCGGGGATAGGTTTTCGCCACGCAGCCGGGATCAAGGATGGTGATGCCGTTGATCTTCAGCCCCGCCAGGGCAAAACTCATGGCGATGCGGTGATCGGCGAAGGTGTCGATGTCGGCGGGCAGCGTCTGGCCGGCGAGCTTCGGATCGGCGGCGACGATGAGGTCGTCGCCTTCCTCCACGCCGAGGCCGGGGCGGATGTTCGACAGGCCGGTGGAAAGCGCCCGCACCCGGTCGCATTCCTTGACGCGCAGATTGGCAAGTCCGGTGAAGCGCACCGGCCTCTCGTTGAAGGCGGCAAGCACGGCGAGCGTCGGCACCGCATCCTGCATCTGCGAGCCGTCGATGACATCCGGCATATGCGGGAAGCTGGCGATCACCTCATAGGACTTGGCATCCGGCTGCGAGAACGCGGTCGCGGCAACACCGAGATCGATCCTGCCGCCGGTCAAAACTTCCGCCGCCCAGAGATAGGTTGCGGCCGATGCGTCCGGCTCGATGACATAGTCGGTGGCGCGGTAGCCCGTCGGGGCGACCTGCCAGATCGACGGGCTGACTTGGCGGACCTCGGCGCCGAAGGCACGCATGGCGGCAACGGTCAGGTCGACATAGCCGCGCGCGCCGATTTCTTCGCCGGCAAGCTCGATATTGATCGGGCGCGTGCCGCCCGCCGCCGCCATCAACAAGGCAGAGACATACTGGCTCGACAGGCCGGCATCGATGGTAACGCGATCCTTGCCGAAATCACCCGTGCCGGACACCGTCACCGGCGGGCAGCCCGTTTCAGCCTCGACCGTGACGCCGAGCGAGCGCAGAGCCGTCACCAGCGGGGCGATCGGCCGCTTGCGCATATGCTGGTCGCCATCCACCACCACGGTGCCGTCGACGAGGGCTGCGGCAGCCGTGAGAAACCGCGTCGCGGTACCGGCATTGCCGAGGAAGAGCGGTTTTTCCGGCGGCAGGAGTTTGCCGGTTCCGCTGACGACGAACGTGGTGCCGTCCGGTTCGGAAATCGTAACCCCCATGGCCCGCAGGGCGTCGGCCATGTAACGGGTATCATCGCTCTTCAGCGCACCGGTCAGACGGCTCGTGCCCTCGGCGAGGCCGGCAAGCAGCAGCGCCCGGTTGGTGATCGACTTCGACCCGGGCGGGCTGACGCGGCCTTCAAGCGGATGGCCTGGCGGGAGGATGGTCAATTTCTGGTCAGCGTTGCTCATGCTCAGGTCTCTTGACTTTACGAGGTAGCTTCGGCCGAAGGAGGGCCTATTTTTGGACTGCGGTCTACGACGAATGCGCAGTTTTCGCAAATGCCGAAACCCTGTCAGGTCGATGTCTCCCAGCAACCCGCCCAGATCGCATACTCCTTCAATGCGTCGTCTGGGATTGAACCTCCGCGAGCACCTTCATCGCATGTTCAACGATCCATCGGTCGGCGGATGCGCCATGGAGTGCGGCAATCATCCTCTCGGTAACCGAAACGCTGGCGACCCAGGCTCTCATAAAGTGTAATGTCGCCTCATTGGCATAGCTCCAAAAGGCCTGACCCGCCGCGTCGACGGCGTGCAGAAAACCAGCCGCATCGTGGACAAATTGTGCAATCTGCAATCTGGCATTGTCATTGTGATCGGCGGTGGAATTTGCAAGCCAGTCATCGAGAACTTCGGCGAGTGGAAGGTCAAGGATAGCCATTCCGCATAGCCATCCCTGCACATCGGCTTCGCCTACATGCCCCTGTGTTGCCTTAGCAAAGGCTTCCCTAAACACTGCTTCAACCGCCGCCTGTTCTTCAATCGGCCATTCACGCCAGCGCCCCTGCTTCAGACGAAGCGCGATTACCTCCGCGCCCAGCCCCGGCTGTCCCGTTGGTTGGATGGCCAGCTCAAAAATGCGCGGAAGGAAATGTTTGTAGTCTTCGACATCTCCAACCGTCGTGAGGGCATAGCCCGCATACGGTCCAAGCTGCTTGGCGGTCAATTCACGCAATGGCGCTGAAGTCAGTGACTTCAACAGCGCTGCTGGGTTGCGAAACGGCGAGGCGGTAAATGCCAACGGCTGGGGATAAGGCAAAAATGCCTTGTAGCAAGCATCGAAGGCACATTGCAGACGGTTAACGGGCATACGGTCACTGGGATGGATCACGGCATCTCAACTTCGATCAAGGTTCGGCACGGCAGCGTCGCGTTCGTTTAAGCGTTAGCGACGCAGTTTGACTTGCTTCAAAATTTCACGACCGGCACGGCGCGATCGGCTTCGTTGGTGATCTCGAAAAAGGCGGCCTTGGCGAAGCCGAAGGGGCCGGCGATGAGATTCGAGGGAAAACTCTCGACCTTGACGTTCAGGTCGCGGGCCGCGCCATTGTAGTAGCGGCGCGCCATCTGCACTTCGCTTTCGATCTCCTCCAGCGACTGCTGCAGTTCGGAGAAATTCTGGTTGGCCTTGAGGTCCGGATAGGCTTCCGCCAGCGCAAAGAGCTTGCCAAGCGCCTGGCCGAGCATGCCTTCCGCGGCAGCCCTCCCGGCGACGTCGCCCGCGGGCACGGCCTGCGCCTTGCTTCGAAGCTCGACGATCTCCTGCAGCGTGCCCTTTTCATGGGCGGCATAGCCCTTGACGGTCTCTATCAGATTGGGGATCAGATCGGCGCGGCGCTTCAGTTGCACGTCGATGCCGGACCACGCCTCCTCCTTCACCTGTCGCGCCTTGACCAGGCCGTTATAGATGAAAATCAGGTACAGGATCACGACCGCAGCGATGGCGAGACCGATCATCGAGGTTTCCTTCCGCTAGACGAGTTTTCCGCAACTTAAGCATCGGCCGCCGCCGTTGGAAGACAATTTTCCGCTGCCATCTCTTCGCCCGCCTTTTCACATTGCGAACGCGCCTTCCCTGTTCCGCCGGGAACCGCGCTGCGGCGCCGTTTGGTCGATAGTCAATCCATCAGATCAATGCCGAACCCGCAAAGAAACGGCCCCATGAAAACGCTCGCAACCCTCATCAACGTGATCGCCTTCTCGGCCTTGTTCTTCGCCTATGCGAGCGGCGCTTCCGTGGAAAAGCCGGCCGGCGTCCGCCGCGCCCTGCAGACCTATGCCGGCCAGCTTCCGACAGGCGCCTATCCGACCCTGAAGCCGGTCTGGCAGATCGGCGTCGATGCCAGCGATCTGGTCTGAACTCCCTGCGCACCCCAAATTCCGACCACAGAAAAACGGGCCGCACTTCGCGCTATCAAAGCGACGTTGACGGCCCGCTTGCGTGCAGACGCAGCCGACGATCAAATGTCCAGGCTGCGATAGAGCCCCATATCGGCCTTGATACCGAGAGCGGCCATCGCGTGCTGGCGATCGATGCCCGCCTGGCGGTCGAACGCGGCAAGGGCTGAAACGACGTTCTCGATCACCTCGGGTGACAGATAAGCCGGCAAACGATCTAGTTATAACTCGCGATTGCGGCCGGCCGGCTAAAGCGTATTCTTATTCCATATTATCCGCGTGCACGGCCAATTGTGGCCATGATTCAGGCCATAGTGGCCGACCCGAAACCTTACGGCGCACGCAGGGCAAAGCGTCGCCAAGCCATTAGTGAAGTGCGAATTTGAAAAATGACCATAATCTCCATGATCACCCTCTCGGCACTCATTCTCATCGGTCTGAGCCATATTGCGGCCAGTCGGACGCAGGAACGGCGGCAGAAGAGCCTCGTGCCTGTGCGCATCCACACGGGCAGGCGCTGAACACAACTGAGGCTGCCGTCAGCCCGCCTTTGCCTGGTTCAGACCGCCGGGGCCAGCCGATTTCGACTTGCTTCCCGCGCCGCCTCGGCCGGGCCTGGTGTTGAGGCTGCCGCTTAAGCAGCCTCTTTTGCGAGGTTCACGCCGCCCGCATCCGTCAGTAGAAAGGCCTCGCCGCAGGCCTTGGCGAGCGTGCGCACGCGCAGGATATAGCTCTGGCGTTCGGTCACTGAGATCACGCCGCGGGCGTCGAGGAGGTTGAAGACGTGGCTCGCCTTGATGCACTGGTCATAGGCCGGGAACACGCATTTGTGCAGCATGGCGTTGGCGCCGGTATCGGGCGCGCCGGCGGCGAGAAGGGCCAGGCACTCCTTTTCGGCATCGACGAAATGCTGTTGCAGCATGGCGGTGTTGGCATATTCGAAATTGTGGCGTGAATATTCCTGCTCGGCCTGCAGGAAAACGTCGCCATAGCTGATCTTCTCGTCGCCTTCGCGGCCGTTGAAGTTGAGGTCATAGACGTTGTCGACGCCCTGCACATACATCGCAAGGCGTTCGAGGCCGTAGGTGAGCTCGCCCGAGACAGGTGAGCATTCGATGCCGCAGACTTGCTGGAAATAGGTGAACTGCGAAACCTCCATGCCGTCGCACCAGCACTCCCAGCCCAACCCCCAGGCGCCGAGCGTCGGGCTTTCCCAGTCATCTTCGACGAAGCGGATGTCGTGCAGCAAAGGGTCCAGCCCGATCGCCGCGAGCGAGCCGAGATAAAGCTCCTGCAGGTTCGACGGATTGGGCTTCAGCAATACCTGATACTGGTAATAATGCTGCAGGCGGTTCGGGTTTTCGCCGTAGCGCCCGTCGGTCGGACGGCGCGAGGGCTGCACATAGGCGGCCCGCCAAGGCTTGGGGCCGAGCGCCCGCAGCGTCGTTGCCGGATGGAAGGTGCCGGCGCCGACTTCCATGTCGTAGGGCTGCAGAACCGCGCATCCCTTGTCCGCCCAGTAATTGTGCAGCGTCAGGATCAGCGCCTGAAAGGAGCGCTTGGGGTTCATATGGTCCGGCAGGGCGGCGGTGGTCATGGCGTCAGTCCAGGTTGAAATGTGCTGGTCGTCTGGTGCCATGGCGGGCGGAAGGGGTCAAGGGGCGACGAAACGCCGGCGCAAAAGGATAGTCGTCGATGATGCCTATATTCCCGCCGTCAAGAATGCAATTCCAGCTGGCGAAAAAGGTGTCGTCTGCTTCACGGTGGACGAGCGCGATCAAAGTGTCTTCGTCATCTGCGTGACCTATGCCGGCGCCAATTGGGCGGCGCGGATCAAAGAGCGCAATGAATAACGTCACTCCGGCTTCTTCAGCCGGTATTCTCCCGTTACCGGGTCCTTGACCAGCGTGCCTTGCGTCCCTGTTTCCTGCTGGCGGCGGACTTCCTGCTGGCGGCGGGCGAGTTTTTCGGCGTCGGCCACGAACTTGCGATAGCCGATCCAGGCGATGGCTGCAAACAGCAGCAGAAGAATGATTTGCGGCATTCGCTTCTCCCCCGTTTTCCTCAGGCGATCAAAGGCCGAAGCGGCCCCATAATGCTCTTTCTTCTGCCACCTCTGCAAGGCCGGAAACGGTGGATGCCGCGAAGCGCTCGGCTATTGCGCCCGCCAGCGACGCGCCGGGCTGCCGCCTGCCGAACAGGCCGCGCGACGCGGAGACGAGCTGCAGCTGGGTTTTCTCGCCGAAACGCTTCTTCAACTCGCCGCGCATGTCGCCGAGACTATCGACAAGGCCGAGCTCCTGGCCGCGCTTTCCGGTCCAGAACAGGCCGGAGAAGATATCCGGTGTATCGGCAAGCAGATGGCCGCGCCGCGCCTTGACCATGCCGATGAAGACATCGTGAATTTCGAGCTGCAGGCCCTTCAGATATTCGATGTCTTGTTCCTTTTCCGGCTGGAACGGATCGAGCATCGCCTTGTTGGTGCCGGCGGTATAGACGCGCCGCTCGACGCCGATTTTCTTCAGGAGCTCCGGAAAGCCGAAGCCGCCGGAGACGACGCCGATGGAGCCAACGATCGAGGTCGGGTCAGCGATGATCTCATCGCCGGCCAGCGCGATCATATAGCCGCCGGACGCCGCGACATCCTCTACGAAGATGATGACGCGCTTCTTCTTTTCTTCGGCGAGATCACGGATGCGCTGATAGATCAGCCGCGACTGCACCGGCGATCCGCCCGGCGAATTGAGCGAGATGGCGACGGCCGGGACACCCTTCATCGAAAAGGCCTTGTCCAGCACCGGAGCAACCGAGGCGAGGTTGAGCAGCGGGCGAAACTGGCTGCCACCTGCCATGATCGCGCCGTGCAGCCTGACGACCGGGATCGTCACACCCTCATTGCGAAAACGCCTCGGCAGCAGCTTCCTGAACAGTCCGGCCATCTCAACTCCCTGCATTTCATTCTTTGGTTTTGCGTGATGGCATGTATGCATTGACGAGCCAAACGCAATGGCGCTGCCGTGAAAATCATCGCCGGCGGCGATAGGCGGCGCGGCCATTGTTCAGATCGTCCACGAATGCGGAGAATTTGTGCGTATCCTCTTCGTGCATGATCAGCGGAGCCCGCAGCGCCAGGCGGGCGCGGCTTTGCTTGATCGCCGTCACGAGGATGCGCACCGCGTTTTCGCCTGTTCGCGGATGCAAGGCGGTGATTTCGATGCCGCCGAAACGGCGACCGCAGGCGGAAACAATCTTGGCGATCGATTCCGGCCGGGCGATCAGTGACAGTTGTCCGCCGGGCTTCATGATCGCGCCGGCGGTGCGGATCCAGATGTCGAACAGCCCGTCGGTCATCGCGTGTGCCTCGGCCTTCAGGACGTCGGGGGTCTTGCGGTCGGAGGCATCGTTGAAGGGCGGGTTCATGATGACGTGGTCGAAAGTGTCGTCGGCGAGACCTGCAGCGACCCGCACCCGACCGGTGAGCGCGACATCGGCTTCAAGCACGGACACACGGGAACTGAACCGCTCGTTCTGCGCCAGCGCGAGGCTCTTGCGAGCGAAATCCGCCATCAGCGGCGACCGTTCGACCAGCAGGACCTC
Organism: Pararhizobium sp. A13; assembly: GCF_040126305.1. NCBI lineage: Bacteria > Pseudomonadati > Pseudomonadota > Alphaproteobacteria > Hyphomicrobiales > Rhizobiaceae > Pararhizobium > Pararhizobium sp. A13. The sequence goes on along the minus strand of NZ_CP149510.1, from coordinate 2,059,406 downwards.
GGCATTCTCCAGCCGCGAGGCAACCGCCATGCCTGCGGCCCCGGCGCCGGCGCCGAGATCGGCAACCCGGCACGGCTTGTCCGAGGCAACCAGCGAGGCGAGCAGCATCGCGTCCATGCCGGACCGGTGCCCCTGCCCCAGCGGCTGGATCACATGGAATTGACCGCGATGGAAGCTGTCGGTGGTCTGGGTTTTCATGCGTGTGGCATCCCGGCACATTTGCGTGTGTGGCGGGCATACCCCCCTCCGTCAGCTTTGCTGACATCTCCCCCACAAGGGAGGAGATCATTCGTTTCCCTTATGCGGCCTCGACGGAAGGACCATATAAGGCGTGAACGAGCCTCTCGGCCAATCTCCCCGCTTGTGGGGGAGATGTCCCGGAGGGACAGGGGGGGGTAGGCCAGCCAAGGGCAATGCATGAGCCGTCAAACCTCCCGCAATTCCGCAGCCAACCCCGCGTCAATCAGAATCTGGCGGGCCTCGTCGGCTTCCTCATCGGCCACCAGAAAACGGCGGGGCAAGAGGCCGAGCGAGCCTTCGAGGATGCTCATGCCCTGGTCGGCGATGAAACAGCCGATACCTGCTTCCTTCATCAGGCTTTCGGCGAAAGAAAGCACGACGGCGTCGTTGGTGCGGATCAATTCCTTCATTCCGGATCGTTTTCCTGCCTAATTTGAAGAAGCGGGACAATTCGCCTCTTGCCGCCACAAGCCCCCCTTTCTATTGTCCGAACTGGAATTTGAACAGGAGTCCCTTGTGTTGGGCGTAGTGATACCGCTGGAAGACAGCAAAAACAAACAGGCATCCGTGAAGCCGCTCGTCGACCTGACGAAGGCGGACATGGAACGCGTCAACCAGTTGATCCTGTCCAAGGCCGGTTCCGACGTCCAGATGATCCCGGAGGTGGCGAACCATCTGATTTCATCCGGCGGCAAGCGCCTGCGGCCGATGCTGACGCTCGCTTCCGCCTCGATGTTCGGTTTTACCGGCGATGCCCATGTGAAGCTCGCGACCTCAGTCGAATTCATGCACACGGCCACCCTGCTGCACGACGACGTCGTCGATGAAAGCGACCTTCGGCGCGGCAAATCGACGGCGCGGATGATCTGGGGCAACCAGGCAAGCGTTCTCGTCGGCGACTTCCTGCTCGGCCAGGCGTTCCGCATGATGGTCGATGTCGGCTCGCTGGACGCGCTCGATGTGCTTTCGACGGCAGCCTCGGTGATCGCCGAGGGCGAGGTGCTGCAGCTTTCGGTCGCCAAGAACATGGAGACGACCGAGGACGACTATCTCTCGGTCATCCGCGCCAAGACGGCGGCGCTGTTTGCCGCTGCCGCCGAAGTCGGCCCGATCGTCGCCAGGACCGACAAGGCGAGCCGCAATGCGCTGAAATCCTATGGCATGAATCTCGGCCTCGCCTTCCAGCTGGTCGATGACGTGCTCGACTACGGTGGCAAGGCCGCCGATCTCGGCAAGAATGTCGGCGACGATTTCCGCGAGGGCAAGATCACCCTTCCGGTGATCCTCTCCTATCGCCGCGGCACCTCCGACGAACGCAGCTTCTGGCGCGAGGCGATCGAGGGCGGCAAGAGCGACGACCAGAACCTGGAAAAAGCGCTTGGCCTGATCACCCGTTACGGCGGCTTGAGCGACACGATCGCACGGGCGCAGCACTACGGCACGATCGCCCGCGATGCGCTGGCGCCTCTGCCGCAATCACCCTGGAAAGCAGCGCTTCTCGAGGTGATCGATTTCTGCATCGAGCGGGTGAGCTGATCCGGCGGTCAACTGATGTGCCGGAGCCTCAGAGGAAATTCTTGCCGCACCGCGCCAAAAAAGCCATTCTGTGCGTTCATGATGGCATCGTTGCCGCGTCGCTGGTGCAACCGAGGGCGGTAAATTTTGACGGCAACATGTCGAATTGCGTTTGCCCCGCGTTCAAACCGATTCCGGTTTGCCGGGTAATACGCTAATGATTTTGGGACTGATTCCGCGCGAATCCGGCGTCGGCGCCAAGGGGCGCCGCCCGTAACGAAAGGCTTGTCATGCGGCAAAAACACCTTCTTCGCCTGCTCAGCGGCGCAGCGTTCCTGGCCCTGGCGTCGTTTTGCGGCGCTTCCCAGAGCTTTGCCGAGGAAAAGGCCGCGGTGGAGGAAAGCAAGCCCTTCGATGTGGATTCGGTCAACAGCTTTTCGGGCTCTTTCCTCGCCGCCCGGACCGCCGATGTCGATCACGACCCGATACGGCGACCAAGCTCTACCGGACAGCGCTCGAATTCGAGCCGGACAACGTCGAGGTCAAGCAGCGCCTGATGATCACGAGCTTGATGAACGGCGACTTCGATGAAGGCGTGAAGATCGCCGAAGAGCTGAAGTCCGACAGTTCCGTCGAGCGCATCACCACGATCGCCCGCTCGGTCGAGGCGATCCGCAAGCGCGAATACCGCCATGCGCAGAAAATCCTGAACTATGATGGCCCGAACGATCTCGACCGGCTGATGAATGGCCTGCTGCTGGGCTGGGCGAAGGCCGGAGAAGGCAAGCCGAAGGAGGCGATCGCCAGCATCGACGCCATGGAAGGCCCGGAATGGTTCAAGATCTTCAAATCCTACCATGAAGGTGCCATCGCGCTTGCCGCGGGCGACCAATCCACGGCCCGTTCGAAGCTGAACGACGCCGTTCTCGACCGCGAAGGCGGCAGCGCCGCCCCGGATACCTTCATGCGCGCTGTGGTCGCGCTGGCGAAACTCGAAGCGCGCGACGGCAACAAGCGCAAGGCGCTCGACGCCATTTCGGTCGGCGAGGGTTTCATCAGCAACTATGCCCCGCTGAAGGCGCTGCGCAAGAGCATCGAAGAGGGCAAGCCGCAGGAACAACAGGTGCGCAGCGCGGCCCAGGGTGCCGCTGCCGTGCTTTTCTCGATCGGCGCAGCCCTCAACCGCGACGGCGCCGAAGACATCGTCTCGCTCTATCTGCAGACAGCCCGCGCGGTGGACCCGGAAAGCGCCGATATCCTCGTCATGCTCGGCGGCATTGCCGAAAACCTGAAGCAGCCGGAACGGGCAATCGCGCTCTACCGGAGCGTGCCGGAAAATTCGCCGATGCGGCGACTTTCCGAGATGCAACTGGGCTTGAGCCTTGCATCGATCGGCAAGGTGGACGAAGCCAAGAAGCACCTGAAGGCGCTGATCGATCTCGATCCGAAAGACGTTCGCAGCTACATCGCCTATGGCAGCGTGCTGTCCGATGCCAAGGATTACAAGGAGATGGGGCTGGTTTACGACCGCGCGGTGGAGGCGATCGGGCCGGTGCCGCAGCGGGGAGACTGGACGATCTTCTTCCAGCGCGGCATCGCCTATGAACGCCAGAAAATCTGGGACAAGGCCGAGCCGAGCTTCAAGAAGGCGCTGGAACTCAATCCCGACCAGCCGCAGGTCCTGAACTATCTCGGCTATTCCTGGGTCGACATGAACATCAATCTCGAGGAAGGCCTCGGGATGATCCGCAAGGCCGTCGATCTGAAGCCGGATGACGGCTACATCGTCGATTCGCTCGGCTGGGCCTATTACCGGATGAACCGGTTCGATGATGCCGTGGTCGAACTCGAGCGTGCCGCCGAGCTGATGGCCGGCGATGCGACCATCAACGATCATCTCGGCGATGCCTACTGGCGCGTCGGGCGCAAGCTCGAAGCCGTGTTCCAGTGGAACCAGGCGCTGGCGCTGAAGCCTGAAGAGGCGGAGGTCCCGAAGATCAAGGCGAAGATCGAAAACGGTCTGCCGCCGGTCGATGCCAAGGTTCCGGCAGCGGCGGAAACCCTGCCCGAGAAGGTTGCACCGGACGTGGCGACGGGCAAGAAATCCTGACCGCGCCTTGCGATGGCAAATGAAGGCGGCATACCGGGCTTCGCGCTGACGCGCCTTGCGCCTGCCAAGATCAATCTGGCCCTGCATGTCGTCGGCCAGAGGCCGGACGGCTATCATCTGCTCGAAAGCCTCGTGACGTTCGCCGACGCGGGAGACCGCATCGGCTTCTCCCATTCGACGGAAGATCGTTTCACCGTTTCCGGTTCGTTTTCCACCGATCTGCCACTGACGGGTGAAGGCGCGTCCGGCAATCTGGTGCTTCGGGCGCGTGACCTCTTGCGGGCGCATCTAGTTGAAAGAGGCATCGCGGCCGGGTCGGTTCATCTTCATCTCGAAAAGAACCTGCCCGTCGCCTCCGGCATCGGCGGCGGCTCGGCGGATGCCGCAGCGACGCTTCTCGGTTTGTTGGAGCTGTGGGGCGCCTCTGCGGATCCCAGCAGCTTGCGCGACATGGCGCTGAACCTCGGCGCGGACGTGCCGATGTGTCTGGAAGGCCGGCCGCTCATCGCCAGCGGCATCGGCGAAGAGCTTGAGCCTATACCCCTTCCGCGCTTTCATATGCTTCTCGTCAATCCGCGCGGCGCGGTATCGACGCCGGTGATTTTCCGGATGCTGACGAACAAGACCAATCCATCGCTTGCGATGGCCCACAGAGCGGTTGCCGCGAGCGACTGGATCAAGGCTTTGAAAGGCATGCGCAACGACCTCGAGCCGCCTGCCCGGCTTTTGGAGCCGGCGATCGGCGCGGTGGCGGATGCGCTGTTGAAGACGGGAGCGGTTTTCGTTCGGATGTCTGGCTCGGGCGCCACCTGCTTCGGGCTGTTTACGACCGCTGCAGAAAGAGACGTCGCTGCCGCCGTTCTTTCAACGCAAAAGCCGAACTGGTACGTTCTTGCCTGCAACAGCGTCAGCGGAGATGGAGACGATCATGGCTGGCATTGACGAGACAAGACCCTTCGTTCCCCTCGGCATCGCGGTCCTGACAGTCTCCGATACCCGGACGCGTGCCGACGACCGCTCCGGTGACACGCTCGCTGCCCGCATTGCCGATGCCGGTCACCGGCTCGAGGCCCGCGCCATCGTGCCGGACGACAAGGCGCGGATTGCCGCCCAGGTCAAGGCATGGACGCTGGACGATGCGATCGACGTGGTGATCACCACGGGCGGCACGGGCTTTACCGGACGCGATGTGACGCCGGAGGCGGTGGAACCGTTGTTCGAAAAGCGCATGGATGGTTTTTCCGAGGTCTTCCACCGCATCTCCTACGACAAGATCGGCACGTCCACCATCCAGTCTCGCGCAACCGGCGGAGTCGCCAACGCCACCTTCATCTTCGTGCTGCCGGGATCACCCGGCGCCTGCCGCGACGCCTGGGACGGCATCCTGAAACAGCAGCTCGACTACCGGCACATGCCCTGCAATTTCGTCGAGATCATGCCGAGGCTCGACGAGCACCTGAAGCGCGGCTGACGCCTCTCCCTGTGACCTCTGTCCTCCCTGTTCCATCCGGAACAGCGCCTGCCCGCGCGCCGGTATAAAACTCTCCTCATCAGCAACGCGGGGTGAGGAAACCGCAGATGACACCGAGACGTATCGACCGATCCACTCCCGCTGCGCCCAAGCTTTAGCAGCCGAATACTGCGGGAAGTATACGACGGCGCGGCTTCGGCCGCTCGGCAAGACCTTTTCAGCCATTCATTTTCATCACGTCCGGGCAGGCCTGAAAGGGCCTGCCCTTTTTGTTGTTTCCAGGGTTAGGACTCAGAGGATGATGGTCGCTGGTACTCATTCATTCATATAGTTGACTGATGACGTGCCATATGATAATTCATCCATATGGTTGAACGATCAGACTCTGACCAGCTGACCCTGATCCTCAAGGCCGCAAGCGACGTCACGCGCCGTGCGATACTGACGCATCTCGCACAAGAAGGCCCCGCGCGTGTGACCGATATTGCCGCCCGCTTCGATATGAGCCTGAACGCCGTGTCGAAGCACATCATGGTCCTCGAAAAGGCCGGGCTCGTCAGCCGCCGCACCCAGTGGCGAGAACACCTGATCGAAGTGCAGATGGCGCCGCTGGCGGAGATCGACCAGTGGTTCTCGGGACTGCGGTCGATCTGGGACCTCCGCCTCGAAACCCTTGGAACACTGCTGACAAAGGAGCCGGACAATGACTGACCTTAGCCTCACCTGCCGCCGCACCATCAAAGCCAACCCGAAGCAGATCTACAACGCCTGGCTCGATCCGGCGATGATGACCCGTTTCATGTCACCGCGCCCGGACATGCATGTCGCCGAGGCCCGCTCGGACGCGCGCGAGGGCGGGCGGTTCTTCGTGCTGATGGTGGGTGACAAGGAATATCCGCATGAAGGCACCTACAACGAACTCACCCCGTTCTCGCGGATCGTCTTTACCTGGGAGGCGCCCTGGTCAGCCCCTGATACGCAGGTCGAACTGGTGCTGACCCCCGTCGCGGACGGCACGGAAGTGGTGCTGACCCACGTGAAGTTCATGTCCGAGGAAAGCCGTGACAATCACGAAAAGGGGTGGAATGGCATCCTGGGTAAACTCGACGCCCTTCTGTCGTGAGGGCGGCAGTGGCCCGACCCCTAGCAATCGTCAGCGCCGGGACGATTGCCGATCGCGACCCAGGCAGGCACGAGTTCGCTGCCGAGGCGGCGCACCGCCCTGCCGGTTGCGAAATCGCTGAGCCGCATGCCGGATTTTGCGATCGCCGTCGCCTGCTGCCGCGACAAGAGGAAACCGAGCTCGAGCGGCGCCAGGCGGGTCACGACGCGCTTCAGGAACGGCCGGCGATGCAGCCGCGAGGGCGAAAACCGCGCCGGTGTCTTGCTAAGGGACATATATTCCGCCACGTCATCGATCCAGCGGCCTGCCGGTCTTGCACCCGCCTCCAGCAGCAGCAGCCAGTCCCCCCGCGCGGAGCGAACGATGTCCTTCATATCCCAGCTCGTGCAGAAACGCGCGCCTGCGGCATCGGCGACACGGCTGGAACCGTCCCGCGAGCCGTGATCGAGGATGATCACGTCGCTCACCAAGCCTTCCACGGCGCCTGAGACCAGCGCCGACAGCGTCTGCGCCAGTTCGGCTTCGTTGTTGCGGGTTTCGATGATGATCGTCAGCATTGCCGTCCATACCGCATCGCACCGGCAATTTCCATAAAGCCTTCGTTTCCGGGCAATTAACTTTTCATTCATGATGAATCCGCGCGCAAACGAAGGCGGAATTGCTCATCCGCCTCGGACCTGCAACGCGCCGGCGACGCCGTTCCGCCATTTTGTTCTTGTCTTGTTCTCGTTTTTGGGTTAGGAAAATAATCAGAGGATAACGGATCGTCCGCAAGGACAGTCCCCGGAGAACCCCCATGAACGAGCTGTCTGAGATCAGGCAGGGCGCCCTTGCGCCCGCCAACACGGCAGATATGGCCGAAGCGATGATCGCCGGTTCCGGCCTGCGGATCGAGATTGACCGCAGGCGCGGCCGGGGAGCCGCCCTCAATACGTCAGGACGTTTCGAACCAACCTCCCGGGTACTTGAAGATGACGGCTGGGACTCGCTGGAGGATCTTCCGGCTCTCCAGACCGATGTTCAAATCGAAAAGCCGCGCTCGATCATCAGCCGCAACGATTCGCCCGACCTCCCTTTTGATCGCTCGGTCAATCCTTATCGGGGCTGCGAACATGGCTGCATCTATTGCTTCGCCCGGCCGACGCACGCCTATATGGGCCTGTCGCCGGGGCTCGATTTCGAAACGAAACTCTACGCCAAGCCGGGTGCGGCAAAGCTGCTTGAACGCGAACTGGCAAAACCCGGCTACAAGGTGCGGCCGATCGCAATCGGCACCAACACCGATCCCTACCAGCCGATCGAGAAGGAATGGCGGATCATGCGCCAGGTCCTCGAAGTGCTGAAGGCGTGCGACCATCCGGTGATGATCGTCACCAAATCGGCGATGGTCATGCGCGACATCGATCTTCTCGCACCGATGGCGGAGAAGGGTCTGGCCAAGGTCGGCCTATCCGTGACGACGCTCGACCTCAAGCTCGCCCGCCTGATGGAACCGCGCGCTTCGACGCCAACGAAGCGCCTCGCCGCAATCAAGGCGTTGACGGAAGCCGGCATACCGGCAACGGTGATGATGGCGCCGGTCATTCCAGCGCTCAACGACCATGAGATCGAGCGGGTGCTGGATTCAGGCAAAACCGCCGGTGCCACCCATGCCAGCTACGTGCTTCTGCGCCTGCCGTTGGAGGTGAGCCCGTTGTTTCGCGACTGGCTGCTCCGCAACTATCCAGACCGCTACCGTCACGTCATGTCGCTGGTGCGCTCGATGCGCGGCGGCAAGGATTATGATGCCGAGTTCGGCAAGCGCATGAAGGGCGCCGGACCCTATGCCTGGCAGATCGGCCGGCGCTTCGAACTGGCGGCCAAGCGGCTCGAACTGAACGTGGCGAAGCGCCCGCTCAACTGCGACCTGTTCGTTCCGCCGCTCGGCACCGGCGTTCAACTGTCGCTGCTCTGATGGCGTCTTGATGTTTCGTCCGGGCCTCTTACCGGATATCGAATACCGATCCTGTTTCTTGCCCCGAGGCTCGATCGGTCCATCCTCCGGCAGCCGCCTCACTGCCGGAGGACTTGCAGGGAATCGGGCTTGTGTGCGAGTTTCGCCGCATGTCACGAAGTACACCGCCCGATTCCCCCTTTCTCTTCGAAACCATCGAAGGCCCCGATTTCAGCTTTGAGACCGGCGCGCGGCGCGATGGTCTCTGGCCGGTGGCCGGAACGGACGAAGCCGGGCGCGGACCGCTTGCTGGCCCCGTGGTCGCGGCTGCCGTGATCCTCGATCCGGACAGCATTCCGTTGGGGCTGAACGACAGCAAGAAGCTTTCGGGCGCGCGGCGCGAGGAACTGTTCGACATCATCCTTTCCTCGGCCATCGTCTCGATCGCCTCTTCGGCGGCGGGCAGGATCGACGGCACGGATATCCGCAAGGCGAGCCTCGATGCCATGCGCCGGGCGGTGCTCGGGCTGTCGTCTCGCCCTGCCCTGGTGCTCGCCGACGGACGTGACGTGCCGCCGGGGCTTCCCTGCCAGGGCAAGGCCGTCGTCAAGGGCGATGCGCGATCGCTTTCGATCGCCGCCGCCTCGATCGTCGCCAAAGTGGCGCGCGACCGGATGATGACCCGGGCCGACGTCGTCTTCCCTGCCTATGGCTTTGCCACGCATGCCGGCTATGCCACGGCGAGGCACCGCAATGCCATCGACAGCCACGGCCCCTGCCCTCTGCACCGCATGAGCTTCCGTCCCCTGCGGCAGGACGGTGAAGACGCGCCGGACGATGACTTTGCCGCCTGATGTTGCGGATTTTAGACACCCCTCATAAATCGCTGCGGAAAACTCTCGGCAACGCGTTTCCGCTGTAACAAGCCGACGGTCTGCTGCGTTATAGAGTCGATGCTTCTGGCTCGCGAATCACTTGGAAGGATCGGGATCTTGATCTTTGGCCTGATTATGTTGGCAATCACTGCTGCGACGGATGCGTCGGCAGCCCCGCCGCCGACCGCAGATGCCCTCCAAGCCGACCTACAGACAGCCTACGCCTGCAAGGAAATCGATGGCCGCAGGGTCTGGAAGGGCGGGCTGGCCTATTACATCCAGTCCTATGTCTATGACGGTCAATCGACGGATGACGCAACGGACGTTGCCACGGACGCAGTCCTGCCAGCTGACAATGAGCCGGAAACGATACGGGAGTTTGAGGAAGCCTGCCTCACGCTTGCGCCTGTGACAATCAAAGGCAACTGAAGCAATCGCCGCCCTTTCATCTGCGCGCCGATCCTCCTCCCCCACCGAAAACAAAAAAGGCCGGCGCGAGCCGACCTTCTTCCATTCTTTATGAAGCAACCGCTTAGTTGAGGCGGGTCTTCACGTCGCCGACCGCCTTGGCGAATAGTGCGGCCTGCGTCGCGGCATCCGACTTCGCGGTGATGACGCTTTCAGCAGCGGCAATGGCGATGTCGACGGCGGTCGCGCGGACCGAGTTGATGGCGTCGGTTTCGGCCTGCTTGATCTTCTGTTCCGACAATGCCGTGCGACGAGCGACGAATTCCTCGGTCTTCTGCTTGGCTTCGGCGGTCAGCATTTCGGCCTCGCGCTCGGCTGCGGCAACGATGTTGGCAGCTTCCGCTTCGGCGTCCTTGCGCTTGCTCTGGTATTCGGCGAGCAGCGACTGGGCTTCGGCGCGCAGGCGCTTGGCTTCGGCGAGTTCGTTGGTGATGCGAGCCGCGCGGTCGTCGAGCGACTTCGCCATCATGCCCGGAACCTTGAGGTAGACGACGAGCGCGAGGAAAAGCACCAGTCCGACAAAGGCCCAGAATGTGGCCAGTGAGGTCATATCCATGATGCTCTCCTTACTTCGCCGATGCCTTGACCGCGGATGCGATCTCGGCCTTCGTTACCTTGCCGCCGATCAGCTGCTCGACGACGGCGCTTGCCGTTTCCTCAGCGATCGAACCGACGTCGGCCAGCGCCTTCGCCTTGATATCGGCGATGCGGGCTTCCGCGGCGGAAATCTTGTCGTTCAGGCTGGTCTCGACCGCGGTGCGATCGGCAGCAGCCTTTGCCTTGGCGGCTTCGCGGGCGGTCGAGGCAATCACGTTGCCCTTGGCCTTGGCCGTTGCCAGTTCCTGCTCGTAGGCGGCAACTGCAGCGTCTGCCTCGGCCTTCGAGCGAGCGGCGTCATCGAGATCGCGGGCGATCGTATCGTGGCGCGTTTCGAGAATGCTGCCGATGCGCGGCATGACGACCTTCGACATCAGAAGGTAGAAAAGACCGAAGCTGATCGCCAGCCAGAGAAGCTGCGATGCGAATGTCGAAGAATCGAAGGGCGGGAACACTCCCGAGCCATGTCCGCCTTCATGGGCTACACCAGTCTCGGTGTGGACCTCGCCGGCAGCGGCGTCGTGGGTCTCTGCGCCTTCGGTGGTGGTTGACTGGGCGTAGGCCGCGGTCACAAACATGCTCACCTCCAGGTGCATTCAGAAAAGATGCGGGCCGCGGCTTAAAACCGCGGCCCTGCCTTCAAGCCGGTCTTAGACGGCGAAAAGGAGCAGCAGCGCTACGAGCAGCGAGAAGATGCCCAGAGCTTCCGTAACGGCGAAGCCGAATACGAGGCGGCCGAACTGGCTGTCAGCAGCCGACGGGTTGCGCAGGGCGCCGGACAGGTAGCTGCCGAAGATGTTGCCGAGGCCGAGAGCCGTGCCGGCCATGCCGAGGCAAGCGAGACCTGCGCCGATGAACTTTGCTGCTTCCGCTTCCATGATTTTCTCCTTCGAAATGGTTGTTGCGGCTGTGTTTGGCACCTTCACCGATGAAACTCGGGAAAGCCCACGACTTTATTCCTTAGTGGCCACCCGGATGCACTGCGTCGTTGAGGTACATGCATGTCAGCACCGCAAAGACATAGGCCTGCAGGAAGGCGACGAGGAATTCGAGGCCCGTGAGGGCAACGGTCATGATGAGCGGCAGAACCGCACCGCCGATACCCAGCGCGCCGAGCGTTCCGAGCGAGGCGACGAAGCCTGCGAACACCTTCAGCGTGATGTGACCTGCCAGCATGTTCGCAAAGAGACGAACCGAAAGGCTGATCGGGCGGGAAAGGAAGGAGATGATTTCGATGGAAATCACGAGCGGCAAAAGAATGCCGGGTACGCCAGAGGGCACGAACACGTTGAGGAAGCCAAGGCCGTGCTTATAGAAACCGTAGACCAGAACCGTGCCGATGACGAAGATCGCAAGCGCAAAGGTCACGACGATCTGGCTGGTAATGGTGAAAAAGTAGGGAACCATGCCGAGCATGTTTGCCGTCAGGATGAACATGAACAGCGAGAACACCATCGGGAAGAATTTCATGCCGTGCGAGCCGGCGCCTTCGCGCAGCATGGAGGCGATGAATTCATAGGACAGTTCCGAGACGGACTGCAAGCGGCCCGGAACCAGGCTACGCGTCGACGTCGTGAAATAGAGGAAGCCGGTCGCAACGGCCAGCGTCGCCACCATGAACAGAGATGCGTTGGTGAAGGAGAAATCAATCCCGCCAATTTCGATCGGAACGATCTTGTTGACCACAAACTGGTGTACCGGATCTACCTTATCGCCTGCCACAGCCGCTCTCTCTCGTTCTGGACCGCCAACGTGGCGGACATCCCTGTCTTTGCGACAGTCGCTTACGCGCCGTCACTCTTGTTCTTGCCGCCCTTGCCCGGCTGATCCGCGGGATGGGGCGCTGCCACCATGCCCGCCGAACGCAGGACGTTCAGCACACCGGCACAGAAACCAAGGAGGAGAAGTATGATCATCCCCCACGGCCCTGTACCCGCAAAATGGTCCAAAAGATAGCCCAGAAGTGCGCCGACGATGATGGCCGCCACAAATTCGCTCGAAAGCTTCACGGCGACCTGATAGCCCTTGCGGTTCTCCGCCGCCCGCGCCTCGTCCGCGGCATACTTCGGATCTTCCTTGCGCTTCTCCGACAGTTCCGAACCGAGGCGTTTCAGCCGATCTTCCAGACCCTCTTTCCGGTTGTCCGTCATGTGGCACCCTCCTTTGTTTCCTCTCGCGGCGATAAACCACGAGCTTGGTCACACAAAGGCCGGATTTGAAGCCACGTTTCGGCCCGTTTTGAAGTCGGCCGCAACATAGTTTTAGGTGCCCTTATAGTCAAGGCACCAAAGGCCCTTGTTAGGCCACAATATTATCACATAAAAACAACTGCTTATACAATTTCCAGCAAGCCCGAGCGGGAATCATGCGGGAATCGCTTGCGAACTTCCCGAGAACCGCGAATGGCCGGCGTTTGACCGGCCATTGCCAATCCCGGGCGCCTTCAGCTCCATCCGCCGCCATAGGTGCGGTAGAAGATGTGCTTGCCGATCTTCGAGACCCGTTTCATCGTCGGCCCCCAGTCGGGCTTCACGTAGGTCGCGTGGTAATGCGTGGCGGAGCCGACCTCCGGAAGCCAGATCTTGCCGGCAGTGACCGCAAGGGCCACCTCCTTGGCGGTCTGCCAATGGGAGCGCGACCAGACGATATCGGGGATACGGTCGCAGGCAAACGAGAACTGGCAGCGATTGTACCAGCCCTTGTTCTGGTAAACGACCGCGCAGATCGTATCCGGATAGGCCGGGTTGCGAACACGGTTGAGAATGACCTGCGCCACGGCCGCCTGGCCCTTGACCGATTCGCCGCGGGATTCGAAATAGATGCCCGAGGTCAGGCATTTCTGCTCGGCTTCGGAAAACACACCTGCCGGCAGCGGGTTTGCCGCCCAGGCGTGGTCTTCCGGCGATATCTCGGGAATGAACCGACCGCCGGTCTTGTCCTCGCGCAGAATCGAATCGAACGGCGACTGGCGGGCATAGTCCGGCTCCGGCGGCGCATAGGCGGTCGCCAGCACGTCGGCCGCCTGGTTGGTCACCAGGCTCGCCAGCATCGGCGAAATGGCGGGATCCCGCTTCGACGCCTTCTTCTTGTAGAAGGCGGTGGCAATCTGGATTTCCTTGCCCTTGATGCTGGGCTTGGAAAACACCATGCGCTCCTCGCCGTCGAGGAGCGGCTCCGTCAGAGCACTGGTACGTTGCAGGATCGAGCCGGCGGTAAAATCCTTCGGCGGCGTTACCGGCGCCACGGCGACGATGCGGCCTTTCTTGTCCTTGCGGTTCACCCGCTCTTCGTCCGTGCGCGGATCGGCCTGCTTTTCTGCCGCCGTCAGCGACACCTGCCCGCCGCCCGGCATGTCGACCCCTGCCCCATCGGCGATTGCGCCCGTGGTGATCGGGTCGTTGAACACCATCTCCACCTCGTGCAGCGAGCCTGCCGGAGAGCGGGTCATATACATGCGCCAGCGTTCGCCGCCGCGATTGATGCCGGAGAGAAAGGTTGCGAGATCGGAATGGGCCGAGACTGACGGGAAGCCGACGAAAAGACCGATGCCGAGCATCAGGGGAGCAGTCCAGCGCGCAGGCGACAAACGCGGCTTGAAGGATACTCTACGCAGCAAACTCATACGCACCAACCGTACTCCACGCACTGGCAGACGCGGTTATCCATCCGGCAAAACGATCCGGAACGCATTTCCCCGCGGAAGTGAATCGGACAAGCGGTGACCCGGCGCTCAATGGCGCGTTCTCCGCTTCAACATGGTTCGACAATGAAGCATTAACCTTGATGCTTGGTTAATGACGGTCGCCGGGAATTGGGGACGCAACGGAAAACGCCTCCCGCAACCGTCCGGCCGCAGGAGGCGTTCGCATCGATGCAGTCGGTCAGATGATGACGTGCGAACCCAGTTCCACCACACGGTTGGTCGGCAGGCGGAAATAGTCGGAGGGATCGATCGCGGCGTTGGCGAGCGCAATGAACAGCCTGTCCTGCCAATGCGGCATGCCCGACTGCGCATCCGGCACCAGCTTGCGGCGTCCGAGGTAGAAAGAGGTCGACATGATGTCGAACTTCAGGCCGGTCTTGCGGAACAGGCCAAGCGCCTGCGAGACGTTCTGGGTTTCCATGTAGCCGAAGTGCATTTCCAGCAGGCTGAAGCGCTCGGAAATGCTGCTGGCCGAGACACGGTGGTCCTTCGGCACGATTGGCACATTGGCGGTGCGGATCGTCAGAATGAAGTTCTGCGCATGAAGCACATGGTTGTGCTTGATATTGTGCAGGAGCGCCGCCGGCGTCGATTCCGGATCGCTGGTCAGGAAGATGGCCGTTCCGGGAACGGAAACCGGTGCATGCTCGCTCTTGCGTTCGACAGATTTGACGAAGGACGACAGCGGAATGTCGGTATGCCGCGTCTTGTCGTGCAGGATCTTGGTGCCGCGTTTCCACGTCCACATGACGACCACGAAGGTAGCCGCGATCAGGATCGGAACATAGCCGCCGTCGTGTATTTTCAAAAGGTTCGCGCCAAGGAAGACCAATTCGAGCGCCAGAAGCGGCAACAGAACCAGGCAGGCGAGATAGAGCGGCCAATTCCAGCGCAGGCGAACGAATTCGAAGGCGAGCAGCGTCGTCACCACCATCGCCCCGGTGACAGAGACACCATAGGCGGTGGCGAGCGATTCCGACGAGCCGAACATGAAGACCAGCGTCATCACGCCAAACAGAAGCAACGTGTTGACGTTGGGAAGATAGATCTGGCCCGTCTGGGTCTCGGAGGTGTGGAAGATTGCCATGCGCGGCAGGAAACCGAGGTGGATCGCCTGCCGCGTCAGCGAGAATGCACCGGTGATGACCGCCTGGCTGGCAATGATGGTGGCCGCGGTGGCGAGAATGACGACCGGCAGTAGCGCCCATTCCGGAAACATCAGGAAGAACGGATCTGACATGGTTTCCGGATGTTTCAGCACAAGCGCGCCTTGCCCCAGATAATTGAGCGCAAGCGCCGGGAAGACCAGATAGATCCAGGCCACCTGGATCGGCTTGCGGCCGAAATGCCCAAGGTCGGCGTAGAGCGCTTCTGCGCCCGTCACCGTCAGGAACACGGCACCGAGGACGACGATGCCGACAAAACCGGCATGGAGCAGGAAGTAGACGGCGTAGTAAGGATTGAAGGCGGCCAGAATGCCGAAATCGTCGCGAATGTGATTGATGCCGGCGGCCGCCATGACGAGAAACCAGATCAGAGTGATCGGCCCGAAGAAGTTCGACACGGCTGCAGTGCCCTTCGACTGGACCGCGAAAAGTCCGAGCAGGATGACCACGGAGATCGGAACGACATAATCGGTCAGCGCCGGCGTGACGAGTTTCAGACCCTCCACAGCGGAAAGCACCGAAAGCGCCGGCGTGATCATCGCATCGCCGATAAAGAGAGCGGCACCGGCAATGCCCATGAAGAAAAGCCGCGAGGCATGGCCACTGGCCGCTTTCATCAGGAGTGCGAGGAGCGACAGCGTTCCGCCTTCACCCTGGTTGTCGGCGCGCAGCAGGAACAGAACGTATTTCAACGTCACGATGATCGTCAGGGTCCAGATCATCAGCGAGATCAGACCGATCACCTCGAAGCGGGTCACGCCGTCGGCCGCAACCGGACGCAAGGCTTCACGGAAGGCATAGAGCGGGCTTGTGCCGATATCGCCGTAGACAACGCCGACCGAACCGAGCGCGAGCAGCAGAAATTTGCGCAATTCCTTTTCGCGGCTTGCAGGTTGAGCTACCGAATGGGACATATGAGTATTTCCGGCTTTCAAAGCCAGCCTTTCCAGCGAAAGAAGTAGTAGGGGACAATTGCGGAAATCACCATGGCTATCACGGCCATGGGATAACCGAACGTCCATTGCAGTTCCGGCATGACATCGAAATTCATGCCATACAGCGAGGCAACCAGGGTCGGCGGCAGAAAGACCACGGCCGCGATCGAGAAAATCTTGATGATCGCATTCTGCTCGACGTTGATCAGCCCGAGAGAGGCATCGAGCAGGAAGGTGATATTTCCCGAGATGAACGAGGCGTGTTCCGACAGAGACTGGATATCACGCGAAATCGTCCGGCAGAGTTCCTTGGCGTCCCTGTTTTCCTGCACGGACGGAACCGTATAGAGAAATGTCAGAACGCGGGAGAGCGAGGCCAAACTGTCGCGCGTCTTTGCCACCAGCCGGTGATGCGACGCGACGTCTATCAACTTGGCTTCGAGATAATGTGGCGGGCGGCGTTTTCCGACGGGACGGTCGCCAAAAACCTGCAACGACAAGGCATCGATCTTGGCGACCGCGATCTCGAGGATCTCTGCCGTGCGGTCGGTGATGGTTTCGAAGAGGCGCGTCGCCAGGATCGTCCCTGTCGCGCAGCCGCCCGGGATGCGGTGCATCGCAGCCGTGAACAGATCGAACGCCTTCGGCTCTTCGTAACGGACCGTGATCAGCAGGCCCCGCGCCAGGACGAAGGCAACGTCCGTCAATTCCGGACGGCCGGAATCGGCCTTGCAGACGAGTGATGCGGTCATGAACACTGCGTCCTTTGCCGTGTAGAGACGGCTGGAGGGTTCGATGTCCTTCAAGTCTTCCCGTGTCGGCACCTCGATGCCGAGAAAACTTTCGACCAGAAAATCCTCCGCCTTGTCCGGGCGCAGCATATCAATCCAGACGATATCGGACGGCAAGGAAGCGGGGGGCTTCACCGCGCTGATCACGACGGCTTCGCCATTGTCACGATAGGCAGTGATCATTCCGCCGCCCTTGCATGCGCGCCATTGGCGCAATCGACCGCCGCTCCGTCACGCGAACAGGTGGAAATCAAGGCCGGGCTGTGGCGAACCGGACAAACCCGGCCGTATGACATCAAAGCTGCGCGCGGCAGATCCATATGGAAACTCTCGTCGTTTACGACAAAACCTCAAACGGTCATCACGGTCATGCGGAGCCCGACGGAGGGCAGCGCCGCTGGTACATCCTTGCGGATGCGGGGAGGCATATGGAACAAGGCACATTCAAAATCAATGGAGAAAGTGGCAAAGCGCCACAATGTCGCCCAAAGACTTAACGACGCTACTCGATCGATTGTCAAATGTCACCGCCGATGCGACGCATTTCCGAGATGCAATCCCTGCATAGCGAAATCGCGGCCGGGGGCGCCAACCGCCTATTCGAAGACGATGCTGGGCATCGCCCGCGACGTATCGGCCTTCTGCGCCGAGATCTGATCCCAGACTTTTCTAGCGATCTCGCGGTAGACCCGGGTAATCTCGCTGTCAGGCTCGCAGGCGACCACCGGCGTGCCGGCGTCGGAGGTTTCGCGGATGCCTATCGTCAGCGGCACTTCGCCGAGGAAGGGCACGCCGATGCGCTCGGCCTCCTTGCGGGCGCCGCCATGTCCGAAGATATCGTAGCGCTTGCCGGTATCGGGCGCGATGAAATAGCTCATGTTCTCGACGATGCC
This sequence comes from Pararhizobium sp. A13, assembly GCF_040126305.1. Lineage (NCBI taxonomy): Bacteria > Pseudomonadati > Pseudomonadota > Alphaproteobacteria > Hyphomicrobiales > Rhizobiaceae > Pararhizobium > Pararhizobium sp. A13. The sequence goes on along the minus strand of NZ_CP149510.1, from coordinate 2,041,586 downwards.
GAACACCGGCACCTCGACCTTGCGGAACATCGCAAGCCCCTTGCGCGCATCGATCAGCGCCAGGTCCTGCGGTGTCGAGACGATGACGGCGCCTGCGAGCGGCACCTGCTGGGCCATGGTCAGTTGTGCATCGCCGGTGCCCGGCGGCATATCGACAACGAGCACGTCGAGCTCGCCCCAGGCGACTTCACGCAGCATCTGCAGCAGCGCCGACTGGATCATCGGGCCGCGCCAGATCATCGCGACCTCCTCGTCGACGAGGAAGCCCATCGACATGACCTTCAGGCCGTAGTTTTCCATCGGCCGGATCATCCTGCCCTCGATCTGCTGCGGACGGCCGGAAATCTTCAGGAGGCGCGGCATCGACGGGCCGTAGATATCGGCATCGAGAATGCCGACGCGCAGACCATTGGCCTTCAGCGCCAGGGCCAGGTTGACCGAGGTTGTCGACTTTCCGACGCCGCCCTTGCCGGATGCAACGGCGATGATCGCGCCGACGCCCGGAATGCCGGCCTTTGCCGGAGCTGCGGGGCGCTGGCCGGGAGCAGCGGCATGCGTATGCCCCGCATGGGAATGTCCGGCGTGAGACGGTGCTGCGGCGGGCCTCTGTACCGGCGCTGAAGAGGGCGTTGCCTTCTTGTCGGCGGTCAGCGCCACCATGGCGCCTTTGACGCCGGGGATCTCCTTGACCACACGCTCGGCAGCTGCGCGCAGGGGATCGAGTTCACGCGCGCGTTCAGCCGGTACTGTAATCGAGAAGTAGACCTTGGAATCGGAGATGAAGACATCGGAGACGAGACCCATGTCGACGATATTGCCGTCCATATCCGGTCCGCGCACGCCTTTCAGTTTCTCGAGGACCTGTTCCTTGGTGACGTCTGCCATGTCATTCACTCCCGCCGGCCGCGCGGCTGGTTTGCCTGCTGCCTGTTTTCCACCGTCTTGCGTGACACTTAGATAATCGAGCGCGGGTGTTTCGCCAATGCGGTCATTGAGAAAAACAAGCTGCAAAAGCAAAGGCCGCTTCCGGCCGTGTGGTGTCCGTACATCCGGGATCACCTTGGGCTGAAAGCGGCCTTGTTTGTCGCGACCTTCATGGGCGCAGTTTTATTATTGCAGTCCCCTCTGGACCTGCTTTCTACCAAGCAGGAACCGTGCCAGTTTGGGAAAGCCCTTGAAATACAAGGGTTCGAGACCAGCATTGTCGCAGTGCAGCATCGGGGGCGCATAGTTATTGTGCAATTGCGTTGCGTCGATGCCGGATTGCTGAATTTTAGGACAAGGGCATCTGCTAAGAGATGCCCTTGTCCCCGTTAAAATTCGTCCCAACCGTCATTGGCCGGGGCTGGCGCGGCTGCGCCGCCATGTGCCTGGAATGCACCGGCGAGCTTCTGGCCAAGGGAGCGTGCGGGAGACTGCACCGCCGGGGTCGTCGTGGACGCCGCCCGCACCGTTGCCCGCGACATTGCGATGCTGCGTGGAGCCGGCGGTGGCGGTGCATGACGGACGGCAGCGGCAGGCACCTCCCCGAGCTTGAAGTTGGCAAGCAGCGCCGTCAGCGCCGCCGCCTCGGCAGCGAGCGTATGGCTGGCGGCGGTCGATTCCTCCACCATGGCCGCATTCTGCTGCGTTCCCTGGTCCATGACGTTGACGGCGCGGTTGATGTCTTTGAGCCCGATCGACTGCTCGCGGGCGGCCTCGACGATCGAGGAGACGCGCAAGTTGATCTCATCAACCTCGTGCACGATCGCCTCCAGCGCCTTGCCGGCCTGGCCGACCAGTTCGACACCGGTCTTGACCTGGTTGCCCGACTTCGAAATCAGCGTCTTGATTTCCTTGGCGGCATTGGCCGAGCGCTGGGCAAGTTCCCGTACTTCCTGGGCAACCACGGCAAAGCCCTTGCCTGCGTCGCCGGCCCGAGCCGCCTCGACGCCGGCATTGAGGGCGAGCAGATTGGTCTGGAAGGCGATCTCGTCGATGACGCCGATAATGCTGCTGATCTCCTGCGACGAGCTTTCGATCTGGCCGACGGCATCGATGGCATTCTTGACGACGGCGCTCGAGGTCTGCGCGCCGGACCTTGCCTTGGCAACCAGCTGGCCCGCTTCTTCGGCCCGAATCGTCGAATCCTTCACCGAGGCCGTGATCTCGTCGAGAGCTGCCGCCGTCTGCTCGACGGATGCCGCCTGCTGTTCCGTGCGCTTGGCAAGGTCGTCCGCCGAGGACCGGATTTCGGCCGAACCGGCCCGTATGCCGAGGGCGTTGTTGCCGACTGACTGCAGTGTCTCCTGCAAGGTGCTCATCGAACTGTTGAAGTCGTCGCGCAGGGCGTCGAGTGAACCGATGAACGGCGTCAGCAGCCGGAAGGTCACGTCGCCATCGGCCAGCCGCTGCAGCCCGGTGCCGAGTTCGCTGACGGCAAAACGCATCTGACGCTCGTTTTCTTGCGTTTCGGCGACGCGGCGCTGGCGCTCTTCCTCGCCCAGCGCACGGGTCTGCGTTGCCTCGACTTCAAGGCGCTGCTTGTCGATCGAAGCATCGCGCAGGATGGCAAGCGAGCGGGCCATGCCGCCAATCTCGTCGTTGCTGTCTGCATCGGCAATCACGATGCCGGTGTTGCCGCGGGCAATTTCGCCGGTCGCGTTGACGATGGCTTCGAGGCGGAGGCGGAAGCGATTGGAGATCAAAACGCCGAGGAGGACGAGAAGCAACGAGGCGACAGCAATGATGCTGACGGAAATCCAGGCCATTTGGGTCAGATAGGCAAAGACGGTCGCTTTCGGCACCGAAACGACGGCGTACCAGGCGGTATCGGGCAGGAGTTGCACGGGAACGGCGATCGACAGGAAATCGGTGCCGTCTTCGCCGACCGTATCGACCGGCCTGCCGGGATTGTCGATCAACTGCTGCCAGGCGCTAGCATCGACACTGCTGTCCTTGAACGCCTTGCCAAGATTGGCGGCATTGACGTGGCTGAGGAAACTACCGCCCTGGGATACCAGCGCGACATTGCCGTCGCCGAGAGGCTTCATGTCGGCGAGTTTCGATGTCAGGCTGTCGAGGGCGATGTCGATGCCGGTGACACCGAGCGGCTTGCCACCAACGGTGACGGGACCGACCAGCGTGGTCATCAATACATCCTTGCCATCGACGGCATAGAGGTAGGGTTCGATCACCACCATCTTCTGCGACTTGAAGGGCAGCTGGTAATAGTCGCCGGGGCCGGGCTTGTCGTAGTCGGTCAACGCCGTCACGATGATCTTGTCGCCTGAGCGCACCCAGTAGGGCACGTAACGGCCGGTCGCGTCGTGGCCGGGCTTGTTGACGAATTCGGCGTCCTTGCCGTCGAAGGCGTTGGGCTCCCAGCCGCTCCAGACGCCAAGCGCAAAGGAATTGTCCTCGAGCGCCTTCTTCAGCATCGCGTCGGCAGACGTGCGGTTCGCGGCGCCGGCTGTCTCTAGCCCGTTAAAAACGCTCTGAAAGGTGCGGACCAGCTGCAACCCTTGAGAAATCTGCCCCTTGAGGTCGGCGGCGGTCAGCGCGGCTGCGGCATTCATCTCATCGACGCTGCGGCGCTTCACTTCCGCGTAGGATATCCAGAACAGCATGCCAGCAGTGACGACGGTGGCGCAAAGGCCTGTCGCGACGATGGAGAAGATATTTCTGGAGGTCGCAGTCTTGAACAGCATCACGTATCCTCAAATGCGCAGCGGGCGGAGGCCTCGCGGTTGTGGCGTCGCAAATGTCATCTTTGGGAAAAGGTGCGAAGGATGCGAATTCAGCAACAGCTCTGCGGATACTTCAGCAGAGCGGCCGTTGCCAGATTTCAAGTGCTGAATAAGACCGGCGGGATCGGTGCCGATCGCGGCATTACTCAATAGCATCCCAGTGAAATCATTTCACCAGAAACAAAGGTGCGCCGCAAAACTTAAAGATCATCTAAAATACTGAGGGTTCGCCGCTTTTGTTTAACCGGCGGGTGCCAGGACACCGACTGCAAAGGCTCAACTGATGTAGCCCTTCTTCATCGCCTTGACGACGGCCTGGGTACGGTTGACCGCATCGAGCTTCTTGCTGACATGGTTGAGATAATGATTAACGGTGTGCTCCGACAATCCGAGGATTCCGGCAATCTCGGAGCTGGTTTTGCCTGCTGCCGTCCAATTGAGACATTGGATCTCGCGCTCCGACAGGGCGACGCTGGGATCCTTCCAGAACGAACCGATCTCCGTCAGACGGTTATAGACATGGATCGCGATCATCTGCAGTTCCATCATCGCCGTCATCGGCAGATCGATGCGTTTTCCCATCCAGATGACAGTGGCGCGGCTGCCGTCGGCGTCGTGAACCGGGAAATAATTGGCCTGGAAGATCCCGTTTTCCCGCAGCATCGCAATATATTCGTTTGTCTGCGCTGGCCTACCGGTTTCGTTCTCCCACTCCTCGACCGTCAGTTGGAACGGCGTCGTGGTTTCGCGCAACCGGCGGATTCCTGTTGAGTGCTTGAGGACGGAGATGCTGTCGTACTTGCTTATCAACTCTGCCGGCATATTCGACAGGATGGATGCGTTGGCCAGTTTCTCCGCATCGAAGGTTGGCACCATGCAGACGAGGAACGTCTTGAAGCCGAAAGCCTGGGTCGTTCTCTTCATATAGCGGATAACGTCGAACTGCGTTTCCAGCGCAGCAATCTCGGACGCGAAATCACCGCCGCGCGGCGGCTCCTTTTCCATCGATTCTGCCATCAGAGTATCGCGCATTCACAGTCTCCGCCGCATCGTCGCGTGCATTGCGTGGCAACCGGTCTTGCGCCTCCCCTGTCGTCCATGCCATTCACCATGCCGGTTTTCCTGCTCGTATCCATATACATATAGGGTTTCTCAATTGATCAGTCCGGCGCGTATCGCCTTCGCCACGGTCTGCACACGATTGACGGAATCAAGCTTGCGGGTTGCACGGCTTAGATAGTGATTGACGGTATATTCGGAGAGATCCAGAATTTTTGCCATTTCCGTGGTGGTCTTGCCAGCCGCTGCCCAGTGCAGGCATTCGATCTCGCGGCGCGACAAGCCTCCGGGTGCCCGGTTGCGGATTTCCCCTATTTCGCTGAGGCGGCTGAACAGATAAGCCGCGACGAAGGTCAGTTCTTTCAGTTCACCGGAATTGACCACGTCTCGATCGCCGCCGAAACCGACGGCGCCGCAGGTTCCGCGCACATCGTGAACCGGGATATACACGCCGCGTCGCAAACGGCCGCGTTCGAACAGAGACAACACGGCACTGCCCTTGCCGTCCGGGCGCCGACGGGACTCCAGGGTCGTATCATAGGTGAATGGAATGGTGCTGCGGCGCAGCCGTTCTATGACCGGACTGCCGGCCATCAGACTGGCAGCATCGTAGCTGACCAGGAAATCCTTCGGCCAATTGGTCATGACCACCGAGTCCGACAGGCTGCGGGAGCCCTTGGCCGGAACGACCATGACAACGAAACGGTGAAATCCGTAAGCGTCCGTGACCTGCTCCAGCGCCTGACGAATATCAGCTCCCCGTGTCATGGTTTTAGCAATCCGCGGATCGGCGGAAAGCGCGATGGATGACAGATGTCCCCTGAAATCGACCATTTTCACTCTTCCAGACTCGCAGCCATTGGCTCGACGTTCGCAAGAAACCGTTTCGATGCCGCTGAGATCTTTTCGTTTACCGGTTGATTCCGGCGAAGCCATTGTCGAAGCGGCAAATCGAACGTCAGCAGGCACCGAATCTGATAGTTGAAGCTACAACTCCGCTTTCCCTGCGTCCAGCCGGTTTGCCTAATTTAACCGTGGAAGCATATTCAACTATCGTCCCGGTCCCAGACGAACCTCCACATCCTCACCAATCGCCATCGCCGCCTGGCGGACAGGATGGGCCCAGATCTCAAGCTGTTCCATCGTCACCCGGTAAGCCGGCCCCGTCACGGAAATGCCGGCGACGAGATCGAAACCGGCATCGTGAATCGGAGCGGCAACACAGCGAATTTCCGTTTCATGTTCTTCACGATCGAAGGCATAGCCTCGCAGTCGCGCCTCGTCCAGATCACGTTTCAAGGAAGCAACGGAAAGATGTGTATTGGCGGTAAAGCGATGGAATGTCAGTTTGCCGAGCGTCTCTGCGAGGCGGTCTTGCGGCAGCACGGAGAGCGCCGCCTTACCAAGCCCAGTGCAATAAACGGGTGATGCATTGCCGATCTGAGATTCCATCCGAACCGTCTGGCGGCTCTCGACCTTGTCGACATAGATGATTTCCGTGCCGCGCAGGACGCCCAAATGAACGGTCTCGCCGGTTTCTTCGTGCAGCTTGCGCAGATGCGGCGCCGCGACCGCCCGGAACTGATTCTTCGACCAAGACCGGTAGGCGAATTTCAAGAGCCGCAGGCCCGGCTCGTAGCAGAGGTCGCGCCCCTGGACGAGAAGTCCCTCCTCGACCAGATGCGAGAGCTGGCGATGCAGGGTCCCGCGCGGCTGGTCCGACAAGGCGAGGATTTCGCTGAACCGGAGCGGCCTGTCCGACGTCACCACGATTTCAAGCACGGAAAGAGCCTTGCCCAGCGTACCGGTGCCGCTATTCTCAGTCCCTGGAGGAGAGGAGAGGCCTTCGCGATCCATGATTTCCGTTTCGTTTCACCGGTTCGCCGCCGACGCGATCTTGACAAGCGCTCAGCCGCGGCGCGATAATTCCAAATAATAAGAGCTAGTTCCACATAATGGAACTATATGGATGCAATTGCAAGCCGGTTTTCGGAATGCTCGCATCAGGGAGAGCGAAACACGATGGCCTTGCCAGCCGCACAGTTTCACGACCTCAAAGGTCGTGGCGTTCTGATCACCGGCGGCGGCTCGGGCATCGGCGCTGCCCTCGTCGAGGGCTTTGCCCGGCAAGGGGCGCGGGTGGTCTTCATCGACATCGCCGACACGGCGAGCAACGCCTTGGTTGACCGTCTCGCCCCGGCTGTCGCGCGTGCTCCGGTTTTCATTCAGGCCGATCTTCGGGACGCACAGTCTCTCGCTTCCGTTGTCGACAGAGCCGCTGAAGCGGTCGGTTCCCTCAGCGTCCTCGTCAACAATGCCGCGCGCGATGACCGGCAGTTGCTGGAGGAGGTGACGGAAGCAAGCTGGGATGAAAGCCTGGCCGTCAATCTGCGGCACGTCTTCTTCATGAGCCAGGCTGCAGTGCCGCATATGCGACGGGCCGGCGGCGGTTCGATCATCAATTTCTCCTCGATCGCCTTCATGCTCAACATGGGCGATATCCCGACCTATGCGGCCGCCAAGGCCGGCATCGTCGGCCTGACCAAGTCGCTTGCCGGCAAGCTCGGCCCGGAGGAGATCCGCGTCAACGCGGTGCTGCCCGGTATGGTGGTGACCGAGCGGCAGAAGAAGCTCTGGCTGGATGATGCCGCGATTGCCGGCATGCTGGAAAAACAATGCCTGAAGCACACGCTCGTTGCGGAGGATATGGTTGGGCCCTGCCTCTATCTCGCCTCCGACTGCTCGGCGCGGATGACGGCACAGACGATGATCATTGACGGAGGCGTATTTTAATGACGGCAGCATCCTATGCCGCGGTGGACTGGGGGACATCGAGCTTCCGCCTGTGGATCGTCAGCGAAAGCGGCGAAGTCCTTGCCGAACGCCGCAGCGGCGAAGGCATGACGACGGCGGCAAAGACCGGCTTCTCGCCGATTCTCGAAACGCATCTCGCCGCGGCTTCGGCACCGCCGCATCTGCCGGTGGTCATCTGCGGCATGGCCGGCGCGCGTCAGGGCTGGGTCGAGGCGGGCTACCTCGACACGCCCGCGCCCTTGACCGGCATCGTCAAGGCGGCGGTCACGGTGACCGACGCCAATCGCGATATCCGCATTCTGCCCGGTCTTGCCCAGCGCAGCGAGGCAGTGCCCGATGTCATGCGCGGCGAGGAAACGCAACTGCTCGGCGCCATATCGCGGCTCGGAAGCGGCAGCCATCTCGTCTGCATGCCCGGCACGCACAGCAAATGGGTGCGCGTCACCGGCGGGATCGTCGATGGCTTCTCGACCTTCATGACCGGCGAACTGTTCGATATCATCGCCAAACATTCGATCCTCAGCCACGCGGTTGCGGATGGCGGCTCCTTTGAGGCCGACGATCCCGTCTTTCTGGGCGCAGTCGCAAAAGCTGCGAAAAGCCCGGCTCTTGCCACCAATCTGGTGTTTACGGTGCGCAGTGGCCAGTTGCTGCACGGCTTGACCGCACAGGCCGCCAAGGCGCGGCTGTCCGGCACTTTGATCGGCCTTGAAATTGCCGGCGCGCGCTCGACCGCCAAACCGGGGAGCGGCGTCTGTCTTGTCGCTTCCGGCGCGCTCGCGGGCCTTTACCAATCAGCGCTGTCGGCCCTCGACCTCCAACCCGTCATCATCGATGCCGATGAAGCCGTTCGCCATGGCCTTGCCGCCGCGGCCAACGCCATCTGGCCTGCCTGAAGAAAGAGACATTATGCACCGCATCCCCTTCCCGCCGATGAAATATCCACTGATCGCCATCCTGCGCGGGCTGAGGCCGGAGGAAACGCAGGGTGTCGTCGGCGCCTTGATCGGCACCGGTTTCACGGCCATCGAAATCCCTCTCAACTCGCCGGACCCGTTCCGGTCGATCGAGATCGCCGTGAAAATGGCCCCGGCGGGCTGTCTGATCGGCGCCGGCACGGTGCTGACCACGGAACAGGTCGAGCGGCTCGACGGCGTCGGCGGCAAGCTGATGGTGAGCCCCAACGTCGAAACGGACGTGATCGCGCTCGCAGCCGCCCGCGGCATGGTCACCATGCCCGGCGTCTTCACACCGACCGAAGCGCTGGCGGCGGCCCATGCCGGGGCGACAGGCCTCAAGTTTTTCCCCGCCAGCGTGCTCGGTCCCTCGGGTATTTCGGCGATCCGCGCCGTGCTGCCGCCGGAACTTGAAATCGCCGCCGTCGGCGGCGTTTCGGAAGCCAATTTCGCCGACTACGCCAAGATTGGCGTGAAGAGCTTCGGCCTCGGCTCCAGCCTCTACAAGGCCGGCATGGACGCCACCGAGGTCGGCAAGCGGGCGCAGGCAACGATCAAGGCGTATGACGCGGTTTACGGAGCCTGACGATGAGCGAGACCATTGCCTTTTCCGGCAAGATCCTGTGCGAAGCCGCGCTTGAACTCGGCGAAGGTCCGACCTTCGACCCGGCGACCGGCACGGCCTGGTGGTTCAACATCAAGGGCAAGGAGTTGCACGAACTGCATCTGGAGAGCGGCCGGAAATCGGTTCATCAGTTGCCGTTTCTCGGCAGTGTCCTTGCGGTCATCGATCCGGATCGACAATTGATCGTATCCGATCAGGGGCTATTCGTCCGGGAAACGGCGACGGGCAATCTGACGCTGACGACGACCCTTGAGGACAATGCAAAGAACCGCTCCAATGACGGGCGTGTTCACCCCTCGGGCAGCCTTTGGGTGAGCACGATGGCACGCGATGAGGCGAAGGATGCCGGAGCCATATACCACGTGGCACAGGGCAAGGTGACGCAACTTTACGCGAACGTGACGATACCGAACAGTATCTGCTTCTCCCCGGACGGCACCGTCGCCTATTTTACGGACACCGCCATCAACCACCTGATGCGGGTCGACATCGATCCAGAGACAGGGCTGCCCACCGGCGACGCAAAGGCGCTGAGTGACGAAACCGGCAGCCCGGGCGGCATTGACGGATCCGTCTGCGACGCAGATGGGCTGATCTGGAACGCCCGATACGGCGCCGGCGTCGTTGATGTCTACAAGCCCGATGGCGAAAAGATCGCCCGCTACGCCGTGCCGGCCACACAGGCGACATGCACTGCGTTCATCGGCGCAAAGGCCGACAGGCTTCTGGTGACATCGGCCAAGCAGAACCTATCGGAAGAGGCGCTGAAAGCCGACCCGAACGCCGGCAAGACCTTCGAACTGGGTGTCTCCGTCAAGGGCCGCTTAGAACCCATCTATCGGCTCTGAACTGCCGCGCGGGACCAGTTTACGGGCATCGCCGTAAAAGTAATACAATTGACTCCAGGCACGGATCGCCTGCCCCAAGGGAGTGCTGAAGATGAGCGACGAGAAGAAGAAAGAACTGAGAAGCCGACACTGGTACGGCGGCACCGACAAGGACGGGTTCATCCATCGCTCGTGGATGAAGAACCAGGGTTTTCCCGATCACGTCTTCGACGGGCGGCCGATCATCGGCATCTGTAACACCTGGTCGGAACTGACGCCCTGCAACAGCCATCTGCGCATCCTTGCCGAAGGCGTGAAGCGTGGCGTCTGGGAAGCTGGCGGCTTTCCGGTCGAATTCCCGGTTTCCTCGCTCGGCGAAACGCAGATGCGCCCCACGGCGATGCTGTTCCGCAACCTGCTTGCGATGGATGTCGAGGAAGCGATCCGCGCCTATGGCATCGACGGTGTCGTGCTGCTCGGCGGCTGCGACAAGACCACGCCCGGCCAGTTGATGGGCGCGGCTTCTGTCGACCTGCCGACCATCGTCGTGTCCTCCGGCCCGATGCTGAACGGCAAATGGAAGGGCAAGGACATCGGCTCCGGCACCGACGTCTGGAAATTTTCCGAGGACGTGCGCGGCGGCAAGATGAGCGTGCAGGAATTCATGGCGGCCGAAAGCGGCATGTCGCGCTCGCCGGGCGTCTGCATGACCATGGGTACGGCGACCACTATGGCCTCCGTCGTCGAGGCCATGGGCCTTTCGCTGCCGACCAATGCGGCCCTGCCCGCGGTCGACGCACGCCGCATGGCGCTGTCGCACATGACCGGCAAGCGCATCGTGCAGATGGTGCACGAGGACCTGCGCCTGTCGAAGGTGCTGACCAAGAAGAATTTCGAAAACGGCATCATCGCCAATGCCGCCGTCGGCGGTTCGACCAACGCGGTCGTACATCTGCTCGCCATCGCCGGCCGCGCCGGTGTCGATCTGACGCTCGAGGATTTCGACCGCGTCGGCGGCCAGGTCCCCTGCATCGTCAACTGTATGCCGTCGGGCAAGTATCTCATCGAGGATCTTGCCTATGCCGGCGGCCTGCCCGCCGTCATGAACCGCGTTCAGGACATGATGCACGCCGACGCGCCGACCGTCATGGGCGCGCCGATCTCCGAATATTGGAAGGACGCCGAAGTCTACAACGACGACGTCATCCGCCCGCTCGACAATCCGCTGCGTAAGGCCGCCGGCATTCGCGTACTCAGGGGCAACCTTGCCCCGAACGGCGCAGTCATCAAGCCGTCGGCCGCCAGCGAGCATCTGCTGGCGCATGAGGGCCCGGCCTATGTGTTCGAGACCATCGAGGACCTGAAGGCGAAGATCGACGATCCGGACCTGCCGGTGACCGAGGACACGATCCTCGTCCTTAAGGGCTGTGGCCCGAAGGGTTATCCGGGCATGGCCGAAGTCGGCAACATGCCGATCCCGCGCCGCCTTGTCGAAAAGGGCGTGCGCGACATGGTGCGTATCTCCGATGCCCGCATGTCCGGCACCGCCTTCGGCACCGTCGTCCTGCATGTCAGCCCCGAGGCCAATGCCGGCGGTCCGCTTGCCATCGTCAAGACCGGCGACCGCATCCGCCTTGATGCGATGAAGGGCGAACTGAACCTTTTGATTAGCGAGGAAGAGTTCGCCTCGCGCATGGCCGCCTGGAAGGCGCCTGAGCAGAAATGGACGCGCGGCTACTACAAGCTTTACCACGACACCGTGCTGCAGGCCGACAAGGGCGCTGACCTCGACTTCCTGGTCGGGGCAAGCGGCAGCGAAGTCTTCCGCGAAAGCCACTGATCGGATCAGTTGAGCGAAATGACGAGCCGGGTTCGCCCGGCTTTTTTTGTACGGACTGAAACAGGCGCCGCGATGGGCGCTTCCTTCGGGAATCTCTCGTTTTTTCGTCGAAATTAGCTTCGCTCGGCAATAGTCTCCGCGAAAAGTTCCATCGTGCGTTGCATATTTTTTTAGGAACCACTCAACGCCTTGAACGTTTCCTTGATATCACCGGTGCGGCGGAGACGTTTTGGACACCGCGCCCTGATCGACAAAGAACGAAAAGGTAGGTTTGACATGACCAGGAAACTCGTAGCTTCCGTCGCCGCAGGCGCACTTTTTGCAGGCGTAACCGCTTTTGCGCCGCTCGGCTTCGCACAGGACACCACCCAGCCGGCTACCCAGCCGCAAACCATGGAAACACAGCCGATGACCGGCGAGCAGCCGGCTGACGCGATGAAGAAACCTATTGATCAGGCAGCGCAGGCACCTGCTGCCGGCTCCAGCTATCTGACCGAACAGGCTGAAGGCCAGATCTCGGCAAACACCTATATCGGCCAGCCGGTCTACAATGCCGCCGATGAAAACATCGGCGAGATCAACGACGTGATCTTTACCGAGGACGGCTCGGTTGAAGCAGCCGTGATCGGTGTTGGCGGCTTCCTTGGCATTGGCGAAAAGAATGTCGCCGTGCCTCTGGATACCATTTCTGTCGCCGAAGTCCCGAATTCGGACGATCTGAAGCTGACCACGCAGGAAACTGCCGACACGCTGAACGCCGCGCCTGAATTCAAGACCAAGTCGCAGCAGATTGCCGAACAGAATGCCAATGCCCCGGTCGATACCACGACCACGTCGTCCACGGCGCCGGCAACGGACATGAAACCGGCTGAACAGCCAGCGACCAACAACTAACCGCTTCTACGGTTTGATCGTGGGAACGGCGGTGCGAAAGCGCCGCCGTTTCTGCATTCAGAACAACACGCCGTAGCGCAGCGCATCATAGATGCCGGCGTGAATGTTACGGCTCGCCACAGCATCCCCGATGCGAAACAGATCGAATTTTCCTTCCGGATTTCGCATCCGGATCGGGTTTTCCTGGTGGACGAGCGCCTTGTAGTCCACCGCGCCGAGATTGCGCGACAGGGGTTTCAGCTCAAGATAGAGATCGGCCATCGGCAAGGTTCCATGCTCAACGACCACCTGCGCGACGCGCCGCTCGACCGAGGCTGTTTCCGAAAAATCCGATCCGAGCACGGCGACCAACTGGTTGCCCTCACGGCGTACCGATTTCAGCCGCGTGTTGATCGTCACCCGGACATTCTTCTCGGCAAAGGCCTTGGCATAGGGCACGTGGTTCATGCCGCCGATTTCGGGGGCAAACATGCGCTCGGGCGAGACGATTTCCAACTCCGCTCCGGTCGCCGCGATCATTTCCGCCGCCGTCATGCCGGTATGGGCGCCATTGTCGTCGTAGAGCAGGACCGGTCCCTCGGGCCTGATCGCACCCGCGATGATATCCCAGCTTGAGACCACCAGCTCATCACCCGCGTCAAGAACCGGATTCTGCGCAATGCCGCCGGTGGCGATGACGACCAGATCGGGCTTGCGTTCGAGGACGTCGCTTGCCTCGGCAAAGACATTGTAATGAATGGGAACGCCGAGCCGCTCGAGTTCGGACAGGCGCCAATCGACGATGCCGATCATTTCCTTGCGACGCGGATTGCGCGCTGCGAGAAGAATTTGCCCGCCGGCCTCTCCGGTCGCCTCCAGAACTTCGACGGAATGTCCGCGCTCGGCAAGCACCCGCGCCGCTTCCAGTCCGGCCGGTCCCGCGCCGACGACGACAGCTTTGCGAATGGGACCGGCCGTTTTCGAGATCACGTGCGGAATGGTCGCCTCGCGGCCCGTCGCCGCATTGTGAATACAGAGCGCTCCACCGCCTTCATAGATACGGTCGAGACAGTAGGTCGCGCCGACGCAGGGGCGGATCTGGCTTTCGCGGCCCTCGATGATCTTCTTGACGATATGCGGATCGGCGATATGGGCGCGGGTCATGCCGACCATGTCGAGCTTGCCCTCGGCGATCGCATGGCGGGCGGTGGCGACATCGGCGATGCGAGCTGCGTGGAAGACCGGGAATTTCGTCGCCGCTCGGACCTCGCCTGCGAAGTCCAGATGCGGCGACGATGCCATGCCCTGGATCGGGATGACATTGGTCAGATGCGCGTCATGATCGATATGGCCGCGGATGATGTTGAGGAAATCGACCCTGCCAGAACCGGCAAGCCGTTTGGCGATCTCTATGCCCTCCTCCTTCGAGAGGCCGATGTCCCATTGCTCGTCGGCCACCATGCGGATGCCGACGATGAAATCCGGGCCGACGGCCTTGCGCACTGCGTCCAGCACCATGTTCGAGAAGCGCATGCGGTTTTCAAGCGAGCCGCCATATTCATCGTCGCGATGGTTGGTCGCCGGAGACCAGAAGCCGTCCATCAAGTGGCCGTATGCCTCGATCTCGATGCCATCGAGACCCGCGGCCTGCATGCGCTGCGCGGCACTGGCATAGTCGCCTACGATGCGCTCGATATCCCAGTCCTCGATCTCTTTGGGAAAGGTGCGGTGGGCGGCCTCGCGCACCGGCGAGGCGGAAAGGACCGGCAGCCAGTCGCCCTTGTTCCAACCGGTGCGGCGGCCGAGATGGGTGAGCTGGATCATCACGGCGGCGCCGTGCTCATGACAGTCGTCAGCGATCTTCTTCAGCCAGGGCACGATCTCGTCGGAATAGGCATAGAGGTTGCCGAAGGCGGGCGGCGAATCCTCCGAGACGATCGCCGAGCCCGCCGTCATCGTCAGCGCAATTCCGCCCTTGGCTTTTTCGACATGGTAAAGCCGGTAGCGGTCCTTCGGCATGCCGTCTTCGGAATAGGCCGGCTCATGCGCCGTCGACATGATCCTGTTTTTCAGCGTCAGGTGCTTCAACTGGTACGGCTGGAGCAGCGGGTCTTTCGTAAGGGTCATGCTGTTTCCCCGGGAGGATTATGCCAGGCTCAATACCAGGCATCCGCCATGCTGTTCTTGCGTCTCGCCATATAGTCCGTCAGCGCCTCGTCGATTGCCACATCCAGAGGCGGCGCTTCGTATTCGGCGAGCGTCTTTTTCCAGCGCCTGTTGGCGCGCGTCGCCATGTCGGTCGAGCCGCCCTCTTCGCTCCACTTCTCGAAGGGCTCGTTGTCCGAGAGCGTCGAATCCCAGAAGGCCGTCTGGTAGTTGCGCATCGTATGATCGCAGCCGAGGAAGTGGCTGCCCGGACCGACTTGCAGAAAGGCATCCATGGCAAGCGTGTTGTCATCGACAACAACGCCGGCGAGATAGGAATGCAGCGCGCCGCAGAAATCCGTGTCCATGACGAATTTTTCATAGGACATGGCAAGCAAGCCATCGAGGAAGCCGGCCGAATGCAGAATAAAATTGGCGCCGCAATGCACCGCCGACATCATCGACATGACACCTTCCTGCATCGCCTGGGCATCCGGCCGCTTGGAGTTGGAAAAGTTGCCGGCACAGCGCAGCGGCAGCTTCAGCCGCCTGGCGAGTTGCCCGATCACCATCGAGCCGATCGCAGGCTCCGGCGTACCGAAGGTGGGCGAACCCGAGCGCAGCGACATGGAGGAGAGGAAATTGCCGAATATCACCGGCGCCCCTTTTCGCTCCAATTGCGTCAGCGCACAGCCGGCCAGCGTTTCGGCATAGGATTGCGCGATCGCACCCGCATTGGTGACCGGCCCCATGGCGCCGCCGAGGATGAACGGCACGATGACCGCGGCCTGGTTGGCGCGGGCGTAGGCGCGCAATGACTTCGTCATCGTGCCGTCCCAGACGAGCGGTGAGTTGACGTTGACGTTGCCGAGGATGACGCAGTTACGATCGACGAACTCGCGGCCGAAGACGAGGCGCGCCATGTCGATTGAGTCCTCCGCCCGCTCCTCCGCCGTGATCGAGCCCATGAAGGGACGGTCGGAATATTTGACATGGCTGTAGACCATGTCGAGATGGCGCTTGTTGACCGGAATATCGACCGGCTCGCAGATCGTGCCGCCGGAATGGTGCAGCCAGGGGCTCGACTGGGCGAGCTTGATGAAATTGCGGAAATCCTCCAGCGTGCCGTAGCGACGGCCCTTGTCCAGATCCATCACGAAGGGCGAGCCGTAGGCCGGAGAAAAGACGACGTTGCTGCCGCCGATCTCGACGTTGCGGGTCGGGTTGCGCGCATGCTGGGTGAACTGAGAAGGCGCGGTCGAAACGATCTCGTTCAGCATGCCCGGCTCGAAGCGCACGAGCACGCCCTCGACCTTGGCGCCTGCCCGCTTCCAATGGTCGAGCGATGCCGGATCGTCGCGAAACTCGATGCCGACCTCAGACAGGATCCGGTCGGCGACGCGCTCGATCTTGAGGAGATTTTCCTCACCCAGGATATCGTAGGTGGGAATGTTGCGGACGATGTAGGGAACGCCCGCAATCTTTGCCGCATTGTCACGCCGCGCCGGACGCGCCGGGCGTGTGCGTCTTGCCGGTTCTGCTTCTGCCACGAGCGTTTCCATCTGTTGCCTCCCATTTTCTCAGTCGAGGCTACCGGTGAAAAAGACCACTGTAACGCTGGAAAAATTCAACACATGATATAAGCTGAATTTATGGAAACCCTGCGCCGCCTGCTGCCCTCCGCCTCCAGCCTGATCGTCTTCGAGGCGGCCGGCCGCCACCAGAATTTCACCCGCGCCGCCAATGAGTTGGCAATGACGCAGGCCGCCGTCTCCTATGCCATCCGCGGCCTCGAAGACCAGCTTGGCGTGCCGCTGTTCCATCGGGTTCACCGTGCCGTGCAATTGACGGAAGCGGGAGAGAAATTCCATGCCGATGTATCGCTCGGTCTGTCGCGGATTCAGAAATCAGCCGAGGACATCCGGGCGAAGCGCCGCGAAAGCAATGTGACGCTCGCCGCCTCGACCGCATTCGCCTCGATGTGGATGCTGCCGCGGCTGACCAAGCTGCGCGAGGACCTGCCCGAGATCGACTTGCGCATCCAGACCAGCGTGCGCGATCTCGATCTGGAAGAAGAGCCGATCCCGCTCGGCGTGCGCGGCGGCGGCGATCCGGCCAACTGGCCGCGCTATCATACGGCCCTGCTGGCGCCGGAAGTGATCAGCGCCGTGGCGTCGCCCGCCTTCGTCGAGGCTCACGGCATGCCGCAGCATCCCGGCGATCTTTTGAAACACTCGCTGATCCATCTGGAGGAGCCGGTCAGGCGCGCCTATAGCTGGCAGGAATGGTTTGCCAGCGCCGGGGTATCCTATCCGGCCCAGTCGAGGCGGTTGACGCTCAACGACTATGTGCTCGTCATCCAGGCGGTGCTTGCCGGCGAGGGCATCGCGCTCGGCTGGAACCATCTGATCGAGCGGCAGGTTCGCTCAGGCGCGCTTATCCCGGTCGGCAATCATGTGCTGAAGACGGATCTGGCGTTCTACGTGGTCTGGCCGCGCTCGCGCGAACTCAACCATCAGGCCCGACGGGTGCGCGACTGGCTCCTTGCCGAAGGGGGCCGGGAAATGCTGGACAGCGAAGGCGGCAGGCCTCAGATAGCGACGGACATCGTCGGCGTTGGTTCCTGATACTTTTCCGCAAGATAGCGGAGCGTCGTCACCGAGTCGGCGGGCTTTCCATAGAAATATCCCTGCCCCATGCCGCAGCCGAGACCCTTCAGTTTCGATGCTTCGGCCAAATCCTCGATACCCTCGGCAACCACTTCGAGATTGAGACCGTCGCACATGGCGATGATCGCCTTGACGATGTGTTCCGACGCGCGATCGGCGGCAATGCGCGAGACGAAGGCGCGGTCGACCTTGACCTTGTCGAAGGAGAAATCACGCAGGCGGCCGAGGCTGGATTGCCCGGTGCCGAAATCGTCGAGCGAAATGCGCACGCCGGCGGCCCTGAGTTCGGTGACAATCCTCTGAGCCACATCGGCATCGGTCATCACGGCGGTTTCGGTGATTTCCAGCTCCAGGCGACGCGGGTCGAGGCCGACGCGATTGATGATCGCCAACACGTTGGCACTTGTCGACGGGTCCATCAGTTGCGCCGAAGACAGGTTGAACGACAGGAAGAGCTCCTTCGGCCACTGCAGCGCCGTCTCTGCGGCCTTGCGCAGCAGCGTTTCCGAGAGGGCATCGATGAAGCCGCGCTCCTCGGCAAGCGGCACGAAGACGGCGGGAGAAACGTAGCCGAGGTCCGGATCACACCAGCGCGCCAGCGCCTCGAAACCAACCACCGTGTCCGTCTTCAGATTGACGATCGGCTGGAAATGCACGTCGACCTCATCGGCGATGATGGCATTGCGCAGCGCCTGCTCGAGCTGCGTCGCGCGCTTCATCTCCTGGGCGATTTCCTGGGAATAGACGGTGATCTGTCCGCGGCCGCGGCGCTTCGAGCGATAAAGCGCCGTATCGGCGCTTTTCAGAAGGTCCTCGAACTCCTCGCCGGCGAAGGGATAGACGGCAAAACCGAAGGAGGCAGACAGGCGGACGTTGCGCTCGCCAAGATCGAAGGGGGCCGAGAGCACCTCCTTCAGCATGTTGCCGACCTTCTCGGCCGCCTTGCGCTCGAACACCAGCGGCAGCACGAAGGCGAACTCGTCGCCGCCGGCGCGGATCACGGTCGCACCATCAGGAACGCAGGCGAGCAGCCGGTTGGCGACCTGGCAGAGGATTTCATCGCCGGCATGCGGCCCGAAGAGATCGTTGATCGGCTTGAACCCATCGAGATTGGCAAGGCCGATTGTAAAGGGTGCGGGGTCGCTGGCGCGATCGGCGGCGATTTGGCGCACCTTGTCGCGCAGCCTGTATGAATTGCCAAGACCGGTCAGCGGATCGGTGTAGGCCATGGCATGCAGATCATTCTGGCTTATGTGCTGAGACGATGTTTCAGCAGAATTCATAACGCATTCCCGGGAGTGGCTCTAAGGCATTGTCAGGAATAGACGATGGACAGCGAGGGTTAAGATTTCGAAAGCATCCCCTCACCAGTTTCCACAGTGCCCTCCCCAATTCTTGGGAGTTGACACCGGATATCGGAAAAATCTGTCCTGCGCTCTCAATTTCCCGGTCATTCATGGCTGCGCGAACCGGTAACGGACTTCAGCCTGCCATACGTTCGGGTCTGGTGACCACGAACTTGCGGTAGACGGCCTCTATCATGTCCGGGCTGATCGGCTTGGTGATGTGATCGTCCATGCCCGCCGCTTTGCTCTGTTCGATATCGATATCCAGCGCCTGGGCCGTCACGGCAATGATCGGCGTCTGGAAGGCGGCCGATTTTTCAGCCGCACGGATCGCTCGCGCCGCATCGAAGCCGTTCATGACCGGCATGGAAAGATCCATCAGGACGAGATTTGGCCGGTACTGCTGCCACAGCCGCACAGCCTCCTCGCCATTGGCCGCGATGCGGTAGGATATGCCGAGTCCTTCGAGGATCTGCGCAAAGACAAACTGGTTGATTTCGTTGTCTTCGGCGACCACGACTTCGACTTCCGGCACAAGCCTGGTGGCAAGCCCGATATCCGGCACGATGATATCCCAATCGGCCGGGGCACCGGCCGCATCCACAGCATTCCCGCCCGATCCCTCGCCGCAAAGCGCAAGGATGCTTGCACGCAACTCGGATGCTTTCCAGTTCTTTGCCAGTTGCAAGGATGGCGATGCCTTCCAGTTGGCGATCATGTCCTGTGCCCCAGCCATTGCGCCATCGACAATCAGAGCTGCAATCTCAATACCGCGCGCCGCGCAAACGTCCCTGAACGCTGTCAGTTCCGCTTTGTTTCTGACCGCGCATGCATCGAGACCCCATCGGCGCAACTGTGGCACAAGGTTCTGCTCGAGAGCCGCCGTCGGGGTCATCACCAGGACCCGGCGCCTGATCGCGGAAATCGGCTCGATGATTGCACCGGCTTCGACCAGATGCTGCATATCGATCGATCGGAACGGGTCGTAACAATTCTGGGCCGGGGTAAAGGCGCTGTAATCCCTGACTTCCAGCGACGACCGACCTGACGCAACGCTGTCAAGGTCGCTGTAACCGACGACGAGATCGGTCACATCGTTCATGCAGGTGACGAGCAGATATTTTCCCGGATCGCCGACGCGGAACTTGCAGGTGACGACCCAAAGATCGTCGCCATCGGCCTGAACGATCTGCTCGGGCAAGGAATGGATGTCTCCGGTTTCCAGCGTCGCGCGGTCGGAGCGCTCGAATTTTTCGGCAAGTTCCGGCTCCAGCAGGTCCCATACGGAGCGCCCGAGGATGGCATCGGCCGTCATGCCGTGGATGGCGCAGAATGCCTTGTTGACGGCGACATAGTTCAAGTTGCGGTCTTTCACGCAGATCGGATTGGGCAGGCAATCGAGGATGCCCTCGGTTAGCTCGACCCTTTCAAGATCGAGCTGCATCTGCTCTTCACGCTTTTTCTGCTCGGAGACATCGCTGATCCAGACGATGCCGAGGCCGTTGGAGAGCCGCCGTTTACGCAGGCTGATCCAGCGGTGGCGGCCGATGCGCTCCACCACTTCGAAGCGCTCGCGCCAATGGTGGGAAAGATGCTCGGAAATCCATTCGTCGCGATTGGCATGCCTGCGGCTCGTTTCCGGCGCGGTGCCGCTGCGAACGCCGGAATCGAAGATGGCACCGAGAAAATCCCTGAGCCGCGTCCCGGTTTCCAGGAACTGCGCCGGGATGGGATAGAACTGTAGAATGGGCCGGCTTGCAAAAATGATCTCATCGTTCTTGTCGCAGACAAGAATAGCCAAGCCGAGCGCGTCAGACGTCGCTTCGAGCACCGATTTCTGGATGTTCGCGCCGAAAGACGCTACATCAATCATTACATAGCCCTCATATAACCTTAGCGGCTTCTTTTCCGGGACATGCTGACAAACGTGCCTCTTTAGGCCGCCTTTGGGATAAACGCCTTGGGCGGCCAGCTGCGCCACAAGCACCAAATGACAAAACCCGTGCTCATTCAGGTTCTTGGCGAAAGTCGCAGCTTTGTATTAAGGCCTGATTAAACCCGCCTGCCTTTATCGGGCATACCGCCTTGGATACATCCGGGGATAGAATGGACGACGTACTTTTCATGCGACGCCGAATCCCGGACAATAGGCCATGGCCATCAAACAACTCTCCGAGACCCTCATCAACCAGATCGCCGCCGGCGAAGTCATCGAACGGCCGGCGAGCGCTGCCAAGGAGCTGATCGAGAATGCGCTCGATGCCGGCGCGACGCGCATCGAGATCGCCACGGCAGGCGGCGGCAAGACGCTGCTTCGGGTCATCGACAATGGTTGCGGCATGGCGCCGGACGATCTCGAACTGGCGGTTCGGCGTCATTGCACCTCAAAACTCGACGACAATCTTCTCGACATCCGGACGCTCGGTTTTCGCGGCGAGGCCCTGCCCTCGATCGGCTCCGTCGCGCGGCTGACGATCACCAGCCGACCGGCTGGGGCAAGCCATGGCGCCGAGATCGGCGTGATCGGCGGCAAGCTGCAGCCGGTGAAGCCGGCGGCCGTGAACCAGGGCACCGTCGTCGAGGTGCGCGACCTGTTCTTTGCCACGCCGGCCCGGTTGAACTTCATGAAGACAGAACGGGCCGAAGCCTCGGCGATCTCCGACGTCGTCAGGCGCATGGCGATCGCCTTTCCGGGCGTTCGCTTCGTGCTGTCCGGCTCCGACCGGACGACGCTCGAATTTCCGGCCACGGGCGACGACCGGCTTGCCCGCATCGCCCAGGTGCTCGGCCGCGAGTTCCGCGACAATGCCATCGAGATCGATGCGGAACGTGAAGGCGCGCGGCTGACCGGATTTGCCGGCGTGCCGACCTTCAACCGCGGTAACTCGCTGCAGCAATATGCCTTCGTCAACGGCCGCCCGGTGCAGGACAAGCTGATCTGGTCGGCGTTGCGCGCAGCCTATGCCGAAACCATCCCGCAGGGCCGCTATCCGGTGGCGGTGCTGTCTCTAACGGTCGATCCGGATGTAGTGGATGTCAATGTGCATCCGGCGAAATCGGATGTCCGCTTCCGTGACCCAGGTCTCATTCGCGGCCTGATCATCGGCGCGATCCGGCAGGCCCTGGCTCAGGATGGCGACCGGGCGTCGACGACCGGCGCCAGCGGGTTGATGCGGGCGTTCCGGCCGGAGCCGCAGCGGCCGAATGGCGGCTGGAGCGCTTCCTCATCTCCCTACCGGCCGATGGGATTCGATGCGCCGCCGCGCGGCTTCAGCGAGGCGCCACAGGCCGCGTTCGCCGAAATGGCAACGCCGTCGGCCCGCGCGCCAACGTTTGAGCCCGAAGCAATAGCCGTTTCGCAGCCCGAGAGGGCCCATCCACTGGGCGCAGCGCGAGCACAACTGCACGAGAACTATATCGTCGCCCAGACCGAAGATGGCCTTGTCATCGTCGATCAGCATGCGGCGCACGAGCGGCTTGTGTTCGAGGAGTTGCGCAAGGGACTGAATTCCAGGCCGATCCCGGCGCAAGCGCTGCTCATTCCGGAAATCGTCGATCTGCCTGAAGACGATTGTGACAGGCTGATCAGCCATTCCGCCGAGTTCTCCCGGCTCGGGCTTGGCATCGAGCGCTTCGGCCCCGGCGCGGTCGCGATCCGCGAAACGCCGTCGATGCTCGGCGAAATGGATGCTGTCGGACTGGTGCGGCAACTGGCCGACGAGCTTGCCGAATGGGATACGGCCAACGGGCTTGCCAGCCGGCTCGACTATCTGGCGGCGACCATGGCCTGCCATGGCTCGGTGCGCTCCGGCCGGCGGCTCAGGCCAGAGGAGATGAATGCGCTGCTCAGGCAGATGGAGGCAACGCCCGGCTCCGGCCAGTGCAATCACGGCCGACCGACCTATATCGAGTTGAAACTGTCCGACATCGAGCGACTGTTTGGCCGCAGCTAAGGCATGTCGCCCGAACGGGGCAGCAGTTCGGGATAACGACGTGGATAGAAAAGACCCT
The DNA here is from genome assembly GCF_040126305.1 of Pararhizobium sp. A13. NCBI lineage: Bacteria > Pseudomonadati > Pseudomonadota > Alphaproteobacteria > Hyphomicrobiales > Rhizobiaceae > Pararhizobium > Pararhizobium sp. A13. Next base: position 2,018,693 of record NZ_CP149510.1, on the reverse strand, counting down.
AAGCGCGGCGCACTTAGGTACGCCGCCTGTCAATTGCGCTGGAAATTTGGCGTTTTGCGCGCTAGAGCATGATTACAACAGGTGATGCTTGGATACGCAGTTGCTCAAGGCCTCAGGCGCGTCCAGAGGGATGCCGGCCAGCATGCGCTGCGACAGCGGAAGACAAAAATGCGAGGTCGAAGGACAATGAACCGGTTTGAAGGCAACGGTAACAGGGAAGCCAAGATCCGCTATCTCGATGGCGACTTCCAGATCGTCCTGCCTGGATCATATATCACCTGCGCGGTGACCGGCGCTACTATCCCCGTCGACGAACTGCGTTACTGGAGCGTCGCGCGGCAGGAAGCCTATGCCGATGCAGAGGCGTCGTATCAGGCCGACAAACGCGCCGGAATCCTGCCGAACCAGAAATCATAAGGCGCCCGTCCTTATTTCTTGTCCTTGCGCAGGCTGCGTGCCCGCGCGGCCTTCAGCGCCGCGTCGATGATCTTGCCTGGCGAGGCCGGATCGTCGAAGCGGACTTCAACGTCGATCACCCGGCTCTTTTCCATCAGTTCCCCAGCCCGGCCATGGCTTGGCTCCAGCCGCACCATATCCTTGGCCGTCGTCACGAGCTGGTAGCCCTGGGCAGCAGCGTGGTCGAGCAAATCCGCAATCTCGTCCTCGGAAAAATGGTGGTGATCGGGGAAGCTGCGGCTTTCAGCGAGGACCGCCCCGGTCTCGCGCACCGTGCGGAAGAATTTTTCGGGATCAGCGATGCCGGCCCAGGCGAGAACCGGAACGTCCTTCAGGCTGCCATCGTCGAGATGCACGACATTGGCTTCGTAGATCTGCTTGCCGGCGCGGGCCGCCCGGCGGATCAGCGCGTCAGCACGGTCACCATTGCCGATCTTCAGAAGCGCCGAGGCGTGGCGTATCTGCTGGCGCAGGGGCGCGCGGACCGGGCCGGAGGGGATCAGGAAACCGTTGCCGATCCCCCTTCGGCTGTCGATCACCAGCAGCGAAAAATCGAAGGTCAGCCGGGCGCTCTGGAAACCATCGTCCATGATGATGAGATCGGCCCCTTCGGCAGCCAGCCGCCGAGCACCTTCGACGCGCCTGCGGCAAACCACGGCGAGGCCTTCGCGGGCCAGAAGCAGCGGCTCGTCGCCGACGTCGCGGGCGCGGTGATGCATGACATCAACCACCGTCGTCACATCGAGCGAGCCGCCATAACCACGGCTTAGAAACCCCGGCTTCAGGCCACGCTTGCGGGCGGCCCGGGCAAGCGCGATCGCGGTCGGCGTCTTGCCCGCCCCGCCGACAGTGAAATTGCCGACACAGATGATGGGAACAGACACGGAAGCGCGCCGCGCATGGTCCATGCGCGAACCGGAAATGCGACCATAAATCCAGGACAATGGCCAGAGGCCGTAGGCGCGCCAATCCGCTTTGGTCCACCAGAATGGCGGTGCTTCAGAAACCATCAGTCGTTCCAGGCCTCCCCACGCCCACCGGTGCTCGCCATTTGCAGCGCGGCAAAAATTTTTTCCCGTTGCCGAAACAAATTCTTCTCCCGGAAAAACGCTTTGGCTGGCGACACAAAACGGCAGATTGCCGGGAATTGCAAGCCATCGGTCTATTCGCCGCGGCAAATGAACGGGCCTTTCGACACTTCGAAACGCGCGCTCGGCATCGCCGAAAGCCAACGCGATATACCGGGTATTAACCAGTCCGCGGCACTGTTGGTTAACCAGATTTGGTAACCTCCGTTTTCCAGTTTTTCGTAGCGGACTTTGAAATGACGACCATAAGCTTCAACTCGGCGGCCACCGCCGCTCTGGCAATATTGCGCCATAACGACAGCACTCACGACAAACTTCAGAACGTCGTAACGACGGGCATGCGGATCTCGGAAGCGGCCGACAATGCCGCCTACTGGTCGATCGCCACCGATATGCGCAACACCAACAAAGCGACCAGCACCGTCATCGATGCGCTCGAGCTTGGCGCCGCCCTCGTTGACGTGTCCTACCAGGCGATGGAAGACCTGATCGACATCACCTCGCAGATCAAGACGAAGATCGTGGCCATGAAGGAGCCGGGGGTCGACCGTTACAAGGTCAGCGCGGAAATCTACGCACTGGAAAAGCAATTCCTCTCCACCACGGAATCGGCCTCGTTCAACGGCCGCAACCTTCTGGCCCCCGGCAAGCTCAACTATACGGAAGAAACCTATACCGACGGCAACGGCAAGACGCTGAAATACATCGAGATGAGCCCGCCCGATGCCAATCTCGTCTTCGGCGGCATCGTGTCGAGCTATACCAAGGGCCATGTCGGCATCATCAACATCTATGGCGACAGCAACCTCAACGTCTTCGGCCCGGCCAGCTACAAGAACGACGATGGCAGCATCACGGCCGCGGGCGGACTTGTCGACACTCCGCAGGCCGACGGCATGACCGGCGGCGTGGCGCATGAGGATGCCGCCAAGACCATGGCATGGCTGCCGGCCTTCAACGGCCGCACCCAGATCGCCTTTGCCAACGGCGCCCAGACCGACGACATGTTCAGCGCCTCGCATATGGGCGACGTGCCAGACGATCTCGTCGAATACGCGACCGACCTGCTCCTGACCCGTTATGACGATATCCACACGACGCTGACCGACCGGGCGGCGACACTCGGTTCGCTCAGCATGCGCATCGACATGCAGACCGACTACAACCGGACGCTTTCGGCAACGATCACCAAGGGCGTCGGCCGTCTGGTGGATGCTGACATGAGCGACGCCTCGACCAAGCTGAAAGCCATCCAGTCGCAGGTCCAGCTGGCTGTCCAGGCGCTCAACATCGCCAACAACGCGCCATCGCTGCTGATGCAGCTGTTCCAGTGAGCGAGCAGGTAGCCGAGCGCTAGATCAGAACGGTCTCGAGCTCGGTGATATCGTTGAGGCAATGATCGGATGCCGCTGCGAGCGATTGCGGCGAGCCGGTACCGGTGAGGACGGCGACGGTGAGGCCGACACCGGCGCTTCGGCCCATATGCAGATCATGGTTGTTGTCACCGACGACCGCCACTTGGTGCGGCTCAAGCCCGGTTGCGGCGCAGAAGCCGTGGACCATGCCCGGCTGCGGCTTGGTGCCGAAGCCGCTGTCGTAGCCCGCGACGTAATGCAGATAGCCATCGAAGCCGAAGCGCTTCGCCGTTTCGCGGATCGAGCGTTCGTTGTCACTTGAGGCGACGCCGAGCCGATAGCCCTTGGCGTGCAGGCCAGCAAAAAAGGCGGCGAGATCGGTAACCGGCACCGCATAGGCGGCCGAGTTGGAAAAGAGCCCGTCAAGTTTCGCCGTCAGCGCTTCCACCGTATAGGGCGCTCCGGCGGCAACCATGCCCGTCGCGATTTCGACGGTATTGCCTGCGGCGAGAAGGCTGTCCGGCGTCACATAGCCGGTATCAGGGTCCATGCCGCCCGCCACCAGCAGGCGCCGGGCAAGGTCCTGGTCACCGTCGGCAGCGATGCTGGCAACCTCGTAATTCACCGGAACCCAGCTTTTGACATAGTCGAGCAGCGTCCCGTCCTTGTCGAAGAGGATGCCGGATATCGCTTTGTCGGTCGTCATCGGACATGCCTCCGGAAAATCAGGTCTCGCTGCGCGGCTGCAGCCGCGCCTTCACCGTCAGCGGATTGATATAGGGCTCCAGCCCCCTGATCGTCGCCGACAGCGCTCCGCGCATTTCATGCACGGTTTCGAGCCCGGCATCGATCATCTTGCGACGCACCTCGTCGTTGACGAGCAGATAGTTGACGCCCTTGGCCAGCATCTCGACATCGCGGATGATCTTGGCGCTGCCGTTCTTGGCGAGCATCTGATAGGTGTCGCGGAAATTCTGGACGTTGCCGCCCGACAGGATCGCGCAGCCGAGCATGGCCGGCTCCAGCGGGTTCTGCCCGCCCTCGCCAAACAGCGAGCGGCCGACGAAGGCGACTTCGGTCAAGCGGAGATAAAGTCCCATCTCGCCGATCGTGTCACCAAGGAAGATATCCGTCTCCGGCGTGATCGGATCATTGCGCGTGCGCCGCGCGACCGTCAGCCCCTTGGAATTCAGCATCGCCTCGATCGCATCGCAGCGTTCGGGATGGCGCGGCACGATGATCGTCAGCAGCCCCGTGCGTTCCTTCAAGGCGCGATGGACGATGCCCGCGGCATTCTCCTCGCCTTCGAAGGTCGAGATCGCAGCCCAGGTCTTGCGGTCGCGGATCTGCTGGCTGTAGCGTTTCAGGACGTGCCCGTCATGCGGCGGCGCATCGGTATCCACCTTCAGATTGCCCGACACCATCACCGGTAGCGCGCCCAGCGTGCGGAACCGGTCGGCATCGAGGTCCGACTGGGCGATGACCAGCGCCAGGTTTTCGAACAAGGCATCGGCAAGCCACGGACGCTTCTTCCAGCGGCCGAAGGTGCGATCCGACAGGCGGCCGTTGACCAGCACCTGCGGAATATGACGCTGACCGAGCTCGACGATGGTCATCGGCCAGATTTCCGATTCCGCGATGATCGCCAGATCCGGCTCCCAATAGTCGAGGAAACGGGCAACGGCCGGCTTGAAATCGAGTGGCACATATTGGTGGATGACGCTGGATCCGAGCCGCTCGGCGGCAACGCGCGCCGACGTCGTCGTTCCCGTCGTCAGCACGACGGCGATGCCGCGGCGAGACACTTCCCTGATCAGCGGAATGACCGCCGTGGTCTCGCCGACGCTTGCGGCATGAAACCAGACCAGCGGCCCTTGCGGGCGCGGGGCGCTGGCATGGCCATAGCGCTCCTGGCGGCGGGTGGAATCCTCCTTGCCCTTGGCGGCGCGGGCAGCAAGGTAGGACCAGACGAGCGGATAGATCGCCGTGCCGATCCAGCGGTAGCTGGACAGCGCCACCCGGGCAAGCATGCGGCTCATGAGAAGACGTCTCCGCTTTCGCGTTCAGGCCTTGAAACCCCAACGTTTCCAGCGGCAGCCCTTGCGGACGCCATAGCCTGTGCGAACCGGAGCGGCATCAAGCCTGTTCCGGATCGAGCAGCCGGTGCATGTGCACGATGAAATAACGCATATGGGCGTTGTCGACCGTCAGCTGCGCCTTGGATTTCCAGGCGGTCAGCGCGCTGTCGTAGTCGGGGAAAATGCCGACGACGTCGAGCTTGTCCAAGTCGCGGAACTGCACGTCGGTCAGCGTCGTCAGTTCACCGCCGAACACGAGATGGAGCCGCTGTTTTTTTTCCGAATTCTGAGCCATCTGACCTTCCGTTTTCTGACCGTATTTTCTTGTGGTTTGCGGCATTCAGCCGGAAAGGTCAATGGCCCTCCAGCCCTTGCGAGGCAGCAATCAACGCCGGCAAAGCGGGCATTGCCGCGGCGCACAGCACGGTATGGCGAACATTGGGGCGATTGTAGGAAAGCGGCTGCCCGTCGAGGCCGAAAAGCGCGCCACCGGCTCGCTCAAGGATCAGATCGGCGGCGGCAAGATCCCAATCGTGCGAGTTTTTCTTGACGATCGTGCCGTCGATGCGCCCATCGGCGATCATGGCGATCCGATAGGCAAGCGAGGGCACATGGGCAATACGCGAAACGCCCGAGCGGTAGCCATGTTCGAGCAGTCCGACCGTCTCTTCCGCAAGTGCAATACGCAGCACCGCATCCTTCTCAGTCTTCACGGTAACCTGCAGGCCGTTCTTCAAGGCATCGCCCGTCAGCGTCGCCTGGAACAGTTCATCAAGCGCCGGCGCAAACAGCACGCCGGCAACCGGGCGGCCAAGATGCACGACGGCGACGCTGACGCACCAGACATCCTTGCCGGCGATGAAGGCGCGGGTTCCGTCGATCGGATCGACGACGAAGACGGTATCGCACCCGAGCCGGGCTTCGTCGTCATCGGTCTCCTCCGACAGCCAGCCGTAATTGGGCCGGGCCGTCAGGAGCTTTTCCTTCAGGATGTCATTGGCGGCATAATCCGCCTCGCTGACGGGCGAGCGTCCGCCATTCTTCCATTGGACGTCCGGATCCTTGCGGAAGTAGGACAGCGCCTTTTCACCCGCGGCCTTCGCGGCCATCGTGATCAATTCCAGATCGCTGGCCCATTGTTCCGGCGACGGGTGGACGGCATTCATTCAGTCTTTCCATTTCCCGCGGCCGCCGGCCGCGTTGAAGGTCGATCTACGGATGGCGGCTCACTTGCCCGCGAGTGTCATTCCCTCGATGGCAAGCGTCGGTGCGGCGACACCGAATTTGCGATCAATGTCGTCTGCCAGCGTGACGCCGAAGAACATCTGCCTGAGGTTCGAGGCAATGGTGACCTCCGATACGGGGAAGGTCAACTCGCCGTTCTCGATCCAGAAGCCCGAGGCGCCGCGGCTGTATTCCCCCGTCAGCATGTTAACGCCCTGGCCGATCAATTCTGTCACGTAAAAACCGGTTGCGACATTGCGGATCAGGTCCTCGCGGGAAATATCTCCAGGCTCCAGCGCGAAATTCGTCGGCGACGGCGACACCGCGGGGCCACCGCGCACGCCGCGTCCGTTGGTTTCCAGCCCGAGCTCCCTGCCGGTGGAGGTCGAAAGGAACCAGTGCTTGAGCACCCCATCCTCGATCATCGACAGTTTCTGCCCAGTCACGCCTTCTCCATCGAAGGGACGCGATGAGGAGCCGCGCACCACCAGCGGATCGTCGGTGACATGGATGCCAGCCTTCATGACGGGCTTTCCCATCATGTCGCGCAGGAAGCTCGTCTTGCGGGCGACCGACGCGCCGTTGATCGCGCCGGCGATGTGCCCGGCAAAACCGCGCGCCATGCGAGGATCAAAAACGACGGTGACATTCTTCTGGGTCGGCACCTGGCGCGGGCCGATACGGGCGACCGCCCTTTCGCCGGCTGTGCGACCGATTTCGGCGGCCGATTTCAGGTCGGCGAAATAGAGGCGGCTGTCGAAATCATAGTCGCGCTCCATCTTCGTGCCGTCGCCGGCAATGGCGCTGACCGAGCGGCCGAAGCGCGTGCCCATATAGGCGCCGGAAAACCCGTGCGAGGTGACCAGAACCATCCCGCCCATGCCGGCCGACGCGCCGGCACCGCTGGAATTGGTGACACCGTTGACGGCAAGGGCTGCCTCTTCCGCTTCGAGTGCTGCCGCTGAGAGCGCATCCGTCGATACCTCCGTCGGATCGAAGAGATCGAGATCAGGATAGGATCTCGCCAGGCGCGCGGCATCGGCGAGGCTTGCGAAGGGATCCTCCGGCGAGGCCTTGGCCATGGCCACCGCGCGTTCGGCCAGGACCGTCAGGTCGAAGCCCGGATTGGCCGAAACGCTGGCGACGCGGCGGCCGACAAATACGCGCAGGGAAAAATCATCGCTTTCCGACGCCTCCGTTCCCTCGACCTTTCCAAGCCGCACCGAGACGGAGCGGGACCGGGAGCGAACCGCGACGGCATCCGCCTGGTCAGCGCCGGCCTTCAGCGCCAGGTCGACAAGTTCGGCCGCCCGTTTCTGGAGAACGTCGGAATCGATAATATCGGACATGATTTAGCCTTTCATTCCTGCCCCATTTATTGTGCACTGGGACGGGCATCAAGGGCATATCCTGATTCTTGGCCGCAGCCCCGCCGAAATACCCCGATCCCGGGCAATCTCTTGCCCAAAGAAAAGATGCGATAACCCGCGGGAACCGCCACGGGCAAGAAAGAGCAGACATGTCGACGACACCCGCCCTCACTTCACAGGCCCTCTTGCTGCTCGGCGGCGCCGTCGTGGCGGCCCCGATCTTCAAGAAGCTCGGGCTCGGCACGGTTCTCGGCTATCTGGCTGCCGGCGTCATTATCGGTCCGCTGCTGCACCAGATCACCGAGGGCGAGCAGATTCTCGGTTTTGCCGAACTGGGCGTCGTCTTCCTGCTGTTCATCATCGGCCTTGAGCTGAAGCCCTCGCGTCTCTGGCAGATGCGCCGCGACATCTTCGGGCTCGGAACCGCGCAGGTGCTTCTGACCGGCGCTGCTGTCTCGGCGATCATCTTCGAAGTCGGACTGCTCGACTGGAGCGGCAGCGTCATCACCGGGTTCGGGCTGGCGCTGTCATCGACGGCCTTCGCATTGCAGATCCTCGATGAGAACGGCGACACCAATACACGCTACGGACAACGGGCATTTTCGGTGCTCCTGCTGCAGGACCTGGCGATCGTGCCGCTGCTGGCGTTGATCCCGCTGCTCGCCCTGCAGGCGCCTGAAGATACCAGCCCGCCGCTCCAGGACTTCGCCATCGCCGTCGGCGCGATCCTGATCATGGTGGTTGCCGGCCGCTATCTGCTCAATCCCTTGTTCCAGATCATTGCCCGCACGGGTGCGCGGGAGGTGATGATCGCCGCCGCACTGCTGATCGTGCTCGGTGCCGCAACGATGATGCAGCTTGCCGGTCTCTCGATGGCGATGGGATCGTTCCTCGCCGGCGTTCTGCTCGCAGAATCCTCCTACCGCCATGAACTGGAAGCCGATATCGAACCGTTCCGTGGGCTGCTGCTGGCTCTGTTCTTCATGGCCGTCGGGCTGTCATTGGAGATCCACGTCATCCTTGAGAACTATCTGCTGATCCTGGTCGCGGTGCCGCTGCTAATGCTGGTCAAGGCGGTGATCATCTACACCCTTTGCCGCGCGACGGGATCGCCGCACAACGACGCGGTGCGCATCGGGCTGCTCTTGCCGCAGGGTGGCGAATTCGGCTTCGTGCTCTTCACTGCCGCTGCCACAGCCGGCGTGTTTTCCGCCGGTTGGGCGTCGCTGCTGATCGTCATCGTCACCCTGTCTATGGCGCTGACGCCTGCCGCCGCGGCGCTCGCCGGCTTGCTCATGCACGAGCACGAGGACATCACGGAAGAGCTCGAGGAGGATTTCGACGGCGCCGGCGCCGATGTGCTGATGATCGGCTTTTCCCGCTTCGGCCAGATCGCCTCGCAGATCCTGCTTGCCGGAGGACGCGAGGTCACGATCATCGATCATTCCGCTGCCCGCGTTCGCCAGGCCGCGACCTTCGGGTTCCGCATCTATTTCGGCGACGGTACGCGGCTCGACGTGCTGCGCGCGGCCGGCATCGAGCGTGCCAAGATCGTCGCGGTCTGCACGCAGAAGATGGAAATCACCGACAAGATCGTCGACATGGTGCAGACGGAATATCCGAACGCCCGCATCTATGCCCGCTCCTATGACCGCCTGCATACGCTGTCACTGCGGGCACGCGGCGTCGACTATGAATTGCGCGAAACCTTCGAGTCCGGCCTCGTGTTCGGTCGGAAGACGCTGGAAGGGCTGGGGGTCGGCGACAATGAAGCGCAGGAAATCATGGACGACATCCGCCGGCGCGACGAGGCGCGGCTGGCGGTTCAGGAAGCCGAAGGCATCAGCGCCGGCCGCGACATGCTGCACTTCGAACCAGTCAAACCGGAGCCGCTGATAAAGCCAAGACGCGAGGCGGCACCTTCGCTGGAACCGGGCGACGACATCCTTTCGGCTACGACGAACATCAAGGCCAAGCCGGAAAACGACGTGCTGGCTGGCGCGGACTGATCCCACTCAGGCTCGACTTTTCGCCTCAAAGGCTGCGTCAAGCGCGGCCTTGAGCTCGTCCTTGACCGGCGCCGTTGCAGCCAGCACGTCCTGCGCCTTGAGGAAGTCCATGACCCGGAAGCGGTTAACCTCGGGTCGCACGAGGATGTCCGGAGGATGCGCCTTCATCTTCATGGCGATGATCGACTGCATCATCAGCTGGCTGGCGCCGAACAGGCTGTCGATCCAGCTCGGCATGGTTTCGCCGTCGCCGTCCGGCCCGCCGACGACATCGACGCCGATGACGATATCGGCCAGACCGGTCAGATGATCGAAGGGCACCGGATTATAGAGGCCGCCGTCGATCATCACGCGGCCATCGATCCGGACGGGCATGAACACCGCCGGAAGCGCTGCCGAGGCTGCCAGCGCCTGATGCAGGTCGCCGGACTGGCAGACGCGCTCGGCTTGGCCGTAATAATCGGTGGTCATCACCTTCAGCGCCAGTTTGAGATCGCCGAAATCCTTCGGCACGCTCTCGGGGAGGAAAGCGGGAAGAATGCGCTCGATGTTGAACTGGCCGACGCGAAAGCCCTTTGTCACCTGAGTGAAACTCGATGGACGCAGGCTCCACAGGCGGTTGACGATTTCCTTGCGGCGGCCGACGGTCGCGATCGTGTGCTCGCGGATCTCAGCGCCGCTCAGGCCGGCCGCCATGCCCGCCCCCATGATCGCGCCGATCGAGGAGCCGGCGATCGCGACCGGTCGGATACCGAGCTCGTCCAATGCCTCGATGACGTGAATATGGGCGAGACCACGCGCGCCGCCGCCGCCGAAGGCTACAGCCACGGTCGGGTCCGCTGATTTTTTCACTGTTTCGAGGCCTTGCATCATGCTCAGCGTCTTTCCGGTATCACGCGGCGCGGTAACGGTAGAAATGCATCTTCGTATCGCCGAACAGGCGGTCGTCGATCACCTCGAAACCATCCTGCAGCATGGGCTGAACATCGGCCCGCTCTTCGAGAATGACAAGAGCGCCCGCCACCAGCCATCCGCCTTTTGCCGCAGAGGCGAGGGCTTTTTCGCCAAGCCCCTTGCCATAGGGCGGATCGGCAAAGACCAGATGGAACGGCTCGACGGTGCCGGCCGGTCCAAGATCGGTCGCATCGCGCCGGAAGATGCGCGCCCGGCCGGTCAGGCCGAACGCCTCGATATTGGTGCGCAACAGTCCCCTGCCCTCGGCGCTCTGCTCGACGAACAGCGCCTGACGGCAGCCGCGCGACAGGGCTTCGAGGCCAACCGCGCCAGTGCCGGCGAAGAGATCGAGGATGCGGGTGCCATCGAGAGCCTCCGCATAGGCATGGCTCAGGATGTTGAACAGGCTTTCGCGCGTCCGGTCCGTCGTCGGCCGGATGTCATTGGATTTGGGCGTTGCGAGCCCGCGCCCGCGAAACTCACCGCCGACGATCCGCACTTTCGCTTAGTTCCCGCGTCCGCGCGGCTTGCCGCCACCCGCCGGGCGTCCGCCGGAAGGCTTGCCGCCGCCGGGTTTTCCGCCGCCAGGTTTGCCACCACGCGGGCCGCCGCTTTTTGCACCGAAGGACTTGGCGCCGCCCGGCTTGCCGCCAAAGGACTTGCCGCGCGGCTTGTCGCCGACGGGACGATCTCCACGCGGCGGGCGGTCGCCGAAGTCCCGCGGCTTGCGATCACCATCCCCGCGAGAGAAGGACTTTTCGCCGAACGGCTTGCGCGGACGGTCTGACTGCGGACGATCACCCTGGGTGCTGTCGCTTCTTGGTCGATCGGAGAACGTGCGAGCGCCTTCGGCACGGGGCTTGCGATCACCAAACGGCTTGTCACCGTCGCGGCGCGGACGATCGCCACCATCGCGGCGAGCCGGGCGATCACCGAAGCCGCGTGCATCGCGGTCGCCGCCGCGCTTGCGGTCACTGCCGCGGCCTTCATCTCTGCTCGGCTCTTCGCTCGCCCTGATCCAGTCGCCGTCGTCATCGGCACGGTTGACCACGACGCGCGGGCCGCGATCAGGGCGATCGTAGACGGTCGCCTTCTTGCGGTCAGGATCGAATTTCTTGTTGGACTTCATCGCCAGACCATCCTTGGTCCGGCCATAGCGCTTGGTCGCAGGTGCGCCCTCCGGGCGCTCGCGGCGAACCGGCTTTTCGGCCACATCCGCTGCCTGCGCATCCTTGGGTTTCTTTTCGGCGATCGGCCGGGCACCCGGCGCCATCCAGACATTGGCCTTGCGGGGGCGCTGGGCGGGTTCGCGTTTCGGGCGGTCGTCGAATTTCGCCTCCGCACCGCGTTCCTTGCGGTCGCCACGCCCAGCGCCTCTATCGTCGCGCTTGGTATCGAGACGGGAAAGTGCCCGTTCGCGCTTGTCGCCTGCCTTTTCGCGGAAAGCGTCACGTTCCCTGGTCTCAGGCTTTCCAGCCGACCATTCGTTTTTTTGCGGCTTTTCTTCCTCCGCAGGGGCAGCGTCGAAGATCGGCGCGTCAAAATTCGCCTTCGCGTCTTCGATCAGACGCGGGCCGAGTTGATCGCGCAGCGTGCGGCCGCGAATTTCCTGGGCGCGGCCTTCCGGCAGTTCACCGAGCTGAAAGGGGCCGTAGGAAATGCGAATCAGGCGGTTCACGTCGAGGCCGAGCGCACCCATGACGTTCTTGATTTCGCGGTTCTTGCCTTCGCGCAGGCCCATGGTGATCCAGACGTTCGAGCCCTGGACCTTGTCCAGCGTCGCCTCGATCGAGCCATAAAGCACGCCGTCGACGGCAATGCCGTCCTTGAGCTTGTCGAGTGCCGCCTGGTCGATCGCGCCGTGGGCGCGCACGCGGTAGCGGCGCAGCCAGCCGGTCGACGGCAGTTCGAGAACGCGGGCCAGACCGCCGTCATTGGTGAGCAGCAGCAGGCCCTCGGTGTTGATATCGAGGCGGCCGATCGACAGGACGCGCGGCAGGTCCTCCGGCAGGTTGTCGAATACGGTCGGACGTCCCTCCGGATCGGAATTGGTGGTCACCAGGCCGGACGGCTTGTGATAGAGCCAGAGCCGGGTGCGCTCGATACCGCGGATCGGCTGGCCATCGACTTCGATCTTGTCCGCGAGCGTCGCATTGACGACCGGCGTGTCCAGCACTTTGCCATTCAAGCTGACGCGGCCTTCCATGATCATGCGCTCGATATCGCGCCGCGAAGCAACGCCGGCGCGCGCCAGAATCTTGGAAATGCGCTGCGGCACGTCCGCATCGACGGTTTCCACTGCCGCCGCTCTTGGCTTGCGCGGCTTTTCCGCTTCGGTCTTTTCAGCGCCCGAATGAGCGGCTGCGGTCTTGCGCGCGCCGGTATAGGGCTTCTTGTCGCGGCCAGTCGGCTTGCCGCCGGGCCGCTGGGGCTTGTCTTTGAATATCATTTGTGTTGCCTGCCTTTTGAGGCTGTCCTATCAGGTCACGGCCCAAGGGTTAAGAGAAATTATCGCGGGTTCCAACGATGGCTGAAACGAGCCGCTTCATGGATTTGGCGCTGGCAGAAGCCCGGATGGCAGGGGCACGCGGCGAAGTGCCTGTCGGCGCCGTGCTCGTCCTCAGCGGCGAGGTCATCGCGCGTGCCGGAAACCGGACCCGGGAACTCAATGACATCACCGCCCATGCCGAGATCGAAGTGATCCGGCAAGCCTGTCGCATCATCGGCGACGAGCGGCTTCCGGGTGCTGACCTCTATGTGACGCTCGAACCCTGCACCATGTGCGCCGCGGCCATCTCGTTTGCTCGGCTGCGGCGGCTCTACTACGGCGCCGAGGATCCGAAAGGCGGCGGTGTCGACAACGGCGTGCGTTTTTTCAGCCAGCCGACCTGCCACCATGCACCCGACGTCTATTCTGGTTTTTCAGCGCAGGCAGCGACGGATGTGCTCAAGCAGTTTTTTGCAGAGAAGCGTTGAGCGGGCGGCCTTAACCGGCGGCAAAGCTTTCGAGCGCCGCTCCGGACAAACGATAGCGCGTCCATTCGGTCAGCGGCTCGGCACCGATCGCCTGATAGGCCTTGATCGCCGGTTCGTTCCAGTCGAGTACGCTCCACTCGAACCGGCCACAGCCTTTTTCCACGGCGATTCGTGCCAGATAGCGCAGCATCAGGCGTCCGGCGCCGGTTCCGCGCTGCTCGGGCGTGATGTAGAGGTCTTCGAGATAAAGGCCGTTGCGGGCTTGCCAGGTCGAATAGCTGAAGAACCACACGGCAAAACCGACGGCAACACCATCGCGTTCGCAGATCGCTGCGTGTGAGACGGAATTCGGGCCGAACAGGGATTCGGTGATAGATTCGACCGTCGCCTCGACCTCGTGGCCGGCGTTTTCATAAATTGCCAATTCGGTGATGAAACGCAGGATGGTTCCTGCGTCGGCTGACGTCGCCTCGCGAATATCAAACATTGGCGATCAGAAAATATCCCACCACTTCTTGCCGCTGCCAGCGATCGCGGCTTCCTTCTTGCGGCGGCGCGCCTTGACCTGCTCCGGCTCGCCGAGATCCGCCGTCGCCTCTTCCGGCAGCTTGCGGTATTCGAGCGGCGGGTCACTGAGGAAGCGGCGCTTGTCGGCATAAGCGCCCATCTGGATCTTGCGCGCTTCCCGGTAGGCCTCTTGCTGCTCCTTGGCCGTCAGGCGACGGCCATTGGCGCTCGATTTGGCCAGCGGCGAAACATAGGTCGAGCTTTCGGCATTGGCATCAGCTTCGTCGCGCAGGCGCTGGCGCGTTTCTTCCGGTGATTCGAGCCACTGCGGATTGTCCTTGCTGGCAAGGTTCTGCTGCGGCTGCACCAGCGAAGCCGTCTCCGTTTGCGGCGGCAATACGAGGCCGGGCCGCGGCTGGTATTTGAGGTTCTTGGGCTTGCTCTCCCCAAGGCTGACCGTGCTGCCGAGGTCGTCCATCAGGTGTTCGCCGGCGGTCTTGTCCGTGCCGTAGGTCGGGCCGCCAATGCAGCCGGTCAGGACCAGGCTGCCAGCGACAACGCCGAAAATACCGGCATACACTCGAAACTCTCGCGTCATTCCCATGAAAACCCTTCCAGCGGCGCCGGCACGATCGATGTCTGAGGCGGCATTGCTGCGCCCTTGACGGATAAATCCGCCGATTTTCAGGCAGGTTCTACCGGATGAGCTGCAAAAGAGCAATTCACCCGGCAGACAATCCCTTAAGAGCATGATGCCGAAAGTGTGAAGCGGTTTTCGGGCGACATCATGCTCCAGTTTTTTGATTTGGAGGCGGCTTCAGATTTTAGGTCGAATCGACCTAAAGTCATCCGGCTCTAGGAAGCAAAGCCCAGTTCGCGCAGCGCCGCCGCATCACGGGCGGACACGTCCGGAAAAGCGGGATCGGAACCGACGTCGGCGGTGATCCGCCAGGACCGGGCGCATTTGACGCCTTCCGCAAGCTTGGGTTCGACGCTGACCGTCGACAGATCGTCCAGGCGGAAAGCACCTTCCGGTCCCTGGCCCTCGGCGATCGTGACGCCGGAGGTGATGCAGATTTCAGCGAAATCCTGACCGTCCAGCGCCTGCAGCAGGCCGGCATCGTCGATGTGCACGATCGGAGCCGCTTCCAGAGAGGAGCCAATACGCTTGTCGCGGCGCTCGACTTCAAGCGCACCGGTGACGGCGCGGCGCACGTCGCGGACCTTCTTCCATTTCTCGGCCAGCGCCTCGTCGCGCCATTCGGCCGGCACGATCGGGAACTGTTCCAGGTGGACGGAGACCGCGGACGGATCGCGCGACAGCCAGGCCTCTTCCGCCGTGAAGGGCAGAACCGGCGCGAGCCAGGTCACCAGGCATTCGAACAGCTTGCGGATGACCGCGAGGCTGGCGCGGCGGCGCAGGCTCGACGGGGCGTCACAATAGAGCGCGTCCTTGCGGATATCGAAATAGAAGGCCGAGAGCTCGACATTCGAGAAATCGATGAGCGCGCGGGCGATGCGCTTGAAGTCAAAGGCGTCGTAGCCATCGCGCACGATCTGTTCGAGTTCGGCCAGACGATGCAGCATCAGCCGCTCGAGTTCGGGCATGTCGTTGAAGGCGATGTCTTCTTGCCTGTCATGGGCCAGCGTGCCGAGCATCCAGCGGATGGTGTTGCGCAGTTTGCGATAGGCATCGATGTTCGTCTGGATGATCGTCTTGCCGACGCGCAGATCTTCAGCATAGTCCGACGTCGCCACCCAGAGGCGCAGGATATCGGCTCCGGCGTCCTTCATGACCTCCTGCGGCGATGTGACGTTGCCCTTGGACTTCGACATCTTCTCGCCCTTCTCATCCATGGTGAAGCCATGGGTGATGACGGCGTTGTAGGGCGCACGGCCGCGGGTCGCGGCACTTTCGAGCAGCGAGGAATGGAACCAGCCGCGATGCTGGTCGGAGCCTTCGAGATAGACATCCGCCGGCCATTTCAGGTCGGGGCGATCTTCCAAGGTGAACGTGTGGGTCGAGCCTGAATCGAACCAGACGTCGAGGATATCCATGACCTGCGTCCAGCGGCCATGATCATGGTCGGGCCCAAGGAAACGCTCCTTGGCGCCTTCAGCGAACCAGGCATCGGCGCCTTCCTTTTCGAAGGCTTCGAGAATGCGGGCGTTGACGGCCTCATCGACCAGGACGTTGCCCTTTTCATCGGCGAAGACGGCGATCGGCACGCCCCAGGCGCGTTGACGGGAAAGCACCCAGTCCGGACGGTTCTCGATCATGGCGCGCAGGCGGTTCTGGCCGGCGGCGGGCACGAAGCGGGTTTCGTCGATGGCAGACAGCGCGCGCGAACGCAACGTCGTACCGTCGGCAAGCTCCTTGTCCATATAGACGAACCATTGCGGCGTGTTGCGGAAGATCACCGGCTTCTTGGAACGCCAGGAATGCGGATAGGTGTGCTTCAGGCGGCCACGGGCAAACAGCGTGTGGCGGGCGATCAGCGCCTTGATGACGCGATCGTTGGCATCGCCCTTCTTGCCGGCGTCGTCGATAACGCGCGCGGCGCCGCCTTCGGCGTCCGGACCGAAACCGGGCGCATCGGTCGTGTAGAAACCGGCATCGTCAACGGGGAACGGGATTGTCGATGAGATGTGTCGCTCTTCCAGCAAGCGGACGTTGGCCATCCAGGCGTCGAAGTCCTCGCGGCCGTGGCTGGGAGCGGTATGGACGAAGCCGGTGCCGGCATCGTCGGTGACGTGGTCTCCGTCAAGCAGGGGAACCTGGAAGTCATAGCCGCCGCCGAGGCCGTGCAGCGGATGGGCGCAGGTCACCACCGCCAGCTCCTCCGCCGTCAAAGGCCGGATCAACTTGAATGTCAGCTTCGCCTTCGCCGCCGCTTCATCAGCAAGGCGTGTGGCAAAGATCAGTTTTTCACCCGGCTGCGGGCCGAAGTCGTTTTCGGCGGCGGTCACTTCGAAGAGGCCGTAGGGGTAGCGCGACGAATAGGCGATGGCGCGGTTGCCCGGAATGGTCCAGGGTGTCGTGGTCCAGATAACGACTGCCGCGCCTAGGAGATCTGATTTCCCCGATCCCGGCTCGACTTCAACCGTCAAGATCGGAAACTTGACCCAGATCATGTCGCTCTCGACGTCCTGGTACTCGACCTCGGCTTCCGCCAGCGCCGTGCGCTCGACGACTGACCACATGATCGGCTTCGAGCCGCGATAGAGCTGGCCGCTCTTGGCGATCTTCAGCAGTTCGCCGGCGATACGGGCTTCGGCGTGGAAGGCCATCGTCGTATAGGGATTGTCGAAATCGCCCTCGATACCGAGGCGCTTGAATTCTTCCGACTGGATGTTGATCCAGTTGGCGGCGAAGTCGCGGCATTCCTGACGGAACTCGTTGACCGGGACCTCGTCCTTGTTCTTGCCCTTGGCGCGATAGGCTTCCTCGATCTTCCATTCGATCGGCAGGCCGTGGCAATCCCAACCCGGAACATAGTTCGAGTCATAGCCGCGCATCTGGAACGAGCGGGTGATGATGTCCTTGAGGATCTTGTTCAGCGCATGGCCGATATGGATGTTGCCGTTGGCATAGGGTGGGCCGTCATGCAGCACGAATTTTTCGCGGCCGGCAGCGGAGGCGCGGAGCTTCTTGTAGAGCTCCATCTTCTGCCAGCGGGCAACCGTCTCCGGCTCCTTCTGCGGCAGGCCGGCGCGCATCGGGAATTCGGTTTCGGGCAGATAAAGGGTCTTCGAATAGTCGAGCTTTTCAGCGGTATCGGTCATGGCTTTTGCAATCGTCTCTGGGCGCGTTTCGCCGCGCATGCGAACGGGACATCTTCAAGGGATGGCGGAGGCGCTTCTGTCAAACGCCGAAAACCCGGACCTTCCGGCGGCATTCAAAACGCGCGGAAGGCCGGGCCAATAATTCGCTGATCTATCATCAATCGACGATATCGGGTCATGGTGGCCGGTTGTTTAAGACGTTTTCGGGCGAAAAGGAAGAGGCTTGCGACGGGCGCTGCAGTATTGCGCAACCCCGTTGCCGTGCCGCCGTCAGCGTGCCTCCTGCTTATTCGGGCTCGACGCAATTTACGCGCCGGGTTTGCCCTGCATCACTGCTCGCAACGCGTCGTTGATGCGATCCTGCCAGCCCGGCCCATCCTTTTGAAAATATTCGAGCACGGCGCTATCGATCTTGATCGACACAAGTTCTTTGGTTTCCGGCAAGGCGCGCCTTTCGACGACCGGAGCAACTGGCTTTTTAGCCGGCTTGAACAATGCTTCAGCGGCATCCATCGGATTTACGGGTCGGCGAGGCGTATTTGCCATCGATCTATCGTTCCTGTTGGGTTCACAATCGCCGCAGGATGCACTCCTGCGGCTGGTGTCAGGCAGTACGCGACCAATTTGGTCTGAGCGTCAACCAGGTCGCGGCTTAAAACGCGATCTGCAGGTCGATCTCGCTGAGCGGCCGCACACCGGCAAGCAGCGCCCGCGCCTCCGCATCATCCTGCTTCATCTGCACCACCAGCGGATCGAGACCGTCGAACTTCAGCTCGTCGCGCAGATGGCCGAAGAAGGAGACGGAACAGATTTCGCCGTAGAGATCTCCCGAAAAGTCGAAGACGAAGGTTTCGAGCAGGGCGATGCCGTCGCTGTCGACCGTCGGGCGCTTGCCGAAGCTGGCGACGCCGTCGTGGATGCGGCCATCGGCGCGGCGGAAGCGCACGGCGTAGATGCCGTTGCGCAATTCGACTTCGGGCGGCAATTGCATGTTGGCTGTGGGATAGCCAAGTGTGCGGCCGAGCCGCTTGCCGCCGATCACTTCCGATTCCACCGTATAACGATACCCGAGCATTCCGGCCGCCTGAGCCACGTCACCCTCGCCGAGCAGCCCGCGGATATGGCTGGAGGAGATCACCGAGGCGTTCTCATCGCGAAAGGCATCGACGAGTGTGACGCCAAAACCGTTTTCGCCGCCGGCCGCCATCAGGAAGGCCGGACCACCTTCCCTGCCCTTGCCGAAGTGGAAATCGAAACCGGTCACGACGTGGCCGGCGTGCAGCCAGTCCATCAGCACGGAGCGGATGAAATCGGAGGCGGAAAGCTGAGAAAACGTGCGGTCGAACGGATATTCGATCACGGCCGAAAAGCCCATGCCTTCGAGGATGCGGGCCTTGAGCGGCGCGGGCGTCAGACGGAAGACCGGATGGTCCGGGCGAAAGACCGTGCGCGGATGCGGCTCGAAGGTCAGCACCAGGGCAGGAACGCGGCGCGCCCGCGCCTCCTCCAGCGCCCGGTTCAACACCGACTGGTGACCGCGATGTACGCCGTCGAAATTGCCGATGGCGATGACGCCGCCCCTCAAGGCTTGCGGCAATGGTTCGCGGGTCTCGTTGCGATGGAAAACCGTCATGTCCGTCACACCAGTCTCATCTCTACAGCGCCGCGCGTCCTTTCAGACGCGCAAAGGTCGCTGTAACACTTTGAAATGCTCCATAATTTTATCCCAAAATCGATTCCGATTTAAGGAATTATGCAGTAGGCCAGTCCGATCAAGCCAGTCGTTTAGGCCAAACCTTTCTAAGCCAATCTGGGCATCCACCATTTCGGCGTGGCACCCTCGTCTTTCAGGAACGCTGCGAGTTTCGTCTCGTCCGTCTTTTCAGCATTCATATACTCGAGCGCATGGATGCCGGCGCTGATATAGAGAATATCGAGGCCGAAATCCTGCGCACCCTTCACATCGGTCGGCATGCCGTCGCCGACGGCGATCACCCGCGACAGATCGAGCCCGCCGCGAACGGCCTTCGCTTCCGACAGCGAGGCGCGATAGATCGGCACGTAGGGCTTTCCGGAAATCCGGGTTTCGCCACCCAGTTCCGCATAGACCTTGGCGATGGCGCCGGCGCAGGGGATCAGCCTGTGGCCGCGTTCGACGATGAGGTCCGGGTTGGCGCAGATGAACGGCACCTTGCGCCTGGCCATGCCGGAGAGCGTTGCGCGATAATCTTCGGCGGTTTCCGTTTCGTCATCGAAAAAGCCGGCGCAGACGATGATTTCGGCCTCTTCTGAGGAAACCATCTGGACGCCGAGACCATCGAGCAGCGGCAGGTCACGCTCAGCGCCGATGAAATAGATCTTTTTCGGGCCAGCCGAGATCAGCGCGCGGGTGACATCGCCGGAGGTGACGATGCGGTCATAGGCGCTATCAGGCACGCCGAGGCCGCGGATCTGGACGATGACGCCGGGATGCGGGCGCGGCGAATTGGTGATGAGGACAACCGTCAGCCCCTTGGCGCGGGCTACTGTCAGCGCCTCGCAAGCTTCCTTGAAGGCCGCGACACCATTGTGCAGCACGCCCCAGACATCGCACAGAACAACATCGTAACGGTTGGCGATGTCGCGAAAACTGTTGATCCGAACGGCCATGCTGGCTTCCCGCAGAAAAAATATTCGGGGTGACATCGCAGGCAGGCGCCGAAAACACAAGACTTCTTGCGGAAATTGGCGGCCGAATCCCAAGGATTCGGCTGGGAAACGCGGATCAGCCTTTTAAAAGCTGCTGATCAGCCAGCCGGCGCCGGCGCAAACGACAAGCGTGGTCACGATCCCGCGCTTCAGCTTGAAGAGCAGCAGCGCTGCCAGAAGCGTGAGCAGGAATGCTGCAGGCTGGAACGTCTGCCAGGCCGGAAGCGGCATCGACAACGGTCCAAAAGCATATCGGCTGACCTCCGCAAAAAGAACGTGCAGGCCGAACCAGAGCGCCAGATTGAGGATGACGCCGGTGACGGCCGCGGAGATCGCCGCCAGCGCGCCTGAGAGCGCCCTGTTGTTGCGCAATGTCTCGACATAGGGCGCACCGAGGAAAATCCACAGGAAGCAGGGAATGAAGGTGACCCAGGTCGCAAGCGTCGCCCCAAGCATGCCGGCCCAGAGCGGGTCGAGACCGAGCGGCGTGCGAAATGCGGCCATGAAACCGACGAAGGAGAGCACCAGCACGAGGGGGCCCGGCGTCGTTTCGGCCAGCGCCAGACCATCGAGCATCTCGCCGGGCTTCAGCCAGTGATAGGTCTCGACGGCCTGCTGGGCGACATAGGCAAGCACGGCATAGGCCCCGCCGAAGGTCACCACCGCCATCTTGGAGAAGAACAGGCCGATCGCCGCATAGACGTTGTCGAAGCCAAGGATTGCGCCGATGATGACGAACGGGGCGCTCCAGAGCGCCGCCCAGACGCCGCAAACCCGGACCGCCCGGCCCCAGGACGGGACGACGTCCGGGAAATTGCTGTCGATGACCGAGGGCTGGTCGGCCAAGGCCTGCTTTGCCGCCGCCATGGTTATCCCTTCCGCCGATTGCGCATGGCTAGCGACGTAACCGGCCACGCCCGCCGCCAGAACGACAAGCGGAAACGGCAGATCGAAGAAGAACAGCGCCGCGAAGGCGAGACCCGCGACGATCACGGCAAAGCGGGTTTTCAGCGAACGGCGGCCGACGCGGATGACCGCCTCGATGACGATCGCCAGCACTGCCGCCTTCAACCCGAAGAACAGCGCGGTGAGCCAATCCGTCTCCTGGAAAAGCGCATAGGCCGACGACAGGCCAAGGATGACGAAAAAACCCGGGAGCACGAACAGCGTGCCGGCGACGATGCCGCCGCGGCTGCCGTGCAACAGCCAGCCGACATAGGTGGCCAACTGCTGCGCCTCAGGCCCCGGTAGGAGCATGCAGAAATTCAGCGCATGCAGAAACCGGCTCTCGGAAATCCAGCGGCGCTCCTCCACCAGTTCCCTGTGCATCAGGGCGATCTGGCCCGCCGGGCCTCCAAAACTCAAGAGCCCGATCTTTGCCCAGACCCTCGTGGCCTCGGCGAATGTCGGATGCACCGGGGGAGCCTGGACGTGCACCGCCTCATTCATTGTCTTTGGCCTTCTTCGCAACGTGCGACACCCATTCGTGTTTTTCCTGTGTGGCGTCGCGCGCCCAGCGATAGAAGGCGTCGTAAAGCGTCATACCCGCTTCCAGTTGCTCCAGGTCGTCGGCAAACATCCGCGAAAGGCCGAGCGACGCCGCGAGCAGACCGGCAGCTTCGGGAACCAGATCGAGCCGGTCGGTATCGGCCGCGCGGACAATCAGGGTGAGATGCTGAAGTGCCGGAAATGAGAGACCAAATTCCTTGACCATCGTGTCGAAGGTGCAGTCCTCGCCCCTATGGCTCCAGAAGACATTTTCCACATCGAAGGGCGTCGCGCCGAAACGATCTGCGACGGCTTCGACTTCCGGGGCCGCGACGAAAAGAAACGTCGCTGCTGGATCGACGAAGCGACGGATCAGCCAGGGGCAGGCAATGCGATCGATCTTGGGACGAGAGCGCGTGACCCAGACGGTTCCGCCATTGGCGTTTTCACCCGGCAGGGCAGCCACTGGAACGAGCGGCAGGTGAGCCGCCTGCCAGGCTTCGAACCCGCCTTCCAGCGTCTCTGCCCCGGCGCCTGTATTTCGCAGCCAGGCGGCGACGCCCTCGCTCAGCTTCTTGCCCTTCTGGCAGACCACGACCACCCAGCGGCCGCGATAATCCGCCCCCCATTGCCGCACGTCGGCGTAAGGGCGCCGGAAAGACGCGGGAAGAAGAAGCGGCTGGGCGGCAAAATCCTCATCGTCGCGCACATCGATAATGACCGGGCCCTTGGGAGTTCCGATCAGGCGGACAAGTTTTTCGGTGGAAATAGCGTTATACGAGGCCATGGTTTACGTCCTTTTCGAGGGATTGGACGCGAAGTGATGGCATGACGCCTCGTGGGGCATTCGCAGACCCCATGCGCAAATTAGACAAAAAAGCAGGAACCAAGTCAATCATTTTCGCCGCAAAAGAATCTTGCCGGCCCATTCTTGACTCAATCGACGGCCATCCTTATCTCCGGGTCGCTAGCACTCACGCAATAGGAGTGCTAACATCCATCCATCGGGTCGGTTCACGATCCGTGAAGTCATTTGATCGAGGGATTAGACAATGACAAGCACCAATTTCCGTCCTCTGCATGACCGCGTCGTCGTACGCCGCGTCGAGTCTGAAGCAAAGACCAAGGGCGGCATCATCATACCGGACACCGCCAAGGAAAAGCCGCAGGAAGGCGAAATCGTCGCCGTCGGCACCGGCACCCGTGACGACAAGGGCGCTCTCATCGCTCTCGACGTCAAGGCTGGCGACCGCGTCCTGTTCGGCAAGTGGTCGGGCACCGAAGTCAAGCTCAACGGCGAAGACCTTCTGATCATGAAGGAAGCCGACATCATGGGCGTTATCGGCTGATCCTGGCCGGTTCCCTTCTCTTCAATTCCATAAAACCAATTGGGCATCAGCCCGGGAGTTTTTAAAATGGCAGCCAAAGAAATCAAGTTCGGCCGCACCGCGCGCGAAAAGATGCTGCGCGGCGTCGACATCCTCGCTGACGCCGTCAAGGTAACGCTCGGTCCGAAGGGCCGTAACGTCATCATCGACAAGTCGTTCGGCGCACCGCGCATCACCAAGGACGGCGTTTCCGTCGCCAAGGAAATCGAACTCGAAGACAAGTTCGAAAACATGGGCGCCCAGATGGTCCGCGAAGTTGCTTCGAAGACCAACGACATCGCCGGCGACGGCACGACGACTGCAACGGTTCTGGCACAGGCCATCGTCCGCGAAGGCGCCAAGAGCGTTGCCGCCGGCATGAACCCGATGGACCTGAAGCGCGGTATCGACCTTGCGGTTGCCGCCATCGTCAAGGACATCGTTGCCAAGGCCAAGAAGATCAACACTTCGGAAGAAGTGGCCCAGGTCGGCACGATCTCTGCCAACGGCGAAAAGGAAATCGGCCAGTACATCGCTGACGCGATGCAGAAGGTCGGCAATGAAGGCGTCATCACGGTTGAAGAAGCCAAGACCGCCGACACCGAACTCGAAGTCGTCGAAGGCATGCAGTTCGACCGCGGCTATCTGAGCCCTTACTTCGTCACCAACCCGGAAAAGATGGTTGCCGAACTGGACGACGCTTACATCCTTCTCCATGAGAAGAAGCTCTCCAACCTGCAGGCCATGCTTCCGGTTCTCGAAGCTGTCGTTCAGACCGGCAAGCCGCTCCTCATCATCTCGGAAGACGTCGAAGGCGAAGCGCTTGCGACCCTCGTCGTCAACAAGCTGCGTGGCGGCCTGAAGATTGCTGCCGTCAAGGCTCCGGGCTTCGGCGATCGCCGCAAGGCCATGCTGGAAGACATCGCCATCCTGACCGGTGGTCAGGTCATCTCCGAAGACATCGGCATCAAGCTCGAAAACGTCACGCTCGAAATGCTCGGCCGTGCGAAGAAGATCTCGATCTCCAAGGAAAACACCACGATCGTCGACGGTCATGGCCAGAAGGCCGAGATCGAAGGCCGCGTTGCCCAGATCAAGGGTCAGATCGAAGAAACCACCTCCGACTACGACCGCGAAAAGCTGCAGGAACGCCTGGCCAAGCTCGCTGGCGGCGTTGCCGTCATCCGCGTCGGCGGTGCGACTGAAATCGAAGTGAAGGAAAAGAAGGACCGTATCGACGACGCGCTCAACGCAACGCGCGCTGCCGTTCAGGAAGGTATCGTTCCTGGCGGTGGTACGGCCCTGCTGCGTGCTTCGACCGTCCTCAACATCAAGGGCGCAAACGACGACCAGACGGCCGGCATCAACATCGTCCGCAAGGCGCTGCAGTCGCTGGTTCGCCAGATCGCTGAAAACGCCGGCGACGAAGGTTCGATCGTTGTTGGCAAGATCCTCGAAAGCGGCACCGACAACTACGGCTACAACGCCCAGACCGGCGAATATGGCGACATGATCGCCATGGGTATCGTCGATCCGGTCAAGGTTGTCCGCACGGCTCTGCAGAACGCAGCTTCGGTTGCCGGTCTGCTCGTCACGACCGAAGCCATGATTGCAGAACTTCCGAAGAAGGAATCTGCTGGCGGCGGCATGCCCGACATGGGTGGCATGGGCGGCATGGGCGGCATGATGTGATAAGGCGTCTGCCTTATCACGAATGACGACCATACAGCTTCGCCCATGATCTAAAGTGCTTCAGCGCGCCAAGCGCGCTGAAGTGGCGGCATGGGCGGCATGACGTGATAAGGCGTCTGCCCTATCACAAATGACGACGACAAGACTTTCCGGGTTTCCGGATTGAGAGAGGGCGGGCCGCGAGGTCCGCCCTTTTTCCGATCGGGATACAAAAGTTGATTGATGCCCCCAAGAAAGGTCCGCATCTACGGCATTTTGCCCATTGCCTAAAGGTGCGCGAATCATGTTCTGATTGCATTCATGGAAACGCCTTGCAATCGGGAATATCCACTCCAGACCGCAAAATATTTGTCAGAAGACTATTGAAGCGGGAGCAAAAGTAATTATAACTGCGCTCCAAGTGAACCTAGATTCACAGGTATGTAATATTTAGAAAAATCGACAACAAGATTGTGCAATTTTTCTATACTAACTGTGCGTCTGACATCGTTTTTATCTTCAATTATAATACAAATTAATTTCTTCTCGCGTCATTTTGTTTTTTCCTGGACGAAACCCGGTCAGGACTTGAAAGTCGAACTTTGCATCAGTTATAGATTACAGGACCGGTAAACGTATTTGCCGCGCCCCTGATACTTGCTTGCAAATAGAAATTGTTTCTTTCGAACCCTTGATGGGAATAGGCGAATGAATTTCAGACTTTGCGCATATTTCGGGGCCGCCCATGTTTAGGATTGCAAGAACGGGTCTTTCCCAGTTTTCCGACGCAGATTCCTTGGCGCTTGGCGAAAGCGGGCAGAAATTGTTGAACCAGTTCTGCTTTTCAGAAGGATGGGCCGGCAATCTCTCGAACGGCTTGTTTCGGCTTGGCGAAAGCGCTGCGGCGATGCACGGCCTGCACCAGCCCGAATGCGGCCTGCTCAATCTCGTGCGCTGCTATGACAGCGCCGATCGCAATCATGTTCTACGACTTTTCGAGCAGGCGGCAACGACGTCCTCGTCCTTCTGCTTTTCGACCACCATCATCCTGGCGTCCGGCCAGAAACAGCCGGTCTTCTGTGTCGGTGAATCGAGCGGACTGGAACAGCGTTATTGCGGGTCGATGCTCGGCGTCTTCTTCTTTCCCCGTTTCCAACTGGAAACAAAGGGGCGGATTTTCAGCCACCATCAGTAGGGTGGTGGCCAGTCACGGCAGCAGCGTCTTCAAGTCCGCTTCAGGGTTTTCTAGGATGGCGCGGTCCGGCGTCAGCCCCAGATCGAGCAGTTTCTTGCCCGTCACATAGGCCTTCGCATCGTTGAGCGCATCCACTGCGATCAGCTTGCCCTGCATGAAGTACCAGACGGAGACGCTACCCTCGCGCTGGCCTTTGCGTACGATCGTCTCGTCATGGCCGAGACCGAAGCCGGCGATTTGCAGCTTGACGTCATACTGATCGGACCAGAACCAGGGTTTCGGATCATAGGGCGCCTCGCCGCCGGCAAGGAGGGCAGCCACCGCCTCCGCCTGATCAACGGCGTTCTGGACCGATTCAAGCCGGATGCGCATACCCTTCCACGGCAGCACCGCACAGTCTCCCATGGCGTGGATGTCGGGATCCAAGGTGCGACCGAACTGGTCGACGACGATACCATTGGCGACGTCAAGGCCGGCGTCGTGGGCCAGCGCGTCATTGGCCGTCACGCCGATGCCGACGATCACCAGATCGACCGCGATCGTCGAGCCATCGGTCAATTCGGCGGCGGCCACATGGCCATCCCTGCCGGTCAGCCGAACAAGGCCGGTGCCTTCGCGAATATCGACGCCGCGTATCGTGTGGATATCACGCACCAGTTTCGAGGTCGCAGCCGAGGCGACGCGTTGCAGGATGCGGTCGGCCATCTCGATGACCGTGACATCGAGGCCGCTGCTGCGCGCGACTGCGGCCGCTTCCAGGCCGATATAACCACCGCCGATGATCAGGGCATGCCGGCCAGGCTTCAATTCATCCGCAAGACGATCGGCATCGGTGAAATCGCGCACGACGAAGACACCATCGAGATCGCCGCCGACGCTGGCAGGCAGTTTCCGCGGGGTCGAGCCGGTGGCAAGCGCCAGCACATCATAGTCGAGTTTGGAACCGTCGCTGAGCGCCACGGTCTTGGTGGCGCGGTCGATGGCTGTGACGGTTGTCGAAAGCCGCACATCGACATTGTGCTCACCGTACCAGTTCTCCGGCCGGTACAGCAGCCGGTCGAGATCCATTTCGCGCAGCAGATATTTCTTTGAGAGCGGCGGACGCTGATAAGGGTAGCTTGCTTCCGCGGCGACGATCGTCACCGGACGCTCGTCCTTCAGGCCCCGAAGCTTCGCCACCAAGGCAAAGGCGGCCTGTCCGCCGCCCGCAACAACAAGTCTACCTGCCACGATTGTTCCACCCGTCGAGAAAGCTTCTTTTCCCGAGACGTAGCCCGTCCGCCCAAGCAACGTCAACATGGGTCTCGTCAACTCGGGCGGACAGCATGGAATGAAGCAATCAATCGCGCCTGGGGATTTCCATGCCCTTCTGCGTGGCCGGGCGGGCGAGGCCGCGATCGACCCAGGCCATCACATTCGGGAAGCTCGAATACTCCAGCACATCGGCGCCGCCATAGAATTTGCGCGCGCCCTCGATCCACGGATAGGTGGCGATATCGGCGATCGTATAGTCGTCGCCCATCAGCCACTGACGGCCCTCCAGACGGCCTTCCAGAACGCTGAGCAGCCGCTTGGACTCGTCGCGATAGCGCTCCATCGGATAGGAATTGTTGGCGACCTTGTCGGCGGCGAATTTGAAGAAATGACCGAACTGGCCGAACATCGGCCCGACACCTCCCATCTGGAACATCACCCAGCAGAGTGTCTCGTAACGACCGGCAGCATCGGCGGGGATCAGCTTGCCGGTCTTTTCCGCAAGGTAGACCAGGATGGCGCCGGACTCGAACAGACCGATCGGCTTTCCATCCGGACCGTTGGGATCGATGATCGCCGGGATGCGGCCGTTCGGATTGAGCGAAATGAACTCCGGCGACTTCTGGTCGTTGTTGCCGAAATCGATCCGGTGCGGCTCATAGGCCAGACCAAGCTCTTCCAAGGCGATGGAAATCTTCACGCCATTCGGCGTTGGCAGGGAGTAAAGCTGAATGATACCGGGATTTTTGGCGGGCCAGCGGGTGGTGATCGGAAAAGCAGCGAGATCGGCCATGGAGGACTCCTTGAGATGGGAGTCCTAACATAGGACAGTGGTGTCCAAAATGTTAGGCAGGCGCGTGCATATTTTTGCGGCGCCTTCCCCGAACCTTTCCAGCAAGGCGCCCCTATGCAAGAGCCTCGTTCACAGCCTCGGTTATCTTCGCCACCAGCGGGTCTCCCTCATGCTCCGCCTTGCGCGCCCGCACTAGGCAAGCCTCGGACTTGAGCATGATGCCGTCCGACAGGATCTTCAGGTGGTTGGCCTTCAGTGTCGAGCCGGTCGAGGTGATGTCGACGATGATATCGGCGGAGCCGGAGGCCGGCGCGCCTTCTGTGGCTCCTAAGCTTTCGACGATGCGGTAGAGCTGGATGCCGTGCTTCGCGGAGAAGAACTGCTGCGTCAGCCGCCAGTATTTCGTGGCGATCGCCAAGCGCCGCCCATGGCGGGCACGGAAATCGGCCGCGACGTCGCCGAGATCGGCCATGGTATCGACATCGAGCCAGATTTCCGGAACAGCAACGACGACATCGGCATGGCCGAAACCGAGCCGGGCGCAGAATTCGACGCGGGCATCGGCTTCCGAAAGCCCCTCGCGGATCAGGTCTTCGCCGGTCACGCCGAAATCGATCGAGCCGTTGCCGATCTCGCGGGAGATTTCGGAGGCCGAGAGGAAGGCGATCTCGACGTCATCCAGACCTTCGACGCGGCCGCGATAGGACCGCTCGTTGCCGACGGCGACGATCTTCATGCCGGCCTTTTCGAAGATGGCGGAGGCGTCGTCCTTCATCCGGCCCTTGGAGGGCAGAGCGATCGTGATGGTCATCGGGCGGCCTCCCCTTCTCGCTGCGCCAGCGCCTGTTCGATCCGGTCGAGCCAGAGCGCGAAGCCGACGGCCGGAATGCGCTTTTTGGCGCCGAGCAGCGTCATCAGCCGGTCGAAGCGGCCGCCGCCGGCCAGCACCGCCGAGGAGCCGTCGATGACGATCTCGAAGACGAGACCAGTATAATAATCGAGCGGGCGTCCGAAGGCGGCGCGGTAGGTGAGAAGGCCCGGATCGACGCCGGCATTGCCAAGCGCCGCCACCCGCGCATCGAAGCGCGACAGGGCGCCGTCCAGCGTCAGGCCGGATTTTTTCGCGAAGGCAAAAAGTGCGGCGGGCGCGGCGGCGAGCGGTACGCTCAGCGACAGGAACTCACGCAAGAGGCCGAGTGTGCGGCCATCGAGCGCGGTCTTTTCCAGCGCCCGCTTCTCCTTCAGCCTTGCTGCAATTTCCTTCGGGCTGCGACTGGCATTGGTGGAATAGCCGGTTGCTTCCATGGTCTCGTCGAGATGGGCGATCAGCGTCGCGTCATCACCCGACGCCAGCAGCGCCTCGATCTCCGGACTGAGGCCCGTCACCGGCTGCGGGCTCGAAAGCCGCGTCAGCAACGCATCAATCTGCGCGGAATTGCCGAAGGCATGGATCAGCCGCTTCTGCCAGCCGGCAGGCAGGCCGCAGGCGGCGACCACAGCTTCGAAGACCGACTGATCGCCAAGCGTCACCCTGAAGCGCCTGCCCGGCAGACGCGCCGTGAGGATGTCGATGGCATCACTGATGGCACGGGCATCGGCGCCGGCCACATCCGTTTCGCCCAGGTCCTCGATGCCGGCCTGGTAGAATTCGTTGGCACCTTCCCGGCGCTGACGAAAGATTTCGCCGAGATAGGAATAGCGCTGCGGCGTGCCCGTCGCAGTCTCGATATGGCGCAGGCAGACGGGAATGGTGAATTCCGGGCGCAGGCACAGGCTTTTTCCCGTCTCGCTCTCCGTCATGAAAATACGGCGGCGCAGGTCTTCGCCTGCCATATCGAGAAACGGTTCGGCCGGCTGGATCACCGGCGTATCGACGCGCAACGTCCCCAGCCGCTCGAAATCGGCCAGCAGATCGGCAGCAAAGGCTGGGAGGTTGATCAGGGGCATGAAGCGACAGTTTTCCTTCAAAGCGCCAAGGGTTGGATCAGTTCGATGCGGTTACCGAACGGATCGTAGACATAGACCCGCTCATATTCCTCCAGCGGCTCATCTTCAACAACCCGGCAGCCCGCAGCCTTCAGCTTTTTCGCCAGGGACGCGACATCGTCAACCAGGAAAGCCGGGTGAGCCTTGAGCGCAGGTCGAAAATCCTGCTCGACACCGAGATGAACCTTCAACGCGCCTGTTTCGAACCAGCAGCCGCCACGTCCCGCCAAGTTGGCTGGCTTCGGCCGTTCGGGAATGCCGAGCTGTCGGGAGTAGAAGGCACGGGCCTGATCTTCTCCACCCGCCGGCATGGCAAGCTGAACATGATCAATGGAAAGGAGCCTCACCATCGGCGTTCTGCCCCGGGGGAAGGTTCGCTATACCCCCCTCTGTCACTGCGTGACATCTCCCCCTCAAGGGGGGAGATCGGGAGCGAGCCGCTTTGATCCTGCATTCCATCAAATGTCTGTCGAATTGAAGGGCCAGCATGCGAAAAGAACGATCTCCCGCCTTGAGGGGGAGATGTCAGCAAAGCTGACAGAGGGGGGTAAACTCTCCCCATCCTCAAGCGCCCCTGTTTGTCCGCGCCCGGTCCTCGGCCTGCGCCGCCAGCATCTCGCGCACCTTGGCGACGAGGTCGCCCTCCGGCACAGAGACCTGCGCCACGCGGGCCTCGCGCCAGGCCGTGTTGTCCTCGATCTCGCCGGAGAGGCGCTTGCCCTCGATCAGGTCCTTGATCTGCACGACACCTTGGGCGCGCTCGTCTCCGCCCTGGATGATGGCGAGCGGTGAGCCACGGCGGTCGGCATATTTCAACTGGTCGCCGAAATTCTTCTTGTTGCCCTGATACATTTCGGCCCGGATGCCGGCATGGCGCAACTGTTGCGTGAACTGCTGGTACTTGCCGAGGCTTTCCGTGTCGCGGTCCATGACGCAGACGACGACCGGGGCGATGACCTCTTCCATGCCGAGCTTGCCAAGATTCTTCAGCGCCGTCATCAGGCGCGAAACGCCGATGGAGAAACCGGTGGCCGGGACTGGCTGGCCCATGAAGCGCGAGACGAGGCCGTCATAGCGCCCGCCGCCGCCGACCGAGCCGAAGACGACCTTTTCGCCCTTTTCGTTGGTGACGGCGAACTGGAGCTCGGCTTCGAAGACGGGACCGGTGTAGTATTCGAGGCCGCGGACGACGGAGGGGTCAATGATGATTCGATCCATGCCGTAGCCGCCAGCACGGACCAGAGTCCGAATTCCTTCAAGCTCGTTGTG
The DNA here is from genome assembly GCF_040126305.1 of Pararhizobium sp. A13. Classification (NCBI taxonomy): domain Bacteria; kingdom Pseudomonadati; phylum Pseudomonadota; class Alphaproteobacteria; order Hyphomicrobiales; family Rhizobiaceae; genus Pararhizobium; species Pararhizobium sp. A13. The sequence continues at coordinate 1,987,179 of NZ_CP149510.1, read as the reverse complement.
GCCATCGATGCAAAGTTGAGAATCGTAGAAAGAGGTGCCGTCTTCCTTGAGAAGAAAATAACCCTGATCAATTGCATTCTCGAATAAGTTTCCAACTGCCGCCGCCTCGCGCATTTGGGCGGCGGACGAGTTGGAACGCTCAATGAAGTGCATTAGCATACTGACAGCGTTGGGGTTCAATCCGACCCCCTTGGTGAAATCGCCGCTTTCGTCCTTTCGACCGGGACCGAGCAGCAACTTAACACCCTCGACTCCAAACTTATCAAGCTTGTCGATCGCTCGCAGCACATTCAGCCGGGCATTGGCATTCTCATCGCCGCCAAGCCCGATCGCCTCGAGTACTCCGTCGAGAACCTTGCGGTTGTTGACCCGGATCACATAGTCCCCACGCTTGATGCCGAGCGCTTCCATCGTATCGGCCATCATCATGCACATTTCGGCATCGGCCTGGACGCCGGCGGCGCCGACCGTGTCGGCGTCGAACTGCATGAACTGGCGGAAACGGCCCGGGCCCGGCTTCTCGTTGCGGAAGACGTAACCGGCGCGGTAGGTGCGGTAGGGCAGCTGAATGTCGTTGAAATTTTCCGCGACGTGGCGGGCCAGCGGGGCGGTCAGGTCATAGCGCGCGCTCATCCACTGCTCGTCGTCATCCTGCAGCGAGAAGACGCCTTCGTTCGGGCGGTCGCTGTCGGGCAGGAATTTTCCGAGCGCGTCGGTATATTCGAACAGCGGCGTCTCGACGGGATCGAAACCGTAGCGCTCATAGACTTCGCGGATCTTGCCGGTCATCTCGTCGACGGCACGGATATCGGCGGCGGAGCGATCGACGAAACCGCGCGGCAGACGCGCCTTCAGCTTCTGTGGCTTCTTCTTTTTGTCGTTCATGGGGGTCCGCACTTTCAGCGTCGATCGGTCATGGTTGATCGGTCATGGGAATTGGCGCTTTCCCTATCCGATCAAGGCCAAGGCGGCAAGTCTTTGCGCGGTCTTGCGCGGGATGATGCGCGTCGTCGGACGCACATCAGCATTTTGTTTCCCTGCATGTCGTTCTCCCAAAACCGCTACACAATTTTGGGCGACATGCGCTACAGCGGACGCGACAGCGTGTCCCAGTTATGGATCACCGCGCCCTCGGCCATCGGCGCCTCGGCTTCGGGAATAAGGATGGAATGGGTGTCGCCGCGGATGACGCCTTTAAGCTCCGACTGGAAGCTCATCCGCTTGAACTGCACGAAGCCGTCCGGAATGCTGGTGACCGACATGGCCGCGCCGCCGTAGAAATCGATGCTGGCGAGCTCACCCGCCTTGAGGCTGGAAACGATGGCGCGGTCCTCGATGAAGTCATGGTAAAGCCCGGTCATATAGCGGCGGATGCTCCTGCCGACCATCGCCCGCATCTGCGGCGTTTCGGCAAATTCCTGCCGCGAGCCGGCGAGATAGCGGATATCCTCACCTTCCCAGAGGTTGCGGCTGTCACGTGCATTGACGATCGACCGCAACAACACCTTTCCAGCATAGACGTCGGCCCGGCGCAAGAAATCGACGATCGCGCCGGTGGCGCGCAGATCGGGTGTCGAGATGCCGCGCTCCCAGCGCGAAACCGTCGGCAGGGAAAAGCCGAGCTTCCAGGCGATGTCGCCCTGGCTCAAGCCCGCCTTCAGCCGGTAGTCCCGAAGCTGCCTAACCAGTTCGCCCTGCGCCAAAATCGCCGACATGTCGTGTTTCCAAAATCCAGGATTGAGCAACTTGCAGAATCAAAACCAAGGGGTTAGCAAATGATCAATCTACGGCATTTAAGTTGCGGTTTTTGTGCACTATTTTCAATTTCATGAGGAGCGTTTCACGCAATCTGCAACGGAACGATGAAACACAAGAACAATTCTTTTTTCGTGGCGGGTAAAGCCCTATTTCACGGCGTAACCGCCTTGATGGCAAAAACTGTCTCGTTTTTGCAAAAGCCGCCTTTGCGGCGGGAGAGCAAGGAGCGGAAGACGGCATGCTGCAGTTGATGAAACCGGGATTCGGCACGATCCTGCCCGAAGACAGCCGTGCTCATGAAGGGTGGGTCGAGGCGCTGGCGGGGCGGGACTATCTTATCGAAAGGTGGCATTGCGACCTTTCGACTGGCCTATTCGCCGTTGGGGAGGCAACCAAAACCCGGCACGGCCTTGGCGACAAGCTCTGCGGATTGCTGGACATCATCCGCAACTATCACGAGGATCATCACAGGACAGTGCTCAACATCCTTGAAGAGGCGACCGCGGCGGCGTCTTCCTTCTGCTTCTGCACGACGCTACAGGAGGAGGACGGCGGTACCATGCTGGTTTTCTGCGTCGGCACCTCGACCATGGGCGTTTCACCGGTCGGCGGGCGGATGCAGGGCATCTTCGCCTTCGCACCAGCCGACGGCTGAACCGTCTCTTCAAGAAAGGGCGTCGCCGGTCTTTTCTTTGGTCAGCCGCACTCCTATCTTGACGACCATGCGCGCCGTCATCCTCATCACCGCCCTTTTCTGTGCCCTGATCAGCGGCTGGACGGCATCGCTTGCCCGGGTGCAGGATCTGGGCGGTATGGTGACGATGCATCACGCAGGCGTATCCGCAGATCATGGCGCATCCGCGACATCTGATCAGTATCACTGCGCGGCGGACGCGAAAAACTGCGATCATCATGCGCAGACGGTGCATCCGCTGCTCTGCGCGGCCTGTTTCGCAATCGTCCTCGACAGCCACGGTCTCGACCGCGACGAATTTGCCAACGCGATCATCCGTCCGCGGCCGCAGAAGTCGCTGCGGGCAACCGCCCTCGAGCCGCAATTCCCGCCTCCCAAGACATTCCTCTCGGTTTCCTGAACGCGGACAACCTCCGCACGTCACGAATTGCAGAAATGAAAGAGAGCACAGGATGTCTCTGAGACCCATTATGGCCGCGATGCTGGCCCTTACCTTCACCTTTCCCCTCGCCGCGCAGGAGATGGACCATAGCAATCACGGGTCCATGCAAGGCATGAGCGAGCCGAAGGGCGATACAGGTCCATCCAGCAAGGCCTTTGCCGAGGCCAATGCGAAGATGCATGAAGGTATGGACATCGCCTTCAGCGGCAATACGGATGCCGACTTCGTGCGCGGCATGATCGCCCATCACCAGGGCGCGATCGACATGGCGAAGATCGAGCTTGAATACGGCAAGGATGCAGAACTGCGCAAACTCGCCGAAGGCATCATTTCCGCCCAGGAAGGGGAGATCAGGATGATGACGGAGTGGCTCGCCAGGAACGGCGGCTGATCCTCAGTTCAAATGAAGAGCGGCGCCGGAGTTTGTCTCCGGCGCCTGTTCGACAGCCCATTCGCGCCACATTGACCGAAATCCGCCGCGGGCACATAATTTCGGTGCGTGGGTGGGAGGACGTCATGAAGATCTTCAAGAATATCGCCGGCATCTTCGTCATATTGCTCGGCGGACTCTGGATGTTGCAAGGTTCCAATATCATTACCGGGAGCCGTATGTCCGATAACAAGGAATGGCTTGTGATCGGCGCGATGCTGGTGATCTTCGGTGCGGTGCTTCTTTACATGAACAACAGGCCAGCGGCGCCAACGTACTGACGCAAGGCCCGGTAATATTTCATGGGCGCGCGAATGACGCGCGCAACTGCTCGACCTTTGCCCGGAAATAGCACCCCTCGATATGGTCGTTGACCAGTCCCATCGCCTGCATGAAGGCATAGACCGTGGTCGGGCCGACGAAGGTCCAGCCGCGTTTTTTCAAATCCTTCGATATTGAAAGTGACGTTGGCGTCGTCGGATTGGCGGCGATCGCCTCGTAGGTGACGACCTTCGGGCGCTCGTTCGCACCCGGCTCATGGCTCCAGAAATAACGGGCGAGCGTGCCGAACTCGGATCTCAATTCCTGCGCCCGCTTCGCATTGTTGACCGTCGAGACGATCTTGCCGCGATGGCGGACGATGCCGGGGTCGGCAAGACAGCGCTCGATATCGGCATCGCCGAATTTGGCGACCACATCGAAATCGAAGCCGGCGAAGGCGGCGCGGAAGGCTTCACGCTTTCTGAGGATGGTCAGCCAGGATAGGCCGGACTGGAACCCTTCGAGGCAAATCTTCTCGAACAGCCGGATATCGTTGGCCATCGGCCTACCCCACTCTTCGTCATGATAACGCTGGTAATCCTCCAGATTGGCATGCCAGGCGCAGCGCTCGAGGCCGTCCGCGCCGGTGATGATTCCCCTTGCTGTCACGCGTTTCTCCCTGTTTTTCCGTGCTTTACCATTTGCCAACCATAGTCCTAAAGCAGGCAATAACCCTACCCAAAGCTTTACCCCGCCGAATGCCTTTTAATGAACCGACATTTACCATTCGGTCGTCGCCCGGTGCCACCATCGCCAAATTCCGCCAAGCCTCTTGGCGTTCATATCCCGCCCGCCTTCCGCCCACCCTGCGGACGGCGGAGCTATGAGACAGTCCCGGCGAAAGGTAGCGAGTCCGTCCGATGATGAAGAAAACCCTGATCCTTGCCACGTCCCTGTTCGTGGCATTTTCCAGTCTTGCGGACGCGCAAGACCGCTATCAGAACCGCCCGCCGGTCGTCATCAGCCCTGACCTCACCGCGCCCTGGGTGACCCAGCTCGGCGGCAGCGTGCAGCCGGTCGTCTACCGTCAGCAGCGCCTTATAGACGTTCAGAGCGAGCGCGCCACCCGAAAACAGTATCTGTTCCAGCGCCGTGTCAAGCGCTCCGGCGCCGCCGTTGCGCAGCCGGTGGCGATGACGCGGGCACAGAAGCCGGCGCAGCGCCAGCTCGATCCGCAGTTCCTGCCACAGACGGTTGCTTATGAAACGAAGGAAAGGCCGGGTACGATCGTCATCGATACCAACAGCCGTTTCCTCTATCTCGTCACCGGCGATGGGCAAGCGCGGCGTTACGGCGTCGGCGTCGGCAAGCCGGGCTTCGAATGGGCCGGCGTCCACAAGGTGACGCGCAAGTCCGAATGGCCGGTCTGGACGCCGCCGTCCGAGATGATCGCGCGCGAGGCGGTAAAGGGGCATTATCTGCCTGCCAGCATGGAGGGCGGCCCGGCCAATCCGCTCGGGGCCCGCGCCATGTATCTCGGCTCGACGCTCTACCGCATCCACGGCACCAACGCGCCCTGGACGATCGGCTTTGCCGTCTCGTCCGGCTGCATCCGCATGCGTAACGAGGATGTCGTCGATCTCTATGAACGCGTGAAAATCGGCACCAAGGTCATCGTGATTTAAGCCTCCGCTTACCTGCCGAACGGCCTGAACGTGGCCTTTCGGCAACAGGGGTACCCGCGGTTACACTTGTGTCGATCACATTTACTCTATCCAAGACCCGTTAGACTTGCGTAAAACGCGATATTGAATAGCGTTTCGCAGCTTAGGGCTGGAGAGGGAATCTTGTCGATGAAATATGCCTTGCAGACATTGGCCGCAATCGGTTTTGCGGCCGCTGTTACATTTGGCGCGCCGAGCGCTTCGGCTTTCATGCCGGGACAGGCCGAAACCGTGAAGTCCACATCGGATGTCACGCTGGTGGCGATGGAGAAGAAACCGGCGAAGCAGTTCTGGCGCACCAAGGTGCGGCTGAGTACCGACGAGGCGCCGGGCACGATCATCGTCGATACCAACAACAAGTACCTTTATTATATCGAGGGCCCGAACAAGGCGACCCGCTATGGCATCGGCGTCGGTCGCGAGGGCTTCGGCTGGTCGGGCGTCGTCAAGGTGCAGCGCAAGGCGGAGTGGCCGGGCTGGACACCACCGCCGGAAATGATCATCCGCGAACGCAAGAAGGGCCGCATCCTTCCGGCCTATCAGGAAGGCGGCATCGACAATCCGCTCGGCGCCCGGGCGCTCTATCTCTACAAGGGCAAGAGCGATTCCGGATTTCGCATCCACGGCACCAATCAGCCCTGGACGATCGGCCAGAACATGTCTTCGGGCTGCATCCGCATGATGAACAAGGATGTCGAACATCTCTACGAACGTGCCGACATCGGCACCAAGGTCATCGTCATCGGCCCCGGCAACAAGCAGGGTGATGTTTCCTATGACGATCGCGGCGTGGATATCCTGCGCACCATCTTCGGCGGCTGATCACTCAGCAATGTCGACATCGAAAGCGTCCGCGTTTAGCGGGCGCTTTTTTATTTCGCCCGTTCAGACCTGTCATACGCCTGTTGCCCCGAAAATATACGGCTTTTCCGGATTGGAATTGCCTGGGGATCGACATGCGCTTCAATACCGGACGGACGGCAGCCGTTTTCTCTGCGATCATTGCTTTTGCAAGCATTGCGACCGGTTCCGCCAGCGCGGAGGATTTGCAAATCTCGGTTTACGGGGGCTATCAGACGGCGCCACACAGTGACGTGACGGTATCGGACGGCACAGATTTTACCGCGGGATGGGAAGGCAATTCCTTCAAGTCACCGCCGTATTACGGCGTGCGCGGCACCTGGTGGCTGACCGACCTCGGCAGGTCGAATCTCGGCCTGTCGATCGACTACACGCATGCAAAGGTCTATGCCGATGACGAAACATTCGACAAGACACCGGGATGGACCCATTTCGAATTTACCGACGGGCTGAACCTGCTCACCCTCAACGGCATCTACCGCTTCCAGCAGCCTGACCGGAAATGGACGCCGTATGTCGGGGCCGGTGTCGGCATCAACGTACCGCATGTCGAGGTCACTCGCCCCTCCGGCAGAACATTCGACTATGAATTCGGTGGCGTGACGCTTCAGGCACAGGCGGGCATTACCTACCAGATTTCTGAGCGCTGGTCGGTTTTCGGCGAGTACAAGGGCAACTATTCCTTCGTCGACGTGCCGATCGACAGCGGCGCCCGCCTGAAGACCGACATCATCACCAATGCGGTCAACCTCGGCGTCTCGTTTCACTTCTGAAGCAAGGCCGGTTTTTCACCGCCATAGGCCCAGTCGAGCAGTTCCACCGTGTGCAGGATCGGCATCCTTGTGCCGGTGGCGATCTGGGTGATGCAGCCGACATTGCCGGTGGCGATGAAGTCGGCCTTGGTCGCTTCGATATTCTTCACCTTGCGCGCTTTCAGCGTTGCCGAAATCTCCGGCTGCAGGATGTTGTAGGTTCCGGCCGAGCCGCAACAGAGATGGCCTTCGGCAGGGTCGCGGACCGTGAACCCGGCATTTTTCAAAAGCAGCTTCGGCGCCGTGGTGATCTTCTGGCCATGCTGCATCGAGCAGGCCGAATGGTAAGCGACGGTCATGTTCCTCGCTTCCTGCCGCGGCAGATCGAGGCTCGCCAGGTATTCGGTGATGTCCTTTGCCAGCGCCGAGACGCGGGCGGCTTTTTCAGCATAGGCCGGATCGAGGCGCAGCATATGGCCGTAATCCTTGATCGTCGTGCCGCAGCCCGAGGCGGTGATGATGATCGCGTCCAGCCCGCCTTCCTCCGCCGCGTTGATCCAGACATCGACATTGCGGCGGGCAGAGACAAGCGCCTGTTCTTCGCGACCCATGTGATGGACGAGCGCTCCGCAACAGCCCTCGCCTTCCGGCACCACGACCTCGACACCGAGCCGCGTCAGAAGCCGGATCGCCGCCTCGTTGATTTCCGGCTTCAGAACTGGCTGGGCGCAGCCGGTCAGGATCGCCACCCGCCCTCGGCGTTCGGCGGTCGCCACCCTGACACCCGGCTGCGCAGCACCCGATGGCGGAGCGAGGTCGCGCGGCGCCAGATCGAGCATGACGCCGAAGGTCTTCAGGAACGGCACCCGCTTCATCAGTCCCGCAAGGGGCCGGCCGAGCCGGGCTGCCTTGAGTGCCAGCCGGAAGCGTGAGGGATAGGGCAGGACCGCAGCCAGCGCCGCGCGCACCAGCCGGTCCTTCAGAGGCCTCTTGTAGGTGTTTTCGATGTGGACACGGGCGTGATCGACCAGATGCATATAGTTCACGCCGGACGGACAGGTGGTCATGCAGGCAAGGCAGGAGAGGCAGCGGTCGATATGGGTGACCACTTCCTCGTCCGCCGGGCGGCCGTTTTCCAGCATGTCCTTGATCAGGTAGATGCGCCCGCGCGGGCTATCGAGCTCGTTGCCGAGCGTCACATAGGTCGGACAGGTGGCGGTGCAGAAGCCGCAATGCACGCATTTGCGCAGGATCGATTCCGATTCGGCGACATGCGGGTCTGCGAGCTGGGCGGCGGTGAAGTTGGTTTGCATCAGGCGCAGGGCTCCGAGTTTGCGGCGGCATACCCCCCTCTGCCCCCCTGGGACATCTCCCCCTCAAGGGGGGAGATTGGCCGCATGCTTTGGCCCTCCCTTGCAAACGCCGCATGGGAAAAGCACGACCTCCCCCCTTGAGGGGAAGATGTCACGAAGTGACAGAGGGGGGTATTCGGGACGCGGGTCATACTCAAAAACTCATCTTCCCCGGATTGAAAATCCCCTTGGGATCGAACTTATGCTTCAATCGTGCCGACAGCGCGGCGACCGACGGAGCTTCCGGTTCGAATGCCGGCGTCGTCGCGCGAACTGCATCCGAAACCCGCACCAGCGTCGCGTGTCCGCCACCGATACCCTTGACGTAACGGCGCAGCAGATCTGCCTCGGCGTCGGCTTCCATGCGCAGCCAGACGAGACCGCCTTGCCAGTCGTAGAAGGCATCGACGCCCGCTTCCAGTCGGAGGGCCGCGACCAGTTGCTGGCCTGCGGAGGGGGCGACGGAGACGCGCCAGAGCGGTTTTTGCGTTCCATCCGCATAGGGTTTGACATCGCGGATTTCCCGCCAGAGCGATGTTGTCGCCTCACGGTCGAGAACGGCAACGGGCGCGATCGATGCGAAGGCGGCAACGAGCTTTTCGCGGCGGCCGGTGACAGAGGCCGCCAAGCCTTCAATCCGCAACGCCGTTGCCGGGCCATCCGGAAGACCGCCGCCGAGAAAACGCGAGCGGACGGTTTCCGGCAGATGCGCAGCACCCGAAACCTCGACCGGCAGAGCCATTGCCCGTGCCATGGCCGTTGCTGCTTCGGCATCATCGAGCCCGGACAGGACGATCGTTGCCGAGGCTGGCTGCAGCGGCAGAACCTTGAACGTGACCTCCGTCAGAAGCCCCAAAGTGCCGTGCGAACCACAGAGCAGCTTGACGAGATCGAGCCCGGTGACGTTCTTCATCACCCTGCCACCGGACTTGATGACCTCCCCTGCCCCATTGGCGAACCGGATACCGAGCAGGTGGTCTCGTGCCGCACCCGCCACGAGACGGCGGGGGCCGGAGGCGTTGGTGGCGAAGACGCCGCCGATCGTCGGCTCACCCGTGGTTGCCATGACGCCGCGATAGTCAAGCGGTTCGAAGGCGAGCGTCTGGCGGTTTTCAAGAAGCATTGCCTCGATCTCGGCGACCAGCGTTCCGGCCTTTGCCGTCATGGTCATCTCGGCCGGATTATACGAAACGACCCCCGACAGTTTTCGCGTCGAGAGGAGCCGGTCAGCAGCCACCGGATTGCCCAGGCCGGAGCGCGTTCCGCCACCTTCTATCTTCAGCGTCAGGTCATTGCGGGCAATGGTCGCGACGATACCGGCCGCTTCCGTTTCGGTTTCCGGCTCGAATATCGGGATCATGCGGCAGGACGCCCTTCGAGCGGAAAGACCTTGGACGGGTTCATGATCCATTGCGGGTCGAAGGCGGCGCGGGCGGCCATCTGCTGGTCGAGGTCGGCCTGGCTGAACTGATGCAGCATCAGGTCGCGTTTTTCGATACCGACGCCATGTTCGCCGGTAAGGCAGCCGCCGGCATCGACGCAGAGCTTGAGGATATCATTGCCCGCAGCTTCCGCGCGCGCGGCATCTTCCGGATCGTTGATGTTGTAGAGAATGAGCGGATGCATGTTGCCGTCGCCGGCGTGGAAGACGTTGGCGACGCGCAGGCCATATCCGTCGATGATCTCGCTGGTTTTCTTCAGTACATAGGAGAGCTGGCCGAGCGGCACCGTGCCGTCCATGCAGATATAGTCGGCGATGCGGCCGGTGGCGCCGAAGGCTGACTTGCGGCCCTTCCAGATCAGCGCCGCCTCTGTTGCCGACTGGCTCTCCTTGATCGTCGAGACACCATGGCGGCGGGCGATCTCGATGATGTTCGAAAGCATCGCCTCCATCTCGGCTTCCGAGCCCTCGACCTCGACGATCAGCAACGCTTCGACGTCCATCGGATAGCCTGCATGCGCGAAGGCCTCGCAGATGCTGATGGCCGGCTTGTCCATGAATTCGATGGCGACCGGGATGATACCGGAACCGATGACTTCGGCGACGCAGGAACCGGCTTCTTCCGAGGAAGGGAAGCCGAAAAGGACCGGTCGCGCGCCTTCCGGCTTGGCGATCAACCGCACCGTCGCCTCGGTCACGATGCCGAGCTGGCCTTCGGAGCCACAGACGAGGCCGAGCAGGTCATAGCCCGGCGCATCCAGCGCCTTGCCGCCGAGCTCGATCACGGTTCCGTCGAACAGCACCATCTTCACGCCGAGCAGATTGTTGGTCGTCACACCGTATTTCAGGCAATGGGCGCCGCCGGAATTCATGCCGATATTGCCGCCGATGGTGCAGGCAAGCTGCGAGCTCGGGTCCGGCGCATAAAAGAAGCCATCAGCCGAGACAGTCTCGGAAATATTAAGGTTGGTGACGCCAGCCTGAACCGTGGCCGTGCGGTTGGCAAAATCGATATCGAGGATGCGCGACATCTTCGACAGGCCGATCACCACCGCATCCGCCTGCGGGATCGCACCGCCGGACAGCGATGTGCCGGCCCCACGCGGCACGACGGGGATGCCGTAGCGGCTGCAATATCTCAAGACCGCCGCCACCTGCGCCGTCGTTTCCGGCAAGGCAACGGCAAGCGGAACCTGGCGATAGGCGATGAAAGCATCCGTTTCGAAGGGCACCAGCCCGCGCCTCTCACTGATCAGGCAGTCGGGCGGCAGGAGGTCCGCGAGGTCCTCGATGATGGCTGCGCGGCGGGAAAGGACGCTTTGCTTCGGTTCCAGAAAGGCGATGGTCTCAGGCATTTCGGCCTCCCGGCTCGTCCTTGATGCGAAATTGGTATTTTTTCTTTACCACTACCGTCACGACGCAGCAAATGTTAATCAGTTTTTCCGTTTTCGAAACAATGGTCAAGATTGATGACAAACCTGGGCGATCTCGAAGTCTTCACCCGCGTCGTATTGACGGGCAGCATGTCGGCCGCCGGCCGAGCGCTCGGCTTTTCGCCTGCCGTCATTTCCAAGCGGATCAAGCGGCTGGAAGACCGGCTCGGCACGCGGTTGCTGCAGCGAACGACGCGGCAGATTTCGCTCACCGAAGCGGGACAAGGTTTTTACGATCGCGTGCTCGGCGTCCTCGCCGGCGTCGAGGATGCCGAAGCCTTCGCCTCCGGCCGCTCCGGTCAGCCGCAAGGAACACTTCGGGTCACGGCACCGACCTCTTTCGGCCGCATGCATGTCGCGCCGCATCTGGCCCGCTTCATCGAGATGCATACCGAGCTTGTCGTCAACATCGTCCTATCCGACGACTTCACCGACATCGTCGCGGAAGGTTTCGATCTGGCCATCCGCATCGGCGAACTCGACGATTCCAGCCTCGTGGCACGAAAACTGGTGCCGGTGCGGCGTATCCTCTGCGCCTCGCCCGCCTATATCGAGCGCTACGGCATACCGGAAACCGTCGATGATCTCGGCCGGCATGTCTGCCTGCGCCAGCATAACCACGACACCTGGAAGCTGGAAAGCCGGCAGGGGGCGCTGAGCTACAAGCCGCAGGGCCGGCTGATCACCAATTCGTCGGAAGTCGTGCGCGAAGCCGTGCTCTCCGGCGCGGGTATTGCCCTGCGCTCGACATGGGACATCGGCGGCGACCTGAAGTCGGGACGGCTCCTGCAGGTCCTGCCAGCCTGGGAAGGCTCCAGCAATCTCTTCGTCTCCGCCCTCTACCCAAGCCGCCAATTCCTGCCGGCCAAGGTCCGCCTGTTCATCGATTATCTTGCCGGGCTTTACGGGCCGCAGCCCTATTGGGAGCGATAATTTCCGGCGGGACAAGCTCCCAGAAGCCATATTTGCGGCCGTGCTCCTTTCGCAAGCCGGCGACAAAGGCATCATGGGGCATCAATCCGTCATTGCCACCGGGGCGCGCGGCGAGCGCCGAGAGCGTTGCAAGATAGTCAGCACCGTACCCATAGGCCTCAGACAGGCCTCTGCCGATGATGCGGTCGAGCAGGGCCCGGTAGAGAACGGTTGCGGCAGCCGGATGGTCCTCTTCGAAGGCCTCGGCAGCGGGCCGAAGAAATTCATAAAACTCCCCCTCCCAGGCGTCGGCTCTTGCGACGACATAGCGCGCAGCGAGATCGAGCCTTGGCCATGCCAGATAGAACCGCAGCGCAGCATGGGGACTGGGGTGCACTTCCACGAAAGCAAAGGCCTTGTCGAGCGCCTCGAATTCCTCGAAATCACCGGCCTTGGCGATGTATTCCCGCAGCATGCCGGCGTCGAGCCCTTGCTCGAACACCTTCCAGCGCAGCGCCTGCGAAGCGGAACGATCCTTCAGACCGTCGAGAATGGCGGCCTCCAGCCGTTCCTTATCCGGGAGCGGCTTCATATCGCCTCTCAGGATATCGGCGCGGCGGGCAAAGCCGATGCGGGATTTGCGGTGTTTGCGAACCCAGATCAACGCCTCCGCATAGCGGCCCGCAGCATGGAGTCGTTCGGCGATGATGGTCGGTTCGCGCAAAGGTTCCGGCAGGGCTTCCTCGATTGCCACATAGGCATCAAGATCGCCGCGCGCATCGGCAATGGCGCGGCGCACATAAACGACGGCGGGCAGAAAGGACGTTCCAGCCGGTATTTCCATAGCCGCGGCAAGCGTTTCGTCCCATACTTTAAGCACGTCCGGCGGCAGCACGGCGGCGACCCGCACCGCGAGCAGCGTCTTGAAGCCATGGTAGTCCATCCCACCGAGTGCCGGCGTGATCAGCACGGGGATCTGTGCCTGCTTTTCGGCGGACATCGCCTGCGCCAATCGCCCGGCTGCTTCGCAGGCCTGACCGTAAATTCCGGCAATGCGGCCGCTGGAATCGTTGACACGCTCGGCAATTCCCTCGTAGCCGAACACGAAGCGGATCAGTCGCTCCAGCGCCATGCCTGGATCGACGGCGCCGAACTCCTTGACAATGCTGGCCGAGATGCTTTCCAGATCGTTGCCGAAGGCGCGCTCCTTCTGCCAGCGGATGCGTGTGCGCGATTTTTCGAGCATCGTCAGGCGGCTGTCGATCAGCTTGGCCATGCCCGCAGCGCCGCCAATGCCGGCAAGCGCCGCATTCAAGCGCTTCTTGAAGGAGGGATTGAGCGCCGCTTCATCCAGCGCGATCTGGACGAGCCTTTCAAGGCCGAGCACCGTCAGCCCATCCTTGTCCAGTTTCGCCTTCTTTGCCGCTTTCGCCATGGTTTTGAACAGACCGAATCTTTTCGATATGGCCTCAGACTTAAAGGATTTCCCGGTCTTCGTCTGCATGGTGTTTGCGGATCGAGCGGACGATGAGCCACATGGAAATCACGGCGACGGGCACGAAGAAGCCGGTGAGCACGCTGGATTTCACCGGCAGGCCCTCGCTTTCCAAGGCCTTGGCGAGATAGCCGAACAGGCCGACGATGTAATAGGAAATGGCGGCGACCGACAGGCCTTCGACGGTCTGCTGCAGGCGCAGTTGCAGCTTGGCGCGCCGGTCCATGGAGTTGAGCAGAACGCTGTTTTGCCGTTCGAGTTCGACATCGACCCAGCTTCTGAGCAGAGCGGTGGCGCGCGTCAGCTTGCGCGACAGGTTGGCCTGGCGTTCTTCGACCGACTGACAGGTGCGCATGGCGGGCGCCAGTCGCCTTTCGAGGAAGGTGCCGAGGGTTTCGTAACCCGGCACGCCGGTTTCCGTCAGCGAGCGGATACGCTCTTGGACGATGCCGTAATAGGCACGGCTAGCGCCGAACCGGTAGAGACTGAGTGCTGCGCCCGCCTCCAGTTCGGCCGCGAGCAGCGTGATCTCGGCGAGCATCTCATCGGCCTTTTCGCGGACGCTGCCGCGCATCTTCTGGGTGACGCCGGTCAGCCCGTCCTCGATGCGGCGGATATCCGGCGACAGCGATTGCGCCAAAGGCAGGCCGAGCATGGCGAGCGTCCGGTAGGTCTCGATGTCGAGCAGCCGCTGCACCAGCGCGCCGGTTCCCGCCTCCGTCATGCCCCGGTCGATGACGAGGATCTGCGTCAGGCCGTCACCGTTCTGGCGGAAATCGGTCAGCACGACGGCCTGGCCGTTCTTGACGTCGCTGTAACAGAGGCTGGTCGGGTCGAATGCGCTCATCGCCGCGCGGGTCTCTTCCGTATCCGGCCGGATCTCGAGGCGGATGCCGGAAATCAGGCTTCCTGGCGGGGAAAAACCATCGCCGAACGGGTGGGTGGTCACTTCCCCGCCGAAACGGTCGGGAATGACGCCGTCCCAGAAATAGGTCGAGAATTCGGTATGCCGCTCCCAGCGCAGCGTGCCCTGCCCCCACGACACGGCATGGTGGTTGGCATCGCGGCTCGGCGGCGAGACGCCGCGGGCGCGGGACAATTCCGAGAGGACGGCATGATCGACGCCAGAGCCGCCATCCGTCATGAAAGCAAGCTGGAAGATGACGCGCGGCGATGTCACCAGCGCATACGGACGCGCGTGGATCTCGCCCAACGCCTGCGCCCGGGCCGGTGCCGACGGAAATGCAAAACTACCCTTGGCCATGAAGCGTTTTCCCCTCTCACGCGTCAATCAGAACCCTCTTATCAACAGGTCGAGCAAAAGGGAAAGGACGCTTTGACGCAGCTGCAACTTTGTCCCCGACAGCATTTTCACAAAGTGGCTAAAGAAATTGACCACTTTGGCGCAGATGACTAGATTGACGGCAAGGAGAGCCGCCGTGACCGACGACACCATTGATGCCTATGCCCGCATCCCTCACAGCCGGACATCCGCCGAAATCATCCACCAAATCGAACTCCTGATTCTCGAAGGCGTGTTGCGCGATGGCGAACGGCTGCCGAGCGAAAGGGAGTTGTCGCGCCGATTCGACGTCTCCCGGCCCATTTTACGGGAGGCGCTGAAGGAACTGGAAGCACGCGGACTGCTCGTCAGCCATCACGGCGGCGGTACCTTTGTCGCGGATGTCATCGGCCAGATCTTTTCCAAACCGGTGATCGAACTGATTGGCCGGCACGAGAAGGCGACGCAGGACTATCTCGAATATCGCCGCGAACTGGAGGGCATGACGGCGGAGTTTGCCGCACGGCGCGCCACCCGCTTCGACAGGGAAATGCTGACGCACATCATGGAAGAGATGCGCGCCGCGCATCTCGTGGGCTCCGCGGAAGGCGGGCTGAAGACCGATGTCGAACTGCACAGCGCCATCGGCGAAGCGGCCCACAACATCATCCTGCTGCATACGTTGAGGGCCTGCTACCGGCTGCTGAGCGGCGGCATCTTCTTCAGCCGCGAGGTGCTGTTTGCCGCCCCCGGCGCGGGTGACAAGTTGCTCGCCCAGCACGAAGCCATCTACGAGGCCATCATGGCCGGCAATGCGCAGGCGGCCCGGGAGGCGGCGCAGGCCCATATCGACTTCATCATCATGGCGACGCGCGAGGCGGAACGGACGGGGGAATGGGCCCGCATTTCGCAACTGAGACAACAGCAACGGGAACGTCAAAACGGGGGGCCGTCAGTCAAAGGCTTTGCCGGTCGCGATGGCGATGCGAACGACCTCTAAATAATTTCTGTGGGCATCTCGCCAATGCCGCAAAGATACTCTAAAAGGGCGCGAACGGCACATTTTGGCAGCGCAATCCCACTAAATTGCCCGTCTTCCGCGCCTCCGCCCCCTTCATTAGGGGCGCCGCGAATACTATATGTGTTTCATAAAATCTGTGCGTTTACAGGCCGCATAAAGCGAGCATACTCGAGCGATATTGCAGATTGATTGATTCTTTGTTTTGAAAGGATGCACCGACGTTGAACATTCTGAATCGCATAGCCGCAGACGTCCGCCTGATGTTTCGCCGTCCGGTGAGAATGCAATGCGCCGCACTGTGCTATCGATTCAAGAAGAAGAGCGCGGTGCCGGAAATGCTGCTCATCACCAGCCGCGACACCGGTCGCTGGGTCATCCCCAAGGGCTGGCCGATGGAAGGCAAGCTATGTCATGAAGCTGCCGCACGCGAAGCCTATGAAGAAGCTGGTGTCAAGGGCGAAGCCGGCGCGGAACGGATCGGCTTCTACATGTACGACAAGGCCATGGACCACGGCCTGAAAATCGAGTGCATGGTCCAGGTCTACCCCCTGGTCGTCCTGGACATGCTGAAGAACTTCCCGGAAAAAGGCAGCCGGAAGATGGAATGGGTAAGCTTCGCAGAAGGCGCCAGCCGCGTCGCCGAGCCGATGCTCAGGGATATTATTCTGAGCTTTGAACAGCGTCTGCTTGCCACCATGAACCCTGCCCCGCAGGCCGTGGCGCGATAAGCTCCCGACATCACATGGATAGCTTGGCACGAGCTACGCCTGATATCGCTACGCTTTCTAACGCCTCGGCGGCATGAACTGGAGAATCGACGGTGGCAAAGCCGCGCCCGCGCCTGGAAAAACCAACGCTCGACGAATATCTGGACAAGGTAACCCTCACTGAACAGGCCACGCAGCATGTCCTGAAGCCATGGGCGGGCGTTGGCCTTGGAATTCTCTTCCTTGTCGTCAGCATGATTTTTGCCGCTGCCTATGTGTCCGAGCAGCCGGGTTACCTAATCATCATTGCCGCCGCCGCTGTCGCCGGCTACATGGCGATGAATATCGGCGCCAACGACGTCACCAACAATGTCGGCGCGGCGGTCGGATCCAAAGCGATTAGCATGACGATGGCGCTTGTCATCGCCGCCATCTTCGAGATCGCAGGCGCCGTGTTTGCCGGCGGCCGCGTCGTCTCCACCATCGAGGCCGGCATTGTCGATGCGGCCCAAATGCCGACGGGCCTTTCCTTCGTCTGGGTGATGATGGCGGCGCTGATTTCAGCCGCAGTCTGGATCAACATCGCGACATGGTCCAGCGCACCGATTTCAACCACCCATTCGATCGTCGGAAGTATTCTCGGATCCGGTGTCGCGGCTGCAGGCATTTCCGCCGTCCACTGGGTATCGCTTGCGGGAATAACGGCAAGCTGGATGGTTTCGCCCATCCTGGGCGGCGGCATCGCGGCGCTGCTCCTTGCCTTCATCAAGACCTTCATCATCTACCGCGAAGACAAGGTCGACGCGGCGATCTTCTGGACCCCCATTCTGATCGCCACGATGACCGGCTCCTTCGCCACCTATTTTGCGGTGATCGGGCTGGAAAAAGTCGTCACTATTTCGCTGACGAACGGCATCCTCATAGGCTTGGCCGTGACCGCCGCCACCGTTCTTGCCTGCAGGCCATGGATCGTCCGTCAGGCGCAAGGGCTCGACAACCGCAACCAGTCGCTGCGCAAGCTGTTCCGGATGCCGCTGATCCTGTCGGCCGCACTTTTATCCTTTGCCCATGGGGCGAACGACGTTTCCAACGCCGTCGGGCCGCTTTCGGGGATCGTGGCAAACGTTAACGGCCTGGCTATCCTGCAGACAACCCATGTGCCGCTGTGGGTCATGCTGATCGGAGCTTTCGGTATCTCCTGCGGGCTGCTTCTGTTCGGGCCGAAGCTGATCCATGTCGTCGGCGAAGAGATCACCAGGCTCAACCCGATGCGCGCCTTCTGCGTTGCCTTGGCAACGGCGATCACCGTCATACTGGCAACGACGCTCGGACTGCCCGTGTCCACCACGCACACCGCTGTCGGCGCCGTTTTCGGCATCGGCTTCTTCCGCGAATGGTACACCCGCAATTCGAGGCGGCGCCTTGAATATGTTCGCCGCAAGACCGGACACGCGGACTTCGAGCGATACGTCGAACACAGTCCTGAAGAGTTGCACCGGCGACGGCTGGTGCGGCGATCGCATTTCATGACGATCGTCGGCGCATGGGTCATCACCGTCCCCGTTTCGGCGCTGCTTTCGGCAGCCGTCTACTGCGTCCTCGCGGCGCTTTTCATCTAAAGGATACGACATGCGCGCCAATTTCCGCATGCAGCGGCTCTTCATCGACGCGCCGCTCGCCACCGGCGCCGTTTACGAAGCCGGCAAGGAACAGTTCAACTACCTCGTCAACGTGCTGCGCTTCGAAGAGGGCGATGCCGTTCTCGTTTTCAATGGCCGCGATGGCGAGTGGCGGGCGGAGCTTTCCTTTCCGAGCAAGAAACGCCTGCTCTTGACCGCGACCGAGCAGACGCGGCCACAGCCCGCCCCGTGCGATCTGCAGTATCTGTTCGCGCCGTTGAAGGTCGGCAGGCTCGACTATCTCGTGCAGAAGGCCGTCGAGATGGGCGCCGGCCTGCTGCAACCGGTGATGACCCAGCATGTGCAGGGCAAGATCAGCAACATGGACCGGGTCCGGGCCAATGTCATCGAGGCGGTCGAGCAATGCGGCGTGCTCGGCATTCCGCAGGTGGCGGAGCCGCGCAAACTGGAAGACGTTCTGGCGACCTGGCCGGAAGACCGGCGCATCATTTTCTGCGACGAGGGAGATGCCGGGCAAAATCCGCTGCCGGTTCTGGCCGGCGTAAAGGAGCGCAAACTGGCCCTGCTGATCGGGCCCGAAGGCGGCTTCTCCGATGCCGAGCGCAGCTTGCTGCGCAGCCGCGATTTCGTCACCGCTATTCCGCTCGGACCGCGTATCCTCCGGGCCGATACGGCCGCCGTCGCCGCCATGGCGGTGATCCAGGCGACCATCGGCGACTGGCAGTAGCGGCTGTGTCATTTCGGTGCCGATAAGGTGTTGAAAATTTGAACCGGCCTTGAAACAATTTCACTTGCACGCCACCTCAATCCGGTTCAATCACCCTCCTGACATCTGCCGCCCGGCAGGTTCCGCCTGTTCAAAAGAAGACGCCCATGGCCAGAGACACCACCGACCAGACGCCGGCTAGCTCCGTCGCAGACCTGACCGAATACCTGGCTCAGGGCAACAAGCCGAAGGAACGGTTCCGCATCGGGACGGAGCATGAGAAGTTCGCCTTCTTCAAGGCCGACAACAGCCCAGTCCCCTATTTCGGCGAGGCCAGCATCTCGGCGCTTCTGAACGGCATGGCTGAGAAAAGCGGCTGGGAACCGATCATCGACGCCGGCAACATCATCGGCCTTGCCGAACAATCCGGCCAGGGCGCGATCTCGCTGGAGCCCGGCGGTCAGTTCGAGCTTTCGGGCGCACCGCTCGAAAACCTGCACCAGACCTGCAAGGAATCCAACCAGCACCTCGCCGTGTTGCGCGAAATCGCGGAGCCGCTCGGCATCCGTTTCCTCGGCATCGGCGGTTCACCGAAATGGACCTTTACTGAGACGCCGCACATGCCGAAATCCCGCTACGACATCATGAGCCGCTACATGCCGAAGGTCGGCACCCAAGGGCTCGACATGATGTATCGCACGTGCACGATCCAGGTGAATCTCGACTTCTCCTCCGAAGACGACATGCGCCGCAAGATGCAGGTGTCGCTGAAGCTGCAGCCGCTGTCGACGGCACTGTTTGCAAGCTCGCCCTTCACCGACGGCAAGCCGAACGGATTGCTCTCCTGGCGCGGCAATATCTGGCGCGACACCGACAACCAGCGCGCCGGTGTTCTGCCAGTCGCCTTCAACGCGGATTTCGGCTTCGAAGACTATGTCAAATGGGCGCTCGACGTGCCGATGTATTTCGTCGTGCGCGACGGCCACTACCATGACTGTACGCACGTCACCTTCCGCCAGTTCATGAACGGCGCCCTGAAGGGGGAACTGGCCGACTGGGAGCCCAATATGGGCGATTGGACCAACCATCTTTCGACGCTGTTCCCCGATGTGCGGCTGAAGCGCTTCCTCGAAATGCGCGGCGCCGACGGCGGTCCATGGCGCCGCATCTGTGCGCTGCCGGCCTTCTGGGTCGGCCTGCTCTACGACGACGCAGCGCTTGACGCGGCCGAAGACCTGACCCGCTCCTGGACCTACGAGGATACGATCGCCATGCGCGACGCCGTGCCGGCACAGGCGCTTGCGGCCAAACACAAGGGCACATCGCTGTTCGACATTGCCCGTGAAGTCCTCTCGATCTCCCGTCTTGGCCTGAAGAACCGCAACCGGCTGAACAGCGACGAGGTCGATGAGAGCATCTTTCTCGCGCCGCTCGACGAGGTGCTGGCAAAGAAGGCAACGCTCGCCGAGGACCTGCTATCGCTCTACAACGGCCGCTGGAACGGCTCGGTCGATCCGGTTTTCACTGAGTACCAGTATTAAGCGCCACCCTCAGGAGAACCGTTTTTTCAGGAAATATCGGGGAATGGCGTTCGGCCCGCCTTCGAGCTCGCCGAACACCTGGTAGCCAAGCTTTTCATAAAAAGGCTTGGCCTGAAATTCGAAGGTATCCAGCCAGACGCCGAGATAGCCGCGGGCACGAGCGATATTCTCAGCCTCCTGGATCAAGCGAGAACCAAGGCCCTGGCCGCGATACTGATCCGGTATCGCAAGATATTTCACGAAGGCCCAGCCGTAGCCGTCGATGCCATACAGCCCGCCGACGACCTTGCCCGTGTCCGGTTCACGGAGCAGGATCGCGAAATCCGCCTTGTCCTCGACGGCCCCCTTGCTCGCCTCGTTGTACGCCTCCAGTGGCGCAACGATTGCTGCGCGGTGCTCCGGTTCAGGATTTTCGGCAATGATGTCGATGATGGGTGTTTTCATGCGTATTTTTCCGATTTCCAAAACAGCAATCACCATAAGCGCCTATCAGCGGCTTGGGGAGTGGGCAACACGGGCCGCCGCCCCCCTTTTGTCCCGGCTAATAAAAAGCGGTTCCCACCCGGCTTTTTCCCGTTATAGTGCAACGACATGCGTCGTTTCGCCCGCAGGAGAGGACTGGAGATGATTCCGCTTTTTGACATGATGATGCAGGCGCAGAACGGCAATGCCATGGACGTGATGGCCAAGCAATTCGGCCTTGCCCAGGAACAGATGGCCAAGGCGACCGCCGCACTGATGCCGGCCTTCTCCACCGCGCTCAAACGCAACGCCGCCAACCCCTATGATTTCGGCGCCTTGCTGACCGCCATGTCGAGCGGCAACTACGCGCAGTATTTCGAGGACATGAGCAAGGCCTTCACGCCGCAGGGCATGGCCGACGGCAACAGCGTTCTCGACCAGCTTTTCGGCTCCAAGGAGATGTTGCAGGCGGTCTCCGCGCAAGCGGCCCAGATGACCGGCGTCGGCCAGGAAATCTACAAGCAGATGCTGCCGGTGATGGCGAGCGCGATCATGGGCGGGCTGTTCAAGCAGGCCTCAGGCCAGATGGGCGGCATGCAGAACCCCTTTGCCAACACGCCGATGGAAGCCATGATGAAGCCTTGGCTGGAAGCCTCCGGATTTATCAAGAAACCGCAACCGGCTCCCAATCCCTTCGACAACCCCTTCACGCAGGCGATGCAGGGCTTTTTCGGCATCGGCAAACCGGAAGAAAAACAGCAATCCGCCCCCGACGTGTTTGCCGCCAATCCCTTCATCAAGGCTTTTCAGGACATGATGAGCGGTAGTGCGACGGTAGCGCCGACCCCGGAAGAGAAGCCTACGGACAAGAGCCCCATGGCGCCCTTCACCGATATGTTCAACAGCATGTTCGACAGCGGACTGGAAGCACAGAAGGAATATCAGAAGAACATCGACGGGCTGTTTGAGACGTATCGGAAGAACACCACCGCCTGACGGGACAACGCCATCCCAGGCCACTACCCGTGACACTTAATCCCCAGAAACGAAAAAGCCCGGCGCTGGTCTTGGGGACCACGCACCGGGCAAGCAGCAGGGCAATTGGCTCTAACCCTGCGGGGAACGGTAACGCACAGAGGCGGCTGCGCGTCCCTGTTGCGCGGAACGTCTTTCAACGTTTGAGGCGCGCAACAAAACTTTGAACTGCTGCGAAATTCCTGACCCGTCGCTCAGGAACGTGCCGCAGCGAATGCGATCATCAATCGAGCCGCGCATTCCTGTAGAACGTGTTCGTCCGGTTGCGCGACGCCTGCGTCAGGTGGCGACCGGGATCATCGAAAAACGACGAGGTCAGTGCCTCGCGCACTTCTTCGCGGCAAAGCCCGATGTCGAGCAACTGATGATCATCGAGGTCGTGCAGGCTGCCGATCGCTTTTCGGTTTCGCAGACGACGCCAAACCGATGTCAGCACGCCCGTCAGCCCCGTCTGGCGGGACGTCGCGGACAGCTTCCCGGTTAGGGTGAGATCGAGAGTGTGATCGGTCGTGCGCATGATACTGCTCCTTTTTGCAGGCACGAAGCGACCCTCCCCCGCAGGGAGGTCGGCGCGGGGGCGGGTCGAAACTTGATGATGATCCGGCGCCGCCAAATGCGGACCGGAGCGGCGGTTGATGTGATTTGCAGGACCAAATTCGCAAATCCTTATTGATCAGTCCAACGAATGTTTCTAATGATATTCATCAAACAATTTTATGAGTAACCTTTTGGGAACTTGGGCCATGTCCGCACCACTCGATATCGACCAGCTTCAGACGTTTGTTGCCATCGCGGATACCGGCAGCTTCACCAAGGCGGCCGACCGTGTCTTTAAGACCCAGTCAGCCGTCTCGATGCAGATGCGCCGGCTGGAGGAACGGATTGGTAAGCAGCTCTTTGCGAAGGACGGCCGCGGCAACCGGCTGACGACGGAGGGCGACCGCCTCTTGAACTTCGCGCGGCGGATGATCCGTCTTAACAACGAGGCGATCGCCTCCTTCGACGACAACCGGCTGGAAGGCACGCTGCGGATCGGCACACCCGACGACTACGCCGACCGCTATATGCCGGAGATCATCGTCCGTTTTGCCAAGACGCATCCGAACGTCGAGCTCTATATCGTCTGCGAGCCCTCGGTGGACCTCGCCGAGAAGATGGCCAAGGGGGATCTCGACATTGCGCTGGTCACGCACAATCCGCGTGCCCGCGCCTCGGACGTGGTCCGGACCGAACCGCTCTGCTGGGTGAGCTCGATCAACCACCCGCTGCCGGAGAACGCGCCCGTGCCGCTCGCCGTCGGCAAGCGCGACTGCCTGTGGCGGCAGGCGGCCTGCTCGGCGCTGGACGCGACTGGCAAGGAATACAACATCCTGTTCACCAGCTGGTCGTCGACCGTCGTCGCGGCGGCGGTGCTCGCCGGCATGGCCGTTTCAGTGCTGCCGGAATCGGCGCTGCGCACCGGCATGAAGGTGCTGACCCAGGCCGACGGTTTCCCGGCGCTCGCGCCGGTGCAGATCGGCATCATGAAGCGGCCCGGCCTGTCGCCGTCGCTGTCGAATGCCATCACCAATCACATCACCGCCTGTCTCGACAACATCACGCCGACGACAGCGACCGACGACCTCGATGGCGACATGAAGAACTTCCCGCGCTACCCGCGGCTGCGCCAGAGCCATATGCTGCCGGGCTGGTAAGCCAACACGAGGCGCTAAAACAAAAAGGCCGTACTCCCTTGGAAGCGCGGCCTTTTTGTATTCCCCAATATCGATACCCGGCCAAAAAACGCGGCCGTAAAAGTCTGATGCAATATGCGTTGGTCATTTAGCCGCCCCCCAACGGGTCGACCCAAACTCTATACTCCAATCCGAAGTGTCACCAAAGATGGCGAAGCTGACCATTTTTGGGTCAATCATCGCATGCAGGCAGTAACCTTAATTGCCTTGCTTGGGCTTGCGAACGGCGCAGGCAAGAGACGGCCGGCCCTCTTTCGGAACGCCAACCGCAGCCGGCAGGCCTTGGCGAAGGGTCGCCTCGGAGGCCGCGGCGCCATTGCTGGCCAATTCCTAAGCCAGCTTCGCCTTCAAAAACTCCACCGTCCGGCCCCAGGCGAGATCGGCCGCCTTCTTGTCATAGCGGGCAGCGGAGGTGTCGTTGTTGAAGGCGTGATTGACCCCCTCATAGACATGGATAGTGAAATCCTTGCCGTTATCGGTCAGAGCCTTCTTGTAGGCGTCGATACCGGCATTGATGCGTTCGTCGAGGCCAGCATATTGCAGGAGCAGCGCCGCCTTGATCTTGGGCACATCCTCGGCCGGCGGCTGGGCGCCGTAATAGGCGACGCCGGCTTTCAGATCCGGCGATGCGACGGCCAGCTTGTTGACCAGACCGCCGCCCCAGCAAAAGCCGATCGCACCTACTTTGCCGGTCGTCGCGTCGTTGCCTTCAAGAA
The DNA here is from genome assembly GCF_040126305.1 of Pararhizobium sp. A13. NCBI lineage: Bacteria > Pseudomonadati > Pseudomonadota > Alphaproteobacteria > Hyphomicrobiales > Rhizobiaceae > Pararhizobium > Pararhizobium sp. A13. The sequence continues at coordinate 1,962,781 of NZ_CP149510.1, read as the reverse complement.
AGGTCACGGTCGCAGCCGCATTGTCGACCGTCTGCTTGCCATCCAGAGCGCCGATCATTTCGCGCGCCTTGTCCTCGTCCGAGGGCGTACCGCCGGCGGGCGAGAGGAAATCCGGTGCCAGCGCCACGAAACCCTCCAGCGCCATGCGACGGGCGACGTCGCGGATATGTGGATTGAGGCCGCGGTTCTCATGGATGACGATGACGGCCGGCAGTTTGCCGGATGCATCGGCCGGGCGCACGAGATAGCCCTTCATATCGCCGCCGGTGCCGGGATAGGTGATGTCCTCTGCCTTCAGCCGGGAATCGGCTTCGGGTACCATTTCCGCCTGGGCGCTGTTGGCGGCAAGCAAGGGGGCGATGGCCGCAGCACTCGCCGCCGATCCGGTCAACATCGTCAGCTTCTGCATGAAGGAGCGGCGGTCGAGCGTCAGATGGGTGTATTCGTCATAGGCGTTGATCATCGCCTGGGTAATAACGGGCTTTTCCATGGTTTTCCTCCGGGGCTACCGCCCCTCGGTCGATCGGCGGCGGGCGGGTTTCAACGGGATGTCGCCAAATGCTGCACGTCCTGAACATTCCAGAACCATGACAACAGAATTGCGGCACCGATCGCCGGAGGCAACGGTTCGCCCGTTAACTTGACGCAAACGTGATCCGGCCGTGATAGTTTACGGCCGGATCGAAATAGAATTTATTGCATGTACCAGCCGTGGCTGACGACGAGCGACTGGCCAGTGAGGGCATTGGTCTCGAAGCCGGCGAAGAGTAGCGCCACTTCCGCGACATCCTCGACCGTGGTGAATTGCGTGTCGACGGTGCCGCCGAGCATCATCTTCTTGACGACTTCCTCTTCGGAAATGCCCAGCGCCTTCGACTGTTCCGGAATCTGCTTCTCGACGAGCGGCGTCTTGACGAAGCCGGGGCAGATGACGTTGGCGCGCACCCCGTCCGGTCCGCCCTCCTTGGCGACCACGCGGGCAAGGCCGAGCAAGCCGTGCTTGGCGGTGACATAGGCCGATTTCAACGGCGAGGCCTCGTGCGAATGGACCGAGCCCATATAGATGATCGCACCGCCCTTCTGGGCCTTCATGTGCGGGATGCAGGCCTTGGTGGTCAGAAAGGCGCCGTCGAGATGGATAGCCAGCATCTTCTTCCAGTCCGAAAACGCGTAGTCCTCGATCTTGTTGACGATCTGGATGCCGGCATTGGAGACAAGCACATCCACCCTGCCCCATTTCTCGACGACGGCGGCGACGCCTGAATTGACGGCTTCCTCGCTGGTCACGTCCATGGCAAGGCCGATCGCCTCGCCGGGGCCGGCAGCCGTCAGGTCCTTGGCTGTCGCTTCCGCCGCCTCGAGCTTCAGGTCGGCGATAACGACCTTAGCGCCTTCCGACACGTATTTTTTGGCGATCGCCAGGCCGATGCCGCTGGCAGAGCCGGTGACTATGCAGACCTTGTCCTTGAGTTTCATGGACTTAACTCCCTATTTTGCAAGATAATCATGGACCACTTCGCCGAGACCCAGCGTCAGGTCGGAGAGGATATGGACGGCAGACTTGACTTCGAGCACCGGCAGGTCGGCAACCGGCGCCAGCGCATGCGGAAACAGCGCCAGGGCGCCCGGCCCTTCCCAGGCGCCCTTCACGGTCAGATCCTCTAGGTAGTAACGAACAAGCTCGCAGATGCGCGGCGTACAATCGACATGCGGAATGATCTTCAGCATGAAGTTCGGCTGCTTCAGCGTCTCAAGAACTTTCGCCTTGTCGAGAGTGCGGTGCTTGAAGCCCATCGTCGCCGTCGCCACCCGGTGGCCGCCATAGTCGAGGGTGCCGACCAGTGCATCCTTCACCGATGCCAGCGAGGGTTCCGCGAGCTTCTTCGGAAAACCCCAGATCTCGCGTCCGCCGGCGATCGGCGCGTCGTCGTTGAGGTACATGGAGTGGACATAGCCGCCATGCGCGCCGTTGAAACTCACCGGAATGACCTGGCCGGATTCGGTGTAGTCGCCGAAGCCCGTCGAATCCGGCATGCGGATGAACTCGTATTTCACCAGCGGTTCATCGAACTGCAGCGGCTCCGGCACGACACGGCGCAGAGCCTCCGGATCGGTGCGGTAGGTAATGATCATGTATTCGCGATTGACGAAGCGGTAAGGCCCCGGCGGATAGGACGGGCTGGTCAGCGGCATCGCGAAGGCATTGCGGACCACATCTTCGATCTTCATGATTTTTTCTCGCCTCGATGTTTTTCACAAAGGTCGAAGACGCGAATCCCGTTGGTTGGGCGGGTGCGGCTCTGCCAATCCGGATGATTGAGTGTCCGGACCACATCGTCGTGCCCGGCCTTCCAGTGTTCCTCCACAGAAACACGGGAGAACTCGTAGTCCTTGGATTGGCCTTCGTAGTCAGCATGGCGATAGATCAGATGCACCATGGTAACCGCGCAATCATTGCCGATCTTTTCCAGAAGCCGCGCATCGGGATCGTCCTTCAGTTCTTCCGGCAGCTTTTCCATCAGCCGCTTGGCAGCCATGCGGATGCCCTGGAGCTTGCGGAACTGGTCGGTGTTCAGCCGCGTGCGGCTGGAAAAACGGATTTCCTTTTCCCGTGCCTGGACATCGAAAAGATCCCTCGGCAACCGACCCCTCGCGCTGAACAGGTCGACCTGGAAGATGCAGAGATCGCTTTCCAGTTCAGGCCCGGAGAGAACCCGCTGCAGGGGAGTGTTGGAAACGATGCCGCCGTCCCAATAGTAGCGGCCGTCGATCTCGACCGGTGCGAAGCCCGGCGGCAGCGCGCCTGAGGCGGCCACATGCTTGACTGAAAAGGCGCAGTGGTTGTTGTCGAAATAGTTGAAGTTGCCGCTCACCACATCGACGGCACCGAGGCTGAGGCGAATGGCGCCGGAATTGATCAGGTCGAAATCGACGAGATCGGCAAGCGTTTCCTCAAGCGGCGCGGTGTCGTAGAGGCTGATGGCCGCCATCGGATCGCCCGGAATGTTCCAGGGTTTGAAGACGCGCGGCTTGAAGAAGCCGGGGACGCCGGTCAGCGAGCCGAGAAAGGCGGAGGTTTCATTGAACCACTTCCGCATCACATCACCATTTCCAAGAAAATGGCCGGGAAGACCGGAGGAAACGCGATGCCAGAAGGTGCGCAGATTGTCGATGCGGCGGTTTATCGGGCTTCCGGCGATGATCGCCGAATTGATTGAGCCGATGGAGATGCCGGCAAGCCAATCGGGTCGGATCCCAGCTTCGTGCAGTGCCTCGTAGGCCCCGGCCTGATAGGCGCCGAGAGCACCACCGCCCTGAAATACCAGCACGGTTTTCTCTGTTGGTATGGTGCTCACGGGATGCTTTCCTTCAGATGCTGCAAGTGCGAGGCGAAAACGGCCGGATGGCTATAAGGTTCCACGCAGGCAGATTACGTTTTGGTAATGCGGAAAGGCGTTGCGAGGGGCGTTGTTCAATTAAATTCAAAGACTTGGGCGTAAGGATGGCGTGCCGCTACGGCCGCGGAAACCGATGATAGTGCAGCTTCCGGGTGCACGCAATGCAACAGAATGTGACAGCACCAAGCACCTCAGACGCCGGCGATACGCGCCGCAAACAGCACCCACAGCACGAAATTGAGGACGAAGCCGACAACAAAGAAACGCTGGCGCAGCTTCAGGCGGTTCGACGTCACATGCACGTAGGCATGGGCAAAGCGGCTGAGGACAAACAGCCAGGCAACGGCAAGCACTAAATGGTTCACGCCGGAGGTCAGATAAAACAGGATGCAGACGAGGAAGAAAAGGACCGGCAGCTCGAACTGGTTGATCAGGCTGCGGGCGGCTGTTGCGCTTGGCGCCGGCTCGATCGCCGGCACCCAGTAGTCTTGCGCCTTGGCAAGACCGGCGCGAACGGCACGGTTACGACGCTTCAGCATGAGAAAATAGACGGCGTGGACCAGCGCGACCTGTGCGATGACCGGCCAGAAGATTGCAGTCGATGTGGGCATGAACACTCCGTCGAATCGAGCCATCGATATGTATAGCGAGACGGCATGAAGTCCAGAACAGGAACGATCGCTTTCACCTCGAGCGCCTTGCTTGACACCTATTTCGCGAATGACGAATGTTCGAAACCACGGCCTGCCGAGGTCACAACAGAAAGCGTCGAATGTCCGAACAGCATACGCCCGCCAGCCCGTTGCCCACCCATCACCTGTCCTTGATGAGCGGGCGCGATCCGCACGAGCATCATCGGGCCGCAACGCCGCTGGAGCTTCTGTTCGACCTGACCTTCGTCATCGCCTTTGGGCTGGCCGCATCGCAACTTGCCCATCTGCTTGCCGAGGGGCACTACGCCGCCGGGCTTCTGGGCTTCAGCTTCGCGATGTTCGCCACCTGTTGGGCCTGGGTGAATTTTTCCTGGTTCGCCTCTGCGTTCGACACGGACGACTGGATCTATCGGGTAACGACCATGGTGCAGATGGTGGGCGTGCTCATCCTCGCCGTCAGCCTGCCGCGCTTGTTCGCCTCGCTCGATCATGGAACATATGTCGACAACGGCATCATGGTGCTTGGCTATGTCGTCATGCGCGTCGCGATGATCTTCCAATGGCTGCGCGCCGCCCGGCAATATCCGGAGGGGCGCGCAGCCTGCTTCGCCTATGCATCGACGATTTTCGTGGCTCAGATCGGCTGGATCGCCCTGATCTTCATCAACATGCCGGTGCTTCCGACGATGACGTGCACCGCCGCGCTCGTTCTGGTCGAGTTGACGGGTCCAGTGCTCGCCGAGCGCAAGGCCGGCGGAACGCCATGGCATGCGCATCATATAGCCGAGCGCTACGGCCTGCTGGCGATTATCGCGCTTGGCGAAGGCGTCGTCGGCACGGTCGCGTCGATCTCGGCCATCGTCGAGGCGCAGGGCTGGAGCCTCGACGCGATCCTCATCTGCGTTGCCGGCACCGGCCTGACCTTCGGCATGTGGTGGTTATACTTTCTTCTGCCGTCCGGGCAGGTGCTTCATCATCACCGGCAGAGGTCTTTCGTGTGGGGCTATGGCCACATGCTGATCTTCGCAGCCATCGCCGCGACGGGCGCGGGACTGCATGTCGCCGCCTATTATATCGAGCACAAGGCGCATATCGGCGCCGTTGCCACGGTGCTCACGGTTGCCGTTCCCGTCTTTGCCTATGTCGCGCTGATCTTCGCGTTCTATGTCTATCTGCTGCGCAGAATGGAGAGCTTCTATCTCCTGCTGATGGCCGGAACGGCGGCGATCGTCGCCCTCGCCGTCGTCTGCGCGGCCACCGGTGTCGGCATGACCTTCTGCCTCATCATTCTGATGTTTGCCCCGATGGTTCCCGTCGCCGGCTACGAGATCAAGGGGCATCATTATGGCACCAAGGCACTCCGGCAAATGCTTGAGTCCTGATTGTCAAAGAAAAAGCGGCGAAGACATCTCCGCCGCTTTCCAACGTCTTGCCGCTTCAGGCTGCCCTCAGGCAGCGCCGGGATAGTTCGGGCTTTCGCGGGTGATCGTCACGTCGTGGGCATGGCTTTCACGCAGGCCCGCGCCGGAGATGCGGACGAAGGTGGCGCGTTCCTGGAAGTCCTTGATCGTCTTGCCGCCGACATAGCCCATCGACGCCTTGAGACCGCCGGCGAGCTGATGCAGGACGCCGGAAACCGGCCCCTTGTAGGGTACCTGGCCTTCGATGCCTTCCGGCACCAGCTTCAGCGTGTCGCGCACTTCCGCTTGGAAATAGCGGTCGGCCGAGCCGCGCGCCATGGCACCGACGGAGCCCATGCCGCGATAGGCCTTGAACGAGCGCCCCTGATACAGGAACACCTCGCCCGGGCTTTCGTCCGTACCGGCAAGCAACGAGCCGATCATGCAGGCGGAGGCGCCGGCGGCGATGGCCTTGGCCAGATCGCCGGAGAACTTGATGCCGCCATCGGCAATGACCGGAATATCGGACGCCTGGGCCGCTTCGACCGCTGCCATGATGGCCGCGAGTTGCGGCACGCCGACACCGGCGACGATGCGGGTGGTGCAGATCGAGCCCGGGCCGATACCGACCTTGACCGCATCCGCTCCGGCATCGATGAGCGCCTTTGTGCCGTCGGCGGTGGCGACGTTGCCGGCCATGATGCGAACCGAGTTCGACATCTTCTTGACCTTGGTCACGGCATCGAGAACACGCTGGGAATGGCCATGCGCGGTGTCGACGACGATCAGGTCGACGCCAGCCTCGATCAGCCGTTCGGCCCGTTCGACGCCGTCGTCACCGACGCTGATGGCGGCGGCGGCGCGCAGGCGGCCCTGCGCGTCCTTGGAGGCGTTCGGGTTGAGTTGCGATTTCTCGATGTCCTTCACCGTGATCAGGCCGACGCAGCGTCCGCCGCCGTCGACGACGAGCAGCTTTTCGATGCGATGCGTATGAAGCAGGCGCTTGGCCTCCTGCTGGTCGACGTTCTCCTTGACCGTGATCAGGTTTTCCCGGGTCATCAGTTCATAGATCTTCTGCGTCGGATCCGACGCGAAGCGGACGTCGCGGTTGGTGAGGATGCCAACGAGACGGCCGGGCTTGCCGCCACTTGCGTTTTCGACGACCGGGATGCCGGAGATCGAGTACATCTTCATCAGGGCCAGCGCATCGGCAAGCGTGGCGTCGGGGCCGATCGTCACCGGGTTGACGACCATGCCGCTTTCGAACTTCTTGACCTGGCGAACCTGCTCGGCCTGCTCGACCGGCGTCAGATTGCGGTGAATGACGCCGATGCCGCCGGCCTGCGCCATGGCGATCGCCAGACGGCCTTCGGTGACGGTATCCATGGCGGAGGACAGGATCGGAAGGTTGAGATCGATGTCCTGGGCGATGCGGGTGGCGATGTTGGTCTGCCCCGGCATAACCTCGGAATGTCCCGGTTGAAGGAGCACGTCGTCGAAGGTCAGAGCCTCCAGACCGGTTGCCGTTTCAATGATGCGAGCCATGGCCAATCCCTTCAATAGATGAAACGCTCCGCGGACGGTCTTGGGAAACGGTCCGGAAAGACTTGCAAGAGTTTCTTGGAAGTTGGCGAGGGCTCGTAACACGGATATGACGGGATGGAAAGTGCAAAGGCCCGGCGAAAACGCCGGGCCTGCCAAGATTCTCGTGCAATGCACGATCGGCAGCGGATCAGATTTCGAACTGATAGGTCTCCGGCACGAAGCGATACCCCTGGTCGATCCTTTCGATGAAACCGACCGCGGGGAACGGCATGTGGTAACCGACGAAGGGCAGCCGGTCGGTCGCCACCATGTCGAAGACCTTTTTGCGCGCGGCGGCCGCCTGCGCCTTGTCCATGTCGAATTTCACTTCCCAGTCCGGCCGCTGCAGCGACAGCACGAAATGGTTGGCGGTATCTGCCGTAAGCACCAGACCCTGGCCTTCCGATTCGATCTTGAAGATCATATGCCCTGGCGAATGACCGAAGGCAGCCATGGCGGTAATGCCCGGAACCACGTCCGCGCCGTCACCAATGAACGTCGTCTTTTCCGCCAACGGCGCGACATTCTTCAAGACGCCCTTATGGCCGCCTTCCGCCGGCGTTCCGACACGAGCCTCGTCCTTCCAGAAATCGAACTCCGTCTGACCCGCGACATAGCGAGCGTTCCTGAAGGTCGGCGCGCCGCCCTCCATCAGTCCGCCGATATGGTCGCCATGCATATGGGTGATAACGACAACACCGACCTGATCCGGCGTATAGCCGGCAGCGGAAATCCCTTCCAGAAGACGTCCTGCACCTGCCTGCCGACCGCCCTCGCCGAGGCCGGTATCGAACAGGACGACGTCCGACCCCGTGTCGATCAGGGTCGGCGAGAAGCCGTTGACGAACTTGTCGGTCGGCAGAAAATTCGCCTTCAGCAGTTCGCCGACCGCTTCCGGCGTCTGATTGGTGCCGAAGGTTTCCTCCGGTTTCTCTCCGATGCGGATCCCGTCGCTGATAACGGTGACGTTGAAGGTGCCGATCTTAAAGGAGTTGGTCTTGCCTGCCGGTGATGTCATTCCGTCTGCTTTCGGTTCGCTCTGGGCAAAGGCGGCCCTGTTCATCACGAAAGGCGTTGCCAATGCGCCCGCCGCCGCCGCGCCGAACAAAGAGCGGCGGCTCAAGGAAATAGATGTCGTCATGATTGTTCTCCCTCGTTTACCGGATTGGAGTGCCGCAGCCTCCATCCGGCAAGGCAACATCTAAGGTCTTGACAGAAGAAGTGCGACGGCCTCACACGGATGTGATCGCAAGTTGAGCGCGGCAACGGGATTTTCGCCTGAAAGAGCCTATGTACCGATCGCTCAGCCGTACCGCGCAAGGCCGCCCGCATGAACCGCCTCGTTCCGATGATCCTCGCCGTCGCTCTGTTCATGGAGCAGATGGACTCCACCGTCATTGCGACCTCGCTGCCGGCGATCGCCCATGACCTCGGCGTCGGGCCGATCACGCTGAAGCTGGCGCTGACCTCCTATATGGTATCGCTGGCGATCTTCATTCCCCTGAGCGGCTGGATGGCCGACCGGTTCGGCGCCAAACGAGTGTTTCGCGCCGCCATCCTCGTCTTCATCCTGGGTTCGATCTTCTGCGCCTTTGCCAATAGCCTGCTCACCTTCGTCCTCGCCCGTTTCCTGCAGGGCATGGGCGGCGCGATGATGACCCCGGTGGCGCGCCTCGTGCTGGTGCGCTCGACGCAACGCAGCGAATTGGTCGGCGCCATGGCGCTGCTCACCATTCCGGCGCTGGTCGGGCCCTTGGCCGGGCCGCCGCTCGGCGGGTTCATCACCACCTATTTCTCCTGGCACTGGATTTTTCTCATCAACGTGCCCGTCGGCATCGTCGGCTACATTCTGTCCGGCATCTATCTGCCGGAGATCAACAGCGCCGCGCCGCCGCCGATCGACATCAAGGGCTTTTTTCTCAGCGCCATTGCCGCTTCGGGCACGATGTTCGGCCTGTCGGTGATCAGTCTGCCGGCGCTGCCGCCGCAGATCGGTGCTGCCGCCGTTGTCATCGGCATCACCTGCGGGTTTCTCTATGTCCGCCATGCACGGCGGCATCCGGCGCCGCTGCTAGATCTCAATCTCTTCAAAGACAGTGCTTTTCGCGCTGCCGCCACCAGCGGCACGCTGTTTCGCATTTCGGTCGGCGCGGTGCCCTTCCTGATGCCCCTGATGCTGCAGGTCGGCTTCGGCTTGACGCCGTTCCAGTCCGGCATGATCACCTTCGTCGGTGCCGTCGGCGCGCTGACGACCAAATTCTTCGCCAAGCGCGTGCTGATCTTCGCAGGCTTCCGCACGACGCTGATCTTCGCCTGCGTCACCGGCGCGGCACTGACCTTCGTCAACGGCCTCTTCACCCCGGCAACGCCCTATCTGGTGATGGCGTTCATCCTACTGCTCGCCGGCTTTGCCCGCTCATTCTTCTTCACCAGCGTCAACGCGCTTTCCTTCGCCGACATCCCGGATTCGGATGCCAGCAAGGCGACCGCGATGAGCGCGGTGTTGCAGCAGATGAGCCTTGCCTTTGGCGTTGCCGTCGCAGGCGCGATCCTCGAAATCGAGACGACGCTGACGGGATCGAAGCTGGAACTGAAGGATTTCCAGATCGCCTTCATGCTGATCTCGGTGATCACGCTGTCGGCCATCGTCCCGCTGATCGGCATGTCGAAGACGGCGGGCGCCTCGGTCTCCGGTCACCGGAGGCACCAGGAGCTGGAAGCGGAGACCATCGCCGTCAAATAGCTTGGTGGCTGTTCATTCCGGCCGTTCGCAGACGGCGGAGAGCTTGTTGCCGTCGGGATCGCGGACATAGGCCGCGTAAAAATGCGAATGGAAGGGTCTTAGGCCCGGCGCGCCCTCATCCGTGCCGCCATGGGCTAGCGCTGCCTTGTAGAAGGCATCCACGTCCGCCCGGCTCTGCGCGTCGAGCGCCACCATCGAACCATTGCCGATCGTCGCGGCATTCCGGTCATGGGGCGTGACAACCCACAGCCGGCAGCGCGTATCGTCTTCGGCCCCATAGCCGATCTCGACATCGTCCTGCTTGCGGCGCTTCAGGCCGAGTGGAGCAAGCGCTGCGTCATAGAAGAGCTGCGCACGGGCGAGGTCGTTGGTGCCGATAGTTACATACAGAAGCACGCTCTACTCCGCCTCGATCGTATCCCTGTCGTCGACGATAGTCGTCTCGTCGATTGCCGTTTCCGCTTCCCGTAGCGAGACCGCGCCCGGCTTGCGCCCCTTGAAGCCCTTGGCAAGCAGGAACATTTCAACCGATTCGGCTCGCGACGAAGCAGGCTTTACATGGATCACCTGCTTGAAATTCTGCTTCAGGAGATTGAGAAGCTCACGCTCGGCGCCGCCCTGAAAGGTCTTTGCCAGAAAATGCCCGCCTTCACCGAGGACGTCGATCGCGAAATAGGCCGCGACTTCACAGAGGTGCATGGTGCGGATATGATCCGTCTGGCGGTGGCCCGTTGTCGGCGCAGCCATGTCAGAGAGAACAAGGTCCGGCGTACCGCCCAGGGCATCCATGATCTTGTCCGGTGCCGTCGGATCAAGAAAATCAAGCTCGAAGATGTGGACGCCGGGCAGTGGATCCATCGCCAGAAAGTCGATGGCGACCACTTTCGGCTCGGCGTCGGTCGAACGCGTGACGTTGGCGGCGATCTGCGACCAGCTGCCGGGTGCGGCCCCCAGATCGATGATACGGCGCGCGCCAGTCAGGATCTTGTGCTTCTCATCGATCTCCAGGAGCTTGAACGCCGCGCGGGCGCGATAGCCCTCGAGTTGGGCGCGCTGGACATAGGGATCGTTGATATGCCGCTCGATCCAGCGCCGCGAGGACGCCTTCAGCTTACCCTTCTTGACCTTCTGGCCAAGCTTGCGCCCGGTGCGGTTTCCGCCGATCGGGGGTTTAGTCATTGCGTATTTCCTTCGTGGGAACCGTGCGGGCCGCGCGCATGCCGGCGGGCGCGGCCGCGCCGCCAGACGCCGTCATCAGCCATCATGTCGGTGAGCAGGCCTTCGCGCAGGCCCCGGTCGGCAACGCGCATGCGCTCCGAGGGCCAGCGGCGGCGAATGGCTTCGAGAATGGCACAGCCGGCGAGCACCAGATCGGCGCGATCCGGCCCGATGCAGGGATTGGCCGCTCGCGCGGTGAAATCCCATGACAGAAGCCGCGCCTGCATCGCCGAAACCTCGTCGTCGGACAGCCACAATCCATCCACCTTGCGGCGGTCATAACGCGGCAAATCGAGATGGACGCCGGCAAGCGTCGTCACCGTTCCCGAGGTGCCGATCAGGTGGAAGCCGTTTTCGTCACCGGGATTGTCGAGCGTGTGGATTTCCGGGCAGTCGAACTTGGCGAGCATGCCCTGAACTTCGACGACCATGGTCTCGAAACTTTCCGGCGTGACATGCTGGCCGCCATGCCGCTCCGACAAGGTCACCACGCCGACCGGCAGCGATGTCCAATGGGTGATGTGGTTGGCAAGCCGGCTGGAGCGGTTCTCGCCGATCTTGATCACGGCGATTTCCGACGAGCCACCGCCGATATCGAACAGCACCACCGATTTCGTCTCGCGCCCGACCAGCGACGAGCAGCCGGACACGGCAAGCCGCGCCTCGGTCTCGCGCGTGATGATCTCGAGTTCCAGTCCGGTTTCTGCAAACACCCGCTCGAGAAAAGCCTCGCCGTTTTCGGCAGCGCGGGTGGCCTCGGTGGCGATGAGCCGGGTCTTGCGGATCTCGCGGGACTTCAACTTGCCGGCACAGACCTTCAGCGCCTCGATCGAGCGATCCATGGCATCCTCAGACAGGCGGCCGGAGGCGCCGAGCCCCTCGCCGAGCCGCACGATGCGTGAGAAGGCATCGACGACGCGGAACTGGCCGGGACGCGTCGGCTGCGCGATCAAAAGGCGGCAATTGTTGGTGCCGAGATCGAGCGCTGCATAGAGCGGCGACGCCGAATCAAGGCCGTGCGTAAAGGCCTGGCCGTTGCCAAAGCGATCCTCGTGCCCTTTTTGGGAAAATGCCGGCCGCTCCTCCGCCCGCACGACGGACGCCGGGTTATGCGGCTGCGGTCTGGCTGCAGCGTCGGCAACCGGCCGCGCCTTCTCGCCAGTCGCAAGCGGACGCCCCTGCAGGCTGCGGCGTTGCCGGTGTTTCTTGCTGCGCTTTCGACCGGAATGATCGGGGCCAGGGGCCGCAGCGTGCTTCGCGGAGGCGGCATCACGCGCCGCGCCCACGGCAGCCGCCTGCTGCATCTGCCCGGACTTGGAGCGGCGCCTGCGCTTGCGTTTACGCACCGGTTCCCCGGTCGCATCTTTCACTTCGGGACGCCCTGTTTCTCCGGAATTGCCGGAAGAACTGGCATTCGCAGAGGCCATGCGCGACGGTTTTCCCCGTCTGCGCTTGCCTTTGCCGGAACGGGACAGTGTCTGCCCCTCGTTGCGGCCTGCTGCCGACGCCCCGGAAACGGGCGGCTGCTCGCCGCTGTCGGGGTCTCTCACGTGTCTGTCCATTGCGCCGCGCGGAACGATAACCGCTCAAGGCGCTCTCTTGATTTTCGTTGGCCAGACTTTACCAGCGCAGTCCGCTTTCGCCAAATTCTTTTTGCGCCACGCCCGAATGCCTAAATTCCGGCATCATCCCATGGATCGCACGCCTGCGGAATTTGCGGGGGCAAAAGGACATTTTTTCCCAAAATCTATTTGCATCCGCCGATCTTTTGTTTATAAGCCCGCTTCACCGGCTGGGCGGCACGATCGCTCACGCAGTTTTGGGGAATAGGTTAACGGTAGACCCACGGACTCTGACTCCGTTAGTCCTGGTTCGAATCCAGGTTCCCCAGCCAAACTTTTCCTAAAGAAAAACAATAACTTACGGACAGCCCCGCTCCCCTGCGATAGCGGATTTGGTATTGCGCAAGCTGCAACGAATTTCCCAATAATTACAACGGCTCCCATATGGTGACGGCAGCTCCATGGCACATAAATGGCACATGGAGCCCGCCGTAAAGACATGAACATGCACCAGCCCCGCCGTGACATTCTTTGCGGCATGCCCGCGCCCTCGAAAAGAAGGCCCACCACCCATCCACACCGCACCGTGCGCGCCGTCACCGTGGACAATCCGTATTATAGCCGGCGGGCATTCTGGTGACGTCACAAACCCCAGGCAGATCAACGCCGTCGTCAACACCCGGGAAAGCGCCATCACGATGCTCGCCTCGCGTGGCCGGATTGATGCTGCACAGGTTGCCGCCGCTTCCAAATTCAGGGCCTTATGGGAGCAGATGGGTGGAAAAGGTGCCTCTGCAATCGACTATTGTAGAGAGCCGGTCGATGGCGGCAAACGGGCTGACCCGATCAGCGAAAGGCAGATCAATGCCGCCGACGAATTGCGCCGCACCCGCCGCGCTCTCGGTGATAACGGTTACTGGCTCGTCTCTCAAATATGCGGTGAAGGTTATGCCCTCAATGAAGTCGCCCGGCCCGGCAGCAGTAAGAGGGCGAAGCTGAACGCCGCCGACGATCTCCGCTCTTGCCTCGATACGCGCTCTGTGAATTGTGGAACCTAGCGACGCGGCGCTGATGCCCCGCTTTGCCGCCTAGGGCGCCGACAGCGCGCTTCGCGGGGCAGCCATGGGACGTTGTTTTTGTAGAGCGTATTGCTAGCGGCCGTTCTGGCAAGCTAGCGTGGCCGAGCGGTTAGGGAGACAAGCTGCTGGTGTGAAGAGGCGACCGCGTGCGTCTGCAAGTTTCCGCTGGCACTACCCGGGGGATCAAATGCGAACAATGATTGCAGGTCTATTACTCATCTCAACGGCCTCACCTGCGCTGGCACAACCTGCAGCTTGGTCTAAAGCCGAGATGTGCGTGGCAGGTGGGATGACCTATTTCTTTCTCAGTTCTGCACCTACTGTGACTGAATTGGAATCTGGTTGGGTACGTCTTCGGAGCGCGTCCGGGAACAGCTATGATTGCCGTATCGATGGCGACACAGTCGCATTCCGCTGGGTTAGCAAGTCCAACGAAGACATGACGAGCAAAAGTACTAAATGGTCGCTGAATGGCGACAGGCTAACGGTTGTGTCTGACATGATGACGCAACGCTTCGAAAAGACCGGGGGAACCATAACCGCCTTAGACTGAGCTCGTATAATCATACTGATTTCATATCAAAGCGAGCTGCTGAACGCCGCAGTGCCACGTCGCTTGGCTGGTTGAGCACGCAGTGGCCAGGCTCCGCGTTATCGTTGTTGCCCTGTCAGGCGAATCGTGAATGACTGCCGGTTCAGATGACTGGGCAAGATTGACCATGTACAACAATAGGTTTTTATGACGCCAATTCACGTACCGATCGGAGCTCGCGAGCTGCGCACAAATATGAGCGGATTCCAAGCTCTTGCCAGCCTCCATCAGGCCCTTTCGGCGTTCGAAGGCGAGCATTTATGCATTGACTGCGCCACCCTTTCGTGGCTCGACGCTCACCTATCGGCACCATTCCAGACTATTGCACTGCACTGCGTTGCAAAGGGCAATCGTCTGCAACTAGCCAACCTGCGAGATAGTGTTCGTACGATCTTAAAGAAAAACGGACTACTCAAGGACAAAGCTCCCGACACCAACCACACGACCATGCCGGTCACAAGGTTTGAGCTTCACCAGGAAGTAGAGTTTGCAAATTACACACGCAGGCACATGGCAAGACGCGAAATGCCGGCAATGACGCCGCAACTCAAAGCTAAGTTTTACGAGGGCATTGATGAGCTGTTTGCGAACAGTTCCCTTCATTCCAGCTCGAAAATAAGAGTGACGGTAGCGGGACAGTTCTTCCCCCGAAATGAGCGATTGTCGTTTTCCATCTCTGACGGTGGACGAGGAATTGACGGGTCTCTTCGAGCCGCTGGGTTAACTATCTTGTCATCAGAAGATGCTATAGATTGGGCTATGCAGCCGAACAACACTTCACGCCACGGCGACATCCCTGGCGGTTTAGGGCTGCGCCTAATTCGCGATTTTGTGGAAGTTAATCGCGGAACACTGACGGTATGCTCCAGCAGTGGTTTCTGGATGCAAAACGGCAGTGAAGTGTCCAAGAAAAGACTGCGGCACAGGTTCCCGGGGACAGCTGTGGTATTAGATATCATGACGTCAGATAAAAATCGGTATGATCTGAAGGCCGCTCAGGACCCTCGAAATATATGGTGACTAGCATGAAAGAGACAATAATTCCCATTTCGGCAATTGTCGGGGGCGGAATATGCGTTTCAGCGTCCGATGGTCAAAGAGTGTATGACGTAGTGCGCCGGTCCGTAAGCTCAGGCGACCGGGTGATTCTTTCATTTTCTGGCGTGACACGTATGACAACTGCCTTTTTGAATGCTGCGGTCGGCCAGCTCTATGGCGAGTTTCCAGAATCCCGCATTCGGGAACGTTTAGGGCCACCGATTGAATATGAACCTTGGCACCTTTCTCGACTGAAGATGGTGGTTGACCGTGCGAAACTATACTTTTCAGACAAAGAAAAAATAGAACGTATATTGGAAGAAAATACGGGCAGACATAATGACAAAAATCTTTGACGCGTCGAATGATTGCAGCTTCAAAGGCCGTAAAATTCTTTTTGATACAAATGTTTGGATTGCCATCGATGGAAACGACCCTAGGGATCACTACGTCCATTATAGCAATTACTTTTGGTCGGTGCTAAAAAGCAACAACACTCTAATTACAAATGATTATATATTGTCAGAATACTTCAATAGGTCTCACAAAATTCAATATGATATTGCATATAATGATATAGACGCCAAACGCCACTACAAGAGACGACGAAAATCTCAAGAGTTCCAAGAGTACATGAAGGTTGTCAGGGACAGCTGTCTTGACATTTTGCGCGATTGTACATTTGAAAACGCTGTTACTGTAAATTGCTCCGTAAGTACCTTCCTAAGCGAAGCTTCTCAGGGGTATTTAGATTTCTCAGACATAGTCATTAGGGAGCATTGCGCACGAAGTGGCTATGTTCTGGTGTCGGACGATGGCGACTTTGCCACGTGCGGGCTTGAACTGGTCACAGCGAACCCGCGGGTTCTGCAAAACGCGAAAAAGAACCATACGCTAATGTCATAAATCAAGACGAACCACTGCGCCCCTCGTACACGTCTCGGCTCGCCGCAAGTCCTCTCCCGGCCAGGATGCAAGCCATATTGGCGGTTGGCCTACTCTTTGAAATACGATGAGAGGTCCAAAGCAGAGCGCATTTCTCTCGTCATAAATTTCCGCACCAGCTCGTAGTTGATTTCCACGAACTGTGGACCGAATGCGTAGGCTGCAACTTGGTAGGGACTGAACGCCACTTCGATTGAAGTTTCACTAAATACGAAAGCGGAAAAGTCGTCCCAGCTTTCCGTCCCTCGGTTCACGGTATCTTCGTCCAATCCTTTAGTCCCGTCCTCAGCCCCGTTTTCATCACTGTCTGACCAATCCACCCGCCAGGCCATTAGTTGACGTCGAGCCTCGGCTTGAATAACAGCAAACGCACTCTCATCTTCATCGAATATTGATCTCAGCCCGTCTATCAGAAACAAAGGCTCGATGAAAAAATTGTATGTTGCGAAACCCATGATTGGATGCGCCGCGCCAGCGTAGTAGCTGTGTATAGAATATGAGATTGACATTATCCTTCCATTAATTTTCGGCCCCTGAGTTTGAATATCAAGCGTATTCATTCGACTATACTTTTCTTGTCCAAAATTAAAAAAATCCGATCTTGGATTGATTAAATCTTTGCGCATTGAAAATAGATGCTCAATAAGCTCCCCCTTCAGATAGTCGCCAATTTCCGAGATATGAGGATATTTTTCGGAACTGAAGCGATACAACTTCATTTCTACTTCATACCCAGGAATCCCATCTTTGCTTTCTTTGAACTGCCGACCCGTCCACGCTATCTCGGAGTCACTTTGAGCCTTATTGACCTCGACCCCAATTTTCTCAAGTTGATCATTGATGGAGGCGGACAGGCTCAAGAAAAAATCTTCTGCTGAATGCTTGATATAGTGAATATCTTTGAGCTGGGTTGGGACGGCCGCATCATCGTCTAATAACACTGGTATCAGGTATATATCGCCCTCGAGCTTCTCTTCGGCCTTCAATAGGGCTAGTCGGATTTCACGTTGTACATATCCGACCTTATTGACCGAGTTTTTTGAAACAAAAACGACGATTATCGCCGCTCGATCAAGAGCTTTCCTTATTTCAAAATTCCAGTCTTGGCCGCCTCGTATCCGCTTATAGTCCATCCAAACTTGAACACCCGATGCGGCAAGAGCGTCGGCCACTTCCGAAACTCGATCACGGTCCAAAGTAGTGTAGCTAAAAAAAACTAGATTTTCGTCCTGATCCATCGCCCTCGGCTCCTCAGCTATTGCGGTATTGGTACCGAAAGTTGCATCGTGGATGCAAGCTCTACAAACTTCCGCGGCCGCCTGATAACTGCAACGAGCACGTGGCCGCCGACGATCCCCTCGCCTGACCGGCGATTTCGGCCCGAAACTCTGATATTCTGGGGTGGCATTGGAGGAAACCTCGGTTGCCCGTCGACCCCATGCCGTGCCGCATCGATCCCTGCCTGGCGCTTCTCACCCTAAAGCCGCCAAAGGGAAGCGACTGGGCTTTCGAGATCAAGTGGGACGGTTATCGTCTGGCCGTCCACATCGAGCCAGCCAGCGTAAAGATCCTGACCCGTGGCGGGCATGATTGGACGGATCGCTTTCCCGCGATCGTCGCCGAGGTGCCGCACCTGCCCCTGAAAACGGCCATTCTCGATGGTGAGGCAGTCGTGCTCGACGAGAAGGGCCGAACCGATTTCGGGTTGTTGCAGCGAGCGCTTGGCCGCCGGCCGGCCTCACATGAACCGGGCGAAATCATCCTCTATGCCTTCGATCTGCTCTATCTCGACGGGCGGGATCTGCACCGTCTGCCGCAACGCGAGCGACGGCGTCTGCTTGAACCACTGCTGGAGGGCCGCGACGGCGCCATACGTCTATCCGAGGAGGTGGACGGGGATGGCGAGACGTTCTTCCGTGTCGCCTGCGACCTCGGCCTTGAAGGCATCGTCGCCAAGCATCGGGCACGGCCCTATCGCTCCGGCAAGCGGCCGGAATGGCTGAAGATCAAATGTGCGCGCCGCGACAATTTCGCGATCATCGGTTTCGAGCCATCGACCGTGCCCGGCGCAATTGGCCGGCTGCTGCTCGCCGCGCGCAAAGACGGCAGCCTGGTCTATGTCGGCGGCGTCGAAACCGGCTTCTCACAGCAATCGTCCGTGAAGCTGCGCGAGCTGCTGGAGCAGATCCCCACGAAGACGCCGGCGGTAAAAATCAGCAGGAAGAATGCCATCTTCACGCGGCCGATACTCGCCGCCGAGATCGAGTATCGCGCCTGGACGGAGGATGGCAAGCTGCGACATGTATCATTCAAGGGGCTGCAGGAAATCAAGGAAGACGCGACGATCTATCAGATCGACGAGTAAGTCCCCCGCAGATGGCAAAACGCTGGAAGGATTGTCGCTGATCGCTTCAACGGTTACCAATATGACGCTGATTTATGAGGCGTTCTGCACAGGGTCGATGATCAGGGGAGAGATTATGCGAATTTTTGTTCTGACACTTATTGCTGTCGCGCTATTGGCGCATCCTACAATGGCATCATCCGATGCCGACGACATCCGTAAGAGAGATGCGCTGGCGTTGGGATTCATTGCCTACAAGTGCAATATTCCCTTGCGACCGGAAAGGAATGTGTGGCTTCAGGGTGTGATGGTTGGTTCCGACCAGGCTTATCAAAAGGCGGCTAGAGACTTTGGCGCAATGAATCTAAAAGTGAATTCTGACCGCTTAGGAAAGAAGGAAGCCTGCCGGCGTTTCCGGGGGATGCTGGGTGAGATGAACTGGCATTAAATGCCCACATGAAGTTAGGATTTTCCGCAGCCAGAGCCGCAAGCGACAAGGCTTAGTAGCCCGCCAGCGTGCTTGACGCCGTCGCTTTGCAACAGTCCCCAAGCCTGGAAACCCAATCTGCTACCATCGTCTGGCTTGCCATAGGCCGACGGATCGTAACGAAACATACGGTAGGGAGGAGGGTCAGTTCTTGCTACAGCGAAATTTTTCAAGAGCGCATACTTCTCGATCAGCGGCTTGAATTTAGGCCGACCAACGCGCCCCATTCCGTTATAGAAAAGCAACTCAACTTCGTGGTTGGAGAGCTGCGCGCGAACAATGTTGGTGTAGAACTTTTTGTCCTTGACAGGGGAGTTGTCGACGAATTTAAAAATGTTGTAGAGCATGCGGAAGTAGTGGCCTACTTCTGGACCACGAGCTTCGGAAAAGGCTGCAAACGCTTCGTCATAGGATTGTTCATCGTACGCATCCATCCATCCAGGCGTATAGAGCGTGCGAAACTGGATGACCAAGTGGGCAATGGCGTCTTTCCCAATGACGGTTTGCACTGATCCTGTCTCCCACGTTCTCGTTTCCACCCGGCCAGCTATGTCATTTTGCAGGCGCAAAAGTTGGAAGAACGTTTCCTCGAAAACCTGTTTCTCCGTCGCCTCGTTCTGCCTCTGAATTTGCTGTTCCTGAGCGCTAAGCAGCCTCTTGGTGTCCCTGTTCTCCCGTCGCGCGATGTCCACTTCGTAGCGCTGCATCGCAATCGCGTAGGCGACCCCCGCAAAGGCCAGACCTGAAAACAGTGCGTTAACGGCACCGAACATGTCCCCAAAGAGTCCTCGATGATCGTCATCCAATCCGCTGCCATACCACAGGTTCGCCAGCCAAAATGCAGCCACAAAAGCGACCGCAAGGTACAGATAGCCAATCGACGGTGCCGGCGGTATTTCTTCTTCGTTTTTCATGCAAGTCCCCTGACGATTAAGCTCGCGTGCAACAGTCCCTTTTCCTCCGCCGATGGTCACTTGAATAACCGTCAGCGGCGCGACGTCGAAAGATACCGCGCCGATCCTCCGCTTTGAACGCACTCAGCCGAGCAACCAAATCTCGGCCGCGCGACGGCCAGCTGGCGTTAAGCGATAGCTGAATGCACCACCAGACCGAATTCGCTCGGCTAGAACCTCGATAGCCTTTTGCTTCCCCGACAAATCCGTGGGATCAACCTTTTGCTTTACCTGCCACGACAGGTCGCGGAGTGCTGCAGGGGTCCGACGGGCACTGTCTTCCTTGGTCATTTGCACTTGTTTTGCCGCAGCTTCCACCATGGTCGGATATGCTACCCATTCCGATGCCGGCGCCGCGAAGAGCGTCTCGATTAAGGAACTCTTGATACCGTCGTTGTCCGGATAGGACAGCGCCTCTACGAGCCTCTTTGTAAGGCCGGCGTCCGCGGTGTTCCGCGCACCCTCCTCGTCCTTCATCAAATAGGGAATACCATCCCTCATGGCCTTGACCGCTTTAATCGCGACATCGGCTTCTGCCAAATTGTTGAACTGCACTGATACGGCAAACATCTCACCCTCTCGAAGCGATCCACACACACGCTTGTGTGATGCTTACTAACATAAGCGATAAATAAACGACAATCAAGCACGCTTACTTAGTCCTTCTGGCACCTGTTAATTCCTTTGGATGATTTGACAAGTGCTGGCGCTGTGCAAAGCTCCAAACCCTGGATGGAGGAGCTTTCATGGTTGTCAAATTCATCAATAGAAAAAATGAGATTAGGGATGCGTTGTTTCGCGTGGCGAAGGAAGGTCAGCCGATGACCTACGAGAGCTTCGGGGAAATGGTCAGTATCTGGCGTATGCGCGGTGCGAAGGATTTGTTGGATCTCATTGCCAAGGAAGAAAAGGCGAAAAAAGAACCAGACATCACTTACATGCTGCGTAGTGCGACCACGAAGTATCCATCCCAGATAGGCGGACAGCCAGCAAAGCCGCCAACTACCGAACAGAAGCAACTGGCCAGAGAGGAGATGCAGGCGGTAATCGACCGGCACTGTCCGGGGGCCGTGAATCCATATTGATGACCGGTCAGGTTGATCTCGGTTATCGGACCCTCCCTTGGTGATGATACACTTGCAGGGCGCGAGCCCGCGTAACTTTTATATATGAGGTAAGTCATCCGGGCAGGCACTACTGGCCGGTCTCAGCACCAAGGCATGCGCTGCCCTGTCCACGTGCGGGCAAGCCCCTCTTCGACAAGAACATCCCCCAGCGACTGGCCGCCGCGATAAACCGCCCTGAGCTTGCGCCCGTACTTGTCCTCGTCTCTAAGGCCGGCTTTCAAGCCAAAGGGACCTTCATTGAGCAGGGATAGGAGCCGGAATTTCGCCGCCTCTCCGAGCGTCAACTCTTCCTGGCATCTCGGCTCGCTTATCTCGGGTGTGTCGATATCCGATATTCGATACTTCACAGCATCGGCCAAAACGTATCGCCATCGACGACGCAAGTGACGCGGGCGGATTCTCCGCACAGCGAGAAGGAAGCGCTTATCGTGTCCGTGGGCGGCATGGTTGCCCAGCCATACGCGCCTCCAAGGATCACCGCCGCCATGGGTGGGATGAACAACAATGGCGATAAGCGTCGGCGATCGGAGTGTATACGCATGCCCTTCCCCCCAGAAAGTTTGCGCCGCGATTGTATCCGATGACGTGCATTAGTAGAAGCTGCAGTACCCGTACCCCAAACGGAGTGAGTTTCGCTTTGCAGTGCACCTTTCGGGCAATCTTGACGCCCGCGTGCATTCTGCCACCCTGCAGCTATGGGGAGTGGGAAAATTATGGCAATTATTATAGGCATACTCGGGATTTTGCAGATGCTCGGCGGGGTGCTTGCTACCCTGTCAGCTCAGGGCGCCATCCATGAAATTCTTGGTGCCGTCGCCTTCGGGCTGGGAACGCTGTGTATGGG
Source organism: Pararhizobium sp. A13 (assembly GCF_040126305.1). NCBI lineage: Bacteria > Pseudomonadati > Pseudomonadota > Alphaproteobacteria > Hyphomicrobiales > Rhizobiaceae > Pararhizobium > Pararhizobium sp. A13. Next base: position 1,940,814 of record NZ_CP149510.1, on the reverse strand, counting down.
TCAGGCTGTGATCATCACGCGCCTGACAGCCCCGAAGGCATCCGAGCCGTTTATCAGCACCTCATCGAACGAGATCGTTCACCCAAAGGACGAGCCGGCCGGTGGATTGGATACCAGTCGAATATCTCTGCCCTGAGGTGACGACGAGAGGTCGGGTTTGTCCAGCCTTTTGTGTTTGAGGCTCGCAGAACCCCGTTTCCTACCTCGTTTTGGCGATGCCCTTAATCCTTGACTGTCACGTGCGCTGTGAGACGCTATGCCGTCTCGGTTGTGTTGCGTTTGGGGGGCAGCCATGGCGACCATTGTCAGACTGAAGAACGTGGTTCACGCAGGCGCCCTGGTGCTTTTGCTGCCGGCGCTGTGCAGCTGCAGCTTCTTCGATCCGAAGATCGTAAAGGTTTGCGAAGCAGTCTTGCAGCAACGTTTGCGATCCCCTTCCGGATACGAGCGGATTGAGATCGTCAGTTCCGAAACAAAGATGGATCGGGAGGCCTTCTCCAAGCACGTGGGAAGAATCGACCTCCCCACAAGCTATTTCACAAGCAAGATGCAGGCGTTCGACAGCGGACGGTTAAGGCCTATGGTATTCACCCTTCTCATAAGCTACGACGCCCCTAATGCCTATGGAACGCCGGTCCGCGGTATCGCCAGCTGCGAGTATGTAGGCAGCTATACCGACGATTCTCATGCATCCGAGTATACAGTGTCACTCGATGGACAAACGCAAACGCAATGGCTCATTGAAAGAATCAAGGCCGCCAGCAATTAGACGCGATCCGCGTCGGCTGAAGGCTGCTGTTGAGTATGCCTGGTGGTGCTCAGCGCGGCGGCGGCAGATACCGCGACCAACCGAACCGGCATTGCAAAGAAAATATGATCGCCTTCAATGCGGTGGCGTCGCGGCCGCCGGCGATGCGCAGCAGATTGCCGACGAGCGTGGCTTGCACCAGGGCACTGCCGCGCCGCAATTCGTCGTGATAGTGCCTCCGCAATGTCGGCACTGCGACGGTGAGCACGGCGGCTATCTCTCTCTGCGGTACGCCCGCACCCGCCATCGCTTCAACGAAGCGCCGCGTCGTTGCTGATGATTCATGCCTCGGCCGTCCTCGTGGTCTCGTTGGATTTCTCATGACGGTAGAAAAATAATCGTGATTTCGGCCTAAAACCAGAGACTACAGCAAATCTTGGTCCGTCACCCTGAGTAGCTGATCGGACTTTTTTCTGCCTAGAAAAAATTCTCCGCGTGACTCCCGCGCCGGTCCCCGAGGGCTTCCCTTTTCAACGTTCGACCCGCCCCCCCGGTTGCGATTAGCGTGACGAAGCCCTTAGCTCGCAGTGTCCACGGAAGCGGAGGCACGATAGGAGGCTCTGATCGTATATGTGAGCGCTGCAACCGTGAGCCAAAGCCGGACATACGAAAAGAGAAGATGATAACCAGTATAGAAGTATCTGCCAAAGGCGGGCGAGACCGCTTGGTAGACGGGTTCTAGAGCTACATCCACATGCGTCTGTAATGCATTTGCACCTGTGAAGAACAGGCCAAACAGGAATACAGCTGGCACCAGATAGCGCCATCGGCTGACGATCTCCATGAGAGCGGACTTCACTTTTGGCTCCCGGTCCATGCCCTTTTCCACCACCATCAAAAACATAACAGCGGCGAGAAAAGCACTCAAGAAAGGTATGGCGTGTCCGTACCAGTAAAAGACGATCCCATCCATCCCGAGCCAGTAAAAGACGATCGTCTTAGGGCTAGCCCCAAACCCAACCGCAATCACCGAAGCGATGACGGACAGGCCCAGCAGTCGGCGCAGAATGGTTCGCGCTAAGGCGAGCTGATTCTTGAACTGCAATCGGCCGAGGCTGGTACCCCCGTCCGCCGCGCTGATCATCCGTCGTGCCGCCAGCAGGAATGCCATGAATACGAACAGCTGGACGAGGGGTAATCCGACGAGCAGCGCTCCTCCGGAGCCTTGCGCTCTCGTCCGGAAAACCGTCGCGGCGAATAGCCATGGAATCGATTCCAGGATGAGAAAAGGCGCGAATCGTGTCAATTCGCGCCGCTGCAATGTTTTTCGGTAGGGTAACGAGATATCGCTGTTCTGCATGCAATTCATAGTAGTCTACGAATCTAAACTGCCTTTTTAGGAGTTTCCTAAAATCCGAGCTACATGGGCGGGCATAATTGGCTTCCGCCTCGGGCGCACGTTCATTGCCAAGCCCTTAGTTCTCGCTCGATCTCCGCAAGGGCGTCTATCTTCCATTGAACAAGGTACGCATACTGTTCCGCCATTAGCTCATCGATCTCACCGTCGGTGAGCGGGCTGAAATGGAGGCTTTCGCGCGACCTCTCCATCGCAGCGTCAGCTTGGGCGTCTAGGGACGCCTTTGTCCGACGAAGAACCTCTTCAAGGGTCATTGCTGCCGTCCTTCCGTCTGTTTGCGCGCGCGGGGTTCGCCTTTTGAGAAAGCTGCCAGAAGGCGGCGTTTGAGCCGGGTTGAACGCCCGCTGGCACGTTAACAAGCGCTATCCACATCGACCCATCGAAGGTCGTAACGCTGCCCTTTCGGTATTCCAGGGCCCGCTGAAAAGAGCCGACATAGCGGACGCCGCCAGCTTCGAGTTCCGCGACGCGGCCAGCGAGCGTCTTTAGCTTCGCGGCTGTAGCGGCGGTTGTAGCCGCGATGAGCGCGTGAACCATACGCCTGCTCAATGGTCGCTGCAGCTCCTCTGTCGTGTAGGCTGCGTCGAGACCGGTTTTTATTTCGTCAGCGCGCGCCGCAATAATGGCAAGCTCCTCGGTGCCCTCATCTGTCATTGCCACACGCTCCGATAGTTTCCTGGACCTCGGCTCCCGAGTGGCGGCGTTCCCGACACCATTACGCGGCTGATCAATCAGGAGCGGCGCCTGCTCGTGCCGTCACGTGCTGACGAGCGTCCGCACTCGCAATTCCTGCAATATCATCGCGAGCAGGTGTTCAAGGGGTGAGGTGTCGGAAATTATTTCCGCTTTGAGGCTTATACCGACTTCAATCGTCGGGCGGCGCGTAGAATAAATCGATCATTTCACCCGTGTAGTCGCCACTGTTGTCACTGAATTTCACGCGGATGCCTTCGTCTTCGAGGACGATTACTTTCTTTTCGCCGCCCTGTGCGATCACTTCAACCGTATACGGCTCGTCTCCACAGCCACAGATGACGCGGCTTTGCATTGTAACCACCGAATCGTGATCCTCCTGCTCGGCCATATCGTATTGAACATCATCAATCTCTGCCTGTATCTCAAAACTCTCGCAACTGGGGTTTGGGCATATAAACTTGATATCCAGCATCCTAGTGACCTTCTTATGACTCAGCGTTCCGACAATGCCACAACCTTTTGTATTTACAAACAAAGCTACACAAGTCAGAAATCATGACCTGGTAAATGAAGTGTCACGAGATCCTAGCCACTCCCTCGGCAACCACAGCTCTGGACTGATTGGACAGCAGCTACGAATGTTCTAGGCAATGCTGCTGCGATTAAAATAGAAGGGCAGTCTGAGCTGATAATGACCGAATGAGCATTGAAAACGTGAGTGTACAGGAACTGAAATCTGCCCTTTGGGACGCGGCAAACACGCTGCGCGGATCTGCCGTCGACCGAACCGATTGGAAGGGCTACATCCTTCCGTTGTTGTTTTTTAAGCGAATTTCTGACGTCTGGGATGAGGAAACGGCTGAAGCCAAAGAAATCTACGGCGACGTCGATCCCTTTCAATTCCCGGAGGCCCACCGTTTCGTTCTTCCGGACGGCAGTCATTGGAACGACGTGCGCAGCTTGGCGTCAAACGTGGGCGCGGCGTTGCAGAAGGCTATGCAAGAGATCGAGCGCGCCAATCCAGACACCCTCTTTCGTGTTTTTGGCTCCGCTGACTGGGGCAACAAAGAGAAATTCAGTGATGAGCTTCTCAAGGACCTGATTGAAGGGTTTTCAGAGATCCAGCTCGGCAACAAGGCGGCGAGCACTGACGTCCTTGGTGATGCCTATGAATACCTCGTGGGTAAGTTCGCCGACGTCACCCGCCGAAACAAGGCAGGCGAGTTCTATACGCCGAGAAGCGTCGTGCGGATGATGGTGGAAATCCTCGATCCGAAAGAAGGCGAGAGCATTTACGATCCCGCTTGTGGAACGGGTGGCATGCTTCTTGGCGCTATTGAGCATGTGATCCGAAAGGGAGGCGATGCACGCAGGTTCTACGGAAAGGTCTACGGACAAGAAAAGAACCTCACCACCTCGGCTATCGCGCGAATGAACCTCGTCCTTCACGGGATCGAAGATTTTCAGGTGGCCCGAGAGGACACTCTACGCAATCCGGCATTCACGGACTCGAGCACAGGCGGCCTCGCTACCTTCGACTGCGTGATCGCGAACCCACCGTTTTCGCTCAAGGAATGGGGCCGTGATCTTTGGGAGGCCGATCCTTGGGGCCGTACGCCATATGGCATACCGCCGGAAAGCTATGGCGACTATGCCTTCGTCCAGCATATGATCGCTTCAATGGCACCCTCGGGAAACAGCCGCATGGCAGTAGTCCTCCCGCAGGGGGCCCTGTTCCGGAAATCGGCAGAGGGTTCGATCCGGCAGGCTCTGCTCGAGAAGGATATGGTCGAGGCTGTTATCGGGCTCGCGCCAAACCTGTTCTACGGCACACAGTTGGCCGGATGCGTCGTTATCCTGCGCCGCAAGAAGCCCGAAGCCCGCAAGAACAAGGTCCTAATCATCGACGCCTCTAGCCTGTTCCGCAAAGGCCGAGCGCAGAACTTCCTCGACCAGGAGCACAACGACCAGATCGTCGCCTGGTATCGCGGCTTTGAGAATGTCGAGGACCGCGTCAAGGTCGCAACGCTGGATGAGATCAAGAAGGCAGGCTGGACGTTGAACATCTCACGCTACGTCCTGCCGCCCATAGGGCAAGACATTCCACCACTGGCCGAGGCAATCGACATGTTCAAGACCGCTCTCGCCGATGCCCGTACTGCCGAGGATCATCTGCGCAAGGTGCTGGTCGATGGGGGGTGGCTGCAATGACCGGGCTCACCCAGCGCGAACTCGAAAGCTACCTCTGGGGCGCTGCCATCCTGCTGCGGGGCCTCATCGATGCCAGCGACTACAAGCAGTACATTTTCCCACTGATGTTCTTCAAACGCCTGTCTGACGTCTGGGATGAGGATTACCAGCTCGCTCTCACGGAGACAGGTGACACAGGCTATGCGACCGACACCGCCAACGATCGTTTCGTGATCCCCGAAGGCGCACATTGGAATGACGTGCGCGCTGCTCCGCGCGATGTCGGCCGGGCGCTGCTGTCGGCCTTCCTGGCCATCGAGGCCGCCAACCCGGAGCGCCTGCAGGGCATCTTCGGCAATGCCAACTGGACCGACAAGGCCCAGATGCCCGACAGCACCTTGAAGAACCTGATCGAGCACTTCTCGAAGCACGACCTGACTCTTACAGCCGTGCCTGAAGATGAGCTTGGCAACGGCTACGAGTACCTGATCAAGAAATTCGCCGACGATAGCGGCCACACGGCGCAGGAGTTCTACACCAACCGCACCCTCGTGCATCTGATGGCGCAGATGCTGGAGCCTCAGCCGGGCGAGAGCATCTATGACCCGACCTGCGGCACCGGCGGCATGCTGATCTCGTGCGTGGCCGAGGTGAAGCGGCGCGGGGGCGACATTCGCACCACGGGCCTTTTCGGGCAGGAGCTGATCACCATCACCGCGGCCATCGCCCGCATGAACCTCGTCATTCATGGCGTGGACGATTTTCACATCGCCAGCAGCAACACCCTCGCGTCTCCCGTCTTCGTGCAGGGCGACCGGCTGCGCACCTTCGACGTGGTCCTCGCCAACCCGCCCTATTCCATCAAGAAATGGAACCGCGGCGCATGGGAGCAGGATGCCTGGGGACGCAACTTCCTTGGCACTCCGCCGCAGGGGCGGGCGGATTACGCCTTCTTCCAGCACATCCTGTCGTCGATGGACCCGAAGACCGGGCGCTGCGCGATCCTGTTCCCGCATGGCGTGCTGTTCCGCAATGAAGAGGCCGAGATGCGGCGCAGGCTGGTCGAATCCGACCGGGTTGAATGCGTGCTGGGGCTGGGGCCGGGGCTGTTCTACAACTCGCCTATGGAGGCTTGCGTGGTGATTTGCCGGTCGCAGAAGCCCGCGGCGCGCAAGGGGCACATCCTGTTTATCGACGCGGTGGCCGAGATTGCGCGCGAACGGGCGCAAAGCTTCCTGCGCTCCGAACATCAGGCGCGCATCCTGTCGGCCTATCACGCCTTCGCCGACAATCCCGGCCTCGCCACGGTGGTGGAAGTGGCTGATGTGCTCGCGGCCGACGGTAACCTGTCGATTGCCCGCTATGTTAAACGGCCCAAGGCGGCGGTGGTAAGCGGGGGCGCGACGCTGGCGGCGACCTGGGCCGCGTTCGACGAGGAAGGGCGCGATTTCTGGAACATGGACACGCTGGTGGACATGCTCGACGGCTTGACGCCTGCGGAGGATGCTGATGCTTGAGCGGCCGATTTCCAAAGCGGGGTGGACGTGCGTGGCCTTTGGCGACGTGGTGCGCCTGTCGAAAGCGCGCGTGGCCGATCCAGAGGCGGCCGGGATTGAACATGTCGTTGGGCTGGAGCATATCGAACCCGGCGATCTGCGCATCCGGCGCTGGGGCGACGTGGCCGATGGCACGACCTTCGCCACGCTGTTCAAACCGGGACAGGTTCTGTTCGGCAAGCGCCGGGCCTATCAGCGCAAGGTGGCAGTGGCGGATTTCGAAGGTGTCTGTTCTGGCGACATCTATGTGCTGGAACCGGCGAACGACCGGCTGATGCCCGAGTTGCTGCCATTCCTGTGCCAGACCGATGCCTTCTTCGATCATGCCGTCGGGACCTCGGCCGGGTCGCTGTCGCCGCGCACCAACTGGACCAGCCTTGCCAGCTTCGAGTTCCTGCTGCCGCCGATCCAGGAGCAGGCGCGGCTGGTTGACGCACTCAATGCTTCGGCAAATAGCATCGATCGCCTTTATGGGTTGTGTGAACAGGCCAGTATCCTGCTCGACGCTCTCATATTGGAAACGATCGAGATACGTGGCTTCTCTATGTCTCAAGGATACAAGGGGCGCTTTTCGGCAGAGAAAGGAGAGCGGATTTACAACGCACGCAGCGGGAATGGCGAGCCCGTAGCTGGTGATGACGGGAACACGCTCTTCTTCAAAGTTGCCGACTTCAATCGAAATGCCGACCATCGAAAGCTCGAGAACGCAGAAGTCCGGTTCTCGGCCAGTAGAAACCCTGGCATACGGGTCTTTAAGCCCGGAACCGTCGTTTTCCCTAAGCGCGGTGCATCGATCTTTCTGAATAAGATCGGCATTCTTGCACGTCCTGCGGCTCTGGACCCGAATTTGATGGCGCTTGAGCCCCATCCAGAATGTGTGTCTGCCGAATATCTGATGTGGTTTTTCAAGGGGATTGGCCTTTGGCGGTTCGCCGATACGACGTCAGTTCCGCAACTTAATCACAAGCACCTTAATCCTGTTCCTGTGCCAGTCCCATCGCTGGAAGAACAGAAAGAAATCTGCGGGAGGATTTCGCTTCTGGCCGATGCTGTTGCAGATGCGGCTGCTCGACTGGAAAAGGCACGGTATGCCCATGCGAAGATTCGTGAAGGTGTGTTTGCAGAAATAGAGGTGAGTGAATGACCTTCACCGAAGCCAACACCGTCGAAGCTCATCTGCGCGACCTTCTTACGGGCGCGGCCTCGGCCCGCCCGGCGCAGCTCTCGCCTGGCCTCGCCCGTTTCGGGGGCAAGATTGCGGGCCTCGGCTGGCACTATGTCACCCCCGCCGACCTACCCCGCCAGCCGCAGGAGGTGCTGGTAGAACCCCACCTGCGCGACGCCCTGATCCGCCTGAACCCCGACATCGCCGCCAATCCCGGCCGGGCCGATGACGTGCTTTACCGCCTGCGCGCCATCGTCATGGGCGCGCGGTCGGGCGGGCTGGTGAAGGCGAACGAGGAATTTGCGGCCTGGCTGCTGGGCGAACGGTCGATGCCCTTTGGCGCGAATGGCGAACACGTCACTATCCGCCTGATCGATTTCGAGGACATCGAGAAGAACAGCTTTGTCGTCACCCAGCAGTTCACCATACGCGCCGGCAAGACAGAAAAACGCGCCGATCTGGTGCTGCTGGTGAACGGCATCCCGTTGGTGCTGACCGAAGCCAAGACGCCGGTGCGGTCCAGCCAAAGCTGGCTCGACGCCGCCTTGCAGGTGCATGACGATTACGAGCGGAACGTACCGGAGCTGTTCGTGCCCAACGTCTTTTCGGTGGCGACCGAGGGCAAAGAGTTTCGCTACGGCTCGGTCCGGATGCCGGTCGATATGTGGGGGCCTTGGCGCGATGATGACGGCCCGCAAACGCTAGGCGCGGTGGAAAAAGCTGCCACTTCGATGCTGCGACCGGCAATGGTGCTGGACATGCTCGACAGCTTCACCGCCTTCGCGACGCAGAAGGGAAAACACCGCATCAAGATCATCGCTCGCTATCAGCAGGTGGACGGCGTCAACAAGATCGTCGCACGGGTGGTGGCGGGCCAGCCGCGCAAGGGGCTGATCTGGCATTTCCAGGGGTCGGGCAAGTCGCTTCTGATGCTGTTCGCCGCGCGCAAGCTGCGGCTGCATTCGGCGCTGAAGAACCCCACGGTGCTGATCGTGGTCGACCGGATCGACCTGGATAGCCAGATCTCCGGCACCTTCTATGCCGCCGACATGCCCAACATGGTGCGCACGGAAAGTCGCAAGGAACTGGCCGATCTCTTGGGTAAGGACGCGCGGAAGGTGGTGATCACCACGATCCACAAGTTCGCCGAGGCGGACGGCATGCTGAACGATCGAGACAACATCATCGTTCTTGTGGACGAGGCGCACCGCACGCAGGAGGGGGATCTGGGCCGCAAGATGCGCGAGGCACTGCCGAATGCGTTCCTGTTCGGCCTAACCGGCACGCCGATCAATCGGGCGGACAAGAACACATTCTATGCCTTTGGCGCCGAGACTGATCAGGGCGGCTATATGAGCCGCTATGGCCTCGACGACTCGATCCGTGACGGTGCGACGAAGGAGTTGCATTTCGAGCCGCGGCTGGTGGATCTGCACATCGACCAGAAGGCAATCGAGGATGCCTATGCCGAGCTGACCCAGGGCCTGACGGATGAGGACAGGGATCGGCTGGGCAAGGCTGCCGCCAAGATGTCGATACTGGTCAAGGCGCCCGAGCGCATCCGCGCGATCTGCGCCGACATCGCCAAGCACTTCCAGGAGAAGGTCGCCCCGAACGGCTTTGGCGCGCAGGTGGTGACCTTCGACCGCGAGAGCTGTCTGCTCTATAAGCAGGAACTCGACCGACACCTGCCCCCGGAAGTGTCGGATATCGTGATGTCTGTGAACAGCGGCGAACCCGAGTATGCCGCCTACAAGCGCGACCGCGATGCCGAGGAAAAGCTGCTCGACAGGTTCCGCGATCCGAAGGACCCGCTGAAGATCATCATCGTAACGTCGAAATTGCTGACAGGCTTCGACGCGCCGATTCTGCAGACCATGTACCTGGACAAGCCGCTGCGCGACCACACGCTGCTGCAGGCGATCTGCCGGACGAACCGCCCCTATGGCGAACAGAAGACCCACGGCCTGATTGTCGACTATCTCGGCATCTTCGACGATGTCGCGCAGGCACTGCAGTTCGATGAAGAGGGAATGAAAAAGGCGGTATCGAATATCGCAGAGCTCATCAATGCTCTGCCGACCGCGCTGCAGAAGTGCCTCGCCTACTTCGCAGGCGTGGACCGCAGCCTCACGGGTTACGAGGGTCTGATTGCCGCGCAGGAGTGCATCCCGAACAATGAGCTTCGCGACGCCTTCGCGGCCGATTTCAGCGTACTGGCACGGATCTGGGAGGCTCTATCACCCGATCCGGTGCTAACGCAGTACGAAACAGATTATCGCTGGTTGGCACAAGTTTACGAATCCTTGAAGCCGTCGAGCGGCACAGGTCGCCTCCTCTGGCACCGGCTTGGTGCGAAGACCATCGAGCTGATCCACGAAAACGTCCATGTCGACGCGGTACGAGACGATCTCGATACGCTGGTTCTGGACGCCGAACTGCTTGAGACCGTCCTTGGAAACCCTGACCCGGAAAAGAAGGCCAAAGAAATTTCGGTAAAGTTGGCCGGCCGCCTACGGAAGCATGCAGGAAATCCCAAGTTCAAGGCGCTCGGCGAACGTCTGGAAGATTTGAAGAACCGGCATCAACAGGGCTTGCTCCTCTCCATTGATTTCTTAAAGGAGCTTCTAGCACTGGCGAAGGATGTTGTGAAAACCGAGCGCGAGATGCCAGAAGAAGAGGACATCGACCGCGGCAAGGCGGCATTGACAGCGCTCTTTGAAGAAGCCCAGAACGGCGAGACGCCGGTGATGGTCAAGCGGGTCGTCGATGACATCGACGAGATAGTCCGCGCAGTCAGGTTTGATGGCTGGCAGGCCACGCATGCCGGCGAGCGCGAGGTCAAGAAGGCGCTCCGTCAGACTCTTTTTCGCTACAAGCTGCACCAGGATCCGGAGCTCTTCGAAAAGGCCTATGGATATATTCGGGAATATTACTGACCGGGAAGGCATTTGATGAATCCGACGATTTCAAAGGAAACGCTTGTTGAAGAAGTGAGTAAGGCGGCATTTACCGGAAATGCCGCCGCGTTCGTCGGCGCGGGCATCTCCACGCCTTCAAAGCTTCCGAACTGGATGGATCTATTGCGACCCTTGGCGGAGCCAATGGGACTGCAGATCAAAGAGGAAGACGACCTCCCGGGGATTGCTCAATATATCGTTAACATGTCTGCTGGATCTCGCACTTCGTTGTTCGCAAGAATTCAAACTGCCATTAAACAATCAAAGGCAAGGCCAAATCACTACCATCAGGCGCTCGCCCGGAGCGCCATCGATTTGGTCTGGACAACGAATTATGACGACCTCTTGGAATCGGCATATCCGGTTGGCGCTCCTGTTGTCCATTCCCGAGACACAGACATAGCGCACCACCATGAGCCGGGACGACGCGAAATTATTAAAGCGCATGGATGCATAAATCGCTCCTCTGCGGATGAGCTTGTAATAACGCGTGAAGATTTTGAGGACTATTTCGTAAGACATCCACTCATGGCGGAGCGTTTGAGAAACGATCTTCAGCGAAAGACCTTTCTGTTTGCCGGCTACGGCTACGGTGACCCCAATATAGCTAATATTTTGGTCGAGGCGCGAAGGCTCGCGCATAAGGTGCCGAAACAGCGCTACATGCTTCAAAAGAGGGCTGATCCGAGCAGAACTCCGGATGCTATTCAAAGGCAACAACAGTGGGTCATGGACCTGCGGCGAATTGGAATTGACTGCGCAATCGTGGACAACTTTGATGAGTATGCGGCTGCTTTGGATAGCATTGCACTCAGGTCGCGGGGGCCGACTATGTATGTCACTGGAGGGCACAACGCGAACAGCAAGTTGGCTGAAGACGTCGGTAGAGAACTAGCCAAACGAACCGAAGTGTCAGTTGTCTTGTTCGATGGACAGTCCACAGGCGCAAGTCGGAATTTCATACAGGCATTTGTAGATCAGGCAGCCAAGGATAGGATCGATTTCCGGGAGCGGATTAGATACTTTGCCAACCCTTACGCCCAAGTTCCCGCTCTTTCGGACGATCCGCAGCTCTTGCCGCGCCTCAAGGAGTGGCGAGCTGAGATGCTCCGATCTGCTAACACCATTTTAGCCTTCGACGGGGGAATGGGAACACGAGCAGAGGTCGAGCTTGCGGCTGATCTCGGTTGCAACATTCTGTTAGTCGCCGAGAACGGTGCAGGTTCATCTACTGATCTGGCCCAGATAGCGCATATCAGAAAACTCCTCCCAAATGACAATCGGTATCTCACTGCCACTGACGATGGCACTCCGATGCAACCTGCGGAAATCATAGACCTAGCATTAGCAAAAATGCCTCACTGGAGAAGTTGGTGACCACCATTTTTCGTCCAGATGGTATTGCTTTGGACGTCGGCCCCGGAAAGCCAACGCGCGTAAACGCGCTAATCGGTGCCAGTCATCGTCGCAATATTTCTGATCAGCTTCGCAAACTGGATGCGTTGCGTGAAGCCGAAGCGCCTTGCCAGATTGTTTCCGATTTGAGCATCGTCCAAAACCAAACGCCCATTTGGAAAGCGGTACTTGGATACGGTTACTTCGCTGCGACCTTGCCGATTTATACGGTCGAACCTCGTGACGGATGTATTGACGAGCACGAACTACTGGATCGTGTTAGGGAACAGGCCGAAGGTGGGGTTGGTATCATCACCATTCATCCTACCCCCACACCGGAAATCATCTCGGAGGCACAATCTCGATTAGTGCCATTTACGTCCAGAGGCGGAGGCATTGTCATCAAAGACCTCGCGGTCTCGCGACGCCGGGAAAACGTTTATCTGCGCATATTGCCTGACATCATTGCTATCTGCCTGAAGTATAAGACCACGATCAGCCTTGGAGCTTCGTTCCGGTCTGCCAACATCTTCGACAGCGCCGATACCGCACAAATGTCCGAAATCAGGCTACAGCTAGAACTGGCCAAACAGATAAAACGTGAAGGGGCTGAGGTCATTATCGAGTCCCCTGGCCATGCGCGACCGAGTTCGATTGCCGTAATCGCGGACGTTCTTTCGTCAACTGGCATCCCAATTATGCCATTGGGACCAATCCCCACAGACGTTGCCGTCGGGCAGGATCATGTTTCATCTGCCATCGGCGCTACGCTCATGGGCTTGAAAGGCGCCGCTCACATATTGGCTGCGGTCACGCGAGAAGAGCACACCGGCAATATCCCCACAATTTCGTCAACGATCGAGGCCGTCAGGGCTGCGGCTATAGCCGCCCACGTGATCGACATAGAGATGCTCGGAGCAATCACTGAAGATCTAGCTATAACTGAGCGGCGTGCTGCCACACGTACCTGCGTCGATGGAAAGCTTAGTAAGGGATGCAATCGATGCGCCACGAAGTGTCCGTTATACGCGGTGCAAGACAGCGGAGATTATTTCCGGAACGAGCAAGGCTTCAACCCCTTGAATTCGCTAAGTAGCAAAAGAGGTCGCGCGCGGTGAGGTGGAACGCCCGGATGCGGCAGTTAACGATATGTCCGCCGATCGCGCTCGACTGCCCGGCGAGCTCAATCGAGGTTGAGACATGGCCTACCTAGACGAACCGCTCAATAGCGTCGCCGAAAAGGCGAACGCGACAGCCGCCGGCGCCATTGAGGCGCTGACCCGATCGCAACTTGGGCACGCACTCGATGCGCACTATCGCAATGTTAAGGTTTACGAGAGCCTCAAGAGCCTCAGCGACGTGATCGGTACCCAATATGGCGACCGCGTCCTCTTTGAGCTTATCCAGAATGCCCACGACGCACACGCACCTGGCGAGAAGGGCGAGATCGCAATCCGCCTCATCATCGAGAGCCCCGAGCAAGGCCTGCTGCTAGTCGGGAACAGGGGCCGGCCGTTCACTGACTCCAACCTTGAAGCGATCCGCAATATCGGCATGAGCGACAAGGAGATCAGCGAAGGCATTGGTAACAAGGGACTCGGATTTCGCAGCGACGAGGCATTAACCAATGACGTGCACATCTTCTCCGCAGCGCCGCAAAGTCCTGCCGCCAAGTTTGGCGGCTATTGCTTCCGCTTCGCAAGGCTCGAAGAGATCACGGCGCACTTGGTCGGCCTGGGGGCTTCCGCGGTGGTCGCCGCCAAAGTGGCTTCGAACATACCGCGATATCTCGTCCCCGTAACGGTGCACGAGCAGGCCGCCGAGGTTCGGCGCCTTTCGGGTGAGGGTTTCGCGACCGTGGTCGGCGCGACTGCAACGGATCGTGACGGGATTACCCTCTCGCTCACGCACGCAGTACCTGGCGATGCTCATTCTCCAAGCGTTTAGATGGGGCCGCGTCAATGCGGAAGGCGCCCCTCTCCTTGACGACGCTCTTAATTCCAGTGATCTCGGCAAAGGCATCCATCTCGCGGTGTCGTCTGTACGGGTCGAGAACGGGTGGGTGTCCGCAGAAGTACGCCTGCTCACGTCCGATGAAGAAGGGTTGGGTTCAAATAGAAGGGAGCAGGCACGATACCGTCTGACCGTTGAGCCAGAGAAGTTTGTCATCGCCGACGCGTGACAGGAAACAGAAGAGTGTGCCCGGACATTAGAAACCATCTGCCGCTAGCTTGTCCAGCATCGAAGCGGACATGCGTATAGCCACCGCCGAGTTCCGCTCGGCACAATGCAAACATTTGCCCGCAGTTAAAGGATAAAGTAACGCGCTATCGGTGGAGAGAGCAGAGCCGCGCCAATGGCGGGGAGATCGATTGAGAATACGGAAGTTATTGCCGCTCGCCCATCCTGTTCATTTCGACATTGGAGAGTAATAGATTGCGTCAAGCATGGCCACGCGAGCGTCCCAAAGTTCCATGTTACGACCCGTCGGTCGTGGCTCGCAAAACCAGGGGGCCTGCTGGATCGGCTCGATCACGCGCTTCCAATAGTTGCCCAGGGACAGGGTAGTCGGCGCGAACGAGAGAGACTCGGCAAGACCGATCGTGTTTCCGGCATTGACACATACGAAGATGTCGGGACGCTTCATGGCAAGGAGCCGGGTCGCAGGGCCGAGACGAGCCTTGCGTACCGATCCCGAGAAGGCGTCGGTAAAGGCTGTAACATAGTCGTCGAACTGGCGCTCGGTCACGTCTCCACGCTTCGGAACTAAATCTAGGGCTGCTGCGAGGGCGTCATCCTGCTGTCCTATTAGTTCCGCAAACGTGCCGGCGCCGCCCATTGAGCCGAACCAGCCCCAGTCGAAGTCATTGAGACCTGCCGCTTCGGCTTCAGCCCCCCCAAGGACACCGGCAATACCCTTCCATTCGGCAACCGCAAGGTCCCTGAATGAGGCGGTCTTAGCGAACATCTGTTGGATCTCTCGGACCAGCTTCATCCGCTTTTTGAAGTCGTGATGCAGATCCTGCCGGGCGAGCTTTACGAAGTCTTTCCACGACATAGTCGCGAGCGGTGAAGTGACGCTCGCCCAGCCCTTAGTCTCGCCGGGTAGGACGGGGCTTTTCGGCCTTGGCGCCTTGTCCGCCGCGTCGGACTGACGGCGGTAACTGTCGGCAAGTTTCCGGGTGATCGGGAGATGGAGGGGCTTATACCGCGCGAGCTGGTCGCGAACCTGTTCGAAGAAGCCATCGTTCGCCGCGCCTTGCACATGTACGCTTGCTTCGAGGTTTATGCCCAGACCACCCTTGGTGAAGTTGGCGCTGCCGACAATGGCCTCGGCTTTGGCACCTGACTGGAAGTAAAAGATCTTAGGATGGAAGCAGCCAGGCCGGTTTTTAGCGACGAAAGAGTTGGGGACGTCGACAAGGCGATCGATGAGATCAGGGTCAGTAGCCGAGAAATCGACACCGAGCAGCACGGATTGAAACTTGGCCGTATTCGCGAGAAGCGTGTCGGCAACTCCGGTGAGGTCACCCCAGGCGACTGCGATGGAGATCTGCTCGTGCCTCTCGATGAGCGTGGCCAGACGCCTCGCGATAGTCGTTGCGTCCAGCAATGCGATCTCCATATCCCGTCCCGTTGCCTCCCATTCGATTTGATGCGTGTGGATCTTCGTAACTTCCCGCGCCGACTCTGAAATGACATTATCGCTGCGGGAAGAGCTATCGAGGATAATTTTCGTGGCGACATACAAATCGCTCCCCGGTCACCCATCCGCTTTAGGGAGCGCCAGTGACGACTTCAACGTGTTTTCTGAGGGCGCAAAGCTGTCACGCGCATTATCCTCGCCTCACCGCAAACTTGAGGTCCCAAAGCGGAAATTATTGCCGCTCGACCGTCCTGTTGACTGATGCCCATAGCCAGGGCACAAAGGTGGCATCCACGGTCGCTCGCGATGGCAAAACAGAGGGGATTTCAAGGTGTTCTAGCTAAGCCATTGAAATCATGCGAGAATCCATATCCCCCAGCCAAGGCTTTCTTAAATAAAATCCACATGTTGCCAAACTCACGCGGCGATCGCCAGGCGGGAGAGCCCATCAATCCCGCCGAGAAAAAGACGGAATGGGTCTGGAGCAAGATTGCGGAGAAAACGCCCGATGACCCGCGTTGTCGAAGCAGACGGTCGCTCCCAACAGGCAGAGAGCTATCAGTCCGTCCTTGGCTGGGCATTCGTCCACGTCCCCACCAGGCAAGCCTTTATGCGCTGCACAGGCGAGGATATCAGCCCCGCGCTCGATCGCTACCGGACATGGGTGGAAGAGGACTTAGCAGGGCTTGGCGCAAGCTAATAGCCACTCGGGCCGCCCATGCCGCTGCTGCGATCACCGCCGATCGTAGCGTCCGGGCCTAGCCCTTGCGGCTGTGCGTAGGTTGTGTTGTTTGATCCGGTGCTTGCGCATCCTGAAAGCGTCAAAAGCGCCAGTGCTGCGGCTACCAAAATAGGTCTCAGAGACATGTGTTCTCCGATCATGGGAGACTGTCCAGGCCTCAAGAGGGCCAGAGCGGGATTCTCCCTCATATCATCGGCAATGGCAAGCGGACGGCACGGCCGGCGGATATCGTGCCGCAAAGCCTCAACCAGTCGCAGTAAAAAGCATCCGGCCCTGAAGATGGGCGACGGGAAGCGGAAAACGGCCCTCGCTGATCTCGAATAGCCGCGTCCATTCCTCAGCGTCGGCGGCGCGGTAGGGGTCGGGATGCGCAGAGGTCGATAGCGCCCCGGCCGCGGATTTCGCCTTCCATGTCGAAGGCGCTGTCCTCGAGCATCTGGTTCGAGATGTCGATCAAGGCATAAACCTCTGTCACCTCGTAGCGGCGCCTTGGCACCGTTCGTGCGACCTACTCCTCAAAGCGGCTCGTGGCGTCACGATCGCGGTCGTATCGTCTCGTGAGCGGAAACAGCGGCAACCAGGACTCGCGACGGACGATCCAGCTTTCGTAGGTTGGCATCAGTTGGTCGGGGGCATCCAGGGATCCTACGTTCACTTCGATTTCGTCTGCGGTGCGTGCGAAAATGGACGAGCCGCAGCGGGGACAGAAAAACCGCCCGGCGTAGTCGCGTGTTTCTCCATCGATTGTCACCGCATCCTGAGGGAACACCGCGGAAGCGTGAAAAAGGGCCCCATGATGCTTGCGGCAGTCGAGACAGTGGCAAAGGCCGACCCGGTATGGGGGTCCCGACGCCACAATTCGGACGCTGCCGCACAGGCAACCGCCGGTGAATCGGTCCATGCTGCGTCTCCTCTGAAATCAAGCGGTCGAAATGCTTACGACGAACAGCACTGTCATTGCAATTACCCGCTGCGGGCGGGACGCGTCGTTCGTCCGTAGCGGGCCGATAGTGATCATCGCGTCCAGGCGAACAGAGCCTATCAGATGACGCTCCTGCAACATCGCAGCGTTTGGGTGGTTCGCGTAGCACACAAAGCTCCGCACCAGGCCCGCACTCATGGATATGCCCGCATCCAACAAGCCGTCGACAAGCTCAAACGTTTCAAACGCGTCGCCCTACGATGCGAGAGGACGAAGCGAAATTTCGCATCATCAATGAGTGACGTTCGCGCTGATGATCCCGAGATTAACAAGGCCGGTAACGAAAAGCTGGACGGCGACCGCGGTCAAAAGGATGCCGAAGACGACCTCCGAAATGACAAGGCTGGCCGGCTTCATGCGCTTTGCCAACGCATCGATATTGGTAAACACCAGATAGTCGAAGGCCGCGACGAGCAGGACCAGGCCGACAACGAGCCCGGCGCTGGCGATCGAAACGACTTCGTCAGATGCAATGATGAGCACCGTAATGCCGACGGGATTGAGCATATAGGGAACAGCAAGGGGAAAGACCGCGATTTTTGCCGGGTCGACCGGCATTCCGAGGTCGTCATGGTGTTTTTCGGTCGGCCCAGCCGCCATTTTGAGCGCAAGCAGGGCAAGCACAATGCCGCCGGCAACCGCAACCGCACCGCCGGTGATATGCAACAGCCGCATCAGCAAAGCGCCGGTCGCAAAAATGATCAGAGCCGTGACGACCGCCGTCAAGACCATCTGGCGGCCTATCGCCGCCTTTGTCTTCGCATCGAAGGCCTGGGTCATTTCCAGGAACGGCACGAGTGCAATTTTCGGTCCCATGCCGACGAGCAGGAGCAGGAGAAGCTTTGCCACCAGACCAGCATCGATGACTGTGAAATCCATAGGAAGCTTCCCCCTGACCGTCGCTGTCAATGAGTTATCAACTATCCGAAAAGGATTGTCTATCGGTTGGGAACGCCATGGTTCGGATATACTTTCGCCTGCAGTACCCCAATCACGGCTAGGAAGCAGACTCGGCGGCGCGCGCCGAATATCGCGTGAGAAGAACAGGGCGATCGGTTCTTTGATCCTTCGCCCGACAATCGATGACTCCCGCAAGGCACCGCGCGCCTTCGTTTTACGTCGGCTTGCACGCTCAAGTTCGGATTAGCATCCAAGGCGGGCAAAGCTTATATTGGCTCGTGCCCCGACAACGGTATTTCAGGGAGACGTTGATGAGCCGCGACCCTTACTACATTTTGGGCGTGAAGCGGGACGCCACACAAAAGGATATCCAAAGCGCATTCCGCAAGCTCGCGAAGAAACACCACCCTGACCTCAATCCCGGCGACGGCCCTGCGGAGGAGCGCTTCAAGGAAATCTCCACCGCCTATGAGCTTCTGAGCGACGAGCAGAAACGGGCTCGATTTGACCGCGGTGAGATCGATATGTCGGGTGCTGAGCAGGCACCCCGCAATTATTACCGCGACTATGCGTCGGCAAGCGGCCCGGGTGATCCTTATCATAACAGCGCCGGCTTTGCCGATTTTGGCGAGACGGAAGATCCTTTTTCCGCTTTCTTTTCCCGCCGCACGCACGATGGTCAGTTCCGTTCGAAGGGGCAAGATCGCTATTTCTCGATGGAGGTCGATTTTCTCGATGCCGTGAACGGCGCCAAAACCCAGGTGAGACTGCCGGACGGCACCGCCCTTGACGTTCAAATCCCTGCGGGAACACGCGATGGACAGACATTGCGTCTCAGCAGCAAGGGAGAGCCGGGATTTGGCGGCGGGCCTCCGGGCGACGGGTTCGTCGAGGTTCACGTGCGACCACACCGTTTCTTCGAGCGCGACGGCAACGACATTCGCTTGGATCTGCCAATTTCGCTGAGCGAAGCGGTCCTCGGCGCCAAAATCCGCGCACCGACACCCACCGGTCCAGTGACGCTGACGGTGCCCTCACATTCCAACAGCGGCAAGATCTTGCGTCTGAAGGGTAAAGGCGTGCCGACGCGGGGCGGTGGCCGCGGCGATCTTTTTGTGACGCTGAAGATCGTGTTGCCCGACAATCCCGATCCGCGTCTCACCGCTTTCATGAAGGAATGGTCCGAGGCAAACAGACAGGATCCGAGAAAGAGCATGGGGATGGCACCATGAACGAGCTTGAATTTTGCCTGAAGCTTAAGATTGACCCGCCAGTTCTCGCCGTGTGGATCGAGCAGGGCTGGCTTGTTCCCGACACGACGGGCCCCGAACCGCAATTTCGCGATGCGGATTTCGCACGCGGTCGACTGATCATCGAGATGAGCCGCGACATGGGTGTCAACGAGGCGGGTGTGGACCTTGTCATGGAACTTGTGGATCAGCTTTACAGCCTGCGACGTACGATGCGAGACCTGATGGCTGCGCTCGGCCAGCAGGACGAAGAAACGCAATTCAAGATACTCCGCTCAGTCGGTCGAATCGAATGACCAAGACGGGGCCATGACAGACGGAACAGCGCGTTGCCATTTCAAAACGACACGGCAAAGCGAAAATTCCATTCACGGCACCGCCGGCGAAGGCTATAGCCGTTTGTCACGAGCAAGAAAAATGGACCGGAGCCCATGACGGATACTGTTGTCGATCGCTTCCTTCGTTATGTCGTCATCGATACCCAATCGGATCCCAGGTCGCCGACGCAACCCTCGACCGAGAAGCAGAAGAACCTCGGCCGCATGCTTGTCCAAGAATTGCTGGCAATCGGCCTGTCCGATGCGCACATCGACGAGCATGGCTACGTCTATGCGACCATTCCGTCCAATGTCGACAAGCCTGTGCCGGTGATCTGCTTTTGCTCGCACATGGACACGGCACCCGACTTCACCGGAATGAACGTCAAGCCGAAAATCGTCTGGAACTATACCGGTGGCGACATCCAGCTTTCAGGCGATCCGCAGCAGATCATTCGCGTCAGCGACAATCCGGCGCTGCGCGACCAGATCGGCAACGATATCATCACGACCGATGGCACGACCTTGCTCGGCGCCGACGACAAGGCCGGCCTAGCCGAGATTATGACCGCAGCGCAGTTCCTGGTCGACAATACGGACATCCGGCATGGCACGATCAAGATCCTCTTCACACCAGATGAAGAAATAGGCCGCGGCGTCGACAAGGTCGATCTCGAAAAGCTCGGCGCGCAGTTCGCCTATACGGTCGACGGCGAAACAGCCGGGCATATTGAGGATGAAACCTTCTCGGCCGATGGCGTCGAGATCACCATTCAGGGCGTCGCCATCCATCCCGGCTTCGCTCAGGGAAAGATGGAGAATGCCGCCAAGATCGCCGGCGCAATTCTCAGCCGGCTGCCGAAGGACGCAGCACCTGAGACGACCGCGGGCCGAGAGGGCTTCGTTCACCCGACGGGCGTGACCGGCTCGATGGAAAAGGCGGTCCTGAGTTTCATCATTCGCGATTTTGACGATGCGGGACTTGCAGCCAAGGAAGCCATGCTTGAGACACTCGTCAAGGGCGTAATGGCGGACTATCCGGGTTCGTCCTACACCTTCGAGGTCAAGCAGCAATATCGCAACATGAAGGCCATACTGGACCGTCATCCGCAGCTCGTCGAAAACGCCATCGAGGCAATCCGCCGCGCCGGCATGGAGCCGGTGCGCGGCAGTATCCGCGGCGGTACCGATGGTTCGCGGCTATCGTTCATGGGGCTGCCCTGCCCCAATATCTTCGCGGGCGGTCACGCCTTTCACTCCCCGCTCGAATGGGTCAGCCGGCAGGACATGGAAAAGGCCGTCAAGACGCTCGTCGAACTGGCACGGATCTGGGAAGGGCGTGCTTAAAGCTGCATGATATGGGATCATGCCGGCGCGCTCGGTCGAACAGTGTCCGTCTGTCGATCGGAACAAGGCCTACAGTCGAGGCGACGTCTTTCAGCCATCGCGGGCGAGATGACGCACAAGACCGCGCCGGCCGCGCTCCATGACGACGTTATGGTTCCAGCGGAAGATCGGCTTCAGGATGAATGAAAATCTGACCATCCAAGGCTTTGTGACCTCGACGATCCAGTCGTAGCGCACATGGCATTTGGCGCCTTTGGGTTGCAACGTCCATCGGCCGATGCCCTCAAGCTCGCCGGAGGCTCGGCCCTCGATGATCGAAAGCGGTTCCACCCTGACCGTTTGCATCTCGAAGGCCAAGTCGTAAGGCAGTGCGGTGGACCATCGTATCCTAAGAACGGAACCGATGCCCGCCTCGTCGCCTTCGCGCAAAAGATCGACCTGTTTCACCGACGGCCACCAGTCGGGCCAGGTCTCAGGCGTATTGAGCACCCGCCAGACATCTTCAACCGATGAATCGACGATCCATTGCGTGACAAGATGAAACTCGGTCGATGACATCGCAAATCCGGCCTCAAGCTTCTTAAACCGCGGCGAGCGCCGATGGAGGGGCGCTTACGATATGATACTACCGACCGAAGATGGCGCATACTGGCCTTTCGACAGCGTTGCGTCCCTCCACCGATGTGAAAAGATCGCTCTTCGGAGCGCGCCTTCCAGAGAACGACTTGCCGCTGACGGTGAAGTGAGATTGCAACGATTTGCGCAATGCCCTTTTTCGCTCAACGCTCGTTGGGCTTTCGTCCTGATCGAAGGGACGCGGGCGGTGGCGCGAACAGCGCAACGACATTGACCTGGAGAACGGCTGCGAACGCTTCCAACGTCGCGACGGTAACATTCTCCATCCCACGCTCCACTCGCCCGACATAAGAGCGATCAATCCCGGCCTCAAGCGCGAGCCGTTCCTGAGGAGATCGAGAAGACATTCTTCGGAGGCGGACTTGCAATCATCGACAGAGTAACCGGCGAAGGGCGAGTATCGGGCAAACATTCGCTCGCAGCCGACGAGCTCACCTACTCAGTTCGTTAAAACATTGCGACCGCTCGAAGAGTTCAGGACGAACTTCCTTGCCGAGGCGATGCAAACATTCACATACAAGCGCGACGCGGCGCTCGAGCAGCTGATGATTGCCTGCCTTTCCGTCACGGCGGCTCTTGTGGTCCTCGCCGGCTTACTGCGTCTGATCCACGCGTCTGTATTAGTGCCTCTATTTTCCTTGCGGGAAGACATTCTCTCGCTCGCCGAAGTTCGTGATCCAGGGAGCAAGCCGCTTCGAACCCGGGTTCGCGAGATGCAGCGCGTCTACGACGCTCTCCAGTTCCTTCGCGAGCGCCTGCGTGAGCGGGATACGCTCATGTCAGAGCTGAGAGAACAAGCTGAAAAGGATGAGTTGACCGGCCTGTGGAACCGGCAATCCTTCGAACGCTTCGGTCAGGTTCTGGTCGTCCAGAACAAAGCCGGTCCGCCATCATGCCTGATTTTGCTCGATATCGATCATTTTAAAAGCGTCGACGATACACATGGCCATCTCGCCGGCGACGAGGTTCTGCGTCAGGTCGCCGCGCTGCTGCGGTCATCGGTGCGGTCATCCGACATCGCTGCTCGCTTCGGCGGGGAGGAGTTCGCCGTCCTCATCCCCGATGGAAATCTTGATGCGGCTGCCAGGCTCGCCAACGCCTTGCGAACAGCCATCGAGGAACACCCTGTTAGACTGTCCGGTCAAGGATCCCGTCTACAGATCAGCGCGAGCTTCGGTGTGGCAAGTGTCGGCCCCGGATCTACATGCTGGCCCCATCTGATCCAGTCAGCTGATGTCGCACTCTATCAGGCGAAATCGCAGGGCCGAAACCGCGTCTGCGTGTCGGGACGTCCTTTGCTGCAGCAGGATGGTCGAGAACTTGATGTTGTTGGCGCTCATGTGTCGCGCGACAGAATCGCAAAGAATAGCCCCTGAAACCTATCTGGGAATGGCTGAGCGGCTGCCAACCGCTCAACTCAACTGCGCAGGCCGGGCGCCTCCTGGCCGGTGCGGGCCACATATTCGGTGTAGCCACCGCCATATTGCTGGATGCCCTCCGGCGTCAGTTCCAGCACCCGATTGGAGAGTGCTGCGAGGAAATGCCGGTCGTGCGAAACGAACAGCATGGTGCCCTCGTATTCGGACAGTGCCTTGATCAACATTTCCTTGGTGTCGAGGTCGAGGTGGTTGGTGGGTTCGTCGAGCACCAAGAGGTTCGGCGGGTCGAACAGCATGATCGCCATGACCAGCCGCGCCTTCTCGCCGCCCGACAGCACCCGGCACTTCTTCTCCACGTCATCGCCGGAAAATCCGAAACAGCCCGCCAGCGCCCGCAGTGGTCCCTGCCCCGCCTTCGGGAACGCGTCTTCCAGCGACTGGAACACGGTGCGCTCGCCGTCCAGAATATCCATCGCGTGCTGGGCGAAATAGCCCATCTTGACGCTGGCCCCCAGAGCGACACTGCCTTGATCCGGCGCGGCGGAACCGGCAACGAGCTTCAGGAGGGTGGATTTACCGGCGCCGTTGATGCCCATGATGCACCAGCGTTCGCGGCGGCGCACCATGAAGTCCAGCCCTTCATAGATGCTGCGGCTGCCATAGCTCTTGTGCACATTCTTGAGGTTTATCACGTCCTCGCCCGAGCGCGGCGCCGGCTGGAATTCGAACGCCACCGCCTGGCGGCGTTTGGGCGGCTCCACCCGCTCGATCTTGTCCAGCTTCTTCACGCGGCTCTGCACCTGCGCTGCGTGCGAGGCGCGCGCCTTGAACCGCTCGATGAACTTGATTTCCTTGGCGAGCATCGCCTGCTGCCGCTCGAACTGGGCCTGCTGGTGCTTCTCGTTCTGCGCCCGCTGCTGCTCGTAGAAGGCATAGTCGCCCGAATAGCTGGTCAGCGATCCGCCGTCGATCTCGATGATCTTGGTGACGATGCGGTTCATGAACTCGCGGTCGTGCGAGGTCATCAACAGCGCTCCGTCATAGCCTTTCAGGAACTCCTCGAGCCAGATGAGGCTT
Organism: Pararhizobium sp. A13; assembly: GCF_040126305.1. Taxonomy (NCBI): domain Bacteria; kingdom Pseudomonadati; phylum Pseudomonadota; class Alphaproteobacteria; order Hyphomicrobiales; family Rhizobiaceae; genus Pararhizobium; species Pararhizobium sp. A13. Next base: position 1,916,411 of record NZ_CP149510.1, on the reverse strand, counting down.
TCGAGATCCAGGTGGTTGCTCGGCTCGTCGAGCAGCATGGCATCCGGCCGCATGAGGAGAATGCGGGCCAGCGCCACGCGCATCTTCCAGCCGCCTGACAGCTTGCCGACGTCCCCGTCCATCATCTCCTGGCTGAAGCTCAGACCTGCCAGAACCTCGCGTGCGCGGCCTTCCAGCGCATAGCCGTCCAGTTCCTCGTAGCGCGCCTGTACCTCGCCGTAGCGCTCGATGATCGCGTCCATCTCGTCAGCCCGGTCCGGGTCCGACATGGCGGCCTCGAGTTCGTGCAATTCAGCCGCAACGTCGCTCACCGGGCCGGCGCCATTCATCACCTCGGAGACGGCGCTGTGGCCCTCCATCTCGCCCACGTCCTGATTGAAGTAGCCGATGGTCATGCCCTTATCGACGGACACCTGCCCCTCGTCGGGCTGCTCCTCGCCGGTGATCATCCGGAAGAGCGTCGTCTTGCCGGCCCCGTTCGGACCGACGAGGCCGATCTTCTCGCCCTTGTTGAGCGCCGCGGAGGCCTCGATGAAGAGCAGACGGTGGCTGTTCTGCTTGCTGATGCTGTCAATACGAATCATGTGTGCGCGAGGTCCAAAACGTTGCGGCGGCCAAAGGGCATGTTCCGCGGGGCGTATCGCAAATTCTCAGCAGGGTAAATGGGCGGTGTCGCTGCCACTGGCAACCGCCAGCCTCGCCTTGGCCGCATCCAGAGAACCAGTGCCTCCCTCGCGCCCGCCCTGGATGGCGGCAACCGGGTGCTAACTCTTCCCGCAGGTCAACATGGGGCACCAACTCAGCCGAAAACGGGGCAGGCTGTCGAAATCCACCCCTTTACCTCGCCTCTTTTTCGTAGAGGTAGGCATGGATCGAAGCGAAGATCATGAGAACGACGAGCGCCACCAAACCGAAGATCTGGGCAATTGCCATGCCGAAGGCCCTCACTGGTATCAGGGCAGGTCTCCGGCCAGGGCTGCCGGACTGTCGCGGCGGTTTCAGCACATCCGCATCTGCCGTGATCTTGATTGCGTTCGCTCTCAAATGCTCGGTCAGTTTTCGGTTTATCTCCGCATCAGTTGCGTCGCCATCGGTGTTCAGACCTGGCCCGTGTTTTCGCGCCGATGTCTCAGTCATGCGAAGCCCTCTCCTTCGATCTGCCGATAGTCTGCGGTTCACGGTTTAAGCAGGATCATCGGCCAATCGGGCCTCATCACTGGGTAACAGCCATGGGCTCGACCTTAACGACGTCGCCCGGCAGGACAAGGGTACCTTCGTCCGCCGGTATCTTGGTTGACGTTCCATCCTTCTGCCGGACGATGGAGTAGGTGATGCTGGCAACCGCCCCGGCTTGCGGCGTCTGCGCCGCGTCGGCCGATTGCAGGAGTGCTTCGGTCATGAGGTCGCGGCTGGTGGTGAGTTTCAGAGCCAGCGTATCCAGTTCCGCTTCGGTGTTTTGCAGTTCCTGGGCGAGCTGGGCATCCCAATCGTTTCGAAGGTTGGTCTCGTCCTGATTGGCCTTGCTGACATCCTGCTTGGCTTTCAAAGACGCAGTGTCGATATCAAGCAGGGCCGCCTGCAGATCTGCCGCCCTTTGTTCGACGGTGAGCTTGCGCGCGCTCAGCGCGAGCCCCTTTTCCGCCAGTGTATCGACGCGGTCCTTGTCTTCCATCACCAGTTCCAGTTGTCGGGTCTGGGTGACGGACTTCTTGCCGAGTGCCTCGATTTCGTTCTGCAGCAGGGACTTCAACTCCGCAAGCTGCGTCAGTTGAAGCTTCAAGCGTTTGTCGCGCGAGACCATCAGGGCCTTTTCGCTCCCGACGAGATTTGCCGCATCGGCGGCGTTTTTCAGTTCCGGGGGAACGGCGATGTCGCTCTTCTCGGCGATTTCTGCCTGCAGCCGTGCGCGCCGGACGAGAAGCCTGTTTCTCTCGGCAATCCGTACGGAGGATTCGCCCTGGGCCGTGATGAAATCGCGTGCAAAACGCTGACCGCTTTCGGCCCGACGCAGTCCGCCGCCAAGGCTGACCGCCTTCAGGACCGTCATCTCCGGCGCGAACGGATATTCTCCAGGCGTCTGGACGTCTCCGGCCAGATAGATCGGCCGGTACTGGGCAAGTTCCACCGAGGCAGACGGACGGTCCGGCAAGCCGAACAGTTTTTGAAGCTGCAGCCCGACTTCATCGGCGACCTCGGACGTCGTTTTTCCCGAGGCAGGCAGAGTACCGAGAAACGGCAGGGAAATGCCGCCCGACGCGCCAACCGTGTAGTCGCCGCTGACGGCAGACCAATCCCTGACGGTTCCTTCGGCGGTCTGCCACTCTGCAACGCGGATTCTCAACTTGTCCATGGCGCCGAGTGTGTAATCGTCGGCAAGAGCCACCTGGAGACCCGAAACGCTGATTGCGAGCGCGAGTGCGGAAAGGCGCGCCGCGCCTGCGGCTCGCTTGCCAAGGGCAGGAAGTCCTAGACAAAGACTTCTTTTCATAAAAATCCCTCACTTAATTAACAAAGCCGATCCCGACGTGACGACGGAAGCGGCGTATCACGAGGCTGAAGACTGAGATCAGTAGCTGCCTCGGGACAGGCAGACGGCGGGAATTGTCTTTGCTACGATGACGACATCGTTGATCAGCGACCAGTTGGTGACGTAGTGGGTATCGAAGGCAATCCGTGCAGCATAGGAAACATCGTTGCGTCCGCTGACCTGCCACAGTCCGGTCAGGCCGGGGCGTGACTTCAGATAGTAGACCGCCGATGTTTCATAAAGCTCAAGCTCGTCTTCCACGACGGGACGTGGGCCGACGACGCTCATGTCACCGCGGATGATGTTGAGGAGTTGCGGGAGCTCGTCAAGGCTCAATTTGCGCAGCACGCTGCCGACGACCGTAACGCGCGGATCGTCCTGCAGTTTGCGGGTCGCCTGCCATTCCTCATAGGCTTTGGGATTCTTGCGCAGATGATCCTGCAGGATCTTGTCTGCATCCGGCGCCATGGTCCGAAACTTGAGGCACTTGAAGAAGCGACCATTGTGACCCACGCGGCGGTGTCCATAAAAGACACTGCCGCCATCCGAAAACTTCACCAGGGCCATGAGAAGCAGAAAAATCGGACTAAAGACGATGAGCGCCAGAGACGCTGCAACGATGTCGAACCCCCTCTTTGATATTCCCCCTATCGGCCGGTGTGCCCCGGCTTCGATGGTCGTAAAATACGGCGAACTTGCCGATCGAGTCGCAGACTTCATGGGAGATAACTCCATTTGCGTTGGCGATTGGTCGGGTCCCCTTGGGGCGCATGGCATCAATTACACGAGAGAGTGTAGAGGTAGATTTTGTTTTTTAAAGGCAGATTTCATGCCGCATTTCGCGACTCAGCGGGTCCGCCCTTAAGTTAAAAATTAAAAAATCGATTATTATTTTGATTATAATGCATCATATCATCGTACCGCAAAGATAAATATAGGAAATAATCAATATTGACTGAAACGTTCTTGAGAAGAAATCGTAATTTACTCTTATTTAAAGCGATTTAATCGTTTACGTTCTATTTAAATACGCTTTGAGCTCTTGTCATTATACCGCAGGTATTCAATTTTTTGCGCGTAATTTTTGCGATGCAACATTATTTTGCACTGCACATGTTTTTATTAAAAACCGCTAATTTTGTAACAAAAGTTGACCAATAAAGCTGTTTTTCCGCAACCTTTGGGTATGCAAAATACAGTACTCTCCCTTTGATTGCTTCTCCAGAAGGAAGCACGGCGGAAATGTGGCAAAATCCTGTTCCGTGCACTGATTTGCAGACCGTCGTACCGGGTCGGCGATGCAAGGTGGTCGACGGGCGTATCGTCGTGTCCGATGACACCAAAAATGTTTCCAGTTATCGCGCAATCTACAGATGAATTTAAATGCGAGCTAAGATTTGATGCGGTAAATGGTTCTGACAAAGATGAAACATAGTGTCCCGGCGGCGGTTGAATCTGCAGCCCACGTTCGATATGTTAATAATCGCCTAAGAGGAGAAGGTGCTTTTTCCATGATGCGCGCAAATCAAGACGTAGCCTTGAGGGTGTCCTGATGTTTGCACCACGTGTTTTTGTCAGCATGTTGGGTTGCTTGGCCGTTTTTGCCATAGCAACCTACTTTTTGACTGGCTCGGCCTGGACAACAGCCTGGCAGACACTGGTCTGCGCCGTTCTGTTGCAGGCCGGATACTTCGTCGCCGTCGTGGTGCTTGTGACAAAAGAAGGCAGGGGGCGCCGGAAAGTGGCGCAGGGCCATTCCGCTGCTTCCGCATCGACCGGCGAGGACAAAGAGCCGAAAACCCTTCGCGTCCCTAACAATCCGCGCCACTTCAACTCCTGAACGCGCCGATAAACTGCCCCTGATTTCCCATTTCCGGTATCCTTTTGCAGAGCGCGAAGACGGCAAACTCTTCGCAAGTGCAACATCGTGCCTTGTCGCCTGTTCAAAGCCGGCCTAGTTTCGGCATGACAGCGATAGAGGAAGATGATCATGAAACCGAATGCCGATGTCTGCGTCATCATTGCCGCGAAGAATGCGGCCGAGACGATCGGGCGTGCTATCAAGTCAGCGCTGGCGGAACCTGAAACCGCGGAGGTGATCGTCGTTGACGACGGCTCTAGCGACGGCACCGCGGATGTTTCCCGGCAAGTGGATGACGGGACCGGCAGGCTGAGCGTCGCGAGCTTCGACATCAACAGGGGACCGGCGGCGGCCCGCAATCACGCCATCTCGCTATCGAAGGCACCCGTGCTTGCGATCCTCGATGCCGATGATTTTTTCTTTGCCGGCCGACTGAAAAGCCTTCTGTCCCAGGCGGATTGGGATTTCATCGCCGACAACATAGCCTTTGTCGACGAGGAAAAGGCATCGAGCGCGCATCTTGCGCTTGAAACCTTCCCGGCTGCGCCGCGGATTCTTGATCTCGGCGAATTCATCGAGGGCAATATCTCCAAGCGTGGCGTCCGACGTGGAGAGATCGGATTTCTTAAACCGCTGATGCGGCGTGATTTTCTGGACGCGCACACGCTTCGCTATCAGGAAAGCCTGCGGCTGGGCGAGGACTACGACCTCTACGCCCGCGCGCTGGCGAAGGGTGCGCGCTACAAGATCATTCACAGCTGCGGCTATGGCGCGGTCGTTCGCAGCAATTCGCTGAGCGGCAGCCATCGTACGATCGATTTGAAGCGGCTCTATGAGGCCGACAGGGCAATCCTGTCGCAGACCGACCTTTCCGACCAGGCCAGGGCGCTGATCGGCAGGCACGAGCGGCATATTCGCGGGCGATACGAGCTGAGGGAATTCCTCGACATCAAGCGGCAATCCGGCCCGAAGGCCGCCCTGCTCTACGCGCTCGGCAAGCCATCCGCGATCCCGGCGATTGCCGGTGGAATCCTTGCCGACAAGACCGAGCGTTTTCGCCGGCAGCCCGAAACGGCGCCGGTGGCGCTCGGCGGATCGGGCGCGCTGCGTTATCTCCTGCAGCCGCCATCAACTGCCGCCTGAGGCTAGCGCGCCCCGCGTCAAATATGACGCGCAAAGGACGCTGTAGAATTTTGAAACTGCTGCATAATTTTGTCCTTAAATTGATTCCCGATTTAAGGAATTATGCAGTGGGGTTGATGGCCCTTGGATCGTGCGGCCGCGACTAAAGCGCATCGCGTCAAAACGGATTCACGCGATGCGCTTTAGGTCTTTGTTCTTATGCATGTCGTTGTCCCAAAACCGCTGCACACTTTTGGGCGACATGCATTAGAGGTAGGCGCGGCGCACGCTCTCAATGACGTCCAGAAAGCGCTCCTTGCGCTCAGCCAGAACGTGATCGGCGCTCAGCTGCTGCGTGGCGCGTGCGGCCTGCCACAGCGACAGGGCCGAAGGCGCGGCGAGCAATTGCTTTGCGGCAACACGCAGCGAGGTCTGCGTGGGATCTCGCACGGCAACCATCGCGCTGTCATCGATCTGCCGCTTGTTCGGATCTTCCAGAGCCGGTTGCCTCGTATCGAAGCCAATGCCCCAGAAACGCGCGCCCTTGGCGATCGCTTCGGCCCGGGTTGATACGGGAACGTGACGTGGACGATAGGTAACACCAACGGTCTGGGCCCAGTCGTTCCATTTGAAGCTGTTGATGCTGTTGGACGTCGTGACCGCGACCCACGGCACGCGGAACGCGTCGGCAAGGATGGCGCCGTGCATCGATTCGGCGACGATCAATTCCGACTGGGCAATCTCGCGAATGACCTCCTTGGCGTCGCCGCGCGGATCGATGTAGTGCAGGCCGACGGTTCCGCAAATGACGGGCCATATGCCGGCGGCAGCCGATTCCCAGTGGGGAACGAAGCTCTTCTTGTGCTTTTTCGGCAGGTTTTTGAATTCGGGCATTTCCGCGACCATGACGGCCGGGTCAATGATGCCGAGTTTTGGATCAATGCCCACCTTCTGCGCCGTCAGAGGGCCGCGCACGCAGCGAATGTCCCATTCGCGTTTATCACTCATGTCCGGTAAGGTACCGTAGCCGAAGCCACTTCCCAGCACCAGCTTATGCCGGCCCTCCGGTAGAAGCGCACGGTTGAGGACCGTCCCGACGCCGACGAGAAGGGTTTCCGCGTGAACGTCGCGAAAGCCCGGGATCAGAAAATCCCAGAGCCACAGATTGAGATCGTCGCCGAAGTTTCCGTGCTGCGATTCCCAGTAATACGGGTCCATGACCAACTCCTGTCTGCATTGCCAAGGGACGTGAAATGACACGACATGCCGGTGCAGTCACGGATGTCAGTGTGCACAGCAAAAAAATGCTGCACCTGCGAAGGCTATCGTGATAATTTGCCGACGGCAAGCTGAAGCGCACTTTGCAACAGTCTGGGATCGCGCCAGACCCAGCGTGCAAGGAGATTGAACTGCGGCATCTTCCGCCGCTTGACCAACCGCGCCTGGCTCCAGAGAGCCTGTTTTCTAGCGGTATGCTTGTAGGTGTGGATGGATGCGGCTTCCGCCGTTTTGCGTGGAAACCGCCCCTCCAGCGTATCGAGTGCAACCCACGTGTTGAATTGCTGCGTGAGAAACTGCGGAGAATCACTATCGATACTGTGGAAGATATTGACGCCCTCTCCCCGCACCGCACCCGGGTCGTTGCAGAGGATGACCCGCTCGGCCGCAATCGAGCAATCGCAAAAGAACAGCACATCTTCTGCCGCCAGACGAAGTTCCGCTTCGAAGCGGAGAGCCTCGAACAGTTTTCGCCCGATAACCATGCAGGACAGGTGCAAGAAACTCCAATCCCGGAGCATGACCTTGGGGAATTCGGGAACTTCGAGAACCAGCGGGGTCTCGGAAAGCCGGATTACGGTCTCGGTTTTCTGCAGTTCGGACACCCTGAAATGGTAGTGAAAGGCGTCGCCGCCGGTGATCGAAGCCCAGTAGCAATCCGATCCGAAACGGGTCATCGTATCGTGGGCGTTCTTGAGATGATCCTTGGTCCAAAGGTCGTCGGAATCGAGAAAGGCGACAAAATCCGTTTGCGCCGTCACGTTGTTAAGGCCCGTGTTGCGCGCTCCGCCGGGCCCGGCGTTCGGCTGCTTGATCACCTTGATGCGCGCACGCTGCTCCTGCAGCAGGCTGTCGAGGTCGACTTCCACCGGGAAGGGCGACTGATCATCGACAATGATGATATCGAAATTCTGGTAACTCTGCGCGAAAACGGACTCCAGCGCCCGTTGCAGAATTCCAGCCTGTTTCTGGTAGTAAGGAATGATAACCGTAAATTTCGCCATCTTTTCGTCCTTGCGGTTTGTCTAGAAGATGTTGCTGGTTTCCTCCCTCAGCCTGCGCCCCACCTCGGCGCTTCTCCTCTGCCTTGATCCTCCCAATCGACACACAGGATTTAACATGCCCCCTACAGTTAACGTCAAATCCGTCACGAGCAATGTCGGTTGGAGCATTTTATCCAAGACAAGCACATTCGGGCTTAAGTTTGTCACCGTGCCGATTCTTGCCCGTATCCTCACGCCGCAGGAGTTCGGCGCAGTCGCCGTTGCGCTGACCGTTGTTCAGTTTCTGGCCATGATCGGGGGCGCGGGACTGACCTCGGCCCTGGTCATTCAGCGTGAGGAGGAGATGGAAACGGTCCATTCCGTCTTCTGGGCAAACCTGGCGATTTCCTGCCTCATGGCGCTTGGGCTCTATGTCTATGCGGATTTCTTTGCTGCGCTGCTTGGCGCTCCAGAAGCCGCTTATCTCTTGAGAATCATGAGTTTTCTCATTCCTCTTCAGCTCGGCGGGGATGTTGCCTACTCGCTGCTAGCCCGGCGCATGAACTTCAGCAAGGACGCCGTCTGGAGCATGGTCTCCGAATCGCTCGGCGCCGTCGTCGCCGTTGTGATGGCGCTTCTCGGCTGGGGCGTCTGGGCCTTGATCGCGCAGCTTTTCGTGTCGGCACTCGTGCGCCTTTGCGGCCTGTATGCCGTCTCGCACTATATGCCGCGCCTCGTTTTCCACCCCCGCCGGGTCATCGGATTAAGCCGTTTCAGCCTTGGCATGATGGGCTCTGAAATCGCCAACTTCATCACCTTCCAGTCGCCGATGGTGATCATTTCGCGCTATCTGGGCCTTGCCGATGCCGGCGCCTATTCGGCCGCCAACCGATTTGCCAGCATTCCGAACCAAGTCGTGCTTTCGGCCGTCATGGGCGTTCTATTCCCCGCCTTCAGCGGCATGATGGACGACAAGCAGCGCCGGTCGCAGGCGTTGATGTTCAGCACACAGGTGACGACCGTATTGCTCGCTCCGATGATGTTCGGTCTTTGGGCGCTCGCGGAACCGTCCATGCGCGTTCTCTTCGGCCAGCAGTGGGCTTATGCTTGGCCGGTACTGGGACTGCTTGCGCTTTCCAAAGGCATTCTGACGCCTTGCAGCACTTTCATTCCCTACCTGAAAGGCGTGGGGCACGGCCGCGCGCTGTTCTGGTCTGCCGTCATTCGCGCGATCGTTACCTGCGCCGCGGTCGCCTATGGCGCCAGCACTGGCACGCTGATCGACGCGATGATCTGGCTTTGCATCGTCAATGCCGCGACGCTGGTGGCCTATTCCTGGGCGGTCTTTCGCGCGGACGGGACGCCATTCGTCAAGGGCCTCTATGTCAGCAGCCGTCCAATGCTGATGGCGTTGGTGATGGCGCTCCTCGTTCGCTACCTGCTCGAGACTTCCGGTTCTCTCTTGCCCAATCCGGTGCTGCAGATCGTTGTCGGCGCGGTGATCGGCGGTCTTGTCTACACCGTGTTCGTGGTTCTTTCGGAGCGGCCGCTGCTCACAAAAATCTACGAGCTCGTCAAGAACAGGCGTCGCAGGACCGAAGCGGAAGACACCGGAGCGTGAACCCTGCGAATACGCCGCCGCATGGTTGTAAGAGCGCCTTATTTCGGGACATATCCGGACCGAGCAGGGAGAACTCATAAACCTTGACGTGCAAAATCGTGTATTTTTGAATAAAATTTTTCCGACAAAAATATCCGCTGAACGGTTTTTATCGGAATATTCGCACATTCTTCAAAGCGCTGTGCCTAGGCCATTTTTTAGAAACGCCGAGGCCAAGATGGGCGCCAGGAAGATATTTTTCCCTCCTCCAAACCGCGTGCATTGCAGCATGACAGGCAATTTTTTTGCTGCGGCGCCATATTATTTGCTGCGCACTGCCCTATCTTCCACGACGCAGGTTCAAGCCTGCTCTGGTTGAAACGGCCGCTTTGGGGGGAGTGGCCCAAACAGGGGATGTCGTCTTGGTTATCGACGCGAACATATCATCGCGTATCAATCTGATGCGCATCTTGCTCATCTCGGGGATCGTCTTTGTACACGTTCCGTATGATCCGCAGACCAGCCCATTTCTCGGTGCCAATGGCTTCATCGATTGGATCCGTGTTTTCCTCGGGGAGAGCATTTTTCGCGTCGGCGTTCCGTGCCTGAGCGCGATTTCCGGTTATCTCCTGTTCCGCCGCGGGCTTGATGCCTTCGACTATGCCAAGACGATCCGCTCCAAGGCCCGAACGGTTCTGTTGCCGTTCCTGATCTGGAACCTCGCCGTCCTGATATTCGTGTGCATCGCACAGGGACAGGGCATCGGCTTCGGCTATCTTCCAGATGCGATCTCCGCAACGCCGCGCGAGCTGGCGACCCTCGCCTTTGCGATCGAAGCGCAGCCGATCAACATTCCGCTCTATTTCCTGCGCGACCTGCTTCTCTGCATCCTGCTTGCGCCGATTCTCGGATTGCTGATCAAGCGATACCCGCTGGCGACACTGACGGTTTTCTTCATCTATGCCGTCCTCCCGATCCCCGGCGGCATTTTCCTGAAAAAATCGATCCTGTTTGGCTTCAGCTGCGGCATCTATGCAAGTCTCCACAAGCTCGATATCCGGATGCTCGATCCGCATGCGGAGAAAATTTCTGTGCTGTTTCTGACGGCCGCCGCCCTGCTGGCGACCGCACTCTATTGGACCGGCCCTGATTTCCCCATCTGGATCGACATACTGCTTAACCTGACGGCGATCAGCGGTATTGTCGGCTCCTGGGCAATTTCGGCACTCCTGGTGCGTTCCCGCCTTGGAAAGCGCCTTTCCCAAACGGAAGGTCTCAGTTTCTGGATCTTCTGCGCCCACTACCCGCTGCTGATCGTTTTGTGGATGTTCTGGAACAAGGCGGCGCAGCCGGAGCTCTATCCGCTCTTCTATTTTTCAACGCCGCTTCTTGCCCTTCTCATTCTCGTCGTCTCGCACAATGCGGCCAAGCGATTGACGCCACGGCTGCACGCTGTCCTGACCGGCAGCCGTGCGGGCCGGCCCGGTTCCGCGCCGAAGCACGCAATGCAAAGCGGAGCGAGCCAGAAGGGTTGGTCCGAAACCTATTCCGCAGAGGAAAAAGCGACACGATGACAAAACAGATCTCGAAACCAGTGACCATTCTTGCCGTTCTTTCCGCCTGCGTTCCTGTGGCCGCCCTTGCGCAAGGGGCGAACGCAGGATCCTTTGTCGAGAATTTCGACAAGATCGATCGAAAGATCTGGTACGTTTCGGACGGCTGGGACAATGGCGCCCACCAGAACTGCACTTGGTCGAAGAAGCAGGTGACGGTTCAAAATGGCGTGCTCGAACTGACCTTCGAACAGCGCAAGGCCGGCAAGCGAGACTATGCCTGCGGCGAGATCCAGACCCGCAAGCGCTTCGGCTACGGCACCTATGAGGCGCGCATCAGGACAGCTGAAGGCTCCGGTCTGAACTCGGCCTTCTTCACCTATATCGGGCCGACCGACAAGAAGCCGCATGACGAGATTGACTTCGAGGTCCTTGGCAAGGATTCCGGCAAGGTTCAGGTCAACCAGTATATTTCGGCCAAGGGCGGCAACGAGAAACTGGTCGATGTCGAAGGCGGCGCGAATGCGGCGTTCAACGATTACGCCTTTGTCTGGGAAAAGGACCGCCTGCGGTACTATGTCAACGGGACCCTGGTGCAGGATATCAACGACCCTGCGAAAATCCCCGTCAACGACCAGAAAATCTTCTTCAGTCTCTGGGGTACTGACACCTTGAGCGACTGGATGGGCAAGTTCGACTACCAGGGACCGGCGAAGATGCAGATCGACCGCGTCGCCTTCACTGCCCCTGGCGACAAGTGCCAGTTTCCGGAATCCATCACCTGCAAGCTTGACTAAGACTTGTTAGCACGCGCAACAGGAATGTTGCGATGCACAAAAAACTGAATTAGGCTCGGCGCAGGCTGAGCGGAAAACAGGAAGTTTTCATGCTGGACATATTGTACCTGGCACATGACGTGGCGGACCCGGCGATCAGGCGCAGGACCCTGACGCTTGAAGCAGGTGGCGCCAAGGTGACAGTGGCGGGTTTCCGGCGCGGCTCAGACACACCTTCCGCAAACGGCGTCATCGAGCTTGGCGTCACCAAGGACGGAAAGTTCGCCCAGCGGATCACTGCGGTGGGCAAGGCCGCGATGGTCCTTGGCAGCAAGCTTCGCGTGGTCGGCAGACCCGATATCGTCATTGCCCGCAATCTCGAAATGCTTGCTCTTGCAAACAGGGCGAATACGATTTTCGGCGGCGACATCCCGATTGTCTACGAATGCCTGGACATTCACCGCCTGCTGCTGCGCAAGGACTTCGCGGGCCGCGCCCTGCGTGCTGCCGAGCAGTATCTCGGGCGCAATGTCAGCCTGCTGGTAACGAGCTCGCCTGCCTTCATCGAGAATTATTTCCGGCCGGTCTCGCAACTGAAAGCCCCAACGCTGCTTCTTGAAAACAAGGTCATCGATCTTGGCGATGGAACGGCAGCAAAACCGGCTTTGCCGCGGCCGCCCGAGCCTGGCGCACCCTGGAAGATCGGCTGGTTCGGTGCCCTGCGCTGCCAGAAATCCCTGAAACTTCTCGCGGAATTCTCGCGCGCCATGAACGGAAAGTTCGAAATCGTGCTGCGCGGCCGGCCGGCCTATTCCGAATTCGACGATTTCGATGGCTTCGTAAAAAACGAACCCTTCATGACGTTTCATGGCCCCTATAAGAACCCCGAGGACCTCGCTGCCATCTACCATGAGGTCCATTTCTCCTGGAGCATCGACTTCTTCGAGGAAGGTCTGAATTCCAGCTGGCTGTTGCCGAACCGTCTCTATGAGGGATGCCGGTATGGGGCGGTTCCGATTGCCATGAGAGGCACGGAGACAGCCCGCTTCCTCTCGGCAAAACACATCGGCCTGTTGCTGGATCGTGCCGAAAGCGCAGTGCTTGCCCGTCTCCTGGCCGACATGACGCCCGCGCGGTATCTGGCTGAATTCGACTGCGTTGCCGGCACCGGGTCAGAGAACTGGGTCTTCGACAAGGTCGACTGCCAGCGGCTCGTCAACCGGCTTACGGCCCTGCGCGCGAACGACGCACATTCCGCAATGCTGCAAGAGGCTTCGCAAACACAAAGCAATAAGGGTGGACTGCTATGAAAGCCGATGATCTGAAGCGTGGCCGTAGCCTGATCGTTATTCCCTGCCTCAACGAGGCCAAGTATATCGAGTCCCTGATCGCCAAGCTGGGAGGCGCCTTGCAGGACCTCGACGCCGATCTCGTCGTGGTCGATGGCGGAAGCACCGACGGAACGCGCGACATCGTCCAGCGGGTCGCCAGCGTCAACCTGAAGGTCAAGCTGCTCGACAACCCGAAGAAGATCCAAAGCGCAGCCGTCAATCTCGCCGTCGCAACCCTTGGTGCGAACTACGACTACATGATCCGCATCGACGCCCACGGCGAGTATCCGGTGGATTATTGCCAACGCCTGATGGAAGACGCCATCGCGACCGGCGCCGATTCCGTGGTGGTCGCCATGAAGACCGTGGGCGTCAGCACGTTCCAGAAGGCCACGGCCTTCGCGCAGAACTCCAAGCTCGGCAATGGCGGTTCGAAGCACCGGACAGGCGCGGTCGGCCATTGGGCGGATCACGGGCACCATGCGCTGATGCGAATTTCCGCCTTTCAGGCGGTCGGCGGCTATGACGAAATGTTCAGCCATAATGAGGACGCCGAATTCGACTACCGCCTCCACAAGGCAGGCTACAGGATTTGGATGACCGACAAGACGAGCATGATCTACTATCCGCGCAGCACCGCCGGGACGCTGTTCCGCCAGTATTTCGGCTACGGCCGCGGCCGCGCAAAGAACTTTCTGAAGCATCGCGCCATGCCGAGCATCCGTCAGATGTTGCCGCTTGCTGTGGTGCCGGTGGCAATCGGCGCCCTGCTTGCCGTCATCAATTGGGCCGCGGCCATTCCGGTCGTTCTTTGGGCCGTCGCATGCCTTGGCTACGGCGCCTGGATGGCACTGGGGCAGAGAAATCCCTATGGGCCGCTCGCTGCCGTTTCCGCCATGGTGATGCATTTCGCCTGGTCGGCCGGTTTCTGGCGCGAGCTTCTCGACTTCCGCAATCGACGGGTCGCTTCATGAGAACACAGATGGACCGGAACGAGCATAACATCCGCATCGATATCGGTGTGTGCACCTATCGGCGGACGGAGCTTGAACAGACCCTGCGCTCGCTGGGCGCGATTGCTGTTCCCGAGGGGGCGACGATCCGTATCATCGTGGCGGACAATGACGAGGTACCGAGCGCCGAAGGTCGCGTGAACGCCTTGCGCGCCTCAGTGCCGCACGAGATCGTCTATGTGCATTGTCCATCCTCGAATATCTCGATTGCCCGCAATGCCTGCCTCGAGAATGCGACGGGCGATTTCCTCGCCTTCATCGATGACGACGAGACGGCCAGCGAAAACTGGCTCGTCAGGCTGATTGAAACGGCAGAGGCGACGGAGGCGGATGTGGTCCTCGGGCCGGTCAAGGCCGTTTACGACAAGGACGCGCCGGGCTGGATGCGCAGCGGCGACTTTCATTCGACGTTTCCGGTCTGGGTCGGCGACCGGATCGTCACCGGCTACACCTGCAATGCCCTCCTGCGTCTCACCGCCCCGTCGCTCGCCGGACGGCGCTTCAACCTCGCGCTCGGTCGCAGCGGTGGAGAGGATACGGAGTTCTTTACCCACATGCACCAAATGGGCGGCAAGATCGGCTACGCGCCGGCGGCCTGGGTGCAGGAACCGGTGCCGGCCAAGCGCGCGGCCTTTTCGTGGCTCGCCAAGCGGAAATTCCGCTTCGGCCAGACCCACGGGCGTCTGATCGAAGCGGGGTCGGGCCTGGCGGGCAAGATCCGCCAGCTGGCGCTTGCCTCCGCCAAGGGCGGCTACTGCGCGATTGCCGCCGCAGCGTTCCTCTTCTCTCCCGTTCGCCGGAACCAGTATATCCTGCGCGCCTCGCTGCATGCCGGCGTCGTCATCGGGCTTCTGGGCGTGCGGGAAATCGAGCAGTACGGCGCGGCGGAGGCTCGGTCATCCTGATGCAGCGACATCCGCAAGTGACATTCATCCTGGCCGCGTTCAAAGCGCGCGACACGATCGAGCGCGCGATCGACAGCGCGCTGGCGCAGACCGGCGTCAGTGTCGAGGTCATCGTCATCGATGATTGTTCGCCGGACGATACGGCCGATATCGTCAACGCCTACACCGATCCGCGCGTCCGCCTGATCCGGCTCGAGAAGAATCGCGGGCCTGGCGGAGCCCGCAATGCGGGCCTGGCGGCTGCACGCGGAGACTGGATCGTCATCCTCGATTCCGACGATGCGATTTCCCCTGGCCGCACGGCGCGGATGATTGCGCGGGCGAAGCGTGCGGATGCCCAGATCGTCGTCGACAATATCGATGTCATTTCGCTGGATGGCGGAACGAGGAGGATGTTTGAAGAAGCGCAGCTTTCCGCGTTGGAGACGCTGACGCTTCCGGCCTTCATCGGGTCGAACGTCCTGTTTCAGTCAGAGCACAATTACGGCTACATGAAGCCGATCTTCGAGCGCCGTTTCCTGGAAGAACACGGTCTTCGCTTCGACGAGAGCTTGCCAATCGGCGAGGACTATCTGCTTCTGGCATCAGCCCTTGCAAAGGGCGGCCGTTGCGCCGTCGAGCCGAGCGCCGGCTATACCTATTACATCAGAACCGGGTCCATTTCGCGTGTTCTGAAGCTGCATCAGGTGGACGCGATGCTCGCCGCCGATGCCGAGTTTCTCAAAAACCACCGGCTGGACGAGGCATCGATGGCGGCCCAGAACCGCCGCCACCGCAGCATTGAGGATGCACGGTCGTTCATCATCCTGGTCGATCAAATCAAGGCCCGGGCCCTTTCCGACGCGGTGAGAACCGCGTGGAGAAATCCGGCGGCAATTCGGCATCTGCGCATGCCGATCGCCGTCAGACTGCGGCGCCTGATGGCACCGTTCAACGCACTTCGCGCTTTCGGCACTCCGCCGGAAACGATGAGTAGAACCACCCCGGGCAACAGCCCGCACAAAAGCAAAGGATAGTTCTATGGCTCCTGTCAAATCCGTTCGCAAAGCCGTTATCCCCGTCGCCGGCAACGGCACGCGGTTTCTGCCCGCAACCAAGGCTATGCCGAAGGAAATGCTGACCGTCGTTGACCGGCCCGTCGTGCAATATGCCGTCGAGGAAGCAATGCAGGCAGGCATCGAGCACATCGTTTTCGTGACGGGCCGCAACAAGCAGGCCATCGAGGATCACTTTGACGACGTGCCCGAGCTGATTTCGTCGCTGACGCGATCGGGCAAGGACGCCCAGATTTCCGAGCTCGCGCGTATGCTGCCGACTGCAGGCTCCGTCAGCTTCACGCGCCAGCAGGCGCCGCTTGGTCTTGGCCATGCCGTCTGGTGTGCCCGCGACCTGATCGGCGACGAGCCGTTCGCACTGCTTTTGCCCGATATGATCTCCTATGGCGCCCGTGGCTGCATGGCCGGCCTGATGGACCTTTACAACGACGTCGGCGGCAACGTCGTCGCCGTCGAGGAATGCGCGCCGGAGGAAACCTCGAAATACGGCATCGTCGGCATGGGAGCCAAGACGCGACATGGCTTCGAAGTCACGCAGATGGTGGAGAAGCCGCCTGTATCCGAAGCACCGTCGACCTATTACCTGAATGGCCGTTACATCCTTCAGCCCGAGATCTTCTCGATCCTCGCGCATCAGCAGCGCGGCGCCGGCAATGAGATCCAGCTGACCGACGGCATGCTGCGCCTTTCGGTGACCCAGTCGTTCCACGCCCATCCTTACGAGGGTCGAACCTTCGATTGCGGCTCCAAGCAGGGCTTCATCGAGGCCAACGTCGCCTTTGCACTTGCGCGTGCAGACATCGGCAATCTCGTCTTCGAATCCGTTCGCGAGATGGTGCTGTCGCACGAACAGGCAATTCAGGCGGCCTAAAAAAAACGATAATTTTCCGGTTTAGCACCGGGGGAAAAATCTGGTCTCACCCCTGACGTGATTTAGGGGTGAGATATGAACGTGAATCCGGAGATAAAGCCGCCCATGAATCAAAGACCCCTTCCGTTGAACACCGTTCCATCGCTCCGGAGCGATGATGCCGACTCGTTCATCGATTTGAACCGGCTAACCGCGGTTGCGGCGCGGCGTTCAAGGGTCGTTGCTGTCTGTGTTATTGCGTGTTTCCTCCTCGGTGCGATTTATCTTTTGTTTGCGACGCCGGTCTACACGTCGCAGACACAGATCCTGCTCGATGACAATCTGTCCAAATATGCGGAAGAAGCGCCTTCGCCGCAGAGCACGCAGCAGGCCGACACGCAAATTTCCAGCGCCGTCGAAATTCTGAAATCCGGCGAATTGGCACTGCGCGTCGCCGATGCGGAGAAGCTCGCCGAGAACGAGACTATCCTCAATCCGCCGCAATCGGTGATGTCGATGTTGAAATCGTCTATCAGATCGATCACCGGCGTTTTCTCCGGCCAGCCTGAAATTTCCGAGGCCGCAACCCGCGAGGGCAAGCGGCAGATGGCGGCCGCCTATATCCAGCAGGCCTTGACGGTGGAGCGGGTAGCGAGGAGCTCGGTCGTCGCGGTCTCGTTCAAATCCACCGACCCGCAACTCGCGGCCAGCATCACCAGGGCCTATGCGAACGCCTATCTGACCGATCAGCTGAATGCGAACTTCGATGCCACCGAACGCGCCTCCGTCTGGCTGCAGGAACGCCTGACCGATCTTCGCCAGCGCGCGCAGGCGGCCTCGCTGGAAGCGGAAAAGTTCAAGTCGGAAAACGGTCTGACCTCGGCGCGGGGAGAGTTGATGTCGGAACAGCAGCTTTCCGATCTCAACAGCCAGCTGATCGTCGCGCAGGCGGATACAGCAAGCGCCTCTGCACGCTACAACCAGTTCAAGTCGATTGTCGATCAGGGTGCCGACAACGCCGTCAACAACGCGACGATTTCTTCGAAGGAGACCGACAATACGGTCATCCAGGATTTGCGGACACGTTATCTGGCCGTCACCAAGCGCGAGCAGGCCGTTGCCCAGAACTTCGGAGCCGACCATCCGCAGGCGGTGAGCCTGAGGACCGAAAAAGTGGAGCTTGCCGGCCAGATCTTTCGGGAATTGCAGCAGATTACGGCAAGCTACCGCAACGAATTCGAGGTCGCCAAGTCCCGCGAGGCGTCGCTGCGCCAAAGCATCGAAGGTGTCGTCGGCAACAATTCGCAGGCCAACAGGTCACTGGTCGACCTGCGGGAACTGGAACAGAGGGCGACAGCGCTCAAGACGCTCTATGAATCCTATCTCGGCCGCTATGAAGAAGCCGCGCAGCAGCGTTCCTTCCCCATTGCCAAAGCGCGCATCATCTCGGATGCCGGTGTCCCCACAGCGCCGTCAAGCCCGAAGAAAACGATGGTTCTTGCTCTTTCCATCGTGCTTGGCTTCATGGTGGGTGCCGCGATTGCAGGTGTTCAGGAGTTCCGCGAGCGCTTTTTCCGCCTCGAAGAAGAGGTCCGCTCGGTCCTGGGACATAAGTCGCTCGGTTATCTGCCGCTGGTCGGGAAAAAAACCATCACCCTCTGGGACAAGACGCGTAGCCGTCTTGCCAAGGAGGACGTGGCCAAAACTGGGCCTGAAACCGACATTCCGCTAACGCGCATGACCCGGATTGCCGTGGAGTCGCCGCGCTCGGCCTTTGCCGAAACGCTGCGAAACGCCAAACTTGCCAGCGACGTGATGCTGCAAGGCCGGCCGAACCGGGTGATCGGTATAGTCTCTGCGTTGCCGGGTGAAGGAAAATCGACGATTGCCGCAAACTTTGCCGGGCTGCTTGCGGCCAGCGGCAAACGAACGCTGCTGATCGATGCGGACCTCAGAAACCCGGCAATCAGCCGCATGATTTCCCCGCCGCCGAAAACGGGCCTGTTGGAAGCCGTGCTCGGCGAGAGCGAGTGGACGGCGGGTCTCAGGGTCGATCCGCAGACACGGCTTGCGATCCTGCCGATTGCGCCGCGCGAGCATCTTTATCACACCAACGAACTGCTGGCCTCGCACGGCATGGAAACCCTCATCAACAATGCGCGCAAGGCCTTCGACTACATCATCGTCGATCTCGCGCCACTCGCGCCGGTCATCGACGCCAAGGCTTTTTCACCCTTTGCCGACGGCTTTCTGATGGTCATCGAATGGGGCAAGACGCCGTCTCGTCTGGTCCGGGATGTGTTGCAATCCGATCCGCAGTTCAACGCCAAGATACTCGGCGTGATGCTGAACAAGACCGATATGGATGAGCTTGGTAAATACAGCGATTTCGGCGCGGCCGAAAAATATCGCAAGAGCTATGAGAAATATTACATCGAACAGCCATTGAAGGCGGCCCGGTAGCTTTGTGCTTAGCGCGGGCGTCGTGCTTCAGGCTCGTCATCGAGCCGGAAGATGGCGGCCAGAGCCATCAGAGTGATCAGGACGGTAAATCCAGCCAAGCATAGAAGACTGAAAGCGAGATATTCCACAAGGCAGGGTACGAAAAGCAGGACCCGGATATAGGCGGGTTGAGCGCGCGCCCAGCCGCGCATGCCATTCTGCCGGAAATTCTCGAAACGTTGCGCGATATACGTCACCGGTATCGCTCCGCACTTGTCTCCACATTCAGATAATGTTTACCCAAAACGGCAGACCGGCGCAATTAAACGGACGCCCGGAAGCGCGAACCCAGGAAAATAGCCTCGCCGATTATCACTGCCGCCGCGCAATGCTCGCGCCGACGAAAGGCGAAATACGCAGCGAAACCGTCGGGGAATTTCACGATCCGAACGGCTGCGATACGTTTTCTCGAAACACACGACGCGACGGGTTGAGGTTCGGGGATCACCACACGGCGAGCCGTGACAAGCCGGCGCGCCGTGCGGTCTTCGACGCGGCCTAAGCCAGATCGTCCAGCGTGTAGGCGCGGATATAGTCGATCTTCATCTGCGAACCATCGGCGAGATCAGCGCCAGGACTGCCGGCCGCACCGCCGACCGCCAGGTTGACCAGCATATACATCGGCTTATGCATGTCCGACGGCGTATCGGCGTGCGCGACGGCGACGTCATCAAAGTACCAGACAATCTCGTCTTCCTGCCACAACACACCGTAGGTGTGAAAACCTTCGGTGCTGGCGACGCTGACGGCGCTCGTGACGGAGGCCTGTTGCCCGGTTTCTTTGGAGTGCACGGTGACATGCACCGTATTCGGATCCTGGCCGCGCATTTCCACGACGTCCAGTTCCGGCGGCCAAGACCCATCTTCGGGCAGCAGCCAGAAGGCCGGCCAAACGCCCTGGTCGTTGGGCATGTCGGCGCGAATTTCAAAATAACCGTAGGTCTGGGCAAAGGACGCGTGTGTCGTCAGCATGCCGGAGGTGTAGTCATATCCATTGACCTCGGCACTGATCGAATCCGGCGTCTCTTTGGCCGTAATCGTCAGCACGCCGTTGTTGATGGAAAATGGATTGGCGCTGGCGGTCGGGGCGTAGGATGGATTGATGTACCACTGCAGTTCGCCGTTTCCGGACAGGGTGGCGCCCTTTTCCGGCGCCCACCAGTATTTCGCTTCCCACACCCCGGACGTGCCATTGTACAGTTGCAGCGTATTGAAGTCGTCGCCAAACGTCCGGGTGAGCGCGGAGCGATCAAGGCTCAGCTCAAATTGACCGGCACGAAGATCGCCGATTGCCTCATTGGCAAAGACCAGGCTTTCCCCGTCCCCGAGATCAAGCCGCAGATTTGCGCCTTCCTGCGTTATGTTGTCGAGAAGCTGATCGAAGGATGTGAGCGAGTAGCCATTCAGCCGGACGATGTCATCCGTGCCGAGATCGGTAATCAGGTCGCTGCCGTTGCCCTTGGTAAAAATGAAGGTATCGGCACCGGTCCCACCCGTCAGCACATCATTGCCGTCGCGGCCATCCAGCGTCTGCCGCCCGGACGCGCCCTTGATGATGTTGTCGACAGAATTGCCGAATGCATAACGCAGATTGCCGGTCACCGTCAGGTTTTCGAAATTCTCCGGCAAGGTGTAGCTCATCCAGGTACTGATGGTGTCGATGCCCTGTCCAGCAGCCTCCTGCGCACGGTTGATCGCCGAATAGAGGTAGTAGATATCGTCGCCTGTACCGCCGATCATGGTCACGTTGACGGAGCTGTCACCCCACATGGAATCATTCCCGGCAGTTCCGTAAAGGGCCGGGCCGGAGCCGGTCGCCGAAAAAAACGCGGTAGAGCTGTCGCTGTAGAACACGGGTTGCCCGAGGGCATTCAGAACGCTTTTGCGCATCGACTGTCTCCATGAAAGTTGCCGGTCTGGATCCGGCCGGGCGTAGTACACGCAAGCAAGGGTAGCATCCTGCTCGCAACAAAACTAATGCAACGCAGCAAATTTCAGGCCGAAATGGTTCTTATCGGCGATAAACTGCAGATGGGCGTTAACACGACGATAACCGATCCCGTTCTGGGGCAGGCGATATTTTCGGGACAGTGCGTCGTGCCTATTTGGTATGCAGAATGCCGTCGACGATTGCCCGCCATCAGATTTCTTCCGCTGGAACAGGCTTCGACCAAGCCTTGGGCTTCGGCGACTTGAAGAGTTTTGTGAGCGGGCGCTCGAGCAAGATGTAAGCGCATGTGCCAAGAACAGCGCCGCCTACGACCGCGACCGCGAATGTGATGCCGGGATGGAGGCCAATGGACCCGCAGAGCTTTGCGATCACCGAGATCGCAAACGTATGCCAGAGATATATCGAGTAGGACGCATCCCCGAGAAAGGCGAACACGCGCCATTGGCCTATCCTGCCCGCCGCTTCAAGAGAGAGAGTTCCAGCGACAAGGGCCACCGCCAGGGGACCGCAGTTGAACTCGTTGAACGGAAGCTTGAAGACCTGGAGCGCGAGAAAGCCGCCGATGGCAAGGATGACAAGCAACAGGCCAAACTGCGGCCCAAGAACCTTCCCCTTCAACCACGCCTGCCCGATGAACATGCCGGCGATGAATTCCAGCATGATCGGCCGCGTATAGGTGAGAAATATCGAATTCTGCAAGTTCATGACCAGGCCCGAAAGCACCAAGGCCGTGAAAACAGCCGCAACCGCCACGAGGCGCCACCGGCGCTCGAGAAAGAGTGACAGGGCAAAGATCAAGTAGAAGAACATTTCAAAGTTCAGTGTCCAGCCCTGCACCAGGACCGGCCAGATTTCGCCGCTGCTTGGTGAGCGGACGGGAATGAAGAACAGGGACGCGACGATGTGCTGCGCGGTCAGCATCAGATTTGGAAAGAGGCCGAGAATGCCACCGGCAACCATCACCATCGTCGCCATCCAGTAAATGGGGCCGATCCGGCGGACGCGCTCGTAGAGAAAGCCGGCTGGCGTCAGCGCGCGCCGGTCGCTGATTACCCACATGATGAAGCCGCTGATGACAAAGAAGATATCAACGCCGGCGGCGCCGATCGCGAAATGATGTCCGGTCTTCTCGGCGGCATGGAAGACGACGACGGCAAGTGCCGCAAACGCACGAAGGTACTGGATTCCGTAAATAGTCTTCATCGCACCTCACCTGCTCCTGTCTGTGTCCATGAACGCCGGAGCGTGAACGTGCGCGTGCAGATACGGCCGTGCAAAAGAAGAACGGGAAGCCCCGATAGTGAGCCGCCCGGCCGAAAAATAAAGCAGGAAGGACCCGACGTGGTAGGGGTTCAGAATATCCACCTCGACGAAAGCACGCATGAGAAGCAGGACGGCGACACCGAAGAGCACCGACGATTCCGTTGCCAGCGCTTGTGAAAGCAGCCGCTTCAAGTGGCCGCACACGGTGATCAAAAGGATGGAGCACAACAGAAACAGGCCGATAGCGCCTGTCTCCACCATCGTTTCAATGAAGGTGTTGTGGAAGTGAAAACCGCTGCGCGACCCGATATAGAATTCCTCCCAAAGCCGCTCGGCTTCCGAGAACCCCTGGACCCAATAGGCCTGATAGCCCACGCCAATCAAAGGAGATGCGCCCGCAGCCTCGATACCCTGCTGCCAGAGATAGGTCCGGCCCGTCAGCGTCGAATCCTTGCCGAATATGCCAAGAACGCTGTCGACCGCACCGCCATAAACAGCACCAACCACGGCGATCACACCAATCACGATCACAGCGAGGAAAAACGTCTTGCGCGTCTGTGGCGAAAGCGCCGCCAGCACTTGCAGCCCACAGCAAATGCCAAGCACGGCCACGGTCGTCAGCGCGGACGTGGCCGATTGGCAGGCATAGAGCGAATAACACGCGATGAGGCCCACCCCGGCAGCGGGCGCCAACCACACGCCTCTTTCGCGCAGCATGAGGAAGGCAGCAAAGGCGAAATAAACGCCGAGCGAAGCATAGAATCCAAGCTGGTTCTTGGAGGCAAAGGCGCCGACGAAGCTGAAGGTGCCGTCCAGCGGATCGAAATGATAAACCCCGAACAACAGCGAAAACATCAGAACGGCGCCAATGCCGGTGATCATACCGAGTGTGAGAGTCCGGATGTCGACGACCCGCATTGCGATCAGGGCGCAGATGACATGGGAGAGATATTGCAGCCCGGCTCTTGCCGTCACCGCCGGTGCCGCCGACCAGAAAAGCGAGAGACAGGCGAACACGGCGAACGCAAAGATCCATCCATACCTGCCAGAGCCGGCAAGGACGCGCCGATAATCGACCAGCACCAATGGTAGCCACAGAGCATAATAGAGGAGGATCGAAACCTGGCCGAAAATCGAGGAGTAGGCAAACACGAACAGGGACAAAGCAATAGCAGCGATGGCATAGCCGCTATTCTCACCCGGGCTGACAAGGCTGGCCTTGGGAACTCTCACGAACGACCCTCGAAAGCGTGCTCGCCTTTGCGTCGGTGCAGCGGAAGAAACGGCAGGACAGTCTTGTTCCCTTTTCCAGCGGGCCGAGAACATCCGCTCCCGGCGGCAAGGTATCCGTTCCATCTGGTCGCGCAGACGTCAAAGACTGCTGTCTGGTCAGAGTTCAGAGCACTCTCCATATTCAGCGTTGGCACGGTTGCAGCATAGGGCACCATCTTGTGCGTCGCAACAAATTCCATCCGAAAGTACCTCGTTTACGTGCGAATCGATCCAATAGTGCCAAAACAGATGGCCGTGTTTTGGCCCCTGGAGAGGTTGCGCAAATATGAACAACGCGGCAACTTGAGAGCCACCCTGCCACCGATATCTGTCATGAATGTGTTTCCGGAGCCATTAAATGGGCAAAAACAGGCCTTTGCCTGCCGCAGTTCGCTGAGCGTTGCCGTTAGTGCAATACGGTCGATGGCACTATCTTTCGCCAAAGATCGCCAGCATGCTTGCATCGCTTTCGTTTCGACTTATATTGCACCGCACTCGTCTCTCGCTCTGCTAGGCCGAGTATCTCAATGGCTGCACGCCACCTTCACGCGCTGAGCTGGGCTCGCCGCGAACAACCGAAGGAGTCACTTCATGACCATCTCAATCAACAACGCTGACGCTTCGGGCAACGCTGCCATGCCGCCCGTTGACATCGGGGAAGCCGTCAGGCGTTTTCGCGAAGCTTCAGGCTACAGCATCGAGGACCTTGCGGTGACCTGCGGGCTGACCGACGTTGAAATTTCAAGAATCGAGAGCGGAGAGGATGTCGATTCCGGCAGGTTAAAGCGCGTTGCCGCTGCGCTTCAAATGCCGGCCTCGACTTTCGATTCTTAAGGAACAAGGGCGCCGCGCCGAAATGGGGCGCGACGCCTGCTTTGATGCGTTGCCTTGGGCCAGACGCTGCTCACCCGCCACGCGCAAGCAATTCGCCCTAATATGCCTGCCTTGATCCCATTGGCCTCGTGGAAAAGCATATATGGACGGGCAAGCACTTGCCGTGGCAACGGCCGCCTTTGAACGGGCCGATTATCTGGAAACTTTGGCTCATCTCAACCGGGTGCTTGGCGAAACCGCGGACGCGGCACTGCTTGTGCTTCTTGGCGAGACGCTCGAAAAGCTCGGTCTTCCAGGAGAAGCGGCGGAAGCCTTTGAACAGGCGGCCCAGCGACCCGACAGCAATTCCGCGCGATGTCTAAGCCGCGCTGCCGCGCTCTATTTCGATGCCGGAGACGACGATCGCGCACAGTTGCTTGGCCTCCGGCTGCTGACCGATCTTCCGGATGATCCGCAACTGGCTTACGTTCTGGCGCGTTCCTTTCGGCGCACCGGCGACAAGGCGCTTATCGATCTGGTCAAGAACACGCTCGCCGACAGCGACGAGCCCGATCATCTGAAGCTTGCGGGCGAAATCCTCAATGAGGACGAGAGGAATCCACGGACTCTTGCGGTCTTCCGCAAGCTCGCGGCGCTCTATCCCGACGATCCCTACGCACGATTCAAATTCTTGTCGGTCGCCCGCGATTTCTGCGATTTCGAAGCGATCGAGAATCTGGAGAAAACCCTTGCGGGCAGGCCGGCGGCGGGCGACTTTTCCGCATTGGAGGGCGAAACGGCCTATTCGAACCTTCTGCGCTGCGGCAACGAGCGGCTTAACCGTCGTGCAACGAACAATCCCGGCCTGACCTCGCCTTTCTCTGCCACCGGCAGCAGGCAGAGGCGAATGCGACAGCACCACTGGCGCGACAAGATCCGCATCGGTTATCTCTCCAGCGATTTCTGGAGCGAGCATGCCACCATGCGGCTCCTGCAAAGCGTTCTCGAGATGCATGACCGCAGCCGTTTCGAGGTAACGCTCTTTTGCTATACACCCGAAAGCGTCGCTGCACCCGATCGTGGCAACCGCGAAAAATGGGGGCATATCGTTTCGCTGTTAGGCAAAACCGATGTCCAGGCTGCCGATATCATCCGGCAGCAGGGCATCGATATTCTGGTTGACCTCAAAGGCCATACCGCCGGATCGCGTTCCAATATCCTCAACCACATCGTGGCACCGGTGCAGGTCGCCTGGCTCGGCTTTCCCGGCAGCGCCGTCAATATCGATTGCGACTACGTCATCGGTGACCGAATCGTGCTGCCGAACAGTTCGAGGCTGGGCTATCACGAAAAATTCTGCCTTTTGCCGGAATGCTATCAGCCGAACGACCCTGTGCACCGTGCCTTGCCGCCTGCCGCAACCAGAACCGCCCTCGGCTTGCCGGAAGACCGAGTCGTCTTTGCGGCCTTCAACGCGCCCCGCAAGATTTCGCTCGCCGTTGTCGACTGCTGGTCCGATATCCTGCGCCGCGCCAATCGCTCCGTGCTTTGGGTGATGATCGACGGCGAACTCGCGCGCAGCAATTTTCTTGCCGCCTTTGGCACACGCGGCATCGAGGCGGAGCGGATCATCTTCGCACCGATGGCCCGGTACGACGCCCACATTGCGCGGCTGCAGGCGGCGGATATTGGCCTCGATACCTTCCCCTACAATGGCCATACGACCACGTCAGACAAACTATGGGCAGGTCTGCCGGTCGTCACGCTTAGGGGAAGCAACTTCGCATCGCGGGTTTCCGAGAGCCTTCTGACAGCGCTCGGCCTGCCGGAACTAGTCGCCCCGGATCCGGGTGCCTTCGCCGACCTTGCCGTCGCTCTGGCTGAGAACCCGGTGCAGGTTGCGCGCCAGAAACAGAGCGTTTCGCAGAACAGATTTACGTCCCCGCTGTTCGACGCCGAACGATTTTGCCGCCACCTGGAGCGCGGCTACGAAATGATGGCGGATCGGGCAAGGGCAAAGTTGCCGCCGGAACATCTCGAAGTGGCGAAGCTTCCAGCCAGATCGAAGCCGTTTCGCTGACAGAACGCGATTGATCGGGAAATGGCGCCTCGGCAATTTGCATGCCCGCATGCGGTTTGTGGGTACTGAGCACCGCAATTAATGTTACAGGTCGCGGCAACGCAGGCTCCTGCTCCCAGCGACGTTAACAGCATATCGCCGAAAACTGTACCGCCACGGCCGATTTCGGCCTGGCCGGCACCAATCATCCCGAAAGGCGACGTTCATGGCCGAAAAATTCATCGTTCTTCCTTATCGCAAGGTTCGTGGCGGGATGGCGCCGGGAGAGATGCGCCAGGCGTCCAATGCCGCAAGCGCTGAGAAAATCGCTGCAGCGATGGCAGGCCGCTTTGCCGGAGTTGCCGCCTATGCCGTCGAGGTCGATGAGGAAACAGGCGACATGACCAGCCCGCGGCTTCTGGCGCAATTCGGCGAAATCGCCGAACTTCCGACGTCCTGACGAGCGTCAGGGCTGGCGAGAAACGCTCCTCGTCCAGGGCTCTCCGCCTTGCCAGCCGAGCTCTTTTTTGATCGGTATTCGGGAAGAAAGCTGCAATATCAGCCTCTTTCGTATGCAAAATTGCCTTTCGCGGAACTTTCGTCCCCCCTGCGACGTTTAGCGGGCAGTTGCCTTCAACGTTTGCTGGCACAGGCTCCATTTCTCGAAAGGATATGAACGCCATGAATCAACGTTTTGACCCCAGTGAAAACCGCAACGTCAATCCGGCGGCATGGCCGGCCGACAAGGCAAACCCGCCCGCAACGGATCCGTTGGCAAATCAGCGCCTGCCGGAAGATATTGAACCCCGTTCTACGCGTTCAAGGTGGCCGATTCTGATCATCCTTTTGGCCGGTCTGGTTCTGGCCCTGCTCGTCTGGCTGCCGGCCGAGCTTTCCAACGACCAGACGAATGATGCGGCTACCCAGCCGTCGACAACGGAACAAACGACGACGCCACCGGCCGACAACACCACGACAACGACGACGCCGGCTGACAACAGCGCGACCCCGGGGACAGCGACCCCCGATACCAACGCAACGCCGGACACGTCGACGACGCCAAACGCCACGCCGGCAACTCCGGATACGCAGACACCGGCCACCGGCACGGATACGCAGACCCCTGCTACCGGCACTGCCCCGCAGAACTGATCTGCGCTTGAAAAACGACAGGATGGCGGAGCCTCTTTAGCGGCTCCGCCATTTTCGTGTCCGCAGCATGTCGG
This sequence comes from Pararhizobium sp. A13, assembly GCF_040126305.1. Classification (NCBI taxonomy): domain Bacteria; kingdom Pseudomonadati; phylum Pseudomonadota; class Alphaproteobacteria; order Hyphomicrobiales; family Rhizobiaceae; genus Pararhizobium; species Pararhizobium sp. A13. The sequence goes on along the minus strand of NZ_CP149510.1, from coordinate 1,888,471 downwards.
ATGCGCGGGATGCTCAGAACGTTCCCCATGAACCAAAAGCTCCGCCATCCGTTTCTCTTTGTGATAATATCCGAACAAGGAGCGAGCGATGAAGCGCAAGACAATAAAAACGACTGGGCGTGAGGAAGACTACCGCGACTACGAGGAGCGCGACCTCGATGAAGGCTGGCCCTATGCCGACGCTACGTCCGGATCCAACACTGAAATCGGCAACAGTTCCTATGGCGCGGCCGGCCCGAACTTTGACGAGGCGGGCAACCCCGGCTTTGAGCGTAGTAGCGACACCGCGATCAAAAGCGCGGACGGCCCGGATCTTTTCAGTGAAGATGTCGGGGCGGACGTGGAGGACGATGCGCTGGAGGAGACGATCGCCAATGCGCTGTCGGACAGCGACATAGACACCTCGGGTATGGACCTGAAGGTCCGGCGCGGCATCGCCCTTCTGACGGGCGAGGTAGAGACCGCGCAAGACCGCCGCCGTATCGAGCGGTTCATCTACGATACACCCGGCATCTCGGGTATTCGTAACGAGCTGACATTGCGTGGCGCCGATGGCAACATTCCCAGCGATTGGGACGACTGACACGATCAGTGTGATCGGCATCCACCCGTCGTCAGCCGAGGGTCTCTTCGGAAACAGGGACGGGTGACGCCACTTCCCAGCCGAACCGGCTCCCGGACGGGCTGCGCTCGCCCGACAAGCCGGCTGACGGCATGGCCCTTCCGCCTGATTTCGTGAGGAGCTTCGTTACGGCTTGCTTTGCTTCGATTGGAAGGGAAAACAGGCGGCCATCAAGGCTCCAAACGCCATATTTGACCGCGATGAAGCGAAACCGGTCACCGTCGGGCACCACCGCGCCCACGGGTTCGCCGTTGAACTCTATCACCTGCTTCTGCATGAAATATCGCTCCCGCTGCCATTTGCCGGCAGTCATTTTCGTTGCGCACGGCACAACAGACCGAACCCCGCCTTCAACCGACGGTTTAACAGATGAAGGTGACGTTTGTTCCGGGGCGATGAAAAATTTTCGATTTTTTTACGCCGGCAGACGACGACGCGCGGCGTTTCCGACGAGCCGACGCTGTTGCGGCTTCCGCAGCTGGATCGTCAGGCCGGCTGCGGCGGATCGACATCTCCGGCTCGGGGCCTGGTACTCACGCCAAAAAGCGGTGAGGCCTGTAGGGCTTGATATCGATCACCGTCTTCTCCCCTGTCATCGCTTCAGCAAGCGCGCGTCCGGTGACGGGGCCAAGCGTCATTCCGTGATGGGCGTGGCCGAAGGCGAACCACAGGCCTTCATGGCGGGGTGCCTTGCCGATGATCGGCATCATGTCCGGCGTGCAGGGGCGTGCACCCATCCAGGGTTCCTCATCGCGACGTTCGGCAAGCGGGAAGAATTCGCGGGCGACGCGCTCGGCGCGGGTCAACTGCACCGGCGTCTTCGGCGCATCGCGGTGGGCGAATTCGGCGCCGGTCGTCAGGCGGATGCCGCGCAGCATCGGCGCAAGGAAATAGCCCCTCTCGGCATCGAGCACCCAGTTGTTGAGTTGCGCGCCGTCTTCGGTGCCGTAATGCATGTGATAGCCGCGCTTGACGGCAAGCGGGAAGCGGTAGCCGAGTTTCTTCGTCACCGTATCGGCCCAGGGGCCGAGCGCGACCACGACCTCTTTTGCCTCCAGTGGGCCTTCCGGTGTCGCGACGCGCCAGCCGGCGCCTTCCAGAATATGCTCAAGCGTTGCCGCATCGCCCGAAACGAGGCGCCCGCCGAGCGACTGGAAATAGGTGAGATAGGCCTTGTTGAGGCTGTGCGGATCGCGGATCGACCAGGGATCCGTCCAGCGCAGGCCGCCTGTCAACTCGGCCCTGATCGACGGTTCCATCGTCTTCAGTTCGCTGCTCGACAGCTTGTGGTGATTGACGCCGAAGGCCGAGGACAGTTTTTCCGCGTCCTTGTAGGCAGCATCACGGGCAGCCTCGGTGCGGAACACCTTCATCCAGCCATCCTTGCGGATAAGGTCGCCGGCACCGGAGGCTTTGATCAGGTCGTCGTGCTCGGCGATCGAATTCTCAATTAGCGGCGCATACATCGATGCGATGTTCTCGTGCTGCGTGAAGCCAGAGTTCCACCAGTAGCGCAGCAGGAAGGGCACGAGGCCCGGCAGGGCGCGGAAGTGATAGTGCGCATCGATGGTGTTGTTCAGCGCGTAGCGAAACAGGGCGCCGAAATCGTGCGGGAAACCATAGGGAAACACGCCTTCACGCTGGATCAGGCCGGCATTGCCGTAAGAGGTTTCTTCGCCGGCGCCGCGGCGGTCGAGAAGAATGACGGATTTCCCCCGCCGAGCCAGATGAATGGCCGTCGACAGGCCGACGATGCCTGCGCCCAAAACAACGACGTCTGTCTTCATGTCCGGTTCCCCATTTTTCTTTGCTTATTATGTCTTCAGTCTGTTGATGATCTGCTCAAGGAACCCGAGCATCGGAGCGGAGACCACGAGGGCGACGTACATGATCGTCTCCCACATCAGCTGCTCGCCGCCAGGAGGCCGTCGACAAAATCCGCGTTGACCGGGTGGAAATCGAAGACCACCCGGAGCCGGCGCTCGACGGGCTGATCCTTTCAACGGTGCGTTCCAGCGACTTCATGCTGCATGCGGCTCCGGAGTGTGCGGTTGCGAGATGTCCCAGTCATGAATAGCCAAGCCAATTGCCTTCGGCAAGGCGCAAGCGGGCTGCGCCTCCCGGTGCGGCGGAATGCAGACAAGGAAAAGGGAGCAGTGCTTTTGCACTGCTCCCTTTTCAGCCGCGTCACCTGGTGGGATCAGGTTCTGCGCATCAGGCCAGCCACCAGCGAGATGATCAGGAAAGCCAGAAACAGGAAGAACAAGATCTGTGCTATGCCAGCAGAAGCGCCTGCAATACCACCAAATCCCAGAACACCCGCTATAATAGCGACGACGAGGAAGACAAGAGCGTAGTAAAGCATCGAAACTCTCCTTGGTTTAATCTGTCTGGAATTAAACGCGGAAGGCATAATTTTGTTCCAGCAAAGAGCATGGGGCAACTTCTCGTTAAGATTGAAACTATTCATTAACCACGCCCCGGAAATTTGCCCCGAACTGACACGGATTGGCCATTCGCATTGCGGAACCTTCCCGGCGTAGGGAACGTTGTGAAGGCACACAGCCCATGCGAGACAGTAAAATGACCGTATCCACGTCCAGCATCTGGAAGTCCGCAGCAGCGGCGGTCCGCCAGCCGGGTCCAGCGCGTGAAAAGAACCTGCATATCGGCGGGACTTTGCGCGATCTCTATGTCGACGAAGAGATGCCCCAGACGGATGAGACCCTCGCCGACCTTCTCGAGGAACTTGAAGCAGCGGAGGAAGCCGCGAAGGCGCGAGGTCGCGAATGAAACGACGACGGCGAGATTAGACGAAAAGCGGCGGCCGATGGCCGAAGTTCCGAAAATATCGCAGGGAACCTTTTACGCCGGATCGCGTTTGGAAAATGCGTCAAGGAATGCTGACGTGACTTGGTGAACCCCGGATACCCGCGATCTGAACCATCACGCCTGCCCCAGACAGCCAGCCCGAAGGCATGATTGCTGACGCGCATCAAAGGAATGTCGGCAATGTTGCATCCTCCGTGTCCCCATTGGCTTTCCCAGGATCCGGGCATGAAAACGGTGCTCATCCACGGATTGGTGATGGCGCCGACCTTCTGGAATTGTTTTGCCCCCAGCATCGTGCGGGAAGGTCAGGCGGCCGCCTATCCCCTGCCGGGCCACAGCCCCTGGACGCTGGAAGGCCTGTCCGGAACGTTGAATACCGCCGATATCGTCAATGCGTATGCAGAGGCGATCGAGCGCGATTTCGACGGCGAGCCGGTCACGTTGATCGGCCATTCGACCGGCGGTTTCGTGTCGCTGCTGCTCGCCCGCCACCGTCCGGACCTCGTCAGCAACGTCATTCTTATGGGTGCCTTCGCCTGCGGGCGGTTTGTCGGGCAGGAAAAGTTAGCAGCCCGTCTCCTCGGACTCCCATTGCTGGGCCGGCTTCTCTTCATCCGGCTCTTCACCCGCTGGATTGCCACGCGCGAAACCTTTCGCTGGGGATCGCTTCGATGCGTATTCGACAAGACCGTGAGGTGGGAGACGGAGGAAACCATCGCAACCATGGAACAGGTCCGCGAGCACCTCATAAAGTCGCAGGCGGACGACATCGTCGCTTTCGTTTCCTGGATGTCGCAGACGTCGGTCATCAACGAACTGCCGCTCATCGACGTGCCGGTGCTCAACATCATCGGCGCCCGTGATGCGATCGTTCCGCCGTCGCACCAGATCCACCTGTCCGGCCGCCTGCCGTGCGTTCACACCGTCATCCTTGACAAGGTCGGCCACCTGCCGATGGCCGAGGCCCGCGACCAGGTCGATCAATTGATCGGGACTTTCCTCCTGTTCGGTCCGCTGACGGCATGCCGTAAGGGCGCGCTTACCGATCCGGCAAAACCGGCGCCTCTACGCCTAGCGCTCCCCCTCGGGTCTTAGTTTACAATCGCCCGTTGGAACAAAATTACGTGACATACGTTTCCGCAAGCAGGATCCCTTGGCCCCAAGGGCCTGAACCGGAAGAGGAAATATCAATGCTCGGTACAATTCTCCTGATCATCCTTATTCTTTTGCTGATCGGTGCGCTTCCGAACTGGGGCCACAGCCGCAATTGGGGTTACGGACCCTCGGGAGGCCTCGGGCTGGTCGTCATCATCCTCCTCATTCTCGTGCTGATGGGCCGTATCTGATCGGCCGCCTTGTTTTCCCCTTAGATTCTCAACGTCCCTTGAAAAGGAAGCCATCATGAAAAAGATCCTGCTCGCAGTTGCGCTCATCCTTCCTCTCGCAGCCTGCACCCAGACGGAAAGAGGCGCCGGTATCGGCGCAGCATCCGGCGCCATCATCGGCGGCGTGGCAACCGGAAATGTTCGCGGCGCGGCAGTGGGCGCTGCGGTCGGCGGTGTTGCCGGCGCCCTGATCGGCAGGGCCAATGAGCCGGGCCAGTGCTATTACCGCGACCGCTACGGCCGTCGCTACATTGCAGCCTGCTGATCATCGCATCGGCACCTGAAACACGGAAAAACGGGCTTCGGCCCGTTTTTTTGTGCGATGGAAGGGTCAATTGCTCAATGCCGTGTCAGCGTCGCGATTTGCCGGTTTGCTCGGCCTTGTCCAGCTTTTCGAGAAGATCGAGAAACAAGTCGGGGATCGGTTCCTGCTCGACGGCGCTGTAAAGAGCTCTCAGTTTGGAGGCAATCTGGTTGTTAGGGTCCATCATGCCACCACCAGCCCCGCGTCCGGCCCGCCGCCGATTTTCCGGGATGTCACTCATAAACGTCTCACTCCTGACACCGCAGCGGCCATCGCCGGGCGGCGACGCATCCACGCATAATTTTGGTACACTCAAAACCTTGATATATTCCGAATTTTTAGGGGTTTCGCCTCGGTCTGCGCATAATTCGTCCCGCTTCAAAACTTCCCATAAACTATAAAACATGTTCAAACCAATGCCGTGTTTCGACTCGCATTAGCGTCGGGCACCGGAAAATGTCGGCGCCATCATACTCAAGGAAGTCCTAAATGTCACTTTCCACGCGGATCGCAGCCCATCTTCCCTATCTGCGCCGCTTCTCCCGCGCCGTGACCGGATCGCAGGCTTCGGGCGACGCTTACGTGGCGGCGGTGCTGGAGGCGCTGATCGCCGACATCTCGCTTTTTCCGCAGGGGACCAATGACCGGGTCGACCTGTTCAAGCTGTTTTGCTCGCTGTTCGAGACAATCACCATCGACCTGCCGGACACCGCTTCGCCGTTCAGCTGGGAAAAGCGCGCGGCAGCGAACCTTTCGATGATGCCGCCCGCCGCCCGAAAGGCGTTCCTGCTCGTCAACGTTGAAGGGTTCACGCCGGACGAGGCAGCGGACATCCTCGCCATTACCGGCAACGACGTCGCTGCGCTGTTGCGCGAAGCCTCGGAGGACATTTCCAGACAGGTCGCGACCGAAATCCTCATCATCGAAGACGAGCCACTGATTGCGATGGATATCGAGGATATGGTGACGAGCCTCGGTCACAAGGTCGCCGGCGTGGCAAGAACCTACGGCGAAGCCATTACGCTTTTCGAGCAGACCACGCCGAAGATGATTCTTGCCGATATCCAGCTCGCCGACGGCAGCTCCGGCATAGATGCGGTCAATGATATCCTGAAGAGCACGGCGATCCCGGTGATCTTCATCACCGCTTTCCCTGAACGTCTGCTGACCGGCACGAAACCGGAGCCGGCCTTTCTTGTCACCAAGCCGTTCAATCCGGAGATGGTCAAGGCACTGATCAGCCAGGCTCTGTTCTTCGACGAAAACGCGCGCTCGGGCAAACCTTGATGTGTCGATCGCGCCCGCGTCTGCGCTGCCCGCGATCATAGCAAGACGACGAAGCATCGTCCTCCTCATCCTGGAAGCTGCCGTTCCGGCGGGCCGGTCCGTACCTCGTTGAAGATCGTCATTGCGATCAGCGACAGCGGCAGCGCCAGCATGGCGCCGACCGCGCCCCACATCCACGTCCAGAATATGATTGCCAGGAAGACCAGAAACGGGTTGATCTCCAGCCTGTGTCCCAGGATCGCCGGCGTCACCAGGTTTTCCATCACCATATGCAACAAGAAGAAGACGGCGGCCGGCGCGAGCGCCAGCACCAGCGCGTCGTGGGTCATCAGGCCAGCGCACAGAAGCGCGATCGTCATCGCGGTTACGCCAAGATACGGAATGAAGCTGGAGACGAAGGCGAACAGGCCCCAAAGCGGCGCCACCGCCAGACCACCGACAAATGCGATCGCCGTGGTGATGGCACCAAGTGTCAGATAAATCAGGCTTGCGGTCGCAAAATAGAATCCGACCGCATTTTCGGTGGCGTTCATGATCCGGATTGCAGCGAGGCGGCGATCGCGCGTTGCAAAGGCGAGAATGATGGTCTTGCGCAGATGCGCGCGGCCCACCAGGAAAAGCCCTAGCGCTGCCAGAAAGATCAGCGTCTGGATGAAAGCCGGCGTGACCCCGGATGCGACAAACCCGAGCATGGTGCCGGCATTCTGGATGGCGACGTCGGTGACGGATTTTTCGTCCGTGCCAGCGATCGCCACCTTTGCCCATTCGAACCGCTCAATATAGGGAAGAATCCGCTCAATGGCCCGCTCAAGGATGCCCGGCGCCTGCCCGGCAAGCGACGTCAGCGGCTCGATCAGCGCGTTCACGAGAAAGAAAAGCCCGAAGACGAAGACAATGGCGAGCAAAAGTCCGCCAAGAACGGGCGGCAGTCCGAATTGTGCCAGCCGGTCTGCGGCAAGCCCCAGAACCATGCCTACGACGATGGCAAGCGTGACCGGCATGAGGATCGCCTCCATCATGTAGATTACAGCCGAAGCGAAAATGACGAATGTTCCCACGATGCTCCAGGCAACCACCAGATCGAGCCCGGTTTTCGGCGACGTCTCGGGGATAGCGGCCTCGGCCGCCCGCGCCTCGATCTCAGCCTGTCTCAAATGCTGTCGTTGCTTGAAAATACCACTCCCCGGCAACGCAGCGCTCATTTTTCATCTCTCCAAATATCCGGCATCGACCGGACTGAAAATTGCCATCCATGTGCGGAAAGACGTCGAAGCGGCGTGGTGGCGGCGGCTCTATCTCCGGCATCTCCTAACGGCTTGCCGGACCAAAGGTTCCAACGCCCTATGGAACAGGGGCGAAAGGGAACGATTGCCGTTTCCGCGCGTTTGTCGACTGCAAGGTCGTGGTCTTGAGACACACAGCAGCGAATGCAACGGTCACAGCGATGGAATGTTTCCCGAAACCGAGGGAACATCGACTTGCGGTGACCTGACGCTGAAGCCGAAGGCGCCCGCCAAGTGACAGCGTGACGTTGACCTCCCCTCGGCCCTTCAAATCTGCCTCCCAAAATTCATGAAGAAAGGCCTCGCGCTTTCCGATTTTTTTAAATCGGAAAGTTCATGCACGCGCGTGTTCCGGCCGCGTCGCTGCCATCATATGTCAGCTCCGCGGCCGCGTGCCCGCTCCACTGCCTGTTTCAAAGCGACGCCCAGAAGCTCGAAAAAATCTGAGGAAACATTCTTGGTCACATAATCGTCGGCGCCACGTTTCAGGGCTTCGACGGCGATGCTGGTCTCCCCCGACCCCGTGACGTAGACGACCGGTGGATGATCGGCCTCTCGCACGATCTGCGGGAGAATATCAAGACCCGTTTCGCCGAGCAGATAGTGATCAAGCGCGACCGCATCAATCCCGCCGGCGGCGAGAAGCGCAAGACCGGAATGCCCGTCAAGGGCGCTGACGACGGTGAAACCCTGCCGCTCGAGACTTTTGCGCAGCAAAACCCCAAGGGTTTCGTCATCATCGATATAGAGGACCGTCGTCCGACCGGCCGGGCTGGGCGCATCCCCGACCATCACGGCACCTCCGGTACGGCGACCACGGAGAGGAACAGGCCAAGCTGCTGGATGGCGTTGACAAATTTGTCATATTGCACCGGCTTGGCGACATAGACGTTGGCGCCGAGATCGTAGCAGCGATGGATTTCCACCGGATCGTCCGTCGTCGTCAGCACGATGACCATGACCCGTCTGAGATGTTCGCTTTCACGCAGCCGCGCAAGGATATCGATGCCGGTCATATCCGGGAGGTTGAGATCGAGGAGAATGAGCAGGTGTTTTCCCTCGTGCACCTTGCCGCTGGCATCCGGACCAAGAAGGTAGGACAGGGCTTTGAGACCGGTCGTGAACGGCACGATTTCGTTGGTGACGCCGGCGCGGCGAATGTTCTTCTCGATCAGGCGGGCATGACCTTCATCATCCTCGATCATGACGATGACGACCGGCTCCAGTCCGTTGCTCATCTTTCCCCCCTGTCTTTGGCAAATCGAAGATTCGCAGCGAAGGTGACGATGAAGGTCGTGCCCTGCCCCAGAACCGATTGCACCGCGACATCTCCTCCCAAACGACGGACCAGCGCGCGAACATGCGCAAGGCCTATGCCTTCACCCTGCCTGTCCTGCGGACCGGAGCGCCGGAAGAGCTCGAAAATCCGCTCCAGATCCCGCTCGGCAATGCCCCTGCCGTTATCGCTGACTTCGATTATCGCGTAACCCCTGGTGATCTTCCCCGAAACGCGGATAACCGCGCGACGCGCCGGATCTGCGTATTTTACCGCATTATCCAGAAGGTTGGCAAAAATCTGCTGCAGGGCGAGCCGGTCCGAGACAACCTGCGGCAAGCCCTGAGCGACAACGATGCTTGCACCGCTTTCGTCGAGCCTGTGCTGGAGATTAACGACGGTTTCAGAGATCAGATCGGCAAGGTTCAGAGGCTCGGCATTCAACTGCCTGGATCCGGCGCGCGCCAGTTTCAATATCTCGTTGATCAGATCATCCATGCGCTTCATTGAGGAACGGATGAACCCCAAGGCTTCCGGAATATCGGCATCAATGGCCTCGCGGGCCACTTTTTCGGAGAGTTCGTCGCGCCCCTCGGGTGGTTTTTCCATATAACCAGCGAAAACAGCGGCCGCGCGTTCCAACTCGGCGGTGAAACCCATGATGTTGACCAGAGGGGCCCTGAGGTCGTGGCCGACGATATAGGAATAGCTCTGCAGCTCGCGATTGGCTCGCTCCAGGAACTGCGTGCGCTCACGGATCCTTTCCTCCAGCGTCTCGTTCTGCTCGGCAAGGGCGCGGCGGGCAGCATCCAGCTGCCGCGCATGGGCAGCGACGAGGTAAACCGCGCCGCCGACGAGCGCGATCAGCAGCACGGCGCCACCGGCGATCGAGATCAGCAACCACCTGGTCGCATCGGCAAGCGCTGCGCCTCGCTGGAAACTGATACTGCCCGTTACCGCCTCGATCCTGGTCATGATCTGGCGGATTTCGTCCATCGCGCGCTGGCCGGCGTCCATCTGAATGACAGCGATGGCATCACCGTCCCTGCCGGCTGTTTTCAGGTCGATGGTACTCTGCATTTCCGCCAACTTGTCATCGACCAATCGCTTCAGCCGGTTGACCGTCACCTCACTGATTCCGATCTTTGCCAAGTCGTCGGTGATGCTTTGGAATTGCTGGGGAATGACGGCTTCGGCTCGCTTGAACGGCGCCAGGTACTTTTCTTCGCCCGTCAACAGGTATCCGCGCTGGCCGGTTTCGGCGTCCTGCACCAGATTGACAAGCAGCAACGCGCGATTGTTCAGCCGGGCTGCTTCGAGCGCTTCCTCGGAGCCCTTCTGGGTTTGTGAGGCAAAACGCAGAGAAATCAAGACGAGGCCGAGCAACAGGATAGCGCCGGTAAATAGCAGGAGCGGCACCGCTCGGGAAAACGCCGATCGCCCGGTCACTATCCCAAGCCCCATTGCATGGCGGTCAAGCGCTCCTCGAGCCATTCGCTCCCGCAGCGAGAGCGAAATCAAGGTCCAATTTTTGATGAACAGCTCACGTTACGACCGTACAGCGTTCACCGAAAAAGAAAACCATTTTGTGCGTCGATGCCCACGCGCAGCGTCAATATCGCTCCGGAGGAAAAACATGAAGCGTCAGCGAGAACAGACCGAGGCCCAGGGCCACCACGATCAGCGTACTGGCAATGTCCTCCGACGTTGCGGGCAGGAGACCAAAGCCCAGAACCGCACCGATGAACAGGAACAGGCATAGCCTTGGCAACCAGTACAGCATGGCACTTTCCCTTCCGGTTGGAACGCATTCCGGAGGAATGCACTGGCTAACGCGGGAGCCATCGATTTGTTCCGCTCCACGGACCCAGCGCAGGGGTCCTCGCACACACGGCCAAACCCGCCATGGCGGGGCGGCGACTATCTATTCCGAGCGTAAAAAAGCCGGCGCCCCTGGAGGCGCCGGCTCGAATTTCGTGTGTGGGACCGGCAAGCCGGCCCCATCACTTCTTACGCCTTAGAGAGCGGCGATGACGATGACTTCGACGAGGTATTCCGGGCTTGCTAGCTTGGCTTCGCCGGTGGCGCGCGCCGGGGTGTTGCCCTGCGATGCCCAGACGTCCCAAACGGCGTTCATCTTCGGGAAATCGACCATGTCGGCAAGCCAGATCGTCGCCGACAGGATACGGCTCTTGTCCGTGCCTGCGAGCGCCAGCAGGCGGTCGACTTCGGCAAGCGCCTGCTTGGTCTGGGTCGCCACGTCGTCACCGGCGTTGCCAACCTGGCCGGCAAGATAGACCGTGCCGTTGTGCACGACAGCCTGGCTCATGCGCGGGCCGGTTTCGAAGCGTTTGATGTCCATCTTCATTGTCCTCGTGATGTGCGGCGGGCCGCATCTGTGATTGTTGTGACGCAGGCGATTTATCGCAGATTTCCCGCAAGCGAAACCGTCATTGCGAAAAGTCGGCGTCATTCCACGTCAGTTTGGAGTGTCGGCCCATGACAGGCACCCCATCGCCGGGATCAGGCGGCTTTCCGGGCAAGGCGCGCCTTGATGCTGTCGACATCTGCGCGCGGCGTCGCCGCGAAAAGCGTCTTGGTATAGTTGTGCTTCGGATCGCTGAAGACTTCCTCGCGGCTGCCATACTCGACGGCTTCGCCGTAATACATGACCATCACGTCGTCGGCGATGTAGCGCACCACCGACAGATCGTGGCTGATGAAGACATAGGTCAGCTGGAATTCGTCCTGCAGATCGGCGAGCAGGTTCAAGACCTGGGCCTGCACTGAGAGGTCGAGCGCCGAAACCGGCTCGTCCAGCACCAGAAGCCGCGGGTTGAGCATCAGGGCGCGGGCGATGGCGACGCGCTGGCGTTGGCCGCCGGAGAACATATGCGGATAGCGGCCGTAATGCTTTTCCTCGAGCCCGACCTTCCTCAGCATGGCCATGGCCTTGTCGCGCCGGTCGTGCGCCTTCATCTTCGTATTGATGATCAGCGGCTCGGTAAGGATTTCTCCGATCTTCTTGCGCGGGTTGAGCGTGCCGTAGGGGTTTTGGAAGACGATCTGGACCTTCTGGCGCATTTCAGGCGTCAGTCGCTCCTTGGCGATATCGACCTTTACGCCGTCGATCAGCATGTCGCCCGATGTCGCCGGATCGATCATCGTGACGATACGGGCGAGTGTCGACTTGCCGCAACCGCTCTCGCCGACGATGGCGAGTGTCTTGCCCTGATCGACGGCAAAACTCACGCCCTTGACGGCATGAACGATCTTGCTCTTCCTGAGAAGGCTGCCCGGGATATGATAATCGCGGACGAGATTTCTTGCTTCGAGAACAGGGGTCATCGAACAGCTCCTGCAAAGATCTGGTCGTCGCTGAGAAATTCAGCAATCGTTGGCAACCGGTCGCCGGTAGCATTGTCCGGCAAGGCCGAAAGAAGCGCCCGCGTGTAGGTGCTTTTCGGGGATTCGAACAGCGACAGCACGTCCGCTTCCTCAATCTTGCGGCCCTTGTACTGGACGATGACACGGTCGGCGGTTTCAGCCACCACGCCCATGTTGTGGGTAATGATGATCATCCCCATGCCCTGCTCAGCCTGCAGCCGCATCAGGAGGTCCAGAATCTGCTTCTGGATCGTCACGTCGAGCGCTGTCGTCGGCTCGTCGGCGATCAGCAGTTTCGGATTGCAGGACAGCGCAATCGCGATCATGACACGCTGGCACTGGCCACCGGACATCTGGTGCGGGTAATGGCTCAGCCGTTCGGCTGGATTGGGAATGCCCACCAGCTCGAAAAGCTCTATGGCGCGCGCCCTGCGGGCCGCCTTGTCGAGACCGAGATGGATACGCAGAACTTCTTCGATCTGGAAACCGACCGTGAAGCAGGGATTGAGGCTGGCGACCGGCTCCTGGAAGATCATGGCAATATCCTTGCCGACGATCTTGCGGCGATCGGACGGCGACATGCCAAGAAGATCGATGCCGTTAAACTGCAGCTTGTCGGCGGTTACCTTCGCGGTCCATGTCAACAGGCCCATTGCCGCGAGCATGGAGACGGACTTGCCCGAGCCGGACTCGCCGACGATTGCCAGCACCTCGCCCTTGTCCACCTTCAGCGAGACACCGTCCACAGCCCGGAAAGGACCGGACGCCGTCTGGAATTCGACAACCAGATTTTCGACTTCAAGAAGGGACATCACGACCTCTTCAACTTGGGATCAAGCGCATCGCGCAGGCCGTCCCCCATCAGGTTGATGGCAAGAACGGTGATAAGAATGGCAAGGCCGGGGAAAGTCACAACCCACCAGGCGCGCTGGATGAATTCGCGGGCTTCGGCCAGCATCGTCCCCCATTCCGGCGTCGGCGGCTGGGCGCCCATGCCGAGGAAGCCCAGAGCCGCCGCGTCGAGGATCGCCGCCGAGAAGGCAAGCGTCGCCTGAACGATCAGCGGCGCAAGGCAATTCGGCAGGATGGTCAGGAACATCAGCCGCAGCGTGCCGGCACCCGCCACTTTCGAGGCGATGACATAGTCCTTGGTGCGCTCGGTCATGACCGCCGCCCGCGTCAGACGAACGAAATGCGGAAGGTTGACGAGCGAGATCGCGATCATCGCGTTGAGCAGCCCCGGTCCGAGAACGGCGACCAGCACGAGGGCCAGAAGCAGCGACGGGAAGGCCAGGATGATGTCCATCACGCGCATGATGATCGTATCGGTACGGCCGCGGAAATAGCCGGCGATCAGACCGACGAGCACGCCGGAGACGACCGAAAGGCTGACCACCACGACGCCGATGAACAGCGAGAAGCGCGCGCCATAGATCAGGCGGGAAAGGATGTCGCGGCCGACGGCATCGGTTCCGAGGAAATAGGTCAACCTGCCGCCTTCGACCCAGGCCGGCGGCAGCAGCAGGACTTCGCGGTTTTGAATGCTCGGATTATGCGGCGCCGCGAACATTGCAAAAACGGCCAGCAAAAGAATGATCAGGAAGACCGCAAGGCCGATCACCGCGCCCTTGTTGCGCGAGAAATAGAACCAGAACTCGGCAAGGCCGGTCGGCGGCGTGATGGTTTTGATTTCGACAACAGCCATCGGATCCTCCTAGTACCGGATACGCGGATTGATGAACCCGTAGAGCACATCGACGATAAGGTTCACGACCATGATCACGGCGGCGATCAGCATCAGACCGCCCTGCACGACCTGGTAATCACGTTTGAAGACGGAATCGACCATCCACTTGCCAATGCCCGGCCAGGAGAAGATCGTTTCGGTCAGGATCGCCCCGGCGAGCAGAACCCCGACCTGAAGCCCGATGGTGGTGACGACCGGGATCAGGGCATTGCGCAGTGCGTGGATGCCGATAACGCGGAACGGCGACAGACCCTTCGAACGGGCCGTGCGGACATAATCCTCGCCAAGCACTTCCAGCATCGCAGAGCGGGTCTGGCGGGCGATGACAGCCAGCGGGATCGTTGCAAGCACGATGGTCGGCAGGATCAGATAGGTGGCCGCCGACTTGAAGGCGCCTGCCTGCCCCGAGATCAGGCTGTCGATCAACATGAAGCCGGTAACCTGCGGGAAGAAGTACATCAGTGAGATACGGCCGGAGACGGGCGTCCAGCCGAGATAGCCCGAGAAGAAGATGACGAGCAGCAGGCCCCACCAGAAGATCGGCATGGAATAACCGACCAGTGCCGTCCCCATCAGGGTCTGATCGAGCCAGGTGCCGCGCTTGACCGCGGCCAGGACGCCGGCCGGAACGCCGAGACAGACGGCCAGAATGATGGCGCAGAGCGACAGCTCGACGGTTGCCGGGAACAATTGCAGGAAGTCGTCGAGCACGGCGCGTTTGGTGACGATCGAGCTGCCGAAATCGCCCTGCAACAGGTTCACGAGATAGTCGAAATACTGGATGTAGATCGGCCGGTCGAGACCGAGGTCGGTCATCAGCTGGGCATGACGTTCGGGAGACATCACACGCTCGCCCGACATCAGCATCACCGGATCCCCGGGCAGCAGGCGGATGAACGAGAAAGCTATGATGGAAACCCCGATGAAGGTGGGGATCAGGACGGCGAGCCGTCCGAAAATAAAGCGCAACATGGGCGTTTAGTCCGGTTGTGAAACCGGCGGCCCGAAGGAATCGAGCCGCCGGAAACTGCCACCGCACATGCGGCGGCATAGATAGGGAAGATTACTCTGCGATATCAACGCCGTTGAAGCGGTGGATACCGAGAGGATCCATGACGAAGCCGGAGACCTTCTTGCTCAGCGGAACGAAGACGAGCGAGTGGTCGAGCGTGTTCCAGGGCGCTTCTTTCTTGAAGATCACCTGGGCTTCTTCATAGTATTTCGTGCGTTCGGCAACGTCGGCGGTTGCCTTCGCCTTGGTCATCAGGTCGTCGAACTCCTTGTTGCACCACTGGGCGCGGTTGTTTCCGCCAACGGCGTCGCAACCAAGCAGGGTGTCAAGGAAGTTATCCGGATCACCGTTGTCGCCGGTCCAGCCGAGGATGGCCGCACCATCGCGGTCCTTGGCGGAGGAGAGCTTCAGGTACTCGGCCCATTCGTACGAGACGATCTCGGCGGTTACACCGATGGCGGCCAGATCGGACTGCATCAGTTCGGCTGCGCGGCGCGCGTTCAGCATGTACGGACGGGCGACCGGCATGGCCCAGATCTTCATCTTGAGATCCTTGACGCCAGCGTCTTCAAGCATCTTCTTTGCCGCTTCCGGATCATACTTGTCGTCTTCAACAGCGTCGTTGTAGGACCACATTGTCGGCGGGATCGGGTTCTTGGCGACCTTTGCGGCACCCTGGAACACGGCATCGACGATGGCCTGCTTGTTGACGGCCATGTTGAGCGCCTTGCGCACTTCAGCCTTGTCGAACGGCGCAACGAGCGTGTTGTAGGCGAGGTAGGAAACGTTCAGGCCTTCCTGCTCCAGAACCGTCAGGTTCTCGTCCTTCTTCAGCTCGGCAACGTCGGCTGCATTCGGATAAGGCATGACGTGGCACTCGCCAGCCTTCAGCTTCTGCGCGCGGATTGCGGCATCGGTGGTGATGGCGAAAACGAGGTCGTCGATCTTTTCCTTGCCGGCCCAGTAATCCGGGTTGGCCTTGTAGCGGATCGCGGCGTCCGTCTGGTAGGCGACGAAGGTGAACGGACCGGTCCCAAGCGGCTGCTGGTTCATCAGTTCCATCTTGCCGTCGGCGGCGAGCTTGTCTGCATACTCCTTCGACAGGATCGAGGCGAAATCCATGCCGAGGTTTGCGAGGAACGGCGCTTCGGCGCGCTTCAGCTTGAACTTGACCGTCAGGTCATCGACCTTCGTGATTGAATCGATCAGGTCCGGGAAACCCATGCCCGAGAAATATTCCCAGGAAGCGCCGGCAACATACTTGTTCCAGGGGTTGTCGACCTTGTACTGGCGCTCGAACGAGAAGATGACGTCGTCGGCATTGAATTCGCGTGTCGGCGTGAAGAATTCGGTCGTCTGGAACTTGACGCCAGGGCGCAGCTTGAAAGTGTATTCGGTGCCGTCGGCAGATACTTCATAGCTTTCAGCGAGGCCGGGTTCGAGCTCCGTCGAGCCATGCTTGAACTCCACCAGGCGGTTGTAGACCGTGCGCGACGACGCGTCGAAAGTCTGACCACCCGTATAAAGGCCCGGATCGAAGCCTTCCGGCGATGCTTCGGAGCAATAAACCAACGTCTTCGACCATGCAGAACCGGCCATCAAAGTGACGATTGCGGTTGCAGCAAGGAGAGTAGAGAGCTTTTTCATGAGCTTGTTTCCCAGTTTTGTTCTTGTTCTCATATTTTTCTGACGCAGAACGCCATTGCTTCCGGTCAAGGCCGGATGGAACGACATTTGATCGGGCATTGCAATAAGCGTCCAAAAAAAATTGTCCAATTGGAAAATTCTTCCGGATATGACAACGAAGGCGCTATCCACGACTTTCTTTACGTCGCCAGCCTCGTTGATCGAATCGATTTCGTTTTACCGTCAATGTCAATCCCAAATTACACGGATAGCGATCAGGTCGCCATCATGCCATGACCCCTGTGCGGGGTAGGGAGGACTGCCATGCCGAAGTCTGCCAGGCGGGGATAGGCGAGGCGACCATATGCAGTTCTCCCTCTTCCGACCGATCTCCGGATCGTGATGCTTCAAAACCGCTGACAACTGCCTTTTTCGCTGAACTGCCAGTTGCGTAAAGTGATCTGCGCGTTACACTCATCTCGCGGGACACTGGGGACGGCGGCGTCGTGGCAACCCTTCTGAAAAACCACCGGCGATACGACTTCGACAACGATTTGGAGAAAGCTCTCAATCGGGTCGATTTCTTTCGAATTTTCCATACGATGTCGCTGCGTTTCGGCTTCGACCATTTCGGCATCCTGCAACTCGGAAACGAAGGTGACGCCTGCATGCTGTCAAACCGGCTTGCACTGCATGACCTGCCGTCCGGCCTTGCAGAGGAGTATGACAAGCGTCATCGCTTCGGCGATTCCGTCGCCTACAAGAGCCTGCATGCGTCAGCCATTCCTTCCATATGGAAAGCCGACGACCCCCATCTCGGTCGAGGCGGCAATTTGGTGGACCAGCTCGGCTTCGAAATGCTGATCTGCGTGCCGGTAACCGGCCTGAACGGCGCGCGCTACGCGGTCCTGTTTCTCGGCGATTGTGAGGACATAGACCAGCAGGCGCATTTCGAGCTCTGCTATGACGCGGTCTGCGCGTTCGACTATTTTTACCGGCTGGTCCTCTCGAACAAGGCGGGCCTGGGCTTAACGCCGAGGGAAACCGAAATACTGCGCTGGATCTCGCATGGCAAAACTGCAAGCGAGATCGCCTTGATCGTCTCCGTCTCCGAACACACGGTCAACTCGCACACGGCGACGATCCTGAAGAAACTCGACGTGGTCAACCGAACCCAGATGGTGGCCAAAGCGATACGGGAGCAGATCATACAGTGATATCCAGATCGCAACCGGGGCCTGCAGCGCCGGTCTCCTTCATCAGCCATTCCACCAAGCGGAACAGCAGATCCTCATGACTGAACCAATTCACATCCTGCTCGTTGACGATGATCCGGCCGAAAATTTGATCATGCGCGGCTTGATGAAAAGGGTTTCGAGCGCGGAAATCCGTCTGCACTATTGCGAAACGATCGATGCGGCCCTCGACTTCATCAGGTCCGGGAAACCCGTATCCATGGTGCTGATGGACAACCGGCTGCAGCCACAGGCAGATTTTCGCGAAACCGTGCCGGCCATGCGCCAACAGGGTTTCATCGGGCCGATCGGGGTGATTTCCTCATCCCTCGCCGACCCCTATTTCCAGAAGTTCGAGGAATATGGCGCCGATTTCCGTATCGACAAGGCGGAACTCGATCCGACTGCGATCGAGTTCATCCTCAGGGAATATGTGACAAGGAAATAGGGCCAGCAAAAAGCCCGGATAAACCGAGCTTTTGATGCAGCAGAGACAGCCTCAAGCAGCGGTTTTCGGATGTGTGATCTGGTCGAGGCCGAGCAGGAAGTTGATCTGTGGCCGGGCCTTCACCAGGTCGTCGATCGAATATTGCTGCAGGACCTCGAAGAAGGCGTTCAACGCCTTGCGCAAGGCCGCGTTCAGGCCGCAACTGTCTACGAGCGGACAATCGATCTCACCCGCCTCGAAGCACTCCGCCATGGCAAAGCTGTCCTCGGTCACCTTGACGATGTCGAAGAGGCTGATCTCGGCGGCGGGCTTGGGCAGGCGTACGCCGCCGTTACGGCCCCTCACCGTCTCGACAAGGCCGGCCTTGTTCAGTGGCTGCAGAATCTTGAACAGAAAGAGTTCGGACACGCCATAAGCCTTGGCGATTTCCGGAATGCGGCTCAAATGGCCATCGTTGGCAGCGCAGTACATCAGCATGCGGACTGCGTAGTTCGTTTGCTTCGTCAGGCGCATTCTTTGCTCCAAGCTTTAAATTTCTACGCCCCTCGGTTCAAGCGAACCGCAGAGCCCCACCAGCACGTCGAAAATCACAAGCTATGGCGGCGACTCTGCCGGTGATTTCATGACTGTAATCCTCATATAGAACGGATGGCAGTTTGGAACAATTCCAAAAAGCAGAAAAACACCTTGAAGTGATCATCGTCAATGTCCGATCGACTGTCCACATCCCGGCGCCACCCTAGTTCGCCGTCTGCTTTTGACGCAACGTCGCCTGGTAATCGAGGATCACCTGCTTGCGTTCCGGGGTGCCCGGATGTGTCGACAGGATATTTGTGCCCGACGTATCACCGAGCTTTTTCTCGAGGATTTCGAAGAACCGGGCGATGGCGGCGGGGTCGTATCCGGCCTTTTCCATCAGTTCGACCGAATGGCGGTCGGCTGCGGTTTCCGCCGCCCGGGAATAGGAGAGCGCCACCAGACCACCGCCCTGAACGAGCAGATCCTCGACGCTGTCACCCACGTCGCCGGCGATCAGCATGATCAGGCCGGCCATACCGGCGGCGCGGTAGATCTGCCGGAGGCTGTGTTCCAGTTCGACATGGCCGATTTCGTGCGCCAGCACACCGATCAGCATTTCGGTGTCGTCGCCGGCAAGTTCAACCAGTTCGTCGGTAATGATCAGCGTTCCATCCGGCAGCGCGAAGGCATTCGGACCGATCGCCCCACCTTCCCGGAAGTTCAATGTATAGGCGGAGGCGCCACGCCCGGACTGTGCCGCGATTCGGGCGAAACCTTCGGAAATCGCGCCCCTCTTCGCCTCCTCCAGCTTTGTTTCGTCGAGCACCGTGCGATCCAGCGTCTCTAGCGTGCTGACAGACATTAACCGCGGCACGACCGGCGGCGTGACAGCAACGGCAACTTCGACCAGAACCGGCAGCGCGTAACGGTAGACCAGGCCAGACAGAACGAAAACGGCGGCAACGAAGAGCAGCAAGCGTGGATGAAACCGCTCGAGCCCATGTACCAGGCCTGCGCGCCTGCGCCCTTTCGCAAGCAGCAAACGATCGATCGCATCGTTATCGGCGGTTTCAAACAGCGAACCATCGGGAAACTCGATGCGGCGGGGGATCGAACCAACCCGCGCGGAAATGGCGAGGGCTGGAAAGGCGGCGAAAGCGAGCGATGCTTCGCCCTCTTCCGCAACCGCCGCGATCTGCCCATCCTTTGCGAGCAGACGGACCGGGACGGACCGGCTGGAATTCCGCGGATGCCAATCGCCGCTGCAGATCGGCAGGTCATCAGAAGCCAAAATCGAAGCCCTCGAACTCCATGAACTCGGCGCCGACGGCGGTGCCTTCCTGCTCGACCGCGGCCAGGATTTCGCCGACGTCGCCATCGAAACGGATTGCCGTATGTTCATTGACATAACGTGCCAGGCGCACCGCCGCCCAGGGCCGCATCAAGCCCAGGGTCAGAATGGTGATGATAACATTGGAGATTGCGATCCACACATAACGAAACCGCGACAGATTGCTTTTGAGCATATGCCTGTCATCGAAAACAGTCGAGGACCAGGCGATGTTGCGCACGCCGGCACGATAGAACAGAGCTGCAATGCCGAAGGAGAGAAGCACGGCGAGATAGCTGACGACACCCACAAGAAAGAGCGAGGCGTTCATCTCGGGCGAGATGACATCCGGATTATCGATCAGCGCGACGATGACGGAGACATTGGCAAGAACCGCGACGCCAACGATCAGCATTCCAAGAACGATGATCAGCGCAGAAAAGAACCAGGTCTGGTAGATCGGCGCCAATCGCGGATCGGTGACGAATGCGCGGCTGCCATAACGCAGATTGTTGCCCATGTAGCGATACATCCAGCGGCTGGCGAGCGGCGCAAGAATGCCGAGCGACAGGAAGGCCATGACCGGGCCGGCCATGAAGGCGACGAAGGCGCCGCCCATCTTGCCGGTGAAATCGAAACGGACGTTGCGATAGCTGGTCACCCGGGCGCTGAAGCGCAGGCCGCGCATGATCAGCCAGGGAAAGAAAAAGAGAACGACAACGGCCAGCGCGATGCCGGCGATCGGGAACGCTGTCAGCAGAATATTGTAAACAATCAGGTAAGCGAAGACGATCAGCCGGCCAATGAAGATCTGCTTGCCCTTGGCGTGATATTCGAAGGCACGGCCGAGCAGCACCGTATTGCCGTAGAAATAACGGTTGCGCCGAACCTTCGCCCAGGCGGAATAGATGCCGAGTGTGACGATCGTCAGAAGGATATTGACGATCCAGATGCCGAAATACTCTTTGGCGGTTCCGGTAAATGACAGCCGTTGAAAGTTTTGTGATTCGCTCGGCAAGGGTGCCGTTTCGATCGCGCTCATAGTCGCCCCTCTCCATAATCATTGCGTGCAGATCAAGGAACGGCCGACTATCCCCCGATATTCGCCCATCGGCGCAACTCTTAAACGGCTACCACCACAGGTCAACCATCTGAAGCGATCACAACAAAAAAGGGCCTCCTTTGAGGAGGCCCAGTTTGTGGAGGATGGGGATGAAGCTTACTTCATCGTCGGCATGACGAATTCGGCACCGTCCTTGATGCCCGACGGCCAGCGGCTTGTGACCGTCTTCGTGCGGGTCCAGAACTTAATCGAGTCCGTGCCGTGCTGGTTGAGGTCGCCGAAGGAGGAGGACTTCCAGCCACCGAAGGAGTGATAGGCGAGCGGAACCGGGATCGGAACGTTGACGCCGACCATGCCGATATTGATGCGGCTTGCGAAATCGCGGGCCGCGTCGCCGTCGCGGGTGTAGATCGCAACGCCGTTGCCGTATTCATGCTTCATCGGCAGGTCGAGGGCTTCTTCGTAGTTCTTGGCACGAACGACGGAGAGAACCGGTCCGAAGATTTCGGTCTTGTAGATGTCCATGTCCGGCGTGACGTTGTCGAACAGGCAGCCGCCGATGAAATGGCCGTTTTCATAGCCCTGAAGCTTGAAATCGCGGCCATCGACGACGAGCTTGGCGCCTTGTTCGACACCCTTGTTGATGAGGCCCAGAATGCGCTCATGGGCTTCCTTGGTGACGACCGGGCCCATGTCGGCCTTCTCGTCGGTATAGGGGCCGATGCGCAGGCTCTCGACCATCGGGGTCAGCTTTTCGATCAGGCGGTTGGCGGTGTCCTCGCCGACCGGGACGGCAACCGAGATCGCCATGCAGCGCTCGCCGGCCGAACCGTAGCCTGCGCCCATCAGGGCGTTGGCGGCTTGATCCATATCGGCATCCGGCATGATGATCATGTGGTTCTTGGCGCCGCCGAAGCACTGGGCGCGTTTGCCGTTCATCGCAGCCGTGCCATAGACGTAGCGGGCGATCGGCGTCGAGCCGACGAAGGAGACGGCGGAGATGTCCGGATGCGTCAGGATCGCGTCGACCGCGCCCTTGTCGCCGTTGACGACATTGAGGATGCCGGCAGGCAGACCCGCTTCGATCATCAGTTCGGCAAGGCGGATCGGCACGGACGGATCCCGCTCGGACGGCTTCAGGATGAAGGCATTGCCGCAGGCGATCGCCGGCGCGAACATCCACATCGGAATCATGGCCGGAAAGTTGAAGGGCGTGATGCCGGCGCCGATGCCGACGGCCTGGCGGATCGAATACATGTCGATGTTCGGGCCGGCGCCTTCGGTGAACTCGCTCTTGGCGAGGTGCGGAATGCCGATGACGAACTCGCAGACTTCCAGGCCGCGGATAACGTCACCCTTGGCGTCTTCGATCGTCTTGCCATGCTCCCTGGAGAGCATTTCGGCCAGTTCGTTCATGTTCTCGTTCAGAAGCTGAACGAACTTCATGAAGACGCGGGCCCGGCGCTGCGGGTTGGTCGCGGCCCACTTCGGCTGTGCAGCCTTGGCGTTCTGCACGGCTGCATCCATCTCCGCGTCGCTTGCAAGCGCCACGGTGGCCTGAACTTCGCCGGTTGCCGGATTGTAGACGTTGCTCGTGCGGCCGCTGGTGCCGGCAACGCGCTTACCGCCAATGAAATGACCAATCTCATACATGGGTGATCCTCCTGATCTTGATTATGGCGAGAGTGTCGCACTACAATATGCACAAATCAACGCGCGATATTCAGGAACCGTTGTGCAGAAATTGATGTCGTCCCACAAGCATGGAGGTCTCCGCAATGAACGCCCGTACTGAGTGGATCGTGAGGATGGCGGAACTGGAAATCGATCCGGCCCGGATCGAGGCCTATACTGCCCTCTTGGCAGAGGAGGTCGAAACCTCCGTTGCGAAAGAACCGGGCGTCCTCATGCTGCATGCCGTCTCGGTCAATGGCAATCCTGAGAGAATTCGCATCCTTGAAGTCTATGCCAGCCAGCAGGATTACGAAGCCCATCTTCAATCACCGCATTTTCTCAAATACAAGACGCTGACTGGCGGCATGGTGAAATCTCTCGATCTTGTCGAGGTGGACCCCATCGTCATGTGCGCCAAATGAGGAATGCAGCATGAACTGGGACGACGTGCGCATGTTCCTGGCCGTGGCCCGAACCGGCCAGATCCTCGCCGCCTCGAAGCGGCTCGGCGTCAATCACGCGACGCTGAGCAGGCGGGTGACGGCGCTGGAGGAATCACTGAAGACGCGGCTGCTGATCCGCCGCACGAACGGCTGCGACCTGACGGCCGAAGGTGAGATCTTCGTGCACGCCGCCGAGCGGATGGAGACCGAAATGCTGGCCGCGCAGGCGCAGATCGGCCGGATCGACACGGCGATCGCCGGTACGGTGCGTGTCGGCGCGCCAGACGGTTTCGGCGTCTCGTTCCTTGCTCCGCGCCTTGGCCGGTTGACGGCGCGCTTTCCGGAACTGCGTATCCAGCTCGTGCCTGTCCCCCGCTCCTTCTCGCTGTCGCAGCGCGAGGCCGACATCGCTATCACGCTGGAACGCCCGGAACAGGGCCGGTTGATCTCCTCGAAGCTAACCGACTACACGCTCGGGCTCTACGCCTCGCAAGAGTATCTCGCCGCCAACGGAACACTCGAGACCATCGAGGACCTGAAGAGCCATCGTCGCATAGGCTATGTCGAGGACTTGATCTTCACGGCCTCGCTCAATTTCACCGGCGAGGTTATGCGCAGTTGGGATGCATCCTTCGAAATTTCCAGCGCAACCGGCCAGACCGAGGCGGTTCGCTCCAGTGCCGGGGTCGGCATCCTGCACAATTATATCGCCCGGCAATATCCCGAACTGATCCGCATCCTGCCGGAGACGACGATCCGCCGCGCCTACTGGACGACCTACCACGAAAGTGCCCGCGATCTCGTGCGCGTCCGCACCGTCGCCGATTTCCTTCAGGAACTGGTGACCGCGGAGCACCGCATTTTCGTTTGAACGGTTCTGTTGCCCCCGCTGGCCCAAAATCGGGTAGCACGTCACAATGCCCAGAGCTTACTTCAAAATGGATTATTTCAACGGGGGCGGATCGAAAACCGCTGAGGCTCTAATCGCCGCTGGGTGAAAGTTCCATGGCAGGTCAGCTGCCAGACGCTCGATCGTCACCGTCGAACATATCGTCGATGAACTGAAACCGCCGGTTTATGACAGGCAATGATGTCCGCGACTGTTGCCAGGACGTGCCGCCAGCTGAAATGTCCACCTCACCGAGAAGGATCGTCCGGCCCGCTCCAGACTATTGAAGTCTCCACGGTTCCGTCTGATCAGTAGAGACTTCCGCGGCGAGCCATGTGCGAAATGCGCTGAGCGGCGGATAGTTGGCGCGCGATTGCGGCCAGACCAACCAGTAGGAGCCGGAGCCCCGGACCGATCTCCTGAGAAGTGGCACAAGGCGCCCCTCCTTGAGTTCGATCTCGGCGAGATAGTCCGGAAGAAGGGCCACGCCCAGCCCGACAATCGCGGCTTGTGTCATCGTCGCAAATTGGTCGAACAACATGCCTGCGATATTCGGCGGTTCGATGCCTTGCGCAGCAAACCAGGTTCTCCAGGCATCATGTCTTGTTTCCAACTGCAGCAACGGCAATCCGGCCAAATCACGGGCGCTGTCAACCGGATGCCGGGCGAGCAGCGTTGGCGATATGCAGGCGGTCAGCCGTTCTTCGAACAGCTTCATATGGCCAGCGTCGCGCCAGTCGTCGGTGCCGAAATGAATAGCAGCGTCAAAGCTCTCGGCGGCAAAATTGAACCGCTTGAGGCGGGTTGCGAGATTGACGGTGACGCCGGGGTGGTGAACGAGGAAATCCCCGAGCCGTGGCGCGAGCCATCGGGTGCCGAAGGCCGGCAGGATCGCAAGGGACAGAGACCCCCCGCCCGGATTGGCCGCGAATTCCATGCTGCCCCGCTGGATGAGGTCGAGCGCGCGGGTGACGTCCCGGCCATAGGCCTGTGCAGCCGCCGTCGGAATGAGTTTTTGCTTGTGACGCTCGAACAGCGGCCGCCCCAATTGTTGTTCCAGATGCTGGATCAGACGGCTCACAGTGCTCTGCGTCAGATCGAGTTCGCGCGCTGCAGCAGCGGTTGAGCCGGTTCGCAACACGGCTTCGAAGGCGGACAGGAGACTTATCGAAGGAAGAAAACGGCGCGGGCGCATGTTAGCCTATGCATTTTATGCATGAAGTTACGTCTAGATAGGGTTTTTCGCCGCAAACAGCAATCGCTATGTACATAGGCAAGCCACTTTACACTCTTTTCCGAGGGAAAATCCGTGTCCGCCAACCATGCTAAAAGCGCTTCCCAAACCAGCACATTTGCCTGGAACGACCCGTTCCTGCTTGACGACCAGCTTTCCGACGAAGAGCGGATGATCCGCGACTCCGCCGCGGCTTTCGCTGAGGCCGAACTGCTGCCGCGCGTCCAGGAAGCTTATCTCAATGAGCACACCGATCCCGAGCTCTTTCGGCTCATGGGCAAGGCCGGCCTGCTTGGCGTGACGCTGCCGGAGAAGTATGGCGCGGCCAACGCCAACTATGTCGCCTATGGTCTCGTCGCGCGCGAAGTCGAGCGCATCGATTCCGGCTACCGCTCGATGATGAGCGTCCAGTCCTCGCTCGTGATGTATCCGATCTATGCCTATGGCTCCGAGGCTCAGCGTGACAAATACCTGCCTGGCCTCGTGTCGGGCGAGCTCATCGGCTGCTTCGGCCTGACCGAACCGGATGCCGGTTCCGATCCCGGCGGCATGAAGACCCGCGCCGAGAAAATCGACGGCGGTTACCGCCTGCGCGGCTCCAAGATGTGGATTTCGAACGCGCCGATCGCCGATGTGTTCGTCGTCTGGGCCAAGTCGGAAGCACATGACGGCAAGATTCGCGGCTTCATCCTCGAAAAGGGCATGAAGGGCCTGTCAGCACCGAAGATCGGCGGCAAGCTGTCGCTGCGCGCCTCGATCACCGGCGAGATCGTGCTGGACGGCGTCGAGGTCGGAGAAGATGCACTGCTGCCCGGCGTCTCCGGCCTTGCCGGTCCCTTCGGCTGCTTGAACCGAGCCCGCTACGGTATTTCGTGGGGCGTGCTCGGCGCCGCCGAGGACTGCTGGTTGCGCGCCCGCCAATATGGCCTCGACCGCATCCAGTTCGGCAAGCCGCTGGCTGGCACGCAGCTCTACCAGAAGAAGCTCGCCGACATGCAGACGGAAATCGCCCTCGGCCTGCAGGGGAGCTTGCGCGTCGGGCGCCTGATGGACGAGCACACATTCGCACCGGAAATGATCTCGATCGTCAAGCGCAACAACTGCGGCAAGGCGCTCGATATCGCGCGCCAGGCCCGCGACATGCACGGCGGCAACGGCATTCAGATCGAGTACCATGTCATGCGCCACGCGCAGAACCTGGAAACGGTCAACACCTATGAGGGCACGCATGACGTCCATGCCCTGATCCTCGGCCGCGCGCAGACCGGCATCCAGGCGTTTTTCTGACGGGCGGCGCGGGCACGACCTCTCCTTGAACTGCAAACGGTGCAACCTGTACGTCTGGCCGGCCAATGGACCGGCCCAGACGCGGGCTGACTAGAATTGAAGCCTTGGCGGACTAACGGTTCGACATTGCGGCAATGGCTGAACCTTGAACACGGGATCAGAGGCCAAGCTGACGTTTTGCCAGCATGAAGCTGCGTGCATCGTTGAGGCAGTCGACCGCGATCAGCCGTTCTTTCTGAAAATAGGAAACGGTCATGCTGCCTTCGGCAATGCCGTGGGAGACGGTCGCGCGATCATAACCGCGGTTGAAGCCGGCAATCTGCAATTTGGTCGAATATTGATCCGACCAGAACCAGGGCCGGGGACAATAGGGCAGCTCGGCCCCGAGAATATTGCGGGCGACATGTTCGGCCTGGTCGATGGCATGCGGCACGGATTCGATGCGGGTTCTTTCGCCCTCATAGGAAAAGGATGCGCAGTCGCCGGCGGCCCAGATCGAGGGATCGGAGCTCTTGCCGAATTCGTCCACGACGATACCGCCGTCGGTTGCCAGTCCTGCCGCCTCGGCAAGTGCCGCATTCGGGCGCACGCCGATGCCGACCACGACCGCATCGATGGTGAGCTTTGGCCCGTCCGCCAATGTGGCCATGATGGCTGCACCGTCCGGCTTGAGCCCGGCCAGCCCGGTGCCTTCGCGGATGTCGACGCCCTGGGAGCTGTGCAAGCGGCGAAAATACGACGCGGTCGGCTCGGCTGCGACCCGGTTGAGAATGCGCGGTGCCATCTCTACAAGCGTCACCTCGGCTCCGACCTGCCGCGCGGCCGCTGCAACCTCGAGGCCGATATAACCGCCGCCGACGACGAGAAGCCGCGCGCCTTCCCTCAGAATGGGGCGCAAACGATCCGCATCAGCCTTGTTGCGGAGGTAGAAGATATTGCCGATACCCTCGGCCATAGAGGTAGGCAGCTTGATCGGGCCGGCGCCTGTCGCGAGGATGAGCTGGTCGTAGCCATGCCGGCCATGTGCGGTCACCACGTCTTTTGCAGCCCTGTCGATCTCCAACGCCGGCTCATTCTGAGAAATGCCGATGTTCTGCTGGTGGAAGAAATCGTTGTTCCGAAAAAACAGACGCTCTGCCTCGATCTGTCCCAGGAGATAGGCCTTGCTGAGCGGCGGGCGCTGATACGGCATCGCGTTCTCGTCGCCAAGCATGGTGATCGAGCCTTGAAAACCTTCCTGGCGCAGCTTTGCGGCTGCGGCCAAACCCGCCTGCCCCGCACCGACGATGACTATCTTCTTGATCATCAGCTTACATCTCGGCTGGAATGCGGACGGTTGCACCGTCCAGGCGCCCGTCCACCTTGATCTGACAGCTCAGGCGGCTGCCGGGTGCGCGCGGGGCGGCGGTAAAGTCCAGCATGTCGTTCTCATGCTCGCTGATCGGATGAACCAAGGATGCCAACGCATCATCGAGGATGATGTGACAGGTGGCGCAGGCTGCCGAACCGTTGCATTCGGCGATGATGCCGGGCACCGCATTCTGGAGTGCGACTTCCATGAGGCTCAGGCCTTCTCTGGCCGTGCAGGATTGTTCCTTCCCATCGGGAAGGATGAATGTGATGTTGGGCATGATATCCTCCTGTTAGACGTCCCAGGCGACCGGGAGCGTGGTCGGGCCGCGGAAAACCCAGCCCTGGATATGCACATCGGCGCGGTCGCGCAGCCGCAAATTCTTGAGCCGCTCGAACAGTCTCGGCACGACGAGACGGCCGACCATGTGGCGCGCAACCCAGGTTCCGGCACAGAAATGCGGCCCGGCGCCGAAGGCGAGATGCGACTTCTTTTCGCGGAAGACGTTGAAACGGTCCGGATCCTCGAAACGGCTGTCGTCGCGGTTGGCCGCACCAACGCAAAGGCCGATCTGGTCACCGGCCCGCAGCTGCACGCCGGAAAAGATGACGTCGCGCGTCACGCGGCGCGGATACATGCCGATCGGCGAGATCCAGCGGACGGACTCCTCGAACGCCACCGGCCAGAGATTGGGGTCGGCCTTGACCCTCTCGAGCTGGTCGGGATTTTCCAGCAGACCGAGAACAAGGGTCAGGATGGAATCGCGCGGCTCGTTCAAGCCGCCGCCAACCGCCACCTTGATGTTGGCGTAGATCTGATCGATCGTATGGGGATCATCCGCATGGATCATCGAGGAAAGAACCGACATATTCGGATTTTCCCGGTGATAGGGGAGCGCGCCGTCGATCGCCTGTTCCACGCCGCCGGCGGCCTCGGCTGCCTTGCGGGAAATTTCCGGATCGCCGGAATAGTTGCCCGCGCCGTCGATGAGCGACTGTGACCAGAGCGCCATGGTCTGCCAATCGACATCGAGAAAACCGAGGACTGCCGCCAGCGCCCGGCCTGCCATGGGGGCTGCGAGCGCGGTGAAGAGGTCGGCCTCACCGTTTGTCTCGAAGCCGGCCATCACGTCGTCAAGAATGGCTTCAAGCTTTGGCGCCCAGCAGGATTTGACCGCTCCGGGGCGCAAAGCCGGTTCGACCGCCTTGCGTTCGCGGGCATGCGCCTCGCCATCCTTGCGCATCATCGTATGGCCCATGACCTTGTTGACCAGCGACTGCGGATTGACAGAGGAGAATGTTTCTGCGTCGCGCTCCATCGCCATGATGTCCTCATAGCGCGTAGCGATCATGATATTGGCGGCCTCGATCCGGACGATGGCAGCCAGTTCGCGGGCACGCTTGAAAGTGGGATAGGGGTCGCTCAACAACTCGGCAAACGTCACGTCCGAAATGGCCGGTACGGCTGACGGGGTCTCCTCAATGGTGGCTTGCACTCCCATATTGCCCTCCCAAGCAATGAACTTTCATGAATCGTAATACCGCACTTCCATTCTGACAATTGGATGGATACGATGGATGTCATCGAATATTTCGATGACTAGGAGAGGCAAAGTGATCCCGGAAGAGCTGGCGCAGATTGACATCAGATCACTGCAACTGCTTGTCACCGTGCACGACACGGGGTCCTTCTCCGCGGCAGCGGCGCATCTCGGCGTCAGCCAGTCCACCGCGAGCTATACAATCGAGCGGCTGCGGAAGGCATTCGGCGACCCCCTGTTCGTGCGGCAGGGCAACCAGATCACCGGAACGGAAAAATGCGGCGAACTCGTTTCGCAGGCGCGTGAGATCGTCAACCGCATGCTTGCGATTGCCGTCCCTTCCGAATTCGATCCCATGACAGCGGAAGGCTCGGTGACGCTGTCCTGCAATCACCATGAACGTTTTCTTCTGGTGCCGGCCTTCCTGAAAGCCATGCGCCAGGAAGCCCCCAACGCCCTTCTCAACATTCTGGAATCGGCCGTAAACGGAAAACAGCAGCTCAAGGAAAATATCGCCGACATCGTGCTCGGGCCCGTGCGCATCCTGGGCGAAGGCTACTTCCGTCGGCGATTGTTTGTCGACCACTATTCCTGCGTCATGGACCGGAAGAATCCGTTGGCAGACGGAGAATTGACGCTCGCGCGCTACCGGGAGGCCGCTCATGTGGCCATCACGCACAACGGCCAATGGCAGGCGCTCTATTTCGAAGCCCTGAGGGCTCGCGATATTGCGTTGAAGCCGCAGTTGACGCTTCCGAGCCACGACAGTCTGGAGCTGATGATCGTCGGAACGGATCTGGTTGCAACAATTCCGAACCGGCTCGCCAGCGCCTATCAGGATACGCTCGCCGTCCGCAGCTTCCCGATCCATACGCCGATCGAGATCGACATCTATTGGACGGAGCGCACGCACCGCTCCGGGCTGCATCGCTGGGCCCGGCAGCTATTGGCCGACGTCGCCCGCGAAGTTGTGTCCGACCGGGTCAGTGACGCAGAAACGCTTCCTGACCGCGGCTGATCTTCGAGAAAAGATTGGCCGCGCTGCTTTGGTCGATATCAGGCTTGGCCTAGTGCCCCGCAATTGGCAAAGCCGGGCGTTTACCGGGTCTGGGCGCCGATCAGCACAAAAGCCACCGTTGTGGGCCCACTGCTCGGATTGCGCCAGGCGTGGCGCGCGCCGTGCTGGACGAATGTGTCTCCCGCATTCAGATTGACGGTCGCGCCATCATCGAGCTCCAGGGTCACCCTGCCGCTGAGGACAATACCGTAGTCCAGTGTCGGCGTGGTGTGCATGCCGGGATTTTCCATTTCGAACGTTTCCGCGATACCGGGAGCCGCGGCAAGATGTTCCGGGCCGGCAAGCTCCGGCCGGAAGTCGGTCGACATCATCACCGAGTCCGGCGGGAACGTGACGACGAGGAAGGTCGAGCCGCCGGCCGGCTGGAGCAAGGTTCCGTTGTCTGCCATCGGATCCTTGCCGTCATACGGCAGCGTCGGAACGCTCCCTACAGACCAGATCGGCGCGGAAATGAAGCCAGGCGTGTGCCGGAGCGCCAGCTCGCGGGGTGACACCCCATCGCTGACAACAATGGTTTTGCCGGCAGAATTTTTTGCGGTTACCACGCGTCTGAAAGTCATGACATCCTCCCACGTCATCGGTCATTTGGATGGGGTTGCCCACCAAAGGCAACCCCGACGGCTTTTTTGAAACTCAGGGGCAGATTACGTAGTTCGAGAAGCCGCCGTGGCGCTGGGCGATGCCGGAAATCGCCTTGTTGACCTCTGAAAGCGGATAGCTCTGCGTTTCCAAAATAGACAGATCGACAACGCCGGAAGCAACCATGTCAGCCATCTCCTGGCCTTCGGCCGTGGTGAGCCACGCCGACCCGTAAAGGCGTTGATTGCGATCCATCAAGCGGTGAACGTCGATGCTCACGGGACCAGCAATTGCGCCGATATCGACGGCGATACCGCCACGGCGCAGACTATGCAGGCCCTGCAGGAACGTTTCGTGCAGCCCGCCCGGACCGAGGCAGTCAAGAAAGGCGTCAACGCCTTCGCCATCCGTGTGCGTCATCGCGAAATCGGTGACACTACCGTCGTCGATGGAGAAGACCTCGATGCGATTTGGCGCCAGCGCCTTGATCTCTTCCAGAAGCTTCTTGTCGCGCCCGGTGCCAAGGATCTTGTTGACGCCCATGGCCAGGCCAAAGATTGCAGCCCCAATGCCAAGTGTTCCGCTCAGGCCGTTGACAAGAATTGTATCGCCTGGACCCGCATTGACCTTCCGGAGCGCCGAATAAGCCGTGCCGAGATAGCCGAGGCGGGCGGCCTGGTCGTAGGCCATATTTTCCGGGATCTTCACGATCGCGGAAACGGGCGCGACCATGTATTCGCTCAGGCCGCCAATCGGATAGTCCGCAAAGGTTTGCATGGCATGTTCGGAGAAGCCAAAATATCCCTGAAACGCATAGTGCTTGCAGGAGATGGAGTCTCCACGACGGCAGTGACGGCATGATCCGCAGCTTCTGCCCGGGTTCACATAGACCCGGTCACCGGGCTTCAATCCGTGCACTTGCCGGCCGACCGCCGCAACTTCACCCGCCGGATCGAGGCCGAAGACGGCAGGAAGCGGCGGCAGCGGCATGTGCGGAAACCACGTCGTCCAGTTGGCCAGGATGTTGCCGAGATTGGGCACGATGCCGCAGGCTCTTACGCGGACCAGCACATCCATGTCGCCGGGTTTCGGGGTCTCGAGCGTTTCGAGTTTCAACTCGCCGCCGACGCTGTGCATACGCGCAGCGGTCATTGTCTGCGGAATGGACATGAATTCCTCCTCCTATACGAAAACCAAAAAGACCCTGGGATTGGATCTGGCGCTCCTCCGCCTGAGTGTTTTCGTAACCGAGAATTTTCGAAATTTCAACTGTTTTCGTAAAATTTGCGATTCATCTGACGATGGCCCACTTTTTCAGAATTGCGAAAAGCCCCCCGATCATCGCTCCTGTTCGACAATAGGAGTATCGGCCCCGACCCTGTTCGCCTGGGTTTGGAGCTTCAACCAGCCGCGGAATCGCGAGGCGCTTTCTTATTGGGCTGCGTCTTCGAAACGTTTGGATTTGAAGGGAAGCCCCGTCTTGCGATCGGGGAAAAGATGGCCGGCATGCTCGATGACATTCTCGCTCGTCTCGCGGATATGACGGTCGATCAGTCGAAGCGCGCTCTCCACATCGCGATCCAGAGCCGCGTCCGCGATCATCTTGTGCTCGGCGCCCTTCTCGCGCCACTGGGTGCGAAACTGGGAGGACATACGCCGGTAGCGATGCGCGCGCTCGAACAACTTGCTTCGTATTTCGAGCAGCACCGGCGACCTGCACGCCGCAACCAGAGAATAATGGAATTCGCCGTGCACGGCGCTCCATTCCTCCGAGAGATAGTATTCCCGGCCCAGACGCTGCTGCAGCTTGTCCATGCGGTGATAGGTCGACAGGATATTGGCTTCCCAGCGATCGTCGCCATTGCCGATCGCCTTGGCCAACGCCTCGCGCTCGACGAGAACACGTACATCCGTCAAATCATTGAGATCGGCGATCGAAACGGGCGCGACCATGAAGCCGCGCTGCCCCTCCGAAACGACCAGGCTTTCCGCTGCCAGCCGCGACAGCGCTTCACGGAGCGTGGAAAAACTCACGTTGTACATGGTCTTGAGCGCCTCGAAGCGCAGCTTCTCGCCCGGTTTCAAGACACAATTGATGATGTCCAGCCGCATGCGCTGCAGCACGTCGCCGGCTCTTGTTTCTCCACCCGTCTTCTGAGTTTCCAAGTGCTTCTCCTTAAGTCGCCGACACGCGCTCTGCACGAAAGTTGTCACGCTTAAGTACAAAAAATTTCGAAAAAAATCAATGTTGTTGAAATTTTTTGTCATCGCACCGGATTTTTGCCTTGCCATGCGTTTGCGGCCGATGTTTACGATAATCCGTATATTTTCGAAAATATGGAGGCCCAGTTTGCGCTACTTGAGTTTCATGCACAACGGGCAGGCGCGCTACGGCTGCATCGTGAACGATGCCGTCGCGGACCTCGGGAAACGGAGCGGCCTGCCGGACCTCGCCGCCTACATCGCAGCAAATTTTTCGCGCCTCGGGTCGGAAACGGGTCTTGAGCCCGACTTTACGCTCGATGCAATCCGCTATCTTCCGATCATCCCCAGTCCCTCAAAGGTTCTGTGCGTCGCCACCAACTATCGTGAGCCCGGTGAAGAGGAGAGAGACGAGCCAGGGTTTCCACTGCTCTTCTCCCGCTTCGCTGCATCACAGACGGGACACGGAGAGCCACTGCCGAAACCGGACATTTCGGACAAGTTCGACTACGAGGGCGAATTGGCCGTCATCATCGGGCGTACGGGCCGGCGGATCGCCAAGGCAGATGCACTTTCTCACGTCGCCGGTTATGCCTGTTTCAACGACGGCAGCGTGCGCGACTGGCAGAAGCACTCGACCCAGTTCACGCCGGGGAAAAATTTCGTCAGGACCGCAGGCTTCGGACCATGGATGGTGTCGACAGACGACTTGCCTGACCCGACCGGGCTCGCCCTGACGACGCGGGTGAACGGGGAAGTCAGGCAGAGCAACAACACCAGCCGGCTGATCTTTTCCATCCCCTTTCTGATTTCCTACATCAGCCAATTCACCGTTCTCGAGCCAGGCGACGTCATCGTCACCGGCACACCATCGGGGTTCGGCTCAACGCGCAAGCCGCCCGTCTTCCTGAGTGTCGGCGATGTCGTTGAGGTGGAGATCGAGAAAATTGGAACGCTCCGCAACGACGTGGCGGCCGAGAGCGACGTCTGGTTATAATTTCGATATTTTATTTTATTTCGAAATATGTTGCGATTGTCGGATATTTGCGATATCAGAACGGTAAGAGCCTATCTTCAGTGCATTCAAGGGAGGAAATCATGACGCACATCGTGCACGCCGTCGGGCACATGAAGGTCAATGTCACCGATCCAGAGGCTGTTATTCGTGATGCAACCGAAATTCTCGGCCTGCACGTCACGCATCAAGACACCAGCCAAACCTGGTTGAGTTCGAACGGGCGGGCCGCGGAACTCGTTCTGGTTCATGCAACCGAAAACTCTGCCCATACGATCGGGCTGGAGGCGCTGACGCCGGAGCTGGTGGCTGAGGCAGCATCCCGCGTCAAAGGCGCCGGTTGCCGGATACTGTCTCACGAACCGAGCCTCGACTGCATCGCCCAAGGCGTGACCTTCGCGACGCCGGAAGGGCTGCGCTTTGAAATACACACCCCGATCCGTAACAAGACCTATGGCCGGCGCTATCCGACAAGAGGCGTCGGCCCGAACCGGATCGATCACATCAACCTGATCACCCCGAATCCGGAAGTCACCCGCGCCCAGCTCGAAGCGATCGGCGGCATGCGGTTGTCAGAACGCATGGTCAATGACGCCTTGGGCTGGATGTATGGCGGCAATCGCCAGCACCACGTCTTGGGATTGGTCAAGGGCGCCGCCGCCGGCCTGCATCACGTGTCCTTCGAGTTCCTGGAATTCAACCAGTATCTGCGCCTCGGCGACATTCTCGACCGGTTCGACCGGCAGCTGATGTGGGGCCCCGGCCGCCATCGCCCCGGCGACAACACTTATGCCTATTACACCGATGCCAGCGGCATGATGATCGAGTGCTCGGGCGTGATGGCCCATATCGCCGATGACGCCGACTTCACCCCCAATGTCATCACCAATCTCGACCGCCCGGGCAATGTCCGCGACATGAATGTCTGGGGCACGCCCGCGCCGCTCGAATGGCGCGAATATTTCCATCCCTTCGCCAAGATCGTCTGATCCAGACCGAGGTATAAGACTATGCAGGAAAAACTGACCTTCATGTCCGATGGCCTGAAACTTTCGGCCGTTCTTCATGTTCCGGACGGACGCAAGCCTGGCCAGACGCTACCGGCCTTTATCGTCTGCCACGGCTTTGTCGGCTCGAAGGATGAAAGCCACGCGCAGATCCAGGCCGAGATGATGGAAGCGTTCGGCTATGTCGCGCTGCGGTTCGATTTCCGCTCATGCGGCGAAAGCGAGGGTGAACGCGCCCAGGTTCGCTGCTTCGACCAGGTGGCCGACGCCAAGAACGCGCTGACCTTCCTCGCCGAGCGCGAGGAAGTCGATCCGAAGCGCATCGGCATCACGGGCCACAGCTTCGGCGCCGCGGTGTCGGTCTATGCCTCCGGTGTCGACGACCGCTTTGCCTGCTGCCTTTCCTCCTGCGGCTGGGGCAATGGCGAGCGCAAGTTCCGCGGCCAGCATCCCACCCAGGAATCCTGGGAAAAGTTCATCGGCATTCTTGAAAACGGCCGCAAGCACAAGCAGGAAACCGGTGAAAGCCTGTGGATGTCGCGCTTCGACGCCGTGCCGATCCCCGAACATCTGCGCAAGAACCTCTCGCCCAAGGCGATCATGGAAATTCCGGTGGAAACCGCCTGGTCCATGTATAACTTCCGCGCTGACGATGTGGTGGCCAATATCGCGCCGCGCCCGCTCCTTCTGTTCCACACGGCAAATGACATCATCACGCCGACCATCGAATCCATCCGGATGTTCGAGAAGGCGGGCCAGCCGAGCGAACTGATGCTGATCGACACGACCGCGCATTTCCCGCTCGCACCCAACGACGCGCCGCGCACGAAAATGATGGTCAAGGGCTGGCTCGACAAATTCTTCCCGTCTCCGCTCGGCGGTGCGTCATGAACGCGGCCCCGGCGAGAAAATTGATCCCGCGGCATGCACTTGAAGCCTTTTCCGCCTCTCTTCTGGAAGCGGGCGGCTTCAGGCCGGATTACGCCCGCCAGACCGCAGAACTGCTGGTCTGGGCCAATCTGCGCGGCGCCGATTCCCATGGCGTGCTGCGTATCCCGCGTTATATCGAAATGGCCGAACTCGGGATCGTCAAGGGTGATGCCAAACCGGCGCTCGCACGTGAGTTCGGGGCAATCGCCGTTATCGACGGCGATCGTGCACCGGGGGCCGCCGGCATGGCCCTGGCGGCTGACAAAGCGGTGGGTCTTGCTGGGAAATTCGGAATCGGCCTTTGTTCCATCATGCGCACCAGCCATGCCGGGGCGGTCGGCTATTTCGCCGAGAGAGTAGCAAAGGCCGGCATGATCGGCATCGTCATGTCGGCGTCCAAGCCTTTGATGGTCTATCACGGATCCCGGGGCGAAGGCGTTTCGACCAATCCCCTGTCGATCGCCGCGCCCGGCAACAACCGGGATCGCCCCATCCTTCTCGACATGTCGACGGCTGCCGTGGCGCTTGGCAAGGTTATGGCCGCCAGGGATGCAGGAAAGCCCATTCCCTCGGATTGGGGAGTCGATACCAACGGCGTTGCGACGACCGACCCGGCGCAGGTCAAAGCCGTGCTACCCATGGCTGGACCCAAGGGATCAGGCCTATCGCTGATGATTGAGGTGCTCGTCAGCCTTCTCGGCGGCAATCCGCTCATCTCCGTTGCCCTTAAGGAAAAGCGGGACGCAGGCTTCAACGGCCTGGTTATCGCGATCGATCCGAGAGCATTCGGATTGGACATCCCGTTCGAAGACGAAATCGAACAGCTTGCCGGCGCAATCCGGTCCCTGTCGCCGGCAGAGGGCGTCGACCAAGTCCGATTGCCCGGGGAGCGCGGTTTTGACCTGGCGGAAAAACGGATCGAGGACGGAATTCCGATTGCCGCCGGCACGCTCGCGCGTCTGGCCGCAGAAGCGGCAAAACGCGGCATAGCGATTCCCTTACAGTTCAAGTGATCCTCATCCAGAAGCGTTTGGGCGAGGTTCATCCAGAAAGCGGCCTACCTGCATTTGGCAATACATGCCGCTGCTGTATCACTGGTCTGGAGCGCCTTGTCGCCTCGCCATGCACACCAGGGTTTGTTGCCCAACGGCGACCAGAAGCGTCTCTGAGACGTCTTGCAACTCACTCGAAGGGCGACAGGCTGGGACTCTTTGGGCCATCAGTTGGGCAGAAGCGGCCACCCCTGCCGAAGCATGTTTGGCCTTCCTCTGGAGACGCCGGACTCGCCCAGGATGCTCGCGTTGTGTAACTTCGCGATCAATAGCAAGCTGCACGCTTGCGACCTCGTCACCGGGGTCATTCTCAGTGCTCGTGACGCATATTCGGCGGTGGCCTGGGTCGTTGGCGCCGAGTACGGGCTCCAGAAAGCTATTCGTTCCTCCACCAGGAGACACGCGACGAAGCGTTTCAGCGGAGAATCTTCGCCCATGCGAGATTGTGCGATTGGACGCTGCTGGCGGGAAACAACCTACTTTGCCTCGGAAACCGCGCCGAGGTGGATCAACCCCGCAGCTCCTTGCTGAGCGCGGTCAGCTGAACCGCCTCAGTCATGGTGTCTAG
Organism: Pararhizobium sp. A13; assembly: GCF_040126305.1. NCBI lineage: Bacteria > Pseudomonadati > Pseudomonadota > Alphaproteobacteria > Hyphomicrobiales > Rhizobiaceae > Pararhizobium > Pararhizobium sp. A13. The sequence goes on along the minus strand of NZ_CP149510.1, from coordinate 1,850,266 downwards.
ACGCCGCAACTAATTGAGCAATGCCGCCGAAATAGGCTATTATTTGGCCACCTTACAAAGCCCGATTAAAGACTGTCTGGCTAAATATTTGAATTTACATCGAGATCAAATTTTCTCCATCTGGCACGTCGCTTGCCTTCATAGTGACAAGCCCGAGCAGAGACCGCCGGTGACGCCCAATGTCGCGCGTCAGAAGCAAAGTTGCCAAACAAGATCGACGCGCTGATCGCTGATGAGCGAGCGTTGTTCGTGGCATTTCCAGCATCAACGATTGAATGGCGCAGTGCGACGCGCCGGGAGAAGCAATGTCCGTTCTTCACCAGACCCAGAAGATATCTGCAAAGGAGCAGGCCCGTGCCCTGTGGGTCTCCACGGGTGCCTTCACCATCTGTTTTGCCGTGTGGACGATTTTTTCAATCATCGGCGTGCGCATCAAAGAGGAGCTTGGCCTCAGCGAAGTGCAATTCGGCCTGCTGATCGGCATGCCGATCCTCACCGGCTCGCTGATCCGCATCGTCCTCGGTATCTGGACCAACCGCTATGGCGGTCGGCTCGTCTACACCGTCACCATGCTGGCGGCGGCACTTGCCACCTTCCTGCTCGCTCATGCGACCACCTATCCTCAGATGCTGCTCGCCGGCCTCGGCGTCGGCTTAGCCGGTGGCTCCTTTGCTGTCGGTGTCGCTTATGTGTCGCCCTTCTTCCCGCCGGAAAAGCAGGGCACCGCGCTTGGTGTGTTCGGCGCCGGCAATGTCGGCGCGGCGTTGACCAAGTTCCTTGCGCCGCTGCTTCTGGTTCCCTTCGGCTGGCAGGTCGTCGCTGAAGTCTGGGCTGGCGTGCTCTTGCTGACCGCGGTTGTCTTCTGGTTCACGACTGAAGACGACCCACAGTTCAGCGTTCGCCGCAATTGCGGCGGGTCGCGTAAGCGCTTCCTCAGCGAATTCGAACCGCTCAAGAACATCCAGGTCTGGCGTTTCGCTCTCTACTACTTCTTCGCTTTCGGGGGCTTCGTGGCGCTCGCCCTTTGGCTGCCGCGTTACCTCGTCGGCGTCTACGATTTTCGCATCGAGACGGCGGGCATGATTGCGGCGGCCTATTCGATCCCCGGCAGCATCTTCCGCGCCTATGGCGGCGCCCTTTCCGACAAGATCGGCGCGCGCAAGATCATGTATGCCATGTTCGCCGTGGCGGCAGTCACAACGCTCATTCTTTCCGTGCCCGCGGGTGGGGCTGGAGTTGGCATGCCGATCGTCACTCCGATCGTCTTCGTCGGCGTGATCTTCGTGCTCGGCTTCTGCATGAGCCTAGGCAAAGCAGCCGTCTACAAGCACATTCCCGCCTATTACCCCGCCCATGTCGGCGCCGTCGGCGGCGTGGTGGGCATGATGGGAGGCCTCGGCGGCTTCATCCTGCCGATCGCCTTCGGCTTCCTCAAAGACGTGACTGGTCTCTGGTCTAGCTGTTTCATGCTGCTCTTCGCGATCGTGGCGGTTTCGTTGATCTGGATGAACACCTCGATCCGCCAAAGCAAGCGGCACGCCGGTGAGGGCATGTCGGCCGGCGCCTTTGCCCGATAGTTGCTCCCCAAGGGGCGCCGTAGCCGGATCACCTTCACGGTCCCGGCAGACCCCATGGCCGCGTGTTGATCGAGCAAGCAATTCGTTTCCCCGCAGGGATTGCCAAAACCCTGCTCACTGCCCGGCACCTTGGTGCCGGGCCTTTTTTGACCAATTGGCCCGGACCGAGGGCGTTCCTTCATCGAAATTGTCGGCTTTCCTTCAGATGGGGGTGCGCAAGTCCAACAGACATGGCGAACGGCACGAATTGCTACGCGGCCAAGTTCGCGGGCTGCTTCAAGTTCACAAGCATATTTGTGAGCTGCGCGGGGTTCGCGGCCCTCGGCTACCGCCTGTGCGCCGGCAGCCATACAGTTCTCAAGGGTTGATGCGATACCGAGCGAGAGGAGAGCCAGCTCGCCGGCAGCGCGTCCAGCGGGATCACGGCTTGTGGAGGTCGACATGCAGGCCGGACTGGGATCAGGCGGTATCATCCCGCCTGCAAAGCGATTCGACGGCATGAAATGACATTCTGTGGACAAAGCCTTGCCCTGTCTGACCCGTAGCACTCGGTAGGGCGACGGTATGGATCATACAACGGACTTGAAATTAGGACTCATTAGCTACAGCAACATCACGTAAGTGACTGATATCGCTAAAAGAAAATGGTACGGTTGGGGGGTCTCGAACCTCCGACCTCAGGTGCCACAAACCTGCGCTCTAACCAACTGAGCTACAACCGCACATAAGAGTGACACACGAAACTTTGTCCGGTGCCGCTTTCCGGGTCAAATACGGGCAGTCCGTATTTTTTGCAAGACATAACTTGCCGTTTGATGTGAAAAAACCGGGTGACGGATCACCCGGTTCTCTTGATTGAGCCGAACCGGCAAACCGGCACTGGCGAAAATCAGTTTTTCTTGAAGCCGGAGATGACCTTTTCGGCGGCATCCTTGCCGGGCTTCGTGACGTTTTCGGCAACCTTGCGGGTGGCTTCCTGCATCGACTTCGCCTGCTCAACGGCAAGCTCTGCCTGCTTGCGAATGAAGGCAGTCTGCAATTCGAAGAATTCGGAAACGGACTTGACGCCGAGCAGCGCTTCCAGATGCGAGAGCGAGTTCTCGGCATTGGTGCGCAGGGCTTCGATCGCCTTGAGGCCGAGTTCGACCGTGCCGGACTGGGCGCTTTCGAGCGTTGCTTCAACGGTCTTCGTCGCGTCTTCGGCGGCGGTCTTCACCTTCGCATAGGCTTCCTTCGACTGGGCGGCACCCTTTTCCGCGAAATCGCGGAAGGTCTCGGTCACCTTTGTCGGGTCGAATGCAGCCAGCGAAAAGGCATCTTCTGTTTTCTTGGTAGCCATGATCAGCGCTCCTTGGTTTGGGCCCTCTCATGAGGCACCCGTTTCAGATGATGTCTATATAGGCGATTTCGTTGTGCATTGCAATATATTTGTGCATCGCACAAATCAAAATCGACCGACATTAACCTTCCGCGGCGAAAGACATGTGCCCGACGGCGTGCAAGCTAGACCCCTGCCGCCCCGCCGGGTATTAATACACTGTTAACAATCCCGTCCGTGTGACGGTTTTAAACCAGGTCAGCCGATGCCCGCAAAATCGTATCCCTTCATCGACATCGCCGTTCATGAGCGGGTGCGGGAGCATTTTGCGAGGGGCGACGCGGCCGTTTTGTTTTCGCCAGACATGAGCCAGGTGCTGTGGTCGAATGGCGAGGGCGCCTTCCTGTTCGGCCTGCCGTCGATCTATGACTTCATCGACAGCGGCGCCAACCGCAACGACGCCGCCTATCGCCAGATGGAGACGGCAGCCCGGCAGCTCGAACGCAGCGGCGACAAACGGTCGTTTCTCATGCGCATCGCCTCGGGCTTCCAGCGCGTTCCGGTCAACGCCGCGGTGGAGATGATCACCGTGCGGCCCGGCGAAACCGCAATCCTTTTTACAGCCCCCCGCGCCGGCAAGCCGCTGTCAGCGGAAGAACGCGCCGCCCGGATGATCTCCGGCTTCGACGATCCCGACACGCATATGGCGGTCCTCGATAGTGAAGGTACGCTTCTCGCCGCCTCCCCCGGCTTCCATGCTCTCTCCATGACGCCGCAGACCTGCCGTACGCTGGTCACCGCCGTTGCCCGCGACAGCGACTGGCTGCTCAAGCGCCCGGTCCCGACCGGCAAGGGCCATCTGCCGGCGGCGATCGGCAAACTTTCTGAAAACCCTGCCCTGCACCTGCTTTTTGCTGTCGAGACTATTCTCGGCAATCTCGACGCGGGCGCGGATTTCCGCGAGATCGAGGAAAATGGCGTCAACGTAGCCACGGGAGACACCGCGCCGTCCGTGGCAGCCGCCCCGCTTCTTTCGGCAGCACGCTTGCCGGACGATGTTATCGACGAGATCGAAGCGATCGAGGAAATCCTGGCGGAAAACGAAAGCTTCACCGATTCGCTGGAGGCGCCCGAGGCAGAGGGTGCCGATGCCTTATCGACCGGAGCGCTGCTGGAAACGCCTGCCGATGATCTTTCGGTGCGGGAAACGGAAAATGAGGCCGCCCTTACGGATACGCTCGTTTCTACCGAAGAGACCGAACAGCCTTCCAACGACGCTGACACAGCATCTCGCGACACCGTATCGGAAGCAGCAGGCACTCATGCTGACGAACCGCAGCCTCAACTGTCAACTGCTAACACGGTGAAAGGAGACGACCTCACCGAGATCGGCGAAGCCATTGCCGCCGAGGCCGAGGACCTTGCCGAACAACCGAGCTTGACAGTCGCGGACGAACCGACCGCCGAGACGGAGCAGGACGTACCGGAAGAAGCACCTCTGGACGAGGAGGCTGTCATAGCGCCGGTCGAAAGCGCATCGGAAGAGGCATGTCGGGACGAGGCGAGCACGGCCGACGCCGCGCAAGGCTTCGTCTTCAATCCGAACAGCCGGGCCGTGCGTTTCGTTTGGAAAATCGATTCCGACGGTCGTTTCAGCGAGATTTCCGAGGAGTTCGCGACCGCAGTCGGGCCGAAGTCCGCCGATGTCGGCGGCCAGCGCTTCACCGAGCTGGCGGCGCGGTACCATCTCGATCCCGGCAACACGATCGGCGAATTGCTGAAGCGGCGCGATACCTGGTCGGGCAAGACCATTTTCTGGCCGGTCGAAGGCACAAGCCTGCAGGTTCCCGTGGATCTCGCGGCCCTTCCGACCTATTCGCGCAATCGTGAGTTCGACGGCTTCCGCGGCTTCGGCATCGTTCGCGTGGCAGATGCGGTCGAGGACGAACAGGTCATGGGCCTGACGTTCGGCGAGCCGGCGGCTTGCTCCGTCGACGAGAACGCGCCCAGAGAAATTGATGGCGCAGCCGTTGATGCCGCGGACGTGGACGATGGTCACGGCGATCAGGCACGCGCCGCAAACGGCTCGATCCCGGACGAAACCATCGTCGATGACGGGATCGCGGGCGACGGCACCGACGACGGCGTCGAAACTGTCCAGTCCCCCCCTGATCTTGCTGCCGAAGCCGAACCGGAACATTCCGACGAGGAAGACCTGTTTGCCGGACTGGAAGACGAGCAGCCTGCGGCAGAGCTTCCGCCGGAAGATCCTTTTCGTGGTGAAGTTCCGGCATTGAAGCTCGTCGAGACGCCGGGGCGCCGCGCGTCCGACAAGGTGATTGAACTCAACGACCACCGGCCGCCGGGTGCCGAATCTTTGAGCCGCAGCGAGCAGGCCGCTTTCCGCGAGATCGCGCGTCAGTTAGGCGGAACCTTCGGCAAGCGCACGAACGACGATGTCCCGGCGAGCGATGAAGCCGTCGCCGATGATCCGGTGAGCGCCAACCCCGTCGAAGAGACAGCACTGCTGAAGGCTGACAACATCGACAAGGACGATTTTGCGGATATCGGCAGCGCTGCGACCCCCGCCAACGAAACCGCCCTGCCCGAAACGCTCACCGCGATCGTGCCGCCGCGCACCAGCAGCAACAGCAGCCTGACGCCGGAGCTCCTCGACAATTTGCCGATTGCCCTTCTGGTTCACAGCGGCGACGATCTGTTTCATGCCAACTCCGAGTTCCTCAAGCTTACCGGCTATTGCGACCTGGACGAATTGCGGGAAGAAGGCGGGATCGATGCTCTCTTCGCCGGCGACGAGGACGGTCTCCTCGACGCGCCGGACGGCGCCTTGATGGTCATCCGCAATGACGGCAATCTGGTCGCTGTGACGGCGCGATTGCAATCGATCCGCTGGGAAGACAAGAGCGCCCTGATGATGGCGCTCTCGGCGGTGCCTGCGCCGGCAACACCAGTCGCAACCGAAGCCTCGCCGGAAGACACGGCGCCAGAGGCTGACAGGAACCCGGAAATCCAGGCTCTGCGCATGGAGACCGAAGAACTGCACTCGATCCTCGAAACCGCGACGGACGGCGTCGTCGTTGTCGGCGCGGACGGCGAAATCCGCTCGTTGAACCGCTCGGCGAGCGCGCTGTTCAACTATGATGACGGCGAAGTCCGCGGCAAGCCCTTTGCCATGTTGTTTGCCCATGAGAGCCAGAAGGCAGTGCTCGACTATCTGTCGGGCCTGTCCGGCCATGGCGTCGCCAGCGTACTCAATGACGGCCGCGAAGTGATCGGCCGCGAGGCGTCCGGCGGTTTCATCCCGCTGTTCATGACCATGGGCCGCCTCTCCTCCTCCAACGGCTTCTGCGCCGTCATCCGCGACATCACCCAATGGAAGCGGACGGAAGAGGAGCTGCGCAATGCCAAGCGCGCAGCCGAGACCGCGAATGCCCACAAGAGCGATTTTCTCGCCCGCGTCAGCCATGAGATCCGCACGCCGTTGAATGCTATCATCGGCTTTTCCGACATGATGGCGAGCGAGCATTTCGGCCCGATCGGCAATCCCCGCTACGTCGAATATGCCAGCGACATTGGCCGCTCCGGCCGCCATGTGCTCGACATCGTCAATGACCTGCTCGACATTTCCAAGATCGAAGCCGGCGAGATGGATCTCGAATTCACCGCAGTCGAAATCAATGACGCTGTCTCGGAGGCGGTCGCCCTGGTCCAGCCACAGGCCAACAGCCAGCGGGTGATCATCCGCACGTCGCTTTCGGGCTCTGTCCCGAACGTGGTCGCCGACAACCGCTCGATCAAGCAGATCGCCCTCAATATCCTGTCGAATGCCATCCGTTTCACGCCGTCGGGCGGCCAGATCGTCGTCTCGACGGCCTATGAGGCCAATGGAAGCGTCATCCTGCGCATCCGCGATACCGGCGTCGGTATGACCCGCACCGAGCTCGAGCAGGCGATGAAGCCCTTCCGGCAGGTAACGACCGGCGTGCGCAAGCGCGGCGACGGCACCGGCCTCGGCCTGCCGCTGACGAAGGCCATGGCGGAAGCCAACCGGGCCCAGTTCTCGATCAGTTCGGCGCCGAACGAAGGCACGCTGGTGGAGATTTCCTTCCCGTCGCAGCGGGTGCTGGCAAATTAGCGATTGCACGGCAACTGTCACCGGCATTCAGGCTCACGGTATTTCGGCGGCAACTTCACGCCACGTCCGGGTGGTGGTGGTATGGCGGTTAACTCGATCGGTCGGGGAAGTTCTCAAGCCACCCTTTGCGATCGTTGGACATATTGGTTTGTTCGTCACCTCCTGTCCGACAAACGGCCGACGGTGGTCGTTTTCTACCGAACAGCGCAAATTAGCGACAACTACTTAAACACCGGAATAGCGGATAAAAAAAGAGGCAGCTAAGAAGCTGCCTCGATAAGTTGAATGCTAAACAGGTGCTCGAGAAGTAGTGACGTCAGGTCCGTGCCGGCATCTCTGCCGAAAGCAACCCTGACATCGGGTAACCTCAAGTTGAGTGCACCATGCGCTGCCATTCGTAAACAAAACCTTTCCGCCGTATCCGCAAATTTTAAGCATTCGCGGCAAAGACATAAGCTTTGGTTAATTCGGCGGGCGGGAAATCCTTAACGCGGCCGGTCAGCTCCGCAGTTCCGGAAGGTTCGCGTAGAGGTCGAGCGCTTCCGGATTGGCAAGCGCCTCCTTGTTCTTGACCGGCCGTCCATGCACCACTTCGCGCACCGCGAGCTCGACGATCTTGCCCGACTTCGTGCGCGGGATGTCGGCGACCGCGATGATCTTCGCCGGCACGTGGCGTGGCGAGGCGCCGGTGCGGATCTTGGTCTTGATCGCTTTGACGAGATCCTCGGTCAGTTCCCTGCCCTTTGCCAGGCGCACGAACAGGATGACGCGGACATCGTCATCCCAATCCTGGCCGATGCAGATCGCCTCGGCGATCTCGTCCATCTGCTCGACTTGATTGTAGATTTCCGCGGTGCCGATGCGCACGCCACCCGGATTGAGCGTCGCGTCCGAACGGCCGTGAATGATGATGCCGCCATGCACGGTCCATTCGGCGAAATCGCCGTGGCACCAGATATTGTCGAAGCGTTCGAAATAGGCCGCCTTGTATTTGGCGCCCTCCGGATCGTTCCAGAACATCACCGGCATGGAGGGAAACGCCTTGGTACAGACGAGCTCGCCCTTTTCCTGGCGAACCGGCTGACCGTCGTCGTTCCAGACATCCATGGCTAGACCAAGCCCCGGCCCCTGGATTTCGCCGCGCCAGACGGATTTAAGCGGATTGCCGAGCACGAAGCAGGAGACGATATCCGTACCGCCGGAAATCGAGGCCAGCTGGATATCCGGCTTGATTCCTTCATAGACGAAGGAAAAGCCTTCTGGCGACAGCGGCGAACCGGTTGATGTCATCAGGCGCAGCGACGAGAGGTCATGTGTCGAGACCGGCGTGAACCCGCCCTTGCGCACTGCATCTATATATTTTGCCGAGGTGCCGAAGATGGCGAACGTCTCGTCGCGAGCATAGTCGAACAGCACGTTGCCGTCCGGATGGAACGGCGAGCCGTCGAAGAGGCAGAGCGTGGCGCCCAGCGCGAGACCGGACACCAGCCAGTTCCACATCATCCAGCCGCAGGTGGTGAAGTAGAACAGCTTCTCGCCCCCTTTCAGCCCGCAATGGAAGCGGTGCTCCTTCAGATGCTGCAACAGCGTGCCGCCGGCCGAATGGACAATGCATTTCGGAACGCCGGTCGTGCCCGAGGAGAAGAGGATATAGAGCGGATGCGAGAAGGGCAGCGCCACGAATTCGAGCGGCTTCTCGGCGAAGGGCGCGATGAAGGCAGAGAGGGCTTTGCCGTTCTCAACGGATGCCGCGAGCGCATCCGCATCGCCGGCATAGGGAATGATCAGGGCCGGCACGCCGAGCTTCTTCGTGACGGCCTGAACCTTTGCGGACACGTCCTGCAACTTGCCGGCGTACCAGTAGCCGTCGCAGGCGATGAACAGCTTGGGCTCGATCTGGCCAAAGCGGTCGAGCACGCCCTGCTCGCCGAAATCCGGGGAACAGGATGACCAGATCGCTCCAATGGAGGTGGTGGCGAGCATCAGCGCGATGGTCTCGGGCATGTTGGGCATCATCGCCGCGACGCGGTCACCCTTGCCGATGCCCGCGGCCTTCAAGGCCTGCTGCAGCCGGGACACCAGCGCCCGCAGTTCATCAAAGGACATCCGCGATTGCGCCTTGTCCTCGCCACGGAAGATCAGCGCGTCTCCGCTTCCTGTGTTCTGCAACAGGTTTTCCGCGAAATTGAGCGTCGCGTCGGGAAAGAACCTGGCTTCCAACATGCGATCGCCATGGATCAGCGCCCGCTCGCCCTTTTCGCCGATCACGCCGCAATGGTCCCAGACCGCCGTCCAGAAATCGGCGCGCTCGGTGATCGACCAGTCATGGAACGCATCATAGTCCGCAAAGGTCTTGGAAAAGCGCTGTTCGCACCATTCGATGAACGCCTTCATCGGCGTCCGGTTGATGAATTCGCGGGACGGTGTCCAAAGGGGGCGATCTGATTGCATGCTTTCCTCCGCTACCCAAGCCAGCCTCTATATCATGCTGCGACGCAAGATAAACAGACCGCGCAAATGATGACTGTGGCAGTTGCGACATTTCTCCGTTTCAATCGTTTGATTTCTCTCCGGTGAAAGCCTATCCATCGGCCCTTCAGACCGTATGAAAGTGCACCGCAGGGCAATGAAGCAATTCCATGATATCGCCGGCATCAAAGCAGGACTACGCAGGTTGCTTGTATCGCGGACGCTTGCCTGGCTGGCCATCAGCGCGCTTGTTCTCACCGTGCTATTCAAGGTCGCCCTGCCGCTGTTCGTCTCCACGGCCAGCGTCAAGCTCAATATGGAGCGGGCGCTTTCCTCGTGGACCGGCGCGCGCGCCAGCATCGTCGGCGATCCGGATATCAGATTCTGGCCGCATCCGGCTTTGACGCTGCACACGGTGACCTTCGAGGGCGGCGATACCGCTTCCCCGGAACTGCTGGCGAAAGCCGACGCCATCGCTGCCGGGTTCGATCTTCTTGCCGCCTTGCGTGGCACGCCGGTCTTCTACGACTTCCGCCTGCTCAACCCGGTCTTCAAAATAGAGCGCAGGATAGACGGAAGCCTCAATTGGCGACGGGCCGGCTGGATGGCCGACGCCGTCGCCAATGCGTCGTCGACGACGCCATCATCGGCGCGCAACACCCCGATTGGCGACATCGAGATCGAAAACGGCACGCTTGAACTGAGCGACCGCATCACTGCCAGCGTCTATCGGGTGAGCAATGTTTCCGGTTCGATCCAATGGCCAGCGCCGGCTGCGCGGATCAGCGCAAGTCTTTCGGCTTTGATGAATGGCGAAAGGGTCGAGTGGTCCTTCGTCTGCGATGAGCCGATGAGGCTGCTTTCGGGGCAAAACAGCGCAATCCAGACATCATTCGCCTCCGCTCCGCTGAGCTTCAGTTTCGACGGCACCGGCAACGCCTCCATCCATCCCTTCGCCTCGGGGCAACTGCAGCTTACGGCGAATTCCCTTCCAACACTGATGAGCTGGCATGGCGCGGTCACGCCGCTGGCGCCATCGACGGGAACCATCTCCATCGACACCAGTGTGACAATGTCCGCCGAGACGTTGAAGATGGACAATCTCTCTCTTTCGCTGAACGGAACGAGCGCCACTGGTGTTCTCGACGTTGCGTGGCGTAAGCAGCGCAGCCCGCGCATCGATGGCACGCTTGCGTTCGAACGGCTCGATCTGACGTCTCTTCTCGCTTCCTTCTGGCCGGCGCACCCGGCATCCAAATCTACCGGCGCGCCGGACATGTCGTTACTCAAGCGGATCAATCTCGATCTCCGGCTTTCGGCCCAGGAAGCAAGCTACGGCGCGATTGTGTTCACCGATATCGCGGCTGGCGTCATCGCAAACAACGGCCGGGCCTCCCTGGATATCGGCGACGGTATCTATTCCGGCGGCTCGTTCAGCGGCCGCATCGCCCTTGCGAAAGACGGTGTCGATGGCGGCCAGCTACAGTTTTCGCTGAAGAATGCCGATCTCACCCCTGTTGCTGTCGGGCTCGGCCTGCAAGGGCCGCTGCCGCTGGGGCGGGGCGTGCTCAGCGTCGATCTTGCGACCACCGAGCCGCTGCCGGCGATGACAATGGGTGGCGTTTCGGGAGAGATCCGCTATTCCGCGGCCAACGGTTCACTGACACAGTTCAACGGACCGGAATTCGAACGGCTGACGGCCCAGGGCGGTTTCTTCAACATCAATCAGGCCGGCGACGGTTCTTTCGCGTTTACCACCGCAGACATCATTGCAAAGCTGCGCGGAGGCGTTGCCGAGCTGACGAAGGCGGATATTCGCGGCGAAGGACGAACCCTGTCCCTTGCGGGGCTCATTCCCTACCGCAGTGGTAGCCTGGCGCTTGCCGGCGCCATCCGACCCGACGATACGACATTACCGCCGGTTCGCTTCTTTGTTGGTGGCTCCTGGCCGAATGCAATCATCTCACCGCTCACGACGATCCCTGCCCTTCAATAGTCCATCACATCGACATTGCCACAGGGCATTCTAAAATAAGCTGCCGAATCAGCCCACAGGAGATGTGTCCGTGCTGCGTTTTCTTGCCGCCCTGTTCAAGATCGTCTTGGCATCGCTTCTGACGGGCGCCGCGCTCTCGCTCTTCAACATCTCTTCCGAGCAAATCCTGCAGCAGGCGGGGCTGACGCCGGAGATTCTGTGGACCTACCTTCTGCGCCTGACCGACTGGGCACTGCCAAACATCCTGCTCGGCTCGATGATCGTGCTGCCCGTCTGGCTCTTGACCTATGTCTTCCTGCCGCCGCGCGAAAGGGAGCGCGAGCGCGACTGAGGGCTCTTGGACATCACAAGGCGAAGGCCGCCTGCTCATCCTTGACCCGCTGGATTTCCCGACGCCGCGAGACGACGGAAGCGATGAGCACGCCCATGGCGACAATGCCGATCAGGATGGTGCAGACTGCGTTGATTTCCGGTGTCACACCCAGCCGTACTTGGCTGTAGATCTTCATCGGCAGCGTGGTGGCTCCCGGGCCGGAGGTGAAGTTCGAGATCACCAAATCGTCCAGCGACAGCGTGAAAGCGAGGACCCAGCCGGAAAAGACGGCCGGCGCGATGACCGGCAAGGTCACCTGCAGGAAGGTGGCGACAGGGGTGGCGCCGAGGTCCATCGCGGCTTCCTCGATCGACCGGTCGAAGCTTAGCAAACGGGATTGCACGACAACGGCGACGAAGCACATGGTGAAGGTGATGTGCGCCAGCGTCAGCGTCCAGAAGCCACGATCGAGGCCAACGGCGACGAAGAGCAGCAGCATCGACAGGCCGGTAATGACCTCCGGCATGACGAGCGGCGCATAGATCATGCCGGAAAACAGCATGCGGCCGTGAAATCGGGTGTAGCGCGTCATGGCAAGGGCGGCGAGCGTGCCGAGCACCGTTGCCACGGTTGCGGAAATCAGGCCGACCCGCACCGTAACCCAGGCTGCATCGAGCAGCGCCTGGTTATGAAGGAGCTGGACATACCACTTGGTCGAGAACCCCGCCCAGACGGTCACCAGTTTCGATTCGTTGAACGAGAAGATGATGAGGAGAACGATCGGTAAATAGAGGAAGGCGAAGCCGAAAACGATCGAGGCGATGTTGAAGCGCGACCACTTGACCATGATTACCTCCCCTCGCCATCGGCTTTGGCCTGCGCGTGCTGGAAAAACATGATCGGCACCACGAGGATGAGAAGCAGGATCGTTGCCACCGCTGCGGAAACCGGCCAGTCACGATTGGCGTTGAACTCGTTCCAGAGCGTCTTGCCGATCATCAGCGTCTCCGACCCGCCAAGCAGGTCCGGGATGACGAATTCGCCGACCGCCGGGATGAAGACGAGCATACAGCCGGCGATCACGCCGGGCATCGAGAGCGGGAACGTCACGCGCCAGAACGCCCGGATCGGCGTGCAGCCGAGGTCTTGCGCCGCTTCCGTCAGGCTGTGGTCCATCTTTTCCAGCGACGAGTAGATCGGCAGCACCATGAAGGGCAGATAGGAATAGACTATACCGATATAGATTGCCCAATTGGTATTGAGGATGATCAGCGGCTGGTCGATCACACCGAGCGTCAGCAGCAGCTGATTCAACAGGCCTTCCGGCTTCAAGATCGCAATCCATGCGTAGACGCGGATCAGGAAGCTCGTCCAGAACGGCAGGATGACCAGCATCAGCAGCGTCGGACGGATCGAGTTCGGCGCCTTTGCCATGCCGTAGGCGATGGGATAGGCAATCATCAGTGTCGCGATGGTCGAGATAACGGCGATCTTCAGGCTCGAAATATAGGCATTGGTATAGAGCGCATCCCCGGCGAGAAACACGTAGTTGGCAATCGACAACTCGCCGAGCTTGTCCACGATGCCCGAAACCCCATCCACCAAATTGAAGACCGGCAGATAAGGCGGCATCGCGATAGCGGTTTCCGACAGCGATATCCTCAGAACGATGAAGAAGGGCGCAAGGAAGAAGATTGTCAGCCAGGCATAGGGGATGATGATCACCAGCCGGTTGAAGATTGCCGATCCGAATTTTGACATGGTCTCAATCCTTCAGCACGACGCCGGCGTTCTCATCGAAGGAAATCCAGACCTGCTGGTCATAGCCAAGCGGATCCTCGACCGCGCGCACGGCGTTCAGCGATGACGCCTTGATCACCTTGCCGTCCTTCAGGCGCACATGAAAAATAGTCATGTCGCCCAGGTAGCCGATATCCCAGATCTCGCCCTGGGCCGCATTCAGGGGAGCGCAGGCCGGCTTATCGCGGCTGACGCGGATTTTCTCGGGACGAATGGCAAGTCCGGCCTTGGCGCCGACAGCGGGTGCATCGCTTGACGCGACGCGCACCGTAAACCCGGTTTGCGTCGCAATCTCGACCGTGCCGTTGCCGGCCGAGGCGACCGTGCCGTCGAAAATATTCACGTCACCGATAAAGTCGGCGACAAAACGCGAGTTCGGTGCCTCGTAGATTTCCGGTGGCGTTGCCACCTGGATGACCTTGCCGTGCGCCATGACGGCGATGCGGTCGGCCATGGTCATTGCCTCTTCCTGGTCGTGGGTGACGACGACGAAGGTCAGGCCGAGCTGCTGCTGCAGGTCCATCAGTTCAAACTGGGTTTCCTCGCGCAGCTTCTTGTCGAGCGCGCCCAGCGGCTCGTCGAGCAGCAGCACCTTCGGCCGTTTGGCGAGCGACCGGGCCAGCGCCACACGCTGGCGCTGGCCACCCGACAACTGATGCGGTTTGCGCTTGGCGAACTTGTCGAGCTTGACGAGCTTCAGCATCTGATCGACGCGTTCGGCGATCTGCGGCTTCGGCATGCCGTCCTGCTTCAGGCCGAAGGCGATGTTGTTCTCGACCGTCATATGCGGAAACAGGGCATAGGATTGAAACATCATGTTCACCGGACGCCGGTAGGGCGGGATGCCGGCAAGGCTTTGGCCATCAAGCACGATTTCTCCGGATGTCGGCTGCTCGAAGCCCGCCAGCATCCGCAAGAGCGTCGACTTGCCGCAACCGGACGCGCCAAGCAGCGCGAAGAACTCGCGGGGATAGATATTGAGCGACAGATTGTCGACGGCGACGAAATCACCGAATTTCTTGGTGACGTTCTTGACGGCAATGAAGGGCACGGAGGCAGGATCGGCCCAAGGGGCAAAGGAACGCCGGATACTGCCAAGTGACTTCATCATCTATCCCCGAATGACATGCAAAACAGCACAGCCATGTCTGGTCCGCGCCCCCATACGAAAATTGCCCGGATTTTTTAATATCCGGGCAATTCTTTTCGACTTACTGGCCGGTGACCACTTTGGTCCACATGCGCGTCAACACGCGCTGCGATTTGGCGTCGAAGGGCGTCGTTGTGAAAAGCTTCTTCATCACGTCTGCCGGCGGATAGATCGCGGTGTCCTCGATCACTTCCTTGCTGATGAACTGCTGCGATGCCTTGTTGCCATTGGCGTAGAAGACGAAATCGCTGGCCTTGGCAATGACTTCCGGCTTCATGATGTAGTTCAGGAACTCATGCGCTTCCGCGAGATGCGGCGCATCGGCCGGAATGGCCATCACGTCGAACCACATCTGCGCGCCCGTCGGCGGGATCGAGTAATCCACGGTCACGCCGGCCTTGGCTTCAGCGGCACGGTCGCGTGCCTGGAAAATGTCGCCCGAATAGCCCAGGGCAAGGCAAATATCGCCGTTGGCGAGCGCATTGATATACTCGGAGGAATGGAACTTGCGGACATAGGGACGAATCTGGAGCAAGAGCTCTTCCGCCTTGGCGAGATCATCCGGCGCGTGGCTGTCGGGGTTGAGGCCGAGATAGGCAAGCACGCTCGGCACCACATCGGTCGGGGAATCGAGGAGATGGATGCCGCAATCCTTGAACTTGGCGGCAACCTCGGGCTTGAACAGAACATCCCAGGTCGGCTTTTCGTCGGTGCCGAGAATCTGCTTCACCTTCTCGACATTGTAGCCAATGCCGGTCGTGCCCCACATGTAGTCGATGGCATATTCATTGCCCGGATCGTAGGTCGCGACGCGCGTCGTAATCTCGTCCCACATATTGGACAGGTTCGGCAGCTTCGACTTGTCGAGCTTCTGGAACACGCCGGCTGCGATCTGGCGCTGCAGGAAGGTCGCCGTCGGCACGACGACATCGTAGCCGGTGCCGCCTGCAAGCAGCTTGGTCTCGAGGATCTCGTTGGAATCGAAAACGTCGTAGACGACCTTGATGCCGGTTTCCTTGGTGAAATCCTCCAAAATGCTGGCGTCGATATAATCGGACCAGTTGTAGACGTTGACGACGCGCTCCTGCGCGGTCGCAAGCGACGCAGATCCGGTCAGGATCAGCGCGGCAAAGGCAGTGGTAATCTTGCGCGACATGGAATTCCCCTTTTTATCGAGCTCCCGTCAGCCGCGCCATCGCCGCGCGTCAAACGATCGAGCCCGTATGCATCCGAAAGTTAGGCATGTTTTCGGGCAACCACAAGCGCTTTTACGCGGTGGCGAAGGCATGAAACGCATCAGGGTGAATTTTAGCAAGCGCTGCAAAAACCTGAATCTTTTCAGCACCCCGCAGCGCGGCCGCCATAGTCCACGGGGAGGATTGACCATGACCTTGGATCGGACCTTATTCATGCCTTTGCGATTGCTTGACCATGGCGGGATCGTGACTTCCCCCGGCACCAGTTTGCTTTGCGGAAAGCTGCGCCATGAGTGTGTCGCGGCTACCGACATCGGGTGCGTTACTGAAAATCGAAAGCGCTCAAGCCGGTCACCATCTCATCAAGGCCGAGCGGTCGGGTAACCGGCGGTTCAGCCCGCGCAAGACAACCTTGCCGCTCGCAAAGCCGACAGGCCGTACCGCCGGCAACTGTCACAAGCGGCGCCTCGCCGTAGACGATTTCCGGTGCATGCGCAGCATCGCAGCCGACCAGGATCGCCGTGCGGCGAACGCGCTCGTGAAAGCTTGCGCGGGGGCCATCGACCGTCCGGGCAATCACCAGGAACTCGCCGCCGCCAAAGACTTCCATGCGATCCGCCAGGATCTGGCCGACCTGCGCAAACGCCGCGTGGACGTTGAGCTTCGGACAGTTGCCGCCGAACCGCGCCTGCGGAAAACCCTGCGCGCCAGCCTTGCGCAGGCGATGTCCGGCATGATCGATCTCCATCAGGAAGAACGGTACGGCCGAAGCACCCGGCCGCTGTAGCGTCACCAGCCGGCTTGCCGCCTGCTCGAAGGACACCTGGAAGCGGGCGCTCAGCATATCAAGATCGTATTTCGCGCGTTGCGCCGCCGAAAGAAACGCAGCATAGGGCATCATGATCGCGTGCGCGGCGTAGCGCGCCAGTTCGAAACGTCCGATGCGCCGGGCTTCGCCCGTTGAAAATGCCAGTTGATCGAGGTCGACGGCGATCGCTTCCGGAAAGGCAATCTGGGCCGCTTCCATGGCGATCTCGCGCAGTTGGTCCTGTGCGGACAGTCTCTCCGACAGAAACAGCCTCATGGAGTGACGGTCGAAACGACGGCGCAGGTCCGGCATCACATGCACGGGCAACGCCCGCACCGAGAGGCCATGCTCCTTCCGCAGCCAGCCTTTCAGCGCGCCAGCGAGATCGTCGCCGGGTGACAGCCGGGCGTGGAATGCTTCGGCAGCCTCATCGATCCGCGCGAAATAATGCGGGCGACTTTCGAATACCTCACGCACTTCGTCCATTGGCAGACGAGCGTCGGAGAGCGCGGCCATGTGGCCCTGACCCGACAGGAGGCCACTCAGGTCCTTCAACCGTGAGGACTGCTCCCGATAGGCGCGATAGAGCTTGAGGATGCCGGTCGCAACGTTGGGCGCTGCTTCGGCCACCTCGATCAGTTCCTGATCCCCCGGCAACTCGCCGGCGAGCAGCGGATCGGCGAACATCTCGCGCAACTGCGCGACGCTGCCGGACGCCTCTCCCTGCAATTCGTCGAGATCGACCTTGTAGACGGAAGCGAGTTTCAACAGCAATTGCACCGTGAGCGGTCGCTGATTGCGTTCGATGAGGTTGAGATAGGACGGCGAGATACCGAGTGCCTCGGCCATCGCCGTCTGCGTCAGCGACAGGCCATTGCGGATGCGCCGCACCCGAGCACCGGCGAAAATCTTGTTCTCAGCCATTTGTCATGCCTTTTACAACTTTGCGCCAAAATTGGATATTTACATGATTTACAAAATTACAGAAGCCTCTTGTAAAACACAAGACATGATAACCCTTTTCGCAGCCGCAAAAATCCTTTTGTTCTGGCGACTTTGTGCAGCGCACTGTAAAACTAGTTACATCAAATTCGACGATTGAACGGGCATTGAACCAAAGTCGAATACCGTTCGAAAAATTGCAGGAGGACATTTATGACTGATTTTTACAATCTCGTTCCCGGCGCACCGCAGGGCCGTTTCGACGGCATCGAACGCCCTTACACCGCCGAAGACGTCAAGCGTCTGCGCGGCTCCGTCCAGATCAAGCATACGCTGGCCGAAATGGGTGCGAACCGGCTGTGGCAGCTCATCCATGAGGAAGACTTCGTCAATGCGCTGGGCGCGCTCTCTGGCAACCAGGCCATGCAGATGGTTCGCGCCGGCCTGAAGGCGATCTACCTCTCTGGCTGGCAGGTCGCTGCCGACGCCAATACGGCCTCCGCCATGTATCCCGACCAGTCGCTCTATCCGGCAAATGCCGCGCCCGAGCTTGCCAAGCGCATCAACCGGACACTCCAGCGTGCCGACCAGATCGAAACCTCAGAGGGCAAAGGCCTATCCGTCGATACCTGGTTTGCGCCGATCGTTGCCGATGCAGAAGCCGGCTTCGGCGGGCCGCTCAATGCCTTCGAGATCATGAAGGCCTTCATCGAGGCGGGTGCTGCCGGTGTTCACTACGAGGACCAGTTGGCGTCGGAAAAGAAGTGCGGCCATCTCGGCGGCAAGGTTCTTATCCCGACGGCCGCCCACATCCGCAACCTCAACGCCGCGCGGCTTGCCGCCGACGTCATGGGCACGCCAACGCTTGTCATCGCCCGCACGGATGCGGAAGCGGCCAAGCTCCTCACCTCCGACATCGATGAGCGTGACCGGCCATTTGTCGATTATGATGCCGGCCGCACGGTCGAAGGCTTCTATCAGGTGAGGAACGGCATCGAGCCTTGCATCGCCCGCGCCATCGCCTATGCGCCGAACTGCGACCTGATCTGGTGCGAGACCTCGAAGCCGGATCTCGAACAGGCCCGCAAGTTTGCCGAAGGCGTGCACAAGGCGCATCCGGGCAAGCTGCTTGCCTATAACTGCTCGCCGTCGTTCAACTGGAAGAAGAACCTCGACGACGCAACGATCGCCAAGTTCCAGCGCGAACTGGGCGCGATGGGCTACAAGTTCCAGTTCATCACGCTCGCCGGCTTCCACCAGCTGAACTTCGGCATGTTCGAACTGGCTCGCGGCTACAAGGACCGCCAGATGGCCGCCTATTCGGAGCTGCAGGAGGCGGAATTTGCCGCCGAGGTCAACGGCTACACCGCCACCAAGCACCAGCGCGAAGTCGGCACCGGCTATTTCGACGCCGTATCGATGGCGATTACCGGCGGTAAGTCATCGACGACGGCCATGCATGAATCGACCGAACACGACCAATTCCGCCCGGCGGCGGAGTGAGGAGCCCCCCTCCCCAACCCGGGATAAGGGTTGGGGAGGGGCCTTGAAATAGACATCAAGAACCCCATCAGAGGAGAAATGCCATGACAGTCCAGACACGCGTCAAGGAACGGGCCGAAGAGCAGTCGTCGGCCATGACACCCGAACAGCAGGCGATGATCCGCATGGTCGCCAACGACCTGCATCGGCTCAACCAGGCCGTCATGAAGGCGGTCGACGCCGGTGTTTCCGTCGAGCTCGTTCGTTCGGCTCGGCACCACGGCGGCGAAGGCAACTGGGGCGACCTGTTGATCCCGGTGATCGTTACGCAGGGTCGCGGCTGAGACATGATCCTCTGTCCACGAAAATCCCGGCGGGATCTTTGCCCGCCGGGATTTTGCTTTGCACTACCCGGCCTCCTCCGACAATTGAGTTAAAAGCTGCGGCTCGGCCTTTTTCCGGCGAAAAGGTCGGCGTGGCTTTTCATCAACCTGTACAGGCGCTCTGAAACTGTGCGGATATCGCGGCGGTGGCGGTCCTCGGTGTTCGTCACGATCCACTGCCCGTGGCGGAGCTGCTTCAACTCCTCGCCGGCCCGTTCGAGGCCAGGGTCGAGATCTCCGACGAAACAGGGTAAAACCGCCTGCCCGGCGCCTGCTCTTGCGAGGTCAAGCAGCGAACGGGGGCGGCTGACGACGACGGCGATCGACGCCGCCACCTGCTCATGCGGCCAGCGCAGATAGGGCGAGATTGCGTCCTCCTCCGATACTGCGAGCCAAGCCGCTGCAAGACCATCAGGGGCATTGCGCTGGCGATAGGCGGCATAGGCGAGGTCGCAGGTGCGACGGCTGGTGAGGCTCGGCTCCTCCGGCATGACCGCCCGGACGCCGACGTCGTTTTCCCGATGCGCCAGCGTCGCCCGCCGCTCGGAAACGGACATGTCGAGCCGGAAACCGTCGCGTTCGCTCCAGATGGCCTGGATATTCTCGCAGACCAGCCAGGTCACCCAGGTCCCTGCCATCAGCCGCACCACTGCCGAGCCGTGCGCCTCCTGCCGCCAGTTTTCCACCTTGCGCACGACGGCGTCCATGGGTTGCAGTTGCTCGAACAGCGCCTGTCCGTCGCCGGTCAGGCGGTAGCCGGTCTGGCTGCGCTGAAAGAGCTGGCGGCCGATTGACTGTTCGAGATCGAGCACACGGCGGCCGACCGTGGCAGGGCTAAGGCCGCTCGCCTGTGCGGCGCCGGTCAGCCCGCCGTGACGGGCAACAGCTAGAAAGGTTTGATAGGCATCCCAGTTAATGTCTTTCATCGATGAAAAACATACGTCAGTTTCTTTCGTTTATAAACCAATTTTTGAAGCATAGATTGAGGCTGTAAATCAAGCGCGGCCAATGATCGCCGCCTATCCCAATCAAAGGACGCTGGCATGCGGGACATCGGTCCGGCACAGCCTCCTGTTGCCCAAAGGAAACGCGCAATGCCGGAGATGGTAGGAATAGTCCTGTTGGCGGAAATGCTGTCGAAAGACGGCCGCAGGCGACATGAGTTCGAGGAACTTCGCAACCGAGGCCGCCTGCCCGGCAGGCTTGCGGCAGCCGTACAGAGATTTCGCCAGCGCTGGTCGCAGTGATGCTTGCAAAAACAAAGACCCGGCCGGCACCACTTCGGCGTCGGCCGGGTCTTTCTGACTTTAAATAGAGGCCGATCAGGCGGCGCGGACGACCTTGCGGCCGCCATTCGCCGGCTCGAGGCGGAACTGCTCGACGAGCATCATCAGCGTGTCGGCCTGATTGGCGAGTTCGCGGCTGGCACTGGTTGCCTGATCCACCATGGTGGCGTTCTGCTGGGTCATCTGGTCCATCTGGTTGACCGAACCGTTCACCTCGTGCAGCGCAGCCGCCTGGTCGCGGCTTGCGGTCGCGATCATCTCGACATGGCTGCTGACCGAGACGATCTGCTGGCTGATCGAGGCAAGCACCGCACCGGTTTCCTGGACCAGCTGCGACCCGGAATTCACTTCGGTGGTCGATTTGTTGATCAGCCCCTTGATCTCACGGGCGGCTCCCGCCGAGCGTTGGGCGAGTTCGCGAACCTCTTGGGCAACCACCGCGAAACCCTTGCCCGCATCGCCGGCGCGCGCCGCCTCGATGCCGGCATTGAGCGCCAGAAGGTTGGTCTGGAAAGCGATCTCGTCGATGACCTCGATGATCTGCTCGATCTGGCGCGAGGCGTCCTCGATGCGGCCCATGGCAGCAATCGCGTTGCTGACCACGACCGCTGAGCTGTCGGCGCTCTTCTTGGTATGCGTGACCGCGACATTTGCCTCATGGGCGCGTTCGGCCGACGAGCGCACCGTGACGGTGATCTGGTCGACGGCGGCCGCGGTTTCCTCGAGCGACGCGGCCTGCGCCTCGGTGCGCTTCGACAGCGAGTCTGCAGAGGAATGCATGTCGTTGCCGCTGCGCTGGATCAGGAGCGCGTTGTTGCGGATCTGCACAAGCGTGTCCTGCAGACGGATCAGCGAGCCGTTGAAGTCCATGCGCAGTTGCTCGAGCCGGCCGGTGAACGGCGTTTCGATCTGCTGGGAGAGATCGCCCTGCGCCAAGCGACCGAGACCGGCTGCGAGCTGGCTGACGGCAAAATCGATCTGGCTGTCGAGTGCGCGTTTTTCGGCATCGTTGCGCATGCGCTCGGCTTCCGCCTGGGCGCGCTGCTCTTCGCTCTCGGCCTCGATGCGAACCTTGGACAGGGCGTTTTCCTTGAAAATGCCCAGTGCCCGGGCCATGTCGCCGATCTCGTCGCGGCGGGCGCCGCCATCGATCGAGGTGTCGAGCGCGCCGTCGGCAAGGCGGCGCATCGCAGCGGTGATCTGGCCGATTGGCCCCTTCAGCGTCAGCACCAGCGCGCCGCCGGCCAGAAGCGCGATCAGGATGCCGGTGACCGTTGCGAACACGGAGACCTGGTTGGCCTTGTCGCGCTCGACCGATGCCGTCGTCTTCTGGCCTTCGGCAAAGGCGGTGAGTTGACCCCAGATGTCATCGATCTCGGCGGCTGCCGCGGTAAATTCCGCCTGACGCTTCTGGCTGATGTCGACAAGTGCCGTGCTGTCGCTGGTCATCTTCTCGATGATGGGCTTCAGCGCGTTGACAAGTTTTGAGAAGAACTCCAGATCGCCGGCGGTCCCGGCGAGGCTCTGGATATCCACCTCCATGACCTTGAATTCGCGGGCAAGGCGTTGGCGGCCTTCCTCATCGGATTTTTCAAGGAAACTCGCAGCCGCGATGCGGATCGAATAGACCGAGTTCACCAGCTTGCGGGTGTCCGTCAGCACGGCACCGGCCTTGACGAGGGGCGCGTCGAGCTTGCCGAAAGTCGCCGTCGCCTCGCGCATTTTCAGGCCCGCGGCGGTGTGGAGCTGGATGCTCGTCTGGCGGAAGCGCGCCATCAGCTTGCCGATGGCCGCTGCCGTCTCGTCGCTCTTGTCGCCGCTGTCGACAAGCGCCTTGATCTCGCCAATCGTCTTTTTGAAAGTTTCCGCGACCGCCTTCTGGTTTTGCGGCATGCCAGAACTGATCTTGCGCAGTACCTTGGTCATTGCACCATAGGAATCGGCTGCGACCTTGATCTTTTCTTCGGCGTTGGGCGCCTTTCCGAAATTCGAATTGAAGGCCACCAGCGTATCGCTGGAGGAGGTCAGGCGCTCGGCTTCGCGCAGAAGCGTCTTGGCAGACTCTTCGTCCTTGCGCACGACGCGCTCCATCTTGGTGGCTTCCTCCAGCACCTTCATCTGCTCGCCGAGCAGGTTGCCGAGGCTCGCGCTGATGGACTTGCGCAGGCTTACTTCGTTTTCATAGAGCGTCCAGAGTTGGCCGACCCGCTCACCGATCTTGGTGCTGCCGTCCACGGCCTCTTGCAACTGCTGCCGCCCCTCGGCGTCCACCACCTGTGACAGCGTGTCCGCGAGCACCCCTTGCTGTGCTTCCAGCTTCGCGACAACCGCCTGCCGGGTTTCCTCCGACGTGTTCTGAAGGAAAGCATTCATGCCGGCATAGACGTCCTTGAAGCCGCTCAGCGACTGCAGCACGCTGTTGGAGATTTCCATCCGCCCCTGCAGCAATCCGGACGCGTAGAGCCCGGTGATACCGACGGCGCAGATGCTGACGACGAAGGGCAGGATGAACAGAAGCACCTTGGTCTGGATTTTGAAGCGGGCAAGAATCTTGTCGATGAACATGAACGCACCTTGGCTCGCCTGCATCCGCCCTCCAGAAGCCGACAGGCTTTCCCGGTGCGCCAACAAGCTGATGATTTGACTGAAACCCATACGGCGTTCCGCCGCCAGCCTGCCAGGCATTCATTGCATGACCCGCCACTCCCCATGGGCGACATCACGGCAGACTCCGTTGTGGTGCATTCTTCAACGGGAAGAATTAATATTTGAATAAATACGACTTATTCGCTTCACACGCGCCTGACGCGACGATACAGGCGTGGACAATCGCGCAGTGGAGTGCGCGACCAATAGCTGCGCTTGGGTTTCAGAAGGACCAGAACGAGGGAAGCGCTGCCAGTGCGGCGAGAGCACCGAGCGCGATGACGGCGGCGCGGATCAGCATGGCATTTCGCGTTTTGCTTTCGTCCGCTTTCGCGATGGCGATAGCGCGGGCTTTGGAGCGGCTGCGATACTGGTTCATGGCATCATGTCCTTTCGACCAAAGCAAGGATAGACCCGGATGATCCGGGCCACCAGCTCGCTTCATGTTGCAACTGCATACAAAAGAGAAAAAATGTCACGTTTCTGATACATTTTCCGAAAAGCGCATCTTTTTCAGTCTGCGGCCCATTGTGGCAGCTTATGAAACAGGTTCCGCCAGATATCTTAACAATGGCTGAAGGCAGCCGAGACCTTTTTGGGATCGGCTACACTGCCTGCCCGGCAGAAAAGCCCGATGCCCAGGCCCATTGGAAATTATAGCCGCCGAGCCAGCCGGTGACGTCGACACACTCACCTATGAAATATAGGCCAGGCACCTCGCGCACCTGCATCGTGCGGGAATCGAGCGCCTTGGTATCGACGCCGCCGAGCGTGACCTCTGCGGTGCGGTAGCCTTCCGAGCCGGCGGGGGTAATGGCCCAGTCCTTGATGCCGGCGCAAAAACTGTCGATCACCTTGTCGGAGAGATCAGCAAGCGAACGGTTGATCAGACCGGCGGTCTCGGCGAAGAATTGCGCCAATCGCTTCGGCAGATGCTCGGCAAGTGCCGTCTGCAAGGCCTGCCGGCCATTTTCGCGGCGCGCGCCTTTGAGCAGTGCTGCGATATCGATGCGCGGCAGCAGACAAAGGCGGATGTCGCCACCCTCGCGCCAATAGGAGGAAATCTGCAGAACGGCCGGACCGCTCAGACCCCGATGGGTGATCAGCACAGCCTCCTCGAACACCGTCTTGCCGGAACGCGCCTCGGCGTCGACGGCAACGCCGGAGAGAGCGCTCAGGCTTTCCAGTTGCGCCGGATCGAGGGTCAGTGGCACCAGCGCCGGGCGGGTCTCGATCAGCGGCAGATCGAACTGCTCGGCAATTCTGTAGGCAAAACCCGTCGCGCCCATTTTCGGAATCGATTTGCCGCCACTGGCAATGATCAGGGCAGTGCCATCGATCGCGCCGTCCGTCGTTGCCAGGCGAAAGCCGGAAAGTGCCTTGTCGACGGACTGTATCTGCACCCCCAACCGCAACACGGCGCCGGCTTCTTTCATTTCCGATAGCAGCATACGGATGATGTCCTTGGCGCTGTCGTCGCAGAAGAGCTGGCCAAGTGTCTTTTCATGCCAGGCGATGTCGTGACGTTCGACAAGCGCGATGAAGTCCTGCGGCGTGTAGCGCGCCAGCGCCGACTTGCAGAAGTGCGGGTTCGCCGAGAGAAAATTCTTCGGGCCTGCATGAATATTGGTGAAGTTGCAGCGCCCGCCGCCCGAAATGCGGATCTTTTCGCCCGGCGCCTTCGCGTGGTCGAGCACCAGCACCCGGCGGCCGCGCTTGCCCGCTTCGATCGCCGCCATCATGCCGGCGGCACCAGCGCCGATTATCACCACGTCATATTGTTCAGCCAAGGCATCCGGTCCTGTTTCGTCTTCCTTTCCCGGGCGGTGGCTTGAAAGTCAATCACTCACCTTCTGTGGGGTTCGCAAATACAGCCTGCACGGGAGGGAAAGTCCCGGTTTTCGCCCTAGCCAATTGCCAAACTCCGGCTATGATGACCCATCCGAACTCGAAACCGGTGATTTATGCCTGCCAGAAGAAGCATTACCCAACAAACAGCAAAGATCAGCAAGACTTCGAAAATACCGCCCGCCCTGCAATCTGCCCGAGGAGTCAAGACCTGGAAGGAAGCCACCGACTGGTTGAGAATCCGCGGCATCGAGGACATCGAGTGCATCACCCCCGATATCGCCGGCGTACCGCGCGGCAAGATGATGCCGTCCTCAAAATTCACCTCGAACACCTCGCTCGCCCTGCCGTCGGCGATTTACCGCCATACAATTTCGGGTGAATATCCGGAGGAAACGGGCGACTTCCGCTACGATTCCCGCGACAGTGACATCAAGCTGGTGCCCGACCTCTCGACCCTTTCGATCGTTCCTTGGGAAAGCGACCCGACGGCGCAAGTCATCTGCGACATCGCTGGATCGAAGGGCGAGAATGTACCCTATACGCCGCGCAACGTGCTGAAGCATGTGCTGGACCTCTACCACAAGAAAGGCTGGAACCCGGTGGTGGCGCCGGAAATCGAATTCTATTTGGTCGCCAAGAACGAAGACCCCGATTATCCGCTGAAACCGCCGACGGGACGCTCAGGCCGCGCGATCCTCAGCGGACAGGGATACTCCATCGCCGGTGTCAACGAATTCGACGAACTGATCGACGACATCTACCATTTCTCGGAAAAGCAGGGGTTGGAGATCGACACGCTGATCCATGAGGAAGGCCCGGCGCAGCTCGAAATCAACCTTCGCCATGGCGATCCGATCGAGCTTGCCGACCAGGTCTTCATGTTCAAGCGGACGATCCGCGAGGCGGCGTTGAAGCATGGCATCTACGCGACCTTCATGGCCAAGCCGATGCAGGGACAGGCCGGGTCCGCCATGCACATCCATCAGTCGGTCATCGAGATCAATACGGGGCGCAACCTGTTTTCCAATACCGACGGTTCGGCGTCGAAGGAATTCTTCTCCTTCATCGGCGGCATGCAGAAATATGTCCCGAAAGCGCTGTCGATGATGGCGCCTTATGTGAACTCCTATCGCCGTTTGACACCGGACATGTCGGCGCCGGTCAACAATGCCTGGGGCTATGACAACCGCACCACGGCCTTCCGCGTGCCGGTTTCGGAACCGGTTGCCCGGCGCGTCGAAAATCGGCTGCCGAGTTC
This sequence comes from Pararhizobium sp. A13, assembly GCF_040126305.1. Taxonomy (NCBI): domain Bacteria; kingdom Pseudomonadati; phylum Pseudomonadota; class Alphaproteobacteria; order Hyphomicrobiales; family Rhizobiaceae; genus Pararhizobium; species Pararhizobium sp. A13. Next base: position 1,823,635 of record NZ_CP149510.1, on the reverse strand, counting down.
GGATGCCAACCCCTATCTCGCACTCGCCGCCTCGCTCGGCTGCGGTTATCTTGGCATCGTTGAAGGGCTGGAACCATCGGCACCGTCGGACGACACGGTGAACGACGGGACGATCGACCTGCCGCGCGGCCTGCTGGAGGCCATTTCGCTGCTTGAATCGGAGCCGGCCTTCGCCGAAGTCTTCAGCCCTGAATTCATCGCCATCTATGCCGGCGTGAAGCGCGGCGAATTCGAAACCTTCATGCAGGTGATCAGCCCCTGGGAACGCGAATTCCTGCTTCTCAACGTCTGACCGGAAAGGTGTGGCCATGCCTTGGCAAAGCCCGATCTCGCCGGGGATTTCCTGGTATGAAGACGCCGTGCCTGAACGGCCGGAATATCCAGCCCTTTTCGGTTCGGTAGAGACCGACGTCGCGATCGTGGGCGGCGGCTTCACCGGTCTGCAGGCCGCCTACAATCTCGCGCTGAAAGGGGTTGGCGTCACTCTGATCGACGCCTGCCGCTTCGGCGACGGCGCCTCCGGCCGTAACGGCGGGCAGCTCGGCACCGGCCAACGCTGGTCGCCGGAAGAGCTTGAGGGAGCGCTGGGCTTCGAGCGCTCCAAGGCTTTGTTCGATCTCGCCGAGGATGCCAAGAAATACCTTCTCGACTTTGCGTCCACCCACAGCATCGACATCGAATATGTTCCGGGCCAGCTCAATGTCTGCCACAAGAAGAGCCTCGAGAAGGATTACCGCGACAGCGTCGAGATCGCCGCATCTCACTACGGTTATCCGCACCAGAGTTTCATGGATCGCGACGAAACCGTCGCCCGGCTCGGCTCAGATCGCTATCTCTTCGGCATCCGCGACACCGGCACCGGCCACATCCAACCGATGAAGCTGCTCGTCGGCTTGGCGAAGCAGGCGGCCCTGGCCGGCGCCTCGTTGCACGAGAAGACCAAGGCGCTGAAAATCAGCCAGAACAGTGGCCGGATCACCATCGAAACCGACAAGGGCAATATCCGCGCGGAAAGAGCGCTGATCGCCTGCAACGGCTATATCGGCGATCTTGAGCCGGTCACGGCGCGGCATGTGATGCCGATCCGTTCCTTCATCGGCGCAACAAAGGTCCTCACCGATTTCCCGGATGTGCTGCCGGGCGGCGAGGCGGTTGCCGATTCGCGCTTCGTCGTGCGCTATTTCCGCAAGTCGAGGGACGGCCGGTTGCTGTTTGGCGGCCGCGAGGCCTATACGGCCGATAATCCGCGCGATATCACCGACCATATCCGCCGCCAGATCACGGAAATCTACCCGTCGCTGGCCAACATCGAAATGACGCATGCCTGGGGCGGCTCCGTCGGCATCACCATGCCGCGCCAGCCCTTCGTGCGCGAAGTCATGCCCGGTGTTACCTCGATCGGCGGCTATTCCGGTCATGGCGTCATGCTGTCAAACTACTGTGGCAAGCTCTACTCTGACCTCGTGATCGGCAATCGGTCGGATCTCGATCTTTTTCGGGACTTGAACATTCCGGCATTCCCGGGTGGCACGCGGTTCCGGTCCGTGCTTTTGTTCCTCGCGCTCAGCTGGTATGCCTTGCGCGACAAATTCTAAAAGCCGTGCGGCTTCATTTTATTGCATCGCACCCTAGCGCTTTTAAATCGATTAGATTATAAACTCCTCAGACCAGAACGAGATCGAGATTTCTCATGAGCAGCCAGATCATCCCTGTCGAACCCTTTGACTATGTGGTTTTCGGAGGCACCGGCGACCTTGCCGAGCGCAAGTTGCTTCCTGCCCTCTATCACCGCCAGCTGGACGGCCAACTGAGCGATCCGACCCGCGTCATTGGCGCATCGCGCAGCGTGCTCAGCCACGAGGAATACCGAAAATTCGCCCAGGACGCCCTCAGGGAGCATCTGAAGCAGGGCGAATACGACGAGGCGCAGGTCAAGATTTTCACCGATCGCCTCTTCTACGTTCCCGTCGACGCCAAGTCGGACAGTGGCTGGGACCAGCTGAAGCACCTGCTGGATGAAGGCAAGGATCGCGTCCGCGCCTTCTATCTCGCCGTTGCGCCGGCCATCTTCGGCGACATCTCGGAAAAGATCCGTGACCACAAGCTGATTACAAAGATGACGCGGATCGTCGTCGAAAAGCCGATCGGCCGAGACCTTGCCTCGGCGCTCGAACTCAACGACACGATAGGCAAGGTGTTCAAGGAAGAGCAGATCTTCCGTATCGATCACTATCTCGGCAAGGAAACCGTGCAGAACCTGATGGCGCTGCGCTTTGCCAACACGCTTTATGAGCCGCTGTGGAACTCCTCCTATATCGACCACATCCAGATTACGGTTGCCGAATCCGTCGGCCTTGAGAGCCGCGCAGGCTATTACGACAAGGCCGGCGCGCTGCGCGACATGGTGCAGAACCATATCCTGCAGCTTCTCTGCCTTGTCGCCATGGAAGTGCCGCCGTCGATGAATGCGGAAGCCGTGCGCGACGAAAAGCTGAAGGTGCTGCGCGCGCTGAAGCCGATCACCCCCGGCAACGTCGAGAAACTGACCGTGCGCGGCCAGTACAAGGCGGGCGCTTCCGCCGGCGGTGCGGTCAGGGGTTATCTCGAGGAGCTTGAAGGCGGTGTCTCCAACACGGAGACCTTTGTCGCCATCAAGGCAGAGGTCGATAATTGGCGGTGGGCCGGCGTTCCCTTCTACATCCGCACGGGCAAGCGCATGGCGGGCCGCATGTCGGAAATCGTCATCACCTTCAAGCCTATCCCGCACTCGATCTTCGACGAGGCAGCGGGCCGCATCGCTGCCAACCAGTTGATCATCCGGCTGCAGCCGGACGAAGGCGTCAAGCAGTCGCTGATGATCAAGGACCCAGGCCCGGGCGGCATGCGCCTGCGCAACGTTTCGCTCGACATGACCTTCGCTGAAGCCTTCAATGCCCGCAGCGCCGATGCTTACGAGCGCCTGTTGCTCGATGTGGTGCGCAACAACCAGACGCTGTTCATGCGCCGCGACGAGGTCGAGGCCGCTTGGCGGTGGGTCGATCCGATCCTCAAGGCGTGGGAAGCCGTCGGCCAGCAGGTTCAGGCCTATACGGCCGGCACCTGGGGCCCGAGCCAGGCGATCGCGCTGATCGAGCGCGATGGCCGCACCTGGCATGAAGTGATCTGAGGGCCATGAAATGACGGCTGCGATGCATGTTTTCGATAGCGGCGCGGCACTTGCCGAAGGGCTGGCCGGCGCGGTGGCATCGGCCCTGTCCGCGGCCGTCGCTGCGCGCGGGCAAGCCCGCATCGCCGTCTCGGGCGGCTCGACCCCGAAGGCCTTCTTCAAGGCCCTGTCCGGCAAGGCGATCGACTGGTCCAAGGTAACAGTGACGCTGGTGGACGAACGTTTCGTCGATCCCTTCAGCGACCGGTCGAATGAGAAGCTGGTTCGCGAAAACCTCCTGGTCAACGCAGCCACGGCGGCCAAGCTTGAACCGCTCTACTATCCTGCGTCGACCGCCGAAGAAGCGGCTGCGGTTGCCTCGACGCAGACGGCCGGTATCGGCGGTCCTTTCGATGTCGTCATTCTCGGCATGGGTGGCGATGGTCACACCGCGTCCTTCTTTCCCGGCGGTTCGCGCCTTGCAGAGGCGCTCGACCCCGCCACGCCGCGCGGCGTGATGACGATGGAAGCCGAAGGTGCGGGCGAGCCGCGTCTGACCTTCACATTCTCCAGCCTTCAGGACGCCCGTTTTCTGGTGCTCCATATCGAAGGCAACGGCAAGAGGGAAGTTCTTGCCAAGGCAGAAGCGCCCGGCGACGAGGCGGAGATGCCGATCCGGGCGATGTTGCGCCGGGCCTCGTCTCCGCTTCAGATTTACTGGGCACCCTAGAGCATGATGCCGAAAAGTGTAAGCGGTTTTCGGACGACATCATGCTCTAACTCTTTGATGTAGAGGCGGATTCAGATTTTAGGTCGATCGACCTGAAATCATTCGGCTCTGACGCACGATCCGGGGTCCCAAGACCCGGATGACCGCAACCATGCTGACTAGAGGAGTCGTAAGGACTCCGGAACAGGATTGCCATGTCCGCTGATTCCCGCATTGCCGCCATCACCGCCCGCATTGTCGAGCGTTCGAAACCCTTCCGCGAACCCTATCTCGATCGCGTGCGCAACGCGGCAGCGAAGGGTGTGCATCGCTCGGTTCTCGGCTGCGGTAACCTTGCCCACGGCTTCGCAGTCTGTTCCCCCTCCGAGAAGGTCGCCCTTTCGGGCGACACTGTGCCCAATCTGGGCATCATCACGTCCTACAACGACATGCTGTCGGCGCATCAGCCGTTCGAGACCTACCCCGCCCTTATCCGTGAGGCGGCACATGAAGCAGGCGGCATCGCACAAGTGGCGGGCGGCGTGCCGGCGATGTGCGACGGCGTGACCCAGGGCCAGCCCGGCATGGAGCTTTCGCTGTTTTCCCGTGACCTGATCGCCATGGCCGCGGGTATCGGCCTGTCGCACAACATGTTCGATTCGACCGTCTATCTCGGCGTCTGCGACAAGATCGTGCCCGGCCTGATGATCGCCGCGATGACCTTCGGCCATCTGCCGGCCGTCTTCATTCCGGCCGGCCCGATGACCTCCGGCCTGCCGAATGACGAGAAGTCCCGCGTGCGGCAGTTGTTCGCCGAAGGCAAGGTTGGCCGCGACGAATTGCTCGAAGCCGAATCGAAGTCCTATCACGGCCCCGGCACCTGCACCTTCTATGGCACGGCAAACTCCAACCAGATGCTGATGGAGATCATGGGCTTCCACCTGCCCGGCGCTTCCTTCATCAATCCGGGTACGCCGCTGCGCGATGCGCTGACCAGAGAAGCAACGAAACGGGCTCTGGCGATCACCGCGCTCGGCAATGAATTCACCCCCGCCGGCGAGATGATCGACGAACGCTCGATCGTCAACGGCGTTGTCGGCCTGCACGCGACCGGCGGCTCGACCAACCACACCATGCATCTCGTCGCCATGGCCCGCGCGGCGGGCATCGCGCTGACATGGCAGGATATTTCGGAGCTGTCCGACATCATCCCGCTGCTCGCCCGCGTCTATCCGAACGGACTTGCCGACGTGAACCATTTCCATGCCGCCGGCGGCATGGGCTACTTGATTGGTCAGCTTCTGAAGAAGGGGCTGCTGCATGACGACGTGCGCACCGTCTTCGGCCAGGGGCTCGATGCCTATGCGATCGACGTGAAGCTCGGCGCCAACGGCGCCGTTCACCGCGAACCGGCACCGGAGCAAAGCCACGATCCGAAGGTTCTGGCGACGATCGATCATCCGTTCCAGCCGACGGGCGGCCTGAAAATGTTGACGGGCAACCTCGGCAAGGCCGTCATCAAGATTTCCGCCGTCAAGCCGGAACGCCACGTCATCGAGGCGCCAGCCAAGATCTTCCACGACCAGTCGGAACTGCAGACGGCCTTCAAGGAAGGCAAGCTTGAGGGCGATTTCATTGCCGTCGTCCGCTTCCAGGGGCCGAAGGCCAACGGCATGCCGGAACTGCACAAGCTGACAACGGTGCTCGGCATCCTGCAGGACCGCGGCCAGACCGTTGCGCTTGTTACCGATGGTCGCATGTCCGGCGCCTCCGGCAAGGTTCCTTCGGCGATCCACATGACGCCGGAGGCCAAGGACGGCGGGCCGATCGCCCGTATCCGCGAGGGCGACATCATTCGCCTCGACGCCATCCACGGCACGATCCAGGTGCTCGTCGATGCCTCGGAGCTCGAAAGCCGCGCGCCGGTCGAAGCCGATCTGTCCCACAATGAGTTCGGGATGGGCCGCGAAATGTTCGCACCGTTCCGGGCCGCAGTCGGCGCGGCGGAACACGGCGCCAGCGTCTTCTTCCACTGAAAGCAGGAGCCCTCGGCCTTAAACCGGGGGCTTTCTTCTCCAGACGTTGATCAGGGCAACGGACCCGGATGCATGTCGCTGCGGCCGTCATAACGCTCAATCTGCAAGTCGAAAATGTCGATCCCTTCGATACAGCGGGCATTGATCGACACGCGCTCGCCGGGATAGCCGGTGCGCATCAGGGCAACACCACATGTCGGACAGAAATGATGGCCTTCGGTGACGCAGCGCCAGACATAGGTAGACATGCGGCGCCGTTCGCTGAGCAGCGTTATCTTGTTGGCGGGGACCTTCCAGTGGAGGAAGCCAGTGCGCCGGCAGGTCGAACAATTGCACTCGATCAGCTCGGAAATCTCTTCATCGACTTCAAGGCAGATATCGCCGCAATGACAGGATAGGCGATAGGGTCGTTCCATCAGTGATCATCTCGCTTTGCCGTGTCCGATGCCTATCAGTCCGCCTCTTGAGAGCGGAGTCAAGCGCGGGCAGCAACCGGCCGCGCCAATCGCGCAGAATTGAAACGATCAGCTGTAGATGTCGAGCACGCGGTTCCGGTGGTTGGGATGGGTGCTGTAGACGAAGATGCGGTTGAGGTCGCGCTCGGACATCAATCGCAGGAAACGCGCTTCGAGGATGTTGTTGGCATGCACGCGCTTGACGATGCAGCCGATCATGCCGATGCGGGCGCTCGGGATGTCGAGATAGAAATTCTGAGGCAGCTTGAACTGCGTAGCGATGCCGATAACAGCGCTGCTTTTGGAGATTTGCAGCAGTTCGCAGCGGCGCGAGGACAAGTTGAGCATACCGTTTTCGGTATATTCGATGCGTGCCTCGTTGCGGGTTTCCTCCATCGGGAAGTTTGCTTCCCGATCGTACATGAAGGATTCTTCGCGGCTGAGATATGTCGGTTTATCGGATGCCTGTCCCCGCATCGATCTGCTCCCCTGCTGTATTTCCAACAGATTAGCGGTGGAGATTTAACAGAGTGTGAGTCGGGAGCTGGAAATAGTACCGGTTGCAAGAAAATCCGGCCGAAAAAGAATTCCGGACGGATTCCTTGAAGGTCCTGCAGGGCTTATACGCGATAGCTTTTGCCGTTCGCGTCGAACAGATGCAGCTTGGCCTTGTCGGCAGTGAACCGGACCTTGTCGCCGCGCTTGACAGCGAGAATGCCAGGTATCTTGGCGATGATCGGTTCGTTGGCGACCAGCCCCTCGATATAGAGAAGGGTGACTTCGCCCAGCGCTTCGATAATCGCAACCGTACCCTCGAACAGAAAGTTGTCGCCGGTCGAAACCCGCAGGTCTTCCGGGCGGACGCCGAAACTTGCCGTCTTGCCGTTTTCGGAGGCCGGGGTCGCGATGTCGAGAACATCCCGCTTGCCGCCGGTCAGTTCGACCGTCGTTTCCGCGCCAGTGCCGACGATCTTCGCCGGAATGATGTTCATCGCCGGAGAGCCGATGAAGCGGGCGACGAAAAGGTTGGCGGGTCGCTCGTAGAGTTCGAGCGGCGGGCCGACCTGCTCGATATGACCGGCAGACAGAACGACGATGCGGTCAGCCAACGTCATCGCTTCGACCTGGTCGTGGGTGACGTAGATCATCGTCGTATCGGCCATGGCCTCATTCAGCTTGGCGATCTCGATGCGGGTCGCGACGCGAAGGGCAGCGTCCAGGTTCGACAGAGGCTCATCGAACAGGAACACCTTCGGATCGCGGCAGATGGCGCGGCCGATGGCAACGCGCTGGCGCTGGCCGCCGGAAAGCGCCTTGGGCAAGCGGTCGAGATATTTGGTGAGCTGCAGGATATCGGCGGCGGAGCGGACGCGCCGGTCGATCTCCTCCTTCGGTTCCTTGGCGATGCGCATGCCGAAGGCCATGTTGTCATAGACCGTCATATGCGGATAAAGCGCGTAGGACTGGAAGACCATGGCGATGCCGCGCTGCGAGGGCGGCACGTCGTTGACCAGGCGATCGGCGATATACATTTCTCCACCGGAGATTTCCTCAAGCCCGGCGATCATGCGCAAGAGCGTGGACTTGCCGCAGCCTGAGGGGCCAACGAAAACCACGAACTCGCCCTGCTTGATCTGGAGATCAATGCCGTGAATGACATCAACCGCGCCATAGGACTTGCGGATATCCTTCAGTTGCAAACCTGCCATGCCACCCTCCTCTTCATTCTCTCGTTTTTATCGGCACCCGTGGATACCGGCTTGATCCGATTATTCGACACGGGCAAAAAAGCCGCTCCACGCCGGTAGCGTGATCTTCTCGTCACCCAGCTGCGATTCGAAACCATGGCCTTCGAGCACGTCGAGCTTCTCGATCGGCCGGTCGACGGTCGTCGCCTCGCCGCTCATGTTGAACAGGCACAGGATCGTCTCGTTGCCGAATTTGCGCTCGAAGCCGAGCACCGGCGCCTCATAGGTCCGGAACTCTATCTCGCCCTTGGCAAAGGCGGGATGCTGCTTGCGGAACGCTAGGAAGCGCCGGTAGTGATTGAGCACCGAGCGCTGATCCGCCTGCTGCACTGAGACGGCGCGGGCGAGATGCTCCTGCGGCACCGGCAACCACGGCTTGCCACCGCTGAAACCGCCATTGACGGCGCTGCCATCCCAGACCATCGGCGTGCGGCAACCGTCGCGCCCCTTGAAGTCCGGCCAGAACTGGATGCCATAAGGATCCTGCAGATCCTCGAAGGCAAGATCGGCTTCCGTCAGCGCGAGTTCCTCACCCTGATAGATGCAGACCGAGCCGCGCAACGTCATCAGCAGGCTGCAGAGAAACTTCGCATGCGCCTGATGATCGGCGACATCGAGGCCCCAGCGGCTAATATGGCGCACCACGTCGTGGTTGGAAAATGCCCAGCAGGCCCAGCCTTCCGGCGCTGCACGGGCAAAATCATGCAGCACCTGCGCGACGCCTGCCGGCGTCAGCGGATCGGGCGACAGGAATTCGAAGGCGTAGCACATATGCATCTTGTCGTTGCCGGAGGTGTATTGTCCGGCGATCTCAAGACCGATCTGACTGTCGCCGACCTCGCCGACGGCGGCGATCGCCGGATACTCGTCCATGACGGCGCGGAACCGCTTCAGGAACTCCAGGTTCTCCGGCTGGTTCTTGTCGTAGAGATGTTCCTGATAGTTATACGGGTTGACCGCCGGCGCCGTGTTGGCATTGCGGCGTTCCGGCGCCAGCGCCGGATTGTCGCGCAGCTGCTTGTCGTGGAAATAGAAGTTGATCGTATCCAGCCGGAAGCCATCGACGCCGCGCTCCAACCAGAAGCGTTCGACGGCAAGCAGCGCGTCCTGAACTTCCGGATTGTGCAGGTTGAGGTCCGGCTGCGAGGTCAGGAAGTTGTGCATGTAGTATTGCAGCCGCGTCGGGTCCCACTGCCAGGCCGAGCCACCGAAGATGGACATCCAATTGTTCGGCGGCGTGCCGTCGGGCTTGGATTCCGACCAGACATACCAGTCCGCCTTCGGATTGAAGCGGCTGGAGCGACTTTCGACAAACCAGGGATGTTGATCCGACGTATGCGACAGCACGAGATCGATCATCACCCGGATGCCGAGGCGGTGCGCCTCGGTGATCAGGTCGTCGAAATCGGACAGCAGACCGAAGATCGGATCGACACCGTTGTAGTTCGACACGTCGTAGCCGAAATCCCTCATCGGCGAGGTGAAGAACGGCGAGATCCAGATCGCGTCGACGCCGAGCGAGGCGACATGCGGCAGGCGGGCGGTGATGCCCTTCAGGTCGCCGATGCCGTCACCATTGGAGTCCTGGTAGGAGCGCGGATAGATCTGATAGATCACCGCGCCGCGCCACCAGTCGCGGTCGGCCGTCAGGGTGGAACCACCCGCCGGAGTCATGCTCATGTTCATTTCAGTCCAATTCCCGTTTTCGAAAGATCAACCGCCCTTGACCGAGCCCGCCAGCAGGCCGCGTACGAGGTAGCGCTGCAGGCTGAAGAAGACGATCAGGGGTACGATGATGGTGATGAAGGCAGACGCTGTCAGGATTTCCCAGTTGCCGCCGCGCGAGCCAAGCAGATTGACCAGGCGCCCGGTCAGGACGAGCGAGTCATTGCCTGTGCCGAGGAAGACCATGGCGACCAGCAGGTCGTTCCAGGTCCAGAGGAACTGGAAGATCGCGAAGGAGGCGAGCGCCGGAAAGGACAAGGGTAGGATGATCTTGACGAAGATATCGAAATCGCTGGCGCCATCCACACGGGCGGACTCCATGATTTCACGCGGCAGGCCGGCCATATAGTTGCGCAAGAGATAGATGGCGAGCGGCAAGCCGAAGCCCATATGCGCCAACCAGATGCCGACATAGGTCTTGGCCGGCACCCCAAGGAAGGCTCCGACGCCGTTGTACAGTTTCAGCAGCGGGATCAGCGACATCTGCAGAGGGACGACCAGAAGGCCGACCACCACGGCGATCAGGATCGCGCGGCCGGGGAACTTCATCCAGGCCAGCGCATAGGCCGCAAAGGCGGCGACCAGGATCGGAATGATCGTCGAGGGTATGGCGACCGTCAGCGAGTTGATGAAGGAAGCGCCGATGCCTTCCGCCCGCATGACTTCAATATAATTATCGATGGTGAAACGCGGCGGAACGGCTGCCGTATAGAAGATCCGCTGGCCGCGCGTGCCTTCCATCGCCTTGTCGGAGACGATTTCAAATGTACCATCGGCTTGCACGACGAGTTTTTCACCGTCGCTGAGATCCGTGGTTTGCCCCGGCTGGAATGCCGCAGGTTCTCGGCTGTTGAAGCCGAAGGCAGAGACCTGGCCGGTCGACTGGCCTTCGAGCAAATTGCCGGATATAACGAACTTACCGTCCTTTTCCACCTGCTTGTCGGCGCCCGGGGCGCGATAGACGAGGTTCTGCGTCGAGGTCGACAGCGCGGTCCACCAGCCGGAGACGGCAAGTTGGTCCTTGTCGCGCAATGACGAGATCAGGAGGCCTGCGGTCGGCAGCGTCCAGAGCAGAACCAGCAAAAGGACCGAGAGATGGACGACCCAGATGAGCGGCGAGCGGGAAGAAGCAATCATCTCAGCGGCCCTCCATTTCCTTGGCAGCGTTACGGATGTTCCAGATCATGATCGGGATCACCAGCACCATGATGACGACGGCGATCGCAGCACCCCGCCCGAAGTCACCGCCCCCGCGGAACATCCAGTCGAACATGAGGTTAGCGAGAACCTGGCTTTGCCACTGCCCGTTGGTCATGGCGAGAACGATATCGAAGACCTTGAGCACCAGGATGGTGATGGTGGTCCAGACGACGGCGATCGTGCCCCAGATCTGGGGGATCATGATCTTGAAGAAAATCTGCAGGCCATTGGCACCGTCGATGACGGCGGCCTCGATGGTCTCTTCCGGAATGCCTCGCAGAGCCGCGGACAGAATGACCATGGCGAAACCGGTCTGGATCCAGATCAGGATGACCATCAGGAAGAAATTGTTCCAGAAGGGCAGCGTCATCCAGGCTTCCGGCGATCCGCCTAAATAGACGACAAGCGCGTTCAGAAGACCTATCTGCTCGGAGCCTTCCGGACGGAAATCATAGATGAACTTCCAGATGACCGAGGCGCCGACAAAGGAGATCGCCATTGGCATGAAGATCAGCGTCTTGGCGATATTGCCCCACCAGATGCGATCGGTCAGCGCCGCGATGATCAGCCCGAAGAAGGTTGCCGCCGCCGGAACGACGAGCAGCCAGAGGAAATTGTTATAGATCGACTGGCGGAATTCGCCGTCATTGATCATCCAGTTAAAATTGCTTAGGCCGACGAAATCCTGGCCGGACTTGTCGTGGAAGCTCAGCCAGGCGGATTCGATCACCGGGTAGATCAAGTAGATGGTCAGCGACACCATCGCCGGCCCGAGAAAGAGCCAGGGGCGGATGGCATTGGTGATGCGCAGGTTGCGCGACGCAACCTTGCCAGTCAGACCTTTCGACGGAAAAATCCGGTCAAGAATCCAGTTCGTCCCGTAAAAATAGGCGACGCAGGCGAGAACTCCCGCGGCCATCGTTGTGATGGCAAAAAGCAACTGCTGCATGGCAACTTCCCTCCCCAGGAATACATGGCCGTCAGCGCGGCCTGTCCGCCCGTGTCGCTCGATCTCCTATACGGAGACCTACGGCAGGCTGAACGGTCGGTTGCCCTGCGTGGCATCACACGCCCGGCAGGGCCGCGTCCGTTCAGAGACGCTTCTTCGACCCCTCTCGACATCCGCCCTTCCCGATGTCGGAGCGCTGCGGACTCTCAGGTCTTCCGGTCTTTTTTTGATGTGGTGCCGGAACACGACCGGCACCGTTTTGTTCGATGGTTTGGCAGGCTGGCGACCACCCTGCCAACATTCTCCGATCCTTACTTGATCGCGTCCCAGGCCTTCTGGACGTCCGCTGCGACATCAGCCGACGACTTGCCGCCGACATAGTCGACCATGCCGGTCCAGAATGCGCCCGCACCGATCTTGCCCGGCATCAGGTCGGAACCGTCGAAGCGGAAGGTCGTGGCATTGAGCAGGATTTCGCCCTGCTTTTTCATCGGGCCGTTGGCATAGGTGTCCTTGTTGGCGCTCTTGAGCGGCGTGAGGAAGCTCGACTGCGCCATCCAGACTTCATGCGCGATCGGGGTCTTCAGGAACTCGATGAAAGCGCGTGACGCCGGCGTGTCCTTGGTGATCATGGCGAGCGTGCCGGCGCCGAGAACCGGATTGCCGAGATCCGCCTTGCTTGCATAAGGCGGCATGTAGAAGAAGTCCGCATCCTCGCCGACAACCGTGCCTTCCGGGAAGAAGGACGGGATGAACGACGCCTGATGGTGCAGATAGCACTTCGGCGGAGAGGCGAAGAGGCCCTTGGGGCTGTCGCGGAAGTCGGTGGACGCGACCGCTGCAGCACCGCCATCGACGTTCTTGTCGTTCTTTGCAAACCAGCCGAATTCATCGATCGCGCCGGTCACTGCAGCGTCGGTGAACGGAATGGCGTTGGTGGTCCACTTGTCATAAACATCTGCCGGTTGCGTACGCAGCATCATGTCCTCGACCCAGTCGGTTGCCGGCCAGCCTGTGGCGCCGCCGGAGCCGAGGCCGATGCACCAGGGCGTGCCGCCGTCGGCAACGATCTTCTCGGTGAGCGCCTTCAATTCTTCCATGGTCTTCGGAACTTCATAGCCCGAGTCCTCGAAGTTTTCCGGCACGTACCAGACGAGCGACTTCACGTCGATCTTGTAGGGAAATGCGTAGAGTTCCTTCTTGCCATCCTTGCCCGCATAGGTCGACAGATCGACCCAGGACTGGCCGGCAGCGTAGTTGTCGAGAAGCCACTTCTGGGTCTCTTCGCCGAGCGGCGTCAGATAGCCCTTGGAGGCGAGATCGGCGATCAGGCCCGGCTGCGGCAGGACGGCAACGTCCGGCGGGCTGCCTGCCTGCGTATCGATGACGATCTGCTGCTCGTAGTTTTCCGAGGACGAGTATTTCACGTCCACGCCGGTTGCGTCGCGGAAATAATCCAGCACCGACTCGACCAGCGCCTGGTCTTCGCCGCGCCAGGGGCCGAAGATCGTCAGCGTCTGACCCTTGAGGTCATGACCCTTCTTGAACTCTTCGTAGCTTCCCCAGTTGAATTTGGAATCTTCGCCCGGCTTGAATTTCAGCTCGGCGGCATTTGCGGCACCCGCCGCAAGCGCAATCGCTGCCACTCCCATCAAGAATGTTCTCTTCACGTCATTTCCTCCCAAGAAAGACCCAGCCCATTGACGCCGGGCGAACATCATTGCGCCTCGAAATTCAAAGCGCTTTGAGTTTGCTAACAAATCATTTCGACCGGCAGGAAGTCAAGGGCTTTCCCACAAATGGCGAAAAAACGAATAAATCGTGCATCGCAGCGAATGTTTGCAGTGCAATGAAGTGGATTTTTCTGGTTGACTGCCACCGCCGGTGATACAAAATCCGCCGCGCGCTGTGGATGGAAAGCAAAAACCAAACGGAAATCAAAGCGCTTTGGGAGGACGCGCGGACCATGAATGTGAATTTGAAACAGCTCGCAGAAATGTTAGGCCTGTCGCAAACGACCGTCAGTCGGGCGCTTAACGGATATCCGGAAGTTAACGCCGAAACACGCCAGCGGGTCCTGAGCGCTGTGCGCGAAACCGGGTACAGGCCGAATCGCGCGGCCCAGAGGCTGGCCACCGGCCGGGCAGGCTCCATCGGCCTCGTCATGCCGATTGCCCAGGGTATCGATTCCGACGTCCATTTCGGCGAATTCCTGGCCGGGCTCGGCGAAGAATCCGTCCGGCACGATTTTCATTTCGTCATCAATCCGAGCGCGCCCGACGACGAGGAAGCAACGTTCAAGCGGTTGGCAGCCAGCGGCAACGTGGACGCGCTGTTCCTCGCCTATGTGCGCGCCAATGATCCGCGCATTGCCATGCTGAAATCGCTGTCGATCCCCTTCGTCGTCCATGGGCGGGCGATCGGACAACCGGCCGACTACCCCTTCCTCGATATCGACAACACCGCGGCCTTCTATGACGCGACGCGGCTCTTGATCCAGCTCGGGCACCGGCGGATCGCATTGATCAACGGCCCGGCCAATCTGACGTTTTCGATCCGGCGCAAGAAGGGAATGCAGCGCGCACTGGAGGAAAACGGCCTGTCTTTCGACGAAGACCTCGCCCATCATTCTCTGATGACGGATGAATATGGCCACCGGGCGATGCAGCGGTTTCTCGAACGAGAAGAGCCGCCAACAGCGGTTCTGTGTTCCAGCACCGTGATAGCGCTCGGCGCCGTCAGGGCCATTAGCAAGGCGGGATTGCAACTCGGCACTGATATTTCGCTGATCGCCCATGACGACGTTCTGCCGATGCTGAAGCCGGAGAATTTCAGCGTTCCGTTGACGACCACGCGCTCGTCGCTCAGGGCAGCCGGATCGCGGATCGCCACCCGGCTGATTTCCCGCATCCTGAAGACCGGCGACTATCCCGAGCAGGAGCTGTGGCGGGCGGAGCTGATCGTCAGGGCCTCCACCGGCCCTGCCCCGAAGTCATAGAGCAATCGCCGACGGCGGTCGGATCAGAATTTCGGCGCCTTCCTGCCGGCCTTGCGATAAGCCGCGATCACGGTGTTTGCCATCAGCATGGCGATGGTCATCGGGCCGACGCCACCTGGAACCGGCGTGATGACGCTGGCAACTTTTGCGCATTCCTCGAAGGCGACATCACCGACCAGGCGGAACCTACCATCACCGCGTTCGGGAGCGGCAATACGGTTGATGCCGACATCGATGACAGTCGCGCCGGGCTTGACCCAATCGGCCTTGACCATTTGCGGGCGTCCGACGGCGGCAACGAGGATATCGGCGCCACGGCAGACGCCAGGCAGATCCTTGGTGCGCGAATGCGCAACCGTCACCGTCGCGTTGGCCGCCAAAAGCAGTGCCGCCATCGGCTTGCCGAACAGGTTGGAGCGGCCGATGACGACAGCGTTGAGACCGGAAAGATCCTCACCATGCGTGCGCTTGACGAAGACCATGGCGCCAGCCGGCGTGCAGGAGACGAGACCGCCATCGAGATCGCCGGTCGCGACCTTGCCGGCATTGACGACGTGCAGACCGTCGACGTCCTTTTCAGGCAGGATGGACTGGATGATCGGGTCGGAATTGAGATGTTTGGGCAGCGGAAGCTGCACGAGGATACCGTGCAGGCTTTCGTCCTTGTTCAAGGTCTGCACCAGCGCCGCGAGTTCCTCCTGCGTCGTTTCCTCCGGCAGCGTATGCTGCACCGAGGTAAAACCGCACTCCTTGGCCATCTTGCTCTTAGCCGAGACATAGGCATGGCTTGCCGGATCGTCGCCAACGATAACCACGGCCAGACCGGTCTTGACGCCGGTCTGTTCCTGCAGCGCCTCAGACGCGGTTTTTACGGCGTCGATCACCGAAGCTGCAACTTGCTTGCCATCAATCACGGTCGTCACGGCGTTCTCCCAGATTCTCGTTTGGTCTATGCACTCTAGGTTTGGCGAAAGATATCGGTGGCCTCAATGCGTCCTATGCTGTCCCGATCGAATAAATTCAAGGCCGATTGAGCGGCCGCGGTGCGGAAACACAACCGGCTTGCGATTTTCTATCATTCTATCATTGCTGAGAAAATGAAGCCGACGGACCGCTCGCCGCGATCCGGTCCGTTCGCAGATGAGAATAGTCAACTAACGCCGTCCGCTGGTCCGCGAGTTCGCATAGTGCTCGACACGGGAGCGCAGCGCGCGCAAATCCTGCTGAACCTGCGCCATGTCGTCACGACCCTGATTCAGATTGGATGGCGCGATGTCCCGGCGCGCGGGAACTGCCGAGAGCGCTGCCGCCGAGGCGGCCGCATGATGCACCGACGGCATCCACGCCCGGTGTTCCGGTGGGGCGGGCAATGGATCGTCAAAGTATCTCAAGGATCCCGGGCCGTCCGGATGATGATCCCCCTGTCCGGGTGGATCGCGCAGCGGAACAACACTCGCCGGTTGGTTCGACCGCCGAAAGAGGTCCTTCAGGCTCCGGTAAGTGCCGAGCGCCATGCCCAGTCCGACGCCTGCCATGAACCCGGCAATCAAGCCGCCGATCGCGATCAGCTTGCGCGACGGACCCTTGGCCTGGAGCGGCGGTTCCGCCTGTGAGACGACCCGGATATTCTTGGAGGTCAGCTTTTCCTCCTGGCCGGTTTCGCTTGCCCGCTTCAGGAAGGATTCATAGATGGTTCGGGTCGCGTTTGCCTTGCGCTGCAATTCGCGCAATTCGATGAAGCCTGCCGACGAGTTGACCTGCTGCGCTTTGCGAACCGCCAACTGCTGGAGAAGGTCCTTCTCGGTGCGGACCGCCCGCTGCAATTCGGTCTGCGCCGTTGCCTCGATGCGGCGAAGCTCGTTGCCGATTTCCGAACGCGCAACTTCAAGCGACTGGACGGCCGCCAGCCTCTGGGGGTGGCGGGGCCCAAGGCTTGCGTCGAGCGCGCCCAATTGCGCGCGCGCCATCGAATATTGCTTGCGCAACTCCTGCAGGGTTACAGAGCTCAGCTCCTCCGGAAACGCGCCGCTGAGCACGTCGTTCAACCGCGTCTTGGTGGCAACATCTGCTTTGGCCCTGGCTTCGGCAATGCGGTTGCGCACGGCGGCAACCTGATCGTTGAGGGCGAGAAGCTGCTTGTCGGAAATCAATTTGCCATCAGCGTCGACGATATCGTTATCGGCCTTGTATCTTTCGACCGCGTTTTCAGCGGTGTCCAGTTCCTTGCGCAGATCAGCCAGCCGACTGTCGAGCGCCGCCGTGGTCTGCTGGAAGAAACCGGACTGGGCCGCCTGCTCTTCTGCGAGGAATGTCGAGACAAGGCGGTTGGCGATGAGCGCCGATTTTGCCGGATCGTGGGTCTGCACCTCGACGGTGACGATGAAGGTCTTCGGATCACGCGACACGCTGACGGCTTCGCTCAATTTTTCGAGCGTGCGCGGATTGACGCCCGATGCCGGCGCCGGCTTTCCCTTGCCGGGAGAAACGATTTCGCGGATGACATCGATCCCGGCCGCCAGGCCGCCCGTGCGCGCGGAATTACCGCTGAATTCCGGATCGCGGTCGAGACCCAGGTCAATGGCAACCCTTTCAAGAACCGTGCGCGATCGCAGCACTTCGAGCTGACTATCAACCAGCGCAAGAATGGCTTCGGTCGCCAGGCTTTCCTTGGACAGGTCCGAATCCGTCAGCCGCACCTCGCGCGGATCGACGTAGAGCTTGCTCTCCGAGACATAGACGCTGGGGGTCGACATGGCGAGCAGTACACCGCCTACGGCACCGACAACCGTCAATGCCATAACAACCTTGCGAAGTTGCCAGACGGAGCTCAGGATCGTGGCGACATCGATCAGAGGACGATCCTGCCCGTCTGCTGGCACTCCGAAGGAGGAAGACACCGCCGGCGAGGAACGTACGGCGGAAGTGGCCTGCTTTTCCGCTTCTGATGCCGGCCCCACGTTCCGGTCATCGCGCTTGAACCAGCCGGAAAATCGAGCGCCGGTCCGCTTCGACGCTTCCATTGCCTCCTGGAGCGGAGGCTGGTTGGCTCTGCGGGACTGTGCCGTTTGCTGTTCGACGGGTGGGCTGCCGAGGCGGTTCAGCAGGGCGGTAGCGCCGCGCGCAGGTGCGGGCCGTGCCGTAGCGGGCGACGTTTTCGAACGGCGCGACGGCTTCCCTTCGCTTGACGGAACGTCAAGCAGGGAGCGGCGAACCACAGTCCGTTTGTTGTCATCCGGATCGAACATCGAGGCCTGCAAGCGCCCGCGATCGGGCAAAAGGAGGAATTGTGCACGGAGCTTAAGTTTTTATGGAAAACAAACCGTTAACACCCGGCTGGCGACGCACCGCAAATGCTGCAAACCGGCCGTTTCAAACTGCTCATTAAGCTTTAGCGGTTAGAAACGGGACAGCACATCTGGACCCGGCCCGTGATCGATTTCTCCAAGACCCTCTATGCGCGCCACAGCGGCGTGATCCACGCCTATCTCTCCATGACGGGCGGGTCGGCGGGCAGGCTCGTGCTGTCACTCGTCTATTTCATCTGCATTGCCAACGGGCTTTCCGTCGCCGAGTTCGGCCTGTTTGCGACTGCGTCCGCCGCCGGCATCATGATCTCCCGGGTGCTCGCCTTCGGCTTCATGTCGCCGCTCTACCGGGTCGCCACCGTCAAGCCTCTGCTGGTCGGCACTTACAGCGCCGGGTTCGTGGCTGGCGCTGTTCTTTCCCTGCCCTTGATCGCAATTCTGTGCCTCGCCATCTACTACGCCGTGTTCGCGCGTGACATGACGTTTGGCGTCTTCCTCGCCCTCATGGCCGCCGAGATCATCTGCTGGCGCGGGCTGGAGGTCGTTGCCATCGTGCTCAACGGCCTCGGCCGCTTCGGCCGCGCCGCGCTTTTGGTGGTGATCGGCACGGGCATGCGCACTGCTGCAGCCCTTGGCTTTTCATTCTCGCATTGGGCATCGCTCGAAACGTGGTCGCTGCTTTATCTTGCGTCCAACCTGGTTAGCCTGCTGATCGCTGTCATTTGGTTCTTTCCGAAGGTCCGGCTGCGCTGGCGGCCGGAACTCTACATTCGCCGCTGGGTGGATTCCGTCTCGGTCGCAGGCGCCGAGGTGCTGTTCTACATCCAGTCGGAATTCGACAAGATCGCCGTGCTTGCGATCGGCGGGCCCCAGGTTTCGGGGATCTATGCCATCATCATGCGGCTTGCCGATCTGACGGCATTGCCCGTTCGGTCGTTCAACATGTTGCTGGTACAGAAGATCATGCGCACGCCCGGCACGATCTCATCCTGGCGGACGCGACTAACGATAGAAGCTCTGGTCGCGGCGGTATCCTTCATGGCAATAGCCGCCATGGCCATCTACCTCTGGATTTTTCCACGCGGACTTGGAAACAACGTCGCAGAGGCGGCGCCCTATCTGATGGCGGTGCTTCTGGTGCCCTCGTTCCGCAATCTGGTCGAGTATCACTCGGAACTGCTCTATGCGACGGGCCGCACCGTGCGCCGGATGTTCAACCTGGTGATTGCGGGCGTGGTAAAAGTCGGCCTGCTCGCTGCGGTGTTCACGGCCAGTACCGATGTCTCCCATTGGGCGCCCCTGCTGAATGGCGTGTATCTGGCGCTCTATGGCGCGTCTTTCGCGCTCACCTATAGTGCGCTGCGCGGCGAAGCCGGGCGGGTAATCTGAGGACGATCAAGCGGCGCGTTCGAGAACGATGTTGCGGATGTCGGCGAGGTCGTGCCCGACGAAGGATTGCACGCCGATGCCGATGTGATGCGGCGATATATCACGCAGGAAATGCCTGAGGCCGCTGATGTCGCGCGCATAGCTGTCGTCGAACCAGAGGACGTGGCAGAGCCCGTCGGGTGACGCCACGTGCCCCTCGCCCTTCAACACGTCATCGACGAAACGGCCGTAGATCATGCATTCCGAAAACTGCCGCGAGCGGATGATTGCACGGATCCAGTCGCGGCCATGCAGCGCCTCGACATGATCGAGCAGTGCCCGGCAGCTATCGGTGCGCCAGGCGATCAGCGTGTTGATATAGTCGTTGGCGGGCAAGCTGAAAGGGCCGATGCCGAGCAGCCTGTCGGAATGGGCAAGCCATTCGAGATGGTTGGAGCGCATCCGCTCGCCGATCGCCCCGTCCTGGCGATAAAGCGTCAACCGATCACCCTGCCAGAGGTTTGCAGGATCGAAGTCACGCAGGAAAACCACATCGGAGTCGACCGCGAACATCGTCTCTTCCTTGATGTGGCGGCACAGTGCAAGCCTGCGCAACTGCTGCACATGCCAGCCGCGCAAGGGAAGGCTGTAGGGGCTGATCCAGAGCTTGCGGCGACCAGCCGACATCGGATCCGGCACGGCACGCAGCCACCAGGGCAAAAGATCGCTCTCGCTGATGACCTGACGGCGAGAGCCTTCCAACTGGCGAAACAGGGCAACGTCAAACGGGGCAACAAGCAGATAATGAACCCAATCGCCCTTCAGCCGCATATCCATGCTTTCGCACAACAGGCGGCAACGCTCGAAATCATTGGCATAGGAGGCCGTCACGACAGCGGTGCGCATCATGGTATCCGTCAGAACGATCGAGACTCGGCACGGTGCCCGCCGACTTCCAAAGTCTTCGCGCGCCCTCCCAGCTTGTGGCGGAGAATGTAGTAGATGAACAGCGGATTTCCCAGGAGATAACGGCGCCACAGGCGGCGCGGTTCGAGGACCAGCCGGTGCAGCCATTCCAGACGCAGGCGCCGGACGGTCGGCGAGGCCCGCGGCACTTCCTCGGCCATGAAATCAAAGAGTGCGCCGACACTGATCACCAGCCGCGCATGGCCAGGCCCGACGTGGCGATCGATCCATTTCTCCTGCTTCGGGCTGCCCATCGCAATCAAAAGGATGTCCGGCTTGAGCTCGCGGACACTCGCCATCACCTCGTCCGATTGTGCCACGCCGAAAAAACCGTCGGAGACCGGGATGAACTCGTGCCACGGCGAATGCTTTTGGAAATTCTCCGCCGCGCGCTTCAAAATCTCCGGACGCGCACCGATCATCGCAACACGCCTTGGCGTCGT
This sequence comes from Pararhizobium sp. A13, assembly GCF_040126305.1. NCBI lineage: Bacteria > Pseudomonadati > Pseudomonadota > Alphaproteobacteria > Hyphomicrobiales > Rhizobiaceae > Pararhizobium > Pararhizobium sp. A13. The sequence continues at coordinate 1,802,588 of NZ_CP149510.1, read as the reverse complement.
CATATAGGTCATAAGGGCCGGCACGAAGTCCGTACCATTCAGGTTGGCCGGAAAGATCTTTCCATGAAACAGCCAGGAGGCAATATCGATGCCGTGACCGTCAGGCAGAACGATGTGCCGGCTGAGGGCAGCACGATACTCGCGGTCATGGATCATCAGATTGGCATTATTGGCGTTGAGGAACGAGATGACCGTCTGCCCGATCGGCAGCGACGCAATCTCGTCGGCGAACGCAAAAGCATCCGCCCAGCCGAAATCGCAGACCGGCATGTCGAGGATCATGCGTTGCGATGCGACAATCGATGTGCCCGGGAAGACATTCATCGGGATTTTCCTCCCTCATGCACGGCAAATCCGTGTGGCGGTCTGAGTTTCTCTTTCATCAGCGGTGGCGCGGTCTGCTCTTTGGAGAAACGCGGAGCGGGCGCGGTGACGGGCATTGCCAAACCGGCAAGGCCCCGCTTGAGCGTTTCGAGCAACCTGGCTTTCTGCGCCCGATGGAAGGCTGCGCCCGACAGGCGCTGGCGATTGCCGGCCCGGACCTGCGCAACCTTCTCGGTCAGCAACCGCGCGAATTCGGCGGGATCGTCGGCGATTGAACAATTGTCCGGAATCTCGCCAATCCCGCGCAGGGAGGCGCGCGTGGCGACAGTCGGCATGCCGAGCTCGAAGGTCTCGATGGTTTTCAGCTGGACACCCGTGCCGCCACGACTGATCAAGGGGACGACGGCGCCGGCCTCGATGAAGGCGCGCGCATCCGGCACCCTTCCGAGAAAACGCAGACCGGGATGAGAAACCGCGGGCACATCCGGCATCTGACCGGCGATGCCGATGGACATATCGGCTGGCAGAAGCGGCACGACCTTGGAGAGGAACCAGTCAAGCCCGATCCGGTTCGGCTTCCAGCTCCAGGTGCCGATCAGCGCCAGGTCGTATTCCGGCGGCCTTTCCACACCGCTTTCCGGCCGTTCCCAACGCGTCACCAATGGCAGGACGGCGGCCCGGTCCGACACCGCGTAACCGAAACCGAAACGGTCGGCCTCGGCGAAAGTCCATATCGCCGAAGCGGCCTGCGTGAGTTGCCGCTCGACCTGCTCCAGAAGGCCCGCCTCACGCTTGAAGAGGAATCTTTCCAGCAATCCGGACGCCGACGCCGCATTTTCGAGCGCGGAATCGGCCTCGACGTTGTGGGCGACATAAATCGTCGGATGTTTCTGAAACGCAGGCGCGAACGCCCCCGGCAGCTGCACGGAATTGAGAATGATCCCGTCGAACGGCTGCAAGCCCTGCAACAGCGTTTCGATGTGCCGGCGACCGATCTTCAGCATCTTTGCCGAAGACAGGGTCGTGCGATTGAGAACAGCCGTTGCCAGCCAGCGAAGTTTCGTTGCGGCGCCAACCTTCGCGTTGGCCACTTCAAGCTCGCCCAGAAGATACGCGTCGCCATTTGCTGCGACGCTTTGGCCCGGCTGCAGATAGCCGATCACGCTCACCCGGTGGCCAAGCGCGCGAAGGCCGTCGAGAACGGCACGATTGGCAATATCGAACCCCGATGAAGGGTTCTCCACCGGCACCAGAGAGGAAACCAAAACCAGATGCATGCTGCCACACGAGACTTGAGAACAACTGCCCGGACTGTAGCAACGCGACGTGAAATGACCTTTAAATCATTCATTCAAAAGCGAAATTGGAAATTTAGTATCTGTTTAGGAAGATTTGCTTTAGTGTTTGCCAAAGCTTTGCCGTGAACAGGTTTCCACCATGACCCCGCCCGCCCCGGATGTGACTGTGTTCTACCAGACGAGGGTCGATGCGGCGGAAAGCGTCGAGTTCGTCGTCACCCTGCCGACATTTCGGCGGCCCGAACATCTGCTGAAAACCTTGAAAACCGTGATTTCACAGGAGCCTGGCAGCCCCTTTGCGATCGTGGTGATGGAGAACGATGCGGACGGCCTTGATGGCGCCGAAGCGGCAAAAACGTTTTTTGCCGGCCACCGGATCAACGGCCTCGTGGTGGTCGCGCATCAGCGCGGAAATTGCCACGCCTACAATGCCGGCTGGTCGATGGCGCTCGCAACCTACCCCAATCTCAACGCCATCGCCGTTATCGACGACGACGAGATTGCGGCACCCGATTGGCTCGACAGTCTCATATCGGTACATAGACAGACCAGGGCAGACCTCGTGGGCGGACCGCAACTGCCCGATTTCGAAGACCAGGGGCGCAACGATCAGAAGCGTCATCCCGTCTTCATGCCCCACTACGACACAACCGGCCCTGTCCCGATCCTCTACTCCTCCGGAAACGTGCTTGTCACGCGGCCCGTGCTCGACGCCATGCCGCGGCCGTTCCTCGATCCGGTGTTCAATTTCATCGGTGGAGGTGACAGCGACTTTTATCGCCGCTGCAAGGAGAAGGACTTTACATTCGCTTGGGCGGCGGAGGCCTGGGTTGCCGAGACAATCCCCGCGCGGCGGACGGAAATGTCCTGGATCAAGGCGCGAAGCCTGAGAAATGGCGCAATTTCGGCGCTGCTCGAACATCGCGCCGCGCCGGGGCTTGCCGGTCGCGTGAAGGCGATCGCCAAATCGCTGGCGCTGCTTGCGGCCTCACCGTTTCGCGGCGTTTCGCTCTGGCGATCAACCAAGCTGCCGTCGGCAGGGCTCTACCATTTTTACGTGGCGTGGGGCCGGCTGATGATGGAATTCGGCTTGGTCAACGAGCAGTACCGCAATCCGGAAAAGAACTGAGCGACGCTGACGATCTCAATGAGCCGCGGCCGCAGCGCGCCTTTCGGCTTCCGGGATCTCGTCGTGGGCAGCTTCGCCATTCTTGTCGATAATCGCCACAGGCTTTTGCTGCGGCTGGTTCGCACCCTTGGCAATCCGGGCGACATCCGCCTTCGACAGATATTCGAGTTGCTCGACAAGGACGTCGAAGATCACTTCGTCGTGCATGTCCTTGTTCAGGCCTTCCTTGACCGCAGTCTTGAAGTTCGCGAGGTCGAAACTGTTGTTGTCAGCGACGTTGATCAATTTCCGTCCGACGAGAATATCAAAAAGCGCGTTGGTGACCGTCTCCTTGAGCGGCACGTCCAAGTGCTTGATCTTGTTCTTGTCGACGGCGAAAGACAGTTTCGTCAGGAAATAGCCCTGCACCGCGCCGTCGGTGATCACCGGGACCGTAATGAGTTCACCGGGAACATATTGCTGCAATGCGCGGCGTTCCGTCTCCGCATCCGATTCCACCGGCGCCGAAGCATGCTGGATCGAGAAATAGACGGATCCGAGCGCCACCGCACAGACCCAGACCCCGGTGAAAACAAGCTTCAGCATCAGAAATCGCCGTACCGGAACTGCTGCTCGGAATAGATGCCGTCCGCATCGGCGTCCTGCACGGCGGTCTTGAGGATTTCCACCACCGACCGGCACGCTTCCATATGCGCGTTCACCTTCTGCGAATTTGCCATCAGCTTGGATTTGATGTGCCTGGTCTGGGAAACGAAGGACGGCGAAATCTCGCTCGGCGAGGCGTCGCGATGCAGCATCGTCAGTTCATAGAGGCAGCGGCTCTTGCGCGCGTTCGATGCCTTCAGATCGAAGCTCGGATCGACGCCGATCCGGTTGTTCTCGTTGTCGAGGATCATTTCGAGACGACCCAGCACGTTCTGGATACGCACGTCACTCGATGCTGCAACTTCCATCATTTCGCTCCCATTGGCGCTGGCATCCGCGGGTCCTGTGTTTGTCGTGATGCTCTGCGCGAAACTTTATCTGTCAGGTAAGCCCGGGCAATCCGCCGGGATTGCCTCAGGCCTGTTCGTTCTTGCCGCCGGTTTCCATGAACCTGGCGACGGCCTTGCGCTCGTATTCCTGCACCATGCTCAGCGCGACATTGCTGTCGTTGCCGTCGAGCGCTGCGTTCACGCGGTCGGGTCCACCCGAACCGACGATCCGGTCGGTGACCATGCTCTCGGCGATGCCGACCCCGTCGCCTTGTGCCATGACGTTGCCGATCTGCTCGGCCATCATGCTTTTCCACATGTCGCCGGAAATGCCCTTGCCGTAAACCTCTTCGCTTTCGGCGGGCAGCATCGATTTCACGAAATTCTGGAGCACCATGGCCTCGAACTTGCGATAGCTTTCCGGAATCTTCTTGGCCTCGGCGCGATTGTTGATGTCGCCAAGACTGTTGGACGGGCTGTCCTGGTTCAGGACTGCAACCGTATTGGCAAAGCCGGTTCCGTTTTCGGCAAGGCTTGTTGCCTGGAAGGCGGCACGATTGGCCTTTAGCCGCGCCTGCGCCTCCTGCACTTCGGCCGGATCGGCGGCACGCACGACATCCAATACCAGGTCGCTTGGAGGAGAAATGGCCATGCGGTGTCCTCTCGGTCACGGAGCTAGCGGTGTCCGAGAGGACACCACTGATAACCCCATAAATTCAGCAGTCTAAACAATGGGTTCGGACGCAGAGACGGCCGATCCTCAAGCCGCACTATGACCGGTCAACCTTACCGGAAGCTGGTGGCTTGCCCATCACGTGCTGATCGACGAGATCGTAGATGGCATCGTCGGCCTCGGTGCGATCTTCGAGAACGCGCGCTTCCTTCATGTTTTCCTCCAGCCGGTCGCCCTTTGCCCGCTCCTTGAGGACGCGGGTTTCGTGGCCCTGCTGGATACCAAGGAGCATCTGGTCCTTCTGGGCAAGGCGACCAAGCTGCGAGGCATAGTGCCCGGAGAACATCGCATGCAGCGGGCTTGCCGATCCCATGGCGTCGGCGACAACATCGATGGTTTCGGCAAGCTCGCGGCGCTGCCTGGCGGTTTCGGCCAGTTCGCTTTCCGCCATCTGCTCGAGGTGCCGCTGTACGGCCACGAGGCGCTTCAGTTTTTCCGAGCGGCTTTTCACCTTGGCTAGCCCCCTTGCATCATCGGTGCGAAGCCGTCGGCGAACAGACGCAGCATCGCGGCGATGCCAAGATAGAGAAGGAACATGCCGCCCATGATCAGATAGGGAAGCGAGATGAAATACAGCGGCATCTGCGGCGCCAGCTTGTTGACCATGCCGATGGCGACATTGAACAGCAGGCCATAGATGATGAAGGGGCTCGCCAGCCGCAGCATGATGTAGAAGGTGGTTTCGAGCGCATTGGTGAGTGTGATCAGCACACCCTGCGGGTCGAAGCCGCCGCCGAGCGGCATCACCTTGTAGGAATCGATGATGCTCGACAGGATGACGTGATGGAAATCGAGCATGAAGAGGACCATCAGTCCGGCGAAACTGATCAGGTTGGTCAGCTGGTTCTCGGCCGTATCTTCGAGAACATCCGCGGTTGGCGGCGCATTAAACCCGATCATCATGGTGATGACGGTGCCCGTGAACTGCAACCCGAGCACATAGTAGCGCGCGATCAGGCCGATGACGCTGCCGATCACCGTTTCGGTGGCGATGATGTAGATATAAGTATGCCCCTTGCCGGAAATCTGCGGATAGATCTCGTTCCACATGATCGGCAGCACCGCCATCGAGATCGCCACAGCCACGAAGAGGCGAATCTGCACCGGGACACGCGCCGTCGAGAAGCCCGGCATGACCATGATGCACGCGCCGATCCGGCAGAATGCGGCAAAAAGCGCCAGCACCGTGCCTTCGGGATCGGTGATCATGAGATCGCGCCAATGATCTTTATCTCGAGACCCTTGGCAAGCTCGACGTGGCTAAGGACTGGCAATGTGGCGAACAGGCGCTCGATGATCATGCGCACATAAGAACGGGATTCGGGCGAACTTACCAGCACGAACGGCATGCCGCGGTCGAGATGTTCACGGATAACCCGGGTCGCCTGCTCGCTGAATTCTTCCAAATGACGCGGATCGATGTCGAATTCGACGATTTCGCCCTTCGCGTCGCGCTTCAGCGCCTGGTGGAAGACCATGTCCCACTTGTTGCCGAGACGCAAAACGCGCAGCGTGCCGTTGTCGGCAAGATCGCCGCAAAGCTGCTGCGACATACGCACGCGGACATGCTCGACGATCTGCTCGGTCTTCCTCACATGCGGGGCGAGTTCGGCAACCGCCTCCAGGATCAGATGCAGGTTGCGGATCGAGACGCGCTCCGCAAGCAGCAGCTTCAGCACCGCCTGCAGACCCGAATAGGACATGTGCGAAGTGCAGATTTCATCCGCCAGCTTGCGATATTCCGGATCGAGGCGCTCGATCAGGATCTTCACGTCCTTGTAGGACAGGAGCTGCGGCAGGTTGTTGCGGATGACTTCGGACAGATGCGTGAGCACCACCGAGACGTTGTCGATCGGGTGGAAGCCTTCCCGTTTCAGGTCCTCGGTGAAGGTTTCGAGGATCGATACCGCAGGCATGCCGAAGGCGGGTTCGCGGATATCGTCACCAGGAACGCTCGGTTTGCGGCCGCCGCCGGTCACGACGAGAACTTCGCCGACGCGGACAGTGTTCGAGGCGATCGTCGTCCCATGGATGCGGATATGATAGGCCTTGTCGGGAATGCCGATGTCGTCCGACACCTTGATTTCGGGAACGATGAGGCCGTACTGACCGGCGAACTTGCGGCGCATCTTGCCAACGCGGAAGGCCAGTTCCTGGTGCGCTCCGAGAAGCCGAGTGGAGACCTGCTTGCCGAGCAGAAGCTCGATTTCCGCCGTCTTGAGGACCGATTTGACGGAGTCCTTCTCGCTGTCGGTCTTCTGCTGGGCGGTCTGCTGGTCCTGTTCGCGCTTGAGCTTGTTGGCCGCTTCGAGCTGACGCGGGATCATCCACCCGAGGAAAGCCATGCCGCCGCCGAGGAAGGCGAAGGGAATGAAGGGAAGGCCCGGCATCATGGCCAGCATCAGGATCAGACCGGACGCCACCATGAGCGCACGCGGATAACCGCCCAGCTGGTTAACGACCGCCTGGTCCGTCGATCCGGCAGTGCCGCCGCGCGACACAAGCAGACCTGCGGCCAGTGACACGATCAGCGCCGGGATCTGCGACACCAGACCGTCACCAACCGAGAGCTTGACGAAGACATCGGCGGCTTCGCCGATCGACATGTCGTGGCGGGCATAGCCGATGATGATGCCGCCGAAGACGTTGATGGCGGTGATCAGCAATCCGGCGATCGCGTCGCCACGCACGAATTTCGAGGCACCGTCCATCGAACCGAAGAAGGAACTTTCCTCTTCCAGTTCGCGCCGGCGCCGTTGCGCTTCCTTCTCGTCGATCAGGCCGGCGGAGAGGTCCGCGTCGATCGACATCTGCTTGCCGGGAATCGCATCGAGCGTGAAGCGGGCGCCGACTTCCGCGATACGCGTCGCGCCCTTGGTGATGACGATGAAGTTCACGGTGATCAGGATCAGAAAGACGATCAGACCGATGACGAAATCGCCGCCCATGACGAGCTCAGCGAAACCGGCAATGACGCCACCGGCTGCGTCGTGTCCTTCATGGCCATGCGAAAGGATGACGCGCGTCGTCGCGATGTTGAGCGACAGGCGGGTCATGGTGGAGATCAGAAGAATGACCGGAAAGGACGAGAAATCCAGCGGCCGCTGGATCCACAGCGCCACCATCAGGATGAGAATCGAGAATGATATGGAGAAGGCCAGCCCGATGTCGATCAGAAAGGGTGGGATCGGCAGGAAGAGGATCGACAGGATCATCACGATGCCGAGCGCAAAGCCGATATCACGGCCCTTCGGTGCGACCTTCGGGATGACTAGAGCGGGAGGTGTTGCCATCGGAAATTCCGTCTCTTCATGAGAGGCAGGCAGCATTCATACCTGCTGCCCATACTGGCAACAGGCCTAACGCGCCAAACTTGCGCGAAGGTGGCATCGATGACGGAAGGAAGCACAAGGACGTTTTTCGTGACGCCTGTTTCGCCGGAAGCACGTCAGAAGCCGCTTTGGATGCGGGAGAAGACGATATCGGTGAAGATGGAAATCTGCGAACCGACAAAGGAAGCCGAAAGCGCAACGGTCACCAGAACGGCGAGGATTTTCGGCACAAAGGTCAGGGTCATTTCCTGTACCTGGGTCAGCGCCTGAATGAAGGCGATGACGACGCCAACGACCATGGCGGCGAGAACGGCGGGCCCGGAAGCGACGACGACCGTCCAGATCGCCGCCTGCACTATATCAAGGGCATCCGCCTCATTCATCAGCTATCACTTATGGTCACACCGGCGCCAACGACAAGCTCATCTCCGTTTTCAAGCACCGCGATGATTCCATCAGAGTATAGCTTTACTTCCTTGACCACACCAGTCGTCTCGCCGTCAGCACTCGTTACCGTCTTGCCGATAACGGCATTGGCTTCGCTGAGCGAGGTGCGCGCCAGCAGGCTTTCAAGATTGGTGTTGGTCTTGATCGTCTGTTCGACCTGCGAGAAGGTCGCGAGCTGGGCGATCTGCTCGGACGAATCCATCGGCTCGGTCGGATCCTGGTTCTTCATCTGCGCCACGAGTAGCTTCAGGAAGCTGTCGTAGTTCAGGCTGGCCGACGCCGCGTCCGCGGTCGAACTCGAGGTCGTCGTGGACGCAGTGGTGGTGGTTGACGTTACGCCGCTTACCGCCATGGTGCTATCTCCTTGCGAATCTGTTCGATCGTTGCCGGGGCGATTTCCTGGTTGTTGAGGATACGGTCCTCGATGGCGTAGAGACCGCGGATCGCCTTCAGGGCGTCGAAGGCCCGGCCTTGCGTCACCATGCCGTCAACGCGTTTCAGTTCCGCCACGACGTCTTCGTTCTTGAAGCAGTTCAGAAGCATGACCACCGACTTGCGGAACATGTTGGTCGATTGCTCGGCACCTTCCGGATTGATCAGGATCATCTGGGCAATGAAATAGAGCTGCTTCAGCGGCGTGGTGGCGTCTTCCGGCTGGAGAACGTGGTTTTCGAGCAGGAAGGTCACGTCGTTCAGGAATTCGACTGCAACCTTACGGTCGACACGCAACACCGCCCCGTTGACAAAAATCCGTTCGCCCGATTTCAGCGAGATACGCAGTGTGCTTTTCATTTGAGTCCATCCCTGATGATGGTTGTGATGTCTATGATGCCCTGGAAATTGGAGGATTCGCGTTTGCGAATCTTTTCCGTCTCGCCCAGAATCCAGATGGCGATGGAAATAAGGTTGGCGCGCAATTCATCGTTCAGCTGATTGTCCGACGCACGAAGATCCTCGATGAACCGGATCCAGACACGCCGCGTGTAGTAAATCGCCTCGATGGCCTCCCTCGAGTACCCTTTCTGCTGTTTTGCGGCTGCAAGCAGCGCAATCGAGCGGTCGAGCACTTGCCGTTCGCGATCCTTGGAGTCGGCGACGCCGTCCTCCATGATCTCGGCGTATGAAAACTGATACATTCAGACATCCTTCATGTTTGTCCTGGTCCTCACCGCATCAGAGGAAATTGATCAAACTCAACTGCTGAAGCCGTGAGGTAAGCGTGTAAGAAGTCTCGATCTGGGTCAGCAGCGTGTTCATACGCGTCGACGCCTCATAGCTATCGATCCCCTCAAGATCGGAAATATGCGTCGTCACCAGCTTGATCTGTGCTGCGAGCGAGGTGTTGGCCTTCTCCACCCGTGCTTCGGAAATACCGAGGTCGCTGCGTTGGGCGTCGATCCCCGAAATGGCCTCGCCGATATAACCCATCGCGGCGGTGCTGACGGTGGAGCGGACTTCCGAACTGACATCCGCGCCGAGCAGTTCCGAAGCGATGACGCTGGCAAGAGCGAACTTCCGCATGCCGTCGGAATTGGCGGTTGTCGAACTCGCCACGACCTCAGAGGTCGAGATGCGGCTCGTCATGGTCTGATCGGATGCCTGAGACCAATCCGTCGTCCACTGCGTTCCCATATACAGGGGTTCGAGCGTGTTGCTGATGAAATCATCCATCTGCGACGCGGTGAAATCGCTCATCGACGCAATGCCGTTTGCCGACATATAGGACGAAAGTTCCGTATCGAACGTCGTCTTCGCCGCCGACACAGCAGGGTCATTGTAGTCGGCAACCGGTTTGACGTCGGTGTTTATCCCCGAAAACAAGTATTCGCCGTTGAAAGAGGTGTTCACCGCTCCCGTGAAGATCGAAAGTGCATTGGTGACCTCGGTCTTGGCGATCGCCAATTGGTCCGCCGATTCGCTACCACTCAGGCTGATCAGCACCTTGTTGATCGACTGCGCCGCATCAGCGACCGTCTCAAGTGCTTCCTGTGACGCGGCAAGACGTTGCGTGACAACGGCATTGGTGGTGGTCAGCGTCTGCATACGCGCCATTTCGCGCTGGAGATCGAGGGAGCGCGAGGTTGTGCCGCCGAGCGCGACGCCGACATCGGCGTGGCGGCCGGTCGTGACTTCCGCCTGTAACTTGACCACCTCCGCCTGCGTCTGCTGGATCGTCAACCGCATCGCATTTTGGACAGCCAGGTTCGAAACGAAGGACGTCTTCATGATTACCTCACAGCTTCCAGAAGGGCCGCCATCATGGCGTCCACGGTACTGACCAATTTGGCCGACGCTTTATAAGATTGTTCCAGGTCGAGCAGCAGCGAGAGCTCCTCGTCCATGCTGACGCCGGTCTCGTTGTTCAGAGCTTCCTGGGTGCGCGACAACAACGCCGCCTTGTTGTCGTTGGCAGTGGAAGCGCTGCTGCGCAGGTCCTCGAGCCAACCGACAGACGCAGTGGCGAAATCCAGAATGGTGCTGCTGCCGTCAAGACCCGTCGTCGTATCGAAGGCCAGGTTGCCGTCCATGGCAGTGACATAGCTGTCGAGCAGGTCCGAGTAGCCCGAGCTGCCGTCCGTGTTCTTGACGTAAGTCGTGCCGTTGAAGCCCCCGTCACGAACGAGCAGCGGATCTGACTGGGCCAACGAATTGACCTGCAGCGTTGCGGCGATACCCGGCTCGATCGTACCTGTTGCAGGCACCGTTCCCGACGCCCAGGTAAACAGGCCCGGCAGGGCCCCAGAACCGTCGTCTTCCTTGAACAGCTCCACCAATCCGCGCGCAACTTCATCCAGTTGCGACTGGAATTTCGGGGCAATCTCGTCACGCAACTGCAGGAGCGCAGACAGCTTTCCCTCGCCGGAGGTGTTTCCGCCTGTACCGGCAGCCACCGGGACACCATCGACATAGATGGGCTGGCCAGTCGTCGTCGCGCCGAAACCGGAGGTGGCCGCGAAGGTCACGCTGCGGGGCGTGTTTTCAAAGAGAACCGTGCCGTCCGAGGTGTAGATAACAGTGTCGTTGTTCGACCGCGTCACCGTGGAGATGCCGACGATTTCGGAAATCTGCCGCAGGATCTTGTCGCGCTGGTCGAGCGCGTCGCTGCCGTCGGCTCCCGAGGCCGTGGCGGTCATAACGCCATTGTTGGCTTTTTCGAAATCGGCCAGCAAACCGTTCAGCGTATTGACGGAGGTGGCGATTTCCTTGTCGGCCTCCAGGCGTAGATCCTGAACCGCGGTCGAAGTCTTGTTGAGCGAGTTCGCCAGGTCGTTTGCATCCGATACCAGCGTCGCCGCTATCGTCGTGTTTCCGGGCGTGGAAGCGAACGTCTGAAGGCTGTCACGAAACGCCGCCAGATAGGTGGATGGCGACGTTTCGTAGTCATTGCCGCCGAGAGAGGATTTCAGCGTCTCCAGGCCCGCAAACAGCGTACCCTGTGCGGAAGCCTGGGAGATGCTGACAATGTTCTGCTTGAGCAACGCGTCATTCTGCGCCCGCTGGATGGAGACGACCTGCGCTCCATTGCCACTGGTGCCGAGCATCGCCAACCGCCGCGAATAGTCCGAATTGCTGGCATTTGCGATGTTCTTCGACACGATCGCGGTCTGCTGCGCCGTGTTGCTGAAGATCGAATTTGCGGTGTTTATCGCAGATGACAGAGACATGGCTGAGCCCGTACTTTCAATTACCGCTTCAAGTTCACGAGAACGTCGAGCAGGTCGGCGCCGGTCTGGAACACCTTCGAGTTCGCCGTGTAACTGCGCTGCGATTCGATCATTGCCGTCAGTTCGTTGGCGATATCGACGTTCGAGCCTTCGAGCGCGCCGGACTGGATGCTGCCGAAGTCGCCGGCGCCGGCAAAGCCGGTGACGATGACGCCCGAATCCACGCCCTGCGAGTAGACGTTGCCCGATTGGGGGACGAGATTGTCCGGACTCTCGACGTTCGCAAGCGCCACGCGATAACGCGGGTCGAGATCGCCGTTTTCGTACTTGACGTAGACGATGCCCTCGTCGTCGATCTGGTATCCGGACACCTTGCTCGGCGCATTGCCGTCGATTGAACCGCCGTCCGGGTTGAACTTGTAGCCGAGCTGCGTGGTCTCCGTGAGATCGATGGTCAGCGACGCGAGGTCGGCACCGGTTCCTGTAAGGCCAGTCATCGCAGTCGTCGTTATGGACGTGTCGGATGTGGTGGCCAGGCTTCCGTCAGCATTGAATTCGAGATTTGCCGTGCCGAGTGACGTGGAGGTTTCGCGATCGACCACTTCCAACGTCCACGTATTATCGGCAGTTTTTGTGTAGGTAAAATCAAGCAGACGCGAATTGCCTTGGCTGTCGAAGACGCTGAGCGACGTGGTCGACGCGGCCGTTACACCGACCTCATCCGCCGAGTTGAGGTTGGCCCCCATGGAACCCGTCGTGGAGCCCGTGGCAACCAGGCCGTCGGACGAAAGGTTGACTTTCGTCAAGCCGTCGAAACCGTTGACGACGACCGTTGGGTCGACGCCTTCTTCGTATTCGTACCCCATCAGGGTGTAGCCGGCCGCGTTGACCAGGTTGCCGTCGCCATCCGGCGTAAAGGCGCCGGCGCGCGTCAGGAAGTTCGAATCGTTTGAGCCCGAAACGATGAAAAAACCGCCGCCGTTGATAGCCATGTCGGTGCCGGACGTCGTGTAGGTCGTCGGCCCCTGCTCCGAGATGCTATAACGGATCTTCGTCTCGACGCCGCCGGAGTTGTACGCGCCGTTGCTCGTCGGCAGGATCAGGGAGGAAAATTCCGTCGATGCCCGCTTGTAGCCGGTGGTATTGGCGTTGGCGATGTTTTCGGCGACGGTGCCCAGGCGGTTTGCCTGAGCGTTCATGCCGGAGCCACCGGTTCTCATCATTCCGTAAAGACTCATGTCCGATCCTCGTTTTCGTCGTTATGGCAACTCTAGGAAGTGGGCCTTGCGTGAACCTGTCTTGAGAGGCCGGATCGGATGCCGCCACATCCGACCGCCGACACGAAGATCGTCAGCTCCAGTCGATGCAGTAGCCGAGGAAACGCTTGGAATCGATCGGATCGAAGCCGAGACGCTTGCGCAGTTTCTTGCGCAGCTTGCTGATGTGGCTTTCCACGACGTTCTCTTCGACGTCCTCATCGAAGATGCCGTAGATGGCGTTGAATATCTGGGTCTTGGACACCCGCCGTCCGCGGTTGGAGACCAGGTATTCGAGAATGCGGCGCTCGCGGCGTGGCAGGGCGAAAACTTCGCCATGCACTTCCGGATCCCGGCCGTCGGAGAAAACCCGGATCGGGCCGATGTCGGTGTAGTTCGCCAAAGCCTTCAGACGGCGGCGGATGGCCGCAGCGCGGGCAAGGATTTCCCGGGGATGAACCGGCTTGCGCACCACGTCATCGACGCCGCAGTCGAAGAACGCCAGCGTCGTTTCGAGCGAGGGAGAATCGCTGATGGCGATGACCGGTGCCGAAGACCGGTCCCGGATGGCCCGGGGCAGGCTCATCGCCTTCTCACCCTGGCCGATCAGAAACGCCTCGACGGCGTCGATATCGGTGTCGGCCGCCGTTGAAACCCAATCGCCAAATTCGCTTGGATGGAACCCGGTGGAGGGCACGCCCTCTCGTCCAAACAGTGAAGTGTATCCGTCTTTCACGAGCTCACGCTCATCAACCACTACGATCATTCGTCCGCCTCCGAATCAGTATGGTGCCTCGATGGGCAACAGATACGAATCGGCGGATTCCTGAACAACTATGGGAAGTTACTGGCTGAAATTAATACTAGATTAAGATTTTTGTACCGATTTGATCTACATGTAGTACGTACATCAATATGTGCCACTAAAATTTATGGGGAAACGTTAACGCCCCATTAAGAAAGCGTTTGCGGTCATTTTTCGAACGCAATGTTGACGCAATTACGCGGGGCGGAAAAGGACCGAAGTAAATCGCCTAGAGGTTGTATTATTGGCAAAAGTTCGACGCGTTTGGTGTCCACTTTCCATAGCCTGTGGCAACCAGATTGGCGATCACGCGGCAGACATATTTTTTCTGCGCGGGGTCATTGTTGGGGCCGGCATGATACCGGGCAACGGCCATCGTCCAGGTCTCGTGCCTGGCATGCAGATTGGCCAGGAAGCGGGCAGCGTATTCGACGTTCTTCCTCGGGTTCAGCATCTCGTTCGGCGATGCAAAATTTTCGCCGTGGAAATGGTAGTTGATCTGCATGCAGCCGAGATCGATCAGCTTGGCTCCTTGCGCACGGGCTGCAGCAAATCGCTGCAACACCTCGTCCGCGCTGTTGGCGAAATAGGCTTTGCCCTCGATGTTCATGGCAAACGGCTGCAGCGATCCCTTGCGGCCGGTTTCCGTCAGACCGACGGAATAAAGAATGCCTGCCGGAATCTGGTATTTCGCTGCGGCTGCCGTGATCTCGCTTTCACAGACCCCGGTGTTGGCCTCCGCGCTACATATAGACGTCACCAGTCCGGTTAAGCTCAGCACCAGAAGACGCATCGCTCGTACCTTCATTCCTCGTCCACCTTCCGCTGTCCTGCTGCTCGCCGCCGCTATCATTGCGCTCGCCCCTGCCTTGGGCCGGGCCGTCTCCGGCCGCTTCGCGGCCCTGCTGACCCATCTGAGGCTGCGCCTGCTGCTGTGTATTGTTGCCGCTGGAGGAATCCGAGGCATTGAAGACGATACTGACCTGATCGACCGCGAAACCCTGCGCACGAAGCGCCTTCACCATGGCACCCTGATCGTCGCTCAGCTGCCGGAAGGCGTCGCCCGTCTCCACCTTCAGCTCGACGTGCAATTCGTCATCCTTGAGCCGCAGTGTGGCCGTCACCGTGCCAAGATCGATCGGATGCATCTGGATCTTCAGCGTGTTGAGAACCTTGCCCGTAGAAACCTCAGTCAACGGCGCCGCAGCCGCCGTGCTCGGCTGGAGTGCGTTTGCCCATTCGGGATTGCTGGTGATCTGGCTCGTTATCGCCGACGCATTGCTGCTGGGCGCCAGGCCGAGATAGCGGCGCGCTTCAACAACGGTCACGGTTTCACCCTTGGCCGTTGTCGTGGACTTGGAGCCGGCATCGTTCGTCACAACTCCCTTGTCACTATCCGAGGCGAGGCTCATGGAAACCGCCTGGCCCTTGCCATCGGCGCGGGCGAAACGGAATATCTGATCGGACCCTGCCTGCGTGGCGTTCCCGACAGCGCTGGCGTCAGTCTCAGGTCGGGCCGACGCTTTCGCCGCCGCGGTATCCTTCGAAGCGACCGTGGCCTTGCCGGCGCTCTCTGCCAGTGCCTGGAACTCGGACAGGACCGGCGGCGGCTCTGCCGGCACCGTTGTGCCGGCGTCGGTCGGTTTCTGCGCGGCGCCAAGGAGCGCGAGCAGTTGGCTGACATCGGCGGGCGCCGTGTCCATCGTCGCATCGGCATTCCCTTGCGAATTCGACGGCAACGCCTCGCCCGATGTCGCTGCCTTGGAATCG
This sequence comes from Pararhizobium sp. A13, assembly GCF_040126305.1. Lineage (NCBI taxonomy): Bacteria > Pseudomonadati > Pseudomonadota > Alphaproteobacteria > Hyphomicrobiales > Rhizobiaceae > Pararhizobium > Pararhizobium sp. A13. The sequence continues at coordinate 1,786,855 of NZ_CP149510.1, read as the reverse complement.
CTGTGCTTCGAAAGCTGTTCCTTCGGATCCTTCAAGAGACCCTTCATCTTGTCGCCAGCCTGCTCGTCCAGGATCTGGCCCGCGTCGGCTGTCGCATCCGCACCAAGATTGGCCAGACCGATGGACGCTCGAAGGCTGCCTTTGCCCTCGGAAGGCGCCGAAGTGAACATCTGGCCATGAACCTCCGGTTCGATGGTAAGCTCTTCCCCAGTCTGCGGCACCAGCATCTGCTTTTCAGCCGGACGGAAAGCGGCATTGGTAGTGTTCCCGAGCGCAGACTGCATCTCAACGTCATCTGCTGAACCAGGCAAGGATAGCGGGCAGTCCGGGTCGAGCGCGGCGGTATCACCGTTGGACGCGGTGTCGGCCTTGGCAGCGGTTGTCAGATTCTGCGAAGCAGCAAACGTCGCCGGCATGCCGGTGTCTGTTGATGTCTTTCCGCTGATCGAAATCATCGGCTGCTTTTTCTTGCCGGCGTCGGCAAAGGCATTTTCGAAAGCCGAACGCTGATTGGCCGCAGCCGCTTCGTTTTGCTTACCCGCAGACTGGGAGCCAGACTTGGCTGAACGTATCGGGGCCGTGCCCAAAAGACTGTCGTCCACAAATGTCATTTCTCGTCTTCCCCCTTCAGGAGAGAATCGATCTCGTCGAGTTTCGAGCGACCTGTGCTCAGAAACGCGTCGAGAACCGGATCAGGAGGGCTCGCCTCCGACGCTGCCATCTCCTGTGTCTCCTCAGATTGCGCGGTACTCAACGCCGCGCCGGACGCCGGTGCTGCAAATGGGCTTTCGCCGCTGCCCGTCTCCGGGCCGCCTTTCCCCACAGTGATTTGAGGAGTGATATTAGAATCAGATGCTTGCGTCAGGCTTTCTGGGTCCGGCGCACGCAACACTTCCTGCGCGACGATCGTCGCTGCCTTGCGCAACGCGCGGTCACGCGGCGAGAGCTCCGCGTCAGGGATGGAGCTGATCCCCTTTACCGCTTCAAGGATATCCTGGGACGGAACGCCGACGAGCCCGGAATAGAGATCGGCCAGTGCCTTTGGACCAGCATCAGCGACATCCGAGAGCGCCTGGGCGCGCTGGGAAGCAAGTGTCGCCAGCTCCTGCATGCCGCCGATCGCGGCGCGCCGGGCAATGCGCAGATAGACTTCACGCTGCCGGGGCCTGTCCATGAAACCGAGAATTTCCTGGATTTTCCCCTCCGTCTGTTCGCCGTGGTTTGCGACCGCCAATTCGACGAAGACATCAGCGAACTGGCTGGCATAGGGAGACGTCAGGAAACGCCGCGCGTAGGACAGGGAATAGGCAAATCCCTTGTCCGGCATGTGGCCCCGGGTCGCCAGCGCGATCGACCGGCGCAAGGCAGCTTCTTCGATATTCGTGCCGGGCGCCGTCAGCCGCGCCCAATCATAATATTTCATCGACGCGGCAGGGTCCTGCTGCGCGGTGCCATTGCCGAGAACCAGATAGAGATAGGGGCCGATACGCGCGTTCCGGTACTCAGGAATGGCCTTCTCGAGATTCTCGACCATAAGCCCGCCCTTGCCGGCAAGGTAGTGGCTCAGCGCATCGACGACGCGGCTGTCGAAATTTCCTTCGATATCGCGGTCCGCGAGATAGGACAGGGTCTCGGGATTGCCGCCGCTCATCGCATAGATGAAGGCCGCGTCGACATTTCGCGGATCATCAAAAACGGAGGCGTCTGCGGCCCGCAGGCGCTTGTCGATTGCGCCGAGCATGAAACGCTGCATCTCGGCGGCTGAATGATCCCCAAGAACGATCGAATCCTGGATATACTGCAGAGAACGCAGCATCTTATAGGGCGCCAGATCCTCCAAATTCCCGGCATGCGCCGTGAAGCCCGGAAGGGCCCATAAGGCGCAGGCGCCGAGAAGGAGGTTGCGGATCGCCTTCAGCATCGCGGTCAGCCCTGATCTGTCTGCAGCAGGATTTCGATACGCCGGTTGGCCGGCGCCAGCGGATCCTTCGGAACCTGGAGCCGCTTGTCCGCGAAGCCGCTGATCTGGCTGACGCGGCTTTCGGCGAGACCACCGCGAACCAGCATGTAGTAGGCGCTCTGGGCACGATCGGACGAGAGCCGCCAATTGTCGTAGACGCCTTTCTTGAAGGGACGTCCGTCGGTATGGCCGCGGATAGCGATCGCGCCCGTGCGTTCGGACAAAAGTTTGCCGATCTTCTCCATGGCGATGACCATGTCTTTTTCAGGCACGGCCGAGCCGACACCGAACATCGGCGTGTCTGCCCGTTCGCTAATCGTCACAAGAAGCCCGCCCTCGGTCGGCGTCACCAGCAATCCTTCGGCAAGCTTGCCGGCAGACCCGCCGATTTCCTTCTCGATTTCGGCTTTCAGCGCCTTGGCTGCGTTCTCATCAGGAGTGGCCGACGCGGCCTTTTCCGGCCGATCAGCCTGATCTTTCATCGGCGCGCCGGACTGGGCTTGTGCGGCCATAGCAGCATCCTTCGACGCATCGGCAGGCCCGTCTCCGGCCTTGGCTTCGAGGCTGTCTCCGCCCTTTTCCGCATCTTGCAGTTCGACCTGCTTCGTCCAGAAATCCGGGTCGAACGGGTCGCGGTAGGCCTCACCGCCTTCGGCCCCGGTCGCAGGGCCGGAGGTTGATGCGCCGCCGTCGCCCTTGGCGCTGATATTGGCCTGGCGGCCGGTTTCATTGACGATTTCGGACATGACGGAATAGGGGTTCTCGAAGAAATCGGCGTCGGAATATTGCGTCTCTTCACCCGACGTCGCCGTCAGGTCGTCGCCGTTTTTGGCCGATCCGCCCGTCCTCGTCTCTGTGCCGTTGACCTTGGACTTCATCTGGTCTTCTTCACCCTTGGCGTCCTTGGCCGGCTGCTTGACGCCCTTTTCGGACGGCTTGGCATCGGTCAGCTGCACAGGGTTGAAATAGGAGGCAAGTGCTGCCTTGGTCTGCGGATTGGCCGCATTGATCAGCCACATGACGAGGAAGAACGCCATCATCGCCGTCATGAAGTCGGCATAGGCGATTTTCCAGGCGCCGCCATGATGGCCGTCGTGGTTGCCGCCATGGCGCTTGACGATGATGATTTCGTTCTTCCCGTGGTGATGGCTTTCGTTCTCGCTCATGCCAGCACCTTCCTGACGGTGTCCGCCCAGGCAGCCATTCGCGTCACCAGGATCGAATCGCCGAACTCAACCGAAAGGTCGATGTCGGCGGTTTCCTGGTGGCGGAAGATCAGTGTTTCATCATTGAGACGACGCTTCAGTGCCTCAAACAGAGCCAGGGGCCCCTTCACCGTGATCTTGGCACCCTCGCCGGCTCCGACCGCGTGGGTGATCGTGCGCGCCAAGTCATCGACGGATTTGCGCTGCAGCACCTCGTCCATCACCGGCGCCAAAACACGCGCCGTCTGGTCGGAAAGCATGGCGGCGAGTTGGGACCCCATGTCGGAGAAGCGATCGTAGATCATCGCGGCGATTTCATTCTCGCAGCGTACGCGCATGGCCTCCAGCTCTTCAGCGTGGCGCGCGTTCAGCGCGGCGATTTCCGTCGCGTGCAGAGAAAGCTGCTCGGCCTCCGCCTCACGACGCCCTTGCGCGAACGCGTCGCGGCGCTCTGCCTCGATATCGATCTGCGGTTCGGCCTGCTGCTTCATGGCGAACGCACCGTCGGCAGGAAAGTCGTCATCGAGGTCCGGGAAATATCGCGGCGGAACCATCTTGAGATCGACCTTGGGAGCGCTGAAATCCTTGAGATAGCGGGAGATGGAAGCGCTCATCGGTTGCCTCCCGCGACACAGGTCATCGTTACGGTCACGGCTTGGCCCGCCCCCTCCTCGGTTGCAGGCAGCATTTGGCTGACGGGCCTGAAAACAACAGACTGTGACACTTCCGGAATGTCTCCTTCAGGAACCTGCGCAACGGCAACGCCGCACGGCCCGAACATTTTCAATCCGTACCGGCTCGCCGTCCGGAGAACCCGGTGGCGCAGGCCGCATACAACGGCAGCACAATATTCATATTGGCTGGCAACCCGGACGAGAATGGTTGCGGCTGGAGACTACCCAGCCAAACTTGCGCGAAAATGTAGGTCGGAAATGTAATCCCAAGTCTCGACGATAGGCTCCTATCATCGAGACTTGGTATGAGGTGTTGGACCGCGCTTGGGCAATTAGCGCGGTCCAACCGTTTCCAGCCATACCGATGACCGGCGGCACGGCGGAAAAACGTGGCGCAGCCTCGCAAAAAAAGGAGGCGGCGATGAGCCTGGAAGGCGACGCCCGGAACGATGCCCACCGGTCCGCCAAAGCAGACTTACTGCTGGAACAGGCGCAGGATGTTTTCGGAGTTGGTATTGGCGATCGAGAGCGCCTGGATGCCGAGCTGCTGCTGCGTCTGCAGCGCCTTCAGCCGGGTCGACTCCTCGTTCATGTCGGCATCCACCAGGCGGCCGACACCCTTGTCGATCACGTCCATCAGGTTGGCGACGAAGTTTTCCTGCATGTCGATGCGGCTGGTGATGGCGCCGAGAGTCGATGCGGCATCGGTCAGGTTGCTGAGCATGGCATCGACGGCGCTGATCATGCCATCGATGTCGTCGTCGCTGGTGGTCGTGGTCAGCGTGATTTCGGTACCAGCCGCAGCCGTCGTGGAGCCTGCGTTGATCAGGAAGTAAGTCGCATCGGCCGTTGACGTGCCAGATGGCTGGACAACCGCTACGTCCTGGGTAAGGCGGCCCAGCGATGCGTCATTCGTGTCGATCAGGATCGACGAGGCCGTATCGTAATCCAAGGTCGAGACGGAAACGGTGCCGCTCGTTGACCGGTTGAACGAAGCAACGACCTGCTTGATGCCGGCCGCCGTCGTGCTGTCGTTGTAAAGCCAGTTCTCGCCCGAGAACGAAGCCGATTCGGCAGCCGATGCCAGCTGGTTCTTGAGTTCGGTGAGTTCCTTGTTGATCTTGGTCTTGTCGACGCCCGGTTCGCGCGCAGCGACGAGCTTTGCCTTGATCTCGGAGACGACGTCGATGGCCGAACTCATGCCGGCATAGGATGTGTCGACCTTCGCGGCGCCCAGCCCGAGCGCGTCCTGAACGGTCGACAGCGCCGCATTGTCCGAGCGCATCGTGGTCGCGATCGACCAGTAGGCGGCGTTGTCCGCGGCGGTCTCGACGCGATAGCCGGAGGAAATGCGGCTCTGCACGTCTTCCATGTTCGTGTTGATCGAACGTAATGTCTGGAGAGCGGCCATCGCCGCAGAATTGGTAAGGATGCTGGTCATTGGTCATTGCCCCAGTTCAAATTTAAACGGAACATTCCGGATGATGACCGGCAGCGACGGGACCAGCGTCATGCAAACTGCCCCATGTTTAGCCCAAGGACAGCCTATCGCTCTTAACGAACACTTAACGGTCACATGGTTAACAAACCATTAATGGCGTTAGCAAGTGGGTAATGAAAATGAACAAAAATAAATCTGAATTGCTGAATCGTTAAGATGAGCGACGCCAGGACGCAGAAATCGGGATGCCGCCGGATGCCTTGGGTATTTCAACACGCCGCACCGGCTGGGGCCGGTAGGTGCCTCGGAGAAGCCGGTCCCTGATCTCGGGCCAATGGTCCTTCAGGTAGGGAGCCAGGTTATCGACGGTCATACCGTCGACCCCTGGCGCCCCCTTGTTACGCCTGACACGTGCCAATGCGTTCGTCAGATTGTCGCGAGCGACAACCTTCTCCATCGTCGGTCCGCTCAGGACCGCTGGGCTTTCGGGTGCGGGGGCCGCCGCATCGACTTCGGTCCCTTCGTACAGGAGAGGCGGAGCATTACTCCTATCCTCCTGCATGAAGGCCAGCTCGAGCTGGGTCTTCTGCCGATTGGCCGTTCGAGACATCCGCCCTAATAACCCTTCCTACGTTCGGGCCTTCGGCCTTGCGGCCGACTATGCCCTCTGCTGACTTCTCCGACGCGATCACGGGTCTTGCGATCCGCTCAGTCCGGGGATGCCGGACACGTCGGAGATCTCCCGAGGTAAGCTCGCTCGCCTTCTCCGCATACCCGCCGAATTTACCACCCCGGTCGTCGATGACCGTGGACTTCGCAGTTCGTTGCCTGCTCGTCCGACCGGGTAGGCCTCATATCCGGTTCTTGTCCATCGGGTCACGGATTTGCTCCGCGCTTCCTTCAGACCCTGCCTCGCGGCAACGCCCTTGCGCTTCGCTAACCCTTCGCCGTCATCAGGCTGGGTAGAGGACTTTCACCTCCAAACTATCGAGCATGCTCGGCACACAACGCAAAAACCGCGCCCCTTGCGGGACGCGGCCTGTTGGATGACCGGCGGATAATTGACACCGCCGGCTTTGTCGCTTTCGCCGATCCGATTAACGGAAGAGCGAGAGGATGTTTTCCGAGTTGGAGTTGGCGATCGAGAGCGCCTGGATGCCGAGCTGCTGCTGGGTCTGCAGGGCCTTCAGGCGGGTCGACTCTTCGTTCATGTCGGCGTCGACGAGACGACCGACACCCTTGTCGATCACGTCCATCAGGTCGGCCATGAAGTCGTCCTGCATCGAGATGCGGGTGTTGGTGGCGCCGAGCGTCGCGGCGGAGTCCGTGAGGCTCGTCAGTATGGCATCGACGGCGCTGATCATGCCTTCGATATCGTCGTCGAGGGTCGTTGCGGTCAGGGCGACTACGTTGCCGGCAGCGGCGGTCGTGGAGCTGGCATCGATCAGGAAGTAGGTCGCATCGGCCGTCGTCGTGCCGGACGGCTGGACGACAGCGACGTCCTTGGTGAGTTGGCCGAGCGCTGCATCATTCGTGTCGACCAGAACCGAGGTCGAAGCGTCGAACTCCAGAACACCGACTGAAACGGTACCAGAGGCGGAACGGGTGAACGAGCCGACCATTTCCTTGGTGCCAATGGCGGTCGTCGTGTCGTTGTAGAGCCAGTTTTCACCGGAGAAGGAAGCCGACTGAGCTGTGGAAACCAGCTGGTTCTTCAGCTCGGTGATTTCCTTGTTGATCTTCAGCTTGTCAACGCCCGGTTCGCGGGCAGCAACCAGCTTGGCCTTGATTTCGGAAACGACGTCGATGGCATTGTCGAGGCCTGTATAGGCCGTGTCCGTCTTGGCAGCGCCGAGACCGAGAGCGTCCTGAACGGTGGAGAGAGCCTTGTTGTCCGAACGCATGGTCGTTGCGATCGACCAGTAGGCGGCATTGTCGGCTGCCGTCTCGACACGCAAGCCGGAGGAAACGCGGCCCTGGGTGGTTTCCATGCCGTCGTTGATCGAACGCAGGGTGGAAAGTGCTGCCATCGCAGCCGAATTGGTGAGAATGCTCGTCATGGTAAACTGCCCCTTTGAACAGGTGAAATGGAAGGGACATTCCGGTCGCTACCGGGAAACAGCAGCCAGCTTCATGCCTGCTAACGCGTTAAGTTTCTTGGTTAACCCGCTGTTTCGATGGTCATAGAAAACACCAACATGGTTAAAGAAAACCTAAAGCTGAAAATTAATTTTGACGGCAAAGAAAAACCGCACCTCTTGCGAGATGCGGTTTCTATAGGTCGTGAACCGGCCGTTGGGGGTTATGGCCGGCCCGCGCCGTTTTCGATTAGCGGAACAGCGACAGGACGTTCTGTGAGTCCGAGTTGGCGATCGAGAGCGCCTGGATGCCGAGCTGCTGCTGGGTCTGCAGGGCCTTGAGGCGGGTCGACTCTTCGTTCATGTCGGCGTCGACGAGGCGGCCGACACCCTTGTCGATCACATCCATCAGGTCGGCCATGAAGTCGTCCTGCATCGAGATGCGGGTGTTGGTTGCGCCGAGCGTCGCGGCGGAGTCCGTCAGGCTCGTCAGCATGGCGTCAACGGCGCTGATCATGCCTTCGAGGTCATCGTCGGTGGTCGCGGACGTCAGGGCGATTTCGGTACCCGTTGCAGCGGTCGTCGAGCCAGCATCGACCAGGAAGTAGGTCGCATCGGCCGTCGTCGTGCCGGACGGCTGGACGACTTCGACGTTCTTCGTGAGCTGGCCGAGCTCTGCGTCGTTCATGTCCACGAGAACGGAGGTCGAAGCGTCGAATTCGAGAACGCCAACCGAGACGTTGCCGGACGAATCCCGGGTGAACGAGCCGACCATTTCCTTGGTGCCGACAGCGGTCGTCGAGTCGTTGTAGAGCCAGTTTTCGCCCGAGAAGGACGCCGAAGTTGCCGTCGAAACCAGCTGGTTCTTGAGCTCGGTGATTTCCTTGTTGATCTTGGTCTTGTCAACGCCCGGTTCGCGGGCAGCGACCAGCTTGGCCTTGATTTCGGAAACAACGTCGATGGCGGCGTTCAAACCGGTATAGGCCGTGTCCGTCTTGGCAGCGCCGAGACCGAGAGCGTCCTGAACGGTGGAGAGTGCCTTGTTGTCCGAACGCATGGTCGTTGCGATCGACCAGTAAGCAGCGTTGTCGGAAGCGTCGCCAACGCGCAGGCCGGAAGAAATACGGCCCTGAGTCGTTTCCAGATCGGAGCTGATGGAGCGCAGCGTCGACAGAGCTGCCATTGCAGAAGAGTTCGTCAGGATGCTTGTCATTGGGGTTGTCCCTCTAGATACGAAATACAATTGGGGGACATACCGGACTGAAATACTTACCGGTGATGACGGCTCGGCATCATGCCACTCGGCCCCTGTTCGTCAGGCGGTCCAAATCCGTCATGTGAGGGTAATGTCGCAGGCAAACATTGCAATTTGTTTAAACGCCGCCTGAATATTAGGTAGTTCTACATATAAAACCGAACGCAGCCGGGGGCAATCAGACTCCGATTTATACATACAATTCAAAGACTTGATCTATTCCGCCGGAGCGCGCGCGTGGCGGAAAATTGACCGTCCGTTAACCACGCCAATGAGATCAGCTGAAAGACCGCACCAGGCTGCCGACGAGCAGGTTCCAGCCGTCGATCAGGACGAAGAAAAGGATCTTGAAGGGCAGAGAGATCGAGGTGGGCGGCAGCATCATCATGCCCATCGCCATGGTGATGGTCGCGACGATCAGGTCGATCACCAGAAATGGCAGCATGATCAGGAAGCCGATCTCGAAACCGCGTCTGATCTCCGAAATCATGAAGGCTGGTACAACGGCGCGAAGATCGACCTTGTTGTCGACGACGACGTTCTGGCCCTTCTCCCGGGCGATGTCGATGAAGAGCTGCAGGTCCTTGTCGCGCGTATTGGCGAGCATGAACTCCCGGAATGGCTCCGAGATGCGCGTCATCGCTTCGGTTTCGTTGATCTGGTTCTGCAACAGCGGATTGATGCCATTCTGCCAGGCGCGATCGAATGTCGGCGCCATGACGTAGAAGGTCATGAACAGGGCGAGGCTCACCATGATCATGTTCGAGGGGGTCGTGGCGAGACCCATGCCGGAACGCAGGATGGCAAAGGCAATGACGAAGCGCGGAAAGCTCGTCACCATGATCAGGATACCCGGCGCAACCGACAGGACGGTCAGAAGGCCGAACGTGCGGATGATCCAGGACGCGACAGAGCCGTCGACGGGCGTCTTCAAGATGTCAGCAGGGAAGCCCTGCGCGCCGGCGATACCCGACATCGCCATCATGGCGGCTATGAATGCGATGGTGCGAATCATTGAATAACGAATGTCCTGAAGATGACATTGGTTACGCGCCCTTCGGAGCGAAGGTCAACCCGTTCTTCTATGTCATCCTTCAGATACTGAAATCCGCGCGGCCCCTGGATCTGCTGTAGCGACACCGTCTTCATGTAGGCCGCTATATCCTGATGGATCTGCTCGGCCATGGCGACATCAGGCGCGCCCTTGAAAAGCAGCGCGATTTCCAGCCGTATCCAGTTTTCGGTGGGGTAAGCAAGATTGGTCGTGATCGCGTCGAGTTGAACGACGCCGTTGGCTTCGGTGGCAATTCGCGGCAGCCCTTCGTCCTTGTTGTTCGCCTCCTCGCCGCCTGCCTCCTTGGCTTTCTTGTGGGCAACAGCGGCTTTCGCCTCCTCGACCATCTTCGCTTCTTCCAAGCTCAGCGGCTTTGGCGCCACGACGCCGCCGACCAGCCATCCGCCACCACCTGCCAGCAGCGTCAGAACGACAAGAGCAGCAATCGTCATCACCTTCGATGCCCCCTTGGGCGCAGGTGAAGCCGTATCGAGATCTTCCATGTTCAAATCCATCTCGTGTTATGCCGTGCGGACGCGGCGAGCACGCCGTCAGATCGGCGAGACGATATCCACGACCTGCTGGCCCCACGGCGGCTGCTGCACTTCGGTCAGACGGCCGCGGCCGCCATAGGAAATGCGTGCCTCGGCAATCTTGTCGTAGGAGATCATGTTCTTCGCATCGACGTCATAGGGCCGGACGATACCGGCGACATTGAGGATGCGGATCTCGTGGTTGACGCGCACTTCCTGCGAACCGCTGATCAGAAGGTTGCCGTTTTCAAGCACACCGGTCACGACGGCCGCAACAAGCAGAACCAGCTTTTCAGACCGTTCCGTCGTGCCCTCACCCTTCGTCTTGGTGTTCGAGCCGTAGTCGAGGCCGCCCTTCCAGCCGAAATCGCTCGATTCGGACTGGCCGTTGGCGCCGATGTTGAAACCGCTGTCGTTGGTTCGGCTGCGATCGGTCTTGTTGTCGAACGAGGCCTTGTCGTCGATACGGATATCGACGGTCAGAATGTCGCCGACCTTGAGCGCGCGCGCATCCTTGAACAGCGCCGCCTGATTGTCGCTCCAAATTGAAAAGCCGTTGGCGACGTGGCGCGGCTCCTTCGGATACATCGCCATCTGCGGCGTCTGCGCATATTGCAGGCCGCTGCCGATCGGGCTCATCGAAGGCGCCCTGCCGATTTCGTTGAAAGTCTGGTTCTGACATCCCGACAGCAGGCTGGCAGCGAGAAGAACCGAAAGCGGATACCTCATGACGGTTCCTTCGACGTTGTTGAATCGCTGGCGCTGGATATGATGTTGGTAAGAACGGCTGCCTTGTCGCTGCTCATCTCGCTTAGGATGAGGCTCGACTGGCGCGGCGGCAGCTTCATGACGATCGCCGCGGCGATGGCGGGATTGACCAGCTCGAGTTGCCCGGCCGCCGCATCCGCCTTCATGGTCTTGTAGATATCGACGAGGCCAAGCTCGGCCTGCTTCAGGAAATCGTTGCGGCGCTTCAGCCAGTCCTCGTACTCGGCGCGGCGCACCTCGAGCTTGGCGATGCGGTCATCGACCTCCGCCTGGAGCTTTTCCAGATTCTGCTTCTGCAAGAGGTAACGCTGGTCGCGAGCGGCATCGGCAATATTGGTGCAGAACTGCTGGATTTCGTCGCCGTTCGCCGGAATGGCTGTCGCGGGTGCTGCGACTTCCTGCGCGAAGGCGCCGGGCATGGCAAGCATGGTGCAGCCGGCCACAAGCATCATTAGGCGACGGCGCAGGCTGTCCGGCTGCGCGGAGAGAATGGGTGCACTCATTGCAATACGAGCTCCGCCTGGAGGGCACCGGCCGTCTTGATGCCCTGGAGAATGGAAATGATACCGTCCGGCTTCACGCCGATGCTGTTAAGTCCTGCGACGAGCGAGCGCAGGTTCGAACCGTCGAGGATGGCGACGGTGCCGCCGTCCTGCGCCGCGTCGATCGTCGTATTCGGCTCGATTGCCGTTTCGCCACGTGAAAAGGGCTCCGGCTGCACGACGGTCGGCGTTTCCGAGACTTGAACCGTCAGAGTGCCGTAGCTGACGGCAACCTTGTTGATCCGCACGTCCTGTCCGATCACGATCGTACCGGTGCGCTCGTTGATGACGACACGCGCGGGCACGTCGGTCTCGATGACGAGGTTTTCGATGTCGGCCATCAGGCGGGAGAGATCGGCCATCTTCGGCTTGTCGATGACGACCGTCTGGGAATCCTGAGCCTCAGCGATATTCCCGCCAAACTGGGTCTTGCTGTAGCGGTTGATCGCTGCGGCCATGCCGACGGCGGTCGAAAAATCGGGGTTTCTCAGCTGAAGAACGAGATTGAACGCGTCCTTGAACTTGGCCGGCAATTCGCGCTCGATGATGGCGCCGTTCGGGACGCGGCCCGACGTGGTGACACCCTGGGTAACGGATGCGGCATCGCCCTGTGCGCTGAAGCCAGTTACCACGACCGAGCCTTGCGCGACCGCATAGATCTGGCCATCGGCGCCGGAAAGCGAGGTCATCACCAGCGTACCGCCACGAAGCGAAGTCGAATCGCCAAGCGAACCGACTGTCACGTCGATACGGCTACCCGGGCTGGCGAAGGGCGGCAGATTGGCCGTGACCAGGACCGCGGCTATGTTCTTCGAACGGGATTCATTGTCCTGTGTCGAAATACCGAGATTCTGCAGCATGGCCCGCAGCGACTGTGCTGTGAACGGTGCAGAGCGCAAGCTGTCGCCGGTTCCCTGCAGGCCGACGACGAGGCCATAGCCGATCAACTGGTTTTCACGTCCTGACTGCACCGAGGCGACATCCTTGATGCGCGAGGTAGCCTCGACCGGCGTGATCGCCATTGCGAAGACCACGATGAAGGCCAGGCACCATTTGCCGAAACGAAGGATCATTTTGTCACCACATGAATTGTTCCGTCTTCCATCACCGTTCCGGAAACGATGATGCCGGAATCCGTGTTGCGCACCCGGATCAGGTCGCCGACCGCAGCATTCTCCAAGGGAGCGCCGCCGGCCGTGATCGTCAGAGGCCCGTTGGTGAAGACGATCCGCACCGCCTTGCCGCGTTCGACCGCATAGGGATCGCGCAGGCCAGACACCAGAATGACGCGCCCTGCGAGCAACGTCCGGCTGGTCACCTTGCCGAGTACCTGCTCCGTGGATGTCGCATAGTCGCCGGTGAGCGACGGGTTCGTCACCTCGACCTCTTCGAGGCGATTGGCATCGATGACTTCGCCGGGATAGATCGTCTGGGTGGGAATGACCGCCATGCGCTTTTCGGCGAGTGCCAGGCCCGGAGACATCAGGCAGACGCAAAGGGAACCGGTCACCGCCAGCGTCAGCGGAAGAAATCCTCCGCGGGTCGCAGCAGCCGTCACTATCGATGCGATGGCAGTCCGGCGAAACGTCATGTTTGCCATTCCCTCTGTTATCTCAGATTTTTGCTGACCGTCGCGGCCATTTCGTCGGCCGCCTGGATGATCTTCGAGTTCATTTCATAGGCGCGCTGGGCGGAGATCAGGTCGGTGATTTCCTTGACCGGATCGACGTTCGACGCTTCGAGGTATTTCTGCTTGATCTGCGCGTAGCCCGGATCAGCCGGCGTGCCGATCACCGGTTCGCCCGACGCGGGTGTCTGCTTGAAGAGGTTGTCGCCCTGCGGTTCGAGGCCCGCCTCGTTGACGAAGTTGGCGATCGTCAGCTGGCCGATTTCCTGCGGGATGGTGTCGTTGCCGATGCGGACGGTCACCTGACCGGACGAACTGACGGTGATCTCGCTCGCATTCTGCGGCACGGTGATTTCCGGGATGACCGTATAGCCGTCGATCGTGACGAGCTGGCCGTCGGCATTGGTATTGAAGGCGCCGGCGCGGGTATAAGCCGTTTCGCCGTCCGGGGTCTCGATCTGGAACCAGCCGCGGCCGATCAGCGCCATGTCGAGGTCGTTGCCGGTGCTGACGAGGCTGCCCTGCAGATGCAGGTTGCGCACGGCGGACGTCTGGACGCCGAGACCGATATTGGCGCCTTCCGGCACGATCGCCTGGTTGGCGCGGTTCGGGACGCCCTGGGCGCGTTCGGTCTGATAGAGAAGGTCGGAGAACTCTGCCCGCGCGCGCTTGTAACCGGTGGTGTTGATGTTCGCGATGTTGTTCGCGATCACTTCCAGGTTCAGCTGCTGGGCGTTCATGCCGGTCGCGGCGATGGAAAGAGCCTTCATTATATTTGTTCCTTAAATCGACATGCGTGCGATTTCGAGATAGGCGCTGACCACCTTGTCGCGAATGGCGATGGCGGTTTGCAGCGACTGCTCGGCATTCATGACGGAATCGATGACTTCGCGGGTGTTTGCTTCGCCGCGGATGCCCTGGATGGAGGAGGCTTCCGACTGCTTGAGGCTGTTGGTCATCTCGGCCGCCATGTTGCCCATGACGTCGGCGAAGCTCTGCGATTTGCCGGTCGCTGCTGCGCCACCGAGGATGCTTTGTGCCGACGAAGTGCTGGAGGAGGTCGCGACGTCCTTGACGGTCGAAATCGCCGCGCCGATGGTCTCAATTGCATTGATCATTATTGCGAAGCCCTCAGGAGGTCGATTGTTGCGGAAATCAGGTCGCGCGCCTGCTTCGTGGTCTGGAGATTGGCTTCATAGGAGCGATTGGCTTCCCGCATGTCGGCCATTTCGATCAGCACGTTGACATTCGGCAGCTTGACCATGCCCTTGTCGTCGGCGGCCGGATTGCCCGGATCGAACTCGATGCTGAAGTCGGAATCGTCGGTTCCAAGACGCTGGACCTCGACGGTGGCGGCGCCGCTGGCGCGATCGACCTCCGCCGCGAAACTGACGGTCTTGCGGCGATAGGGATCGGTTCCCGGCGCGTCGCCGGTCGAACGGGCGTTGGCGATGTTTTCCGAAACGATGCGCAGCCGCGTCGATTCCGCTTCGAGGCCGGAGGCCGAAACTTTGAGAGCTGAAACCAGAGGATCCATCGCGCTTATTTCCGTACCGTCATGAGCATCATCCGATGAAACGCCTTCACGAGCCCGGTATTGAGCTCGTAGTCACGCTTGACTTCACCGCTCTTCATCAATTCCTGTTCCAGCTGGACGCTGTTGCCCGACTGCTGGACCTCGGCATCGTTGATCATGCTGGTTTCGGTCACCTGAGCCGCAGTGCTTCCGTCCGTGAAGTGGGCGGGATTGGTGGCCGCCATCTGAAAGCCGGTTTCCTGCAGGACGCTTTCGAACGGCTTGACGTCCTTGGCTGCGTAGTGCGGCGTGTTGGCATTGGCGATGTTGCCGGCGACGACGTTCTGGCGGACTGCCAGCCATTGCGCCTGCCGGGACGCGAGATCAAAAAGCTGTATAGGTTGCATCATGCGACTCCATGCTTGTTGCTGGAGAACCTAGGCAAGCAATCTTGCGTGGGACTGAATTGAACAAGGCCGTGTGCTGCAGGTGCTAACAACCGCTTTTCGGGTGGCAGCTTCGCATTGCATGCGACCGAAAAACGATGGAACGGCAATGGTTTGGCGCGTTTCAGCGCCCTTCTTCGGCCACAACCCGTTGCGCGGGGCCGGCAATGCGCAGGTTGACGGCGGTGGTCGTCGATGAGCCGAATCACTCAGCCTGCTGGATTTCGCCCTTGGAGGTGATCATCACCCAGCGCCCGTCGCGCTGCTCCAATGTGGCAAGACGACTGTTGTCCGGCAGGATCGAGCCGATACGGACAATGTACATGCCGCTACTGTCTTCGATCAGCGCACGGCCATTGGCGACGTGAACCAGCTTGAAACCCGTCGCCGCCGGGAACGGCTGCTCCAGACCATCTTCCGGACCGCCGTCCAGCTTCCTGCTTTCGCCTTCGGGAACCGTCGCCGTGGTCAGTTGATCAATCGCCGCCTGGGTGGCTGCATCGCGGTCCGTCATGGCCAATGGCGAGGATACGCCGCCTGAGCCAGCGCGGCCCGGCACATCGCGGGTGCTGCCTTGCCAAAGCGACGGCATCGAGAACTGGTCCTGGTGCAGGAATGCATACCAGGGAAAGAAGGTAGCGAGGGCCGCAAGGGCGATACCGGTCGCGCCCAGCGCCTTGTCGATCAGTGGCGTGCGCTCGCTGCGCTTGCGCTGCGGCACGATTTCGTCGGCGTCGTAATCTATCACCCCTTACCCCCTTCGCATGTTCTGTGCCTGGCCGCCGTTGTTCGCCGCCGCCTTCAGCGCATTTGCGAGGTCGGTGAACGCGTCGATGGCCGGCCGCTCGCCCGGCGTCTGTTTCAAGATGTCGTAGATGACCGGCACCTGCTTGATCGCCATGTCCAGGTCCGGATCACTGCCCGGGCGATAGCCGCCGATCAGCCTGAGGTCGCGCGTTTCCTCGAAGCGGTGGATCAGCGACTTCAACCGCGCCACAAGCTTTTCCTGATCCGGTGTCCAGGCCTTTCGAGCGAGACGCGAGATCGAAGCAAGCGGGTTGACCGGTGGATAGCGGCCCTCTTCGGCAAGGCTGCGTTCCATGACGATGTGACCGTCGAGAATACCGCGGGTCGAGTCGGCGATCGGATCGTTGTGGTTGTCGCCGTCGACGAGAATGGAGATGATCGCGGTGATCGTGCCCGCCCCTTCGGCTCCCGGCCCGGCACGCTCGAGCAACCGCGGCAGTTCGGTGAAAACGGATGCCGGATAGCCCCGCGCGATCGGCGGCTCGCCAGAGGCTGTTGCGACCTCACGGATGGCATGAGCAAAACGGGTGACGCTGTCGATAATCAAAAGGACGTTGTCGCCCTGGTCACGGTAGTGCTCGGCGATCGTCACCGCCGTCAGCGGCGCCATCTTGCGCAGCATCGGGCTTTCATCGCTGGTCGCCACCACAGCGACCGACTTGGAGAGGTTTTCTCCGAGCGTATCCTCGATGAATTCCCGCACTTCACGGCCGCGTTCGCCGACCAGCGCGATGACCACCTTGTCGAAGGCATCGGCGCGAGCAAGCATCGACAGAAGCGTCGACTTGCCGACGCCGGAGCCAGCGAAGACGCCGAGACGCTGGCCGAGGCAGAGTGGAGAAAAGATGTCGATTGCCCGGACACCGGTGCGGAAGCCATGCTCGACGCGCTTGCGGGTCATCGACGGCGGCGCCGTATTCGAAATCGACCGGCGAATATCGCCCTGCAGCAGCGCGCCGCGACCGTCGATCGGATCGCCCAGCGAATTGATCGTGCGGCCGCACCAGGATTCTGTCGGCGCAATGCGGAAGGCACCCTTGCGGATCACCGTGTCATGAATGCCGATTGGATCGCCCGGCTCGATCGGGCAGACGACAACCGTCTCCTGCTCCACCTTGACGACTTCGCCGAGATGAATGCCCGTCGAACTCTTGTGGGCGACGAACTCGCCGAGGCGAACATGCCGAGAAAGCCCGGACACCGTGTAATAGCCGGCGGAAATCGTCTGGACGTGGCCACCGGGTGCGATCGAAAACTCTGGATTGGAATAACGCCCGACAAGGCCTGCGAGCGCCGCAAGCGATGTCGAGGAACTGCGGATCTGGAGTTTCTCGTTCTGCATTCCGTTTCCTGCCGTCTGCCCTACCCTGCTCTATCGAGCATCTGCGGGCCTGGCTCAGTCGTTTGAAAAAATCAGAGCAGCTACTTGCTGCCGCCGAGCGTCTTGATTGCCTCGTCGAGCGAACCTTCACTGTCGCGCATCAGCGAAGTGATGTTTTCGAAGGCGCGCGACACCATGATCAACTGGGACATTTCCTGAACCGGATTGACGTTCGATTCCTCGACATAGCCCTGCATCACGCCGACATCGAAACGATCGACGACCGGCTCGGGTGCAGAGTTCGGGATCACAGCGCTGTTGTCGTAGCGGGAAAAGCCGTTGGCGAAGCTCGCTTCATAGAGCCCCAACGCGGCAACCTGCGTTCCATCCTGCTGAATGGCGCCGTCTGCGCCCACCTTGATTTCGCTCGCTTGAGAGTTGAGCCGGATCGGCGCACCGCCCGCATCGAGGACCGCATATCCGCGGAGTGTCACCAGATCACCCGTTTCCGTGAGTGTGAAGCGGCCGTCCCGGGTCAATGCGGGACCGGCGGGCGTGTCGATCTGGAACCAGGCGTCGCCCTTGATGGCAAAATCCAGCTCGTTGCCGGTCCGGTTCAGGCCGCCATTGTTGGTATTGAGGAATTCCTGCCCTTCGGACACGAAGGAAACCTTGGTCGGCCGCGTATCGCCAAGCAGCTGGTTGAACTTCACTTCCGTCGCGCGGAACCCGACCGTGCTCGAGTTAGCGACGTTGTCGGCCAGCGTGTTCATGCGTTTTTCAAGCGCCATCTGGGAGGAGACGGCAACATAGAGACCGGTTTGCATATCAGCGTCCCCCGAGTTTCAGCGTATTGATGGATAGGAGAAGATCGGAGGAGATTCCGTAGCCGCTGGATGAGCCGAACACGGCGAGCGGATCGTAGGGATCCGAGGAATTGTTGATTTCCCACAGGGCCGTGAACCGTTCGAGCATCTTCGACAGCTTCGTCGGATCCTGGAAGTCCTTGATGTCGATCGCGTTTTCGATCGCGGCCGCCTGCTTGTCGATGTCGGAAGCGGCGAATTCGTCGGGCATCTGCAGCAGGGTGCGTGTCACCTGCGCCAATGCATCGTCGGCGAGCAGCCCGTAGGCATTGGTGGTCGAGGGTGCCATGCGTTCAAAGTATAGCGCCAGGCGGACGCCGGAATTTTCCTCGCCGGCATTCTGCTCCAGGGTCTGGCGTGTATATTTGTCGACGACGCCCTTTTGGGCTTTCTCGAACGATGTCGCAGCCGTGCCGTTGCGGGCGAAGTTCAGCGATTCGACCAGATCGGTGTAGCGGCTGTCGGTCAGTTGCTTGGCAAAGGCGTCGTCGGTGTCGATGCCTTCAGTCAGCACCTTGCGCATGAAGGCCTTCGCATAGCCCATGTCTTCCAGGCCGTGCGCCTTGACCGCGTAGTTATAAAGCCGCGTGTCTGCGAAGAAGTCGTCGATCGTTTTGACGTTGCCGATATTGGCCAGATAGTATTCGGTCTCCCGCGCAACATCCGGCTGCTCGGATACCCGTTCCAGCGATGTGGTGAGGTTGCCTGCTATCATCTGGTAGCTGGTGTAAGTCGTCGTCACGACATTTCCCCGTTCATCCATGAGACATGGCGCAATACGCGCCGATTGGGCGGAAAACTGCCGGAGCTTGCTTGCGCGAACCTGTTTGCGCGGAAGGCCCTCAAAAAGGGGGCCGACAGCCAGCCTCACGCAAGGCTGACGGCCTAACGATACGGTCGAAAATCCACCTTTGCGGCAGGTATCGAAATGAACATCATCATCGGGCTCGTCTTGACGATCGGCTGTATCCTTGGCGGCTTCATTGCCATGGGCGGCCACATGGAAGTCCTGAACCAGCCCTTCGAGCTTGTCATCATCGGCGGCGCCGGCCTCGGCGGCTACATCATGGCCAATTCGATGAAGGTGCTGAAGGATACCGCCAAGGCGCTCGGTGAAGCATTTCGCCACAAGGTGCCGAAGGAGCGCAACTATCTCGACACGCTCGGCGTTCTCTACAGCCTGATGCGCGACCTGCGCACGAAATCACGCAACGAAATCGAAAGCCACATCGACAACCCGGACGAATCCTCGATTTTCCAGTCCGCCCCGACGGTGCTGCAGAACAAGGAACTGACGGCCTTCATCTGCGACTACGTCCGCCTGATCATCATCGGCAATGCCCGCAGCCATGAGATCGAGGCACTGATGGACGAGGAAATCAATACGATCACCCATGACAAGATGAAGGTCTATCATGCGCTGACCACGATGAGCGACGCCTTCCCGGCGATCGGCATCGTCGCCGCCGTTCTCGGGGTGATCAAGGCGATGGGCGCGATCAGCGAGGCGCCCGAGATCCTCGGCGCCAAGATCGCCGCCGCCCTCGTCGGCACCATGCTCGGCATCTTCCTGTCCTACTGCATCGTCAGCCCGGTGATCGCCAATATCAAGGCCGTGCGCGACAAGCAAAACCGTCTCTACATCATCGTCAAGCAGACCCTGCTTGCCTACATGAACGGTTCGGTGCCGCAGGTGGCGCTCGAATACGGCCGCAAGACCATCTCCGCTTACGAGCGTCCGTCGATCGACGCCGTCGAGCAGGAAATGATGAACCCCGGCGGTGGCGGCGAAAGCAAGGCGGCTTGATCCCATGACGGCAGCATCGAAAAACAACGTGTACACCTTCGACCGCAAGCTGCTCGCCCGCATGACCGGTGCGCTCGGCGACACCAAGACGATCGGCAAGCTGTGCGGCGAAATCGGCCATGTCTTTACGGAATTCCTGCCAGACATCTTCCGGAACGAGACCGATCTCGATATCGAGATCGGCTATGCCGGTTTCGACACGGGCCTGAAGTCCGAGCTGATCGCCAGACTCGGCAATGGTGTCGCCCTGTGCGATACGGCGCTGCGCAACTGGTGCCCGGAATTCGTCCTCAGCTGCGATAGCCCGGTGATCATCACCCTGATGGAAATCCTGCTCGGCGCCCCATCAGACGCCATCGAGGAGCCGAAGCCGCGCACGCTCTCCAACATCGAGCTCGATGTCGCGTCGATGGTGTTCGAAAAAATCGCCGATGTGCTGAAATCGGCCGTCAGCGCCGCCGGCGGCTTCGAGCCTTCCGTCGGGAGGCCCTACAATGCCACCGAACGGCCGGCGGCGGATCCGGATGTCGAGGATGTCTTTGCCGCCTGCATCAACGTGACGATGGGGCTTGGCCCGGTTCTTTCGACGTTCTCGATCATCGTTCCGCAGCAGGTCTTGCTGAAGACCACCGTTGTCTTCCCAAAGGGCGTCGGACAGGCTCGCAAGGCCAAAGGCGTGTGGGGCGAACAGCTGGAGCAGCAGGTCCGCCGCTCCGCCGTCAACCTCGAAGCCCGCATCAAGCTTGAGAGCCTGACCCTCGATACGATCAGCCGCCTGCAGCCGGGCGATGTCATTCCCTTCCAGGACGCCAAGGACGTGCGTGTCGAAATCAATGCCAACGGCCGCGACCTCTACATCTGCGAGCTCGGCCGGTCCGGCGCAAAATATACGGTCCGGATCAGGGACACCCACGGTTCGGAGAGCGACATTCTCCACCACCTCATGAGTTAAAAACCCCCTGCCTTACCCGGCAACATGGTTGGGGCAAGTTTCAACTGGAATAGTTCGCACATGGCACCGAAGAAAGCACGAATTGAAGACAAGACGATCCTGAGCGCCGGCGATGCCGAGCTCGATCAGGCCATCGACGATCTGCGTGGCGTCCTGCAAAGCGATGCCACCGGTACTGTTCCGGCAACCGATTTCGGCATGGATTTCGCGACGACGGTCGGCGAAACATCGGACTTCGGCAGCACGTTCGATGCGTCCGCGACCGACCTCAGCAGCTTCGGCGGCGATTTCGGTGGCGGCAGCAGCTTTGGCGACCTCGACCAGGCCGCCGGGGCGTTTGACGCCGGATCCTTCGGCGGCGGTTCCTTCGGGAGTTCGAGCAGCTTCGAGGAGATGGCCTCCAGCGAGCCGGGCAGCGGCATGACCGCCAATCTCGACCTGATCATGGATATCCCGATCGATGTCCAGATCGTCCTCGGGACCAGCCGCATGCAGGTCTCCGGCCTGATGAACCTGACGGAAGGCGCGACCATCGCGCTCGACCGCAAGATCGGCGAGCCGGTCGAAATCGTCGTCAATGGCCGTGTGATCGGCCGTGGCGAAATCACCGTGCTCGACGAAGACGAAACACGTTTCGGTGTAAAACTCATCGAAATCAAGGGTACCAGTAAAGTTTGAACCCGGTCACGGGTTATGAGGATCAATCCATGATGGATTTCGACAATTTTGAAGCTTCGGCGCCGACGCGGCCTCTCAGTCAGATGGACAAGGCCGCGGCCGTTCTGCTTGCAATGGGCAAGCCGGTTGCTGGCAAGTTGTTGAAATTCTTTACGCAAAGCGAGCTGCAGGGCATCATCGCCTCGGCTCAGTCGCTTCGCTCGATCCCGCCCCACGAACTGGAAATCCTGGTCAACGAGTTCGAGGACCTGTTTACCGAGGGTGCTGGCCTGATGGACAATGCCAAGGCCATTGAAGGCATACTCGAAGAAGGCCTGACACCCGACGAAGTGGACGGCCTTCTTGGCCGCAGGACAGCTTTCGCCGCCTATGAAGCCAATATCTGGGACCGTCTGCAGGATTCCGACCCGGTCTACGTCGCCGGGCATCTCGGCAAGGAACATCCGCAGACGATCGCCTATGTCTTGTCGATGATGCCGTCGACCTTCGGCGCCAAGGTTCTGCTGCAGCTGCCGGAAAGCAGCCGCGCCGATATCATCAACCGCGCCGTCAACATGAAGAATGTCAGCCCAAAGGCCGCGCAGATTATCGAGACGCGCGTCTTGGAGCTGATGCGCGAACTGGATGCAGACCGCAACTCGGCGGGATCCATCAAGATCGCGGAAGTGATGAACGAGCTGGAAAAGAGCCAGGTCGATACGCTTCTCGCTTCGCTTGAATCGATCAATACCGAAGCGGTCAAGAAGGTCCGTCCGAAGATCTTCCTCTTCGACGACGTCCTCGGGATGCCGCAGCGCAGCCGCGTTCAGCTCTTCAACGACGTGTCCAGCGACATCATCACCATGGCGCTGCGCGGATCGAGCATGGAACTGCGCGAATCGGTTCTCGCCGCCATCGGCGCGCGCCAGCGCCGCATGATCGAATCGGACCTGGCAGCCGGCGATGCCGGCATCAATCCGCGCGATATCGCGATTGCCCGGCGCTCGATCACCCAGGAAGCCATCCGTCTCGCCGCCAGCGGCCAGATCGAGCTCAAGGAAAGGGAAGCGGCGGCGGCCTGAGCCGGCGCCTGACCACATTACCCTCACTTTCAAGCAGAACAGCAAAGCCCTTGAACCGGAATTCAAGGGCTTTTTTGCTGCGTCCGCTCGGTTTCTGTGAAGCACGGTGATTCCGCGCATATCTTCCTTGCATCCCCTGCGGCCTCGGCTCACAACCCTTTAAGGGCAACGGCCGCCACCAGGTGCAAGAGGTCTTCATCCGATGTCGGACGATCAGGACAAAGACAGCAAAACAGAATCGCCGTCTGAAAAGAAAATGCACGACGCCATAGAGAAGGGCAACACGCCCTTCTCGCGTGAAGTGACGATGTTCGCTTCAACCGTGGCCATCTACATATTCATCGTCTTCTTCCTGCCCCAGGGTTTCACCACTGTTGCCGAAGCGCTCAAGGACATCTTCGAGCAGCCCGAGGCCTGGCGCATCGACACCGCGACGGATGTGGTGGCGCTCATCTCGCATCTTCTCTGGAAGGCGAGCGCGCTGATGATCCCCTTCTTCACGCTGTTGATCGTGTTCGGGATCGGCTCGTCCATCCTGCAGAACCTGCCAACGCCGGTGCTTGACCGGATTGCACCGAAGATGAACCGCATTTCCCCGATGGCCGGCTTGAAGCGGATTTACGGCATCCAGGGCCTGGTCGAGTTCGCCAAGGCGCTGTTCAAGATCCTGATCGTCTCGATCATCATCGTGCTGACGCTCTGGAATGATTACTACGCCTCGCTCGATTCGATGTTTTCCGATCCCCTGACGATCCTCACGACGATGTCCGGCGATCTCAACCAGATCATGATCGTCATCCTGATCTCGACCTGCATCATCGCGGTCGCGGATTTTTTCTGGACGCGACATCACTGGTATACCGAGCTCCGGATGACCAAACAGGAAGTCAAGGAGGAGCTGAAGCAGTCCCAGGGCGACCCGATCATCCGCGCCCGGCTTCGCTCGATTGCCCGCGACCGCGCCCGCCGGCGCATGATCACCTCGGTTCCGCGCGCCACGCTCGTCATCGCAAACCCGACGCACTATGCCGTTGCCCTTCGCTATGTGCGGGAAGAAGGCGATGCTCCGGTGGTGGTTGCCAAGGGGCAAGACCTTGTCGCGCTGAAGATTCGCGAGATTGCGGAGGAAAACGGCATACCCGTTTTTGAAGACCCGCCTCTCGCACGCTCAATGTTTGCGCAAGTCTCGGTGGATAGTGTGATTCCGCCGGTGTTTTATAAGGCAGTCGCCGAACTCATCCACCGGATCTATGCCACGCAGCCGAAACGGGTGACGTAAAAGACATGAAAAAATGCGAATATTCCGAACAACGCGAAAAAATTGTAGCCGATGCGATTCGTCCTGTTGCGACCGAATTGCGTCTGATCGATGCGGCCGACTATATTGCGCTGCTTCGCTTTGAATCGCATGGCAGCCTCGCCGACCTGGTATCGTCCGCGGCGGAGCTCTATTTTCTTCCCGGCACGGTGAATTTTGGTATTGGCGGCAACTATACGCTGGATTGGGATACCGAGCCGGAAATCTCGCTCGATCTCGAATTGAAGCCGGACGGCGTCACGGTCTATGCCCGGCTGGCGCTCGGCAAGGATACAGCCGGCCTCGAGATCAACCACATCGCATTCAAGAGCCCGTCCAGCGATCCGGACGAGAACACCGCGTTCCTGGCAAACAGCCTCAACGCTGCGAAATTCGTAAAATCCTATCCGACCGCCCTTGCGAGTTGAGTCGCGATACCGGCCATGACGGCCACAAACCAATCAGCTGATATAACCGAGACGAATGGCCTTGGCGATCGCCTGGATTCTGTTGACCGAATCCAGCTTGGTCGTTGCTGCGCCGAGGTAAGCATTGACCGTATGGACCGACAGCCCCATCTTCTCGGCGATCTCTTCGCTGATATAGCCATCGCCGGCCATCTGCAGGCAGCCGATCTCGCGGTCGCTCAGCGATTCGGCCGGCAGCATGCGCCGCTCGTCGGCGGCAAGCAGATCGGTCATGACCTGGCAGCTGCGGCCATGCAGATCGATGATCACCTCGCTCGTGAGGTCGATATAGCTGCCCGTGAACACGACATAGCCGTTGCCCTGCGCGCCGAGCCTGACCGGCAGTGCAATGCCGGAATACGGCAAGAGGCGCGCCTCCAGACGACGGGTGAAGCGACCGAAGTCCGGTGCCTCGGCAGTCTGGTGCTCCCCCATGCCGTTCCACAACACCGGCAGCAGCGAAGCGTCCAGATGCTGAAGCAGCTCGTCGCCGTAGGCCGCCACCAGCTCGTGCGCCATCGCTTCGGCGGCGACGCCCCAGTTGTCGAGCACGCAGGTCAGCTTGCGCGACGCCGGCAGGCCGTTTCCGTTCAGCCGCAGAACCGCAAAGTTCTTGGCGTTGATCTGCTTCTGCATGCCCTGAAGCCGCGCGACGAGCGTTGCTGCCCGCGACGCCCTGGCCTGCAAGCGTCCGGCCTTGCCATCATCTGCAGCGCGGGTGTTCGGGAGGAAAAAGGTCATGACCGGGCGCCTAAACGAGGTTGTTGCGGACAGCGTAGGCGATCGCCTCGGAACGGGTCTTCGTCGCCGTCTTGCGCATCACGCTGGTGATATAGTTGTTGATGGTGTTACGGGAGATACCGAGGATGACGGCAATTTCGTCGCTCGTCTTGCCCTCGGCAATCCAGAAGAGGCACTCGAGCTCGCGTTCCGTCAGCTCGAACTCGCGATCGGTGCGTGCACCGCGTTCTTTGGTGAAGCTGGCGAAATACCCGGTCAGCAGGCCGATATCCCTCAGGCTCTCCTGCGAGAGGATGACATCCTGCGGGAAGAGCAGCATCAGTGACAGCCGGGTGCGGCCAACGTTGAAGGTGATGGCGCAATATTCACGGCTGATGCCGCGGCTGACGTCGATGTCATCCGGCAGGCTCATGAACACCGGCTGCATCACCGAAAGGCACTTCTCCATTTCGTTGGTCTTGGAATGGAGTTGCGACAGCACCTTGCCAAGCCGCTTGACCACGTCGAACGGCCAATCCGAACACACGACAAAATCCAGACCTTCATCCTGCGACAGATCATAGCGGGCGAGAAGATAGTGGGTAGCCCCTACATAGTCCGTCAGGGCGGCAAGTCCTCGGCTGAGGTTGCCACGTTCCGCAAACTCGCCGAGCCTGCGGATCAATTGTTCTTTTGACAGTGCCCGTCCGGCACCGCGTAGCGAAGCAACCGGCGCCGGCCAGATCGCAATCTCTGTCTGTAGAGCATCCATGACATTACCCCCGTGATGGATTCGTCCGTGCTCATTCAAGCGCTTGTTTGCCACCGCCGGCCCTGGGTCGAGGCATTCCGCCTTCCTCAACCCGACGCAAATCAGTACGCGAATCACTACACAAAATGTACATCGCTCCCTGCGAAAAACTACTACCCCCCTTCTCGCGATTTACTTTTGGCAGCTTCCATGCACCCGATTCGAAATCATCTGATCGGCAGGAGGATCGAAGGGAAAGCATAAACCGGTGATAGAAATAAATATTTGAAATTTAATGATTTTAATTTTGTCATACTTTTTATTGAGCAAATTTCGGCCGGTAGGCCAGCGCAATGTTCGTTCAAGCATCCAAAAACACGCCCCGCAAATCAGCCTTTTAAAGCCAAATCTAATTTGTCAAGTTTTCATTTTTCTATTTGTTTTTTCACATTGTTGCAGAATTGCACCAGCGGGTTTAACGTCTAGATTGATCGCACTGCCAAAGATTACAAAGTATCGCTGCAAATATTATTGCTGTAATATTTCAGATTTGGCGGACATCTCCGGATTTCCCGATTCAATACATTGGACACGGCTAGCAATGGCTCAGACCAGAGCGCCCTTTCTCGGGGATAAATTAACGATCTATTAAATATAATAAATTCCGGCGCGCTGCGCAGGCTGAGTTGTCGACGCGCGATTCTTGCCGGCCGGCCAAAGATTCGCGGCAATACACTGAATGGGTGGGGGTCTATTTCGCGTGCGCAGGACAGCATCCGCGTTTCTGGCTAAGGCGCGGCCCTGGAACGAGAAACCCGCCGAGACGGCGGGTTGGGCAGTTCGTGGGGCCCGTGTCCAGACGAGCGATCACGCTGCTTTTTCTGCAACCCACTTGCGAAGGATCTTGGCAGCACGCTCTTCGCTGATTTCCACCATGCGGGCGAGCCTGCGTTCGGGGCCTTCCTTGACCCGGCGGTTGAAGCCGCCCTCGCTGTCGTCGCCGAGGCTGAGCAGGTCGTCGGTGCTGTCGAAGCCGAAGTCGGAGCCGAAGCCTTCCATGAGCGCCCCGCCTGCTGCGCCCGTCGCGGCGGGAGAGAAGTCCGGCAGTTCCAGGCCGACTGCTTCGTTCTCGGCGAGCGCCGTGGCGCCTGTACCGATACCCATCGAGCGGGCCAGCGGACGCATGCCCATCCAGACGACCACGAAGGCAACCGCGACGAAGGCAAGGGCATTGATGATGCCACCGAGATTGCGGGTCAGTGTCTCCATGATGCCTGGGCCGGAGACCGGCTCGTCGAGGAGCTGCGTGTTGACGAAGTCCATGGCGGTCAGCGTGATCACATCGCCACGGGCAGGATCGAGGCCGACAGCCGACGCGACGATCTTCTGCATGTCCTGGATATAGGCATCGATCTTCGCCTGATCCGCGCCTTCGCCGACCATCGCGGCCACACGGCCGCGGTTGACCACTACGGCGACGGAGAGTTTCTCGACCGAATAGCTGCTTTTGACGGTCGCGACGGTCTTCGAGTTGATCTCGTAGTTGGTCTGCTCTTCCTTTTTCTCGGTCTGGTCGTTCGACTGAGGTCCGGCAGTGCCGCCCTGGGGCGCTGCCTGAGGAACGTTCTGCTGTACGGTCGCCGCGTTGTCCGGCTGCTGCTGGCTGGATTTCTGTTCTTCCTTGGTGACGCGGGTCGACCGCTCGACGCGGGATTCCGGATCGAAGACCGTTTCCTGGATCTGCTGGGTATCGGTATTGAGTTGAGCTGTGACGCTGGCGCGGAAATTGTCCATGCCGAGGAAAGGTGCGAGCGCCTTGTCGATATTGCTTTCGATTTCGTTCTGAACGTTCTGGACGATGCCCAGCGACTGGTTCATGGCGCTGTTGGCCGGATCGTCGCCGGAAGCCAGGAGCTGGCCGGCAGAATCGAGAATGGTCACGTCATCGATGCTCAGCCCCGGAACGGACGAAGCAACCAGATGGCGGATGGATGCTGCGGCGTTGCGGCCGATATTGGCACTCGCTCGGATCATCACCGAGGCCGTCGGTTTCTGCTCCGTCTTCCGGAAGCTGCCACGATCAGCCATGACGATGTGGACCCGGGCGGCGGCAATTCCGGAAATCTGCTGGATGGTGCGGGCGATTTCGCCTTCGAGCGCGCGGACGCGGGTGACTTCCTGCATGAAGGAGGTGAGGCCCAGCGAACCGACATTGTCGAAGAGCTCGTAACCGGCGTTGGCGCTGTTGGGCAGGCCGCGCTCGGCGAGATAGAGCCGGGCCTTGCCCGTCATGCCGACCGGCACCTGCAGGCTCGAACCATCGGCTCCCACTTCGAAGTCCATATTCGCTTCGGCAAGCGCGACACTGACCTGATTGAGGTCGCTGCTTTCCAGCCCGACATACAGCGTTTCATAGGATGGCTTGTTGACGTAAAGGCCGGTAGCGAGAACAATCCCGACTGCAACCACTCCGGCTGCTACCAGCGCGATGAGCTTGCCCTGCCCGAGACTCGCCAGGTTCTTCGTGACCGTCGAAAGTTGATCCAACAGATTCATTCTGT
The DNA here is from genome assembly GCF_040126305.1 of Pararhizobium sp. A13. Classification (NCBI taxonomy): domain Bacteria; kingdom Pseudomonadati; phylum Pseudomonadota; class Alphaproteobacteria; order Hyphomicrobiales; family Rhizobiaceae; genus Pararhizobium; species Pararhizobium sp. A13. The sequence continues at coordinate 1,758,468 of NZ_CP149510.1, read as the reverse complement.
TTCCGCACCCAGTGGCGCATGTTCCGTACAGGCAACATCGCCCGGGACATGCGCAGATCCAAACATTCGGGATTACTGGATCGATTCGGCCCGTGCCTTCGTCAAATCACGCCAAATCTACCAGCCCCGATTGGCACACTAGGAAACGAAACTTGCGCGAACTTGTCTTGAAGGCCCGCTTTTGACGTGTTTACCACCCCATCCCTGCGCACCGATCGCCCATGTCCGCGAACTGGTCAAACGATTCCAAGCGAAGCCGTTTTGCACGCATCAAGATCACGACGAGACGCTCTTATCAGAGCGTCTCGGTTCATCGCCTCGAAAAACACCTGGTGCCGACAACCCGATCCCGAGTTCAAGTTCGAGTCTCGCGATGCAGCAGTCGTGCTGCTGCGTTGAGAAAGGTCCAATCTGCGATCTGTATGATATGGCCGAAACGCCCGTCCAACATCCAAGTCTGCACGAATCGAAACGCTTTGGTCTCCGACGACATGCTGCAAGTCGTCGCCGCTACTGCGCAGCACCAGTCTTCAGAACTCCAACGAGCACCTTCCCGTCCGTGAAATAGGGATCGCCACCGCCATTGCGACCGACTTTGGTCGCGCCGATGCCTGCGCGCTCGTAGGTCAAGGCAATCTGTCCGGCGTTCTGCAGGTCGCCGATCACCAGTCCCCGATCTGCGTCGAGGTCAGGGCCGATGTGATGAGTGATCTGACCCGTGTCATGGCTGAAGCCGACGCCGCGATCAAAGCTTGCTGAACCCAGCCAGAGCGGAACGCCGTCAGGACCAGGCGTTTCTGCCATCCAGAAGCGCACATGATGGCGTTCATCGGCGCTCTTGCCCACGGGCTTTTCGAAGGCCAGATCCTGTTTGCGCCCCTCGAACAGCAGCGCACTCACCGGGGCGTCGAGGTCTGGCCGATCGAGCACGACACTCAATCCGATTTCGACCGACGACATCAGGGTGATCTTGTCGGCCGGATCCCAGGCTGCCGCAGCGAAGGCGCGGATCACCTGCTCCTTCGAGCCGACGAGGCCGACATTGATCGGATCGCCTGGAATGTCCTGTTCCGTGGTCGTTACCATTTTGCTGAAATCGACCAAGCGGTCCCGATCATGAAAGACCCAGAGTTCTGGCATGATGAAATAGCAGACCAGAAGGTAGACAATCAGGATGGCGGCGGCAGAGCTTGCCGCCACCCTCATCCAGCGTCGGCGAGGCATGGCTATATCCGGAGGCATAACGTTCACCCGTTTCGCGTTTCAGTAGCATGGCGGATAGGGGTAGTAACCGCATGCCGGAGGATAATAGGGCCGCTCGCCGGAAGCCGCCGCCGCTCCGATGACGGCACCTGCCGCCACCGCCGCGCCGTAGCCGGCGGCCGGATGCGCGTACCAGCCCCCATGCCACACCGGAGCACGTACGCCGACGCCGCCGACGACTCCTACACGTCCCATTCCGGCGCGGGCTGCAAACCAGTCGATAAAGAGCGAAGCCGGGCCGTTGGCGTTGGTGAGTTCACCCTCCAGAACCTCGACGTCGAATGTCAGGGTGCCGTCTTCCAACTTCGGCTTGTTCAGGACGACGACCGCGTCCTCGATCGCCGATCCGTCGCTGTTCAGCACCGAGATGGTTGCGTTGGGCGGGTCGCTTGCGAAGCTGTCCTTGCCCTCACCCCACTGCTTGATGAAGTCGGAGGTCAGCACATGCCCGGCCGATCTCACCGGGCGGTCGGCGAACACGATCGTGTTCGCCGACATGCTTGTCATTGTCAGCTTGCCGTTGACCAGTGTCGCGCCCCCAGAGTTGAGAACGGCCAGCGACGGGACCATCTTCGTTTGGGTCGCGCCGATGGTCTTCTGCGCTGGTGCGCTGATCGCGTCTTCGGCCAGCGCCACCCCGGTGAAGGACAGCAGACCTGCTGCGACAGTAAGGATGCGAATATCGAATTTCCGAACCATGAGGAATACTCCCGGTTTGCCCATCTGTGGGCGTTTCGCTACTTCAGCAGTCCAAGGTCCCACGAGATGCCGATCGTCAGCAGCCTGCGGGTTAGCCGGATCGACGCGGCATTCTTAACCCACACCGATCGCAAACGTCGTCGATAGCGCCGCGGTTAAGAAGCGGCATGAACTGAAGTTTCTCGCCAACTGGGGACGTTGGTGCCCAACGTCCCCACCTTGTTCCGACGATCTCGCTATGGCTGCAGATTCACGGTCAGCTTTGCGATTTCGCCGTTGAAAGCAAAGGGCACTTGATAGTCTGTTTCTTCTACACCCGTGCGGGTATCGACCCCCACGTCGAAGGTCTCATCCCATGGCATGAGCGCTGGGATCGTGTGCGGAATCTTCTCATTGGCAACCTCTTTGCCGTCCACCTTCAGGACACCAGTACCGCCCTTGCCAAAGCCGGGACCGTCAGACTTGAAATCGAAGGCAAGCGTGTGCTTTCCGGATGAAAGGGCGTCCCGGCCCTCCCAACGAAAGCGCTCCATGTTGACGAAGTTGTACAGGAACACGGGCTTGCCGTTGAGCAGATAGAACCCGTATCCGCCGAAGCGCCCGCCCGTGGTCACGAGCATGCCTTCGCCGCCGCCTTCCGGAATGCTTACCTCCGCAGTGATCGTGTAGGACCTGTTCACGACGCTCGGAGCATTGCTCGATGGGATACCGGACATCACGCCGGAGTAGGTGAACTCGTTCCTCCCGGCAGTGGTACTCGGCCGCGGCGTGAGGAGACGCTCCAGGATCGAGTTGTCCAACGGGAAGACGTCGTATTTTGCTGCTTCCATCAGAAACAGTTCCTGCATCTCTTGCAGCTTGTCCGGATTCTTTGCAGCTAGATCGTTGTTCTGGGAGAAGTCCTCCGTAAGGTTGTACAGTTCCCATTTATAGCCGTCGACGACGTCCGGCATCGTGGTCGTTCCCATCAACCAAGGCGCGGCTGGTGGTGTAGTGCAGGCATACCAACCGTCATTGTAGATGGCGCGGTTGCCGAACATCTCGAAATACTGCGTTTTGCGGGCCGATGGAGCCTGGGCATTGTCCCAGCTATAGGCCATGCTGACACCTTCGATCGGTTTCTGTGCCACGCCATCCACCATCACCGGAGCATCGATCCCGGTTGCCTCAAGGATGGTCGGCACGATGTCGATCACGTGGTGGAACTGACTGCGGATCCCACCTGCTTCCTTGATCCGTGCTGGCCAGGACATCGCCATGCCCTGACGCGTGCCACCGAAATGAGACGCGACCTGCTTCGTCCACTTGAACGGTGTGTCGAAGGCCCATGACCATGCCACCGACATGTGCGGATAGGTCTGGTTGGAGCCCCAGCTATCGTAGAACTTCATCTGCTCCGCGACGGGAATCTGCATACCCTCGATGGTGATCAACTCGTTGGGTGTGCCGTGTACGCTTCCCTCAGCGCTGGTGCCATTGTCGCCTTCGATGTAGATGATTAGCGTGTTGTCCAGCTTGCCCAGATCGTCAACTGCCTGGATCACGCGGCCGATCTCGTGGTCTGAATAGGCCACATAGGCGGCAAACACCTCGGCCTGGCGGGCGAACAGCTTCTTGCTGTCGGCGTCCAGCGTCTCCCATTTCGGCAGGCTATCCGGCCATTCGGTCAATTGCGTGTTGGCGGGAACAACACCGAGCCGTTTTTGGTTGGCGAAAATCTGCTCGCGCAGTTCGTTCCAACCCATGTCGAATTTGCCCTTGAACTTGTCGATCCACTCCTTGCTAGGGTGATGCGGCGCGTGTGTTGCGCCGGGCACGTAGTAGACGAAGAACGGCTTGTCGGGCGCCGCCGCGTTCAGTTGCTTGATGTGATCGATCGCGTTGTCGGCCTCATCAGTGATGAGGTTGTAGCCGGGCTTTCCGACCCACGGAAAAATCTGCGTCGTATTCTGGAACAGGTACGGTTCCCACTGATTGGTGTCTCCGCCCATAAAGCCATAGAAGTAGTCGAAGCCCATGCCTGTCGGCCACTGATTGAACGGCCCGGCGGTGCTGTATTGAAAAGCAGGGGTGTTGTGGTTTTTTCCAAACCACGACGTGGCGTATCCGTTCTGCTTCAGGATTTCGCCGATAGTAGCATTGTCGACGCCGAGGATGGAGTCATAGCCGGGATAGCCCGTTGCTTGCTCGGAAATCACCCCGAAACCGACGGAATGATGATTGCGGCCCGTGATCAGCGCGGCGCGCGTCGGCGAGCAGAGCGCCGTGGAATGGAACTGCGTAAACCGCAAGCCAGCGTTCGCAACGCGATCCATTGCCGGGGTCGGGATAACGCCCCCGAACGTCCCGGCAACGCCGTAGCCAGCATCATCGGTCATGATCAAGAGAATGTTCGGAGCCCCCTTCTGGGGCACGATCTGTGGCGGCCAGTAGGCCCTTGAGGACTTCGCGTCGAGGCCGATTTCTCCACCGAAACTCGCTGGAGGATTCGGCAGGTACCTGCCGTCGATCGTCGTCGTTGCGCTGGGCGAGCCCATCTCACCTGTGACTTGCTGCGCGCGGGCGCAGTACGTCGAAGCCGCGGTCAAACTCAATGTAGCAAGAAATAGCGTTCCAAGTCTTAGCATTGTCGTCTCCCATCTGGGTGAAAAGCCAAACTTTACATGATACTAAATTAGATTATGCTACTGAAACATGCGTCGTAGATTACCGCGGCAGGCTATCTGACCAGTCCGAGATTGGACGCGACGATTGTCGGCCGCCTTCGGATGATCTGTATCAACAGGCCACCCCTGTCCCACACCGATCACAAACAGACGCTCCGGCGAGCGGAAACGGCAAGTCTGCAAGTCATGCGAAATCCAATCCAAAACAGCGTTCAAACGTCTTCGCCTGGCTTTTGTCTACGATGACCAGCGGCGAGATGCTGGGTGCATCGGGATCGGAAGCAGGTCCAGCCACTTCCGCTGTCTGCACGATCGCCGCCCCTTCAGTGGCGGGGCCGCGGAAACCGAACGACCGAGGCGTTGTCCAGTGCCGCTTCAATCTCCGCCCTTAGGCTCTCCACGAGCTCGACGCATTCGGCATGGCGCTCGTCGCGCTCCGGCTCGGTGGACGTTTCCCACGCCTGTCTGAGTTCGTCGGCAGTCGCAAAGTCGCAGCAAAGATCCCGGAAACCTTCGTCCCGCGCTGCGAGTTCGTCGACCAATGCGACTCGGGCCGCAAAGCACCGTCTCGCGAAACCGATCTCATGTCTCATGCGTACTCCACCATCGGGAAGCCGTAGATATAGGCCTCCTTGGCGGTGGCGCGGGCTTCGGCCTCAATGACGTCCACTGCTTGAACCGTCGCGAGCCCGAACCCCGCAAACCCAGCAGCCAGAACCAGGCCCTTCGTGAAATCGCGTTTTGTCAGGTTCATGGTCGTTCTCCTAAGCTGAAGCAAACGTGCACCGCGACGATCGGGTCGGTCAGGTGATTGCCGATGATGTAGGCGTCGAGAGACCAGCTCGTATGAACGTGGGGCGTGGCCGACGAAGACGTCGCGCTTCGGCGCATCCTGAGACATCGCGTTTGAGGCGAAGGCCAGCAGCGCAGTCGAGCCGTGCATGGCGGACCGGTAAGCCCTCAAGGTCGACATGATGTTCCGCGCCCTTGTCGCCGACCATTAAGGCCGTTCGGCTGCATGGTGCGCTCAAGTCGCAAAAACGGTAGTATGTTACTGTAACCTACATAGCAGCGGACAGTATTCAAGCGCGAGTGGCCACCATATCGGCAGCGCAAGAGCAACGTGCGGAGGATCAGGTATCGCTGATAGACGAAACGCGCTCGAGGGCGTAGGTTGCATCTGGGGGTTCAGAGACAAGCGGCATCCGTCGCGTCTCTGATGATGGGGAGAGGAGCATTTCATGCAGACCTCGTTGCCAGCGGAAAGCCATCAGTCGCAGCTTTCGGTGCTGCCACCTCCGTCCAATGACGAGATACGCATACAGCTTGACCGCATCCTGTCGAGCACGGAGTTTCCGAGCGCCGGACGCGGCGCGGCGTTCCTGAAATACATCACCGAGGAAGCTCTCGCTGGGCGCGCGGGGCGGCTCAAGGGATATTCGGTGGCCGTCGAAGTCTTCGATCGTAAGGAGACCTTCACCCAGGACGATCCCGTGGTGCGGATCGAGGCCGGGCGGCTGAGACGGTCGCTGGAGCGATACTATCTCATTGCCGGACAACACGACCCGATCAGGATCGACGTCCCCAAGGGCGGCTACGCACCCTCGTTTACATGGAGCTGTCCGGCGACGGCCGCGGCCGCTGATGGCTCACCCGGCGGCCCCCAGTCAGATGATCCCCTGCCCCATGGTGGGGTCGGCAACGGGCGCTGGCTCCTCGGCCGATGGCCACTCCTCGCAGGTCTCGCTGCCGTCGTTTGCATGGCTGCGCTCGCGTATTGGTCGGCTGGCCTGGTCGTGTCGAACGCCCAGCGGGAGGGCAACACGAGCATGCCCGACGAGCCGACGCTCCTGATCGCCCCGTTCGCTGACCTCGGCGACGGGCCCGAGGCAGCGCTCTACACGCTCGGACTGACAGAAGAGCTGCTCACGGCACTTCCACGGTTCAAGGAAATCAAGGTGTTCGGACGCGAGACCTCGAGATCCCTGCGCCCGGAGGTGGATGTCGCCGAGGTCCGCAGGGAAGTGGGGGCACGCTATCTGCTGGCGGGCGGCGTACGCGTCTCCGGAAGCCGGGTGCGGGTGACGGCCCGGCTTGTAGCGACCGCGGACGGGTCGATCCTCTGGTCGCAGACCTACGACGATGATCTGCGGACCCGCGAGCTGTTTACCATCCAGTCCGATGTTGCCAGCAAGGTCGCAGCGGCCGTGGCGCAGCCTTATGGTATTATTGCGCAGGCGGTGACTGTGAACCCTCCGCCAGATGACCTTGGCGTCTACGACTGCAAGGTGATCTTCTACGCCTACCGTGCGGAACTCAGCGTGGAACGGCATGCGAAGGCGCGCGACTGTCTGGAGAACGTCGTCGCACGATATCCCAGCTACGCAACCGCCTGGGGCATGCTCTCCATCGCCTATCTCGACGAAGACCGTTTCCGGTACAACATGCGGCCGGGATCGCCGCCGCCACTGGAGCGTGCGCTTTCGTCCGCCCGCCGCGCTGTCCAGCTCGATGCGGGCAACATCCGCGCGCTTCAAGCCCTGATGACGGCCTTGTTCTTCAACCAGCAACTGACCGAAGCCCTGCAGGTGGGCGAGCAGGCGCTGACCACCAACCCGAACGACACGGAGCTGATGGGCGAGTTCGGCACGCGGGTGGCGATGAGCGGCCAATGGAGGCGTGGCGCGGCCCTGCTCGACCAGGCTCTCGCGCTCAATCCTGGAGGCGCGGGCTACTATCACGGAACACGAGCGCTGGCCGCCTACATGCTCCACGACAACGAATCGGCAGTCGCGTTGATTCAGAAGGCGGATCTGCAGAAGTTCCCCCTGTACCATGCCGTGGCAGCCGCGATCTACGCCGAGGCAGGGATGATGGACGATGCGAAGCGGGAAGGCATGATGTTCATGAAGCTGCGCCCCGACTACATCCGCAACATCGTTCAGGAGCAGAAGATCCGCAACATCCAGCCGCGCGACAGCGTCCGCATGATCGCGTCCCTGCGCAAGGCAGGACTTCCCGTCCCCACCGAGGCGGAGGTCGAAGCCGAAATCTCTGTGTCCGGAGCATCGTATGGCCCGTAACGCTAAACGGCTTCCCACCCCTTTTCAGCAGGCGATTCTACGGTCGCTGACAGATAGAGCATACGAGAGGTTACGGGCGTCTGGTCGCATCCGGGTGTACTGTTTCGCCGGATGGCAGGCGTCGCCTGCCAGATGCCGTGCAACGGGAGGCATAGGTCGATGATCAGGACGTTTGTTGGAACCGCACTACCGTCCATGGCGCTCGCGCTGATGGTCGGACTCATGCCGCTATCGTCCGCCCGAGCGGGCGAGGACGAGGCGAAGACCCTTCTGAAGGCGATGTCAGACTACCTCGCCTCCCAGAAGGCGATCTCCTTCTCCTACGACACCAACCTGGAAGTCGTGACCAAGGACCATCAGAAGCTGCTGCTCGCCAGCTCCGGCAGGATCGAACTTGGGCGGCCCGACAAGCTGCGCGCCACCCGCTTCGGCGGGTTCGCCAATGTCGAGATGGTGTTCGACGGCAAGACCGTGACGCTGTTCGGCAAGGACGCCAACCTCTACACCCAGGCCGAGATCCCCGGCACGATCGATCATCTCGTCGACGAGATGCGGGACAAGCTCGGCAGGCCACTTCCCGGCGCGGACCTCCTTCTTCCGGACGTCTACGACAAGTTGATGGAGGACGTAACCGACGTGAAAGACCTCGGCAGCGGGGTGATCGGTGGAGTCGAATGCGACCACCTCGCCTTCCGGGCGAAGGAAGTCGACTGGCAGATCTGGATCGCACAGGGCGAACAGCCGCGTCCCTGCCGCTATGTGATCACCGCAATTAAGGTTGATCAGGGGCCGCAATACAGCATCCAGATCGGCGACTGGAAGACGGGCGTCGACGTCGCGGCGGAGGAATACACCTTCGTCAACAAGACCGATGCCAGGAAGGTAGACCTCAAGGACCTCGGCGACATCGACGAGCTTCCGGATCATCTCGCCATGGGAGCCAGCAAATGAACCTGAAGAGAAGATTGAAGACGGCATTTGTCGTCATCGCCCTGATGCTTCCGCTGCTCGATGTGGGAGAGCAAGTCTCGTTCCCCGGCTTGCACGGGTTCGTCGGAACCGCCGAAGCCAGGGTCGGGCGCCCGCTCACTCCCGTGAGTGTTGCGGGCGTGGCCCGGCGGACCGTGCGGCGCTGCGCCGTCGGGGTCTACTACTGCTAGGGTATCAACGGCCGAACATGGGGGGGAGTGCAGATCATTCGGAAGTACGTCCACAAATCCATATCACTCCTCTTGTTGTGCCTCGCGCCGTTCATGACCGCTGGATGCGGCGGCCATCCGAAGGCCGTGCTGACGCCTGTCGCGGATACAGTGCCCAATTCGGACCGGGTCAACATGCTGATCGCCACGACACGCAACCGCTCCGAAGTTCCCGGAGAGATGTTCACGGGCGAGCGCGCCCGCACCCCGGCTTTCGCCGACATTACCGTTTCGATCCCCGCCGTCAGAATGGTCGGCGAGGTCGCCTGGCCGAAGAAGCTGCCCTCAAACCCGGCAACCGACTTCGCAACCTTGAAGGCGGATGAAATTCCATTGGACGACGCCAAGACCTGGCTCAGCGCAACCGTCAGGAAAAGCCCCGACCGCAGCGTGCTCGTGTTCATTCATGGCTTCAACAACCGCTTCGAGGATTCCGTCTACCGCTTCGCGCAGATCGTCCACGATTCCGGTGTCCATAGCGCCCCCGTCCTTGTGACGTGGCCCTCGCGCGGCAGCCTGCTCGCCTATGGTTACGACCGTGAAAGCACCAACTACACGCGCAATGCCCTTGAGACGCTGTTCCAGTATCTCGCGAAGGACAAAGAGGTGAAGGAAGTCTCGATCCTCGCACACTCGATGGGGAACTGGCTGGCGCTGGAAGCGCTGCGCCAGATGGCGATCCGCAACGACGGCCTGCCAGCAAAGTTCAAGAACGTGATGCTGGCCGCCCCGGATGTGGATGTCGATGTATTTCGTTCGCAGATCGAGGACATGGGCAGTCAGCACCCGCGGTTCACGCTGTTCGTATCCCGCGACGACCGGGCCCTCGCCTTCTCCCGCCGGGTCTGGGGCGACATCCCGCGGCTGGGCTCCATCGATCCTGAGATGGACCCGTACAAGCAGGAGATGGCGGACAACAAGATCACCGTCATCGACCTCACCAAGGTCAAAGCGGGCGACGATCTGCATCACTCAAAATTCGCGGAATCGCCGGAGGTCGTGCAACTCATCGGAGCGCGCATCTCCGATGGTCAGACGCTGACGGACAGCAAGGTCGGCCTGGGCGACACGATCCTCGCTGGAACCACGGGGGCGGCCGCGGCGGCGGGCAGCGCAGCCGGGCTAATCCTCGCGGCCCCAATCGCCGTCGTCGACGCGGACACCCGCGACAACTACGCGAACCACGTCAGCGGCATGATGGGTCAGACGGCTGGCAAGCAGAAGATTGCGGCGAAGGATTGCGGCGCGCGGCAGGCCGGGTCTTCGCCGGATCACTGTGGCCCAACGATAAAATGAACGGCATTCAGACAACGAAAGGGGATACGACCATGACGAAATTCCTGAAACTAGCGTTCCCGGTGGTGGCAGTTTTGATATGCGGCTCGGTGCGGGCTGCCGATGTCTCGCCGCTGATGGCCCCGGATCTGCAGCCAGCCGAAGCCCAGGATGGCTGGACATTCTCGGTCGCCCCCTATTTCTGGATGGCAGGGATATCGGGGGACACGGCGCAGTTCGGGCTGCCGACCGTGCATATGGATGCCAACTTCGGAGACCTTCTCAGCAACCTTGACTTCGCGTTCATGGCGGCGGGCGAAGCCCGAAACGGCCGCTTCAGCGTCATCGGTGACGTGATCTACACGAAGCTCGGGGCTGATGCCAGCACCCCCCTGGGCATTCTCGCGACGGATGTGGACGTGACATCCGAGAGCTTTTCCGGCCTGCTGGGCGTGGGCTACGCGATCCTCGATGCGCCCGAGGGACATCTGGACGTTGTCGGCGGCGTCAAGCTCTGGTCGGTCGACACGACCATCAGGTTCAACGGCGGCCTGCTCGGCGGCACCGAGCATAGCGACAGCGCCACATGGGTGGACGGCATGGTCGGCCTGCGCGGGAAATACTCGTTTACCCCCGAAGTCTATCTGACCGGATGGGGTCTGGTCGGCGGCGGCGGGGCCGACATCGACTGGGATGTGGCGCTCGGCATCGGCTACGATTTCAACGACAGGATCTCCGCGATAGCCGGATACCGGGCGCTCGGGGTCGATTACAGCCACGACGGCTTCATCTTTGACACCGTCCAGCAGGGGCCGATCCTTGGTCTCGCGATAAAATTCTAACGGTCGCTAAAGGATCATCGAATGCCCTTCTTTTCTTTCCGGCAGACCATCTTTCAATTGGCACTGCTCACCGCTGCCACTCAGCTCCACGCCCAGGACTCCAGCGCCGAGCTGGCGAAGAAGCTCTCGAACCCGATCGCCTCGCTGATCAGCGTTCCGTTCCAGTTGAACTACGATCACGGCTACGGGCCGCTCGACGGCGACAAGACAACGCTCAACATCCAGCCCGTTATCCCCATCTCGCTCAACGAGGACTGGAACCTGATCTCGCGCACGATCTTGCCCGTCACATACCAGGACGACATTGCCGGGCCGTCCGGTTCGCAGTTCGGCCTCGGTGACGTCCTGCAGAGCTTCTTCCTCTCGCCTTCCAAACCGACGGAGAGTGGCCTTATCTGGGGCGCGGGTCCCGTCTTCCTGATCCCGACGGCGACCGACGACCTTCTGGGCGGTGAGAAATGGGGCGCGGGTCCGACGGTCGTCGCACTCAAGCAGGACGGCCCCTGGACCTACGGCGTGCTGGCGAACCACATCTGGTCTTTCGCAGGCAATGACGACAGACAGGACGTGAGCAGCACCTTCGTCCAGCCGTTCCTGTCATATACGACACCTGAGGCATGGACATTCGCGCTGAACACGGAATCCACATACAATTGGGAGGCCGATGAGTGGTCGGTTCCGATCAACCTGACGGTCTCCAAGCTTCTGACAATCGACAAGCAGCCGATTAGTTTGATGGCCGGGCTTCGATATTGGGCGGAGTCGCCGCAGAACGGCCCGGAAGGCCTGGGGCTTCGCGTAGCGCTCACATTCCTATTCCCGAAATGACAACGGCAGTGAATTGAGCCTCAAGATAGGTGTGCCTGTCGCGAGCGACGGGGGGCGTCAGCCTGCCACCTGAAAGTGAACCGATGCGATCTCTGCTCGTAGCCACGTTTCTGTTGGAGACCGTGTCCGGTGTGCATCCGCGCAGCCCGTCCCTGCCCCTCGAGACAAGATCGGTGATCTCGTGCGGCTTCTGAAGGACACTGAAGTTCGAGCATGGCTCGAAAGCCGGCCAACTGCGACCGAAGCCCAGGTTCCGTTGCCATCGGTCGGATCCGATGTCTCCAACTGGGAAGTGCGGACCCGCATCGAGCCGCTGACGATGAAGGGCGCGGAGGAGTTCGGCGACTACGGCATTGTCCTGAGTTTCGCCATGACCGTGGCCAGCAGGCGTATATCCGGCGCAAGGCGTACGCCATGATACGGGAAGCGTTCCGCCAGAACGGGATCGAGTTCGCGCAGCCGTCGGTGCAGGTCGGCGGCGACGACAAGGGTGGCGGGGCCGCGGCTGCCGCCTTGAGGGCGAAGGCGACTGCTGACGTGGCAGCGGACAGTTCGGCTCTGGAAGCGTATGTTACTGTAAAATACTCCCCTTGCCCCTGGATTTGGCCCAAGGTGACGTCAGACTTAGACAGAGGAAATCGGCATGGCACCGGACGCTGCCCTGAAACCCGAAGCTGACGCCGTGGACGGCCTGGTGTGGATACCCGGCCGAACCTTCACGATGGGCTCGGACAAGCACTATCCCGAAGAGGCTCCGGCTCATCGCGTGAAGGTCGACGGCTTCTGGATCGACATCACGCCCGTCACCAACCGCCAGTTCGCAGCGTTCGTGAAGGCGACCGGGCATGTCACGGTCGCGGAACGCGCTCCCCGTGCGGAGGACTATCCCGGAGCACTTCCGAAGATGCTGAGAGCGGGGTCGCTCGTTTTCACGCCGCCTAAAACCGTGGTCGGTCCTGACATCAGCCAGTGGTGGTCATTCAAGTTCGGCGCGGACTGGCGGCATCCCTACGGAGGGCGAAGCGACATCCGGGGAAAGCTGGACCATCCGGTCGTCCATGTCGCCTACAGCGACGCCAAGGCCTATGCCGAGTGGACAGGCAAGGATCTGCCGACGGAAGCCGAATGGGAGCTTGCGGCGCGCGGCGGCCTTGACGATGTCGAATTCGCCTGGGGCGATGAACTGAACCCGGATGGCAGGCTCATGGCCAACACATGGCAGGGCACGTTTCCGACGCTGACCACGAAAGCGGCGGGAGCGGACAGGACGTCACCCGTCGGCACGTACCCTGCAAACCGATACGGCATCTACGACATGATCGGCAACGTGTGGGAATGGACGTCTGACTTCTGGTCGACCCGCCATCCGGAACCGGCGGCAAAGTCCTGCTGCATTCCGCTGAACCCGCGTGGCGGCGCACGGGAGGCGAGCTTCGATCCAAATGAGCCGACGATCAAGATTCCCAGGCGTGTCCTGAAAGGCGGATCGCACCTGTGTGCGCCGAACTACTGCCGCCGCTATCGTCCAGCCGCCCGGCACGCTGAACCCGAAGACACATCGACCAGCCATGTCGGCTTCCGCTGCATAAGGCGAGCGTGACGGAGTGTAGTCGCTCCCCCGGAAGCAAGCTAGAAGGCCTCGAAATCACCGGCGGCTTCTGTCAGCGGCTGTGAATGGCCGTGCCGGAGCATGCCGTTGCCAAGCGATTTCTGCATGTCGGCAAGTTTGACGAGATTGAGGGCGGTCGTCACGTCCACCAGCCAGTGCTGCGGAATGGCTGCCGTCACCGTATCGATGAATTCGGCAAGACCGCGTGTCTTCTGAACGGCGAGATCGATCCCCTGCAGGACCTTAATACGGTCGGCTGAATCCAGAACGGCTTCGCCGTGGATATCGCTGAGCATCGGCTCGATCCGCTCAATCAGATAAGCCACGTCATAGAGCTCGGAGACGATGCGCATCATCACATCCGGGAGCGCCTCGTCGACGTGAGGCATATGGCTCTTCAATTCAGTCCGCATTACTCGCCCTCACGCTGCCAACAATTGCCGTACAGGATTTCCGCTGCCCAACGGCCCACGCCAAACATTTTGCCAAAGCCGCCCCAGGTGGAGACCCGAGGCCACTGCCCAGGCGCTAGAAAAACTCGATCCCGTTGTCGACCGGCTTCGGTGCAGGCCGCGGGCGCTGCTCCTGGACCACGGCCTTCTGCGCTTCCACGCCCGTCAGGGCATATTGGCGGGCGCGGCCACTGAGGGGCCAGTATTCGAGCTTGCGACCATGATCGCCGCCGGTGCTCTCACCGACCACCTGGATACCTTCGTCCATCAGAAACTGCCGGGCAAACAATGCATTCTGCTCGCCGACGTTGGAGAAGCGCGCGATCGTCTTCGCACCACCGAAAATCTTCGCTTCCAGCCGTTCTCGACGGGCGCCCTTCTTCAGGAGCCCGTTGATCAGCAGTTCCATCAGATGCACGCCATAACGCGTCGCATCGCCGCCTGAGGAGAGAGCATCTGCCGAGCCCGGCAGCAGGAAGTGGTTCATGCCACCGACACCCGCGACCGGGTCACGCATGCACGCCGCCACGCAGGAGCCGAGGATGGTCGAGAGCACGACGTCCGGATCGCTGACCACCTTCCATTCACCCTGAATGACATGCACACGTTTGGTCGCAGCATCCGTGATCATTTCAACGCCCCGAATACAGCCTCGATTGCAGCCTTCATCTTTTCGATGGTGAAGGGCTTTGCGAGTACGTTATTGGCACCAAGCGCCGCTGCCTTGGTTACCAGCGCGCGGTCGCCCTGGGCTGTCAGCATGATGAAGGCAGCCTTTTTCGTCGCCGGATTGTTCCGCACTGCCGCCAGAAGGCCAAGGCCATCCATCTTCGGCATGTTGAAATCGGAGATCACCAGGTGATGGGGCTGCGCGGCCATGATCTTGGCACCCTGTTCGCCGTCACCGGCAACCGTGATCTGCTTGAAACCAAGCTGCTGCAGCGCATCACCGAGCAGCAGGCGACTGGTGACCTGATCGTCAACGATCAGAACTTTGATTTTTTCCGCTAGGGACATTTTATTCGCTTCCTTCTCTTCGGGCGGCGGTGCTTTTCAATACTTCTTCCCCGATTGAGCTGAGGGGTAGTTGGGTTTCGACGGCGCCCAGTTCATAGGCAACCCTCGGCATTCCATACACGACACAGGTTTTTTCATTCTGACCGAATGTGCGGGCACCTGCGTGGCGCATTTTCAAAAGACCGGATGCGCCGTCGCGGCCCATTCCGGTCAGGATCACACCGACCGCGTTGCGACCTGCGAGCTCCGCGACGGAATCGAACAGCACATCGACGGACGGGCGATGGCCATTCACCGGTTCGCGGTCCAAGAGACGGCAGCAGGGTGACGAAGGATTGACGACCTGCAGATGGCGTTCGCCACCCGGTGCCAGATAGATTTTTCCGACCTCGAGCCTCGCGCCATCCGTCGCTTCCTGCACCGTTGGGGCGCAGAGGCGGTTCAAGCGCTCGGAAAAGCTCTTGGTGAAGGTGTGCGGCATGTGCTGCGTGATCACCGTCGGCGGGCAATTGGCCGGAAACTTCTGCAGAACCGCGATCAGCGCCTCGACGCCACCGGTGGACGAACCGATCGCGACAATTTTCCTGCCGGCACGGTATTCCGAAGCGGCATTGGCGTTGGCGGCGCTGGGCGCGGCGGCCTTGTTGCCGGTGATGATGTACTTGCGCTGGGAACGCGCCGCCGCCTTCACCTTGTCGGCAAGATCGCTGAAAGGACGGGGATCGCCCGGAAGCGGCTTTCCGACGCAGTCGAAGGCACCGATTTCGAGAGCGGCGATCGTCGCCTCCGCACCCTTGTGCGTCAGCGTCGAGACCATGATCACCGGCATCGGACGCAACCGCATGATTTTCTCGAGGAATTCCAGCCCGTTCATATTGGGCATCTCGATGTCGAGTGTGATGACATCCGGGTCGAGATCCTTGATCGCCTGGCGCGCCTGCATCGCGTCTGCGGCCTGGCCGATAACCTCGACCTCGGGATCGCTGCTCAGGATACGGGTGATCAGCCCGCGCATGGTGGCGGAATCATCGACAACAAGAACGCGTGCTGCACTCATGAGCGTCCTCCATGACCCTTGCCGGTGTAGCGGTAGGTGGTGATGCCGATATTGTCGAAGACAGACTTCGCATCACCGGAAACACGCTCGGAATGACCGATATAGAGATGCCCCTTGGGGGTGAGCATGCCGGCAAAGCGCGACCAGATTTTCATCTGGGTCGGTTCATCGAAATAGATGACGACGTTGCGGCAGAAGATGACGTCGAACTGCCCCTTGAACGGCCACTGCGCCATCAGGTTCAGTTCGTTGAAGGTGATGAGCCGCTTGACACGATCATCAACCTGCCACTTCTGACGGCCGTTGACAGCGGTTTCCGAGAACCACTGCTTGCGCATCGCGGGACTGACGGTCTCGAGCGCGGTCGCGTCATAGGCACCGGCCCGGGCGAGTGCCAGGATCTTGGGGTCGATATCGGTCGCGAGAATGCGGAAATCGTAGTCCGCCGCGTTCGGCATCATCGACAGGACCGTCAACGCGATCGAATAGGGCTCCTGCCCATCGGAGCAGGCCGCCGACCAAATGCGCACCCGGCCGCCATTCTTCGCGCGGTTCAGAAGCTCCGGCAGAACGTCCGACTTCAAGTGTTCGAAATGATGGTTCTCACGGAAGAAGCGGGTGAAGTTGGTGGTCAGGTGCGAGAGCATATCGCGCCTCTCGGCGGCACCGGCCGGCGAAGAGACGAGCTGGCAATATTCCCGGAACCCCTTCAGGCCGAGATTGCGGATGTGCTTCGACAGGCGCGAATAGACGAGCGAGGCCTTGGATTCGTTCAGGTAGATGCCGGCGTCGGCATAGATCATCGCAGCAATCTCGGCGAGGTCGCGGCGCGTCAGCGGATATTCGCCGCTCGCCAGGCACTCGTCCGGGGGTAGTCTGCTGTCAAAGGCGGCCGGCATGTTCATGCAGCTTCACTTTCGGTCTGAGGGAAGACGGCTTCCAGTTCGATCAGGCAGATCATGCGGCCTTCGATCGCCAGAACGCCGCGGGCAAAGGTCCGTACGAACTCGGACGACATGTCGGGGGTCGGTTGAATATCCTCGTCCTTGATCGTCAGAATGTCAGAGACCGCCTCGACGAGGAGACCCACGACCTTGTTCTTGACCTGCGTCACGATGATGACATGGCGCACGGTCGGTTCGGCCGGCTTCATTCCAAGCCGCGCCGACAGATCGATGATCGGCAGCACCGCGCCGCGCAGATTGATCACGCCGAGCACGTATTGCGGCGCATGCGGCATGGGTGTCGCCGGTGTCCAGCCGCGGATTTCCCGCACGGACATGACATTGACGCAGAATTCCTGATTCCCAATGCGGAACGCGATGAGCTCGCGCCCTCCATTCGTCAGATTTTTTGCGAGATACGTCATTGGCCTTACCCAGCAGCAGCAAGCGATGTTTCGAGGTGGAGGGGCTGGCCGCGCGACGCCGAGACAACGGCATCGACGTCCAGGATGAGAGCAACGCGGCCGTCACCGAGAATGGTGGCAGCAGCGATGCCCGGCACATGCGTGTAGTTGGCTTCCAAGCTCTTGATGACGACCTGTCGCTGGCCCTGGATGGCATCGACCATCAGGGCGCGCTGGCCGCCACCTTCGGATTCCACCAGAAGGGCGACGCCTTCCACCGGATTGGCCTGTGTCGCACGGAAGTTCAGGATACGGCCGACATCGACCAGCGGGCAGAAGGAGTTGCGGATGGAGATCAACCGCTGCGTTGCACCGAAGGAGTGGATCGCCGCAGCATCCGGCTGCAGGGTCTCGACAATCGCCGTCAGCGGCACCACCAGCGTCTGGCCGGCAACCGTGACGACCATGCCGTCGAGGACGGCGAGCGTCAGCGGCAGGCTCATGGTGAAGACCGAACCCTGACCCGGCTTCGACGAGATGTTGATGCGGCCGCCGAGCGCCTGGATGGAGCGCTTGACCACGTCCATGCCGACGCCACGGCCGGAAAGGTCGGAGACCTTGTCGGCGGTCGAGAAACCAGCATGGAAGATCAGATTGTCGATTTCCTCGTCGGACAGGTTGGCATCCGCCGCGATCAGGTCGTTGTCGATCGCCTTCTGGCGCACTTTCTCGCGGTTGATGCCGGCACCGTCATCGGACAGTTCGATGACGATGCGGCCGGAGCGATGCTTGGCGGTGAGCTTCACCGTACCTTCGGCGCTCTTGCCGGCGGCAAGGCGCTTTTCCGGCATTTCGAGGCCGTGGTCGACGGCGTTGCGGATCATATGCGTGAGCGGCTCGGCCAGCTTGTCGATGACCGTCTTGTCGACTTCGGTGTTTTCACCCTCGGTGACGAGGCGAACCGACTTACCGGTGATATCGGCAATTTCGCGGACCGTGCGGGCCATGCGCTGGAAGACCGGCTTCACCGGTTGCGCGCGGATCGCCATGACCGAGTCCTGGATTTCCCGCGTCAACTGCTGGAGTTCTTCGAGGCCCATGTTGATCGAGGAAACGCCGTTGCTGTCGTTCTCGATGACGCTCTGCGACAGCATCGCCTGGTTGATGACGAGCTCGCCGACGAGGTTGATCAGGCGATCAACGCGGTCGAGATCGACGCGGATCGTCGGAGCAGCGGCGGACGAGGCCTGCTGAGCATTGTTCTGGGCAGCGGCGGCAGCAGCGGCCGCCCCCTTGTCGGCGGCAGCGGCTCGCGATGCACTGCCGGCCATCTGGACGACATTGGATGCGGTTTGGGCGGCTGCGACCGCTTCCTGGGCGGCTGCGATCTGTTCCTCTTCCTCGACAACGCCCAGCGGCGCGTGAGGCTCTTCGTCGAGCGCCGAGAGATCGAACGGAACCGGCTGCATCGGCAGGTCGCCGCCGATAGCTTCCGCGCCTTCGCCCGTTTCGACCGCCAAGACGTCGAGTTCGCAATCCCACTCGGCGAATTCGAAGACGGAGCGAACCGCATCTTCGCCCTTGTCGGTCTTGATCGACACCTTCCAGGAGAAATAAGCGGCTTCCGGGTCCATCTGATCAAGCGGTGGGAGGCTGTCCATGTTGCAGTGGATGCTCATCTCGCCGAGGCGGGAGAGATCACGCAGGAGCAGGGCAGCTTCGTTGCCCTTGGTGTAGAGTTCCGACTTCGGCTTGAAGACCACCTCATAGGCCGGGTGTTCGATCACCGCTTCTTCTTCGCCACCGAAATCGTCAAAGGAGAAAGCAACAGGGACAAAGCCCTGGTCATTTGGCGCAGCGACCGCGGCGACAGCTGCCGGCTTCGGTGCCGGTGCGGCCTTGGGTGCAGCGGCGGCCCTTGGTGCCGGAGCCTCGGCGGTTGCGGCAGCCGGCGGCGCTTCGCCCTTGGCAAGCGCCTCGAGCTCCCGGATCAGCTGTGCCGAACGGGCCTGATCGACGCTGCCGCCGTCGCGGGCAACATTGGTCAAATCGGCCAGAACGTCAGCCGATTTCAGCATTACCTTCAGGACTTCCTGGGTCGGTTCCAGCTTGTTGGAACGAACGCAATCAAGCGTGGTCTCAAACACGTGCGCGAAAGAGACAAGATCATCCAGTCCGAAAGCTCCGGCACCACCCTTAATGGAGTGCACCGCGCGGAAAACCGCGTTCACCGTTTCCGGATCACGGTCGCCGTCATTGAGCCGCAGGAGACCGGATTCCAGTTCAGCGAGCTGCTCCTCGCACTCCTGGAAGAAAATCTCTTTGATTTCGTTCATATCCATGGGTGGAATCCTGGCGTTAGGCTGTTACGCGCTCGATGGCATCGATCAGTTTGGTCGGATCGAACGGCTTGACGATCCAGCCGGTCGCGCCTGCCTGGCGGGCGCGGTTCTTCTTTTCCGCATCGCTTTCCGTCGTCAGGACGAGGATCGGGATCGCCCGGTACTTCTCGTTCTTGCGCACGCCTTCGATAAAGCCGAAACCGTCGAGACGCGGCATGTTGATGTCGGTGACGATAACGTCGGGATTGGCATCCTCGAGAACTTCGAGACCCTCGATGCCGTCCTCCGCCTGGATCGTCTCAAAACCGGCATTGTTCAGCGTGACCAGAAGCATGTTCCGGATGGTCCTGGAATCGTCGACTGTGAGAACTTTCTTTTTCATGTCTCAAATCTCCTTTGCCATCAGGTGATCAATGTTCACCCCGATGAGCTGCGTCGTTTTCGTGAATGCATCCGACACCTTGGAGAAGGCGAAGGCGTGTTTATCCTCTTCCCAGCTTTTCGCTCCGGCCATCAGCACCTGAACGCAGAGCGCCCCGACGCGCTCCACCGCGGAAGCATCGATGACGAGATTGTTGCCGCGCAAACCCATCAGCTTGCTGTGCAGAGCGTTGGCCTCGTTCAGATCGAGGATCGGCGCGAGACTTAAACTTTTCGGAGCGGCCTTCCTGGTTGCCATCTCTACTTTCCTTGTCTGACTGGGAGTAATTTACACGGATGGTTCAACGGATTTTCCGCACGGCCGTTCGCGCGGACGCGCCGGAATTCGAAGATCGCCGAGGCAGGCTGGCTGTGTTTGCGGCGATACGGCATCAGCGCCCCCATCCGGCAAGACGGCCCTGAAGGCCGTAACCGTCGTCGAAACTCTCGTTTGCCTCGTCGGCCACGTCCTGCCGCGCGACCGCGGGCGGGGCTGCAGCAGGTGACGAAGCCACCATCGGCTCCTGCCGCTGAACATGGAACTGGCGGATCGTCTGGCCGAGTTCGAGGATCACCGTATGAAGGTCGTCGCACGTCGCCTTTGCGCCGGCAGCCTGCCCTGCACTGACGCCGATCTCCGTACCAATACGGCCGAGCTCGGATGTCGCCGACTGCAGGCCGGAGACCTGTTCTGCGGTTTCGTCTGCGATGCCTGCGATGGCGTCGTTGATATCGCGGACCTGCTCGACGATGCTGCTGATTGCGTCCTGTGTGCGACCGACCCGCTCGACGCCGGCCTCGACCTGCGATTTTGTATTCGAGACCAGCTGCTTGATTTCACGAGCCGCGTCGCCGGAGCGCTGCGCCAATGCCCGGACTTCCTGCGCCACCACCGCAAAACCACGGCCGCTTTCGCCGGCGCGCGCCGCCTCGATGCCGGCGTTGAGTGCCAAAAGGTTGGTCTGGAAGGCGATCTCGTCGATGACGCCGATGATCTGGCCGATCTTTTCGGCGGAAGCCTCTATATCGGCCATGGCAGAAATCGCCTGACCGGCGATCTCGCCGCTATGTTCGGCGGACTGCCGGGTAACGGCAACGCTCTTTTCAGCCGCGCGCGTCTGGGCGGCATTCAGTTTGACGCGATCGACGATGGCAGCAAGCGAGGCCACTGTGTCTCCGAGCGCTTGGGACTGCTCCTGCGCCTTTACAGCGAACTGGCCGGTTTGGCCGGCAAGCGCCTGCGACGAGGATTCCATCGTGGTCGCCTGATCCGACAGTCCGATAACCTGTCGCTGCAGGACGTCGAGCGCGCCGTTCAGTTCCTGTGCCAGCGGCTGGTAGGCGCCGGAAACCTCGGTCGGCGTGCGAACTGAAAGATCGCCCCGGCCAAGCGCCTGGGCCACATCGCTGAAGAGGGCAAGCGCTTCGGCTTCACCCGCCTTGCGCTGCTCGGCAAGCTGGCGCTGGTGGCTGTGGCGCTGTTCGTTGAAGCGCAGGGAAACGGCGATTTCGGTATCGACGAAGACGGTGCGCACCAGGGCGGCGACCAGGTCGTTCAGTTCCTGCCTGCGCGACTTGCCGAGCGGCAGAACGGATTTCGGCCACAACTCCTCGATCATCGAGCAGATCAGGCGTTCAAGGACAATCGCATGGCCGGCGATCTGCCAGCGTGGATCGAGCCCCATCTTGCTCTCGGCATCGGACAAGACCTTGACCCGCTCGGCATAGAGGCTGTCGAAACGGGCGTCGGTCAGCACGCTCCAATGCGAGGACTGGAGATCATGCAGCCGGTCGATCTGGCGATCGCTGGTGAAATGACGGGCGGCCTCGGGGAAGGTTTGCAGACGCTGGAAGAGATCGCGTAACGCCAGCTCGACCTGGGCGCCGAGGGATTGACGGTTCCTGCGCAAGACGTCGGTCTGGCCGTCGTCGAGCCCGGCAAACCGCAAGCGCTCGAGCAGACTGCCTGCCTGCGCCTTCCTGGTCTGATCTGGCGACGTATCCTGCCTCAACGCTGTTCCCCGGTCCGGTGCGCAACTCTGGAAAACCGGCGCGGCTTTCAGAGGGTATTTCCTAGAATTCGAACTGTTGCAGTGCCTCCCACATGCCTTGACGGCGCGCGGTGCCTTTCATGCCAACGGATAAACTGAAGGGGCGATGCCCAAGCGTGCCGACTTGCAAGATGCGCGTGGAGACGGCGGCGACGCCATCTGGCCACGGCATTCGACCGCTTCGTTCCCAAGAGGTATCCGGTGAAATGCATACCGGATCAGAACCGGTTCGTCGGTACGGCATCATGCCTTGTCGGGAAGTAGAGTTTCCCACTCCGACGTGTACGACCATGTTTATGGTTAATTCCTTGCTTGAAGGTTAACGGTTGATACTCCCCTTCGGCTTTCGCTAAAATTAGCCCCATATTGCCGCAACCAGCCGCAACCGCATGCGGGCCGGGGGTTTGCACGCAATCAAGAAACAACAGGTTCTGAATGGTAAAACTTGAGAGTTGATCTTGCGGGCACCGCTCGTTAACTACTGCCTATTCTGACCGGCGCAAGCCATGGGCAAGCACAGCCGGCCACGTTGAAGCGACATCATGAGGATGACGTAGAAGGAACGAGCAATGATTGTTCTTGGACTGAGTGCTACGCTGATTGCCACGCTGACGCTGGCAGCGATCTCCATGCTCCTCAATATCGAAGAAGACCGCAAGTCAATGAATTCGCGGGTCTTTTAAGAATTTCTTCGAAATCTTCTCACGCGCTGTAGTTCTCACGCCTGACGTTGCTGCACGTTTGGCCGTCTCTTCTCACGCTATCTCGGACCGCCCGGCCTCAGCCCGCCATTTTTCGGCATAGGCCTTGTAGCGTTCGGGCACACTTCCCCTAAATTGCTCCGCATGCAACCGCGCCCGGCTGCCATCCGCAAGACAGGCCGCTCCAAGGCTTGTGCCGGTGGCGCTTTGGCTGCCGGTCAGCACGGGTCTTCCTGTCGCCGCGCTCAGCATCCGCAGATAGGTCGGGTTCGCCGCAAACGGTCCCTCAACGACGATCTCCCCTTCAGCGCCGATCAGATCGAGGCACGTCGCACTCATCATCGCCAGATAGAAGGACACGACGGCGAAACGCTCCGCCCCCGTCAATGCATCCTCTTCGCAAGTCCATCGCGCCTTTGCCTGCGGGAAAGGTCCCGAGCCTTCCGGCACGGCCGGCAGCAGCATGCACTGGCGGGCCGCCATTTCCGCTTCTATGTCCTCGGAAACGGTGATCGCCCGGTCATGGATCAAGGTCGCAAAGGCACGGCCGCCCATGAACCGCGCCGAAGGCACGGGATCACCGAGCGCATTGACGTTGATCAACGTATCACGCGCCTCGTCCAGCGCCATCTTCCTCGCGCCCATCGCCATGATCACCACCCAGGTTCCGGTGGAGACGACGGCGAAAGGCGCTGGTCGCGTCAGGACATGGGGTAGCAGCGAGGCGTTGGAATCGTGGATACCGCAGAAGACCGGCAAACCTGCCGGCAGGCCGCTGTCCTTCGCAGCCCGCGGTGTCAGTCCGCCCAGAAGATCGCTTGCCCGGCGCACGGGCGCAAACAGCGGCCGCCAGCCGCGGGCATCGACCATCGTCGAAAAATCGCCGGCATAGGGCTTCCACAGGTCGGTGTGGCAGCCAAGCGAGGTCAACTCCGTGGAGAGTACGCCGCTCAGCCTGTAGGACCAGTATTGCGCATAGGTGAGGATCGTTGCGACATTGGCAAACAGCTCCGGGAACGTCTGTTCCTGCCAGTAGATCTGTGCGCCGATATTCAGCCCCATCGGCAGCCGCGTCGTGCCGGTCTCGGCAAAGGGCGGTCGCAGCTTGTCGTAGTCTGCTGCCAGCGTATCCGGTCCGGTAAATTCGTAGTCGAGCAGCGGCAGCGCCAGATCGCCATTCTTGTCGAGCAGCACGGCCGTTGCCCCGTGAGTGGTCACGGAGATGGCGTCAATCGGCGTTTCAGCATTGAGCACGGCAAGGCTATCGACGATGAACCGCCACAGGCGCTCGACGTCGAAATGCGGATAGAGGCCATCGACAGTCACGCCATTGGCAGTCTTGCGCACGGCCGTCTCCTCGAAACGGTCGAGATCGACAAGGGCGACCTTGGCATTCGTCTTGCCTATGTCGATGACGGCGATGGTTTTCATGGCATTACTTCATATGAAAGACGGTGACCAGCGGAACGGCGACCGGCTCGTTGTCCGCTTTCGTCTCCATGATGTCCGCCATATAGGCCCACCACTTCTGCATCACCGGATGCTCGGGCAGATCGGCCATGGTGTGATCGTCGCGCCGCCAGAGGACGCCGAACAGGAGATTGGTCTCCTCGTCGAGGTGGATGGAATAATCCGACACGCCGGCCGACGTCAGAAGCTCCGACAGTTCCGGCCATATGGAGTCGTGGCGGGCCTTGTACTCCTCGGCCATGCCCGGATTGAGCCGCATGCGAAAGGCGTATTTTTCCATGGATCGTCCTCAATGCGCGACGCGGCGGCGGGCGCGGGTCCACAGGATCGGCAAGGCAATGACCGAAATCAACAGCACGCCTATGAAGATTGACATGACGATGCCGGGCACGTTCAAGAGCCCGAAGCCGAAGGTGACCATGCCCATGATGAAGGCGGCAAGCACGACGCCCGGAATGGTGCCGGAGCCGCCGAGAATGCTGACGCCGCCGAGAACCACCATGGTCACCACTTCGAGTTCGACGCCGAGCGCGATCGACGGCCGGGTGGAGCCGAGCCGTGAGGTCAGGCAGATCGAGGCGATGCCGGCCATCAGGCCCGTCAGCAGGAAGAGGATGAACTTGACGCGACCGACGCGCACGCCGGAGAAAAGCGCTGCCGTCTGGTTGTTGCCGATCGCATAGACCGCGCGGCCGAAATTCGTCTTGTGCAGCAGCACGCTGTAGATCGCCGCGAAGATGGCAAAGAGAACGAATTCGAAGGAGAACACCCACCAGACATAGCCTTGGCCGAAATAGGCGAAGCTCGCGGGATAGCCGGTAAAGGCCTTGTCGCCGAGGATGATGAACGACAGGCCGCGAAAGAGGCTCATCGTACCAATGGTGACGACGATCGACGGCAGGCCGAGACCGGTGATTAGCAAACCATTGACCATGCCGCAGAGGAGGCCGGTGCCGAGGCCGATAACAACCAGCGTGGGTGTGTCGAAGCCGAAGCTGACCGCCAGCCCCATGGCCGTCGAAGACAACGCGATGATCGAGGCAACCGACAGGTCGATCTCGCCGGCGATGATCACCAGCGCCATGGCGAAGGCGATCATCGCCTTTTCGGTGAAATTGAAGGTCGCGTCGGACAGGTTCCACGGATCGAGGAAATAGGGCGAGGCGAAGGAGTTGATCGTGAAGATCAGCACCGCCACGACGAGAAGCAGGCTCTCCCAGCTTTTCAGCAGCCGATTGCCGCGGCTCTGCAGCCGGTCGGGAATGACCCGGGGTGAAAGATTCAGCTCCGCCATCAGACCGCCTCCGCTTTCTTCAGAATGACACGGCCCTTGCGCTTTTCGGCGCGAGCGTTGACGGCGACGGCAATGATGATCACCGTTCCGGAAATTGCCAGCTGCGCGAAGGGCGAGATGTTGACGACCGGCAATGCGTTCTTGATGACGCCCAGGAACAGGCTGCCGAGTACCGCACCCGGCACTGAGCCGATGCCGCCGGCAATCGAGATGCCGCCGATAACGCAGGCCGCGATGATGTCGAGTTCGAAACCGGCGGCGATATCGACATAGGCGACCGCGTAGCGCGAAACCCAGAGATAGCCCGAGAGACCTGCCAGAGCGCCGGACAGGCAATAGGCAAGGAAGCGCGTGCGGCCGACATCGATGCCGGTATAAACAGCCGCATGCGGATTGCCGCCGACGGCATAGAAGGCGCGGCCGACCGGCGTGCGCGTCATCAGCAGATAGACGGCGGCGATTGCCAGAACCGAAAGCCACGAAAGCACCGGCAAACCAGCGAGCGGTGCACGCGGCAGCGCCTTGAAGGCGTCGCTCATCTGATGGGCATTGATCCAGGCACCATTGCTCAAAAGGAAGATGGTACCACGATAGATGGTCAGCGTGCCGAGCGTCACGACAATCGGCGGAATGTCCAGCTTCCAGACAAGCAGGCCGTTGATCGAGCCGAGCAGCGACCCGAGGATAACGACAGCGAGAATGACCAACGGAATTGGCACACCAGGAAAGGCGGCATTGATCATCGCTGCGACCATGCCGCAAAGTGCCAGGTTGGCAGCCATGGACAAATCGATGCAACGCGTCAGGATGACGGCCATCTGGCCGAGCGCCAGGATGATCAGGATCGACGTGTCATTATAGACCCGGGCCAGATTGGCGGGCGCGACGAAGCCGGGGAAGCGCAGGGTGATCGCCACCAGCAAAGCTGCAATGGCGACGACGAGAAGGATTTCGCGGTTCTTCAGAATTTTGGCCATCACGCCGCCTCCGATATGCCGGCAGCGGCCCGCACGAGCTTTTCCGCCGTGAGTTCGGAGCGTTCGAAACGCCCGGCGATGCGGCCTTCGCGCATGACGATGACGCGGTCGGCCATACCCATGATTTCCGGGATTTCCGACGAGACCATGATGACGCTCAAGCCCTGCCCTGCCAATTCGCTCATGAAGGCGTGAACTGCGGCCTTCGAGCCGATGTCGATGCCCTTGGTCGGCTCGTCGAGAATGATCACCTTCGGCTGCGTCGCCAGCCACTTGGCGATCACCACCTTCTGCTGGTTGCCACCTGACAAAGTGCCGACATCCTGATCCAGCGATGCCGCACGCAGATCGAGCCGCTGGGTATATTCGCGCGCCAGCGCGAATTCCTTGGCAAGTTTGAGGAAGCCTGAGCGTGAAGTCCGGTGCAGCGAGGGCAGCGTGACGTTCTGGAAGATCGGCAGGCCGATGATCGCACCCTGGCGACCGCGCTCTTCCGGCACGTAGACAATCCCGGCCTCGATGGCTTCAGCGGGCGAGCGGATGACCAGCACCTCGCCATCGAGCTTCACGGCACCGGCCGAAGGCCGGGTGATGCCGATCAACGACTGCATGAATTCGGAACGGCCAGCACCGATCAGGCCGTAGAAACCGAGGATCTCGCCGCGGCGCAGTTCGAAATTGATATCCTCGAATTCGGTCGGATGCCGGTAGCCGGAGACGGTCAGGACAGGTTCACCGATCGCCACATCCACTTTCGGAAAGACCTGACCGACATCGCGGCCGACCATCATCTTCACCAGTTGATCCTGCGTCACATCGGCCATCAGCCCCTCGCCGACCATGCCGCCATCGCGGAACACGGTGTAGCGATCGGCAATGCGCAAGATCTCGTCGAACTTGTGGCTGATGAACAGGATCGCTTTGCCATCTGCCTTCAACCGGTCGATCAGTTCGTAGAGTTCGTGAATTTCCTTGTGTGACAGCGCGGCTGTCGGCTCGTCCATGATGACGACGCTGGCGTCGATGGAGAGAGCGCGGGCGATTGCCACCATATGCTTGTTGGCGATGCCGAGATCGCGCAGCCGGATGGTCGGATCGATCTCGGCGCCGACGCGGTGCAACAGGTCACGGGCGTTGCTATTTAGTTTTTTCCAGTCGATCAGGCCGAAGCGATTGCGCGGCGCGTGACCGAGGAAGATGTTTTCAGCGACGGAAAGCTCATCGAACAGCACTGTTTCCTGATGGATCGCTGTGACGCCTGCATGGGCCGCAGACAGTGCGGTCGGAAAATGCGTCTCTTCGCCGTCCACCAGAATGACGCCGCTGTCGGGCTGGTAGATGCCGGTCAGGATCTTGACGAGGGTCGATTTTCCCGCGCCATTCTCGCCGATCAGCGCCGTGACGGAGCCCGGTAGAGCGTCAGCGAGACGCCGGAGAGTGCGCGCACGCCCGGAAAGGACTTGGAGATGTCCTCAAGAGCGATGGCGGGCTTCATCCGCAATGTGGTCGTTTCCTGCAACAAGAGGCAATCCACCGGTATGATTGAATTTGAAATAACGACGCATGCGGCCAACCGCGCACTCCCTCTTCTCCCCAGGGGGAGAAGTGCCGAGCGCCAGCGAGGCGATGAGGGGGTCTTTCCGCGCGTGCCGCTCCCCCTCATCCGGCCCTTCGGGCCACCTTCTCCCCGTTGGGGAGAAGGGATCCCCAGATCAGAAGATCTTGGCGAATTCCTCGACGTTCGACGCATCATAGACGAACGGGTCGGCCATCGCGCCTTCATTGCTGTCGTCGAGCTTGACGGTGCCCATGCGGCCCATCTTCAGTTCGGCGCCCGGCTTGGCTTCCGCGCCACCGATCAGATCATAAGCGATCATCGTGGCGGAATAGCCGAGGTCGATCGGGTTCCAGATCGCGAAGGACTTGGACGAACCGGCCTTGACGTGACCAGCCATTTCCGAGGGAAGACCAAGACCGGTGACGTTGATCTGGCCGACCTTGCCGGCGTCTTCAACGGCCTGTGCAGCGGCAACGATGCCGACAGAGGTCGGAGCGATGATCGCCTTCAGGTTCGGATAAGACTGAATAAGGCCCTGCGTTTCGCGATAGGACCTGTCCGCAAGGTCGTCGCCATAGACGGTTGCTACGACATTGATGCCCTTGTAGTTGCCCTGCACCTTCTTCATTTCCTCGATCCAGGTGTTCTGGTTCGTGGCGGTGGCCGAGGCCGAAAGCACGGCGACATCGCCGCCGTCAGGCAGCTGGTCTGCAGCAAGCTTGATGATCATGTTGCCGATCAGCGGGTTGGACGACGGGTTGAGGTGCATGGCCCGGCCTTCCGGTGCAACGCCGGAATCCCAGGAAATGACCTTGATGCCGCGATCCATCGCCTTCTTCAGCGCCGGAACCAGCGCGTCCTTGTCATTGGCCGAGATGGCAATCGCATCCACCTTCTGCGCCACCAGAGAATTGATCACTTCGATCTGGCCTTCGGCCGTCGTCGATGTCGGGCCGGTATAGATGATCTCGACATCACCGAGTTCCTTGGCAGCTTCCTGCGCGCCCTTGTTGGCGGCCTCGAAGAAGCCGATGCCGAGCGCTTTGACGACGAGCGCGATCTTCTTGTTTTCAGCATGCGCGGTGCCGGCCATCAGCGCCAGCGAAACCGCCGTCGTGACCATCAGTGCCTTCAAAATTTTCATGACGTTCTCCTCCCTGAAGCCACGCGTTCACAATGATCGCGTTCATTCGGCTTTATGCTTTCAAATTCTGCCGGTTGGCCCTGAAGCCTCCGGCGGTTCCCACTCCCCTCCTCCCGCCGGCCTCACGCCGACGAGGAAGCATTCTCCTCAAGATTGCCGGACCTCGTATTGGCAACGACCAAATTGACGCCGGCATCTTCGAGCATCCGGACATGCCTGTCCTCGATGCCCGAATCCGTGATCACCGTGGTGATGCGCTTCAGCCCGCAGAGAATGAGGCTGGAGCGCTTGTGAAATTTCGACGAGTCGATCAGCACGACGAGTTCATCGGCCTGGTCGATCAATTTCTGTTCCGCCTGGATGAGCAGCGGATCGCCCTCCATCAGGCCGAGAGGCCCAAGCCCCTGCGCACCCATGAACATGCGGCGCGCATAGAAGTTGCGCGTCACGTCATTATCGAAGGGGCTGAGGATAATGTTCTGCTCGCGGTAGATCGTGCCGCCCGACAGCATCACCGTATTCTTCGAATGCTTGAGCAGATGTTCGGCGATCGGAAAGGAATTGGTGAACACCTGCATCCGGCGATTGGCCAGGAAATGCACCATCTGGAAGGTCGTGGTACCGCCATTGATGATGATCGGCTCGCCATCCTGGCAGAGCGCCACCGCTTCCTTGGCGATCGCCTGCTTCTGGCGGGCATGCAGGCCTTCATTGACGCTGAAGGGCCGGCCGGCAAGCCCGACGAACTGCGGCGGGTTGATTGCTTCCGCGCCGCCGCGCACCCGGCGCAGCCGCTTCTGCACATGCAGCGCCGCGATATCCCGGCGGATCGTCGCTTCGGAACTGTCGGTCAGATCCACCAGCTCAGGCACGGTGATCACCGGCTTGTCCTGGACAGCTGACAGAATGATCCTGTGTCGCTCTTTTTCGTGCATTCCATCCTCCAACGATGCCTATGCTTCCATCACGACCGCGCATTGTCAATCACATACGATCATATTTTTTCATTGTGCGCTGCAATATGATTGTTTTTGATCGTTTATGATTGACATGGCGCCGATCTTTGTGTGATCTGATCACAACGAATGCGCTCTTACCCCTGAAAATTAAAAGGGGGCCGGCGCAGAATTGACCGGGAGGAATGACGATGCTCGACAAGCAACAAGGCGCGCGCCTTGCCAATCTCTGGGACGACAGCAAGGCAGCCGGGATGAGCGAGCCGGAGCGGCTGCTCTATCGCTCCAACCTGCTCGGCTCCGACAAGCGCATCACCAATTACGGCGGCGGCAACACCTCTGCCAAGGTCATCGAAAAGGACCCGCTCGGCGGCGGCGAGGTCGAGGTTCTGTGGGTCAAGGGCTCCGGCGGCGATGTCGGCACGATCAAGATGGACGGCTTTTCCACCCTCTATATGGAGAAGCTCGAAGCCCTGAAGGGCCTCTATCGCGGCATCGACTTCGAAGACGAGATGGTCGGCTACCTGCCGCACTGCACCTTCAACCTTAACCCGCGCGTGGCCTCCATCGATACGCCGCTGCACGCCTATGTGCCGAAAAAACATGTCGACCACATGCACCCCGATGCGATCATCGCCATCGCCGCGTCGAAGAACAGTCGCGAACTGACGCAGAAGATTTTCGGCGATGATATCGGCTGGCTACCGTGGAAAAGGCCCGGATTTGAGCTCGGCCTGTGGCTTTCGAAATTCTGCGCTGAGAATCCGAATGCACGCGGGCTGATCCTTGAAAGCCATGGCCTGTTCACCTGGGGCGACACGGCCAAGGAAGCCTACGAGACCACGATCGAGATCATCAACAAGGCGATTGCCTGGTTCGAGACGACCAACACGGCCCCGGCTTTCGGCGGCGCAGTCAAGCCTGTTCTCCCGGCCGAGCAACGCCGCGCCGTCGCGCAAAAACTGATGCCGGTCATTCGCGGCATGATCAGTACAGACGAGCGAAAGCTCGGGCACTTTGACGACAGCCAGGCCGTGCTCGACTTCGTCACGTCGAAGAACCTGGAGCCGCTGGCAGCGCTCGGCACATCCTGCCCCGACCATTTCCTGCGCACCAAGATTTGCCCGCTGGTCGTCGATTTCGATCCGGCCAATCCCGATATCGACAAGACGCTGGCCGGCCTCGAAGCGGCAATCGCCGAATACCGTGCCGGTTACGCCGCCTACTACGAGCGTTGCAAGCGCGACAACAGCCCGGCGATGCGCGATCCCAATGCGGTCGTCTATCTCGTGCCGGGCGTCGGCATGATCACCTTCGCCAAGGACAAGGCTACAGCCCGTATTTCCGGCGAGTTCTACGTCAACGCGATCAATGTCATGCGCGGCGCTTCCGGCGTTTCGACCTATGTCGGCCTGCCGGAACAGGAGGCCTTCGACATCGAATACTGGCTGCTCGAGGAAGCAAAACTGCAGCGCATGCCGAAACCGAAGATGCTGGCCGGCAAGATCGCGCTCGTCACCGGCGGCGCCGGCGGCATCGGCAAGGCGACAGCCAACCGCCTGATGCAGGAAGGCGCCTGCGTCGTGCTCGCCGATATCGACGAGACGGCATTGGCCGCAGCCCACACCGAGCTGGGTGGCCGCTACGGCAAGGATTTCGTCCGCGCCGTCAACATGAACGTCACCGATGAAGCCGCTGTCGAGAAGAGCTTCGCCGATGCACTGCTCGAATTCGGCGGCCTCGATATTCTCGTCTCCAATGCCGGCCTTGCTTCCTCCGCCGCGATCGAGGACACGACGCTGGCGCTCTGGAACAAGAACGTCGATATCCTGGCGACGGGCTATTTCCTCGTCTCGCGCGAAGCCTTCCGCATCTTCCGTCAACAGAAGGCCGGCGGCAACGTCGTCTTCGTCGCCTCCAAGAACGGCCTTGCCGCCTCCCCCGGCGCATCCGCCTATTGCACGGCGAAGGCGGCCGAAATCCACCTTGCCCGTTGCCTGGCGCTCGAAGGCGCATCGGCGCAGATCCGCGTCAACGTCGTCAATCCGGATGCCGTTCTGCGCGGCTCGAAGATCTGGACGGGCGAGTGGAAGGAACAGCGCGCGGCGGCCTACAAGATGGATGTCGACGAACTGGAGGCCCACTATCGCGATCGCTCCATGCTGAAGCTCAGCGTCTATCCGGAAGACATTGCGGAAGCGATCTATTTCCTCGCCTCCGACATGTCGGCCAAGTCCACCGGCAACATCATCAATGTCGACGCGGGCAATGCCCAGTCGTTCACGCGCTAGACCGGAGGGCGACATGACACTGATGATCAAAAAAGACGTCATCGATGCCGACAACGCGGCCCGCCTTGCCGATCTGAAAGCCGATTACGACTATCTCGGCGCGCAGCTGTCGCGCCGTGACATCGATATCGGCGCGATCAAAGAGAAAGTATCTACTTACGGAGTTGCCGTCCCTTCCTGGGGCGTCGGCACCGGCGGCACGCGCTTTGCTCGCTTTCCCGGCACCGGCGAGCCGCGCAACATCTTCGACAAGATCGAGGACTGCTCGGTCATCCAGCAGCTGACCAGGGCAACGCCGACCGTCTCGCTGCATATTCCGTGGGACAAGGTCGACGACCTCAAGGAACTGGGGGAAAAGGGCAACGCGCTGGGTCTCGGTTTTGACGCGATGAACTCCAACACCTTCTCCAACGCGCCGGATCAGGCTCATTCCTACAAGTTCGGCTCGCTGTCCCATGCCGATGCCGCCACCCGCCAGCAGGCCGTCGATCACAATCTCGAATGCATCGAGATCGGCAAGGCGCTCGGCTCCAAGGCGCTGACCGTCTGGATCGGCGACGGCTCCAACTTCCCTGGCCAAAGCAACTTCACCAGGAGTTTCGAGCGCTACCTCGAGGCGATGAAGGTCATCTACAAGGGCCTGCCGGATGATTGGCGCATCTTCACCGAGCACAAGATGTTCGAACCGGCCTTCTACTCGACCGTCGTGCAGGACTGGGGCACCAATTATCTGATCGCCCAGGAACTCGGCCCCAAGGCCTATTGCCTCGTCGATCTCGGCCACCACGCGCCGAACGTCAACATCGAGATGATCGTCGCCCGCCTCATCCAGTTCAAGAAACTCGGCGGCTTCCATTTCAACGATTCGAAGTATGGCGACGACGATCTCGATACGGGTTCGATCGATCCCTACCGCCTGTTCCTCGTCTTCAATGAACTGGTGGATGCTGAAACGCGTAATGCGGAGGGCTTTTCACCTGCGCATATGCTTGACCAGAGCCACAATGTTACCGACCCGATCGAAAGCCTGATGAACTCGGCGATGGAAGTCAGCCGCGCGTACGCACAAGCGCTGCTCGTCGATCGTAAGGCGCTTGAGGGTTACCAAGATGGTAACGATGCACTGATGGCGACGGAAACACTGAAAGCCGCCTTCCGCACCCATGTCGAGCCCATTCTTGCCATGGCACGGTACGAGGCAGGCGGCGCGATCGCACCGGTTGCGGCCTATCGGGCGAGCGGATACCGCGCCAAGGTCTCGAGCGAGCGCCCGGCATCGAAGAGCGGCGGCGGCGGCATCGTCTGAGTCACGACTGATTCGCGAAACGGCCCGGCGGGTTGCCGGGCCGTTTTGTTTAGACAGCAAGCATGGATTTTTGACCCGCCCCGATCGGAAATCCTGCCTCCGTCCCGTCTTTCAACCTATTGAAAGCAAAAAAGCTTCGAAGATTCACTTTCCCCTCTGACGCGGTTGTCTTTTCGCTCTATCTTGCATCTGCGGATACAACGGAAAGGAACATCCATGGGTATCGAAAGTATTATCGTTTTTCTGATCGTCGGCGCCATTGCCGGCTGGCTTGCAGGTTTGATCGTCTCGGGATTCGGCTTCGGCCTGATCGGCAACATTGTTGTCGGCATCGTCGGCGCCTTCATCGCCGGGGCGCTCTTCCCCTATCTCGGCATCAGCATCGGCAGCGGCATCCTCGCCGCCATCATTCATTCGACGATCGGCGCCATCATCCTTCTGGTGTTGATCCGCATCGTCAAGAGCGCTTGACGAACTGAAAATGGGGCACCGGTTTTCCGGAGGGGAAGCCGGCGCAACCCGCCAATTGCAGTTGGGAGCCATCATGTCTGACCTCTACGACCCCCGGATCGAACAAGCACTTCAATCCTTCATTTCCGATCATCCGGGAATGGATACGCGCAACCAGGCCATCGCCGCCATCCTGATCAACTGGTTCACTAACCACGGCTACCTGCCGCATGACCAGGAAGGCACTCGTCCGGAAAATCTTGACGCATCGAACGACGACTGAAAATATCGCCGGACAGCTCACGTGACGGTTGAGCGCCCGGAGCATCTACCGTCACCCTTCCTAATATCCGGATAGGCCGCGCATGCGGTTTCCATCCGAGCGGAGCCGTTGTAGCGCCATGAGCCTTTCCTCCGTCAAATTGTTCTTCGCCGAAAAAGCCCCCGACATCGACGTCATCGAACTTCCGCAGAGCACCGCCACCGTCGCTCTTGCAGCCGAGGGGCATGGTGTCGAGCCGGCGCAGATCGCCAAGACGCTGGCGCTCAGGGTCGCCGACGAGGTTATCCTGATCGTCACGCGCGGCGATGCCCGCCTCGACAACAAGAAGTACAAGGCCCTCTTCGCCACAAAGGCCCGCATGTTGGGCTTTGACGAGGTCGAGGAAGAGACGGGCCATCCCGTCGGCGGGGTCTGCCCCTTCGGCCTTGCAAGGCCGCACAAGGTCTATTGCGACATCTCGCTCAAGATCTTCGATGAGGTCGTGCCCGCTGCCGGCGCGCCGCATGCGGCCGTCCGCATCAATCCCGACAGGATGGCCCAACTTGCTTCTGCCGAGTGGATCGACGTCTCCGCCATTTAGGCATGCCTGCCTTTGAATGAACACAAAGGTTTCCTTGATGTTAACGTCAGTATCCGCCCGGGCATCGTCCTGACGCTTGTTTGCGGCTTCCATTTTCTGACATGACGAAGGAGTTGACGACGCAATGAACAGGCTTGTTTGCTTGACTTTGCTGGTTGCTGCCATTGCCGCGCCCGCCGCGGCCATGGACCGGTCCCTGATCAAACAGTTCGAGGAGCTCGATCCCCAGACCCGGCTGGAACAGCGATGCGATACCGAAGCGATGTGGGAAATCAATGCCGACAAGACATCGTTCAAGCCGGACAAGGTGATTGCCTATACTTTCGCGGATCCGATCGTCGAAGACGACAAGATACAGGCCCCGGGCGCGGTTTTTCGAAGCAAGGGCGAATGGTACAAGCTGAAATACAAGTGCAGCACCGGGCCTGACCATATCGAGGTGCTGTCGTTCAACTACACAATCGGCGACCTTATTCCCCATGACGAATGGGAGGCGCACTATCTCTATCCGTGAGCCGAGGGGCTCCGGCCTACCGTTACAGGACGATGAACAGGACCATGAAGGCGCCGAGCGACAGCGCAACCATGATGTTCAAGAGCGTCTTCATGATATGGTCAGTCATGTCGAGCATCCTTCTTCCTCCGCAGGTTCAAGGTGAGACCGTATGGCTCCCGGCCCGCGGGGTATTCGCCCGCACCGGCAATCTTCGATGCCGGTTGCGCCAAATCTCCGATCGTACAACGGATCAGCATCAGTCTTTGATCCCGTCGAAAGGCGACTCTGCCTTAATTTGCGCCTAAACTGTTAAAATAGCGTCACATTCGGTCGAGCGGTTGGCATTTGTTAACCATATGCTTCCGATTGAGCGGCGGAAAGCTCTCCAAGAGTCGAGGGATCAGGCTTTCAGGTGCTTTGGTGATGACTCTCAGTCATCCAATTGTATCGCGCGGAGTATCGTCAACGCGCAAATGCGGTGCTCCACTGGAGCGGCATATTCGGCAACGGCAGCAACTGGCTCCCGTCCCGTTCAGGACTTCGGCGTCTGTTCCTCGCGGAGCGCTTCTTCATGGTACCAGTTGCTGTAATCGACCGCCAGAACCGGCTTGGGCCGAAAATCGGTAACCGTGCCCGCCTGCTCGAAGCGGCGGCCGCCCAATTTCCGGCCTCCGGCGGGGAATTCGTAGATTTTGGCAGTCTCGCCCGTAGAAATCATTGCCATCTATCATTTTCCTAGGTTTTCGAGCCTTTCGCGGATCGAATGAGGCGAACATAACAGGTTTGCGTCGGTTTTGCGCGGATTGATTAAAAAAAAATCATTGCGCCTAAAAAATAGGCTATTTTTTAGGCAGAGACGTCTTGGCCGAGTTTTCGCAACAAATTTTGGGCGTTTGCACTCAGGTCAAAATGTCGCGGATTTTGCGTAAAAATTGCGCAAAGTTCGAGATTTTAAAGAAAAGCGGGTGCCAAATTGCCGGAAACGAAGGCCGCCCTGTCCGAAAAAACTCAATTTCGCCAGTGATTTCGGAATTCCGCATCCCGCCGCTCTCGCAAGGCTGCCTTGTCCGATAATTGTCCTCTTGCGGAGACAAGAATGGGCATCGAACGCCGCGCCCACCAAACTGGCACGACCTGTGCATGTATGTCGCCAGCCGTTGGCGGCGAAGCACGGTTCAGGTTTTCCTGGTGCTGCGCATCATCAACCCATGAGAGGTTCGAAATGACGAAATACAAGCTCGAGTACATCTGGCTCGATGGGTACACACCGGTACCGAATCTTCGCGGTAAGACACAGATCAAGGAATTCGAAACGTTCCCCACACTCGAACAGCTGCCGCTGTGGGGCTTCGACGGTTCGTCGACCATGCAGGCCGAAGGCCGCAGCTCGGACTGCGTGCTGAAGCCGGTTGCGATCTATCCGGATCCGGCCCGCACCAACGGCGCGCTCGTCATGTGCGAAGTCATGATGCCGGATGGCGTCACGCCGCACGCGTCCAACAGCCGCGCCACGATCCTCGACGACGAAGGCACCTGGTTCGGCTTCGAGCAGGAATATTTCTTCTACAAGAACGGTCGTCCGCTCGGCTTCCCGGAAACGGGCTACCCGGCTCCGCAGGGTCCGTACTACACCGGCGTCGGCTATTCGAGTGTCGGCGACGTCGCCCGCAAGATCGTCGAAGAGCATCTCGACCTCTGCCTCGCTGCCGGCATCAATCACGAAGGCATCAATGCCGAAGTGGCCAAGGGTCAGTGGGAATTCCAGATTTTCGGCAAGGGCTCCAAGAAGGCCGCTGACGAAATCTGGATGGCACGCTACCTGCTGCAGCGCCTGACGGAAAAATACGGCATCGACATCGAGTTCCATTGCAAGCCGCTCGGCGATACCGACTGGAACGGTTCTGGCATGCATGCCAACTTCTCGACCAAGCATATGCGCGAAGTCGGCGGTAAGGAATATTTCGAAGCGCTGATGGCGGCCTTTGAAAAGAACCTGATGGACCACATCGCCGTCTACGGTCCGGACAACGATAAGCGCCTGACCGGCAAGCACGAGACTGCGCCGTGGAACAAGTTCAGCTACGGCGTTGCTGACCGCGGCGCTTCGATCCGCGTGCCGCACTCCTTCGTCAACAACGGATACAAGGGTTACCTGGAAGACCGCCGCCCGAACTCGCAGGGCTGCCCCTACCAGATCGCCTCCCAGATCCTGAAGACGATCTCGGAAGTTCCGGTCGAAGGCAGCGTTTCGGCTGCCGCCTAAACGATTTCTCATGGCGCCGTCGGACCAGACGGCGCCATGATTCTGTTTTGCAATCGGCATCGCGCCGACCGCCCTCTCCCGGCCGGCCATAGTTGGCGCGACGGGCCAATCTCAAAGCACTTAAGACACATCCCACTCTGGTATTCCGGTCTCGCCGTGACTAAGTTTACAGTCCACAGCGCCGACGACCATGACGGGGTGTAGTTATGCAATTTCCATCCAGCGCCACTTCCAGCCTGCGCCCCGGGAGCACAGAGTTGCTGCCAGGCGACAGCAGCGGCATCGTAGAATGGCTGGTGAGCGAGACGCGCAACGAGCGCTTCATCGACAATATCTTCGTGGCGATGTGCGACAAGCTCGTCGAGGCCGGCGTGCCGGTCTCGCGCGGCACGTTGCATTTCCGCACGCTCCATCCGCAATGGCTCGGCGCGCGGATTCTGTGGCTGAGAGGTATGAAAGAGGCCGAAATCCGCACCTTTGGCTATGGTGTCGAGGACACCGCCCAATATCGCAACAGCCCGATCAACGAACTCAACAGCGGCGCCACCGTCGTCCGCCAGCACATTGAGCCGGGATACGGGGACGCTTCACCCTACCCGCTTTACGACGAACTGCGCGCCGAGGGGCATACCGACTATATCGCCTGGCCGCTGGAACACACGCTGGGCAAGCGCCACATCATCTCCTTTGCCAGCGACAGGCCCGGCGGTTTCAGCGATGGCGAGATCGCATTCCTGGCCGACCTTTTGCCGGCCGTTGCCCTTGTCAGCGAGATCCGGCTGAAAAACCGCCTGGCGCGCACGCTTCTTGAAACCTATGTCGGCCCGCATGCAAGCGAGCAGATCCTCGCAGGCGCTACGACTCGGGGCAGCGGCGTAACGGTGGGTGCTGCCATCCTGATCTGCGATCTGCGTGACTTTACCGGCATATCCGATATGTGGCCCCGCGACGACGTCATCGAACTCCTGAACGGATATTTCGATGCGATGGCGGAACCGATCGAACGGCACGGCGGCGAAATCCTGAAATTCATGGGCGACGGTCTTCTGGCGATCTTTCCGCTCAGCAACGCCAATGCCTGCCACGACCTGCTAAGTGCTATCCGCGAGGCCCAGGCCGCCATGGCGGCGCTGAACGAGGAGAACGTGAAAAAGGGTCATGCACCTCTCGGCTACGGCATCGGCGTCCATGTGGGCGATGTGATGTACGGCAATATCGGTTCGCGCAGCCGCCTCGACTTCACCGTCATCGGCCCTGCCGTCAACATCGCCTCGCGCCTGGAAAGCCTGACGAAGGAACTCAAGCGCCCCGTGCTTCTGTCACGGGCCTTCGTCGAGACGGCAGGATGCCAGGCCCAGTTGGAAAATTTAGGCCTGCATCCGTTGCGGGGGCTTGGCGAACCGATCGATGTGTTTGCCCTTTGATGGGGGGAACTGATCGCCTTAGCCGGGAAAATGCGCAACACGCAATTCGCGCAGCAAGCGGACGCTCCGGCAGGGCGGAGGTTTGCGGCGACGCCACCAATTTTGGTTATTCTCGGCAAATCCAAATCAATGCTAATATTAGCGCGGGGCAACAATAGGGGGATCCTGAATGCCGCGCGTCGCTCAGCTTTATTTCAAAACAGCCATCATCTTCCTGATCATCGGGATTTCCATGGGCCTGCACATGGCCATCGCTGGCGATCATAGTGCGATCGGTGCACACGCTCATGCGAACCTGCTCGGATGGGTCACCATGGCGATTTTCGGCGGATACCACGCCCTCAATCCGGCCAAAGCTGAACGTCGGATCGCGATGATCCAGTATGCCGTCTACACG
The DNA here is from genome assembly GCF_040126305.1 of Pararhizobium sp. A13. Taxonomy (NCBI): domain Bacteria; kingdom Pseudomonadati; phylum Pseudomonadota; class Alphaproteobacteria; order Hyphomicrobiales; family Rhizobiaceae; genus Pararhizobium; species Pararhizobium sp. A13. Next base: position 1,718,727 of record NZ_CP149510.1, on the reverse strand, counting down.
GCCGGCGTGGCTTTGCTGGTGCCGGCGCTCTACCTCATGCTCACTGGCAACCCGTCGATGGAGCCCGTTGTGGCGGTCGCGTCGATCATTGCGTTCGCCGGTGTGTTAATGTTCGCGGGGATCATTTTCAGTGGCGGGACCACCGCTGCGCGCCCGGCGACCGCGGCGCATTAGCGTCCATCTGTCATCACCACCGCAATAACTTGAAGGCGGCGGTGCTGGTGGGGCATCGGCAAGGCTTGCCGCCACGCCGGCCGTGACGAAGAGGAGGCAGTCCGCCCGTGCCCGCCGTCGAGTCGGCACCCGCGCCGCCGGGCGTGCCGCTCGAAGCATCAGGGGAAAGGACATCATGGGGCCGTCTCATGCGCGGATTCCCGACTAAATCCTTCCCGGAAAGCTCGGCGATAGCGGAAGTCACACCACTCCCCGGGACGTCATGCAGCCAACGCCGTGCAGTCAACCATCAGAATGACTGATAGGCTGAAATGACCGCAGCAATTTGCTCCGCATCCAGCGCCTCCACCTGGGCCGCCGTTATGGCCTGCAGCTGATCGCTCGACAGGTTCGAAATGTCTTCCGTGGATAGTCCGGAGATGGCAGACAAACTGAGCGACGCGATCTCATCGGTCGAAAAGGTCGCCAGATCCTCGGTAGACAGAGCCGGGACTTGTGTCGGTCCCAATGCAGCGATCTGAATCGAAGACAAAGCGGCGATCTGGCCGGTTGACAAGGCGGCGATCTGTGCCGAGGTCAAACCCGCAACCGCCTTCGCGCTCATGGCCGCAATCTGGCCGGTGGAAAGCGCTGCGGTGTTGGACGTTGACAGCCCCGACAGGGCAGCCGAGCTGATCGCCGCGATTTCGTCGGTCGAGAAGGTCGCCAGGTCGGCCGTGCTCAAGGCGGCAATTTGCGTCGAGCTGAGGCTCGCAATCTGCGTCGATGTCAAAGCCTCGACCTGCGCGGTCGACAAGGCATCGATCTGCGTGGAGGTCAAGCCTGTTGCCGCCTTCGTGCTCAAGGCAGCAATCTGGCCAGCGGAAAGCGCCGCGATGCTATCTCTGGACAGGGCCTTGGCTTGCCCCGAACCCAGAGCGCCGATCTGCGACGTGGTCAGCGCTGCAATCTGCGCGGAACTCGAGGCCTCGATCTGACTGGAAGACAAAGCTGCCACCTGGCTTGTCGTCAAGGTCGCGGTCTGGCCGGCGCTGAGGGCCGCAATATTGCCAGTAGACAGTCCGGACAGGGCAGCCGCGCTGATTGCGGCGATTTCGTCGGTCGAGAAGGTCGCCAGGTCGGCCGTGCTCAGGGCGGCAATCTGTGTCGAGCTGAGGCTCGCAACCTGGGACGATGTTAAAGCCGCAACCTGTGTGGCGGACAAGGCATCGACCTGTGTGGAGGTCAGGCCCGTGACCGCATTCGTGCTCAGGGCGGCAATCTGGAATGTGAACCACAGGTAACTAACCGGTTCTCCCCAAGACTATGAGATGTTCATAGAAAAATGGTGCCCGGAGGCGGATTTGAACCACCGACACGCGGATTTTCAATCCGCTGCTCTACCAACTGAGCTATCCGGGCATCCCTGCTTTGTGAGCAGTGGTTCCGCTTGAAGAACCGTGGGGCGGTTGGCTGCGCCCCGGAAGCGAGCGGGGTTATAACATCTTGTTCGGCGGTGTCCAGCACCAAATGACGTTTTTTCGACAGGAAAATGTCATTCGTCGCAAACATCTGAAAAACAACGGATATCCGCGAAATTTTTAGCCGCATTATTCCTCGTCGCCGGCTTTCGATTCGTCGTCGGCTACCGGAATGGCATAGGAACCTTTGAGCCATCTGTGGAGATCGACGTTACGGCAGCGGTCGGAACAGAAGGGGTAGTGTTCCCGGTGCGACGGGCGCCTGCATTCCGGACATGGCACAGTCTTGCGCAGCGGCGCAATATTCGATGCACCCTTGTTTCCTTCAGAACTCATGGCGTTAGCCCTTCATCCAACTTTCATGCACGTCATAACCTTCGCCCATCAGCAGGCTCACCGTCTCATACAGCGGCAAGCCGACGACATTGGTATATGAACCCACCAGCTTGACGACGAAGCTGCCGGCGATGCCCTGGATGCCATAGGCACCCGCTTTGCCGCGCCACTGGCCCGACGCGAGGTAGCTGTCGATATCGTGGCTGGAGAGCCGCTTGAAACGTACCTTGGTGTCGATGACCTTCTGCCGCACCGTCTTGTCCGGCGTGATCAGACAGACGCCGGTATAGACCCGATGACTGCGGCCGGAAAGAAGATGCAGCGCACTCGACGCTTCACTGACCAGTTCCGGCTTACCGAGAACCCGGCGTCCTACGGAGACAACGGTATCGGCGGCGAGGATGTAGCTTCCTTCCCAGCCGGGCTCGCCTTTGATGGCGGCAAGCGCTGCCCGTGCCTTCTCCGACGACAGCCGCCAGGCCAGCGAGCGCGGATGCTCGGTGCGCTTCGGCGTCTCGTCCAGATCCATCGGCATCAGTCGCGCCGGCTCGATGCCCGCCTGGGCGAGCAGTTCGACACGCCGCGGCGAACCGGAGGCCAGGATCAGCTTGTGTGTCAATGCCATCGCAACAGGGCCATCGATCTCGTGTTTTGCGGCAAACAAGCCGCGCCGCGCTTATTTGAAGCGATAGGTGATACGGCCCTTGCTCAGGTCGTAGGGGGTCATTTCGACAAGTACCTTGTCGCCGGCGAGAACACGGATGCGGTTCTTGCGCATGCGACCGGCCGTATGGGCGATGATCTCATGTTCGTTTTCAAGCTTGACGCGGAACGTCGCATTGGGAAGCAATTCGGTGACTACGCCCGGGAATTCGAGGACTTCTTCTTTCGCCATGTAGGGTATTTCTTTCTGTGCTTCTCTGTGGACGCTACCCGCGCCCTTCAAAATTTGGCGGAAACTACACAATCGCCGCGGTTTTGTGAACAGCAGCGACCGTCTTTTCCGGTTTTCCTGTGCGCTATGCCATCTTGTCCGGCATTTGTCCAAGCAAACGATGCTTAAGCAAGGTGGCGATGTGATTTCGGACCTCGCGATAGGCCGCGACGATCTGCTCGCGGGTTCCGGTTGCGACCGTCGGGTCTGGCGTCGGCCAATATACCACATCGATCGCCATCGACCGCGTCAATTCCAGCGCCGCATGATGCGCCTCTGGCGCAAGGGTGACGATCAGATCGAAATAATCGTCCTCGAGTTCGTCCAGCGTATGCGGCTGATGCCGCCCGGCCGTCAGCCCGATTTCCTGCAGCACCACATCGACGAAGGGATCGCGCTCTCCCGGCCTGACACCGGCCGAGGCGATATAGGTCCCCGGCGGCAGCATCGCTTTCGCCAGCACTTCGGCCATCGGCGAGCGGATAGCGTTCATTCCGCACATGAACAGCACCGACTTCGGCGTTTTCCCGGTCTGCTGCGGCAGGTTGGGGGAAGCAGCGACCGTCACGGCTATCCCCGCCAGTAGAGCACGCAGACGAGCGTGAACAGGCGCCGTGCCGTATCGAAATCCAGCTTGATCTTGCCCGACAACCTGTCCATCAGCGTCTGAGAGCCTTCATTGTGAATGCCGCGCCGGCCCATGTCGATCGCCTCGATCTGGCTCGGTGTCGAGGAGCGGATCGCCTCGTAATAGCTTTCGCAGATCATGAAATAGTCCTTCACGATTCGGCGGAACGGCGTCAGCGACAGGATATGGGTCGCCACGCCTGCACCCGCCTCGGTGGTGATCACCAAGACGAGCTTCGAGTCGATCAGCGACAGGTTGAGCCGGTAGGGACCGCCGGCGTGGCCGGCCGGTTCGAAAAAATTCTCCTCGATCAGATCGAAGATCGCAACCGCCCGCTCGTGTTCGACGTCGGGCGTCGAACGGCCGATGGTTTCGTCCAGCACGACATCGCAGAGGCGGTGGCTGCCTGTCATCCCTCGCCCCCGAGATTGAGGCGAATGGCGACCGACCGCGCATGCGCTTCCAGACCTTCGGCGCGGGCAAGCGCGATCGCGGCCGGTCCAAGGTCACGCAGCTGGTCGGCGCCGAGGCGCAGGATGGACGTGCGCTTCATATAGTCGAGCACGCCGAGGCCGGAGGAGAAACGGGCGGAACGGGCCGTCGGCAGCACATGGTTTGAGCCACCGACATAATCGCCGATCACTTCCGGCGTGTGGCGGCCGACGAAGATGGCGCCGGCATTGCGGATCTTCGGGATCATCGCATCGGCATGGGCGAGCGCAAGTTCGAGATGCTCGGCCGCGATGCGGTTGGCGAGCGGCACCGCCACCTCCAGATCGGGCACGAGGATGACCGCGCCGAAATCGCGCCAGCTGGCTCTTGCGGTTTCGCCGCGCGGCAGCGTTTGGAGCTGGCGCTCGACCGCCGCCTCGACCGCCGCAGCAAACGGCGCATCGTCGGTGATCAAGATGGACTGGGCCCCGACATCGTGCTCGGCCTGGGCGAGAAGATCGGCGGCGATCCAGTCCGGATCGTTGTCGCGGTCGGCGATGACGAGAACCTCGGAAGGTCCGGCGATCATGTCGATGCCGACGGTTCCGAAGACCTGGCGCTTGGCGGCGGCGACATAAGCATTGCCCGGCCCCATGATCTTTGCGACCGGCGCGATCGTCGCCGTGCCATAGGCAAGAGCCGCAATCGCCTGGGCCCCGCCGATCCGGTAGATTTCCTCGACGCCCGCCATGCGCGCCGCGGCAAGCACCGCCGGATTGATGACGCCACCATTGGCGGGCACGACCATGACGATGCGCTCGACACCGGCAACCTTGGCCGGCAACGCATTCATCAGCACCGAGCTCGGATAACTTGCCGTGCCGCCTGGCACATAGAGCCCGACGGCATCGATCGCGGTCCAGCGCGAACCGAGGCCGACGCCCATCGAATCCTCGTAGATATCGTCCTTCGGCCGTTGCCGGACGTGATGCGCCTCGATGCGAACCGCAGCGACCTTCAGCGCGCCGAGAACCTCGGAGGGGACCATGCCGATCGCCGCGTCGATCTCTTGCGGGGTGACGGCCATGCCGGTCACAGCGAAATCGAGGCCGTCGAATTTGTTCGAATAATCGGCCAGCGCCGCGTCGCCGCGCAGGCGCACGTCATCGATGATCGCCCGCACAGTCGCATTCACGTCTTCCGAGACTTCCCGCTTGGTCGTCAGAAAGGCTGCGAACTGCTCTTCGAAGCCGGGCGTGAGATAATCAAGGCGGATGGCCAATGGAAAAAGTCCTCAATAGATAGTCTAAAAAGCGTGCGGCCATTAACGGCCGGCGGGCACTTGATCAGGCTCCGGCCGGATGGCGGGGCTTGAAACCGGTTTCCCATGCGCCACCGGTATCTGCAAGCTGAACCTCGATGCATTCCACATCGAGCGTGATCGAGGCCCCCCCGGAAAGGACGAATTCGACGGTTCCATCCGGCCCCTCGCCGTTCTGCCCGAACTGGATGGCCAGCAGCGACAGCACCTGTTCGCCATCCCTGCGATCAAACCCGATGGAGCGGACAGCGTTGACACGCTTGAAAAGCAGCACGCTGCGGCGGCGCTCGAAGGACTTGCCGCGCCCTTCCGCCGTTTCCCAGACGAAACGGTTGATCACCAGCGACAGCTGGCGGGGACGCGGCGCATAGGCAAGACCCGATACTTTGAAGACCGCGTCCTGCACATGGGCGGAGACGATCGCCAGGTCTACCTGGTCCAACCCCATCAGCTTCAATGCGTCCATGCCATCTCATCCCTTTGTCTGCCGCCAAAGGCGGCTCAGTCGTGACAAACGACATAAGGTGCCACGGGCGAATCCGCAACAGCAAGTGGCATTGCAAGCACCGATCAGTCGCTCACGCGCTCCACCTTGGCGCCGCAGCGATTGAGCTTTTCCTCCAACCGTTCAAAGCCACGGTCGAGATGATAGACGCGCGACACCATGGTCTCGCCTTCCGCCACCAGGCCGGCGATGACCAGGGACACCGAGGCGCGCAGATCGGTCGCCATGACCGGCGCGCCCTTCAGGCGCGCGACACCCTCGATCTTGGCGGTCTGGCCCGAAAGCGAGATTTTCGCGCCGAGACGCGCCAGTTCCTGCACATGCATGAAGCGGTTTTCGAAGATGGTCTCGGTGATATGCGAGATGCCGCTCGACTTGGTCATCAGGCCCATGAACTGCGCCTGCAGATCAGTCGGGAAGCCCGGGAAGGGATCGGTCACGACGTCCACGGGCTTGATGCCGCCGCCATTGCGTACGATGCGAAGACCCGTCTCGGTTTCGGAGATTTCGGCACCTGCGCGGCGGATCGCTTCAAGTGCCGTATCGAGCAGCTTGGCGTTCGTGCCCTCAAGCAGGACATCGCCGCCGGTCATGGCAACGGCCATTGCATAGGTGCCGGTCTCGATGCGGTCCGGCAGGACCCGGTGGCGCGCGCCCGACAGCGAGGTGACACCTTCGATGGTGATCGTCGAGGTTCCGGCGCCGGTAATCTTCGCGCCCATCGCATTCAGGCAGCGGGCAAGATCGGCCACTTCCGGCTCGCGCGCGGCGTTGCCGATCGTGGTCGTGCCATTGGCAAGCGTCGCTGCCATCATCATCACGTGGGTGGCGCCGACAGAGACCTTCGGGAACACGTAGCGCGCACCGATCAGGCCGCCCTTCGGCGCCGTCGCATTGATGTAGCCGCTATCGATCTCGATCGTGGCGCCAAGCGCCGCTAGGCCCTCGATGAACAGATCGACCGGCCGCGTGCCGATGGCGCAGCCACCCGGCAGCGAAACCCGTGCCTTGCCTTCACGCGCCAGAAGCGGGCCGATCACCCAGAAGCTCGCCCGCATCTTCGAAACGAGCTCATAAGGTGCAGTGGTATCAACGATGTTGCGGGACGTGAAATGGATCGTGCGCGAATAGCCTTCGCTCTGGCGCTCGCGGCGGCCATTGACGGAGATATCGGCGCCGTGATTGCCGAGAATGCGGATCAACTGCTCGACATCGGCAAGATGCGGAACATTTTCCAGCGTCAGCGTGTCATCCGTCAAAAGCGAAGCGATCATCAGCGGCAAAGCGGCGTTCTTGGCGCCGGAAATCGGGATGATCCCGCGAAGTTCATTGCCGCCGGTAATTCTGATGCGATCCATAGGGTACCTTACGGGCGCCGCCCGCCTTTCCTGACATGCCGTTCTCTAGAGATTGGCGCCTCCATAAAGGAAGTGCCGTGAAATGAGAAGCAAATTGAAACGATGACGGCGAAGCACATCCGGATGGAGGGACAACGACATCCACACACTGACTCATATTTCCCCTCGTCGCGCCCGCTCCCCGTGTGACAGGACGCGAAAGATTGAAACGACAACCTTCAGCCGTGCGCGATCCGGCCCCGGATTCGACCGTTGGCGATGGCCGCCGATTATTCCGTAGATTCGTCCGATTTTGCGGCAGGGAGTCCGGATGTTTCATCCGCATCGCCGGCACGCCGCGCCCGCCCCTGCTGCTTGCGCCGCAACAGGTTTTCCCGCAGCGTCTTTGCCGCCCGCTCGCGGCGCGCTTCCGCCTGCCGGCGCGCCTCCTGCCCGCGCTCCCGCTTGCCAGGCCCCTGCGGCGGGGTATCGCCATTGCGTCTCTGATCGTCTTCGTCTTGCATGACCGCTGAAATACCGCAAATCCGCGCAGTCCGGAAGTATCGCTGCGGTTTCCCCAGCCTGTCCAATGAAATGTGAGATTTGCGGCTTGCGCTCCGCAACAAGCTGTGGCAATAGGCCCTCGCTCGCGCCGGACAACACTGATCCGCCGCACGATGCTGCTATAGCTCAGGGGTAGAGCACTCCCTTGGTAAGGGAGAGGCCGAGAGTTCAAATCTCTCTAGCAGCACCATTCCAACCCATTGAAATCATTGAAGCCCTTTCATTCCGGGCCTTTTTGGTCATTCTGCCGTTACAAACTTCGTTACAAACGGAAGAATTCAGTGGCAGGAACAGAAAAGCATCTTCTCAACCGTGATGGCCGATATTTCGCTAGAATCGTGATCCCAAAAGCCCTTCGGCCCTTCCTCGACAACAAAACTGAACTCCGCGATGCGCTTGGCCCCGACCGTCGACTGGCGCAAGCACGTCTTCATTCCGCCGTGGCCGGCCCCCGGGGGCTCATCGCTGTTGCGGAACGAAAAGCGCAGATCGCGAATGGCACTCCTATCGAACCGGGTCGCTATTCCCTGCCCGTCGATCAAATTGCTCTTCGAAATTACAATGTGAGGCTTACCCTGGACTCCGAGCTCCGGAACAACTTTCGGTGTGCCAGTGTCGGCATTGACGATCAAATGGTTGCATCACTGCGGGAAGGCCTGGCCGGCAAGCTCGATGACCACTCGCTCGAGCGGCTCGTCGGCCGGCGCATCGAGCACTATCGGCTCCTAGGCAATACCACGGCTGAAAAGGGCACCGATGAGTGGCGCATCCTTGCTCGAGCGCTTTGCATTTCGGAGCTGGAAGCTCTTGGACGGGCAATGGAGCGAGACGAAGGCGATTACGCGGGCAAGCCCGAACACCCCATGCTCGCGGTTGCTGTCGTGAATGACGATAATATCGCTGCTGATCCGGCGGAGTTCAACCAACTTGCTTTCGAGGACATCATTGTCGAGCAGGAGCGCATCACGAGTATGGGGCTCGGCGGCAAGGAAAAGGCGCCTCGGACGCTGGAGAAATACCGCCGTATCGTTGCGGAGCTCGATAAGTTTCGACGGAAGAAGAGGGTGGCCACCATCAAACTTCACGACGCCGAAGGCTGGCGCGACACCCTTCTGGCCAGTGGAAAACAATCCCGGAAGACTGTCCTGGACAAGTTGGCGGCTATACGAGCCGTTGTGACGTGGGGCCAGAAGCAGAGCCGCGGCAAACTCTTCCCTAAGGGGATGCCGCTCGAATACCTCGAGCTTCCGGTGAAGGAGGCACGAGACAGCGCCTCTCGCACCTACACCCTGGATCAGGCGAGGGCGGTTCTGAAGGCCGCCAGAGGCGAGGCGAGGCAGTTGGAAAAAGGAGACTTCTTCCAGATCGAAGACCGTTGGTTCTTACACATCCGGGTAGTAGAATTACATTAAGGTTGGGATTCTTGCGTATCGAAGAAGTCGAAGCGGTAGCATACCATCTAGAAATCGATGAGGGAAAGCTGCTCTTTTTGGCTTTGGGGCAATACTACGGCGAGCAAACGATGCAGATGTTCAAACGGCATTTGCAGCAAACAGAAACCTGATCTGGCAGGCGCCACTCGCGTGTTGCTGCGAGCGGCGCCCATCCATCGAACAACTATCCCCGCCCCTTGCCGCGGCGCCAAGGGGCGTTCTTCTGCCAGTCGCCGGCCATGATGCTCCCGTAGGGGATCACCTCGTCGACGATTTCGGCAAGGCCGTAATGTTCGATCTGCGACCGGACATTGGCAGCGTTCTTGTAGGCGCTGGGCAACTCCGAAATATCGGGGATGCCGGAGAAGAAGCGGGCGTCGAGACCCGATGTTTCCCTCTCCATGACAGCCGCGATGTTGTTCGGGCTGAGGCCCCGGCTATCGGCTCCGAATTCCTCGCCAAGGCGGCGCATGTGTGCCGTCCGCGAGAAATTGCGCCCCGCGCCATGCGGCGAGAAGCCGAGACCGTGTGCCGCGTTCGAGCCGCGCACGATCAGGATCGGTTCCGCCATGTTAAGCGGGATGATCGTCAGATCGGTTGCGTCTTCAGCCCAGTTGTCGAAGGCCGGCGTCGCACCCTTGCCATGGTAGAACAGACCGTCGGATTTGCGGAAGACGAAGTTGTGCTCGTTCCAGAAACGGTCGCTCACCTTCGCCGACAGCTTTTCCGCCGTCATATCATGGATGGCGTAATGGTTTTCCTTCGTCCACTGGCGGATCGTCTGCAGCGCCGACCAATACATTTCTCCCTCTTCGCTTTCCGCCGGAATCCAGGCATTCTCCCGGTGTGTTTCGGGCGAAAGCAGCTCGCGGAACTTGTTGGCGATCTTCATGCCCCGATCATAGAGCCGTGCGCCAGGAGCGCGCGACCCGTGATGGGTGACGAGCGCCGTCTCGCCGGTCGACTTCATCTGGCCGACGTAGGCAAAATGATTGCCGTCACCCTGGGTGGCGAAGTGATCGATGCCGACACTGAGGATCTCCTTCAGCAAAGGGTTTGCCTGGAACGCCGAAAGTGTCTCCTCGGAAGGCTTGATCTGGGCGCCGCGCGGGCGTCCGCCCGGCCCGAAATGCGTTACGGCATGCACGGCATCAAGCAGCGCCTTCGGCTCCACGCCCGGGAAGATCGAGATCGCCATCGAGCAGCAGATATCGGCCGAATGCATGCCAGGGTGGATCGCTTCCGACGCCACCACGCCACCGACCGGGATCGTGCCGACCGGCCCGGACGGGCAGGCATCGGGCATGATCGCGGTCGACCGAACGACCGGCGTGCGGGCAAGCTCGCGCATCGTTGCGCTCACCTTTTCGATGTTGTCCTGTTCGAAAGCATCTTCGGCGCGGATGTTCATATGGATGGATACGTCATTCGGCGCCTTGAGCGGCAGGGTCGGCCCCGGCTGATAGCCGCGGGCAACCGCCAGCGCATCGGCCGTCGAGCCGCCGTCGCCCAGCACCCGGTTGGCCGCTTCCAGCGCATCGCGAAACCACTTGCCCTGGCTCATACCGGCATCGATCAAATCCTGCCCGCTCATTACTTCTGTCATTGTCTTTTCTGCGTCTGCAGTCCTTCTGGTTCCGTTTCGTTTCGGCACACCACCTGGGCGACAAGCATTTGCCGAGACATGACTATACGCATTCCATCATTGATGGCGCTCTCACAGCTCGTGTAGTCTCGGCGGCATTCGCCCAGGGTCTTCTCGTCGTCCCGGCGACGAGCTTTGGCAGGACAGTTTACTGAGCTACGCGGTTCCTCTCGAAAACACGGGATGGATTGAACATCCGACCTGCCCGCCGGAATACCGGCGGGCCGCTCTATCCCTGTAGTCCTGCCGGCATTCGCCGGGCATTCCGTTTATTCAAGCCCCCGGCAACAAGAGATGGCAGGACAGTCTTATCTGAGCTACGCCTTCCCAAGGGAATACGGGATGATTTGAACATCCGACACACCCACCGGAAACCCGGCCGGCTGCTCTACCTGTAGTCCTGCCGGCATTTGCCGGGATATTCCGCCCCTGCGAGGCGGGGTTAGCGCAAGCGTCGCAGCGGCGACGAGGGTGGACGAAACCGGATGGCCCCGCTCGTGCCAGAGAGCGCCGCCAAGGGAAGGAGTCGAACCTTACCAGACCATCCAGGGTGGAGGCTGTAGTTCCGTCCGGCATTCGCCGCTGCAATTCAGGTCAGAATGACAATCACCCGGACACTTCCCGCCGGTCCTCCACGGTGGGAGGCGACGACGGAGCAGGCTTCGAACCCACAACTCCATTCGCGGAGCACCAGTATCGTATCCGGCTTTTCGCCTTTGTTGGTCATGGCGACCAATTTCAAGGAAACATCCGCTACCAGAATGGGAACGTGACTCCCCTGTGGGATTCGAACCCGCCGCGGCCGATGTAGTTTCCTTTGCATTCGCCATGTCATTCGTCCGCGACGACGAGGATTTTTGGAAACATTCCTGCTCTACCGACTGAGCTACGGATCCATAGTATGGCGGACCCGGCGGGACTCGAACCCGCGACACGGAAGTGTGAACTGTAGTTTCCAAGGCATTCGTCACGGTCCCGCGCCGTTCACGGCGGCGCGGGGGGGATTGCTTTTTACCTCAGAGCTCGATCGCCTCGATTGTTTTCACCCAGCCATCCGCTCCGTTGGTGTTGGCCGCAAACGCCGTGATCACCCCATAGACGGCATCCGAGAAGCCGCCGATGTTGAGCACGTCGTCCCGCGTCGGCGCCTGTGTGGTGGCATAGGGCTGCATATCGAGGCAGACCAGCTTTGCAGCCGGGTTGACCCGCTTGATCCTTGCCCATTCCGTCATCACAACCGTTGGCTGGCCGCTCTTGCCTGCATCCACCCAGGACTGGTTGTCCGAGATGAACACGACGAGATCGACCTTCGCCTTCTCGTTTGCGAGCTTCTTCAGCGGCGCGGAACAGTTTGTTCCGCCGCCGCCGACTGCGGCCAGCTTGCCGGCATTGGTCATCACCGAATCCCGCCGATTGAGGCTGACGTTGACCACATCATTCTCGAACGGCAACACTCGCGTCTTCGGGTTGCGCTGCAGGAACGCCGCGGTCATCAGACCGGCGACATCGATGCAGCGCACTGCGGATGTTGCACCCTTGCGGTATCCGGTCACGGGCGAACCCATGGAGCCGGAAACATCCGGGCAGAGCACCACATTGCCGGCAAGCGAGGGCACATTGGCAATCGCAACATCCATCGCGTCCTGCAGCGCATCGCGCACGACATCCGGGACCTGGCCGTCGACCATCTTCCACGCCATCATCAGCTGATAGGGGAAGACCTTGGCCTTGCGGACCTCGTCCGGATCTGCCAGCCGCGCGGCCAGCGCCTCGGCAAACCCCGCCACCTCGAACACGCCATTGCGCGCGAAGGTGTTGAGGTTCTGACGCACCATCTGCCAGCCGCCCTTTTCGGCGATTTCGACCCAGTGCTCCCGGGTCAGCGGCAGCGAGGTCAACATCTGGAACGGCACGTCCGGCACCGACCCCGTCTGGTCACGGCGGAAGGCCTCCAGTGCCTTCACGAGGTCCGGCAGCGCCGCATAGTCGTGCGGCTTGCCGATCGCCCAGGCATAGAGCGCCTTGCGTTCTTCCGACGCCGGCTTCGGGTGCACCATGCGGATCACATCGGCGAGCGAGGGATCGTTGCCGACCATCGCGCGCAGGATCTGTTCGGTGCTTGCCCGTTCCAGCCATGCCTGCACCAGCTTCTTCGGCCGCGTTCCGAGCGACTTGCGTCCCGTCGCACCAGAACGCATCACCTGGACGAAGCCGCGCAGCATCTTGCCGCTCTTGACCACGCGCGGAAACGCACGGGCAAACGCGTCGCTCTGGAGCCCGGAAAGCATGGCCAGCAGCGTCACTGGCATGTCTTTCATATGGCCTTTCTCGGCGGCATGGACCGCCACCCTGGCCAGGAACTCCGGTTCGACCTGAAGCGCAAGCGCCTTGACCGCCTCCAACTGCTCGGCCCCATCCGCATAGAAGGTCCCGTTGAACGTGCCGGTCACGGCATACTGCGCCAGCGCCTCGCGCGGCGTCAGCGTGTAGGCCGGCGCAGCTTCGTGGTTTTTCGTGTCCGTGCCCGGAAGCAGTTTTCCGAGGTAGGTTTTGAAGATCGCCTTGTTGACCATGACAGCACCTCTTGGTTGGTTCATGCCAGATACATTTCAAGACGCGTGCCAGTTTGACGAAATGTCTCCCCGACGCAGGCAGTTTTCTTCTATCTATCTGTTATCGCTGGCGGAAAGTTATCATCAACCGAAGGCATCCAGAAATTGCCAAAATTTGGCGCATCCGTTACTGTATCCAAAATTATCGTCTTTTATATAATTGGATAAGCCATGAAGCGGCGTGTTGCCATTAGCATATTGGGAACCACCCTGGACATGGGGAAATGGGACAATCGCTGGAGCCGCTGGCGGCCCAATGTCGGGCTCTGCCAGCAATCAGGTCTTTTCATCGACCGGCTGGAACTCATCCATGACAACCACGCGACCGCACTCGCCAACCGGATCATCGCCGACATCGCGACCGTATCGCCTGCAACCGAGGTGCGCAGCAACGTCATCAATTTCCGAGACCCGTGGGATTTTTCCGAGGTCTACACGAACCTCAGGGACTTTGCCCGCAGCTACCTGTTCGACCCCGATACGGAAGACTATCTCGTCAACATCACCACCGGCACGCATGTGGCGCAGATTTGCTGGTTCCTTCTGACCGAGGCGCGCATCATTCCCGGCCAACTCCTGCAGCTTTCGCCACCCCGCGACCGGGAGGCGGAGCAGGACTTCTCCGGCACACACCGTATCATCGACCTCGACCTCTCGCGCTATGACGAGATTGCCAAGCGTTTTGCCTCGGAGCGCGAGGACGCTGCCTCTTTCCTGAAGTCGGGCATTTCGACCCGCAACGCTGCCTTCAACCGGATGATCGACGAGATCGAGCGAGTGGTGATCCGCTCGACAGCCCCCGTCCTCCTGACCGGCCCGACCGGGGCAGGCAAGTCCCAGCTCGCCCGCAAGATCTATGAGCTCAAGAAGAGCCAGCGCAAGGTGAGTGGTCCATTCATTGAGGTCAATTGCGCGACGCTACGCGGCGACCAGGCGATGTCCACCCTGTTCGGCCACGTGAAAGGCGCCTTCACCGGGGCTGCAAGCGAGCGTTCCGGCCTGCTCAAATCCGCCGACAAGGGTGTATTGTTCCTCGACGAGATCGGCGAACTCGGCCTCGACGAACAGGCCATGTGCCTGCGCGCGATCGAGGAGAAGCGCTTCCTTCCCGTCGGGGCCGATCGGGAAGTATCCGCCGATTTCCAGCTGCTGGCGGGCACCAATCGCGATCTCGGCGAAGATGTGCGCAAGGGCAAATTTCGCGAGGACCTCTACGCCCGCCTGAACCTGTGGACTTTCCGGCTGCCGGCCCTGCGCGAGCGCAAGGAGGATATCGAACCCAATCTCGACTTCGAGCTCAGGCGCTATCTCGAACGCGAGGGCGAAAACATCACCTTCAACAAGGAAGCGCGTGAACGCTATCTTGCCTTTGCGACGGGCCCGCAAGCTGTTTGGAGCGCCAATTTCCGCGACCTGTCGGCCTCTGTCACGCGCATGGCGACGCTGGCACCGCATGGGCGCATCACGGCCGATGTTGTCGACGACGAGGTCCGGAGACTGAATTCCTTCTGGCGCCTCTCACATGACGATGGCGCAGCCGACATGATCATCGAAGAACTCCTGGGCAACGACGCTACCGTTCGTCTCGACCGCTTCGACGCAGCGCAGCTCGCCACCGTCCTTCGCACCTGCCGGGAGCATGCGACGGCAAGTGCCGCCGGCAGAGCCCTGTTCGCAAGCTCGCGGCTGGAGAAGAAAAGCAGCAACGACGCCGACCGCCTCGTAAAATACCTCGCGCGCTTCGGCCTCAGGTTCGAGGACACCACGAAACGTATCTGACAGGAAGCCTGTGCCCTTGCGAAGCACGTCTCGAATCACGAGTTCTTTGATATGAAATACTCTTGAGGTTTGGCCTAAGCGGCGTGGAGCAACAACCCACAACAAATCATTGCTCGTTACGACGTTACAAAACACCTCGCAACCAATTGATAATTATAGATTGACTGCGATTTCAAATCCCTCTAGCAGCACCAGTCATTTCCTGCAAAGCATAGATTTTTTAACTTTTCGATACGAATGATCGACCTCGGTTTTTCTCAAGGATTGTGGCGGCGAGCGTTGCGGTGGCAATGTTGCTCCTGTTTCATCGATGAGAATCATGCGACGTTTCGGAGACGGTGTTGACTATGGTGCCTAGGTGATGACGATCAGAGGCGATCCAGGCAAAGGCGTATCGGTGAACGGGCTTGCTTTCCAGCATCCACTGGTATCCTGCGTTGATTGGTCCTTAAAATTGCGTGTTTGGGTGGCAAATGTTAAAAGAATACGCGGCAGGCACGAGGCACGACCCGACATCGCCCCTTGACCACCTCTCTGATGACAGCGAGATTTCAGTTTCTCTCTGTGGTCGAGCAGTATTGACGATAACACTTTTTGCGATAGTTCTGAACTGACTGGCAGGATTGGAATAACATTGAGATACCTGCATGTGATGCAATCGCTGACGGATTAGTGCTAGCACTGCTTGGGTGATACGCAACAGAAGGGAGAGGCAAGAATGCGGGACGCTGATAAGACGTTGTCTGCTTCATCTTCGGTCGAACGTTATTCCTTCACGCAAAAAGACGAGCTCATCTCGCTTTACGACGAGAGCTTTCATCTCATCGACTGCTCGCCAAGGCACAGCAAAACATATTTTGTCGACTCTCTGGTCGACGCGACCTTGTGGCACGTCTACCCTGAGCTGCTGGCTCCCAAAGCCAAGGCCGCTGTCGAATTCGTGTTTGCCAACGGTGTGCCGCGAAGCATCGAAATTGCGGATGCAACAACAGCAGATCGTCGCACCCTGCTGATCTTCCGCACGGCTCGCGGCATCGGAGTCATTGAAGCGGAAAGACACTCCGCACGTCGCCAGACGTCCAGTCAAAGCGACAACGACCGCGCGCTTCTTCTTCACCAGGCAACCCATGATGTTCTGACAGGATTGGCAAACCGGCGCCAATTCAGCGATCAGTTGCGGGACACTTTGCCGGTGCCATTGGGGGCAAAGCTGGCCCTCATGCAGATAGATCTTGATGACTTCAAGCCGATCAATGACACGTTGGGCCACGGTGCTGGCGATGCCGTTCTCAAGATGGCGGCGGAAAGAATAAGGAGCGTCCTTGGGGAGCGGGAGCTTGCCTACCGGCTGGCAGGCGACGAATTTGCGGTCATTCAGTGGAAAGTCGACCAGCCCCGCGAGGCGGAGCGCTTGGCTGATGCGCTCGTCAACGCTTTCAAGGAACCGTTCACGGTCGAGGGCATCAATGTCTTCGTCGGAGCGAGCGTGGGGGTTGCCGTCGCGCCCGGGGACGGCAACGAGATCGAGCAGTTGATGAAGGCTGCCGACATTGCGCTCTACGCGGCGAAGAAAGATGGCCGCGGTCGCGCAAGGACGTTCAGCCGCTCGATGCTCATCGTCCTGGAGCAGCGCGAAATGTTGCGCCGCAGCTTGCGGACCGCCCTTCAGGATGGGCAATTCTTCGTTGAGTATCAGCCTCTCGTGAGACCGCCCTTTTCGATTGTCGGCTTTGAAGCGCTCTTGCGATGGCGCCATCCTCTGGTGGGTCTGATCCCACCGAGCGTCTTCATTCCCATGGCTGAGTCCGATGGTCTTATGAGCGAAATCGGGCAATGGGTGTTGGAGCAGGCCTGCCGAACGGCGGCGACTTGGCCCGCCCATTTCACGGTAGCCGTCAATCTTTCTTCGGCGGAATTTTTGCGTGAAGGGTTGACGGATCGGGTCGCCCAGACACTCGATGCGGTCGGTCTGCGCGCCGATCGCCTCGAACTCGAAATCACCGAATCCGTGTTGCTGGAGCGAACGACAAACAATCTCGATACGCTCAATACGTTGAATGTCCTCGGCGTTCAGATTTCGCTCGATGATTTCGGAACCTATTATTCCTCATTGAGCTATCTCAAGAACTTCCCCTTCGACACGATCAAGATCGACAAATATTTCATCAAGGATCTCGAGAGCGACGAGAAGAGCCAGACGATCGTTCGATTTATAATCGCTCTCGCCCATGGCCTGGGAATGCGCGTCACCG
This sequence comes from Pararhizobium sp. A13, assembly GCF_040126305.1. Lineage (NCBI taxonomy): Bacteria > Pseudomonadati > Pseudomonadota > Alphaproteobacteria > Hyphomicrobiales > Rhizobiaceae > Pararhizobium > Pararhizobium sp. A13. The sequence goes on along the minus strand of NZ_CP149510.1, from coordinate 1,701,315 downwards.
CCGAAGGCGTGGAGACGCGAGGCCAGATCACTTGGCTCCAGATGGAGGGATGCGACCAGTTGCAGGGGTATTTCTTGGGCGTTCCGATGCCCGCTGGAGCGATCGACGAGTTCCTTCGCCAGTCGTCGATGGCATTCTTATAGCAGGGCTTCTCGCACCCTGTCGTAGGCCTCGGTGGCGCGCGGTCCGAGACTCAAAACGGGGCCGGCGCGACCGTCGATCCCTGACCGCAAGTTCGGTTGCGCGAAAAATCGCTGTGGAGAGTTTTGAGACGCCGTGGCAGAGTTTGCTCATGGAGGACGAATCGGCATGGAACTAGCCGCAAAACCAGCGGGAGCAGGCTTTGAACCCTTGCTTCAACTTGAGATGGAGATGGAAACCTTCCTTTCGGATTGGCGCCATTGCGATCAGCTGTCTACCTTCGTGGCGCGGATGATCAGCCACAACCGGACGGATCCCGTTCGGCATTCGAATTTTTTCTCATCCGCCCTCAACGAACTTCTGGAGCTTTCGTTTCGTGGCGGCTCTCCTGAAGGCCAGATTGGCTGCGTGATCTATCGGCAGGGGGCAACGGAACGAGTGAGGCTCTCTTTTCCCTGCCCCCCTGGCCACCGGCAGTTTTATCGCGAAGCGGTGTCGAAAACCCATCAGGAGGACGCCTACGCCCGCTATCTCGATTCCATTTCGACTGACCTTGCACCCAGCAAGGATGTGGTCCTTCTGGACCTGGCGGTCAACTTCGACGCTCAGGTTCACCTGGACGAAAGTGCCCCGCCGTCTGTAACGCTCGTAGTTGATCTGCCTTTGGAAGGAATTGTGAGTTGAGCTCAACGGGTCTTTCCATACCCTTCAAGGCAGAGTTTGACGCCAATAGCCAAGAGTTCTCTCTTTCCGGAGTGGTCCGTCCGCGCTCAATAGACGAGATCGCAGCAAGCATTTCGATCCTCAAGGAAGCAATCGACGAGGTGCGAGGCGTTCTTTACATCAATGTGAGGCGCCTCGTTCAGATGAACAACACCGCTTTCCACGTCTTCGTGCGGGTGGTTCTCGACGCCTGCCGGACGCGGCCGGATCTTCGCTTCGTGATCGTGACCTCGAGCGTCGTCGGCTGGACCACCCGGATGTTCACACGTTTGAACGAGATCGAGCCACAGATCACAGTCGAGGTCTACGACTCCAAATTCTACCCTGGCCAGAACTTCGTGGAGAACGCGAGCTTTATTCCGATATTGCGCACGCAAACCAAGATGACCTGGCGCCATGAGCGCGCCATCCTTCCGCGTCATGGCCTTCGCCCGGGTGTCGTGATGGCGGATATCTGCTGCGGTATCGGTGATTTCGCCGTGCTTGTCCAAAAGGAGTTCCAACCGGCCCGGATTGTCGCGCTCGATCATTCGAAGGCAAGTCTTGCCTATGCGCGCGACGTGGCAGCCGGTTTCGGCATTACGGGCATTGAATATACCTATGGCGACGCATCCGAGATGCTGCTTGAGGACAATCAGTTCGACTTCGTGAGCTGCCGCCATTCGCTGCAGATATTTAATCAGCCGAACGCGCTTCTGGCGGAGCTTTACCGGATCTGCAAGCCCGGAGGACGGGTATACATAACCAACGAGAAAAATTCGCACTGCCTCGGCGAGCCTCGATCACAGAGCATTCAATGGACGTATAACGAAGTCGCGAAGTTATTCAGTCATTTCGAGATGGACGTAGAGTTGGGACCTAAAAGCCGCCGGTATCTTGCAGACGCCGGCTTCGACGACATCGCCGTGGAGTCGTTCATGGTCACCAACCTTGACGGCGACCCACGGGACTTCGCCGACGTTATCGCTGCTTGGGAAGATGTCTATGCCGGTGAAATGGCCGTGAAGCGTGGCGATTCTCCTGAATTCATCCAACGCTTCCGCCAAGGCTTCCAAGACCATATCTTCGCTGCCCTCCATCCCAAAGGCTATGCCGGCTGGCCGATCTGGGTGGCATCTGGACGCAAACCTCTATGAACGCGCCTCTGCAACACACCGCCCGGTTCGGCCTGCGCTCATTCCGCGCCAAGTTCGTCCTTGTCGTTGGAAGCGCCGTTCTGTTCGATCTGCTCGTCAGCGGCGGCCTTGCACTCTGGAATGTGCAGAGGCTTTCCCGTGATGCCACGGCGGAGGTCGGGCAAGGCCTGGAGCGGGCCAACCAGGACTACATCCGCTCCTACGCGGAAGGGACAGCCGCCCGCGTCAATCTGCTCCTGGATCAGGTCCATTCCGACGTCGGCACCTTGGCCGGCGTCCTGCAAGCGCAGATCGACCACCCCGCGAGAGAGACCCAGATCGGGGAAGCGATGGCGCGTGGCGCCCCCGAAGCGGTGACCGTCACCTACGATGCGAAGGGGCGGTGGGCTCAGAACCGCCCCGGACCTCTGTCCGTGGTCAGCGTCTGGGGATATCTTCTCGATTCAAATCATGTGCCGCTTCCTGAAGTCCAGAGGGAAATCGAAAACAGCGCCGTCCTGGACCTCATTGTTCCGAGCCTGCTGGCGAACGGCCAGTCGAAGCTTCAGATGTACTATATCGGTCCGAGGGAGCGGCCAATCTTCAGGACGGCGCCCTATACCGATCAGGCGCAGACTTTCGACAGGCTCTACCCAGGTCACAACGAGGCAGACTTCTGGACCTTCTTCTTCCCGGGTCTTTACGAGTCGTGGCAACAATGGGCACAGGACCCCGGATCGCGCCCCGCAAATAGCAACATCACGCAAACGGCACCGTATACGGACGCAATCACGGGCAAACTCATCGTCAGTTTCTTCCAGCCGCTCCGGTCAAGCGACGGCAAACGCGTGGCCGGTGCTGCGGGAGCGGATATTACCCTCGACCAGCTGGCCGAAATCGTGGAGAACGTCAAAGTCGCCGACAACGGATTTGGTTTCCTGACGATGTCGGACGGCAATGTTGTCGCCATCAACCCGGTGGGGGAGAAGGTGATCGGCCTTCAGACATCGAGCGCCGGCAACAGTGAAGGCGTCACGGGTCTCGACCGCTCCTTGCGCCGGAGCGTGCAGCCGCAGATTGCGCAATTGCCACTGGATCAGGATGGACTGCTTCAACATATCATGCTCGACGAAAACGGCGAGAAGGTACCCTATCTGGTCGTCGTGAAGCACCTGCAGCCGACGAACCTGTGGCTATCCGGCCCCGTTCGGCGCGAGACCATGTCGCTTGGCATCGTCGTGCCCGAACGCGAGATCTATGCCTCGCTATTTGCCGCACAGGCGAAAATTTCGGAAGCCACGAACAGGATCCTGATCTATCAGATCCTGGCGCTCCTCGTGTCGCTGCTTTTCGTGATTGCGGCCGTGTTCGCGATATCCAAGCGTATAACCGGCGGTATCAGCGCGCTCGCCGGCGCGGCCAAGCGTATCCAGGTCCAGGATTATTCCGTCAGGGTCGATATTCCAACCCGCGACGAGGTCGGCGAGGCCGGTGCCGCCTTCAATCGCATGGCTGAGCAGATCAGTTTTCATACCGAAAATCTTGAGCAACTGGTGGAGGATCGCACAAAGGAGATCGAAGAGGCGAACCTGCAGATCTCCGCATTGAACACGCAGTTGCGCAGCGAGAATGTGCGCCTTGGCGCCGAACTGGCCGTCGCCCGGCGGATACAGATGATGGTTCTGCCCAAGGCGGGTGAACTTGAAGAAATCACGGAAATGGAGATAGCGGCCTACATGCGGCCCGCCGACGAAGTCGGTGGCGACTATTATGATGTTCTCAAGGATGGAGAACGACTGAAGATCGGCATCGGCGATGTTACCGGGCATGGGCTGGAGAGCGGCGTGTTGATGCTGATGGTTCAATCGGTCGCTCGGGCTCTTCAGGAAGCGGGCGACATGGACCCGTCGCAGTTCCTCAACAGTGTCAACCGGGCCATCTACAAGAATGTCGTCAGGACGAGCACCAACAAGCATCTTTCCCTCGCATTCCTGGACTATGAGGGAGGACGCCTGACACTTTCCGGCCAGCATGAGGAACTGATCGTGGTTCGCAGTTTGGGAGAGGTGGAGCGGATCGACACCCTTGATCTCGGTTTACCGATCGGCTTGGAGCCGGATATCTCGCCGTTCGTGGCAACCCGGGAGATCTCGTTCGGCCACGGCGACATGATCATTCTCCACACCGATGGTGTCACCGAGGCGGAGAACCGGGACGGGGAGCTTTTTGGCATAGAGAGGCTTTGCGAAAGCGCGCGTCAGCTATACGGGCAAAGCGCTGAGGACGTCAAATTGGGGATTCTCAAGGATCTGATGGCGCATATCGGTACGCAGAAGATCCATGACGATATCACTCTCGTAGTCATGAGACACAGGTGAATGATGACGACCCTCTATGGATTGGCGGACCTGACGATCGGAACGGGAGAAAAGGTCACCCGACTTCGTTTATTCGAAGGACCGCTGGATCTCAGCTTCAAGCACTGCGGGATTACGTCGGATTTTGTCGCCGAATTCGCCGCGTTGCGCTACCGCGCATCCCGCAGCCTCTACAGAGAGGTGCGACACAACATTGGCTACCTGACCAATGAGCTCATAGAAAATGCCGTAAAATTCCGCAAGGGCGGCGAAATTCTCGTGGAAGCCTCGCTCGAAGCCAACACCTTTCGTGCGAAGGTTTCAAATTTCATCGACAAGGCAGCCGCCGAGCGCTTCCAGCATTTGCTTTCAGAGATTACAACCGGAGATCCCGGCGAGCGGCTCATAGAGCGGATCGAAGCGAATGCGGCACAAGCGGACGCGAGCGGGTCGGGGCTTGGACTTCTGACGCTCATGAGCGATTATGGTGCTCACTTCGCATGGGTTTTTGGTTCCAGAGAACAGGACTTCAAAATCCCGCTGGAAACCTATGCGTCTATCATGCTCCCCGAGATCTCGAACTGATGGGCGGACAGAATATGGAAATCAAGGCGGAAGAATATAGAGTCTGGTCGGAAGACAAGGAAATCTACTTCGATGGCACCATGCGCCTGCCGGGTGCGGAGGCTTATGCCCCAATTTTCGCCCTTGTCATGAGTATTCTTGATACCGAGCCCGATCGCGTTACCATAGACCTGACGGGACTGCAGTTTCTCAATTCGTCCGGGATCAACCTGCTTGCCAAGCTCACCATCGAAGCCCGCAACAGGCCAAATGTCCATCTGACGGTGCGCGGAACGTCGGAGTTCCCATGGCAATCAAAGTCACTCCCAAACCTGAAGAAGCTGCACCCCGCGATTGAGCTCCTGACGGGCTCTTAGAATCGCCAATTCCGGTTCGCGGCGCTTCTTAGACGGGGAACACGTCAAGCTGACCAAGGATTTCAGCGTTCTTGACATTTTCTCCAAAAAAGAACATAACGTGAACGATGCTGCGAAAACTGGTGCGCGGGCTGCCTGGTTCTCCGTTCCGGTTCAAGTGATCGCAGATAGTGCGGCAAAACTTTTGAGGTCAGTGATGCGCCATATTGATGAAATTACTGAGCGGACTCAGGCGGTACTCGCCCAATCGCGGGCCTTCAGGGAGCGTTCGCGGGCGATGCGGGAAGAGCACAAGGCTCTGATCGAGCGCGCTTCGATCAAGTCCGGCCAGCTTCATTTCGTGTTTCCATCGCCAAATTCGGAGAGCGCCAAACACTAATGTTGATGGGCGTCAGCTGGGATTCGCGCGTTGGCACGGCAACAATCGACGGCCGCGCTTATTTCATCGTCACAACACCTGCGCTTTGCATTGCCGCGATGAGCATCAAACATTACCAGCAGGCGAACCACAATAGGCAAGACTTCGGGGTGCCGCCGGCCGATCCCTCCTGCCCGCCGCTTCGGTGCACCCGACACTTCCGCTACATCTTGAACGTGCCGGCAATCACGTTACATGCTCCGTGAGCGTCGTTACGGAGTAGGCCGCAATGAAATCTCTCATCGTCCTGAGTGCCGTCGCCCTCGTGCTTGCCTCCTGCACCACGCCGGAGGTCGAGCCGGTGCCCGGCAGCATCACCTATGGCGGCCAGCCCCGCACCAAGCTGATGAAATCACCGATCGGCAGCGTCGTGCACAATTCATTCCGCTATGGTAGCGGCATCGCCTACGAGACCTATGTCATTCAGCCCGACAGATCGCTGAAACTTATCCGGCGCCATACCAAGAGCGATGTTGTTTTTGATTAAACGAGGACGCTCTTCAAAATGCTTGGGTCGGCCGCGCCAAGGGAGGTGCCTGTCGCGTTTGCGTTTTCCCCTGGCCCAACTCCAGCTTCTCCACAACGGTTACGGTGTGATTCCATAAGTGTTGTGGAGCGAATGTATGTTCGCATAACGGGGTTGAAAGCTGGAGAACATGGGTTAAAAGGACACTAATGTAGCTGACTTCGAAGTGAAGAGGGGTCGATCCGACGGGGTCGGGAGAAGAGGTTCCGATTGCTTTTTCGCGTTTTAGATGCAATCAGCAGGATAACTCAGCAGTTTAGAGCGTTCGATAAAATATGACAGTTGAAATCATAGGGCGTGCATGTCTCGCCCCCGGGGCCGATTCGCCACAGGCGTTGTTTCGAATTTTGCGCCAGGGGAAGTGCACCGTCACACGCATACCGTCGGACCGATGGGATCTTGCTCGCTTCTGGCATCCGGTCATTGGCAACCAGGGCAAGACCTATTCCTTTGCGGCCGGCGTGCTCGACAGCATCTATGATTTCGATCCGGCTGCCTTCGGCATGTCGCAGCGCGAGGCCATGTATATGGACCCGCAGCAGCGCGTTCTGTTGCAGCTCGCCTGGCGCGCTCTGGAAGATGCCAATATCGCGATTCCGTCGCTGCACGGCGAGAATGTCGGCGTCTATATCGGCGCCTCCAGCCTCGACCATGCCAACCTGACCGTCGAGGATCCGGCCGCAGCCGGACCTTATTTCATGACCGGAAACACGCTTTCGATCGTTTCCAATCGCATTTCCCATATCTTCGGCCTCAGCGGCCCGAGCATGACGGTCGATACCGCCTGCTCCTCATCGCTGGTCGCGCTTGACCAGGCGATGCGGGCGCTGAATATGGGTGAAATCGACACGGCGATCGTTGGCGGTGTCAATATTCTGGCGCACCCGCTTCCGTTCGTCGGCTTTGCCCAGGCGCGCATGCTGTCGCCCGAGGGCCTGTGCCGCGCCTATGACAATGACGGCGCCGGTTATGTGCGTGCCGAAGGCGGCGTCGTCTTCATCCTGCGCCGCTCAGACAGAGCGCGTCAGGAAAAGGACCGCAGCTACGCGAAGATCGTCGCCACCGGCGTGAATTCCGCCGGCCGCACCAACGGCATTTCGCTGCCATCTCGCGAAGCCCAGGCCAACCTGTTGCGCTCGATCTACGAGGGCAACAATATCGATGCCAATCAGGTCGCCTTCGTCGAAGGCCATGGCACCGGCACCAAGGTGGGCGATCCATCCGAAGTCTGGTCGATCGGCACTGTGATCGGCGCCAATCGCCGTGCGCCGGTTCCGATCGGCTCCATCAAGTCGAATATCGGCCATACCGAGCCCGCCTCCGGCCTGTTCGGTATGCTCAAGGCCGTCATGGCACTCGAGAACAATTATCTGCCCGCCTCGCTGCATTTCGAGACGCCGAACGACAATATCGACTTCGATGGGCTGAACGTTCGCGTCACTGCGAACCCGATCGAACTGCTCCGCGGCAAGCGCGCCCGCCTCGCCGGCATCAATTCCTTCGGCTTCGGCGGCGCCAACGCCCATGTCGTCATCAGCGACCCGGATCCGGTTCAGGACGAGCGCAACCGCAACAACGCCACCGGCCATGTGTTCATGGCGAGCGCCCATACCGTCAACAGCCTGGAAGAGCTGCTGAAGTCGTACAAATCGACCTTCGCCAAGGCCTCTCAGGAGGAAGTTCGCTCCATCGTCGCTGCGTCGGGGGCCAACCGCACGCAGATGCGCTACCGTTTTGCCGCACGCAGCGATCATCCGGAAGACATTGTCCGCGCCATCGCCAGCCATCTCGAAAAGCCTGCGTCCGACATCGGCGAAACCGGCGAAGCAGTGACGAAGGATGCGAAGGTTGCCTTCGTTTTCTCCGGCAACGGTTCGCAATGGGCAGGCATGGGTGTCGAGGCATTCCGCGAGAACCTGCACTTCCGGCAGTGTTTCACCTCCGTCAGCGCATTGTTCAAGTTCCACTCGGATATCGTGCTGACCGACCTGCTCACCGATCCGGATCTGGATGGGAAGCTCTCCGACACCAAGGTTGCCCAGCCGCTGCTGTTTGCCGTTCAGGCAGCTCTGTCGGACTCGCTGGTCGCCATGGGCATCAAGCCCACGGCTGTTTTCGGCCATTCGGTCGGCGAAATCGCCGCGGCCTATGCGGCCGGCGCCCTTTCGCTCGTTGATGCGGTTTCGATCGTTGCCAAGCGGTCGCTGCACCAGGATCTACTTGCCGGTCAGGGAACCATGGCGGCGGCAATGCTTAGTGAAGAGGCCGCAAACGCCTTCGCCAAGGCGCGCGGCCTCGAACATGTTTGCGTTGCTGCGGTCAACGCCCATAACTCTGTGACGATCTCCGGCCCGGCGCACGAAGTCTCTGCCTTCCGCGACGCAGCGCGCAAAGCCAAGATTCCGGTCCAGATTCTCGACATCAACTATCCTTTCCACCACCCGATTATCGATCAGGCGAAGAAGGCGTTCCTTTCCGACATTCCGGACATCGCACCGCGCAAGTCGGAACTCGCCTATCTCTCCACCGTCACCGGCGACCGGTTGGATGGCACGCAGCTTGACCCCGATTACTGGTGGAAAAACGTCCGTGAACCGGTCCGTTTCCAGGCGGCAACGGAAGCCGCCATCGAACTCGGCTGCAGCCTGTTCATCGAAATCTCGCCCCGCCCGATCCTGTCGTCCTATCTGAAGGAAACGGTGAAGCAGTCCTCCGCCCCGGGCATGGTCGTGCCAACCCTGCTGCGCGACCCTGGCGAAAAGGGTCGGGACCCGATCTCGCGCGCCATGGCGCGTGCCATCGCACACGGTGCCGCCTTTGATGAAACCCGCCTGTTCGGCAAGCGCAACGCCTTCGTCCGTCTGCCGAACCTGCCGTTCGAGCTGACAGAACTGCGTCCGGCAACAACCAGCGATTCAACGGATCTGTTCGGCCGTGGATCCAAGACCCCTTACACTTTGGCTGGCTGGCGCGCCGATCCGAACAGCGGCAGCTGGAAGAACCATATCGACGCGCATCTGTTTCCGGATCTTGCGGAACACGTCGTCGATGGCAAGGCCATCCTGCCAGGCAGCGGCTTCATCGAAATCGCCGTTTCCGCCGCGCAGCTGTATTACGGCACGCCGGACGTCGACATCACCAATTTGGAAATTGTCCGGCCACTGGAACTTGCCGACAACCGGATGATGGAACTATCGACCATCCTCTCGCCCGAGACCGGGGATATCGAGATCCGTTCGCGCGAGCGGCTGTCTGAGGACGATTGGGCCGTGCACGCCGTGGCGCGCAGCCGCAAGCCCATTCCGGCGGATGAGCCAGCCTCCGGAAACCTGTTCGCCGGCCTTGAGAAAACCGCGACCGTAACGCCTGCCAAGGCCTATGAAACCGCGCGCCAGTTCGGCCTCGACTATGGTCCGCGGTTCCAACTGATGGCGCGGGCCGTCTCCTATGGCGACCGGCTGATCGATGTCGAATTGAAGGATCCGGAGGAAGCAGGCCACCCCTTCGTTTCCTACAGCCTCAACCCGATCTCCATCGATGCGACCTTCCATGGCCTGGTTGCGCTCTTCGACCGCTTTACCGGCGAGGCCGGCGGCGCGCCCTATATTCCGGTGCGCTTCGGGTCGGTGCGCGTCACCAATTCGGGCCTGACCGTCAAACGTGCGCTGGTCGAGATCGAGCGCATCAGCGCCAACTCGATCAAGGCGAAGTTCCGTTTCTTCGGCAAGGGCGGCGAAATCATCGCCGCTTTCGACGACTGCCGTTTCCGCCGGACCTATCTGCGGCAGCACAAGACGCTGGACATGCTGTCCTTCCACTATGAGGCGGTGCCTTCAGACCGTGCCGCTCCGCTCGCAGCAGCCCCGCGAAAGGCCCTGCCTCTTCCATTGATCGCTGCCACCGATGATACCGGCATCGACAACACGACGCTGCTCTTCAACGCCGCGATCTATCGGGCCTGCCACGAAATCGCGCTCAGGCTCGGCAAGGGAACCGCAAGGATCGACACACGGTCGCTGCCCGGCGATTTTGCCTTCCGGTGTTTCCTGGCCAACTGTCTCTATGTTCTCGAAGATGCAGGCCTGTGCAAGCATAAGGGCGGCAGCTGGAATATCTCGCCCGAGTTCTCACTGCCCCCGGTCGGCGACATCCTGAAGGAACTCTACAGCGAACGCTCGGAACGCGCTGTCGAAGCCGTTTTGATCAACAACGCCTATGCCGAAGCATTGGATCGCATCGACAACCTGTTTGCCTCCGAAATATCGGGCAACGAGGCCGATGCCGCGGCCAAGCCGCAAGGCTTCATCAGCGATGCGACGCTCGACCATCAGACAGTTCATTCCGAGTCAACGCGTCAAAGAATGGGTCTGGTCCTTTCCGCAGTCGAAAAGGCGCTGGCGAACGGCAAAGGTGATCTGCGGATCGTCGAGGCAGGTACGGTGTCGGCCGGCTTCACCCGCCGGCTCGCCACGCTGGTTGCCAAGTACAACGCTTCGCTGATTGTCGTCGAACCGCGCGAAAATGCGCAGCGAAATCTCGAAATCGCCTTTGAGGACGACGCGCATGTGCGTGTCCTGAAGAAGGACGCTTTCGCGACGCTTCCCGCTTTCGATCTCGTCGTCAGTGCCTCGGATACGTTTTTCACCCTAGTCGATGAAGACGTCGCGATCCGCAATGCGATGCGTGCCTGCCTCCAGGAAAATGGCGCGCTCGTCGCCGCGACCAATGCACCGACGGTATTCAGCGATTTTGCTTTCGGATTGATTGAAGGCTGGTTCGCGCGCAGTCAGGCGGTCGAATTCCCGATCGGCAAGCTGCCAACGGTGACGCAATGGCAGAAATGCCTGAGCGATCTCGGACTGCGCAATATCTCGATCGACGACCACGAATCGTCGCATGGCAATATCATTGTGTTCGAAGCACAAGGCGGCGAGTTTACCGATGCCGCGCCTGTGGCGGAGGTATCGGCCACGGAGGCTGCGAACCCCGTGCTTGTCCTCCACGAAGGCAGTGTTTCAAGCCTTCACAGCATCCTGCCCACGGGTAAGGATGCGATCGAAGCGCCCCTCGTCCCGGTTCAACTGACGGGCGATATCGAGGCCGACATGGATAAGATCGCGGAAGCGATCGAAGCGCTCAACGAGAAGCCGGTGCGTGCAGTATACCTGTCGTCGGCGACCGCCGGCGACCGGACCCAGGATTCCTCCGTGTTGCAAAACCGGGTGCTGTCGCTGAGCGCTTTTGCCGAGGCGCTGCGCCAGTATTATTCCAACGCCGAGCCGACCGCCGGACATCGTCCGCGTCTGGTGATCGCTGCTCCCGGCGGATCGCCGGTAACTGCGGCTTCGCGCAGCGAGGATGCACCGGGCTCAAGCATCAACAGCGGCCTGTGGGCATTCGCCCGCGTGCTGCAGAACGAATATGATTTCCTCGATATCCATTCGCTCGATTTCACCGGCGCCAAGGCCGGCGCCGGCAACCAGCTTGCCGCGGCGATCGCGATGCTGGCAGACGAAGGCGCAAACCGCGAATGGCTGCTGGACGGAACGACCGGAATTCTTTCGGAGATCCGCGCTGTTCCCGGGCCGGTCGATCAGACCTTGCGCAGGACAAGCGCCTTCAAGGCGGCGACCATCCGCCAGCGCGTCAGCTCGCAGGTCGGCAGCATCGCCTGGGAAGAGTGCGACATCCCGTCGGCGGGCCCTGGCGATGTCGTCGTTGAAGTTGCCGCCACGGGCTTGAATTTCCGTGATGTCATGTGGGCCATGGGCCTTCTGCCGGAAGAGGCACTCGAAGACGGTTTTGCCGGCGCGACCATCGGCATGGAATTGTCCGGCCACGTCGTGGCAATCGGCAGCGGTGTCACGGACCTCTCGGTCGGCGACGCCGTGATGGCGATCGCGCCTGCGGCCTTCTCCACCCATGCCGTCGTGTCGCGGTCGGGGGTTGCAAGGCTGCCGGAAACCGTCAGCCCCGTAGCCGCCGCAACCGTGCCGGTCGCGTTCCTCACTGCCTACTACGCGATGATAGAACTAGGCCGAATCCGCGCCGGAGAGACCATCCTCATCCACGGCGCGGCCGGCGGTGTTGGTCTGGCGGCATTGCAGGTGGCAAAGCTTGCCGGCGCCAAGGTGATTGCAACGGCTGGAACGCGCGAGAAGCGCCGCTTCCTGAAGATGCTTGGAGCCGATCATGTCTTCGATTCCCGATCGCTCGCCTTCGTCAACGACATTCGCGGCGTGACCGGCGGCGAGGGTGTGGACCTGGTCCTAAACTCGCTGTTTTCCGAAGCGATGGAACAGAGCCTGTCGCTGGTGAAGCCATTCGGCCGGTTCCTCGAACTCGGCAAGCGCGATTATTACGCTGACAGCAAGATCGGCCTGCGGCCGTTCCGCCGCAACATCAGCTATTTCGGTATCGACGCCGACCAGTTGCTGGTCAATGCCCCGGAGCTGACGAAGCGCATCTTCACCGAGATCGGTGCGCTGTTCGAAGAGGGCAAGCTCGTGCCCCTGCCCTATCGCGCTTTTGGTTTCGACGAGATCGGCAATGCCTTCCGTCTGATGCAGAATGCCGGCCACATCGGTAAGATCGTTGTCTTGCCGCCTGTTGCCGGACGCGATGACGTTACCAGCCGGCCGGCCCGCCGCATGTCGGTCGATAGCCACGGCGTTCATCTGGTCGTCGGTGGCATCGGCGGTTTCGGTCTTGCAGCCGCAAACTGGCTGGTGAACAAGGGCGCACGCAACATCGCGCTTGCCACACGCCGTGGCATTGCAGACATCGAAACTCTGGAGACGATCAAGCGCTGGGAGAACAAGGGCGTTTCAACGACCGTGCACGCCTGTGACGTCACGGACGAGGTGGCTGCAGGCAAGCTGCTCAAGACGCTCCGGCAGATCGGTCCGCTCAAGAGCGTCGTGCACGCGGCCATGGTGCTGGACGATGCTTTGATCAACAACCTCAACCGCGAACGCAACCGCCCGGTCATCGACGTGAAAGCCAAGGGCGCCGCCGTGCTCGACAAGCTGACGCGCTCGGACACGCTTGAACATTTCATCATGTTCTCATCGGCAACGACGCTGGTCGGCAATCCCGGTCAGGGCAATTACGTGGCCGCCAACGGCTATCTCGAGGGCCTTGCTCGCGCGCGCCGACTTGAAGGTCTGCCGGGCCTTGCGATCGGCTTCGGTGCGATCGCCGACAAGGGCTATCTGGCTCAGAACACCGACGTCAACGATCTCTTGTCCAAACGCATCGGCAAGACGGCACTGAAGGCACAGGCAGCACTCGATCAGGTCGAGAACTACATCCGCTCGGATCCGGGCACGATCGACGCTGCTGTGGCCATGATCTCGGAGCTCGATTGGGCAGCGGCGCGCAACCTACCGGTTGTTCGCAATACCCTGTTCGAAGTCATCCTGCGGACCGCCGACCAGCATTCCGCCGGCAGCGACGGCCAGACGATGGATCTCGTCGCGATGATCGAAGGCAAATCGCCGCAGGAAGCCGAAGACATCCTTTATGATCTGGTGGCGGGCGAAATCGCTGCTATCCTTCGCGTCTCGAAAGATACGGTCTCCCGCAACAAGGTCCTCAAGGAAATCGGCCTCGACAGTCTGATGGCCGTGGAACTCGGGATCAGCTTCCAGCAGAATACCGGCTTCGACATGCCGCTGAGCGGTGTTGCCGACAATACGACCGTCGGCGACGTCGCGCGCAAGCTCTATGACAAGGTCAGCAAGCGCGATCACGGCAGCGAAGACGACCGCGAGCCAGCCGACAACAAGATCGTCAACGATCTCGCCCAACGTCACACCAGCACCGGTACCGGCACTGGCACGGAGAAGGCAGCGAGCCAATGAGCAAGGACGAGGAACGTCACAGCGTTTCGAAGATGAACAGTAGCCTGAAGGAAAATCTGCTGGACCGGATGCGCAACACGCATCAGTCTTCGGAAAAAAACCGCATGGCTCGCTCCGAGCGCGACGTTCCTCCGCCAGTTAGGCGCAAGCAAACCAAATTCGAGGACTTGCCGGAATACAAGCAGGTCCTGACTCAGCAGGTTGCGAGCGAACAGCTCGGCATCGACAACCCCTTCTACCGGGCCCACCAGACAGCGGCCGGAGCAACGACGGTGATCGATGGCCGCAAACTGATCAACTTTGCGTCCTACGACTATCTCGGCCTCAACCGGCACCCGCATGTGCTCGCTCAGGCGCGCGATGCCATCAACACCTTCGGCATCTCCGCTTCGGCGAGCCGCCTCGTGGCCGGCGAGCGCCCGGTCCATGCTGAGCTCGAAGAGCGTATCGCCGCCTTTTACGGCGTCGAGGCATCGGTCTGCTTCGTCAGCGGCTACCTCACCAATGTCGCGGCGATCAGCTGCTTGATGGGGCCGAAGGACCTCGTGGTCCACGACGAGTTCATCCACAACAGCGCGCTTGCAGGCATCAAGCTGTCGGGCGCCACGCGGCGCCTGTTCAAACACAATGATGCCAGTGACCTCGAGCATGTGCTGCGCACCGTTGCCGGTGACTATCGCCACATTCTGGTGATTGTTGAAGGCGTCTATTCGATGGACGGCGACGTCGCCAATCTGCCGGCGATCATGAAGCTGAAGGCGGAATACGGTTTCTGGCTAATGGTCGACGAAGCCCATTCGCTCGGCATTCTCGGGCGCCGCGGCCGGGGCACGTTCGAACATTTCGGCGTCGACCCGCGTGAAGTCGATATCTGGATGGGCACGTTGTCCAAGACCACCTCGAGCTGCGGCGGTTATATTGCTGGCAGCGGCGCCCTTGCCGCCGTCCTCAAGGCAACAGCGGGCGGTTTCGTCTACAGTGTCGGCCTTGCACCGGTGTTGACCGCCTCGGCGATCGCCAGCCTCGACATTCTGGAAACGGAACCGGAGCGTGCGGCCGCGTTGAAGCACAACGGCGCGCTCTTCCTCAAGCTCGCCCAGGAAGCCGGCCTCGACACGGGCTTGAGCGGTGGCTTTTCGGTGGTGCCGGTTCTGGTTGGCGATTCGCTGCGCGCAGTGCAGCTGTCAAACGATCTCCTCGCCGCCGGCGTGAACGCGCTGCCGATCATTCACCCGGCCGTGCCGGAGGGCCTGGCGCGCTTGCGGTTCTTCATCACCAGCGAGCACACCGAGGAACAGATCCGCCAGACAGTGGCGCTGACGGCAGAGAAGCTGAAGGACCTCACCGAGCGGAATTTCGGCCTCGCGTCGATCGATATCCAGCAGATGATGAAGATGCTCGCCTCCCGCTAGCCTTGGCGGCTCAGAACAGGCACGCTACCTCAATGAATCGGGCCGATCTTGCAGCATGACTCATGTGATCATTACAGGCGGCTCAAGCGGGATCGGTCTGGCACTAGCCCGGATTTACGCATCCAAGGGAGCGCGGATATCCCTTCTCGCGCGAACACTACCTGCCCTTGAGGCGGTTCACGCCGAACTCACCAAGAGCGGCAACGCTGACGCAATCCGCATCGAAAGTGCAGATGTCGCCGACGAAGGCCAGACCGCGGCGGCAATCACGCGGTGCGAGGAAGCCTTCGGGCCCTGCGACATCCTGATCACCTGCGCGGGCATCGTCGAACCGGGCCTGTTCGAACTGGTCTCGACGGTCGCCTTCGAACGCCAGCTCCGGACCAATCTGTTCGGTAGCATCCATGCGGTGCGCGTGGTCTATGCCGGCATGAAGCAGCGCCGCGCCGGCCGGATCATGCTGGTTTCCTCCGGCGCCGGCCTGATCGGCATCTTCGGCTATGCCGCCTATTCCGCCTCGAAATTCGCCCTGCATGGCTTTGCCGAGGCTCTTCGCTCGGAAGCCAAGCCGCATGGCGTAAAAATCTCCGTCTGTTTCCCGCCGGATACCGAAACGCCGCAGTTCACCCGCGAGCTGGAGCACCGCCCGCCTGAGGCGGCCGTGATCATGGGGCGC
Source organism: Pararhizobium sp. A13 (assembly GCF_040126305.1). Classification (NCBI taxonomy): domain Bacteria; kingdom Pseudomonadati; phylum Pseudomonadota; class Alphaproteobacteria; order Hyphomicrobiales; family Rhizobiaceae; genus Pararhizobium; species Pararhizobium sp. A13. The sequence continues at coordinate 1,685,141 of NZ_CP149510.1, read as the reverse complement.
GTCGCGCCATGGTCGTCCGATGCAGTGGCGGGTCGCATCGCTCGCGCTATCGACAGGGGTGATTTCGAGGTGTTCTTCGGCTGGACGCTCTGGGCTCTCGGCCGCTTCGGCTCGACGGTGAAGCCCTTCCTCAACTGGTGGTTCGACCGCGCTATCCTGCGCATCAGCCGCGGTCGGTGAACAACGACAAGTCTGCTTGTATATGCCGGAAATAGGATTTAAGTGTCGCTCTGTCGCGGCGGTACAGGCTTGGCCGGCGGCGAGTTATAGATCGTGAAGGTACCCGTTTGGCGTTGACGTCGTTCCACATGCATGACTATCCGCTAACGCTGACTGTTTTCTGCTACGCCTTGACCTGCGCTGTCATCGTGTTCACCGACAGATTTGCGCTGCCCAAACGCCAGCGCAAGAAGAGCCGGCCGCCCCTCAGCCGCAGGCGCGCGGCAATGGATATCCTCGCGCGGCTTCCGATCATTGCCCTGGTCTTTGCGGGGTTCTTCGCGATTTCCTGGCGCCCGCTTTATGCCGGCGCGGGCGCCATGAGCTTCTTCGTCATCTTCACCGGTATATCGCGCGCGAAGTACAAGTTCATTCGCGAGCCCCTGGTGTTTTCCGACATAGCGCTGGTTGCAGATGTCTTCAAATACAAGTCGATCTTCTATGCAAACTCGCTGAACATCGTCTTCTGGACGGTCGCCTTCCTCTATGTGTTCGGCGTCTCTGCCCTCTATATGTATTTCGAGCCGAGCATCCTGCCGTCTAACAGTAAGCTCTTCTGGGTCATCGTCATGATCCTCGTGGCCGATCTGCCCTGGATCCTTTTGTTCTACGGCCCCGTTAACCGGCCGGTCGCGGACTTCGTCCAGCATCTCGTCGGCAAGCCGAACGTCAAGGTCAGCACCGTCCGCTTCGGCACCTTCGCTTCGGTGGTTTTTCATTTCATCATCTGGCTCGGCCGCCGGCGCGAAAAGATCATTGCCGACCTTTCCGAACGTTTCTTTGCGGCCGTCCAGGATCTGATCGGTCATGACGCCGACAACAAGGCGCCGCTCATCGTCGTCTGGCAGTCGGAATCCTTCATCGACATGCGGCATTGCGGCGTTGATCACGTCAAGTTGCCGACGATCGACCGCCTACAGAAGCTCGCCGTGCAGTGGGGCCGCCTCGCGACCGTTTTCGAAGGTGGGTATACGCTGCGAACGGAGTTCGCCGTCCTCAGCGGGCTCGTGCCCGACGATCTTCACATCGATGCCAGCTACCCCTATTTGCGGGCGAGCCACTATGCGAATGTCGTCTGGCCGACGAAACTGAAGAACGCCGGCTGGGGAACGCATTTCATGCATCCCTATGACCGGACATTCTTCCTTCGCCACAAGGCCATGCCGCAGCTTGGCTTCGAGAAGATGACCATGCTCGACGAGTTCGATCATGATCCGACCCGAGACGGCCCCTATGTCTCCGACGCGGCGCTGACACGCAAAGTCATCAAAGATGTCGAAAAACAGGCGGACGCCAAGGGCAGCTTCCTCTTCGTTGCATCGATGGCCAACCACGGACCGTGGGAGCCCAACCGCGTCGCGGAGAAGACCGATCCCGTCGAAATCTATCTTGAGATCCTGCAGCAGTCGGACAAGGCGCTCGGCCAATTGGTGGATCACCTGAACAAGCTCGACCGGCCGGTATGGCTGCTCTTTTACGGCGACCATGCACCGCTGCTCAAATCTTTCGCCGATCCCTTTCCCGATCCTCGCACTGACTATTTTATCGTGCCGCTGGCTTCCGCCCGCAAGCCGCATCACGCCCCGACCTATCCACGCAACGAAGAGCCTTGGAAATTGCTGGAGGCGTTGCTCAGGCATGCCAACCTGCAGAAAGATGAGTTGCGGTAGTGTCGACGTCCTGTGTTGAAAGTCGCTGACGATGGTTTCACAACAGTCATCGACACGTGTCTTCCTCTTCCTGCAAGGGCCATCATCGCCGATCTTCGCGAAGATCGCGGCGCGGCTGGAAGCAAGAGGGCATCGCTGCTTCCGCATCAACCTCAATCCCGGCGACCAGGTCTTCTGGCGGCGCAAGGGCGCCCACAACTACCGGGGCCGCGGCGGTGAAGCTTGGCGTGCCCATGCTGGTTTGTTCATGGACCGCCACGCGGTCACGGACCTGGTTCTGCTGGGCGAGGAGCGTCCATACCATCAGCTTGCGATCGCGGCGGCAAAGGATCGCAACATTGCGGTTTCGGTCATCGAGATGGGCTACCTGCGCCCTGACTGGCTGACCCTTGAACGTGGTGGCATGTCATCCAATTCGCATTTCCCGGCCGATCCACAGCAGATCGTCGATGCGGCCCGCACCCTGCCCGAACCGGATTGGAAACGGCACTATACGCAGAGCTTCCTTGCCGAAGCGACCTATGACCTTCTCTACAATCTGCCGAACGTTTTCCTGTGTTTCCTCTTTCCGCATTATCGTCGCCACGCCCTCTTCCATCCGCTTGCGGAATATGCCGGCTGGGTGGTGCGTCTGGCGGGCAGCGGCCGGAGGGACAGGGCGGCCAGCCAGCTTGTCGATCGTTTCCTTGGTGGCGGGGCTCCCTTTTTTGTGTACCCTCTGCAGTTGCAAACCGATTTTCAATTGCGCGCGCATTCGCCTTACAACGACCAACGCGAGGCCATCAGCCAGATCCTGACATCCTTCGCTCGCCATGCAGCGCGCGATACGCAACTCATCGTCAAGATACATCCACTTGATAACGGCCTCATCAACTGGCGAAAGCAAGTCGCCGATCTGGCGGCCAAGCTCAAGGTCGGGGAGCGCGTTCACGTGCTCGACGGCGGCGATCTGAATGCACTGCTGGAAAGAGCTCTGGGCACGGTTACGGTCAATTCCACCGTCGGCCTGCATGCCTTGCAGCTTGGGAAGCCTGTGAAAGTGCTGGGTGCCGCCGTATTCGATATCGCCGGGCTCAGCGACCAAGCGCCAATCGATCAATTCTGGGGCGCTCCCAAGCCGCCGGAAGCCCGCCTGCGGGCTGCGTTTTTTCGCCTGCTTGCTGCGACGATCCAGGTGCGTGGAAATTTCTATTCAGGCGACGGCACGGACGCCGGCGCGTCAGCGATTGCCGAACGGCTGCACAATCGGTCAGTCAACCAGCCCGGCGCGTTCATCGATCCACCACCGAGAAAAAAGCCGGAGAAGATTACCCTTCGCCGTCGCTGACCGGCTCGATAACGCGAATATCGCGCCTTCAGGCGGATCGCAGAGCCCTGCCGGTCGTCAATCGAAGGGGTACAAAATTCGCCCGACCAATCTGAATTTTGGATTTGAAAGCTCCCGAAAGAACAGGATCGGATCGTCCCGATAATTCTGCACATCGCGGCTGTGGCCGATCCTGGCGATCACCGGTGACACGAGCGGCGTTATCAAATGACGCCAACCAAGAATACCGTAAGGCCCCCAGGGCCGCCACCGTGGGCCGGAAGAGCGCGGCGCTTCAAGGCCCTCCCCAGTGGAAAAATAGCGCAGAATCCCGTCGACCGTTTCCTCAAAGGAAACCTCCCTGCCCGTATTGGGGTCGAAGTAGCGCGGATAGAGAAGATAGGCGGCGGCAAACAATGCCTCGATCGAAAGGGGCCGTCCGCGGCGCGGATTAGGCTGGCGATCGTCCGTCAGCCCCCAGCCGGCGTAAAATGGACATCCGTATGCGGTGACCTTGATCCCGCGCAACAGTGCCTCGAAGCCGGCGAGCGAGGTGATCGTATAGACATGGTCGATTGTTTCGAAGGCCTGCGCCATGCCCAAGGGCTGGGTAAGGATGTCACAGAGATGCCGCACATCTTCCGGATCCGATTGCGCAAGACGAACACGGTTCAGGATGTCTGGATGCGGCTTGTAGATAATCTGGGCGCCGGGATTTTCCTGCGCTGCGAGACGAACGAGGTCGTTATTGGTCACCGGCGGCAGGCAGCCGTACTGGATAGAGGCATCGTCCTCGACCTGGCCGATCACCAGCACTCGCTTGCCGGACTTTGGACCATAAAGGTTCTCGATATCCGTTTTCGTCCCGCTATTGTACTTGCTGACGCCCGTTTCCAGCAGAAAACGAATGCCCGCCGCTGCACGCCGCAAAAGGTCGGGAGAGCCGTCGAAGTCGTAGGTGGCGAGCAACCGCTCCAGATCTGACGGCGTTCGGCAGTCGAAATAGGCTGTTCCCGCATCGAGCGCCAAAGACAGCGGTGGCGTCCGGCTGGCATTGGCCTTAACAGAACGAATGAACCCGTCCTCTATGTAAAACACCGGGATGCCGTGTACTTCCGCAAAGGTCCGCAATCCGTCCGGCGCTTGCAGGCTCCAGACGAAGATCTGAGGATTGTCCGCCTGCAGGATCCGTGCCGTCCACTCCTTCTGGAATTCGTTCTCCCGCGCGTACAGGGGAACGAAAGTGAAGCTGCGATCCGGGAAATAGCGCTGGAAAATGGCCCGCTTCCAGCCATAGATGTGGAAGGCAAATGTGGGAATTGCATCACGCGGGGCAATCGATGCCTCCGGCAGCTGACCATTTGCCCGGCCGCCCAGTCCAGAAGGGGAGGATTGATACCGTTCAGACATGGATATGCGCTCGCAAAGCCGGTTTCCCCGTTCCACCTGTCAAGAACCGCCCGCCATCAAGTCGCATTGCCGTTTCCCGAAACAACTTGAGGCCAGCGCGTGTTCCGCTTTGGCCTTCGCGCTGCTTATGCAACGCCCGCGCGGAGCAGGTCGTGGACGTTCAATATGCCGCTCGGGACCCCAAGGTCATCGATCAAAAACAAGACAGTGACCTTCTGCGCCTGCATGAATTCCATCGCTGCACTGGCCAGAACGCTGCCCTGGATGACCCGCGGATTGTGAGACATGACCGCGTCGACCGTTTCGAGCAGCAGATCACGCGACATGTGGCGGCGCAAATCTCCGTCTGTGATGACGCCGACCAATTTTCCGGCTTCGTCGGTAATGCCAACGACACCAAACCCCTTGGACGACATCTGGATGACCGCGTCGCCCATGGGACTGCCGAGCGGCAAGAGGGGGATCGCCTCACCCGCGTGCGCAAGCTCCTGCACCAGAAGCAGCTGCGAGCCCAGTTTGCCGCCCGGATGAAACGTCTTGAAGTCCTGGGCCGAAAAGCCACGGCGCTCGAGAAGCGCGATTGCCAGCGCATCGCCGACGGCGAGTTGCAGCATAGCCGATGTCGTCGGCGCCAACCCGTGCGGGCAGGCTTCCTGCACCTTCGGCAGGGTGATGGCGACGCTGGAATTGCGCGCCAGCAGGCTCTCGCAATTGGATGTCACCGAAATAATTGGAACGTTGAACCGCTTGGCATAGGTCAGCATGTTGCCAAGCTCGACGGTCTCGCCCGACCAGGAAAGGAGAATGAGCAGGTCTTCCGACGTGATCATGCCGAGATCACCGTGGCTTGCCTCCGTCGGATGCACGAAATAAGCCGAGGTTCCGGTAGAAGCCATGGTCGCGGCGATCTTGCGGCCGATATGCCCGCTTTTCCCGACCCCGGAAACAACGACGCGGCCGTTGCGGCGGGCGATCAATTCAACGGCATCGACGAGACTGCGCGACAGGGCCTGGTCGGCAGTGAAGTGGGCGGCAAGCGCATTGATACCATCGACGGCTGTGGCAATGGAACGGCCGATCGATTCGGCGACAGCGCGTTCCTTCGGGGTATTCACGTCAACTTGCCTGAGACCCATCATTAACGCTCCAAGACTGAAAAGTAGCATTCGGTTATATCGAGAGCGCCCTCAGATCAAATCAAATTGGCCAAATGAAGCCTTTTTCCCGCAGCTTCGGCAGAATACAGCGGGAAACCGAAAAATACAGCCTTTCAGCCTCAGCTTGCACGCTTCGCGACGAGTTCATCTTCCGGGAGAATCGGTTGACCCGGATTGCTGACAAAATCTTCCAGCGTCATCGTGTCGAGAATATCGGCAACGGCATCGCGGACCGTCGTCATCGATCGGCGAACCTCGCAGGTATCGGGATCGTTACAGTCGTCGCAGACTTCATAGGCCGTGCGACTGGCACAGCGGATCGGCGCCAGCGGCCCGTCCAGCGTGCGCACGACCTGACCGATGCGGATTTCCGACGCCGGACGCGACAGGGAGTAACCGCCGCCCGGACCCTTCTTCGAGCGCAGGATGCCAGCGTTCCTGAGTTCCAGAAGAATGGTGTCGAGGAACTTTTTCGGAATATTGTTGCGGCTTGCAATTTCGGTAATGAAAGCGGTCTCGCCCGGATCGAGCCGGGCCAAATCGACCAGAGCCTTCAATCCGTATTTTCCCTTTTTCGTCAGCATCGCCGTTCGCTCTGTTCACAAACAGGCACTAAAAACGGCGCCTGTCTGCTGATTGCCATCATATACCCGGCATATCACATGAGAAGCCGTGCCAATATACCGATTTAGTGAAAAGATGGCCAAACTGCGGATTTCGCGCAGATTTATCACCTACGCGACGGCATAAGCGCCCGATATCGCGGGAGACTGCGACACGGGTTGCCGCCCCCTCTGCGAAGCCATCAGACTGCGGACCGCAGCCCTCGCTTCGTCGGCCGAGCGGAAGTGCCGCGAATCCAGATCCCAGACATGGTACTTCACCGCGACGAACTTCAACCGGCCCGCATCCGGAACCACGACACCCACGGCTTCTCCGCCAAACTCTATAACCTGCTTGTTCATGGAATAACGCTCCTTCCGCGTCGAGCGCGGATCATTCAAAATCGTGCACAAATTCAAAGAAGGACTGCTTGGATTCACATTCGCCAGAGAGGGCGAATGCAGAGGTCTTTCATTGCGCGACAATAGGAACGCGTGCCTTGGAAGGCGGCGATGTGGTCATTGGCAAACATGGCTCTCTCCTTCGGCTAGGACCCGGTCGGCGTGTTTTCCGGGCAAGTTACAGATGCCGCTTCGGTTCAACCGTCAGCGGATGGTCACAAACTAGAATAGACCACCAATTTAGTCAATTAAAATTGGTGCCTCGTGGAAAATAATACTCTTTCGTTCGCCATTCCCGTCAAACGCAGCAGATCATGTTCGAAAACTGCGGCATCGAAGAATGAAAATCTAACCTTGGAGCATTTCTCCCGTCCATTCGTGGAGACTATGTAGGCCATCGATGGGACAAAAAAAGGGCAGCCGAGGCCGCCCTTTCGATTTTTCCATGTTAACAGCGATCAACTCTTCGAAGTCTCGACCGCCGGGGCGCGGGTCGCTTCGCGATCCTTCCACCAGCGGCTGAGGAAGAGCAGGATCGGGCCGCCGATATAGATCGACGAGGTCGTGGCGACGATCACGCCGAAGATCATCGGCCAGGCAAAGCTCTTGACGGCGTCGCCGCCCCAGATCGCCATTGGCACCAGTGACAGCGCCGTCGCCATCGAGGTGAAGATGCATCGCGCAATCACCTGGTTGATCGACATGTCGATCAGGTCGGCGAACGGCATCGACTTGTACTTGCGCAGGTTTTCACGCATGCGGTCGTAGACCACGACCTTGTCGTTCACCGAATAGCCGATCATCGTCAAAAGGGCGGCGATGGCCGTCAGGTTGAAATCGATACCGGTCAGCGCGAAGAAGCCGATCGTCTTGGTGATGTCGAGCAAGAGCACCGCGATGGCGCCGACGGCAAAGTGCCATTCGAACCGCCACCAGATGTAGAGCAGGATCGCCAGCATCGCGAGCGCGACGGCAAGGAAGCCCGAGCGGGCCAGTTCCGCCGAGATCGTTGGGCCGACGACTTCGGTGCGCTCAAAGCTTGCATCCGGCACGACCTTGGCGACCGTATCCTTGATCTTGTTGAGCGCAACCGTCTGCTCCTGCTCGCCGCCCGGCTGACGCTGGACGCGGATCAGGACCGATTGTCCCTGGCCGAATTCCTGCAGGGCCACTTCGCCGATATTGAGCCCTTCGAGCTCGTGGCGCAGGGTTGCCAGCTCCAGCTTGCTCTTCGACGTGGTTTCCACCTGGATACCACCGGAGAAGTCGATGCCGTAGTTGAGGCCTGGCGTGAAGAACAGGACGACCGAGCTGACCGACAGGAAGGCCGACATGCCGATGGCGACATAGCGGCCCTTCATGAAGGAAATCTTCGGCAGATGCGGCACGCCGCCGAACAGCGACGGAATCTCGAGTTTCTTCATCTTCCGGCGCACGACGACTTCGCGCATCAGGAGGCGGACGACGGTCACCGACGTGAACATCGAGATGACGATGCCGAGCATCATGGTGACGGCAAAGCCGCGAACCGGGCCGGTGCCGAACATGAAGAGCAGGATGGTACCCGAAAGCGTCGTGACGTTACTGTCGATGATGGTCGCATAGGCCTTGTTGAAGCCGATGTCGAGCGCCTTCATCGCCCCTGCTCCACCTTCCGTTTCCTCTCGGATACGGGCGTTGATCAGGATGTTGGCGTCGACTGCCATACCGATACCAAGGATGATACCGGCGATACCTGGCAGCGTCAGCGTCGAACCAAGCATGCCGAGCACGCCGATCGTCAGAATGGTGTGGAGCAGCAGACCGACATTGGCGATCATGCCCCAAGCACCGTAGAGCATGACCATGAGCGAGACGACGAGGGCGAAACCGGCGAGACCGGTATAGATACCCATGCGAATCGAATCCGAGCCGAGGTTCGGGCCGACGGAGCGTTCTTCAATGATGGTGAGCGGTGCCGGCAGAGCGCCGGAGCGCAAGAGAGCCGAGAGAACAGTTGCTTCCTGGGCGGTGAAGTTACCGCTGATCTGGCCCTGGCCGCCCGGGATCGGTTCGTTGATACGCGGCGCCGTCAGGACCTTGCCGTCAAGCACGATCGCGAAAGGCAGGCCGACATTGTCGCGGGTGATTTCGGCGAACTGGCGCGCACCCTGACTGTCGAAGGTAAAGGAAACGATCGGTTCGTTGGTCTGCTGGTTGAAACCAGCCTTGGCGTCGGCGAGACGTTCGCCGGAAATCGCCACGCGGCTTTCGACCGCATATTTGGCACCGTCATTGGCACCCGGCAGGATATCCACACCGCGCGGCGGTGTCGTCGTGTTCGGATCGACCGAGGTATCGACCATGTGGAAGCTCATCTGCGCTGTCGAGCCGAGAAGCTGGCGCAGACGGGTCGGGTCCTGCAGGCCGGGCAGCTGGACGAGAATACGGTCAGAGCCGACGCGCTGGATCAGCGGTTCGGCAACACCGACCTGGTCGACGCGCCGACGGATGATCTCGAGGCTCTGATCGACGGCGGCGGTCATCCGTTCGCTGAGGCCGGCCTCCGTCAGTTTCACCGTGATCGTATCGTCGGCCGTAGCGACTTCGATATCGGAGCTTGCCGCGCCGAAACCGAGCGCGCCGACGGGCGCTGCCAATTCCTGAATCTTCGGCAGAACCTTTTCACGATCGGCCTGATCGGTGATCTTGACTGCGATTGAGTCACCGGCAATGCGGGCCGAAGAGGTCGGCACGCGCTCAGTGCGAAGCGCGCCGCGGATATCGTCGAGCAGCGTATTCAGCCGCGCCTTGCGCAGGCCGGCCGCATCGACTTCGAGGACCAGATGCGAGCCGCCCTTGAGGTCAAGACCGAGCGTAACCGGCTTGACCGGCAGGAGGGCGGCGTATTGCTGTTGCACAGCCACCGGCAAAACGTTTGGAAGCGCCGCGAGGATCCCGAAGAGGGTAATCGCGACATAGGCCAAAACGGCCCATTTCGAAGTGCGCATGTTGAGTTTCCATTATAGACCGCGTCCCTCCGGCAAGGCCCAGGACAACAGGGGGATGCATAAAAAGTAAAGACGCGCTGACGCGCAAACTGCCCGCGGGGGCAGCAATCAGGCGCTGAACGCCGGGGGTCCGCGAACGCGGGTCGCGTTACCCTGCGTCGCTGTTATCGCAGCGTGCGAAAAAGCGACGGCGGGCATGCTGCCGTAAGCGGCGGCCGCAACGAAGACCGGTGCGGGCAGGGCAAACGGCCCCGGCCCGCCGGGCGAAGCCTTGCCGTCCGTTCGATCCGCCATGAAGCGAAGATCGGCAACGGGAAAAGCACGAACCACATGCCGCGACAGCGTCGTGTCGGAGGTGCCGCTTTCGGGAATCGAGAAATTGCCGGTGCTCTGCTGCGCGGAAAAGCGCGATGAGAAGATCTGTGCCGAGGCGACGAATTGCATGGCAAGCGCGGCCGCCAGAATCCAGAGCACGGCAAAAAGCTTGCCTGCCTGGCTGCGATCGATCCTGTTGCCGTTCATGCCCATCAAGGACATCGTCCTTCCCGTTGGCGGCAGTTTTCACTGCAAATCGCCGGACTGCGCGCCGATTCAGCGCGCAAGCGGGCTTAAAAACCACCAGACGTGGCCAAAGTCAAATCTTACCACCCGGTGCCGCGATTGAACATCCTCACGCAGTTACACCCGCCGTTCGCGTCTGATGAATTTCGATCAACGACGGACCGCCGCGTTTGCGAGCCTCAACCAGTGCCGCGGCAAGATCGCCAGCCTTGGAAAGCCGCACGGCGGGCACGCCATAGGCCCCGGCCGCGAGCAGGAAATCGGGAGCCGATGGCTTGACGCCTTCCGGTGTGACCCCCGCCTCGACCATGTAGCTTTCGATTTCCTGATAACCGTCATTGTTCCAGACGAGGAAGATCACATTGGCACCGGCATCCGCCGCCGAACCGAGTTCAGCCAGCGAAAACTGGATGCCGCCATCACCGACGAGACAGATGACGGGCTTTTCCGGATCAGCCACGGCGGCGCCAACAGACGCAGGCGGCGCATAACCGAGCGCGCCAAACCCGGTCGCTGAATTGAACCAGGATTTGGCGCGCGGCGCATCGCAATAGAGATTGCCGGCGTAGACGGCCTGTGTCGAATCCCCGACGATCGTGCAATCTGGCAGGGCTTGATAGATGGCGTCGATGACGGCGATCTCCGCGCGCATCTTTGCCGTCAGCCCGGCCAGCACCGCCTTGCGTGTTGCCGCTGCCCGCTCCTTGCCCCTGACGGCGGGCCTCGCAGTCAGGAACACCAACATGCCAGCGGTCGCGGCCTTGGCGCCTGACAGGATCGATAGCGCCGCATGCGGGCCTCGAGCGAGCTGCGCGGCGTCGATATCGGTCCGGATCAGGTTGCCGAGGATCGGAAATCCGCCATCGGCATACATGTCGTAGTCGGTCTGGCCCATTTCGGTGCCGAGCGCGATCACCAGATCCGCGTCGGAAATCAGCGACCGCACGGCCTTCAGGCTCGGGCTCGCCGGCACCCGCAGCGGATGGCCCGCCAGCATGCCGCGCGCATTGACGGTCATGACCACTGGCGCGCCGATGCGCTCGGCCAGTTCCGTTATCTCCGCCTCGGCCGTGATCGCACCGCCGCCGCAGATGATGACAGGGCGCTGCGCATCGCCGCAGAGAATAGCCGCCTTCTGCAGGGTCTCGGCATCGGCGCGCGGCCGTGTCGCGGTGGCCTTGCGCAGGACGGGTGGCGCTATCTTCGCGCTCATCACGTCGGTCGGGATTTCGATATGCACCGGCCCCGGCCTGCCGGAGGTGAGGATGGCAAAGGCGCGCTCGACGACGGACGCGAGGTCGGCCGGATTGAGCAGCGTCTGCGAATAGAGCGCCAGCGTCTTGATCATGCCGTGCTGGTCGGGCAGTTCGTGCAGCAGGCCGCGGCCATGGCCGAGCGAATCCCGCCGGTTGACGCCGGAGACGACCAGCATCGGGATGGAATCCTGCCGGGCCTGCGCCATCGCCGTAATCGTGTTGGTAAGCCCCGGTCCGGTAATAACCAGGGCAACGCCCGGCTTGCCGCTCACACGCGCATAACCGTCTGCCATGAAGCCCGCACCCTGCTCATGGCGCGGCGTCACGTGGCGGATCTTCGAGGCGGCAAGGCCGCGATAGAGCTCGACGGTGTGCACGCCCGGAATGCCAAAAACGACTTCGACACCATTGGCTTCGAGCAGATCGACCAGCACCTCGCCGACGGTCTTCGTCGTTTCAGTCATGCGCGACGCTCCTTGGGTGCAAGAAGCCGGATCGCCAGCTTTGTCATTCGCCCGCAGGCCTCGTCGATCGCAGCGTCCGGTACCGTCAGACTGACGCGGACGAAGTAGGTTGCCTCTTCACCAAAGGACGCGCCCGGCATGACCGCGACGTGCTCCTCCTCGAGCAGCCTCCAGGCGAAGGCTTCGCCCGTCAGGCCGGTGCCCGCCACGTCGATCAAGATGAACATCCCGGCTTCCGGCGGCAGCGGCACCAGCCCCGGCACGTTCGCAAGCCCCTGCACGATCCGGTCGGCCCGCGCCTTGTAGGAGGCGCGCATGGCGGCAGCCGTGCCGATCTCATGGGTCAGCGCATAGGCCGTCATGTCGGCAATGAAGGGCTGCACACCGAACAGCATGGTTTCGGACACCGGCAGCAGCCGGCTGGCGAATTCCACCGGTCCGACGGCCCAGCCGCTGCGGAAACCCGGTGCGGCGTGCGATTTGGAAATCGACGAAACGACGATCGTCCGTTCGGCAAGGTCCGGATTGTCGAAGGGCGAGGCAAACGTACCACTGAGGATCAGTTCCTCATAGACCTCGTCGCAGACGATCCAGAGATCGTGCCGGCGACAGACATCACCGATGGCGGCAATCTCCGCAGCTGTCAGCACGGCGCCTGTCGGATTGTGTGGCGTATTCAGCAGCAGCACCCGGCAGGCCGGCGTCACCGCTCTCTCGAGATCGGCCGCCTGCATGTGGAAACCATGCTCGGGCTTCAGCGGCACTGTCACGCGGTGCGCCCCGGTCGATTGGATGACGCCGTCATAGGTGGCATAGAGGGGATCACCGACCAGCACCCCGTCGCCGGCTTCAACGAGACCGAGCATCACGGCAAACAGCGCGGTCTGCGTGCCCGGAAAGCACAGCACGTTTTCCGCCGTCACGTCCGGCCGGCGCTTGGCATAGCGCGCCGTCAGCGCCTTGACCACCGATGGCTCGCCGCGGCCGTTGGAGTAGCGATAGCGCCCGGCATTCATCGCCCGCTGCGCCTCAGCGAGCAGCGAAGCATCCGGCGGCATGTCGGGCTCGCCGATGGTCAGCTGAATGATATTGGTTCCGCTCGCCTGCATCTGCCGCGCGCGGATATGCAGCGCCCATTTTTCCGAGCCGAGATCGGCCAGACGGTCGGTGATCGATGAATAACGCATGGCTGTCTCCTGCCCTAAATCAAGCTGTTGTAACGTCGCTGGCGCTTTCCAGCGCGGTACCTGCCTCTTCATCCCGCCCGAGCGGCAGCCCGAGCAGCGCCTCGACCGACGACAGCGCGATGGCCACCAATTCCGCCTCCTCGAACAGCTCGCCCGCAAGGCACCCCTCCAGCCACAACCCGTCTATCATGCCGTTGATGGCAATCGCATGGCGACGGCAAACCGCTTCACTGGCGGGCCGGCTCTCCGCAACGAGAAAATCGCGGATCAGCCCCTGCAGGTCGTTGCGAAAGCCGAGATAGCCTTCGCGGTGGATCGCGGCCAGTTCGGAGTCCACCCGCACCTGGCTGATGAAGGAGGCCCACAGCGACAAGCTGCGGCTGTCGGCGACCGGCGCGGTGAGATTGAGCGTAATGAACTTTCTCAGCCGCCTTCTCGGATCACCGCCGATGTCCGCCGCCTTGGCCGCGAATGTCGTCAGCATGAAGCGATAGGCCTCAGCCACCATCTGATCCTTTGAATCAAAATAGTGCCGGACCAACCCCGCCGTCACCCCTGCCCGGATGGCGATCGCGCGGACAGTCGCGCCTCTCAGGCCAAGCGCGGCGATCGTATCGAGCGTCGCCTGGATCAGTTCCTGCCGCCGCTCTCCCTCCGGCGCACGATGGAACGTCCGACGGTTCATGCCGCCCGCCTGAGAACCGGCCGGGTCAGGCAGGTCGGCCCACCCTCGCAGGCGATGCAGAGCGCGTCAGCCTCGAAGGTCTCCACCTTGCAGCCGGCCGCTTCCATCGCAGCCTTGGTCTTGGGGAAACCCGCAACCATGATCACCTCGTTCGGCCGGACCGGCAGCACGTTGAGGCTCAGCCCGTTGCTGGCATGGAATTCGTCGGCCGGCGCCTCGATCAGGGTGATGCCCCATTCCTTTAGCAGCTGGTAGAAGGATGCCGGCAGGAGCGGTGCAAAGACCAGCGCCAGATCGCGCGACAGCGGGCTCATCACCGACATCAGATGCAGGCAGGCTTCCTCGCCGTGCCAGAGTGGCAGGTCGTAGCCGAGCACGGTGATACCGAGCGGCTCGAGTATTTCCGAGAGCTGGGCGATGCCCTCCTCGTTGGTGCGCACGCCGCGGCCGACGATCAGCGTCTCGGCATCGAGCCAGATGCAGTCGCCGCCTTCGACCGTGCCAGGGGATTCGATGCGGCCGAGGATCGGGATGCCGGCCTTCTTGTAGGCTGCCTCGTGCAGCGCCGTTTCCTTTTCGCGCAGCGGCTTGCCCATGCGCAGGAGGATGGCGCCATGGTCCGACATCAGCGACGGATCATGGGTGAACATCGCGTCCGCAAGCCCGTCGCCCTTGTCCTCCAGCCAGAGGATTTCAGCACCGGACTTTTCCACCAAGCTTGCGAATTCATGATACTGGCGCACCGCCTTCTCGCCGTCGAAAGTCGGGCCGTAGTGCCACTTCGCGGGATCGGCCGAGGCAAGGCTCGCACCCGGCCGGCGCATCAAGACACGCATCAGATTGGCCGACATCTCCTGCGAACCATAAGCCGTCATCGTCTACTCCTGTTGGAAATTTGATCATGTGGCGGGGCTGCCGGAAAATGCAGCGTCGGCGTTATTATACGGTTGAATAATTTCCGCACAAGTGCCACGATGGCCTTCATGGAACAGCGTGACAGGCAAAAATGCCGCACGAAAAGAAAATCAGGGGAACTGTTTTCATGCGTTCGATACCGGCTCTCTGCCTCATCGGGGCAGATTTTTCATGACGAAACCAGCCCAGGCGATTGCGGTTACAAACCTCCACAAACGTTTCGGGCCGCTCGAGGTGCTCAAGGGCGTTTCACTGACGGCTAACGAAGGCGACGTCATCGCCATCATCGGCGGCAGCGGTTCGGGCAAGTCGACCTTCCTGCGGTGTATCAACATGCTCGAATTGCCGACATCCGGCTCGGTGACGATTCATGGCGAAACCATCGCCATGAAGAAGGACGGCCATGGCGGCCTCATGCCGTCGGACCGCAAACAGGTCCAGCGGCTGCGCACCCAGCTCGGCATGGTCTTCCAGAGCTTCAATCTCTGGCAGCACATGACCATCCTCCAGAACGTCATCGAGGTTCCGATCCACGTGCTCGGCAAGTCGAAGGACGAGGCGATCGCCACCGGCGAAGCACTGCTGCGCCGCGTCGGCCTGTTCGAGAAGCGCGACGCCTATCCCGCCTTCCTCTCCGGCGGTCAGCAGCAGCGCGCAGCGATCGCCCGTGCCTTGGCGATTCAGCCGTTGGTCATGCTGTTCGACGAGCCTACCTCGGCGCTCGATCCGCAGCTTGTCGGCGAAGTGCTGACCGTCATCGGCGACCTTGCGAGGGAGAAGCGCACGATGATCCTCGTCACCCATGAAATGAAGTTCGCACGCAATGTCGCCAACCACATCGTCTTTCTGGCCGATGGCGTCATTGAGGAACAGGGATCGCCGGACGAGATCTTCGGCGCGCCGAAATCCGACCGCCTGAAAAAGTTCATCAGCTCCATCCACTAAAACAAAAAGGGAAACAGCATGAAGAAGACGCTCAAGACCATCGCATTGTCGCTCGCTCTCGGCATCGCTGCCGCGGGTGCCGCTTCGGCCGAACCTGTCAAGGTCGGCTTTGCCGCCGAGCC
Organism: Pararhizobium sp. A13; assembly: GCF_040126305.1. Classification (NCBI taxonomy): domain Bacteria; kingdom Pseudomonadati; phylum Pseudomonadota; class Alphaproteobacteria; order Hyphomicrobiales; family Rhizobiaceae; genus Pararhizobium; species Pararhizobium sp. A13. The sequence goes on along the minus strand of NZ_CP149510.1, from coordinate 1,669,250 downwards.
TTATCCGCCCTTCACGTCGCCGGACGCCTCCGGCAACTGGGAAGGCTGGGAAGTGGAATTCCAGAAGGCCGTCTGTGCCGGGGCCAAGCTCGACTGCGTGATCACGCCCGTCGCCTGGGACGGCATCATTCCGGCGCTCACCTCGAAGAAGATCGACATCATCATCGGCTCGATGTCGATCACCGAGGAGCGTCTGAAGACAATCGATTTCTCCGTCAAATATTACAACACCCCGACCGGCATCATCGGGCCGAAAGGCGAAGCCTTCGACGCCACGCCGGAGGGCCTGAAGGGCAAGACGATCGGCGTCCAGGTCTCGACCGTCCATCAGGACTACGCCAACAAGTATTTCGGCGAGAACGGCGCGACCGTGAAGGAATACCAGACGCAGGACGAAGCCAACAACGACCTCGCCGCCGGACGCATCGATGCCGTGCAGGCCGACGCGATCGCGCTCGATGCCTTCCTGAAGAGCGACCAGGGCCAGGACTGCTGCGAGATGAAGGGCAACGTCAAGGACGACCCGGCCATCCTCGGCGCCGGTGTCGGCATCGGCCTGCGCAAGGGTGAGGACGAGCTGAAGGCCAAGCTCAACGCCGCGATCAAGGCGATCCGCGAAAATGGCACCTACGATACCTTCTCGAAGAAATATTTCGACTTCAATATTTACGGCGAGTGACAGGATGCGATGAGGGCGGTTTACGCTGGCCCCTCATCCGCCCTGCCGGGCACCTTCTCCCCGTGAACGGGGAGAAGGACAAGCGGCAAACTCCGACATCCCCTATCCCCGCCTGTGGGGAGAGGGTTAGGGTGAGGGGCAAACACGTGCGCGAAGATTGAGGTCAATGGCAGCCGATTCGTTCATAAACTGGGGTCTTCTCGCGCTCGAACCGCCCGGCTGGGGCGGCGTGCTGCTGCACGGCCTGCTGAATTCGATCCAGATCGCCATCGGCGGCTATGCCTTTGGCCTTCTGCTCGGCGTCGGCGGCGCGTTCGGGAAGCTCTACGGCGGCCCGATCCTGCGCGACCTGATGGAATGCTATACGACGATCGTGCGGGCAGTTCCCGAGCTTGTCCTCATCCTTCTGCTTTATTACGCCGGCACCGACGCTCTCAACCAATTGCTGGGCCTGATCGGCATCGGCACTGTCGATATCAGCGGCCTCGCCGCCGGCATCTTCGTCATAGGCGTCGTCCAGGGCGCCTATTCCACCGAGGTCCTGCGCGGTGCCATCAAGGCCGTGCCTGCCGGACAGATCGAGGCCGCCCGGGCCTATGGCATGTCGCCATTCAAGGTCATGACCCGCGTCACCCTACCCGCCATGCTGCCCTATGCGATCCCCGGCCTTTCCAATCTCTGGCTGATCGCCACCAAGGACACAGCCCTACTCGCGGTCGTCGGCTTCTCCGAGCTGACGCTGGTCACCCGGCAGGCGGCCGGCGCGACCAAGGCGTACATCCTGTTCTTCTGCGCCGCCGGCGCACTTTATCTGGCGCTGACGCTCGTCTCGAACTTCTTCATAAAAATCATCGAGCGTCATTCCCGGCGTGGTTTCGTGGAGCAGTCATGACCGATACCACGCCTCCCGATGTCACCACCCATGCCATGGCGATCCTGCCGGAAGACCTGCCGACCGCCGGCAGCTTCTTCAAGCCGCACCGCATCGTGCTTCTCCTCATTGCCGCAGCCCTCGTCTTCTGCGTCGCATGGTTCATGCGCTGGGACTGGCTGCCGCAATATCTGCCGCGGCTCGGCTATGGAATTATCGTCACCCTCGCCATGCTGTTCAGCACCTCGATCCTCGGCTTCCTGCTGGCCGTGCCGCTCGGGCTCGTGCAGGTGACCGGCCCCTGGCCGTTGAAGGCGCTGGCCAGCGGCTTCTGCACAATCATCCGCGGCACGCCCCTGCTCCTGCAGCTCTGGCTTCTCTATTATGGCCTCGGCTCGGTGTTCCCGCAGTTTCCGGCGATCCGCCATTCCTTCCTCTGGCCGTACTTACGGGAATCCTGGCCCTATGGCGTCGCCGCACTGACGATCTCGTTTGCGGCCTACGAGGGCGAAGTCATGCGCGGTGCCTTTACCGGCGTTCCCGCTGGAGAGCTCGAAGCTGCCCGCGCCTATGGCATGAGCCGCTGGACGCTGTTTCGCCGCATCTGGCTACCGCGCGCCATCCACCGCGCCCTGCCGACACTGAACGGCGAGACCGTATTGCAGTTGAAAGCCACACCGCTCGTCGCTACCATCACGGTCATCGACGTCTATGCCGTTATCTCCAAAGTGCGGCAAGACACCTACATCACCTATGAACCGCTTCTGCTCTTGGCCCTGATCTACATGTGCCTCACCGGCATCCTCGTCGTCGCCTTCCGCTACCTTGAAAACCGCATACCAACCCGTGGTGCCTGACATGACCTTGAACGTTAACCTCGCCAACTCCATGCCGGAACTGGTCGCCATTCGCCATGATCTCCATGCCCATCCGGAACTGGGGCTGGAGGAAGTTCGCACCTCGAATTTCGTCGCGACCTGTCTCGAGGGTCTCGGTTACACCGTCACGCGCGGCCTCGCCAAGACCGGTCTCGTTGCCACGTTGAAGAATGGCACCAGCGGTCGCTCCATCGGCATTCGCGCCGATATGGATGCCCTGCCGATCTTCGAGGAAACCGGCCTCGACTATGCTTCGAAAACCCCGGGCCTCATGCATGCTTGCGGTCATGACGGGCACACGACCATGCTGCTCGGCGCCGCGCGCGCCATCGCCGAGCGCAAGAATTTTGACGGCACCGTGCATCTCATCTTTCAGCCGGCCGAGGAGAATTTCGGCGGCGCCAAGATCATGATGGACGACGGCCTGTTCGACAAATTCCCTTGCGACGCCGTTTTTGCGCTTCACAACGAACCCGGCCTGCCCTTCGGCCAGTTCGCCTTCCGCGAGGGCCCGGTCATGGCGGCCGTCGATGAGTGCAAGATCACCGTGCATGGCCGCGGCGGCCACGGCGCCGAACCACAGGAAACCGCCGACCCGATCGTCTGCGGCGCGTCGATCGTCATGGTGCTGCAATCGATCATCTCCCGCAACATCCACCCGATGGACCCGACCGTCATCACCGTCGGCTCGTTCCACAGCGGCTCGGCCAGCAACATCATTCCCGAACGTGCCGAGATCGTCGTGGGCATCCGCTCTTTCGATCCGAAGGTCCGCGACGAACTCGAGCGCCGCATCCGCCTCGTCGCTGAAAACCAGGCGGAAAGCTTCGGCATGAGTGCGACGGTCGATTATCAGCGCAGCTACGATGCCACGATCAATCACAAGGCAGAAACCGATTTCGTCCGCGATCTTGCCGTGCGTTTCGCCGGCGCGGAGAATGTGGTCGATCTCGCCCGCCCCTACATGGGTAGCGAGGACTTTGCCTTCATGCTGCAGGAAAGACCGGGCACCTATTTCTTCCTCGGCTCGGCGACCTCGGGCGGCGAGAAACCGCTGCATCATCCCGCCTTCAATTTCAACGACGACTTGCTGCCGATCGGCGCCGCCTTCTGGACAGAACTGGCGGAAGCCTATTTGGCGCGCCCGTAAAACGAAAAGGCCGCAGGAAGGGACATTCCTGCGGCAAGTCGGGACAGTCTTGGGCAAAATCAGGATCAAAGCTGCGGCTGCTTTTGCGCGTCCAATTGGACGCGCGGCGCGGCACCGATCAATCGACGAAGCGCACCGAGCGAAGCGCGGCGAAGCTGTAACCCGCATCGCGGCGCTTCATCACCGCTGGCTGGCGGTGATCGAGAACGAACTCGCCGGTCGAGGTTACTACGATCAGCACCGAATGGCTGCGGCCTTCCGGCGTCGTGACGCTGGCGACGCGCAGGGCGCCGGAAGGCAGGCCGGCGCGGATCAACTGGCTGCGCTTCATCATCGCATGGTCGTCGCCAGCACCCGGCAGCGGGTTCAGCGACAGGAATTCGCGGCGCGCCCGGATGTCCGGCATGACGCGGTTGACGGTCCGGTTGACCGAAGCCAGCACGGTGCGCAGCTTGCTCGTATAGGCGACAACGTTGCGGCTCGAGGTACGGCACTCATCGCCGTATTGCAGGCAGAAAAGCCGGTTGGAAAGCGTTGCCCGCTCGCTGAACTCGACATTGCGAACCGGCATGGAAGCGCTGATGGAGCGGGCGGCGGAGGAAATGCTCATGGCCTGCGACGGCGCTGTGGCCGTGGCAGCGATACTGATCGACATGGCGATCGCAATGGAGATTCGTTTCAACATAGCCCTGTCCCTGGTTTGTCCCGCTCGTCTGCCCCTGTCCGGACAGCGTCGGTTTTGCCTGCCGGATTCATTCCGGGCGGTGGGGAAGCGCATCATGCTGCGAAACCGTTTGGCAGGTTTCGTTCTCCGATGGGAAGACCATAGCCTTGACAGTTTGCGGGCCGCTTAAACCGATATCTACAATTTTACGCAATTCGCATTTTTAAGAAAATCCGATTCAAAACCCGCGACAAGTTGACGAAAATGCGCGCTGTCGTGATTGCCATGCGGCAGGACGCAACTATGCCACAGGTGAGAGATTGTCGCAGTGTGACACTATGGTTGCAGCGATGTCATTGACGTTTCGCACCTCTGCCGCAAATTATGTCTCAAGGGTTCAGGCGCCGAGCGCCATGGCGACGGAGAGGCCAAGAGACGGCGACCACCCTTGAAAGGATTGTGCCGTGTTCGAGAGCTTTGACGCGACGTTGCTCGCCCGTATCCAGTTTGCCTTCACCGTATCGTTTCACATCATCTTCCCTGCCTTCTCCATCGGCCTGGCGAGCTATCTCGCCGTGCTCGAAGCGCTGTGGCTGTGGAAGAAGGATCAGGTCTACATGGACCTGTTCAATTTCTGGAAGACGATCTTCGCGGTCGCCTTCGGCATGGGCGTCGTCTCGGGCATCGTCATGTCCTACCAGTTCGGCACCAACTGGAGCGTCTTTTCCGACAAGGCAGGGCCGGTCATCGGGCCGCTGATGGGCTACGAGGTGCTGACGGCATTCTTCCTCGAAGCCGGCTTCCTCGGCGTGATGCTCTTCGGCCTGCACCGGGTTGGCCCGAGGCTGCATTTCCTCGCAACGTTCATGGTTGCTTTCGGAACCCTGATCTCGGCCACCTGGATTCTTGCGGTGAACTCGTGGATGCAGACGCCCGCCGGCTTCGGCATGAACGAGGCGGGGCAATTCATCCCGCTCGACTGGTGGAAGGTCATCTTCAATCCATCGTTCCCCTACCGTCTCATCCATATGGTGCTTGCCGCCTACCTGACCACCGCCTTCGTCGTCGGCGCGGTCGGGGCGTGGCACCTCTTGGAAAACACGGCACCCCGCCGCTCGCGCACCATGTTCTCGATGGCCATGTGGATGGCGACGATCGTCGCGCCGATCCAGATTCTTGCCGGCGACGCGCATGGCCTCAACACCCTGGAACATCAGCCCGCCAAGGTCATGGCGATGGAAGGCCATTACCAGAGCCATCCCGACGGGGCTCCGCTGATCCTGTTCGGCCTGCCCAATTCGGCGGAAAAGCGGGTCGACTACGCGATCGAAATCCCGAAGCTCTCCAGCCTGATCCTGAAACACGACCTGAATGCGCCGCTCGCCGGCCTCGACACCATCCCGGACAACCTGCACCCGCCGGTCGCCGTGATCTTCTGGTCCTTCCGCGTCATGGTCGGCCTCGGTTTCGCCATGCTCGGCATCGGCCTTTGGAGCCTCTGGTGTCGGTACCGGGGCACGCTCGACAGCAGCGACTGGCTGCACCGCGCCGCCGTATTGATGGGCCCTGCCGGCTTCGTCGCGGTGCTCGCCGGATGGATCACCACCGAGGTCGGCCGCCAGCCCTATACGGTCTACGGCCAACTCCTGACGGCCCAATCGGTCTCGCCGATCGCGGCGCCCGCCGTCGCCGCCTCACTGATCGCCTTCATCATCGTCTATTTCCTCGTCTTCGGCGCCGGCACCTTCTACATCCTGCGGCTGATGAAGCGCCTCCCGCGTGATCCGATGCCCGATCTCGACGAAGGACCGATCAGAACCTCGGGTATCATGCCCGGGCCCGCTGCCGGTGCACATGCCGGACACACACATGGGAGCACACATCATGGCCATTGATCTTCCCTTCATCTGGGCCGCCATCATCGCCTTTGCGGTGCTCGCCTATGTCATCCTCGACGGTTTCGATCTCGGCATCGGCATCCTCTTCCCGTTCTTTCCGGAAAAGCGCGACCGCGATGTGATGATGAATTCCGTCGCTCCCGTCTGGGATGGCAACGAGACCTGGCTCGTGCTCGGCGGCGGCGGTCTGCTGGCCGTCTTTCCGCTGGCCTATTCGATCATCCTGCCGGCGCTCTACGCACCGATCATCGCCATGCTACTCGGCCTGATCTTCCGCGGCGTCGCCTTCGAATATCGCTGGCGCACCAAGCGCGGCGAATTCCTGTGGAACTGGGCCTTTGCCGGAGGCTCGGCGCTTGCGGCCTTCTCGCAAGGCATCGCGCTTGGCGCCCTGGTTCAGGGCATTCCGGTCGTCAACCGCGCCTATGCCGGCAGTTGGTGGGACTGGCTAACGCCATTTTCCATCGCTACAGGCTTCGCCATCCTGATCGGCTACGCTCTGCTCGGCTCGACCTGGCTGATCATGAAGACCACCGGCGCGCTTGCCGAAAAAGCCCGCAAGATTGCGCTGCGCACCTGTTTTGCCACCATCGCCGCCATGGGCATCGTCAGCCTCTGGACACCGTTCCTCAAACCCCAATATCTGGAGCGCTGGTTCGGCTGGCCGACCGCCATCTTCAGCGTCATCGTCCCCATTCTTGTTCTCGGCTGCTTCGTCCTGCTGCTCACAGGCATCCGCAGCAAGCGTGACGCACAGCCCTTCCTCGCAGCGCTCGGCCTGTTCGTGCTCGGTTATGCCGGCATCGGCATCAGTTTCTATCCCTTCATGGTGCCGCCGTCGGTCACCATCTGGGATGCCGCGGCGCCCGATTCGAGCCTTTCCTTCCTGCTCGTCGGCGCCCTCGTACTCGTGCCGATCATCCTGATCTACACTGTCTATGCCTATTGGGTCTTCCGCGGAAAGGTCGATCCCGAGGAGGGTTACCACTGATGACCGAGAACAGCCTGCCAAAAAAACTCCTGTGGTTCGTCGGTCTGTGGCTGCTGGGCGTCGCCACCGTCACCATCGTCGGCTTTGCCATCAAACTCTCGCTCGGCGCCTAATGCACGTCGCCCAAAAACGGGCAGCGATTATGGGACGACGACGTGCATGAAAACAAAGACCTGAAGCGCATCGCATGAATCCGTTTTGTCGCAATGCGCTTTAGCGCCGGGCGTCGATGCAAAGCCTCGCTCAAGTTTCCCGCGCTACCTCTAACGCACACGTCAGCAGGCAATGGCTTCCAGCGGGAGACAGGACCGCACCCTCCTCCGCGCAGATGCTGCTTGCCTGCTGATGTGACCATTTTCCGGATTGGCCGCGCGCGGTGGCCGTTCGGCAAAGACCGCTGATGTCACGAGGCAAGCCATGACCAAACTCTCGATCTGCATCCCCGTGGAGGCCGCCGCGCAGGATGCCCTGCCACTTGTGACCGCAATTCTGGAAAACCGTAACGCGGATATTGAGATCGTCCTGGCAAAATCATCGGATATCTCGCTCGCCGATGCGCTTCTCAGCGCCGTGTCGAGTGATGGACGCGCAAGGATCATCGATACAGATCAGGGCACGGCTCGCCAGCTCCTGTGGCGCCACGCGGTCTCCGCCGCGACGGGCGACTGGGTGACGCTGGTCAATCCGGGCGACATGATAGAAAGCGACCTGTCGATCATGGTCGCCTTTCTCGAAACCAGCTCGCCCGGCATCGATGCCCTCGCGTGGAATGCCTTTCAGATCGACCCTCATGCGGAGCCGGGCAAGGCGAGCTCGGTCGCGGTCCCGGCAAGCTCACACATCTCGACAATCGACAAGACCACAATGCTGAAGGCATTCTTCAATTGGGAAGGCAGCCTGAACAGCCCGAAGATGCCGTTCGGTCTCTATCATGCCGCCATTCGCCGCTCGCTGGTCGACACGGTGCTACAACTCCCCGAACCGCAGGACTGGTCGACGCCGGTTCCGCAATATGAATGGGCGGCAAAAGTGCTTCTGTTTGCGAACGGGCTTGCCTTCTCGCCGCGCTCCATGTCGGTGATCAGCGTGACCCCCTTCGTAGCGCAGTCGCCCTTGCACTCTTGGAACTTCCCCTTCCATTCGGGCCTCGGCCTTGCCGGCGCCGTGGCCGAAGTGCAGTTCCATGTGCTGCGCGAACTTTCCAGCCCCTGGGGCGGCGGCCACCAGGCTTTCGTGCGTGCCCTGATGATCGATTGCATGATGGAAACCACGCGCGAAGCCTATGTCGGCAAAGGTAACGGCTATTTCGCTGCTCTCAGCGAATTCGAGGGAGGGCGCCTTGCGCCCCTGTTCCGACCGGAATTCCACGATGTCCGTCCTCGGGACACACGCCGCGGCCTGCATGGCGACGCTATTCTGATCGACCGTTTTATCGGCGGCGCACAGACGCCGCAGGAATTTTATGCGGTCGCCAAGTCTCTGCTCACGCCCATGGCCGTTCTGTGCCGCCCTCAAGTAGATTGAAGACCCGATGACGGCGGCACCGCTCAGCAGACGCAGGCGTGTGGGCGCGTTCGAATGTTGAAGAAAATCGCAGTCACCGGTGCGACAGGCTTTATCGGAAAGCATGTCCTCAAGGCGCTGGTTGAGCGGCCCGTCGAGGTTATCGCACTTTCGCGACAGGTCAGCGATCTGCCGCAGTTTCCTAGCGTCTCGCTGCGCAGGTTCGACATCGCCGCGCCGCCGGCCGATCCCTATGAAGCCATGGGCTGCCCGGATATCCTCATCCACCTTGCCTGGGACGGGCTGCCGAACTACCGCTCTCTCCACCACTTCGAAACGGAGCTGCCTCGGCAATATGCATTCCTGAAACGCGCCGTCGAATGTGGTCTGCCTTCCCTTTTTTGCACAGGCACCTGCTTCGAATACGGCATGCAGACCGGCGCGCTTGCGGAAAGCCGTCCCTGCATGCCGGACAATCCCTACGGCTTTGCCAAGCACGCGCTGCAACAGCAGCTGAGTTTCCTTGAGCGCTCCATGCCGTTTTCCTTCACCTGGGCGCGCCTGTTCTACACTTACGGCCCCGGCCAGGGCGTGCGCTCGCTGTGGACGCAATTCCATGACGCATACCGCAACGGCCACTCAAGCTTCGACATGTCGGGCGGCCAGCAGGTTCGCGATTTTCTGGCCGTCGAGACGCTGGCACAGTCCATCGCCGATCTCGCGCTGGGACCGGGCGGACACGGCGTCGTAAACCTCTGCTCGGGCATCCCCGTCACCGTCCTCGATCTCGTTCAGGGATGGGCGGCGGAACTCGGCTGGGACGTTCGGCTCAATCTCGGCCACTACCCTTATCCCGATTATGAACCGATGGAATTCTGGGGTGACGACACCCTGCTCAGAAAGGTGCTCATCACATCATGACGCGCTATCGCGACCTCTATTTTGCCGGAGTCGCCTCCGCGGCCCGCAACAGTATCTTCATCGAACGGCTTGGCTTCAAAACCGAATAGGAACACTACCCATGAACATCTCCGACGCCGCGAAAGAGTTTCTGACGGCCTCGATCGCGCCGAAATACTCCTACAACTTTTCCTGGCTGGGACGGCCGATCATCCAGTACCCGCAGGATATCGTCGCGATGCAGCAGCTGATCTGGGCGGTGCAGCCGGATCTGATTATCGAAACCGGCATCGCGCATGGCGGCTCGCTGATCTTCTCCGCCTCCATGCTCGAGCTCAACGCCGCCTGCGGCGGAAATCCGGATGCAAGCGTGTTGGGGATCGATATCGATATCCGCGCGCACAATCGCGTCGCCATCGAGGCCCACCCGCTCTATCGCCGCATCTCGATGATCGAAGGATCGTCGATCGACCCCGCGATCATCGCCCAGGTGCACAAGGCGGCCGAGGGCAAGAAGTCGGTTCTCGTCTGCCTCGATTCCAACCATACGCATGATCACGTGTTGGCCGAGCTCGAAGCCTATGCGGGTCTCACCACGGTTTCCAGCTACTGCGTCGTCTTCGACACGATGATCGAGGACCTGCCGGCCGGCATGTATCCTGATCGTCCGTGGGACAAGGGCGCCAATCCGAAGACTGCCGTGCATCAGTGGCTCAAGTCTCATCCGGAGTTCGTGATCGACAAGGACATCGATGAAAAGCTGCTGATCTCTGTCGCCCCCGACGGCTATCTGAAGCGCATCAGCTAATATAAAAGGCGGGCGATCGCCGGATCACCCGCCTTCCTTTTCCTGACTGACTGCCCATCGGTTTTTCGGATGGATCAGGCCGTGCCCCTGATGGGAGCGCGCGCCGGCATGGCGCTCAGGCGCTCTTGCTCTGTCTTTGGCTGACCCGACCTTCTATCTGTTCGAGCGGCACAACGATCTGCTTGACGATCTGGAAAAGCTCGCTCGGCGTCGCGACGCCGGCGATGTCCTCGTCGAGATAGAGCATTTTGTCGACCATCCCGTAATACAGGACGTCGGCCGGCGTCTGGTACCGTGGCTCGAAAGCGGATAGGTACGCGCCGCCATCCCAAGCTTCGATCGCTGCACGGTAACCGGCAACAAAGAGATCGAAATTGTCCCTGCCGCCGTTGCTCGAACAACTCAAGGCACAGGCACGGGCGAAATTCTTCTGCCATCCGGAGGGCGCCTTGTAGCCATAGGTGTATTTGAACCATTGCTGGCACATGCCGATCGCAGCCGTATTGCCGAGGAAAAAGGGAAACGGGAAACCCTCCATATAGGCATCGTTATCGATGTTGCGGCCGATCTCGGACATGAACTGCGCATGCATCTCCGCCACGCGGCTGGCGGTATGGGCTCGCCCGGAATTGCTTGCCGCGCATGCGCCCATGACCGAAAACGGACGCTCGACATGAACGAACGTATTGGCGGTAACGAGAAGCTTGCAGGTGTTTTCGAAGTCAACGACCGGATGCTCGAAATAGCGGCCGTTGAATTTGGCGCGGATCTTCTCCAACGTCTTGCGGGAGACCGCGCCGTGATAGACGGAAAAGAGGCAGTTCGGGAAGGCAGAGGCGTGCGACCAGTGGAAGAAACTGCTGTACAGGGCGTCGCGCGGAACTTGGAGATAGTGGGCTCCCATGGGCACGGCGACCGTGCATTTGCGCGGGCGGAAGTCCGGCCAATTGTAGGTCAGGCGCGACCAGGCGATCGCTTCGACGGCCGGCACATCAGCCTGAATCTTTTCGATGAGATCGACGACATCGGGGTCGACGTAGTCGTCGTCGCCGATGACGCAGATGAACTCGCCCGCCGCCGCCTCCATGCAGCGCTCCCAGTTGCCGACCATCGGCAGGACCTGGTCGGCCGGTGGCAGGAACTTGACGCGTGGATCGCCTTCGATTTCCGCCATGAGCGCGCGCATGATCGAAGGATCGTCCGAATTGTCCGCGAAGACATATTCGATATCCGTCCTGAGGTTCATCAGCAGGCTTCTGATGGTTTCCTGGAAATAGCGCTGGCGGTTCCGTGAGGGCACGCAAATCGTCAGTTTCGGCTGGGCGAACATGAAATTTCTCCGTTTGTCGCACACTAGATGCGAGGGCTTTCGCGAGGCTTGCCCGCGACCCTTTGAACCTGCCTCGGGTTTTCGGCTTTTCAGGAGAAGGATCGCTTGATAAGCAGCGTTGGATTGGGTCTTGCTTTGCAGCAAGCCGCCCGTGAGACATGACACCCGGAGACCCGCATGCAGAAAAATCCGGCAGACTGCGCCTCGATGGCGGATATCCGCGCCGAGATCGACCGGCTGGACAAAGCGCTGATGGCGTTGTTTGCGGAACGCTGGGCCTATATCGACCGGGCGGCCGAGATCAAGAAACCGACCGGACTGAAGGCAGATATCCCGGCCCGCGTGAATGAGGTTCGCCGCAACGCGCGAAAAAACGCCGAGAGGGCTGGGCTCGATCCCGACTTCTACGAGGATATCTGGGCACGGCTTATCCGACATTCGATCGAGCACGAGCAGGTTGTGCTCGGCGAAATCGAGAAATGAAACTTGGCGGTCAGCCGACCTTGGCAATCGGCGTATCTGCCTTCGTCACCGGCATCTCAACGGTGACCTGAGGCAGGTCGGTGTTCGCGTCCTGCGCTAGGGATGCACCGTCAGCGTCGGCACTACTGTCACGAACTTGCCACCCCAGTCGCTGATATACGAAAGCTGCTGTTTGATTTCGGCCTGTAGGTTCCATGGCAGGATAACCACCCTTTCCGGTTTTTCGGCTTTCAGGACGTCCTCCGTGACAACCGCGATGCGGCTGCCCGGGAGCAGGGTTCCCTGCTTGGCCGGATTCTTGTCGACGACGAACGCCACGAGATCGGGCTTGACGCCTGCGAAGTTGATGAGCGTGTTGCCCTTGGCGGCGGCGCCGTAGGCCGCAACCTTCAGGCCCGCTCGCCTGCTTTCGATGAGGAATTCAAGGAAACCGTCGCGCACTGTCTGCGCCGCCTCCTGAAAACGGGTGTAAAAGGCGTCGTCAAGCATTCCCGCCGCTCGCTCTGCGTCCAGCACTTCGTCGACGGCCACGGTCTTCACATGCTCGCCGGTGTCGCTGCACTGTGCGAACACGCGCAGGCTACCGCCATGCCACTGCGTCGTCTCGACGTCGAAGACGGAGAGACCGTTTGCCTCGAAGATGCGGGTAACGGCCGTCAGCGACAGATAGGAATAGTGCTCGTGATAGGCCGTATCGAACTGCGCCTCATGCACCATATTGAGCAGGTGCGGAAACTCGAAGGTGGCAACGCCGTTCGCCTTCAAGAGACGGGTGAAACCGGCGACAAAATCGTTGATGTCGGGCACATGGGCCAGCACGTTGTTGGCCGCCATCAGATCGGCGGAACGCCCCTCCGCCGCCAGTTTTTCGGCGAGTTCGGCGCCAAAGAATTCCTCGACGATTTCGATGCCCTTTTGCCGGGCAGCCGCCGCCGTACTCGCGGTCGGCTCGATGCCGAGGCAGCCGATGCCACGCTCTTTGGCATATTGCAGCAGATAGCCGTCATTGGCCGCGACCTCGACGATGTGCGACGCTTCGGTCAGGCCGAAACGAGCCTGCATCTCGGTGACATACTGCTTGGCGTGGTTGAGCCAGGAGGTCGAGAAGGAGCTGAAATAGGCATAGCTCGACGAGAAGAACGTCTCACGATCGGCGAAGTCTTCCGTCTGCACCAGCCGGCATTCCCGGCAGCAGCGGATGATCAGCGGATACCAGAGTTCCGGTATATGACGCTTGGCGGGATCGACATAGGAATTCGACGGCGGAGCAGTGCCGAGGTCGAGGAACGGCACCATATGCGTCGATCCGCAGTGACGGCATCTCATGCAGCAACTCCGCGATAGTCCGGCGACAGCAAGGGATGCGCCGCATCGCGCGGCGAGAGATTGATCACCGGCAGCGGCCAGTCGATAGCGAGCGCCGGGTCTTGCGGGTTGAGCCCGCCTTCCGCCTCGGCGGCGTAGGGATGCGAATGGGCATAGATCATCCGGACATCATCGGTCAGCGCCTGGAAGCCATGGGCGAAGCCCTTGGGGATCAGCAGCGAACAGGCGTTGTCTTCGGAAAGCTCGACGGCGAAATGCCGGAGAAAGGTCGGCGAATGCCGGCGGATATCGACGGCGACGTCGAGGATGCGGCCGCGCGTGCACGCCACCAGCTTGATCTCGGCGTGCGGCGGACGCTGGAAATGCATGCCGCGCACCGTTCCCTTGAACGCCGTTCCGGTCTCGTTGAGCTGCGCGACGCGTCCCTGCCAACCGAAAACTACAAGATCGTCCTCGCAGAACAGGCGCGAGAGGAACCCGCGCTCGTCCGCCATCTTCCTGCGGGTCAGAACCAGCAACCCGTCGAGAGGCGTTTTAGCCGCCTCGAACCGCCCGCTCATCCGGCCGCCCTCAAAGGCTCGCCTCGAACGGCCAAGCCGGCGAAATCCCGGATATCGGCAAGGCAGAGATCAAGCGCCGCCCGGCCATCGCCCTGCGCGCGATACCATTCCATCGTCCGCCTTACGGTTTCCGCCAGCCGCCAGCGCGGCTGGTAACCGAGTTCGGCGCGCGCCTTGGCACTGTCGAGCACCAGATAGCCCGCCTCGTGCGGACCGTCCGTTCCGTCGCCGAGCATCATCCCGCCGCCGCCGAAATGGTGCTCCGCCATCTTCAAAACCGCGCCGACCGATGCAGCATCGCCGTGATCCGGGCCGAAATTGTAGCTCTCGACACCCTCCGGCGCCTGCCACAGCCGTTCTGCAAGGCCCATGTAACCGCCGAGCGGTTCAAGCACGTGCTGCCAGGGCCGCACCGCCCGCGGGCGGCGCACCTGCAATGTCTCGCCACTTTGCCAGGCCCTGACCGCATCCGGAATCAGCCGGTCTTCCGCCCAATCGCCGCCGCCAATGACATTGCCGGCGCGCGCCGTGGCAAGGCCAACCTTGCGGGCTGAGAAGAAGGAGGCGCGGTAGCTCGCCGCGACGATCTCCGCCGCCGCCTTGCTGGCACTATAGGGATCATGGCCGCCGAGCGGATCGCTCTCCATAAAGGCAAGCCCCGTCTCGGCATTGTGGTAGACCTTGTCGGTCGTCACGACCACGATCGAGCGCACATCCTCCGACAAACGCAGGGCGTCGAGCAGATTGGCCGTGCCGAGCACGTTGACGTCATAGGTTTCCGCCGGATTGCGATAACCGGCCCTGACCAGCGCCTGCGCCGCCAGATGAAAGACGATCTGCGGTTTGGTCTTCAGCACATGATGGGTGACCGCATCGCGGTCGCGGATATCGATGATGCCGGGACCATCCATCGCACCGCCGAGCAGCAAGTACAGCGAGGGTTCGGTCCGTGGCGCCAGCGACAAGCCGGCAACATCGGCCCCGAGTTCACGCAGCCACAGCGTCAGCCAACTGCCTTTGAAGCCGGTATGCCCGGTAACCAAGACGCGCTTTCCACGCCAGAATTCATTCATCATCGACATCACCACGTCTTCCACGGCGGGGCGCCGCTCTGCCACAGGCTTTCAAGATGATTCTTGTCGCGTAGCGTATCCATCGGCTGCCAGAAGCCTTCGTGGAAATAGGCCTGCAACTCGCCGTCCCTGGCCAGTCCCATCAGGGGTTCCCCCTCCCAGCTTGAATGATCCGCTTCGATCCGGTCGATGCAGCGGGGCGAAAGAACGAAAAAACCGCCATTGATGAAGCCGCCCTCGCCTTCCGGTTTTTCGACGAAGCCCTGAACCTCGGTGCCGTCCAGCTGCAGCGCGCCGTAGCGCGCCGGCGGCCGCACGGCCGTCACCGTCGCATGCTTTCCGTGGCTTTTGTGAAAGGCGATGGTCGCGCCGATATCGACGTTGCTGACGCCATCGCCATAGGTGAAGCAGAAGGCTTCCTCGTCCTTGAGATAGGAGGCAACGCGCTTGAGGCGGCCGCCGGTCATCGAGTTCTCGCCCGTATCAATCAGCGTCACGCGCCAGTTCTCGGCGCTCTGACGATGAAACTCGATGCTGTTCTGCGACAGGTCGAAGGTAATGTCCGACATGTGCAGGCCGTAATTGGCGAAGTATTCCTTGATCACATAGCCCTTGAAGCCGCAGCAGATGATGAAATCGCGTACGCCGTGGGCATAGTAGAGTTTCATGATGTGCCAGAGGATCGGCCGCCCGCCGATCTCGATCATCGGCTTCGGCCGCAGATGCGTTTCCTCGGCAATGCGCGAGCCCAGACCGCCAGCGAGAATGACCGCTTTCATCGGATCCTCCGGCTAGGCGCGAAAGCGGTCGCTGGCGGTGCCGGCGAAGACTTGGCGGAAGGGAGACGGGCGGAAGGGAAACAGATGGAAAGAAAACAGGCCTGAATTGGTCCGCGATCGAGTTGATCCCGGCCCGCACGCCGCCTTCGACCGCACAGTCAATGGCTTTGCCGTCATACGGTTTCTAAGGCAGGGAAACGCCATCGTGCTCCGGGTCCAGTCAGTCTATCCTGGCAGGCACCCTAGAAGCTGAAACTGTCGTCAAACTGGAGAGATTGCGGGCAAACGCCGACTTCCTGTCTTCCCGGCCGAATATCAGGCCAGGAAGACATAAACCTATTGGATTTCAGTAGGCATTCTTCCGCATCAGATGCTGTTCCCAATCGAGCGCGCTGCGGATGATGCCGGTGAGATCATCATATTCCGGAACCCAACCGAGTTCTTGTCTGGCGAGCGCCGGATTGGCGACGATCATCGCCGGATCGCCTGCGCGGCGTTCGGCGAAAGTGACGGGAAAGTCGGCCCCATGCACCTTGCGCACCGCATCGAGCACTTCAAGCACCGAGAAGCCGTGGCCGTATCCACAATTGGCGGCGAGCGAACCGCCGCCGGCGCGCATGCGCTGCAGCGCCTTCAGATGCGCCTGCACCAGATCCCAGACGTGAATGTAATCGCGCACACAGGTTCCGTCCGGCGTCGGATAGTCGGTGCCGAAGACGCTCATCGACGCGCGCTTGCCAAGCGCCGTGGCGCAGGCGACCTTGATCAGATGCGTCGCCAGCGCCGAGGACTGGCCGCTGCGCCCCTTCGGATCGGCGCCCGCGACGTTGAAATAGCGAAGCGCCGTATAGGTGAAGGCATGCGCATTGGCCGTGTCGCGCAGCATGATCTCGGTCATCAGCTTGGACGAGCCATAGGGCGATTCCGGCTTCAGGTTGACACTTTCCGTCACCGGTTCCAGAACCTCGGGCGTGCCATAAACCGCTGCCGTCGAAGAGAACACGAAATAGGGGATGCCGGCCTCGACGGCGCTGGCAATCAGGCTGCGCGACTTGACCGTGTTGTTCTCGTAATAGCCGAGCGGATCGGCGACCGATTCCGGCACGACGATCGAACCGGCGAAATGGATGATGGAATCGATCTCGTTTTCCGAGAAGATCTGCCGCATCAGAACTGTGTCTGCGATGTCACCTTCGTAGAAGCGCGCCTCGGGCGCGATCGCCCAGCGAAACCCGGTTGAGAGACGATCGATGACGACAACCTGTTCACCGGCATCGAGCAGTGCCCAGACCATGTGGCTGCCGATATAGCCGCCGCCACCCGTTACCAAAACCGCCATTGCGCACTCCCGCACTGTTGAAGTCAGCGGGATATGACCCGTTCACGGGGCGATACACAAGGATTTTGTGCAGTGCCTAACGGTCAAATTCCACTCAAAGAGACGCGATATAGCCGGCCAGCCGCTCGGCGGCCGTTGCGATCTGGCGGGAATCGCGCAGGAAACAGGCGCGCATGAACAGCGATCCGCCTTCGCCGAACGCGGTGCCCGGTGCGAGGCCGACACCGGTCTTGTCGACGATATCGAGGGCCGCGCGGCGCGCATCGGTGACACCGTCGATCTTCAGGAAGGCATAGATCGCGCCGTCCGGCTTCAGGGTTTGTACGCGGTTCGTCGCGATCAGCGCATCGCAAAGCATATCGCGCGAGCGGACAGCTTTTGCGACGTTTTCGGCGACGAAGCCATCGCCCCGGTCGAGCGCAACCACCGCCCCTGCCTGGATGAACTGCGCGACACCGGAGGTCGAATACTGGATGAGGTTTTCGAGCACCTGGCCGATTTCCGGCGGCGCTACGATCCAGCCGGCGCGCCAGCCAGTCATCGACCAGTTCTTGGAGAAGGAATTGACGAAGAGAATGCGGTCATCGTCTTCCATGATGTCAAGGAAGGACGGCGCGCGGACGCCACTGTAGTAGTAGAGCGCATAGATTTCGTCGGCGATGATCCAGAGGCCATGCCGGCGCGCCAGATCAAGAATCGCGCGCAGATCGCCATGTGATGCGGTCCAGCCTGTCGGGTTGGAGGGCGTATTGACGAACAGCGCCCGTGTTTTCGGCGTGATGGCATCTTCGAGCTTGCCGATATCGAGCTGCCATTTGCCGTCTTCGAAGCTGAGCGGCAAGGCAATCGCCCGGACGCCAGAAAGCTCCGCACTGGCCGCGAAATTCGGCCAGGCCGGCGAGAGGAAGACCACATCGTCGCCCGGCGAGGTCACGGCCTCGATCGCCAGCTTGATCGCCTGCATGCCTGACCCCGTCACATAGAAATTGTCCGGTGACAGCGTCTTTCCGAAATGGCGCTGATAGTAGCGCGCCAGTGCCTCGCGCAGCGGCGGGATGCCGCGTTGCCAGGTGTAGAAAGTCTCGCCGGCCTTCAGCGAATCCTGTGCTGCCTGCGAAATGAAATCCGGCGTCGGCAAGTCCCCCTCACCGACCCAGAGCGGGATCAGCCCTTCGCGCCCTCGCGCATAGTTCACCAGTTCGACGATACCGCTTTCCGGTGCTGCGAGCGATCGGGGGCTGAGGCTGGCGCGAATAGTCATCGGAGGGCTCCTGACGCATAACCCGAAAATCGCATTCGATTTTCGGGTTATGCGCAATATCAAAGGGGAGAGCGTCCTTTGCGTGCCAAATTGTGTGCGTGGCGCTCTCGTTGCCCGCCGCTTCTAGCGGTTTTTCAGATCACGATCACGCGATATTCGCTGACGAATTTATCGATTTTGGTGATGTATCGCCTTAAGCTCTCTGCTTCAGCAGATCACGGATTTCCGTCAGCAGTTGCACATCGACCGGCGGCGGTGCTGCGGGCTCCTCATTCTTCTGCTTTTCCAGTGTGGCGCGCATGTTGTTGACCCCCTTGACCAGCAGGAAGATGATCCAGGCGAGGATCAGGAAGTTCAACACCACGGTAAGGAAGTTGCCATAGGCAAAGACCGCGCCCTGCTCGCGGGCAGCGGCAAGCGAGGTGGCGGTCACGGTGCCCGACAGGGGAATGAAGAAATTGGAGAAGTCGATGCTGCCGATGATGGCGCCGACGATCGGCATGATGATGTCGTTTACCAGCGAATTGACGATCAGCGTGAAAGCACCGCCGATGATGATGCCAACGGCAAGATCCATGACATTGCCCCTGGCAATAAACGCCTTGAATTCGTTCAGCATTAGTCTCTCCTCATCTTCTATGGAAGTCGGCCGGCGTTACCTGTCCTTGCCCCGCCGGATAGCCGGGAGATGCTACTTGAAATTACACTCAAGTAAATCGTGCATCGGAAAATGGAAGTGAACCCCACCAGTTCGTGCCGTTCGAAAAACAGGTGTCCGATCTTTGACTTAAGGCTTAGGCGCGCCCGATTTTCTTCCCACTCGTCTTGTCCTATGCTGATGTGAGGACAAGGAGGAGGCATGCTTTCGGGCTCGATCATCTTTGCGGCCGCCTTTGCCTATCTGCTGCTGCTGTTTGCGGTGGCAAGCTATGGCGATCGCAAGGCGCGCAATGCCCCTGCCGGCAAGGGCAGGCCGCTCGTCTATGCCCTGAGTCTTGCGATCTACTGCACCTCCTGGACCTATTTCGGCGGCGTCGGCCTTGCGGCCGAGCGCGGGCTTGAATTCACCGGCATCTATATCGGCCCGATCCTGATGTTCACAATCGGCCTGCCGGTGATCCGTCGCATCATCGCGCTGGCGAAATCCGAGAAGCTGACCTCCGTCGCCGACTTCGTCGCCGCGCGCTACGGCAAGAACCCGGCCGTTGCCGCCATCGTCGCGCTGATTTCGCTGATCGGCGCCATCCCCTATATCGCCCTGCAGCTGAAGGCCGTGTCGAGTTCTGTTTCCGCCATGGTCGACACCAGCGGCTATGGCATCGGCGCCGGCCAGAATT
Source organism: Pararhizobium sp. A13 (assembly GCF_040126305.1). Taxonomy (NCBI): domain Bacteria; kingdom Pseudomonadati; phylum Pseudomonadota; class Alphaproteobacteria; order Hyphomicrobiales; family Rhizobiaceae; genus Pararhizobium; species Pararhizobium sp. A13. The sequence goes on along the minus strand of NZ_CP149510.1, from coordinate 1,649,420 downwards.
TCGTCGATCTGCCGCTGCTCGTCACGCTCTTCCTCGCCTGTTTCGCCATCGTCTTCGGCACGCGCCACACCGATGCCACCGAACATCAGGACGGTCTCATCCTGGCGATCGCGATGGAATCGGTGGTCAAGCTGCTGGCGCTGGTGACGGCCGGCCTCTACGTCGTCTTCTTCCTGTTCGACGGCCCGAGCGACCTCTGGGCCAGGGCACTCGCCAACCACCAGGTGATGGCCGCGGTCAACTACCATACGCCACTGCCGCGCTGGATCCTGCTCGTCGTGCTTTCCGCCTTCGCCATCATCATGCTGCCGCGGCAATTCCACGTCACCGTCGTCGAGAACCGCACGGAAAAGGATCTGCGAACTGCCGGCATCCTCTTTCCGGTCTATCTGATTGCCATCAATCTCTTCGTGCTGCCGATCGCGATCGCCGGCATCCTGACCTTTGCCGGCAGCGGCGAGGCAGACCTCTATCTCCTGACGCTGCCGCTCGCCGCCGACATGCCGGTGCTGACGCTGATCACTTTCATCGGCGGCTTTTCGGCCGCGACCGCCATGGTCATCGTCGCCTCCGTCGCCCTGTCGATCATGATCTCGAACGACATCGTCATGCCGGTCTTCCTCAGGCGCAACCTGATGGTCCGCGGCGGCTCCCAGGATGTCACGGGCACGCTTCTCAACGTCCGGCGCACCGCGATCTTCGTGGTCCTGTTGCTGGGCTACGGCTACTACCGCTCCGCCGACATGAGCGCCGGCCTCGCCTCTCTCGGCCTTCTCGCTTTCGCCGCCATATCGCAGATGGCGCCAGCACTTTTCGGTGGCCTCGTCTGGCGCCAGGCCAACGCCCGTGGCGCCATCGCCGGTATGACGCTCGGCTTCCTCGTCTGGGCCTATCTTCTCTTCCTGCCGAGCCTCGGCGGGCCGGATAACTCGCATGTCGCAGCGACGGTTCTCGGTTTCCTCTTCCCATTCACCGCGATCTTTTCCGGTCCTGCCGCCGACCCGCTGGTGAATGCCTCGGCGCTCAGCCTGCTCGTCAACATGATCGCCTATGTCGTCGGTTCGCTGACGCGTGCGCCAAAACCGCTTGAGCGGCTGCAGGCCGGCGTCTTCATCCGCCGCAAATCACGCTCGGAAAGGGCGTTTCGCGGCCGCAAGACCAAGATCACCGTGCTGGATCTCAAAACCACGATCGCCCGCTATCTCGGCGAGGAGCGCATGCAACGCTCCTTCCACACCTATGAGCGCCAGTCCGGCCGCTGGCTGGAAGACAACCAGCACGCCGACATGGCGCTCGTCCATTTCTCCGAGCAGCTGCTCGGCAGCGCCATCGGCTCGTCCTCCGCCCGCCTCGTTCTGTCGCTGGTGCTGCAACGCATGGACGACACGTCCTCCGACACCGCCTGGCTGCTCGACCAGGCGTCCGAGGCGCTGCAGTACAATCAGGACATGCTGCAGACGGCGCTTTCGCAGATGGATCAAGGCATCGCCGTCTTCGACAGTTCCAACAACCTGATCATCTGGAATCGCCGCTTCCGCCAGCTGCTCGATCTGCCGGAAAGCGCCGGACAGGTCGGCTTTCCGCTGGCTGAGATCGTCTCGATCCTCACCAAGCGTGGCGATATCCGCAAGGAGGACGGCAAGGGGCTGATTGCCAACTTCCTGACGCTCGACAAACCGTTCCTGCTCGAGCTTGCTGGCGGTGAACGCATCATCGAAGTGCGCACCAACGCCATGCCGGACAAGGGCATCGTCACCACCTATACCGATATCACCCAGCGCGTCGCCGCCGACATGGCGCTGAAACAGGCGAACGAGACGCTGGAGCTGCGTGTGGCCGAACGCACCGGAGAACTGACCCGCGTCAACAAGGAAGTGGCCGAAGCCCGCGCCGCCGCAGAAGAGGCCAATATCGGCAAGACCCGCTTCTTCGCCGCAGCCGGCCATGACATCCTGCAGCCGCTCAATGCCGCCCGGCTCTATTCCTCGTCGCTGGTCGAACGGCTCGGCGATTCCGAAAACAGCGTGCTGGTCCAGAACATCGATTCCTCCCTGGAATCGGTCGAATCCATCCTCGGCGCCGTGCTCGATATTTCCCGGCTCGATACCGGCGCGATGAAGCCGCGCCTTCAATCCGTACCCCTCAACGATCTCCTGCGCCGCATCGAAACGGACTTCGTCCCCGTCGCCCGCGCCGCCAATCTCAAGCTCACCGTCATGCCGACATCGCTGACGGTGCGCACGGACCCGAACCTTCTGCGCCGCCTAGTCCAGAACCTAGTGTCCAATGCCATCAAATACACGCCGAAGGGCAAGGTCCTGGTCGGCGTCCGCCGCGAAGGTGGCAATGCCGTCATCCAGGTGCTCGATTCCGGCATCGGCATTCCTGCGTCGAAATTCCGCACGGTCTTCAAGGAATTCGCCCGTCTCGACGAGGGCGCCAGGACCGCCTCCGGCCTGGGGCTTGGCCTGTCGATCGTCGACCGCATTTCCCGCGTCCTCAATCACACTGTCGACCTGCAGTCCAACCCCGGCAAGGGCACGCGCTTCCGCGTGACCATGCCGATCGACCGCGCTGCCGGCAACGTCAAGACTGCCGCTCCGGCACCAGTTGGAACTGCCGAACCGCTCCACGGACTGCGCGTCCTGTGCATAGACAACGAGGCCCAGATCACCGAAGGCATGAAACTTTTGCTCGAAGGCTGGGGCTGCACCGTTTCAACCACGCTGTCGCTGGCGGCCTGGCAGGCCGATCCGGTCAATCTCGCCCAGCATCCGGACGCGATCATCGCCGACTACCACCTGGACAAGGCAACCGGCATCGACGCGATCCGGGCGATCCGCGACTATTACACGATTGCCGTCCCCGCCCTCCTCGTCACCGCCGACCGCTCGCCGGAGGTCCGTGCTGCCGCCGAGCGCGACGGCATCGCGCTGCAAAACAAGCCCGTTCGCCCAGCCTCGATGCGAGCCTGGCTGACGCAGCTTTCGGTATCGATGAAGGCGGCGGCGGAGTGAGCCGGACGCAAACTTGCAACAACAACAAGGAAGGATTAGATTGCCGGAGTGGTGACTGGAGCGCTAACTCCAGCCACCGTTTGCTTACTTATCGAGCTTGACCCGGACGGACATTGACCAGCTCGTCCGGGTTTTCCTTAAAGTAAGCGTGATGCTAAATGGCAAAAACCACATAGATCACCTCCAATATGGGAAGCAGGGCTGACTGCCTCAGTCCGGTAAGCCCATCTCGCCGAATCGCACCTGCGGGCACGGTGCGCGCTGCTTCGCCCCCACAGTGGCAACAATATCTCGGATCATCCGGAAGTTGAATCTTTTTTAAATTTCAAACGAAACTCAGTGCCAGCAGCCCTCAAGCCGCCACAGCCGCAATCTTGCCCAGCTGGATCACCGCCTGCGTACGGCTGTCGACATTGAGCTTGAGCAATATCGCCGACACATGCGCCTTGATTGTTGCCTCCGACACGCCGAGTTCATAGGCAATCTGCTTATTGAGCAGGCCTTCGGCCAGCATGCCGAGCACGCGCGATTGCTGCGGCGTCAGCGTCTGCAGCCGATGCAGAAGATCCGCCACTTCCGGCTCATGCTCCATGCCGCGCTGGAAGCCCGGCGGGGTGAAGATGTCGCCGGCCATGACCGTTTCGATGCCCTGGCGGATTTCGTCGATGCCGGCGGATTTGGACAGAAAGCCGGAGGCGCCGAGTTCCAGTGCCCGCTGGATCGTCGCCGGGTCGTCATGGGCGGAGACGATCATCACCGGCAGGCTCTGGAATTCAGCCCTGAGAGCGATGAGGCCGGACAGTCCGCTGACGCCCGGCATGGTGAGATCGAGCAGCATCAGGTCGGCGGAGACTTGGTCGATCGCCGCCTGCCGCGCCGTGGTGAAATCACCTGCTTCGATGATGGTCGGATTGCCGGCCATGCCGGTCAGCGCCTGGCGCATCGCGCCGCGAAACAGCGGGTGATCGTCCGCAATGATGATGGTCAAACCTGACGTCATGACGCTCCCTCCCAAGAGCCTGGCGAAACCGGCGAATCCTCCAATTCACCGCTACGCCGCATGTATCATCCAAGAACAGGTCAGGTCTTCTGAGGGCCGTCCTCCGTCTTGCCCGACGGCGTCTTGTCCTCGCGTTCCAGATCCTTCACAATTCCCATGAAACTGCGCATCATTCTTTCCATGATGCTCATCGTCTGGTCAATCTCTTCCTCCGTCGGAAGCCGTGGTTTCAGCGCAGTCTGGCCTTCTCCGACAGCTTTTTCCAGGGTTTCGACCCTTTTGGTCAGCAAATCGAGCTCCAGTTCGAAGGCGGTGCGTTCGTCGGCCGCCATCCGGCAGACCATTTCGCCGTTTCCCTCCTGGCACAGCGACACCTCGCCGGTCTGCGTATCCAACCGCGCAATGCCGCTGTCGGTCTTCTGCATGGCGTAACGTCCCGGCGCCGGCTCCTGGGCAAAGACTGTAACAGCTGCGAAGACCCCGCCAAGGGCCAAGACCGGTATCAGCATCCTGTTCATCGCAACCTCCATATTGCCTAAAAATCCGGGATCGGACCCGCTTGCCGGTGGACTTTCGCACAGGATTGCGGCAATCCCGCAAAACACATCGTCCAATGTCCAGGAAACGGCGGCATGAGCAGCATCATCTACAAAATCGTCCCGGCAACTCTATGGCAGGATGCGCTGAACAGCGGCGAATTCAAGGGCGCCTCGATCGATCTGACGGATGGCTACATCCATTTGTCGACGGCCGAGCAGGCACCGGGAACTGCTGCCCGCTATTTTGCTGGACAGGAAGGCCTTCTGCTCGTCGCCATCGATGCCGAAAAGCTCGGCGACAAGCTCGTCTATGAGGCCTCGCCCAGCGGTACGCTGTTTCCGCATCTTTACGCCGCGCTGTCCTTCGATGCGGTTCTCTGGGCAAAACCGCTGCCGCTCGGCACCGATGGCATTCATGTCTTTCCGGAGCTTGACCGATGATCGATGCCTTCCAGTCGCTCGCCCGCCGCGGCCTTTTCCTGTTCGATCCGGAAGCCGCCCACGGCCTCTCCATCAAGGCGCTGAAGACAGGCCTCGTGCCTGCCCGCGCCGCCCCCGCCGATCCGCGGCTGACGCAGACCGTTGCCGGCCTCACCTTTGCCAATCCGCTCGGCATGGCGGCCGGCTACGACAAGAATGCCGAGGTACCGGAGGCGCTGCTCAGGCTCGGTTTCGGCTTCACCGAGATCGGCACCGTGACGCCGAAGCCGCAGGCCGGTAACGACAAACCGCGTATCTTCCGTCTGGTTGAGGATGATGCCGTCATCAACCGCCTCGGCTTCAACAATGACGGCCACCAAGCGGCGCTTACCCGGCTTCGGTCCTGCGACCGAAGGGCCATGATCGGCGTCAATATCGGCGCCAACAAGGACAGCGGCGACCGGGTCGCCGATTATGTCGCCGGCATCCGCACCTTCTACAGCGTCGCCCGCTATTTCACCGCCAACATCTCCTCCCCGAACACGCCCGGCCTGCGCGACCTGCAGGCAGGTGAAAGCCTCTCCGCGCTTCTGTCCGCAGTGCTCGCCGCACGCGACGAGGAAGCTGCCAGGATTGGTGTCCGCGTGCCGGTGTTCCTGAAGATCGCGCCGGATCTCACCGAAGAGGGCATGGACGATATTGCTGCGGAGGCGCTGTCGCACGCTCTCGACGGGTTGATCGTCTCCAATACGACGCTGTCGCGCGACGGTCTGAAGGATCGGCGCCAGGCCGGGGAAAGCGGCGGACTATCCGGCAAGCCGCTGTTTGAAAAATCCACCGTCGTGCTCGCCAAGATGCGCAAGCGCGTCGGCCCCGATCTGCCGATCATCGGCGTCGGCGGCGTCTCGTCGGCCGAAACGGCAGCCGAGAAAATCCGCGCCGGCGCCAATCTCGTCCAGCTCTATTCCTGCATGATCTATGAAGGCCCTTCACTGCCGGGACGCATCGTCCGCGGCCTGTCGCAACTCTGCGACCGCGAAAAGCTCTCGTCGATCGCAGATATCTGCGGCAGCCGGACGGATTACTGGGCCGCCAAGGCATGATGCCGAAAAGTGTGAAGCGGTTTCGGGTTACATCATGCCCTTATAGAAACGTCTGAGCCGAGCGGCGCGGCACCAGCGCCATCAGGAAAAGACCGCGAAACAGCAGGAACAGGTTGAGCGACGCCCAGAGCCCGTGATTGCCGAAGGCCGGCACCAACAGACAGAGCGCGGCGACATAGCCTGCAAAGGCGGCAAGCATCATGTTGCGCATGTCGCGCGACCAGGTGGCGCCAATGAAGACACCATCCATCAGGAAGGCCAGCGCCCCTGTCAGTGCCGTGATCGCCGCCCAGGGCATGTAGACATGGGCCTGCGCCCGCACGTCCGCCGCTGTCGTCAAGAGGTCGACCAGTTGATTGCCAAAGAGGAGAAAGGCGATCGTCGTGAAACCGGCCAGAACGAAGGACCAGATCGCCGTCATCCTCAGCGCCCTGTCGAAGGCCGGCCGGAAGCGTGCGCCGATCGCCCGGCCTGTCAGCTGCTCGGCGGCATTGGCGAGCCCATCGAGATAATAGCCGGCGACAAGGAAGATCGTCATCAGCACCGCGTTGGCGGCAAGCGTCACGGGGCCGAGAGACGTACCGATGCGCGTCATCAGGGTGAAAGCGGCGAGAAGCACGAAGGAGCGGATCATGATGTCGCGGTTGAGCCCGAACAGCGGCTTCAGGCGTTCGCGGGCGATGATCGAGGCCCAATTCGGCGAAACCGTCCGGTCGAAGCGGCCGTAGACGATTGCAAATCCGGCGATGGCGCCGACCACCTCGCCCGCCACCGTCGCCAGCGCCACACCCATCACGCCCCAGCCGAGATAGAGGCCGAGAAAGATGGACAAGACGATGTTGATGCCGTTGATCAGCGTCTGCAGCATCAGCCCCGTCGTCCCCTGCCCGCGCCCGAGCACGTATCCAAGGATCGTGTAGTTGGCGAGCGCCGCCGGACCGGAAAGGATGCGACAGAGGAAATAGGTGCGGGTCACCGCCTCCACCTCCGGCCCCGGCGCCATCAACCAGAGCCCGGCCGCCAACAGCAGTGGCGACAACAGGACGATGGCAGTCCCGCAGACCAAAGCGATGATCAGGGAACGCCAGAAAACGGCCTGCTCTTCCGTCTTATCGCCGCGCCCGAAAGCCTGGGCGACAAGGCCGGTCGTGGCGGAGCGCACGAAATTGAAGGTGGTGAACAGGAGATCGAAGAGGATGGCGCCGACCGCCAGACCGGCAAGCAGCGTCGCCTGCCCCATATGCCCGACGACGGCCGTATCGACCAGCCCGAGCAGCGGCGTCGTCAGGAAGCCGAGTGTCATCGGCACCGCGATCGACAGGATCAGCCGGTTGGTGACGAGGAAGGGGCCCGCCCCATGGCTATTTTCGCTGATATCGGTTGTCTGCGCTGCCGTCATTGTTTGTCCTCAAGACCAGCCGCGAAACCCAGGATCAGATCAGGCGGTCGAAAGCACCATGGCCCAATAGGGCTGGTTTCCGGAAGCCGGATTCCGCATCACCGCGACACCAAGCCCGCTGTAGTTCGGCCCCAGCATGTTCTCCAGATGCTTGGGCGAATGATACCAGGCGGCATAGACCTTTTCGGCGCTGTCCTGGCCCATGGCGATATTCTCCGCCGCCGGCAAGGCGACACCCTGCCCCTTCATGCGCTCTAGAAAACTGTCACCCATACCGATCAAATGGGACATCTTCCCGGCCTTGGCCATCCGGTCGGCCTGCGCAAGCGCTGCCTGCGCGGCAGCCGGGTCGCGCGCGAGTTGCTTGAGCCCCTTCTGCTTTCTCAAATCGTTGACATAACCGAGCGTCGCATCCGTCTGGTCGCTGCCGTCGCCCCGCGGGGTTACCTTGGGCGTGCCGCAACTGGCAAGAAAGCCGAGCGAAAGAAACGCTCCCGACCGCAGAAACGTGCGCCGGGAGGCGAGGAAGTTCTGATCGTCCATATTACCGCCGATAGCTGAGAATGCGCAGGATGACGAAGACCGGAATGACCACGGCCGCACCGAGCAGCAGATAGTCACCGATGCGGCCGAGCGCCGCAAAGCCGGAATGCCAGAGATCCAGAACGAAGTCTCTGACTGTGTAGAGAATGCCATAGGGCGTCCAGCCGAACACCGCCATGACGAAGCCGACGATGACCGAAACCACCAGCAGCTTGACGATCACCCGGCCGGGCGTATCGCCCAGAAACTTGTTCACTCCGTCGGCCATGGCCCATGATTCTCCTGTTTTGCCTGACATAAGCCGCCACGGCGCCACTCGCAAGCCGTGAAGATTGGCGATACCCCTTGCCGAGCCAATCGCCGCTTGCCATTTTTCCCCTCACACGCGACAAGCGGTTAAAGCCCAAGGGCAAAATCGAGGCGCAGGAACAATGAACCTCAACCAGCTTTCCTCCGGCGACCTGATCGCCGACCGTCGCGCCGAATATGCGCATATGCTTGCCGACGGCGGCGACCACACCGGCGCCGCGGACCTGATGTCCCAGGCGCTGGAGCTTGTTCCGGATTGGGCGGCCGGCTGGTTCCGCCTCGCCGACTATCAGGAGAAATCCGGCCGCAAAGAGGCGGCGGTGACCGCGCTCAAGAAAGTTCTGGAGCTCAACCCTGACGATATTTTCGGCGCCGGCCTGAAACTCGCCCTCCTCGGCGGCGCCGAGACACCGGAGCAGCCTTCCAGCCTCTATGTGGCGCAACTCTTCGATGACTATGCCGACCGCTTCGACAAGGCGCTGGTCGAAAAGCTCGATTATTCCGTTCCCGCAAAACTCGCCGCCTTGATTGCGGTCGATGCGGGCAGTGATCGCTTTGCCCATGTCATCGATCTTGGCTGCGGCACCGGCCTGTTCGGCGAGCGTATCCGCGGCAAGGCCGATCATCTCGAAGGCTTCGATCTCTCTGCCAATATGCTGGCCAAGGCCGAAGACAAAGGCATCTACGACCGGCTTGCACAGGCCGACCTTTCCCTGCCGCCCGAACGTTCCGGCGTGTTTGCCGAGGGTAAGGCCTCCGAAAACCGCGCCAACCTCGTCAGCGCTGCCGATGTGCTGATGTATCTCGGCAATCTCGACAGCGTCTTCGTCATCGCGTCAAAGCTGCTTGCCGATGGCGGCCTGTTTGCCTTTTCCGTCGAGGATGGCGGCGAGGAAGGCGACTTCGTCCTCCGCGAATCCCTGCGCTACGCGCATTCGGAAAGCTACATCAGACAGCTCTGCAAGCGCTTTGGGCTCGACATGCTCGAAATCCTCAAGACCACCATTCGCAATGATGGCGGAAAACCGGTCTCCGGCATTCTTTTCCTTACGAGAAAACCGGTCTGAACGAATTTTTCTTGCGAAGTTGAAATAGGTCAGCATTGCTTACATATTTCACTTGATCGAGACGGCACAAATGCCGATAATTGCTGCATTGCACACAAGCGCTGCTTTCGAAAAGACCGCCGGCGCGCTCGTACTTCATTCATTCCCATCATCGCCGTCCGGACCCGCCCGGGCGCATATCTTTTGCGACCTTCGGAGATCGCGCCATGAGCTTTATCAATGCCCTTGGTTTCTGGAACACCAGTGCAACGCGCCACACGCCGATCGAGGATATGCAGGGCATCTTCTCCGGCAGCCTCGTGGCAGCACTTGGCCTCTATGTGATCGCCAGCGCCGGCCTTCTGACCGGCAGCACCGCCGGTGTCGCCTTCCTCCTGCATTATGCGCTGGGCATCAATTTCGGCCTCGCCTTCTTCCTGCTCAACCTGCCGTTCTTCTACCTGTCGTGGAAGCGCCTTGGCATAACATTCACCCTGAAGACCTTCATCGCCATCGGCATCACCTCGCTGCTCACCAATGTCCAGAGCCAGGTGCTGCAGATCGCCAGCATCCATCCGGCCTGGGCAGCACTTCTCGGCGGCCTGTTGCTCGGTTTCGGCGTGCTAGCGCTCTACCGCCATCGCGCCAGCCTCGGCGGCGTCGGCATTCTCGGCATCTACATGCAGGAGCGTTTCGGCATCCGCGCCGGTCTCGTCCAGCTTGCCATCGATCTCTGCGTGCTGGCAGCCGCCTTCTTCGTCACAACGCCGCCGGTCGTGTTCTATTCGGTGCTCGGCGCCGTCGTGCTCAATCTTTTTTTGACCATCAACCACCGCGCCGATCGTTATATCGCCTTGTGAAACGCACGTCCTCCGGGCGGAGGAGACGTCGCGCGCAAAGCAAGGTGATGAGGGGGCCAAAGGCGCATTCGTCAAGGATTGCGCCGCTTTTGCCAAGGGTGGCACCGGCTGCCCCCTCATCCGACCTCTTCGCAATCCGCAATGAAGCGAGAGCGGGACAAGCAACGAACCCGTTCCCGCTCTCCGGCGCTGCACCTGTTGCGAATGCGCAGCGCCGTAACTGTGTTGCTGATCAGGCAGCCTTTGCCGGCTTGTCGATCGGATGCTGCGAGCGGAAACCGACAGCGATCCGGTTCCAGACGTTGATAGTACCGATCGCGACGGTGATCTTGGCGATCTCCTCGCTCGAGAAATGCGCCTGCAGCGCTTCATAGGCGTCATCGGGAGCGCCTGTTTGGGCAATGTTGGTCACCGCGTCGACCCAGCCGAGCAGAGCCCGTTCGCGGGCGTCGTAAACCGGCGATTCCCGCCAGACGCACATCAGGTTGATCCACTGTTCGCTGAGACCGTCATGACGCGATTCCTTGACGTGCATGTCGACGCAGTAGGCGCAGCCGTTGATCTGAGACGCGCGCAGCTTGATCAGGTGGATGAAGCGGCGCTCCAGCCCGGAGTTCTGCACGAAATTTTCGAGTGCGAACACGGCCTTGAAGGCTTCCGGCGAGGCTTTGGTCATATCGAGACGAGTTTGCATCGGTCTTCTCCTTTGTGGTGGCTCAGCGAGCCGTTTTGCGTTCATGGATTTCAAGGAAGGCGCAGCCCCTGGCTGCGATCCCGCCGTCATCGATCTCGGCCAAAGCGCGTCCGAGATCGGCAATCGTGGTCTTTGCCAGCTCCGCCCGGTAGACCTGCTCGGCTTTCAGCATGACGGCGTTGATGCCGCAGGGCTTGGCGAAATACCGGCTCGGCAGCGGGTTCGGCCCACGCTGGCGGATTTCGCCGCAGCGGAAAGCCGGTGCCGGGCCTTCGACGGCAAGGACGATGTCGAGAAGCGTGATGTCGGCCGGCTTCCTTGCCAGCCGGTATCCGCCCTTCGGGCCTGGCACCGTATCGAGAATGCCGGCGCCCGACAGGGCCTGCAGATGCTTCAGGAGATAGCTGGTCGAAACGCCATGAAACTCGGCGATCGCCGCCGCCGAGAGCACGCCACCCCCGGAAAGACCCGACAGCATCGCAACACTGTGAATGGCCTGCTCGACACCCTCACCCAGTTTCACTGCTCTCTCCTCGCCATATCGTGGATAATTTATATCCATGATTATCACGACTGTCAACCGGCAAAATCCGACCTCTGCGCTTGCGTTCGGCAAACCGGGCGATAGAAGGGGATTTCCAAAAGGGTACGGGACACGGCGACAATGATGGCAACACCAACGAAATCCGCCTTCGCGGCACTGATGGCCTCGAGCGCCGAGCGTCATTCGCTGGTCGACGACGTGCAGGGCGTCATCTCCGGCAGCATGCTTGCCGTGCTCGGCATCACGCTATTGTCCAGCGCCGGCTTGCTGACCGGGGGCGCGCCGGGCATCGCCTTTCTCATTCACTATGCGACGGGCTTCAGCTTCGGAGCCTGCTTTTTCGCCGTGAACCTGCCCTTCTACTATCTCGCCTTCCGCCGCATGGGCCTTGCCTTCATGCTGAAGACGTTCAGTGCTGTCGCCATCACAGCGACCCTGTCGGAGGTCGTCCCGCATGCGCTGGGGCTGACCCATGTCGATCCGCTCGTTGGGGCGTTGTTCGGCGGCCTCGTCATTGGTGCGGGGCTGCTGGCGCTCTTCCGCCACCGCGCCAGCCTTGGCGGCATCGGCATTCTGGCGCTCTATCTCCAGGATCGCTTCGGCTGGCGCGCCGGCTTCATCCAACTCGGCTTCGACTGCGCCATCGTCGCCTGCTCCGTCTTCCTCGCCAGCCCCTATATCATCGCCTGCTCGATCGCCGGCGCATTGGTGATGAACATCACGCTGGCGGTGAACCATCGCAAGGATCGGTATATTGCGATGTGAGGGCGTTCCAACCGATCTTCAGCCGTTCGGTCGGCGTCATTGCAAACCGTCATGCTTTTTCAGCTGGTCAATGGCATTCAACGCGTCATAGGGAGACCAGCCCGCGTCGACGGCTGCTGCCACCAGCTTAGTTTCCACTTCCTGTTCGAGCTTCTGATAGAGCGGCTCGAGTGCCTCCTGCACTGTCAAAATATGCTCGTCGGGCGGGATGACGGTTTCACCAGGTTCTGACAATAGCATGCCCCTCTCCTTCTTGAGTTCGGCTCCTCGATTTTGACATGAATGTACCAATGCAGCCAGAGCGGAAGTGTTCCCTCGAAGGTCGAAAATTCTGGACTTGCGGCACGATCGCCATTCCGGCTCGCCCGAGTTTCGACCTTGCAAACCGCACTCTTCAAATCCAGCGTATTTGATCTACATTTGTTCGCGTGAACCAGATCGATTCCGCCGCGCGCGCAAAAACCTCTCTCTCCCTTCCCCCACCCTTTCTGCGCTGGTTCGCGGACAAGGGCTGGCAGCCGCGCGCGCATCAGCTGGAACTGCTTACCCGTGTTGGGGACGGCGAAAGCATGCTTCTGATCGCACCGACCGGGGCGGGCAAGACGCTCGCCGGATTTCTTCCATCATTGGTTTCACTCACCGGGCGCGGGAAAATCCCGCCGGGCTCGGCGTTCGCCGGCATCCACACGCTCTACATCTCGCCCTTGAAGGCGCTTGCCGTTGATATCGAGCGCAACCTGATGAAACCGGTCGGCGAAATGGGACTGCCGGTGCGCATCGAAAACCGCACCGGCGACACGCCAGCGGCCAAGCGCCAGCGCCAGAAGCTCAACCCGCCCGATATTCTCCTGACGACCCCAGAGCAGGTGGCGCTGCTGCTTGCCAATGGCGAGGCCGAGCGTTTCTTCAGGGACCTGAAATATGTGGTGCTCGACGAGTTGCATTCGCTCGTCACCTCCAAGCGCGGCCATCTCCTGTCGCTTGGCCTAGCGCGCCTCAGAAAGCTCGCGCCCGGCCTGCAGGCGATCGGCCTGTCGGCCACTGTCGCCGAGCCGATGGACCTGCAGCGGTGGCTTAGCCCCCAGAAAGCGGGCGAAAACAATCACGCCGGGCTGATCACGGTGACGGGCGGCGCGCGGCCGCAGATTTCGATCCTGCGCACCGAGGAGCATGTTCCCTGGGCCGGCCATTCCGCAGCCTATGCCATCGGCGACATCTACCGGGCGATCGGCGAACAGAAGACCACGCTGCTTTTCGTCAACACCCGCAGCCAGGCGGAGCGGGTGTTCCAGGAACTCTGGACGATCAACGACGACAACCTGCCGATCGCGCTCCATCACGGCTCGCTCGACGTCGCCCAGCGGCGCAAGGTCGAGGCGGCGATGTCGGAAAACCGGTTACGCGCCGTCGTCGCCACCTCGACGCTCGATCTCGGTATCGATTGGGGTGATGTCGACATGGTCATCCATGTCGGCGCGCCGAAGGGCGCCTCGCGCCTTGCCCAGCGCATCGGCCGCGCCAACCACCGCATGGACGAGCCGAGCCGCGCCATCCTGGTGCCGGCCAACCGTTTCGAGGTGATGGAGTGCCAGGCCGCCCTCGACGCCAATTACATCGGCGCGCAGGACACCCCGCCGGTCGGCAAGGGGGCGCTCGACGTGCTCGCCCAGCACGTGCTCGGCATGGCCTGCGCTGCGCCGTTCGATCCGCTCGCGCTCTATACCGAAATCACCAGCGCCTCGCCCTATGCCGATCTCACCTGGGAGACCTTCGAGCGCATCGTCGATTTCGTCGCGACCGGCGGTTATGCGCTGCGCAGCTACGAACGCTACGCCAAGATCCGCAAAACCAAGGAAGGCCTGTGGCGGGTGTCGAATCCGCTGATCGCCCAGCAATACCGCCTCAATGTCGGCACCATCATTGAATCGCCGATGCTGAACGTGCGCATGGTCAAGCGCAACGCCCGCGGCTCGCTCGGGCGCGGTGGCATGCCGCTCGGCAAGGTGGAGGAATATTTTCTCGAAATGCTGTCGCCCGGCGACACCTTCCTGTTTTCCGGCAAGGTGCTGCGCTTCGAAGGCATCCGCGAAAACGAATGTCTGGTGTCTCAGGGCTATACGCTCGATCCCAAGGTGCCCTCGTATGCCGGCGGCAAGTTTCCGCTGTCCACCTATCTCGCCCAGCAGGTCCGCAGGATGCTGGCCGATCCCGCTCGCCATGCCAGCCTTCCCGATCAGGTGCGCGACTGGCTGTCGCTGCAGAAGGAATTCTCGATGCTGCCGAAGGAGGACGAGCTGCTGATCGAGACCTTCCCGCGCGGCAGCCGCCATTACATGGTGATCTATGCCTTCGAGGGGCGGCTTGCCCACCAGACGCTCGGCATGCTCTTGACGCGGCGGCTCGACCGGGCCGGGCTGAAGCCACTCGGCTTCGTCGCCACGGATTATTCGCTGGCTGTCTGGGGACTGGAGGACCTCGGCGCGGCCTTCCGGCGGAAGCGTCCGTCGCTTGCGGACCTGTTCGACGAGGACATGCTCGGCGATGATCTTGAAGCCTGGCTGAACGAAAGCTTCCTGCTGAAGCGCACTTTCCGCAACTGCGCGGTCATCGCCGGACTGATCGACCAGCGCCATCCGGGCAAGGAAAAGAGCGGCCGGCAGGTGACAGTTTCGGCCGATCTCATCTACGACGTTCTCCGCAGCCACGAACCAGACCACATCCTGCTCGAAGCGACACGCAACGATGCCTCGACCGGACTTTTGGAAATCGAGCGGCTTGGCGATATGCTGACGCGAATCAAGGGCCACATCACCCACCGCCCGCTGGATCGCATTTCGCCGCTGGCCGTGCCGGTCATGCTTGAAATCGGCAAGGAGGCGGTCGGCGGCGACGCGCAGGATTTCCTGCTTGCCGAAGCCGCCGACGAACTGTTTGGCGAGGTGGTGGCGACAGTGCCGCGCGTCAGTTGACGCGCAAAGGTCACTGCAGCCCCTGGAAAGGCATTGAATCAACTGTAAGCCGGAACCACATGCACCGCATAGCCCACGCCATCGCCGCCCTGCCGGACAATCCGGCGCTGTCTGCCCGCACCGTGATCAACGGCGTGGCAGCGATCTGCGACCCGCTCGGCGGGCTCTATCTGCCCGACCTCGACATTCTCGTCGTCTCCGACCTGCATCTGGAAAAGGGCGCGGCCTTTGCCCGGCGCGGCATGCTGCTGCCACCCTATGATACGCTGGCGACGCTGCGCATTCTCGACGCCATTATCTGCCGCCACAATCCGAAGATGGTGATCAGCCTCGGCGACAATTTCCACGACCGCGTCGGCTCGGCCCTGATGCCGGAGCTTTTCCGCCAGATGATCGAGACGATGGCGCGCGGCCGCGAATGGATCTGGATCAACGGCAATCACGATCCGGACGGCACCGTCAGACTGCCCGGCTCGTCCGCCGACGAGCTCCATTATGCCGGCCTCGTCTTCCGCCATGAGCCGGCAAAGGATGCTCCGGCCGGCGAAATCGCCGGCCATCTCCATCCGGCAGCGACCGTCACCCGGCGGGAAAAGCGGGTCCGCCGCGCCTGTTTCGCCACCGATGGCAGGCGCCTGATTATGCCAGCCTTCGGCGTCACCACCGGCGGTCTCGACCTGCGCCACCAGGCCATGCACGGCCTGTTCGACCGCCAGAGCCTCGTCGCCCATATGCTCGGGCGGGACCGGATCTATTCGGTGAAGTTTGCAAATTTGTTGGGATAACGTCTGTCGTTTCAAGATCCAAGGGGACGTTCGACCGCCCCGCCAAGCGGCTCGAAATGCCGTATGTTTTCAGTGACCACCGTCAGGCCGCGCGATTTGGCTGTCGCTGCAATGATGACATCGCCCAATCCGGGATGACGGCCTTGGGCCGCTGCCTCGTCCTCGATGTCGCCCGCGGCAAGAGCGACGGCGATATCCATCGGCAGGATGCGATCATCACAGGATGCAATGATCCCCTCTAGCCATTGCCGAAGGCGGCTGGCTTTTTCGGTGGAGCCGGCCGCTGAAGGCTGCGAATTCCTTTTTCGATTTCGGCAAGGGTCATCGCGGACAGGTACAGCAAGTCCGCCGCACCCTGCTCGCGCATCCATGCCTTCAACTCTTCTGCCGGAGCGGGCCTATCCGGAGCAAATTTGGAAATGACGTTGGCATCGAGAAGATAGCCGCTCACACGTCCGCTTCCCGCATTCCCGTCGCGTTCCGCTCAAGTTCGACACCACCCGGGAAGGTCATGAGATATTCGCCGAAATTCGGGCGTCCTTTTTTCATCGCCCGTTTCGCGGCCTCCGCAGTCTCGATGCTGACCAGTGCCGCCACGGGCTTTCCATGTCGAGTGATCGTAAAGAGTTCACCCTTGATCGCCTCATCCACCAGGTTTGAAAATCCGGCTTTTGCATCTCGCAGACTGACTGTCGACATCCACGCCTCCTTGTAGTCATTAAGGACCACTTAAAATCAGCACATTGGGGCGAATAGAACGCCTTCCCCTTTCACGCCGCAGACTTCTCCGTCTCATACCGCAGAATAACGCCACCGGACTGCAGCGGCCGGGATTCAAGCAGCTTGAGCGACGTGCGCTCGTCGGCGGGCTTGAAGAGCGGCGTTCCCTGCCCGAGCAGAACCGGCACGACGCAGACCATGATCTCGTCGATCACATCATCCGACAAAAGCGAGGCGACCAGCTCGGCACTGCCGAAGATGTAGATGTTCTTGTTCGAAGCCTGTTTCAGCCGCGTGAGTTCGGCGGCGACGTCGGTGACGACGCGGCTGTTGTTCCAGTCCGCCGTTTCCAGGGTGCGCGAACCAACGATCTTCGGCAGCGCGTTCATAAAGGTCTTGATTTCGGTCTCATCCTCCGTGGTCGTCCAGTAGGCCTTCATGCCCTCATAGGTCACGCGGCCGAAAACCAGCACCTCGGCTTTGCTGCCGAGCTCCTTGCTCAACGTTTCCAGCTCCGGCCCCCAGACAAGCTGGTGGAAATCCAGGTCCCACTTCCTTGCGCCTTCGAAATAGCCGTCGAGCGACATCAGATTCCAGACGACAACCTTGCCCATCTCACTTCCTCCTCCGGCAACCAATCTCGTTTTGCAACTGGTTTCACATTAAGAAATCCGATTGTAAGATGCAAGCGGATTCCCCGAAAGACGATCACGCACACGCACACCCGTTTTGAGCGCTTCGAAGCGGGTGTGCCATAACTTTTGGAAATACGGAAATTATGCGCCGGTGTCACAAATCCGGCGAGCTCTCGCGCGACCGCATGCAACGGTTCAGATCACTCCGAAGAGGGCATGCCGAGAAACATCAGGCGCGGCCGGACCGCGCGGCTCACTAGAACGCGTTGAACGTCAGCGTCGTCAGCGAGCGGTTGATGCCCGGAACCGTCGCGATATTGTCGTTGATGAACTTGCCGATGTCCTCGCCTTCCTCGATGTAGATCTTGATCAGCAGGTCGTAATCGCCGCTGGTCGAATACATCTCGGAGACGATCTCCTTCTTGTAGATCACGTCGGCAACTTCGTAGGTCTTGCCGGGCGCGCATTGCAGCTGGACGAAAATCGGCTTCATCGGACAATCCTTTCATCGGCCTGCTTTTGGCCTTTCGATGGCTCGCGATGGAAATAGCCTGTTTTTCCGCCGCGGCAAACCCGTCTCAATCGCGGCGAAAGACGATGCTTGCCAGCCAGCCGGTGATGACGGCCAGAAGTACCGCGGTCAGGCCGTAGAAAAGCGGTGATTCATGGGCTGCGCGGGTGATCGCCTGTTCGAGGCCAGTCTTGACGACGCGCAGCGGCAGCGCCTTGGCGGCGACGAAGACGCCGTCGCGGAAGAGATAGGCGCGCACGATATGGACGCCGTTCGGCACGTCGGCCGGCAGGCGCACCGAGGCCTTGAACAGGGCGGAGCTGATGAACTGGACGCCGCCTGGATCGCGCTCGTAGACGCCCGTCGTTTCTTTCAGCCGCCGGAAGGCATCACGGAATTCGGTGAGATTGCTGCCGTCGCCGATGTAGCCTATCGGCGTCAGCGGCATGTGCGCGACGCCGATGCCCATATTGTTCATGTCGCCGGGCGGTGCGATCGTGTCGATGTCGCGCGTGCTCGACAGCGAATAGGATTCCGGAACCAGCTCGAAGGTCATCGAATTGGTGTTGATCCAGATACCGAAAACGCGCTGCTTCTTACGCACCGTCGAGTTTTCCTTCGGCCCCTCCAGCGCGACGACGATGTCGTACCGGCCCTGCGCGAGGAGATTTGCATCAAAGCCGTCGATGGCGCCGAAGATCGTCAGGTCGGCGCCGCGGAAATCCGAGGTGATGGAGATTTCGTCGGTCGAGATGCCGATGTCGAGCTTCTCGGTAAAATCCATCGGCTCGGCGCGCCCCACGACCGGGGCGGCGAAAATGAGACCCAACAACAGAAGTCGCGAAAGGATCCGCATCAAAAGCCGCGCCCCGCTGAAACGACCGAAAAGATTTCCTTCGGCGGGATGACGAGTTCGATGGCAAGACGAATGCCGACGGCCAGAACCAGGAGCGCGAGCAGCGCCCGCAACTGCTCGCCGCGCAGCCTTTGGCCGACGCGCACACCATATTGCGCGCCGATCACACCGGCGATCATCAGTACGAAGGCGAGCACGATATCGACCGTGTAGTTGGCGGTCGCCTGGACGATCACTGTATAGGCGGAAACGAAGATGATCTGGAATAGCGAGGTGCCGACGACGACATTGGTCGGGATGCGCAGGAGATAGATCATCGCCGGCACCATGATGAACCCGCCGCCAACCCCCATGACCGAGGTCAGGATGCCGATGCAGAAGCCGAGCGTGGCGACCGGGATGACGCTGAGATAGATCTTCGATTTCTTGAACCGCATCTTCAGCGGCAGTCCGTGAATCCAGTTGTGTTGCCCCGGCTTGCGCAGCGTCACCGTCTCGTTTTTCGAAGCACGGCGCAGGGCGATGATGCTTTCCCACAGCATCAGCGTACCGACGGTGCCGAGCAAAAGCACATAGGCGAGCGAAATGACGAGATCGAGCTGGCCAATCCGCCTGAGCAGCGCGAAAAGCCAGATGCCAAGGGTGGCGCCCGCCAGACCACCGCAGAGCAGCACCGTCCCGAGCTTGATATCGATGGTGCCGCGGCGGAAATGGGTGATGGCGCCGGAAATCGAGGAGGCGACGACCTGGTTTGCGCCGGTGGCGACCGCAACGACGGGCGGGATATTGTAGAAGATCAGAAGCGGCGTGATCAGGAAGCCGCCGCCAACGCCGAACATGCCGGACAGAAAGCCAACGGCAGCCCCCATGCCGAGAATGATCAGAATGTTCACCGACAACTCTGCAATGGGCAGATACACCGTCACGGCCAGGACCTCTAAATATGCCAATAGCCCGCATGGCGGGCGAAAACGTCAGAGTGGCAAGTGATTCACCACGGGAAATTTGGAATGGAACAGGTCTGAAAACCAATTCGAAATTGCGAATTCAACGTCGTTCCGTCATGCGCCCCGGGGTCACGCCTGTCAACCTTTTGCAAGGTTTGAGCCTAACTCGTGGCACCCGTCCTTGTCCGGCTGGTCTGCGGCATTATTGCGGCCGCAGACGCCGTTCTGAAACTTAGCCGGTCAAAGCGGTGCCTCTGTGTCCGAATCGACACGGAGGCGCCTTAGCCGTTTCGCTTCAGGAGTTCCTTGACCAGCGCATCGGTGATCTCGCCGGTCGGTTCCTGGCCGAGCGATTTCTGGAAGGCCTTGATGGCGGCGATGGTCTTCTTGCCCATCTCGCCGTCCGGCTTGCCGGCATCGAAGCCGTTGTTGTTGAGGATGGCCTGGATGTTGCGCAGCGCCTTCTTCATGTCGATCGAAGCGGTCTTCACACCCTTGCCGACCCAGGTGTCGGGCACATCGACCGAATTGGCCTCGGCGTCGAGCGGCGTCAGCTTCCAGGCCTCGAATTTCGCCTTGGCGCTCGCCAACTGTTCCGCGCTCAGGGCCTTGGCCACCTCGTCCCGCTTCTGGCCGGCATCGGCATCGCCGTCGCGGGCGGCGACTGCGAACCACTTGTAGGACTGTTCCAGATCCTGCTTCACGCCGTTGCCGCGCGCGTAGAGGATGGCGAGGTTGAACTGGCTATCACGGATGCCGCGATCGGCCGCCATGGCAAACCACTTTCCGGCGCCGGCAAAATCCGGAGCCGCATCTCCGCCGCTCGCCAGCATGACCGCGAGATTGTGCATGGCGCTGGCATTGCCTTTTTCGGCAGCCTGCTGGTAGAGCGTGCGCGCCTTGTTCAGGTCGCGGGCAACGCCGGTGCCCTTTTCATAAAGGCTTGCCAGCCGGTATTCGGCCGGAACGACGCCAGCGTCGGCGGCGCGTTGATACCACTTCGCCGCCTCGGCAAGGTCGATCTTGACGCCGCGCCCCTCGGTATAGACAGCGCCGACCTCGAACAGCGCCAGCGGATCGCCCTTGCTGGCGGCTTCGGTGAGCGCCTCCGGCTTGACCTCGGCGGGAACGACGAACGCCGCGGCGCCGGCGGGTGTCAGGGTTTCGGTCTTGGCCGTCTTGGCCGTCTCGCCCTTTGCGCCGTCCAATCCGGTGGCCGTGCCAGTGGGCGTCACTGCGGTTACCGGAGCAAGCATCTGCGAAGCGCCAGTCACCGTCTCCGGCTTTGCCTGCACGGCTTCCGGCAGCTTCGTCTCGGGCACCGTGGTTTCCGATATTGCCGTTTCCGGCTCCGCTACCTGCGGCTCGGCGGCCGCCGGCTGTTCGGCAGTTGTCTCTTCGGCCTGCGGCTGCAGCGTGCCCAGCGGCACGACATCGCCGTCGGCACCCTCCGTGCCGGTCTCGATTACTTGCGGCGGCGTCGCGAGATCGGCGACGTTCGTCTCCGCGCTGGCCGCCGGCTGCTCGATGGCAGCAACGGACGCCTCGACGGGCGCCCGGTCGCCGCGGATCAGCGTGTTGACCAGCGGATAGGACATGATCGCCAGAAGCACAGCGCCGACCGCCATCAGGATCGGGCGGCGATGACGGGCAAAAGCGCCGCCAAGAGGAGACGCAGCAGCACCGCTCCTGCCGCGGTTCAGCGTATCGGCCTCTTCGGCGGCGAGCTGGGCGGCGCGTCTTGCGGCGGCAATGAAATCGGCCTTGTCCGCCTCGCTCGGCGGCGCATTGCGCTCTGCCTGCCCTGCCCGCACGCGCTCCAGGATCTTCTTGACGTCCGGCACGCCGGAACCCGGCTCAAGTAGCTGGTTGGCCACTTCCGGCTCGATCACTTCGGACGCGTCGATGGAAGGGGCAGGATCGACTATCTGACGATCCACGGTGCGCGCCGGTTCGCTGCGCCTGCCGGAAAACCGCTTGGTCAGACCGGCGAGAAGGCCAGTCTTGACGGCCGGCGCTGCCGCCGTCTTGACATCGTCCTCATGGACGCTCGCCTGTTCGGAAACCGCCTCAGTGACCTTTTCGCGCCGTGGAGCCGCCGGATCGGCGTCTGCGGCGAGCCCATGCATGTCGCGTTTCAGTTCCTCGTAGCGGCGGCCGAAATCAGCCTCGGCGAAGGGCTCGTCCTGTATCTCGAAAACCGGTGGCTCTGCCTTCGGCATATGCGGCTGGCCGTCTGCCCCGCGTGTGCCAAAGGTGCGCGGTGCTTCCTGCCGCTCGAAGCCGAGTTCTTCCAGACGCTCGAGCTTCTCGGCGATATGAACCAGCGTCTCGTGCAGAGCGTCGAAGGTGCGCGCGGTGCGCTCCTCGCTCGAACGACTGAGCTCTTCGAGAACCTTGAGATCCTCGGCAAGCGCCGAGATGGCCGCCATGTCCATTCCGCCGGAGGCCGTGTGTGCAACACCATTCCTGGCATAGGCCTCCATCACCGCCTCGGCCGCCTGGCGGGCAGCCTCGATGATATATTCGTCGCTGGTCGCCAGATAGTCCTCGAGCGCGCTCATCCGACCTTCGAATTCGGCCGGAACGGCACTTGGGCCTGTTTCCCGCGGCAGGCTGACGAGGTTCGACAGGTTGGCGATCTGATCCTGCAGGCTGCGCAGGATCTCGCTGTCGTCGTAGGGAGCCGCATGGGTTTCTTCGAGACGGATGGCGATATCCGACAGCTGGCCTTCGAGTCGGGCGAAACGGTCGTCGCCGGCATAGGTGGCCGACGGCATATCCAGCTGGTCGATCCGACGGGCGAGATGGTCGAGGCGCTCGGCAAGCGCGTCGTTGACGGAGCCCTGGTCGAGCGCATCGATCTTGCGAGAGATATCGGACAGGTAACCTGTCAGGTCCGGCTGGGCGGCAACCTTCTGCGAGCGCTCCAGCATCAGCGACAGCTGGTCGAGGCGCTCTTCGAGGCGCACCGCTGCTTCCTCGCTGACCAGTTCCTCGACGCGCGCGGCGAGCGCCTCGATGCGGGCACCGAGCCCATTGTCGGGCTGCAGGCTGTCGATCTGCCGTGAGAGGTCGGCGAGGCGGCCCTCGACGCGGTTGACGCCGGCGCTGTCTGGAATGGCGGCGCGGCCGCTCGCGGCGATGGCGCGGCTGATTTCATCGAGACGCGCATCGAGATCGCCAAATTGCGCGGCAAGGCGCCGGTCGTCCGGCTGCATATGGCGGCCGATCATCTCGATGGCCTGGGCAACCGAAACCAGCTTGTCTTCCAGCGCATGCAGAGCCGGGCTGCTGTTCAGCGAGCCGATCTGCGATTTGATTTCGTCGAGCCGGTAGGCCAGCGCCACAAGTTCGTCGTCGCGGTTCGAATCGAAGGCATTCATCCGGTCTTCGACGCCGGTCCAGCGGTTTTCCATGCGGCGCACGCTGTCTTCGCGGGCAAGGCCGTCGATGAGGGAGCGCAGTTCGTCGAACTCGACCTTGAGTGCGTCGGCCTGCGACGGCGACGCCTGCCGGCCGAGCTGGCTGATGCTGTCGGAAAGCTTCTGCAGGTCGCCGCGAATGTCCTCGGCCATCGACTGGTCCTGCGCCGCATCGACCGTGATGCCACGGATTTCGGTGCGCAACGCATTCATTTCACGGGAAAGCCCGTCGGCGATGTCCTTCTTCAATTCCTGACGCAGGCCGACCAGCGCCTGGGCAATCTCGGCCATCGCCGGATCCGGACGCTGCGGCTCGTTGCGAACGGGCTCCCGGCGCACGAATTCCTGACGCTGGGATTCTTGACGGACGGGCTCCTGGCGCAGCGGCTCCCGGCGGACCTGTTCGCTGCGATAGGGTTCGCTGCGCAGCCCTTCGCTGAATTGCGGCGAAACCGGCACGTCGCGTCCCGGCGGAAGCCGTGACTGGGCAGGTTCTTCACGGCGTTCGTTATAGCCGCGTGGCTCCGGCCGATGCGGCGCGCGCTCGCTGACACCATCGCGCTCGCGGGTTGCCGTCAGCGTGCGCTGGCGCTGCATGATCTCCGCGATCGGGTCGGGTCGGGCTGCGGGAATATCGCGTTCTACCGTGGCGCGGCTGCGCGGATCACGTGCCGCGGTTCCCATCAATCCTTCGATGCGCGCTTCCAGTCCTTCGATCGTGCGGTTCAGCGCGTCAAGGGACGACCTGTCGCCATAGGACTGGGCGCCAGGGCGTGGGGAATGTGATCGCGATCCGTTCATCGTTCTTCGCCTCTTTCATCGGCCTTGATCGGAATCCCGGCTTCAGGAAGGCATGTCCCCGCCTCTGATCGCTCAGGCACCGACTCGGACAAAGCTGCAACGACGCGAAGACAGAACTGTCGCAGCTTTGACCATCTCAGCACGCACTTTCGGCAAACGTGGTAAATAAGCCGTTAACCAGACTGAAAATTTTTTAACGATTTCGGCGCATGCTGATCGCGGGAGGCTTTCAAACGGCGATTTCGGCACATCCATATTCCGGCCATCGACAGGGTCGATCGGTAAAGTTATCGCCTCCATCAATTTTGACGTTTACGCAAACGTCAAAGTTTTGTAGCATGCTGAAAATGACATGGTGCGCGCCCAGGAGAGGCTTGCCCCGCGACACGGTTACAGGTGAGGAACACGAGACATGCCCAGCTACAAGGCCCCGGTAGAAGACACGCTTTTCATTCTGAACGACGTTCTCGGCATCGAGCGCTACAACAACCTGCCCGGCTTTGCCGATGCGACGCCCGACATGATCGAGGCGATCGTCGGCGAGGCGGCGAAACTGGCCGAGGAAGTGCTGTTTCCCGTCAATCTTTCCGGCGACCAGGAAGGCTGCAAGCGCAACGACGACGCGACGGTAACGACGCC
Organism: Pararhizobium sp. A13; assembly: GCF_040126305.1. Lineage (NCBI taxonomy): Bacteria > Pseudomonadati > Pseudomonadota > Alphaproteobacteria > Hyphomicrobiales > Rhizobiaceae > Pararhizobium > Pararhizobium sp. A13. The sequence continues at coordinate 1,624,893 of NZ_CP149510.1, read as the reverse complement.
GAAGGGCTTCAAGCAGGCTTTCGACCTTTATCGCGAAGGCGGCTGGCTCGGGCTTGCCGTACCGGAGGAGTTCGGCGGCCAGGGCTTGCCCTATACGCTGCACACCGCCGTCGGCGAATACATGTCCTCGGCCAACATGGCGCTGACCATGTATCCGGGCCTGACGCAGGGCGCGATCGCCGCGATCCTCGTGCACGGTACCGATGCCCAGAAGGAGACCTACCTGCCGAAGATGGTGACGGGCGACTGGACCGGCACCATGAACCTCACAGAGCCCCATTGCGGCACCGACCTCGGCTTGCTTCGCACCAAGGCCGTGCCGCAGGCTGACGGGTCCTACAGGATTTCCGGCCAGAAGATCTTCATCTCCGCCGGCGAACACGACATGTCGGACAACATCATCCACCTCGTGCTTGCCCGCATCGAGGGCGCGCCGGAAGGGGTGAAGGGCATCTCGCTGTTCATCGTGCCGAAGTTCCACGTCGAGGCTGACGGCTCCGTCGGCGGCCGCAACACGGTCTCCTGCGGTGCGATCGAGCACAAGATGGGTATCCACGGCAATTCGACCTGCGTCATGAACTATGACGAGGCGACGGGTTATCTCATCGGCGCGGAGAACAAGGGCCTGAACGCCATGTTCGTGATGATGAACGAGGCCCGCCTCGGTGTCGGCATGCAGGGCCTGTCGATCGCCGAAATCGCCTACCAGAACGCCGCCAACTACGCCCGCGACCGCATCCAGGGCCGCGCGCTGTCCGGCGTCAAGGCGCCGGACAAAAAGGCCGATCCGATCATCGTCCATCCCGACATCCGCCGCGTCCTGATGACCATCAAGGCCTTCAACGAGGCTGGCCGCGCCTTCACGCTCTGGACGGCGCTGAAATCCGACATCGCCCATCGCGGCGACAATGAAAAGGACCGCCAGACCGCCGACGACATCCTCGGCCTGATGACGCCGATCCTCAAGGGCGTGCTGACCGACAAGGGCTTCGACCATGCCGTCATGGCCCAGCAGGTCTTCGGCGGCCACGGCTATATCGAAGAGCACGGCATGAGCCAGTACGTTCGCGATGCGCGTATCGCGATGATCTACGAAGGCGCCAACGGCATCCAGGCGCTCGACCTCGTCGGCCGCAAGCTGGCGCTGAACGGCGGCCGGGCGATCACCGCTTTGTTCAAGGAAATCGGCGATTTCTGCGAGGAGAACCGCTCAGACGAGAAACTCGTTACCTACACCAAGGGCCTGAAGAAGGGCCTGAACGACCTGCAGGCCGCGACCATGTGGTTCATGGGCAACGCCATGGCCAAGCCCGACAATGCCGGTGCCGGCTCGACCGACTACATGCACCTCTTCGGCCTCGTCGTGCTCGGCTACATGTGGGTCAAGATCGCCAAGACGGCGGAAGAAAAGCTGGCGGAAGGTGCGGGCGACCGCGAAGCCTACCTGAAGAACAAGCTCGTCACGGCCCAATTCTTCATGGAGCGGATGATGCCGGAAACCGCACTGCGCAAGGCCCGCATCGAAGCCGGCGCCGATACGCTGATGGCGCTCGACGCGGCGGCGTTCTGATTGAGCTTGCCTCTTCTCCCCAGCGGGGAGAAGGTGGCCCGAAGGGCCGGATGAGGGGGCGCCGAAGGCGCGGCTTTTTCCGGCTCCGGCTTTGCCGGAGACCCCCTCATCGCCTCACGTTGCTCGGCATTTCTCCCCGCTGGGGAGAAGAGGAAAACAATGAATTCGCGGCCAATCGCCGATAGGGAGAAAACACAATGACCGAAGTCTTCGTTTACGACCACGTGCGCACGCCGCGCGGACGGGGCAAGAAGGATGGGGCACTGCACGAGGTGCCGACGCCGCGGCTGGCCGCCAAGGTGCTGCAGGCGATCCGCGACCGCAACGGGCTCGATACGTCCACCGTCGACGACATCATCATGGGCTGCGTCGATCCGGTGTTCGAGGCCGGCGCCGTCATCCCCAAGGCTGCTGCCTTCGAGGCCGGCTATTCCAACAAGGCACCCGGCATGCAGATCTCCCGCTTCTGCGCCTCGGGCCTCGACGCCATCAACTTCGCAGCCGGCAAGATCGCCTACGGCGCCGACGACATCGTGATTGCCGGCGGCGTCGAGAGCATGTCGCGCGTTGGCATGGGCATGTCCGGCGGCGCTTGGTACATGGACCCGTCGGTCAACTTCCCCGGCTATTTCATGCCGCAGGGCGTCTCCGCCGACCTGATCGCCACAAAGTATGGCTTCTCCCGCGATGACGTCGATGCCTATGCCGTCGAGAGCCAGAAGCGCGCCGGCCATTCCTGGGACAACGGCTATTTCGACAAGTCGGTCATCCCGGTAAAGGACCAGAACGGCATCACCATCCTCGCCAAGGACGAGCACATGCGTCCGACGACGACGATGCAGAACCTCGCCCAGCTTAACCCGTCCTTCCAGATGCCCGCCGAGATGGGCGGCTTCGAGGCCGTCGGCATCCAGGCGCATCCGGAAATCGAGAAGATCACTTACGTCCACCACGCCGGCAATTCGTCCGGCATCGTCGACGGCTCGGCGGCTGTCCTCATCGGCTCCAAGGCCGGCGGCGAATCCATGGGTCTCAAACCTCGTGCCCGTATAAGAGCATTTGCCAATATCGGCTCCGATCCGGCGCTGATGCTGACCGGCCCGGTCGACGTCACCGAAAAGCTGCTGAAGCGCTCCGGCATGTCACTGTCCGACATCGACCTGTTCGAGCTCAACGAGGCCTTCGCCGCCGTCGTACTGCGCTACATGCAGGCCTTCAACATCCCGCACGACAAGATCAACGTCAATGGCGGCGCCATCGCCCTGGGCCATCCGCTCGGCGCCACCGGCGCGATGATCTTCGGCACCGTGCTCGACGAACTGGAGCGCCGCGGTCTGCAGACTGCGCTCGTCACGCTCTGCATCGGCGCCGGCATGGGCACCGCAACGATTATCGAACGAGTGTGAGGTCTTTCCCTCCCCCTTATGGGGAGGGTGGCCCGAAGGGTCGGGAGGGATGTCGCCGCACGGCAGGAACACCCCTCCCCAACCCCTCCCCACAAGGGGAGGGGCTTAACCGCCACAAGATTTCAGGGAGAGGAATCCCACATGACCACATACACCAATTTCACCATCGAAACCGACGCAGACGGCATTGCCCTCGTCACCTGGAACATGCCCGACAAGTCGATGAACGTCTTCACGGCCGATGTCATGAAGGAACTCGACGCCATCGTCGATCAGACCGTTGCCGACGAAGCCGTCAAGGGCGTCGTCTTCACCTCCGGCAAGTCCACCTTCTCCGGCGGCGCCGACCTGTCGATGATCAAGGGCATGTTCACCTTCCAGCAGGAACAGAAAAAGCTCGATCCGGACAACGCCGCGCAAAAACTGTTCGACCTGACCGGCCAGATGACCGGCCTGTTCCGCAAGCTGGAAACCTGCGGCAAGCCGTGGGTGTCTGCCATCAACGGCACCTGCATGGGCGGCGCATTTGAATTGTCATTGGCTTGCCACGGCCGCGTCGCCGCCAATTCGAAGTCGGTGAAGCTGGCGCTGCCCGAGGTCAAGGTCGGCATCTTCCCGGGCGCCGGCGGCACGCAGCGCGTTCCGCGTCTCACCAACGCGCAGGACGCCCTGCAGATGATGACCACCGGCTCCTCGCTCACCCCGCAGCGCGCCAAGGCCATGGGCCTGATCCACGAGATCGCCGAGCCCGCCGAGCTGATCAACGCCGCGAAAGCGATGATCAAGAACGGCCTGAAGCCCATCCAGCCCTGGGATGAAAAGGGTTACAAGGTTCCCGGCGGCGGCATCTGGACGCCGGCGGCGGCCCAGCTCTGGCCGGCCGCATCCGCCATCCTGCGGCGCGAAACCGCCGGCAACTATCCGGGCGGCCTTGCGATCCTGAAATGCGTCTATGAAGGCCTGCAGGTGCCCTTCGATACGGGCCTGAAGATCGAACAGCGCTATTTCACCGAGATCCTGCAGACCACCGAAGCCTTCTCGATGATCCGCTCGCTGTTCATCTCGATGCAGGAGCTCGGCAAGGGCGCCCGCCGCCCGGCTGGCATTGCCAGATCCGAGCTGAAGCAGATCGGCGTCGTCGGCGCCGGCTTCATGGGCGCCTCGATCGCCTATGTCGCCGCTGCCGCCGGCATCGAAGTCACCCTCATCGACCGCGACGTGGAAGCCGCCGAGAAGGGCAAGGCCCATTCGGAAGGCCTGGTGAAGGATTCCATCGGTAAGGGACGACTGACGCAGGACGAGGCCACCGCCCTTCTCGCCCGCATCACCCCGTCGGCCGACTACAACGACCTGAGGGAAGTCAAGCTCGTCGTCGAGGCCGTGTTCGAGGATCGCCAGGTGAAGAAGGACGTGATCGAAAAGGTCGAGGCGGTGCTGGCGCAAGACGCCATCTTCGCCTCCAACACCTCGACCCTGCCGATCACCGGTCTGGCCAAGAACTCGAAGCGCCCGGCCCAGTTCATCGGCATCCACTTCTTCTCGCCAGTCGAAAAGATGATGCTGACGGAGGTCATCCTCGGCAAGGAAACCGGCGACAAAGCACTGGCAACCGCACTCGATTTCGTCGCCGCGATCAAGAAGACGCCGATCGTCGTCAACGACACGCGCGGCTTCTACGTCAACCGCTGCGTCTTCCGCTATATCCACGAAGCCTATGACATGCTGATCGAGGGCGTGCCGGCGGCGATGATCGAGAACGTCGCCAAGATGGCCGGCATGCCGGTCGGGCCGCTGTCGCTCAACGACGAGGTGGCGATCGACCTTTCCCAGAAGATCCTCAAGGCCACCGTCGCCGACCTCGGCGAAAAGGCCGTCGATCCGCGCCACCTGTCGCTGATCAACAAGCTGGTCGACGACCTCGACCGCCGCGGCCGCAAGAACGGCAAGGGCTTCTACGACTATCCGCCGAAACCCGCCAAGAAGTCGCTCTGGCCGGGCCTCAAGGACCTCTACGAGCAGAAGCCGGCTGAAGGCTTCGACGTCGAGACGATCAAGCAGCGCTTCCTCGTCACCATCGCGCTCGAAGCCGCCCGCACCATGGGAGAGGGCATCGTCACCGACCCGCGCGAAGCCGACGTCGGCTCCATCCTCGGCTTCGGCTTCGCCCCCTACACCGGCGGCACGCTGAGCTACATCGACGGCATGGGCGTCAAGGCCTTCGTGGCGTTGTGCGAAAAGCTGGCGGCAAGCTACGGCGAGCACTTCCAACCGACGCCGCTGCTCAAGGACATGGCGGGCAAAGGCGAGACATTCTACGGGCGGTTTGATCCGTATGGGAAGAGGGAGGCGGCGTAAGCCGCCTTCACCCACGAATATTTTCGAACGAGGCGCTGGAGGGCGCCTCTTTCGCGTCACACGTCCCGGTGCCGCCTTGCGCCAACTGCTGCACCCGCGGAGAAACCAACACGGGCCTACAAACGCCTGAATCGAAGCCTATCGTCGCTCGGATCGACGAGGCGAACATCGGCCCGACTATCGTAGGCCAGCTCTTACCGAGTTCCATGCTGGCGCCCCGCCTTCCGGAAGGGACCGTGGGAACGGTATCGGCGAAAGTGGCGCGCGTCGCAGCGGGCGTTGGCTCGGCTGCAAAGGCTATCGGCTGGACGCCCAGGTCCCTGAGATCAAAGGTTCCTGAACCGATAGAGGTGTGTCATGACGCTCCTGCCCGACTTCTCCGCCGCAACGTTCGGCGATCCCACCAACATCACCAACATGTTTTTCCCGCTCCCCGGCGGGACCATCAACAGCTACGCTGCAACACTCATCGATCCGAGACCGGTGAGGAAGAGACGGAGCGCAACGATCACTTCGCCACCTTCGACACGAAGGTCATCGAGGGCGTGGAGACCGTCGTTGTCAGGGATACGGCCTATGCCGACGGCGTCCTCGTCGAGGATACGCTCGACTGGTACGCGCAGGATGACGAGGGCAATGTCTGGTATCTCGGCGAGATCGCCACGAACTACAACTACGACGACGAGGGCAACTTCATCGACACCGACTTCGACGGATCGTGGCAGGCAGGGGTCGATGGGGCAGCACCCGGCTGGATCATGCGCGCGGCCCCGACGGCCGGCGACGACTATTTCCAGGAGTTCTACGCCGGCGTGGCCGAGGACGAGGGCGAGGTGATCGCGACCGGCCTCCATGTCGATACTGATTTCGGCTCGTTTGACGATGTCGTCAAGATCCTCGACACCTCGGCGCTCGACCCCGGCCTAGGCGCCTACAAATACTTCGCGCCCGGCATCGGCCTGGTCATGGAAGAGGAGGTTGTGCTCTCCGAGGATGAGCCCGAGCTCGTCAGCGAGATCACCAACCGGCGCGAAGTCGACGTCTCCGCCGCCGTCGATCCGACGGATCTCGCTTTTGCCGGAAACGGCACGGAAAAGACCATCACCTTCGTCAGCGAGGACGCGAGCAGCAACGGTGCGATCGGCGCCTATACGTTCGACGCGGCGACGGGCGTGATCGGCGAGGCGCGCATCCTGTTTGCCGATACCGAGGATGCAAAGGCGGGAGCGAAGGCGCAGATGACGGTTGCGAGCGGCCAGTCGCTCGGCCTGTTCCTGATCCCGGATGCCGAGACGCTCGGCCTCGAGCTTGAGGACTACGCGGACGGCCGCCTTTTCTTCCGCAACTTCACGTCGGGCAATGTCGCTCATCTCTATGACGGCGACGACGCAACCACCTACACCCCGGGCGTGGCCACCATTTACGACCGCATTGCGCCGGTCGTCACCGACGACGAGGGCAACCTCCTGCCGATCCGGGCGTTCCATTCGACCGGCAACCGCGACGGCTTCAACTTCCTCAATCCGGTGGCGGGCGAGAACGCCCTTGCGGCGGACCTTGGCACGGACGATGACGGGGTCGCCGTCGTCAGCTTCGAGGACGGCCTTGCCAGCACGGACGACTTCGACGGCGATTTCGACGACGCCTTCGTCGCCGTCAGCGACGCGCCGCTGAGCCGCCGGGCGCTGAAGGAGCTGGTCGAGGAAACCGATATCAGCCGCCTCGTCGGCACGGACGGCAAGGATTGGCTCTTCGGAACCAGGGACGACGACCAGCTGATCGGGCTCGACGGCAAGGACGTGATCAAGGGCCGCCACGGCGATGACCAGATCGAGGCCGGCGACGGCAACGACCGCGCCTATGGTGGCAAGGGTGACGACGAGATATTCGGTGAGGAGGGAAACGACCGGCTGTGCGGCGGCAAGGGCGACGACACGATCGACGGCGGCGAGGGTCACGACAGGATCTTTGGCGGCAAGGGCAAGGATGAGATCGACGGCGGCGAAGGCCGCGACCGGCTGTATGGCGGCAAGGGTTTCGACGAGATCAACGGCGGGGACGGCAATGACTGGCTCTGGGCCGGCGGCGGCGGCGCGCGGATGTCCGGCGGCGCGGATGACGATACGCTCATCGGACAGGCCCGCGCCAAAGACACCTTCGTCTTCGACCTCATCCCCTTCGGCGACGACCTGATCCGCCGCTTTGAAAACGGCAGAGACCACATCGAGATCGCGATCTATACCGGCGTCGAGAGCTTCGATGACATCGACGTCACGCAGGAGGGCTCATCAACCGTACTGACCTTCGCCGAGGGCACCGTCGAGCTCACCAAATTCAACGCCACCCGCATCGACGCCTCGGATTTCTTCTTTGTCTGAGGCTTGGGAGGGCGCGGTCGCCGTGGCCGCGTTCCTGGCTTGCTGGAAGACCTGCAGCCTCTCGCCCTGCCGCCGGGCTAGCTAGGGCCTGCAGGGGATTTCTTTCAGAGGCGCAGGTAAAGTCGGGCCGCTACCAAACATTTTTTCCACCCTGCATTCGCGAAGGTGCGTATCGCCGGGAGGCCACCATGGCTGAAGCCGACAGACTTTTCGGGGGAGAGGATGGGGAAGGTTAGGACCGCCGGCAGTGCCGGCGGTCGAGGCGTAGCGGTTTGGGGCGGCTCCTCAGGCCGCCATGCCCTGGATGGCCGAGACTTGCCAGTCGCCACCGCGTTTGCGCAGGAAGGTCCAGAGTTCGACGGCCTCGGTCGGATGGTCCGGATCGCCCTCGACGACACGGCCGGTGGCGCGGTCGCGCGTCACGTCGATGCTCTCGTAGCGCATGGCAACCGTCGCATAGTCGGCGCCGTCCTCGCGCCAGGCTTCCGCCACGTCGCCCTGCACCAGGTGCACGTCGCTGACCTCGTTCTTCAAGCCCTTGGTGGCATTCTCGCTCAGTTCCTCGGCCAGCCAGGACATCGCCTCCGGCGTCGTCAGCTTGCGCAGCGCCGCATAATCCTCGATGGCATAAGCCGCCTGCACTTGCTTCAGCATCGTCTCGAACTGGTCGAGATCCTGCGGGCCGACGCCGATCTCATCCGCCGGCTGAGAGGCGGTCCGCGCCGGCTCCTGCCGTGCGCCGCCGCCGATCTGCGGAATCTTGAAGGAGGGCATGCCCGCGGCCATACCAGCGCCAAAACCATTGCCCGACTGGCCGGAATAACCCGTCGCCGCATCGCGCGGCGAATAGCCGGCGGCGGCCGGTTCGTTGCGGCGGCCGAAGAAGCGCATCGCCAGCATGACGGCGCCGAAGATCAGGCCGACCTGCAGCAACAGGCCGAGGAAACCGGCAGCACCGCCAAGGCCGTTGCCCATCAGCATGCCGATCAGGCCGCCGAGCGCCAGGCCACCGAGCAGCGAGCGGCCGAAGCCGCCAAACAGACCGGGGCGCTGGGCGCCCGGCCGCGTCTGGCCCATGGTCTGCTGGCCGGCCGCTTGGCCTGGAGTCTGCTGCGGTGTCATCGTCCGGTTGATCGGCGCTGCATCGCCGGGTGCCGTGCGGGTAATCGGCGGCGTCGAAAACGTCCTTGTACCGCGGCTGCCGAAGCCGCTGCCGGCCCGTCGCGCCTCGGCCAGATCGACTGCCGTCAACATCACCATCGAAGCGACCGCAATCGTCGCCAGAACCCGTCCAACTTTGAACATCATACCAATCCTGTTGTCTCTCCCTTGCGCACCGGGGCGCGCCTTGTGCCGGAGATATGGTGGTCTTTGCGCCGAAATTGAAGGGGGGCGTGGCCCAGTTCACGGTAAAGCGGGTGCGGAGCGACCTGTTTCGGAGACGTGCCAAACGTCCGGTCGCGAAAATCCTCGGCGCCGTTTTCCCTACGACAATGGGGCGTTGCAGTTGTTTGGCTTGCAGCGGTTGGGGGGTTTTCGACGGTCTTGTCGTGTGCGAAAACTAACCGGCCTTCAGATGCCGGCCGAAGCGCTCGCCGGCGATGATGATCATGCCGGCGGAGAAGATCAGCGCCGCGCCAATGAAAACCTGAAACGCCGGTCTATCGCCCCAGATCAGGAAACCGAGCCCAAAGGCCCAGATCAGCGACGAATATTCGAACGGCGCCAGAACCGAGACCGGCGCCCGGCGCATGCCCTCGAACAGCGCATACTGGGCCATGCCGGCGATGAGCCCGGTGCCCACCATCAGCGCGACATCGACGGGAGCGGGCGGAACCCAGCTAATGGCGACGGGAATGCCGGTGAACAGGATGAAGAAGCCGCTGGAAATGGCCATCTGCACGAGCGTCACCTCCTCCAGCGCCGTCTTGCGCAAAAGCACCGTGGAAAAGGCCCAGAACACCGCCGCCTGCAGCGCCAGCCAGACCGGCAGGAAGAGTTTCATGCCGGTGCCGAAAGGGTCCGTGGCAACCAGCACGCCGATAAAACCGACGACGACGGCGATCCAGCGCAAGGGCGGCACATCCTCCTTCAGGATCGGCACCGCCAGAATGGTGATCAGGATCGGCGCGGCATAATAGAGCGTCGTCAGCTCCGCCAACCCCAGATCACGCGCCGCCGTGTAATAGGACAGCCAGGCCGCAAGCAAAAGCAGATTGCGCAGGACCATGGCTTTGAGAACCGGCGAACGCAGCGAGCGGCGCAGCAGCGGGCCACGCCCGACGGCCACGCAGAGCGCAAAAATCGTCACGCTGCGCACGAAGAGAATCTGCCAGACGGGCAGCGCCACGACCAGCCATTTGACCGAGGCATCCTGCAGCGTGAACAGGAAATAGGAAAAGATCGTCAGCAGAATGCCGGAAAGGACGGAGGTGTTCACGAAGGGCTCCCGATGCACGGCGGAGCGTGCGCACCTTCGTGATAGCGCGGCCCGATCCGGTGGGGAAGAGAAGCCTATGCTCAGGTCTGTGGCGAAAAATGGGGGTCGCCGGTGTGGGAACGCGCCCGCCTATCTGGGTTCTGACATAATGCGTTCATCGTTCGGCTCAGGGTGGTCGTCAAACGGCGAGCACCTCGCGACCGGCAGGATGGATTTCCACGAAGTATAGGCAGTGATCCCGTATTTCAATCAGGTGATTGTGTTGAAACGGCGCAGTTGCAGGATTATTTTCCTCATACGCTTTACTAGAGGACGCGTTTTCGCTAATGTTCCTGCCGAACGGCAAGAGGCCAACAGCAGAAGAAAGCGTCACGCTTCACCGCCCGCAGGATGCGCAACGATGTTTTCACATGACCGGATCTGGGGCGCGATCGATGCGCTCGCCGAGCGTCATCAGCTATCCCCTTCAGGTCTCGCCCGGCGGGCGGGGCTCGATCCGACGTCGTTCAACAAATCCAAGCGGCACTCCGCTGACGGGCGCGAGCGCTGGCCTTCGACGGAATCAATCGCCAAGGTTCTCGATGCCACCGGCTCGACGATCACCCAGTTCATGGAATTCCTGCGCCCGGGACCGGCATCCGGCGCCTTGCCGGAAGGTGCCTTTCCGCCGCAAACCGGCTCTGTCCCCCTGCTTGGCTTCGCCCAGGCGGGAGCCGGCGGCTTTTTCGACGATGGCGGCTTTCCGGCCGGCCAGGGCTGGGACGTGGTCGAGTTTCCAGCCGCACCCGGCGCCAAGGCCGGCGTCTATGCGCTGGAAATCCAGGGCGACAGCATGCTGCCGCTCTACCGCGACGGCGACGTCTTGATCGTCGAACCCGGCGCGCAGATCCGCCGCGGCGACCGCGTCGTGGTGAAGACGACCGAGGGCGAAATCATGGCCAAGGTGCTGGTGCGCCAGACCGCACGCAGCATCGAGCTGCTTTCGCTCAACCCGGATCATCCGAACCGCACATTCGAGCTCAGCGAGGTCGAGTGGATAGCCCGTATCATCTGGGCCAGCCAATAGGACAGTTTTCCTCATGAAGCGGCACCTCACCACCGCCGGCGGCGGATTGCTTGGCATTTTCCTGACGGTCGTGCTTCTGGAAAGCGGGGCATCGGTCATACAGGGACGGCAAAGCGCAACCGCACCGGAATTCACGCTCGAGACGCCTGATCTAAGTGAGGTGCCCGATTTGGGTGGCGGCATGGAAATGGGTGAAACGGAGACGGACGGTGAGACAGTGCCGATCGATCCGGCTGAAAACAGCACGGCCGACCCCGAAGGCAAATCCGTACGTGACATCGCGCCGGAACAATTCAGCTTGCCGGAGGAGGTGGCGGCAAAGCCGCTCGAGCGGATCGAGGCCCGGCAGCCGCTCTCAGATCCCGTGGCAAAGCCGGAGCCGGTTCCATCCGTACTTCGCCATCCGGTCGCCCTGTCGGCGGGTCTTATCCAGTTCGACGGCGACCGCCTGTTGCAGCTTGACGGGCTCGTCTCGCAAACAGCCGCGCGGACATGCGACGCCACCGGCAAGAGCTGGCCCTGCGGTATCGTTGCACGCACCGCATTCCGCAATTTCCTCAGAGCGCGCGCGCTCCTGTGCGATCCCGAAGGACGGCTGGCAAGGAACGCTGACCACCACCTGCACCGTCAACAACACCGATCCCGCCGCCTGGCTCGCCGAAAACGGCTGGGCGGAAGCAGCGGCTGGATCGCCGCTCGAGAACAAGGTGGAAGCGGCGAAAAAATCCCGTCTCGGCTTTTTCGGAGGCGATCCCCGCGATTTCAGCGCAACGCCTGTACCGCTTGATGAAACGGCGGTGCCCGAGGAGCCACAAACCGACGCAGATACGCGCGAGCCGGACTTGTAAGCAGAAGTGCCGGTCCATACCTCTTTGCCCAGTCCCCAGCAGCACGGATAGATCATGCCCGAGAACCTCAGCCATCACGAAGCCCTTATCTATGTCATGGTGATGATGTCGGCGGTCGACAAGGCCATGACCGATCGCGAACTGGAAGGCATCGGCCGGCTTGCCCGCTTCCTGCCGGTCTTCGACGGCTTCGACGATGACCGGCTGGTCCATGTAGCACGGGAATGCGGGGCTCTCCTCGACGGGCCGGAAGGATTGGATATCGCGCTTGAGGTGGTGCGTGAGGCGCTCCCTCCCCGCCTCTACGATACGGCTTACGCCGTCGCCGTGGAACTTGCCGCCGCCGACCATTCCATCCGGAATGAGGAAATCCGGCTGCTGCAGCTTCTGCGCGACCGGCTGGATCTAGACAAGCTCACCTGTGCCGCGATCGAGCGCAGCGCCATTGCCCGCTTCCGCAAATGACAGAGAGGATGCCAGCGTCGGTCTCGCACGGTACAATAGTGCTTGCCGGCGCAGCTTTATCGGTCGCTGCTCCTCGCATTTCGAAAGGCATAAAGAGGTAGCGATCAATAGATGCCAGCGGGGAAATACCGCAAATAGATTTCGTTGAGACGGCCCTTGCGGGAGAGTTCGAGCAAAGCGTGATCAATCGCCTGCGTGAGTGCCGGATCACCCTTGCGGTTCATGATCGCGAGGCCCTCCCCCAGAAAACGCTGCGAGAAATAGGCGCCGTCCAGCAGTGTACAGCAATTGCCAGCGTCGCTGCCCGCGGTCCAAAAGGACAGCTGCATGCCATCGGAGAAGACCGCAGCAACGGTCCCCTCCTTCAGCGCCGCGAGCATTGCGTCGCGGGTGGGAAATGATTTCGTTTCGAGCTTCGGAAAAAATGCCTTCAACATCGCTTCGTGCGTGGTTCCGGACACCGCACCGACCGGTTTGCTGCCAAGCGCGCCGACCGAAAGATCGCCGCCCGTGACCTGCCCATTGGCAGCGAACCGGGCCGGCAGCTTCATGAACGCACGGGAAAAGGCGAAGCGCTGGCGAAGCTCGGGACTGACGCCGATCCCCGCGACAATTGCCTCTCCCTGTCCGTCTTCGAGCGCCGGCTGCAATTCCGCGAAAGTCACGGCCTGGATCTGGCATTTGGCCTCGATCTCCAGTTCGCGGCAGATTTCCCGCACCAGATCGACATGGAAGCCAGAAAGCTTGCCCGACTGATCGATGAAATTGAACGGTGGAAAATCCACCGTCGTCAGAAAGCGCAGTCGCGCCAGACCGCTCAAATCCGGTTTCGCGATCCGTTCGCGCGCGTCAAACAACAAAGGCAGGTCGTGGACGCCGGCGGCCCGTGAAAGGGTCGAAAAAGGTGCAACCAGCAGCACGCAAAGCGCGAAAATCCCGGAGAATTTTAGGGATGCACGGACCGCGCGTGTCATTATGATTATTCCCAGGGTCGATAAAGGGGATATCGCCGCGCGTGCGGCAACGGGGTTTTGCGTCTCGGAGAATATCCGGACAATTCCGGAATGGCTACCGCAAATGAAGCGCCTGACAGGCGAAGGCTGCCTGCTGCTGCAGATGGGCATCGGCAAACCCTTGATTGCGCAAGCGATGCTGCTCGCCAATGAGCACGGCACGACTGTCGAGTAGGAACTTCTCGCCTCCGGAAAAATCAGCGAAACCGTCTGCGATATCGTCAACATCTTCGGCAGCTACGCCGTCTTCATTGCGCTCGGACGCAACCGGATGGGGGGCAGGGAAAGACCTACCGTTGGAAGGCGCTGGGCCTTCGTGCCGTTCTACTGGCTGATCATGTCGCTCGCCGCCTGGAGGGCCGTGGTGGAACTCCAGACCAATCCGTTCTCCTGGAACAAGACGCCGCATGCTCCGGTCAACGAAACATAGGAAGACGGTGGAGCGGGTAGCGGGAATCGAACCCGCACGATCAGCTTGGGAAGCTGACAAGCTACCACTACATCATACCCGCAACGGCTGCGAGGTTTCCACCAAGCACCGCCCGCTGTCAAGGCGGCATCCGAATTTACAGGCGGCTATTTATTCCGCACGGAAATGCTTGGAGAGCTTCAGGCCCTGCGCCTGGTAGTTGGAGCCGAGATCAAGCCCATAAAGGCCTTCCGGTTGCTCCATCATGTACTCATAGACCAGACGGCCGACGATCTGGCCGTGCTCCAGGATGAACGGGACCTCGTGGCTGCGGACTTCGAGCACGGCGCGACTTCCCGTTCCGCCGGCAAAGGCATGGCCGAAGCCGGGATCGAAGAAGCCGGCATAGTGGACCCGGAATTCGCCGACCAGCGGATCGAACGGTGTCATTTCGGCGGCATAGAGCGGCGGCACATGCACCGCTTCGCGCGAGACGAGGATGTAGAACTCATCTGGATCGAGGATCAGCTCGTCGCGGCCGCGGCTATAGAGCGGCTCCCAGAAATCGAAGATGCCATGCTCGGCCTTCTTGTCGACATCGACAACGGCCGTGTGGTGCTTGCCGCGATAGCCGATCAGGCCGTCGGCGCCGGTCCCCTTGAGGTCGATCGAAAGGGCAATGCCGCCGCCGGAGACGTTCGGCTTTTCGCTTGCGACCAGCACATCGCTTTCATGCAGCGCGAGGACCTCGGCTTCGCTGAGAAGCGCATGGCCGATGCGAAAGCGGATCTGCGACAGCCGCGAGCCGCGCCGCACGATCACCGGAAACGTGCGCGGGCTGATTTCGAGATAGAGCGGGCCGGAATATCCGGCCGGGATCTTGTCGAATTCCTGCGCCCGGTCGGTGATGACGCGGGTGAAAATATCGAGGCGGCCGGTCGAGCTCTTGGGATTGGCAGACGCCGACATGCCGGGTGGCAGGTCGAGGCGTTCCATCAGCGGCACGATATAGACGCAGCCGGTCTCAAGCACGGCCCCTTCGGAGAGATCGATGACGTGCAGCTTCAACCGGTCGAGCTTGTCGGCCACAAGGTGGCTGGGTCCGGGCATGAAGCTGGCGCGCACGCGGAAGGCTTTCGACCCCAGACGCAGATCAAGGCTTGCCGGCTGGATCTGATCGATATCCAGCTTGCTTTCGCTTTTCAAACGCCCCGCATCAAACAACGCTGCAATCGCGCGATCGGCTAGAATGCCTGTGGCCCTCGTCATTTCTATCTTCCTTGTTGCCGGAACCGGCACGTCATAAACCAAATTGTCCCCGTGACATATCTTCTTGTTCCCGGGAATTGACGCAAGCGCGGCTAATCAGTAAATACTGACTTATCCCGTGGTGATTTGGCCGGTCGGCTTGCAGCCACGTTAAACAAATAGCTAAAAAGGCCGGGTTCGAAACCGGCTTGCTTTTGCGGCCGGTTTTTTTGTTTGTGAAAGCGACGATCCGATGAGCAAAAACTGGCGCCCGGCAACACAGCTCGTTCATGGCGGCACGACCCGTTCGAACCACGGCGAAACCTCAGAAGCCATCTTCCTGACCCAGGGCTTCGTTTATGACAGCTCGGAAGCCGCCGAGGCGCGCTTCAAGGGCGAGACCGACGGCTTCATCTACGCCCGCTACGGCAGCCCGACCAACGACATGTTCGAACAGCGCATGTGCATGCTGGAAGGCGCCGAGGATGCGCGCGCCACGGCATCCGGCATGGCGGCGGTTTCAGCCGCCATTCTCTGCCAGCTCAAGGCCGGCGACCATATCGTCGCGGCCCGCGCCCTGTTCGGTTCCTGCCGCTGGGTGGTGGAGACACTGGCGCCCAAATACGGCATCGAATGCACGCTGATCGACGGGCGTTTCCTCGAGAACTGGGAAAAGGCGGTCAAGCCGAACACCAAGGTTTTCTTCCTCGAAAGCCCGACCAATCCGACGCTGGAAGTCGTCGATATCGCCGGCGTTGCCAGGCTCGCCAATGCGGTCGGTGCCAAGGTCGTTGTCGACAACGTCTTTGCGACACCGCTGCTGCAGAAGCCGCTGGAACTCGGCGCCCATATCGTCGTCTATTCCGCCACCAAGCATATCGATGGCCAGGGCCGCTGCCTCGGCGGCGTCATCCTCTCCGACAAGGAGTGGATCAACGAGCACCTGCACGACTATTTCCGCCATACCGGCCCGGCGCTGTCGCCGTTCAATGCCTGGACGCTGCTGAAGGGCATCGAGACCCTACCGCTGCGCGTGCGCCAGCAGAGCGAGAACGCTTCGCGGGTCGCCGACTTCCTTGCCGAGCAGCCGCAGGTCGCCCGCGTGATCTATCCGGGCCGCAAGGATCATCCGCAGGCCGATATCATTGCCCGGCAGATGAAGGGCGGATCGACGCTGGTCTGCTTCGAACTGAAGGGCGGCAAGGAAGCGGCCTTCGCGCTGCAGAACGCGCTGGATGTCGTGCTGATCTCCAACAATCTCGGCGACTCGAAGAGCCTGATCACCCATCCGGCGACGACGACGCACAAGAACCTGTCGGACGAAGCCCGCACTGAGCTCGGCATTTCGCCTGGCACCGTGCGCTTCTCCGCCGGTATCGAGGATAGCGCGGACCTGATCGACGATTTCGCCCGGGCGCTGAAATCCGTGAAGGCCTGATTTTCGGCTTTTGTTTCGAACGCCCGTGTCCGGCCGGACGCGGGCGTTTTTCTATGCCTGCTTTTCAGTCCTGAAACTTGTCCGCGCCAAAATGACGCGCGACAGCGCCGTGTAGAAACAGACAAGTGAAAAGCCGATGGCGATCTCCGAAAACCAGTGCGGCAACAGGCAGAAGGCGAGGAAGACGACAATCGTTTCCGTTGCCTCGGCAAAACCCGTGGTGAAATAGAGCGACTTCGCGCCCCGCGCATCCGTGGCGAGGCCGCGCTTCTCGGCCATGACGGCGAAAGCGAGAAAGCTCGCACCATTGATATAGAAAGAGAGAAGAAGCAGCCCGCCGGCAGCGCCGTTCTCATAGGGATCGGCCAGGATGAACGCGAAAGGAATGAGGCCGTAGAAGGCGAAATCGAGCACGATATCGAGGAAGCCGCCGAAATCCGTGCTGTCAGTCGCGCGTGCGACGGCGCCGTCCAGTCCGTCACAGATCCGGCTTGCGCCGATCAGAATAAAACCCCAGGCGAAAGCGTCGAGAACGATGGCAATGGCGGCGGCCAATCCGAGCAGAAAGCCGGTGATCGTGACCGTATTCGCGCTGATACCGCGGCGCGCCAAAGCCCTGCCGGCGCGATCGAGCCAGGGATCAAGCCGCTTCCTGAAGTGACCGTCGAGCATGCTGTGCCCTATCCTAACAGTTTACGCTGTACGTTATTCTTGACGAAACCATCTTGCTGTAGAATATCGCGCAAAGACTTGAAAAGGGTTTGCATATGTACCGCGCGCTAACTCGCGATATCGAGGTGACCGTAGAGCCTTATTATCTGGAGGAGCAGTCCGATCCGGAGGACAGCCGTTATGTCTGGGGCTACCGCATCCTGATCTCCAACTTTTCCGGCAGGACCGTGCGGCTGATGACGCGCTACTGGCATATCACCGACGAAAACGGCCAGGTGGACGAAGTGAATGGGCCGGGCGTCATCGGCGAGCAGCCGGTTCTCAATCCCGGCGATACCTATGAATATTCGTCAGGCTGCCCGCTCGATACACCGTCAGGCGTGATGTTCGGCCATTATTCGATGGAAACACCGGAGGGCGATACCTTCACGGTCGACATTCCCGCTTTCTCGCTGGACTCCCCCGGCCAGGCCCGGACCTTGAACTAGGGCCGCAGCTTTTTTACTGCGGCCTCACTTCTGTTGCCTCAAAACGATAGGTGGTCGAGCAGAATTCGCAGGTGACCGATACCATTCCGTCCTCCGCCGCGTGATCAAGATCCTCCTGGCTGAGACTTGCCAGCACGTCGCGGAGTTTCTCGCGTGAACAGCTGCACTTGTCGTAAACCGCCTGGGGCGGATAGACCTTGACGCCGCGCTCATGGAACAGCCGGTAGAGCAGACGTTCGGTGCCGACCGTCGGATCTGTGAGTTCGTCGGCGTCGATGGTCTGGACCATGACGCTCGCTTCATCCCAGAGATCGTCGACCTCGAAGGCATTCTCACCGTCGTCACCGTCGCCACCGTGCAGATCCGCCTGGCGCATGCGCTCAGGTGCTTCCGGCAGGAACTGCGCAACCATGCCGCCCGCCCGCCAGCGATGCCGCGGCTTGCCGTTCTCGTCGCGGTCGAGCAATTCGGCGACGCCGAGGCGCACCTTGGTCGGGATTTGCTCCGACTGGCGGAAATAGACGCCGGCGATCTCTTCGAGCGAGGCGCCATCGAGCGGCACGATGCCCTGATACCGCTGCGTATGCGCGCCCTGGTCGATGGTGAAGGCAAGAATGCCTTCACCCAGCAAATGCTGCGGCTTGGTGAGGCCATTCTCTTCGGCGAGCGACAGGGCTTCTTCATCGTAGCGGGCATAGGCGCGCACCCGGTCCGGCGTCGAGAAATCGGCGACGACCAGATCGACCGGACCGTTGCTTTTCGTCTGGACGATCAGCTTGCCCTCGAATTTCAGCGAGGTGCCGAGCAGGACCGTCAGCACCACCGTTTCGGCAACGAGACGGGCGACTGGCAGCGGATAATTGTGGCGTTCGAGAATGGCGTCGAGCATCGGGCCGAGCTGGACGGCACGACCGCGCACATCGAGGCCCTCCACCTGAAACGGCACGACATGATCGTCGCCGGCAAAATCGAACTGGCCGAGGCCCGGTATGGTTTCCGTCATCACTCTGCTCCTTAGCCCTCAGTCATCCATGCCAAAAAGGTCAAAGCCTTTGGCGACGCGATGTCCGATGCTCTTATTGATCCTGCGCAGGTCCGTTTTGTCCAGATCGTCACTGAAAAAACGGCTGCTTGCGCTTCTCGCTCCCGCTGCAGACAGCGCTACGGATGGTTGGATATTCTGGACGCGAATGACCGGCACAGGAGGCTGAGCTACCCGCCGGTCATCCAATTGCAGCATAGATCGGGTGCCGCGGTCCGGTTTTCAATATGCGCGGTGAAGCGCTCCTCAAAGCGCCCCGAGGCACCAGGCGAGAACCGATTTCTGCGCATGCAGGCGGTTTTCCGCCTCGTCGAACACGACCGACTGCTTGCCGTCGATCACATCGTCGGTCACTTCTTCGCCGCGATGCGCAGGCAGGCAATGCATGAACAGCGCGTCCTTGTCGGCCTTCGCCATCAGCGCCGCATTGACCTGGAACGGCTGGAAGACATTGTGGCCGCGGGCGCGATGTTCCTGGTTCATCGACACCCAGGTATCGGTGACCACGCAATGGGCGCCCTCGACCGCCTGATCGGCGTCGTGATAGAGCTTGATGTCGCCGCCATTGTTGCGGGCCCAGTTGAGGATCCTGTCGTCCGGCTCGGAACCCAGCGGAACGGCCATGTTCATCCGATAGCCGAAACGGGCGGAACCTTCGACGAAGGAATGCAACACATTGTTGCCGTCGCCGGTCCAGGCAATGGTCTTGCCCTTCACGGGACCTGCATGTTCCTCGAAGGTCATGATATCGGCCATGATCTGGCAGGGATGCGTGGTGTCCGTCAGGCCGTTGATCACGGGCACGGTCGCATGCTCGGCAAGCTCCAGCAGGCGCGTGTGATCGGTCGTGCGGATCATGATGGCATCGACATAGCGCGACAGCACCTTGGCCGTGTCGCCGATGGTTTCGGCGCGGCCGAGCTGCATCTCGGTGCCGGAGAGGAACAGCGTCTCGCCGCCGAGCTGGCGCATGCCGACATCGAAGGACACGCGCGTGCGCGTCGACGGCTTCTCGAAGATCATCGCCAGCATCTTGCCGGCAAGCGGCTTTTCGGCCGTGCCGGCCTTGGTCGCCGCCTTGCGGACACGAGCGTCGTCGATGATCGCCCGCAGATCGCCTGTCGTCATGGCAGAAAGGTCGAGAAAGTGTCTGGCCATTCTATTTCAAAGTCCTGTGTTTTCAGCTTGGGAAGGGGAACGTCGTTCAGGCCGAGGCCTTTCGTCGTTCCACCGTCAGCTGTTCGGCGGCGCGCTCGAGCCGCGCCAGGCCTTCGCGGGCCTCCTCGGCCGTCGTCACCAGCGGCGGCAGCAGGCGGATGACATTTTCACCCGCAGGCACGGCCAGAAGCTGCTCGGCGCGGATCGCCTTGAGCAGGTCTGCGGACGGCACCTTGGCCTTGATGCCGAGCATCAGGCCTTCGCCGCGGATTTCCTCGATGACATCGGGGAAACGATCGGCAAGCGAGGCAAGGCCCTGGCGGAAAACCAGCGCCACGTCGCGGACATGCTGCAGGAAACCATCGGCCAATACAACGTCGAGCACCGCGTTGCCGACAGCCATCGCCAGCGGATTGCCGCCATAGGTCGACCCATGCGTTCCGGCGACCATGCCGGAAGCCGCATCCGCTGTCGCAAGGCAGGCGCCGAGCGGGAAACCGCCGCCGATGCCCTTGGCGACGGCCATGATGTCGGGCGTGAGGCCCGCCCATTCATAGGCAAACAGTTTGCCGGTCCGACCGATGCCGCACTGGACCTCGTCGAGGATCAGAAGCAGGCCGTATTCGTCGCAGAGCGAGCGCAGCTCCAGCAGGAACTCCTTGGAAACCGTGCGGATACCACCTTCGCCCTGGATCGGCTCGATCAGGATCGCGGCGGTTTCCTCCGTGATGGCAGCCTTGAGGGCGGTCATGTCGTTGAAAGGAACCTGGTAGAAGCCCGGAGCCTTGGGGCCGAAACCTTCGAGATACTTTGCCTGACCGCCGGCCGCGATGGTCGCGAGCGTCCGGCCATGGAAGGCGCCCTCGAAGGTGATGATGTGGAACTTTTCCGGATGCCCCTTGGAAAAGTGATAGCGCCGCGCCGTCTTGATGGCGCATTCCAGCGCTTCCGCACCCGAATTGGTGAAGAACACCTTGTCGGCGAAGGTCGCCTCCGTCAGGCGGCGGCTGAGGCTCTCCTGGCCGGGAACTTCATAGAGATTGGAGAGATGCCAGACCTTGTCGGCCTGCTCCTTCAACGCTGAAACGAGGTGCGGATGGGCATGACCGAGCGAATTGACCGCCACGCCGGCGGCGAAATCGAGATAGCGCGTACCGTCCTCCGCAACCAGCCAGACGCCTTCGCCGCGCTCGAACCGCAAGGGCGCGCGGGCATATGTGTCATAAAGCGGCGTGGCATCGGCCATGGCGCATATCTCCTCAATCATCGCGGTGATTGTTTCGGTCAGCTTCTACGTTGGACTGTGGCCAGCCCTTAAAAAATCAAAATGCCGCCTCGCGGCGGCAAAATCACTATCTTCATTTCGCACCGCAATGTCAACAAAAGCCCGTGATTTGCGGCAAATCGCGCCAGTGTCGCGACATCGATTTTTTCGAACGAGCACTCTTGCAAAAATGCCACGCATGCCAAGCAAGTTGGGGAAAACTCGAAAATCGATTCGCTCGGATTCCGGGGACTCTTGTCAGCGAGTCCCCCTACCTCTACCTTAACAAACAATTACTAGAACGCATGCGGCGGACCTAGTCACCAAAAGAGTTATCGCGTTTCAACCTCGGCACCTGTCCGGGGGTCGGTGGAGGATTCGACCATCACCAACGCTGTGAATGGAGAGAAGACCATGAACTGGACTGACGAGCGGGTCGAGAAACTCAAGAAGTTGTGGTCAGAAGGATTGAGCGCGAGCCAGATCGCCGCCCAGCTCGGCGGCGTCAGCCGAAACGCGGTTATCGGCAAGGTCCACCGACTTTGCCTGCCTGGCCGTGCCAAGGCCGGTGGCAGCACCGCGACCACCGCCCGCACCAAACGTCCAGCAACGTCCGCGCCGCGTGCGCCCAACTACGCCGCGCGCATGACCACCCGCACCGTGACACGCACCACGGGTGCCACCGTCATGAAGGAAGAGGTGGAAATCGACGCCATCGAGGATCAGGACGTCGCACCGGTCAGCAACGTGGTCGTGCCGATGTCTCGCCGTCTGGCACTGACCCAGCTTACCGACCGCACCTGCAAGTGGCCGATCGGCGATCCGATGAAGGAAGAGTTCCACTTCTGCGGCAACGACTCGCCCGACACTTCGCCCTACTGCACCTTCCACGCGAAGCTGGCCTACCAGCCTTCCGGCGAGCGCCGCCGGGCTCGCTGAGACGACGGATTGCTGAACATGAAAAACGGGGCCAGCCGGCCCCTTTTTTCATGCGTCGCTCAAAATGCAATCAGCTCTCCAGTGAATATCCGGCGCCGCGCACGGTGCGGATCACGTCCTGCATGTTGGAGAAGTTCAGTGCCTTGCGCAGGCGGCCGACGTGAACGTCGACAGTGCGCTCGTCGACGTAGATGTCGTGACCCCAGACGCCATCCAAGAGCTGCGAGCGCGAAAAGACCCGGCCGGGCGAGGCCATGAAGAATTCCAGCAGCCGGAATTCGGTCGGGCCCAATCGGACCTCGCGGGTCTTGCGGTGGACGCGGTGGGTTTCGCGGTCGAGTTCGATATCGCCACATTTCAGCAGCGTCGACAGCACTTCCGGTTTGGCGCGGCGCAGCATTGCCTTGACGCGTGCCATCAGCTCCGGGGTCGAGAACGGCTTGACCACATAATCGTCGGCGCCGGTGGCAAGACCGCGTACCCGTTCGCTCTCTTCGCCGCGCGCCGTCAGCATGATGATCGGCAGGCGCTCGGTCTCAGAGCGCTGGCGAAGCCGGCGGCACAGCTCGATGCCGGAAACACCCGGCAGCATCCAATCGAGGATCAAGAGATCCGGCAGGCGTTCCTGAAGGCGGATTTCCGCTTCATCGCCACGGTTGATCGTATCAACTTCAAACCCTTCGGCCTCAAGATTGTAACGCAGGAGAACGCTCAGCGCCTCCTCGTCTTCGACAACGGCAATTCTTGGCAGCATGCGGTCTCAACTCCTTGACGCCTTGCCCTCATTGCAAGGGGCTCGCCCGGCGGCCCAAGGCCGGCCGGGCAGTCAAATGTAAGAATTCACTTACTTCTGTTTGATCCGGCGCAGCAAAATCAATTGCCGATCGCGCCGACGGTGTTGGCAGTATCGTCCTTCGGACGTTCACCAACCGGCTGGGCGCCGGTCGCCATGTAGTAAATCGTTTCGGCAATGTTGGTGGCATGGTCGCCGATGCGCTCGATGTTCTTGGCGCAGAACAGAAGATGCGTGCACGGCGTGATGTTGCGCGGATCTTCCATCATGTAGGTCAAGAGTTCGCGAAACAGCGACGTGTAAATCGCGTCGATTTCGTTGTCCCTCTCGCGAATGCTGTTGGCCTTTTCCGGCGAACGCGACGCATAGACGTCGAGCACTTCCTTGAGCTGCATCAGCGCGAGTTCGGCCAGGTGCTCGAGGCCCCGGGCGAGCTGGCGCGGCAAGCTGGCGCTGGAAACCGCGATCACCCGCTTTGCCGTGTTCTTGCCGAGATCGCCGACGCGCTCGAGATCTGCGGCAATACGGATGGAACCCATGATTTCGCGCAGGTCGGCGGCCATCGGCTGGCGCTTGGCGATGGTGACGATCGCCTTTTCGCCGATCTGGCGCTCGGCCTCGTCGAGGATGGTATCGTCGGAGATGACCTTCTGAGCAAGCGCGAGGTCGGCATTGACCAGCGCGCGCACGGATTCGGCGACCATCTGCTCGGCAAGACCGCCCATCTCGGAGATGCGCCGGTTGAGGTATTTGAGGTCTTCGTCATAGACGGAAACAATATGTTGCGTAGACATGGTTGTCGTTCCTTGCGATCACGATCCGGTTTCAAGGGCGCCGCCGCTTCCCTGCGTGAGGAAAGCGGCAAAGCAAATCGTCAGCCGAAGCGGCCCATGATGTAGTCCTGTGTGCGCTGGTCGTCCGGATTGGTGAACATCTTGTCGGTGTCGTTTTCCTCGACGAGATTGCCGAGATGGAACATGGCGGTGCGCTGCGAAACACGTGCCGCCTGCTGCATCGAGTGGGTGACGATGACGATGGTGAAGTTGGCGCGCAATTCGTGGATCAGTTCCTCGACCTTCGCGGTCGCGATCGGGTCCAGGGCCGAGCAGGGTTCGTCCATCAGGATGACTTCCGGGCTGACGGCAACGGCGCGCGCGATGCACAAACGCTGCTGCTGACCACCCGAGAGACCGGTGCCCGGCTCCTGCAGACGATCCTTCACCTCGTTCCAGAGGCCTGCCTTCTGCAGGCTCTGTTCGACGATCTGGTCGAAATCGGATTTGGAGCGTGCCAGACCATGGATCCTCGGGCCATAGGAGACGTTCTCGTAGATCGACTTCGGGAAGGGGTTCGGCTTCTGGAAGACCATGCCGACGCGGGCACGCAGTTCGACGACGTCGATATTCGGATCGTAGATATCGTCCTCGTCGAGCGTGATCTTGCCGGTGACCCGGCAGTTGTCGATGGTATCGTTCATGCGGTTCAAGGTGCGCAGGAAGGTCGACTTGCCGCAGCCGGACGGGCCGATCAGGGCCGTGACCGTGTTTTCACGAACGTTGAGGTTCACGTCGAAAAGCGCGCGCTTCTCGCCGTAATAGACCGAAACATCCTTACCGATCATCTTGAAGGGAACGGTGTTCATTTTCTGATCCAGCGCCTTTTCAACTGCTGCTTCTGACATCATGTTCATGTTCTTACCTCACTACCAGCGACGCTCAAAGCGACGCCGCAACAGGATTGCGCCAAGGTTCATAACCACGAGGAAAATCAACAGAATGATGATTGCGCCCGAGGTGCGTTCGACAAATGCACGTTCAGCTTCATTGGCCCACATGTAGATCTGCACAGGCAACGCGGTAGAGGGTTCCATCGGCGAACCGGGAAAATCGACAACGAAGGCCACCATGCCGATCAGGAGCAGCGGCGCAGTTTCGCCGAGCGCGTGCGCAAGACCGATGATCGTGCCGGTCAGCACGCCTGGCATGGCGAGCGGCAACACGTGGTGGAAGATGGTCTGCATCTTCGAGGCGCCGAGGCCGAGGGCAGCCGCGCGGATCGATGGCGGCACGGCCTTCAGCGCCGCGCGGGTGGCGATGATGATCGTCGGAAGGGTCATCAGCGTCAGTACCAGGCCGCCCACCAACGCTGCCGAGCGCGGCATTCCGGCAAAGTTGATGAAGATCGACAGACCAAGCAGACCGTAGACGATCGACGGGACGGCGGCGAGGTTGTTGATGTTGACCTCGATGAGGTCGGTCAACCGGTTCTTCGGCGCGAACTCTTCGAGATAGATGGACGCGGCGACGCCGATCGGCAGCGCCAATGCAAGCACGATCAGCATCATGTAGAGCGAGCCGAGGGCGGCCACACCGATGCCGGCCGCTTCCGGGCGGCTCGAGGCGCCGAAGGTGAAGATACCCGTATTGAAGTCCTTCGTCATCGCACCGCTGTCGGTCAGCGTCTTCATCCAGCCGATCTGCTGGTCGTTGACCTTGCGCTTGGATTCCTCGACCTTGAGATCGATCTGGCCCTTGTTGGCGCTGTCGATGTTGCCTTCGGCAAGCAGCGGCACGTTCACGGTGGTGCCGATCACCGAAGGATTGGCAATGACGATGTCGCGCAACTGGATGCGGGCACTGGCCGAAACCATGTCCGTGGCCCTCTTGACCTGAGCCCTATTGGCCGGGTCGATGCCGAGCGCCTTGACGAGGGCGTCACGCACCAGGAGCGGATAGTTGGCCGTCATCAGCTTGGACGGGTTTGTCGTACGCTCGTTCTTCGGGTCGATGACCTTTTCGGCAAACTCGATCGGCAGCGTGATCGTGGTCTGCTGAAAGGCCGTGTAGCCGTTCGAAATGACCGTCCAGAGAAGGACGAACAGGAAGAACAGGCCGGTGAGGATCGCCGCCATGCCATAGGCACGGAAGCGGCGTTCGGCGGCGTAGCGGCGCTTGATGCCGATATCGCGTCTGGCTACAGCGGGGCGCACGAAGGCGGGGGACGAAGAGGAAACGATCTCGGTCATTCGTACTGTTCCCGATATTTGCGCACAATATAGAGTGCATAGATGTTGAGGCAGAGCGTGATGCAGAACAGCGTGATCCCGAGCGCGAAAGCCACTAGCGTCTGCGGCGAGTTGAACTCAAGGTCGCCGGTCAGCTGATTGACGATCTTGACGGTCACCGTCGTCATCGCTTCGAAGGGATTGAGCTGCATGCGCGCGGCAACACCAGCCGCAAGCACCACGATCATGGTTTCACCGACGGCACGCGATGCGGTGAGAAGCAGCGCGCCGACGATGCCCGGGAGTGCTGCCGGCAGAACGACCTTCTTGATCGTTTCCGACCGGGTGGCTCCGAGCCCGAGCGAGCCGTCGCGCAGGGCACGCGGCACCTGGGTGATGATGTCATCGGAAAGCGAGGACACGAACGGGATGAGCATGATGCCCATGACGATACCGGCGGTCAGAACGCTCTGCGCCTGAATGAAGGAGACGTAGTTGCCGGTGACGAGGCCGTTCAGCTGGGCGGAAATATCACGCAGGAACGGGCCGACCGTGACGAGCGCGAAGAAGCCGTAGACGATGGTCGGGATGCCGGCCAGGATTTCAAGCAGCGGCTTGGCGATCGAGCGGACCGCAGGCCGTGCATATTCGGACATGTAGATCGCCGCGAAGAGCCCGATCGGCACCGCAAAGAGCATGGCGACGAAAGCGATGTAGAGCGTGCCTGCGAGGAGCGGCAAGAGGCCGAACTGGCCTTGCGTCGCCTCGCTGCCAGCGGCAGCGAAACGCGGATCCCAGACGGTGCCGAAAAAGAAACTGACCGGCGAAACCGAATTGAAGAAGCGGATCGCTTCCGACAGCATCGAGCCGACGATGCCGATCGTCGTCAGGATGGCGATGGATGAGGCGAGCATCAGCGTCCAAAGCATGACACGCTCGACCTGATTGCGGGCGCGGAAGGGCGCGGAGATGCCGCGCAGCGCGAAGACGGCACCGGCAACGGAGATCAGGAGAACCACGACCGCCATCAAAACGCGACTTGTCGCAGTCATCTGATTGAACTGCGTGGCGGATTTGATCATGTAGGCTTCGCCGTCGCCGGCAAGCGGAACACCTTTTGCGGCCAACACTTCGCGCAGATTGGCTGAACCATTGTTGAGCGCGGCCAATTCCGCGTCATCCAGCAGCTTCAAACCGTTGGCAACGGACTTCACCTGGCCGAGCGCGAGCTCGGTGGTTGCCACACCCTGGCTCAGCACCGTTTCCGGGAGTGCGCCGCGCACGCTGCTATCGATGTAGGCCGGCGCGGCCACTGCCCAGACGGCAAGAACAATCGCCGCCGGGATGATCGCGCAGATCGCCGCATAGGTACCGTGATATCCAGGAAGAGAATGGAGAACCGAGAGCTTGCCGTTCGAAGTCGCGAGAGCCCGGGAGCGCCCGGCGAGATAGGCCGCGAAGCCAACAATCAAAATAAGCAAAAATATAAATGATGTGTTCATCGACATGTCCCCCCGGCCTCCAACCATGGAAAACCGGCAAATCCGAACTTGGGAGGTCCGGCACGGCAAAATTGCCGTGCCGGATATTGCTCAGCTGATTAGAGCATGTTGCCGGCTTCGAAAGCCTTGCGGCCTTCTTCGCGCTCAGCGTCCGGAGCCGAAACCAGGCCATAGGCTGCGAGCGGGCTGTCCGGGCCGATCATCTGGTCGTCAAGGAAGAACTCGACATATTCCTTGAGGCCCGGGATCACGCCGAGATGCGCCTTCTTGACGTAGAAGAACAGCGGGCGGGAAACCGGATATTCGCCGGAAGCGATCGTTTCGACCGATGGAACGATGCCGTTAACGGTTGCGACCTTCAGCTTGTCGGCGTTGTTTTCAAAGAAGGCGAGACCGAAGACGCCGATGCCGTTCTTGTTGGAAGCGATGCGAGCAAGCGTTTCGGTGTAGTCGCCGTCGATGTCGACAGCCAGGCCGTCCTTGCGGACTGCGACGCACTTCTTGGCGGCTTCCTTTTCATCGGCAACGAGGCCCTTGATGACGTCGATAGCGCCGGCGGCCTTGCAGCCAGCAGCCAGGATCTTTTCTTCGAAGACTTCGCGGGTGCCGTGCTTCTCGCCCGGGATGTAAGCAGCGATTTCAACGTCCGGAAGGTCCTTGTTGACTTCCGACCACTTCTTGTAGGGGTTGGCAACGAGCTTGCCGTCGACGACGACTTCAGCGGCCAGAGCGAGGTAGAGGTCCTGCGGAACCAGCTTCAGGTCGGCGTTGCCTGCGTCGGTTGCGAAGACGATGCCGTCATAACCGATCTTGACTTCCTGGATCTCGGTGACACCGGCAGCCTTGCAGGTCTCGAGTTCGCTGTCCTTGATCTTGCGCGAAGCATTGGCGATGTCGATCGTTTCCGGGCCAACGCCCTTGCAGAATTCCTTCAGGCCGCCACCGGTGCCGCCCGATTCAACGATCGGGGTCTTGAAGTCGGGGAAGGTTTCGCCGAAGGTTTCAGCGACGATCTTTGCGTAAGGCAGAACCGTCGAGGAACCGGCAACCTGGATCTGGTCGCGGGCAATCGCAACGCCTGCAAAAGCGGCGGATGCAACCAAAGCTGCAACAGTGAGTTTCAAGGCTTTCATCAGAATTCTCCCAGAATGGGCTTGTGTGGGTGCGCTTTTCATCAGCGCTCGCTTTCGCCGTGTCGATCGGCCGCCCTAGTTAGCGCCCGATGGCCTCACCTTTTATGTCAAATTCACGAAACATTTGTGACACCTTATGCGATTGAAATTGTTATGATTTTTTTAATTGCAACAATCTAAACGACGCGTTTGTGTCAAAACCTCACGGTAAACACCGTGCCCTTGCCGATTTCGGATTGGACGAGCAATCTGGCGCGGTGGCGGGTGAGGATATGCTTGACGATGGCAAGTCCCAGACCCGTGCCCTTTTTCGACCGGCTGGCCTCTACGTTAACCCGGTAGAATCGTTCGGTAATACGCGGAACGTGCTCGGCCGGGATACCCGGTCCATGATCGCGGACGGACACTTCGGCCGGCGCGTCACCACCACCGGAGAGTGTCACCTCGACCATTTTCCCCTCCTGGCCATATTTGCAGGCGTTTTCGATCAGGTTCTCGAAAACCTCGGTCAATTCATCGCGGTCGCCCTGAACAACGACCGGATCATCCGGCACGACCAGTGAAATCTCCACACCGACATCCTCGGCCAGCGGCGACAGCGCATCCCGAACATGACCAGCGGCGCGAGATCGACCGCCTCGTCCGGCGCAATGTGGGATTTGAGTTCCAGCCGCGACAACGAAAGCAGATCATCGACAAGGCGGCTCATTCGCGTCGCCTGCTCGTGCATGATGCCGAGGAATTTCTCGTGCGCCTTGGGATCGTTGCGCGCGGGGCCCTGCAGCGTTTCGATGAAACCGCGCAGCGAGGCGAGTGGCGTCCTCAGTTCATGGCTTGCATTGGCAACGAAATCGGAGCGCATCCGGTCGATGCGGCGCGCCTGCGATATGTCGCGATAGGAAAGAACGTATCGTCGCTCCTTCGGCGATCCGATTTCGGCTGGAGCGACGCGCACGATATAGACCGATTCCGACGGGAAACGCTCGGAATGCTCGATCTGGTTCGCCTTACCGGTGACGATCGTCTCGCGGACCATGTCGAGAATGCCGGGCGAGCGAACCCGCGCCGACAGGTCCGTTTTCGGCGGGATGGTGCCGAAGGCCTTTTCGGCCGCGTGGTTCTGCAGAACCACGGTCTCATCGGGCGCGACGACCAGGATTGGCGTGTCGAGCGCGTTGAAGGCGGCTGCAAGCATACCGAGATCGGCCTCCTCGGCCACAGGTTCGACCGCAGGCATGGCGGGCGGCGTGGGGTTGGCCGAACGGTTGAAAAGCGCCGCCATCCACACAAGCCAGAACAGGAGCGCAGCGACCGTGTGGATGCCGGACAGAATGAGCACGGCCGTCACGATGGTCGACAGGCCGATGATCCACTTTTCCGCGCTGGCCCTGTCCTTGAGACGCTCCCAGACTGTTCTTGTTTCTTCCAAAATACTCTCTCTTACCGGCATGCAATCAACCGGTGATATCGGAGGTTCATGACAATGATTTTCACGGGATGCTTGAATTCGCAATTCAATTGTGGCCTCCTCCCATGAAATCGGCGACCGGCCGCACAATGAAGCAGGGGCGGGACCATCATGGCAGAAATTGAGAAAAATCAGCCGGTCGAACTCGTCGTCAACGGCAAACAGCGCGTTTTCGATATCGATAATCCTGAATTGCCGGATTGGATCGACAGGCAAGCGCTGGCCTCAGGCGACTATCCCTACGACAAGAAACTCGACGACGATGCCTATGACGCCCTGCTGGAAAAGCTGCAGATCGAACTCGTCAAGGTACAGTTCTGGCAGCAGGCAACCGGCAAACGCGTGATGGCGATTTTCGAGGGCCGCGATGCCGCCGGAAAGGGCGGCGCGATCTATGCGACGCGATCCTACATGAACCCGCGCTCCGCGCGCGTGGTGGCGCTGACCAAGCCGACGGAAACGGAGAAGGGCCAGTGGTACTACCAGCGCTATGTCACGCATTTCCCGACAGCCGGCGAATTCGTCATGTTCGACCGCTCCTGGTACAACCGCGGCGGCGTCGAGCCGGTCATGGGCTTCTGCACGCCGGAGCAGCATGCACATTTTCTCAAACAGACGCCGCGATTTGAAAAGCTGATCACCGGCGACGGTATTCATTTCTTCAAATTCTGGCTGGATATCGGCCGCGAGATGCAGTTGAAACGGTTCCACGACCGGCGCCACGATCCGCTGAAGGTCTGGAAGCTCTCGCCGATGGATATCGCCGCGCTGACGAAATGGGATCTCTACACCGAGGCCCGCGACCAGATGCTCGTACAAACCCATACCGAGCACGCGCCGTGGACGGTCGTGCGCACCAACGACAAGCGCCGCGCCCGCCTCAACCTGATCCGCTATATGCTGAAGACGCTTGACTATGACGGCAAGGACGAGGGCGCGATCGGTGAGATCGACAACAAGATTCTCGGTTTCGGACCGGGCTTTGTGAAGTAGCGCGCCGCCGCTGCTTTATACGGCGACAGCTATTATTGCCCGGGAAGAATACGCACGGCGAACAGGCTGAGGCTGTTGCCGGCGCCGGTCACGTCGCTGTTGATCAGCATATGGCCGGGTGCGCTTGGCGCCAAGCTACGATCGAACGTCACCTTGAACAGCATGTCGCTCTTTTCCTCGTTCACCGTGAACCGATGGCGCCCACAATCGCCGAGCGAGGAGAAATCGCATTCGACGGCGAACTGGGTCTGCTTGCCTGCATCCGACTGGACGCTGAGCGCGACCGTCGACGTCTTGCCGGAAATCTGCCCGAGCACCGAAGCCGGAATCTCGATGAGGACATTGCCGTCCGCGTCCGCCGTCGCGGAGGTGATGCGCAGGCGCTGCCCATTCTCGTCGCTGACCGGATCGGCCGAGGCGCGGTTGCCAGCCGTGACGTTGGCTTGGTCGGCGGGCTTGAAAACCTCGACCCAGTCGCCGGAGAAGCCCGACTCGCTTCCAAGCGTCTTCAGGCCTTCTGCGCCGTCGAAATCCTCGGACTGCACCGTCGAGGGCGGATTGGCGACGCTGGTATCGCGCTCTGCGGCAGATTTCAGAAGTCCGCTGGTTTGCACCCACCAAGCGGCCGTTCCGAAGGCGGCGACGAGGGTCGTCACGACCATGACGAAGGACAGGAAACTGCCGCGCTTGCGGCGGCGGGGTTTTGGCGGGACAACCTTGACACCTCTGCCGCGCTTGCCGGAGACCGGCTCGACGGCGGCGGCCTCTGGTGCGCGGCTTGCCTCACGGCGTTCGGGACGCAGACCGGCAAGGCCACCATCAACGACGGGGCTGACGCCTTCGGCCGGCCCCCGTTCCGGCGGCATGTGAATTCCGTCATCGAGTTCCGCCGACGCGGCATTGCTCCTACCACTGCCGGTATCAATGCTGACCGGTGGCGGCACGGAGGCAGCCTTCAGCGCTGCGCGCTCCTCCACCTCGATGGCGTGGATGATTGCTTCAAGGCGATGGCGCTGCTGTGCGATCACGTTCGGATCATGCACGTCCTGCTTCCTGAGACCCGCCTCGAGCGCGTTTCGCGCCGACTGGTAGATGCGCGCGCGTGTTTCGGAATTCGTCCGGTCGGAGCGCTCCAGCGCATGTCTGATGGCAGTTTCCAGTCCGCTCACTGTCCGTCCTTCTTGATGCAGACGACCGGTATCGGTCGCTCCGCAAGGGCATGTCGCGCTGGGGCCGAAGCCCCGGAGCCGGGCAGACATGCAACCAACATTGCCCAAAAACGTTGCGATACGGCAGCGCTCCGGTTCCACAAACATCCGTCATCGCGGCCATCGTTCCGGTGAACCCGACGCGCTTTTGGATGTGTTAACAATTGGGTAACGGTTGGCGCCGCGATCTGCAAGCCTCGCACGTCAAAACTGACGGCCGGCGCCGGGGAAAACATAGAGGATTTTACCCGATTTGCCGCGCCGACGCGACTTAAGCACCCTTTGCAAAATCCAACGACGCTGATAAAGTTCTTACGTTTACGGAAACGTCAAAAATTGAAACGGGAGCGAATTCTTGTCATTGCCAGCCATTCTCAACGGCACCACGCGGCTGCCCGTCGTCGCAGCCCCCCTGTTCATCATCTCGCATCCGGCGCTGACGATCGCCCAGTGCAAGGCAGGCGTCGTCGGCTCGTTTCCGGCGCTCAATGCCCGGCCGGAAGCACAGCTGGATGAGTGGCTGGCCGAGATCACCGAAGAGCTGACTGCCCACAACGCCCGCAATCCCAGCAGCCCGGCCGCACCCTTCGCCGTCAATCAGATCGTCCACAAGTCCAACAAGCGGCTCGAGCACGATCTGATGCTCTGCGTCAAATACAAGGTCCCGATCGTCATTTCGTCGCTCGGCGCCGTTCCCGAGGTCAATGCGGCGATCCATTCCTACGGTGGCATCGTGCTGCACGACGTCATCAACAATCGACACGCCAATTCCGCGATCCGCAAGGGCGCCGACGGATTGATCGCAGTTGCCGCCGGCGCCGGCGGCCATGCCGGAACGCTCTCTCCCTTCGCCCTCATCCAGGAAATCCGCACATGGTTCGACGGGCCGCTTCTGCTCTCGGGCGCCATTTCCACCGGTGGCGCTGTGCTTGCCGCACAGGCGATGGGCGCCGACATGGCCTATATCGGCTCGTCCTTCATCGCCACCACCGAAGCGCGCGCCAGCGACGCCTATAAACAGATGATCGTCGACAGCAGTGCGGGCGATATCCTCTATTCCAACTATTTCACCGGTATCCATGGCAATTATCTAAAACCCTCGATCATTGCCGCCGGCATGGATCCGGAGCAACTGCCGGAGGCCGATCCTTCCAAGATGGACTTCGAGACCGCAACGGCCGGCGCCAAGGCCTGGAAGGATATCTGGGGCTGTGGCCAAGGCATCGGCGCCGTCACCGAGATCGTGCCCGTCACTTCTTTGGTCGATCGGCTTGCGCGCGAATATGACGAGGCGCGCCAGAGACTGTCGCTCTAAAACAGCGCCGTTCCGTCGTCCCGAGGTTTTTTCCGGTTCTGCAAACTGATGGCTTGAAATCCCATCGGTTTGCAGGTATCAGCCCCTCACACATCGCTCCGCTGCATCGCGGAACGTTTGCGGGCCGCTTTAGCTCAGGTGGTAGAGCACATCATTCGTAATGATGGGGTCGCAGGTTCGAGTCCTGCAAGCGGCACCAGTTTCCATCCGAGAAGCCTATTTCTCAACGATTGCAAGGCATTGGCGTTCCCCGAGGTACCCTATGAGGTCCACCGAGAGGAACCGAGTAGATGATCCACCTTCCCTACGTTTAGTTCCGAAAAAGCGTTTCCGCTACGGGACGCAAGGTCCCCGCCCCGGGGTCGCTTGCCCACCTCCCCACCATCGGCAGTTGTGCGGGAAGCCACACTTGCTGTTTCAGGCGCGCCTAGCGGTCGCGACCTAGCCGGCGGTGACCTCGTCTTTGTGGGCCGCGAAGGCTGCCAGGACTTCATCCTTCTCGCGTTTCGGGACCTTGAAGAAGTCCAGGGTCCGCGCGAGTTCCGCTGCCACCTCATCGAATTCTTCGGAGGAGATTCGGAGATCGCGGTGGGCCTCCTCAAGACCGAGCGGCGTCGTGCCGGGCTTGGTGGCCGTGAACTGGAAGGGCCCACCCGAAACGTCGCAGACCCACAGCGTCCGCATGAACTTCAGACCGGGCAACCTTTCCAGGTTCTTGGTGTGCCATTCCCGCAGCTGCGGGTTCTTGGACTGTTGGCCGACGACGGGGTTTTTCACGACGGCGTCGCTGAAGTGATCCACCACCGCCGCAATAGCGAAGACGCCGCCCAGACGCTCGTACAGACTTTTCTCAGGCATGGATTGGTTGGCCCGCAAATTATCCGTCCCTGCCAAAACAGCGACGGAAGCGGCGGCCAGCGTTGGGCCTGCGACCACACTTCGTCTTGTGATAAAAGTCGAAACAGCCTGTGTCATGGTCACCTCCTTGGTTCCAGTCCACGGCTTAGTCCCATGCTCGGGCCGGGTGACAATGCTGTTAATTATTTATTTCTAATTTAGATATTCATTATAGCATGGCAGCCGCTTGGCGATCGAGATCGATCTTCTTCATCGCCGCATTGTCAATGCACCGAACTCGAGGCAAATCACCCTTGTCCTCAGCCCCTCGAACAAGGGAAGACGCGATCTCGGCAATGTGGATCGGCTCGGTGTCTCGCCGCACTGTGCCCTCATACGACCGATGCTTCTGCGGTGTTCATGGCATGAACAGCACTGCCTTTGACACCAGATGCAAACCCGTTGTTCAAGCCCGGCGCAAGCGACGCGGCATACCTTGCCCTTTCCCCGGCATGAAGCCGGACAGCGAAGGACAATGACATGTCGAACACGATCGAACACTCGACCCTCCCGCAGGACGCAGCAATCGCGCTGTTCCTGCAGGAAGACAACGCCGACAGGCTGACGGACGTTCTCGTCGATGCGCTCGATGAAGCATTCAGAATACTGAATGAAGAACTGGTTTCCCGGCCGCTGAACTGAGCTGCCGCGATGAACCTGCGGCATGACAAACCTCCGACGCAAGGATGTCACACCTACCCCGTATGACTCTCTCCCGTCATGCGGGTAACTGCGCTGCAGATCTTCTCCGGCAAACATGGTTAATTTTTTAACTATTTTCCGGTTAGCAGCGTGGGACTTCAGCGGATCGGCCGTTGACGCGAAACCCGGGAGGACTCAGATGATCTTCAATCTGCTCAAGGCCAAGTGCGACGACACGGCAGACACCGGCACTTATGCCGACGGCGCTTTCGAGCCACCGGTCATCGAGATCAACGCCGCTCCGCGCCGTGTTCGCGGCCACATCGCACATCAGCGCGACTATGGCAGCAACCGCCCCATCCCGGCGATCCCTGCCGGTCTTGCCTGAGGCGCTCCGGCAGGTAAACGCCGAGCGCTCAGGCCCGCGGCCTGAGTTTCATGTGGCGGTTGACATCCTTGTAGAGCAGGTAGCGGAATTTACCGGGACCGCCCGCATAACAGGCCTGCGGGCAGAAGGCGCGCAGCCACATATAATCCCCGGCCTCGACCTCGACCCAATCCTGATTGAGCCGGTAGACGGCCTTGCCTTCCAGCACGTAGAGGCCATGCTCCATGACATGGGTTTCGGCAAAGGGGATCACCGCGCCCGGTTCGAAGGTGACGATCGTCACATGCATGTCGTGGCGCAGATCCGCGGTATCGACGAAGCGCGTCGTCGCCCATTTTCCGTCGGTGCCCGGCATCGGGGCCGGCGTGATATCCGCTTCGTTGAGGAACAACGCAGGCGGCACGTCGAGACCATCGACGGCCTCGTAGATCTTACGTATCCAATGGAACCGCACGGGCTTGTCGCCGGTGTTGCGCACCGACCAGGCGCTTGCCGGCGGAATGAAAGCGTAACCGCCGGGTGACATCTGATGAACCTTGCCGTCCAGCGTCACGGTCAGCTCACCCTCCACGACGAACAGAACGCCCTCGGCGCCCGTATCCGGTTCCGGCCGGTCGCTGCCGCCCCCCGGCCCCACTTCCATGATGCTTTGCGAGAAGGTCTCGGAAAAACCGGAGAGCGGCCGCGACAGAACCCACGCCCGGGTGCTGTCCCAATAGGGCAGGTAACTGGCGACGATATCCATCATCACGCCCTTGGGGATGATGGCATAGGCCTCGGTGAAGACGGCGCGATCGGTAAGCAACTGCGTCTGCGGCGGAGCGCCGCCCGTGGGGGCGTAGTAAGTGCGGTTCATCGGATTTCCTGGACTCTCGAATGGATCAGCCCTGACGGGCGGCAAGCGGCCGCAAGGCGCACGCAATCATTAGCGCAACGGAGCGCGGAGATCACGCAGCAATTCCCCCTCATGTTCGGATAGAGTTTCGCCAAGAAAGGGGGAAATCACCGTCAACCCGGCGATGCGATCGTCCCTATTTGATGATCGGGCTTGGCGGCGG
Organism: Pararhizobium sp. A13; assembly: GCF_040126305.1. NCBI lineage: Bacteria > Pseudomonadati > Pseudomonadota > Alphaproteobacteria > Hyphomicrobiales > Rhizobiaceae > Pararhizobium > Pararhizobium sp. A13. The sequence goes on along the minus strand of NZ_CP149510.1, from coordinate 1,588,293 downwards.
CTGGTCCGTCACCTCGCGCAACCATTCCCGCCAGATCGCCACCAAAAGCGCCATCAGCACCGGCCCGACGAAGAGCCCGAGGAAACCCATGGTCTTGACGCCACCGACGAGGCCGAAAAAGGTCGGCAGGAAGGGGAGGCTGATCGGGCCGCCGACGAGCCTCGGGCGCAGGGTCTTGTCGACGATGAACAGCTCGATGGTTCCCCAGGCAAACAGGGCGACGGCGGCAACTGGCGAGCCGCTGGAGAAAAGATAAACCGACACCAGGGTGAAACAGAGCGGCGCGCCGCCGGGGACCAGCGCCATGATGCCGGTGATGATACCAAGCGTCACCGGAGACGGAACGCCCGCCATCCAATAGGCGACGCCGAGCACGATGCCTTCGCCGATGGCGATGACGCCCATGCCGGTGACGGTCGAACTGATGGTCAGCGGCACGATGCGCGAGACGCGCTCCCACCGCATCGGCAGGATACGTTCGCCGAGACGGTCAAGCTGGGCAACCAGTTTCTCACCGTCGCGATAGACGAAAAACAGCGTGATGAGCATGAAAAGCAGCGTCAGGAACGATTGGAAGGCGGAAGCGCCGACGACGAGCACACCGCGGTAGATGTTGCCGATATTCGAACCGCTGACGAGCTGCACCAATTCGCCGATCGCGCCGGGATGGCCGACATATTTCGCCCATTGAGCGCCAAGCCAGACGCCGAGGCCGGGAATCTGCGTCAGCCACACCGGCACAGGCGCGCCGAATTTGTTGGTCGCGATGGTCCAGGCCACCCAGTCGCGAACTTCATCGACGGCATAGACGGCGGCGAGCGAGATCGGTGCAACGATGAAGGAAATCACGGCAATGATGGCAATGGTCGCTCCAAGCGTCCGGTTGCCGCCGATCGCGGCCAGGAGCCTGCGGTATATCGGCCAGCTGGCAAAACCGATGACAAGTGCTGCGAGCACCGGCACCAGAAAACCATGGAAGAAATAGACGCCAGCGAGCAGCACGAAGACCAGCAGCCAGCGCGCGGCCGCTATCGGCCCGACAAGCGCCGAGCGTTCATGGGCCGGGCGGCCGAAAAGACGCGGCTCAGAGGGCGGTTCGTTCCGTTCGCGATTGCTCAACTGCAAAAAGCATTCCTCCACATGTCGTCAAGATGACAGCAAAACTCGCGGCTTGCCACATGTTTCCGCATGTTTCCGGCGGGCCTGAAAACACGCGCCATAGGCAAGTATGAGCGCATGGTCAACACAAGTGGATGACAATCGAATTTCAGCCGGGGAAACGACCGCGGAAACACTCGAAATTGCAGCGTTTCATTACCGAAGGACGACCTTTGCCGCTTTCGACCGATCGAGGAAGACGGCCCACACGAAGATGCCGATGCCGGCGACCGACATCATGGCGCCGACCAGGCCGGTCGAAGTCCAGCCATATCCAGCCGCGATCGACAGGCCGCCGAGCCAGGCGCCGAGGGCATTGGCGAGGTTGAAAGCGGAATGACTGAGTGCTGCAGCCAGTGTCTGAGCCTCGCCCGCCACATCCATCAGCCGCGTCTGGATGCCCGGAACGACGGCAAAGCCGCCGCCGATCAACAGCACGTTGACGATAGCCATCCAGGGCGTCGTCATGGTGAAGTAGAACAGCACGTAAGCGACGAGGTTGAAAACGAGCGCGATGCCGATGGCGGGCAGCAGCGACCAATCGGCAAGGCGCGAGCCGACGATGTTGCCGAGAATCATGCCGGCGCCGAAGACCGAGAGCATGATCGGGACGCTGCCAAGCGAAACGCCTGCCACTTCCGTCAGCGCCGGCGTGATATAGCTGAAAACCGCGAACATGCCGCCGCAACCGATGGCGCAGATGCCGAGCGTCAGCCAGACCTGGGTTTTGCCAAGTGCGCCAAGCTCCTTCAGTGGCGTCGCCGCGGGATTGGCGCGGTCCTTCGGCACGGAAAACCATGTGAGGACAACGGTGAGCACGCTGATAGCACCGACGATGGCAAAGGCAGCGCGCCAGCCGAGCGCCTGGCCGAACCAGGCGGCAAGCGGCGTTCCGACAAGGGTGGCGACGGTCAGCCCCATCATGACGCGGCCGATGGCGCGGGCTCGCTGATGCGGCGCCACCATGCCGGCGGCGACGAGGGCGGCAACCCCGAAATAGGCGCCGTGCGGCAGGCCGGCGAGGAAGCGGGCCGCGACGAGCAGGCCAAAACTGCCAGCGACGGCACTGGCAAGGTTGCCGAGTGCAAACAGGGCCATCAAGGCGATGAGGACATTGTGCCTGGAAAACCGCGCAGCCAGGACGGCGATCAGGGGCGCGCCGACCACGACGCCGATCGCATAGGCGCTGATCACGTGCCCCGCATAGGGGACTGAAACGGAAAGATCGTCCGCGACCTGCGGCAGAAGGCCCATGATGGCAAATTCACCTGTGCCGATGCCGAAACCGCCGACCGCCAGCGCAAGTTCGGCATTGGAAATGCCGCCCCAACGGGCAACCGGAATGGAAGAGAGAGCGTCATCTGACATGGATGGGCCTGTCCGGAGCCATGCGGCCCCAAAGGATTTGGTTCTTGAAATGGAAAGCCAAGGCGTGAAATCGGGAGAGAAGCCTCGACTTATTGCAACGCAATATACTTTTTCGCACCTGCTCGCAAAACATTGCTGCAAGGCACATGCCGCGAAATCTGGCCATGCGTCGCCAAACAGCCGGCGAGATATTGACGTTTACGTTAAGGTTATATAATCCGGAATGTACTTGATGAGGCGAAATAAAAGCTTCATCCTCATCAAGGCGGGCGATCTGGAGGGATCGTTCGCTCCTGCGCAACGGAAGCCGGAGATATTTTCGGACAGGGTTGTGCACGGAAAAAAGAGAGACGGCGCGCGGCCGTCTTGCAGCGCGGCGGCAGTTGCATCAGGGAGAGAGACCATGCCGGACACATTGATTCAGACGCCCGGACCCCAAGCCGCCAAGCCCTGGCTGCAGTCCTATCCGCCGGGCATGCCCGCGGAAATCTCGCCTTCGCCCTATAACTCCATCGGCGAACTCTTCGCACAATCCTGCGTGACATACGCCGCGCGCCCTGCGTTCACCTGCATGGGCAAGACGCTGACCTTCGCCGAACTCGACGCCGAGAGCCGGAAGATCGGTGCCTGGCTGCAATCCACCGGCCTGGCCAAGGGCGACCGCGTTGCCGTGATGATGCCGAACATCCTGCAGAACCCGGTGATCGTCTACGGTATCCTGCGCGCCGGCTTTGCCGTCGTGAACGTCAATCCGCTCTATACGCCGCGCGAGCTCGAACACCAGCTGAAGGATTCGGGCGCCAAGGCGATCTTCGTGCTGGAAAACTTTGCCCATACCGTCGAGCAGGTGGCCGTGCGCACCGACCTCAAGCACATCGTCGTCGCCACCATGGGCGATCTTCTCGGCCTCAAGGGCCTGATCGTCAACATCGTCGTGCGCAAGGTCAAGAAGCTGGTGCCTGCCTGGTCGCTGCCCGGCCATCTGTCCTTCAAGGCTGTTTTGGCTAAGGGCGCGGGCGCGCCCCTGAACAAGGTCGATGTCAAGCCGGGCGATGTTGCCTTCCTGCAATATACCGGCGGCACGACCGGTGTCTCCAAGGGGGCGACGCTCACCCACTCCAATCTTCTTGCCAACATGGCCCAGATGGGTCTCTGGCTGGAAACGGCCTTCCTCAACAAGAAGCGGCCGGATCATCTGGTGTTCCTCTGCGCGTTGCCGCTCTACCATATCTTCGCGCTGACCGTGAATTCGCTGATGGGCCTCAGCACCGGCGGACAGAACATCCTGATCCCCAATCCGCGCGACATCCCGGCCTTCGTCAAGGAACTGGCGAAGTACAAGGTGAATATCTTCCCGGGCCTGAATACGCTGTTCAATGCGCTGATGAACAATGCCGAATTCCAGAAACTCGATTTTTCCGATCTGGCGCTGACCTTCGGCGGCGGCATGGCCGTGCAGCGGCCTGTTGCCGAGCGCTGGGAGACGATGACCGGCTGCCCGATCAAGGAAGGCTATGGCCTGTCGGAGACATCGCCGGTCGCCACGGCCAACCGGCTGGACGGCACCGAATTCACCGGAACCATCGGCCTGCCCCTGCCCTCGACCGAGGTCGAAATCCGCGACGAGGCCGGCAATACGCTGCCGCTCGGCGATATCGGCGAAATCTGTATCCGCGGCCCGCAGGTCATGGCCGGCTACTGGCAGCGGCCGGATGAAACCGCCAAGGCCATCTCGTCGGACGGCTTCTTCCGGTCCGGCGATATCGGCTTCATGAATGCGCAAGGCCTGGTCAAGATCGTCGACCGCAAGAAGGACATGATCCTCGTCTCCGGCTTCAATGTCTTCCCCAACGAGATCGAGGAAGTGGCGATGACCCTTGCCGGCATTCTCGAATGCGCCGCCATCGGTGTGCCCGATCAACACTCCGGCGAGGCGGTGAAGCTTTTCGTCGTCAAGAGGGATCCCGATCTCACCGAAGCAGCCGTCAAGGCGCATTGCGCGGCCAACTTGACAAACTACAAGCGGCCGAAATTCGTGGAGTTCAGAACCGAACTGCCGAAGTCGAATGTCGGCAAGATCCTGCGCAAGGACCTGCGCGGCTGAGGGCATTTAAATCCATTTAAAAAGCGCAGGCTTTTTTGCCGTTTGCGACAGGACAGGCTTGATTTGCGGGGGCCAAAGCGACTAGCTATCGCGACCCATCCGCGACGCAAGGAGCCCTCGCCATGAACGCGCCCGCCACCACCGCGCTTGTCAGCCAACTGAAATCCACCGTCACCGACACCAAAGCGACCGATATCCGGGCCGCCTTCGCCGGCGATCCCAAGCGCTTCTCCAAATACAGCGTGACGCTCGACGACATGCTGTTCGACTATTCGAAATGCGCCGTCAACGACAGGGTGCTGGACGGTCTGGAGGCACTCGCAAAGGCTGCAAAGGTCGCGGAAAAGCGCAATGCGATGTTTGCCGGCGAGACCATCAACATCACCGAAGGCCGCGCCGTTCTGCACACGGCGCTGCGCAACCGCTCCAACACGCCGGTCATCGTCGACGGCCGCGACGTGATGCCGGATGTCAACGCGGTGCTCGACGCCATGGGCGTCTTTTCCGACGGCATCCGCTCGGGCGCGCTGAAGGGCGCGACGGGCAAGAAGATCACCGACGTCGTCAACATCGGCATCGGCGGCTCCGACCTCGGCCCGGTCATGGCGACGCTGGCCTTGGCGCCCGATCATGACGGTCCGCGCCTGCATTTCGTTTCCAACATCGATGGCGCCCATATCGCCGACACGCTGAAGCTTCTCGATGCCGAGACCTCGCTGTTCATCGTCGCCTCGAAGACCTTCACCACCATCGAGACGATGACCAATGCGGCGACGGCCCGCGCCTTCATCGCCGAGAAGCTCGGCGAAAAGGCGGTCGCCAACCATTTCTGCGCGGTCTCCACCGCCCTCGACAAGGTCGCCGCCTTCGGCATCGACAGCGACCGGATCTTCGGTTTCTGGGACTGGGTCGGTGGCCGCTATTCGATCTGGTCGGCCATCGGCCTGCCGCTGATGATCGCCATCGGCAAGGAGAAGTTCGGCGAGTTTCTCGCCGGGGCGCACGCGATCGACAACCATTTCCGCACGGCACCCGTGCGCGAAAACATCCCGATGCTGCTTGGCCTTCTGGGATTCTATCACCGCAACGTGCTCGACTACGCGACCCGCGCCATCCTGCCCTACGATCAGCGCCTGTCGCGCTTTCCGGCCTATCTGCAGCAGCTCGACATGGAATCGAACGGCAAGGGCGTGACGCTCGACGGTACGCCGGTCGAAGGCAATTCCGGCCCGGTCGTCTGGGGTGAACCCGGCACCAACGGCCAGCACGCCTTCTACCAGCTGATCCACCAGGGCACGAGCATCATCCCGGCCGAATTCCTGATCGCCGCCAATGGCCATGAAAAGGACCTGCGCCACCAGCACCAGCTCCTGATGGCCAACTGCCTGGCGCAGTCGGAGGCGCTGATGAAGGGCCGCACGCTGGAGGAAGCCAGGGCCCAGATGGCGGCCAAGGGCCAGGACGCAGCCTTCATCGACCGCATCGCGCCGCACCGCGTCTTCACCGGCAACCGCCCGTCGCTGACCTTCGTCTACGACAAGATGACCCCCTTCACCTTCGGCCGCCTGATCGCGATCTACGAACACCGCGTCTTCGTCGAGGGCGCCCTGTTCAACATCAACTCCTTCGATCAGTGGGGCGTCGAACTCGGCAAGGAACTGGCGACGGGTCTTTTGCCGGTGGTCGAGGGCAAGGAGAGTGCCGAGGGGCATGACAGCTCGACGGCTGGGCTCGTCGCGGCCTTGCTCAAGGCTGGGAAATAGCCTTCGGCACTGTCTCATCAGACATCGATGAATACAGGCTGAATACCCAATTCAGCCTGTATTCGGATACAATGCGATATTCCTGAAACTGCGTCCGCAAGCCGGAGAGATCTCCGGCGACGCAAGGGTTCGGGGCATCGGCGTGGAACACTATTTCTTCGATTTGCACTTCGCCGCTGAACGGGTCGTCGACGAAGACGGCGTCGATCATTTCGACGTGGGATCAGCCGTCTATTACGGGCAGAGAATCGCAGACAAGATCGGTCGCGACGCCGACTACAAGTCGCTGAAGGTGCATGTCCGCTCCCTGGACGGCTCCGTACTCGCGATCGTCGCAGCCTCGAGTGGACGCGCTGGCGAACAGGTGGCGCTGATCGGACGGTGACAGGTCACGCGAAACCCGATGAACTTGTCAACAGCACATTCGCGCGTCCCAGCACGTCATGCGCGAAACAGGTTTTCGCCCATGAACGTGACGAACGCCTGTATTTTCGGTGCCAGATGCCGGCTGGATGGCCATAGAATGCGAAACTCGCCGACGTCCTCTATATGATCGGCCAGAACCGGAACGAGCTTTCCCTCCGCGATCTGATCGTGGATCGTGAAGAGCGGCAGACAGGCAAGGCCAAGCCCGTGCTCTGCCATGCTGACCAGCGGCTCGAGCGTGCTTGCCATCGATGACACGGGCAGTTCCAATTTCCCCTTGCCTGGATCATGTCTCAGAGGCCAGCGTTCGAGCTTCCCGGATGATGGATATTTGTGGTGAAGACAGATATGCGCCGACAGGTCCTGCGGCTTTTCCGGAATTCCGAAGCGGGTGAAGTATTCTTTCGCTCCGACGACACGATGAGAGAATTTTCCCAAAGTCCGCATCATCAGGCGGCTGTCGGTAACGTCTCCAGTTCGAACCACGGCGTCAAAACCCTCCTCGATCACATCGACCAGGCGATCCGTGAAATCAAGGTCGATGGAAACCTCCGGGAATGAGCGCATGAATTTCGTGATCGCCGGCATGAACAGCATTCCGGCGAGCGGCAGGCTGACGCGAAGGCGTCCGCGCGGCGCAGCAAGGGTTTGCGACAGTTCCTGCTCGGCTGCTTCTATCTCGGAAAAAATCCGGCGGCAGCGCTCAAGGAACATGGTTCCCTCCGCGGTGATCGCGATGCTGCGCGTACTGCGGTGAAACAGGCGGACACCAAGCCTCTTCTCGAGACGGGCCATTGCCTTGCCGACAGCAGACGACGAGATCCCCAGAGCTTCGCCAGCTCCAACAAAACTGCGCGTTTCCGCCACCACCATGAACACATTCAAGGAACCGATGTTTTCCATGACAGGCGCTCCATTGCGGATCTCCATGTCCGCTATCAACGGAGCCATAGCCCATTTTTTCAGCCATCGTCGCGAATTAAGTTTCGTCCCGGCGGCATATTCCGCCAATCGTTTTGCAGATGGAGATAACGTGACTCATTCCCTCAAGGCCGAATTTCAACTCTCTCCCCAGCCAACCGTGTTCATCGTGAACGTCATCCATGCCCACCCCGGCAAACAGGATGAGGCATTCCAAATCATACAGGACGTCGTCCACTATGTCGCCGAACGCAAGGCAGGCTTTCTCTGGAGCAACCTGTCGAAAAGCACCGACGGCAAAACCGTCGTGAACATCGAGGCGATCCACAGCGCCGACAATGTCGACGAGTTTTTCTCGGATCCAGTCTTCGTCGAAAAATTCAAGTCTCTGGATGCCGTGTCGAAAAGCGAATTTCACATCTACGAGGTCGGAGACCTCGTGCTCCCTACCCTCAGCGCGAGCTAGCATCGGCACTGGCCGGGCGCCATCGCGCCCGGCACAGCCAATCATCTGCCTGTCATCAAATCATGATCAAAGAGCCCTCATGGCAGCCGCCAGTCGATTCGATCGTCAGCCGGTGCTCCGCCAGACATGGCAGAGCCGCGTCCAGGGGCCACTATGAAAAAGACCGTTCTTGTTGTCACCGATGCCTGGCATCCGCAGGTCAACGGTGTTGTCCGCACCCTCGATGAACTTGCCCGATCGGTGAAGGAACAGGGGATCGCCATTGATTTCCTGACGCCGGAGAGGTTCGCCACCTTTCCGCTCCCTTTCTATTCCGATATCCGGCTGGCACTTCCGACCCGGCGGCAGGTGGCAAAAGAGATCGATGCGCTGGCGCCCGACTATATCCATATCGCCACGGAAGGGCCGCTCGGCCTTGTGGCGCGCGGCATCTGTCTGCGCAGGGGGTTGCCGTTCACAACGAGCTACCACACGCGCTTTCCCGAGTTCGTCAGCGCGCGATTGCCCATTCCGGAAGACTGGAGCTACTGGTGGCTGCGCCAGTTTCACAATTCCGGCAATGGCATGATGGTCGCGACCGCGTCGCTCGGTACGGAAATGGCGGCGCGCGGTTTTCACAACATCAAGCGATGGACACGCGGCGTCGACACGGTGCAGTTCGATCCGGCGCGCCGCCAGAATCTGCCCTTCCCCCGCCCGATTTTCCTGAACGTCGGACGGGTGGCCGTGGAAAAGAACCTTCCGGCCTTCCTCGACCTCGACCTGCCCGGCAGCAAGGTTGTCGTCGGCGATGGACCGGATCTCGCCCTGCTGCGGCAAAAATATCCGCAGGTGCATTTCCTGGGGCGGCGCATGGGAACGGAACTCGCGACGATCTATGCCTCCGCGGATGTCTTCGTCTTCCCGAGCCGTGTCGATACCTTCGGCAACGTCATTCTGGAGGCGCTGGCGAGCGGCTGTCCCGTTGCCGCCTTTCCGGTCACCGCGCCGAACGACATCCTGGGCGAGGGCGGCGGCGTCCTGTCCGGCGATCTGCGGCAGGCAGCGCTCGATGCGCTTACATTGTCGCGGGAAGAGGCGCGACAAAAGGCGCTGACCTTCAGCTGGAGCGAATGCGCGCGGCAGTTTCTCTCGAATTTGACCAGGGTTCCGAGAAGCGCTTTTGCCGGTGGTGGCCGGCCGTTGCCGTCAGCCTCGTAACGCTGCAGGGCACCCCTTCGCATCGACCGGGCCGTGTCAGCTGAATGCATGGTGAACGCCCAATTCAGCCTGTATTCCAACACAATGCCCTATCTTCCCGATTGTGGAACAAACCGGAGAAATCTCCGGCGGCGCAGGGGCTTGGGGCAGCGGCATGCAGCACTATTTCTTCGATTTGCACTGGGACGGCGAGCAGGTCGTCGATGAGGACGGAGTCGATCATTTCGATGACGGGTCGGCCGTCTATTACGGACAGAGGATCGCCGACAAGATCGGCCGCGACGCCGACTACCGGTCGCTGAAAGTGCATGTGCGCGCTCCCGACGGCTGCGTGCTGGCGATCATTGCCGCCTCAGCTGGCCGCGTTTGCGAGCAGGAGGCACTGATCGGCCGGTGAGAATGGCAGGTCAAATCCTCGAGCTGGTCATTTACTTATACGTGCAAATTATTACAAAATAACCATTGATTGCAATCCGGGCAAAAAGGCCTTATACACGGCCTGCAAACGCGCACAATTGGGAGAGAACCATGGTAGACCGCACCATTGCAGGGACTGTCAATTCAGATGGTAGCATAAAGTAATGGCAGTGAGTTCAGCGTCAGCCGAGTGAGTGAAGGACACTACCTCGTATCGTTCCGACCAGGCTTTTCCCAGATCGGTGGCGCGTCTGCCACTCAGATCTATACGAGTGATGGGGATACGCGCGACAATATCGTCTTCATAAGGATGAACACAACCGAGCTTTACCTCAAGGCAGGCGATAGTCACGGTGATGCCAAAGATCGAGAGTTCACGTTCATAGCGAGCGGCATCGGCGCCACCCCTGCCGCAGACAGACGTTGAAATGCGTTAGCGGGCCGACTTCGGCGCCTAACGCGCGCCGCAGAATATGAACCCGTACGGACCAAGGCATCCGTAAAGACAAGCAAGCGCGCGCGGGGTGAAAGCGCCCGGCAGTTTCTCTCGAATCTTGCCGGTGCTTTTGCCGGCCGCGGCCGCCGGTTGCGATCGGTGGCGTAAAACGGCGGGACGATCGTCTCGCTCTTGCTTTGCAGTCTTCCGGACCAGGACTGATTTTGCGACACCCTGTGGGTCACCCCACCCGCCACCTCGCGGCGACCTCCCCCCTCAAGGGGACGTGCGTTAAAGTCCGATCTCATGGCTCCAAGGCGGGTTTGCACCCGCGCGCGACACGGTGACGGCCGCAGCCTTGGCACCCAAGGCCAGCGCATCGCGCACGGCGCTTTCGCTTAAGGTCGCGACCTGTTCCTTGGTCAGCAGATTGTTCATCTTCAGAGAGGCCAGGATGCCCGCATCGAACGTGTCGCCGGCGCCGACCGTATCGACGACGGTGACTTTTTCACCGGGCACAGAGACCTTGCCGCGCGCCGTATAGCCGTCGGCGCCGTCAGCGCCCTTGGTGATGACGATGAGCTTCGGGCCGCGCTGCAGCCATTTGCCGACCAGCTCCTCATGCGTGCCCTCCTCGCCGAACCAATCCAGATCCTCGTCGGAAAATTTGACGATATCCGACATAGCTGCCATGCGGAACATGCGGGCCTTGTGGGCTTCGGCGTCCTTGATGAAGCCGGGGCGGATATTGGGATCGAAGGAGATCACTCGTTTTTCATGCTCGCGGGTCATCAGCGCTTCGTAAGTCGAGCCGCACGGTTCGGGGATGAGGCTGATGGCGCCGAAATGCAGCGCTTCGCAGAAATCACCAAGTGCCGGCAGGTCGTCCTTGGTGATCATGCGTCCTGCGCTGTTCTCATCGAAGAAGGCGTAGGTCGCCGAGCCGTTGACCAACTTGACGAACGCGACCGTCGTGTGGAGCGAGAGGGTCGCGCACGGGGCGAAATCGACATTGCTGGATTTCAGCGTCTCGCGCAGCATATCGCCGAACATGTCGTCGGAAAGACCGGTGAAGAAGCCGGTCGGGATACCGAGGCGGCCGAGCGCGACCGCAGTGTTGAAGATCGCGCCGCCGGAATAGGGCGCAAAAGCCACCTCGCCTGCCGTCGTCTGGCGCGGCAGCATGTCGATCAGGGCTTCTCCACAGCAGATGATCAAGACGGCATCCTCCCTTTCGGTGATTTAATTTCAATCGATTTAAAGCAATGTGAGCGGAAATGCCAGTGCCGTTTTCAGGCTGTCGCCAGCGCACTGACGCCGCCATTGCGGCCGGACCATTCGAGCGGCGCATTGAGGAAGGATTCGACCTCCGACAGGGTCTTTTCGTCGAACAGTTTCTGCGCCTTGGCAACCGCCAGAACGTCGCGCCAGGTGGCAAGGTTGTGCAGCCTCACGCCCTTTTCCTGCATCTCGGCGCGGGCCTTGGGGAAGATATCATAGTAGAACAGGGCGATACCATGATCGACCACGCCGCCGGCCGCGCGGATGGCGTCGATGAACGTGAACATCGAGCCGCCGGCCGTCGTCAGGTCCTCGATGACGAGGACACGCGCGCCGTCGGGCATATGGCCTTCGATCTGGGCATTGCGGCCGTGGCCCTTCGGCGCCTTGCGCACATAGATCATCGGCAGCGCCAGCCGTTCGGCGAGCATCGCTGCAAAGGGAATGCCCGCCGTCTCGCCACCGGCGATGACGTCGAACTGCTCGAAGCCGGCCTCGCGCAGCACGGTCGCGGCGGCAAAATCCATCACCGTCGAGCGGATGCGCGGATAGGAGATCAGCTTACGGCAATCGATATAGACCGGGCTCGCCATGCCCGAGGCGAGCTTGTACGGCTGGTCGGCGCGGAAATGCACCGCCTTGATTTCCCAGAGCATCTTGGCGACGAGTTCTGCCATGACGGCCTTGTCGGGAAAGGATGTCTGGATCATCGGCGGTCTCCTGCGGCTGTGAATTTTATCTGCCGCGCATAGCAGTTCAGGCCTTCGAAAGCCAGAGGCGGAACGCTGGCGGCACAGGACTTTGCCGCCAGCGTGATGTTATTTCTCCTGGCAGAAAGCGATGCGGTTGCTGAAGGGATCGATCACCGTGACCTCCAGCCCCCAGGGCGCCTCCTCGAGCCCGGGCTTCATGTAGCGATAGTCCTTGCCCGCCAGTTCCAGCTGCAGCGCGACGGCATCCTCGATCCAGACGAACGCCTTGGCACCGGGACTTGCATCACCCGCATGCTCGCTGAGATGGAGGATCATGCCCTCGCGGGAAACCTGGGCATAGAGCGGAAAGTTGTCGCCGAAACGATGTTCCCAATCCAGCGTGAAGCCGAGGAAACCGCAATAGAATTCCATTGCCTTGGCAACATCAAAAATCCGGAAAATCGGGATCGGCGGCTTGATGCCAATGGCCGCTTGCGATTTTTCCGGTGCTTTGTCGGCGGTATCGATTTTGGCGGACAGGATATTCCACTGATCGTAGCCGAACTGCGCGGCGACGATTTCCAGGGCTTCGCTGTGGGTAAGGCCTGTCTTGCGGTCGGCAAAGGCCTGTTTCAGGACCTTGGCCATGAGCTTTGCATCGCGAAAATCGCGCATCATTCATCCTCCGGATGGCGGCAAACAGGATGATCAGTGCCCGCTTTGCTGACCCGTTCGCCATCAACGCCAAAGGCAAGGATGAGAAAGGTTTTTCGAGGATGCATTCACCATCGTGCCGAGGCACCGCGGGACGGCTGGCCGCATCCGGCCAACCGCAGTGTTAGGCGATGTTTTTGGCGCAATCAAGCCGGTTCGCTTAGACCACTTGCCAATGCAGCGGGAACATCGGGTCGAACACGGTGACTGTTCCCGCCTCCGTTTCGATCTTCTCCGGGAATTTGACCGGCTCGGCGTTCTTGCGCAGCGTGATCGTCTCTTGGTTGATCGGCAGGCCATACCAGCGGGGGCCGTTGAGCGAGGCAAAGGCTTCCAGCTTGTCCAGCGCATTCTCCTGCTCGAACACGTGGGCGAGGCAACTCATCGTATTGATCGAGGTATAGATGCCGGCGCAGCCGCAGGCGCACTCCTTCAACGGGTCCACATGCGGCGCAGAATCGGTGCCGAGGAAGAAGCGGGCGTCACCCGAGGTCGCTGCGGCGCGCAGGGCCAGGCGATGCATCTCGCGCTTGGCGACCGGCAGGCAATAATAATGCGGGCGGATGCCGCCGACGAGGATGGCGTTGCGGTTGATGATCAGGTGATGGGTGGTGATCGAGCCGGCGAGATTGGCTTTCGATGATTTGATATAGTCGATGCCGTCCTTCGTGGTGACGTGCTCCATCGTCACCTTCAGGTCCGGCAGGCGGGCGCGCAGCGGATCGAGCACGGTATCGATGAAGACGGCTTCGCGGTCGAAAATATCGACCTCGGGCGTCGTCACCTCGCCATGGACGCAGAGCGGCAGGCCGATCTTCGCCATGCGTTCCAGCACCGGCATGGCATTTTCAAAATTGCGCACGCCGCCATGTGAATTGGTGGTGGCGCCGGCCGGATAGAGCTTGACCGCGGTGATCAGGCCGCTTTTGTGGCCGGCCTCAACATCATCCGGGTTCGTGCCTTCGGTGAGGTAAAGCGTCATCAGCGGCTCGAAGCTGTCGCCCTTGGGAAGGGCTGCCATGATGCGCTCGCGGTAGGCTGCCGCATCGGCCGTCGTGACGACCGGCGGCACCAGATTGGGCATGATGATGGCGCGGGCGAAATGGCGGCTGGTGTCGCCGATCACGCCCTTCAGCATGCCGCCGTCGCGCAGATGCAGATGCCAGTCGTCGGGGCGGTGGATCGTAAGTTCGGTGACGGCGTGCGTGCTCATGACGGGGTTCTCCAGGCGCAATATACTGGCGCATGGTTCCGGGGCATGCGCTGACCGAAGGTTCGGATAGCATCATTATACGCGGGAAAACAATGATCGACTGCCGGCGTCACGCGGTATCGAAAATCTCGATGGCGATATCGGCCGATCGGGAATTGTCGATGATCCGCTTTCCATTCGGCAGGTCGTTGCCGTAGAGCTTCCATTCGATGCCGGCGGCATCGAGGCCGTAGTGGATCCAGCGCTGCCGCAGGCGTTCCTCCAGAACCTCGTAGGACGGACCGACGAAGATCGACAGGTCGAACATCCCGTCGAGCCGCGACCAGGGCGCCTCATCGAGCAGCAGATAGTTGCCTTCCGCCAGGATGATGCGCGTCTCTGGCGCGATCACCCGGGCCGAGGCGATGGCGATCTCGCGCGAGCGGTCGAACACCGGCACCAGAACCTCCTCGTCCGCCTTTCGCACGGCCGCAACGATGTCGATGAAGGCGCGGACGTCGAAGGTTTCCGGCGCGCCCTTGCGTTTCAGCAGGCCGCGCGCTTCGAGGACGCCGTTATCCATGTGGAATCCGTCCATCGGCAGGACGGCGGATTTTTCGCCGCGCCGCGTCAGCTCGTCCTGGAGGGTATCGGCAAGGGTGGACTTGCCGGCCCCGGGAGGGCCGGCAATGGCGACGATGAAGCGTGGCAGCTTCCCGGCTTTCGCGATGACGGCGTCGGCGATGGCCGCAAGCGTCATGGTCATGCGGCGAGCGCCTCGCGTGGCGGCTCCTTCGCGCCGGTCATGAAGGCCACGGCATCCGACATGGTGTATTCCTTCGGATTGATGACGCAGAGGCGTTTGCCAAGCCGGTGGATGTGGATGCGGTCGGCCACCTCGAACACATGCGGCATGTTATGCGAGATGAGCACGATCGGCAGGCCGCGCGCGCGCACATCGAGGATCAGTTCCAGAACCCGACGGCTTTCCTTCACCCCGAGCGCTGCCGTCGGCTCATCGAGAATGATGAGCTTGGAGCCGAAGGCCGCGGCGCGAGCCACGGCCACACCCTGGCGCTGGCCGCCGGACAGCGTCTCCACCGCCTGATTGATGTTCTGGATCGTCATTAGACCGAGTTCCGACAATTTGTCCCGAGCGATCTTTTCCATCGCCGCATGATCGAGCATGCGGAAAATATTGCCGAGCGGCCCGGATTTGCGAATTTCCCGGCCAAGGAACATGTTGTCGGCGATCGACAGCGCGGGAGACAAAGCAAGGTTCTGGTAAACCGTCTCGATGCCCGCCTTGCGCGCCTCGATCGGCGAACGGAAGTTCACGACCTCGCCGTCCAGGCGGATTTCACCTTCGTCCGGATGGATCGCGCCGGAAATCGCCTTGATCATCGAGGACTTTCCGGCGCCGTTGTCGCCGATCACGGCAAGGATTTCGCCCTTGTAGAGATCGAAATCGGCATGATCGAGTGCGGTGACGCGGCCGTAGCGCTTGACGATGCCACGCGCCGTGAGAATGGGTTCCTGAGCCATCAGCCTGCCACCTTTCTGATCCACTGGTCGATTGCAACGGCGGCGATGATGAGCACACCGATCAAGAGATAGGTCCATTGCGGGTCCGTGCCGATCAAGCGCAGGCCGAGCTGGAAGACGCCGACGATCAGCGCCCCGAACAGCATGCCCATGATCGAACCGCGGCCGCCGAAGAGCGAGATGCCGCCGATCACCACCGCGGTGATCGATTCGATGTTGGCGAACTGGCCCGCCGTCGGCGAAACCGAGCCGATACGGCCGATCAGGGTCCACCCGGCAAGCGCGCAGATCAAGCCCGACAGGACATAGACCGACATCAGCATCTTCTTCACATTGACGCCTGAAAGTTCTGCGGCGTCCGGATCGTCACCGACCGCGTAGACGTGCCTGCCCCATGCGGTTTTGTTCAGCACATACCACAGGATGCCGACGAGCAGCACCATGGTGACCACGCCGTAGGTAAACACGGCATTGCCGATCCGGATATTGCTGCCGAAGAACTGAAGGAGCGGCGCGCTGGTGCTGATGTCCTGGGAGCGGATCGTTTCGTTAGCGGAATAAAGGAAGTTCGACGCCAGCACGATCTGCCACATGCCGAGCGTGACGATGAAGGGCGGCAGCTTCACGCGCGACACCAGCCAGCCATTGACGGCACCACAGAGCCCACCGACGGCAATGCCGCAGATCACCGCTATTTCCGGCGGAAAGCCGTAGCGGAAAGTAAATTGCCCCATCACCACGGACGAAAGCACCATGATCGCGCCGACCGACAGGTCGATGCCTGCCGTCAGGATGACCAGGGTTTGCGCGGCGCCGACGATGCCGGTGATTGCCACCTGCTGCAGGATCAGCGTCAGGGAAAAGGCCGAGAAGAACTTCGAGCCGAGAACCGATCCGAAGACGATCAGCGAAAGGACCAGCACGATCAGCGGCACCGCCGCCGGCCTCTTGTGCAGAAAGTGCTGGGCCTTCTGCAAGGGTGTCTTGTCATGCGTATCAAAGGAAGCAACCTGCTTCGAGCTGCCACTCAGGACCTTTTCGAATTCCTGTGATGGCTGCGAGGCTACTGTCGGTTCGCTCATGAAAAATTCCTCCCGCCTCTTAAAACCGTTCCCGTCGGTATGGGCTCCTCACCCCACCCGCCTGCGCGGCACGCCGGACGGCGGGCAGGGCAAGGGGAGAAGTGTGCCCACGGTTATGGCGTTTTGTCAAAATGACAGTCATAGCTTAAACGAAGGGCGGCCGAAGCCGCCCGTCGTCCCGTTCAGCGGCGGGGTATCAGCCCCAGCACTTGTCCGTGCCGGCCTTGGTGTCGATCGATTCAACGCCAGCGGCGGGCTTGTCGGTCACGAGCGACACACCCGTGTCGAAAAAGTCCTTGCCTTCGGTCGGCTTCGGCTTTTCACCGGTGTCGGCGAATTTCTTGATCGCTTCGATGCCGAGCGAGGCCATCAGCAGCGGATACTGCTGCGAGGTGGCGCCGATGACGCCATCGATGACGTTCTTGACGCCCGGGCAACCGCCGTCGACCGACACGATCAGAACGTCCTTTTCCTTGCCGACCGCCTTCAGTGCTTCATAGGCGCCGGCTGCGGCTGGCTCGTTGATCGTGTGAACGACATTGATGGACGGATCCTTCTGCAGAAGGTTTTCCATGGCGGTGCGGCCGCCTTCCTCATTGCCGTTGGTGACGTCGTGACCGACAATGCGCGCATCGTCTTCGTCGCCGATCTTGTTGGCATCCTTCGGGTCGATGCCGAAGCCGATCATGAAGCCCTGGTCACGCAGGACGTCGACGGTCGGCTGGGACGGCGTCAGGTCGAGAAAAGCCACCTTGGCGTCCTTGGCCTTGTCGCCGAGGGTTGCAGCGGCCCACTGGCCGATCAGCTTGCCGGCGAGCAGATTGTCGGTTGCGAAGGTTGCATCGGCGGAATCGGCCGGTTCAAGCGGCGTGTCCAGCGCGATCACGAGAACACCGGCGTCGCGCGCCTTCTGCACGGCCGGCACGATGCCCTTGGTGTCGGAAGCCGTCAACAGAATGCCCTTGGCACCGTCGGCAATGCAGGTTTCGATCGCCGCGACCTGGCTTTCGCTGTCGCCGTCGATCTTGCCGGCATAGGATTTTAGCTCGACGCCGAGTTCGGCCGCCTTGGCGGTCGCGCCTTCCTTCATCTTGACGAAGAAGGGATTGGTGTCGGTCTTGGTGATGAGGCAGGCCGAAACGTCGGCGGCCTGGGCAGGTGCAGCAAAAACAACGCCGAGCGCAAGCGCGCCGAGAGCGGCGGAAACAATAGTCGTCTTCATGAAATCCTCCCAAGGATTGAAAATTGGAACCGGTCTACCGGCTCGTCAGGCCTCGCCCACCACAACATCTCCACTGCCGCGGTTGGCGCTTCCGGGCACAAAACAAACATCAAAACCAAACCCTGTCAATAAATAAATCAAATTGAATTATTAAAAATCTGTGGCATTCTCTGCGCAGAAAATGTGCATGCGCTTTTCACGGGTGCAACGTGCACGCAAAAATGGAATGAAGGCGCAATCAGGAGGCCGGTCCGAAAGACACCCAGTTCGGACAGGAGATGGCGCTGACGGGAGGACCAGGGGCATGACACCACAAGCCGATTCCGGCACTGCCCTGCCGATGCCGGACGTACTGGATCCCGGCGGCGGCGCGAACCTCACACGTGTGCGCGCCTATAACGAGCGGCTGGTCATGTCGCTGGTGCGCCGTCACGGCAGCCTCTCGAAGGCCGATATCGCCCGGCGCTCCGGCCTCTCCGCGCAGACGGTCTCCGTCATCATGCGGGCGCTTGAAAAGGACGATCTGCTGATGCGCGGCGATCCGGTGCGCGGCCGCGTCGGCCAGCCCTCCATTCCGATGCGGCTCAATCCGGATGCGGTCTACTCCTATGGGGTCAAGATCGGCCGGCGCAGCTGCGACCTCGTGCTGATGGATTTCGTCGGCAATATCCGCCTGCAATTGCACCAGATCCACGCCTATCCGATGCCTGACGAGATCCTGACCTTCATCGTCGAAGGCATACCGAAGCTCGAAAAGGTGCTGACGGACGAGCAGCGCGGGCGCATCGCCGGTGTCGGTATCGCGACCCCCTTCCAGCTGTGGAGCT
Organism: Pararhizobium sp. A13; assembly: GCF_040126305.1. NCBI lineage: Bacteria > Pseudomonadati > Pseudomonadota > Alphaproteobacteria > Hyphomicrobiales > Rhizobiaceae > Pararhizobium > Pararhizobium sp. A13. The sequence goes on along the minus strand of NZ_CP149510.1, from coordinate 1,569,479 downwards.
GGGCCGAGGAGACCGGCGCGCCGAAGGAGGCGATGGACAGCTGGCGCGGTTTCGATCTGCGCAGTGAAGTGGCTGCGCGCACGCGTCATCCGGTGCTGATGCAGAACGATGCCACGAGCGCCTGCGGTGCCGAGCTCATATTCGGGGTCGGCGCCTCCTATCCGGACTTCATCTACTTCTACATCGGCTCCTTCATCGGCGGCGGCATCGTCCTGAATTCCTCGCTATTTTCCGGCCGCACGGGGACCGCCGGCGCAGTCGGCCCGTTGCAGGTTTCCGACAAGAACGGCAAGCCGCAGCAGCTTCTGAAAATCGCTTCGATCTTCGTGCTTGAAAATCTGCTGCGCGAAAGGGGCATCGATCCGAAACCGCTCTGGTACTCTGCCGATGAATGGATCGACTTCGGCGAGCCGCTCGAGACCTGGATACAGCTCACCGCAGCAGCGCTCGCCCAGGCGATCGTCTCTTCCGCTTCGATCATCGATTTCAGCGCGGCCGTCATCGACGGCGGTTTTCCCGGCTGGGTCCGCGAACGCATCGTTGCCGCCATCCGCAAGGCCGCCGGCGAACTTGATCTCGAAGGCGTCGTCATGCCAGAAATCATCGAAGGTGCCGTCGGCGCCCAGGCCCGCGCCATCGGCGGCGCCAGCCTGCCGCTTTTCTCCCGCTATCTCATCGATACGAACGTACTTTTCAAGGAAACAGCCTGATGCTGAAAGGTCTAAACCCGATCCTGAGCCCCGAGCTTCTGGCGACGCTCCGAGCAATGGGTCATGGCGACGAAATCGCGCTGGTCGACGGCAACTATCCGGGCCTCGAACATGGCCGCCGGTTGATCCGGCTCGACGGTCATCAACTGATCCCGGTTCTCGACGCGATCCTGAGCGTCATGCCGATCGACGATTTCGTGCCGGAAGCGATTTTTCGCGCCACGGTCAAGCAGGACCGCGATGCGCTTGACCCCGTGCATCGCGACATCATCGCCTGCTGTGCCAAGCATGAGCCCGATCGCGTGGTTACTCCCCTGCTCGGACCGGAATTCTATCCAAGGGTCAGGGCCGCGCATACGGTCGTCCAGACCAGCGAGCCGCGGCTCTATGGCAATGTCATCCTGCGCAAGGGCGTGATCTACCCCTGACGCTTGCTCCAAAACAAATGGCCCGCCGGGTGGTCCCGGCGGGCCATTTTCAATCTGTCCGTACTCAGGCGTTGGCTGGGACACCGCGGCGGGCATCAACCGAGATCGATCCCGGACCGAAAGCGGCGAGAACCAGGAAGCCGCCGGCGATCGTGATGTTTTTCATCATCATGATCTGGTTGAACATGCTCAGCATGCCGTTTGCCTCGGGAGAGAAGGTCGGAACGTTGATCGGTCCACCGTGAAAGACGAAAGCGGTAAACACACAGAAGGCGGCAAGCAGATAAGCCGCGATGCGCGTCTGGAAACCGACCAGAATGGCCAGTCCGCCGATCAGTTCGAACAGGCCGGCGAGGTAGGCCAGCGCCGTTGCTGCCGGAAGGCCGGCATTGGCGATCATGCCGGCGGTCGAGCCAGCGTCGGTCAGCTTCGAAAAGCCGGACATGATGAAGATGACGGAAAGCAGAATGCGTCCGACGAGGACAACGGCGTTTTGCGGCATGGGAAAGACTCCGGTTTGGGTTCGTTGTGGCGCTAGATTTATCAGCAATTCCAAATTCATCCAGCCCATCAGGACGAAACAGATCGTTCACAATAACAAAACAACGCACCCCGGTCGTCAACATTGCGTGATAAGGTACCCGCTCCAGAAGCCCGGCTGCCGCAATTCCATTGGAACCGCTGAGAGATATGGTGCCCAGTCGATTTTCCCTGGTCTTTTTTGTTGCAACACCTTGAAGACTGCGAGAAGAATTTTGCTGCGGCAGAAATGAGCTTGGGCACGGGGAAACAGTATGAGTGAAATCAACAAAAGTCCCGCCTTCTGGCGTTCCTTTCCGATCTTCGAAGAATTCGACAAGGAAACGGTGGCGGCTGTTGCAGCGCTTGCGACCTACCGCAAATGGGCGGCCGGGACGGTAATCTTCCAGCGCGGTGATGAAGGCAACCATATGATTGCCGTCTTGTCCGGCCGCATCAAACTATCGCTCATCACGCCTCAGGGGCGCGAACTGCTTTTGCGGCACATCGAGGCCGGAGCTCTCTTCGGCGAGATGGCCATCCTCGACGATCAGCCGCGCTCGGCCGATGCCACGGCGATTACCGTCACCGAAGGCTATGTCATCGGCAAGAAGGCCTTTCTCGACTTCATCACCCATACGCCAAACGCCGCCGAATCGATCATCCGCTACCTCTGCTCACAATTGCGCGATACGACGGACCGGCTGGAAACGATCGCCCTCTACGACCTGCATTCGCGTGTTGCCCGCTTCTTCCTGGCGACGCTCAAGCAGATCCATGGCAACGAACTGCCCGAAAGCGCCAACCTGCGGTTGACGCTCAGCCAATCCGACATCGCCGGCATTCTCGGCGCCAGCCGCCCGAAGGTGAACCGCGCCATCCTGGCGCTCGAGGAATGTTCGGCCATCAAACGTGCCGACGGCGTTATCACCTGCCATATCGGACGTCTGCAGAAGATCGCGGAACCCGAAGAGGAATAAGGCTTTGAAAAGCTTCCGCCTGTCCCGGGTCAGGCCGCTCTTTGCCGGAGCGGTCGCGAGCGTTTTGAGCGCGCTGTTCTTGTTCTACTACGCCGGACCGGTGCTTGAAACGCAGCGGGAGCTTTTCTTCGATTCGCTCACCCAATGGGTGCCGGCGCCGCAGTCCGCTCAGATCGCCGTCATCGACGTGGACCGGAAATCGGTGCAGCAAACCACGCAGAAGAGTTGGGGCCGGGCAGAAACGGCCGATCTTCTCTCACGGTTGTCAGAGGCCGGTGCCAAGGCTGTCGCGGTCGATTTCATTTTCAGTACGGCCTGCGATCCCGCTGAGAAATCCAATGCCGCGCTGACGCAGGCGATTTCGCGCGTGCCTGTCATTCTCGGCTTTCTGATCGCGGATGGCGGTCCCGAGCATCCGGCGCCAGTTCCGCCCGTTGCGGTCCGGCGGCCGGTGGCCATCCCCGACCTGTGGTTCATCGATGGTGCCGAAGCCTCCTGCACGTTTCTGCAAAAAGCGTCGCGCTCTGCAGCGGCCGCCTTTCTCGTCGGCGACGAGGATGCCCGCATCCGCCGCGTCCAAGCTTTTTCGATCCTCGGCAACGATGCCTATCCGGCGCTCGGGATCGAGGCCGCGCGTCTGGCCGAAGGCGGGCGCACGCCGATCCTGGGCGGGCAACCGGCCTGGCTGAAGCTCGAAACCCGGCTGATCGAGCTGGACGAGGATGGCAGCCTGCGGTTTGCCGCAAGCCCGCTTGCCGCCATCGACGCGCGGACGGTATCGGCGGGGGATGTGCTGAGTGGCGCGGTTCCGGATGAGCGTTTCAAGGGCAGGACGGTCTTCATCGGCAGCAGCCTTCCCAATCTCGGCGGCTTGCGCTCCACGGCCTCGATGCCGCTCGAACCCTCCGTGCAAATCCATGCCGACATCGCCAATGCCGTACTGACCGGCTTCATCCCCAACCGCGACGCACAACTGCCGCTCTATGAGGCAGCGCTGGCCTTGATCGGCGGGCTGCTGGTCGCCTTGGTTGCGACCCGTCTGCGGCCGGTGACGTCGGCGCTGCTTGGGGTTCTGGCGATTTCCGCGACGATCGCGGCGGCAGCGGCGATCTATGCCGCCTCCGCCCTGCTGGTCGATGCCGTCGGCACCAGCCTCGCCCTCGTCTTTGTGCTTGTCGTCACCAGCGTGCTGCAGTTCGCTCGGGTCAGGCGAGCGGAATCGGCGGCGCGCAGCAAGTTTTCGCAATATTTGCCGCAATCCGTGGTGGCCCGCTACATCGACAACCCGGACGACGACCGCGTCGCCGGCGAGGAACGTCCCGTGACCGCGCTGTTCACGGACATCGAGGGCTTTTCCACCCTGTCGCAGAAGCTTGCGCCGCGTGACCTCGTCACCCTGCTCGACACCTACTATGCCGAGGTCAATGGCCTCGTTGCCCGATACGGCGGCATGGTCGACAAGGTGGTGGGGGACGCCGTGCATGCGTTCTTCAACGCGCCGGAGGATCTCAAGGATCACGTCAACAAGGCGCTCGATTGCGCCGAGGCGATCCGGGCCTTGACCGAGGAAATGCGGCGGCGACCGGGCTTCATCGAGCATCAATTCGGCCGCACGCGCATCGGTATCGAAACCGGGATCGCCGTGCTCGGTGAAGTCGGGGCCGGCGGCAAGCTGGACTACACCGCCCATGGCGACGCCATCAACCTTGCTGCCCGGCTTCAGGAAGCCAACAAGTTCCTCGGAACCGCCATCTGTGTCGGTCCGCAGGCTGCGGTCCAGAGCGGCCGCAGGTTGCGCTCGCTCGGCATGCACGAAATCCGCGGCTTCGGCGAAATGGAACTGTTCACCACCGAAGCCTGAGACAGGCCGCTAGCGCGTCAGGCCGACGCTCGCATAGGCTTCGACGATTCTCGCTTCCTTCCAGACGACCGTTTCCGTTGGCGCATCGCCGGGTCGTGCGATCTCGATGCCCTCGCCGGCGCCAACCAGACGCTCAACGCCGCCGCCCTCGACCGACACCTGCCCGTGTTCGACGAAGACAGCGAAAACTCCACGGTTCGGGCCAGCGAAGAATTTCGTTCCGCGCACGCCGATCATGCCGAATGTGGTGCGCAAGGCTAGGTCGATCTTCGGCAGGCCTTCCGGCCGATCAAAGACCATCTGCCCCATGCCGAGCTCCATCGTGCCGCCCTGGCCGGCGATGAAGCTGTCGACAAGAAGCTCCGTCTCGCTGCCGAGCAGGATACGAGTATCGTCGAGCTGCAGGTCGGCGAAGCTTTCCGCAGCGGTCCGGACAAAATCGTTGTCCATGATCTGCGCGCCGGTCGCCAATCCCTCTTCCTTCTCCGCCCGCTTGAGGCTGACCTTGCCGCGCACGTCGGCCGCCTTGCCGATGACGGTGCTTGCCTGCGTCGGAATGGGGAAAAATCCGCCCATGGCCAAAGCGCAGCCGGCGACGAATGTCCGCCGTCCGATAAGGACGTGCCGCATCGGGATGCTATCTCGCGTCATTGCCCTTGCTCCTTGTTCAAACAATCCGGTTCCGAAGCATCCGCGGCAGGCTGGGAAAGCCTGCTTGCCGGACACGCCTTTGGCCGGGTTGTTGTCATTCTTCCTCCCCGGCGGCGCGAAACGCTGTTTCCCAAGGAACAGCAGCAGGCCGGTGCGCCCCATAGGGTGGCACAAACACGAAGGAGAACGCCATGAAAAACGAAACCGACACGCGCATTTCAGTGATCAACGCGATCCTGCTCGCTGCCGTGAGCCTGCTTTCGATCGCAGCGATCGCCATCCCCTCCGCCCGCGCCGCCTCGCCAATGCTTCCGGCGGACCAGTGCGACGCCGAAGCCGGCAGCGAGCACGACCTGCAGCGCAACCTGTCCTTTCGTCCCGTCGCGACCAAGGACATCCGCATCGGTATTGCCCTTTCGGCTTGCCGCGAAGCCTATAACCAGGGCAGCGGCCCGCGGCAGACCTTTCAGCTCGCCCGCGTGCTCCACGCCGCAGGCCAGCAAGCACAAGCCTTCCAGATGCTCGAAAAAGCGTCGGAAGGCGGGCATGCGGTGGCGATGGTGAATTATGCGGTCATGCTCGGCGAAAGGGGTGACCACGACGCCGCCTTCGCGCTCTATCAGAAGGCGGCAGCCACCGGGAACATCATGGCCGCCTACAATCTCGGCGTCGCCTATCGCGATGGCGTTGGTACTTCCGCCAATGGATCGCTTGCCGCGCAGTGGTTCGAGCGGGCCTCGGTCGCCAAGGACAATCTCGGCGCCTTCAACCTCGCCGTCATGCTGGATGAAGGCACGCAGGTTCCGGAAGACAACCAAAAGGCCGCGCAGTTCTACAGGCTGGCAGCCGAGCGTGGCAATGTCGATGCGATGGTCAATCTCGGTCTGATGCTGGAAAATGGCGAAGGCATGCAGGCCGACCCGGTTGCCGCCACGGCGATGTTCAAGAAAGCTGCGGAAAAGGGTGACGCATTCGCCGTGGCGAAGATCGCGAAGCCTGGGATCGATACGGCAACGACCGCCAGCATCGAGCCGAGCGAACAGGCAAACCTCGTTCTCACAAAATCGGGCCGCGCCAAGTGAGGCAGCCACATCCGAGAAATGGCTTGTGCCCGTCTCATTCGCGAGAGCCGCGCGCGGTGAGCTGGGCGGGCACGGACCAGTCACCGCAGAGCCTATCCCCGAACATCAAACCGTAAGCACCGACTGACGTTATCCGTCAGCGAATTTCGCCGGCTTGCGGCCCCCAGGTATCGGTCAGGGCGAAACCATCGGCCAGCGGATCGAACGGATCGAGAGCCACCTGATGTAGACCGAAGGTCCAGCCGCGGCCGGAAATCGTCGGGATGATCGCCGGGCGGCCCGCGACTTCGGTGAGGCTTTCGAGACCCACTTCGAATTCCGAACCGATGATGGAACGCGATTTGAAGACGTCGCCGACCTTGGCCAGCCCGCGTGCGTGCAGCGTCGCGAGATTGGCGGAGCTGCCGGTACCGCAGGGCGAGCGGTCGACGCGGCCCGGCCACATGGTCGTGCAGGTGCGGACCGTGCCGTCGGCTTCGGTATCGCGGAACATCACATAGGCGACGCCCTTGATCTCCGGAATTTCCGGATGAACGACGGGGATGGTGCGGTTGACGAGGTCCTTCAGCATCATGCCGGCCTCGACGATTTGCCGCGCATTGGCCTTTTCGATCGTCGTGCCGATCTGCGCGACATCGACCAGGGCATAAAAGACGCCGCCGAAGCAGAGATCCATCTTGATCCGGCCCCAGTCGGGCGTATCGACCTCTACATCCAGCTCATGCACGAAGGACGGCACCATGGTGAGCTTGACGCGCTCGCAACGGCCGTCGCGGCAGGTGGCCGTCGCCTTGACGAGGCCGGCGGCGGTGTCGAGCATCACCACGGTTTCCGGCTCCTTCATCTCGACAATGCCGGATTCCAAAAGCGCCGTCGTCACGCAGATCGCGTTCGAGCCGGACATGGCATGCGCCTGGTCGGCCTGCAGGATGATGAAGCCGGCATCCGCCTCCGGCCGCTTTGCCGGCACCAAAAGATTGACCGAGCCGATCGAGCCGGAGCGTGGCTCAAGGCAGAGGAAACGCCGCAGGCTATCGTCCACCGTGTTGATGTGGTTCAGCTGTTCGGCGATCGAATTGCCCGGGATTTTCGGTACGCCGCCGATCGCCACCTTGCCGATTTCGCCTTCGCAATGAACATCCAGCAACTGGATCGTGCGTTTCCATCTCATCACTTTAACTCCGAATTCGAAAAATCAGTTCCAGCCGCGCATCAGCGCCGCGTCGGCAGCGAGTTGCGCCATGAAGGTGCGTTGTTGCCTGAGGGCAGCCACGGCTGTGTCGCGATCGGTGATCTCGAAGCGCAGCCGCGCTCCCACCGGCGCCTGCGCCAGCTTCCACAGATCCGCCTCGATGACGTTGGCGACCTTCGGATAACCGCCGCAGGTATTGGCTTCGGCGAGCTGGATGATCGGCTGGCCGTTCGGCGGCACCTGCACCGTGCCGGGCATGATACCATGCGAAAAAAGCTCCAGCTTGCGCGTCAGCGAAAGTTCCGGCCCGCTCAGGCGATAGCCCATGCGGTTGGCGTCATTGGTGATCAGCCAGTCGGTTTGATGAAATTTCGAGATCGCCTCACCTGTGAAGGCGGTATATTCGGCGCTCGGCAAGACACGCAGGATGATCGCCTCGTCGTTTTCCACTGGGCGCCCACGCAATGCCGATACATCCGCGCCGTAGCCGCCTTCCATCCTCAACACTCTGCGAGACGTCCCCGCAAGTGCCAGCCTGTCACCTCGGTTCAAACCCCGCCCTTCAAATCCGCCAAAAACGCTCTTGAGATCGGTGGCACGCGAGCCAAGCACGAGCGGCACGTCGATACCGCCCAGGAAGGCGATGACGGCGCGGGCACCTGAGCGCGGCAGGCCGAGCGTCAGCACCTCGCCCGCCTTGGCATTCATCGCCCACCAGCAGGGAAACTGCCGATCATCGAGCTTTGCCGGGCAATCTGCACCAGCCACGGCGAAAACCGTGTCGGCCTCGAACCGCAACCGGAAGGGAAACAGCGCCACCTCGATGCCGGCCGCACGCGCCTCGTTCCCCACCAGCAGGTTGGCGATTTCGAGCGCCGGGGCGTCCATCGTGCCGGAGCGGCCGACGCCGGCATTGAGATAGCCGGTGCGCCCGAGATCCTGAACGGAATTGACCGCGCCCGTCGATAGGATCTCGATCATGCCTGGACCTCGATCACACGGAAGCGAACGCGGTCGCCCGGCTTGCAGGCGGACGGCGGATCGCACTGCGGGTCGAACAGCGGCTCCTCTGTCTTGCCGATGATGTGCCATCCGGAGGGCGCCGTGCAGGGCATGATGCCGGCCTGCGCCCCGCCGATGATCACCGAGCCGATCTCGACCTTCATGCGCGGCACGGCCCGGCGCGGCATGGCGAGGGCGGGATCAAGCCCGGAGAGGTAGACGAAACCCGGCATCGCGCCGACGGCCGCGACCGAATAGACCGCCTCCGAATGCCGGCGCACCACCTCATCGACGCTCAATCCGGCGTGCTCTGCAAGCACAGCAAGATCCTCTCCGGTGGCTCCGCCGTAAACAACAGGTATGTCGACATCCCGGCCTGCAATGGCATCGGGTACCACCGTCTGCCATGCCTGAAGAAGCTGGTGCTCGACCGCGTCCGGCGCGACTGCCAGCGGATCGAACACCGTCATCAGATTGTTCATGCCCGGCACGGTCTCGGCCACGCCACGGACCTTCAGCATCCACGCCGCCACGGCCCAGATTCGCGATTGAATATCGTCCGAAAAAACGGCGCCGGCAGCGTCGAGCAGGATCGCGCCCGCGCCTTCTGTGCTCAATCTGGGAGAAACAACTTCGGTCACCTGAGAATATCCACCGAACGAACCCGACACCCACCTGATATATCAGCTTTATGGTCTTGCCTAGCTACTATCGGGTTCAGACGGACGATTCTTCGTCATCCGCCATGCCTCACATGTAAATCGAGGTAATTTGACCGGAGCCTGCACAGCCCGTCAACCGTCCTTCGCGACCACCGAGAGGCGCATCCTGTCATTTCCCTCATCCTCGACATAGGCTAGGATCGACCTGACCCGACCAACGAACAGCTGGAAAAAGCCTTGACCACCAAGCCCTTGAGCATCGACCTCAATTCCGACATGGCCGAAGGATTCGGCGCCTACCGGATGGGCGACGATGATGCCATCCTGAAGGTCGTCACCTCGGCCAATATCGCCTGCGGTTTTCACGGCGGCGATCCGGAGATCATGGCGACAACCTTTGCGCTGGCGAAGGAGCGCGGCGTCGCCGTCGGCGCCCATCCCGGCTTTCCCGATCTCTGGGGCTTCGGCCGCCGCAACATTCCCTTCTCGGCCGGCGAGATCGAGCGCCTCGTCGCCTACCAGATCGGCGCGGCGCAGGCGATGTCGGCCTATGCCGGCCATCCCATCACCCATGTGAAGACGCATGGCGCGCTCGGCAACCTGACCCAGCAGAACGCCGAGGTGGCGATGGCCGTCAACCGCGCCATCAAGGCGGTCGATCCCTCGCTCGTCTGTCTCGTCATCGCGCTTGGCCACCAGCAGCGGCAGGCGAACGAGATGGGACTGACGACGGCATCGGAAATCTTCGCCGACCGGGCCTATACGGAAGAAGGTTATCTCGTCGACCGCAAGATCGCCGGCTCGGTGATCCACGATCCGGAAGAGGCGGCAGCCCGCGTCATCCGCATGGTCCGCGCCGGCGCCATCGAAACCATCACCGGCAAGAGCATCGCCACCCCGATCGATTCGATCTGCGTTCACAGCGACACGCCCGCCGCCGTCATCATCGCGGCGACGGTGCGCCTCGGCCTCGAGGCCGACGGCATCGTCGTGAAGAACTTCCTCTCCTGACCCCTGCCGAAAACGAGACATTCATGGACCTCGACCTGATCGAACGGCTGATGCGCCTTCTGGAGAATTCCAGCGTCAACGAACTGGAACTGACGGAAAACGGCACGCGCATCCGCCTGTCGAAGACGGTTGCAGCGCCTCGGCCCAGCGCCTCCAGCGCCGCCGCTTCGTCGGCCGGAGCCCGTGCGGAGGCGACCGCGTCCGCCTCCGCGGCGAGGCCAAAAGAACATGTCATCGTCGCCGGTTTGCCCGGCACCTTCTACCGCTCGCCGCTGCCGGGCGAAGCGCCCTTCGTCGAAATCGGCGCCCTTGTCGAGGACGGCCGCAAGCTCGGCATCATCGAGGCCATGAAAATGATGAACCCGGTGGAGGCCGACTGCGCCGGCCGGATCACCGCAATCCATGTCGAAGACGGCGCGGCGGTGACCGCGGGCATGCCGCTGATGACGATCGAAAAGGCCGCGTGAGCGATGCAAAGCAAGGACATCCAAAGCGTCATCGCGTTGATGAAACGGCACGGAGTCGCCGCCTTCGACTACGAGCACGGATCGGTCCAGCTTCATTTGAAGCTGGGTGCCGATGCGGACGGCACCGCGACAGCATCGCCCTATCCGGCCGGCACGTCAGACCCGGAGACGATCAACTCCCCCGGCGTCGGCATTGTTCTCTACGCTCATCCTGCAAATGCGGGTTCGGCGCCGGCGCTGCCGCGAAAGGCCGCGAAAGGCGAGGTCGTTGCCTACATCAAGGCGGGCCTGACGCTACGCTCCGTTCTTGCTGCGAGGGATTGCCACCTTCATCGCGCTCTGGCCGCAGAAGGGACCGGCGTCGGCTATGGCGACGCGCTGTTTGACGTCGCGCCGTGATGGAATAGTCCCAATTATGTTGCTTGACGCCCGGGCCTCCCGCAGCCAGCCTGATGGTGCGCATTAGTAATAGTGGACTTACCAATATGACGAAGCTGATCGTCTTCACCGACCTGCATATGGTGCCCGAGGGCACGTCGATCATCGGGCTTGATCCGTTCCAGCGGCTGTCCGCCGGCATCGTGCACGTGAACCGCTATCACCCCGACGCGGACCGGGTGATCGTCATGGGCGACCTGGCGCACCAGGCCGACCGGCGGTCCTATGAACGGCTCAAGGGTCTGCTGGACCACGTGATCCCGCCGCTCGCCATCACCATCGGCAATCATGACCGGCGCGACATCTTTCTCGACGTTTTTCCGGATGTCGCGCAGGACGAGGACGGTTTCGTGCAGCAGGCCATCGATTTCCCCGATTGCCGCGTCGTCATCCTCGATACGCTGTTTGCTCCGCCTTACGACTATCCGCGCAGCCACGCCGGCTTCCTCTGCACCAGGCGCCTCGCCTGGCTCGACCGGCAGCTGGAAACGGCCGGCGACCTGCCGGTGCTGCTCTTCATGCACCACCCGCCGCACGCGACCGGCTTCACCGGCATGGACCTGATGCGTTTGATCAACGAGGTGGACTTCTACGACGTGGTCAAGCGCCACGGCAATGTGCTGCATATCTTCGCCGGCCATGTGCACCGGACGATCTCCGGCTCCAGCCGCGGCATCCCCTTCTCCGTTTTCAAGAGCCCGGTGCATCAGCAGCCCATGCCCTTCGAGGCGCCGGACGCCTCCCTCTCCGTCGACGAACCCGCCGCCTACGGCATCGCCGTCATGACCGATACGGGCATCCTGGTGCATACGGAGGATTATGAGATCGCGGTCCGGGAAGCGGTGGTGGCTTAGCGCCGCGTGTCAAATGCTTCCTCGGCGGTCGATCTGAAAACGGTCGCCGCCGTACGAAATCCGCGGATCAGGCTGCCGCCCTGAGATCGAAGTTCGCGTGGATGACGTCGTAGGGAATCCACACTTTGCCGTCCTCGGTACGTTCGGCGATGCCCCAATCTGCAAGCGCTGTAATGTCGTCGTGAACGCGCTTGACGTCCCGCTCAATGGATCTCGCGAGTCCACGTATGCTGGACGGCCCGATTTTCTGAAGGTGCTCGATGAGCTCCCATCTTTTCGGAGTAATGATCGTGAATAATTGGGCGGGCGAGGAAAAGGTAAAAACCGCAACTGGCTCGGACGGCTGCCCCGTTCGCATTGCAGTGGATGCTCGCTCGAATGTCTCGTCGAATACTGCCCCTGTGTCTGAACGGATCTGGATTAGCGCCTCTTTCATTGTTGCTGCCTCCTTTTGACAATTTCCTTCCGAAAATCGGAAAGAAGTGCGTCAGTGCTGGTAAACGTATAAGGGTATTCCGTGCCGTCGAGATGGCAATGATCTCCCTTGCCGCGTTCATTGTCGAAGCCGACAATTCGATTTCCGTTCCGGCCATAAAAGAGCCTGTACTTGAACAGATGCGCGCTGCCGGGAACCGGCTCGGGGACCTTTCAGATGACGATTTCCATGATCGAACCATCGGGGAAAACAAGCTTCGAGCGTTCAATAAGCGCTGCAGAAATCATGCTGTCATTTATGACATCGGACACTCGGCGTTGTCAATCATGCCAACGCTCCGGCAGACGCCCCCCTGCGGATCGAACGAGCCGCGACTAGTTCGGCTACCTGCTACGTCTCCCTGTCCTATTCCGCTCGTACGGAATTTCGGCTACCCTGCGCACCATGACCCTTGCTGTTCCCACTGAAGATTTCGACTGCCAGAGTTGCGGCGCCTGTTGCAGCTATTCCGAGGATTGGCCACGGTTTTCGCTGGAGACGGACGAGGAACTGGAGCGCATTCCGGCCGAATATGTCTCTGCCGATCTCGGTGGCATGCGCTGCGAGGACAATCGCTGTTCGGCGCTGGACGGCAGTCTCGGCGTCCATGTCGGCTGCAGGATTTATGCCGTGCGACCGATCGTCTGCCGCACTTGCATGCCGGGGGACGACGAGTGTCTGATGGCCCGCCACAAGCTGTCGCAGAAGGTCATGCTCTGACTTCGGATCGTCCGGCAGGTTTTTATTTCTGCCGTATAGTACACCGTTTCAGTGACCGTATTTGGTGAAACATTCACCGATATTGATATTTTACCGGATGGATATCCGGCAACCTCTGCCTTATTTTGCGCGCAGGATTTGACGGCGCTCCGCGCCAGTTTCAGAGGGACGAGATCGATGAGCCAGCCGCAGAAGACCCCGCAGATCGCCCCCCTGCCTTTCGAAAACTTCGCGCCGCCGATCGCCACGCAGACGACGCTGCGGCAAGCGATCACTGCCGCCTACCGCCGGCCGGAAACCGAGTGCCTGCCATCGCTGGTCGAGGCCGCGACGCTCTCGGACGATATCCGTGCCCGCGCCCAGGCGACCGCCCGCAAGCTGATCACGGCGCTGCGTGCCAAGCACAGGGGCTCCGGCGTCGAAGGGCTGGTGCATGAATATTCACTGTCGAGCCAGGAAGGCGTGGCGCTGATGTGCCTTGCCGAAGCGCTGCTGCGCATTCCCGATACCGCGACGCGCGACGCGCTGATCCGCGACAAGATCGCCGACGGCGACTGGCGCTCGCATATCGGCGGCGGCCGTTCCCTCTTCGTCAATGCCGCCACCTGGGGCCTCGTCGTCACCGGCAAGCTGACCGCCACCGTCAACGACCGCAGCCTGTCCGCCGCCCTTACCCGCCTGATTGCGCGGGCCGGTGAGCCGGTGATCCGCCGTGGCGTCGACATGGCGATGCGGATGATGGGCGAGCAGTTCGTCACCGGCGAAACCATCGAGGAAGCGCTGAAGCGCTCACGGCCGCTGGAAGCGCGCGGCTTCCGCTATTCCTACGACATGCTCGGCGAGGCCGCGACGACGGCAGCCGACGCCAAGCGCTATTATGCCGACTACGAAAACGCCATCCATGCGATCGGCAAGGCTTCGGCCGGGCGCGGCATCTATGAAGGCCCCGGCATCTCGATCAAGCTTTCCGCCCTGCATCCGCGCTATGTCCGCGCCCAGGGCACCCGCGTCATGGGCGAGCTGCTGCCGAAGGTGAAGGCGCTGGCGCTGATTGCCAAGAGCTACGATATCGGCCTCAACATCGACGCCGAGGAAGCCGACCGGCTGGAGCTGTCGCTCGACCTGCTCGAAGCACTGCGGCTCGACCCCGATCTCTCCGGCTGGAACGGCGTCGGCTTCGTCGTCCAGGCCTATGGCAAGCGCTGCCCCTTCGTGCTCGATTTCATCATCGATCTCGCCCGCCGCTCGGGCCACCGCATGATGGTGCGCCTCGTCAAGGGCGCCTATTGGGACGCCGAGATCAAGCGCGCGCAGATCGACGGGCTCGAGGGTTTTCCGGTCTATACCCGCAAGATCTATACCGACGTTTCCTACATCGCCTGCGCACGCAAGCTGCTGAGTGCCAAGGACGTCGTCTTCCCGCAATTCGCCACCCACAATGCCCAATCGCTGGCGACAATCTATGAAATGGCCGGGCCCGGCTTCAAGGTCGGCGACTACGAATTCCAGTGCCTGCACGGCATGGGCGAACCGCTTTATGACGAGGTGGTCGGCAAGGCCAATCTCGACCGTCCTGCCCGTATCTATGCGCCGGTCGGAACGCATGAGACGCTGCTTGCCTATCTGGTGCGCCGCCTGCTCGAAAACGGCGCCAATTCCTCCTTCGTCAACCGCATCGCCGATCCGGCCGTGTCCGTCGACGAACTGATCGCCGACCCGGTCGATGTCGTCCGCGCCATGCCGGTGATGGGCGCGCAGCACGACCAGATCAAATTGCCAGTCGACCTTTACGCCGGGCGCCAAAACTCCACCGGGCTCGACCTTTCCAACGAGGCCGAGCTGTCGATGCTGTCGGATGCGCTGAAGGCAAGCACCGCAATCGGCTGGACAGCCGCGCCGCAACTTGGATCGCAGACCCTGCGCGGCGAAAGCCGGACGGTGCTCAATCCCGGCGACCATCGTGACGCCGTCGGCGCGGTCACGGAGACGTCGGAAGATGATGCCTGCCGCGCCGTGAAGATCGCGTTTGCCGAAGGCGCGACGTGGAGCAGCGTGCTGCCGGCCGAACGCGCTCAATGCCTGGTGCGTGCCGCCGATCTGATGCAGGCGCGCATGCCGACGCTGCTTGGCCTGATTGTCCGCGAGGCCGGAAAATCGCTGCCGAACGCGATCGCCGAAGTGCGTGAAGCGATCGACTTCCTGCGCTACTACGCCGAACAGGCGACGCGCACGCTCGGCCCGGCGCATCAGGCGCTTGGGCCCATCGTCTGCATCAGCCCATGGAACTTCCCGTTGGCGATTTTCACCGGCCAGATCGCCGCAGCACTCGTCGCCGGCAATCCGGTGCTGGCAAAGCCAGCGGAAGAAACGCCGCTCATCGCAGCCGAAGGTGTGCGTATCCTGCATGAGGCCGGCATTCCGCCGGAAGCCTTGCAACTGCTTCCGGGCGACGGCCGCGTGGGTGCTGCCCTGGTTGGCGCAGAGAATATCGCGGGGGTCATGTTCACCGGCTCGACGGAAGTTGCGCGGCTCATCCAGGCCCAGCTTGCCGATCGCCTGTCACCGTCCGGCCGACCGATCCCGCTGATTGCCGAGACCGGCGGTCAGAACGCGATGATCGTTGACTCGTCGGCGCTTGCCGAACAGGTCGTCGGCGACGTCATCGCGTCGGCTTTCGACAGCGCCGGCCAGCGCTGCTCGGCGCTCAGGGTTCTCTGCCTGCAGGATGATGTGGCTGACCGTGTTCTCACCATGCTGAAGGGCGCGCTGCACGAACTCGATATCGGCCGCACCGACCGGCTTGCCGTCGATGTCGGCCCGGTGATCACGGCTGAAGCAAAAGGTATCATCGAGAAGCACGTCGAGGCGATGCGCGGACTTGGCGCCAGGGTCGAGCAGATCACGCTTTCATCCGCCACCGCAGAGGGCACCTTCGTTCCGCCGACGATCGTCGAACTGAAGAAGCTTTCCGACCTGAAGCGCGAGGTCTTCGGCCCCGTCCTGCACGTGCTGCGCTACGAGCGCGACGATCTCGACCGGCTGATCGACGACATCAACGCCACCGGCTACGGCCTCACCTTCGGCCTGCACACCCGCCTCGACGAAACGATCGCCCATGTCACCTCCCGCGTGAAGGCCGGCAATCTCTATGTCAACCGCAACATCATCGGCGCCGTCGTCGGCGTGCAACCCTTCGGCGGACGCGGCCTCTCCGGCACCGGTCCGAAGGCCGGCGGCCCGCTCTATCTCGGCCGCCTGGTCACGGTGCCGCCGGTTCCGCCGCAGCACAGTTCGGTGCACACCGATCCGGTGCTGCTCGATTTCGCCAAGTGGCTGGATGGCAAGGGCCTCAAGACCCAGGCGCAGCACGCCCGCGAGACCGGCAGCCAGTCGGCGCTGGGGCTGACGACCGAGCTTGCCGGTCCGGTGGGCGAGCGCAATCTCTATGCACTGCATCCGCGCGGGCGCATTCTGCTCGTGCCGGAAACCGCGGAAGGCCTCTACCGCCAGTTGGCCGCCGTGCTTGCCACTGGCAACAATGCCGTCATTGATATCGCATCGGGCCTGAAAGACGCACTCAACGCGCTTCCGGCCACTGTCTCCGCCCGGATTTCCTTCACCTCGGACTGGAAGGCCGATGCTCCGTTTGCCGGCGCGCTGATCGAAGGCGTTGCCGAGCGTATCCAGACCGTCAACAAGCAGATCGCCGCCCTGCCCGGTCCGCTGGTCCTCGTCCAGGCCGCATCAAAGGAAGAGCTGGCCCGCAATCCGAACGCCTATTGCCTGAACTGGCTCGTGGAAGAAATCTCGACCAGCATCAACACCGCGGCGGCAGGCGGCAATGCGAGTTTGATGTCGATCGGGTAAGATGGGTGGGCGCGCGAGGAGAGTTTACCCCCCTCTGTCACTTCGTGACATCTCCCCCTCAAGGAGGGAGATTGGAGAGCGCGGTCCTGCTCCCGTTCTCTTAAAAGGTGCCGACGTTTCTGCAACCTCCATCTTTGCTGGTTTGGCGGAGTTTTCGCCGCAGCTGATCTCCCCCCTTGAGGAGGAGATGTCGGCATAGCCGACAGAGGGGGGTTCCTCGCTCCCTGCTTCCCTGCAATAACGCAACAATGTACACGCTGAAAGACACTGTAACCTTCGCCCAGGAAATCAAGAAAAGCCGCTTCCTGGCCATCTGCGGCCCCGTCGCGAACGAGGACGAGGCCAGGGATTTCGTCACGCGGCATTCCGACCTGACGGCAACCCACAATTGCTGGGCCTTCCGCATCGGCCAGACCTATCGCTTCAACGACGACGGCGAGCCGAGCGGTACGGCCGGAAAGCCGATCCTGCAGGCGATCGACGGCCAGTCGCTCGATCATGTCGCAGCCCTTGTTGTCCGCTGGTTCGGCGGCACCCTGCTCGGCAGCGGCGGCCTGATCCGCGCCTATGGCGGCACGGCGGCCATGTGCCTGCGCGCGGCGGAAAAGACAGAGGTGATCGAAACCATCGGCGGTACCGTCACTTGCGAATTTGCCGATCTGGCTCTCATCAAGGCCAGACTGGCCGGCATGGGCGTGACGATCGCATCGGAGACTTTTACCGGCACCGGAGCAGAGCTTACGTTGCAGATCCCCAAGGGCAGTTGCAAGGCCGCCTCGGCCATCATCCTCGACCTCAGCCGCGGCAGGGCTTCTCTCAAATTGGAAGACTAACTTAGACTCTCACCGGAAATCCTTATAACACATTGAAAACAGGGACGATTTTTCTAAAAATCGTACGCGTCCCGAAAGATTGAATGCTGGCCACCGTGTCACATTCGGAATAGAAACGGCGGGTAAACAAGGTTTCCGGGCCGGATTTGGCCGGGATTGGAGGGGCGCGCTGCCGCCCGGCGAGGAATTACACATGAAAAACAGAATCCTGGGGCGCACCGGCGCCACTATTTCCGAAATCGGCTTCGGCGCTTGGCAGATCGGCGGCGCCTGGGGGGATGTTTCCGAGGAAGACGGCAAGCGCGCGCTGAATGCCGCGCTCGACGCCGGCGTCACCTTCATCGACACGGCCGACGTCTATGGCGACGGCCGCTCGGAAAAGATCATCGCCTCGGTTCTCAAGGAACACGGCGGGAAAAAGCCCTTCGTCGCCACCAAGGCCGGCCGCCGGCTGAGCCCACATGTTGCCGATGGTTACACCGGCGCCAATATTGAGGCCTTCATCGACCGGAGCCTCACCAATCTCGGCGTCGAGACGCTTGATCTCGTCCAGCTCCATTGCCCGCCGACGGAAGTTTTCTACCGGCCGGAGGTGTTCGGGGCGCTGGACCAGCTCGTCGTCAAGGGCAAGATCCGCAACTACGGCGTCTCGGTTTCCACCGTCGAAGAGGCGCTGAAGGCGATCGAATATCCGGGCGTTGCGACGATCCAGATCATCTACAACATCTTCCGCCAGCGCCCGCATGACCTGTTCTTCGAACAGGCGCGGAAGAGGAATGTCGGCATCATCGTCCGCGTGCCGCTGGCCTCCGGCCTCCTGTCCGGCAAGATCACCGCCGACACCAAGTTCGCCGATGACGATCATCGCAAGTTCAACCGCCACGGCGAGTTCTTCGATGTCGGCGAGACCTTCGCCGGTGTGCCGCTCGAGGTCGCACTCGAGGCTGTCGAGCAGGTGCGGCCGCTGGTGCCGCAGGGTGTTTCCATGGCGCAGTTCGCTTTGGCCTGGATCCTCCAGAGCCCCGCCGTCTCCGTCGTCATCCCCGGCGCCCGCAACGAAGCGCAGGCGCAGGCCAATGCCGCCGCCAGCGACGTTCCCACGATCCCCGAGGACACGCTGGCGGAACTAGCCGACGTCTATGAGCGTTTGATCAAGGTTCACGTTCACCAAAAGTGGTAACGTTCAAGAACCGCGCCGGGCAGTTCGGCGCGGTTCACACCGGTTTGGAGGTGCAGCGCATGAGCGACCCCTACCACCTATCCCGCTTCATCGAGGCCCAGGAGCCCGTATATGACACGGCCCTTCGCGAACTGGAGCATGGCCGCAAGGAGAGCCACTGGATGTGGTTCATCTTTCCGCAGATCGCCGGCCTCGGCCATTCGCCGACGGCGCTGCGGTTTGCCATTTCCTCCCTGGACGAAGCCCGCGCCTATCTGGCGCATCCGCTGCTCGGCAGCCGCCTGATCCAATGCACGCGCACGATCAACGCGGTGCGCAATCGCACGGCGCATCAGATCTTCGGCTCGCCCGACGACATGAAGCTGCGCTCGTCGATGACCCTGTTTCGGGAAGCGGCAAACGATCCCTCGCCCTTCAAAGCCGCGATCGACCGCTACTTCGAGGGCAAAGCCGACCAGCGGACACTCGACATTCTCGCAAGACCCTGAGACCCGCAGGAGAAACAAGGTAGAGCAGGAGATGCGATGTCGCTCAAGGGAAAGGTAGCACTGGTCGCCGGCGCGACACGCGGCGGCGGGCGCGGCATTGCGGTCGAACTCGGGGCGGCGGGCGCAACCGTCTACGTTACGGGGCGCACGACACGGACACAGCAATCGGAGTATTGCCGGCCCGAGACGATCGAGGAGACCGCCGAACTGGTGACTGCGGCAGGCGGCGAGGGCATAGCGGTCCAGGTGGATCATCTCAATGCCGGCGCGGTCAAACGGCTTATCGAGCGCATCAGACAAGAACAGGCGCGGCTGGATATTCTCGTCAATGACATCTGGGGCGGGGAAAATCTGTTCGAATGGAACAAGCCGGTCTGGGACCACAATCTCGAAAATGGCCTCAAAATGCTGCGCCTCGGCATCGACACCCATTTGATCACCGCCCATCACGCGCTGCCGCTGATGATCGAGCGCCCGGGCGGGCTGCTGGTCGAGGTGACGGACGGCACCGCCGAATACAATGCCAGCCACTACAGGCTTTCGCCGTTCTACGATCTCGCCAAGGTGGCAGCCAATCGCATGGCCTTTACCCATGCCAAGGACCTCGCATCCCACGGAGCCACCGCCGTCTCCATCACGCCCGGCTGGATGCGCTCGGAAATGATGCTGGGACACTACAATGTCAGCGAAGACAACTGGCGCGACGCGACGCAAATGCAGCCGCATTTCGTCATCTCCGAAACGCCCCGCTTCCTCGGCCGCGCCGTAACCGCGCTCGCCGCCGACCCGGACAAGGAGCGCTGGAACGGCCAGTCGGTCTCAAGCGGCGGCCTCGCCCAGATCTACGGCTTCACCGATCTCGACGGCTCGCGCCCGGACTGCTGGCGTTATATGGACGAGGTGATGGACCCGGGCAAACCCGCGGATGCGACGGGGTATCGGTGAGACGGGGCCGCGACCCACAAATGCGCGGCTCGGCAGGTCAAACGGCCCAAGCGAACAACAACACACGCGGGATTGAGGCGGGTTTTGCGTCGTATTGAATACGCCGCACCAAACGTCCGATGGGAAAAAAGAAATGGCGCACCCGAAGAGATTCGAACTCCTGACCCCCAGATTCGTAGTCTGGTGCTCTATCCAGCTGAGCTACGGGTGCGTGTCGCTGCGGTGATCACCGCTTGCGTGGCGATCCTCTAAAACGTCCAACCGGGGAATGCAAGCGAATTTCCGCAAAAAGATTTTTTTTTGCGCCGCAATATGACTATCATTTTGAAAAGGCGGTGAAATTCTCTTTGGTGACTGTCATTGCCCTGTCATTTCCGCCCGATCTGCGCCGCAAGGCCTCATATTCTGCTCAGTGCCGGGCCTTGGAGCGGAAGGCGTCGAGCGGCACTGGGCGGTCCGGCAGTTCAATGCGGAAGAGCGTTCCCGGCGTCGGCTTTTCGACGAGCGCGATGGTGCCGCCATGGGCGAGCACCAGTTCGCGGGCGATCGCCAATCCGAGCCCCGTGCCGCCCGAGCGGGCCGAACCGCGGAAGGCCGCGAACAGGTTTTCGCGTGCCTTGGGCGGCATGCCAGGGCCGGTATCATCAACGGAAATACTGACGACGCTGCCGGTGCGCATCGCCGAGACGGTGATCACTCGGGGGGAGCCGGCCTCGCCCGGATCGTTGACCAGCGCCTGCACGGCATTGCGGCAGATATTGTGGACGACGCGGAACAGCTGCTCGCTGTCGGCATCGACCTGCAGCTCGTCCGGTACCTGGATGCGGAAATCAATGCCGATATTGGGATCGATCGCCAGCATTTCGGCGACATCGCTGACCAGGGGCCTCAGCTTGACGAAACGCCGATGCGGCGCCGGCTCGGTCGTGCGGCCGTAGGAGAGCACCTCGGTCGTATAGCCGACGGCGCGGTCGATCGTGCGCAACAGTGTCGGCGCGAAGCGCTTGACGATCGGATCGTCGACATCGGCCAGCCGGTCCGAGATCAATTGCGCCGACGACAGAATGTTGCGCATGTCGTGGTTGATCTTCGACACGGCGAGGCCAAGATCGGCGAGGTTCTTCTGCTGCTTCAGGGTCTTCTGCAACTGCAGTTGCATGGCCGCCAGATGCTGGCCGGCGACCGAAAGCTCGTCTTCCCCCGGCCCCGGCGCCAGCACCCGGGCGGGATCGGCGGGGTCTGCGGAGAAATCCTGCATGTTGGCCGACATCCGCCGGATCGGCGCGATCATCAGGCGGCGGATCGCGAGGAAAATCAGCATGGCGGTAAACAGCGAAATCGCAAGCGACAGGAAAAATACGTTGCGTGAATAGATCAGCATCGCCTTGCGCAGGCTCTGATCCTCCATCACCACCTCGATGATCGCGTCGCTGTCACCGACAGGGCCGTAGATCCGCACCACCTTGTCGCCGCCGAACAGCAGCGTGTCGAACGCGTCGCGGATGGCGGCAAGCGGCGTCATCGCCGCAACGTCGTATTGCGCATCGACTTCCGGCGGCATGTCTTCCGCCGCGATCAGCCGCGATTCGTCCTTGCGCCTGAGCACGATCGCCTTGGTGCCGGTCGCCATCAGCGTTTCTTCCTGCAGCGGGCGGGAGAGCTGCACATCCTGAAGGCCATCGACCACCACACCGGCCGCAGCCGCCGTATTGAGCCGGTCTTCCAGCCAGCGGATGCGCATATTGGCGACGGAGGGCACGAAGATCAGCACTTCGGCAAGCATGACGAACGATATTGTGAGCAGCAGCAGCTTGCCGGAAAGGCCGCGAAAGAAGCCGGCCCGCCGCGGTGGCTTCTGCAAGGCTGTGACCTCTGTCTTTTCTGCCGTCATGTTTTCACGCAATCCCGTCGCCTCAGCCAAGACGCCGCAGCAGCCGGATGACGGCCCGGGCGAACGGCTTTCGTGTCAGGGGTGCATAATAGGCGATGACAGCGCGTTTTCCAATCTCCGTCATGGTCGGATAAGGTGCGATGGCACGCCCCAAATGCCGCAGCGACTGGCCGTTGGCAATGATCATCGACCACATGTTGATCATCTCGGCAGCACCTGAGCCGACGATGCCGGCGCCAAGAATTTTACCGCGCCTGCCGGCAATGATCTTGATCAGACCTGACGTAGCGCGCTCCGCCTGGGCACGATCGTTCTCGGCAAAGGGCCAGCGCAGGATATCGATATGTCCGTACTGCTTGCGCGCTTCGTCTTCACCAAGGCCAACTGCGGCGATTTCCGGATCTGTGAAGGTTGCGCGCGAAATGATGTCGCGGTTTTCCCGCGCCGGCAGCCGGAACAGGATTTGCCGAAGCACGAGCGAGGCGTGGTAGTTGGCGGCATGGGTGAATTGCGGACCGCCCGCCGCGTCGCCGATCGCGTAGACGCGGCGATTGCCGGTGCGCAGGCTGGCGTCCACGGCAATGCCCGCTGCCGTCTCGGCGATGCTGGCGGCATCGAGGCCAAGGCCTGTCGTGTCGGCCTTGCGTCCGGCGGCGAGAAGCAGGGCGCTGCCGTCGATGGTTCGGGGGCCTTCCGGCGTCTCGCACTGCAGGCGCACCCCCGGCCCGTCTTTTTCAACGGAGAGGACACGACTGTTCTCAAGGATCGTAATCCCCTCGCCGCGCAGCCGGTCGAGCGCGATGCGCGCCAGTTCCGGGTCCTCTCTGGAGAGCGCGTCTGCCGTTTCCACGACAGTGACCTTCGCGCCCAGCCGCCGGTGCGCCTGGGCCATCTCCAACCCGACCGGCCCCGCCCCGATGATCAGCAGATGTTCCGGCAGGCGGGTGAGGTCGAACAGGGTCTCATTGGTCAGATAATCGATGGAGGCGAGCCCCGGAATCGGCGGAACCATGGCCGAGGCCCCGGTGGCGATGACGAAACGGCGGGCCCGGATGGTAAAGCCGCCGGCCTCAATGGTGTCGCGATCGACGAACCGCGCCTCGGCCTCGACCACCTTGATCCCGAGGGCGGTGAACCGCTCGACCGAATCGTTCGGAGCGATCGCGTCGACCACAGAGCGCACATGGGCATGCACCCTCTCAAAATCGATCGCCGGCTCGCCGGCGAAAACCCCGAATTCGGCCGCCTTGCGCACTGCATGCGCATGACGGCCCGCAGCGATCAGCGCCTTGGAGGGAACGCAGCCATAGTTCAGACAGTCGCCGCCCATGCGGCCGCGTTCAATCAGCACGACAGGCACGCCGAAAGCGGCAGCGCCGGCTGCAACCGACAGGCCCGCCGAGCCGCCGCCGATCACGCAGATGTCCGGTTGCAGAAGCTGTGTCACGCCGTCAGTCTTTCCCGCCACGTCCGGCCTCTTGCCGTCTCTCGCGGACAAACTGCACGACAAGCGGCAGCGCGGCAATGACGGCAAGGGCTGCAAAAGCAAATGTCAGTTGCGGCGTGAGAAAGTCAGACAGCCTCAAAACGCGGCCCTGCCGAGCGGCTTCGCCTATGACCTGCTCGAAGCTCCGGCCAAGCCAGGCATAGGCGAAAGTCGCGGGGATGATACCGACAAAGGTCGCTGCCGCGAACGTCCGCAAGCCGACGGGAAAAAAGGCCGGTGCGATATTGACCACGAAAAACGGAAAGACAGGCGCGAGCCGCAGGACAAGCAGATAGCTGAAGGCGTTCCTGGTGAACCCTTCAGAAAAGCGCACAAGAAATGGCCCGGCCCGACGCCGCAGGACATCGCCGAACACCGTACGCGCGCCAGCAAAGAGCAGGCAGGAACCGATCGTCGCCGCCACCACGACGAGGGCGCCGCCAGCCAGCCAGCCGAACAGGAAGCCGGCGAAGATCGTCAACACCGCCGCAGCCGGTATGGAGAGCGCGACGACAGCGACGTAGACGGCGGAAAACAGCGCTAGCGCCTTGATAGGATGACGTGCAACGAAATCCAGAAGCACCTGGCGCTGGTCGGCCAGCCAATCGAGCGACACATAGCGGTGCCATCCCAATCCGTAGGCGGCGCCCAACCCGACGGCAAGCAGGACGAGCGGCAGGATGCGCAACAAAACCGGCTGCGTATCGTCCGGTTCCGCGGCGCCCACGAGTGGCGATGTCCGATGTTTCTCCAAGTTCAAATGCCGTCTTCCCGCTGGCCGAACCTCATTCGGTGCACAGCAGCTTTAGAAGGAAAGAGCGGCCGGAACCAATAACGAATGATCGCGGCAAAAAACGTCGCCGTGATCGAAACGTGGAAATGCAAAAATCCCGCGGCGATATTGGATCGCCGCGGGATTGCGTTCACACTCTATCTGAAACCCGATCAGAATTCTTCCCAACTGTCCTTCGAGGCCGCTGCACTCGCAGACGCGCCACCGAAGGCGCGGGCGACGGTGCCGAGCATCTTGCGGGCCGGCGAGGCAACCGGACGGGCAGTTTCCCGGGCCGGCGCGACAACCCTCAGCGGCGGCGCATCGTTGAGCTTGAAGTGCGAGATCAGCCGGGCGAGGTTGTCGGTTTCGACCGAAAGCTTGTGGGTCGCGGCGTTGGCTTCCTCCACCATGGCAGCGTTCTGCTGCGTTACCTGGTCCATCTGGTTGACGGCGATGCTGACTTCGCTGAGCCCCGTCGACTGTTCGCGGGCGGCGATGGCGATCGAGTGAATATGGTCGTTGATCTTCAAGACCCGCGTTTCGATCTGGCCGAGGACCTGGCCCGTCTCCTGCACAAGCTTGACGCCGGTTGCGACTTCCGAGCCGGATTTGGCAATCAGCCCCTTGATGTCCTTGGCGGCGCTGGCGGCGCGTTGGGCGAGTTCACGAACCTCTTGGGCGACGACGGCAAAGCCCTTGCCCGCATCACCGGCGCGCGCAGCCTCGACACCGGCATTGAGCGCGAGAAGGTTGGTCTGGAAGGCGATCTCGTCGATGACGTTGGTGATCTGGCCGATTTCGCTGGAGGCCTGCTCGATGCGCCCCATGGCTTCGACCGCATTGCGCACGACTTCGCCGGATTGGGCAGCGCTCTGCTTGGCCTCGGTGACCATGACGGTCGCCTCCTGGGCACGGTCGGTCGAGTTACGGACAGCGACGGTGATCTCCTCCAGTGCCGCCGACGTCTCTTCGAGCGATGCAGCCTGCTGTTCGGTGCGCTTTGCCAGATCGTCGGCGGCGGAACGCAGTTCGGTCGAGTTGCCGTTGATCGAGTCGCTGGTGGTGCGGATCTCGCGCAGCGTGTTCTGCAGGGTGGACAGCGTATCGTTGACGTTCTGCTGCAATTCGGCGAAGGCGCCGTGGAAGGTGCCGCTCATGTCCTGCGTCAGGTCGCCGACAGCGAGGCTGGCGATGACGCGGCGGGTCTCGTTGATGCCGCTATCGACACTGCCAACGAGTTCGTTGACGCTGGAAGCAAAACGATTGAGATCGGTATTGCCATAGTCCTTGTTGATGCGCTGGGTGAAGTCCCCGGCGGCGGCGGCGGTAACGACCACGGCGATGCTCGACTGCAGATCGGCGCTCTTTTCACGCAGCGCGGTTTCCTGGGCGTTGAGTTCGCGCACGGCAAGACCGTTGCGCTTGAAGACTTCGACGGCACCGGCCATTTCGCCGATTTCGTCCTTGCGGCCGGCAAAGGGCACGTCGGCGTCGAGATTGCCCTCGGCAAGCCGCTTCATCGTGCCCGTCAGCGTGAGGATCGGCTGGCTCAGCTCCTTCGTGCCGATGTAGAAGGCCGCACCGAGTCCGGCTGCAAGACCGATGCCGGCCGTCAGGAGGACGATCAGGATCATCTGTCTCTCGATGGCGCTCAACTCGGCCTGGATTTCCTCGAGCGCGGCGCGGTCCGTATCCACGACAGCGTCGATCTCGGCCTGGAACGCCTTGCGGTTGGCGCGGTTGAGCTCATTGTTGCCCTGCTCGTTGGCAGCCTGCGGCGAAACTTCCTGACTAAGCCGTGCCGTCTCCGTCCGGAAGGTGCGGAATTCTGCGGCGCGCTTGACCACGGCCTCGAACGCCGGAAGCTGCTCCTGCGGAACGAGTGGCCGCCAATCGGTGAGAAGTGCATCCATCTTGCCGAGGTTCTTCATCAGGCCTTCGGCGAAGGACTTGGATTTTTCGACGGTCGGAGCCGCGTAGATGCCGCGCGCCTCCATGACCACCCCAGTCACGAGGCGGTTCAGGCGTTCGCCGTTGAAGGCGCGATCCGAGGCGTTGTCGAACTGGACGAGCCTGGCGTTATATTGCGTGATCACGGTCAGCGCCATGCCCGTGACGGCCAGCGTGATCAGGCTCATCACCCCGACGATGAGATAGATCTTGCCTCGAATTTTCATGGAACGCGTCTCCTTGGAACCGGCAACAGGCCTGAAGCGACAGCTTATGGGCTCTTTTATATGCAGGGACACTAAGACAAAGATGATTAACGAAACGCCTCCTCGACCCATCAAATTCTAGGGATTTCGTTTTAGGACTTTCTTTATTTTCTTATTTTAAGATATTCTAATTTTCAATTATGAGTTGAAGGTTGCCGCCACATCTCGCGCCGCACCCTGTGCGATCCGGAACGGCCAAAAGCAGGCAAACCCCAGCTTTTCTGCGCTGGCAATTGACTTTCGCGCGTCTTTGCTCTTATAAGCCGCCCCACGTCCGGACAAGTCCCCTTGCCCCGTGCAAAGCCGTGGCCGGAACGTAACGCTCCCTTGCTAAGAAGCAAACCCAAGAAGGGCCGCACACCGCGGTATTAAAATAAATGACGAAGCGTACCTACCAACCGTCCAAGCTTGTTCGCAAGCGCCGTCACGGCTTCCGTGCACGTATCGCCACCAAGGGTGGCCGCAAGGTTATCGTTGCCCGCCGGGCACGTGGCCGCAAGCGTCTGTCGGCTTAAGCCGATCGGGCCCGAAGAAAGAATGCGGGCACATGACGTCAAATAATCAAAAATCGACTGTCGGGCGGCTGAAAAGCCGGCCGCAGTTTCTTGCTGTGCGCGAAGGGGAGCAGCGGAAAGGCCCGTTGTTCCTTCTCGAAGTTCTTGATCGTGGCGAAGCGGAGAGCCCGCCGCGCTGCGGCTTCACCGTCACCAAGAAGCACGGCAATGCCGTGGAACGCAACCGGATGCGCCGGCGCCTCAAAGAGGCGGTGCGACTGTCTGCCGGGTTTGCAATGAAGCCCGGACACGACTATGTGATTGTCGCCAGACGCGACCTCCTCAACGCTCCCTTCGAGCGCGTGGTGGGAGGGCTCTGCCAGCGGATCGAAAACAAGCAGAAAATTCACGGCCACAGCCGGCCGGCTTCAGGAAAGAATGATGGAAAATAACCGCAATTACTTCGTGGCGATTGCCCTGTCGGTGCTCATCCTGATCGCCTGGCAGTTTCTCTACGTCAATCCGAAAATAGAGAAAGAACGTATTGCGACGGAACCCCAGCAGACGACGGCGCAGCAGACCCAGCCGACCGGCACCCCTGCTGTTTCGGGCCAGCCGGCAAACGGCGTGGTGCCCGGCGCCGTTGAAACCCGCGACCAGGCGATCGCCAAGTCGGCCCGCGTGACCATCGACACGCCGGCGCTGAGCGGCTCGATCAACCTCACCGGCGCCCGGTTCGACGACCTGAAGCTCAAGGAATACCACGAGACCGTCGACGACAAGAGCCCCCTCATCACGCTGTTCAGCCCGGCCGATACGAAGGACGGCTATTTCACCGAACTCGGCTACATCGGTAGTGAGGCGACCGGCACGGTTCCCGGTCCGACGACCGTCTGGACGGTCAAGAGCGGCGACACGCTGACGACCGCAACACCAGTGGTCCTGACCTTCACCAACGAGAAAGGCGTGGTCTTCACTCGCACGATCTCGATTGACGACCACTATATGTTCCAGGTCACCGATACCATCAACAACGGCAGCGGTGCTCCGGTTTCGCTGTCCTCCTACGGCCGCGTCACCCGTTTCAACAAGCCGACGACGCCGAGCGTCTACGTGCTCCACGAAGGTTTCATCGGCGTGATCGGCGAGCACGGGCTGAACGAAGTCGCCTACGGCAAGGTCGAGGACGAGGCGCCCATCCAGCCCGGCAAGACGACGACCGGCTGGCTCGGCATCACCGACAAATACTGGGCCGCGACGATCGTGCCGCCGCAGACCACGCCGTATGAAGCGAAGTTCGCGCATTTCCCCGACGGCCGCCCGCGCTATCAAGCTGACTACAAGCAGGACGCGATCACGATCGCCCCTGGCCAATCGGCCGACCTCAAGACGCTGGTGTTCGCCGGCGCCAAGCAGGTCCCACTGGTCGATGGCTACGAGAAGTCCTATTCCATTCCGCAGTTCGACCTGCTGATCGACTGGGGCTGGTTCTACTTCATCACCAAGCCGATGTTCAAACTGATGGATTTCTTCTTCCGTTACTTCGGCAATTTCGGTGTTGCAATCCTTCTGACCACCATCGTCGTCAAGGCGCTGTTCTTCCCGCTCGCCAGCAAGCAATACGCTTCGATGGCGAACATGAAGAAGGTTCAGCCGAAGATGGAGGAACTGAAGAAGAAGCACGGCGACGACCGTATGGCGCTGCAGCAGGCGATGATGCAGCTCTACAAGGACGAGAAGATCAACCCGATCGCCGGCTGCTGGCCGATCCTCTTCCAGATTCCGGTGTTCTTTGCGCTCTACAAGGTGATCTATGTCACCATCGAAATGCGCCATGCGCCATTCTTCGGCTGGATCCAGGACCTGTCCGCGCCGGATCCGACCTCGCTGTTCAACCTGTTCGGCCTTCTGCCGTTTGCGGTTCCGCATGCGCTGATGATCGGCGTCTGGCCGCTGATCATGGGCATCACCATGTTCCTGCAGATGCGCATGAACCCGACGCCGCCGGATCCGACCCAGGCGATGCTGTTCACCTGGATGCCGCTGGTCTTCACCTTCATGCTGTCCAGCTTCCCGGCCGGTCTGGTCATCTACTGGGCCTGGAACAACACGTTGTCGATCACCCAGCAGGCGATCATCATGAAGCGCCACGGCGTCAAGATCGAACTGTTCGACAATCTCAAGGGTCTCTTCTCCAGGAGGCCGAAACCGGCCGAATAGGCCGGACCGCACAGGCGGAAAAGCCCGCCGCTGACGAAGACAAAGCCGCCTGCAGCAGACCGCTGCAGGCGGCTTTTCTTTGTAGCGATATTTCCACGGCCCCTGGGTTTGATTGCCGACGGGATCCCGTTTGTGATGGTGCAAATATCGGGCGCGAAATTGTCGTTTTCATCGTGCGGCTGTCCGGAAGAATGCGTCTGGTCCGGGTGACGATCATGATGGACTAGATATCGGTTTCCTTCAGACGCAGGATCAATGTTCGTCCACGACGGATCGCCGTTAACGCCGCTCCGATGGCAACGACCCAAAGGGCGATCATCAGTACCTGGTTGCGGCCTTCCCACAAGGGCTCCAGAACGGAGATACCTGCTGCCGCCGTGATTGTCGCCATGCGGTGCTGCTTGGCCATGGGCCCGGAGAAATCGCTGGGGTTTCCGGTGGCGCGGCCAAGTTCGCGGACATAGGCGGTGAGGATAGCGAAGGCGCCGGCCGCCCAGCCGAGGCCCGGCACGCCGATGCCGTAACCGGCGCCCGCAAAGATAAGGAGGTCGGCAACGCGATCCGGAAACTCGTTCCAGAAGGGACCGTCTGGCTCGCCTTTGCCGCCCTCGACGGCGACCATGCCGTCGAACAGATTACAGAGCAACCGGGCCTGGCAGAACAACGCCGCCATGAGCAGCCAGGCAATCCTTGCACCGCCCGCCCCCTGCCCGGCGAGGAAGAACGCGCTGCCGGCCAGTGCCGCTGCCGCCATACTGGCTTGAGAGATTCGGTTTGGCGTGATCGTCCGTGAGGCCATCCATCGGGCGATGGCGCGTGCCCACCGGGTGTTGCGGCTCGCCAGAGGCCGCCGGTCGCCTGTCTCCGTCATGATCCCACACCCCCTCCTCCTGTAGATCGATGCGCAGCCGTCATGTGAGCGACCACCAGTAGCGCACGATGTGGAAAAAGATCGGCGCCGAGAAGACGACGGAATCCAGCCGGTCGATCAAACCGCCATGGCCTTCGATGAGATTGCCCCAGTCCTTGACACCGCGATCCCTCTTGATCGCCGACATCACCAATCCGCCGAAAAACCCCATGAGGGTGATGACGAACGATAGCAGTCCGGCCTGGAAAGGCGTGAATGGCGTGATCCACCAGAGGGCGGCTCCGATCAGCGTGGCGCTGATGACGCCACCGACAAACCCCTCGACCGTCTTCGATGGCGACAGACGCGGGGCGATCTTGGTGCGTCCCAACAGCTTGCCCCAGACATATTGCAGGACATCGCTCAACTGGACAACGATCACCAGAAAGGCGATCAGCAGCACATTGCGCCCCTCGTAGCCCGGAATAGTCAGAGTGAGCAGCGCCGGCACATGCGAGGCGCAGAAGACGCAGATCATCAAGGCCCATTGCACCTCGGCGATGCGGAGAAGGAAGCGCTCGGTATCGCCCCTCAACACCGAAATGATCGGCATCAAGAGAAAGGCGTAGACGGGAATGAAGATCGAGAAGATGCCGTATTCTTCGACCCAGAGAAGGTAATACTGCATCGGCAGGACGACGAAGAAGGCCGAGGCCAGAGCCCAGTGATCGGCACGGCGGGTGTTGATGAGCGTGACGAATTCCCTGAGTGCCGCAAAGGAGCAGAAGCCGAAGAGGACGAGGACGCCGATACGGCCTGCGACGAAGGCAAGGCCGATCAGAATGACCATGATCCACCAAGCCTTGATCCGGGCGTTGAGGTTCTCCACCGCAGCGTTCGACCCATCGGCCGAAAGGCGCTGCTGCAGCATGTAGCCGATCGCGGATGCGACGATCAGCACACCGAAGATACCGAGGACCAGGGTTACAAGATCGGAGCTTGCCGCACTCATTCGCCGCTCCCTGCCGGTTTCGGAGCGAGAGCCAGCAGAGCGGCCTGCATTCTTCCGAGGAAGACTTCCTTGTCCTCGCCCGACGCGATACGCAGAACGCTGCCGAAGGTGACGGTGCAGATCAGCGGGATCGGCACGATCTCGCCCTTGGGCATGACGCGGTTGAGATTGTTGATCCAAACCGGTACGAGATCGACATCGGGGCGCGCAGTGACCAGATAGAAGATGCCGCTCTTGAAGGGAAGCAGCCGCTCGTCGGTCTGGTTTCGCGTGCCCTCCGGAAAGAGGATCAGGGAGGAGCCGGCATCGATTGCCGCGGCCATCAGCGCGATCGGATCCTGCGTCCGCTTTTCCCGCTCCCGTTCGATCAGCACAGCGTTGAAGACGTCGCGCCCGACGAATGTGCTCATCTGCGATTTCAGCCAGTATTCGGCACCGGCCACCGGGCGGGCCAGACGTCGCAGCCTCGGCGGCAGCACGGCCCAGACCAAGACGAAATCGCCATGGCTGGAGTGATTGGCGAAATAGACGCAGGGCCGGGACGGCAACCCCTCCTCGGGCCAGATGGCACGAACCGCGGTTATCGCGCGGGCAAACAGAACGAAGGCCGCCGCGGCGATCTTCGCAACCAAAGCTTTCATTCGCATCCCACCCCCGTCAGCCCAATGGCGCTTCCCGAAACTGTAACAACGGTCGCCCCGGGAGAAAAGCCGCCTTTGATGTTTCTGGTGCGAAGCCTGAGGCGTGTGTCCAGAAAATCCGGAATGAGACAACGCCCGTTGAGCCCGAATTGACCAATACACTTGGTTAGAGCCGGAAGCGGCACACGTCTATCGAACAGCAGTTTCCCGCTTGGTTATGATGGAAACTGTTCGCAAAAACCGAGTTTCAAACCCGATTTCGAGACGTCAATCTGTCGGGGATTGCACAATCGCTTTACCAATGCGATTTGCGACAGAGCCCTGTCGCGGATATCAGTGTGAGCGCCGCAAATCGCCCCTACACTCCAGCCGTCTCCAACCGGTTTCTTGCCATGTCGCCGCCTTCCGCCTTGCCGCAATCCGTAACCGCTGGATCACAAAACCCGGTGCAGGGAGCAATACTGGTGCTTGGCTCGGCCATTGTCTGGAGCTTCGGCGGCACGCTGGCGCGGTTCCTCGCGATCGACGACGGCTGGACCATCGTCTTCTGGCGCTCACTGTTTGCCGCGCTGTTCCTCGTCGGCTTCATGCTCGTGCGCGACGGCCCGCGCGGCACAGTCACGCTCTTCCGTAACATGGGCCTACCGGGCATCGCCGTCGGGCTCTGCTTTGCCATCGCCTCGACCTCCTTCATTTTGGCGCTCGCCTACACCACTGTCGCCAATGTCGTGCTGATTCAGGCGGGCGTACCGCTGATCGCCGCGCTCATCAGCTGGCTCGTCTTCCGTGAGCGTGTTTCGCGCCTGACATGGCTCGCCATCGCAGCGGTGATCGGCGGTGTCGCCATTATGGTGTCGGATTCGATGCGCGGCGCCGTCTCGCCGATCGGCGATGCGCTTGCCGTTCTGATCGCCTTCGTCTTCGCGCTCGCCACCGTGATCACCCGTCGATACGCCCATGTGCGCATGACGCCGGCCGCCTGCTTCGGCACCATTGTCGCCGGCACCGTCGCGGTCATCATGTCCTCGGGCCTCGCTGTCACCGCGTCCCAACTCGGCATCCTCGTGACCTTCGGCGCGCTGAATTTCGGTCTGGGGCTGGCACTGTTCGTCACCGGCGCGCGGCTCGTTCCCTCTGCTCTTGCCGCCCTGCTCGGTACCGCCGAGACGGTGCTTGCCCCGCTCTGGGTCGCGGCCATCCACGGCGAGATCCCGAGTGCCAACACCATCCTTGGCGGAACAGTGGTGCTCACCGCCCTTCTTACCTATCTCAGCGTCGAAATGTGGCGGCAGCGGCGCACACTGGGCTGAGCGGAGTTGCAGAAGTCGCAACTTTTCTTGACATGGCGACGCAAAACCTTGAAGTCCTCTCACAAAGCCAAGGACAGGACCGCCATGACAGACGTTAAGCCGCAGGACGACAAGCCCCTTTTCGGGCGGCCGTGGATCTTCATCCGCGGCGTGCCGTCGATGAAGTTCCTGCCGCCGGAAGGCCCGCTGGAGATCGCCTTTGCCGGCCGCTCCAATGTCGGCAAGTCGTCGCTGATCAATGCGCTGGTCGGCCACAAGGGTCTCGCGCGCACCTCCAACACGCCGGGCCGCACCCAGGAACTCAACTATTTCGTGCCGGACGGCTTTTCCGGCGAGGCCGGCGACCTGCCGCCGATGGCACTCGTCGATATGCCCGGCTATGGCTATGCACAGGCGCCGAAGGAACATGTCGACGCCTGGACCAAGCTGGTCTTCGACTATCTGCGCGGCCGCTCGACGCTGAAGCGCGTCTACGTGCTGATCGACAGCCGCCACGGCATCAAGAAGAACGACGAGGAAGTGCTCTCCCTGCTCGACAAGGCGGCGGTGTCCTACCAGATTGTGCTGACGAAGACCGACAAGATCAAGGAACCGGCGGTTCCGAAGCTGATTGCCGAAACACTGGAAAAGATCAGGAAAAGACCGGCCGCATTCCCGGAAGTCCTTTCCACTTCCTCGGAAAAAGGCAACGGTCTCGAAGAGCTGCGCAGCGCCATCCAGACTGCAATCACCTCTTAATTCGGGGTGTCACACTACCCCGACAGCAAATGTGCTCTATCTCCCGGCGCGGGGTAGCCTTGCGGCAACCTGCGAGACGTCAAGCGTTGAGGGAGAAACGACATGTCTGATCTGATTGTCATTGGCTTCGACAACACGGACGAAGCCGACAAAGTGCTTCTGAAGCTCAATAAGCTGAAAAAGGAATATTTGGTCGATCTCGAGGATGCTGTCGTCGTCGTGCGTGACGAGGCCGGCAAGGTTCACCTGAAACAGAGCATGAACCTGACCGCGATCGGCGCAACCTCCGGCCTCTTGAGCGGTGCATTGTGGGGCGGGCTCGTCGGCCTTCTGTTCCTCAACCCGCTTGCAGGCTTTGCCATCGGCGGCGCGATCGGCGCAGGCACAGGCGCCCTCTCTGGCTCGCTTGCCGACTACGGCATCGATGACGACTTTATCAAGTCGCTCGGCGAAACCATTCCCAGCAACTCCTCGGCGCTTTTCGTGCTCGTGCGCAAGGTGCAGCCGGAAAAGGTGCTGGCGGAGCTCTCCGGGCTGCGCGGCAAGGTGATCAAGACCTCGCTCTCGCCCGAGCAGGAAACCAGGCTGCAGGAAGCGCTCTCCGGCACCCAGCCGCAGTCGCCGACACCCGGTACCTTCTAGGGCAGCGTGCGGGTGCCAAAAGTGGTCATTGATCGGCGTCTGATCGACGGGTAAGGGAGTTTCGTTCCTCCCGCCGACAGGCCATCCATGCTGCTCTTGAAACTCACCCTCGTTCCCGCCTTTCTGCTCGCTGTTTCACTGGCAAGCAAAAAATGTGGGCCCGCGATCGCGGGGTGGTTTTCCGCGCTTCCAGTGGTCGCCGGTCCGATCCTGTACCTGCTCGTGTTGGAACACGGACCCTACTTCGGCAGCGAGGCGGCAACCCTTTCCATCTATGCGATCGCAGCGTCCGAAGCCTTTAATGTCGCCTATGCCTGGACCTGCCGCTCCAAGGGTTGGGTTGTCTCAGTGATGGTCGCGCTCACCGTGTGGTGCGCCGTCGCCTTCGGCCTTTCGACGCTGCCAGTCTCGGCCCCCCTCGCCCTCGTCTGCGCACTGGCGGCAGTGCTCTTTTCGCAGACCTTCCTGCCGCGCAGCCGCTTCGCAGCGACGGGCAAAGCGTTGGGACGGGGCGATATCCTCACCCGGATGCTGGCGGGCGCGGCGCTGACCGTCGCGGTCACGTCGCTCGCCTCAGCCGCCGGTCCCGGCTGGAGCGGCCTTCTCGCCGTGTTCCCGCTGCTCGGCATCGTCCTGTCCGCCTCGTCCCATCGCGCGGCGGGGCCGGAATTCGTGATCGCGCTTTTGCGCGGCATGGTGCTCGGTCGCTTCGCCTTCGCCGCCTTTTGCCTGGTGCTGGTCGTGTGGCTACCGCGCGGCGATGCCAACCTCGTCTTCGCCGGCGCCGCGGTCGTGTCGCTTGCAGTGCATGGGCTTAGCAAAAAGCTCATGCACCGCGGTCGCGTCGCCGCATCCCTGGCCGCCGAAAGCGACTGATGGCGCTCAAGCCGTCGCCGGCGTAAACGTCATCGCCATGCCGTTGATGCAGTGACGCATACCGGTTGGCGGCGGGCCGTCGTCGAAGATATGCCCCAGATGGCCGCCGCAGCGGCGGCAATGACATTCGGTGCGCGTCATGAACAGCGACGTGTCCTCGCGCGTGCCGATGGCGTTCGGCAGCGCCTCCCAGAAGCTCGGCCAGCCCGTGCCGCTGTCATATTTCGCTTCCGAGGAATAGACCGGCAGGTCGCAGCCGGCGCAATGGAAGATGCCCTTGCGCTTCTCGGTGTTGAGGGCGCTGGTGAACGGCCGCTCGGTATCCTCATGGCGCAGGATCCGATACTGCTCGTCCGTCAGCATCGCCTTCCACTCCGCATCGGTTTTCGTCACCTCGAATTTTTCGCCCGTTTCCGCGGCAACGCCTTTCTGCGTGAAGCCGCGAAAGGCGGCGGCTGCCAGAACGGCGGTGCCGGAAAGAAGAAAGAAGCGGCGGCGTGTCATAATCGTTCTCCCGATTGCCGGCTGTGCCCGGCAATCCTTTGCAGTCAACCTAATGTTCCCCACTGCGGACAGCAAAACAAATGCCGATCAATCCCGCGTGAGGAAAGACTTGAATACGGATGAAAAAGGCCACCGGAAACGGCACCGGTGGCCTTGAGGCCGGAAGAGACTGGTTCCCGGCCCGGAGCCGAAAATGCATGAATGCATCCGGCCCGCAAAGGTGTGCCGACCAGGTCAGCTCTTCGGCAGCAGCACCTTGTCGATCACGTGAATAACGCCGTTCGACTGCTTGACGTCGGCGATCGTGACGGTCGCCACGCCGCCGGTTTCGTCGGTCAGCGTGATCTTGCCGCCGTCGGCCTTGGCCTTCAGCACGCAGCCGCCGACCGTCTTGACGTCATGCGTGCCGCCATCGTCCATCACCATCTTGCTGATGGCATCGGACATCGCATTGGCCGACACCACATGGCAGGTCAGCACCTTGGTCAGCATGTCCTTGTTTTCCGGCTTCAGGAGCGTATCCACCGTGCCGGCAGGCAGCGCATCGAAAGCCGCATTGACCGGCGCAAACACCGTGAAGGGACCGGCGCCCTGGAGCGTTTCGACGAGGCCAGCGGCCTTGACCGCCGCAACCAGCGTCGTGTGATCCTTCGAATTCACCGCATTTTCGACGATATTCTTGTTGTCGTACATCGGAGCACCGCCGACCGTCGGGTTTCCGGCGTGGGCAGCAAAGGCGCCGGCAGCCAGTATCGAAGCAACGGTCACCGTGCGCAGTATGGACTTGAACATCTCTATTCCTTCCTGTTGATCTCGTCGACCCGCCTTGCGGGTCTCTCCCAATTTCTGGAGTTCATGTTCTCTGCGCAGAGGACAAAGCGAGTAACGGCGGGCTCTAGAAAAGAGTTTCAGGAAAATTCAGAAACTTCCAACGAACTGAAATTCAAGTGCTTTTTTTAAAATTATCGGCAAAGGAAATGAAAAATGCCGCGCAACATAGGCGCAGCATCTGGTAGGTCATGGCTAACCCACAGTCAAAGTCTCAGGGCAGCCGCGTCTTGCCGGCAGCGACGACAGGTCCCGTCGCAGTGCCTGTCGGCGAGCCGCCGAACGGTTCGACGCTGACGGCGAGCGTGACACCCTCGCCGAACTTCGCGCGCAGTTCCGGCGCGATGACGATCTCGCCCTCGCCCGTCTGCGGCAGGACGCCGAGGGATTTGGCGGGATTGTCGCCCTCGATCAGCCAGACTTCCAGCGACTTGGCCTCTGCCTGCCTGGCAGCAACCGGCGTCACCTTCAGAGCACCGGTGCCGGCGTCATACTGCGCCAGCAGATTGATCGCGGCGCTGCCCTCGCCAGCAAGCTCGGCGACCAGTGGCCGCTTCTGGCTCACGGGTTCAAGGATGCCGGATGCAAAGGTTGCAATCGTGACGAGACCGGCAACGGAGGCCAGGGTCAAAATCCGCCAGAAAGGCAGCGAGTTCCAGAACCCACCGGTTACGGCTGCCGGCGGCTCCGAAAAGAGCCGGCGCTCGATCGCGGTGAAGACCTGCGGCGGTGGCTGCAGCGGTTCATAGCTTTCGTCGAAGGAGGAGAGATTGCTTTGCCAGTGTTTGACCATCGCCGCAAAGGCGCGGTCGAGGACCATGCGCGCCTCCACCTTGCGACGGTCGTCGGCAGAGAGAACACCAAGCACATATTCGCCCGCGATCACCTGGTCGCGGCGAGAATCTCCGCTTTCGGGGTCCTGTGTGGTCATCGCTCCATGCACTCTCTCAGTTTCAAAAGACTGCGGCGCAGCCATGTTCGCATCGTGTTCAGCGGAACGCCGAAAAGTCCGGCAAGTTCCTGGTAGCTCAGCCCTTCGACATAGGCCTTGCGCACCGCATTCGCGCGGTCTGCCTCAAGCTGGCCCATGCAATTGTCGATTTTGCGGCCCTCTGCCTTGTTGATGGCGGATTTTTCAGGATCCGGAGCAGAATCGGCCAAATCATAGGCCTCGTCAATCGTGTTTGCCACAGGCTTTCGCGCTCTCAACTGATCGATCGCATGATTGCGTGCGATCGCCGAAAGCCAGGACATCGGATTGGTTTCACCGGCGACGTACCGGTCGGCGCGCTGCCATATCTTGATGTAGATTTCCTGCAGCGCTTCTTCCGCTTCAGCCCTGTCCCGCAAGATACGCACGCAAATGGCGAAAAGTTTCGGACTGGTCTGCTTGTAGAGCGCCGAGAACGCCGCGCGGTCCTTCAGCGAAACCCGGCCGATCAGCGTGGAAATATCGTCAATGCCCATGAAAGCTTCCGGTCCTCGCCCCTTCAGCGGCGAACATAGGGCGGAAATCCGGGGATAAAAAGGGAGGTCCAGCAGATAAAACCGGCTGCGAAAGCCCATGTCACACCGGCTTTATCTTTGACGCGGATCATTCCCTCCGCCGGAAACTTGCGCTAAACAGCAGCCGGTCAATTTCGAGGTATTTCCATGTCCGCATCCGAAAGCGAAATCCAGGCAGATCTTCTCGCCAAGGCCCTGCCCTATATGCAGCGCTACGAGAACAAGACGATTGTCGTCAAATATGGCGGCCACGCCATGGGCAATCCCGAGCTCGGCAAGGCCTTTGCCGCGGATATCGCGCTTCTGAAGCAGTCGGGCGTCAACCCGATCGTCGTCCACGGAGGCGGCCCGCAGATCGGCGCGATGCTGACCAAGATGGGCATCGAATCGAAATTCGAAGGCGGCCTGCGCGTCACCGACGCCAAGACCGTCGAGATCGTCGAAATGGTGCTCGCCGGCTCGATCAACAAGGAAATCGTCGCGCTGATCAACCAGACCGGCGAATGGGCGATCGGGCTCTGCGGCAAGGACGGCAACATGGTCTTTGCCGAAAAGGCCAAGAAGACCATCAAGGACCCGGATTCCAACATCGAACGCGTGCTCGACCTCGGCTTCGTCGGCGAGATCGTCGAAGTCGACCGCACGCTGCTCGACCTGCTCGCCCGCTCCGAGATGATCCCGGTCATCGCCCCGGTGGCGCCCGGCCGCGATGGCCATACCTACAACATCAATGCCGACACCTTTGCCGGCGCCATTGCCGGGTCGCTCAATGCCACCCGCCTGCTCTTCCTCACCGACGTTCCCGGCGTGCTCGACAAGAAGGGCGAGCTGATCAAGGAACTCTCGGTCGCAGAAGCGCATGCGCTGATCAAGGACGGCACGATTTCCGGCGGCATGATCCCGAAGGTCGAGACCTGCATCGAAGCACTCGCCCGAGGCGTCGAAGGCGTCGTCATCCTCAACGGCAAGACGGCGCATTCGGTGCTGCTCGAGATCTTCACGGAGCATGGTGCGGGAACGCTGATCGTTCCGTGATGTTGGTTGACAAACCGACTTCGGCCGTACTCAACCGGAAACCCTTCCCACCTGATGCGGCGGCGTCTTGGGTAAATGCAACCCCCTGCCCCCGTCATCCTCGCCCTTATGGACCCTTGTGGCGGGGATCCAGCGACGCGACGTCCGTCGGGTCAAAAGACTCTTTAAGCCCAAGGACTTGGGCTTGTTGGATTCCTGTGCCAAGCACAGGAATGACGGACGTTGAAGCAATGCGCAGCGTCAGACCCGCTGATAAATCCCGCTGGCCTCGCCCTTCAGCCACTCGATCATCGCCCGATACGGCCCCGGCCCGTAGCTAACGCGCCCGACGCCCAGGCCCCCCAGCGTCTTCACATCCGGCACACCCTGCCGCATCATGATGTTGACCGGAAGGGCGACGGCCTCGCAGACGCGGCCGATCAGGTCGGGGTTCGACAGGCCCGGCACGAAGAAGCCACTGGCGCCGGCCTCGGCGTAAGCCGCGGCCCGTTCGATCGCCTCGTCCACCAGTGGGGCGTGGCGGACGGGATCGGAGAGCTTCAGGAACAAATCGGTGCGGGCATTGATGAAGAAGGGCACGCCCTTCTGATCAGCTGTCGCCCGGATCGCCTTGATCCTTGCTGCCTGCGCCTCAAGCGTGTGCAGCCCGCTGCCGCCGACCACCTGGTCCTCGAAATTGATACCGACGGCGCCGACGTCGATCACCCGTCCGACATTCAGCGCCGACTCGGCGGCATCCTCGGCATAGCCGCCTTCAAAGTCGATCGACACCGGCAGGTCGGTCGCCGCCACGATGGCGCGGGCGATATCGACGAGCTGCAGCAGCGGAATTTCCTGGCCGTCACCATAGCCGTTGGCAGCCGCCACCGA
Organism: Pararhizobium sp. A13; assembly: GCF_040126305.1. Taxonomy (NCBI): domain Bacteria; kingdom Pseudomonadati; phylum Pseudomonadota; class Alphaproteobacteria; order Hyphomicrobiales; family Rhizobiaceae; genus Pararhizobium; species Pararhizobium sp. A13. The sequence continues at coordinate 1,529,220 of NZ_CP149510.1, read as the reverse complement.
CCAGCTTCCGGTCGCCAGCGCCTTGGCGCCGGCTTCGGCAACGGCCTTGGCGGTGCCGGCATCCCAGATATTGTAGAGCACAACCGGATCGCCCTTGCGGTGCAGGTCCGTGAACGCCTTTGCCTTCTCCACCTGGTTCATCGTTTTTCCTCCGAAAACAATCCCAGTGGTCTTCATGCCGCAAAAGCCACCGCTTGCGCCAGAGGCAGCCGTCAGATTTCGCGGGTCTGTTCGGTCAAACCACCAGCAGCATGACGACGCCGAGAACGATCAGCAGGCAGCCGATCACCTCCAGCCGGTTGATCCACTCGCGGAAGATGAAGACGGCCGAGGCAAAGGTGAACAGCATCTCCACCTGCGCCACCACCTTGACGATCGCCGCCTGCTGCAGCGTCATCGCCATGAACCAGCCGAAGGAGGCCGACGCGCCGGCAAAACCAACCAACACACCCGGCCGCCAGGCGGCAATCACCCGCTTCAACTCCTCCGGCTGTCGCAGCAGTATCCATGCAAGCATCGTTGCGGTCTGCAGCAGAATGACGAAGCCGAGCGTAAAACTCGCCTGCATGACGAAATCCGGCTGCGGCAGGCTGGGCGCCAGCGCCAGCGAGGCGGAGCGGTAGGACACCGCCGACAGACCGAAGAAGGTGCCGGACAGAAGACCGACCCCGGCCGTTCGCGTGAAGACCGAGGTCACCAGCGACCGGACGCTGAGCGGCGTGCGCGCCACCGAAATGATCATCACGCCGACGACCGAAATCGCGATCGCCATCAGAGTTCCCCGGCTTGCCGTCTCGCCGAGGAAAATCAGCCCGAATAGTGCCGCCTGCGCCGGCTCCGTGCGCGAATAGGCGGTTCCGACCGCGAAATTACGGAAGGAAAACAGATGCACCAAAAGGAAGGTCGCGACGATCTGCGACATCCCGCCGATCACCGCCCAGAGAAAGAAATGCCCGTCCGGCACCGGCAGCGGCCGGTCGAAGCCGCGCCAGAGGATGGCGAGATAGAGGAGCGCAAAGGGCACGCCATAACCGAAGCGCACGAAAGTCGCCCCGGTCGTGCCCATGACGCCCTTCAGATGTTTCTGCATGGCGGAGCGGATGTTCTGCAGGAAGGCAGCCGCGACGGTGATGATGATCCAGGTTTGCATGGCTGCGGGCTAGCACGCAGGTCCGGACATTGCCAAGTACGGCGGACGACTAAAGACGGTTCAGGCCGAGTTTTCCTGAGCGGCCGGCGTGTCCGCGGCCTGCCTGAAGGTCAGCGGGGGTACTTCCTCCTCGAATTTCTTCACATGCTGGTCGTAGTTCGGCGAGACTGTGCCCAGGACACGGTCCCAGAACGAGAAGTAGTTGCCGTAGTTGTACCGGAATCCCGAGTGGTGCTGATCATGGAAGGTCGTGCACAACATCGGGGAGGGATAACGCGCCGTCGACGAGGCAAAATACTCGAATCCGCAGTGGCCGAACATGCCGTTGAAATGCTCGAACAGTCTTTGTCCCACCAGAATGGCCGGCGGGAACGGGACGACGAAGACAATGACGGCCGAAAAACTCTGCAGGAGAAAATTGTCCAGAACATCCTCCGAATAGGTGCTCCAGATCGTCGGTGCGACACTTTTATGATGAAGAGCGTGCAGCGGGTAGAGCCACTTGGTGTGCAGCAGCCGGTGCATGAAATAGAACCAGGTGTCGTAGAGGAACATGACGAGGATAAACAGCGGCACCGCCGCCCACCAGTTGAAGGCCCAGGGCACAGGCGCCCAGCCTTTTTGCTGGGCATAGAGGCCGATCGTCACCGGTAGGCAGGCGCTGAACATCGAAGCCAGGCTCTGGCGGATTTCCGCCTTGCGGCGTTTACCTGGGCCGCGCCCCTTCTGAATCTTCCGCTCCGGATTGCGGTCGTTGACCCAGGTCAGGCCGTAGCCGAGGGCGAAATAGGTAACGACTGTCGTGGCGTAGAAACCGAACAGAAATATAAGATAGAAGAGTTCATCCGACATCGGTATTTGCAGCTCCTGAGCCAAAACCGTCCCGGCGCGAAACGTGCCACATCGTTTTGGCAATTCAAAGTGGAAATGCGCGCAGCGATCATAAAGTCCATTTCCTCGCCACATTCGCCATGCCATAAGGCCCCATGGCCTCCATTGACAAACTGCCGAACCCGCGCGATTTCGCCCATGTCACCGACTGGGTGTTCGACCTCGACAACACCCTCTACCCGCACAGCGTCAATCTGTTCTCGCAGATCGACCGCAATATGACGGCCTATGTGGCGGCCTTGCTGACGATGGAGCCGGCGGAAGCCAAGACGCTGCAGAAGCAATATTACCGGGATCACGGCACGACGCTGCAGGGGCTGATGATCCATCACGGCATCGATCCGAACGATTTCCTGGAAAAGGCGCATGCGATCGACTATTCCGTCGTGCCTGCCGATCCGGCGCTGGGCGAGGCAATCCGCACGCTGCCCGGCCGCAAGTTCATCTTTACCAATGGCAGCGTCAAGCATGCCGAAATGACGGCGCGGGCGCTCGGCATTCTCGATCATTTCGACGATATCTTCGACATCGTCGCTGCCGATTACGTGCCGAAGCCTGCCGGCGATACCTACCACAAGTTCATGAGCCTGCATCGGGTCGATACCCGCAATGCCGTCATGTTCGAGGACCTGCCGCGCAATCTCGTCGTGCCGAAGGCGCTCGGCATGAAAACCGTATTGCTGGTGCCGCGCAATTTCGAATACGAATTCGCCGAGGCCTGGGAAAAGACATCCGACGGCGACGCACAGGTCGATTACGTTACCGAGGATCTGACGGGTTTCCTCACGCGGCTTGTTTCCGAAGGTTGATGAAAATCCCCTTCGAAGGGCCGGCGCTTAGACCGCCGGTCCTTCTGGCAGGGCGTCACCCGTACCTCAGACAGGCGCCTTACGCAGCCACCCTCCGGCCCGTCTTCCTTACGCGCACGTAAACCCAATCGAGCACGAGCATCACGACCAGCGAAACACCGACCAGCGGGAACACGATCCCGCCGACGATCAGCATCGCGATCAGGCCACGAAACACGCGTCTGTCCGCCGGCAGCGGCGGCACGCCGAGCGAGCCTCTGGGACGCCGCTTCCACCACATGACGCCGGCTGAAACGGCAAGCAGCACGATCAGCAGGCAGACGATCGTCAGAACGATCTGGTTCAACAGACCGAATTCCTGGCCGAGATGGACATTGATGCCCCATTCGAGCGCCTTGCCGAGCGGACCGTAGTCGGCATAGCTCATGTCGATCAACGGCTTGCCGGTATACTGGTCGAGATGCACGACCCGCTGCTCGGCGAGGTCGTCCGGATAGACGGAGCCGGTATAGACGCCGTCGCTGGCCTTCGGAACGCTGACGGCATAGCCGCGATGCAGGCCAAGTTGATCGAAGATCGCCACTGCCCGATCGAGACCGATCGGCCCGGCCGACCCATGCGCGGCGGCGGAAGGCGATTGCGGGATTTTCGCCTGCCCCAGCGACCAGGAGGTCTTGGCAACATGGTCGAGATGCTCGTCCGACATCGGCACGGCGACGCGAACACCGGCCGGATAGCCGAAATTGTTGCCGTTCGCCCATTCGTTGACCTTTTCGCCCCAGACGCCGGACCAGGGCATCCCGGTGACGGCCAGAAAGACGATGAAGAAGCCGACAAGAATGCCGCTGACGGCGTGCGTGTCGCGCCAGAAGACCCGCTGTTTCGGCGTGCCGCGAATGCTGAGCACGCCGCCCGTCTGGTTGCGCGGCCACCAGAGATAGATGCCGGTCGCGACCAGCAGGGTCGACCAGCCCGCGGCGATCTCGATCAGCGAACGCGCGAAGGAGCCGAAATATTTGAGGCTGTGCAACGTGCGGATGGTCCACATGACAGTGCCGCGGTCCGGAAGCGAGCCCAATACCTTGCCGTCATAGGGGTTGACATAGACGGCGTACTTGCCGGCGGTTTCGTAGCAATGGTGATTTCCGCCGACGAGGTGGGGCTTGGCGGACCGATGAACTTCACCGCCGTGCCGGGATAGGCCGCAAGCGCCGAAGCGATCATCGCCGAGGGTTGAACTTTCACCGCGTTTTCGGTGATGGCGACTGTTTTCAGATCGGCGTGCACGATCGCATCGATTTCGTCGCGGAAGAGATAGAGCGCGCCCGTCACCGCCAGGATGACGAGGAAAGGCAGGACCATGAGGCCGGCGTAAAAATGCCAGCGCCAGACGGCGCGGTAAAGGTCGGACGCGGAACGCACGGCAGGGCCGGCATCCACGCGCCCGATAGTGATATCGGGCATGAGATTTCTCCAGATGGGAAGATTTTGGCCGCAGGCGAGCGGCCTTGAGCGTTCACGCAGCGGAGAAGACTGGAGGCGCCCGCGCCTCGGCAACAAGGCCGATTGCAGGCAAAGGCGGCACGAGATGGTCCGGGATGACCTCGACGGTCGTCCAGAGACCATCCGGCCGGACGAGTGTAGCCGCTGCGACGGGGATCGCAGCAACAAGAGCTTGCGACTGCTGGCAGAGCGTAGCGCAAGGGCATTGTGCATGCTTGACCGGCCCGTCGACCGGTTTCGTATGTGCCGCCGAACCAGGCTCGTCGGCAAAACAGAGAATATTGAACGGATCGGCGGCTGCCGCGGCCATCCCCCCTTGGGCGAAACCGGCGGAGAGACCCTGCAGCAACAGGACGACCGCAAACAGCGCCGAAATGGCGCTGAAGGAAATCCGGTCTTTGACGATCTGCCGCAGGATATGCATGAAGGCTCACATGCCACAGCTGCCGCCGCGTGTCACTGCGGCAGAATGTGAATTTCGCCAACGCTGGCGTGCGGTCATGCGCTAGCGAACGCCGGACGCCATCGGCACCTTCTTGGGATCCATCGTCTGGTAGAATTTCGAGATGATCTCCCAGGCCTCGTCCGCGGTTTCGACAAACTGCAGGAGATCAACATCATTGGGCGCTATCGTGCCGAATTCGGCCAGCGCCTCGAAATTGATGATCTTGCGCCAGAATTTCTCGCCGAACAGGATCAGCGGCACCAGCGCCAGGCGGCCGGTCTGCATCAGCGTGATCGTCTCGAACAGTTCATCAAGCGTGCCGAAGCCGCCCGGAAACACCACGACCGCCTTGGCGCGCAGCAGGAAGTGCATCTTGCGGATGGCGAAGTAGTGGAAGTTGAAGGAAAGTTCCGGCGTCACGAAGCGGTTCGGCGCCTGCTCGTGCGGCAGCACGATGTTGAGCCCGATCGAGGGCGCGCCGATTTCGGCGGCCCCGCGGTTTCCTGCCTCCATCACGCCCGGCCCGCCGCCGGTGACGACGACATATTCCGTGTAGCCCGACTCCGCCGAATGCTGCGAACACAGCGTCGAAAACTTCCGAGCCTCTTCGTAGTAGATCGACGCAGCCGTCAGGTTCTTGCGCTGCGTCTCGTTCCTCGCCGCCCAGGCGTCGCCGCCGGGTTCAGGAATGCGCGCACCACCGAACATCACGATCGTCGAATTGATCCCGCGCTCGGAGAGGACCATTTCGGGCTTCAGAAGCTCGAGTTGCAGCCGCACGGGGCGCAGTTCCTCACGGGACAGAAAATCGTCGTCCGTATAGGCGAGCCTGTAGGAGGGCGACATCGATTGCGGTGTCTGCGGCACGCCTGCTGCCCGCGCCCGCGCCTGCCGGCTGTCGACCAGCGGATCCCAGACCCCGTCCTTGCGCCGCAAATTCCGCTTCTTCATTCTTGCCATGTCACACTTTCCTGCCGCAAACCGGCAGCCTTTCATCGCTGCCGGATGCTCCTTCGACTATACGGGGCGCTACGATCAAATCACCGCAGCCATTCCCGTGACATACACCTTCATCCATCGCCGACCGCAACCGAAAAGGCTTCAATTTTTCGGGATCATGCTCTAGAGCATGTTCACGATAGACGCCGAAGTTTAAGGAATTCCGATGACGAACCATGATCTCGCTTCCCTGTCCCAGACCATCGACACGGCTTTCGACAATCGCGACAGCATTACCACGTCCACCAGGGGCGAAGTGCGCAACGCCGTCGAAGCCGCGCTCAACCTGCTCGATGGCGGCAAGGTGCGAGTGGCCGAGCGCGGCGCGGACGGCAACTGGACCGTCAACCAGTGGCTGAAGAAGGCGGTCCTTCTTTCCTTCCGCCTCAGCCCGATGGAAATCATCAAGGGCGGTCCGGGCGACGCCGCCTGGTGGGACAAGGTTCCCTCCAAGTTCGACGGCTGGAGCGTCAACGAGTTCGAAAAGGCTGGCTTCCGCGCCGTACCCAACGCCATCGTCCGCCGCTCGGCCTATATCGCTCCAAATGCCATCCTGATGCCGTCCTTCGTCAATCTCGGCGCCTATGTCGGCGAAGGCACGATGGTCGATACCTGGGCAACGGTCGGTTCCTGCGCCCAGATCGGCAAACATGTACACCTGTCCGGAGGCGTCGGCATCGGCGGCGTGCTGGAGCCGATGCAGGCCGGTCCGACGATCATCGAGGACAACTGCTTCATCGGCGCCCGCTCGGAGGTGGTCGAAGGCTGCATCGTGCGCGAGGGCTCGGTGCTCGGCATGGGCGTCTTCATCGGCAAGTCGACCAAGATCGTCGACCGCGCCACCGGCGAAGTCACCTATGGCGAAGTGCCGCCCTATTCGGTGGTCGTCGCCGGTTCCATGCCGTCGGGCAATGCCACCATGGCAAACGGCCAGCCTGCACCGAACCTCTACTGCGCCGTCATCGTCAAGCGCGTCGATGAGAAGACCCGTTCCAAGACTGGCATCAACGAACTGTTGCGGGACTGACCGATGCCTGCGGAGGGGCAGCAGACCATGCAATGGCTGTTCTTCAGCCCCTCCGGCCGCCTGAGCCGCTTGCCCTATTTCCTCGGCTGGCTGTTCTGGGTGGCGATCAGCGGCTTCGTGCTGACCCGCATGTTCGCCAATGAGGGGAACGACATTGCGCTGGCGCTCTGGACACTGATCCTGGTCGTGAGCGGCCTCGTCTCGACCGCGTCGATCGTCATGCTGACGATCAAGCGCCTGCACGACATCGGCTATCCCGGGCCGCTCGCCATCTGCCTGTTCATTCCGGTCTTGAGCCCTGTCGTCTTCATCACGCTCTGTCTGTGGCCTGGCAAGCCCGAAGCCAATGAATACGGGCCCTGAAAACGCCGGCCTTATTGCAGCGGCATCTGGAAGGTGAAACAGGTTTCATCCGGCGTGGAGGAAACCGAAAGCCTGCCATTGTGCGCCTTGGCGATCTCCGAGGCGATGTAGAGCCCGAGACCCAGCCCCTGCAGATTTGCCTTGGCGGAGGCGCGGACGAAGGGCTTGAACAGGTCCTTGACGACCGTTTCCGGAATCGGCTCACCCGCATTTGCCACCGCAAGCTCGAAGCGATTGCCCGCAATTGCCGAGCGAACCCGGATGGGTGTCTCCGGGTCGCCATGCGTCAATGCGTTGGCGAGCAGGTTGGACAGAAGCTGGCCGATCCGGCCCTCGTCGCAGCGCACCAGCGCCTCGGTAAAATCGGCCTCGATCGTCCGGCCCGGATTGGTCATTCGCAGTTCCGCCACCACCTGCTCCATCACCGGCTTCAGCGGAACCCGGTCGGCCTGCTCCACGGGGATGCCGCCGCCGAGCCTGCCGCGGGCGAAATCGAGCACGTTGTCGATCAGGCCGGACATGCGCGAAATGCTGGACTGCATCAGCCCGAGTACGGTCTTGCCCTTCTCGTCCTCGACTGAACGCTGCAGCATGCGCGTGCCGGCATCGAGCGAAGCCAGTGGATTGCGCAGGTCATGCCCCAGCACAGCAATGAACTGCTCGCGCAATTCGTTGCCCTGCCGCTCCTGATCGATACGGTCATGGGTATCGAGATGAAAGGCAATCAGATTGGCGAAGAGCTGGAACATGCCGACGGTTTCCGGCTTGTTCAGTTCGCGCGGCACGGTATCGATGGCGCAGAGCGTGCCGAAGAAGGAGCCATCGGCAAGCGTGATCGGCATGGAGATATAGCTCTGCAACCCGTAGATCGCCGGCGTATGGTGGCTGGAATACGCCGGGTCGTCGGCGACGTTGTCGATGATCACCGCCTGCTGGTGTTCCCGGATCTCGTTGCAGATGGTCGTCTCGATCTTCAGTTCTCCGCCGGGCTCGAGCCCGAAAGCGATTTCGTCGCGAACGCTGCAGGCGATCCACCGGTCTGCCGTCACCCGCGCCACCGCCGCAAAGCGCATGCCGGTCGTCTTGCAGACGACATCGAGGATGGTCGGCACGGCCTGGATTTGCGCGATGGCGTCGACGGCAGCGATGGGATCGTTCAAAGCACTACTTTCGATCGACAGGTATTTTCGGATCCCTTCTATGTCGGTGCATTACCGCCGGGATGCAAGCTTCCGATGGACACGACACCGTAAACTGCGGCTCTACCGCATCATGCCTTCGGTTCGAACGGCTGCGGGCGCCGGGCAGCGCTCTGCCGCTCGAGCATCCAGCCGGGATATTCCGGCGGCAATGCACTGACGGCATCAAGCCGTGCGAGGTCGTCGGCGTCGAGCCGCAGCTTCACCGCCTTGAGGTTCTCTTCCAGTTGCTCCACCCGCTTGGCGCCGATGATGACGCTGGTGACGAAGGGTTTGGAGAGAATGTAGGCGAGCGCGACTTCGGCGACGCTGGCATCGTGCTCGGCCGCGATCTCGCGCATGGCCGCAACGCATTCCCAGGCGCGGTCCTTGTCGACCGGCGGGAAATCGAAAGTCGCCCGGCGCCCCTCGCCATTGCCCGGAGCACCCGGACCGTATTTGCCGGAAAGCAGCCCGCCTGCCAGCGGCGACCAGACCATGAGCCCCATCTTCTCCTCGGTCAGCAGTGGCACGATGTCCCGCTCGAGGTCACGCCCAGCGATCGAATAATAAGCCTGCAGGCTGTCGAACCGGGCATAGCCCTTGCGCTCGCAGACGCCCAGCGCCTTGGCGATCTTCCAGGCCTGCCAGTTGGAGACGCCGACATACCGAACGAGGCCACGCGACACCAGATCGTCCAGCGCCCGAAGCGTCTCGTCGATCGGCGTGACCGTATCGGTCGCATGGATCTGGTAGAGATCGATGTGATCCATCTGCAGCCGCTCGAGGCTCGCCTCGACCGAATCCATGATGTGCCCGCGCGAGGCACCGCGATCGTTCGGCCCCTCGCCCATCTGGCCATAGACCTTGGTGGCGATCACCACATCCTTGCGCTTGACCCCGAGATTGCGCAAGGCCTGCCCGAGCAGCCGTTCCGAATCCCCGAAGGAATAGACATCGGCCGTATCGATGAAATTGACGCCCGCTGCCAGAGATTTCTCGACGATCCGGTCGGCTGCATCCTGGTCGACATCGGCGATCGCGCCCCAGAAGCCGCCATCAGCCGCGCCGAAGGTCATCGTTCCCAGGCAGATCTCCGAAACGAACAGGCCGGTATTGCCAAGCTGATTGTAACGCATGGTGTGTCTCCGTGTGTTTTTCAAAGAATTCAAAAGGCGGGAAGGCCCGGCAGCGCGGGCTGCGGATGATGTCCAGGTAGGGCGCGAAAGGCATTTTGCCAGCGTGACGGCGCAAATTTGTGCCGCGCTAGTCACCGGCTCACGCCGCGGCCTTCTCGCCAAACCGCATGACGACCTCGAAACCGTCCTTCCGCCCCGTCGCCGGCGACAGGATCTCGAAGTGAACGTTCATCTGCTGCAGCAGCCGTTCGGCGATCGACAGGCCGAGGCCGGAACCGGGAGACATCGTGGCTCCGCGGCCGAACCGCTTGCGGATGACTGCAAGTTCATCTGGCGTCAGTGGCGCGGCATCGTTGACGATCCGCAGCACGCCGCCCTTTTCCAGGCGGACGACGACCGGCTCCTCGGCCCGGCCATGCAGCAGGGCGTTCTCGATCAGGTTGCGCAGGACGATGGCGAAAGCGTCTTCGCTGTAGGGGCCTTCCAGGGTCGCCCCCTTTTCCCGCTCGAAACGCAACCTCGATGAGGCCTGACTGCTCCGCTCAAAATCGGTCAGCACCAGGTCGAGGACACGGGCCAGATCGACATTCGTGCTGCCCGCTCCGATCCCGGCCTCGGCGCGGGCCAGCTGCAGCAGTTTTTCGGCGGTATGACCGAGATTGACGAGCGAGGCTTCGATCTGCTGGGCCCGGCGCTTTTCCGGTCCGTCGAGCTCGGCGATCAGCATCTGCGTCTGCGCCAGCGCGCCGGCGATCGGCGTGCGCAGTTCGTGCGCGCTGTTTGCCGTGAACTCACGCTCGGCATCGAAGGCCGCCTGCAGGCGTGTCAGGAGATGGTTGACGGAGCGGGCGATGGGCTGGAGCTCGCGCGGCAGCATGCGCGATGGCACAGGCGCCATGTTGCCGCCGTCCTTCTCCTCGATCGCCCTGCGCAGGTCATCGACCGGCGCCAGCGTCCGGCGCACGATCAGCCAGATCAGGCCGATGCTGACGGGAATAAGCACCAGCACGGGCAGGAAAAGCGCCAGGCCACCTTCGGTGATCGCCTCGTTGCGGTTGGCCATCGCGTCCGCCACCTGCACGAAGACCGTGCCGTCGGCGCTTCTGGCCGTATAAAACTGGAAGTCGTCGTTTCCCCAGAAGCCGCGCTTCAGCGGCGCTTCGAACGCTTCCACCGGCGCATCATGCGAGCGAATAAGGACATGGCCTTGCGTATCGCGGACCTGGTAGACGAGATATTCGTCGCCGATGTCCTCGGCCTGCCGCCGAAGATGCTGCGGCGAGGAGGGGCCTTGCCGGCGCTGCAGGTCATCGAGGACGAGCGGCAACAGCCGCTCGGCCGTTTCCTGCAGCGAACCGTCGAAGAACTCGCCGAATTCATCCTGCATCACGGAAATGCCGAGGCCGGCGGCGATCAGCCAGAAGGCGGTGGTCGCGCCCGTCAGCCAGAGGATCAGCCGCCGCGTCATGCTTTGCCGGCTTGGTCTTTGCTGCGTCACGCCGGTGCCCCGATCTTGTAGCCGACACCGCGCACCGTCACCACGTGATCCCTGCCGAGCTTCTTGCGCAGGCGGCTGACATAGACCTCCACCGTATTGCTTTCGATCTCCGAGCCGAAGGCATAAAGCGCCTCCTCGATCTGCGCCTTCGAGATGACGGCACCGGGCCGGGCAAGCAGCGTGTCAAGCACGGCCCATTCGCGGCCGGAGAGCCCGACCTCCTCGCCGCCGGCAAAGACGCGCCGGTCGACCGGGCTGATCGTCACGTCGCCGAAGCGGATCTCCGGCGAAATATTGCCGCCATAGCGGCGGATGACCGCAAGCATGCGGGCGCTGAGTTCGCCGAGATCGAAGGGTTTGACGAGGTAATCGTCGGCGCCGCTGTTCAAGCCTTCGATCCGGTCGGAGATCTGGTCGTGCGCCGTGAGGATGATGACGGGCGTTGCCATACCCGCCGCCCGCAGTTCCCTCAACAGGGCAATGCCGCTGCCGTCCGGTAGCCTGAGATCGAGAAGAATGAGCCCATACGTAACGGTGCGCAGCGAGACGCGCGCATCCTCGAGCGTCTTCATCCAGTCGACGGCGTGGTCGGCCGCCGCGACATGATCGCGAACCGCCTCCCCCAGAATGATGTTGTCCTCGACAAGCAGAACGCGCAAGCCGCTGGTCCTCGTTCCGATCAGCTGTACCGGCATTCTTATTCCCTCTTTGGCCTGCGTCGTCAAACGGCTTGATGGACATGGCAAAGCACCCGCTGCCCGTTGCCGGGAGCAGGTGCCACACAGCAGATGAGCTGCGACCGGTCTGCGCGCTCGGTTTCTGGGCCGATTTTCTGACAGGAACCTGAACGGGGGCTCGGAATGCGCAGCACGAGCAGCACCGCCACGGTGCAATGCGCGTCACATTCAGCCTGGTGTCAGGATCGATCGGCAGACTTGCCGTCGGCCCTTGGAGATTCTTGTTTGAAAGCGCCTCGCATGCACCTTGGACTGCTATATGTCGCCTTCCTGATCCTGGTCATCGCGACGATCCCGTTCGCCCAGCTTGCCGGACGGCAGCCACGGGCAATCAACTATGAGCAGCCCACCGCGCTTGCAGTTCACCTGAATCCGATGAAGCTCTAGAACACGGCAGGATCCCACCAAAACGCGCCGTCGAGCCGCATCCGCGCGATCGGCTGCCGCAGCGCGCTACTCGGCCGCAACCTGTACCCGCAGAGCGGCAATGTCGCGTAGCGGCGACTGGCCATAGAGCCGGGTGTATTCCAGTCCGAACTGGGATGGGCTTTGGTATCCGACCGTATGCCCGGCCGTTCCGGCGTCCATATTCTCGACCAGCATGAGGCGTCTCGCCTCGTTGAGGCGCAGTTGCTTCTGGTATTGCATCGGCGTCATTGCCGCGACGGCCTTGAAGTGATGATGCAGCGACGAGACGCTCATGCCCACGTGATCTGCCAGATCCTCGATCCGCAATGGCCGGGCATAGTTTTCCCGCAGCCAGGCGATTGCCTTGGCGATCCGGTTTCCGGGGCTGTCCGCCGTGGCGATCTGGATCAGCCGCGGCCCGTATGGGCCTGTGAGGAGGCGGTACAGGATTTCCTGTTCGATGAGAGGGGCCACACCGGCAATGTCCTTTGGAGTATCAAGGAGGCGCAGATAGCGGAGCGTCGCGTCCAGCAGCGCCGGCGAAGCCTTGTTGACGGCAAGGCCCCGCGCTCCGTCGGCCGTTGCCGCGACGGATGGAACGACGATCCGCTGCAGCACCTCGCGCAGCCGTTCGGGATTGATCACCATGCCGAGACCGAGGTGCGGCGCCTCCAGACTTGCCTCAGTGATCCGGGCGGTAACCGGCAGGTCGAACGACACCACGAGATAGTCACCGACGCCATAGTGATAGACCTCCTGCCCGAGCGTCACGCTTTTCGCGCCCTGGGCGACGAGGCCGAATGTCGGCCGCTGCGCCACGTGCGACGGGTGCGTCGGAGCCGTCTGGCACCCAAAGAACAGGCCCTCGATATGGGTGGCCAAAAATCCATTTCCGGACATGTAGCGGGAAATGATCGACGCGATTTCCGCGAAAGTCTCGGATTGATCTTGCATGGGACAGCACAGCTTTATGGGTTTTCGACGGTTTCGACGGTTTCGACGGTTTCGACGCTAGCCGATATATCCGCCGCGGGAAACGCGCGAGATCAAGATTTGCAGGATCGCGTATAAATCTCGGAGGATCGCTATACCACCCTTGCCCTTATCCATCGCATCTTTGACCGGCCGAATAAGCGAAGGACGAAACCGCATGACGAGGCTGCAAGGAAAGATCGCGATCGTGACGGGAGCATCAGAGGGCGTTGGCGCAGGCATCGCCAGGTACCTCGCAGCCGAAGGGGCTGCCGTCGTGCTCAACTCCGCTACAGACCCGGAGGGGGTAGGCCGCGTCGCCACAGGCATCACGACGGCCGGCGGCAGGGCAATGGCCCTTCATGGCGACGCTTCGAAATCCGAAGACGTGAAACGCATCTTCAGGATCACGAACGATGCGTTCGGCAAGCCGGACATCGTCGTGAATGCGGGAAACTTCCCGTCCGACTCCATGGACAAGGCCCCCGAAGCCGACGCGCACCGCCAGTTCGACGTCGACGTCTTCGGCACCTTCCTCATGTGCCAGGAAGCAGCCCGCCAGTTCGGCAACAATGGCGGCGTCATCATCAACATGAGCTCGGTCGCCAGCCGGGACCTTGCACGGAACCGGGCGACCTATTCCACCACCAAGGGCGTTGTCGAAACGTTGACGCTTGGACTGTCTCATGAACTCGGACCGCGGGGAATCCGCGTCGTCTCCATCGATCCAGGCGATTTCGAAACGGATGACCGTTCGGAGCCTGGCGTCACCGAGGAGATCATGCGGCACGTCATCTGCCCCGTGCCATGGCGCCGCGCCGGAGAGCCCACCGATGCCGCAGTCTTCGTCAAGAGCAAACAGCTCGTGGTATCGGCCGGCTGGCGCGGATGGTGAACGAGGCCGAGCCTCGGACGCCTTGGCCACGCTTGGGCCGATAGAAGCGGTCATTCTAGGCGGTTGTTATAGAGGCGCGCGCCTTGGGGGCCGCCACGTTCACGGTGGCAGCTGGCTTTGTTTGCTGTCGCCATAACTGAAGATCTCCTCGATGGTCGCCTCTGAAAACCTCCAGTTATTCCCAGGTAGTGACGTCGGACCCGGAGTCTCGGCCACGAGATCATCCCTTTTGACAAGCAAGTCTACCAGATGTCGGCCAACCCCGGAGTAAAAGTTATGTTTGCTGCCAGGCCTTGGTTGTCACGGCAATGAAGACCGTCCGCTGCAGAAGATTTTCCGGCATCATGTCACACTGCCATTGTCGCAACTGCTACGCCGTCCCCGAGATTTTCCAGTCGAAATCATCCCCGCCGATCCCCGCCCTTGAAACCTGTGCCATGATCATGCCGTTCCGTCATCGGCTACCCCGCGAGGCGTCGCGGCGAGGCGGAACCGGTGCCGGGTGGAGGAAGGACGTGAGCCTTTGCCCGGTGGACTGTCAGAAAATGGTTTCCCTTCCGCCTGAAACAGCGGCGGGGCTTGCCTGTGGGGCACACAGGAGAGGATCGGAAGGACGGCAACGTCCTTCGTGGCGCGGAGAGCCCCAAGAACAGCACGGACCCCGCGAACACCATCCCCGGAAGGGCGTCGTCTCGCAGAGAAACCGGAGTTGCCAGTCGACCAACACCGAACGGGGCGCTGGAAGGCGCCATATCAATTACTTAGTCTCGGCACCTCCCAGCGCCCCGGCCAAGTAAACAGGCGAGCCAAATCACGGCGGAATTTTCCGGCGTGGGTGATGGTGTTGCGGCTGCCCCCACCTCCCCTTAAGGGGGAGGTCGAGCGGAACGCGCGGGTGGGGTGAGCGCCAGGGGCGCACAGAGTTCACCCACCCCGGAGCTGCGCTCCGACCCTCCCCCTCAAGGGGAGGGTGAAAGCTGCCGCCCGCCAACGATCGTGGGCAAGTCCGCGGACATGACGGAGGCGAGAAAACGCGCAATGACGACAATGCCAGACAGCGCAGCTTGCTTCTCCCCCGTGACAGTCCGGTGGGGATCGGCTACACCAACCCCTTGAAGACAACAGGCCTTTCTTGATGACAGCTACCGATCCCGTCGCCAATCTCGCCACCCTGATTCGCTGCCCCTCCGTGACCCCTGCAGAAGGCGGCGCGTTGAGTGCGCTCGAAACCATGCTGAAACCGCTCGGTTTTGCCGTCGATCGGATGATGGCCACCGAGGATGGCACGCCGGACATCGAAAACCTCTATGCCCGCCTCGGCAACGACGGTCCGCACCTGATGTTTGCCGGCCACACCGATGTCGTGCCGGTCGGCGACGAGGACGCCTGGACGCATGGCCCCTTTTCGGCCGATATCGCCGCCGGCGAGATGTATGGCCGCGGCGCCGTCGACATGAAGGGCGGCATTGCCTGTTTCGCTGCCGCCGTCGCCCGCCATATCGAGAAGAATGGCAAGCCGCATGGCTCGATCTCCTTCCTGATTACCGGCGACGAGGAAGGCCCGGCGATCAACGGCACCGTAAAGCTGCTCGAATGGGCGGCGGCGAAGGGCGAGCGCTGGGATGCCTGCCTCGTCGGCGAGCCGACCAATCCGGACCGTCTCGGCGACATGATCAAGATCGGCCGGCGCGGCTCGCTGTCGGGCACCATCACCGTGCACGGCGTGCAGGGCCACGCCGCCTATCCGCATCTCGCCGACAGCCCCGTGCGCGGCATCCTCGCCCTGACGCAGGCGCTGATGGATCCGCCCTTTGATGGCGGTACCGACAATTTCCAGCCGTCCAATCTCGAGGTGACGACGATCGACGTCGCCAACAAGGCGGTCAACGTCATCCCGGCCAAGGCGACGGCGAGATTCAACATCCGCTTCAACGACAGCTGGGACGCCGATGGCCTGAAGGCCGAGATCGTCGCCCGCCTCGACCGCGCCAGCGCCGACAGCGTCCTTCGTCCCGGCCGCCCGCCGGTCAGATACGACATCGTTTGGAGCGAGCGCCCGAGCCAGGTCTTCCTCACCCGCAACAACGCGCTGATCGCCTCGCTGTCCGGCGCCGTAGAGGCCGTCACCGGCCGTGAACCGAAGCTGTCGACCACCGGCGGCACGTCGGATGCGCGTTTCATCAAGGACTATTGCCCAGTCGTCGAATTCGGCCTGGTTGGCCAGACCATGCACATGGTCGACGAGCGTGTTGCCGTTGCCGATCTTGAAACGCTGACGCAGATCTACGAAACCTTCATCAGCCGCTGGTTTGACCATGCCGCAGATTGAGGAGATCGGCAATTACATCAAGGGAATCTGGCTGCTGATCCTCGGCGACAGGAGCGGTTTTGACTGGCTCGACATCACCGCGCTCGGTGTCTGGCGCTCCTTTGCCGCCTTCCTCTGGTGCCTGCCGGCGATGGCGGTCGGCTGGGCAGCCTGGCGCCTCTACTATCTGGCGAATATGCCGCAGGGGGCCGAAACGGGGCTGGTCTTTATCCTCAAGCTACTCTTCGTCGACATGGCCATGTGGGTCGTGCCGCTGGTCCTTGTGGCCGCCCTCGCAAAGCCGCTCGGCTACCCCGAACTGCTTGCGCCGATCATCATCACCAGCAACTGGCTGGCCGTGCCCACGGTCTATGCGATGGCTGTTCCGCTTGCGATCAGGCTGGTCATTCCGAACAGCGAGGGCCTGACAAGCCTGCTGTCGCTGGTCCTTCTGCTGGCGAATTTCACCGCGATTTTCCGGCTGGTGAAAACCATCGCCAAAGACCAGACGCTGCTCGCCTCGGCACTTTCCGCCCTGCTGATCCTGCCCTCGCTCATGCTCAGCGAAAGTCTTCCGCGCGTGCTCGGCCTGATGCCGGCCTGACCGTTGGCGGTCAGTAGTCGACCTGCATGAAATAGAGCCCGTCCGGCGGCGCCACCGGGCCGCAGGCCTTGCGGTCTTTCGCCTCCAGTGCAACGCGTACATCGTCCGGCGTCCACTTGCCCTCACCCACCAGCTTCAGAGTGCCGGCGAAGGATCGTATCTGGTTGTGCAGGAAGCTCTGTGCCGTGGCTCGAATCTCGACGAGATCGCCGTCCCGCGTCACGTCGAGCCGGTCGATCGTGCGCATCGGGCTGTTGGCCTGGCAATGGGTCGAGCGGAAGGTGGTGAAGTCATGATGCCCGACGAGCATCTGCGCCGCGGCATGCATCGCCGCGTGGTCGAGCGTCTTCGGCACCCACCACGCCCGCTTCGCTTCCAGCGCCAGCGGCGCCGGACGCGAGATGATACGGTAAAGATAGTGCCTCCTCAGCGCCGAAAACCGTGCGTCAAACTCTGGCGTCACT
This sequence comes from Pararhizobium sp. A13, assembly GCF_040126305.1. Classification (NCBI taxonomy): domain Bacteria; kingdom Pseudomonadati; phylum Pseudomonadota; class Alphaproteobacteria; order Hyphomicrobiales; family Rhizobiaceae; genus Pararhizobium; species Pararhizobium sp. A13. The sequence continues at coordinate 1,511,830 of NZ_CP149510.1, read as the reverse complement.
TCAGCGGCATCAATGATCGCCACCTGTTCGCAAGCCTGGCCGAGATGGGCATTCAGCGCATTGCGCAGGGTCGCGGGCTTCCAGGGCCGCGTGAGGTCGGCATGCGCCACCTGCCCCTTGGCGTGCACGCCGGAATCGGTCCGCCCCGCGCCACGGATCGAGACGGTCTCGCCTGTGAGGCTGAGAATCGCCTTCTCGACGGCGCCTTGTACCGAGGGGCCATTTTCCTGCCGCTGCCAGCCGACATAGGCCGAGCCGTCATATTCGATCGTCATGCGGAAACGCGGCATCAGAAAAGCCTTGTACCGGCCGGAATGGGCGTGCCGCGGCGGAAATCATCAGCATCGAGCACCTTGCCGCCCGCCTTCTGCAGACGGGTCAGCCGCACCGAACCATTGTCGCAGGCAATCGTCAGGTCATCGAACAGGGCGGTGCCGGTTTCGCCACCCACCTTTTCGACAACGGACGAGAGAACCTTGATCCGCTCCATCTTGCCGCCGATTTCAACCTCGAACCAGGCGCCAGGGAACGGCGAAAGACCGCGAATATGATTGTGAACCTCGGCCGCCGTCCTGGAGAAATCGATGCGCGTTTCCGCCTTGCTGATCTTGGCAGCATAAATAACGCCATGCTCCGCCTGCGGCGCGAGAGGCAGGTCGCCGCCATCGAGCTTGTCCATGGCCTCCTTCATCAGGTCCGCTCCAACCAGCATCAGCCTGTCGTGCAGTTCGCCGGCCGTCATCTCGTTGCCGATGGCCACCACCTTGGTCAGCGCCACCGGGCCGGTGTCGAGCCCCTTGTCCATCTTCATCACCATCATGCCGGTCTCATGGTCGCCCGCCATGATCGCCCGCTGGATCGGCGCGGCCCCGCGCCAACGCGGCAGGAGCGAGGCGTGGCCGTTGTAGCAGCCAAGCCGCGTGCCGTTGAGGATGTCCTCCAGCAAAAGCAGGCCATAGGCGACGACGACCGCCACATCCGCATCGAAAGCGCGAAAGGTCTGGCGATCGGCAGCATCTTTGAAATTGACGGGCGTCAGCACCTCGATGCCGAGCAGTTCCGCTGCCTGATGGACCGGCGATTTCTGCAGATCGAGACCGCGGCGTCCGCCCGGCCGTGGTGGCTGGGTATAGACGGCAACAATCTTGTGACCGGCCGCGGCCAGCGCCGCCAGTGTCGGAACCGAGAACTCGGGGGTTCCCATGAAGATGATGCGAAGCGGCACGGCGCGCGGACTCCCGTTCTGATCAGGCCCCTTCAAACGGGTTTACAAGCTTCAAATCAAGCCCCTCGAAGTCTTTTGTGTTACGCGTCGCCAGCGTCGCATCGTGGGAAAGACAGATCGCGGCGATCATGGCGTCTTTGGTTTCCATCGGCCTGCCCTCCTTCTGCCTCCGAGCGGACAACGCCCCGTAGCGCGCGGCAACGTTTTGCGTAAAACTGAGAATCCGCCCCGAAAACTCGTCTTCGATCCGCACGAAGGTCTGATGCAGACTGTCACGTCGGGCTCCAGGCTCCAGCAAGGCGATGCCGAAATGGATCTCCGCCATCGCAATTGCAGTCAAGAACACGACTTCGCTATCATACCGGTCCAGCCACCGAAGGATAAGTTCGCTGTGCCTCCGTCCCTGAAGTTCGGAGATGACGTTGGTATCGAGAACGATCATTTGAAATCTGGCGGCAGACGGTCGGGCTGTTTGCGAAACGCATCGATGGCATTCAGTTCGTCATCCTCGAACTTCATATCGCTCAAAACGGCACGCAGCCGCTGTCCGGCCGTTTGCCCATCCTGACGCTGCTCCCGTTTCAGGGCGGAACGAATTTGCACGATGGCTTCGTCGGAAAGACTTCGGCCGTTCCGGCGCGCGCTTTCCTGCAGTTCGACCTTCAGAGCGTCGTCAATTCCACGAAGAAGCAGATCGCCCATGCGCAACCTCCACTATGATATCAGTGATATCAGTGATATCATAGGCTCAAAGACCGGGGTTTTCAATGCAGGCGTCAGATCGCCTTGGCGCCGCGGACCTTGGCGGCTTTGGTGAATTTACGGATCACCATTTCGCGCTTGAGCTTGGAGAGATGGTCGATGAACAGCACGCCGTTCAGGTGGTCGATCTCGTGCTGCAGGCAGGTGGCCAGCAGGCCATCCGCCTCCACCGTCTGCTGCTTGCCGTCGCGGTCGACATATTCGACGGTGATCGCGGCGGGCCGCTCGACTTCGGCATAGTAGTCCGGGATCGACAGGCAGCCTTCCTCGTAGACCGAGCGCTCGTCGGAGGACTTCAGGATCTGCGGGTTGATGAAAACCAGCGGCTGATTTTGCTCGCCTTCCTTCGCAAGATCAATGACGAGCATGCGCTTCGCAATGCCGATCTGGATCGCTGCCAGGCCGATGCCAGGTGCGTCATACATCGTGTCCAGCATGTCTTCAGCGAGGCGGCGAACGTCGGCATCGACTGTTTCCACCGGCTTGGAAGGCTGGCGCAGCACGGGATCGGGGAGGATGATGAGCGGCTTGATGGTCATCTGGCTCCCATAACCGATCTTTCGCGTGGATGGAATTCTCGTTTTCAACATTTTTGCCGGGAAAGTGGGCGCTTATGCCATTTGATTCACCAATGTTCTTGTTTTGATCTGGCCACAAACGTCGAATCCCCTTAGGTTGCGCCCATGGAACCTGCGACGCTCACCCTCGACCAGCCTCTTTTCATCCTCGGCGCCTATCCGGTCACGCTCGGCATGTGCCTGTTCGCCACCGTCGCGATGTTGCTGCTCGCTGGCATTCCGGCCGTGCTTCGGCGGCAGCGCACACGGCAATCGGCGCTGGAGGCGGAACAGCGGATGACCGCACTGCTTGCCGCGCAGACGGAGATGCAGGGCCGCATCGCGGCGATGGCTGAGGTGTTCGGCGCCCGGCAATCCGAGCTCAACCAGTCGATTAGCCAAAGGATCGACGGCATGACGCACCGGCTCGGAGCCTCGATCAGCGAGCAGACGAAGGCGACGCACGAGAACCTGCGCCGGCTGCAGGAGCGGCTGGCGGTGATCGACACGGCGCAGACCAATATCCAGTCGCTGGCCAAGGACATGGCAGGGCTGCAGAGCATTCTTTCCAACAAGCAGACGCGCGGCGCCTTCGGGCAGTCGCGCATGGAAACGATCATCGCCGACGGCCTGCCGATGGGCTCCTATGCCTTCCAGGCGACGCTCTCTAACGGCTCGCGGCCAGACTGCACGGTCCGGATGCCGAATGGCCAGCCGGTGCTGGTGATCGATGCGAAGTTTCCGCTGGAAGGCTGGAATGCGATCCGCAACGCCGCTGAACCGGAAGCGTCCCGGCAGGCCGCGCAACAGTTCCGCCGCGACATGGAAGTGCATATCCGCGATATTTCGGGGAAATACCTGATCCCCGGCGAAACCCAGGACACCGCTTTCCTTTTCGTACCTTCCGAATCGATCTTTGCCGAAATCCACGAGAATTTCGAAGCCATTGTCCAGAAGGCGCATCGGGCGCGGATCGTCATCGTCTCGCCGTCGCTGCTGATGCTGTCGATCCAGGTCATCCAGGCTATCCTGCGCGATGCCCGGATGCGCGAACAGGCACACCTCATTCAGGGCGAGGTCATCCGGCTGATGGAAGACCTGACCCGGCTCGACGATCGGGTGCGCAAGCTGCACGGTCATTTCCTCACCACGCAGAAGGATGTCGACGATATCCTGACCTCGTCGGAGAAGCTCAAGCGACGAGGCACCAGGATCGAGGCGCTGGACCTCGAAGCCGCCGGCTCGTCACCCGATAGCAAACCGGAACCGAAATCCTTCGACAATCGCATGGGACAATTGAAACTGCGGGTGGTTGACGAGGACTGACCGTCTCGGGCACTGTCCGGCAAAAATCGCCTGCCCGGGAGACGCATCAGATGATTACAGTTTTCGGTTCGATCAACATGGACCTGATCGCCACCACGGCCCGGCTGCCGAAGCCCGGCGAAACCGTTGCCGGAACGGGTTTCTCGACGGCCGCCGGCGGCAAGGGCGCCAACCAGGCGCTCGCGGCGCGGCGCGGCGGAGCAGCCGTGCGCATGGCGGGTGCCGTCGGATCGGATAGTTTTGCCGATGGCGCACTGGCGCTGCTGAAGCAGGCCGGGACCGACCTTTCCCTGACGAAGACGGTGAGCGAACCTACCGGCACCGCTCACATCCTCGTCGGCGGCGATGGCGAGAATGTCATCGTTGTCGTCGCCAGCGCCAATGGGACGGTGAGCCAAAACGATGCAACGACTGCCGTGGACACCATGGCCGCCGGGGACACGCTGATGTTGCAGCTCGAAATCCCGCCGGCCTCGGTGGAAAGGGCGCTGACGGCAGCCAAGAGCAAAGGCATCACCTCGATCATCAACATCGCCCCGCTGACGTCCGAAGCTGCGCGGCTCGGGCGCCTGGCCGATATCGTCGTTGCCAACGAGACGGAATTCGAGCTGCTGGCAGGCCGTGAAGGATTGTCGTCAGAAGAGCGCATAGAGGCGATGCAAAGCCTGTCGCGTGAAACGGGCCAAACCGTGATCGTGACGCTCGGCGCCGAAGGCGTGGTTGCCGTGCGCAACGGCCAAGTGCATCGCGCCAGGGGACTGAAGATCGAGCCGGTCGATACCGTCGGCGCCGGCGACACATTCTGCGGCTATCTCGCAGCCAGCCTCGACGCGGGCATCGATTTCGACAAGGCGCTTCGCCGTGCCGCTGTCGCCGGCTCGCTCGCCTGCCTGAAAGCCGGTGCGCAGCCGGCCATCCCGGAAGCCGCCGAGGTCGATGCAAGAGTCTGATTGCATCGGACACGGCCGAACGTCTGCGCAATCAGGACACTGAACGTCGTCGCTGTGGCATAAGCATTTGATTTGTCCATGAAACGCGCGATTTAGCCAGATCGCGTTGTGCTAATTTTAATAAATATCGCGCTATTCAAGCAATTACAAAGGCTCGTCTTCCGAGGATCAAGGGCGGCCTTCCGATGTCGGTCGGCATCTGGCGCTCCATGACAGGGCATCTCCCAAAATAGATCGCGTCACGCCGCGGCTTTGAAACCCGCGGACTTCACCATGCGGGGACATTCATGTTCAAGTTCCAAGCCAAATCGCTGGCGACCAAACTGATCGCGGTGACGGGCGGCATCATTGCGCTCGTCCTTCTTGCCTCCAACTACGTGCTGATTTCGCAGACCCAGGACCGTGTCGAAACGCTGGTGCTGGATCAGGCGCGCACCGAGGCGAAGGCGATTGCATCCGACATCGCCAGTAACATCGCCGAGCTTGCGGGCGCCGCCCGCTCGACGGCAGGTGTGATCGGCCGCGGCCACGAAGGCGGCTATCTCGACCGCAAGGGCGTCGTCGACATGCTGAAGGCCAATGTCGAGAAGAACGCCTTCGCGTTCGGCAGCTGGTTTGCCGAAGCGCAGAATGCCTTTGACGGCAAGGCCAAGGACTATGCCGGCAAGAAGGATTTTGGCGCCGCCAAGGATGGAATGCTCAATCCCTACTGGACGAAGGGCAAGACCGGCATCGACTTCTCGACCTTCGATTCCGATTACCCGGCCGAATGGTACGCGCTGGCGGCCAAGAGCCTCAAGGGCGCGATGACGGCGCCCTACACTGAGACGACAACCGGTGACAACAACTCGATGTCCTCGATCGCCTACCCGGTCATGTCCAACGGCAAACTGCTCGGCGTCTCCGGCGTCGACGTTTCCCTGACCTCGCTTGCCAACAAGGTGAAGGACATGCATCCCTTCGGCTCCGGCCGCGTGACGCTGCTCTCGCAGAGCGGCAAGTGGCTTGTCGCCCCGATCCCGGACCTTCTGATGAAGGACTATGACGGCATCGGTGCCGATGTAATCAAGAACGCGCTTGCCGCCTCCCAGCCCGGCATGATCCACGACCTGAGCTATGACGGCCATGAGACCTTCGATCGCGTCGTCTACCCCTTCGCGCTGCCGGATGTGAACACGACCTGGGTCGTCCTCGTCGATGTGCCGCAAACCGCGATCAATGCGCCGGTCGTCGACCAGACCTATATGATGATCGTTGGCGGTTTGATCGTGCTCGGCGCCGTGTTGCTCGGCCTCCATCTCGCCGTTCGTCGCTTCGTCCAGAAGCCGCTTGCGGGCCTGGTGAGCGATGTGAAGAACCTGAGCAAAGGCGTCTACACCACTCCAGTTTCCGGTCAGGATCGCACCGACGAGACCGGTTCGGTCGCCAAGGCGCTGGAAGGTTTCCGCCACCAGCTGGCTGACACCAAGCGGCTGGAAGCGGAAGCCCGGCACGAGCGCCTGCAGTCCGAGCAGCAGCGCAGCCAGTCTGAAACCGAACGCGCCCAGTCGAACGCCACCCAGCGCGAGATCGTCGCCAAGCTGGCCAAGGGGCTGTCGCAGCTTTCCTCCGGTGATCTCGCCTACCGCATCACCGAGGACTTCCCGGGTGAATACGCCCAGCTGAAGAGCGACTTCAACTCCGCCATGGAAAGCCTCGAGGAGACGATCCAGACGGTCAACAGCTCCGTCGTCAATATCGGCACCGGCACCAGCGAAATCAGCAATGCCGCCAACGACCTCTCGCACCGCACCGAGCAGCAGGCCGCAAGCCTGGAGGAAACGGCAGCCGCGCTCGATCAGTTGACCTCGCAGGTCAATGCCAGCGCCGACAACGCCAAGGTCGCGGCGAAATCGGTCGAGACCGCCAGCAACGACGCCGAACAGTCGGGTGAAGTCGTGCAGAAGGCGATTGCCGCGATGAAGGGCATCGAGCAATCATCCGGCGAAGTCAGCCGCATCATCGGCGTCATCGACGAAATCGCCTTCCAGACCAACCTGCTGGCACTGAACGCAGGCGTCGAAGCTGCCCGCGCCGGTGACGCCGGCAAGGGTTTTGCCGTCGTGGCCCAGGAAGTGCGCGAACTCGCCCAGCGCTCGGCAAACGCCGCCAAGGAGATCAAGACGCTGATCAACACCTCGGCCGGACAGGTGCGCGAAGGCGTCGACCTCGTCGGCCGCGCCGGTGGTGCGCTTCAAAAGATTGCCGACCAGGTGGTCCAGATCAACGGCCTGATCCGCCAGATCTCCGGCTCTGCCTCTGAACAGGCTGTCGGCCTCAAGGAAATCAACACGGCGGTCAACCAGATGGACCAGGTGACGCAGCAGAACGCCGCGATGGTGGAAGAAACCACCGCAGCCAGCATGGCTCTGAACGAAGAAGCGCGCGCGCTGAGCACGCTCGTCTCCCGCTTCCATGTTGCACGCCAGGGCCAGTCCTCCACCGAGATGCTGCGCAATACCGCCGAAAAGATGCGGGCGCCTGTCAAGGCCGCGAGCTACAGCGCCCCTGCAAAGCCGGCGCTGGCACGCTACGCCGCTCCGCCGCAAAAGGCAGTACCACAGGTTTCCGGCAACACCGCTCTCGCCCAGGACAACTGGGAAGAGTTTTGAGCAGCAGGCCTGCCGGCAAGAACGACTGATGCAGACGGCGCCCGCGTGGCGCCGTTTTCTATTTCGAGCGGCCGCGTGCCACCGCTCCGGGCGTTCGGCAGCGAGCCGCTCCGCCTCATGGCGGATCGCCAACCTATGGGGGAACTTTCGCGACACTTCTGCGTTGAAGCTGCAACATCAAACCGAAGGAGTTCGAGATGGCTGATCGTGAACCAACAGTTATCAAAACAGGCGGTGGCGGAAATGCCAGGTGGGTCGTTACCGTGATTCTGGCACTTGTGGTCATTGGCGCGCTGCTGGTGTTCACCGGTGTTATCGACATCTACGGCGGCGGTGGCGGAACCGATGCCAATGTGAATGTACCGGCTGTCGAAACGCCTTCGACAGACAAGCCTGCGACAGACACGCCGGCGACGGGCACACCTGCGACGGGTACGACCACCACCCAATAAGTGGGAAATTCCGCCGTATTCATTTGCGCTAGAACTGAGGGAAACGGAAGAACGGCGCCCTGCGGCGCCGTTGGCGCACTAGAGACGCGCCAAGCGCTCCGTCAAAAGGTCGAAGAAGCCCTGATCGTCGATCTCACGCATGACCTTCGCATTGTGCCTGCGCTTGGTGACCTGCCACCAGTCGACGACCGTCATGCCGACCGTCAGTTCCGACTTGGTCTCTATCTCGACGTTGCAGTCGCGGCCCTTGAAAAGGTCCGGACGAAGAAGATAGGCGATCACCGTCGGGTCGTGTAGCGGGCCGCCGTCCGAACCGTATTTCTCGATGTCGAAACGCTCGAAGAATTCCAGCATCTCGGCCATGGCGACGGCAGCCGGCGAGCCGATCGCCTTGATTTTTTCGACGCGGGCCTTGTAGGTCAGCACCCGGTGGGTGACATCGAGCGGCATCATCACGATCGGGATGCCGGACTTGAAGACGATCTCGGCGGCATCCGGATCGACGTAAATGTTGAATTCGGCGGCGGGCGTGATGTTGCCGCCCTCGAAGAAGCCGCCCCCCATCATGACGAGTTCGCGCACACGCGGCGCGATTTCAGGCGCCTTGTTGAGCGCCAAGGCGATGTTGGTAAGCGCTCCCAAAGTGCAGAGCGTCACGGTGCCGGGTTCTTCGGCAAGCAGAGTCTCGATGATGAAATCGACGGCGTGCTGCGGCTGCAGCGGCATGGTGGGCTCATCGACAACGGGTCCGTCGAGGCCGGTCTTGCCGTGCACATGCTCGGCGGTCACGAGTTGGCGGACAAGCGGCCTGTCGGCGCCGGCGAACACCTTCACATCGCGACGGCCGCAGAGCTCGCAGATAACCCGGACGTTGCGGGAGGTGAGTGCAACGGGAACATTGCCTGCGACGGCCGTGATGCCGAGCACATCGAGTTCGTCGGGGCTGCCGAGCGCCAGCATGATCGCGGCGGCATCATCCTGCCCCGGATCGGTATCGATGATGATCTTTCTCGGCATGCGGGTCTCCAATGAAAGAACACAAGGGGCAAAACACTTCCGTTTGGCGGCTTTTCCTTGGGTTCGGTTATGGTTTGATCAGCTTTTTTGCCGATCGGCTAAATCTCTTCCTTCCGCGCGACAGGCATCTGCCGTTCGGTTCTTGAACCAATCTCCAATGCGTGACCTGATGCCTGTGGCTTCGGTCACAGAGTGGCGTTCGGCTCCCGGTTTCCCATTCTCCTTAAGGAGCGCAGCCCAGTCTTGCCGGGCTCGCTAGACGCACATCAGGACAACCGGGATATCGTCGACGCGCCTTCCATCGTGGTGGTGCCGCGCGGCTCGTAAGCGCGCTGGTCACGCAGGATCTGGAAGGCGATCGTCAAAAGCTTGCGTGCAATCGCCACTCGCGCCTTGTTCACGCCTCTGATCTTCAGGTGTTCGTATTGGGCGCGAAGCTGAGCATCGCTGGCGATGGCGGGCGTCACCGCCTCGACGAAAGCCCAGCGCAGCCACTTGTTGCCTTGTCTGATGATCTTGCCGTGGAAGGTCTTGCCGCCGCTCGAATAGGTCGACGGCACCAGCCCGGCATAGGCGGCAAGCTTCTTCGGGCTGCGGAACCGCGCTATGTCGTCGATCTCCGCATCGACCAGCCTTGCGAAGAACTCGCCGATGCCGGGGATCGTCTTCAACAGTTTGACGTTGGCATTGGCCCTGGTCATCGCCCGGATCGTCGCTTCCGACTGCTTGATCCGCACGTCGATGTCGCCGATGAAGGCGAGGCCGCGATCGATCTGGATACGGTCGATCTCTGAGACGTTGACCTGCGCCAACTGGATGCGGCCGGCCCTACCGAACAGGTCGCCGAGCTTCTTCAACTGCGCCGTCTGCTCCGGATAACGATCGAACACCGTGACGATGCGGTTCTTCGTCATCGTGCGCAGCCGCACGTAAAACATCCGCTCGCGCAGCGCGATGCGCAGCTCTCGGGATTGTTCGCCCGGTGCCCAAGCTTCCGGCACCAGGTCGGCCCTGAGCAGATGCGCCAGCACCGTCGCATCGATCTTGTCGGTCTTGATCTTGGCGTCGGCGATCGCCTTGACCTTCAACGGATGGGCGAGAACGACATCGTCACAAATGTCGTCGAGCCAGTCATACATCACCATCCAGTTGCGGGTCGCCTCGACAACCGCATGCGAGCTCTCGCGGTAGCGTTCGAGAAAGCCGCCCAGCGACTGGCGGTCGTTCTTCACCCGGCCGGATCTGAGCGTCTTGCCGCTGCTGTCCTGCACCACCAGATGACTGTAGGATTTGTGGTAGTCGACGCCGATATGGTATTCATAAGAGGCAGTCATGCTTCCAACTCCCTTGTTGAGATCTTGCGAACCCCAATAGGATAAGCCGAAAGGCTGGAAGTGTGACTGTCCCTCGATCATCACCTGCATCTCAGTGATCCGTTCTCTCCAGAGGCGGACTCTTTCATGCCACCTCCTTACCAAATCAGCGAGCGGACTATGATTTGCCTCCTCGCCTGGCGCAAGCGCCTTGCGCTTGCTACGCACAGCTACCATATTGGAGGTCGCGGATGCCGCCTCGCGGGTCCGCAAACGGTCGCTTGAGAGCCAAGGACTACTGTATGACCCGGATTACGCCTTTTACGAGCCCCCTCCTGCTCGGTTTCGATGCCATGGAAAAGACCCTCGAGCGGATCGCCAAGGGCAATGATGGCTACCCTCCCTACAATATCGAGCGCGTCCACCGGGACGAATCGTCCGGCGAGCCGGAGTGTTTGCGAATCACACTCGCCGTCGCTGGGTTTTCGGAGGACGATCTCGACGTGACGACGGAGGAAAACCAGCTGATCATCCGTGGCCGGCAGGCGGAAAGCGGCGAGCGCGACTATCTGCACCGCGGCATCGCAGCCCGCCAGTTCCAGCGGATGTTCGTGCTGGCCGACGGCATGCAGGTTTCCAGGGCGGAATTGAAGAACGGTTTGCTGTCCGTCGATCTGATCCGGCCGGAGCCCGTCCGTATGGTAAAGAAAATTAATATTTTAGTCCCAGAGTAGGATAGCCGGCATGCTTTGCCGGCTGCACAAAGGTACCCGGCAACCCAAGACAGCCGCGAACTTCGTGCAGAAAACCAATGAGTTGCGGTTCCTCCAGTCCTTTCAGGACAGAAAGCACCGCAAAGCCACGGAGTACGTCTCATGGGATTGAAACACGTCAGCACCGCCCTGTCGAAAAACGACTTGGCGCATCTCGGCGCCGGTGAGGTCGGCTATATCCGCAAGATGCGCTCGGAGGAAGTGTCGCGCGTCTTCCCGGAAGCTCCCGACATGGATCCGGGCCTTGACCTGTGGGCCCTGTTCGGCGCCGATGGCACGCCGATCCTTTTGACCGACAATCGCTCCAGCACCTTCTTCAAGGCTGCCGAAGACGACCTGAAGACGGTCAGTCTTCACTGAACTGCCAGCATTTTCCGTTTCGGCGCTCAGACCCGCCGGAACGTCAGATAGGCGGACTTGCGCCCTTCCCGACGCGCCTTGGCCTCGTAGCGCGTGCTCGGCCAGCCGGGATACGGTGTCAACCAGTCGCTGGCATTTTCCGCCGTCCAGTCAAAGGCCGCGTGATCGCGGCAGTGCAACAGTGTCCAGTTGACATAGGTATCGATATCCGAGGCGAAGCAGAACACGCCGCCGGGTTTCAGCACGCGTGCAAATCGATCGAGATTGACCTTTGAAACGAAACGGCGCTTCCAGTGTTTCCGCTTCGGCCAGGGATCCGGATAGAGCAGATCGATGTGGTCGATCGAAGCCTCGGGCAGCCAGTCCAGTACCTGCGTGGCGTCGTCGTCGTGGAGACGGATGTTTTCAGCGCCGCGCTCCTCGATATGGCCTACCAGTTTCGCCATGGAATTGACGAAGGGCTCGACGCCGATGAAGCCGGTGGACGGGCTTTCGACAGCCCTATGGATCAGATGTTCGCCGCCGCCGAAACCGATCTCGAGCCTGACCTGATCGACGGGATGTCTGAACAACGTCTTGATGTCCGACGGCGCCGGCGCCGCCAGATCGAGCCGAAGGAGCGGCAGCACCGTTTCGAGGTGAGTTGCCTGCAGCGCGCGCAAAGGCTTGCCCTTGCGGCGTCCGAAGAAGGCTTCGGTCGAGCGGCTGCGGTGCTGTTCAGTCATGCGTGGGTCTTTCACCTATAGAAAAGCGGGCGTCTCCCCGAGGGAAACACCCGCTCTTTACTGTCTTCTGCCGTCGCGCGTCCACCGCATAATTCCTTAAACCGGAATCGGGTTAAGGATAGAATTATGCGGCAGGCTGAAAGTTCTACAGCGTCCTTTGCGCGTCATATTTCACGCGCGGCGCTGTAGAGGCGTGATCAGGCAGCCTTCAAAGTGTCCTCTTTCAGGGCGTCCTTGAGCGGCTTGACCAGATCGAGCTTCTCCCACGAGAAGGAGCCGTCACGGCCAGCCTTGCGGCCGAAATGACCGTAAGCCGAGGTCTTGGCGTAAATCGGCTTGTTGAGATCGAGATGACGGCGGATGCCGGAGGGCGACAAGTCCATCGTCTTGCGGATGGCATGTTCGACCTGGTCCTCGGTCACCCTGCGGTGCCATGCAGATCAACATAGATCGACAGCGGCTGGGCAACACCGATCGCGTAGGAGATCTGGATCGTGCAGCGATCGGACAGGCCGGCCGCAACGACGTTCTTGGCCAGATAGCGGGCGGCGTAGGCTGCCGAACGGTCGACCTTGGTCGTATCCTTGCCGGAGAACGCGCCACCGCCATGCGGCGCGGCACCGCCATAGGTGTCTACGATGATCTTGCGGCCGGTCAAGCCCGCATCGCCGTCAGGACCGCCAATGACGAATTTTCCAGTCGGATTGATGTACCAGTTGCAATCATCGGCGATCTCGATGTCATGCAGCGCTTCACGGATATAGGGCTCGACGACGGCGCGAACCTTCGCGGAATCCCAGCTTTCATCGAGATGCTGTGTGGAAAGAACGATCGAGGTCACAGCCTGCGGCTTGCCGTCGACGTAGCGGACCGTCACCTGGCTCTTGGCGTCCGGACCGAGCTTGCCGGCATCGCCCTGCCCTGCCTTGCGAGCAGTGGCCAGCAGATGAAGGATACGGTGCGAATAATAGATCGGTGCAGGCATGAGGTCGGCGGTTTCGCGGCATGCGTAGCCGAACATGATGCCCTGGTCGCCGGCACCTTCGTCGCCCTGCTTGTCGGCGGCGTTGTCGACACCCTGGGCGATGTCAGCGGACTGCGAGTGCAGGAGGACATCGATCTTGGCAGTCTTCCAGTGGAAGCCGGACTGCTCATAGCCGATCTCGCGGATCGCCTTGCGGGCAGCGGATTTGAATTTGGCCGGATTGATGACGTCGTTGCCGTCCTTGTCCTTCTTCAGAAGGCTTGGCGGCAGGCGGACTTCGCCGGCGATGACGACCCGGTTGGTCGTTGCCAGTGTTTCGCAGGCGATGCGAACGGTCCAGGGGTCAACGCCCGTTTTTGCAGCTTCACGATACACAAGATCGACAATTTCATCCGAGATCCGGTCACAGACCTTGTCCGGATGGCCTTCTGCCACGGACTCACTCGTAAACAGGTAGTTTGCGCGCATGCGGGAAGTCCCCTCAAAGAAAAAAACGGCTTGGAACGTGTTAGTGATAATGCCACTAAAAGACAAGCACACAAGGACATAAATATATCTTTATATGTGCGTTATGGGAACGTTTTTCCTGCCTTTTGGGGGTATAAGCGGCATTTCGCCGGTGATAGATACCCGACGCGGGAGGCGACCGCTCTATCGGCGTCGTCCGCCAAGCACAAAAAAAGCGGCACTATCCGGCCGCTTTTTTTCAGTTCCGCCTCGCGTTGGCCTTATTCGGCTTCCGCTTCCACTGCCAGGGCCTTGACCAGGTCCACCAGCTTGCGACGCACCTTGGGATCGCCGATCTTGACGAAGGCGCGGTTGAGTTGAAGCCCTTCCGAAGACGACAGGAAGTCGACCACGTAGTTTGAGCTGGAGGCTTCGGCCATGCCCGACGGACCGGAAGACGCCGAGTCGCCCGGTGCATCTTCGAAGAAGAAGGATACCGGAACATTCAGGATGCTCGAAATGTTCTGAAGACGGCTCGCGCCGACCCGGTTGGTTCCTTTTTCATACTTCTGGATCTGCTGGAAGGTGATCCCGAGGCTCTCTCCGAGCTTTTCCTGGCTCATGCCCAGCATGGTGCGGCGAAGGCGAATCCGGCTACCGACATGAATGTCGATTGGGTTCGGTTTCTTCTTGTTCTCTATCATAACGGTTTCCTAATAAGCGAGTTGCAGTTGCCCCATAACCTGGCCACTTACAGAGAGCTGACTACACACGTTACGTTGTGTTGCCGGGCGGAAACCCTCTGAACCATAGGTAAAGATCATTGGTGAATACCACTATGCAATTTTAGGGGTTTTTGGTCAATTCTCCCGGAAAATAAAACTTGCGCGGGAAATAATCGCGAGAGCAAGGAGAAGACACGCAAGCAGCATTCCATTTCTCCCCTGTTCCCGAGGGCTCATTGGCAGAGCAACCTTTCCCGGCAAGATTGTGTCCACAAACCCCCGGGTGCCGAACGGAAAACCGGTGACGATTTCACCGCGCGCATTGACGATTGCTGATACGCCGGTATTGGCGTCGCGGATCAGCGGCAGGCCCGTCTCGACGCTGCGCAGCTGCGCCTGCTGGAAATGCTGATAGGGGCCAGGTGTATTGCCGAACCACCCATCATTGGTGATATTGAGCAGCGCATTTGCGGCAAGTGCATCATTGCCGATTTCACGCGGGAAGATCGCCTCGTAGCAAATCAGCGGATAGAGCGTCTTTCCGCCCGGCAAGGTCAGGAGCGAGCGCGTCGCGGCGGACGAAAAACCGCCGGGCATGGTGGCTGCGATCGCATTCAAACCCGCCGACATCAACAGGCTTTCGAGCGGCAGGTACTCTCCAAAGGGCACAAGGTGCATCTTGTCGGAAGCACCGACGATCTGGCCGCGATCATCGATAACATAGATCGAATTATAGTAGCGCGGCGACTGGCCCGCCCCTGCATCCTCCGCGCGGACCGCCCCGGCGATGAGGATCTGGCCCTCCTGCAGGACATCGGAAATCCGCATGAGCGCATCCGGATTTTCGGTCAGGATGAACGGTACCGCGGTTTCCGGCCAGACGACGACATCGGGGCGCTTGCCGCCATCTTCGACCGGCGCCGCAGTCAGCTTGAGATGCTCTTCGAAGATCGCCAGCCGCTCGCTGTCATCGAACTTCTTTGACTGGTCGATCAGCGGCTGGACGAGACGGATGGTGACGGCCGGGTCTGCCGGAGGCGACAGCGGCTCGTTCAACCGGTAAAACCCGTAGCCGAAATGGGCAGCGACCAGAAGCGCGGCGAGGCCCAAGCCAGTCCGCAGACCCTTGCGGGTACCGATAAGTGCTGGAGACGCAAAAACAAAGACGGCCAGCATGTTGACGCCAGCCAGACCGATCACCGCTGCCGACTGCATCATCAGCGGCACCGGCATGGCCGCATAGCCGATCGCGTTCCACGGAAAGCCCGTGAGGATGAAGCTGCGCAGCCACTCGAACAGTCCGAAGGCGAAGGCGAGCGCGGCGATGCGGCCCACCCCGTCCGACCAGAGAAGGCGGGCGAGCGCCGCCGAGAACGCGTAGAAGACGGCAAGAAAAGCAGGCAACCCGACAACGGCGAGCGGTACGGCCCAGGCGAATTCGTCGGCCTCGACGAGCAACGCGTTGCCCAGCCACCACAGGCCGCCGAGGAAATAGCCGAAGCCGAAACACCAGCCGACGAGGAGGGCGGGAAAGCTGCGCCTCAGCACACCATGGTCAGGATTGCCCGATGCGCCGTCGATGAGCCAGACGAGGACGGGGAAAGACAGAAACGGTGCGGCGAATATGCCGAAGGGCGGCAGGGCAAAGACGGCGATCAGTCCGGCGGTAAAGGCGACAAGCGCCCGGCGAGCTCCTGACAACAGCATGATCCTGCCCGCAAGCCACTCCATTCATTTCCCCCAAACCGGCGCGAACCGCACTTTGCCAGGCAAGGCATGCGGCGGGGCGCAAACCGTCCATTCGAATCAACGCGCCGGCAGTCTTCCAAAAAAGCGGCTGCTTGTCGTGCCTCGAAGCAGTGTCCGGGTGCCGGAAACGAAGCTTTTATCCGGTTTCACGCAGGGATTTTTCGTCGCTGGCAAACGGTGTTGCCTCAAGGGGCGCATCCTCGTCGCCCTTGAGCAGGCGACGGCGTGCCGGAGGACGCTTGCGGACGATCCGCACGCGCTTGACCCGGCGGGGGTCGGCATCGAGAACCTGGAATTCGAAGCCCGGGATTGCCTGGACGACTTCACCGCGGGCCGGAATGCGGCCGAGCGACGCAAAGACCAGACCACCCAGCGTATCGACGTCTTCGAGCTGCTCGCGCACATCGAAATCAGGACCGATCGCCGCGGCAATCTCCTCCAATTCCACGCGAGCGTCGGCGACGAACACGTCGTCGGAGGTCTTGGCGAACATGACCTCTTCGTCATCATGCTCGTCCTCGATATCGCCGACGACCATTTCGACGATATCCTCGAGCGAGGCGAGACCGTCGGTGCCACCATATTCGTCAATGACCAGTGCCATCTGGATACGGGCCGCCTGCATGCGCTGCATCAGGTCGGATGCGTGCATGGACGGCGGCACGAACAGCACCTGGCGAATGATGCCTGCCTCTTCGACGGTCTTCGACAGATCGATGCGTCCCAAATCGAAGCTCGGCTTCGGTTGGCGCGCCGGCTTTTCTGATTTTTCAGCCGCGTTTGCGGCAGCGCTTGCGGTGGAACGGCTGCTGGCACGGCGCTTGTTGCGCGCCTGTTTGGTGACATAGGAAAGCAGATCGCGGATATGCACCATGCCGCGCGGATCATCGAGGCTCTCGCTATAGACCGGCATGCGCGAGCGGCCGGATTCGTCGAAGATGACCATCAGTTCACCGATGGTGATCGAGAGATCGACAGCTTCGATATCGGCGCGCGGAACCATCACGTCCTCGACACGCACCTCACGGAAGCGAAGAATGTTATTGAGCATGGCCCGTTCGGCCGGCGAAAAGGCCGCGTCGCCTTCGGCGCCGCCGGTCATCAGGGCGTCAGCAAGATCCTCACGAATACTCGAGCTGCTGCCGGCACGCCAAATTCGGGCTGCACGGCTCCAGAAGGAGGAACCGGATCTGCCGCTCTCAGGTTTATGAGCGGCGCTACTACTGCCCGCTTCGTCCTGACTGGAGGCTTCCGCCTCATCTCTTACAGCCGCGGCCGGCTGTGTTCTAAAATCGCTCATCGTTCCAAACTATCATACGGGATCGCTGTCCCCATAGGGATCAGATAGCCCAAGACCGGCCAAAATGCGAGTCTCGAGACTCTCCATTCTTTCAGCATCGTTCTCTTCCATGTGATCATAACCGAAAAGATGCAGAAATCCATGCACCAGGAGATGGCTCAGATGCTCGTCGAAAGGCTTGTCGAGAGCCTGCGCTTCGCGCACCAGCGTTTCCTGGGCGAGGATGATATCGCCGAGCATCGGCCCCGGGATCTTGCCGGGTGTGAGTGGAAAAGCCGGGAATGACAGCACATTGGTTGGCTTGTCCTGACTGCGCCATTCCGCATTGATTTCACGGATGGAGGCATCGTCCGTGAACACCAGCGAGACTTCCGGCGGCATTTTCGGAAACGGCTGTTTTTCCTCCCGGTGGAGCAAATCGGCGGCCGCGCCAAGGACGCGCTCGCTCAAAGACTGGAGCTCGGCCTCGGAGGGCCAGGGGCCCTCCTCGACGCTGATCTGGATATCAAGGGTGGTCATGATTGGCTGCGGCCGCCTTTACCGGTCGCTCTGCTCGCTTTCGTCATGCACAGCAGTCGATGCCTCGTAGGCGCGGACAATGCGGGCGACCATCGGATGGCGCACCACATCGGCATCCTTGAAGCGGACGACAGACACGCCTTCGACGCCCCGCAGGATCTGCAGCGCCTCGACGAGGCCGGACTTGACACCGCGCGGCAGGTCGACCTGGCTGGGGTCACCGGTGACGATCATGCGGCCGTTTTCACCGAGACGCGTCAGGAACATCTTCATCTGCATTGCGGTCGTGTTCTGCGCTTCGTCGAGGATGACGGCGGCATTGGCGAGTGTGCGGCCGCGCATGAAGGCCAGCGGGGCGATTTCGATGACGCCGGCCGTGATCGCACGCTCGACCTTATCGCCGGGCATCATGTCGTAAAGCGCGTCGTAGAGCGGCCGCAGATAGGGATCGACCTTGTCCTTCATGTCGCCCGGCAGGAAGCCGAGGCGTTCGCCCGCCTCCACCGCGGGACGCGACAGGACGATGCGATCGACCGCGCCGCGCTCCAGAAGCTGGGCGGCATGGGCCACCGCAAGATAGGTCTTGCCGGTGCCGGCCGGGCCGACGCCGAAGACCAGCTCGGAACGTTCCAGCGCGCGGATATAGGCATCCTGTGTCGGCGTGCGGGCGGCAATGGTCTTCTTGCGGGTGGAAATCTGGGCGAGGTTCAACTTGGCTTTCTTTTCCAGGGTCGGAAGCTGCAGCTGATCATCCGCGGCAACTGCCATGCGGATGGCGCCTTCGACGTCGGAGACATCGACGGTGCTGCCGTTCTGCAGGCGGCCGTAGAGATAATCGAGCGCCCGGCGAGCCTGATTGGTGGCGACCATGTCACCCGAGATCGCAACCGAATTGCCGCGCGGACGCGCATCGATGTGCAGGCGCTGCTCGATCAGCTTCAGATTCTGGTCGAATTGGCCGAAAAGCTCACTGGCAAAGCGGTTGTTCTCGAAGGTGAGCACGAAGTGATTGACGTCTGTCGCGGATGTTTTCGACTGGCGCGGCGATGATGAGACCAATTCGTGTCCGTTCAAGCGGTCAGGCTCCTTGAGTTAGCGGTCCCTTAGCTTACCACCTCGGCAAACAGACTGTTAGGGCCCGCACCAGTGATTCGTACAGTGACAATGTCACCGATTTGCGATGACTTTGCATCAACATTCACCGACTGCAGCCAGGGCGAGCGGCCGATCAACTGGCCCGGCATGCGGCCCGGCTTCTCCAGCAGCAGGTCGATGGTCTTGCCGATGCACTGCTCGGCAAAGACCTGCTGCTGCTTCAGCAGCAAAGTCTGCAATCTTTCCAGTCGCTTGGCCTTCACGTCCTCCGGCACCTGATCTTCAAGATCGGCACCCGGCGTCCCCGGACGGGTCGAATACTTGAAGGAAAATGCCTGTGCATAACCGACTGTCTCGACGAGCCGCAGTGTATCCTCGAAATCCTCGTCGGTCTCGCCGGGAAAGCCGACAATGAAATCGCCAGACAGCGCAAGATCGGGTCGCGCCGCCTTGATGCGGGCAATCAGCGCGATGTACTCCGCCGTCGTGTGGCGCCGGTTCATCGCTTTCAGGATACGGTTGGAGCCCGACTGGATCGGCAGGTGCAGATAGGGCATCAGCTGCGGCAGGTCGCGATGCGCGGCGATCAGGCTGTCGTCCATATCGCGCGGGTGGCTGGTGGTGTAGCGTAAACGGGCGAGGCCCTCGATCGCCGCCAGACGGTGCAGAAGCTCACCGAGCCCCCATGTTTCGCCATTCGGGCCGGGGCCATGCCAGGCATTGACGTTCTGGCCGAGCAGCGTGATTTCGCGCACGCCGCCATCGACGAGCCTCTGCGCTTCGGAAACGATCTGGGTGACCGGGCGGGAGACTTCCGAGCCGCGCGTATAGGGCACGACGCAGAACGTGCAGAACTTGTCGCAGCCTTCCTGGACCGTCAAAAAGGCGGTGACGCCCCTTGCCCTGGTCTTTGCCTTGTCCGGCGCCGGCAGATGCTCGAACTTGTCCTCGATGGCGTAGTCGGTCTCGAGCACGCGCTCGCCGCGCTTGACGCGCTTCAGGGCTTCGGGAAGCCGGTGATAGGTCTGCGGGCCGATGACGAGATCGACGGCCGGCGCCCGGCGCAGGATTTCATCACCCTCCGCCTGGGCGACACAGCCGGCGACGCCGATCATCATTTCGCGGCCTTCGCCTGCCTTTTTCTTCTTCAGCTCGCGCAGGCGGCCAAGCGCCGAATAGACCTTTTCGGCCGCCTTCTCGCGGATGTGACAGGTGTTGAGCAGCACCAGATCGGCGTCTTCCATGACGTCGGTCGAGACATAGCCATCCTTTGCCAGCGCGTCCGTCATCCGGTCGGAATCATAGGCGTTCATCTGGCAGCCATAGGTCTTCACAAAAACCTTGCGGACTGCTGAGCTTTCGAGCGCCATTTCGGGCTTTGCGGACAAAACTGCTGTTTCCTGTGTCATGGGCGGTTCCATAGAGCAAAGAGGGGCAAAATTGAAGCCCTTTCGGCGTTCAGCGGCCGCGCAGCTTGAGCGCCAGCATGGAACGGATGCTCTTCTCCACCTGCCGGCTGACCGCCTTACGGTTGCTCTCCGGCGTATAGGTGATCTGTTCGCCGAAAATAACGTCCACATCGACGGCCCCCTCGTAAAGGATGCCAAGCAGATGCGGTGCCAGCGCGATATCGCCGGGCCAGGCTGCAATCGGCCGGTGGTAGCGTCCCATCGGCATGCCGTGAATGCCGGTATAGGCGATGGCAACCGGCTGGACATGCACGACACCCGTCGGGGACAGCGGCACGGCGGACGCCGCGGCGCCGAACAGCGATGTCTTGATTTCGAGCAGCCGGTTGCCGTCGGACGTCGTGCCTTCGGGAAACAGAACGACGATCTCGCCATCGGCCAGCCGCTTGCCGATCTCGTTGACCTGATTGCCGGTGGTGCGCTTCTGGTCGCGTTCTATGAAAATCGTCTTCTGGAGCCGGGCGAGCACGCCGAAGACCGGCCAGGCCTTCACGTCCGACTTGGCAACGAACACCACGTCGGCGATCGAGCCGAGAACGAGGATATCCTTCCAGCTCGCATGGTTTGACACCAGCATCAACGGTCGCTGACGGTCCGGCATGCCGTGGACGCGGACCCGGATGCCGACCAGGCGGCAGGCCATTCGGTGCCAGAGACGCGGAAGCCTGCGCCGCCGCGGCGTATCCAGCCAGAGAAAGACCAATTGCATCGGGAGCAGGACGAGCGTCGCGACAAACAACAGTGTCATGCAGAGCGTGACGCGCAGCCAATTGATCACGCGCGCAAACTCCACGCCCGCAGCCGGACGGCGGTGCGGCAGATATCTCGATCCCTGATCGTCTGGTCGGCGTGGCGGCGCAAGCGCGTCCCTCATTCAAAGGCAGTACGGCTAGCCAAGATCGAGGCGCATGACAAGGGCTGCTGTCCTGTTGCCACCGGCACCCTGATAATAGGCCCGTCTTTTGCCGACATCGACAAAACCGAGCTTGCGATAAAGGCCAATGGCAGCAACATTGGTTTCATCGACTTCGAGGAAGACCGCCTCTGCCGCCTGATCACGCGCCTCGCGCAGGGCTGCCCGCATCAGCCGCCAGCCGAGGCCCAGGCGCGAAAAACGCGGATCGACGCCGATCGTCAGGATTTCCGCCTCGCCGGCGGCGACGCGCGACAGTACGAAGCCGCCGGTCAAAGGCCGCGCAGAGGCATTGCTCTGGCGTGCGATAAACCCGAAGACAGTATCCTGAACCAGCAGCGAATGCAGTTCGCCATCGCTCCACGGGGATGTGAAGCGCAACTTGTGAATGGCAGCTGCCTTCGGCAGGTCGTCCGCTTCCAGCGTGACGATTTCGAACTCGGGTTTGCGGATAAAATAGTCAGTCAGCGACATCTTACGCTCTTACGCCCGCGCCACGGCAAAGCCGGCCTGCGGCCTCACGTCCGGCCCGCGCAAATACAGCGGGCTCGGCTTGCCCAGCGACGGATCGGCAACGACACCAAGCCGTGCCACAGTACCGATATCGGCGACGTCGATCTGTGCCACATCCGGCAAGGGAGCATCGGTAAGATGCCGGGTGGCGGAGCCGCAGATGACGCCGTCGAACCCCGCGAACATGTGCCGCGCATCGCCAAGCTCGACGATCTGCGCCTCGGTCCGCGGAGCGCCGGCCGCCTCGAATATCTGGCAATAGAGTTCGTCACGTTTCGCATCCATTGCGGCAAGGACCGGCCGTCCCGGATGCTTCTCAGCCGCGGATTTGGCAAGCGCTGCGAGGATGGAAACACCGACGGAAGGCACACCCAAGGCCAGAGCGAAGCCACGCGCCGCGGCAACACCGACCCGGATACCGGTGAAGGAGCCGGGACCGATGGTGACGGCAATGCGATCGATGTCAGAAAGGGTCTTGCCGCTTTCGGCAAGTGCCTGATCGATGAAAGCCAGCAGTTGCTCAGCATGACCACGGCCGATATCGGCGCCGGCAGATGCCAGTACCTTATCGGCGGTGCTGTCATAAACGGCTGCAAAACAACCCGTCCCAGCCGTATCGATGGCCAGAACGATCATGGATGTTGAACTCTAACGCATAGTCGCGGCACAGGTTTACGCTCGCTCAGACGGCCTCGACCGCCTGCACTTCGGGAATGAAATGGTGCAACAGGTTCTGCACCCCATGCTTCAGCGTCGCCGTCGAGGACGGGCAACCGGAGCAGGCGCCTTTCATGTTGAGGAACACCGTACCGTCACGGAACCCCTTGAACGTAATGTCGCCGCCATCCTGGGCAACGGCGGGGCGCACGCGGGTTTCCAGCAGCTCCTTGATCGTCGCGACGATGGTTTCGTCGCCTTCCTCGAAGAACTCGCCGTCCTGGTCGCTTTCTTCAGCGCGGGTCTGCACCGCCATGACCGGCTGGCCGGACATGAAATGCTCCATGATCGAGCCGAGAATGGCCGGCTTCAGATGCTGCCACTCCTGATCTTCCTTGGTCACGGTGATGAAATCGTAGCCGAAATAGACGCCAGTGACGCCGGGAATCATAAACAGCCGGGAGGCGAGCGCCGAACCGGCTGCGGCTTCTTCCGCATCGCGGAACTCCGCCGTGCCGTTTTCCATCACCACCTTGCCGGGCAGGAATTTCAGCGTCGCTGGGTTCGGGGTGGCTTCCGTCTGGATGAACATGTCTTTCTCCGCGTCGGCCGGGATGACGTTCAACCAGCCTGTTTAGAATTATTCAAAAGAATATAGGCGGTTTGAACAACGGCTTCAAGATGCGCCAGGGACCGTTTCCGGCCCGGAAGGATGAAAACGGCTGATGCTGCTTTCAGCTCAGCGCGTCGATTTCCGCGTCAGTCAGAATGTCCGGTATCACGGTCACCGGGATCGGAAATGCCGCCGTCTTGCCGGCGATCGAGGATACCAGCGGCCCCGGACCATCCTTGGCAGAACCGGCCGCAAGCACGAGGATCGCGATGTCCCGGTCTTCCTCGATCAGGCTGTAGATCTGCTCGGTTGCGCTGCCTTCGCGAATCACCATTTCGGGCTCGATGCCGATCGTCTCGCGCACCGTCTGCGCAATCTTGGCGAGCGTTGCCTCGGCCTCTTCACGCGCTTCTGCCCGCATGATGCCTTCGACGCCCAGCCATTGCTGGAAATCGCCGTCGGCAATGACGTACAGAAGAACCATGCCGCCATTGGAATTCTTGGCCCTCATGCCGGCATAGTGAACGGCCCGGCTGCATTCCGGCGTATCGTCGATTACCGCCATAAACTTGCGGCGGTGACCTTCCAGTCTTGAGAGTCGTGTTGAAACCATAGCGGGACTCTTACACCCGATATTTTTGGCTGCAAGGTTTCTTTTGCGGCGAATTATTGCAGAAAGCCGACGATTTCCCGGACCTGTTTCATGGTCACTTCCGCCCGCGCCCGGGCCCGTTCGCCGCCATCGCGCAGGATGCCGTCGATGTGGGTCGTGTCATCCATCAGGCGGCGCATCTCGCCCGAGATCGGCGCGAGAACGTTGACCGCCAGATCCACCAACGCCGGCTTGAAGACCGAGAACTGCTGGCCGCCAAACTCCTCCAGAACCTGGCTCTTGGTCCTGTCGGCAAGGGCCGCATAGATGCCGACGAGGTTGTCCGCTTCCGCGCGCCCCTTGAGGCCCTCGACCTCGCCCGGCAATGCATCCGGGTCCGTCTTTGCCTTACGGATCTTCTTCGAGATCGTATCGGCATCATCCATCAGGTTGATGCGCGACAGGTCGGAGGCATCCGATTTCGACATTTTCTTGGTGCCGTCGCGCAGGCTCATGACGCGGGGCGCCGGCCCGTCGATCAGCGGCTCGACCATCGGGAAATAGGCATGCACCGGCTCTTCGCCGACCTTGATGTCGACGCCGTAGTCGGTCTTGCGGATATGCTCCATGAAGTCGATGTTGAACTTCATCGCGATATCGCGGGCAAGCTCCAGATGCTGCTTCTGGTCATCCCCGACCGGCACGTGCGTGCCGCGGTAGACGAGGATGTCGGCGGCCATCAGGCTCGGATAGGCAAGCAGGCCAAGCGACATCTGCTCGGCGTTCTTGCCGCCGGACTTGTCCTTGAACTGCGTCATGCGTTCCATCCATCCGATGCGGGCGACGCAATTGAAGACCCAGGCGAGCTCCGCGTGCTGCGGCACAGCCGACTGGTTGAAGACGATATGCTTCTTCGGGTCGATGCCGGAGGCGATGAAGGCGGCGGCGATCGAGCGAATCTGGTTGGGCATGTCCTCATGGACGAGCTGGGCAGTGATCGCGTGCAGATCGACGACGCAATAGATGCAGTCGTTATTCTCCTGCAGCGCCACGAACTTGCGGATCGCGCCGAGATAATTGCCGAGATGGAGATTGCCTGTGGGCTGGACGCCGGAAAAAACGAGCGGCTTGAAGTCTGACATCGTGTCCTCATTCGGGCTTGTGGAGGGCCCGGCCTCTGTTGCTGTTGGCGGGCTTATGCACACAGGTGTGGCGGTGATCAAGAGGCGAGCCGCGGTGTTTTGGCTTTCGCCAGCGCAAGCGTCCGCCAAACGACGTAGCCGACCTGCCGATCCTATGCCCGCAAACTGGCGGCAAGGCTTTGATTCTTCATGCCCAAGATGGAATTTTATCCTCTAATATTCCTACCGTGTTAATAAAGAAGGCCGAATTACGGGCTACCACTTTCGAGGTATAGGTAGAAAATTTCATAAAATTGCTTCATTTAAGATGAATTTCCCAACCCGCCACCGTGGCCAAGGTCGTTCTGTTTTACCGCGCAAATCGAACCGCGCGGCGAACCGACATTTGCGTGCGCCCCCATCCGGAAGCGGATGTTGAACGGGCTCATGCCAAGGGGATTGCCATGCGTAACCTGCTCTGGATTGCTCTTGCATGCCTGCTGACCGTTTCCAGCTTTGCCACGGCCGATGCCAAAGATGGCCGGGTGCGTAAAGTCAAGCTCCCTGCGTATAGCAGGTCTGCTGCCTACACCATCCAGACAGTATCCGTCAGGACGGGCTGCTTTTCTCCCCGTCTCGAGGGCATATTGGCGCATATTGCCATGAAAACCGGACAGCGCCCGCTGGTGACGTCAGGTCACCGCCCCCATGCTCATCGCCGGGGTTCGCTGCACCGACTGTGTCAGGCCGCAGATATTCGCGTGCCCGGAGTGTCGGAAAGCAGGATCATCGCCGCAGCGAGAACGGCGCCGGGCATCGGCGGCATCGGCCGCTATTGCAACGGTATCGTTCACGTCGATACCGGCCCCCGGCGCCAGTGGGTTCATTGCGGAAGAGCACGCGGCGGCATTCTCAGTGCCAGACGCCGGTCAGCAAGGCGCGCCTGACGCGGCGCGACTTCAGGCCACCGGCTGAAGCAAATCCCACATATTGCCGAAGGGATCGGCAAAGACCGCGACTGTTCCATAGGCCTCGCGGCGCGGTTCCTCCAGAAACCGGACCCCTGCCCCGAGCATCGCCGTGTGGTCACGGCCGAAATCGTCGGTGAACAGAAAGAAGCCGACCCGGCCGCCCGCCTGGTTTCCGACGGCCGCCTGCTGCTCAAGGCTATCGGCCCTGGCGAGCAGCAGCGCCGTTTCCGTGGCGCCTTTCGGACGCACCAGCACCCAGCGCTTGCCGTTACCAAGATCGGTGTCTTCCAAGACGTCGAAGCCGAGCACATCGCAATAGAAGGCAATGGCCGCATCATAGTCCGGGACGACAAGTGCAACGCGCGCGATCATCTGCTTCATGGGTGCGACCTTCAGATATCGGCGGGCGGGGCTGGTTTGGCGCCGGCTTTCCGCTTCAAATTCCGCCGGATCATGCCGAGATCGGCACCGCCGATCAGGAAGGCGACGGCGAAATAGACGATCATCGAGACGGCAATCAGCAGGCTGAGCGTTGCAACCTTCGTCAACAGCGACGCGCCGGAGGCGAGCGATACCGCAAAGACGTCGCGGAGATAATAAAGCACCCCACCCATGATAGCCGCAGAAACAATGAGAAGAGCTGTCCGGCGCATAAGCGCCCATTCCCAAACGAGATGGCCGCGGCGCAGCAGCGTGACGAAGAGCAGGACGGTGCTGAGCCAACCGGCCGTCGCTTCGGCGATTGCGATGCCGGGTGCCCCGAGACGCGGGAACAGGGTCAGGGCTGCAGCGCAATTGACGGCGACGGCGACGACGGAAAAGCGCATCGGCGTCTTCGTGTCCTCGCGGGCGTAAAAGCCAGGTTGCAGCGCCTTGATCAGGACGAAGGCCGGCAGGCCAATGCCGTAAATGGCGAGGATCGAGCCGACGATCTCGGTGTTCTGCTGGTGGAAGGCGCCGCGTTCGTAGAGCACGCGGATGATCTCGTCGGAGAGAATCCAGAGCGCGAAAGCCGCCGGGATCGTCAGGAACAGCACGAATTCGATTGAACGGTTCTGCAGGTTTCCGGCTTCGCGCAGATTGCCGCCCTTGAGCGCGCGGGACAGTTCCGGCAGAAGCACCACGCCGACGGCGATGCCGACGACGCCGAGCGGCAGCTGATAGATGCGATCGGCATATTGCAAGGCTGCGATGGCGCCGTCCTGGGCCGAGGCGATCGCCTGGCCGATCAGCTGGTTGATCTGGGTGATGCCGCCGGTGATCGCGGCAGGTACGGCAAGGATCAGCAGGCGCTTGACGTTGGGCGTGAAGCGGGGAAAACGCAGGCCGATGCTCATGCCGGCGTGGAGAACGCCGAGATAGACGACGGCAAGCTGCAGGATGCCGGCCGCCAGCACACCCCAGGACAGATACCAGGCGGTCGCCAACGGGTCGGCGCCGGTATAGAGCGCGTAGAACAGCGCACCGATCATCACAACATTGAGGAAGATCGGGGCGACGGCGGCGGCGAAGAAATGATGCAGCGAGTTCAGCATGCCGCTCATCATTGCGGTCAGCGACATGCACATCAGGTAGGGGAACATCACCGCCGCCATGCTGACCGTGATGCCGAACTTCTGCGGATCGTCGGCAAAGCCCGGCGCGATGACGAAGCGCACCAGAAGCGGCATGGAAAGCTCCATGACGATGGTGAGGATGAAGAGCACCGAAAAGAGCACGCCGAAGACTTCTTCGGAGAAGCGCTTGGCGCCGTCAGTCCCGTTCGCCTCGATCTCTTTGGAAAAGAGCGGCACGAAGGCGGCATTGAAGGCGCCCTCGGCAAACAGACGGCGAAAGAGGTTCGGGAAGCGGAAAGCGGCGTAGAAGACGTCGGCCATGGGCCCAGTGCCGAGGGCTGCCGCCATCAGCGTTTCGCGGGCGAAACCGAAGATGCGGCTGCCGAGCGTGGCACCGCCGACCGTCATGAATTTCCGGACGAGGCTCATGAATCCGCCTTGGTTTTTCTGGGAGCGGCCGCCGGACGCTGGGTGTTCTGCGGCGCGATCATGCCCGACGGCATGCGGTCTCTCATCTCGTCGGCCTCGTCCGACATGACGGCCTTCAGCCTGGCCACGATATTGCTGTGGCGGGCCTCATTGGTGATCTTCTGGCCGACGAGGTCGGTGACGTAAAAGGTATCGATGACCTTCTCGCCGAAGGTGGTGATGTGCGCGGAGGCGATATCGAGCGAAAGGTCGGACAACACGGCCGTGATCTCCGACAGGAGGCCGGTGCGGTCGAGGCATTCCACCTCGATGACGGTGAACTTGTTGGAGAGGCTGTTGCTGATGGTGACGGCCGGCGGCACCGTGAAGGCCTTGTTGCGCTTGCGGTGCTTGGTCCGGCTGGCGATCACCTCCGGCAGCCGCTTCTTGCCCGACAACACATCCTCGATCATCTTGCCGATGCTGGCGGCGCGGCGCGTCTCGTCGTCATCGTTCGGGAATTCGCGGTTGACGAGGATCGTGTCCAGTGCCCGCCCGTCGGACGTCGTGAAGATCTGCGCGTCGACGATGTTGGCGCCGGCCGCGGCACAGGCGCCGGCGATGACAGCCAGAAGGCGCGGATGGTCGGGCGACAGCACGGTGATTTCCGTGATGGCGTGGAACTGGTGGGTCCTGACCATCGTCGCCAGTGCCCGGCCGGCCTTGTCGGCCTCACGGATGAAGCGGGCGTGGCGGAGCTGATCCTCCAGCGGCACGGAGAGCAGATACGGCTGGTAGTGCAGCTTCGTATAGGTTTTCCGGTCCTTCTGGCTCCAGTCGGACAGCGCGTTGTAGAGCACGTCGGCGGCATGAGCGGCGCGCTCCTTGCGCGGCAGATCGGAAAAGCCGCCGGAGAGGAGCAGTTCTGTTTCGTAGTAGAGGGTGCGCAGAAGCTGACCCTTCCAGCCGTTCCACACGCCCGGGCCGACGGCACGGATGTCGGCGATCGTCAGCACGAGCAGCATTTTCAACCGGTCGAGCGACTGCACCCTTTCGCTGAAATCGATGATCGTCTTGCGGTCGTTGAGATCACGCGTCTGGGCGACCATCGACATCGTCAGATGCTCCTCGATCAGCCAAGCAACCGTTTCCGTCTGTTTCGGCGTCAGGCCGAAGCGCGGGCAGAGTTTGCG
This sequence comes from Pararhizobium sp. A13, assembly GCF_040126305.1. Lineage (NCBI taxonomy): Bacteria > Pseudomonadati > Pseudomonadota > Alphaproteobacteria > Hyphomicrobiales > Rhizobiaceae > Pararhizobium > Pararhizobium sp. A13. The sequence goes on along the minus strand of NZ_CP149510.1, from coordinate 1,482,893 downwards.
CGCAACCTTGGCACCGGCGGTGGAATGGTCCTCGGGGCGCCCCTTGGCAACGTCATGGAGGAGCACGGCCACGAACAGCGCGGTACGATCCTCGACGTTCGGCATCAGCTTGACGGCAAGCGGATGCAGCTCCTCGTCGCGGCCCTGGTCGATGCGCGACAAGACATCGACGGCGCGCAGGAGATGCTCGTCTACCGTATAGTGGTGATACATGTTGAACTGCATCAGCGAGACGATCTTGCCGAATTCCGGGATGAAGCGGCCGAGCACGCCGGCCTCGTTCATCCGCCGCAGGATCAGCTCCGGCTGGCGGCGCGAAGTCAGCATCGAGATGAAGAGCCGGTTGGCCTCCTCGTTATCGCGCACGGCCTGAGTGATCAGGCCGAGCGACCGGGTCACCTGCTTCAAGGCGGCCGGATGGAACTCCAGGCCATTGATATCGGCGACATGGAAGATGCGGATCAGGTTGATCGGATCGCGCTTGAAGATATCAGAGCTCGCGAGCGCGATGCGCCCACCGTCATCGACGAATTCCAGAGTGCCGGCGATCTTGCGGACACGGTGCGTGAAACGGCTGAGCGCCGCGGTGAACCCCGGAAGCTGTTTGGCCTGCTGGTCTTCGAGCGCTGCGCAGAAGATGCGGGTGAGATCGCCGACGTTCTTTGCCACCAGGAAATAGTGCTTCATGAAGCGTTCGACGGCGGTCATGCCGGGGTGATCATGATAGCCGAGGGCTTCCGCGATCTCGCGCTGGATGTCGAAGGACAGCCGCTCCTCGGCCTTGCCGGTCAGGAAATGCATATGGCAGCGTACCGCCCAGAGAAAATCATCAGACTTCTGGAAAAGCTCGTATTCCTGGCGTGAGAGAACACCGAGTTTGACCAGGTCGGCCGAATCCTTGACCCGGTAGAAATATTTGGCGATCCAGAACAGCGTGTGGATGTCGCGCAGGCCACCCTTGCCTTCCTTGACGTTCGGCTCAACCAGATAGCGCGTGTCGCCGGCCTTGCGGTGGCGCTCGTCGCGCTCGGCGAGCTTGGCGGCGATAAAGTCCGGACCGGTGTTCTTGACGATTTCGCTGTCGAACCGGGTTTCCAGTTCGTCCGCCAGCTCGCGCGACCCGCAGATGTAGCGCGATTCGAGGATTGCGGTGCGGATCGTCATATCGCCGCGCGCCAGTCGGACACACTCGTCGATCGTGCGCGTGGCGTGGCCGACCTTGAAGCCGAGATCCCACAGGATATAGAGCATGAACTCGATCGACGGCTCGGCCCAGACGGCCTTCTTCACCGGCAGCAGGAAGAGAAGATCGATATCCGAGCCAGGCGCCAGCGTGCCGCGGCCATAGCCGCCGACGGCTGTAACGGCGATGCGGGCCCAGGGCTGCGCATTGGCGGCGTCGAAAACCTCGTTCAGAACGAAGTCGTGCAGGACGGTGATCAGCTGGTCCTGCAGCCAGGAAATCCGCTCGGCGCATTTGAGACCGCTGCCATCCTGCTTGAGCAGTTCATGGGCGTTTTGACGGCCGTCGAGATTGGCCTGCTTGAAGGCGGCGAGCAACGCCCGGCGCATCAGGTCGCGTTGCTCCGCATGCGCTGAAGCGATGAAACTGCACTTGGCCCTCAGCGCTGCGACATTCAGGATATCGGGAAATGAGGTGTCGTGTATGGTCATCAAATGCCGACCGTGTTCCTGTCCGGCGGGCTCAACGAGCCGCTGCTTGTGCATGCGCTATAGACCTTTTGTCCGAGAATGCACAGGACTGTAGCGTTCAAGAATTGCCAAGTTGTTTCTTCAGCGCATAAAGCGCATCCATCGCTTCGCGCGGCGTCATATCATCCGGATTGAGGCTTTTCAAAGCCTCTTCCACCTTGGACGGGCCGACCGTCATCCGCTCCTCTCGTCGGATCGCCACCTGGAACAGCGGCAGGTCGTCGATCAGCTGGCTCGCCGGGTTCTTGCGGTCGGCATCCTCGAGCTTTGCCAGCACATCCTTGGCCCGCGCCACGACGGAGGCCGGCAGGCCGGCAAGCCGGGCGACCTGGATACCGTAGGAGCGATCGGCGGCGCCCGGGCCGACTTCATGCAGGAAAATGACGTCGCCGTGCCATTCCTTGACCCGCATGGTGGCGTTGGAGAGCCGCGTCAGCTTTTCCGACAGCACTGTCAATTCATGGAAATGCGTGGCGAAAAGGCCGCGGCATCGGTTGGCTTCATGCAGATGTTCGACGGCGGCCCAGGCGATCGACAGACCGTCGAAGGTGGCGGTGCCGCGGCCGATCTCGTCGAGGATCACCAGCGAACGATCGGTCGCCTGGTTGAGGATGGCGGCCGTCTCGACCATCTCGACCATGAAGGTGGAGCGGCCGCGGGCCAGATCGTCGGAAGCGCCAACGCGGGAAAACAGGCGGTCGACAATGCCGATGTGAGCGGAGGCGGCCGGCACGAAACTGCCCATCTGCGCCATGATGGCGATCAGCGCGTTCTGTCGCAGGAAGGTCGATTTACCGCCCATGTTGGGACCGGTGAGCAGCCAGATCGCCCCGTCGCCTTCACCGTCATGCGGCGACAGATCGCAGGTGTTGGCGACGAACGCCGTCCCCGACTGGCGACGCAGCGCCTGCTCGACCACCGGGTGACGTCCGCCGTCGATCGCAAACATCTTCGACTGATCGACCAAAGGGCGGCAATAGGCCTGCTCCTCGGCGAGTGTCGCGAGACCGGCCGAGACGTCGACGACCGCGAGCGCGAGCGCCGCCGCCTTGATCGCCTCGGCTTCCGCTACCACGGCGGCGGTCATCCTATCGAAGGCCTCGATCTCGATCGACAGAGCCCGGTCGGCTGCATTGGCGATCTTCGTTTCGAGATCGGACAGTTCCGTCGTCGTGAAGCGCATGGCATTGGCCATGGTCTGGCGGTGGATGTAGCGCGCCCGGGCTTCGGGACCATCGGTCATCGGCCCGGCATTGCCCTGAGTCACCTCGATAAAATAACCCAGCACATTGTTGTACTTGATCTTCAGCGACTTGATGCCGGTTTCCTCGGCATAGTTCAGTTGCAGACCGGCGATGACGCGGCGGGACTGGTCGCGCAGTGCCCGCATCTCGTCAAGCTCGGGGCTCGCACCATCGCGCAGGAAGCCACCGTCTCGCTTCAGCAGGGGAAGCTCGTCACCGAGCACCGTTGCGAGTTTCTGCACGAGCTCGCCCGGCAGCGCCCTCAGCGCCTGCAGCGAGGCGACCAGTTCCTCGGAAAGATTTCCGCTGCCAAGCAGCCCCGCGACTTCAGCCGCCGCCTGGCAGCCTGCCAGGATGGCGCCGAGATCGCGCGGACCGCCACGGCCGAGCGAGAGGCGCGACAGCGCGCGCGGCATGTCCGGCACGTGTTTCAGCGCGGAACGCAGGTCGCTGCAGAAGGCGGGCTGATCGGAGAGCGCGGTGATCGAATCGAGCCGGGCATTGATCCGCTCCGGATCTGTCAGCGGCGACATCAGCCGCTCGGCAAGCAGCCGGGCGCCGCCGCCGGTCACGGTCCGGTCGAGCGCCTTCAGGAGCGTGCCGTTGCGGTCGCCGGACTGCGTCTTGACGAGTTCCAGATTGGCGCGGGTAGCCGGGTCGATGAACAGGGTCGAGGCGGCACTTTCGCGTTCCGGCGTGCCGAGCGGCGGACGCTCGGCGAACTGGGTCTTCTCGACATAGGAAATCGCGGCCGAGGCGGCGGCGAGTTCGGCGCGGGAAAAACTGCCGAAGCCATCGAGCGTCTTCACGCCATAATAGCGGGTGACGCGGTTCTCCGCCGTCGCGCTGTCAAACAGGACGCCGGGTTGCGGAACGGCGACGCGGCCGAGAATTTCGATGACGGGCCGCATCTCCGGGTCATGGAAGACGGTATCGGCGAGAATGAGTTCGCGCGGCTCGATGCGCAGGATATCGGCGAGCAGCCGGGTCTCCGTCGTTTCGGCGAGCCGGAAGACGCCGGTGGAGATATCGATCCAGGCGAGCGCGATTGCCGGCTCCGAGCTGCCGCGAATGCGGGCGAGCGCCATCAAATAGTTCGATTCAGACGGCGAGAGCAGCTTGTCTTCGGTGATCGTGCCGGGCGTAACGAGGCGCACCACGTCGCGCTTGACGACAGACTTGGAGCCGCGTTTCTTGGCTTCAGCCGGGTCTTCAACCTGTTCGCAGACGGCGACGCGGAAACCGAGACCGATCAGCTTCTGGAGATAATCGTCGGCAGCGTGCACCGGCACGCCGCACATCGGGATTTCCTGGCCGAGATGCTGGCCGCGCTTGGTGAGCGTGATGCCGAGTGCGCGCGAGGCCTCGACGGCGTCCTGAAAGAACAATTCGTAGAAATCGCCCATGCGATAAAACAGCAGCGAATCCGGATTGTTCGCCTTGATCTCGATGTACTGTTCCATCATCGGCGTGGCCGTGGCACGGCTTTCCTCCGTCGCCAGTTGAACGGCGGTGAGAACCTCGGCGTTGCGGGTGATTGGCTCGGCTATAAAAGTCATGGTGGTCCCAAAAAAGTGGTGCCACACTATCCATGCGCGTTTATAGAAGACAACAACAAAGCGGCGCTTTAGCGCCGTCGCCCACAAAAGGTTGGAGGACCCATGCCGGCAAACGACAAGAGCAGTCGCAGCACGACCAGCGTAACGGACCAGGAAGCGCTCGACTTCCACTCCCAGGGAAGGCCGGGCAAGCTCGAAATTTCTCCAACCAAGCCCATGGCGACACAGCGCGACCTGTCGCTTGCCTATTCGCCTGGTGTCGCGGTTCCGGTGAAAGCGATCGCGGCGGATCCCGCAACCGCCTATGACTACACGACCCGAGGCAACATGGTGGCCGTCATTTCCAACGGCACCGCCATTCTCGGCCTCGGCAATCTCGGCGCACTGGCTTCAAAGCCGGTGATGGAAGGGAAGTCGGTCCTGTTCAAGCGCTTCGCCGACGTTGATTCGATCGACCTCGAAGTCGATACGGAAGACGCCGACGAATTCATCAATTGCGTGCGGTTCCTCGGCCCCTCCTTCGGAGGTATCAATCTGGAGGACATCAAGGCGCCGGAATGCTTCATCATCGAGCAGAAACTGCGCGAGATCATGGATATCCCCGTCTTCCATGACGACCAGCACGGCACGGCGATCATCGCAACCGCAGGCCTCATCAACGCGCTACAGCTGACAGACCGCGATCTCAAGACCACACGGCTGGTGTGCAACGGCGCAGGTGCGGCGGCCATTGCCTGCGTCGAGCTCATCAAGTCGATGGGTTTTGCACCCGAAAACATCATCATGTGCGACACGAAGGGCGTCATTTATCAGGGCCGCACCGAAGGCATGAACCAATGGAAGTCCGCGCATGCGGTCAACACCGACCGGCGTACGCTCGAAGAGGCGATGGACGGCGCGGATGTGGTGCTCGGCCTCTCGCAAAAGGGTGCCTTCTCGGAGGCGATGATCCGCTCCATGGCGGCGAAGCCGATCATCTTCGCCATGGCCAATCCTGATCCGGAAATCACGCCGGAGGAGGTGTCTGCCATTCGCGACGACGCGATCATGGCCACCGGCCGATCCGACTATCCGAACCAAGTCAACAATGTGCTGTGCTTTCCCTACATGTTCCGCGGTGCGCTCGACGTCCATGCCTCGACCATCAACGAAGCCATGAAGATTGCGGCGGCCGAGGCCTTAGCAAACCTTGCCAAGGAAGACGTCCCGGATGACGTGGCGGCGGCCTATCAGGGCAACCGGCCGCGTTTCGGCCCGCAATACATCATTCCCGTACCCTTCGATCCGCGCCTTATCTCGTCCATTCCAGTCGCGGTGGCAAAGGCCGCCATGGAGAGCGGCGTTGCCCGAAAGGCTATTCCGGATCTGGCCGCCTATGGCCGTCAGCTTTCGGCTCGCCGCGATCCGATCGCCTCGACGCTGCAGCGAATCTATGAGCGCGTCCGCCGTCAGCCGAAGCGGATCGTCTTTGCCGAAGGCGAAGAGGTTCAGATGATGCGCTCGGCACTCGCCTATGTGAACCAGGAACTCGGCACGGCTCTGCTTCTCGGCCGTGAAGAGCAGATGCGGGATATGGCCGAACGCGAGGGCATCGACCTCGACCGGCCGGGCATCCAGATCGTCAATGCGCGCATTTCCAAACGCACCGGCGCCTATACGGACTATCTCTACGCCCGCCTGCAGCGGAAGGGCTACCTGTTCCGCGATGCCCAGCGCCTGATCAACAACGACCGCAACCACTTCGCCGCCTGCATGGTGGCGCTCGGCGACGCCGACGGCATGGTGACGGGCATTACCCGCAACTATTCCACCGCGCTGGAGGACGTGCGCCGCTGCATCGATCCGAAACCGGGACACCGCGTCATCGGCGTGTCGCTGGCGCTCTGCCGCGGCCGCACCGTGCTGGTTGCCGATACCGCCGTACATGATATGCCCTCGGCAGAAGAACTCGCCGATATCGCAGAAGAAGCGGCGGGTCTCGCCCGCCGGCTCGGCTATTTCCCGCGCGTGGCGATGCTTGCCTATTCGACCTTCGGCCACCCCTCCGGCGAGCGTTCGGAGCGGGTCCGCGAGGCCGTCAACATCCTCGACAAGCGTCGCGTCGATTTCGAATATGATGGCGAAATGGGTGCGGACGTGGCGCTCAACGCCCGGGTGATGGAGCAGTATCCGTTCTGCCGCCTCTCCGGTACCGCCAACGTGCTCGTCATGCCGGCATTCCACTCCGCTTCGATCTCAACGAAGATGCTGCAGGAACTGGGTGGATCGACCGTCATCGGGCCGCTGCTCGTCGGCCTCGACAAATCGGTTCAGATCGTTTCGATGGCCGCCAAGGATTCCGACATTGTCAACATGGCGGCACTTGCCGCACACAACGCCGGCAGCTGATCGCAGTAAAAACCGACAAACGAAAAAAGCCCGCTCGGGAAACCGGAGCGGGCTTTTTCATGCGATATGTCGATCTTGATCAAAATACTCAGGACGAGCCTGCTGAATACTTGTTACGCAACACTGGGAGGTCTGATCAAAAAGCTGCCACTCACAAGCAAACTGTATTCAAGAATGCTGCACTGCGTCAAGATTATTTTGCGACCGCGAAGAATTTTTCGATCAACTGGCGAACCGGCCAGCATCAGCCCCGTAATAGTTGAGGTAACGGCCGGAGATATTGGTGATCGGCAGGACGATCAGCACGTCCGTCGTGCGGAAGGCATGATCGACGACAGCACCCTTGCCGACCATGGCGCCGAGGCGCATGTAGCCCTTGATCAGCGGCGGCAGGGCGGCGAGCGCCTTGCGCATGTTGATCGCTTCTGCCGGCATCAGATCCATGGTGCGGAACAGTTCCGGACGAGCCGAGACGTCCCATTCCTCCCGCACCACCATGTTGTGATGCAGGAAGGAGAGCGCCAGTGCGTGCTCTTCCGGAATGACACCGGGAAAGGAACCGCAACCGAACATCGCATCGACACCGTATTTCAGCGCATAGGCCCAGTTGCCCTGCCATAGAAGTTCGACGGTGCGCTTGGTGCGATATTCCGGCAGGACGCAGGACCGGCCAAGTTCCATGAACTTCTTGTCGGGGTGGCGTTCCAGCAGGGAACCGACGGAAAATTCGGAAGCCGAGTAGAAGCCGCCCGTCCTGGCTGCAACATCCTGGCGAAGCAGCCGATAGGTGCCGACGATCTGGTCTTCCGGATCGCCCTCGATCGACGTGTCGAGCACCAGCAGATGATCGCAGACGAGGTCCCACGCATCAGCATCGCGCTTGCGGCGGTCGGCATCCTGCGGGATCTGCGCCTTCATTTCTTCGACGAAGACCTTGTAGCGCACGGACTGAGCGGCATCGATTTCCGACGCATTGCGGGCAAGACGTGTTTCGAGATTTCCAATACGGCCGAGCACATCCGATGCTGGGGCACTGACGCCCCGGACACGGGTCTGCGGCTGGTCAGCCACGATCACCAGATCCAAAGGTTCGATTGTCATTGCGCGTCATCCTGGTCTCTACAATCCTGCCTGGCTTAAACCACGTTTCTGCGACAGGATAGTGACATTGGAGCTACAAGCAAAGACCGGCCATCATTGATCGAGCAATCGGCCGATTTCCGCGGTCAGCGCCTTCGGGTCGGCAGGCTTCGAAAGGACCGCGCTCGCCCCGGCGGCCAGTAATTTCTCACGGGTACCGACCTCTGTATCGGAGGTGAGCACGATCACCGGAACGGCCCTCCTTCCGGACTGGCGCTCCTCCTCGCGAACCCGTTTCAGCATCGAAAGTCCGTCGCCGCCGGGCATGTTGAGATCGGTGATGATCAGTTCCGGGGCGATGCGGATCGCCGCCGGCGCATCAAACAGGGCGACAGCGAGCGCTTCGAAATCCCCGACGACGCGCACGGAGTGACCGGCGCGCTCCAGAACCGCGCGGACCATAAAGGCGTTGACCGGATCGTCTTCCGCCAGAAGCACGCCGCCTTCGACCGGCTTTTCGCGCAAGGCTGGAACGTCCCGCAGCACCGGCCGGTTGTCGTTGATGGCGTCGCGCACTTCCATTCCCTTCATGCGGCCCCGCAGGACCGCGACCAATGACTTTTCCCGCAGCGGCCGAATGAGCCATGCATGATAGCCGTCCATCTGGTTGATCGGCCGACCGTTGCGTTCTTCCGGATTGACGAGATAGGTCTTGCGCAGCTTCTGCTGCTCAAGGCTTGGCATCCCCGCCAAGAGCTGCCGGAACTGCGCGGCATGCCGGTGATCGACGATGATGTCCGTCAGCAATGTTGCCGCCGAAAGCGCATCAACGGCGACTGCCTGCGCCTCTTCCAATGTCTCGACGCATTCGCAGAAGCCGCCAAGAGTTCTGATTGTCGAAGCCAACGCCTTGGAAACAGGGCCGGCAGGCGCCATCACCAGCACCCGCGAGCCGGAAAGAACGCCTTTCCTGGCGCACGCGGCGGCACTGAGATCGCAGCCGAGGGCGGGAAAGCGGATTTCGAAGGTGCTGCCTTTGCCTGGAACACTGGAGACCGTCAGAGAGCCGCCGAATTCTTCCATGATGCGCCGCGAGATCGCCAAACCGAGACCGGAACCGCCGGAACGCTGGGCATTGCCTCCCGCCTGCTCGAACTCGTCGAAGACACGGGCCTGCTCCTGTGGCGTCATGCCCGGGCCGCTGTCATCGATTCGGATGACAATGGTCTCGCGCTCGACCGAAGTACTGACGAGAACACCGCCGGTGTGCGTGAACTTGACGGCGTTGCCGACGACATTGAACAGAACCTGGCGCAGGCGGGCCGTGTCGAAATCCATCAGGCCCGGCACGTCCGCGGTGACGGTGGCGCCGATTTCGATGCCCTTTTCATGCGCCCGGTGCGACAGCATCTCGACGACGCTTTCGATCGTCTCGCGCAGCGGCTCCGGCGTCGGGCGAAGCTCAAAGCGGCCAGCCTCGATCGAGGAGAAATCGAGCAGATCATCAACCAGTTGCACCAACGCATGGCCGGACTGGGACATGCCGGCGAGATAGTTTTTCTGCTCGCTGGTCAGCCGCGTCTGGCTGATCAGGTCGCTCATGCCGAGAATGCCGGACAGCGGCGTGCGGATTTCATGGCTGACCATTGCGAGCAGCCGCGACTTCGCCTGGCTGGCGATCTCGGCCTTGCGGCGTGCTTCCTCGCGTTCACGGGCAACCCGGCTTTCCTCGGTAACGTCGCGGGCGATGCTGTGCAGCATGAACACGCCGCTCGCCGGCTCGCGGGCGATGACGTCATGCCAATCGAACAGCTTCACGCCGGAATCGGTAACAACCCGCACGCTGTAGTGATTGGGGCCGGCCGCCGGTTCGAAGTCGATGCCGAGCGCCTCGCACGTCATGCCCTCCGGCTTATGCCAACCCGTCAAGCGGCAAAAGACGGTATTGGCCTGGACGATCTTGCCGCCCGGCTCGCGGATGATGGCGATGTCGCCGAGTGCGTCATGGATGGTGGAGAGAAGCTGCGATGTCTCGCTACGCTCCCACCGTTTGTCCTTCGCCCTTTCTTCCCGGGCACGGCCATGGGCTGCAGCGGGGCGCGCGACGGAACGATACCAATCCCTGAGCAGCAGAGCGGCACCCGTGACGCCGGCGCCGGCAAGGCCCGCAGACAGCAGGTAAAAGCCTGCGTCGATGCCGGCACCCAGAATGGCGGCAGAGCAAAGGAGGCCCGTAGCGGCTAATGCCGGCTTCAGCGCCGGAAATTTTTCCTTGGGCACATAAAAGCAGGCGTCCGGCGGCAGGGGATCGTCATCCGCCGCGGAATGGGACGCGCCGTTCTGCCCCAGCGTGCGGCCCGGCGCGCTGAACTCGGCTGCAATCCGCTTCTTGAGGTTTGGCAGGTCGCTCATGACGCCTGCCTAGCACGGCAAGCGTTTTGATTGGCTTCAACCGGTCTTTAAAATTTTAGGCGTCCTGCTTTTTCATATGCAGGATCTCGTCAAGGACGATCGCGCCGGCGCCAATCGTAATGAAGCTGTCAGCGAGATTGAACACGGCAAACGACCATGTCGGCAGATGAAACAGCACATAGTCGATAACGTAACCAAGCAGCAGGCCATCAATGAGATTGCCGATGGCGCCGGCGATGATCAGCGCATAGCCGAGATGCGTGAAGTAACGGCTATCCGGTGTCTTTCGCCAGAGCCAGATGACGAAGGCAACAACGACGACCCGGAGACCAATGATGAACCAGCGCTCGACGCCCGAGAACAGCGAAAAGGCAACGCCGTAGTTATAGACGCGGTGCAGCGCGAGGAACGGCAGCACGGCCACGTCCTGCCCATAGGGAAGCCAGAGCTCGACCGCAGCCTTGATCGCCTGGTCGAGCAGGACCGCGACGACGATGAGGACCGCGATGGGCAGCGGACGGGAAAACAAAGCCGGACGATGCGTCATGCCTTGGCGTCCAGTATCAGGAGATGGCGGCGCGCCTCGAACAGCATGATGCCGGTGGCGATCGCCAGATTGAGCGAATCGGCGCGGCCCTGCTGCGGAATACGCGCAAGTGCGGTCGCCTCCTTTGCTAACTCGTCCGGCAGGCCCGCCTGCTCGTTGCCCATCAAGAGAACGACCGGCTTCTTGCGGTAATCGATGGTGCGGTAATCGACGGCGCCCGCGAGATGCGTGGCAACGACCTGAACGCCGGCAGCCTTCTGCCATTTGACGAAATCGGCGACGTTGGCGCGGATGACCGGCATGGCAAAGACCGAGCCCATGGTCGCCCGCACCGTTTCCAAGGAGAAGGGATCCGTGGTTTCGCCGATCAGGATGACGCCGGATGCGCCTGCCGCGTCGGCGGTGCGGATGATGGTGCCGAGATTGCCGGGATCGCGGACGCGATCGAGCGCCACATAGGTCTCGCCGAGTTCCGGCCTGATATCCTTCAGGCTCGCATAGCGCTGCTCGAAGACGCCGACGACCATCTGCGGATTGTCACGGCGGGTGATGGCCGACAGCACCTTTTCGCTGACTTCCAGCACCAGACCGCCGGTCGATACCGTCTTCAGCGCCACCTGCTCGACCTGCGCCTTGCCCTTGGCCGCCTTGGCGTAGACAAGCGTCTTGATGGTCCAGCCGAGATCGAGCGCGTCGATGACAAGCTTCAGCCCCTCGGCGATGAAGGAATGGGTCTCGTCGCGGTCCTTCTTGTGGGACAGCGCCTTGATGTCCTTGATGATCGGATTGGCAAGGCTGGTGACTTCCTTTACCTGGCCGACGCGGCGGGGGCCGTGGTCCCTGTGGTCATAGTTCATTTCGGCACCCATCGGCTGAAAAGGGAGGTGGAAAGCGCCCGGCCCGGTTCATTGCCGTCAAGCCCGCCTTCCCTCAAGATAAGTTCGCCCGATTCCACGGCGCCACCGCGCCCGCGCATCGTCTCGCGCATCAGTTCGTGGATGGAATAGAAGCTCGCGCGGATCGAATAGGCCGTGAGCACGAGGCCCCTCGCCTCCGGCGACAGTATCTCGCGGCAGATGTCGAGCATCAAGGCGAGATGGTCAAAAAGCTGCCAGACCTCGCCATTCGGGCCACGGCCGAATTTCGGCGGGTCGGTCAGAATGATATCGTAGCGGCTGCCCCGACGCTCCTCGCGTTGGATGAACTTCATTGCATCCTCGCAGATCCAGCGGATCGGCAGATGCTCGGCACGGCCCAGTGCCTGGTTTTCCCGCGCCCAGCCGATCGCCTTCTTGGAGGCATCGACGTGGGTCACCTCTGCACCGGCCTTGGCGGCGATCAGCGAGGCGACGCCGGTGTAGCCAAAGAGATTGAGCACTTTCAGCGGCCGTCCCGCCGTTTCGATCTCACCCTTCATCCAGCTCCAGTGGGCGAGCTGCTCGGGAAAGACACCGACATGGCGGAACGCGGTGAAGCGGCCATAGAACTCGGCATCGAGGATCTGCATCGGCCAGGTCTCGCCGAGCGCATCCTTCGGAAACCGCCAGCGGCCCATGCCGTCCTCATCGGTATCGCCGGTGAAGATCGAGTCCGCATTGTCCCAGACATGCGACGGCAGCGTCTTCGGCCACAGCGCCTGCGCCTCGGGCCGCACGATCCGGTAAGGCCCGTACTGCTCGAGCTTCAGACCGTCGCCGCTGTCGATCAGGTGATAATCACGCGCGCCCTTTGTCTCGAGGATGACCGGAATGCGCTCCTGCGGCTTTGCGCCGCTGCGGATACGAACTTCGGCACGGGGCGGCTGGCTCTCGGGCACCGCCGTCCTTGCGGCGGCCTTTTGGGTGGCCGATATGTCTACGCCTTTGCGAACGAAAGGAACGCCATCGCCACGCGCCGGATATGCCTGCGATGTTTTCTGGGCCAACGGTTTGCCGGCGCTTGGCGGTTTTCCGCGCGCAGCCACCGCCTGCCCGGCTTTTCCCTTGGGCCGTCGATCTTTGTCTTTCACTCGGGGTCGTCCGTCATCTGCTACGGTTAAGCGCTGCAAATAGCACTGCTCCTCCTGTTGGCAAAGCTGATTCACGTCTTACATAGACCAGCACAACCGCGACGAGGGAGAATCAACATGGAAATGAAGGGGGAAGAGCGCATCGCCGCTCGCCGGGACGCTGTCTGGGCGGCGCTCAACGACCCCGACATCCTCAAGCAGTGCATCCCGGGCTGCCATTCGATCGAGCGAAAGTCACCAACCGAGTTTTCGGCGTCGCTGAAGGTGAAGATCGGTCCGATCCCGGTGGTCTTCTCCGGCAATATTACGCTTTCGAACGTCAACGCGCCGATCAGCTATACGATTTCCGGTCAAAGCGCAGGCGGTATCGCCGGACTTGCGAAAGGCCGCGCCGATGTGAGGCTCACCGAATATGGCGACGAGACCATATTGGCCTACGACGCGAGCGCGGAAATCGGCGGCAAGCTGGCGCAGCTCGGATCGCGGCTGGTGGGCTCAAGCGCCAGCAAGCTGGCGACAAAGTTCTTTTCCGATTTCAGCGCCGCCGCCAACGCCGTGTCGGAGGCCTGAAGCCTATTTCGATGAAACGGGAAGCATGGTCTGCGACGCCATGGTTTCCGCGCGGGTACGATGTTTCTCAGCCTCGGCATGCCACTTGAGCGCTTCGCCGGCCTCGTTGCGCGCCCGCTTGCGATACTTGCCCTGGCTGAACCAGGTGGCAAGAGACCCGAGGATCATGCCGACGATCACGGCAAGAAACAGAAAGACGAAGAACGGCGCCGAGGCGGACAGAACGCTGTCGGCCGGGTTGAACGGGTTGAGCGCCAGCGTAACCATCTGCCGGTTAGCGACCGACAGAACGATCAGGACGACGCCGATCGGAACCAGCACCACGATATTCACCAGCTTCTTCATCATCATTCCGTCTCCGTCATTCTGCCAGCCCGACGCAAGGGCACTTTGATCTGCGGCATAATTTTGTCCTTAAATTCGGTGCGATCCAAGGAATTATGCAGGCGCATCGAGCGGACTGTACGGCTCATTCATCATCTTCATCGTCGGAACCGGGATTGAGCCGCTCGCGCAGTTCCTTGCCGGTCTTGAAGAAGGGAACCCATTTTTCCTCGACGAACACACTGTCGCCGGTGCGCGGGTTGCGCCCAGAGCGCGAAGGCCGGTTCTTGACCGAAAATGCACCGAAACCGCGCAATTCGACCCGGTTTCCGCCAGCCAGGGCATCTGTGATTTCATCGAGAACTGCGTTGACGATATTTTCGACATCACGGTGATAGAGGTGCGGATTGCGAGCCGCAACAATCTGCACCAGTTCTGACTTGATCACTGTCGCCCCCTCTTGTGAATTTACGTTTGTTCTTAGAGTGTTATGCCCATCGGATGGCCATGTCCACCTGTTGTGCAGGAAGCCAAGCCGTTTTCAAGCCTTCCAAAAACGGCAGACAAGAGGTCATCGGGTGTTTTAATCGCTGCCAACCTGCCAAACGGAAACCAGACCGTCAAGAAACAACTTCTCGTGACCCATTTTTTCGAGGTTGCCAAGGAGCGGAAAAGCCTCAGATCCCAAGGATTTGAGCCATGCGACCGCGGCCGATCCCAACCCGAACGGCAAGGACGTGCTGGGCGCCATCCACTCGATAATCTCAAGGTCCTTGGCGACCTTGCGGCCGTTCAGAAAGGCGCGGATCTCCTCATCGCCGCCGAGTTCGTCGACCAGCTTCAGCTTGAGCGCCTGGCGGCCGGTAAAGATGCGTCCGTCGGCAAGCTGCAGCGCCTCGCCGCGTGGCATTTTCCGCCGGTCTGCGACGAGATCCACGAACCAGTTGAAACTGTCATCGATCATCGCCTGGATCACCGCCTTGGCCGCGTCGCTCGGCGGGTGGAAAGGCGAAGGCTCCGCCTTGAGCGGCGAGGATTTGATCTCCTCGAGCGAGACGCCGACCTTGTCCATCAGGGTCTTGATCTGCGGGTATTGGAAGAGAACACCAATCGAACCGGTGATCGAGGTCTCGCCTGCGATGACGCGGTCACCGGCAAGCGCGATCATGTAGCCAGCCGAGGCGGCCAGCGTGCGAATATCCGCGACGACCGGCTTCTTGGCCGCCACCTTGCGGATGGCCTTGAACAGCACTTCGCCGCCATAGGTGGTTCCGCCCGGCGAGGTAATGGTGACGACCAGCGCCTTGACGGCATTGGCTTCGGCGATGCGATCAAGACGCTCCAGCAGTTCGCGGTCATCCTGGATGATTCCGGAGATATGAACCCGCGCGATGTGCGGTCGGCTGAAAGCTCCCGTCTGCCCCGCGTTCGAATAGACATACGCCGCTATGCCTGCGCAAAGTATCAGAGCGATGGACACGAGTCGCCAGAAACCGAGTTTCCGCCGAAGCTGCCGCCGGTCGGCGATAGCGAGTTGATCCATGACTTTCCTCCTCTTCAAGGGCGGCAGAGAAACGAACAATCGATCGCCGCAGCACCGCCACGTTGTAACCCGGTTTGAACAAAATTCGAGCCTCCATTGTCGCGGAACAAAAAAATCTCCATATTCACGGCCACTCACATCGCTGGCCAGCAGCTCCTCTGTGCATTTGCGCCGCGATGATTTTGAACGACAGGCTATTTCATGTTGAATGAAGTGCAATTTTCCGGCGCCTTGCCGCATTCGGGGCCGACCCTCGCCGATGCTTACACGGTGGCCGCTCGCCATTCCCGGCTGGTCAGGCGGCTGAAGATCATCTTGCCGCTGTTGGCCGTTCTGATCGGCGCGGTTTTCGTTGCCGTCTCAGTGGTGCGTGCCTTCCTGCCGGAAAACCTGCAGATCGAAAACGCGACGATCGAAAATGGCAAGATCGTCATGCAGAATCCGGCAATCTCCGGCCGCAACAAGCAGGACATCAGCTATTCGATGAAAGCGGTGCGCGCGCTGCAGGACATCGCCAATCCCGACATCATCACGCTTGAGACGATCCATGCGGAGATGCCCGTCAACGACACACTGATCGCCATCGTCGAGGCGACTAGCGGCATCTACGATCGCGGCGGCAACACCTTGAATATGAACGCGCCTTTCAGCATCAGCATGAACAATGGCATTGTTGCCGATTTCCAGACGGCCTACCTCGACATCAATGCCGGCGAGATGGAAACCAGGAAGCCGATCGCAATCAGCATGAACGGCGGTTCCATTGTTGCACAGTCGTTGAGAATGACGGATAAGGGACGCATTGTTACATTTGAAGGCATGGTGAAGGTCGTCGTCGACCCCAAAACCATTCGCAAAACCGCAAACTAGAAAACCGGTGCACATATGTCGGCCATTTCCGCCTTTTCCTTTCGGCTTGCCGGAACATTCATTGTCTTAAGCCTTTTCGCCAGCA
The DNA here is from genome assembly GCF_040126305.1 of Pararhizobium sp. A13. Lineage (NCBI taxonomy): Bacteria > Pseudomonadati > Pseudomonadota > Alphaproteobacteria > Hyphomicrobiales > Rhizobiaceae > Pararhizobium > Pararhizobium sp. A13. The sequence continues at coordinate 1,466,550 of NZ_CP149510.1, read as the reverse complement.
CCTCGGTGTCTCCGGCTACTGCCCAGGAGACGAAGAGCAAGATAAAGGGGCTCGAACTTTCCAACGACGAGCCAATCCAGATCGAAAGCGACAAGCTGGAAATCAAAGACCCTGAAAGCAAGGCTATTTTCACGGGCAACGTGAAGGTCGTGCAGGGAACGACGACGTTGCAGGCCGGCAACATGGTTGTCTATTACAAAAAAGGCGGCGGCGCGATTTCCAGCGGCAATGCCGATATCGACCGCATCGAGGTCGACAAGAAAGTGTTCCTGCAATCGGGCACGCAGCAGGCGACCGCCGATAGCGGCGAATTCAACCTGACGGCGCAGACGCTGGTGCTGAAGGGCAAGCAGGTCGTTCTGTCGGAAGGCAAGAACGTCTTCACCGGCTGCCAGTTGAACGTCCAGATGGATACCGGCGAAGCGCAGCTCGAAGCTTGTGGCGGTCGCGTCCAGATTCAGCTCGACCCGAAGTCCCAGAAAACGAACTGATGCAGACGCCGACGTGAACATCCCCTTCCTTCACAAACACAAGCGGGCCGGCAAGCACGATGCGGCCGCCCCGGCCCGCGTCGTCGACAAGGCGCGCTACGAAGGCACCTTGATCGCGCGCGGCTTGACGAAAGCCTATCGCGGGCGCCGGGTCGTCAATGGCGTCTCGCTGGTCGTGCGCCGTGGGGAAGCTGTCGGCCTTCTCGGACCCAACGGCGCCGGCAAGACGACCTGTTTCTACATGATCACCGGCCTGGTGCCGGTCGATGAGGGCTCGATCGAGATCAACGGCAACGACGTCACCACGATGCCAATGTATCGCCGCGCCCGCCTCGGCGTCGGCTACCTGCCGCAGGAAGCCTCGATCTTTCGCGGCCTGACCGTCGAGGAGAATATCCGCGCCGTTCTCGAGGTTCACGACAAGAACCGCGACCGGCGCGAGAGCAAGCTCAATGAGCTGCTCGGCGAGTTCAACATCTCCCACTTGCGCAAGTCGCCTGCCGTGGCGCTTTCGGGTGGCGAACGACGCCGCCTGGAAATTGCCCGTGCGTTGGCGACCGACCCGACCTTCATGCTGCTTGACGAACCCTTCGCGGGCGTCGATCCGATTTCGGTTGCCGATATCCAGGCGCTGGTGCGGCACCTGACATCGCGCGGTATCGGCGTTTTGATCACCGACCATAATGTTCGCGAGACGCTGGGCCTGATCGATCGCGCCTATATCATCCATGCGGGCGAAGTCCTGACACATGGGCGCGCCAACGACATCGTCACCAATGCGGATGTCCGCCGCCTTTATCTCGGCGACAATTTCAGCCTTTGAGGCACATTCTCTTTCGTCGATGGTAAACGAGAATTGCGGCGGCAGACGAAAATCTGCCGCTTCCGGGACATTTCTCTTGACCATTAGCCGGATTTTGAGCAAATTTCGCTCACCCGCCGATGCTGCAGCGCAACATGCCAACAGCAACCATTTCGCAGGTTCCGACGACATCACCCCGGAGCATCGTAGGCGGGGCCTCGCCTTGCAGCTTTGCGCATTTTACATGCTTATTGCATAGAAAAATGCCCGATCGCCTCGATATTCATCTTATTTCCCATGAGTGCTTGACCAAACCCCATTAATAAGCAATTTTTGGGCCAGTTGAAGAATTGGCGAATTCACACCACAAAAGATGAACGCCGGCTCGGAGAATTGAGGGGAGTTTCGCGTCCGCATGGCCCTGTCAGCCAGCCTCTTCCTGCGTCAAAGCCAGACCCTGGCAATGACACCGCAACTGATGCAGTCCATCCAGCTGCTGCAGATGACGCATTTCGAGCTGAATCAGTTCATCGAACTGGAAGTCGAGAAGAATCCGCTACTGGAATTCGCAGGGAATGACGACGCTTCCGGGGCCACGGACCGCGCCGGCAAGGACGAGCTCCATATCACGCCCGATGAACGCAGCGAGCGCGACAACGGCGACACCGCGACCTTCGATCCACTGGGCGACGTCTACGACAGCGCGACGTCGGTGACCGGCGAACGAATGAGCGAGCAGCTCGACGCCAATTTCGAGAATGTCTTTCCCGACGACATGACGCCGCAGCGGGCCGATGCACCGGAATTGCTCAGCCAGTGGAAATCCATGCCGGGCGGCGGCGAGGGCGAAAATAGCGACGGCTACGATCTCGACGATTTCGTCGCCAACCGGGTGACGCTGCGCGATTTCCTCAATGAACAGGTGCCCTTCAGCGTGCACGGCGCAGCCGACCGGCTGGTTGCCCAGCACCTGATCGACCAGCTCGACGAGGCCGGTTATCTGCATGCCGATATCAGCGAGATCGCCGAGCGATTGGGCTGCGCGACGGCCGATGTGGCGCGGGTGCTCGACAGCCTGCAGCAGCTCGATCCGCCCGGTGTTTTCGCTCGAACCCTGAGCGAGTGCCTGGCCATCCAGTTGCGCCTGCGCGACCGGCTCGACCCCGCCATGGCGGCACTGCTCCAGCACCTGGAACTGCTTGCCCGGCGTGACTTCGCCAGCCTGAAACGCATCTGCGGCGTCGATGAGGAAGACCTCATCGACATGCTGGCGGAGATCCGCAAGCTCGACCCGAAGCCCGGTACCAGTTTCGAGGCAAGCCCGTCCGAGGCTATCGTTCCCGATATCGTCGTGCGTCCGGCGCAGGATGGCAGCTGGGCCGTGGAGCTAAACCCGGATACGCTGCCGCGGGTGCTGGTCAACCAGACCTACTACGCCACCGTTTCCCGCCACGCGCCGAAGAACAGCGCCGATCATGCTTTCCTGACCGAATGCCTGCAGACGGCCAACTGGCTGACTCGCAGCCTCGACCAGCGCGCCAAGACGATCATGAAGGTGGCGACAGAGATCGTCCGGCAGCAGGACGCGTTCTTCGTCAACGGCGTCGACCACCTGCGGCCGCTCAACCTGAAGACCGTCGCCGACGCCATCAAGATGCATGAATCGACTGTCAGCCGCGTCACGTCGAACAAATACATGCTGACGCCGCGCGGCCTGTTCGAGCTGAAATACTTCTTCACGGTCTCGATCGGATCGGCCGAGGGTGGAGACGGGCACTCGGCGGAATCGGTACGCCACCGCATCCGCAACATGATCCTGCTGGAAAGCCCGGACGCGGTGCTTTCAGACGACGATATCGTCGATATCCTGAAGAAGGGCGGCGTCGATATCGCCCGCCGGACGGTGGCGAAATATCGCGAGGCGATGAACATCCCCTCCTCGGTCCAGCGCCGCCGGGAAAAACGGGCGATGGCCAAGGTCTCGGCCTGACCAGGCGACTTGCGGAGTGCAGGGCGGCTCCGTGCGTGCCACCAAAGGCACGTCCCGGACGTTGTCCCCGTTATCCCAGCATTCAACAGGACTGACGCCCGCAATCCCGACCTTGTTAACTCTTCGTTTGACTTTTCGAACAACCTGAAGTATGAGGCGGCCGCAATGGACAAGGGCATTAGAGCCCGCCGGAAACATATCCCTCCAAATCCTGGCCTTTGTGACGCAAAATTCGCTTGCGTGCGTGAAATGCTTGGATGACGGATGCGGTTGGAATAGACTGGCTGCGCAAATCACGAAGAGAGAGGAAACTCCATGAGTGTGCGTGTATCCGGTAAACATATGGAAATCGGCGAAGCGTTCCGTCTGCGGATCGAAGACCAGATCGAACAGGCCGTAACCAAATATTTTGACGGAGGATATTCAAGCCAGGTCACCGTGGAAAAGTCTGGATCCCGTTTCAGCGCCGATTGCAAGATACACCTGGATTCAGGCGCTGCCTTGCAGGCCAACGGCCAGGCGAATGACCCGCAAGCTGCGTTCGACGCGGCATCCGAGCGGATTGCCAAACGCATCCGCCGGTACAAGCGCAAGCTCAAGGATCACCACAATGGCAATGGTCATGCAGGATTTGCCGAAGTAGCCTACACCGTGATGGATTCAGTGCCCGATGAAGACGACGAGCTTCCGGATAATTATGCACCGACGATCGTCGCGGAAAGTTCAAAACAACTGAAGACGATGTCTGTCGCAAACGCCGTGATGGCGCTCGACATGACAGACGAACCCGTCCTGATGTTCCGTAGCCCTGGCAATGAGCAGTTGAATATCGTCTATCGACGCAACGATGGAAACATTGGCTGGATCGATGCAGCCAATATCAAGGGCTGAGTGGATCAGATTGAGTACCGGCTCGCCGGTGCTCAATCGACCGCTTTTTTCTGGTGGTGGATGCAGGCAAGACCGTTGACGGTCCGTCAGGAACCACCGAGAAAGATGGATGGAGGCCGCGTCCGGCATTGCCTGCCGAATGCGGTTTCCACCGGCGAACGAGGACAAAAAGAATGGCATTGGCAGGTTTGCTGCAGCAGAATGCGATACTTCCGGCCATGAAGGCCAATTCAAAGAAGCAGTTGCTTCAGGAATTGGCGGCAAAAGCATCCAAAATCACTGGACTTCCCGAACGGGAAATTTTCGACGTCATTCTCCAGCGTGAGCGATTGGGTTCTACCGGTGTCGGCAACGGCATCGCGATCCCCCATGGCAAGCTCGCCCACCTGTCGTCGATCGTCGGCATTTTCGCGCGGCTGGAATCTCCGGTCGATTTCGAAGCGCTGGACGACCAGCCGGTCGACCTCGTCTTCCTGCTTCTGGCGCCCGAAGGCGCCGGCGCCGATCATCTGAAGGCGCTGTCGCGGATCGCCCGTGTTCTGCGCGATCCCGAAATGGTCGCCAAGCTGCGGGCAACGGATTCCGCCTCCGGCATCTACGCATTCCTCAGCGACGACCAGGCCTCCAACGCGGCCTGATCACTGTCTCAATACAGCTTCTGCTGGTTGAGGTGGTCTATGAATATGCGGAAGCGTTCCGCCTGGCTGGAAATGGCCAGGCGCCGGTCAATATTCTTTCGGTGAAAGTGCGCGTACCTCCGGAAATTCCAATCGTTTCGCCGATCGACGCATCGCTGTGGCGAGGGTGAGCCGCACGGTGTTGTGCTGCTGCAGTGTCAGCCATTGGGCTGGCAGTGGGATGGGACCTTCGTTTCTATTTCCGTATCCCTCATGGGATATCGACAGCCGCCCCGCCGTCAACAATAATCCTCGCAACGAAAAACGAGGAGAACGGCGATGGCTGGCAGACTTTCCGGAAAGACGGCATTGATCAGCGGCGGAGCGGGAGGCTGCGGGCTCGCGGCTTCCCAGCTTTTCGCCCGAGAAGGCGCCCGCGTCGGCATTGTCGACCTGCCGCGCAGCAAGGGCGAGGAGGTGGCAGCGGCAATCCGCGCCGAGGGCGGGCAGGCGGTCTTCGCGCCGGCGGACGTGTCCGTATCGTCCGAGGTGAAATCGGCGGTCAAAGCCGTCGAGGACGCGTTCGGCAATATCACCGTTCTCTTCAATCATGCGGGCATTTTGGCCGTCGGGCCGTTCCTTGAGACCGAGGAAGACGAGTGGGATCGGCTGATGGCTGTCAATGTGCGCTCGATGTTCCTGATGACCAAGGCCGTGCTGCCCGGCATGCTGGCCGCAGGCGGCGGCAGCATCGTCTCCACATCCTCGATCTCGGCTGTCGCCGCGACGCCGATGGAGGTGCTCTACGACACGACCAAGGGCGCCTGCCATATGTTCGCCCGCGCCATTGCCGTCGAGTTCCGCGACCGCGGCATCCGCTCCAACGCCGTCTGCCCCGGCTTTATCGCCACTGATCACGGCAAGCGAGAGTTGGTGGGTCTGACAAAATATGGCGTCGATGTCTCCGACGCGGCAATCGCCGCCCAGCAGGGCCGGATGTGCGATCCGATGGAAGTGGCGCAGGCAGCGCTGTTCCTGGCAAGCGACGAATCCAGCTTCGTCAACGGCACGCATCTTTTCGTCGACAATTGTTTTACGGCAGTTTGAGAAACACAGCCGAATCCCAGGGAATAAATCCGTGCCTGACAAATGGATTATCGGCTTAGTGCTCGCGATTATTTTACTTACGCCAATATTCCGGCGTACACAGGCAATTTTTCTTAGAAAGAAATGGAGACCAATCGATACCACTATTTCAAGGAGTTATATCGCTGGATCAGGCGAGGCCAATGCGGTGTTTGTCATCGTCAGATACATTGTTGATGGCCAATTCTACAGCGCCACGATCGACACAAACACGATGGATGAATTCAACTACCGCACTGGAAATCCGATCTCCTTGCTTGTTAACCCGAGGAAGCCCGGAAGCTGCATCATCGATGTCGATTATGACGGCCTCTTGGACAGGTTAGCGAATTGGTTGGCGAGCAATCTCATCAGACTGCAACAGAGAGGCTAGCCAAGGGCCGCTCTAGAAATGAAGCTGAGACACAATAAGACAACAAGGGAGCAACGGATGATGGACGCAGGCGGACACTGGCGAAACTGGGTGGGAAATCAATCATGTATCGTTCGCCAAAAGGGCGCACCCGAGAGCGAGGCGGCGTTATCCGAGATGGTGCGGGAGGCGACGTCCAACGGACTGAACGTTCGCTGTGCCGGTTCCGGACACTCGTTCACGCCAGTGGCGCTGACCAGCGGGCTGCACCTGACGTTGTCCGGCCTGCAGGGCATCACCAATATCGACACGGCGCGCAAGCGTGTTTCCGTGCATGCGGGAACGACGATCAACACGCTCGGTAAGGCGCTGAAGCGGAGCGGCCTGTCGATGATCAACCAGGGCGATATCGACAGCCAGGCTTTGGCAGGGGCACTTACCACCGGCACGCACGGTACCGGCCTTACGCTGGGCAACATGGCCTCGCAGATCGTCGGCATGCGGCTGGTGCAGGCGGACGGGAGCATTCTCGCCATCGACGACAGCGAGCCCGACATGCTGAACGCCGCCCGCGTTTCCATCGGCATGCTCGGCGTCATCTCGGAAATCACGCTGCAGGTGATGGAGAGCTACAATCTGCATGAAAAGCTGTGGCGCTGCACCTTCGACGAATGCATGGAGCAACACGACGATCTCGCCGCCAACCACCGGCATTTCGGCTTCTTCTGGTGCCCGGTGCCGGAAAGCCGCCATTGCTACTGCCTGCCGGACACATCCTCCGTCTCAACGACAACAAGCCTCGCCGATGTCTGCGAGATGAAGACGATCGACATCACCGACCGGCCGCCGATGGAGAGCGCCTTCGAGAAGATCGCCTATTCCTCGGAGATCTACCCGATCGAATACGTTCCGAATTTCCACGAACTGGAATATGCCGTGCCAGTCAGATACGGCAAGCAGGCCTGCATGGAAGTGCGCAAGCTGATGCTGGAAAAACACCCGACCTGCATCTATCCGATCGAATACCGCTTCACCGCCGGTGACGACGGCTGGATCAGCCCGTTCTTCGAGCAGGATTCAATCACTCTGTCGGTTTCCGGCGAACCGGGCACGGACTACTGGAACTATCTCAAGGACGTCGACGATATCCTGCGCCAGTTCGGCTCACGCCCGCATTGGGGCAAGCTGCATTTTCTGGGGGCAGAGGATGTGACGGCGCTCTATCCGCGCTCGGGGGATTTCAAGGCGCTGCGCAACAGGCTGGACCCGGAGGGCCGATTCCTGAACGATCATCTGCGGCAGTTGTTTGGGTAATTTCAGGCGGAGTATGCCGAGGCCCACCCCCCTCTGTCACTGCGTGACATCTCCCCCTCAAGGGGGGAGATCATTCTTTTCCCTTTATACGTCCTGAAGCCAATGGCAATCTCCCCCCTTTGAGGGGGAGATGTCGGCGTCGCCGACAGAGGGGGTTCCGCGGCACATAGACGACTGCCCGTGTCTCAAGCCGCCGGCGTCTCTTCCGTGGTAACGGCCTTCGGGCCGCCCTTGGCGACGCCGACCATGGCGGGACGCAGAACGCGCTCGCCGATCGTGTAGCCGTCCTGGACCACCTGGACGACGGTATTGTTCGGCACTTCGGTGTTCGGAACCTCGAACATCGCCTGATGGAAATTCGGGTCGAACTTCTGGCCGACCGGTTCCAGCTTCTGCACGCCATGGCGCTCAAGCGCCGAAAGCATGGCCCGCTCAGTCATTTCCACGCCTTCGACAAGCGCGTTGAAGCCCGCATCACCCGCCTCGCGCGCTTCGGTTGGGATGGCGTCAAGCGCGCGGCGCAGATTGTCGGAGACGGCCAGCATGTCGCGGGCGAATCCGGCGACGGAATAGGACTTCGCGTCCTTGACGTCGCGTGCCGTGCGGCGGCGCAGATTGTCCATCTCGGCGGCAAGCCGCAGGTAGCGGTCGCGATAATCGGCGGCCTCGGCCCTGGCGAGTTCCAGGGGATCGGGTTCGACAGCGGCGGCTTCGACCTTCTCAGCGGCAGCTTCAGCGTTCACCGCGGCATCTTCGGCTGCGTTGACATCTGCTGCATGTTTGTTCGTGTCGTCGGTCATGACGGTCTCCGGTATGTCGCTATGTTAGGATTTGTAGCCGATATCGAGCTTTGAAGCCGAAAAATCAAGAGTTCAATCGAAAGCTGCCGGAAAAACCAGGCTTTCCTGCGTGATCATCGCGACAGCCGCGACATCAATTGCGCAGTGTAGTCCACCATCGGCACGATGCGCGAATAGTTGAGCCGGGTCGGGCCGATCACACCGACCGCGCCGACGATCTTGTCGTCGCCATCCTTGTAGGGGGCGACGATCAGCGACGAGCCGGAAAGCGAAAACAGCTTGTTTTCCGAACCAATGAAGATGCGAACACCAGGACCGCTTTCGGCGAGATTGAGAATTTCGATCAGGCTGTCCTTCTTCTCAAGGTCATCGAACAGCATGCGCAGCCGGTCGATATCCTCGGCACCGGCGAGCCCCTCAAGCAGATTGGCGCGGCCGCGCACGATCAGCTTTGTCGGGTTTCCTTCCGTTTCACTGCCCGACCAGATGGCGAGGCCCCGCTCGACGAGATCCTGGCTCAGCGTATCGAGTTCGCGCCGGACGGTTTCCTTGACCTTTTCCAGCTGGCCGCGCACTTCCGGCAGCGTCTGGCCGGCGAGATGCGCATTCAGGAAATTGGCTGCCTCGGTCAGCTGCGAACTGGTGACGCCGGCCGGAAGCTCGATGATGCGGTTTTCGACCTGATCGTGTTCGCCGACGAGTACGGCAAGCGCCTTGGCCGGCGCCAGGCGCACGAATTCGACATGTTTCAGCACCGGATCGCTCTTCGCCGTGATCACCAGCCCCGCCCCGCGCGACATGCCCGACAGCATCTGGCTCGCTTCGTTCAGGAGGGTCTCGACGGGCTGGTCGCGGTCGTTGCGGCGCACGTGCCGGTCGATCGAGGCACGATCTTCTGCCGACAGGTCACCCACCTGCATGAAGGCATCGACAAAGAAGCGCAGGCCGATCTGCGTCGGCAGGCGACCGGCGCTGATATGCGGCGAATAGATCAGGCCGAGATCTTCCAGGTCGCTCATGACGTTGCGCACGGAGGCCGGAGACAGCGACATCGGCAACAGCCGCGACAGGCTGCGCGAGCCGAGCGGCTCGCCGCTTTCCAGATAGCTCTCCACGATACGACGGAAAATTTCGCCCGAGCGCTCGTCGAGCGCCGAAAGCCTTTCCCGCATCGCAGATTTATCCACCATCATTCGAACGCAAAACCCATTCTGTTCAGATCAACTGAAATATAGTGATCCCGGCCCGGATAGCAAAAGGGAAATTGGCGCGGAAGCCCTCGCCCCCCAGCACTCGCCCCGTCATTTGTTCTTTTCCTCGCAAGTGATTTCCCTTCCTCCCAACATAGGCTAGAAGGCTGACAAACATCACAGGAGTTCATGATGCGGCCTTCCGGCAGAAAAACCGACCAGATGCGCAAAGTCTCGTTCGAGCGCGGCGTTTCCAAACATGCCGAGGGGTCCTGTCTCGTCAAGTTCGGCGATACGCATGTGCTGTGCACCGCGAGCCTCGAAGACAAGACGCCGCCGTGGCTGCGCAACAGCGGCAAGGGCTGGGTGACCGCCGAATACGGCATGCTGCCGCGCGCCACCGGCGAGCGCATGAAGCGCGAGGCCGCCAGCGGCAAGCAGAGCGGCCGCACCCAGGAAATCCAGCGGCTGATCGGACGCTCATTGCGGGCCGTGGTCGACCTGCAGGCGCTCGGCGAACGCCAGATCTCGATCGACTGCGACGTCATCCAGGCCGATGGCGGCACCCGCACGGCCTCCATCACCGGCGCCTGGATCGCCCTGCGCGACTGCCTTGCCTGGATGGAAGCGCGCAACATGATCAAGGTCGAGAAGGTCCTGAAGGACCATATCGCCGCGATCTCCTGCGGCATCTTTGCCAACCAGCCGGTGATCGATCTTGATTACCTGGAAGACTCGGCTGCCGAGACCGATGCCAATTTCGTCATCACCGGCTCCGGCGGCATTGTCGAGATCCAGGGAACCGCTGAAGGCAAGCCTTTCTCGGAAGAGGAATTCGGCACGCTGATGGGGCTCGCCAAGAACGGCATCGCCGAGCTGGTCGCCCTGCAGAAGCAGGCGATCGAGGGCTAGGCCATGGCCGTGGCATTCGAAGGCATACTGGAGACGGCGCTCTACGTGGATGATCTGGACCGGGCGGAGGCGTTTTACGGCTCCGTTCTTGGGCTCGAAAAGATCAGCCGCGCCGGCAACCGGCATGTCTTCTTTCGCTGCGGTCCCGGCGTTCTCCTGATCTTCAACCCGGCGGAAACAGTGAAGCCGCCGCCGGAAAACGGCCTGCAGGTGCCGCCGCACGGCACACACGGGCCGGGCCATATGTGCCTGCGGGTGCCGGCCCAGGGCCTCGACGCCTGGGAAAACAAGCTGAAGGCCGCCGGTGTCGCTATCGAATCCCGCGTCCAGTGGCCGTCGGGCGCACGATCCTTCTATTTCCGCGATCCGGCTGGAAACAGCCTGGAATGCGCCGAGGCCAGACTCTGGAATTTAGATTGACACAAGGGCGGACGGCCCGGATGAGAAAGACGCAGATGCGCAAGCTCGAAGACAAGACCCTGATCGTCGCCAGCCACAATGCCGGCAAGATCCGCGAAATCCGCGACCTGATCGGCCCGCTCGGTTTTGAGGCGAAATCCGCCGCCGACCTCAGTTTCGTCGAGCCCGAGGAGACCGGCACGACGTTTGAGGAAAACGCGACGATCAAGGCGCTGGCCTCGGCGAAAGCCTCCGGCCTGCCGGCGCTTTCGGATGATTCCGGGCTTGTCGTCGATGCGCTGAACGGTGATCCGGGCGTCTACACAGCCAACTGGGCGGAGACCGCCGACGGCACGCGCGATTTCGCCATGGCGATGGAAAAGATCGAAACCGCCCTTCAGGACGCGGGTGCTACGGCCTTCGACCGGCGCACCGGCCGCTTCGTCTCGGTGCTCTGCCTTGCCTGGCCCGATGGGCATGTGGAATTGTTCCGCGGCGAGGTCGAAGGCCACATCGTCTGGCCACCGCGCGGGACGCAAGGGTTCGGCTACGATCCGGTCTTTCAACCGCTCGGGTACGACACCACATTCGGCGAAATGAGTGCCGACGCGAAGCACGGCTGGTCGCACGGCGATGCCGAGGCGCTTTCGCATCGTGCCCGCGCCTTCAAGCTTTTCGCCGAGACCTGCCTCGGCGCCTGATAGAAACGAACGGAATGGCCACTTTCTCCTCCATCGGTGACAGCACAGACCCCGGCTTCGGGGTCTATGTGCACTGGCCCTTCTGTGCCGCCAAATGCCCCTATTGCGATTTCAACAGCCATGTGCGGCATCAACCGGTCGATCAGCCGCGTTTCGTCTCGGCGTTCCTGACCGAGATGGCGGAAGCCCGCCGGCTTTCCGGTCCGCGCACAGTGACCAGCATCTTCATGGGTGGTGGGACACCCTCGCTGATGGATCCGACAACGGTCGAGGCGGTGCTGAACGGGATCGCGAAATTCTGGCATGTGCCTGATGGCATCGAAATCACCATGGAGGCCAACCCCTCCAGCGTCGAGGCAACGCGCTTTCATGGTTACAGGGCTGCCGGCGTCAACCGCGTTTCACTCGGCGTTCAGGCGCTGAACGACCGGGATCTCAAATTCCTTGGCAGACTGCACAATGTGGAAGACGCGCTGAAGGCGATCGGGCTGGCGCGCGACATCTTCCCGCGCATGTCCTTCGACCTCATCTATGCCCGCCCGAACCAGACGGTCGAGGACTGGGAACGGGAGCTGAAGCAGGCGGTCTCCTACGCCGTCGATCACCTGTCGCTGTACCAGCTGACGATCGAAGAAGGGACCCCCTTCTACGGCCTGCACAAGAGCGGCAAGCTGATCGTTCCCGATGGTGAGCAGTCAGCCGTGCTCTACGAGGCGACGCAGGAGATTACCGAGGGCTTCGGGATGCCGGCCTACGAGGTGTCCAATCATGCCGCCCCCGGCGCCGAAAGCCGCCACAATCTGACGTACTGGCGCTATGGCGACTATGCCGGCATCGGTCCCGGTGCGCACGGACGGCTCAGCATGGGCCGAAACAAGATCGCCACTGCCACCGAGCGCAAGCCGGAAGAGTGGCTGAAAATGGTCGAGGAACACGGCCACGGCATGATCGACCAGGAGGTTCTCGGCCTCGACGAACAGGCCGACGAACTGCTGCTAATGGGGCTGCGGCTGAAGGAAGGCATCGACCTCGTGCGCTGGCAGAGCCTGTCTGGACGCGAACCCGATCCGGATCGCGAGCAGTTCCTGATCGAGCACGGCTTCATCGAGCGCCTGGGCAATTCCCGCCTGCGCTGCACGCCGGCCGGTATGCTGATCCTCGACGCGGTGGTCGCCGATCTCGCCTGCTGAGGCTTCGCTCTATCCAAACTGGACGAGATATTTCCTAAGCAGCCTATCAAGCGCTGCCTGCTCTTCCGGCTCCAGAAGCGCGGTCAGCCGATGCTGGTTGGCGACATGGGCGGTGACGGCGCGCTCGACAAGATCGAGCCCTTCGGGCTTCAGCGCGATCAGGACGCTGCGTCGGTCCTCGGGATTGGTCAAGCGCTCGACCAGGCCCGCTTTTTCCAACTGGTCGATGCGGTTCGTCATCGTGCCCGAGGTGATCATCATCGTCGCCAGCAGATCGCCCGGCGAGAGGCGGTAGGGCTTGCCGGAGCGCCGGAGCGCCGCCAGCACATCGAAACTCGCGGAAGACAGCCCCAGTTCCAGAAACGTCTTTTCGACCTCGCGCCCGAGATAGGTCGTTAGCCGCGCCAGGCGGCCGAGCAGGCCCATCGGCCCGACATCGAGGTCGGGGCGCTCCCTGCGCCATTGTGCCAGGATCCTATCGACATGATCGTTTTCCATGTTCACCGTCCTAGGAAGATTTAATCTTGACGTCAAGATAAATGGCGCTATCCTGATTTTATCTTGAACTCGAGATACTTTAAATGAAGATAAAATCCGCCTCCCCCACCGATATCGCCCTGACCGCCATTGCGCCAGCCATCTGGGGCAGCACCTATCTGGTCACCACGGAATTCCTGCCGCATGGATATCCGCTCACGGTTGCCATGCTGCGGGCCCTGCCCGCCGGTATCATCCTTCTGTTGATCGTCCGGCAGCTGCCGCAAGGCGTCTGGTGGCTCCGAAGCTTCATCCTCGGCGCGCTCAATTTCTCGTTCTTCTGGGCGATGCTGTTCGTCTCCGCCTACCGACTGCCGGGCGGCGTCGCTGCCACCGTCGGCGCCATCCAGCCATTGATCGTCGTGGTGCTGGCGCGCCTGTTGATCGGCACGGCAATCAGGCCACTGGCGATCGTGGCAGGCTTTGTCGGCATAGTCGGGGTCGGCCTTCTGGTGCTGACACCGTCGGCGGCACTCGATCCCATCGGCATCATGGCGGGGCTCGCCGGTGCGGTATCGATGGCCTTCGGAACGGTGCTGACGCGGCACTGGGCGCCGCCGGTCTCGAGCCTGACCTTCACCGCATGGCAATTGACGGCCGGCGGCCTGCTCCTGCTGCCGATCGCCCTGCTCCTCGAGCCCACCCTGCCGGCGCCGACACTGGCAAATGTGCTCGGCATGGCATGGCTCGGCCTCATCGGCGCCGCCTTCACCTATCTGTTGTGGTTTCGTGGCCTGTCAAAACTGGAGCCTGCGGCCGTCGCGTCACTCGGTTTCCTCAGCCCGCTGGTGGCAACGTTGCTCGGCTGGGGCGTGCTTGGCCAGAACCTGTCGCCTGTTCAGCTCATCGGCATGGTGGCCGTGCTGGCAAGCGTCTGGCTGGGACAACGGGCGCAAATGGCCCGACGGCCCGTGGCGCCGCTGGCGGCGGCAGCCGTCAGCCCCTAGCCACTTTTTCCTTCGCCGCAGCAAGCCCCTTGGAAATCGGTCGGATGAAATCGGCGGCCGCGACGAAGCCCTTGGCGAGCACTGGGCGGACGCCGCCCAGCCAGGCGGCGGCGCCAACGCCGGCTGTGGTCAAGCCCACTCGCCCTTGCGCATCACCGGAACCTTGGCGCCGTCCGCGCGAACACCGTCGATATCGACCTCACCGGAGCCGATCATCCAGTCGATGTGGATCAGGCTCGAATTGCCGCCCTGCGCCTTGATCTGCTCCGCGTTGAGCGACGCGCCGTCGAGGAAGCATTTCGAATAGCACTGGCCAAGCGCGATGTGGCAGGAGGCATTTTCGTCGAACAGCGTATTGTAAAACAGGACGCCGCTGGCCGAAATCGGCGAGGAATGCGGCACCAGCGCCACTTCGCCGAGACGCCGCGCGCCCTCGTCGGTATCCAGCACCTTTTTCAGCACTTCTTCGCCCTTGCTGGCCTTGGCCTCGACAATTCGGCCTCCTTCGAAACGGACCTGGATATTGTCGATCAGCGTGCCCTGATGTGACAGCGGCTTGGTGCTCGACACATGACCCTCGACGCGCAGCGCATGCGGCGTGGTGAAGACTTCCTCGGTCGGGATGTTCGGATTGCAGGTGATGCCATTTTTCGCCGTCGACGCGCCGCCATGCCATTCATGGCCATCGGCAAGACCAACCGTCAGGTCCGTACCCGGACCGGTGAAATGCAGCGCCGCGAAACGCTCTCCGTTCAACCAGGACGACCGCTTGGCGAGGTTGGCATTGTGTTCGGCCCAGGCGGCAATGGGATCGGCGACATCGACGCGGGAGGCGGCAAAGATCGCGTTCGCCAGCTTTTCGACGGCGACGTGTTCAGGATCGTCCGGGAACATCTGCTTTGCCCAGGCCGGGTTCGGATAGGAGACGATGTTCCAGTTGATGTCGAAATTGGAGATCTTCTCCAGCGCCGGCTTGTAAGCGATCGAGTTCGCCTTGTTGGCCCGAGCGACCTTGGCCGGATCCTGCGCCGCCAGCATCATCGGGTTGTCGCCGGAAATGGCGAGACGGGCGGCATTCTTGCCGTAAGCCTTGGCCATGCCGTCATAGAGCCAGTCCGTCGCCCGGTCGAAGCTCTCGTCCGGCGCATGCTGATAACGCGCAAGCGTCGTTTCCTCGTCCGAATAGAAGGTTGAGACCAGTCCGGCGCCGGCGATGTAGGCGTGCCTCGTGATCAACCGAACCAGCGGCAAGGCGGCAATCGGAGACGTGATCACCAGATCCTGTCCGCGCTCGAGCCTCAAGCCCACCTTGACGGCGACTTCCGCGAGCTTTTCCAGTTTGACGGGATCGACGGCTTGATGGGCGGGGGAATGGAAGGTCATCGCATATCCTGCTGGCTTGTTAGTCCGAACCACCTGTTTAATGCGCCTCGGACCAAAACAGAAGGCCTTTGCGATCACCGCCCATCACATCATCGGTCAGGCCGCCAGCCGCGGGCCAGAAGGTAAGCATCGTGCCGGCGCAGGAAGACCATGAGGCGCTCCGGATAATCTTCCGTGACCGCGTCGACGACGCTTGGCCGGACCGCAAGCGCCTTGCGCCAGGCATTGACGCGCGGCAACCCATCGAAGATGCCGCTCTCGAACAGAGTTTCGAACAGCTCGAAATAGCGGAACACCGGCGCGAAGACGGCATCGACCATGCTGAAGTGCTGACCCGCGAAATACGGTCGTTCAGCCAATTCCTGTTCAAGTGTTGCGAATTTTGCAGCGAGCGTTCGGCACTTCGCCTCGAACTGTTCAGCGTCCTTCGTTGTCTCGTAAACCCAGAGATCGGCTAGAACCGATGAACCGAATTCCATCCAGCCGCGATGGCGGGCACGGGTCAGCGGATCGGCCGGATGCAGCGGCGCACCAGCTTGGGTTTCCTCCAGATATTCGCAGATCACGGCACTTTCGAACAGGATCGCGTCATCCCGGCCGGCCTGCGGGATCGCCAGCAGCGGCACCTTGCCGAGCGGCGAGATACGCAGGAACCAATCCGGCTTGGCTGCAAGGTCGATATAGCGCCGCTCGAAAGCGACGCCCTTTTCAGACAACACGATCGAGGCGCGTTGGACGTAGGGGCAGAGGTAATGGCTGGCGAGGGTGAGCGTCTCGGATTGCATGGGCTGGGCTCCGGCTATTTATATGCATTTGCATATATTATCATTTGCCAGAACCGTCAAGATATATGTAAATGCATTCATGTCCGATAAAATAGATGCTTCCGAGCAGATAGCGAGCTCCACGCAGGCCTGGATCAACCTGATGCGGGCACAGCAACGGGTGCTTGCCGCGATCGAGCGTGATTTCAAGGCCGCAGGTCTGCCGGGGCTTGGCTGGTACGATGTGCTCTGGGAACTTTCCCGCGCCGACGACGGACGGCTACGGCCATTCGAGATCGAAGAGCGCACACTTCTGGCGCAATACAATCTCTCGCGTCTGATCGACAGGCTGGAGCGGGAAGGCCTGGTCGAACGCCAGACCTTCGACAAGGATGGCCGCGGCCGGTGGGTGCTGATCACGGAAAAGGGCCGCGTCTTGCGTTCGACAATGTGGGACATCTATGCCAAGGCAATCGCAAGGCACGTGGGAGCAAGACTGCCCGAAGCCGACGCTGCGCAACTCTCGGTGTTGCTGTCGCGGTTGCTCTGACGACGTCTTCAGGCAATCAGCGGCGCCGCGACCGCATTCAACGCCTTGCGCGCATCCTCGGGCGCCAGCCGTACCTGCAAGCCACGCTGACCGCCATTGATATAGACCAGCGGCTCGAGGAGCGCTTCCTCCTCGATCGCCGTCGGGACCTGCTTTTTCTGTCCGAACGGACTGATGCCACCGACGTGATAGCCGGTCAGCCGCTCCGCCTCCGCCGGCTTCATCATGTTCGCCGACTTGCCGCGAAAGGCGGCCGCCAGCTTCTTCATGCTGATCTCGCGATCGGACGGCACGACGACACAGACCGGCCTGCCATCCACCTCCGCCATCAGAGTCTTCAGAACACGGCGCGGCTCCTCGCCCAGCGCTTCCGCCGCTGCCATGCCGATCCGGTCGACTGAGGGATCGTAGTCATAGGTATGAACCGAAAAGGCTGCTCCGGCCTTTGTCAATGCAAGCGTCGCACGGGTGCTTTTCGACATGGTTTCCGTCAATTTCGCTAGGAGGATGTTGCGGTTCAGCCCCTGTGAGGGCGAAGATCATCGACCGGAAAAGATACTTTCGTAAACGTCCGGCTTGAACCCGGCGGTGAGCTTTCCATCACGATCCAGCAGCGGCCGCTTGATCATCGCGGGTTGGGCGAGCATCAGAGCGATCACCTTGTCTTCGTTCAAATCCCGCTTATCGGCATCGGAAAGAGCGCGAAAGGTCGTACCGGCGCGGTTCAGCACGGTTTCCCAGCCGAGCGCCGCGCACCAGCGCTGGAGCACCTCGCGGGAGATGCCGGATGCCTTGTAGTCGTGGAAATCATAGGCGACGCCTTGGCCTTCCAGCCAGGTGCGCGCCTTCTTCATCGTGTCGCAGTTCTTGATCCCGTAAACCGTCACGCTCATGCGTCATGCCATCCCTTTGCCAACCGGCAAGCGGGATAGCACGACGCGGACAGGCTGCAAATATGCAAGAGCCGGCTGCGTCAGCGCTCCGCCCATAGCCGCGGTTGTTCACTAGCCGCGTTGCGTTTTTCTGCGGGTTCATGTCCAGGCATACCAGGCAGCATCCTCGAAGCCAGAGCTTTCGCCGCCAGCGAGGAAGACCGCGCTGCGTCAAGCGCCGAGGCGAGATCGGCCTCCTCGAGCCGGAAGCCTTCATCAATATGCGCATTTCCAGAGAGCCATCGTCGCGTGGAGGTCGAGAGGGCCTGCACTGCATGCACGCCCTCTGACACCGATGTTTGCCGCGATGTTACTTCCGCGGCTTCGCACGACATTTCGAGCCTCTCGCGGTTGACGACGGCCTCAGTCCAGAAGTGGCCAGCGGTCGATATATTCGTGTTCGCTCTTGCCGATGAAACTGCGGATGAGAACGAACTCGCGCGCGATCCAGCTGACCGGGTCGGCAAGCATCTGCTCGGGAACAGGCGCTTCATCGTAGAAAAGCGTCATGTGCGGCATGAAGCGAGGATTGTAGGAGAATGTCAGGCCGACAGCCCACATCTCCTTGGCCAGCTGCACATGCAGGTCCATCATTTCTTCGCTGCGCACGGCATTGCCCAGTGCAACCGCATTGGCGCTGGCAAAATGCATGACCCGGTCGAACATCACCTCGAATGGCGCTGCCTTGACGGTCGCCATCGCCGCCGACACGGCAACGACGACATCCTCCGGAAAATCGGCATATTTTCCGATCGCGTTCAGCGAGACATGCATCAGCGCCTGCGGACGCGGACCTTTCGACAACCCATGTCGTTGCGATACATCGCTGCCGATTTCAGCGGCCCGAAGCGCCACGTCGCGCTCCGGCACGATGGCGAGAAACAGATTGCTCTTTCCGGCATCATCGAATTTTCGCGCCTTCCCTCCAAATGCAAAAGACTTCTGATCACGACGCACGGCTTCATTCCCGGCTTTTCCAAGCATGGCAGACCTCATCCTTTTTGAATGGGACGATTATAGCCGAGTCAGATGCGAGATCAAGAACAAAACAGGAACATTGTGAATCTATTCCCACCCTGCGATAATTTTGGAATGGCCTGAAACGCTCATCTTTTGCAAAAACGTTGAATTTCGCCGAGCAGCGATAGCGGGCTTGGCTTCATCACGCGATCCCCGACCGTGCAAGAAACGGGTGGCATCGCCGCCGAAACTGGGAGAGGATGGAGCATGGCTTATAGGAGGAGCTGTAGGATGGCCCAGACAGCACAAAAATATCAGGTCTTCGAGACCGCTGGCGGTTACTGTGGCATCGCCTGGAACAACGTCGGCATCGTGCGTTTTCAGCTGCCGACGCGCAGCGCCGAGGCAACGACGCGAAATCTCCTGCGCCATATCCCTGACGCCGCACGCGCCGCACCAACGCCGCAAGTGAGTGAAGCCATCACCGCCGCGAAACGCTATTTCAACGGCGAAGAGATCGATTTTTCGGACGTCCGGCTCGATCTTGACGGGCAGAACGATTTCTTCAAGCAGGTCTATGCCGCCCTGCGCCGCGTCGGTTGGGGCCATACGACCACCTACGGCACCTTGGCCAAAGAGCTCGGGGCCGGTCCCGAAGCCGCCCGCGATGTCGGACAGGCCATGGCAAAGAACCCGGTTCCGCTGATCATCCCGTGCCATCGGGTGCTCGCCGCCGGCCGCAAGGTCGGCGGGTTTTCCGCTCCCGGCGGTGCAACCGCCAAAGTCCATATGCTGGAACTGGAAGGGGTCCATCTCGGACCGCTGGAGCCGGCACAGCAATCGCTCGCGCTGTGATTTTCACGCGTCTGCGCACGCGCGGAACGCCACACTTTCCACCAGTTGCCGCCATCATCGCCGACACAGACAGAAATCGGTTTTAAGGCGGATCGAAGGGAACGTCGCGGCTTTTCCGTTTACTAATGCGAGCAACAGCAACAACTGAACGCCGATCTTGGCCAATCCAGTTCGCCACGCAATTGCCTCAACGGTATATGACTGTTGAAACAATCGTGGCGGCGTCTGCGTCCGCAGGTGTCCTTCTCGACGACGTCGGTGAGGAAACCGCGGCGCTGGCCGCGGTTTCCCTGCGCGCTATGTCAGCGCCGGCTCGCCCAACTCGCCAGCATATCTCATGCGAGCTTCGTCCTCGAACTCCTCCAGCGTCTTGCCGCGGGTTTCGGGCACCATGGTCGCGGTGAAAATCAGCGCCAACACGCCCAGAATGGCAAAGATGAAGAACGTCGGTGCGATGCCGAGTGCTTCGACGACCGGAGGAAACGCAAAGGCTACGACGGCATTGGCGATCCAGAGCATGAAGACGCAGACCCCCATCGCAAAGCTGCGGATCTTGAGGGGGAAGATCTCTGCCAGCAGCAACCAGACGAGAGGGCCGATCGTGCCCTGCATCGAAAACACGAACCCGACGACAAAGAGCAGGATGACATAGGGCTTCATGCCAATGTCCGGCATCAGTAGTGATGAAAGGCCGACGAGCAGATGGAAAGCGGTGATGAGGGCGAATCCGCCCAGCAGCATGACCCGCCTGTCGATCTTGTTCATCACGATGATACCGACCCAGACGCCCACCACGCTGAACAGGCCGTTCAAGGTATTGGCGAGGATCGCACCCTTGCTTGAAAAGCCGGCATCCTGCAGCAGCTGGGTCCCATAGTACATGATCGAGTTGATGCCGGTGAGCTGCTGGAAAACGCCGAGACCGATCCCGATCAAAAGCAGGCGACGGATCCAGGGCACGGTAAGATCTGCCCAACCGCCCATCTGGGCATCTTTTTCCTCTTTGGCCAGCATGTAGATCTCGGCCATCTCCGCCTCGGCCCGCGCAGGGCCGCGGATCTGCTTGAGGACCGCGAGTGCTTCCTTCTCGCGATTCTGCGACGACAGCCAACGTGGGCTCTCCGGCATGCGCAGCATACCGAGCAGCAGGACAATGGCGGGCAGGACTGCGACAACCAGCATATAGCGCCAGACGGCGTCGTTTTCGCCCCAGATGTTGAAGATGATCGCATTGATGACAAAGGCGGCGAACTGACCGCAGACGATCATCAGCTCGTTCCGGGTGACCAGGCTGCCGCGCCGCTCGTAGGGAGAGACCTCGGCCAGGTAGACTGGAACCGTGGTCGAGGCCCCGCCGACCGCCAGCCCCAACACGAAGCGGAAGAAGCCGAGGATCTGCCAGTTCGGCGACAGCACGCAGCCGATCGTGCCGACGCTGAAGACAAGCGCAAGGATCAAGATGTTGTGACGGCGTCCGTATTTGTCAGAGAGTTTGCCGCCGATGAGCGCCCCGATCGCCGCACCGAAGATCAGAATGCTGACCACGAAGCCTTCAATGGCGGGGGTCAGTCCCAAATCCGCCTTCATCGGTTCAAGCGCACCGTTGATCACGCCGGTATCGTAGCCGAACAACAGGCCACCGAAGGTGGCTATGACGGCAATTAGACCCAGCCGTTTGCTGTGCGATCCAGGCACATCCGCCGGCAAAGGCGTGTTAAGTCTCACAATATGAGTCAATTGACTTCTCCTCCTGTTTGACAGGTCCCGTCCGCGCATGATGGGCGCAGAGAGATCGAACATGACACCACTCCTCGGGTGGCGGCTCATCGAAATAAGCGTTCCAAACATATGGACATTTGGAATAAATGTTCGTAAAATATTGATTGTTTTCAATCACTTATGGAAGATTCTCCGCATTTATGGCATGAACGTTCTACGAGTGTTGCATTTATAGAACGAAACTACCGCGGGAATCGGCCGAATTTTTCAGGATAGCTGTGACGATGGGAAAAGACCGGAAACATCAGCGTGCAAGGCTCGACCACGTGGCAAAGCTGGCAGGCGTCGGCGTTGCGACCGTGGATCGGGTGCTCAACGAGCGAGGAAATGTCAGCGTCAAGACGGCCCACAGGGTCCTCGAGGCGGCCCGAGCGCTGCAGATCAACCGAATCCTTCCCAGCGCTCATCAGAAGATTGTCCGGATAGAACTGTTGCTAGCCCGCCCCGAAATCCCGCTTATTGCCCGCATGAGCGAGGAGTTTCGCAAAATACCAGCGACCATGGACCGTCCGGTTGTCGTCCAGCAGACGATTCTGGCAGACGAGAGACCCGACACCATGGCTCAAGCTCTTCGACGGACCCAGTGCGACGCAGTCATCGTCTACACCCAGGAGCACGACGCCATACATCGCGCGATCGGCGCGATCGCCGCCAAAGGTATACCGACCGTCACCATCATCTCTGATCTGCCGCGATCCCTGCGGCTTGCCTATGCGGGAATCGACCACCACAAAGCGGGAAGGACGGCCGGTTATTTCATCGAGAGCATGGTCCGCAAGGAGGGGGCCGTCCTTGTCCTTTGCAACCACCTCGGCTTTCAAGCCCACGCTGCGCGATTGCGAGGTTTCAAAGAGTTTCTCGACGGTTCTGCCCGTGGCCTCCACATTTCCGAAATATTGGAGGGGCACGACGACCACGTCCTCTCAGAACTGCTCCTTCGTCCTGCCTTGGCCCGGCGCCCGGACACGGTGGCGATTTATAACGTTGGCGGAGGAAACAGAGGCGTAGCGGCGGCCATTAAAAACCTGACACGCAATGATCGCCCCCTGTTTATCGGCCACGAGCTCACCGATGTAACCCGAGAGCTGCTGAACTCACGCCTGATGGCGCTGGCGATCGACCAGAATCCCGAAAAACAAGCGCGTCTTGCGCTGGAAATGGCTCTCGACCGGGTGGGATTTGTCGGAGTTCCGGGAACAAGCCCGGTTCACCAGCCGAGCTTACCCTTCACCATCTACAGCCCGGAGAACATTCTGGAATAAGACGAGCGAGACCGTGGGTTCCATGCCTTTGCTTCCGACAGGCACCAGACTACCGCGACGGTTGCTCCATTTCCTGTTCCCGGCGTGCAGGCCGCCATTCCGCAACACGCTGGATCACTGCGAAAAGAGGCGGGATGATGAAGAGACCGATCGTTGTCGCGGCTGCCATGCCGCCAAGGATGGTGACGCCCACCGCACGGCCGGCCCCGGCGCCGGCCCCAACCGCCAGCGCCAGAGGGACAATGCCGAAAATGAAGCCCAGCGCCGTCATCAGCACGGCGCGGAAACGCTGCTCGGCGCCAAGCCGGGCAGCTTCCGCTATCGATCGTCCCTCCTCGTGGCGTTCCTTGGCGAATTCGATGATCAGGATGGCATTCTTTGATGCGAGCCCGATCAGCAGTACGATGGCGATCTGTGTGTAGAGGCTGTTTTGCAGCCCGAACAGCATGAGTGCCCCGGTCGCGCCGAACAAGGCCGCCCCCAGCGACAGGATGACGGCGATGGGCAGCATCCAGCTTTCATACTGCGCCACCAGGAACAGATAGGCGAACAGAAAGGCGAGCCCGAAGATGATGGGCTCCTGACCGCTGCTGCGCTGTTCCTGGAACGACAGGCCGGACCACTCGAATCCATAGCCGGCAGGCAGCTCCTGTGCGGCCACACGTTTGACCGCCTCCATCGCCGCTCCGGAACTGCCGCCGGGCGCTGCCTGCCCGTTGATCGGGGCCGCCACCGACAGATTGTAGCGGGAGATGACGAAAGGCGCGAGCACGGTCGTCGTCGATACGACGGTCCTGAGCGGCACCATGGCGCCCGTCCGGCTGCGCACATGGAGATTGAGGAGGTCGTCTGCATTCGCGCGATGCTCGGCGTCCGCCTGGAGATTGACCTGGAAGACCCGCCCCTGCAGGGTGAAGTCGTTGACGTAGCGCGAACCGAAGCTGGCGCCGATGGTCGAATAGATGTCGGCCACGCTCACTCCCAGGGCTTCGGCACGGGTCCGGTCGACATCGACGTAAATCTGCGGAACGTCGGCGCTGAAGGTTGTCGCCACCCCGCCGATTTCCGGCTCCTGATTAACGGCTGCCACGAATGCGCGCACCACTTGGGCGATCTCCTCCGGCGACTGCCCCTGCAGCGCCTGGAGGCGCAGATCGAGGCCTCCGACCGCGCCGATGCCGGAAATGGCAGGCGGCGAAAAGACGGCGACATTGGCGCCCGGGATGGTCGAAAACTGTGCCCGCAACTTTGCAAGGATGGCGGTAAGCTGCAGTTCCGGAGTCTCGCGCTGCTCCCAGGGGTCGAGCGCGGCGACCATCATCGCTCCGTTGGGAGACGTCGTCCCCTGCAGGAGGCTGAAGCCGGCGATGGCAATGACGTTCTGGACGCCTTCGGTTGCCGACAAGTGATGCTCGATCTCGTCGACGATTGCCCGCGTGCGATCGAACGAGGCAGCGTCAGGAAGCTGGATATCCACGAACAGGGCACCCTGGTCCTCCTCCGGAATGAAGGTGGAGGGCAAGGTCGTGAACAGCAGGAAGGCACCCAGGAAGCAGGTGGCGAGTGCCGCCAGCGGTATGATCCACAGGCGCACCAGGAACCCGACGACCCGACCATAGCCGTTGCGTGTCTTGTTCACCAGGCGCGCGAACCAGGCGAGTGGACCACGCCGATACCCACCCTGCCCGCGCCTCAGAAAAATTGCGCTGAGTGCCGGGCTGAGCGTCAGGCCGACGATGGACGAGATAACCAGAGCGGCTGATAATGTGACCGCGAACTGGCGATAGAGCTGGCCGCTTATGCCCGACAGGAAGGCCGTCGGCGTCACGACCGCGAGCAGCACCAGGGTGGTCGAGATGATCGGCCCCGTGATCTGTCCCATCGCCTTGCGGGTGGCGCCCGCAGCGTCGATATCGGGATCGTCCTCGATGACGTGCTTGACGTTCTCGACGACGAGGATCGCGTCGTCCACGACCAGCCCGATCGCCAGGACGAGAGCCAGCAGCGAGATCGTGTTTATCGAGTATCCAAACGCCAAAAGGACGGCCATGGCGCCGAGCATCGAGACAGGGATGGCCAGTGCCGAAACCAATGTGGCGCGCCAATCCTGCAGGAACAGAAACGTGACGAAGAGCACAATGACGAAGGCCTCGAGGAGGATCTGGACGATCTGCGCCAGGCTGGCCCGGACGAAGCGCGTCGCATCGTAGACGACCTGGTATTCGAGGCCCGGCGGGAACCTGGGCGAAAGGCGGTCGAGCTCGGCTAGCACGGCGTTGGCGGTCTGGATAGCATTGGCACCGGGCGCCTGGTTTATCTGCAGCATCGCCGTTTCGCGCCCACCGAAACGCGCGCTCGAGGAATAATTCCGCGCGCCGAGTTCGATGCGGGCAAAATCGCTGAGCCGCACGATCGCGCCGGCGCCGCCTGTACGCACAACGATATCGCCGAACTCCTCCGGGGTCATGAGCCGGCCCTGGGCCACAAGCGTGTATTGCAATTCGGTGCCTTCTTGCGCCGGCGGTGCGCCGGCCTGGCCGAGCGAAGCCTGGATATTTTGCTGCTGGATGGCTGTCGCGACGTCGTCGACCGTAATGCCGAGCGCATCCATGCGGGTTGGATCCAACCATACGCGCATCGAATATTCAGACGCGCCGACGACAGCGGCCTCGCCGACACCTGCAACGCGCGAGATCGCATCGACGATTGTCGTCGCGGTGAAATTGGTGATCTCGAGCGCGTCGAGCTTGTTGTCCGGCGAATAGAAGGCGATGGCGAGCACGAAATCGGGCGATCGCGACCGCACGGACACCCCTTGCTGGGTCACAGCGGTAGGCAATTGGGAAAGCGCCAGTTGCGCCCTGTTCTGCACGTTGACCTGTGCGATATCCGGATCCGTGCCCACTTCGAACGTTACGGAAAGCGAATATTGCCCGGCATTCGAGCTTGTCGACGACATGTACATCATGTTGTCGACGCCGTTGATCGCCGTCTCCAGCGGCCCGCCGACGACATCGGCAATCACCTCCGCGCTGGCGCCGGGATAGGTGGCCGAGACCGTGACGGTCGGGGGCGTGATCTGGGGGTACTGCTGCACCGGCAGCGAAAAGATTGCGATCGCGCCGGCGATCGAAATGACGATGGAGATGACGATCGCCAGCCTGGTCCGGGTGATGAAGAGATTGGAAATCATGACCCGCCGCCAACGGGCTGGCCCTCACTCGGCTGTACCGTCATGCCTTCTGCGAGACGCTGGATTCCCTGGACGACGACCTGCTCGCCGCCGTCCAGACCCTTGTTGACCGCCCATCCGCTGCCGACGCGTGCACTCGTATCGATCCGTCGCAGCGAGACGGTATTGTTCGCACCAAGCAGATAGACGAAACGCCCCTCGCGATCCTGCAGTACCGCCGTCTGGGGCACCACCGGCAGGCGGGGCATCTCCTTTTCCTGCACATAGAGAGTGACGAACTGCCCGGGGACCAGGATGCGATGAGGATTGGGAAAGACTGCGCGGGCCGTGACCGTCCCGGTCTGTGGATCAACTTCGTTCTCGACAAATTCGATGCGGCCGGGCTTGTCGTATTCCGTTCCGTTGGCAAGGCGCAGCGAAAGCTGCAGCGTGTCGGGATCGAATGCTCCGCCGCCGGCCTCCTGCTGCCGAAACGTGACGAGCAGACCTTCGGTCATGGCGAAGGCGACACGCATCGGATCAAGACTGACGATGCGGGCCAACGAACCTGAATCGGACCCTACCAGATTCCCCACTGTGAACGTCGCGCGGCCGATATTGCCGGAGATGGGCGCCGCAATGCGGGCATATGACAAGTTCAGTTCGGCCGTACGCAGCGTCGCCTCGGCAACCTGCACGTCGGCAGCAGCGATCTCGAATGCCGCCTGGGCCTCCTCCAGGGCGGCCTGTGAGACCGTTCTTTGGGTGTTGAGGTTCCGGTTGCGCACCAGGGTCTGCTCGGCTGATTTCCGTGTCGCCTCAGCGCGCGCCACCTGCGCCCGAGCCGAGGCAACCAGGGCCTCAAGCTCATCCGGCTCGATTTCAAACAGCGTGTCGCCGGCTTTCACGGTCTGCCCATCCTTGAATTCCACGGCGCGCAGAAAGCCGGTGACGCGCGCTCGGATATCCACGGCCGCGATTGCTTCGACACGAGCCGTAAACCGTGCCGGATTGCTCACCTGCTGCACCTTGATCTTCTCGACGACAACGGCCGGAGGCGTGAGCCTTCCGTCGGGCTGCTGAGCGAACGAAATCGGACTGATGTAGATGGCCGCGGCGCCCGCCAGACAGACAATCATCAGGCGAGTGCGAGGAACAGGTCCGATCCATCGGCGCTTCTCGATCGTGCGATGTTGCCTGCAGGTCATCTTCATGGCCGTGCTCTGCGTATCGAGACAGAGATCGCAATGTAGGCACCACCGGCAACAAGCAGCGAAATACCTGCAATGGTGCCGGGCGTGTAGATCCGTGTGTACGGCAACTTTAAAGTTAGCGCCGCGCTGACCGCCAACCCGACCAACCCCGAAACCAGCAACCACCGCCAGCCGTCTTGCTCTCGCACCCTGAGCGCGAGGGCAATTTGCAGAAGGCCTTGGACGAGAAACACCAGGGCGATCAGGAGAGTGATCGCCAGGGCGCCTTTCAAGGGATTCAAAAAGATCAGGATGCCACCGACCAGTTCGACTGCGCCGGTCAGTTCCTGCCAGACGAACCCGCTCCAATCCCTGACCTGCAGGGACTGGATCATCTTCACTATGCCGGCGAGCGAGAGAACGCTTCCCAGGACAACGCTTGCTGCGAACGTAGAAACAGCCGGCAGCGCGACAGCGATCGCCCCGCAGACCGTGAGAACAATGCCCAGGAGCAGAAACCATCCCCATTTCGAATGGGGGGTATCTGTCCAATGTCTGCTATCGTTTCCCCTCGCGGAAACCTCGTCCATAGCAATTTGCCTCGTCCTCAGAGAATTTCCTCGCTCCAGAATCGCCTCATGCGTTGCCATTTTCCCGGGGCGGCTGATCGTCAGGGATTTCGCCGGGAATGTAGTTGGGAAGCCGCCCGGCCGGAATGATCGTCAGAAATGCCAGGCCCGCCATGATCAGCAGGCCGATCTTCAGCGCTCGCAGCCGCGCCTCGGTGTTGACGCGTACGGCCTCGGCTACCTGCTCCGCCGTAGCGCTCGTGCCCGCCATCACACTTTCCAGGCGGTCATTGCTGACGAAGTTGATGTTGTCGAGATCGACCTGCGCCTGAAGTTCGGGCGGCAGCACCGGGTTGTCGGCGATGTTGCGGAGCACGGCCGCGCTCAGCAAGCCGACGAGGAGGGCACCGGCGACTGCCGTTCCGACAGCCGCTGCGAGATTGTTGGTCGTGCCCCGCAACGAGCCGACGTCGCCGGCAATCTTCTTCGGCGAGGACGTGACCAGGACGTTGAACAGCAGCGTCACCAGGGATCCTTGCCCAATGCCGAACAACACGAGACCGATGAGGACGGGGACCGCGCTCCAGTCGTTGCGCACGACAAAGGCGAGCCACAGCAGCGCGATAGTGCACAGACTAAAGCCATAGCGCCCTATCTGCCGCGGCGTCAGCCGGTCGTAGAACCTGACGATCAGCATCGCGGCGAAGAAGACGGTCAGGTTGAACGGCAGCATGGCGACGGTCGTGGCGAGCGCTGAGCGGCCCTGCACGATTTGGATGTAGAGCGGCACCGAGAAGTTAAGCGCCGCCTCCAGCGCAACGACGGAAAACATCGCATAGACGGCCGCCCGCTCCTGCGGCGAATCGATGACTTCGAGCGGCAACAATGGCGTTCCTCCAGCAGCCTGACGCCTGTGTGTCCATGACAAAAAGGCCTGCCCGAGCACGATGCCAACCACGATCATCACCGGTGCGGGCGACAGGCCGAGGAGGCTGAACGGTGCACCGGGCCGCGCGAGCCCAAGACCCCACTGATTGAGGTTATTGAAGCCGAAGCTGATCAGAACGATCGCCACGGCCGCCAGAACCACGCCGACCATGTCTATCTGCACATCGCTTCGACCTTCGTCGGGCTTGAGGCGGAGGCTCAGGAGAAGAACGATCGCCGACAGGACGATCAGGATGCCGAATGCCGGCCTCCAGCCAATATAGGTGCCGAGTATGCCGCCGACGAGGAATGCGGCGACGCCCGCACCGGCACGCGCCGAACCCAGCGCGCCCAGCGCCGTGGCCTGCTGCCTGCCTCGGTAGTTTTCCGCGATCAGCGCAACAAGCGACGGCACGATCACCGCGCCGGCGGCGCCGCAGAGGGCCTGGGCGGCAATCATGAACGTCGCATTGGGGCTGAATGTCATCAGAACTTGCGCTATGCCGAACACCAGGACAGCCGCGCGAAAAACCTTCAGCGCGCCATAGCGTTGGTTGAGTTTGGCGCCGAGCATGACGAAGCCGGCAACGAGCATCGAGTAGGCGACGATGCCGGTCGCGACGGTTGTCGGCGGAACGTTGAAGCTTTGAACCATGCCGCCCAGCGCAACGGGCAGGGACGCCACATTGAAGGACATGATCACCTGGCCGAAAGCGATGGCGATCATCGGCACCCAGCTTTCCTGCGCCTCGGTTTGGGGGTGGGTCGCCGATACAGATGCCGTCGCCATTGTCTTTCTCCCATTGGTCAAACACGTTGCTGCGCGACAGGTCGAGACGGAACAGACTGTTGGGTTCACTCCTCGGGCTGTGAGACGAACAAATCCATTCCGAGCCGCTGCGACAGGAATTTCGCGACCAGCTGTCCCTTGACGCTGTTGCCGGCACGGTCGAGAGGCGGCGCGAAGGTTCCCAATCCGCCCTTGCCCGGCGAGACGGTGACGATGCCGCCGCCGATGCCGCTCTTGCCCGGAAGGCCGATGTCATAAAGCCAGTCGCCGGAGGTTTCGTAGAGCCCGGCGGTCGTCATGATCGCCAGCGCGTAGTGGCACACGGTAGCGCTGACGACCCGCTCCCTGGTGAGCGGATTCACGCCGCCGTCGGCGAGCGTCGCACCCATGACGGCCAGGTCTTTCGCGCTCACGTTGAGCGAGCATTGCCGCGTGTAGAGGTCGGTTGCCTCGGCCGGATCCGAATAGATGCGGTCGAGGCTCTGGAGCAGGCGGGCAATGCTCTGGTTGCGGAAATTGGTTTCGGATGCGGACGCATAGACCTCTTCGTTCAGCGGCAGCGGCCGACCAGCGAAACGCGACAGCCCGTCACGGATAAATCTCCACTTCTCGGCGGCATTTGCGCCGGGAACGAGGCTCGTCGTCGCGATGGCGCCTGCATTCACCATGGGGTTGGTTCTGCCGTCGGGACTCCATTCGACCCCGGCAAGGGAATTGAACGGCATCCCGGTGGCATTTGCGCCGAGGTGTTCGCGCGCCTGTTGCGGGCCGATCAGATCGCAAATCAATGCGAACAGGAACGGTTTCGACACGCTCATGATCGAGAATTCGTGCTCGGCATCCCCAACGGCAAAGATGCTGCCATCGGTTCCGACGACGCATACGCCGAACAGATCGGTCGCGACGCGCGCAAGCGCCGGATAAACCTGTGAGTTCTGGCCTTCTGCGTTCGATTTGAAGCGATCGTATGCTTCGGTGACCAACTCCGTCACGTGCTCGGGCGACGGCAGATGACCGGTCGAGATATAGGGGGCGTCGTGCTCTGCGAACGGGGTGTGCATGAAGCCTCTCTCCGTTGACCTGTTGAGCGCAGCAATACGCCTCGTCGCACATAAAACACTGAAGTCACGCCGCGCGGCCGGGATTGTGCAAACGAAACCTACAACCCGATTTTGCCGATGTCCTTAGCGGAGAATCCCACAACTTGGCATTGCGTCCCTTTTCTCGGGACGCAAGCCGTCACCTGAAAATGCAGGTCGGCCATATCGTCCACCGGCAGGCTTCATGGAGCCTGCAGGCTGACATCGCTGCTGGCAGAACGTTCGCTGGTCTTCGGCACGTGACGTTGAGCGGTCCTCAGGCCTGCAGCCGACGCAACAGCGCCCCAAGCCGGTCGCCGGGAGCAACCGTCTCGAGGCCACTGTCGGGCCGGCTTGGCAGATCCCTCCTGCCGGCTGCGCGCACCTCGCTGGGGCTGTAGCCGAATTCACGCCTGAAGGCGCGGCTGAACTCCGCCCCGTCAGCGAAACCGCGCTCTTCCCCGATATCCAGGATTCGGCGGCGGTCGGCGGGATCAGCCAGCGCAGCATGAGCGTCAAGCAAGCGGCGGTGCTGGATATAGTGAACAACCCCGCCGTAGGGTTCAAACAGGCGGTAGAGCCGAGAACGCGATATGCCCAATTCTCGCTGCAAGCTTGTGACGCCAAGGCCTGGAGCGATGACGTTCGCCTGCACAAAGCGCCGGGCGCGTTCGAGCAGAATGTTGGCAACTGGATCACCGGCCTCATCAAAATGATCAGGAGACGGAGCAACGCAGGCGAGAATCAGCGCCCGCGTCGCAGTCACCAGCTGAGGGAGGTCTCCGATTTTCAGTGATGGAAGGCACCGGGCAAGGCTGGTCATGTAGTCGCCGAAAAGTCTGGCCATCCCCTGCTCGAGCGTCGAGAATTCCGCAGGCTCCAGGACATGAGCCATGCCGCCGCAGAAGTCGCGCGGCACGACAAGCGACAGGAGTTCGCTGTCGGTCACGTATCCTTCGAAGACTTTGCCCAGCGAATGTATTTTCACCGATCCAGCGCCACCGCCGCACGTCCTGGCGGGAGCAACCGTCTGCCCGTCGCCCCGCAAGATCAGGGTGATCGTCCAATGGTCCATCGGCTCTCGCCGGACGTGTCCAGCCAAGCTGGCGAACCTCATGCCGCTGGTCTTGACATGAGAGAAAGCCAGACCGCCGAGATCCCAGGTCGTCTGCTCGCCAGCAAAGCCGCCAGCAAAATTGTCGGGCGCCGTTACATCGACCATCGGCGCATAGCTGTTGCGCCAGGCCGCAAACTGCTCCTCCGGAGGAAGATCAAGTGTCGAGAATTCGAAAGCGGGAACCGGGGACCTGTCCGGAAGGATTGGCTGCGCCTGAACGGCAACGCGACTTGGCGCGCGGTCGACCGCAGTCCCCGCCGGGGTGGAGAATGGTCGCGCAACCTGTTCTTGGGCGCAAGCCTTCATAGCGGCCTCGCTTGTCGTGTAAAGGTTCCCGCCGCCTCCGAGAGACGCGAGGCGGCGCGCCTCCATGACAATAGGAGGCCACCATTGCCGTAGAAGGAGTTCCGCGCCAACACAGCTCGCGATCGGCGCAAGCCAACGGCTGATCGTTGTCGCAGACCCAGTGGCAACATCTTTGCCTCGTAAAGGTGTCTCCTCGTGTCTATTCAATCTAAGCGAGTTTCGGATATTTCTCAAGACTTTCGCGATGCGACCAGCGCGGGCTTCCGTAATCAGGCTGCCGCTTCACCCTATCTGCCATTGAAGCGTCGGACTGTGCTCGGCGCGGGCCAGACCCGCGATGAGCCTGGCCCGCTCAATGCGGAAAATCGCTTCGATCGCCTGGCGCGTCTCGCCTGCAGTCATGCCGCCTTGTCGGCCAAAGCCATTAGGGAGGCAAGCAGGCTGCGGCCGGCGGTCTCAGTTGCCGCTAAGTTTCTCGCACGTCCGGTCATGGATTTCCGTGGTTTCCGGCGTCAGATTCTCATTGGAAATCAGCCATCTCATACAACGGCCGGATTTCGATCTCGCTCGGTCCCGGCATCGGATTGGGGCAGCGCTTCACCCAGGCGACCGCCTCGTCCATGTCCTTGACTTCCCAGAGCCAGAAGCCGGCGACCAACTCGCGGGTTTCGGCGAAGGGCCCATCGATGACCGTACGACCGGGACCATCGAACGCAATACGCTTGCCCTGCGAGGAGGGTTTGAGGCCATCGGCGTCGAGCAAGATGCCGGCATCGCGAAGCTCGTCATTAAATCTGCCCATCGCCTCCATCATCTCGTTCGTCTCGGGCGTGGGGAAAAAGCCCTTTTCGCTGTCTTCGGTAGCCTTCACGAACACAATTACACGCATCGTCTGTCTCCTTGTTTGAGCCGGCCTCATCGGCCTGGCATCGGAACGACGAACGGAGTGTCCGAAAATCGACAGCGCCCTGCAATTTTTTTCGACGGTTGAGGCGCAGGGCGCGATGGCCGTTTCCAGGTCAGGGGTCGCGATGGCGCGATCACCGAAATGAGGCGCTCAGCAGACCCGCCTTTGTGGACGCTGTTCTACGCTAGAGCCCTCTCACCCTTTGTAGCTGGTTTATTTCGTCCGAACTTTGGACGCAGGTCGGGATCTGAAATCCGAAGAAGGAGAGCAATGCCGCCTACCAGCAGTCAGGAATGGACCAGAAGGTGGCGGCACGGCAGTGCAATTCGCGGCCGAATCGACGCTATTGCCGCCGAGGGTATCCGCTCACTCCCACTCGATCGTACCCGGCGGCTTGCTCGTGACGTCGTAGACGACGCGGTTGATGCCGCGGACTTCGTTGATGATGCGGGTGGCGGCGCGGCCGAGGAATTCCATGTCGTAGTGGTAGAAATCCGCGGTCATGCCGTCGACCGAGGTGACGGCGCGCAGCGCGCAGACGAATTCGTAAGTGCGGCCATCGCCCATCACACCGACGGTCTGGACCGGCAGGAGCACGGCGAAAGCCTGCCAGATGGCGTCGTAGAGGCCGGCCTTGCGGATCTCGTCGAGATAGATGGCGTCGGCTTCGCGCAGGATTTCGAGTTTTTCGCGGGTGATGCCGCCGGGGCAGCGGATGGCGAGCCCCGGACCCGGGAAGGGATGACGGCCGATGAACGAGTCGGGCAGGCCAAGTTCCTTGCCGAGCACGCGGACTTCGTCCTTGAACAGCTCGCGCAGCGGCTCGACCAGCTGCATGTTCATGCGCGCCGGCAAGCCGCCGACATTGTGGTGCGACTTGATGGTGACCGAAGGTCCACCGGTGAAGGAGACGCTTTCGATGACGTCCGGATAGAGCGTGCCCTGCGCGAGAAACTCGGCGCCGCCGATCTTCTTGGCTTCCGCTTCGAACACATCGATGAACAGCCGGCCGATGGTCTTGCGCTTGGTTTCCGGATCGCTCTCGCCTTCGAGCGCATTGATGAAGAGGTCCGATGCATCGACGTGCACCAGATGCAGGTTGTAGTGCTCCTTGAACATGGCAACAACGTCGGCTGCCTCGTTCTTGCGCATCAGGCCATGGTCGACGAGAATGCAGGTCAACTGGTCGCCGACCGCCTCGTGGATCAGGAGAGCGGCGACAGAGCTGTCGACACCGCCGGACAGACCGCAGATGACGCGCTTGTCGCCCACTTGCTTGCGGATTTCGGCAATGGCCTTGTCGCGATAGGCGGCCATCGACCAGTCGCCCTTGAGGCCGGCGATCTTGTGGACGAAATTGGCAAGCAGCTTGGCGCCATCCGGCGTGTGCACGACTTCCGGGTGAAACTGCACCGCGTAGAACTTTCGTGCCTCGTTGGCGATGAAGGCGAAGGGAGCGTTCGGCGAGGTGGCGACGACTTCGAAGCCAGCCGGGATCGCCGTCACGCGGTCGCCATGGCTCATCCAGACCTGATGGCGGGAGCCTACGGTCCAAATGCCGTCGTAAAGCGCGCATTCCTTGTCGATCTCGATGAAGGCGCGGCCGAATTCGCGGTGATGGCCGGCCTCGACCTTGCCACCCAGCTGTTCGCACATGGTCTGCTGACCGTAGCAGATGCCGAGTACCGGAAGGCCGCTGTCGAACACCACCTGCGGCGCGCGCGGCGATCCGATATCCAGCGTCGAGGCCGGGCTGCCGGACAGGATGATCGCCTTCGGGTTCAGCCGCTTGAAGCCTTCGTCGGCGGACTGGAAGGGCACGATCTCGCAATAGACGCCGGTCTCGCGAACGCGCCGCGCGATCAGCTGCGTGACCTGGCTGCCGAAATCGATGATGAGAACGGTATCGGGATGGACTGTCGCTGTCATGACGCGCTTCCGCTGGCTTGGGGATCATCTGATGGGGAACTATGGCGAGCCTTTAAATAAAGGCGACCGCAAGCGCAACGATTACATTGCACCCCGACAATTTTGCGGCTTCAGACGGCGATTTCGCCCGTTTCGACGGCTTTTTCCAAGGCATCGACGGCGGCCGCGAGCTTCTCGTCGATCACGTGCAGATATTCCGTCCAGTCATCGACATGCTTCAGTTCCGCCTTGCCATCGGAAATGCCCCGCAGCCCGACGAGCGGGATGTCGAAGGACTGGCAAGCACGCAGGATGGCATAGGTCTCCATCTCGACCATGTCGGCAGCAATTGTCTCATAGGTCGCGCCGGAAACGATATTGGCACCGGTCGAGAGACTTGCCCGTTTCACGCCGGGAATGCGCAGCGGCAGATCGACGGTGACGGGCAGGTCGAGGAACGGTGTGGCGCCCTTCGTGAAACCGAGCGGCGACGCGTCCATGTCGCGATAGGCGACAGAGGTCGCCTGATAGACTTCCGTCTGTTCGAGCCGCGCCGATCCGGCGGAGCCGAGCGAAACGACGAGATCGGCCAGGCCGTCACGCCCATGCAGGTCCGACAACGTGCGGGTGAGCGTTACCGCAGCCTCGACCGGACCGACGCCGGTCATCAGCGGCGAAATGCGTTCGCGCAGGTGCACGCCGTATTCCGCATCGACGGCCATGACGTAGAGCAGCGTCTTGCCCGCCACACGTTTCAGTTCGAATGTCATCCTTCAATTCCCTCGCGTCCGCGGACCACCATCATCGTCGCGGTCATCGAGGCGATCAGCTTGGCCGGACCATCTGCGGAAAGCGCGTAACCGCGGCCGTCGGAGACGATGATCGTCGTGCCCGGTTTCGTCACTTCGCCGCGGAACAGGAACCGCTCGCCCCTGCCCGGCGACATCAGATTGACCTTGAATTCGATGGTGAGAATGGAAGCGTCGGGATCAATGAGCGAATAGGCGGCGTAGGTGCCGGCGGCATCGAGCGCCGCGGAAATGATGCCGGCATGCAGGAAGCCATGCTGCTGCGTCAATTTCTCATCGAACGGAAGCTCGATCTCGACGGAGCCCTGCTCAACGCGCGTCAGTTCGGCGCCGATCGTCGCCATGGCGGCCTGCCTGCCGAAACTGTTGCGGATGCGGTCGCGAAATTCCACCGTGTTCTCTCAATCGTATCGTTCTTGAGCCGAGATATCCCGGCGGGCAGACAGTCGCATGGCACAAAAACAAGGACAAGCTCAATTAAGGAGGAAAATCGATGTGTTGAGCAACGGGGCGAAGGCGATCCAGGCGAGGTGGGCACACCAAGAGGGCAGCGCTGGCATGACAATGCGCTCCGCAATCCCCATATCGACTGCATGGATGAACACAGTCCCTTCCAGATACGCCCGGCCACCGGCGACGACATCTTCGCGATCGCCGGCGTGCTGGTTGACACCTGGCGCTCGACGTTTCGCGGGTTGCTGACCGATGCCTTTCTCGACGGCATGTCGCGGGAGGATGAGGCCATTCGCCTCGCGCGGCGGATGGGCGTGCCGGGTGTCTATTATCTCGTCGCCGTCGAGCCGGCCAGAAGCAACATCATCGGCTTCGCCAATTTCGGCCCGCCGCGCGGCCGCGTTCCAGCGCATATTCATGAACTTTACGCGCTCTATATCCGAAGCGAGCATCAGAAGGCCGGCATCGGTACTGCCTTGGTGCGGTCAGTGGCGGCACAATGCGCCGGGCAAGGGGCTAAGTCCCTGTTTGCCTGGGTTCTCGCCGGCAATCCCAACCGGCAGTTTTATGAACGGCTCGGCGCGAAGGCGATCAGAACCAGCGGGATCGGGGTCGGAGACCGCAGTTACGAACAGGTCGCCTATCTCTGGGACGAGATCGAAGCCTTGGCTGGAAAGAACAGCGGGCCGTCATAAACCGGTCGCGTGTATTTCAAGGCGTCCCAAGCCTGACGATGTGCTGGTCCCAGGCGACCTGGCTGTGGGTTCCGCCGAACTGGCCTCCGTAGGATGATTCGATGAAGCCATGCGCGGCGGGGGCGATGCCGGCCGCGTCGGCAAGGCTGCCCTGCCTGACGACCGCCCCGGTCTTCGCATCCACAGTGACTGCCGTGCCGCCCTTCGGCGAGGTCAATCCCACCAGCCCGTCGCGCCGGTTCACCGCAATGGCACCGACATAGTTGGCCAGCGCCACCGTCGTTTCCTCCGGCAGCTCCAGGAAGCGGATATCCTCGCCGCGCGAGAAAGAGCCAGCAAGCGGCGGCAGGTCGTTGCGCGCGCCCTCGTATTGGCAGGCGAACCAGATCCTGCCATCGGCATCGATATCCACATGCCGCGTGGAAAGCTGGCGCAGGTGGTCCGGCATGGCGTGGCGCTCGATCAGCGCGCCCGTTTGCGTGTCCACCAGCGCCAAAGACGGCTCCATGTGATCGAGGTTGAGTTTGGTGCGGCCGAAATCCGGATGTGTCTCGATGCCGCCATTGGCGACGACGAGCATCCGGCCATCCGCCGACAGTGTCATGTCGTGCGGCCCGATGCCATAGGACGGAAATTCGCCGATCCGGGCAAATTCGTTCGTGCCGTCATAGACGCCGATCATGCCGCGATTGCCGGCGAAATCATTCTCCGTCGCGTAAAGCAGCCGCCCATCGGCCGAAAAGCAGCCATGGCCATAGAAATGTCGGCCCTCGACCGAGGTGATGACGATCGGTTCGAGGCTATTGTCCGGTGCGAAGATCAGCGCATAAGTTCCCGGCCTCCGGGCAAAGGCGACGGCGCGGTTGGTGACCGGCGAATAGGTCATGCCATGGGCGCGCGCCGGCAGAGGCACCCGCTCGAGGATGTCCCCTTTCTCGGTCAGAGTGGCGACACCATAGGAACCATCAGGCGCCATGAAGGCCGAGGCATAGACGGCGTCAGTTTGTGACAGCGCGAAGGCGGCCCTGGGCGCAAGCGTCACCGCCCAACTCGCGCCGGCTATCGTCAGGAAGGTGCGGCGGCCTATCAGATCCCTGGATTTGGGTTGGATGAGGTTCATGAGAATACGCCGGTTCGAGACGGTGCCGCGCGCGGCGCGACACGCTTATCGCCTATCGGGTTACCGTTTTAAAGCCAGCCCCGCCGCTTAAAATAGAGGAAAGGCAAATAGGCCGACAGCGCCATCATGCACAGAGCCATCGGATAGCCGAACTCGAATTTCAACTCCGGAATGACGTCGAAATTCATGCCGTAGATCGAGGCGACCAGCGTCGGCGGCAGGAAGACGACGGCGGCGACCGAGAAGATCTTGATGATCTGGTTCTGCTCCAGATTGATCAACCCCAGCGTCGCATCGAGCAGGAAGTTGATCTTGTTCGAGAGGAACAGCGCATGGTCGCCGAGCGAGGTCGCATCGCGCTGGATCAGCTTGACCCGCTGGCGGCTTTCCTTGATCGCCTTGCGGGTGCCGATCCCGTCGAGCGCCGTGTGATAGGCGACGAGCCGGCCGACACTGACGAGGCTTTCGCGGATGACGCTGAGGAAATCGCCTTTCTGACCGATCTGCTCGATCAGCGACTGGAGGTCACGGGTCTTCTTCGTGACGCTGGAGGTGTTCTTGCGGAACACTTCTCGCGAGATGCCGTCGACCTCGTTGCCGATACGCTCCAGCGCATCTGCCGTGCGATCGATCATGGCTTCCAGAAGCCCCAGCATGGCCAGTTCCCCACTCTCGCAGGAGACCCCGTTCGGACGCTGCATGCGGGCGGCATAGAGATGGAACGGCTTCGGATCGGCATGGCGAACCGTGACGAGCGTTGCCCCTTTCAGGATGAAGGTGACCGGTACCTTGACCGGACTATCGCCATCGAGTTCGGTCGCGGCAGTCATGGTCATGAACTCGGCGCCGTCCTCCTGATAAAGGCGGTCGGAAAGCTCGATCTCCTGCATTTCGTCCCGCGTCGGGATTTCGATGCCGAGATGCTGTTCGACGATGCGGGTCTCGTCCTGGGCGGGATTGAACAGGTCGAACCACACGACCGGCGTGGTTTCAGCCAGTTCCGTGGCGTCGAGCAGGGCAAAGTGATTGTTCTGGCTTTTGTAGATGCGCAGCATATCGGGGTTCCATTTGGCAAGTCTGTCGACCGCCGGCGGACCCCGTGTTACCAGGGCCTGACGGTCGGCAAAATCGAAGTGGTACTTCGACTGTCGGGGTTCATGATCCGTTGATCCTTGTTTGGCCGTGTTCGCGCGTGGAACACAGTCGACGCTTTGCGCCTGTGGTCTGTTTTTGTCAACCGGTTTCAAGCACTTGCAGGCCGTGACGGCCCGGGGTGCGACGCTCAGTCGCCATCCGCGAAGGAGAAGCCGGCCCCCAGCCCGATGGCGCCGCCGAAATCGAGATTGAGGCGCTGGAGAACGTCATTGGTATTCTGCAGGATGCGGTTCAGCCTGCCGCGCTGCTCCTCGTCTGCGATCGCCTCGTCAATCGGCAGATCGATCTGGTCGGCATCGTCGACAATTGCCTGCAGCACATAGTTGATGGCGCGCACCATGGAGCGTCTGTCGTCGGGCAGCAGCGCCTGCATATCGGCTGCGTTGAACAGCGTCTGCAGCGCCATGAAATTCGCCGAAAGCGCCGGCATGGTATTGCCGGAGCGCCAGTAGATCGCCAGCTTCGGATGTCCCTTGTCCGGCATGCCCTTGATGATGCCGGCGTAGAACGGCCGCAGACGCTGGTCCCTGATGCTTTCGACGCCATGGACGAGAATGCCGAGCAGTTCGGTCGCCGCTTCCTTGCCGTCGCGATAGACCGGATTGTCCGGGCCGGGTGCCTTCCAGGCGGCCTGGATACCGTCCGGCTTTTCCCACTCAGCATGAAGCTCGGCGGCAACGGACTTCAGATTGTCGGCGATCGCCGCGCCGTAGCGGCAGCGGAACCCGTTCTTTTCCGAGGTCAGAACCTCCGCGCCGGTGCCGTAGAGAACATATTCCAGTGCGCCGAGACCCTGTGCAGCAACGCTCTTGCCCTTGAGGGTCTCGGCCGAGGTCGCCGTTTCGTCATTCGTCGCAAGAATGCGCTGGACCTGTTTCAGGCCGGTGCTCTTGCGATCCGGAAAAAACAGGAACCGCTCGAACCGGTTGCCTTCGATGACCGGGCCGACCCGGACGATCTCGATCGTCGACCATTGCTGGACCACCTCGTCGAACGTCATCTGCACATCGCCGAGCGTCTCCTCGGATGGCTTGTCGCAGAGCACATGGGCCGCTTCGGCAAGCGATTCCGTGCCCTCCATGAGATCGCGGTAGCCGGGGCGGATGAAATCGTCGACGGCCTTCTGCATGACGCCCGGCACCGCCTCCGGCTTGAGCCCGGCGCGGGGCGGCATGGCCTCCTCCAAGTCCTCTGCCAGAGCGGGGAGCGACAGGAAGGCGAGGCCGAGGCTGAGAAGCAGGGAAAGCCGGTGGCGCATCAAAGAGACTCCAGAAATGTGATCAGGGCTTGTCTATCGGCTTTTTCCAGTG
Source organism: Pararhizobium sp. A13 (assembly GCF_040126305.1). NCBI lineage: Bacteria > Pseudomonadati > Pseudomonadota > Alphaproteobacteria > Hyphomicrobiales > Rhizobiaceae > Pararhizobium > Pararhizobium sp. A13. Next base: position 1,426,276 of record NZ_CP149510.1, on the reverse strand, counting down.
TGGCAAACCGGTCGCGGGCTTTTGCCGCCTCGCCGCCGTGCCAGAGGATCGCTTCGGTCAGATTGCGGGCGCGTCCGTCGTGCAGGAAGAACGTGTGCCCGCTCACCGTATTGGTCAGTCCGATGCCCCAGAGCGGCGGTGTCCGCCATTCGCTGCCCGATGCTTCGCCCACTTGCTGGCCGTCGGCAAGGCCGTCGCCCATGTCATGCAGCAGGAAGTCGGAATAGGGCCAGATCAGTTGGAAGGCATGTGCTTTGTTGGCAGCATCGCGGCGGGTCACGAATTTCGGCACATGACAGGAAATACAGCCGGTTTCATAGAAAACCTTCTTGCCCGCCAGCGTTTCCGCCAAACTTGCCTTGCGCCGCGCGGGGACTGCCAGGTTTTCCGAGTAGAAGGTGATGAGATCGAGAACGGGATCGGGCGCCTCGGTGTCACCCAGCCGCGCCTGAACGCCGTCGGCCATCCCCAGACAGGCGGTTTGCGCCGCGGTGCAATCACCGTGGCTGCGTTTGGCGTCGGGCGAGGAGATGCCGATATCTCCGGCCAGGGCATCGGCAGCTTGCTGGCGCACCGTGGCGCTCTGCGCCTTCCAGCCGAAGCGACCGAGGGTGGGCGCGCCGGAGACGGGATCACGCACCAGCGCCGGTTTGCCGCTGATTCCGTCGCCGTTCTTGTCGTCCGGATCCGCATTTGTGAGGATATCGGCGGGATGGATCGCCTCGACCAGCCCAAGCCCGCTCATCGCCTGCGTCACGCGCGGCGACAGCGTGGTGGTTTCATCGAGGGCACCATAACCAGGCTTGTCGATCGAATAATGCGGCCTGCGCAGGAAAACCGTTTCGCCGCCCGCCAGGGTCGCGGGGGTCTCTGTATAGCTGATCTTCATATGGCCTTCGGCGGCAAGGCCGCGCACGGCGCTGTCCTGCAACTGCGTGCCATAGACGGGATCGGGGAAATTCAGGATCTCGTGGCGCGCAATCGCCGCCCGCTCGGCGTCGGTCTTCGGCGGGCGGGCGAGACGCAGGAACATTGAGGTCGCGTCCGCCGACCCTTCCGGCGGGTGTCCGCGCCCGTCCTTCAGATGGCAGGTCTGGCAGGCACGGGCGTTGTAGAGCGGCCCGAGGCCATCCGACGCCTGCGTCGATGAGGGTGAAGAGACCCAGAGTTTTCGAAACAGCGCATTGCCGAGCTTGAACGTCTCTTCCTCGGCAAAAGTGATATTGGCGGAAAACTGCGAAAAGCTGTCCTGATTGACGGAGGCGATGGACGTGCCGGCACCGCCAGCCATGGCCTCGAATTTTTCTGCCTTGGAAAAATCGGTAGCGGGGCGGGTTACAGCCTGGACACGGCGACGATCGGTATCGGAAAGGTCATCGCGAGTCGCGGAAGTCGGACGCTCTTCTGCCGCACCGTCCGCGTGTGAGGAGGCATTACCCCCCTCTGCCCCGTCGGGCATCTCCCCCTCAAGGGGGGAGATCATTGTGGCAGCCTCGCGCTCCTTCTCAGCCTGCCGAGCCTTATTGGTTCCTTTTCCCGAAATATCGCCTGGCGCAGAGCCAATCTCCCCCCTTGAGGGGGAGATGTCACGCAATGACAGAGGGGTGTATGCCGCCCCAGACGCAATCCCCTCACCCCCCAAAACAGAAAAGCCGCCCGCCGCTAGCAAAAGCGCAGCGGCAGACGGCAAAATCACGCGTCGGGCGAGCCAAACAGGCATTCAGAAAAAACCGGGCCGCACATCAGAATCGGCGGTCCGCCTTTGCTTTCTCATTGGAAGACAGCGTTAGGATTATCCAGGCTGTCGGAACCTTCAAGCTCGATCGTGCCAAGGTCCAGCGACGCAATGACGCGCTCAACCGTCTTTGCCTGGGCGACGAGGCCATCGATGGCGGCCTGGACGACGGCATTACCCTCGGTGTTGCCCTCGGCGATCATCTGGTCATAGGCCTCGACCGTCTGGCCGCGCTTGGTCATCACCTCCATTGCGGTGATCGTCGTTGCCAGCTTTTCCTTCATTTCCTTGTCGAGCGCCGGGTCCTTGGCGGCCACGAGTTCGGAGAGCGAAGGACCGGTCATCTTGGTGCCGTCGACCTTGGTGTATTCACCGAGATAGGCGGCCTGGATGCCGATCGCATCATGCAGATGCGAGTTGTAGGTGTTGTCGGAGAAGCAATCATGCTCTTCTTCCGGATCGTGCAGCAGGAGGCCGAGCTTCATCCGCTCGCCCGCCAGTTCGCCGTAGGAGAGCGAGCCCATGCCGGTCAGGATGGCCGCGATGCCAGCCTTGGCATCGCCTTCGACATTCTTGGTGGCAGCACCTTCCGGTGCCCAGTTGGCGACCATGTCCTTGAGGTCGGACACGAGCAGGTCGCTGGCGGCCTTCAGATAGCCGGCGCGGCGATCACAATTGCCGTTGGTGCAGTTCTTCGTGTCGTAGTCGGTAAAGGAGCGGTTGCCGGCGCCCTTGCCGGTGCCGTTCAAGTCCTGTCCCCAGAGCAGGAATTCGATGGCGTGGTAGCCGGTCGCGACATTCGCCTCGATGCCGCCTGCTTCCTGCAGCGTGCCCGAGAGGAATTCCGGCGTGATGTTGGTGGCGTCCACGTCCTTGCCGTCGATCTTGATCGTCTTGTTAGCGATGACGTTGGCCGTGAACAGCGCGTTCTCGTCGCTTTCCGTGCCGTAGCTCGGATCGACGTAATCGATGAGCCCCTCGTCGAGCGGCCAGGCATTGACCTTGCCTTCCCACTCGTCGACGATCGGGTTGCCGAAGCGGTAGACCTCGGTTTCCTGATAGGGGTTGCGGGCGGCAAGCCAGGCTTCGCGCGCGGCCTTCAGCGTCGCTTCGCTCGGCGTCGCGATCAGCGCATCGACGGCCTTGTCGAGCGCTTCTGCGGTCGAAAGCGCGTCCGAATATTTGGCATAAGCCACGTCGGCATAGTGCTTGACGACGGCAGCCGCATCGGTGGCGGCCTGAGCCGGCTGCAGCGCTAGCATCGATGTTGCGGTTGCAAGCGCCAGCGCAGCGCTTCGAAGGAATGATGTGGTCATGACCTCTCCTGGTGTCTTTCCGAATGAATTCGGCGTTCCCCGCCGTCCGGTGCCCCGGTCGCGCAATCCGCGCGGACCGAGATATGGACGTGGCTGTTCAGCCCGGTTTTCATGAACCAAAACTAAACTTGTGTCAAAGCGTATAGTTTAGAACATTTTCAAGACAGCAAAGCCAGCACAGCGGGCGTGAAGAGCCAATATCCAAGGCAGCGACGAATGCCGTTCAGACCTTGCGTCCCATCATGCAGAAGAAGAAGCCATCGGTGTTGGTCGAGGCTGGGGTCAGGGTGACGGTCTTCATGTCGGCCGACCAGGGCTGCGGCTTGTCCGTCCCGAAAAGATCGGCCCAGGCATCGGCGCCAGACAGCATCTCGAATTCCGGATTGTCCTCGCAGAAGCCATAGACCTGCGCCTCGTTTTCCTCCGGAAGCACCGAACAGGTCACATAGATGAGACGGCCGCCGGGACGCACAAAGTTCGCGGCGCTCGCAAGCGCCTCCTGCTGTTGGCCCAGCCGCTCCTCGAGGTTCTTCTGCGTCAGCCGCCACTTGGTATCCGGACGGCGGCGCCAGGTGCCGGTGCCGGTGCAGGGCGCGTCGACGAGAACGCGGTCGAACTTGCCGGCTAGCGGCGTCAGCCCTTCGAGCCGGTCATGGACCTGGACATTGCGGGTCCCCGCCCTCTTCAGGCGCTCGATGATCGGCGCAAGACGCTTGCGGTCGGTGTCGTAGGCATGCACCTGCCCCTTGTTGTTCATGGCCGCTGCCATGGCCAGAGTCTTGCCACCACCGCCGGCGCAATAGTCGAGGATCTGGTCGCCTTCCTTCGGCATCACGAGATCGGCGACGATCTGCGATCCTTCGTCCTGGACCTCGAACCAGCCCTTCTGGAAGGACAATTCGGCCGTCACATTGGGCAGCCGCGACGGTCCCTCGCCCGCCGGCACGCGAATACCTTGCCGCGCGATCGCGGTCGGCTCGACGCCGCTGCGCTCCAGCGCCTTCAACACTTTCTCGCGGGAGGCCTTCAGGGTGTTGGCGCGCAGATCGAGAGCGGGACGCCCAGCCAACGCCTTTGCCTCGGCAAGCCAGTCCTCGGAGAAATTTTCCTCGAAGGAGGGCTGCACCCATTCCGGGATATCGCCCTGCACATGCAGCGGAGCGTCTTCCAGCTTGCGGCCGGCGAAAGCCGCTTTCATCTCTTCGGCGAGAGGTTCGGGGGCGAACTTGTCGCCCTCCAGCTCCGATGCCAGCTGCTCCGGCGACACGCCCCACTGGCGAAACATCACCGCGTGACCGAGCGCCGTGGCGCTGTCGCTATCCATCAGCCAGGCGTGCGAAAGCTTCATGCGCAAAGCGTCATAGACGATGTTGCCGATCGCAGCGCGGTCGCCCGACCCCGCAAAACGATGTGCCAGCCCCCAGTCCTTGAGGGCATCGGCTACGGGACGCTTGCGCGCTTCAATATCGGCAAGAACCTCTATGGCTCCGGCGAGCCTGCCACCCAGTCGCATCTTTCGAACTCCATTTTCCGCCGTGGTAGCGGTGATGGCCGTCAAGAGCAAGCCGGGATGCCGCGGCAGGTGACGATTGCTGAGCAGATGCGAGGTCGTGGCCGATACGGGAGACAGAAGCGCCCTTCCCGATCATGCCGGATCAAACCCGGCCGGAACAAAACCCGGACAGGCACGTTTTCGCCGTCAGCTGACGACGCGATAGCAGATGCTGGCGGTTCCCGAGCGGATCATGCCGATATGGGAGGCGGCAGCTTTGGAAAGATCGATGACGCGGCCGCGAATGAAGGGACCACGATCGTTGATGCGCACGACAACCGTCTTGCCGTTGCGCTTATTGGTGACAGCGACCTTGGTGCCGAACTTGAGGTTCCGGTGAGCCGCCGTCAGATATTTGGCGTTCATCCGTTCGCCGGACGCGGTGCGCGAGGAAAGCGCGTACCAGGATGCACCGCCGCAGCCCGATCCTGCGGCGTGGCTTGATGTAACGGAAGTAAGTGTTGCCCCCAAGGCAAAGAATGCTGCCAATGCAGCCGACGTCAGCTTTGTCTTCGCCAAACGTATATCCCCATCGTGTGAAAATTAGAAAGTTCTTACGAAGGGTAAGTTTGTCCGAATTAAAAATGGCAAAAAAGTGCCTCAACCTTTAACTTTGCATTAGGATATATTGACAATCTACGAAAAATTAAAATCACGAAATTTTGAATTTCTGCCACATATCCGCGGAAATGCTTTGGAATCAGTTATTAAGCCAAAATCAGCCTCTTGCACGGACGCCAATGCGTGCAGGCCTCTGAAAAATGATTCAATTTTTTGAAAAGCGCCACATTTAGCCGAGTTGAAAGCTAGAAAATCGCAAAATCCCGCTTAAGTTGCGTTCATTCGGAAAATAAAATCTGATGTTCTTGCCATTCCGATAGAAGAATTCGCCGGAAAAACATGAATATTTCGGTTCGGAATTCTCCGATCTATCGAAAGTAATCCGTAGACTATCGGTAATCGCTTATACTTGAAAGATCATCCGCGCCAATGGCCGCCATTCCATAATTCCGCTAGCGAAATCCGATAGTCTGGAAAGCGAAAGACGAAGCCGAGATTGCGAAGGCGCGCATTCGAAACCCGCTTGTTCTCGCCATAGAACGACCGTGCCATGGGAGACAATTCGGCCTCCTCGAAGGGGATCTCGGGCGGCGGGCTGACACCCATCAGCCGTGCAGCCTCGGCAACGATGTCCTGCGGCGGCGCAGGCTCATGGTCGGTGACGTTGAAGATGCCACCGATCGATTTCTCCGCCAGAAAGAGTGCCGCGCCTGCAATATCCTCGACCCGGATCCGATTGAAAACCTGGTTGGGCTTGATAAGGCGGCGGGCCGTACCGGCTTCGAGATTGCAGAACGCATTGCGACCGGGGCCGTAGATGCCGGAAAGGCGCAGCACCGCGACCGGGATATTGCTGTCTTGGCCGAAGGCAAGCCACGCTTTTTCCGCCGCGACGCGCTCCACCGAGCGGGCAGACACCGGCTCAAGCGACGCCTCCTCCGTTACCCAGGAGCCGCCGTGATCGCCATAGACGCCAACCGTCGAGAGATAGGCTGCCCATTTCAGGTTCGGCATCAGTTCGGCAAGCGGTGGCGTTTCGGCGCGCATCATCGGATCGCCCTCACGGCCCGGCGCGATGGACTGGATCAGGTGCGTCGTCCGCTTCATCGCGGAGGTGAGTTCCGGCGAGATGCTGACGCCGTCATAGACAAGCGCATCGATTCCGAGCCCGCGAAGGTCGCCGAGTTTGTCTTCCGACCGCGTCGTTCCGGTGACCGATTGCGCCAAGGGCAAAAAAGCCTTGGCGATGGCCGAGCCGGAAAAACCGGCGCCCAGGATCAGAACATGCATCAGGCAACTCCTGCCAGTTTCCATTCGGCGAGCACCTCGGTGTCGGCCTCGCTTTGCCGTCTTGCCGCAAAATTCGCGAAATCGCCAGCCCTCATCAATCGTGACAACGCCCAGACCGCCATGCCGCGCACCGTCGGCGACATATCCTTGGACAAGGTCGCGCAGACATCAATCAGCCCGGCATCGCCGGAATTGCCGGCGGCGATCAGACAGTTGCGCACGAACCGGTCGCGGCCGATGCGCTTGACCGGGGAGCCGGAGAAGAATGCACGGAATGAAGCATCATCGAGCGTCAGCAGGAACGACAAGGGTGGCGCCTTCAGATCCTCGCGCGCCTTCAGTTTCATCTCGGAGGCGCTAGCGGCGAACTTATTCCACGGGCAGGCGGCCAGACAGTCGTCGCAGCCATAGATGCGATTGCCGATCAGGGGGCGCAGGGCCGGATCGATCGGCCCCCTGTGCTCGATCGTCAGGTAGGAAATGCAGCGGCGCGCATCGATTTTGTAGGGGGCCGGAAAGGCGTCCGTCGGGCAGGCGTCGAGACAGGCACGGCAGGAGCCACAATGATCCCGCTCGGGTTCGTCGATCAGCAGGTCCGCCGTGGTGAACAGGCTGCCGAGAAACAGCCAGGAGCCAAATTCGCGGCTGACGAGATTGGTGTGCTTGCCCTGCCAGCCGAGACCCGCCTGTTCAGCCAACGGCTTTTCCATGACGGGCGCCGTATCGACGAAGACCTTGACGTCTTCGCCCGCCCTTGCGGCAAAACGCGTTGCGACTTCCTTGAGCTTGCCCTTGATGACGTCGTGATAGTCGCGGTTCTGCGCATAGACCGAAATGGCCCCACGATCGGATCGTTCGAGACTGGAGCGCGGGTCCTCCCCGGGCCCGTAATTCATGCCGAAGAGCACGACGGATCGCACATCGCCCCACAGCACGCGGGGATCGGCGCGGCGATCCGCCGTCTCCGCCATCCAGTCCATCGTGCCGTGATAACCCTGGCCCAGAAAATCGGCGAGGCGCTCCGGCGCCTGGGGAATGGAGTCCGGGCGCGTTACGCGGCAGACATCGAAACCCTTGTCGCGCGCCTCGTCCTTGAGGAAGCTGGTGAGCACCTCACGCCTCCTGTCGAGTTTGTCCGTCTGGAGCGCATCCCCGGGCGCGAGGCTCTCTTGTCGCTGGCGCATGATATTGACCGAAAACCGTTTCATGAGTTCCCGGCATCATGCCCTAAAAATCGAGATCAGCGTAGTGCGATACGGGGGTAACGCCGCGCACGCGCTCCGCAAGCAGCGGCCTGAAGGATGGCCGGGATTTCAGCCGCTGGTACCAATCCTTCACCGCCGGAACCTCCGCCCAATCGATCTCGCCGAGATAATCGAGCACGGAGATTGCCGCGGCGGCGGCAAGATCCGCATAGGACAGCCGGTCGCCGGCCAGATAGGTGCGCGAGCCGGCAAGCCAGCCCAGATATTTCAGATGCTGGCGAATATTCGAACGCGACGTGCGAAGGACCTTCGAATCCGGCGCGCCGCCACCCTGGTCCGGGGTCATCTGCAGCTTGAAAATGCGCTCACGCACCAAGGGTCGCGTCACATCGGCTTCCATCTTCTGCAGGAACCATTCGGCCAGCCGACGGATTTCCGCACGCTGGAACGGGTCTTCCGCCAGAAGCCGGCGATCGCGCTTCAGAACGCCGTTGGTCTCGTCGAGATATTCGGAGATCACGGTCGCGCCACAGAGCGCCCGCATGCTGTCATCGACATAGACCGGCAGGGTTCCTGCGGGATTGAGGGTCAGGAAGTCCCGCCGCTTCTCCCAGGGCTGCTCTTCGGCCAGTTCCGTCTGATAACCGTACTCCGAAAGGATCAGGCGCACGAACCGGGAAGCAGTCGACATGGGGTGGTGATAGAGAGTTGGCATTCGATCGGGTTTCGTCAGTTCGATTGGGGGATGGTTTGTCGCGGCGGTTTGGTCTGGCCACGGCGCGTTTGAAAAAGCTATAGGAACTTGCTGGCGCAAACACAAGCGAATCAGCCAGTGCCCTTCGATGGTCCCAGACCTTAACCCCCAATGCTTCAGGGATACTTAATTCATGGCCGATCAATCGATCATCAGTGCGCTTGTCCTCGGTTTAATCGAGGGCCTGACCGAATTCATTCCGGTGTCTTCGACCGCGCATGTGCTGCTTGCCGGGCATTTCCTCGGATTCAAATCCCCCGGAAACACCTTTGCCGTGCTCATCCAGCTCGGCGCCATCCTCGCGATCCTGCTCGTCTATTTCCAGCGCCTCCTGTCGATCGCAGCCGCCCTGCCCTCCAGCGCCAAGGCGCGGCAATTCGTCCTGTCGATCCTTCTCGCCTTCCTGCCGGCTGCGGTCATCGGCGCCATAGCACATGATTTCATCAAGAGCGTGCTGTTCGAAACGCCGATGCTGATCTGCATCGTGCTGATCCTCGGCGGCATCGTCCTTTATGCGATCGACCGTTTGCCGCTGAAGCCGAAATATCGCGACGTCATGGACTATCCGCCGTCGCTCGCCCTGAAGATCGGGCTTTTCCAATGCCTGGCGATGATCCCCGGCACCTCCCGCTCGGGCGCGACCATTGCCGGCGCATTGCTGATGGGAACCGACAAGCGCTCCGCCGCCGAGTTCTCGTTCTTCCTCGCCATGCCCACCATGCTCGGCGCCTTCACGCTCGACCTCTACAAGAATCGCAACGCGCTGAACTTCGATGATGTGTCGCTGATAGCCGTCGGCTTCGTCGCCGCCTTCGTGGCGGCGCTGGTCGTCGTGCGCTCGCTGTTGAATTTCGTCTCCAGCCGCGGCTTTGCACCGTTCGCCATCTGGCGCATCGTTGTCGGCGCAGCGGGCCTCATCGGTCTCTGGCTGTTCGGCTGACCGCAATAAAAAACCGCATGCAGTCCCTTGCGAGACTGCATGCGGCCCCTGGCCCCCGCCATGAAACTAGGCCGCCTCAAAATGAGGCGGAAATTCTTATTCGGCGGTCGTGCCGATCGATGCTGTGGTGCAGGGGTCGACGCCATAGGCCGGTGCACAGCTGTGGTTGCTGGCGACAGTCTTCGGCGCAGCGAAGGATCCAGCCAGAACGATAAGTGCCGCGCACGCAAAGAAAATTGCGATCGACTTGCCCATGAAAAAAGTGCCTCTCAAGATGGTATGACGGTGCCGTTCTTCCGAAACAGGAGGACGCGGCGCGGCTGTTGTCTATGCGCTGGAACAGTCGTTATCAATATCGACAGATGCTGAATCGACGGTAAAGACCAATCGCTTTTTCTAGTGCGGCAGAACTGCAACGCTTTGCTTTGAGGCAGGCAAAAAGAAACCGCCGGGGGAACCGGCGGCTCGATTACAACCCGGTTTTGACAGGTCAAGGCGCGGTCAGGCGGCACCACCGGACCGGGTATACTGCCCCTGTGGACGGTAACGCACCATGTAGGATGGCAGGATCGCTTCGACCGAGGTCGCCTCAATGCCGAAAGCCTGCAGCGTGCGGCCTTCGGCCTGCGCACTATCGGAAACAACGTTGTCGCGCTTCAGCAGAATGACCTGGTCGGGCGTGATCGGCGGTGCCACGAAGGGCACCAGCGAGGCAACGGAACCCATCAGCGACGCAATGCCGAACGGAATCGGCAGCAGCGTGCGCTTGCGATCGATGATCTTCAGCATGATCTCGAGACAGTTCTTGAAAGTCAGGACTTCCGGCCCGCCGAGTTCATAGGTCTTGCCCTTGGCAACCTTGCCCTCGATGGCCCTGGCAACCGCTTCGGCGACATCCGCGACATAGACCGGCTGGAATGCCGTCTTGCCGCCGCCGACCAGCGGCAGGACCGGCGAGAAGCGGGCCATTTCGGCAAATTTGTTGAAGAAGCCGTCCTCGGGTCCGAAGATGATCGACGGGCGCAGGATGACCGCTTCGGGAACGGTCTCCAGGATCGCCTTTTCCGCCCGGCCTTTCGACTTCGCATAAAGCGATTCGCTATTGGCATCGGCGCCGATGGCGGAAATATGGGTCAAGGTCGCACCGACACCACGCGTGGCCTCGGCCACGGCGCGGGCACCAAAATCCTGAACCGAATCGAAGGTGTTGCGGCCGCTTTCGAACAGGATGCCGACACAATTGACGACATGATCGGCGCCGTGAACCGCCGCATCGACCGATTGACGGTAACGCAGGTTGGCCTGAACCAATGAAATCTGGCCGACATTGCCGAGTGGCTGCAGAAAGCCTGCCAGATCCGGACGGCGGACCGCAACGCGGATGCGGAAACCGCGTTTTGCAAGCGCGCGCACGACATGACGGCCGACAAATCCGGACCCGCCGAAAACGGTAACGAGCGGGGGGAGATTGGACAAGGTCATGACGGCGGCACTCCTGATCTTCAGCGTGGTCTGTGTGTGCTACATAGCCCAATCATCGGGCGACGGGAAGGCTTATCGCCAAGGCTTTTCTGCCGTTTTCCGCCGCGGTACGAGACACCGCTCAGACGCCTTCGACGACCACCATTTCGGCACTCGCCACCTCCTGCCGGATTGCCGCCGCGATCTGGTATTCGGGCGAATTGTAGCAATCGATCGCCGCCTGCAGCGATGGGAACTCGATCACCACGTTGCGGGATCGGACATCCCCCTCCAGGCGCTGGAAAGCACCGCCGCGAGCAAGAAAATTGGCGCCGTATTTTTCAAAAGCCGGTTTTGCGGCCGCGACGTAGTCCTTGTAGCGCTCGGCATCGCGGACGTCGACGCGTGCAATCCAGTACCCTTTTGCCATGACCGTCTCCCCATTTTCACCGCAACCCGTCACTATTGCTTCAGTTTCTTCCGCCAATTCACTTGACCGGTCAAGGCGGGCCGCTCTCTTTGCAGAACGGCACCTTCGAAGGCCGGACCCCGGGATGTCAGACATGATTTCATTCGGTAGAACCGTGGCCATGCTGGGAGTCATGTCCGGCTTGTATCTCTGGCTGGGAAACACGCATCCCGCCCTCGCAAAGCCCATGCAATGCGCACCCGACGTCTACGCCGCCGTAGCGGCACCGGCAACGAAACAGGACGCACAGGTCGAGGTCCGTTGCGACCTGACGCTCAAGCCCACAGACATCATCACCAAGCGCCTCATCTTCTCCGGCGCAGCGGCGTCTGGCGTGACACTCGATTGCAGGGGCGCGACGCTTGACGGATCGCGCGGGACAATCAACTTCGGCAAGCCGACGGTGCTCATCCGCTCCACGAAAGGCAAGGGGGCCGACTGGAGCGCACCCTCGGGCGTCACAGTGCGCAACTGCACCATCAACGGCGCGTTGCGCCTGCAGGGACTGGGCACCAACGGCCAGGCAAAAGAGGTGCGCCTGTCGTCGCTGAACGCCGATCATACGGCCCATGCCCAGGCCGCGGCCCCCTCCCGTATCGCGCTGTCCGGCTTGACGATTGTCGCGGATGGCAGGGTTCCGCTCTATGTCGGTCCCGGGGTGACCGGGACACGGTTGGAAAAATCCGTATTGGCCGGCGAGAGCAATGGACCAGCCCTCTATCTCGATGCCGAATCGGCGCGAAACACGATCAGCGGGAACCGGTTTGCTGTCGAGAGCGGACGTGAACAGATCGCCATCGACGGCTCCGCTGACAATGTGATTACCGCAAACATCTTCGATAATCCGGCCGGCGGCGGCGTTTTTCTTTATCGCAACTGCGGCGAGGGCGGGACGATCCGGCACCAGAAGCCTCAGCACAACACGATTTCCGGCAACACGTTCACCTATCGGATGGCTTTCCTGGCCAAGCCCGCCGTCTGGCTCAACTCACGCAATGGCGCCCAGCGCTACTGTTTCCGAAATCCCGCCTATCCCTTTGGCAGCAGTCTCAGTTCCCTCGATTTCGCGCAGTTCAACACGGTGACGGGCAACCGCCTGATCCGTGGCGGGGCATCCCTCATTCGCAACTCCGATCCGAGCAATGTGATCACAGGCAACGCCGAATAGTCAGAGCGCGCCTGTCATTTCATCGAGAATGGCAAGCGCTGCAGCCCTGGGATCGGCGGCCTTGACGATGGGGCGGGCGACGACGAGGTGGCTCGATCCGGCGGAAAGCGCATCGGCCGGGGTCATCACCCGCTTCTGATCGCCCCTGTCGCTGCCGGCCGGACGGATGCCGGGGGTGACGATCGCCATGTCGGGACCGACGATCTTGCGCACCGCCGAGGCTTCCTCGGCCGAGCAGACGATACCACCCATGCCGGCCGCCCGTGCCTGTTCGGCGCGGCGAAGCACCAGGGCTTGCGAGTCAAGCTGGTAGCCGGCGTCGATGACGTCCTGCGCATCCATCGAGGTCAGCACGGTGACGCCAAGCAGGCAGAGGTCCGAGCCGCGCGCCGCCTCGACGGCCGCCTTCATCGCCTTTGGATAGGCGTGCAGCGTCAGCATCGACATGCCCATCTTGACAATGTTCTCGACGCCCTTGGCAACGGTGTTGTCGATATCGAGCAGTTTCATGTCGAGAAAGACCTTCTTGCCGTCGCTGGCAAGATGGCGGGCGAATTCGAGCCCGCCGGCAAAGGCCAGCTGATAGCCGATCTTGTAGAACAGCACATCGTCACCGAGCGTTTTGACGATCGTCTCGGCTTCGCCGATGGTGGGGATATCAAGGCCGACGATCAGCCGGTCGCGCGCGGTCACAGTCATTGTTGCCATCCTTGCCAGAGCTCAAACGGCCTCCAATCGCATGCAAGGGACCGGTCCGCAAGGGCAAACGCAAAGAGATTGCCGCCACCGCCCGGCTGGTCATGGCTGCGCGCGATGGGCAGGCCGGCGAGATGGCATTTCAAGAGCGTGCCGACACCGCCGTGGCCGACGAAGGCGATCGGCCTCGACGGATCGTGCCTATCGAGCACGGACGAAACCGTGGAAACAATACGGGCTTGAGCGTCGACGGCACGCTCCCAGCCGTGAAAACTCTGATCGGGATTGGCGAAAAACCAGTCTGCCGCCTTTTCGAACTCATCGGGTGCCAGAAAGCCAGTGGCAGACCGATCGTTCTCGCCCGCATGTTCCAGCACCTCGATGTCGATGCCGACCGGCCTTGCGAGAATTACCGCGGTTTCAAGCGCCTTGGTCTCGTCGCTCGACAGAATGCGCGTGAGCTGTCTTGCCCAACCGCATCGCGCGGCCATCTCCGATCGGGCTGTGCCAAGCTCGGACAATCCCCAGCACGGAACCGGCACATCCGGGTCGATACGGACCTGCGGATGTGTGACGTAGATGCCGAACACCGGAGCCCTCAATGGGTTTTGCGGTAGACCCACAATTGCGCGGGCGGAATGTTGCGCACGACGAAGTCATAGTGGGAGATCTGATAGCGATCCGGCATGGCGACGACCGGCGACAGCGGGCCGTAGGAAATCTGGACGACCGGACGACCGACGGGAATGCGCGACAACAGATCCTCGATCAGCGATACACGCATATGCATCGGAAAGTTCAGAAGCGGCACGGCGGAAACGACGCTGTCGAACGTCTGGTCCTTGCGCGCGCCCAGCGTCTTTTCGAGATCGAAGGCGTCGCCATTGATGAAATCGACGCCGGGATAGGCCTTGACGAGATGCTGAAAGAAATCGGTGGAGAACTCGACCGAGACCAGGTTCTGCGGCTGCACGCCCTTCTGCAAGATCGCCTTGGTGATGACGCCGGTGCCGGGGCCAAGCTCGAGAACGGGAAGGCCCGAATGCGGATTGACGACACTTGCCATTCGTCGGGCGGTTATTCCAGATGTCGGCACAATCGAGCCGACTGCCTTCATGTTGCTCCGCCATCCCTTGAAGAAACGAATTTCCTCGTCGAATTTCTTGCCAAGACGCTCTTTCAGACGAAAATTCATACGCATCTCCACCACTACGTCGCCCGCGCCCGGAACAGTACATCATGTCGTTGCAGCGCAGCGTCTTCAATTACGACTTGATTATGTGTCGCTGACTGCGACAAAAACAAGTCGTTTCGCGTCACTAAATCAACATGCCAACAGCTGACTTGCCCGCCAGCGCGGAAAAAGGCTGCGATGGTCTTGCTACCAACGAGTGCCCTTCAATCAGAAATGACAACGGCCGGAGACTGGTCCGGTCGTCGCTTCAGACCTGAGATGGTGAGGCCTAGACGCGCATCGGCATCAGAACATAGAGCGCGTCGTCGCCTGCCATGTCGCGGACGAGCGTCGGCGAGCCGGGATCGGCGAGCATGAAGACGGCGTCGGTGCCGGAAAGCTGCGCGGTGATATCGAGCAGATATTTGGCGTTGAAGCCGATTTCCAGAGGATCGCTATCATAGCCGACCGGCAGTTCTTCTGTCGCACTTCCCGAATCCGGGTTGTTGACGGTCAGCGTCAATTGCCCGTCGGAAAGGGCCAGCTTGACGGCACGGCCGCGCTCCGAGGAGATCGTGGACACGCGGTCGACGGCCTGGGCGAAGGACTGGCAATCGATCTTCAGTTCCTTGTCGTTATTGGTAGGAATGACGCGCTGATAGTCGGGGAAGGTGCCGTCGATCAGCTTCGAGGTCATGATAATCGAGCCGATGGTGAGCCGGATCTTGGCATCCGAGACCTCGACCGTGACAACCACATCCGGATTGTCGACCAGCTTCTGCAGCTCGCTGACGGTCTTGCGCGGGATGATGATGCCCGGCATGCCTTCGGAACCGGCCGGCGCTTCCAGGTCGGCGCGGGCGAGACGGTGGCCGTCGGTCGCAACAGCGCGCAGCTTGAGCTGGCCCTTGCTTTCGATCGTGTGGATATAGATGCCGTTCAGATAGTAGCGGGTTTCTTCCGTCGAGATCGCGAACTGGGTGCGATCGATCAGCATCTTCAGATCGGTGGCCTTGATGCGGAAGCTATTTGTGAACGTTCCGGCGGTGAGATCCGGGAAATCGGACTGCGGCAGGCACTGCAGCGAGAATTTCGAGCGGCCGGAGGCGACCGTCATCGCCGTACCTTCGGCATTGGTCGCCAGCAGGACCTCGGAGCCGTCCGGCAGCTTGCGCACAATGTCATAGAGTAGATGCGCCGGAACCGTCGTCGCGCCAGCCTGCTCCACCTGTGCCGGCGTCGCTTCGGTGATTTCCAAATCGAGGTCGGTCGCCTTCATTTCGAGGCTGGCACCATCGGAGCGCAAGAGCACGTTCGAGAGGATTGGAATGGTGTTGCGCCGCTCGACCACGCGGTGAACGTGGTTCAGCGACTTCAGGAGATTGGACCGCTCGAGAGTAATGCGCATGGGATGCTACCGCTTTCAACCATCGCCGGGCGGGCCGCGCCTCCCGGCTTGAACTTTTAAAAGTGCCCGCTTTCGGACGGGAAAGATGTGGACAGGCAAAATGGCAGAAACAAGCTGTGAAAAGCAAGGGGTAACGGCGGCCGGACCCCAGTAATGTTCGCCACGGCCGGAATTCGCCGCTCTTGCCGAAGCGCGACCGCTCACCCATAAAGATCAGACGCCGGCTTGACGGCGGATAGCGGTATTAAGGGTACGCAATTTTGGAAAAGCAGGCATCGGGCGAAACACTGGCAAACGAGAAGCACAAGAGCTACCGGCTGCACAATGTCACTGTGCCCGCCCGCCCGCTGGAACCGGCGCTCTATCTTGTCGCCACCCCGATCGGCAATCTTTCCGACATCACACTTCGCGCGCTCGAAACGCTGGCCGGCGCCGACGTGCTTGCCTGCGAGGACACCCGCGTCACCCGCGTGCTGCTCGACCGCTATGGCATCGTCAACCGGCCTTATGCCTATCACGAGCACAATGCCAACGAGGTCGGGCCGAAACTGCTCTCCGCGCTTGACGAGGGCAAATCCGTCGCTCTCGTCTCCGATGCGGGCACGCCGCTGGTCTCCGATCCCGGCTATCGGCTCGGCCAGATCGCCATCGAGGCTGGTCATCGCGTTGTTCCGATCCCAGGCGCTTCCGCGCCGCTTGCTGCGCTGGTCGGCTCGGGCCTTCCCAACGATGCTTTTCTCTTCGCGGGCTTCCTGCCCTCCAAGGACAAGGCTCGCCGCGACAGGCTTGCGGAACTCGCCACCGTTCCCGCGACGCTGATGTTCTTCGAATCCCCGCACCGGATCGCCGCCACAATCGTTGCCGCCCATGATGTGCTCGGGGGCGAACGCCGGGCGTCCGTCTGCCGCGAACTGACCAAGACCTTCGAGGAATTCCGCCGCGGCACGCTGGCCGAGCTCAAGGCCTTTTACGACGAGGGTGCCACCGTCAAAGGCGAGATCGTGCTTGTCATCGGCCCGCCGGAAGCGCCCGCGGCACCGGAAGCCGACGATGTCGATGCCATTCTCTTGAAACTGGTCAAGGATATGCCGACCGGCAAGGCGGCGACCGAGGCAGCCAAGCAGACCGGCCTCAACCGCAAGGATCTTTACGACCGGTTGCTGGAGCTCAAGGACCGGAATGACGCGTGAACCGCCCGACAGGAAACGGTTGAAGGCGCTCAGGCGCGGCTCGCTCGCCGAGTACCACGCGGCCCTGTCGCTCCTGGTGAAAGGCTACCGCATCGTCGCCTTCCGCTATCGCACCAAACTGGGCGAGATCGACATCATTGCACGCAAGGGCAATCTGATCGCCTGCGTTGAGGTGAAGGCCCGCCGCTCGCTGGACGATTCCCTTTTTGCGGTTTCGGATTTTGCACAGCGGCGCATCCGCGCGGCAAGCGACCTTTGGCTGGCGAAACAGCCGGATTTTGCCCCGTCTTTCCGTTCGTTACGACATCATTTGCGTTATCCCCTGGCGTTGGCCGATCCATCTTCCCGATGCCTTTTGAACAGCTGTGCACAGTTGTAGTTGAATCGACACAAAAGCGTTATCGCCACGTCATGAAAGGCCAGTAGCCGGTTCCTCACCTTAACCCTGGTGAAAGGAACTGCCATGATCAGGAAATTCACGATGACCGGCCTCGTGCTGGCCTTCTCCGCCACCTCCTCCTTTGCCGCGACGAACATCACCTGGTGGCACGGCATGGCCGGCCGCAACGGCGAAGTCATCAACGAAGTTGCCACCAAATTCAACGCATCGCAGACGACGTGTGCGCTCACCCCGGTTTCCAAGGGCACCTATGAGGAAGCGCTTGCTTCCGGCATCGCCGCTTTCCGTTCGGGCGAACAGCCGAACATCCTGCAGGTTTTCGACGCCGGTGCAGCGACGATCATCAACGCCAAGGGCGCCGTCATTCCGGCTGAAGACCTGATCACCAAGGCAGGCTACACGTTCGACCGCAACGCCTTCATCGACGGCGTTCGCTACTTCTATGCCGACAGCGAAGGCAAGTTCGTCGGCATGCCGTTCAACTCCTCGGCCCCGATCATGTACATCAACGACGAAGCCCTGAAGAAGGCCGGCGTTGAAGCGCCGAAGACCTGGGAAGAATTCGAAGCCATCGCTCCGAAGCTCAAGGAAGCCGGCTTCATCCCGCTCGTCCAATCGCAGCTGACCTGGCAGTTCACCGAGAACTTCTTCTCGCGCAACAACATCCAGTTCGCCACCAACAACAACGGCTATGACAGCGTCGTCGACACCCAGCTGAAGGTCACCGACCCGAACCTCATCATGATGTTCGACAAGCTGAAGGCCTGGAAGGACGAAGGCTACTTTGGCTTCTACGGCGCCGGCTGGAACGATAACCAGAAGATGTTCGAAGAAAACAAGGCTGCACTGTGGATCGGCTCCTCGGGCTCCTTCGGCGGCCTGCAGAAGACGGCGCAGATGCCGTTCTCGGCAACATTCCTGCCCTATTGGGGTTCGATCAAGGGCGCCGGCACCTCGTCCTTCATCGGCGGCGCTGCCCTCTTTGCAATGTCGGGCAAGTCGGACGAAGAAAACAAGTGCGTGGCCGACTTCTTCCAGTTCCTGACCTCGCCGGAAGTGCAGAAGTTCTACCATCAGGCAACCGGCTACGTCGCCATTACCAAGGCTGCCTACGAGCTTGCCAAGGCTGAAGGCTACTACAACGAGAAGCCGGCCGCCGAAATCGGCATCAAGCAGCTGCTCCTGCCGGCCGGCGAATGGTCGAAGGGCTATCGCCTCGGCTTCTACCCGCAGATCCGCGAAATCATGGAACGCGAATACGGCCGCATCTTCTCGGGCGAAGTCTCCGTCAAGGACGCCTTCGACACGATCGAGAAGGAAGGCAACGAACTTCTCGCCCGCTTCGCAAAGACGGCTGGTTAAGTTCTGATCTTCCCCTCCCCCTTGTGGGGAGGGTCGGAGCGAAGCGATGGGGAGGGGTTCTTGCCAAGGCCACAGTCCCCCCCCAAACCCTCCCCAGAAGGGGGAGGGAGTTCGCTTCGTGATCGCCGACACTTCCTCTGCCCTAAAGGCTGCACCATGACGAACACGCCACTTCCCTCGGCAATGTCAAGCACGCTCGCCGCCCCCGCAGCCGGCGGGTTTTGGCGCATCTTCGATCTCCGCAAATCGGCCAGCAAGCCGCCGGAAGACACCTCCGCCAAACGCGTGCAGTTCAACTCGCCCCTCCTGCCCTATCTCTTCCTCGCCCCGCAGATGGCGATCATCGTCATCTTCTTCTATTGGCCTTCGGTTCAGGCGGTCCAGTCGTCCTTCTACCTTGAGGACCCCTTCGGCTTCGGCTCCACCTTCGTCGGGCTCGCCAACTATACCGACGTGATGAAATCAACCGAGTACCTCGGCATCGCCCGCTTCACCGCCGTCTTTACAGCCCTCGTCACCTTTTTCTCGCTGGCGATCGGCCTCCTGCTTGCCGTCAAGGCCGATGGCGTGATCCGCGGGAATGCCGCCTACAAGACCCTGCTGATCTGGGTCTATGCCATTGCCCCGCCGGTCGCCGGCCTGATGGGCATGATGATGTTCGACCAGCACATCGGCCCGCTGGTGAAATTTGCAGGCCTGTTCGGCTGGGATATCAAGGTCGGCCTCGACTACTATGATACTGCCCTTGCGATGATCGTCGTCTCGGTCTGGAAGCAGATCCCCTACAACTTCATCTTCTTCCTCTCCGGCCTGCAGGGTATCCCGGTTTCGGTGCGCGAGGCAGCACTGATGGACTGCCGCTCCGGCTTCCGCCGTTTCTGGACCGTCATCCTGCCGCTGCTCGCCCCGACCGCCTTCTTCCTGCTGATCATCAATACGACCTATGCCCTGTTCGACACCTTCGGCGTCATCGACGTGATGGTGAAGGACAAGGCCGCCAACAACCCGATCACGCTGGTCTACAAGGTCTACATGGACGGCTTCCGCGGCAATGATCTCGGCGGCTCCTCGGCCCAGTCGGTCATCCTGATGATCATCGTCTTCGTGCTCACCATCTTCCAGTTCCGCTTCATCGAGCGGCGCGTCCACTACAGTTGAGCAGAGGCGAGACCATGCATCGCACGAAACTTTTCGATCATTTCATCCTGCTCTTCGGCGTCTTCATCATGGTCGGGCCGCTGCTAGTGGCGCTGATGACCTCCAGCCACGAAGCGGCCGACATCCACCGCAACGGCCTGCAGATTCTGCCAGGCGGCCATTTCGCCGAGACCTACAATACCGTGCTGACCAAAGAGGGCGGCTTCACCGGCAAGATCACCGGTCTCCGGATGATGATGAATTCGCTGATCCTCGGCCTCGGCTTCGCCGCCGGCAAGATCATCCTGTCGATGCTGGCCGCCTATGCGCTGGTCTATTTCCGCTTCCGCTTTGCGACCATCACCTTCTGGATGATTTTCACGACCCTGCTTCTGCCGCTCGAGGTGCGCATCCTGCCCTCCTACGAGGTGATGAACACGCTGCATCTCACCAACACCTATACCGGCCTGATCGTGCCGCTTCTGGCGTCAGCCACCGGCACCTTCTATTTCCGCCAGTTCTTCAAGTCGATCCCCGACGAACTGCTCGAAGCCGCCCGCATCGACGGCGCCGGGCCGTTCAAGTTCTTCATCGACGTGATCGTGCCTTTGTCGAAAACGATGATGGCGGCGATCTTCATCATCATGTTCGTCTATGGCTGGAACCAGTATCTCTGGCCGACGCTGATGACCACCGACGAGAGCTTCTTCACGCTGGTGCGCGGCATCAAGCAGATCCTGCTCGTCTGGGTCGGCTCCAACATTCCCGATTACAATCAGGCCTTTGCCCTGGCGATCCTCGCCATGCTGCCGCCGGTGATGATCGTCATGATCTTCCAGCGCTGGTTCATCAAGGGCCTGACCGAAAGCGACAAGTAAAGGAGACTTGGGCCATGGCAGCGATCAACATCTCGGGTGTTTCGAAGATCTACGCCGGCGGCGTCGAGGCGGTGAAATCCGTGTCGATCGATATCGTCGACGGCGAGTTCATCGTGCTCGTCGGCCCGTCCGGCTGCGGCAAGTCCACGCTTCTGCGCATGGTCGCCGGTCTCGAGGCGATCTCGAAGGGCACTGTCGAAATCGGCGACCGCGTCATCAACGATGTCGAGCCGGCCGAGCGCGACATCGCCATGGTCTTCCAGAACTATGCGCTCTATCCGCATATGACCGTTTACAACAATCTCGCCTATGGCCTTAAAAACCGCGGCACGCCGAAGGCCGAGATCGACGCGCGCGTCGCCGAAGCCGCCCGCATGCTGGAGATTGAGCAGTACCTGACCCGCAAGCCGCGCGCGCTCTCCGGCGGCCAGCGCCAGCGCGTCGCCATGGGCCGCGCCATCGTCCGCAAGCCGGAGGCTTTTCTCTTCGATGAGCCATTGTCCAATCTGGACGCCAAGCTGCGCGTCACGATGCGCGGCGAGATCAAGCAGCTGCAGAAGCGCCTTGGGACGACCTCGCTCTACGTGACCCACGACCAGCTCGAAGCGATGACGCTGGCCGACCGTCTGGTGGTGCTGAACGGCGGCCAGATCGAACAGATCGGCCGCCCACTCGATGTCTATCACACACCGGCCTCGACCTTCGTCGCGAGCTTCATCGGTTCTCCCGCGATGAACCTTCTGCGCGGCACGCGCGAGGGCACGCGGCTTCACTTCGGCTCGCAGGTGCTGGAAAGCGACCGCCTGTCCGCCCTGCCGACCGAACTCACCGTCGGCATGCGCGCCGAAGACCTGCGTGTCGCCCGGACGGGCGAACAGTCACTGACCATGAAGGTCGATTACATCGAGGAACTGGGCGCCCAGCGGCTGGTCCACGGCACCGTGGACGGCAAGAAACTGACGGCGGCGCTATCGCCTGAAATCGAGATCGCAGACGCCATCGCCGTGACGATCGCCCCGTCACGCCTGCATTTCTTCGACGCCACGACCGGCAAGCGGCTGGCGCAGTCGCGTGACGGTCTCGGCGGCAAACGCGAAGTTTCGGAGACGCTGGAGGCGGCTGTCGGGTAGCCGGCGTGGATACATTTCCGGGATGAATTTCGTCTAAGAAGCTGTTTCCTCCCAGCATCGCCAGTTTGAAGCCGCCGAAAATCAGGCGACTTCGGTGCAGACGAATTCGCTGAACTGGCTGAGGGGATGGGATGTCGCGTACGCGCGTCGAATGAGGTCGATTGACTCGTCAGGCGCGCATCCACATAGCGAGATTGGCGTCCAGCGCCTTGTCGAACGGCAGGTTGCCCTTAGTCACCTCTTCGGCGACAGCCTGCGAGATGACGACGATGCTGTCATCGTATACCGTTTTCGTCCGGCTCCAGCCGCGGTGTTCGAGTTGGCCTGAACGTCGAACCCTTTCGGCGTGGGGTGGAAATAACCCAGCTCCGGCTTTCGATCAACAGCACGAAGAAGTTCGGCAAAGCCATAGGCTTTCCCCCTTGTCATGTCACATCAACGGGTATATACCCGCAAAAATGTCGAACGCCACCTGTCACTGCATTCTGTTGCGCAAGGCAACTCGCAAGGTCTCGTCCTATTACGACGAGGCGCTGGCACCGCTTGGCGTCAATATCGGCCAGTTCAGCCTGCTCAGAAACATCAGAAGACTGGAGCCGGTCTCGTTGACCGAGCTTGCCCGTCGCGTCGAGCTCGATCGTTCGACCGTCGGCCGCAATGCCAAGGTGCTGGAGCGCATGGAGCTGGTCGCAATCGGCCACGGCGAGGACCAACGCGAAGCGGTTCTCACAGTCACGCCAAAAGGGCATGAAATTCTCGATAAGGGCGCTCCGCTGTGGGATGGTGTCCAGGATGATATCGAGGCCCGGCTTGGACAGGAAAAGACGGAACAATTGCGGGAGCTGCTGGCAGCTCTCTGATTTTTATCGAGAAACGGATATCTACCCGCTAATGCGGGCATATACCCCTAATATCGCGCCACCTGCGCGGCAATCGAAGGAGACGGGCAGATGATCTCGACAAATGTCGCCGACTGGATGGCGAAAAAGGAAATCCATTATGGGTGGGTTGTGGCCGCCACCACCTTCCTCACCATGCTGGCAACCGCAGGCGCCATGGGTTCGGCCGGCGTCATGATCCAGCCACTCCACCAGGAATTCGGCTGGGATATCGCCGACATCTCCTCGGCCATGGCGGTTCGCCTCGTGCTTTTCGGCCTGCTCGGCCCGTTCGCTGCAGCCTTTATGAACCATTTCGGCATCCGCCAGGTGGTTTCGACCGCGTTGGCCCTGATCATGGGCGGCATCGTCGTATCTCTTTTCATGACCGAGGTCTGGCAGCTGCTTTTGCTTTGGGGCGTGGTGATCGGCGTCGGCACGGGCATGACGGCGCTGGTGCTGGGTGCCACCGTCGCCGCTCGCTGGTTCTCCAAGCGCCGCGGCTTGGTTGTCGGCCTGATGACGGCAAGCAATGCCACCGGCCAACTTGTCTTCCTTCCCATTCTGGCAGCGCTCACCGAGGCCTATGGCTGGCGCACCGCGCTGGCCCTGGCTGTCGCGGTCATTGCGACTGCCATGGTACTCGTCCTGCTTCTGATGCGCGATCATCCCGCCGACGTAGGCCTTCCGGCCTATGGCGATACGGCGATTACCAAGCCACCGAAGCAGGATCACAATCTACTCGCCACCCTGGTCTCGCCGCTCGTGACCCTGACAAGCGTCGCCGGCAATCCCGTCTTCTGGGTGCTGTTCGGCACCTTCTTTGTCTGCGGCTTGTCGACGAACGGCCTGATCCAGACCCACTGGATCTCGATCTGCGGTGATTTCGGCATGGCTGCCGTCACCGCCGCCAGTACGCTCGCCGTCATCGGCATCTTCGATTTCTTCGGCACGATCCTCGCCGGCTGGCTCTCGGACCGGTATGACAGCCGCGTACTGCTCTTCTGGTTCTACGGGCTGCGCGGCCTGTCGCTGATCTATCTCTCGCTTTCAGGTTTCAGCTTTGTGGAGCTGTCCGTCTTTGCAATCTTTTACGGCCTGGACTGGGTGGCAACCGTGCCGCCGACAGTGAAGCTCGCTGCGGAAAATTTCGGTCGCGAAAAGGCCGGCATCGTTTTCGGCTGGGTCTTTGCCGGCCACCAGCTGGGCGCGGCGACCGCCGCCTTCGGCGCCGGTTATTTCAAGAGCGACTTCGATACCTATATGCCGGCCCTGCAGATCGCAGGGCTCATGTGCATCCTCGCAGCCCTCGCTGTCATGCTGCTGAAAAAGCCGGGCTCCGCAACACTCACGCCCCAGGCTGCATGAGGCAGGCCCAAGGTGCGCATCGGGACGGCGTTCGCGCCGTTCCTTTCCAAGACCGACGCATTGCAGAATGCCTCATATTTTCTTGAAAACCTGTCGCATTTGGCGCTGAAATCTCCCCAAATTCCTTCCCCGTCCATCCCCGCCTTTTGCGCCCGTGCCATACTCCTCTCGTCCCGCCATCGGATACACCGGATAGCGTTGCCGGCGAGGCGGGGCCGGTGCCTTCGGTCGGTGTTTGAAACGCAGGCGCGGCCGCGGGGGCCTGCAGAAAATGGTTTCCCTCTCGTCTGAAACAGGACGGGGCGTGCCTGTGAGGCACACATGAGGAGCGCGACTGGTGTGTCGAAAGACAGGCCTTTCGTGGCGCGGCAGCGAGAGCTGCGAGCACCACCCTGTACCGGAAAACGGTGCCGCCATCCCCGCAGAGAAACCGCAGTTGCAGGTAAAAACCACCGCGACGGGACACATCGCGTGTCACTTTTATCTACTCAATCAGGCACACGATGTGTCCCGGCCGAGTTCATGCCTGCCCGAAACGAGCGGGGCGCCAAGCCACGGGCGTAACGCGCCGCGTGAAGGCCTCATTGTATCTAAATGCAAGCCTCCACAGAAATCTGTAGGTTTCCGCAGAGCCGATTTGATATAGACAGGCCTCTCTCAACGACGCCCACGATCAACAGGAAATGACTCAATGGCAAGAATCGTCAATGTCGCGATCCAGATGGATCATGTCTCGGGCATCAACATCGCGGGTGACAGTACCTTCGCCATGAGCCTCGAAGCGCAGGCGCGCGGCTACAAGCTGTTCCACTATACGCCGAACCAGCTGTCGCTGCGGGACGGCAGGATCATTGCCACCGTCCAGCCGATGAGCCTGCGCGACGTCAAGGGCGACCACTATTCGCTGGGCGACGCCGAGCGCATCGACCTGTCGACCATGGACGTTGTGCTTTTGCGCCAGGACCCGCCCTTCGACATGGCCTATATCACCTCGACGCATCTGCTCGAGCGCATCCATCCGAAGACGCTCGTCGTCAACGACCCGGCCTGGGTGCGCAACTCGCCGGAAAAGATCTTCGTCACCGAATTTCCCGACCTGATGCCGAAGACGCTGATCACCCGCGACCCCACCGAGATCGCCAGCTTCCGCGCCGAGATGGGCGACATCATCCTGAAACCGCTCTACGGCAATGGCGGCGCCGGCGTGTTTCATTCGACCCGCGACGACCGCAACCTCTCGTCGCTGCTTGAAATGTTCGGCCAGATGTTCCGCGAACCGTTCATCGCGCAGGAATACCTGCCGGCGGTGCGCAAGGGCGACAAGCGCATCATCCTTGTCGACGGCGAGCCGGTCGGCGCGATCAACCGCGTTCCGGCCGAACACGACGCCCGCTCAAACATGCATGCCGGCGGCAAGCCGGAGGCGACCGAGCTGACCACGCGGGAAAAGGAAATCTGCACCCGCATCGGGCCTGCGCTGCGCGAACGCGGTTTCCTGCTCGTCGGCATCGACGTGATCGGCGACGTCATGACCGAGATCAATGTCACATCACCGACGGGCATCCGCGAAGTGAAGAAATTTGGCGGCGCCGATATCGCCGCGCTTCTCTGGGACGCGATCGAACGCAAGCGCGCCTGACACAACAGATCCAACCGAGGCGTCACCCGCCTCGGTTGCGCATGGCTACAACCCGATTTAATCCCATGGATGTTCACGGTTGTTCCGCTTCCTCGAAAAATACAACCTGTTTCAACCTTGGCGATTATCGTCGTCGAGCATGTTCGATAACTGTTCTTATTTTATTCCGTTATTCGTGCAAGATTTTCCACTACAGCCGGTGAAGGTTGTGGTGGCAGGGATGGAGCCCGCCTCGCGGCAAGAGGGGCAATCATGGTCGCGCGTGTCAGTACGGTAGCATTTCAGGGCATAGAGGGCATGCCGGTCGACGTCCAGGTGATGGTCGCGCCGCGCCAGTGCCGCCAACATGCCCGATCTCGCCGATATCAAGGGCCAGGAAAGCGCCAAGCGGGCGCTGGAGGTGGCCGCGGCCGGAAACCACAATCTCCTAACGTTGTGCTACATTAATTGACGTCGAACTTCCGACGGCTGTTGGCGCATTTGGGACCTCGGTGAACTTCTCTTCATGGCCCCATAGCGGCCGCTCGTGGCCCACTGATACGGCGGCCACCCGTCGTCTAGTTGTCGGCCGAATGCCTCCTGGGGTGTTCCAACGACAAATGGGGCAATTCATCTTTAGGTTTTATTAGATACTTGCGTTTTCGCGATACAAGCGCACCATCTACCCTCACGATTGGTGTTGAGGGAGAAAATGCCATGAACCTAACAAAACGCGATTTCACGAAAGGCATGATTCTGGCTGCAGGGTTTGCTGGGTTTGGTACCGCGACGGTTCAAGCTGCGGACTTCGTTGACGTTGAAGCCCGTGCCATCGCCAAGGAGGCCTATATTTACGGCTTCCCGATGGTGGACAGCTACCGCATCCAGCACGCTTATTTCGTCGACACCAAAAACCCCGAATACAAGGGGCCATGGAATCAGATCGTCAATACCCCGCGTGTGTACACGCCAGCCGACACGGCGATCCAGACGCCCAACTCGGATACGCCCTACTCGTGGCTCGGCTTGGACCTGCGCACCGAACCGATGGTGCTCACCGTGCCACCGATTGAGAAGGACCGTTATTTCAGCGTTCAAATGATCGATGCGTACACTTTCAACTTCGACTATCTAGGCAGCCGCGCGACGGGCAATGATGGCGGCAGCTTCCTCATCGCAGGACCAGGCTGGAAAGGCGAGACACCAAAGGGCGTGAAGAAAGTGATCCGCTCGGAGACCGATTTCATATGGGCCGCCTACCGGACGCAGCTTTTCAATCCGGACGATCTCGACAACGTCAAGAAAATCCAGGCGGGTTACAAGGCAGAGCCGCTGTCGGCGTTTCTCGGCCAACCCGCGCCAGTCGCCGCGCCCGCTGTTGATTTCATCAAGACGCTGACGCCCGCAGAAGAAAAGACGTCGCCCGAGTTTTTCAACATTTTGAACTTCATCCTGCAATACTGTCCCACCGATCCGTCAGAAACCGAACTGATGGCGCGTTTTGCCAAGATCGGAGTCGGCGCGGGCAAGACCTTCGACGCGAGTAAGCTTTCGCCTGAAATGAAAACCGCCATCGAGCAGGGAATGGCCGACGCCTGGGCCGAACTCGCGAATTTGGAGAAACAAAAAATCGACACGGGGGAAGTGACCTCCGGCGACGTTTTCGGCACGCGCGAGTATCTGAAGAACAACTACCTCTACCGCATGGCTGGAGCTGTGCTCGGCATCGGGGGCAATTCGAAGCAGGAGGCGATGTATCCGGTCTACGCCGTCGACGCCGACGGACAGAAGCTGACCGGTGCCAACCGCTACACCATCCGCTTCGCGCCTGGGCAACTGCCACCCGTCAACGCCTTTTGGTCACTGACTATGTACGAGCTGCCGCAGAGCCTCCTCGTCGCCAATCCGATCAACCGCTACCTGCTCAACTCGCCGATGCTCCCGCAGTTCGTGAAGGACGCCGACGGCGGCCTGACGTTCTACGTCCAGAGCGAGTCGCCGGGCAAGGACAAGGAGGCGAACTGGTTGCCTGCGCCCAAAGGTCCGTTCATCGCTTTCATGCGCCTCTATTGGCCAAAGGAAGCGGCGCTCGACGGCACATGGAAGCATCCGCCGATGACCAAAGCAGCGTGAGGGACGGGAACGCCAGGCGCTGCCGGAAATTAACTTTTAGCGCGAAGCGGAAGTTATTTCCGTGGCAGCTCCTGGCGCAAGGAGGACCACAGGTCAGCGTATCACGCTGATGGTCGGCCCACCCGGCTCCGGCAAGTCGATGCTCGCCGCCCGCCTGCCCTCGATCCTGCCGCCGCTCTCTCCCGCCGAACTGCTCGAAGTGTCGATGATCCATTCGATCGCCGGGCAACTGCCGGGCGGCAAGCTGTCGGACCGGCGGCCCTTCCCCACGCCACACCATTCGGCGACGATGGCCGCGATGATCGGCGGCGGCCCGCGCCAAGCCGGGCGAGGCTTCGCTCGCCCAGGTGCTCGATGCGCTGCGCCAGCCGCTCGAAACATCTGAATGCATCATCGCCCGCGCCAATCACCGCGTCACCTATCCGGCCGCCATCCAGCTGGTCGCCGCCATGACCCCATGCCGCTGCGGCATGGCGGGCGAACCGGGGCATACCTGCGCCCTCGGCCCCGCTGCGTCTCCGACTATCAGGGGCGCATTTCCGGCCCGTTGATGGATCGGATCGATATCCGCATCGATGTCCCCTCCGTCACCGCCGCCGACCTCATCCGCCCGGCGCCGGCCGAGCCGAGTGCCATCGTCGCAAGACGCGTCGCCCGCGCCCGCGAAATCCAGGCGGATCGCTTCATCGCTTTCGGCATGCCGGAAATCCTCTCGAACGCGCGCTGCTCGACATCCATGATCGAGAAGATGGCCGAGCCGGATGCCGGCGGCCTGCAGCGGCTGCGCGACGCCGCGGAAAAGATGAAATTTTCGGCGCGCGGCTACCACCGCGTCCTGAAAGTTGCCCGCACGCTCGCCGACCTTCACGAAAAGCTGACGGTTGGGCGCGTCCACCTGGCCGAGGCGATTTCCTACCGCATTGCCGGGGAACGGTTGACGGCCGCGGCATGAGGCAGAACCACCCTCATGCGGACATGAGAGTGGCTTGGACGCAGAGGATCGCGATGATCAGCCGACGAGATGCTCGAACAGCACCGTCGACAGGTAGCGTTCGGCGAAGGATGGAATGATGACGACGATGTTCTTGCCTTCGTTTTCCGGGCGCTGGCCGACCCTGATCGCAGCCGCCAGTGCAGCACCAGAGGAGATGCCGACCGGCACGCCTTCGAGCTTCGCCACCTGCCGCGCCGTTTCCACGGCCTGAGCGCTGTTGACCGTGATGATCTCGTCGTAGATTTTCGTATCGAGGATGGCAGGTGCGAAGCCCGCGCCGATGCCCTGGATCTTGTGCGGGCCGGGAGCGCCACCGGAAAGGACGGGTGATTCCTCCGGCTCGACGGCGATAACCTTGATCGACGGTTTACGGCCCTTGAGCACCTGGCCGGCGCCGGTGATCGTACCGCCGGTGCCGATGCCGGAAACGAGGATGTCGATGCTGCCGTCGGTGTCGTTCCAGATTTCCTCGGCCGTCGTCTTGCGGTGGATTTCCGGGTTCGCCGGGTTTTCGAACTGCTGCGGAATGATCGCGTCAGGCAAGGTCGACGCCAGTTCTTCCGCC
The DNA here is from genome assembly GCF_040126305.1 of Pararhizobium sp. A13. Classification (NCBI taxonomy): domain Bacteria; kingdom Pseudomonadati; phylum Pseudomonadota; class Alphaproteobacteria; order Hyphomicrobiales; family Rhizobiaceae; genus Pararhizobium; species Pararhizobium sp. A13. Next base: position 1,396,894 of record NZ_CP149510.1, on the reverse strand, counting down.
TTGGCGATGGCGCCCTTCATGCCCTTCGGGCCTTCCGTCAGCACCAGTTCGGCGCCGAGCAGCGCCAGCATCTTGCGGCGTTCGACCGACATGGTTTCCGGCATGGTGAGGATCAGCTTGTATCCCTTGGCGGCAGCGGCGAAGGCGAGCGCGATGCCGGTATTGCCGGACGTCGGCTCGACCAGCGTCGTCTTGCCGGGCGTGATCTTGCCCTGTGCTTCCAGCGATTCAATCATAGCAACGCCGATACGATCCTTGACCGAGGCGATCGGATTGAAGAACTCCAGCTTCGCCAGAAGATTGGCCTTCACCCCGTTTTCCTTCGCCAGCTTGTCGAGGCGAACGATCGGCGTATCGCCGATGGTCTCGGTGATCGAGGAATAGATGCGGCCGCGGCCGGGCTTGCGCTGCTCTGACATGGTGTTCTCCCTTTTGCCAAGTTGTGAGGGACAATAGGATCAAACCAACCCGCTTGCCAGAGGGCTATTCTCCAACCGCTTGATCCTCATTGGAAAAAACTGTTGCGTAACCGCCGGTTGCCGAATGATTATTTCAGGCAGCTCGCGTGGCGATGTAGGCGGCGGTGGTGCCGAGAATACCGGCAGCGATCCGGTTCAGCGATTTGAGTGCACGGGGTTGTTTCAGAAGCAGCCGGGCGCGGGAGGCCAGCAGGATATACGGGATCAGAACCGCCATCAGGACGATGGAGGTCGAGCCGACAAGAATGGCATATTCGTTGAGGCCGATCGCATGCACATCGATCAGCGTCGGCACCAGCGCTACATAGAACAACATGGTCTTCGGGTTGCCGAGCGTGACCAGCAGTCCGGAGAGGAAGGACAGGCCCATGCTTGCGCTTTTCTTCGCCTGGATATCCTGCGGCAGCAGCCCGGTCGTCCAGAGCTGGTAGGCGATATAGACGAGATAGAGTGCGCCGAGGATCTTGATGACCATGAAAGCGGTGGTGAAAGTCTGTGCCACGAAGGCAAGACCAAGGATGACGGCCGTCAGATAGACCAGGTCGCCGAGCACGAGACCGAGCCCCATGAAGAATGTTTCGTGAAATCCTGAACCAAGCGCCCGCGCGACGATCGCCGTCATGCCCGGCCCGGGGATCGCGGCCGCGATGAAGAGGGCAGTGCAGTAGGCGAAAAGGGTGGCGAGGCTCATAATCGGCTCCGGACATTTGCGAGCGCGAACATTTAGCTGTTTTTCTTGAGCCGGGCAATCTGGCTGCATTGATCGAAGCGGCTGTTCCGGCTAATGCATTGCTCCGGCACAAACCTTCGCCTTGCACCGCCCGGAACTGGAGAGGCCGTTCATGCCTGGAACCGCAAGCTTGGCCGCGTTCGCCCTTGTCGCACTTGGCATGGTGCTGACGCCCGGGCCGAACATGATCTATCTGATCTCCCGCTCGCTCTGTCAGGGGCCGGTGGCGGGATTGGTCTCGCTCACCGGCGTCGGCCTCGGCTTCCTGGTCTATATGCTGTCGGCCGCCTTCGGCATCACCGCGCTGCTCTTGGCGGTACCCTATGCCTATGATGCGCTGCGGTTTGCCGGAGCGCTCTACCTCCTCTATCTCGCCTGGCAGGCCCTGCGTCCCGGCGGGCGTTCGGCTTTCGAAGTTCGCAACCTGCCGGCAGACAGCCCGCGCCGCCTGTTTTTCATGGGCTTTGCCACGAGCCTGTTGAACCCGAAGATCGCCGTTCTCTATCTGTCGCTGCTGCCACAGTTCATTGATCCGGCCCTGGGCCGGGTCTTTTCCCAGTCCGTCGTTCTCGGCACGATCCAGATTTTCACCAGCCTCTCCGTCAATGCGCTGATCGTGTTGACGGCAGGCTCCATCGCCACGTTTTTCGCCGGCCGCCCGGCGTGGCTTTCCATGCAGCGCTGGCTGATGGGCGGTGTGCTCGGCGCTCTTGCCCTTCGCATGGCGATGGAAAGCCGCCGCTGAAACGGTTTTTCCTTCCTCCCAACCAAGACTTGAGCATGCCATGACAACAGCACTACTTATCATCGACGTTCAGAACGCCATCCTCGAGGGCGAAGGCACACCGGAGCGCCAGCCTGCCATAGACGCGGCCCTCAACGAGACCATCGGCCGGCTGCAGTCGATCCAGGCGCGCGCCCGAGCCGCCCATGTCCCGGTTATTCTCGTGCAGCATGACGGCGGCCCGGGAGACCCGCTCGCACGCTCGTCCAAGGGCTGGGGCCTGCGCCATGAAATTGCGCCGGTGCTCGGCGAGACTGTCATTCACAAGACAAGCTGCGACAGCTTCTTCCAGACCGATCTTGAGGAACAGCTGGCAAAGCGGTCCATAACCCATCTCGTCATCGGCGGCTGTCAAACACAGTTCTGCGTCGATACCACTGCGCGCCGCGCCGTGTCGCTCGGGTATGACGTAACGCTGCTTTCCGACGGCCATTCGACCGGCGACATGGGCGAGCTGACCTTTTCGCAGATCATCGCCCATCACAATGCCGTGCTCCGCGGGTTCAACGCCGGCGGACATGCCATAGAGCTACGCCGATCGGACGAGATCACCTTCTGAGGGTTACTCAAGGACCGGTCGCATGAAGCTGCGTTCGTAACTCAGGATGCAGCGGCTTTTCTCGGCAAGCGCAAAGGCTGCCTGGCATTCGGCATCCTTTGCCATGCGCTCGCGATAATCCTCGTAAGCCGCAAGGCTCGGAAAGCTGAAGAGGGCGAGCGCGATATTGTTCGCCCCTTCATGCGGCAGGAAATAGCCATGATGCGTGCCGCCCAATCGGTTGACCAGCGGGATCCAGAGTTTTGCGTATTCCTCGAACTCGGCGAGCTTGTAAGGGTCGATAATGTAGCGAAGATAGCAGGTGATCATGCGGGTCTCCCATGGATGTCTCAGCCCGCCTGATGCCGCACCCGGCGGGGTAATGTCCAGCCGAATGTCATGCCGGCAGCCGCAATCAGGATCGCCGCGGAGCCGAGAAGCTGCCCCGGCTGCAGCTGATGACCGAAGGCGATGCGATCGACGGCAAGGGCGGCAACCGGATAGATGAAGGACAGCGCGCCGGTGACGTGCGTCGGCAGCTTCTGGATGGCGCCATACAGCAGCACATACATCAGTCCCGTATGGACCGCGCCCATGGCAACCAGCAACGCCCATTGATAGGCCTCCGTCGGCAGGCCGGAGGTGCCGGCGAAAGGTGCCAGCATCAGAAGGCCGGTGACGACCTGGATCAGCGCGATCAGATGCGGCGGCGTTCCCTTCAACCTTTTCGCCACGAGCGCGGCCAGCGCGTAGAAGAATGCAGCGCCCAGCGCCATGGCGATCCCCGTCAGATAATCGCCCCCGGTGAAATCACCCGCGGGCTTGGCCTCGACGATCGCGACCATGCCGGCAAACGCAACGGCGAGCCAGGCGAGCTTCGCCGCGGTGATCTTCTCCTTGAAAAAAAGCCCGCCGATGGCGAGCAGCATGAAGGGCTGGGTGTTGTAGACCATGGTGGCAATCGAGATCGAGGAGCGCGAATAGGCGCCGAACAGAAGCAGCCAGTTGACGACAATGGCGACGCCTCCCAGCACGGCAAGGCCAAACAGCCGCCATGTGAGGATCCCGCTGCGGAAATGTCCGAGCGAGGCACAAATGGCCAGAAGCGTCAGCGCCCCGAACAGGCAGCGCCACAACACCACATCGATCACCGGTTGGCCGGACATCAGCACGAACCAGCCGATCGTGCCGGAAATCAGCATGGCGGCGGTCATTTCGATGCTGCCGGTTTTGACATCCTTTTCCATCACTTCCACTCCCTTGAACACGACGGAAGGATAGTCGGCAGAAAGGCCTTTTTATATGGATTTTGAAAGGACGATCCGGTATTGTCCCTAATCATGAAAGGAAAATTGCCAATTATTCCTAACGGAGGCTTCCTTGCTCGATGACATCGACCGGCGTCTGCTGGACATCCTGTGTACCAATGCCCGCATATCCCTGAAGGATTTGGCCCAGGAGGCTGGTCTATCCTCGCCCAGCACGGCGGACCGACTGCGGCGGCTGGAGGATCGCGGCGTGATCACCGGCTTCACTGTCGGCGTCAATCCGGCAGCCCTCGGCTATGCCCTGCAGGCGGTGGTGCGCGTGCGGCCGATGCCGGGCATGCTGCATATCGTCGAGAAGCTGATCCAGGACACGCCGGAATTCGTCGAGTGCGACAAGGTGACGGGCGACGACTGTTTTATCGCCAAGCTGCTGGTGCGCGACATGGAACAACTCGACACCATCCTCGACAAGGTCGCCGAACGCGCCCAGACCAATACCTCGATCGTCAAGTCAACGCCGGTGAAACGCCGGCTACCGCCGCTCAACGGTGGAAAATGAGTGTCAAAACTCGGCCATCGGCGAAAGCATAACGGGCCTGGCCAGACGGTCCGCAGCCGCTCCCCGAACCATCAAACTGGTCTGTGAGGCAAACGGCTCCGGCTTCCCTTGCCAATCCAGCCTGTCAGGCGGAAAGCAGACTTCGATGCGATCCGGGCGCAGATCAAGTGCAGCAAGGATGACGGAGAGTGGCGAGAGGGTCCGGCCGACAATGTCGAGAAGCTGAAAGCAATTCGCTTCGCGGGATTTCCATGCAACGACAACCTCGGGCTGATCCAGGTAGCTCAGCCGGATGCCGGGGTCGAAGTAGCTGTTGAGCAGAAACATCTCCGTCTGCGCCGCGACCGCGAAGATCGGGGAAACCGGCGTCCTTTCGCGCAACAGCCGCTTTACCACAGCCACGTCGCCGGGATTGTCAAGCGAGAGCGTGCGCGACGAGCCCTCGGGTCTCGCAGCCACCGGTGGCGGCCCCGAGAACTGGCGCTGCGGCACGTTTTTGAACCCATAGGGCTCATACAGTGCCGGCTTGTCGGTCAGGAGAAGACCGAGTTCAAAACCCCGTGCGTCGCACCAGTTGAACGCCCGCCGCATCAGATCGCGGTAGAGTCCCCGGCCTCGCCATTCAGGCCGGACCGCACCGGACTGGAAGCCTGCCGCCGTGACAAGCCGGCCGTCGATCATGATCGGCATGGAAAAGGCGCTGAAATTGGCGACGCCGATGCCGTTCTCATCAAAATACGCGAACGGCATGCTCGTCGGATCGGGTCCGCCGAACCGATCCTGAATGCTGACATCGATGCGGAACGTATCGTGCAGCAGCGCCACCAGCGCGGCCCAGGCGGCGGGATCTCCGAAATAATCCTGCCGGAACGTCAGGCCATAGGCAGCGGACGCGACAGGCATTTAGACGCCCGTCGAGCCAAAGCCCCCGGCACCCCGCGCGGTTTCGCTGGCATTCGGCGCCTCGCGGACGGAAACCTGCGTCACAGGGGCAATCACCATCTGGGCAATGCGCATGCCGCGCTCGATGACGAAATCCTCGTCGCCGAGATTGACGAGCAGCACCTTCACCTCGCCGCGATAATCGCTGTCGATCGTGCCGGGGGTATTGAGGCAGGTGATGCCGTGCTTGAAGGCAAGGCCGGAGCGTGGGCGGATTTGCGCCTCGTATCCGGCCGGGATTTCGAAGATGAAGCCGGTCGGCACGAGTGCCCGCTTGCCGGGTGCGAGCGTCATCGGCTGATCGGCAGCGACAGCGGCACGAAGGTCCATGCCGGCAGCACCGGCCGTCTCATAGGCGGGCAGATCGATGCCTGTTGCGTTTGGCAGGCGGACGAGGCTGAGGGTCGGGCGGGTCTGGGAATGAAGAGTCATGCCTCTCATTAGCAATTCCAGCTCCGGCACGGTCAATGCGAATTGCAAGTTATCCACGGAGTCGCTACATACGCGGCAATTCACAGGATTCACATCATGGCCGAAAGTCTCGCCGAGGCGGTTTCCCGCCGCCGCACCTTTGCTATTATCGCGCACCCGGACGCGGGCAAGACCACGCTCACCGAAAAGCTGCTGCTATTCGGCGGTGCGATCCAGCTTGCCGGCGAGGTCAAGGCGAAGAAGGACCGCATCCAGACGCGATCCGACTGGATGAAGATCGAGCGCGAGCGCGGCATCTCGGTCGTCACCTCGGTGATGACCTTCGAATATGGCGGCAATGTCTTCAACATTCTCGACACACCCGGCCACGAGGACTTCGCCGACGACACGTATCGCACGCTGACGGCCGTGGATGCCGCCGTCATGGTCATCGACGCCGCAAAGGGCATCGAGCCGCGGACGCTCAAACTGTTCGAAGTCTGCCGCATGCGCGACATCCCGATCATCACCTTCATCAACAAGATGGACCGCGAAAGCCGCGACCCGTTCGAGATTCTGGATGAGGTCGAGGAAAAGCTGGCGCTCGACTGCGCCCCCGTGACCTGGCCGATCGGCCGTTCGAAGACCTTCTGCGGCTCCTACCATCTCGCCGACAACACCGTGCGCGGCTCCGACACGCAGGAAATCCTCACCAAGGTCAACGGGCCGGAAATGGCCGCCCATCGGCTGCCGGAAAACGAGCGCGATGCCTTCATCGACGAGTTGTCGCTGGCGATCGAGGCCTGCAAGCCGTTCGACAAGAAGGCGTTCCTCGAAGGCCATCTGACGCCGGTCTTCTTCGGCTCGGCGCTCAGGAACTTTGGCGTGCGCGACCTCATCAATGCGCTCGGAGACTTCGCCCCGCCGCCACGCGATCAGGTGGCCGACGTCCGGACGGTCCAGGCGACCGACGACAAGATGACCGCCTTCGTCTTCAAGATCCAGGCGAACATGGATCCGAACCACCGCGACCGCATCGCCTTTGCCCGCATCTGCTCCGGCAAGCTGGAGCGCGGCATGAAGGCGCGCCTGTCGCGCACCGGCAAGCAGCTCGGCCTGACAGCGCCGCAGTTCTTCTTCGCCTCGCAGCGTCAGCTTGCCGACACGGCCTATGCAGGCGATGTGGTCGGCATTCCGAACCACGGCACCTTGCGCATCGGCGACACGCTGACCGAAGGCGAACAGCTGGTGTTCCAGGGCGTACCGAACTTCTCGCCGGAAATCCTGCGTCGCGTGCGGCTCGAAGATGCGATGAAGGCCAAGAAGCTGAAGGAAGCCCTGCAGCAGATGGCAGAGGAAGGCGTGGTGCAGCTGTTCTCCCCCGAAGACGGCTCTCCGGCCATCGTCGGCGTCGTCGGCGCGCTGCAGCTCGACGTGCTGAAGGAACGGCTGCAGTCGGAATACGGCCTGCCGGTCTCCTTCGACGTGGCGCGTTTCTCCGTCTGCCGCTGGATTTCGGCCGATCAGCCAGCGGACCTGGACAAATTCATCAACGCCCGGCGTGGCGATATTGCCCGCGACCTCGACGGGGACCCGGTCTTCCTGGCCCAGGATTCATTCTCGCTGCGTTATGAAGCGGAACGTTACCCGGCTATCAAGATGGTCGCCATCAAGGAGTATCACGTCGCCAAGGCCGCGTGATATTCGCCGCCCCGGCCCTGCCGTCAGAAGAGGCCACGGACAATGAGCCATGAGCCCACTGCGACGAGGATGGCGCCGGCGGCTTGCGAGAGCCGCTGCCCACCGGGCATGACTTTTTCGGCAAGCACGAAGATCGCGAGCCCGGCGATCCAGAGGATGTTCATCACCCCGCCGACGAACAGAAGCGCCATGAGCGGCCAGCAGCAGCCGACGCAATAAAGGCCGTGACGCAGCCCCATCCTGAAGGCACCCCACGGCTCGCGGCGAAATCCCCCCTCGCTCTGGATGAAAGCGAGGGGCGCACGGCACTTGCTGAGACAGGCATGCTTGAGCGGCGTCCACTGATAGAGGCCGGCGAAGAGGAGCAGCATCCCGCTGAACAGGCCGCTCGCGCTCTCCAGCATCGGCGTCAGCAGCAGGCCGCGTTCGAGCCGCCATTGTCCGGCAGTTGCCACAAGCGAGAACACGAACCAGGCCGCGGCATAGCCGCTGCCGAAGACGCCGGTGGCCGCGAAGGGCGCGCCCTGGCTTGCGGCGTGCCGGCCAACACGCGCGTAGAGCAGGATCATCGGCGCGGCCGACGGAAGCATCATGCCGACCATCATCACCGACCACATCGCAAAAACAAGCAATGCCTCGCCGGGGCTCCACACATGCGGCGCCAGCATGGCCTCGGGCATGCCGGGCATATCCGTCCCGGGCATGCCATCCATGGATCGCATCGGCTCTTCACCTGCCGCCATCGTGTCGCTGAGCGAAAGCAGATAGGCCCAAGCAAGCAGGGTCATGGCGGCTAGGCTGGCGATTATGATGATCCGGTCCCGCTTCAGCAGGGCGTCGAGCGTGGTTCCAGGCATCGTCCTAGGCCCTAGTGAACGACGCCGCTTTCGGTCATGTGCAGGCGGGCAAAATGGGCGTGCGAATCCTTGGTGGATAGAGCAATCGGCCCTTTCGTCTCGGCCCATCCACGCCCGGCCTCGCATATGTCGTATTCGAAACCCTGCGGCAGGTTGATGCGGGCCCGGTGTTCGTCGCCGGTGACGGGATTGCGGATCGGTTCGCCGCGCGCTTCGATCCAGCCTGGAATGTCCACCTTGGCCGTGCGCCCGTCCATGTCCAGATCGAAATCGATCCGCGTGAAGACCGGCTCATACACCGTATCGTATGTCGTGGCGAACACGGCGAAGAAGGTCGCGCCCGGCTCGGTGTCGAGCCCGCTCATGATGCGCAGCAAGGCTTCGCGCTGCGCCGGCGAAGCGCGCTCGTCGATGATCGGCACACAGGCGCCATGCCCCTCATGGATAGGCCCCGGCCATGACACGATCATGCCGACACGCAAGCCGTCGAGCCGCGTTTCGCCATGGAAGCCGTCCTCGACTTCGATGACGCCGATGGCGTGGCATTTGCCCTGGGTGGGGAGTGCATTGAATTGGCAAGGGCAACCATACGCGCAGTTGCAGTGGATGAACTCGCGCCCCTGAAGCTTCCATCTGACGCCGGTCATTTCATCCTCCATTGAACGGGGAACGCGTCTTTTACAGGAATTTCATGCAATGCTAATTAAATACCCGCGCCTTCGGCTTGTCCAGTGAACTCGGCGCTTCCGCGGGCGTGCCGGCTGCCGGTTGCAACGACCGGGAAAGACGGCGGGCGTATCGGCAATCCAGATCCGCGCCCGGGGAAACCAGGTCGTGCACCGCCTACCGGCGGTCGATCAGCGTGAGATCGCCGTTTTCATCGACCGAAACCTCGATGCCGATATAGCCGGGGATTTTCGGATGCGAGGTCTCGAACGGATGCGTATGCGTGGCGGTGATGACCATCACGTCCGAACCCGCCGATTCTCCCGCAATGACACCGGCCGCGACATCCTCGAACACCAGGCAATCCTTGGCATCGAAGCCGACGCGCTTGGCGCCGAGCAGGTAGCATTCCGGGCTCGGCTTGCCGCGCGAGACATCCTCGGCGATGACGATGAAGCGCGGCTCCGGCAGGCCGGCGGCGGCAATGCGGACCTTGGCGAGTTCGCGCGGCGAGGACGTAACGATCGCCCAGCGCTCCGGCGGCAGACTCTTCAGGAATTCGATCGCGCCGGGGAGCGGTCTAACGCCCTCGACGTCCTCGATCTCGCCCTGGCAGATGATCGCCGATTCCGCCTCCGGATCGACCCCGGGCAGGCCCAATTGACGGATGGTGTCGACGCCGCGCTTGCCATGCATGGTCGGCAGGAAGGTCGCGACATCGAGGCCATGGCTCTCCGCCCAGCGCCCCCACACGCGCTCCGCTGCTTCGATGGAACTCAGCAGCGTTCCGTCCATGTCGAACAGGAAAGCGGAATATTTCTTGCCGAACACCGGCGATGACGCGGAAGACAAGGGGCGGACTCCTTATGTGATCTGGCTGCCCGCCTCTGTGCGAGCGATGGCATACCCGTTCGATACGGGGATTCCTGCCGCAGATCAAACCGATATCGGCGTCGCAACACGACCTTGCGACTTTTCTTACGCGTCATTGCGCGGAGAAGGCGAGCCGCAAACCCATGACGCCGAAGGCACCGGCAAAACCGCGCCGAAGCCACGTTGTCACGCCCGGCCTTGCGATGACATGGCGCCGCGCAGCCGAGGCGAAGACGCCATAGACCACGAAGACGATGAAGGTCAGCGCCATGAAGACGGCGGCAAGCCAGAGCATGAAGAGCGTCGGCGAAGGCGTGCCGTTGTGCACGAATTGCGGCAGGAAGGCGAGGAAGAACAGCGACAGTTTCGGATTGAGGATATTAAGGAGAAAGCCGGTGGTGATCACCCGCAGTGCAGGGACCTGGCTGTCCCGCTCGGCGATGCGCAGTGTCTCGCTGTCCTTCAGAACACTCCAGGCCATGTAGAGCAGATAGGCGACGCCGAGATATTTGATGACCTGGAAGGCAAGCGCGCTGGCGTGCAGGAGGGCCGCCAGGCCCGCGATACTGGCGGCAATATGCGGCAGGATGCCGAGCGTGCAGCCGAGGGCGGCAAGGATGCTGGCGCGGGTGCCGGCGTTCAGCCCCATTGCCAGCGTGTAGAGCACGCCGGTGCCAGGCAGCAGGATGACGATGATGGATGTCAGCAGATATTCGAGGGTCACGGCGCGCTCCGTTCGATGAGGAAAACCGAAGCTAAGCGGATCGCCGTCGGCCGGTCTTGAACGGAATTGCAGGCCGTCAGCCAAAGGCCAGCGCGTAGGCGCCGGGCGTCACGCCGTAGGCGCGCACGAAGGTTCGCGTCATATGGCTTTGATCGGCGAACCCGCCGGCAAAGGCGGCATCGGCGAGAGGCGTCCCCTTGGCGATCATCCGGCGAACGATGCCGATACGACGCTGGACGAGGTAGGCATGTGGCGTCATTCCGGTCGCCTGGGCGAAGGCGCGTATCACTTGAAACCGGCTGAGCCCGCTCGCCGCGGCAAGATCTGCCAAGGTTACCTCGGCCGCCGGGTCGTCATCGATCCGAGCCTTCGCGCGGCTGACGGACGGTGGCACAATGCGGATTTGCGGGTGGCGCTCCATCAGGGATGCGATCAGTTGGAGAAGGCCGCTTTCGCCCGCCAGCGTTTCCCGCGTCTGCGTCATCGCCGCATAGACTGACACAAACCCTTCGACGGCGCTGCGGTCGCTCATCACGGGCCGCGAAAACACAAAATCCTCCGCCCGCGCCTCGGCGATGTCGAGCACTGCATCGGCAATCAGGCCGGGATCCAAATAGAGCATTTGCCAGGAGCGCCCCGAGTCGCCGATCGGGTACCCGTCATGGACTTCGCCCGGATTAACCGTGATCATGTCGCCCGGCCCTGCCTCGACCGGCCCTCGCCCGCTGGCTGATCTCTGCGCGCCGCGCATGATGACGCCGATGCCGAACTGGTCGTGCGTATGCCGGCCGAAACTGTGTGCCGTGTCGGCCTCAACGGCCTCCACGCCTTCGATCGCGCATCGCTTGATCCGGAACTGACCGGTCTTCATTGCCTGGAACGCTCCTCAATCCCGCTCCCGGCCGGGCAGAGCATCGCGCTCGCCGAACCAGTTCGCCGCCGAAGAACACCAGATCTGATGCCTGGGCGCAAGTTCGCTCCGTTGGCGGATATTGCCCCAGCGGATGCCGATTTCTTCGGCATCCTCGTCCGTGCCGGTCGTATAGATCGGCGAGCCGCAATTGCCGCAGAACATCTGGAAGCGCGTCCGGCCGTTGTCGCCGGTCTTGACGTAGGTCTTCGGCTCACCGGCCGTGATCCGAAAACTATTCTTCGGCACGGAGACAGTGACGCGATAGACCGAGCCGGTCAGCTGCTGGCAGTCCGTGCAATGGCAGATGCCGACCTCGTCGGGGTCGATCTCCGCCTCATACCTGATCGCGCCGCAATGGCAGTTCCCGTCGATATGCATGCTCGATCCTCCCTGTTGAGAAGGAACCTAGCGCATCAGACGCCGGTGAACAGCCAGGCATGTTCCTTGGCGTTGTTGAATTTCCAGATCCGCGACGGGCCGGCCATGACGTTGAGGTAATAGAGATCATAGCCATGGATCGCCGCGACCGGATGATAGCCCTTCGGTACCAGCGTCACGTCTCCATCCTCGACGGCCATGGCCTCGTCCAGCGAGCGGTCGTCGGTATAGACGCGCTGCATGGCGAAACCTTGAGCCGGATTCAGGCGATGATAGTAGGTTTCCTCCAGGAAACTTTCGGCCGGCAGGTTGTCCTCGTCATGCTTGTGCGGCGGATAGGACGAAGTATGGCCGCCGGGCGTGATGACCTCGACGACGAGCAGCGAATGGGCCGCATTGTCGTCCTCCGGCATGATGTTGGTTACATAGCGCGTATTCGTCGCCTTGCCGCGCGTCATCTGAGGGTGCGTTCCCGGACGGATCACCTGCGTCTTGTAGCCGTCGCCGCCAGGTGCCGAGCACACCGCCAGATCAAGAGCCGACGTCGCCGTCGCCTGCCAGCGGCTGCCCTTCGGTACATAGACCGCATAGGGCTGTCCATCGAACGGCGTCATGCGCTCGCCGAGTTCGCCGAAATCCTTGCCGTCGACGGAGATTTTCGCCTTGCCGGCGACGAGCACGAGGCAGGTCTCGCGCTCGGCGCTTTCGCCAGCCGTCTTCTCGCCAGCGGCAAGCCGATGGAGCCCGAAGCCGACATAGGTCCAGCCGGCGGATTCGGGCGTGATGTCGTGGACGAGGCCGGAGGTGCCGTTTGGCTTGACGAGAAGATTTGGCATGAGCTTGGTCCTTTTATCCAACATCCATGTGTTTGCGGGCCTCGCTTTAAGCGCCCGAAGCGTCAACCCTTGGGGAAACCTTCCGTTTCCACTGTATAGCCTGCAGCGGTCATGACGCGCATCAGTTCGGCATAGCCGATCTCCGCCATCTTCTGCGGCGGCGACTTGCGCGGATCCTGCTCGGCCTCGACCACGAACCAGCCTTCATAGCCATAGTCGGCGAAACGCTTGACGATGGCGCCGAAATCGAGCGAGCCGTCGCCCGGTACGGTAAAGGCCCCGAGCGCCACGGCGTCAAGGAAAGATTGCTTGCTGCGATCCAGACCGTCGATTACCGCCTGACGGATGTCCTTCACATGCACATGGTTGATACGGGCATGGTGATTGTCGATGGCACGCAGCACGTTACCGCCAGCGAAAGCCAGATGGCCGGCGTCCAGCAGCAGCGGAATGCCTTCGCCCGAATTCTTCATGAATGCGTCGAGTTCCGGCTCGGTTTCCACGACAGCCGCCATGTGGTGATGGTAGGAAAGGGGCATGCCCTGTTCGGCGCACCATTCGCCGAATTCGGTGACGCGGCGTGCATAGACCTTCATCTCATCATCGCCAAGGCGCGGCTTGGTGGCGAGCGGCTTGGAGCGGTCGCCCTGAATCGAACGGCCGACTTCGCCATAGACGATGCAGGGCGCATTAACGGCCTTGAACAGTTCGATCATCGGCGCGATGCGGTCCTTGTTGGCCGAGAGATCCTCATTGACTAGCGTGCCGGAGAACCAGCCGCCGCAGAGCGTCACGTCGGCCGCGCGCAGGATCGGCAGCATTTCGTTGGGATTGTTCGGAAAGCGGCGACCTTGCTCCATGCCAGTGAAGCCCGCACTGCGCGACTGGCGCAGGCATTCTTCGAGCGACACGTCATCGCTGAGTTCGGGAAGGTCGTCGTTCCACCAAGCGATGGGCGACATGCCGAGTTTGGCTTTCATGAAAATTCTCCTTGAGGCGTCGTTCGGGAAGCCTGCAGCGAGCTCTCCGAAATGATCTGGCAATGATGTTCGGGGCTCTCCCGTCCATATCAGGACGGGACGTTTCTTAACCGATGCGCTGTGCGGCAAGCGCTTTCTCGTAGCCCTTGCGGGCCTCGTTGACCTTCGCGCGCTCGGAAACTTCCGGCACCGCGACATCCCACCAGTGACCGCCCTCATCCGTGGTGATGAGCGGGTCTGTGTCGATAACGATAACCGTCGTGCGATCTGCGCCGGCGGTTTCCTTCAGCGCGATTTCCAGCTCGGCGATCGACGAAACCTTGCGCGTCACAGCGCCCATGGCAGCCGCGTGGGCGGCAAAATCGATGGCTGGCAGCGTGACGTGATGCGTGTCCCTCAACAGATTGTTGAAGTTCGCGCCGCCGGTGGCCATCTGCAGTCGGTTGATGCAGCCATAGCCGGCATTGTCGAGCAGCACGATGGTGATCTTGGCACCGAGCATGATCGAGGAGGCGATTTCTGAATTCAGCATCATGTAACTGCCGTCGCCGACCATGACGATGACGTCGCTATTCGGTTTGGCGAGCTTGACGCCGAGACCGCCGGCGACTTCATAACCCATGGTCGAAAAACCGTATTCCATGTGATAGCTGCCGGGGGAATCCGCCTGCCAGAGCTTGTGCAACTCGCCCGGCAGACCGCCGGCGGCGCAAACGAGCGTGGTATTCTCCGTTCGGGCGCGCTGGACGGCACCGATCACCTGCGCATCGGACGGCAGTGTAGCGTTGGTGGCCTCCATTGCCTTGTCCGCTGCCTTCAGCCACTCGGCCTTGCCGGCGGTCGCCTTCTTCGTCCAGGCCCCATCGGCCTTTTGCGAACCAAGCCCGGCGCTCAACGCCTCCAGCCCGACGCGGGCGTCGGATACCAGCGGCAGGCCCTCATGCTTGGCGGCGTCGAAGGCCTGTACGTTAAGGCCGATGATCTTCAGATCGTCATTTTTGAACAGCGACCAGGAGCCGGTGGTGAAATCCTGGAGGCGCGAACCGACCGCGAGAACAACATCGGCCTCTTCGGCAAGCTGGTTGGAGGCCGAGGTACCCGTGACGCCGACCGAACCCATGTTGAGCGGATGGCTATGTGGCAGCGAGGACTTGCCAGACTGGGTTTCGACGACGGGGATACCGTGCGTCTCGGCGAACGTTGCGAGCGCTTTGGCGGCTTCCGAATAGAGCACGCCGCCGCCGGCGATGATCACCGGCTTTTTGGCCGCCTTCAGCGCCGTGATCGCATGGGCCAGTTCATCGGCATCGGGGTGGAGGCGCCGGGTCGTCCAGACCTTCTCGTCGAAGAAGTTCTCCGGATAATCATAGGCTTCCGCCTGCACATCCTGGCAGAGCGCCAGCGTCACCGGGCCGCAATCGGCGGGGTCGGTCAACACCTGCATGGCGCGGCGCAGCGCCGGGATGATCTGTTCCGGACGGGTGATGCGATCGAAATAGCGCGAGACGGGACGGAAGCAGTCGTTCACAGTCATGGTGCCGTCGCCGAAATCCTCGATCTGCTGCAGAACCGGATCGGGGCGGCGATTGGCGAAGACGTCGCCGGGAAGGAAAAGAACGGGCAAGCGGTTGACGTGCGCGAGCGCCGCGGAAGTCACCATGTTCAGCGCACCGGGGCCGATCGACGTCGTGCACGCCATGAAGCGCCGGCGGAAGCTTGCCTTGGCAAAGGCGATCGCTGCATTCGCCATGCCCTGCTCGTTCTGGGCGCGATACGTCGGCAACGTGTCCTTGATGCCGTATAGCGCCTCGCCGATGCCCGCGACGTTACCGTGACCGAAAATGGCAAAGACACCGCCGAAGATCGGCAGTTTTTCGCCATCGATCACGGTCATCTGCCGCGTCAGGAACCGCGCCACGGCTTGCGCCATGGTCAGGCGGACTGTTTTCAGGCTCATTGTTTCCTCCTCGAACGAGGCCATCGCCTCGCATTAACTCCGCATACGAGGAGAGTTCTACCCCCCTCCGTCCCTTCGGGACATCTCCCCCTCGATGGCGGAGATCATAGTTTTCTCTCATCTGCGCTGTCGTCGGCAAAGCTAATCACCCTCTTTGAAGAGGAGATTACCGAAGGGACAGAGGGAGTGAGGGCCGTATCCTCGGCACTCACCGGGTTTTTCAAGCCGCTTTCGTCTCCGCCAAGCCGAGCCACAGATTGACCAGAGCCTCGAACTTGCCCGCCATGTCGGCGATCGCCTGCTCGTCGGTCATCTCGCCTGCGAGCCACGCCTTGCTGGCATCGGCAAAGATCGTGCGGCCAACGGCAAAGCCCTTGACCGTCTTGGAGGTGCGCGCAGCGGCAAAACCTTCCTTGAGCACATCATACGGCGCCTCCAGTCCGAGTAGAACGACGCCGCGGCAGAGGGGATCGCGCTTTTCGATGACCGCATCGATGGCGGCCCAGGCGGCGCGGCTTGCCTGCGGCTCCAGCTTCCACCAGTCGGGCTTCAGGCCGGCATCATAAAGCTCATTGAGGGCGCGGGGAATGGTCTGGTCGTCGAGTGTACCGTGCTTGCCGGCGATGATCTCGATCAGGATTTCGCGGCCGACTTTCCGCGCTGCCTCGAAGGCGGAACGCAGCTTGGCGATCTGGGCGGCCTTCATCTCGGCCGGATCGTCCGGATGGTAGAAGCTCAAGACCTTGATGCAGTGATCGACCGGCCAATCGATGAGCCGGCTACCGAGGTCCTGACTGAACTCGAACTGCAGCGGCCGCGAACCCGGAAGCTCGATCGGCTTGGCGATCCAGAAATCCTTGTTCTTGGCGGCGGCAAACAGGGCCTCGCGGCCGTATTTGTCATCGATGAGCATGCCGAAGCCGGGGCGGCCGTTGGCGATACGCTCGGCCGCCTTGACGGCCAGCACCTTGAAGGCCGGGATGCGGGCCAGCAGATCAGGATTGCCATCGGCAAGATCCTCGAGTTGGCTGCGGTGGTCAATGGCGAGCGCCATCAGCTGCGGGATCTCGCGGCGGCGGGTTGTTGCCCAATGGACGTGGTTGATCGCCTCGTCCTTGCGCAGCGCCTTTTCCTTGCTGCCGTTTTCGAGAAAAAACTGCAGCTCGGTCCAGGTCGGAATTTCCGGTGCGCAGAGCAGACGCGAGACAGCAAAGGCGCCGCAGGCATTGGCCCATGTGGCCGAGGTGGCATGCGGTTCGCCTTTCAGCCAACCGCGCAGGAAGCCGGACATGAAGGCGTCGCCGGCGCCGAGAACGTTGTAGACCTCGATCGGGAAGCCCTTGCCGACGATACCGTCTTCGAGATTATCCGAAATCGGACCATCGTAGACGATGCAGCCCATCGGCCCGCGCTTCAGCACGATCGTCGCCTTGGAATTGGCGCGGATGGTCTTGAGCGCCGCAAGCAGGTCGCTGTCACCCGATGCGATAAGCACTTCCTCCTCGGTGCCGACGATCAGGTCGCAATCGGCCAGCACCGTCTTCAGGTGAGCCGAGACCTTTTCCGAGGCGATATAGCGGTTGTCGCCCGCGTCATGGCCGGCAAGGCCCCAGAGATTCGGGCGATAGTCGATATCGAAGACGACCTTGGCGCCGCTTTCCTTGGCAATACGGATCGCCTTGCGTTGGGCGGCATCGGTGTGCGGCTTGGAGAAATGCGTGCCGGTGACCAGGATGGCACGGGCGGAGCGGATGAAATCTTCGGCCACATCGTCTTCGCACAGCGCATTGTCGGCGCAATTGTCGCGGTAGAACAGCAGCGGGAAGGAATGATCGCTTTCAACGGAGAGAATGGCGAGCGCGGTCAGCCGTTCGGGATCGGTCACAATGCCCTTGGTTTCCACGCCTTCGCGCTCGAGCTGCTCGCGGATGAAGCGGCCCATCTGCTCTTTGCCGACACGGGTCAGCAGCGCCGATTTCAGACCGAGACGCGCCGTACCGACGGAGATATTGGTGGGGCAGCCGCCGACGGACTTGGCGAAACTGGCGACGTCCTCCAGCCGCGTTCCGATCTGCTGGCCGTAAAGATCGACCGAGGCCCGGCCGATGGTGATGAGGTCAAGCGGCTTGTCTGCCTGCATCCTGTTGGTCTGGCTCACTGCTTCCTCCCGGCGGGGCGCTGGCGTCGCGCCGACATTCCTATTGTCAGTTGGATGATGGCTTTATGAAACATAAATTCTGGCGCTTAGTCAATATAGAATTTTCATTCTATTAGTGTTCCTGGGCATTCCGCCGCCGCTTTTCAGCGACAGCGACGGTCAGCGCCATGGCAAAGGCCATGCTGGCCGAAAGGGAACGGAATCCGGCATGATCGGCCTCGACCAGTTCGAACCAGACCTTGGACGATTCCGCCAGCGGCGAGAAGGCCGAGTCCGTCAGCGACACGACCGGCACCTTGCGGCCCGCAAGCGATTTTGCCTGATTGACGCTCTCGGACGCATAAGGGGAGAAACTGACGGCAAAGGCTGCGTCTTTCGGGCCGGCCATCGCCAGAATATCGTCATCGATACCGGCCGCCGTGCCAACCATCTGGTATTTCACCTTCAGTTTGCCGAAGGCATAGGCCATGTAGCCGGAGATCGGATAGGAGCGGCGCTTGGCGACAAGATAGATCGTCTCGGCTCCGGCGAGGATATTGACGGCGCGCTCGAAGGCTTCGGGCTCGACGGAGGTGGCGATATTGTCGAGCGATCGGTGGGCCGCGGCGACGAAGCCGTTGAAGATCGACCCGCTTTCGAGCTTGCTGTGATCGTTGGCGCTCAGTGCCTTGAGACGCTCGTCATAACCCGGTGTGCGTTCACGCAGGCGAGCCCGGAAAATCTGTTGCAGACTGGAAAACCCCTCAAAACCGAAATGCTGGGCGAAACGGACCAGGGTCGAGGGCTGAACATCGGCCGACGTGGCGATACTCGCAGCCGTGCCGAAGGCGATCTCATCCGGATGGTCCAGCGCGTAAGCCGCGACCTGGCGGAGACGCTTCGGCAATTGCGCCTTCCGCTCCAGGATCGTCGCCTTCAGGCCGTCGAAATCCTGCGGAACATCGATGCTGTTTTCCGTTTCGGCCATCGGCTGCGGTCTCTTCCTGCGTACGCTGTTTTCAAGACCTTACGTAAAGAATGGAGCGAAGAATAGAATATTCATTCCACCGTTCCAAGTTTTTTTGCACTTTCATCAACTGGCTCCGATGTGCACCCACTCATTGGTTTTCGCCGATTGGTAGGTGGCCGAAACGACCTTCTGGACCTCGTAGCCTTCCCGGAAATCGGTTCCGGGTCTGCCGCCAGTCGCGATCGCCTGCAGGAATTCATTCGCCTCGATGGCCTTCAGGTCGTTGAAGCCGATCTGGTGGCCGGGGGCGACGCAGAAGGCGCCGTAGGGCGGGTGCTCCGGGCCGGCCCAGATGGTGCGGTAACCACGGCTTCGGACGTCGTCGCCGGCGAACCAGACCTTGAGTTCGTTCATCCGCTCCTGCGTGAAGACGATGCTGCCCTTCGATCCGTAGATTTCGAAATCATGCTGCATCTTGCGGCCGGTGGCGCTCCAATTGGCCTCGAAACTGCCGGTCGCGCCGCCTTCGAAGCGCACGAAGGCGCGGGTGATGTCGTCCACCTCGACGGCGCGCATCTCACTCGAGCCGCGTGCGATGGGGCGTTCGGGCACCTGAATGATCGTCTCGGCCAATACCGAGGAGATGGGACCGACGAGATGGCGAAGGGACGCAATAATGTGGCTGCCAATGTCGGCAAGCGCGCCACCGCCGCTCTTCGGATCAAGCCGCCAGCTCCAGGGCGCGGACGCGTCCATCATGAAGTCCTCGGCATGGATGCCGCGCACCGAGCGGATTTCGCCGATCTCGCCGCTTTCGATCAGGTCCTTCGCCAGGAAGATCATCGGGTTCTTCAGATAATTGAACCCAACCTGCGTGACGACGCCGGCCTTTTCCGCCGCGGCAACCATTTCGGCGCATTCGGCAACGGTCGGTGCGAGCGGCTTTTCACAGTAGACATGTTTGCCGTGGGCGATCGCGGCCAGTGCCATCTCCTTGTGCAGCAGATTGGGCGTGGTGATGTCGATGATGTCGATAGCCGGGTCGCTCAGCAACTCGCGCCAGTCCGCGGTCGCGTTGCGGAAACCCAGATTGCGGCGTGCCTTTTCGGCGCCATCGAGCGAGACGTCGGCAACCGAAACCAGGTCAAGTTCAAACGGCAGGTCAAACACCCTTGCCGCGACCGTGAAGCCCAGCGCATGCGCCTTGCCCATGAAACCAGTGCCGATCAAGCCGACGCCGATCCTGCGTTTGCCACTCATCTGTCAATTCCTCCCAGCACTGCGTTGCGGCTTCGGGGCCAGATGAAATGTTTTTTACATTGCATGTCAATATGGAATTTTTGTTCGAATATTGCGAAAGCCCGTTCCAAGCGGAACAGAAACACCGGGGAAAAGGCGATAGATTGTGCAGGAAGATGTGGAAATGATCCTGTTCGTTAACGCATTTTTACCATGTTCGGCCGGATGATCGGCAAATATCATGGTTAACGAACCATCAAGGCGGGCCATCCCCGCAACCCGGAGTATCTTTTATGTGCCGTTGGGCAGCCTATCGCGGAGAGCCGCTTTATCTGGAAGAACTGGTGTCGTCCCCGGCGCATTCCCTGATCGAGCAATCCCACTGCGCCACCCGCGCCAAGACGGCCACCAACGGCGACGGCTTCGGCATCGCCTGGTACGGCGATCATCCGGAACCCGGCCGCTACCGCGACATCCTGCCCGCCTGGTCCGACTGCAACCTCAAAAGCATCGCCCGACAGATCCGCTCGCCGCTGTTTCTCGCCCATGTGCGGGCCGCAACCGGCGGCGGCACGCGGCGCGACAATTGCCATCCTTTCATCCACGGCCGCTGGTCCTTCATGCACAACGGCCAGATCGGCGATTTTGACCATCTGCGCCGGCCGATGGAGGCGATGCTCGACAACGATCTCTACGCTGCCCGCACCGGCTCCACCGACAGCGAGCTTCTGTTCCTGATGGCGCTGCAATTCGGCCTTGAGAGCGATCCGCTCGGCGCCATCGCGGAGACGCTGGCCTTCGTCGAGCGCCTGGCCGAGCATCTGGAGCGCAAGGTTCTCGTCCGCTTCACGGCTGCCCTTTCGGACGGCCATGATCTCTACGCCGTGCGCTACGCCTCCGACTGGAAGGCGCCGACGCTTTACGCCGCCCCGATGGGGCCGAGCGGCGGCTACTGCCTCGTGTCCGAACCGCTCAACGACGATGACAACGCCTGGGTGGAAATTCCGGACGGCACGGCGGTCATCGTTGGCGAAAACGGTGTCGACGTCCGCCTGTTCGGCACGCAGGGTGCCGCACCGAGCGCTGATCGCATGGGCCGGGCAGCGTCAGGAAAAATGTGACGCGATCAGCCGGCCGAGCCGTTCGGCTACCGCCTGCTTGTCCATGTCCGGCCAGTCCTCGTCACCGGTCTTGCCGATGACCTTCACGGTGTTGCGGTCGCCGCCCATGATGCCGGTGTGGGGCGAGACATCGTTGGCGACGATGTAATCAGCCCCCTTCCTCTCCAGCTTGGAGCGGCCATTCTCAGCAACATTCTGCGTTTCAGCGGCAAAACCGACGACCAGCTTTGGTCGCTTGGCATGGTGGCCGACGGTCTTCAGGATATCCGGGTTTTCGGTCAGC
Organism: Pararhizobium sp. A13; assembly: GCF_040126305.1. NCBI lineage: Bacteria > Pseudomonadati > Pseudomonadota > Alphaproteobacteria > Hyphomicrobiales > Rhizobiaceae > Pararhizobium > Pararhizobium sp. A13. Next base: position 1,375,548 of record NZ_CP149510.1, on the reverse strand, counting down.
TGCAGTGGCGGTGGCGCTTCGCCGGGCTTTTTCTTGATCTTGTTGCCAGCAGCACTCGCCACGCGCCAGTCGGCGACGGCGGCGACCATCACGGCAATATCGGCGGGCAGCGCTGCAATGACGGCGTCGCGCATTTCTTCCGCGCGCTCGACACGGATGACCGACACACCCTTCGGATCGGCGATCGTCACCGGGCCGGAGACCAGCGTCACGTCGGCTCCGAGCCGGGCCAGCTCTGCGGCAATCGCATGCCCCTGCTTTCCTGACGAGCGGTTGGCGATGTAGCGCACCGGGTCGATCGGCTCATGTGTCGGGCCGGAGGTGACGATGGCCTTCTTGCCCGCCAGCGGTTTCCGGCCGGTGTCGAGCAGCGCTTCGGCGGCGGCCGCGATCTCCAGCGGTTCGGCCATGCGGCCTTCGCCTTTTTCGCCGCTTTCGGCCATTTCGCCGGCGGCCGGGCCGATGAAGCGGATGCCGTCGGCAACAAGCGTCGCATGGTTGCGGCGGGTGGCCGGATGCGACCACATCTTCGGGTTCATGGCGGGGGCGGCGAGAACCGGCTTATCCGTTGCGAGAAGAATGGTGGAGGCCAGATCGTCGGCGAGGCCGTGCGCCATCTTCGCCATCAGATCTGCGGTGGCGGGCGCGATCAGGATCAGATCACAATCGCGGGCAAGCCGGATATGGCCGACATCCTGCTCGTCCTCCCGGGAAAACAGATCGGTAAACACCCTGTCGGCGGCGAGCGCACCAACGGCGAGCGGCGTGACGAAGGCCTGCGCCCCGGCCGTCATTACCGGGCGGACCGAGGCACCGCGTTCCCGCAGCCGGCGGATGAGATCGAGGCTCTTATAGGCCGCGATGCCGCCGGAGATGATGAGCAGGATGCGTTTTCCCTGAAGTGTCATGACGCCCGTCTTTTTCTGCCTTGTTTATGGCCGGACCGTAGCCGAGAGGCATGCTATGCGCAATCGCCGGACCATTTCCGAAACTCAATGGCCGTGATGGGTGCACTGACCGTGATCGGCAAGCACCTCGATCACCCGGCACTGATCAACGCGGCCGTGGCCACAGCCCTCCACCATCATTTCCAGTTCCGCCTTCAGCGCCGTCAGGCTGCGGATGCGCTGCTTCACCTCTATCAGACGAGCCTTGGCAATGGCATCGGCGGAGGCACAGGGCTGCAAAGGGTTGTCCTGCAGGCTCAGAAGCGTTCGGATCGCCTCGACCTCGAAGCCGAGTTCGCGTGCATGGCGGATAAAGGTGAGGCGGTCGAGATCGGATTGCTCATAGGCGCGCTGGTTGCCCTCGCTGCGGCTGGGCGTCCGAAGCAGGCCGATGCCCTCATAATAACGGATCGTCGGCACCTTGACGCCGCTCTGGCGAGCCGCCTCCCCGATGGTGATCTTTTTCATGATTTTCCCTCTTGCACCTCTAGTCGCTAGAGGATGTAGGAAAGATGCCACGGTTTGACAAGCAAGCGAGCAGGAAGCGGATCATGGCAGAGGCGAAACAGACACGGTATCGGGTTGAGGGCATGGACTGCGCGTCCTGCGCGGCCAAGATCGATACCGCCGTGCGACGCATGCCGGGCGTCGAGGACGTATCCGTGTCAGTGACCGCCGGCACGATGACCGTGCGGCACAATGGGGCGAGCGACCTGTCGGCCATCGCGAAGAAGGTCACGGGTCTTGGCTATTCGGTCTCCCTGCCGGCTGGAAAATCGGTGAGACCGGTTTCCGAGCCGGAGCATGCATCCTGCGGGCATGACCATGGACGTCACGAGCACGACCATCACGCGGGTCACAGTCACCCGAACCCTACGGGCCACACCCATTCGGATCACAGCCACGCGGGGCACACGGCTTCGACCAAGAGCGGCCCGCCGCAAGTGGAAGGCGTTCACGGCCACGACCATGGGCCGGCAGCCGGTCCGTGGTGGGCAAGCCGGAAGGGCAAGCTGACCATTTTCTCCGGCGCGGCGCTCGTTGTCGCCTATGCGGTCGGCCATCTCGTTCCGTCGATCGCGCCTTACGCGTTCATCGTTGCCATGCTGATCGGGCTTGTGCCGATCGCCCGCCGCGCCATCATGGCGGCGATGGCGGGCACGCCGTTTTCCATCGAGATGCTGATGACGATTGCCGCTGTCGGCGCCGTCATCATCGATGCCGGTGAAGAGGCGGCGGCCGTCGTGTTCCTGTTCTTGGTCGGCGAACTGCTGGAAGGCGTGGCGGCAGGCAAGGCACGCCAAAGCATCCAGTCCCTGACGGCGCTGGTGCCGAAGGAGGCGTTGCTCGAAGAGAACGGGCAGACGCGCACGGTTCCGGCCGAAAGCCTAGCCGTGGGCGCCATCATTCTCATCCGCCCCGGCGACCGCATCTCTGCCGACGGGGTGATCCTTTCGGGCGAAAGCGCCATCGACGAAGCGCCCGTGACCGGCGAAAGCACGCCGGTACGCAAGGGCGTCGACGACAACGTTTTCGCGGGCACGATCAACGGCGACGCCGCCTTGCGCGTCCTTGTCACGGCGGCCGCCGCCGACAACACCATTGCCCGTGTCGTCAAGCTGGTCGAGGAGGCACAGGAATCCAAGGCGCCGACGGAGCGCTTCATCGACCGATTCTCCCGCTACTATACGCCGGGCGTGGTGGTGGTCGCTGCGCTGGTCGCAGTTATTCCGCCGCTGTTGCTCGGCGGTGCCTGGGCCGAATGGGTCTACAAGGGACTTGCAATCCTGCTCATCGGCTGCCCCTGCGCGCTGGTCATCTCGACGCCGGCGGCCATCGCCGCATCGCTTTCTGCCGGCGCACGGCGCGGCCTGCTGATGAAGGGCGGTGCCGTGCTGGAGACGCTGGGCACGATCAATGCGGTGGCGCTCGACAAGACCGGAACACTGACGGAAGGTAAGCCGAAGGTGACCGATATCATTGGCTTTGGCAATTCGGAAACCGATGTCCTCACCTACGCGGCGGCGCTGGAAACCGGATCGAGCCATCCGCTCGCCAAGGCGATCCTGGACAGGGCAACCGCAGACAAGCTGCGGATTCCGGCTGCTTCCGACGCGAAGGCGCTGGGCGGCAAGGGCGTGACGGCGACTGTCGACGGCAGATCGGTCTTCCTCGGTTCGCCGCAGGCGACCGGCGAATATGCGGCGCTTTCGGCCGAGCAGACTGCGCGCATCACCGCACTCAACGACGAGGGCAAGACGGTGTCTGTGCTGATCATTGGCGATACGCTGGCAGGCGCCATTGCCATGCGCGACGAGCCGCGCGCGGATGCGAAATCCGGGCTGAAGGCGCTGACAGATGCCGGTGTCCGGATCGTCATGCTGACGGGCGACAACAGGCGGACGGCATCGGTCGTCGGGAGTGAACTCGGCATCGAGGCACGGGCCGAGTTGATGCCGGAAGACAAGCAGCGGATCGTCGGCGAGCTCAAGCGCGAGGGTCTAATCGTGGCCAAGGTCGGTGACGGGATCAACGACGCGCCGGCGCTGGCGGCAGCCGATATCGGCATCGCGATGGGCGGCGGCACCGACGTGGCGCTCGAAACCGCCGATGCCGCTGTCCTTCACGGAAGGGTCGGCGATGTCGCCGAGTTGATCAAGCTGTCGAAGCGCACGATGGGCAATATCCGCCAGAATATCACCATCGCCCTGGGCTTGAAGGCTGTGTTCCTGGTGACGACAATTGCCGGCATTACCGGGCTCTGGCCGGCAATCCTTGCCGATACGGGAGCGACGGTGCTGGTGACGATCAACGCTCTCAGGCTGCTGGCGCCGGCGCAGAGCGCCTGACATCAGGTTTCCGTCGGTACCGGCGCCGCCAAAACTCAGTCCCGCTTGGAAACCATCGCCTTCAACCGGTCGACATCTCCAGGAGCAAGCCCTTGTGGATCGGTCACGGCCATCCAGGCGTCGACATAGTGTTCCGGCGCATAGACGTGGCCGTAACCCATCGGCGATGTCGTCGCCATCGCCATGTCGAGCGCCAGCTGCAGCATGGTGACGACCGGGTACCAGGTGAGATCGGGCGAGACATCCAGGCCCCGCGGCTGTTTCATCCAGTCCGGCTCGCGATAGAGCGCATGAAAATCGAAGAAGGTCACGGGGTCGCTCGCATATTGCAGATAGACGATCCGCATCGGCCCCCACTGGGCACCGGAAATGTCGAGCGCATTCTTCTGCGCGGTGAAGCGGATGACGGAGCTGTCGCGGAAACGCGGAAGCCAGGCGGGCGAGCCTGGATCGCGCCCCGCCGTCACCGATCTCCAGCCGGCACTCTCGAAGGGCGGGCCGCTCCAAAGTGCACCCTGGAAAGGATCGCCGATGACGTCGAAGAGATCGGCCGAGCGTTCCGAATTCAGAGCACCGAGGCTCAGGCCATGCAGGTAGAGTTTCGGCCGTTTGTCCTTCGGCAGCGTCGTCCAGTGGTCATAGACTTGCCTGAACAGCGCTTCGCCCGCCTCGGCGCCATAACTCGGCTCAACCAGCAGGGAGAGCCAGCTCGTCAGATAGGAATATTGCAGGGCGACGCTCGCGACATCGCCGCGATGCAGATATTCGACCGTATCCATCGCCGCCGGATCGACCCAACCGGTTCCAGTCGGCACGACCACGATCAGGATGGAGCGCTCGAAGGCGCCGACGCGCTTGAGCTCGGCCAGTGCAAGAGCGGCCCGTTCCTTTGCCGTTTTGGCGGCGTTGAGGCCGACATAGACGCGGATCGGCTCAAGCGCCGGCTGACGGAGAAACGTGCCGATCTTTTCCCCGGTCGGCCCCGAGGCGACGAACTCGCGGCCGCGAAATCCAAGATCGCCCCAAGGGATCAGCGAGGCGGTACTGCCAGTCTTTGAGGGATCGGCGGGCGGCGCAAGGTCGCTGTCGATCAGTGCATCGAGCTCGCGGAAGGAGGAATCGGCAAGGCGCAGGGCGGCCTTGAACAGCACCCCATCGGCGATCGACCAGAAGAGCGCAAAGGCCAGGAGGATGCCAAGAACCCGCGCGACAGGCTTCGGAGTGACACGCTCGAGTTTGCGCGACAGAAAGGCGAACGTCATCGCAAAGAGGCGGGCGAGCGCGACGAAAAGAAGGAAGACGAAGAAGGCAATGATCGCAAGTTCCACCGGTTCGGCCGTTTGCACCGGTTCGAGCCCCATCAGGCTGCGGACCGAGTTCTGCCACCGGGAGGCCTGCCAGAGGAAGGCGATCGCAGTTGCGCCAGCGACGAGAAGAGCAGCAGCTTTGACACCGCGCTCGACATCGGGCATCACTCCGGGAAGTTCCAGATAGAACCACAGCCAGCGCCCGAAGACACCGAGACCGTATCCGGCGGCGAGCGAACATCCAGATAGCACGCCCTGCATCGGATAGGGCCGCGGGATGAGACTGGGGGTCAGCGATGCGGCGAAGAACAGAATGCCGACAAGCAGGCCGGGCGTCGAAAGCGATGTCCATAGGCGCAACAGGGAATTTCGCATCTCACCCTCGTCGAATGAAGCCTGAACCGGATCGGCGAGCCGGGATCAGCCCTTCTGCGTCTTTCCCCAGAGTTCATAGATATCCTCCTCGCCTTCCGGCCTGACCGGATTGTAGGCGAACGTCATCTGCTGCTCGGCAAAGGGCTTTCTGAGATCGGCGTAGAGAGGGGCGGAGGTCAGGCCGTAGGGTACGCCGTCCTCGTTGGAATAGGCGTAGGAAATATCGGTGATGCCGGCGAGACGCATGGCTGCGAGGCACATCGGGCATGGGTGGCCGCTGGCATAGACGGAAGCGCCCTTGAGGTCGGGAGACCCGCGCTTCATGGCGGCCCCGCGCACCGCGACAAGCTCGGCATGGGCGGTCGGGTCGTTGGTCGACATCACGCCGTTGACGCCGATTGCGACCACCTCGCCATCGATGACCAGCACGGCACCGAAGGGACGACCGCCCTTGCGGACGTTGTCGCGGGCAAGCGCGATGGCTTGGGTCATGAAAAGGTCGCCATCCGGCATGGGGCTCTCTCCGTTCTCGCTCGTGCCAATGGAACCGATTGCGGGATCGGCGTCAACCTTCGCGAGTGGAAAGGGAAAGCGCGCGCGGCGGCGAATGGGTCCTAGGGGAGGCCGCCCCAATCTCGCCATGGAGTATGGAGGAAGGAAGGTGGACGCGGCCGTGATCAGACCGACGCCAGCGCCACGGCCGGCTGCAGACGGGACGCGTTATAGGCGGGCAGGTAGCCGAAGACGAGGCCCGTCAGGAAGGCGCTGGCGAAGGCGAGGATGACCGGACCCGGCGCGAAGCTGACGGCGATGCCGAAAGCCTGCGCGACGGCGCCGATGGATAGGCCGAGACCCACGCCGATCAGCCCGCCGAGCGCGGAGACGACCAACGCCTCGACGATGAACTGGGTGAGGATATCGCGGGCCCGCGCGCCGGTTGCCATACGGATACCGATCTCGCGGGTGCGCTCGGTGACGGAGACGAGCATGATGTTCATGACGCCGATGCCCCCGACCAGCAGCGAGATCGCCGCGATCGAGCCGAGGAAGACCTTGAGGATGTTGGAGGTCTCGGTAAAGGTCTCGCGGATCGCCGCCATATTGACGATCTGCGTATCCTGCCGCTTGTGGCGCTCGTCGAGCAGGGCCTGGATCTGCTCCTGCGTGACGTTGATGCCGCTGTCGTCCTTCACCTCCACGGTAATCGAGCGGACGTTCTTTGCGCCGAACAGGCGCAGGTTGCCGGTGGAAAGCGGCACGAGAACGGTGTCGTCCTGGTCATTGCCGCCGGCGCTGGCACCCTTCTTCGACATGACGCCGATCACCTGGAACGGAATATTCTTGATCAGGATGTACTGGCCGAGCGGATCGGCTCCGTCCGGAAACAGGGCATCGGCGACGGTGCGACCGAGGACAGCTACGGTGGCATAGGCGTCCATATCGGATTGTTCGAGGAAGGCGCCGTCCTCCAGCGCCCAAGACTTCGCCTGCGGGAATTGCGGCACCGTGCCGTTGACGGTGGTCTGGGTATCGAGATTGCCGGCGCGCACCGTCAGCGTGCTCGACATTTCCGGCACGGCGAAGCTGATGTTCGGTAGTTCCAGAATGGCATCTGCATCGGACGGGACCAGCGAGACGATGCTGCCCCCTTCCCCACCGCGGAAATTGGCCATATTGGGCCGCACCACCAAGAGATTGGACCCCATGGCCGCGATGCGGTTCAGCACCGAATCCTGCGCGCCGGTGCCGATGGCAAGCATGGCAACGACAGAGCTGACGCCGATGACGATGCCGAGCAAGGTCAAGATGGTGCGGAAAAGATTGGCCCTGAGCGCACGGAACGACATGCGCACGGCCTCGGCCACGTCGGAAATGATCGCGGCTTTGCCGGCGGCTCTTGCCGATAATGTCGGCTTGGTCCGGCCGATCCGCCTGATATTGCCGGGGATGCGGTCGGCGATGATGAGGCCATCGCTGATTTCGATAACACGGTCGGCGGATTCCGCAAGTTCCGGCGCATGTGTGATGATGATGACCGTATGGCCCTTATCGTTCATCTGCCGCAAGGTGGCCATCACCTCCTTACCGCTCTGGCTGTCGAGCGCACCGGTCGGCTCGTCGGCCAGAATGATCTGGCCGCCATTCATCAGCGCACGGGCGATCGAGACGCGCTGCTGCTGGCCACCGGAGAGCTGGTTGGGCAGATGGTCGAGCCGGTCGCCAAGCCTGAGTGACTTGAGCAGCGTCTCGGCCCGGTCGCGCCGGTCACGCGCCGGCATGCCGGCATAGATGGCGGGGATCTCGACGTTTTCCTGCGCGGTTGCCGTCGGCACCAGATTGTAGCTCTGGAAGACGAAGCCGAACATCTGGCGGCGGCGCGCGGCCAGCTCGTCGGCGTTGAAATCCGAGACATCCTCGCCTTCCAGCAGATATTGGCCACCCGTCGGCGTATCGAGGCAACCGAGGATGTTCATCAGCGTCGACTTGCCCGAGCCGGAGGCACCGACGATGGCGACAAACTCGCCCGGCTGGATGTCGAGCGAGACGCCGCGCAACACCTCGACGGCAACGTCGCCATTGACGAAGGTCTTGCGGATATCCTTGAGCGAGATGAGCGCGGTCATGGGCGCGACCTTAGAACATTGGCGGCATGCCGCCCATGCCGCGTCGGGAATTGGACTGCTTGGACGAGGACGCCGCCTCGTCCGTCGAGCCGGTGCCGACCACGACGGCGTCGTCTACGGAAAGACCCTGCTTGATCTCGACACGCACGCGGTTGCGGATGCCGGTCTCGATCTTGCGGGTCTCGCGGGCTCCGGAGGCGGTGACGACGGTGACTTCGCCGGACTTGTCATCAGCACCGGAGCGGACCGCTGCAACGGGGATCGTCAGCACGTTCCTGGCCGATGACTGTACGAAGAAAACCTGCGCCGTCATGTTCATCATCAGCGTCCCCTTCGGATTGGGCACGTCGAACAGGGCGTAATAAAGCACGACGTTGTTTTCGGTCGACGGCGTCGGCTTGATCTGGCGCAGCGTGCCGGGGTAGCGCTTGCCGGGCTGGCCGAGCAGCGTGAAATAGGCGTCCATGCCCATCTTCAGCTTGCCGACGTCTGCTTCCGACACCTCCGCCTCGACCGTCATCGTCGAAAGATCGCCAATTGTGACGATCGTCGGCGCCGTCTGGTTGGCGTTCAGCGTCTGGCCCTCCGTCGCCGACGTATCGACGACCGTGCCGGTCATCGGTGCATAAATCTTGGTATAGCCGAGGCTGATGCGGGCATCTTTCAGCGTCGCTTCCTGCTTACGGATCTGTGCCTTCAGCGCATCCACATTGGCCTCCGCCGTCGCAAGTGCCGCGACCGCCTCGTCGAGCGCCGACTGGGCGGCACTATTGCCTGCGACAAGCGCGCGCTGACGCGTCAGATTGGCCGCGGACAGGACGACCTGCGCGTTCTTGTCGATCATCTGGGCCTTGAGATTGGCAAGCTCGGCCTCGGCGATCTCGATCTGCGTCTCGATCGAGGCGCTGTCGATCTCGGCGATCAACTGCCCCTGCTTGACGCTGTCGCCGATCTCGACCTTCAGGCTTTTCAGCTGGCCGGAGACCTGGGCGCCGACGTCGACATCCTTGATCGGGCTCAAGAGCCCCGTTGCCGTGACGCTGTTTTCGATATCGCCGCGCAACGGCGCCTCGGTGACGACGGCGTCGGTGGCGCTCTGTTTGCCATAGGTCGACCAGCCGTACCAGCCAGCGCCAACGACAGCGATCAGAACCGGCAGGATCAGCCACCACCGCCTCGATCGGGCCTGTTTCTTGCGTGCTGGCGCAGGCTGAACAATGGGTTCATCATCCTCGACGATCGCGGGGGCAATTTTCCGGGTGGCATCCGCCATTCAAGCAACTTTCAGACTATTTTGACATCGGGCCGAACAATTCCCGAACTAACTAGGTTGCAACTACGCCTTAATGAAGTCCAGCAGCATGAAATCTTTGTAATGTTTCCTGTTTTTCGTTTCATAATGTTTCCGCGACCAGCCTCTTGTCTTCAGCGCCAGGCATGCAACGAAAAAACCGGCGGTGGGAACCGCCGGTTTCGCCAGTGCTGCTCTGCCGGGGAGGCCGGATCAGTTGCAGACCCTGATGCGCTTGACGACCAGGTTGCCGTAGTAGTCGTACTCGCGGACCTTCTTGATCCAGCAATGGGGCTCGTAATAGCTCTTGTAGTAGTGGCGCTTGTGACCGTAGTGGTGGCCGCCGTAGTAGCCGCCGTAATCGTGATAGCCGCCGCCGTAGTAACCGCCGGCCTGGGACGGAGCTGCGAAAGAAAGAGCCGCGCCAGCGGCAACGATGGAAGCGATGATCAGTTTACGCATGGTGGTCTCCTAGGGTGTTTGGCTGGATGAGCCCGCCTCATCCTTGAGAAGGACAATCTCACGACTGCGGAAACCGCGCAGTTCCCAATGGAACAGGCTGCCTGCGCTTATGATTTTCTGATCCGAGCCATGGCCACGACATCCGCAAATTTTCCGTCGCGGAAGGCATAGGCCCTGTGAACACCCTCGGCTTCAAAGCCGACCGCCTCATACAGCGCGATGGCCGCCGCATTGTCGGTAAAGACGGTCAGTTCGATGCGCATGATGTTCAGCCATTTGTCTGCGGCATCGAGAAGTTCCAACATGAGCGCCTTGCCGATACCCTGCCTTCGATGATCGTCGTGGATGCTCATGCCGAGCACGGCCGCGTGGTACCGACGATCCCTTTGCCGATGGAGACCGGCGGCTCCCAGGATGATCCCGCTTCGCTCGGCAACAAGCTGCAATCCGCCATCCGGCGGCGCCTCCAGCCATGTCCGGATCTGCTCGGGCCTGGTGTGGGGCAGGCGCAATGTGCCGTGCCGCACCCCGGGAAGGTTCATGATGGCCGCAATCTGCTCATAGTCGTTGGGACGCGAGGCACGGATGTGCAAAACGTCGGTCAACGGCGGAGCGGGTGTTGGTTCAGTTTGCTTCATGACGATCCTCGTCTTTGATCCGAGGAAGGAAGAAGCGCTGTGACCCTACCTGCCTCGGCAGGGTCCACAGGATGAAAGCGCTCTTAGCCCAGCACCGATCCTGCGCACCCTTGAGGGTACATGCAGGTCATCACAAGGTGCGTGGTCGCGCGTTTCATGATCCGGACTTTAACCGCTCTTGCCACAAACGCAAGGACAAGCCCTCAGAAGGCCCGCCAGGCGATATAAAGCAGCGTCAGCGCAATGACCCAGAGCGCCAGGCGGCCGGAGCGGCTGTGGCGCGCTTCCGAACGGCCGATCGCCTCGGCGGTCTCCTCGTCAAAACGCAGGCCGTTTTCGGCCATGCCCGTCAGGTCGCGAGAGAACCTCTCCGTTTTTGCCGCTATCTCGGGTGCTGCCTCTGCAAGCCTGAGGGCCGCATGAAGCCCATCCCGCACGTCGGAGACGATCCGTTTGGGGCCGAGATTGTCGCGGATCCAGGCGCCGACCACTGGCTCGGAGGCCTTCCACATGTTGAAGCGCGGATTGAGCGTGCGGGCCACGCCTTCGACAACGACCATGGTCTTCTGCAGCATGACCAGTTCCGGCCGGGTCTGCATGTCGAAGAGCTCGGTGACCTCGAACAGCAGCGTCAAGAGCTTGGCCATCGAGATGGTTTCGGCCGGCTGGCCGTGGATCGGCTCGCCGATGGCGCGGATCGCCTGGGCAAAACTTGCGACATTGTGATGACCGGGCACATAGCCGGCCTCGAAATGCACGTCGGCGACACGCCGATAGTCGCGGGTGATGAAACCGTAGAGGATTTCGGCGAGGAATCGGCGTTCCTTCTTACCGAGACGACCAACGATACCGAAATCGACAGCGACGACCATGCCTTTCTGATCGACGAAAAGATTGCCCTGATGCATGTCGGCATGGAAGAAGCCGTCGCGCAGCGTGTGGCGCAGGAAGGACTGGATCAGCGTATCGGCAAGCCCGTTCAGGTCATGCCCCGCGCGGCGCAGGCCCTCGACATCCGACATCTTGATGCCATCGATCCACTCCATCGTCACGACATCGCGGCCGGTACGCTCCCAATCGACCTTTGGCACGCGGAAACCGGGATCGTCGGCCGCATTCTCGCCGAGTTCCGACAGGGCTGCAGCCTCAAGCCGCAGGTCCATCTCGACCTTGGTGGTCTGCTCCAGCGTCTTCGTCACCTCGACCGGACGAAGCCGGCGCGTATTTGGCAGGAAGCGCTCCTGCAGGTGCGACACAAGGAACATCGCCTCCAGGTCATGGGCAAAACGCTGGCGCACGCCGGGGCGGATCACCTTGACGGCGACCTTTTGCTCGACGCCGTCGCGCAGGACCATGGCAGGATGAACCTGGGCAATCGAGGCGGCGGCGATTGGTTCGCCGAAATCAGAATAGAGATCGGCGACCGGGCGGCCGAGCGACCCCTCGATGGCGGCACGCGCCTCCTCCACCGGGAAGGTCGCCATCCGATCCTGCAGGAAGGAAAGGTCTTCGGCGAAATCGGCGCCGACGACGTCCGGGCGGGTGGCCAGGAACTGGCCGATCTTCACATAGGATGGCCCCAGTCGCTCGATAGCGCGGGCAAGCCTGTCGCTGCGGCCCTCCTGTCTGGCACGACGGCGGGCAAAGAGACCGGCAAAGGATTGCGCGACGCCGATCAGAGGCGGCAGGTTTTCCGACGGCAGGGCGGAGATAACCCCCTCGCGCACCAGCACCCAGCCGATCCGGACCAGGCGCGCATAGGCTCCGGGTGTACTCATGATGCCTTGCCGTTGCGCAGGGCGAGGCGCTCAGCGCGCTTCACGAAGGTGGCCATCATGCGTCAGATCTTCCAGGCGGAATGCAGCGCGGCGATACCGCCGGTGTAATTGGTGAAATTGACGCGGGAGAAGCCGGCCTTGGTGATCATGGCGGCGAAATCCCGCTGGTTTGGAAACTTGCGGATCGATTCCACCAGATACTGGTAGGGCTCGGCGTCGCCGGTGACCATCTTGCCGAATTTCGGGATCGCGTTGAACGACCAGGTGTCGTAGACCTTGTCGAGCAGCGGCATATCGACCTCGGAGAACTCCAGAACCAGCAGCCGGCCGCCGCGCTTCAGCACGCGATAGGCCTCCGACAGGGCGACATCGATGCGCGGCACGTTGCGGATGCCAAAGGCGATCGTATAGGCGTCGAAGCAATTGGCCTCGAAGGGCAGTTCCTCGGCATTGGCCTCGACGAAGGTGAGGTTGGGCGTCAGCCCCTTCTTTTCGGCGCGCTCGGCGCCAACGGAGAGCATCGAGCCGTTGATGTCGAGCACGGTTGCATGCGCCTTGCGGTCTGAGGCCTCGACGATGCGGAAGGCGATATCGCCGGTGCCGCCGGCCACGTCGAGAACCTTGTAGTCCTCGGAACTGCGCGGATTGAGCGCCGAGATCATCGCATCCTTCCAGGCCCGGTGCAGCCCCATGGACATGACGTCGTTCATGATGTCGTAGCGCTTGGCGACCTTGTGGAACACATCGTTGACGAGCGCCTGCTTCTCGCCCTGGCCAACCTGGCGAAAACCGTAGGAGGTTTCCATGCCGCCATCGGCAGACGTGCGCTCACCTGTCATTCCGAAATACTCCGTTCCATCACTGTTGCGCCGACCATAGCGAATTCGCTTGATCCACGCTATCTCTCCAAGAGACGCCTGCCTGCGGCATTCCAGCCCTTGCCGGCCTGCTATAGGATATGTACGCGGCGATTGGAATTGCCAAATAAGTTCATTCATTTGGCGTGAAGGAGATATTGATGCCGGAACTTCCCGAGGTGGAAACCGTTAGGCGGGGACTGACGCCGGCCATGGAAGGCGCGCTCTTGGTGCGGGCGGAGCTGCGTCGGCCCGACCTGCGCTTTCCTTTCCCGGCCGATTTCTCCACGCTCGTTTCCGGCCGGCGCATCCTGTCGCTCGGGCGGCGGGCGAAATATCTCCTGATAGACCTGGAGGGCGGGGATGTCATCATTGCGCATCTCGGCATGTCCGGCTCCTTTCGCGTCGAGGAAGGTGCGGCGTCCCAGACGCCAGGCGATTTTCATCATCCGCGCGGCAAGGATGAGAAGCACGACCATGTTGTCTTTCATCTTGTGAGCACCAAGGGGCCAGCCCGCGTGATCTATAACGACCCGCGCCGCTTCGGCTTCATGGACGTCACCAAGCGCGACACGCTCGCAAGCCACGTCTTTTTCCGCGATCTTGGCGAGGAGCCGACCGGCAACGTGCTCGACGCCGCCTATCTCGCCGCGCGCTTTGCCGGCAAGGCGCAGCCGCTCAAATCGGCGCTGCTCGACCAGAAGAATATTGCCGGTCTCGGCAATATCTATGTCTGTGAGGCGCTGTGGCGCTCCGGTCTCTCCCCGATGAGGGCCGCCGGCACGCTGGTCGATTCCAGGGGAAAACCGAAGAAGGCGCTTGTGCTCCTCACCGAGGCAATCCGTGCCGTGGTCGCCGATGCGATCGCAGCCGGCGGCTCGTCGTTGCGCGACCATATCCAGACGGACGGTACGCTCGGCTACTTCCAGCACTCCTTCTCGGTTTATGATCGCGAGGGCGAGCCTTGCCGGACACCAGGTTGCAGCGGAACCGTTGCGCGTGTCGTCCAGGCCGGACGCTCGACATTCCATTGCCCGAAATGCCAGAAGTAGCGGCGCCAGTGGTCTCAGCCCTGCGGCCGCGTTTTCAAAAATAGCGCGTTGACTGAGGCGGTGTTTAGGGTTATATGCCGCCCTCAGTTTGGAAAGCCGCTCCAAGGTTTTCCGATATTGCTCCCGAATTGCTTGGACGACAGGTCGCAGTGACCCGGCACGGCGAATTGGGAGTTTTTGTCAGATTTCGAAGAGAGACACCAAATGGCTAATACAACTTCGGCGAAAAAAGCGACCCGCAAGATCGCCCGCCGCACGGAAGTCAACAAGTCCCGCCGTTCGCGCGTTCGCGGTTTCATCCGCAAGGTCGAAGAAGCCATTGCTTCCGGCGACCAGGCTCTTGCCCAGGCAGCCCTGAAGGCAGCCCAGCCGGAACTGATGCGCGCCGCCACGAAGGGCGTGCTGCATGCCAATACGGCATCGCGCAAGGTGTCGCGTCTCGCGAACCGCGTAAAGTCGCTTTCGGCCTAAGCCGGCTTACTAAAATTTCATCAACGATTTAGCCCGGTCTTGCGACTGGGCTTTTCCGATTCGCACTGACCGCCCGTCGATGCCCAATCCTTGAGCAAGACAACATGTCAGCACAATGACATATTTTTTTTAATAAAATCAGTCATTTGCGCGAGGATGCTCGGACACATGCCGGTCCACCCAAGGCCCGTTAAGGCGCGTGGCGAGTCAAGATATTTTTTATTTTTTTTGTTTTTCGCCAGCTAACTTCCGGGCCAAAAATCAAAGCCCTTGATTCAAAAGCGATTCTCTTGCGCAGGCTTCTGGCCGATGCAGGACACGCTATGAGAGTCAACGCCCAGCTCTTACCGAACCGTAAAAATCACGATTGATCTTGTGTCACGATCCTGCCTAAATGCCTCCCACAGAAGGCGCGGGGGATACCTGTAGACAAGATGAAAAGGCGGCCTTTCAACGGGCTGCGCAGTTTCACTTGAACCTTCTGTAACGGGGTGGTTCCACAACGTTCCATCAATCAGTACAGGGTGTTTTCAGCCGCGCAACATGTTTGCTCGGAATGACACTTTGCTATCTATGATTGTAAACGTGGGTACAACCTCGAGACACCCGATCATGCGTCAGCGACGGCTTTACCGTGCTGCGCAGAGATGGTGGCCGCAATGCGGACGAGGACGCATTCGCAGCAACTGGCCTGCCCTTTTTGTAACGAGGGTCGGGAAAGGCCGGTCGAGGGACGAGGGACTGAACGGAACCGGCATTTACACGAGGGCCGGCACCGGACACTGGAATGAACCCGTGCAAGCGGGACATGCGTTTTGCCTTTAGGCCAAACGGATTTGCACGGAAACCGGACCAAAAGAGGAAGATGAGGATTCCTCTTTTGGCACGGAGAGCGTTTGAATTGGGCGGCATGCCTTTGAACAAGGGCCGTTCACGACAAACATAAAGGCTGACGCCGGCAGCAATGACGGCGTCGCGGAATGATATTGGAAGGCGGCAATATGCTAAGTAATTCGGTGACGGCGGCGATTGTATTCGAAAACGGGGAGAATGGACGTCAGATCGCGGCAAACCCGTCTGGCGGTGCGGCAGCGGAAAAAGGCGAGATGGGCCATAGCGCGCTTTTCGAGCGGGTCAGTGCGCGCTTGAAAGCCCAGGTGGGCGCCGATGTTTTTGCCAGTTGGTTCGGCCGGTTGAAACTGCACTCCGTCTCAAAGAGCGTCGTGCGGCTATCTGTACCGACGACCTTTCTGAAATCCTGGATCAACAACCGCTATCTCGACTTGATCACCAACCTCTTCCAGCAGGAGGATGCGGAGATCCTGAAGGTGGAAATCCTGGTGCGCAGTGCCACACGCGGCGCGCGGCCCGGCCTTCACGAGGATGCCCCGCAGGCAAACCACACCGACACAGTCGCACCGGCAACTGCGCGCCGGGCATCGGCGCAGCCGCTTGCCCATCATGCCGCAGCCACGGTCAGCACTCTTCAGAAGCAGCAGCCGGTCGCGGGACCGTTGTTCGGTTCGCCGCTCGATCCACGCTACACCTTCGAAAGCTTCGTCGAGGGCTCCTCGAACCGCGTCGCCCTTGCCGCTGCAAAGACGATCGCCGAGGCCGGCGCCGGTGCCGTGCGTTTCAACCCGCTGTTCGTCCATTCGACGGTCGGTCTTGGCAAGACGCATCTGTTGCAGGCAATCGCCACGGCGGCGATCCAGAGCCCGCGCGTACCGCGCGTCGTCTACCTGACGGCCGAGTATTTCATGTGGCGCTTTGCAACCGCGATCCGCGACAATGACGCGCTCTCGCTCAAGGAAACGCTGCGCAACATCGATCTTCTGGTGATCGACGACATGCAGTTCCTGCAGGGCAAGTCGATCCAGCATGAATTCTGCCATCTTCTCAACATGCTGCTCGACAGCGCCAAGCAGGTCGTCGTTGCTGCCGACCGGGCGCCGTGGGAACTGGAATCGCTCGATCCGCGCGTTCGCTCGCGGCTGCAGGGTGGCGTTGCCATCGAAATGGACGGCCCTGACTACGAGATGCGCCTCGAAATTCTCAAGCGCCGCCTCGAGGTCGCCCGGCAGGACGATGCCTCGCTGGATATCCCGGCCGATATCCTGAGTCACGTCGCCCGCAATATCACGGCGAGCGGCCGCGAGCTGGAAGGCGCCTTCAACCAGCTGCTCTTCCGCCGCAGCTTCGAGCCGCAGCTGTCGATCGAGCGCGTTGATGAGCTGCTCGGCCATCTGGTCAATGCCGGCGAGCCGCGCCGGGTTCGCATCGAGGACATCCAGCGCGTCGTCGCCAAGCACTACAATGTGTCGCGGCAGGAACTGGTCTCCAACCGCCGCACGCGGGTCATCGTCAAGCCGCGCCAGATCGCCATGTATCTGGCCAAGACGCTCACTCCCCGCTCCTTCCCGGAAATCGGCCGCCGTTTTGGCGGGCGCGACCATACGACGGTGCTGCACGCCGTGCGCAAGATCGAAGACCTGATTTCCGGCGACACGAAGCTCAGCCACGAGATCGAGCTCTTGAAGCGGCTGATCAACGAGTAGTGGACCATCGGGTCCTCATCTGAAGAGGGTTTACCCCCCTGTCCCTCCGGGACATCTCCCCCTCAAGGGGGAGATTGACAGCGACTATCGTGCGCCCCTTACTTGCGCTTATGAGCGGCACGAACGATCTCCCCCCTTGAGGTGACAGAGGGGGGAAGCCCTCCGCAAGCGAACGACCTACTTCTTCCCCTTCGCGATCAGATGATACAGCGCGCGGATCGCCTGCGCCTCGCCGCCAAGCGGCGAGTGCGGGCGTTCGGTCGGGGCCCAGCCGAAGATGTCGAAATGGGCCCAGCTCTTGCTGTTGGTCACGAAGCGCTTGAGAAAGAGCGCCGCAGTGATCGATCCGGCCATGCCGCCCGACGGCGCATTGGTGAGATCGGCGATGCGGGCTGAGATGTCCTTCTCGTAACCCTTGTAGAGCGGCATGCGCCAGAGCGGATCGTCGACCGTGAGGCTCGCTTCGGTCAGATCATGGGCCAGATCCTCGTCGTCGGTGTAGAAGGGCGGCAGGTCCGGGCCAAGCGCGACGCGGGCGGCGCCGGTCAGCGTCGCCATGTCGATGATGAGATCGGCTTCCTCCTCGTCCGCATAGGCGAGCGCATCGGCAAGGATCAGGCGACCTTCGGCGTCGGTGTTGTCGATCTGCACCGTCAGGCCCTTGCGGCTGCGATAGATATCGCCCGGCCGGAAGGCATTGGCGGAGATCGAGTTTTCGACGACGGGCACGAGCACCCTGAGATCGACCTTGAGCTTCGCATCCATGATCATCAGCGCCAAGCCCATGACATTGGCAGCACCGCCCATGTCCTTCTTCATCAGAAGCATTGAGGCCGCCGGCTTGATGTCGAGGCCACCCGTGTCGAAGCAAACGCCCTTGCCGACCAGCGTCACCTTGCGATGCCCCTTCTTGCCCCAACGCATTTCCAGCAGCCGCGGCGCTTCGGCGCTGGCGCGGCCGACGGTGTGGATCAGCGGAAAGTTCTGCTTCAGCAGATCGTCGCCGGAAACGACGGAAACCTTTGCCTTGTAGTGCTCGCCGAGCGCCCGGAAGGCCTCCTCCAGCGCATTCGGCCCCATGTCGTTGGTCGGCATGTTGATGAGATCGCGGGCGAGGAAAACACCCGCAAGCTGGCGCTTGATATCGGCGGCATCGGCATCGGCCGGGATCATCAAGGTCGGCGCTTCGCTCGCCGCAGCCTTGTAGCGGTCGAAGCGGTAAGAGCCGAGGCCGTAGCCGAGCGCCAGGCGGTTGGCCGTCAGCGGCGCGGTCTCGATATGCCATTTTCCGGCTGGCAGCGCGCGCGCCAGCTTGCCGGTCAGGAACGGTGCTTCCGACGGATTGGCGCCCAGCCCGAACAGCGCGCCGCCGAGCTGGCCGTCTTGCGAGGGGATCAGCAGAACCGCGCCGGATTCCGCCTTGAAGCCCGCCTTGCGTGCCCAGTCGAGCGCGATCGGATCGATTGCGCCGAGATCGATATGGGCCGGTGTCACCGCGAAGATCGGCAGGGTCTTGCCGGCACTGGTGTTGAACGGCGACGGACGGTCGATGAATTGATAGGAGGCCATGGAAATCCTTAAGAAGGCACGGTGCAGAATCACCCGATTAACGCTCTGTTAGGGTTAACAGATTATTGCTGGAGTGAAGATTGCGCCGATTTGTTGGGGATTGCATCCGGTGCTCTATCGAATTGCTTAAGGGGCATTGGCAATGACGTCACGCGGACACTCGTCTCTTTCCCATCACCGGTTTCTGAAAGCCGCCTCTCTGGCGGCCTTCGTCGCGCTGGCGCTGTCCGGCTGTGCGACGCAAAAGAAGGAGCTGACGACCGGCTCCATTCCGACGGCCAATTTCTCCAAGCCGGTTCAGTCGATGAACGCGACGGAACTTGCAGCAGCGGCGGAGAGCATCGGCGAGGCCTATGAGCGCAATCCCAAGGACCGCAATGCAGGCTTGAATTATGCCAATATGCTCAGAATGACCGGCCGCAATGCGCAGGCCCTGGCGGTGATGCAGCAGGTGGCGATCAACTACCCGACAGACCGCGAAGTGCTCGCCGCCTATGGCAAATCGCAAGCTGCTGCGGGTCAACTGGAACAGGCGTTGAACACGATTTCCCGCGCCCAGACGCCGGACCGTCCGGACTGGAAGTTGAAATCGGCGGAAGGCGCAATCCTCGACCAGCTCGGCCGCGCGTCCGAAGCGCGTCAACGTTATCGCGAGGCGCTCGACATCCAGCCGAACGAGCCGACGGTCCTTTCCAATCTCGGGATGTCCTATCTTCTGAACAAGGACCTGAAAACGGCTGAAACCTATCTGAAATCGGCGGTCAGCCAGCCCGGCGCCGACAGCAGCGTCCGGCAGAACCTGGCGCTAGCCGTCGGACTGCAGGGACGTTTTGCCGAAGCCGAGCAGATCGCCCGGCAGGAGCTTTCTCCCGATCAGGCGGAAGCCAATGTCAAATATCTGCGCTCGATCATGTCGCAGCAGAACGCTTGGCAGAAGCTCTCCAAGGAAGACAAGGCCACGAACTGACGAACGTCGGCTCAGCGCTTAGCCCTCACGAAATCCAGGAAGGCGCGCAACGGCCCGGGCAGCTGCCGTCTGCTGGGATAGTAGAGGAAAAAGCCTGGATAATAGGGGCACCAGTCCTCCAGAACGCTGACCAGCCGCCCCTCCGCGACTGCTCGGCTCGCCTGACTTTCGAAGACATAGGCGAGCCCCGCACCGTCCATCGCAGCCTGCAGCATGATGTCCTGATCACCGAGCGTCAGCGGCCCCTGGACATCCATATCGACTTCAAGGCCACCCCGTTCGAACTCCCAGCGGTAGAAGGCTCCACTGGCAAACCGGTAGCGGATGCAGGGATGATTTTTCAGATCGTAAGGCGTAACCGGCTTCGCATGCCGCTCGAAATGATCGGGTGAGGCAACGACCGTGAAGCGGTGACGCGGCCCGATCGGAATGGCGATCATGTCCGCCGCGATCGTCTCGCCGAACCGGACGCCCGCGTCGAAGCCGCCGGACACCATATCGACAAGCGCGTCGTCGACGACGATCTCGACCTCGATTGCGGGATGCTCACTGAGGAACCGTGCAACGGTCGGCAGCAGCACGAGCTTTGCGGCGGCGCGAGGTGCGTTGATTCGAAGTTTCCCCAACGGTCGGCCGCGGAATGTGTCCAGCTCTTCCAATGCCGCGTCGATGTCGAGAAAGGCCGGGCGGACCCGTTCGAAAAGCCGCTCACCGGCCTCAGTCAGGCCGACACCCCGCGTGGTCCGGTTAACGAGCCGAACATCCAGCCGCTCCTCGATCGCGCGCAATGCATGGGAAAGCGCCGAGGCGGTCACGCCGAGATCGACCGCGGCCTTCCGGAAGCTCCGATGCTGGGCTATCGCCAGAAAGACGGACAGGTCCTGAGCCCGAATTCGACGCATTGATGAAGTTTCCTCACTGAGTTGCGGAAGAGAAACTAGATTATCTCATCTATCATGCTGAGTTACGTTGTTCCTGCAAGCAAATTCCAACGACGAAAGGAAAACGTCATGCGTGTATGGTTCATCACTGGCGCGTCCCGCGGCTTCGGCGCCCTCATCACCCAGGAAGCCCTCAATGCTGGCGATGCCGTCGTCGCAACGGCGCGCAATCCGCAGACCGTCATCGACCGCTTTGGCAATCACCCCAATCTCCTTGCCGTCGCCCTCGACGTCACCAATGAGAGACAGGCATTTGCCGCTGTCGAACAGGCCGTCAAGCGTTTCGGCAAGATCGATGTCCTGCTCAACAATGCGGGCTACGGCTTGCTCGGCGCCGTCGAGGAGGCAACGGCCGAGGAGGTCGAAAAGCTCTATGCGACGAATGTCTTCGGTCTGCTGAAGGTGACGCGGGCGGTGTTGCCGCACATGCGTCGGCAGCGCTCTGGTCATGTCATGAACATCTCGTCGATCGGCGGCTATACCGGCTTTCCCGGCTGGGGTGTCTACGGTTCGACCAAGTTCGCCATCGAGGGTCTTTCGGAATCGCTGGCGACCGAGGTCAAGCCGCTGGGGATCGATGTCACCGTCGTCGAGCCGGGTTTCTTCCGCACCGACTTTCTGGACGAAACCTCGCTCGTCATCAGCCCGAGTTCGATTGCCGACTACGAACGGACACCGGCAGGCGCCATGCGCGACTTCGCGGGGGCCAAGAACCACGGCCAGCCCGGCGATCCCGCGCGGCTTGCGAAAGCGATGATCACGCTCGCCAATGCGGAGAACCCGCCACTGCGCATGCCCTTCGGCACCGATACGCTGTCGGCGATCAGCGAGAAAAACGCCAGCGTTGCTCGCGAGGTCGAAATATGGCGCAAGCTTTCTGAATCGACGGACTTTCCGGTCGAGACCGTTGCCGCCAAGTGACTGAAAGACAAAGCACCGCCCTCGGAGGGCGGTGCTTTGTCGTGTCTGCATTCTGCGCCGGGTGCTTGGGCTCAGAACTTGTCCGAAACCTGGATTCCGGCCGGCCCGAGAATAACGGCAATCAGGACCGGCAGGAAGAACAGGATCATCGGCACCGTCAGCTTCGGCGGCAGGGCAGCCGCCTTCTTTTCGGCCTCGTTCATGCGCTGGTCGCGGCTTTCCTGGGCAAGCACCCGCAGCGCCTGGGCGATCGGCGTACCGTAGCGGTCCGCCTGGATCAGGGCCTGCATGACCGACTTGACCTCGTCCAGCCCGGTTCTGGTCCCGAGATTTTCCAGTGCCATGCGCCGATCGGGCAGGAAGGAGAGTTCCGCAACGGTGAGGACCAGTTCCTCGGCCAGCGGGGCCGACTGCGCGGCGATTTCGTCGGCCACGCGCCGCATCGCGAGTTCCATGGAGATGCCCGATTCCACGCAGATCAGCAAAAGGTCAAGCGCGTCCGGCCAGGCCCGGCGGATCGAATGCTGGCGTTTCGAAACGGCATTCGAAATGAAGATATTGGGCGCGTAGAAGCCAAGATAGCCAATGCCGATGACGGCGAGGATCCGCATCGGCAACGGTTTTTCGCCGAGATAGCCGAGGAAGAAAATGTAGAACGCGCCAACCGCAAGGAACAGAAACGGCAAGCACAGGCGGGCGACCAGAAACATGTTCAGCGCGTTCTGCGACCGGTAGCCGGCCGATTTCAGCCGGTTGACGGTCTTGTCGTCGACCAGCGCCTTGCGCAGGTTGAGCCGCTCGACGATCTGGCGCACCGACGTGTTGTTCTGGGCGCGCAGGGATGCCTTGCCGCCGGACACCTCGGCATTCAGGCGGGCGCGTTCGCGCGCCCGGATCAGTTCCCGTTCGGTGGCAACGGATTTCATCCGTTTGTCCAGATTTCCCTTCTCGAAGAAGGGTATTGCCAGCGAATAGAACGTCGCCAGCACCGCCACCGCCACCAGAAAGGCGACGATGACGTTCGGATCGGTCAGGGTATTGATCATGCCCTCGCTCATGCCGGGGCCTTCCTAGATGTCGAAGTTGATCATGTTGCGCATCACCCAGATGCCGATGCTCATCCACACCGCCGAGCAGCCCATGATGATGTGGCCGCGCGGATCGGTGAAGAGGATCATCATGTATTGCGGAGACGTCATGTAGACCATAAAGGCGACGATGAATGGCAGGGCGCCGATGATGCAGGCCGATGCCTTGGCTTCCATCGACAGCGCCTGGACCTTGGCCTTCATCTTCTTGCGTTCGCGCAGCACCTTGCCGAGGTTGCCGAGCGCCTCGGAGAGGTTGCCGCCGGCCTGCGCCTGAATGGCGATGACGATGGCGAAGAAATTGACCTCCGGCAGCGGAATGCTGTTGATCATGCGGGCGCAGGCTTCCGGAATATTGAGGCCGACCTGCTGCGCCTCGATGATGCGTCTGAATTCGGTCTTCACCGGCTCCTGCCCGTCACCGGCGATCAGCCGGATGGCGTCGTTGAGCGGCAGGCCGGACTTGATCGATCGCACCATGACGTCAAGGGCGTTGGGAAATTCGTTGAGGAATGCCTTGCAGCGGCGCTTGATCAGGAAGTTGACGAACCAGCGCGGAAAGCCGGCCGTGCCGATGAGAAGAATGCCGGCAACAATCGGCAGCATGGCCCCGGCGATCAGCGCGATCAAGGCAGCAATCACACCGAAGACAACGCTGGCAATGTAGAATTGGGGGATCGATATCTTGAGACCGGCCTGCATGAGCCTGATCTTCATCGAAGGTTTCGCCTTGGCAGATTTTTCCTGCTGCTTTTTCTCGAGATCCTTCAGCGAATCCTGTACCGATTTTCGTCGCTTCGACATCTCGGTCATGCGGTCGCGCGCCGCCTTGACCTTGACCCTGTCGGTTTCGGCGGATTTCACCTTGCGGACGCGGCTTTCGGCCTTCTTCTCGGTTTCGATGCGCGTGAACAGGATGCCATAGGCAAGGCCGGCCGTTGCAAGGGCGACGAGACCGACGATAGCCAGAATGGTGATGTCTATTCCGAACATGAAAACGATCAGTCCTTTTCCATCGCGTCGAGCGTCGCGGCCAGCCGCTTGTCCTCGTTGAAATAGCGGGCGCGGTCCCAGAAATGCGGGCGGCCGATGCCGGTCGACTTGTGGCGGCCGATGATCTTGCCGTTGGCGTCTTCGCCGTCGATCTCGTAGCGCATCAGGTCCTGAGTGATGATGACGTCACCTTCCATGCCGATGACTTCGGAGATGTGGGTGATGCGGCGCGAACCGTCGCGCAGACGCGCCGCCTGGATAATGATGTCGATCGAACCGGCAATGATTTCGCGGACGGTCTTGGCCGGCAGCGTATAGCCGCCCATGGCGATCATCGATTCCATACGGGCAAGGCATTCGCGCGGCGTATTGGCGTGGATGGTGCCCATCGAGCCGTCGTGGCCGGTGTTCATCGCCTGAAGCAAGTCGAAGACTTCTGGTCCGCGCACTTCGCCGACGATGATCCGCTCGGGCCGCATACGCAGGCAGTTCTTGATGAGATCACGCATGGTGATCTCGCCTTCGCCTTCGATGTTCGGGGGCCGGGTTTCAAGGCGCACCACATGCGGCTGCTGCAGTTGCAGTTCGGCCGTATCCTCGCAGGTGATGACGCGTTCATCGAGATCGATATAGCCGGTCAGGCAGTTGAGGAGGGTCGTCTTGCCGGAACCGGTACCGCCGGAGATGACGACGTTGCAACGGACGCGGCCGATGATCTGCAGGAGCACCGCGCCTTCCGGCGTGATGGCGCCGAACTTGACCAGCTGGTCGAGTTTCAGCTTGTCTTTCTTGAACTTACGAATTGTCAGAGCCGTGCCGTCGATGGCGAGCGGCGGGGCGATGACGTTGACGCGCGAGCCATCGGGAAGGCGGGCGTCGCAGATCGGCGAGGATTCGTCGACGCGCCGGCCGACCTGGGAGACGATACGCTGGCAGATCGACAGGAGCTGGGCGTTGTCGCGGAAGCGAACCTCGGATTCGATCGTCTTGCCGCCGACTTCGATGAAGGTTTGGCCGGCGCCGTTGACCATGATGTCGGCGATGTCGTCGCGTGCGAGCAGCGGTTCCAGCGGACCGTAGCCGAGAACGTCGTTGCAGATGTCCTCGAGCAGCTCCTCCTGCTCGGAGATCGACATCGCGAAATTCTTGATCGTGATGATGTCGTTGACGATATCGCGGATTTCTTCGCGTGCGCTCTCGTTGTCGAGCTTGGCCAGCTGCGAAAGGTCGATCGTGTCGATCAGAGCCGAGAAAACCTGGGACTTGGTGTCGTAGTAGTCCTCGGTCCGGGCTGCCTTCTTTCGGATGGGCGGCGGAGACGGCTGCGCACGGGTCACCGGCATAGCTTCGCGGGCAGGCTCCGCAAGAACGGGCGCAGCCTGCCGCTCGGTTGCGGCTACGGGAGCAGCGGCGGGCACGGGCGTTTGCATAGGAGGGCTGATGGAGCCACCCTTTCCGAAGCCGTCGTTTCCTCGTTTACCAAACATGCTCTAAAATCCGATTTTCGTTCAAATGTCAGTTATTTGCGCCCAAGCATCCCGAGCATCTTGCCGAGGCCGCCCTTCTTGGCCTTCTTGGCCGTCGCCCTGCCCGTCACGAGATGGGCGAGTTGCGAGAACGTCTCGGCCGTCGGCGCCTTCTTGTCGATCTCGGCAATCATCCGGCCGCTGTTGGCCGCATTGCCGAACAGCACGGCATCGAACGGAATGATCGCGACCGGCTCGATTTCCAGTGAATCGCAGAAGTCGCCCGGTGATATTTCCGGCCGCTTCGGCATGCCGACCTGGTTCAGCACCAGATGCGGCGTCTTGTCGTTCGGCCGGATTTTCTTCAGCGAATCGAACAGGTTCTTGGCGTTGCGCAGGTTGGCGAGATCGGGCACCGCGACGACGACCACCTCATCGGCTTCCGCCAGCACCGTGCGTGTCCAGTCCGCCCACAGATGCGGCACGTCGAGCACGGAGACCGGCGCATTGCGCAGCAGGATTTCCATCAGCGGCTGGAACGCCGTTGCATCGAAATCATAGGGGCGGTCGAGCATGGACGGTGCCGCAAGCAACGACAGATGCTGCGAGCACTTGGTCAGGAGGCGATCGAGGAACACCTCGTCCAGGCGCTCCGGGGAGAAAACCGCTTCGGAAATACCCTGCGGCGGGTCCTGGTCGAAATTGATGTTGGCGGTGCCGTAGGGCAGGTCAAGGTCGGCAAGCACTACCTCGGTCGAGAACAGGTTCGAAATGCCCCAGGCGCAATTATGGGCGAGCGTCGAAGAACCGACACCGCCCTTGGCGCCGATGAAGGCAATGCTGCGGCCGAGCGGCTCGGCTTCCGGATCGACGAAGATGGTAGCGATGGCGCTTAGAATGTCCGGCATGGCGACCGGTGCCACGATATATTCGGAAATGCCGTTGCGGATCAGTTCGCGATAGAGCGGGATATCGTTGTAGCGACCGATGATGATGACCTTGGTCGAGGGATCGCAGACGGCGGCAAGTGGCGCCAGTTCCGCCATTAGCAGGCGCGGTTCCGTCGAGGTTTCAAGAATGACCAGGTTTGGCGTCGGCGCGGTCGAAAACATGTTGGCAGCAGCGGCGATCGAGCCGCTGTTGATCCGCAGACTGACCTTGCTCATCCGCCGGTCCTGGCCGCAGCGCTCCATCATCCGCTGCAGGGCTTCCGTTTCGCAGAAGGCATGCACGGAGATGCGGGGAAGCGGCCGCAGGTGATCGACGTCGCTCGGGCGGACCGCATCGGCAAAGCCATCCGGCTCACCGGAAGCGGTCTCGATCTTGTAGTCAATCGTGCTCATGGTACTGTCCTGTCAAACCGTCCGGAATATCAATTGTTGTTGATGTTGATAGTCGTTTCTGTCCCGGTTGAGACACCACGGTAGTCCTTGATTACTTCGCCGCGCTGAACCGCATCGATCGGCGACATGGCGCGCGGGCCGAGCAGATCCATCGGGTTGGAAACCTGCGCGGCAAGATTGGCCTGGCTGGCGCAACCAAAATTTTCATAATTCTTGTTCTCGATCGTATTGGCGACAAGATCCTTCGGCCAGTTGCCGCAAGGTGCGGTCTTTGCCGTGATCGCCGTATAGCTGAGCCGGATCGGTGCGGCGTCACCATCGCCGCTTGCCTGATAGCTCGCCTCGGCCAGCCGCCCCGCCGGAATGCCGGCGCCGACCAGCACGCCGCGGATTTCCTTGCGCAGCGCCGATGCGGCGTGAGCATTGACCGAGCCGGTGGGCACCAGGATCTGCACCGTGCCGGTTGCAGAATTTCTATAACTGTAAGCAAAGCCGCGGATGACGTCGCGTGCGCCCATTGTCAGATGCCGGTCGCTGGAGGCAATCGGCACATCG
Organism: Pararhizobium sp. A13; assembly: GCF_040126305.1. Lineage (NCBI taxonomy): Bacteria > Pseudomonadati > Pseudomonadota > Alphaproteobacteria > Hyphomicrobiales > Rhizobiaceae > Pararhizobium > Pararhizobium sp. A13. The sequence continues at coordinate 1,348,496 of NZ_CP149510.1, read as the reverse complement.
ATTGCGTGTTCCGCTTCGGCAATCACGATCGGATGGCGGGTGCGGTAGTCGTCGGGCAAGGCGCCGGTCGACATGCCGTCGCGGTTGGCGCAGCCGGCAAGGGTTGCGCCCGCCACCAGCAAGGCGCCGATCGCAAGCATCCGCGCGAGACGAGCCGAACCGGTGGAGGTGTTTGGCCGCATGGTCGATTGCCCCTTGATATTGCGGTTCAGGATGATCTTGGTCGTCATGTCCGGTCCCGCCTATTTGTAGATGAAGCCGACATTGCCGTGGTACTCCCCGACCGGGGCTGCCTGACGGTTGCCGTAGATGCGATTGACTTCGCCGAGAAATGCGCTCGACAGGTCGTCGGTCGGATTGAAGTTGTCATCCGGCCGCGACAGGTCTGCACGCGCAACCGGCTGGACCAGATAGGGCGTCGCGATGATGACAAGCTCCGTCTCGTTGCGAATGAAGTCCTTCGAGCGGAAGAGCGTCCCGAAAATCGGAATCTTGGAAACGCCGGGAAGACCGGACATGGCCTGGCGGATATTGTCCTGCACCAGACCGCCGATTACGATGGAGCCGCCGGATGGAAGCTCGACGCTGGTGGAAGCCTTGCGGCGACGGATCGACATATAGGTCTGGCCAGGGATGCTGGCCGCATTGGCGTTGACGACAGACCCTTCCCAGGTGGGCTCGGAAACCTCGGTGGCAATTTCGAGACTGATGCGGCCGGGCCCGAGGACGACCGGCGTGAAATCCAGGCCGATGCCGTATTCCACCGTCTCATTGGTACGCGTTATGGCGCCATCCTCATCGATCTCCTGTTCGGAGGGCAAGCGATATTCGCCACCGACGGAGAAGCTCGCCTTCTTGCCGGAAATCGCGGTCAGGCTCGGCTCCGCCAGCGTGCGCATGACGCCCGCCTGCTCCATGGCATTGATATAGCTGGTAAAGCCCATCGTACCGGAACCGATCGTGCCAGTAACCGAAGACGCTATGGCACTGACCGCATTGCCGAGATTGGCCGGGTTGCGGAACGTAATGCCATCGCCGCTCGTGGAGCTCCTAATGGACCCGCTGAAGCCGAGTTGCTTCAACACCTGGCGCGAGACTTCGGCCACGGTCACCTTCAGCATGACCTGGTCTTCGCCGTCGATCCGGAGAAGATTGACGATCTGCGAAGCCTGACGGTCTTCGGCGAAGATGTCCGCGTCGCCGTTGGTACCCTGGGCGGTGATACTGCGCGTCGTCGCTTCACCACCCTTGATAAAGGCCTTGGCGAGCTCTTCGACGCGCGTCGAATCCAGCGGTGTGCGGACGGTGCCGGTCAGCACGATGTTGTCCGAGATGATTTCCACCTTGATATCGGAATCGGGCAGGAAACGCCGCAGATTGGCCTCGAGGTTGGAAATGTCGCGCTCGATCTCCAGATCGAGGCTGACGATTTCTTCGCCATGTGGACCAAACACGAAGATGTTGGTCTGGCCGACCATTTTTCCGAACAGATAGATCCGCCGGGAGGTTCGCGTGACGGCGTCCGCCAGCGTCGGATCGGCAACCAGAATATCGTGTGCATCAGTCGGGAGATCGATGACGACGGCCTTGTTCAGCCCCAGCCTGATGGTTTTCCTAACGCCAGGTCCGCTTTCGGCGATGCGTACCAGCGACTGCGATGCGGCTTCCGCGGTGAACATCTGAGCAGGCAGGCCGGAAAAGGCCAGGCAAAACGCCAGTCCGCCAGCGACAGAGCCACGAAGTTTTCTTCCCATCCGGTTCACGTTCCGCTCCCGCTCACACACTATTTCGCTTCGTTCATGGATGAGCTGTCATCGCTCTTGACGATGGAACCCGATTTGATGACCTGGATGGAGGGCCGCCCGTCGCCGCTCAGCAGATAGTCCGCTGCGATGGTATCCGGCTCCTGCGCGTCGGCGACGCTGCGCAGCGCCAGCGACAGACGCTCTGCCATTTGCTGAGCGACGGTCATGACCTTGGATTGGTCCGGCGTCAGCTCCAGCGTCGCGGTCGTGCCGACGACGGACTTGGACCCATCGTCCTTTTCCTCAATCTGCTGGTCGATGGCGAGCACGCGAACATTGCTGAGAACCGTTTCGGTGATGAAGGCACCTCCTTCCGATTTGCGCACCATGATCACATCGACGCGGTCGTTCGGCAGGATGAAGCCGCCGGCGCCGGTCGCGACTGTAATTTCCGTCGCAACGGCGCGTTTGCCGGCCGGCAGCAGCGCGGACATGATCCGGCTCGTCGAATCGGCGATCTTTTCCTGTCGCACCGGCTCGCCGTTGAAGATCGGCAGGCGCACGACGACGCCTTCAAGGTCGGTCAACGCATTGGGACGAAGCTCTTCGGTGATCAGCCCATCGACGACGCCGTCTTTCGGCCAGGAGATCCAATGGACGGCGTCCGCGTTGAGCCTCGATCCCACGGGCAGGCTCTTGCTGGCGACGAGAACGTTAACGGTCGGTTCGCGCTCGATGACCGGCTCGGCCGAACTGACGACGGTCTTGCCGCTGGTCAGCTTGAGAGCCAGGAATCCGGCAAGCCCCGCCGACACGACGGCCACCGCCAGAATAATAACGCGCACCGGTTTCATGATCTGTCCCTGCAGCCCGAGAATATGCTCGCCGCAGAATGATCAGGAATTGGTGTAATTATAGTTAACGGACTGCTTACATTCGTGGTTAATAAATGATGTGCGCCGCCAAGGCTCAATTGACGTCAAGGCGCGTGCGTCGGCGCAAATGCTGCTGTCTCAGGATGATGCGGGGAAGTCAATGCAACTGAGCAAGCGCCGCCTGCATCAGCGGCGACGAGGGATAGGCAAGAAAGCCGCCGAGACCTATAGCAATTCCGTAGGGGATCTTCTTTGCCGTGAACAACAGGGGCGGCACCGGCAGGCCCGAGGCGAGAATGGTGTTTTCCTGCTTTCGCATCATCAGGATCAGGAGGGTCAGAAGACCACCGAAGATCGAGACATAGATGACGAACGTCATCAGGGAACTGTTGAACCCGAACCAGACGGCGCTTGCCGTAAGGAGTTTGGCGTCACCGCCGCCCATGATATTGAGCGCAAACAGCGCGAAGCACACCGAAAAGACGATCACACCGGCAGCCAGATGCATACCGATCGTCGCGGCGCTGAGGCCGGCCAGCGGTGCGATCAAAATGAAAGCCCCGAGCAGGATGGCCGATACGCGGTTGGGGATCGTCATCGTGAAGAGGTCGGAGAAGGCGGCGATCGCCAGGCACAGCGGCAAAATGACGAAAATGGCAGCTTGGATCATGTGCGTTTCCAGTTATGCTCTTCTGAGAAACGGGCCCCTCGATGTCGCTGCGCAAACAGCCAGCTCGAGAACTGCCGTTGAGCGAGCTTACGCTCACTGGTTTAACGAAACGCCAATCCGGCAAGCCGCTGGCGAACCCTCCAAAAGAAAAACCGCCCCAAAAAGGGGCGGCTTTCCGGCAAATGAGGCTGATGGCCTAGAACTTGCCGTCTGCAGCCGTCATCTTGGTGCTCAGATCCTGGAACTGCGTATCCAGCGTAGTGCCGAGCGTGGTTGCGCCGGTGATCAGGGCAACCGAGATGAGGGCGGCGATCAGGCCGTATTCGATCGCGGTCGCGCCGGACTCATCCTTCATGAAGCGTGCTAAAATCTTGGTCATGTCATCTCTCCTGGGTCAAAGTATCGTTCAGCGCTTTCATCAGCGTTTGCCGCTGAACGAACAGGCGAACTCACACGGGGCTTAAAGAAACAGCGCGATAAGCTGACACCCGCTTCGGGCGGGCCGTGGGCGCATGCGGGTCGAAAGCGATCCAGATGCGCCCGTCACAAAGTGGCGCCGGCGCTTGCTGCCTAGAACTTGCCGTCAGCGGCAGTCATCTTCGTGCTCAGATCCTTGAACTGCGTGTCCAGGGTGGTGCCGAGCGAGGTCGCGCCGGTGATCAGGGCGACAGAGATGAGGGCCGCGATCAGGCCGTATTCGATCGCGGTCGCGCCGGACTCATCCTTCATGAAACGTGCGAAAAGCTTGGTCATGTTATTTCTCCTACTTCACTTGTTGTTCAGCACCGCCGTCAACTGTTTCCGTTGATCGGATGAAGCGAACCTACACAGCGTGAATTTCAATCGGCTTAAGGAAAAGAGTTACCGAGGGATTAACGGCCGATGGCCGGTTTCTTGGTAAAAGCAACGTCAATCCGCAGCATCGTTTTTTACTGTTCGCCGACCCCGGCAAACCTCTGCGGAATTGCCCCGGATTTAACGGTTCATTCACCAAAACCGAGCATGTTAGAGCATCCGCATCATCAGGAAACAGCCATGAATTTGCACAACACAGCCATCGGCGCCCGGCTGCTGACAACGAGCTTCGCAAGTCTGGCCCTGATCGCCTCCTTTCTGGCGAGCCCTGCCAGCGCCGCCGAGGGGATGCTGAACGTTTACATGAACCACGCGCGCGTGCTGAAGCTCGACCGGCCGGTCAGCAAGGTCATCGTCGGCAATTCGGAAGTGGCCGATGCGACCGTCGCGGATGCGAAGACCATCGTTCTTACCGGACGCTCTTTCGGCACGACCAACCTTGTTATCCTCGACGCAGACGGCAACGCCATCGTCGACGAGCGCATCCTGGTGTCGATCGACGAAGGAAATACCGTGCGCGTCTTCAAGCAGACGATCCGCTCCGTGCTATCCTGCACGCCCAATTGCGAAGAGCACGCCACGCATAAGTTGACCATCGCGAATTGACGAAACCGTGCCTCTGCGGGAATTCGCCAAACATCGACATGAAAAAGCTGTGCTCAGTTTGAGTGGAGCTGCGGTGCCCGCCAAATCCTTACCATTCGGTGAGTCTTTCCATTCAAATTTCAACATTGTCTGAATACGAAATATCAATAGTCGTTTCCTAATGTACGCCATCGCACAGCGCTTGACGGAACGACGAGATGTTGAACACCCTGGATGATCCCACAGCGGCCGACCGTTCGGGCGGTTCGGCCTCGAAACGAGGCCGCGGTCTGCTACGACGCTTCTTCAAGGAAAAATCCGGGACATCGTCGATCGAGTTCGCGCTGCTGGCTCTGCCCTTCCTGGTCGTCGTCTTCGCGTCACTCGAGACCTTCACGGCGTTCACGGCGGAACAGCTCCTTGCCAACGCAACCGAGACGATGGCCCGCAAGGTGCGCACCGGCGAAATCACCTTCGGCATCAACCCGGCAACGGACATGTCGCAGGAGCAGTTTCGCAAGGCCTTCTGCGACGAGATTTCGATCATCATGACCTGCTCGGAGACCGAGGCCAAAAATCCCTCGAGGCTGTTCCTCGATGTTCGCAGCTTCGCCGATTTCTCGCAGATTCCAGCGGCGGTCCCCCGTGTCGGCGGAGGCGACAGTTCGGATCTCGATACCAGCGGCTTCAAATTCGCACCCGGAGGCCCTACGACGATCAATATCGTGCGCGCCTATTACCGCTGGGAAGTGATTACCGATCTCGTGCGGCCCTATGTCACCAATTTGCGACCTGCAGGCAGCAGCATGCCCAATGACTACCTGATGGTATCGACTGCTGCCTTCCGCAACGAGGCCTACTGAGGAGCACGCCATGAAAGCCGCGATCCGTTATCACATGGCATTGCTCTCGTTGAAAGCAGAGGCTTTCCGGGAATTCTGGCGCGACCGCAAGGGAACAGGCGCGATCGAATTTGCGATCATCGCGCCGCTGCTGATCATGGCCTATATCGGCTCGTTCGAAATTTCGCTCGGCTTCAGCATCGCCCGCAAGGTTTCCCGCGCTTCCAGCACCGTCGCCGACGTGCTGACCCAGCAGACCAGCGTCGATATAAAAACGCTCGACGGCATGAAGGATGTCGCCAAAAGCGTGATGTCGCCCTTTGAGATGACCGACTACACGCTGAAGATGACCGGCATCAAGGTAACGGCTCCCGGCACCGGCATCGTGGCCTGGTCGCGGGACGAGGACGGCGGCACGCCGTACAAGGCCGGTTCGAGCGTAACGCTGCCGAGCGATATTTCATCGATCAATGCCTTCATCGTGCGCTCGGAGCTCGTGGTTCCGCACGAATTGCTGCTGTTTGCACCGGGCCTTGCTGCCAACGAGTTGAAGACGATCGATCTTTCCAAGACCTACTATTTCCGCCAGCGCGTCGGCGACGAAATCAAGTGCACCGACTGCACTTGAAACGGCGGCGGCATCTCCACCCTTGCCGTCATTTGCAATTCGACCGGTCGCGGAGTATTTCTCGCGTTTTCGTTACCGATGCATGGACCGCACCGGATGGCGACAACAACTGTCCTGCCGCGCGCTGCCTCACACCATCTGATGACGGCCTGCGGCGGCTTCGCGGGTGATCCATGGCGCGTGCCTTTCTGTTCGTTCTTGATTCCTTCGGTATCGGCGGTGCGCCCGACGCTGCCGATTTCGGCGACAATGGCGCCGATACACTCGGCCATATCGCCGAATTCTGCGCGGCCGGCGCAGGCGACAGAACTGGCCTGCGCGAAGGGCCGCTTTCGCTTCCCAACATGTCAGCGCTTGGCCTGCTGCATGCGGCAAAGCTTGCCAACGGCCGAGTGCCGGCAGGCATGAATCTGCCCGAAAGGGTCTTCGGGGTCTATGGCGCCGCCAGCGAAATCTCGCGCGGCAAGGACACACCGTCCGGCCACTGGGAAATTGCCGGCACGCCGGTGACCTTCGACTGGGGCTATTTTCCTGCCGAAGGCGATGCTTTTCCGCCCGAACTGGTGGAGGCCATCTACCGCGAAGGCGACGTGCCGGGCATCCTCGGCAATTGCCACGCCTCCGGTACCGACATCATCGCCCGTCACGGCGAGGAGCATATGCGCACCGGCAAGCCGATCTGCTACACCTCGTCCGATTCCGTTTTCCAGATCGCCGCCCACGAACAATCCTTCGGGCTCGAAAGACTGCTTGCATTTTGCCAGACGGTGCGCCGATTGCTCGACGACTACAATATCGGCCGTGTCATCGCCCGGCCTTTCGTCGGCACCAACCCGAAGGATTTCGTCCGCACCGGCAACCGCCGCGACTATTCGGTGCTGCCGCCGGAACCGACGCTGCTCGACCGGCTGAAGGGCGCCGGACGCACCGTTCACGCCGTCGGCAAGATCGCCGATATCTTCGCGCATCAGGGCATCGGCCGGCTGATCAAGGCCAACGGCAACATGGAACTGTTCGAAGCGACCCTGAAGGCCATGGATGAGGCCGAGGACGGCGATCTGGTCTTCACCAATTTCGTCGATTTCGACATGCTCTACGGCCATCGCCGCGACGTGCCGGGTTATGCCGCAGCACTCGAGGCCTTCGACCAGCGGCTGCCCGATCTCGACCGCCAGCTGAAACCCGGCGACATCGTCATCCTGACGGCCGACCATGGCTGCGATCCGACCTGGCGCGGCACCGACCACACGCGCGAGCGCGTACCGATCCTCGCCTTCGGCCCGGGTATCCGCACTCGCTCCATCGGCGTCCTGCCGGGTTTTGCCGGCATCGGCGAGACCGTCGCCAAACATCTGGGCCTCGAACCGGGCCTCCATGGGAGAAGTTTTCTGTGACTGCACATCTGAAGAAGGCCGAGCTGCATTGCCATATCGAGGGTGCGGCGCCGCCAGCACTCGCTCTCATCCAGGCCGAAAAATATAACGTCGATGTCAGCGGCATCATCGAGGACGGGGCCTATATCTGGGCGGATTTCAGCCACTTCCTGAAATGCTACGACGCCGTTGCCGAGCTCTTCCGAACCGAGGAAGACTACGCGCTGCTGGCCGAGGCATACCTGACGGAGCTTGCCGAGGCGGGCACCATCTACAGCGAGATCATCGTCTCGCCCGATCACGGCAATACGATCGGCATCGGCAGCGACGCCTATATCCGCGGGCTGGCGGCCGGCATCGAGGCGGCCAAGGCAAAGACCGGCATCGAAGGCCGGATGATCATCACCCTCATCCGCCACATGGGGCCGGAAGCGGCCGAACGCACGGCGCTTTATGCGGCAAAACGCGAACATGGGCTGGTAACGGGCCTCAATCTGGCCGGCGAGGAGCGCATGCACAAGGTCGCGGACTTCGCCCGTGCCTTCGACATCGCCCGCGATGCGGGCCTCGGCCTCACCATCCATGCCGGCGAAATGGCCGGGGCCTTCAGCGTCCGCGATGCGCTCGACCATGTCCGCCCGTCGCGCATCAGTCATGGCGTGCGCGCCATCGAGGATGCCGACCTTGTCAAGAGGATCGCCGACGAGGGCGTCGTGCTGGAAACCTGCCCGGGCTCCAACGTCTCGCTGCAGGTCTTTCCGGATTTCGCCTCGCATCCGCTGCGCGCCCTTCATGAGGCCGGATGCCGGGTAACGCTCAATTCCGACGATCCGCCGTTCTTCCACACCTCGCTGAAACAGGAATACGAGATCGCCTCGCAGGTGATGGGGTTTTCCGACGAAGAGATCAATGGCATGACCCGCACGGCGATCGAGGCGGCCTTCGTCGACGAGCCGACCAGACAGCGCCTGCTGGCTACATTGTAAGTCGTTCCGGCTGGGGATGACGCGGCAAAGCGACGGTCGCCCCTTGCGGGGGTTCGCACTTCTGTGAAAAAAGAACTTTAAATCCGGTTCCGAAGGAGGGCTTGGCCATGGACGGCGTTACAGTCATCAATCATCCGCTCGTTCAGCACAAGCTGACCATCATGCGCAAGAAGGAGACCTCGACCGCCGGTTTCCGCCGCCTTCTGCGCGAAATCTCCACGTTGCTGTGCTACGAGGTCACCCGCGATCTCGAGTTGACGATGGAAACCATCGAGACGCCGATGCAGGTTATCCAGGCGCCGGTCCTCGAAGGCAAGAAGCTGGTGTTCGCCTCGATCCTGCGCGCCGGCAACGGCCTTCTCGAAGGCATGCTGGAACTGGTGCCCTCCGCCCGCGTCTCGCATGTCGGCGTCTATCGCGACCACGAAACGCTGGAAGCGGTCGAATACTATTTCAAGGCGCCGGAAAGCCTGTCGGAGCGCCTCGTCATTGTCGTCGATCCGATGCTCGCGACCGGCAATTCCTCGATCGCCGCCATCGACAAGCTGAAGGAACGCGGCGCCACCAAGCTGCGCTTCCTCTGCCTGCTTGCTGCCCCGGAAGGCATCCGCAATTTTCAAGCCGCTCATCCGGACGTGCCGATCTACACCGCCGCCATCGACAGCCACCTCAACGAACACGGCTACATTGTGCCCGGCCTCGGCGATGCCGGCGATCGCATGTACGGGACGAAATAGATTTCGGGTTTCTTAACCAGATTTTCACATGAACAGTCAGCCGCCGGATTTTCCGGCGGCTTTTTGCATCCCGTTAGAGAGGTTCGTGCTTAGCTGAAACCTTCATTCGACCCCGTGGGATGCGACACGAATGCTGGTGCGTTTATCAATCTTTGCCGGAGGCGTCGTCATAGCTGCCATGCTGCTGCCGGGGCTTGCCACGTCCTATCTCGACCAACCGCAGACTGAAGATACCCAAGCCAAGCCGCAGCAGGTGAGCACAGCAAAATATGCCGGCGGCAAGGGCGTGCTGCTCGAGCCAAGTGCCGGCGGACACTTCTTCGGTACTTTCACGATCAATGGCCGCAAGCAAGATGGTCTCGTCGATACCGGCGCCAGTGTGATCGCCATCAATATCTCGACAGCCCGGCGGCTTGGCGTATCGACGGGGTCGCTATCTTTCAATGCGCCGGTCAGCACCGCGAACGGCACGGTCAAGGCGGCGCGCGTGACGCTCGATCGGGTAGAGATCGGTACCATTTCAGTCCGCGATGTCGAAGCGATGGTGCTTCCCGACAAGTCCCTGTCGGGCATGCTGGTCGGCATGAGCTTCCTCAACAAGCTTTCGTCCTATCGCGTCGAAAACGGCGCGCTGCACCTTACTCGCTGATTTTAGAGACGATGACGGGACGCGTTGCGGGCGCTTCCTCGCCGATCGCGTAATTCTCCAGAAGCCGCGCGCGCGACTTTTGCGCCTGATCCTCGCTGGCGGCATGAACGAAGGCGAAGGGTTCCCCCCTGCCGAGTTGCGTGCCGAGCGGTTTCAGGCCGCTGAATCCGACGCGGTGATCGATTGGCTCGTCCGGGCGGGTGCGCCCGCCGCCAAGCGCAATAACCTCCATGCCGACGTCGCGGGCGTTGCAGCTCTGAAGAAAACCGTCAAACGGGGCTTCGACGGGCAGGACGATCGGCGCCTTTGGCAGATAGGCTTGCGACCGCTCGGCAAAGTCGGCGGGGCCGCCGAGCAGATGCACCATTTGGGCAAACCGTTCCAGCGCCGCGCCACTGGCAAGAGCGCGGCGGGCGAGATCGATGCCTTCGGTGGGGCTCGCCGCGAAACCGGAGGTCAACAGCATTTCTGCGGCAAAGGACATGACCACCGCTTCAAGGCGTGTACCGGCTTTCTCGCCGCGCAGAAAGGCGAGGCAATTCTCGATTTCGACGGCGTTGCCGGCGGCGTCGGCCAGGGGTTCGTTCATGTCGGTGATCAGCGCCGTGGTCTTCACGCCGACACCATTTGCAACGCCGACCAGCGAGCGGGCCAGCGTCTCGGCCTCCTCCCGGCCCACCATGAAGGCGCCGTTGCCGATCTTGACGTCGAGGACCAGCGATTGCAGTCCGGCCGCGAGCTTTTTCGACAGGATCGAGGCGGTGATCAGTGGCACGGAATCGACCGTCGCCGTGACATCGCGAATGGCGTAAAGCCGCCGGTCGGCGGGGGCGAGATCGGCAGTCTGGCCGATGATGGCGCAACCGGCTTCCTTCACCGTCTGCCGGAACAACGCCTCCGACGGCTTGATATCGTAGCCGGGGATCGATTCCAGCTTATCGAGCGTGCCGCCGGTGTGGCCGAGGCCCCGGCCGGATATCATCGGCACGGCGAGGCCGCAGGCGGCCACTATCGGCGCCAGCATCAGCGAGACATTGTCGCCGACGCCGCCGGTCGAGTGTTTGTCGGCAATAGGCTTGTCGATATCCGCCCAGGACAGAACCTCGCCGCTGTCGCGCATGGCGAGTGTGAGAGCCACGGTCTCGTCGAGGCTCATGCCGGAAAACCAGACGGCCATGGCGAAGGCAGCCACCTGCCCTTCGGAGATCGACCCATCGGCAAGGCCGCGGATGAAGGCGTCGATCTCCGCCTTGCCCAGCACCTCGCCGTTTCGCTTTCGCCGGATGACCTCCTGCGGGATCATGATCAATAGGCCGTCGCGCCGGCGACCGGTTCGCGGCCTTCGAGCACGGAGTGAATATCGCCGAGCAGGCCCGAGGCGCCGAAGCGGAAGGTCGATGGCATCGGCCAATCCGGGCTGTGGATGGTCGCGGCGAGATTGAGATACATGCGGGCATCGCCGACCGTGCGCGCGCCTCCAGCCGGCTTGAAGCCCACCTTCCGGCCACTTTCGCGGATGCAGGTCAGCATGATGTCCGCTGCCTCCAGCGTCGCATTGACCGCAACTTTGCCGGTGGAAGTCTTGATAAAATCGGCGCCTTCCTGGATGGCGATGTGCGACGCGCTGCGGATCAGGTCGCGACCCTTCAATTCGCCGGTCTCGAGGATGGTCTTAAGCAGCACAGGTGCCGGGCAGGCCTCGCGCACGGCCGAAATCATCGTGCGGACGGCTTGCTCGTCACCGGCCATGAAGGCGCGATAGGGAATGACTAGGTCGATCTCGTCGGCACCATCGGCGATCGCCTGCCGCGTTTCGGCGACGACCGTTTCGACCGGCAGTTCACCGGAGGGGAAATTGACGACCGTCGCGATCTTGACGGCGCTTTTGGGACCAAGGATCGAACGGGCCTGGACGACGAAGCGCGGCCAGATGCAGATGGCGGCGGTATGGCCATGCTGCGTGCGCGCCGAGGCGCAGAGCTTCTCGATCGCGGCCGGCGTGCAATCATCCGTCAGGTCGGTGAGATCCAGCAACGACAGCGCAAGCGCGGCTATCTGGCGATTGGAGGCTTCGAGCATCATGGGGTCCGTCCATTTTTACGTCGCGATGGTTCATGACCGACGCGGCCGATCACGAACGGCTGTTCTATACGCTTGAGACCTTCACGCAAACCCAACCAGTCTGACGCCGCGGGTTCCGGATGCCGATCAGGCTTTTGCCGAAATCATTTCCGTCAGGATGGAGGCAAGACGCCGTCCGCCGATCGGCGCCATGTCCTTGGTCTCATGATGGCTGAGTTCGCCGCCCGTCATGCCCGCCCCGAAATTGGTGATGACAGAGGCCGCCGCGACCCTCAGGCCGAAGAACCGGGCAAGAATGACCTCCGGCACGGTCGACATGCCGACCGCATCGGCACCGAGAATGCGTGCCATGCGGATTTCCGCCGGCGTTTCGAAGTTCGGGCCGGAAAACCACATATAGACCCCGGAGCCGAGCGGGATATCGAGTTTGATCGCCGCGGCGCGCATGCGTTCCACCAGTTCCGCGTCATAGGCTGCCGTAAGCCCGACGAAACGATCATCGCTCTCGACGCCGATCAGCGGGCTGACGCCGGAAAAATTGATGTGGTCGGTAATCTGCATGACCGAACCCGGCGGCAGATCCTCGCGCAGTGAACCGGCTGAATTGGTAAGGATCAGCGTCTCGACGCCCAGCGCCTTCAGCGTTTCGATCGGCGTGCGCATGGCGTTGGCATCGCCGCGCTCGTAGAAATGCACTCGGCCCGACAGGACGATGACCGGGACGTCGTCGATCTTGCCGGCGACCAGTTCGCCTGCGTGACCGGACACAGCGCTGACAGGGAAACCCGGAATATCCGCGTAGGAAATGCGTACCGGATCGGCAACGGCCTCGACCAGCGAGCCGAGGCCGGAACCGAGCACGATGCCGTAACGAGGCGACAGGCCGGCGAGCCGGGTTTTCAGCATGTCAGCGGCGGCCGTCATCCAAGGATCTCGGTCTCGAAGGAATGCGGCAGCAGGTCGGACATGGACAGTGTCTTCTTCACGCCGGTCTCGTCGCAGAGGAAAATGCGGGTGCTGGCACCAGAGAACTCGGCAAGCCGCTGGCGACAGCCGCCGCAGGGCGGGCAGAGCGCCAGCTTCTCGGCAATAACGGCAACCTCGACGATCTTGCGCTGGCCGGCCATGACCATGTGGCTGATCGCTGTCGTCTCGGCGCACCAGCCCTCCGGGAAGGACAGATTCTCGATATTGGCGCCGGTATAGATCTTGCCGTCCTCGGCGCGAATGGCGGCACCGACCGGAAATTTCGAATACGGCGCGTGGGCCTTCGCCATGGCCCCGCGTGCGGCTTCGAAAAGCTCGTTTTCCATGATCAGCGTTCCTTCACATAGGGTATGCCGCCAGCCTTCGGCGGAATCGCCTTGCCGATGAAGCCGGCGAGCAGGATGACGGTGAGGATATAGGGCAGTGCCTGCATCAATTGCACCGGCACCTGGCCGATGAACGGCAGCGGATTGCCCTGGAGGCGGATCGCCAGCGCGTCGAGGAAGCCGAACAGCAGGCAGGCCATCATGATGTTGAACGGCCGCCATTTGGCGAAGATCAGAGCCGCAAGCGCGATATAGCCCTTGCCGGCCGTCATGCCCTTGACGAAACCGGCGCTCATGGCGAGCGACAGATAGGCACCTGCAAAGCCGCACAGGATGCCGCAGCAGATCACCGCCCGATAGCGCAGCCAGATCACCGAGATGCCGGCCGTATCGACCGCGCCCGGATTTTCACCGACGGCGCGAAGGCGCAGGCCGAAGCGCGTGCGGTAGAGAACCCACCAGCTGAACGGGACCAGAAGGAAGGCGACATAGGTCAGGACGAAATGGCCGGAGAGCAGGCTGGAATAGATCGGCCCGAAGATCGGCACGTCCTTGACCGCATCGGCAAAGGGGAAGGTAACCGTCTGGAAGCGTGCGTCGCCTCCGAGCGCCGGCGTGCGGCCGCCCTGACGGAACCAGGCTTCACCCAGAATGACGGTCGAACCCGCAACTATGAAGTTGATGGCGACGCCGGAAACGATCTGGCTGCCGCGCTGGGTGATCGAGGCATAGCCATGCAGCAGCGAGAGCAGCACGGAGATGAGGATAGCGGCCAGCAGACCGGCCATGACGGAGCCGGTGACGGCAGCGACAGCGCCCGCGGCAAAGGCGGCGCCGAGCATCTTGCCTTCGAGACCAATGTCGAACACCCCTGCCCGCTCGGTGAACAGCCCGGCAAGCGCCGCGAAGATCAAAGGCACGGAAACGCGGATAGTCGATTCAAGGATAGCGACGATCGTGTGGAAGAGCTCCATGCTCAGGCTCCCCTTGTCTGTGCGGCGACGGCAGACCGGCGGCCTATGTTTGCGAATGCGCGGCCGATCGCCGGGCGGAACATGTTTTCGAGTGCACCGGCAAAGAGAATGACGAGGCCCTGTATGATGACGATCATGTCGCGCGAGATGGACGGCATTTCGAAGGCGATCTCGGCGCCGCCCTGGTAGAGCATGCCGAACAGGATCGCCGCCGGAATGATGCCGGCCGGATGCGACCGGCCCATCAGCGCGACCGCGATCCCGACGAAACCCGCACCTTGGACGAAATCCAGCTGCATGCGGAACTGCTCGCCCATGATCGGGTTCAGCGCCATGAGACCGGCGAGACCACCGGAAATCATCATGACGATGACGGTGAGCCGCGCCTCGCCGATTCCTGCATAACGCGCGGCCGAGGGGCTGTGACCCATGGTGCGCATCTCATAGCCGAACTTCGTGCGCCAGATCAGCACCCAGACACCGAACGCCGCAAGCAGCGCCAAAAGGAACGAGACGTTGAAGGGCGCATTGCCGACATTGAGCCCGAAGATGGACAGCAGCCAGTCAAGTTTCGGCAATTGCCCGCCCGCCTCGAACGTACGGGTTTGGGTCGCCATCGATCCGAGCGGCTTCATCACCCGGGTCAGGAGATAGACCATGATGCTCGATGCGATGAAGTTGAACATGATCGTCGTGATGACGATGTGGCTGCCGCGCTTGGCCTGCAGCCAGCCGGGCAGAAAGGCCCAGAGAGCACCGAAAGCGGCCGAGCCGATGATCGCGACCGGAAAGACGACAAACCAGGGCATGGTCTTGTCAAGCCAGAGACAGGCGAGCGCCACGCCGATGCCGCCGATATAGGCCTGGCCTTCGCTGCCGATGTTGAACAGTCCGGCATGGAAGGCGACGGCGACGGACAGGCCGGTGAAGATGAAGGTGGTGGCGTAGTACAGCGTAAAGCCGATATATTCGCCGCGACCGAAAGCACCATTGATCATGTGATAGGCGGCCTTCAGCGGGTTCTCGCCGACCAGAAGGACGACGAGACCCGCCACCAGGAAGGCGACGACGAGGTTGACCAGCGGGATCAGGCCGTATTCGGCCCAGGCCGGCAGTTTTGCGTATGGATTGCTCATTCGGCGGCCTCCTTGCGGCCTTCGACACCGGCCATCAGCAGGCCCAGTTCCCCTTCGGTCGCATCCGGCCCCCGCTCACCGACGACACGGCCGGCGAACATCACGATGATGCGATCGGACAGGGCGCGAATTTCATCGAGTTCGACGGAAACGAGCAGGACTGCCTTGCCCTGATCCCGCATCTCGATGATCCGCTTGTGGATGAATTCGATCGCGCCGACATCGACGCCGCGCGTCGGCTGGCCGATGATCAGCACGTCAGGACCGCGCTCCATCTCGCGCGCCAGCACGATCTTCTGCTGGTTTCCGCCGGAGAAATTGGCGGTCTTCAGCCGCGGATTGGGCGGCCTGATGTCGTATTTCTTGATCTTCTCCTCGGCATCGGCCTGGATCGCCTTGGTGTCGAGGAAGACGCCGTTCAGGTAGCGCTTGTCGTGGTGGTAGCCGAGAATGCCGTTCTCGGCCTCCTCGAACTTCAGGACCAGACCGACATGATGCCGGTCTTCCGGCACATGAGCGAGGCCCCTGTTGCGCAAATCGCCGGGATCGGCGTGGCCGGTGACATCGACCGGCTCGCCGTTAAGCAGCACCCTGCCACTGACGGCTCTACGGATACCTGAAATCGCCTCCAGCAGTTCGGACTGCCCGTTGCCGGCAACGCCGGCAATGCCGACGATCTCTCCGGCGCGCAGGGTGAAGGCGACATTGTCGACCATGGTAACGCCACGGCTGTCACGGACCGTCAGGTTTTCGACCGAGAGCTTGACGGCACCCGGATTGGCCGCCCCCTTGTCGACGCGCAGCAGGACGCGGCGGCCGACCATGAGCTCGGCCAGTTCCTCGACCGAGGTTTCCTGGGTGTGGCGCGTCGCCACCATTTCGCCGCGACGCATCACGGAGACCTCATCGGTGATCGCCATGATCTCGCGCAGCTTGTGCGTGATGAAGATGATCGTCTTTCCCTGCTCCTTCAGTTGGCCGAGGATGCGGAACAGGTGATCTGCCTCCGGCGGCGTCAAGACGCCCGTCGGCTCGTCGAGAATGAGGATATCGGCCTTGCGATAGAGAGCCTTCAGAATTTCGACGCGCTGCTGCAGGCCGACCGGAAGCTCCTCGATCAGCGCATCCGGATCGACCTCCAGCGCGTATTCGCGCTCGAGCCGCTTCAATTCTACGCGCGCCTTTGAAATGCTGGTATTGAGGATCTGGCTGTCTTCCGCGCCGAGCATGACATTCTCGAGCACGGTGAAATTCTCGACCAGCATGAAATGCTGGTGAACCATGCCGATGCCGCTGGCGATCGCCGCGTTCGGGTCCTTGATCGTGACCTTTTTGCCATCGACGACGATATCGCCACTATCGGCCTGATAGAAGCCGTAGAGGATCGACATCAGGGTCGACTTGCCGGCTCCGTTTTCACCGATGATACCGTGAATGGTGCCCTTGCGGACGGTCAGATTGATGTTCTTGTTGGCATGGACAAGACCAAAGCTCTTGTCGATGCCACACAATTCGATGGCAATATCGTTCATATTGACCCACGTTCCCCAAGTCGGCCGGTTTTCTCCACTTTGACAGCGGCAGCCCGGGCATCGATTTTTTTACCAATTGGTATAAGTTTAGCATCGAATTCCGGACGCGGAAGCCCAAAAATCGCCGGTTTGCCTACTCTTCCCAGTTCAATCGGGAGAGTCCAGCGCGATTTACGCGCTTCCGAGCGAAACGCAATATAGCAGCGCCGGAGCCTGTATCCTTCATGTGGATATGATAGGGAAGCATTCACATTTGCGCGACGTCCCGAGGAAACCAATGAGCGAAGACCGCGAACGTATCACCCAGCTCGAGGAGACGGTCGCCTATCAGGCGAAGACGATCGAAGAACTGTCGGATCAGCTGGCAGAACAGTGGAAGATCGTCGAGCAGACCCGCACCAAGCTCGACCGCCTGACCGAGCGGTTCCTCAGCCTTGAGGAACAAAGCCTCGACGCGCCCGCGATTACGCGTCCGCCGCATTACTGAGCCGGCTAATAGTCTAACCTGAAAAAACCGCCGATCCAATCGGACCAGCGGCTTTTTCATTCAATCCCGAGAGATCAGTAGGTGCAGGATTCGGTCGACATGTAGTCGTGAACCTGGATGGTGCCGGCAATAATATCGGCCTTTGCCTTATCAACCGCCGCCTGCATTTCCGGGGTGATCAAAGCCTTGTTGTTGTCATCGAGCGCGTAACCGACGCCATCTTCCTTGAGGCCGAGATTGGAGATGCCGAAGGCGAACTTGTCCTCCTTGGCGGACGAGAAGGCGTCATAGACGGCCACATCGACACGCTTGAGCATCGAGGTCAGGACCTTGCCCGGCTGAAGGCCGTTCTGGTTCGAATCGACGCCGATGCCGAGCTTGCCGGCATCCGCTGCTGCCTGCAGCACGCCGACGCCGGTGCCACCGGCCGCATGATAGACGACGTCCGAACCCTGGTCGAATTGCGACTTGGCAATTTCGCCGCCCTTCACCGGGTCGTTCCAGGCGTCCGGCGTCGTGCCCGTGTAGGCTTCCAGCACCTTGACGTCAGGACCGACCGACTTGGCGCCGCCGATATAACCACAGGCGAACTTGTGGATCAGCGGAATATCCATGCCACCGATGAAGCTGACGGTCTTCGACTTCGAAGCCATGCCGGCCAGCACGCCGACGAGGTAGGAGCCTTCCTGTTCCTTGAAGACAACCGACTTCACGTTCGGCTTATCAACCACCATGTCGATGATGGCGAACTTGATGTCCGGATATTCCACAGCGACTTTTTCAAGGGCTGCAGCCCAGGAGAAGCCGGCCATCACGATCGGGTTGTTGCCGTCGCCGGCGAAGCGGCGAAGCGCCTGCTCACGCTGCGCATCGTTGGCGATTTCGAACTCGCGGTATTCGATGCCGGTTTCGGTCTTGAACTTTTCGGCGCCGTTGAAGGCCGCTTCGTTGAAGGATTTGTCGAACTTGCCGCCGAGATCGTAGATGATCGCCGGCTTGATGTCGGCGGCGAGCGCCGTGGCGGACATCATCGAGAAGGCGAAGAGACCGAGGAGGGTTTTTTTCATTGTGCAGCCCTGTTGTTGTATTGATCTTGTTGGGTCCTCCCGCAAGCTCCTCTTTCGGGAGCGTGTCTGCGGAACCACCACTCCCTTTTTAAGGGTATGTCTGGCTGGCGCGCATCCTTGCACGCCTCAAATCAAAATTCACCCGAAATTTTTCAATTGGTAAAAAAAGGTAAACCGCCCAAAAAACCGGCGAAATCATCGGCTTTGCGAGCGAATGCAGCCCAATATCGGAGCAGTGGGAAGCGCCAAAGGCCGCGGTGCTCTCGCCGCGGCCTTCACATCATGGGACTGAGCCTACCAGGACTTGCTGAGCTTCAGCGTCACGGTCCGCTGGTCGCCATAGCCGCAGGTGAAGAGGCCCTGGCAACCCTTGACGTATTCCTTGTCGAACAGGTTCGTCACGTTGAGCGCGGCACCCCAGCCGTTCTTTTCGTAGCGGATCGCCGCATCGGCAACGACGGCGTCCGGAACCTTGGCGGTATTGGCGTTGTCGGCGAAGGATTCGCCCTGATAGCGTAGCCCGCCGCCGACGCTGACGCCTTCCAGCGCACCCACCGTCACCAGATATTCCAGCCACAGCGAGGCCTGATGTTGCGGGATCAGATAGGGCCGGTTGCCGATCAGGTCGGCATTCAGGTCCTCGGTGATTTCCAGATCATTGTAGGTGTAGGAACCGAGCAGTTTCCAGTTCTGGTTCAGATTGACCTTGCCTTCGAGTTCAAGTCCGGTGGAGGTCACCTCCCCCAACTGTTCCTGCAGGAAGTCGGGCCGGGTCAGCGCGACGTTCTGCTTGACGATATGGTAGACCGAGGCGGTGAACAGGCCGTCGATGAAGGCCGGCTCATATTTGATGCCGCCTTCGAACTGATGCCCCTCTTCCGGCTTGAGCGGGCTGCCGTCGAAGGCCGTGCCGATCAGCGGATTGAAGAAAGTCGCGGCCGATACATAGGGCGTCAGGCCGTTGTCGAATTCATAGGCAAGTCCGGCCCGACCGCTGAGCGCATCGTCGGTCGCTTGGTAGCTGGTGCCGATCGCCGCATCGGACTCCGTGTCGACGTGATCATAGCGGCCGTTCAGGGTGACAAGCCAGCCATCACCGAAGCGGACCTGATCCTGTGCGTAGACGCCGACCTGCTTCAGGCGCATGACCTGATCGAGATAGGTGAAGTAGGCGGGGAGATCGCCCCCGTAGACCGGGTCCTCGGGGTCGAGGTTCGACGCCGGAAACGCCGAAGCCTGTGTCTGGTCGATCTTGAAATTCTTGTAGTCGAGGCCGAGCAGAAGCGAATGGCCGAGCGCTCCGGTGGCGAATTCCTTTTCGGCCCGGTTGTCGACCGCGAAGCTGTCGACGGACGTATCATGCTTGAAGCCCAAGCGCGCCAGCTCATAATCTGCCGTATAGGCGTAGGGATAGACAAGCTCTTCGGCCTTGTCGAGGTGGCCGTAGCGCAGGTTCTGCGTGACCTTCCAGCCATTGTCGAATTCGTGCGAAAACTCGTAGCCAATCATCTGCTGATCATAGCGGCCGAAATCGTGATCCGGTTCGCCGAAGAAGAAGTCGCGGCCGATCTTGCCGAACGGAGCACTTGTCACTGTGCCCTCATAGGGCAGGAAGCCGTTGCCGACATGGGTCTGGTCGAGCGCGGAAGCGATGGCGTAGACGGTAAGGCTCGTCGTATCGTCCGGCGCATAGGTCACCTGCGGCATCAGGAATCCGCGCAGATCCTCCGAATAGTCGCTGTAATTGTCGCCTCCGGCGACCTTGCCGGTGATGCGGTAGGTGAGCGTGCCGTCAGCGTTCAGCCTGTCGTTGGCATCGAAGCCGAAGAAGGCATTGCCGAAATTGTTGATGCCAATTTCGGTCGAATAGGCCGGCTCGTCCTGCGGCCGCTTGCGGATGAGATCGACGATGCCACCGGGGCTGGAGCCACCATAGAGTACCGAGGCCGGGCCTTTCAGAACCTCGACGCGCTCCAGCATGTAGGCATCCATCTGGAAGCCGCCGAAACCGTAGGAATAGAGGTTGAGACCGTCGAGAAAGACGCCGGCCTGGGTCGCGTCGAAACCGCGGATGTAGAACCAGTCGGTATCCGGATCGCTGCCGAAAGGCTCGGTCGAGACGCCGGCGGTGTAGCGCAACGCCTCGTCGATCTTGGTCACGACGCCGCGGTCTTCCAGTTCCTCGCGCCCGACCACGGAAACGGATTGCGGAATTTCGGAGATCGGCGTGGCGGTCTTGGAGCCGGTACCGGTCGCCTTTGCCACGTAGCCGTCGACGGGTCCGGTGGCTTGCCTGTCGCTTGCCTTGCCGCCCTCGACGGTCAAGCGTTCCAACGTCGTCGCGCTGCCCGTTGCCGCATCCTGCGCCCGGGCTGCCTGCGGGATGGCGATCGCTGCCACAGCCACGCTCGCCATCAATATGCGGTAGAGACCCGTCCCCTTGATCTGCATCTATTCGTCACCCCAGCCTGAAGCCGGGCGGCGCCGTCGGCGCGCAATCCGGCATTTCCATGAAAATAAGCTGAGTATCTAACTCAACTATACCAGGCCAGGATTGTCTCTGGCTGCGGAAATTGAACGATTCTGGTCTATATTCCGCATCGCACACAGGCGAAACGGGACCGTTCACAGTCGCTGGCTTTTCGCCCAGGTCGCAGGCGTCGCCCCGACCATCTTGCGGAAAACGCGGGTGAAATGCGCCTGGTCGGCAAAACCGGTTTCGGCGGCCACGACACTCATCGGCAGGCCGCCCGCGAGCATCAGTGTCTTGGCGCGCTCGATGCGGGCCTTCATCTGCCATTGATGCGGCGGCAGGCCGGTGGAGGCCTTGAAGGCATGGCTGAAGTAGGACTGCGACAGGCCGGTGAGCGCCGCCAACTCCTCTAGCCGGATGCCGCGCAGGCAGTTTTCCTCGATATAGTCGATCGAGCGGCGCAACTGCCAGGCCGCCAGTTCGCTGCGCTTGCGTGACCGCACGGGGCCGAGCCGCATGACATCGATGAACAGCGCCACCGACAGGCCGTCGCCATAGAGATCATGCAGCGGCTGCGGATTGGCGCATTCAGCAGCGATCAGTTCCGCCAGCGCCAGGAAACGCGGTTCGGAAAACATCAGGCGCGGCATGGTCAGCTTGCGTGGATCGAGGTCTTCCATCAGCCGGCGGCTAAGGGTTTCGGCGTTGAAATGCAGATCGAGGTGGCGGACATAGTTGACGTCCACCATCTCGGCCCAGAGTTCCATGCCGGCGGGAATATAGGAGATCACCTGCCGCCGGCTGTCTTCCGCAACCGCCTGCTGCATCTGGCGCAGCCGGATATTGCGCCGACCGCCACCCTTGGCATCAAGCACGATGAACAGCCGCGGATCATCGGCCACGTAGAAGCCGCCGGCGACCGGCGCACATTCGACATCCCAGAGATCGGCGACGATGCCGTTCCACACGCGCCGGTTCAGGCCGCTGACGGAGAACCCGGAAATCCTGTTGTTCATGCGCGGCTGAAAGGTCATGCTCGTCTCGGCGTGCAGCGTGGGACTGCGGATAAACTTGAAAATAATAGTCAAGTTTTGTTAGCCCAGGCGACGCATTTTTTCAATTGCTGAAATGCGGGCAAAGCCATGCTTTTCCGGACATTGTGACCTTTTCGCCATGCCCCATGCCGGTGATGCGGCGTGGCGCAGCCTCCATGCACGCAGCACCCGCAAAAATGCCCCGCCGTTTCGGGCGGGGCATCTCAAATCCGCTAGCTGCCGGTGTCGGAAGCCTCTCTCGCGAGATTTCGCCTCAAATGGCACAACTGACGCCGGTGCCGCGCAGGCCGCAGTATCCGTTCGGGTTTTTCGCCAGATATTGCTGATGATCCGCATCGGCGAAGTAGAAGGCCCCCGCTCTGGCGATTTCCGTCGTGATCCCGCTTTTGTGCCCGGCCTTTGCCAGGGCCGCCTGGAACGTGTCGCGCGCGGCGATCGCTTCAGCCAGCTGCGCGTCGTCCTCGACGTAGATGGCCGAGCGATACGTCGTGCCGATATCGTTGCCCTGGCGCATGCCCTGCGTCGGGTCGTGCTCCTCGAAGAACACCTTCAGCAGCGTGGCAAACGACACCTGGGCGGGATCATAGACGACCAGCACGACCTCGGTGTGGCCGGTCAGCCCTGTCGTGGTTTCCTGATAGGTCGGGTTTCTGGTGAAACCGCCGGAATAACCAGCCGCAGTCACATAAACGCCGGGAATCTGCCAAAGCATCCGCTCGGCGCCCCAGAAGCAACCCATGCCGAACAGAACCTGCTTGTCGCCTGCCGGATAGGGGCCTTTCAGCGCATGCCCATTGACGAAGTGGCGGGCAGAGGTGGGGATTTCAGCTTCCCGGCCCGGCAGAGCGTTTTGCGGGTCCGGCATCGTCGTCTTCTTGTTGAACATTTCGGTCAGGAACATGCCCGTCTCCTTCGGCTGTTTTTAATCGACGGAAACCTCATCGCCGATCGTTCGCGCCGGTCTCGGGGCCGGCACCGCATTCTTCAATCTGTTGGAGCCATCCGGCGGTCAGGCGGAAAAGCGGCCTGCGACCGGCGGTCGCTTGTAGCCCATCATCCAGAGCAGCAGCGCGATCAGCAGGAAAAAGGCGAAGGCCGGCTGCTGCAGCGACCAGCGGATCACCGGGTCCCAAAACGCACCATTGGCATGCGGCCTTTCCAAGGCCTCGACCAGCGATTGGGTCGACGAGCCGCTGGCTGCCAGCGCCGTTGAGAGCGGCGTCAAAACCGGCTGAGACGCCGAGACCGACTGGATGGCGTCCACCGACGCCACCAGAACGCCGGCAACGAGCGCCAGAAAACTTGCAAACCGCAGCAAAAACCGCATTCCGCCCTCCGCCCAACGGTCGGCAACCCTTGTCGATCCGACCGGATTTCACCCGCTCAGCAAAAAATAGGCAGAGGCCTCAGGAAGTGCAATGCCGCACTTTTGCGGTCGCACATCACAAGAAGTCAAAAAACTGTCAGAAACCAGTTGATCCGCCAGGCTTCCTCGGTATATATCGCGCCGGTCTGCAGGTTCGCACTTGCCGGACACCCGATTTGGCCTTGCCGAACGGGTTTCAGGAGAAAGCAAGCGCTTGTCTCTGATCCACCGGACCCAACCGCCGGTGCGATTGACAAAACGGACAGGTGGCCGAGTGGTTGAAGGCGCACGCCTGGAAAGTGTGTATACGTGAGAGCGTATCGCGGGTTCGAATCCCGCTCTGTCCGCCATTTTTCCCCAGACAACGATTTTCTAAAGCTACAGGCCTCGTAATATCAGCAACGTGTTGTCGACATACGGCATTCGTCTCGCCGATCCTGGATCGCATGCCCCGGTGAAGTTGCGTGCTGCACACTTGACGGGGGCTGTCGATTGTGTCCGGAGTCGAGCCCGTAAGCTGGGGCGGTTTGCGGCGTGTTGCTCGGGTGGAAGCGTGGTCATGGGAAAAATGTCGAACGGCGTCTCGGCGACGTCAGCAACGGCGAAACGCAGTCGGCGAATTGCTGTCGCATTGTCGCTCTCCATGGCGCTTTCGGGCTGCGGCGGTCATGTGAAGGGCGTCATGGAACCGCTCAACCTCGCCGAGGAACCAAGCGGCAACGCCGTCGTCGACATGCTGGTGGCGACCAGCCGGCGGCCGTCCGACAACCCAGCCACCCTGTTTTCCGGTGAGCGCAGCACGAATCCCTCCATCACCGACGTCGCCGTCTCCATTCCGTCGAGCAAGGAGCGCGTTGCCGGCACCGTGCAATGGCCGAAGAAGCTGCCGCCCAATCCCGAAACGGACTTCGCCGTGGTGCGCGTCCAGCCGGTTAAAACGGTCCAGGAAGGCCATGACTGGGTGCGCCGGCATTCGAAGGGCGGACATGCGATGGTGTTCATCCATGGCTTCAACAACACCTATGAGGATTCGGTCTTCCGCTTCGCTCAGATCGTCCACGATTCCGGCGCCGACGTGACCCCCATCCTGTTCACCTGGCCATCGCGCGCAAAAGTGTTCGACTATAACTACGACAAGGAAAGCACCAACTATTCGCGTACCTCGCTGGAAAGGGTGCTGAAGGCGCTGGTCGAGGACAAGAACGTCAAGGACATCACCATTCTCGCCCATTCGATGGGAACCTGGCTGGCGATGGAATCGATCCGCCAGATGGCAATCCGTGACGGGTCGCTGCCGAAAAAGATCGAAAACGTCATCCTCGCCTCACCGGATATCGATGTCGACGTGTTTGCCCGGCAATGGAGCGAGCTGGGCGACAAGCGGCCGAACTTCACCATCTTCGTCTCCCAGGACGACCGGGCGCTTGCGCTCTCCCGCTATATATCCGGCGACGTCCAGCGGCTGGGCCAAATCAATCCGGCGGAAGAACCCTACAAGACCAAGCTCGAAGCCGCGGGCATCACCGTCGTCGATCTGACCAAGGTGAAATCCACCGATCGGCTGAACCACGGCAAGTTCGCCGAAAGCCCGCAGATCGTGCAGCTGATCGGCCAGCGGCTGGTCACCGGTCAAACGCTGACGGATTCGGATGTCGGCCTTGGCGACGGCATCACGGCAGTGGTCGCGGGGACCGCCAGCAACATCGGCAAGATCACCGCCTCCACGGTCGCAACGCCGGTCGATCTTCTCTCCGGAAACCTCAAGCCCTCGCCGAAAAAGAGACCGGGCGATCTCGACACCACCCTCCAAGGTGAAAACGCGCCTCTGAATTAAATCGTCAAGACTGAGCGTCGATGCCCCCTAGAGGAACGCGAAACGTCCCATCGGAACCTTCCGCCACCAAACTCGTTTTCCTCCCGACAAAGGAGAACGTTATGCCGAAGGCCATGCCCGTTCCGCCGCTTGACGAGACGCAGCAACCGACGCCCGGCGTGCCGGACCGCGCGCAGGACAAGCTTGCGACACCGCCGGTCATCGACAAGGGCGATACAGATCCCAACGACCCCGTGCTCGACCCGGCGCTGCTGCCGATCGGCGATCCAGCCGGCATGGCCTGAGGAGGCGGCGATGTCGACCGATGACAGCAACGTGACGCCCGAGCAGAAAAAGCCGCAGGATGTGCACAGGCCGCCTGGCCAGCCCTCGCATGCCGACGAGCAATCCAAGGCTACACCACTTGTCCAGCCCGCCGGCGGCAAGGATGAGAGCGAAAGGCCGGTTGTAAACCCCGTTACCGGCGGCGCACTCTGAAAGGAGCCCTGTGATGATCGTTTCCGAAGCGCAAAGAAGGTCCGCTCACCGCGAATATCGGCAGCTGATGTTTCGCCAGTTTCTGATGTGGCTGCTTGGCGTATCGCTACCGGTCCTGCTGCTGATCGCGTTGTCTGCATACTGATAGGGCCTTCAATGGCCATTAGTGTTTTCTCACTTCCACTTGGTTCTCCACCAGATGCACGCCGATCACCGAGGCAGCGGTTTCCTCGACGCAGCCGATCTCGGCTTCGCAGGAGACATTGCCGCTGAGCACGACTGTCCGGCCGAGTGCCATCACCGATAGCCCCGACGTATCGATCAGCGCAACATACTGGATATAGCGCAGAACCTTGTCGGCGAGATCGTCGTCCGTCAGGTCCGGATGATCGTCCTGATGGGTATAAATCTGCTTGTGCATGGCGGTGATGTCCTTCAAAGGGACAACGCAAACCTTCCCCGAATGTTCCACTTTTTCCGAGACGCCCTCATTGAGAGGGCGGCGGCCGGAGGCAGGGAAGGCCCGACGGTTGCTCGTGGCTTGTTCGCAAGGCGCGGGCCGTCAGCCGTGCGACCGGACGTGGATGAAGGCCTCGACGGCGGCGGCGATGAAATCCTGCCGGGCGTAATCCGCCGGTCGCTCGCCTCCTGCCACCACGGGCCGATCACCTCGCAACCTGCTGTTGCCATCCTGTCATATGAGCCTTGCGTGAAATATGCGACCACACAACTCCGTGCGCCTCCTCGGGTTGCGGCATTGCGCCGAATGGGTCTATGGCGGAAGCTCAACTCGCCAAGAGGCAGCACTCCATGTCCGATGTCTTCCTGAATGTCGTGCCGATTTTCGTCCTGATCCTCTTGGGATGGCTGATCGTGCGGACGAACTATCTGAAGGCGACGGTCGGGGACGCACTCGGCGATTTCGTCTTCCGGGTCGCCGTGCCCGTGCTCCTGTTCCGCACCATTGCCGAGGCCGACTTCAAGGAAGGGTCGCCCTGGCCGCTCTGGGTTGCCTATTTCTCCGGCGTCGCGGTCGTATGGACGCTTGGACATCTCGCGGCCACTTTGTTTTTCAAGAAGGACGCGCGGGTCGGCGTGCTCGCCGGCGTCTCCTCCGCCTTCGCCAATACGGTCTTCATCGGCCTGCCGCTCGTCTCCCGCAACGTCGGCGAGGACGGGGTTGTGGCGCTGTCCATCCTGCTGTCGGTGCATCTGCCCGTCATGATGATCGCCGGCACGATCCTGATGGAGCGAGCCGAGCGCAAGACGAGCGGCAAGCCCGGCCAGAGCCCGCTGCGGCTGTTGAAGGGCATCCTGCGCAATCTGGTGCGCAATCCGCTGGTCATCGGCCTTGTCTGCGGAGCACTCGTCCATCTCATCGACATGCCGCTTGGCGGACCGGTCAAGGTCGTCGTCGATCAGCTCGCCTCGGTCGCCGCCCCCGCGGCGCTCGTCTCGATCGGCATGGCGCTCGACAAATACGGCCTCGTTGGCAATACCGGCCTCGCCTCGATCACCAGTGTCCTGAAACTCGTTGTGCTGCCGGCAACCGTCTATGGTGCCTGCCATTTGCTCGGCCTCAACAGCAACTGGACGGCCGCCCTGGTGCTGACCTCATCCGTGCCGACCGGCGTCAATGCCTGGCTGATCGCCAATCATTTCAACGTCGGCCACGGGCTCGCCTCCTCGACGATCACCATCACCACAGCGCTCGGCGTCATCTCGGTTTCGGCCTGGGCCTTTATCCTGCTCTGAGGCAACCCGAAGCCGCACGAAAAAGCCCGGCACATGGCCGGGCTATGGCTCTCGCGATGGAAGCGGGCTTATTGAGCCGGCGCGGCTTCCGTCGCAGGCTTCGTTGCCTCGCCTTCGGCAGCCGGCTTTACAGCTTCGCCTTCGGCGGCAGGCGTCGCCGCAGCGGACGCGTCGGGCAGTGCAACCGGCGAATCAGCCTGTTCGCGCAGCCAGGCAAGCAGGTTGGCGCGCTCTTCCGGCTTCTTGACGCCGGCAAAACCCATCGCCGTGCCGGGAACGTGCTTCTTCGGCGCTTCGACGAAGAAGCTCAGATGGTCGTAGGTCCAGGTCTTGTTGGCTTCGGCGAAGGTCTTCATGCCGGCCGAATAGCTGAAGCCCTCATGCGAGGCGATCGGACGCTCGACCACGCCCCAGAGATTCGGGCCGACCTTGTTCGGGCCGCCCTTTTCCGAGGTGTGACAGCTCGCGCATTTTTTGAAGACGGTCGCGCCGGCAGCCGGATCGGCCGATGCAAGCAGCGGCTTGATATCGACTTCGGCTTCTGCCGCGCCACCGGCACCGGCTTCCGATGCGCCTTCCTCAGCGATGATGGCGAAACCTTCCTTCTCGGGAGCTTCCGAATGGAAAATGCCTTCCGATGCGATCGATACGGACATCAAAACAAAGACCGTACCAAGAAAGGCACCCACGCCCATGTTCACATATGAGTTCATCTGTAAACGCTCCCCTTGCAACCGGCGCAAACAAAACGCCGGCCTATCTTGAAATCGCGCGGAACCTATGTCTTTTGGCTTTGCGTTGCAACAGACATTATAAGCCCCGGACTGAGACCTTTTGACACTTTTCCGGCGCGTTTTGAAGGCCTAAGCATGAATAGCGACAATTTGGACAAAACCCTCATTCTCATTCCTGCCCGCATGGCCTCGACGCGCCTTCCAGGCAAGCCGCTCGCCGACATTTGCGGCCTCCCGATGATCGTACAGGTCGCCTTGCGGGCAAAGGACTCACAGGCCGGACGGATCGTCGTCGCCGTCGATCATCAGGACGTATTCGATGCAATAACCGCTGCCGGTTTCGAGGCGGTGATGACCCGGGTGGACCACCAGTCCGGTTCCGACCGCATTTATGAAGCCCTTCTGAAGAGCGATCCGGAAGGCAAGGCGGAGACCATCATCAACGTTCAGGGCGATCTGCCGACGATCGAGCCGGAGACCATCCGCGCCGCCCTGCGGCCGCTGGAAAACCCGGAGGTCGATATTGCCACGCTGACGGTGGAGATCGAGGATGAGGAAGAAAAGCTCAATCCGAACGTCGTCAAGGTCGTCGGGTCGCCTCTGTCAGGTACGCGTCTGAAGGCGCTTTATTTCACCCGCGCCACCGCGCCGCACGGCAAAGGCCCCCTCTACCATCATATCGGCCTCTACGCCTATCGGCGCGCTGCGCTGGAAAAGTTCGTGTCACTGCCGCCCTCGACGTTGGAAAAACGCGAATCGCTGGAACAGTTGCGAGCACTCGAAGCCGGCATGCGCATCGATGTCGAAATCGTCAAATCCATTCCGCTTGGCGTCGATACGCCGGCCGATCTTGAAAAAGCCCGGCGCCTTCTTTCCGCAAAAGCCTGATCGGAACCCGCGATGATCACCAAGACCAACCGCATCTCCTTCCAGGGCGACTATGGCGCCAACTCCGACATGGCCTGCCGCGACATGTTCCCGGACATGGAGCCACTGCCCTGCCAGACCTTCGAGGACGCGTTCCTGGCCGTCGAGAACGGCGAGGCCGATCTTGCCATGATCCCGATCGAAAACACCATCGCCGGCCGCGTCGCTGACATCCATCACCTGCTGCCCGAATCACGGCTGCACATCATCGGCGAATATTTCATGCCGATCCGCTTCCAGCTGATGGTGCTGCCGGGCGTGTCGCGCGACGAGATCCGAACCGTGCACAGCCACATTCATGCGCTCGGCCAGTGCCGCATGATCGTCCGCGCCAATGGCTGGAAGCCGGTGGTGGCCGGCGATACAGCGGGCGCTGCCAAGCTGGTGGCGGAAAAAGGCGACCGGTCGATGGCCGCCCTTGCGCCGCGGCTCGCCGCCGATCTCTACAAGCTCGAGATTATCGCGGAAAACGTAGAGGACACGGAAAACAACGTCACGCGATTCGTCGTCCTCTCGCGCGACGCAAAGGAGATCAAGCGGCAATCGGAAAAGGACGTCATCGTCACCACCTTCGTCTTCAACGTCCGCAACATTCCGGCCTCGCTCTACAAGGCGCTCGGTGGCTTTGCCACCAATGGCATCAACATGACGAAGCTCGAGAGCTACCAGCTCGGCGGCAAGTTCATCGCCACGCAATTCTATGCCGATATCGAAGGCCATCCGGACGATCCGCATGTGCGCCAGGCTCTGGATGAGCTGCGGTATTTTTCCGAGAAGGTCCGCATCCTCGGCTCCTACGCCGCCCACCCCATGCGGCTCGTCCTGTAGGAACGCTTCGACCGGATTTAAAGGGCCAAAACTGAGGGCTATCCTTTGTGGCCGGAAGATGGTTATTTTGCGGAGGACCCTCAGTGGTTTGTTTGACGCAGAATGCTCGTATTGCTTCGACGATGCGCCATCATCATGTCCGACAACAATTCATGCGCCTGCCGGCCTTCCCTGCGGCGTGCGCCACAAAGGTTAGCTCATGACAGTCAAGACACTCCTCCTCGGCTCGGCGGCTGCATTGATGGCCATAACGGGCGCCCGCGCAGCGGACGCGATCGTCGCTGCGGAACCCGAGCCCATGGAATATGTGCGGGTATGCGACGCCTTCGGAGCAGGCTATTTCTTTATCCCGGGCACCGAGACCTGCCTGAAGATCAGCGGCTATGTGCGATCCGAATCGAGCTTCGGCGACGACCCCTATAGCGGTGAGGATCTTGGCTGGGCAGGGTTTGCGCGCGGAACCATCAGGCTCGATGCCCGTAACGATACGGAATACGGCACACTGCGTTCGTTCATCGAACTGCGCAGCCAGGCGTCCGCCGACAGCGGCTCCACCTACATCAACAGCGCGTATATCGACCTTGCCGGCTTCCGCGCCGGCTATGACGATTCGCGCTTCGATACCTGGCTGGATTCGGCCGGTAACATTATCAACGACGATGTCATCGACTATACCGGTGATCGCACCAACCAGGTGAGCTATGTCTATGACGCCGGAAACGGCTTTTCCGCCCTGATCGGGCTGGAGGAAGGCGCCGGCGACTACGATACAGGCTTTGCTCCTGTCCCGACTGCTTCGTACAGCGGCGGTGACGCGCCACATGTCATCGGCGGCGTGAAATATGAACAGGACTGGGGCGGCATCGCCGCCGTCGGCGGTTATGACACCTACGCCGATGCCTTCGGCGGCAAGGTGCGTGTCGACGTCAAGTTCAACGATACGTTCTCGGTCTTCCTGATGGGCGGCTATCAGTCGGATTGGGACAACGACAAAGGTCCGGGCGGTAGCCGTCAGCTGAACTACTATGGCCCCTGGTATGGCGACTGGGCGGCCTGGGGCGGCTTCTCCGCCACGCTGAACGACAAGGCATCCCTCAACGGCCAGCTTGCCTATGAGGAGGATGGAACCCTGGCGGCGGCGTTGAACGTCGAATACGCGGTGGTTCCCGGCCTTATGGTGCAGCCGGAACTCAACTACACCGATTTCGGCGGCGAGCGCGGCAGCGGCGAGGCCTTCGGCGGCATCCTGCGCGTTCAGCGCAATTTCTGAGGCGGAAGCGGCCTAAGCGAGAAAACACATCGGCGTCCGCCTCCTGGCCCGCGCCGATTTTCATTTATCGCGGCCAATCCAGCCAGTCGCGCATCAGCTGGTGAGCGATGGCACCCTTCGGCGGCGGGCCGAGTTCGCCGGCGGCCAGCGTCACGCCGGTATTGCGTGCCAGCATCGCGGCCGTTTCCTCACGGGTGAACCAGCGGCAATCCTCCAGTTCGTGCTCGTCACGGTGGATGTCGCGGGACTGGGCCTCGGCGTAGCAGCCGATCATCAGCGTGTGTGGCATCGGCCAGGGCTGCGAGGCATGGTAGCGGACGCGGCCGGCGCGGATGCCGGATTCCTCGTGGGTTTCGCGCCGCACGGCATTCTCAATGGTTTCGCCCGGCTCGACGAAGCCTGCCAGGCAGGAATACATGCCTTCCGGAAAATGCGGGCTGCGGCCGAGCAGGCAGAGGTCGCGCTCGACATCGATGGTCAGCATGATGACTACCGGGTCGGTGCGTGGGAAAACCATGTGGCCGCAGGCGGTGCAAACGCGGCGGTAACCGCCGGCCTTGCCTTCCATCGCCGAGCCGCATTTTCCGCAGAACCGGTTCGCCGCATTCCATGTGATCAGGCTTGACGCCTGCGCGAACTGGCCGAGCAACTCGTCTGGCAGCATCTGCTGGCGATAAAGCGTGCGGCCATCGGCAAGCTTGAAGGGTTCGGGAAGCGTTTCCTCGGTCAACCCGACCGGAACCGCCAGCCGCGGCTCGCCGTTGGCCAGGAAGCCGAGCAGGATCGCATCGTCGAGCACGGGCTCGAGGCCCGCGAGCTCATAGGGCGCAAACAGCGGATCGATGATCTTCTCGTCGTGCTTGACGACCAGCTTGCCGCCGGAAAAAGCGAAGACATGCGCGCCCTCCTTGCGGAAGGCGACTTCGACGCAATCGTCCGGTCGATGTTCGGATTGCCGGTCCAGATGATTCTCGGCGAAGGCAACGAGCGTGCTCGGCTCGGGGTGCGGGCTGTGCAGTTCGAAGATCGATTTCGTCATGATCAAAGATTTTCCAGTATCCGTGCTGCGAATGCCTTGCGCTCGGTATCGTCCCAGGCGTCGGCTGTCCCGAAACCCCAGACCGGCCCCGGCCAATTGGCATCACCTTCGCTGCGGGCGATGACATGGACGTGAAGCTGGCGGACGATATTGCCAAGCGCGCCAACATTGATCTTCGTCGCCCCCGTTGCCTTTTTCAATGCCGAAGCGACCATGTTCGTCTCGAAAGTCAACATCGCCTGGTCGAGCGGCGTCAGGTCGAAGATTTCCGTCACGCCGTCGCGCTGCGGAATGAGCACCAGCCAGGGCCAGCGGCGGTCGTTGTTGATGCGAAGCTGGCAAAGACCGAGTGTGGCGATGAGCAATCCATCGCGTTCAAGGCGTTCATCGATATCGAAGGCAGGCAAGCGGATCTCCCTGAACGGTGATTTTTCTTTTGTTTGCACAACGATAGCAGTTTTTTGAAGGCGTGGCTTGCTTTTGGTTTCGATATTGCCGATATGAGAGCCGGGAGGTTGGTGGTGGACGAGCCACTCGCCAACCGGGTCAGGTCCGGAAGGAAGCAGCCCCAACGAGCCACGGCACGGGTCATCGTGCCAGCCTCCCACCCTTTTTCTTCCGTCCTGTCTGGACAGACTTGTAGCCAAGCGGCAGGGGCGATGAGCGAAGTTACGTTGATCCCGACATCTGAAAAACCCGCCGCCTACCGGGTTCTTGCGCGCAAATACCGGCCGAAGGATTTCTCCGACCTGATGGTCGGCCAGGAACCGATGGTGCGCACCCTCACCAACGCGTTCGAGACCGGCCGCATCGCCCAGGCCTATATGCTGACCGGCGTACGCGGCGTCGGCAAGACGACCACGGCCCGTATCCTGGCCCGCGCGTTGAACTACAAGACGCCGGAAATCGACAAGCCCACCATCGACCTGCGCACCCCCGGCGAACATTGCCAGGCGATCATGGAAGGCCGCCATGTCGACGTGATCGAGATGGACGCCGCCTCCCATACCGGCATCGACGATATCCGCGAGATCATCGAGCAGGTGCGCTATCGCCCGGTTTCGGCGCGCTACAAGGTCTACATCATCGACGAAGTGCACATGCTCTCGACCCAGGCCTTCAACGGCCTGTTGAAGACGCTCGAAGAGCCGCCGGAGCACGTGAAGTTCATTTTCGCGACGACCGAGATCCGCAAGGTTCCGATCACCGTGCTGTCGCGCTGCCAGCGCTTCGACCTGCGCCGCATCGGCGCGTCGGATCTCGTCGGCCTGTTCACCACCATTCTCGGTAAGGAAGGCATTTCGGCCGATCCGGATGCGCTGGCGATGATCGCCCGCGCGGCGGAAGGCTCCGCACGTGACGGCCTGTCGCTGCTCGACCAGGCGATCGCCCATGGCGGCGGCGTGGTCGAGGTCGAGGCCGTGCGCTCGATGCTCGGCCTTGCCGACCGCGCCCGCATCGTCGACCTGTTCCAGCATATCGTCAAAGGCGATGTCGCAGCCGCGCTCGAGGAGTTCAACGGACAATACGAGGCCGGCGCCAGCCCATCCGTGGTGCTGACCGACCTTGCCGACTTCACCCATCTCGTCACCCGCCTGAAATATGTGCCGGATGCCGCCAACGACCAGTCGCTAAGCGAGATCGAGCGCACCCGCGGCGCCGAATTCTCGTCCGGCATCGCCGTGACGACGCTGTCGCGCATCTGGCAGATGCTCCTGAAGGGCATTCCGGAAACGGAAAGCTCGTCGCGTCCGGCCGGTGCCGCCGAAATGGTGTTGATCCGTCTCGCTCACGCTGCCCACTTGCCCTCGCCGGAAGATGCGGCGCGTCGACTGCTCGAACTTTCCGGCGGCGACGCGCAGCGGCAGCCTTCCGCGCCGAACGGCGGCAATGGCGGTGGCGCGCCAGCCCCCGTTGCGAGCACCTCGATGCAGGCCCGCGGCAGCGATATGCCGCCGGCGCAGCGCACGACCGGAAATGGCGCGACCATGCTGCGCGCCGTGCCGAACGCAGCACCGCAGCCGGACATGCCGGTTGGCAAGACGGAAGAAAAGCCAACCGAAGCCCCTGAGGCGAAAGCTGAACCGAAGGCCGCCGTCAAATCGGCGAGCGACATTGCCGAACTCTGCGCCGCCAACCGCGATATCAGGCTGAAGACGCTGGTCCGCAATTTCGTCCGTCTCGTCAATCTGGAGCCGGGGCGGCTGGAGATCAACCTGCCGGACGATGCGCCGAAGACGCTGGTTGCCGAGCTTCAGAAAAAACTGGAGGATTGGACGGGCATCCGCTGGATGGTGATCCTCAGCCGCGAGCCCGGCCAACCGACACTTGTGGAGGCCGAAGCGGCCACCAAGGAGCGCCAATTCAACGACGCCCGGCAGGACCCGGACGTCGCGGCCATCATCGCACGGTTTCCCGGCGCAAAGATCGCCGACGTGCGGATAAAGGGGCCGGAACCGGAGGAAGAGCCGCAGGCCGTGGCCGCCGCCGAATCCTCAGAAGGCGATATCCTTCCCGGCGACGATATCGAGCACTAAGTCTACAAGATTACCACGCGACAAGAAGAGGACATGGCGATGCGCGACATCATGGGCATGATGGGCAAGGTCAAGGAAATGCAGGCCAAGATGGAGAAGATGCAGGAAGAGATTTCTGCGCTTGAAGTCGACGGCTCTTCCGGCGGCGGTCTGGTCACCGTTCGCATGGACGGCAAGGGTAACCTGAAAGGCATCAAGATCGACCCGTCGCTGTTCAAGGAAGACGATGTCGAGATTCTCGAAGACCTGATCGTCGCCGCCCACAAGGACGGCAAGGACAAGGCCGAAGCGATCACCGCCGAAAAGACCCGCGCGCTTACCGCCGGCCTGCCGATCCCGCCCGGCATGAAACTGCCTTTTTAGGCCGCGAAGCGACACAGACGAGTGACGGCCAGGCAAAAGCCGATGGCAGGACGGCAGACGCTCAGGCGCTGGTGAGCTTGGCACGAAGCTTGTAGTGGATCGGCGCTGCGAGATAGCGGTCGCGATCCTTGTCGGAGAGATTCCTGGCGAAAGTTTCAAGCATTTCCGGCATCAGGACCGGCGGCCCCGAATAGGCGTGATAGGTGACGGCATCGCCGGCCTGAACCACTCCATCCTTGAGCACGCGGCAGTAGAAACCCGGCCGTCCCGCCTTGGCGAAGCGCTTTGCGAAAGCGGGGTCTTCCATCCGCGCGGCAAGCGTGGCGCAGGGAATGCGGGCGGAGGTGACTTCGAGCTCGATCGTATCGGTCATGAACCGGTCGCCGACGGAAATCCTGCGGCTGTCGGCGCCTTCGATCACCAGATTTTCGCCGAAAATGCCGGGTTCCAGATTGCGCCCGAGTTCCTTCGACCACCAGTCGAGGTCGATCGAGCCGAGGGCATAGACCGCCTGATCGACACCGCCATGGTGTTTGCGGTTGCAGATCCTGTCGCCGATCAGGCCTTCGCGGTCGATCAACACGGCCGCCTCGACCGGATGTTTGAAGATGCCGGTCCGGTAGGATTTTCCGCGCAGGATTTCGGCGCTGCCGGTGCAGACGGCCAGGATTTTCATGGGCGATACTCTCGTTTTAAGCGATTCCGTTCCCCCGAGATATGGAGTAGAACCGCCGCATGGCAAAGCGAGTCACCGGCCCCGAAATCGAAAAACTCATTCAGCTTTTGGCGAAGGTGCCCGGGCTCGGGCCGCGCTCGGCCCGGCGCGCAGCACTTCATCTCGTCAAGAAGAAGGACCAGCTGCTCGGCCCGCTCGCCGACGCGATGGGCGACGCCTACGCCAAGGTCCGGATCTGCTCGTGCTGCGGCAATGTCGATACCAGCGATCCCTGCAGCGTCTGCACCGACGACCGGCGCGACAATTCCGTGATCATCGTCGTCGAGGACGTCTCCGACCTCTGGGCGCTGGAGCGGGCAGGCGCGATGAACACCGCCTATCACGTGCTCGGCGGCACGCTCTCGCCGCTCGACGGCGTCGGACCCGACGACCTCAACATCAAGGGTCTGATCGAGCGCGTCTCGAAGGGCGGCGTACGTGAACTGATCATCGCGGTGAATGCCACCGTCGAGGGCCAGACGACGGCGCATTACATCACCGACCAGCTCGACGGCCTCGGCGTCAAGATCACGCGGCTGGCCCACGGCGTGCCCGTCGGCGGCGAGCTGGATTACCTGGACGAAGGCACGCTGACGGCGGCATTGCGGGCGAGGACGGTGATTTGACGAATTCCCCTTTCGCCCTCATTACCGGCCTTGTGCCGGTAGTCCAGCAGCACCGCGTCTGCGGTGCGCAAGAGTCCCTTGCGCCATGGACATGGCGCGGCTGGATCCCCGCCACAGGGGCGAGGATGAGGGAGTGTGGGGATGCGCCGCGTCGCACACCGCTACTGAATACCATGTTGGAAATACTAAAGACCCCGCCCTCGCTGAGAAGCCGGCAAGGGAAAAGAACAATCTCCCCCCTTGAGGGGGACATGTCGGCAAAGCCGACAGAGGGGGGTAAGGCGCGGCATACTCTGGCGGTGATGATCGCGACAATT
The DNA here is from genome assembly GCF_040126305.1 of Pararhizobium sp. A13. Lineage (NCBI taxonomy): Bacteria > Pseudomonadati > Pseudomonadota > Alphaproteobacteria > Hyphomicrobiales > Rhizobiaceae > Pararhizobium > Pararhizobium sp. A13. Next base: position 1,311,644 of record NZ_CP149510.1, on the reverse strand, counting down.
GTATCGCTGATGCCGCTCCCCGCCCTCGCCGCCTCGAAAGCCGAGACCGAAGCGCAGTTCCGCCAGTGGCTGCAGACCGACCTCTGGCCGGAAGCGCAGAAGGCCGGCATTTCGGAAAAATCCTTCAACGCCGCCTTTGCCGGCGTGACGCTCAACTGGGACCTGCCGGATCTCGTGCCGCCGGGCACCAAGCCGCCGAGCGAGCAGAAGCAGAGCCAGGCGGAATTCTCGGCACCCAGCGCCTATTTCTCCGAACAGCGCCTGCAGGGGCTGGCCGCAACCGGCCGCAGCCTTGCCGAGACCCATGCCGCAACGCTCAAGCGGATCGAGAAGACCTATGGCGTGCCGGGTCCGGTCGTGCTCGCCATCTGGGGCCGCGAATCCGGTTTCGGCCGTGCGAAGATCCCGCATCCGATCATGGACGTGCTGGCGACCAAGGCCTTCATGTCGACGCGCGGCGATCTCTTCCGCCGCGAACTGATCGCCGCCCTGCATATTCTCGACAGCGGCGACGTGCGCGAGGCGGAGATGAAGGGCTCCTGGGCGGGCGCCATGGGCCAGCCGCAGTTCCTGCCGACCAGCTTTTTGAAATATGCCGTCGATTTCGACGGCGACGGTCGCCGCGACATCTGGAATTCGGTGCCGGACGTGCTCGGCTCGATCGCCCACTACATGGCTGAAAAGGGCTGGCAGCGCGGCCGCGACTGGGGCTTCGAGGTCAGCATTCCCACCAAGGTCTCCTGCGCCCAGGAGGGGCCGGACCTTGCCAAGCCGATCTCGCAATGGGCCTCGGCCGGCATCGAACGTGTGTCCGGCAAGGCCTTTCCGTCGGATGAAGCCAAGGCCAGCGGCATGATGCTGGTGCCGGCCGGCCGCCACGGGCCGGAATTCATCGTCACGCCGAATTTCTATGTGATCAAGGAATACAACAACTCCGACCTCTACGCCCTGTTCATCGGCAATCTCGCCGACCGGATTTCATCGGGCGGCGGCGCCTTCAAGGGCCTGTTCGGCGACGTCGGCAAGATGCTGCGCTCGGACGTCTTGAAGATGCAGAAGAACCTGCAGGCGCAGGGCTATGATATCGGCAAGGCCGACGGTCTCGCCGGCTACAAGACCCGCCGCTCTCTGGGCGACTGGCAGGCGAAAAATGGCCTGGCACCGACGTGCTTTCCGGATGCGGGGCTGAAGGCCAAGCTACGCTAACGCGCGTCGCGTCAAAACGAATACGTGCGACGCGACGCGCGTTAGGCCTTGTTTCCATGCATGTCGTTGTCCCAAAACCGCGTCACACTTTTGGGCGACACGCATTAGGCCGAAGCGGCGGCAGCATGCGTCAATGCATGTCCATCTGCTGCTTGTAGCGCTCGTAGTCATAGGGAAGAATGGTCTGGCGTTCGATCATCCGGTGTACGCGCGGCGGGGTCTCGCCGCGATGCAGTTCCAAGAGCCGGTCGCCGATCTCTGCGTCGGCCTGCGTCCGGCGCTGGTTGTGGCGGACATACTCCACCCAGGTCGGGACGTGATAGGTCTCGGTCCACACTGTCGGGTTTTCCAGATCGCGCATCAGGCCCCATTGCCCGGCGCCATCGCGGATGCGGATGCGGCGGCGTTCGGCCATGGCGGTCAGGAAGTCCGGCACGTCGTCGTCGGCGATGTCGTAGTCGATCATCACCACGATCGGGCCGCTGCGCGGCTTGAGATCGAGTTTCAAGAGCGGCTCGGAGAAGCGGTTGAGCGGATCGAGATTGAGCGACTGGAATTCCGGCAGCGGCAATCTGAGGCCGATGGCAGCGCCGACGACCATCAGCAGCGCCGAAGCGATCAGCGCGTTGGCCGGGCCATAGGTCTCGGCCGCCTGACCCCACATCCAGCTGCCCGCCGCAATCCCGCCGAAGGTGGTGGTCTGATAAAGCGACAAGGCCCGGCCGACGACCCAACGCGGGGTCGAGAGCTGTACCGTCGTGTTGAACAACGACAAGGCCAGCACCCAGCCGGCGCCCGAGAGGAGAAGCGCAAGGCTTGTCAGCCAGCCATAGGAGCTGGACGCGGTGATGAGAGCGCTGACGGCGAAACCGGCAAACGCGATGCGCACGATCCACTCGCTCGACAGATGCTCCCGCAGCCGGGCGCTGAGCAGCGCCCCGCCGATTGCGCCGAGGCCGAAGGCGCCGAGCATGATGCCGTAGGTGAGCGGCCCGCCGGCAACGAGATCGCGGGCGACCAGCGGCAGCAGCGCAAGGATGGCGCTGGCGGAGAGGCCGAAGACGAAGCCGCGGAACAGCACCTTGCCGATATTGGGGGACATGGCGACATAGCGCAAGCCGGCGGAAATCGCCCGGCCCATCGATTCGCGCGGCAGCGTCGACAGCGTCACTTCGCGGCGCCAGCGGATGAGCGCGAAGAGAAGCGCGAAATAGCTCAGCGTATTGGCAGCGAAGGCCGCGGCCGCGCCGGCCGCCGCGACGATGGCGCCGCCGATCGCGGGGCCGACGGAGCGGGTGATGTTGAAGCCCATGCTGTTGAGGGCCACGGCGGCCGGCAGCACGTCGCGCGGCACCATATCGCCGACGGAAGCCTGCCAGGACGGATTGTTGAGCGCCGTGCCGCAGCCGATCAGGAACGTGAAGAGCAGGAGCAGCCACGGTGTGACAAGGCCGAAATAGGTGCAGACCGTCAGAAGCGCCGAGACGGCCAGCATGAAACACTGGGCGATCAGCATGATCCGGCGCCGGTCGAAATTGTCGGCAAGCGCGCCGGAGACGAGCGAAAACAGCATGATCGGCAGCGAGGTCGAGGCCTGCACCAGCGCCACCATGTTCACCGAATCCGAGATCGACGTCATCATCCAGGCGGCGCCGACGGCCTGGACGAGGCCACCGAAATTGGAAGCGAGGCTCGCCACCCAGATGACGCGGAAAGTGTCGTGCCTGAACGGCGCCAATGGCGATAGTCGATGCGGCAAGCGCTGTCCCCCCACCCTAGTCTTGTTCTGGAGTCTTTGTGACGCCCAATCTAAGCCAGAACATTTGCCGGGCAAGCAAAAGCACAACCGCCGGCAGGATTTTGCCACTTGAGCTTTGCTACAGCGGTTTTGCCGGCGTAGGCTCGGCATATCTTGCATTTGCGGATGATCGAGCGTATATGACGCTCAAATTCTTGATCGGTTGATGAAGAGTGGGCCCGTCAGGACCCGCTCTTTTTTATTAGCCGATGGTTTGGGAGAGCATCGTTTGTCCGACACGACAGCGACAGAAAACACGCAGGAACCGCGGCTGATCACCGAAACCGGAATCGACCGCCGCATCGCCGACATCATTGAGCCAGTGCTCGTTCCGATGGGATACCAGCTGGTGCGGGTTCGCCTGACCTCGCAGAACGGCGCGACGCTGCAGATCATGGCCGAGCGGACCGACGGCACGATGACGGTCCAGGATTGCGAAGCCATCTCGACGGCGATTTCTCCGGTTCTCGATGTGGAAGATCCGGTCGACAAGGCGTATCATCTGGAAGTGTCGTCGCCCGGCATCGACCGGCCGATGGTGCGCAAGTCGGATTTCAGCCGCTGGGCCGGCCATCTGATCAAGTGCGAGACCTCGATCCTGGTCGACAATCGCAAGCGTTTTCGGGGCAAGATCGTTGCGGCCGATGATGAGGGTTTCACCATCGAGCGCGACCAGCCGGCCTATGGCGAAGAGCCGCGGGTTACCATCCCGTTCACGGCGCTGGCAGAAGGCCGGCTGATCCTGACGGACGACCTGATCCGCGATGCGCTGGCGGCGGACAAGAAGGCCAAGGCGGCCCAAGCTGCACATGGGATGGCGGCGAACGAAAACTTCGAAGACGAAGATTCGCCGATCGAATGAGTTTATGGCGCGGGCCGCTTCAGGATGAAGCCCCGGCAATCAGACGGAGACTTGAAAATGGCAGTGAGTGCTAACCGGCTCGAACTTCTGCAGATCGCGGATGCCGTCGCGCGCGAAAAGGTGATCGACCGCGAAATCGTTCTGGCCGCCATGGCCGACGCGATCCAGAAGGCGGCACGCTCGCGCTATGGTTCGGAGAGCAACATCCGCGCCGACATCAATTCCAAGACCGGTGAAATCCGCCTTCAGCGCCTGCTCGAAGTGGTCGAGGCTGCGGAGGACTATTCCACGCAGATCCCGCTCGAACTGGCGCGTGACCGCAACCCGGACGCCAAGCTCGGCGACTTCATCGCCGATCCGCTGCCGCCGATGGATTTCGGCCGTATCGCCGCCCAGTCCGCCAAGCAGGTCATCGTCCAGAAGGTGCGCGAAGCCGAGCGTGACCGCCAGTTCGACGAATTCAAGGATCGCATCGGCGAAATCGTCAACGGCACGGTCAAGCGCGTCGAATATGGCAACGTCATCGTCGACCTCGGCCGTGGCGAAGGCATCATCCGCCGTGACGAAATGATCCCGCGCGAGAACATGCGCTATGGCGATCGCGTCCGCTCTTACGTATATGATGTCCGTCGCGAACAGCGCGGCCCGCAGATCTTCCTGTCGCGTACGCATCCGCAGTTCATGGTGAAGCTGTTCACCATGGAAGTTCCGGAAATCTACGACGGCATCATCCAGATCCGCTCGGTTGCCCGTGACCCCGGCTCGCGCGCCAAGATCGCCGTGATCTCGAACGATAGTTCGATCGATCCGGTCGGCGCATGCGTCGGTATGCGCGGTTCGCGCGTCCAGGCCGTCGTCGCCGAATTGCAGGGCGAAAAGATCGACATCATTCCGTGGAGCCAGGATCCGGCGTCGTTCATCGTCAACGCGCTGCAGCCGGCCGAAGTGGCCAAGGTCGTTCTTGACGAGGACGCAGAGCGCATCGAAGTCGTGGTTCCGGACGAACAGCTGTCGCTCGCCATCGGCCGCCGCGGCCAGAACGTTCGCCTCGCGTCGCAGCTGACCGGCTGGGACATCGACATCATGACGGAAGCGGAAGAATCCGAGCGCCGTCAGAAGGAATTCAACGAGCGGACCAACCTGTTCATGGAAGCGCTCGACGTCGACGAAATGGTCGGCCAGGTTCTGGCTTCGGAAGGCTTCGCCGCCGTCGAGGAACTGGCCTATGTGGAGCTCGACGAAATCGCCTCGATCGACGGTTTCGATGAGGACACCGCAAACGAACTGCAGACCCGCGCCCGCGAATATCTCGAGCGCCTGGAAGCGGAAATGGACGCCAAGCGCAAGGAACTCGGCGTTTCCGACGAACTGCGCTCGATCGACGGCATGACCGGCCAGATGCTGGTGGCGCTCGGCGAAGACGGCATCAAGACGATGGAAGACTTTGCAGGCTGCGCCGCCGACGACCTCGTCGGCTGGTCCGAGCGCAAGGACGGCGAGACGAAGAAGTTCGAGGGCCTGTTCTCCAAGCTTGAAGTCTCGCGTATCGAAGCCGAGCGTATGGTCCTGCAGGCGCGTCTCGCTGCCGGCTGGATCACCGAAGAGGACCTGGCACGCGAAGAAGAAGCGCTCGAAGTCGTGGAAGGCGCGGAACAGGACGCCTGACCGGGCGTCGCTGATCGTGATCCGGGCCGCTGATGCTGCTTGAAGACAAGGACCTCGCCGGGGACATCGAAGGTGAAGCAGTGAACGGCCGCATGTGCATCGTGACACGGCAGAGCGGAACGCCGGAAACGCTGATCCGCTTTGTCGCTGGCCCCGATGGCCGAGTAGTGCCCGACCTGAAGAAACAGCTGCCGGGCCGCGGCTGCTGGGTCAGCGCCGAACGGGCCGTGCTTGAAAAGGCAATCGCCAGGAAGCTGTTTGCCCGCGGCCTGAAGAAGGCCGATGTGACGGCCGGGCCGGAGCTCGCCGACGAGGTGGACCGGCTGTTGTCGATGCAGCTGGCCGGCATGATGAACATGGCGCGCAAGGCGGGCCAGTTTATCAGCGGCGCCTCGAAGGTGGAGCAGGCGGTGCGCGGCATGGCGGCGCTCGCCACATTCCACGCGGTCGATGCGGCCGCCGACGGCGTGCGCAAGATCGACCAGGCGCGCAAGGCGATGAGCTTTGTCGCCGATGACGGACAGGAAATACCCTCCTTCCGCTTCTTCACCGAGGCGGAAATGGGAGGGCTTTTGGGCCAGAATGCTTTTATCCATGCTTGCGCGCTTGCAGGGCAGGCGGGTGAGGGTGTAGTGAAGCGCGCAAACATGCTCGAAAGGTACCGGGGAACCGTCCCGGTCCGAGCCGTCGGCGCCGACACTGGCTTGCCGACACAATGACGCGGGTCACCGGCGAAGGCCGGCCAAACTGCGATTGTAGATATGAAATCGAACGACGGGGTCTGGTGATACGCATCCGGCCCTGATCTTAGGAAACGGAACGGAATGACCGACAACAACGACGACAAGACATTCGGCGGAGCCAAGAAGACGCTGACCCTGAAGCCCTCCGGGGTCAGTCAGGGAACTGTTCGGCAGGACATGGGTCGCGGCCGGACGAAGGCGGTCGTGGTCGAGACGCGCAAGCGGCGACCCCATCGGCCGGAAGACGAAAAGCCGGTTGTCCCGATCACAGCACCTGCCCCCGTGGCGCGGGTCGCAGAGCAGCGCCCGGCTCCGGTGCAGCAGCCGTCGCGCCCTGTCCCTCAGGGCCAGCAGCTGCGTCAGGACAATCGCCAGCCGGACAACAACCGTCCGCGCGTCGGCGTGGTCCTCAACCAGCTCTCCGCCGGCGAGATCGATGCACGGCGCCGTGCGCTGGCTGAAGCTCAACTCCGCGACGCGGAAGACGCCAAGCGTCGTGCTGCCGAAGAGGCACGCCGCCAGGCCGAGGAAGCCGCCCTTCTGAAGCAGCAGCAGGAAGAAGCAGCCCGCCGCGCCGCGGAAGAAGCTGCACGTACGCCGGCCGAACGCGAAGCCGACAAGGTCGCAGCCGAGGCGGCGAAGGCCGCTGAAGCGGAAGCTGCCGCCGTCGAAGCCCGCAGGGCGGAAGACCGGGCACGCGCCCAGGCCGTCAAGCCTGCGACAACGCCGGCGGTTACGCCGCCGGTCGGCCTGCGCGCCCGCAAGCCGGAAGCCGAAGACGACGATGCCCGCCCGAACCGCGGCGCCGCCGCACCGGTGCGTGGCAAGGTGGTTCGTCCTGAGCCTGCCAAGGCCCCTGCCCGTCCGAAGACGGAGGAAGAACGCCGCAAGGGCAAACTGACGCTGACGGCTGCTCTCGACGACGAAGGCAATCCGCGCGGTCGCTCGATGGCTGCCATGCGCCGCCGTCAGGAGAAGTTCCGCCGCAGCCAGATGCAGGAAACCCGCGAAAAGGTGATGCGCGAAGTGATTTTGCCGGAAACCATCACCATTCAGGAACTGTCGCAGCGTATGTCCGAACGGGCCGTCGACGTGATCAAGTACCTGATGAAGGAAGGCCAGATGATGAAGCCGGGTGACGTCATCGACGCCGACCTTGCCGAACTCATCGCCAGCGAATTCGGCCATACCGTCAAGCGCGTTTCGGAATCCGACGTAGAAGAAGGCATCTTCGATGCGTCCGACGATGGCGAAATGCTGCCGCGTCCGCCGATCGTCACCATCATGGGTCACGTCGACCACGGCAAGACCTCGCTGCTCGACGCCATCCGCCATGCGAACGTCGTATCAGGTGAAGCCGGTGGCATCACCCAGCATATCGGCGCCTATCAGGTGGAGCAGAACGGCAACAAGATCACCTTCATCGACACCCCCGGCCACGCCGCGTTCACCGCGATGCGTGCCCGCGGTGCGCAGGCAACCGACATTGCCGTTCTGGTGGTTGCGGCCGACGACAGCGTCATGCCGCAGACGATCGAATCGATCAACCACGCCAAGGCGGCCGGTGTGCCGATCATCGTGGCGATCAACAAGATCGACAAGCACGAGGCAAACCCGGACAAGGTGCGCCAGCAGCTGCTGCAGCACGAAGTCTTCGTCGAATCCATGGGCGGTGAGGTTCTCGACGTCGAGGTTTCGGCCAAGACGCGCAAGAACCTCGACAAGCTGCTTGAAGCCATCCTGCTTCAGGCGGAAATCCTCGATCTTCGCGCCAATCCGAACCGGACCGCCGAAGGCACTGTTGTGGAAGCACAGCTCGACCGCGGCCGGGGCTCGGTTGCCACCGTTCTCGTCCAGAAGGGTACGCTGACCCCCGGCCAGATCATCGTCGCCGGCGACCAGTGGGGCCGCGTGCGAGCGCTTGTCAACGACAAGGGCGAGCATGTGAAGTCCGCCGGTCCGGCAACTCCGGTCGAAGTTCTCGGTCTCTCCGGCACGCCACAGGCGGGCGACAAGTTCGCCGTCGTCGAGAACGAGAGCCGTGCCCGCGAAATCTCCGAATATCGTCAGCGCCTCGCCCGCGACAAGGCGGTTGCCCGTGCATCCGGCCAGCGCGGCTCGCTCGAGCAGATGATGATGACGATGCAGAACACGGGGCTCAAGGAGTTCCCGCTGGTCATCAAGGGCGACGTGCAGGGCTCGATCGAAGCCATTGCCGGTGCCCTCGACAAGCTGGGAACTGACGAGGTTCGGGCGCGCATCGTCCATTCGGGCGCCGGCGGCATCACCGAATCCGACATCTCGCTGGCGGAAGCCTCGAATGCCGCGATCATCGGCTTCAACGTCCGCGCCAATGCACAGGCCCGCACGGCGGCAGAACGCGCCGGTATCGAAATCCGCTACTACAACATCATCTACGATCTGGTGGATGACGTGAAGGCGGCGATGTCTGGCCTGCTTTCGCCGGAGCGCCGCGAGACCTTCCTCGGCAACGCCGAGATCCTGGAGGTGTTCAACATAACCAAGGTCGGCAAGGTCGCCGGTTGCCGCGTCATCGAAGGCAAGGTCGAGCGTGGCGCAGGTGTTCGCCTGGTTCGCGACAACGTCGTCATCCACGAAGGCAAGCTCAAGACGCTCAAGCGCTTCAAGGACGAGGTCTCCGAAGTGCCGATGGGCCAGGAATGCGGCATGGCCTTCGAGAACTACGAAGACATCCGCGCCGGCGACACGATCGAGTGCTTCCGCGTCGAGCACATCACCCGCACGCTGTAAGCGACATAGGGTTTTAATCGAGATTGTGGAATGGCGGCTACGGCCGCCATTTTGCGTTCCAGAGACGTCAGCCGGCGAAACTTGATCGTCGGGCCCTTGCCGTACCGAACATTGGCAAAGAAAAACCCGGAAGGAGGCAACGCTGCCTTCCGGGTTCTTCGGTCTGTTTCAAGCAGACAAAAAGCTCAGATCTGCTTGCCGATCCTGGCGTCGACGGATTGGGCATTCGATCCGCGGATCGCGAAGAAGAAGAAGATCGCGGCCCAGAGAATCGATTTTTCAGCGCCGGCGAGACCCTCGCCCGTCACGATGCCGTGGAAATAGACCGTGACCAGCAGCACGATCATCGCCGCGAAGGATGCGGGCCGGGTGAACAGGCCGATCGCGACCAGGATGCCGCCGAAGAATTCGGTGGCCGACAGGAGCGGCGACCAGAAGACGCCGGGATAGAAGCCGAGGCCTTCGACCATGCCGACGGCGCCGAAGGGATTGATGATCTTGCCGTAGCCATGGGTGACGAGAAGGACGCCCGCAACAACGCGCAGCAGCGTTTCCGCCGTCGTATCGAGTGGCAGGTAGAACCGCTGCAGGGCGGGCAGCATGGCTGGCGGCCGGGTGGATGAAATGTCAGTCATGTTGACTCCTCATGAATTTTCGCAACGCAACACTGTCTTGCTGCGGAAATTGCGACGATCAAGGGGCGCCGCCTGAAAACATGATAAATTGAGTTGACAATTTCGTGAGGTGTTCTTGATCTCGCGCGATTGCGGCCTAAGCTGCCGGCGGCTAAGTTGCGGCCTCTGCACTCGTTACGGACACCGACATGAGCGAAAAGCCGCGCATCACCATTCTCTACTGCACCCAATGCAACTGGCTGCTGCGCGCCGCCTGGATGGCGCAGGAACTGCTCTCCACCTTCGGCGACAGCCTCGGCGAGGTGGCGCTCGTTCCCGGCACCGGCGGCAATTTCGAAATCCATGTCGATCAGACGCTGATCTGGGAGCGCAAGCGCGACGGCGGCTTTCCGGGACCGAAGGAGTTGAAACAGCGTGTGCGCGACGTGATCGAACCGGAGCGCGACCTTGGTCATACGGACCGGACCTGACGTTTTGACGGCAGGCCTTCTTTTCGGCGTCTTCAGTGCCGCCTTCCTGTCCGCGACCTTGCTGATCGGCGTGTCCGAGGCGGCGCTGGTTGTTGCGGCCACACAGCCGGACGCCCGGCCCTTCGATCTCTTCCTTGCGGCGACCGCGGGCAATGTGCTCGGCGCCGTGGTCAACTTCGCGCTCGGGCGTACGCTCCTGCGCTTCGAACATCGCCGCTGGTTTCCCGTCAGCCCGGCGAACCGGCGGAAGGCCGAGGCGCTGTTCGGCCGCTACGGCCGGCCGGTCCTGCTGTTCTCATGGCTGCCGGTGATCGGCGACCCGCTGACGCTGGCGGCCGGGCTCTTGCGAACGCCCTTTGCCGTTTTTCTCGCCTATGTGACGATCGGCAAGGCGGCGCGCTACGCCGTGCTGCTCTGGCTCTGGGACGCCGTAGCCGGCTGACTCTCGCAATCGGCATAGGGGGCGATCGTATGTGATCGCACCCCTGCCACACCACCCGGCATGCGGGTCCGCACCGGGCGGTTCGAGGGATTGAGGTCAAGCGAGTCTGGGCATTCCGAGCTGGTCGGCCCATTTGATCGCGAGGATGGAGTTGAGGAGCTTGGCGCTGTTGCGCCACCAGCGACGGGAGTTTCCCGCCACCTGCAGCGCCACATCGGCTTTTGCTCCCCTCGCCATCAGTTCCCGGAAGATCGTCCTGCTTATCTTCCGTTGCTTGAGCTGGATGGCCCTCAGGTGGTGACGCATCCCCTTGTCCAGCTTTCGCCAGACCCCAGGTGTTTGCGCCAGCCTGAAGTCGGCTTTCCATCCGCGCACGAAGACGCCCAGCCGTTCGACCACGGCCTGCAAGGACCGTCCCGTCACGCGCGACGTCAGCTCGCGGATGCGATTCTTGAACACCTTTATTGCCCTGTCGGCGACACCTCGTTTGACCACCCCCCGTCAGGTGAAGTCGGCCATAAAGGCGCCGCAGCAGAGCCATCACCCGTTCACCCGCCCGCTGCGACCGCACATAGACATTGCAGTCGTCGGCATAGCGGCAGACGCAGGCCCCCCGTTCAAGTTCCTTGTCCACCTCATCCAGCAGCAGGTTGGCCAGAAGCGGCGACAGCGGCCCGCCTTGCGGCGTGCCCCTGATCCGCTTGGGCTGGGCGCACAACAAAAACGGCGGGGAGAACCCCGCCGTCGATCGGACGAGAGTGCTCTCAGCGATAGGGCGAATAGCAGATCCTGTAGACGCCGCCATAGCTCAGGAACCGGTCGGTTGCCGGATTGTAGGAGCGATACCGCTGCAGGCACCAGTTCACATGGCCGCTATAACCACGACGGACGTAGCGATCGCGGTAATACGGCCGCGGGGTGACATAGATGTCGACATTGGGACGCCGGTAGTAAGGCCGGTACGGCCGGTAGCCGTAATAGGGCCGATAATAGCGGCGGTCGCCATAATAAGGCCGGTAGTCACGATACGAGCCGCCATAGTCACGACGGTAGTATTGCACTTCCGTCGGTTGATTGATCTTTACATCCGGAACGGCAAGCGGAATCGCTTGCGCAGAAGCCACAGGTGTCATGATGGACGCGACGCTCACCGCGCAGCCAATAACGAAATTCCGAAATCCCGCCATTTGTCTCCTCATTTCTCCCAAAAGGGTTTGCTTCGGTTGGTGTCCCTGTTTCATATAACGGGCATTGTTCTTATTTTATTCGTGTTTCGCCCATTGTCCGACTGCAAATTCAGCATCTTTTGGCGTCCAACCCCTTCCAAGTGGTAGAATGCCCCAATATTTCCTGTAAGTCACTCGCCCCGTTATCAAAATCCTGTCAACCCGACGGAGAATAGATTGAGCTTGAAATTCGGAACCAGCGGCCTGCGCGGCCTCTCCATCGATCTGAACGGCCCTCCCGCGGCCATCTACGCAACCGCGTTTGCACGCTACCTCCTCTCGTCCGGCCAGGCGAGACCCGGCGATCCGATCCTTCTCGGCCGGGATTTTCGCGACTCGAGCCCGTCTATCTCCGCCATCTGCGCCGGTGCGCTCTCGCGTGCCGGCCTGACGGTGCTTGATTGCGGCACGGTGCCGACGCCGGCGCTGGCGCTTTACGGCCTTGAAAAGGGCGCGGCCGGGCTGATGATCACCGGCTCGCATATCCCCGCCGACCGCAACGGCATCAAGTTCTATCGGCCCGACGGCGAGATCGCCAAGAGCGACGAAGAGGCAATCAGCGCCGAGGCCGCCAAACTACAGGCGTCCCCGGTCGATGCCACGCCAGGCGGGGCGGAGGACCATTCGGAGGAGGCAAAAGCCCTCTTCCTTGCCCGCAATACTGCAATCCTGCCCGCCGGAGCGCTCTCCGGCCTGAAGGTCGGCGTCTACCAGCACAGCACGGTCGCCCGCGACCTCTTTGTCGATGTCCTCTCCCATTATGGCGCCGAGGTCGTGCCACTCGGCCGCTCCGAGACCTTCATCCCGGTTGATACCGAAGCCGTCTCTTCCGCAACGATCGACCTGCTCAAGGCCTGGGCTGCCGAGCATGGACTGGATGCCATCGTTTCCGCCGACGGCGACGGCGACCGCCCGCTCGTCAGCGATGAAACAGGCCTGCCGCTGCGCGGCGACCTGCTGGGATTGATCGCCGCGCAGTTCGTCGGCGCGACGGTTGCCGTCACGCCCATCACCTCCAATTCTGGCCTTGAGCGCCAGCCGGGTATTTCCATCCTGCGCACCCGCGTCGGCTCGCCCTTCGTCATCGCCGGCATGCTGGAGGCCGTACGCCAAGCACAGACGGGCGTCGCCGGTTTCGAGGCCAATGGCGGCACGCTGACTGCCACGGATTTCACGCTCAACGGCACCCTGCTCAAGGCGCTGCCGACGCGCGACAGCTTCCTGCCGGTGCTGGCCGTGCTCTCCCGGGCCGCGCGCGCAGGCAAGCCGCTCTCGGCGCTCGCCGCGGATTACGCCCTGCCGGTGGCATTGAGCGACCGGATCGAGAATTTTCCGCTTGAGACAAGTGCCGCGCTGATGGCCTTTCTGCGCGCCGGCAAAGACAATCTCGTGCAATTCCTTGAGCCGATCGGCACGCCGGACAGCATCAGCGACATCGATGGACTGCGGGTCACGCTCACGGACGGCCGCGTCATCCACTTCCGTCCGTCCGGCAATGCGCCGGAGATGCGCTGCTATGTCGAGGCGGAAACCGCCGAGCAGGCGCAGGCGCTGCTCGAACAGGGCCTCGACCGCATCCGCGCTTTCGCCCGGCAACAGAAGTGATGCAGGTTATCCGGCATGGGAATTCACTTCAGTCGAAAGTCCTTGTAATCCAAGCCTTTGTTTGACTTTCCCGCAGGGTTTTCAAGAAAACTTCAAAAACCCTGTTGACACCAAAGCGTGAGCCCCTTACATGCCGGTCCGTCGCCCAGATGGCGGAATTGGTAGACGCGCCAGCTTCAGGTGCTGGTACTCGCAAGGGTGTGGAGGTTCGAGTCCTCTTCTGGGCACCATTCCATTTTTGATCTTAGCCAGATCAATATGTTAAGCCTTTCCAAGAGATTGCGCATTAGATACCTTGTAACAAGGGTGTGTAACGTGCGCTTTCAATTGGTTCGCCCCGTGGTGTCTAAAGGCTCTTTCATTCCCCGCTTTGTGAAACGTATCCCGTCCGACATAAAGGACCGGATGGTGGGCCGCACGCTGGTCATCCCGCTCGGCAAGGGAACGGTTGCATTTCGCGTTACGGCCAGCACCCAAAGTATCCGCTTCTCGCTCGGCACCGCAGACCCCTCACAGGCACGAATCAGGCAGGCCGAGGCGGTGACCTATGTTGAGCAATACTTCTCCGCAGTGCGCCCGGCAGCACGCCATGGACGTGAGCGAGACGCCGGCACGCCTGTGGAGCTGCGAATTGGTTCCCTTGCCAACGCCTGCGGATTTCGGTCATGGGCAAGATGACGCCTACACATACTTTGATCACTTGGTCGCAAACGCCAATCTGGGTCATGTCCTTGGATATACATCGTTCGCTTTCGCCTCATGAGGCGCATGGACGCATTTCGTAGCATGTTGGCGACCGGACACCTGCGCGAGTTCACTTTGCTTGCCGATCGGGCTCTGCCTGGCATACGGCACTCGCTCTCCAGTATGGCCGATATGCTATCGCCGTATCACGGCGACGCTGCGCCAGGCAGGCTGGATCGTCACGTCAAACGGGTCGAGCGGATATGGCGGCGTGAGGGCTGAAAGTTCCACAAAAGCAACCCAAGCGCGGTCGGCTCTGGCTGAATGACAGTTCGTGCATCCGGCCTCGTTCGGAATACCCAGATGGGTGGCTCAAGAAAGGTTTCAGGCCTTCACACTCTGCATTATTGCGAAACCAGGTCCGCCCCAAACCACTTGAGGCTTATTTCTTTTAACGTGCCATCTTTAGATATCGCCTTAATTGCATCATTGAACCTACCAGCGAGTTCCTTGTCCCGTTTTTGTAAACCGATACCTACACCGGGACCAAATACACCGCCCGAAATGCGCGGGCCGTAGAGCACCGCGGCGGCACCGTCCTTCGACTCCAGAAACACTTTCCAAACGGAATAGTCTGCCAACCCGCCATCGATACGGCCCGAAACCAGATCAAGATTGAGATTGTCCTGCTTATCATAGGTGCGGATTTCGACTGAACCGCCGAAGTACTCCCGAACGAACGCTTCAGCGTTTGTCGATCCCTGCACACCAATCACCTTCCCCTCCAGATTTTTCTTCAGGGCCTGCAAAGCGCTCCTCCCGCCCTGCGTATCGGTAGAGAGATTGATCTTCACACTGTTATCCATAGCGGGCAGATCAAGCGGTTTGCTAACGACGAAATAATTGGATGTCAGCGCATAGGGTTCTGAGAAGGCGATGACCTGCTTTCTTTTCTCTGTGATCGACATGCCAGCCATGATCGCATCGTATTTGCCCACGTTCAGGGCCGGGATAATCCCGTCCCATGCCTGTGTAATAAACTCGCATTTGAGTTTCGCGCGCTCGCAGAGCGCGGTGCCGACATCAATGTCAAATCCGACTGGTTTTCCATATGTATCGACCGCGCTCCAGGGCGGAAATGCCCCTTCCGTCGCGATCTTGACCGTCTTGCTGTCTTCCGCATGGGCCTGGCTGACAATTATAACGGCGAGCATGACATGCAGTGCCATTTTGAACGTGTTCATCAGAGTTCCTCTCTTGAGTTTATATTTTGTTTCATGTGTAAATTCTCGGGATATGATCCCGTAGCTGGCCATAAAGGCCGACCATGTCGGTGCCCCAAAGGCATGCAATTTCCTCGTGGGTGATGATCTGGTCGCCTTGGCGGCCCAGCAGTACGACTTGGTCGCCAAAGCGAGCCTCTGGCACTGCAGTGAGATCAATGCGTAGGTGCTCCAAATGGGCCGGAGGCAGCAGCCGGACTCGCTTTCCTCCAACGATGGCTTCGGCGCCGGTTGGAACGTGCCGCGGAAAGCCATCCCCCCACCCCATGCCAAGCACTCCGAGGATCATGCCGGCTTTGAAGCCGGGAATGTCGGGGACGGGGCCGAGTGACGCGTCAAGACGCTTTACCGCGACCAAGCTGGTTGAGATTGCTTTCAGGGCATGCCGCAGCTTTACCGGACGAGCCAGCTTATCGGACTCTGGAAGACCAACGAATAGAGCCCCCGGATCTACCGCATCGAGGTCCATCTCTGGGTGGTTCAGCACCCCTTCGGTGCTCGACATCATGGCAATCGCCGCTCTAACACCGAGCGATTGCGCATGCTGTAAAACTGCATGCATGCGAGCGAGTTGGTCTGACGCATCAGATGGCATTGACGTCGGCAGCTCGCTCATGTGGGCGTAGATACCCTCCACCTGCACATCAGCGTGCGTATTCGCTACCAAAAGAAGCCTACCTGCCTCCAGCGGCGTGGCGCCCGCGCGAAAGAAGCCGAGATCGACCTTGATGAACACACGCGTCTTCTTC
Source organism: Pararhizobium sp. A13 (assembly GCF_040126305.1). NCBI lineage: Bacteria > Pseudomonadati > Pseudomonadota > Alphaproteobacteria > Hyphomicrobiales > Rhizobiaceae > Pararhizobium > Pararhizobium sp. A13. The sequence continues at coordinate 1,295,504 of NZ_CP149510.1, read as the reverse complement.
ATAGCGGCACGCCAAAGGTCCAACTCGTCAGCGCTTGACACACTGACGGTGAGATCGAGCGCCTCTACCGTAGGCGCTGCTGCGGGCAGCGCGCCGGGATAGAGGAGAATTGGAAGCCTTACGCCCACATCCCGGATTGCGACGGCATCGAGCAACGAAGCAACCGCGAAACCGTCGACGCCTTCTCTGGTCAAAACGTCAGCGACCGCACCAGCACCGCAGCCATATCCATTCCGTTTCAAGCAAGCATATACTTTCACCTTCGGAGGGAGATGGCCCCGAAGCTGTCGATAGTTGTGCCGAATTGCGTCTAGATCGATCTCGTACCAGCTCCCGCGCATTGTCGCGGCACAGCTGAACCTTGGAGCGCGCGTTTCAGATGACGAAATGAGAACGGTTGTCACCGCGCCACCTGCCGCACTGGAAGCTCTACGGAACTTGCTTGCACGTCATTGTCGTTCACAGCTTGAGTTCGGCGCTTGTGTATTGTCATACGCCGTTCCAGGCGGGCAAACACGTGCACGATCAGAAAGGTGAAGCCGAGATAGATGAGGGCCGCAGAAACGAAGACCTCGTAAGGTGAAAAGGTCTGCGCCACGATCTTGCGAGCGGTGCCGGTCAGTTCCATGAGGGTGATGGTGCTCGCGAGAGAACTGGCCTTCAGCATCAAGACCACTTCGTTGCCATAGGCCGGAAGGGAGAGCCGAAACGCGACAGGCAGGACGACGCGTCGTGTCCGCAGCGCATACGACATGCCAAGGGCTTTCGCTGCCTCGACTTCGCCGGAGGGAACGGCGCGGATGCCCCCGCGCAAGATCTCAGTTGTGTAGGCAGCGTTGTTGAGAGAAAACGCGATGACGGCGCACCAGTAAGGTTCCTTCAGAATGCTCCATGCAAAGCTTGACCGCACCCATTCAATCTGGCCGGCGCCGTAGTAGATCAGGAAAAGCTGCACGAGCAGGGGCGTTCCGCGAAACGCGAAAGTGTAAAGGAGAGCGGGCTGAGAGAGCCAAGGTGACGAGGACGCTCGCAGCAGCGCGAGCGGCAACGCCATAAAAAAGCCGAGCGCAATGGAAGCGATAGCCAATTGCGCAGTGAGGAGTGCCCCGTCCAGCAGAAGCGGGAGAACGTCGACAATCAGATACCAGTTCATAACCAGTTCCTCACTTTGCTGTACGCACGCCGCGATTGGCATGCCATTCGAACAGCGCCAAAGCGACCAGGGAAACAGACGTGAACGACAGATAGAGGCCGGCTGCGGCCAAATAGAAGGTCAGGGGTTCGTGGGTGGAGCCGGCAGCCGCGCTGGTCTTGCGCATAAGGTCTTCGAGACCCACGACGGAGATCAACGCAGTGTCCTTCAGCAAAGTCAGCCACAGGTTGCCAAGGCCTGGCAGCGCGCACCTCCACATTTGCGGCACGATCACAAGGCGCCACACCAGGATTTTCGTCAGGCCAAGGGCATTGGCCGCCTCAATTTGGCCCGCGGGCACCGCCAGAATTGCGGCCCTGAACACCTCGGTCGCGTATGCTCCGAAAACGATGGTCAGCGAAAAAACGCCGGCGGCGAATGCATCGACCTCAACATATCGACCGGACAGCGCTGTCAATGCGACGGTGCCGCCAAAGTAGAGGATCAGGATGATGAGCAGTTCGGGGACGCCCCGAATGATCGTCGTATATGCACCGGCAAGCCGGTTTAGCACCCGGTACTGGCTTAGTTTTGTCGTGGCCCCGCAAAGGCCGACGACCGTTCCAAGCGCCAGGCTGGTGATAGCGACGCGAAGGGTGGTCATTGCTCCGGTGACGATTTGATCGCCGAAGCCCTGCAAGTCCATCATTGGCGGAACCCCTCACGCTGAGCCGAGAGGAATTGCCGCAATCGTGGCGAGCTCGGATTGCCGAACAGCTCGTCAGGCCCCCCCTCCTCTTCAATCCGACCTTGATGAAGAAAGACCACGCGGTTGGATACCTGGCGGGCAAAGCCGAGTTCGTGCGTTACGATGAGCATCGTACGCCCTTCGTCGGCAAGCGAGCGAATGACCTTCAAGACCTCACCGACCAATTCCGGGTCGAGAGCCGAGGTCGGCTCGTCGAAAAGCAGGATTTCCGGGTCCATGGCCAGAGCCCGCGCGATGGCGATGCGTTGTTGCTGGCCGCCGGAAAGGTGCGAGGGATAGGTATGGCGCTTGTCGGCCAAGCCAACCTTCAACAGCAATTCTTCCGCCCGAAGGCAGGCTTCTTGTTTGGTTATACCAAGGACGTGGATCGGGGCTTCGACGATGTTTTCGAGAACGGTCTTGTGTGACCAGAGATTGAAATTCTGGAACACCATTCCAAGCTTCTTGCGTAGCTCGTTGATCTCGCTCCGGCCGGTCAAGCCGATCCGCATTTTCACATGCCGTCCAGAGATCCAAATCTCGCCCGCATTTGGCTCCTCCAGGAAATTTAGACAGCGCAGGAACGTGCTTTTTCCAGAACCGCTGCTGCCGAGGATGGAGATAACGTCGCCGCGCTGAGCAGTAAGGGACAACCCCTTTATAACTTCGAGGTGGCCGAAGCGCTTCTTCAAATCGACGACGCAGAGTGCCGCCGCCATCATGTCAGATCGAGCCGGTTCGAATTCACCGGTCGGAAGTTTGGTGTTCACTGGAAAAACCCTCGGCTGTATTTTTGCCGAGGATGCAATGCCTAAAGCGCTCGAACTTGCAGCGGATTGATACGACTGCACGATCTGATCATTAAATCACTCGCCTGTTTTGTATTGCCAAGAACCGCGATATCCCAAGGGTGTCGTTCCGACCTCCCGCCGAAAGGCGTTTGAAAAGTGGCTCGAACTTGAGAAGCCAGATGCCAGCGCTATGTCGGTGACAGGCATGGACGTGTGACGGAGATACTCTTTCGCCTTCTCGACCCGGCGGCGAATGATGAAGGTATGTGGTGGAGATCCAAGCGTCTGCCTGAATGCCCGGCAGAAGTGCGGAACGCTTAGACCGGCGAGCGAGGCAAGCTCTCCGAGCGACAAATCGGTGGCAAGTTCATCGTCAATTCGCTGAAGGACGCGGCTTAGTTTGGCCGATGCCAAACCGCCCTTGCGAACGGGTGGAGCATATCTCTGCCTGCGCGCCAGCTGAGCGAAGATGGTCGCTGCATAGCTTTCGACGAGCAAAGCGCTGAGGGGGTATCGCTCAGGGACCTCCGCCCCTATTCCACGAGCCGCGTTCATCATTACAGAATCCTCACACCCGAGATCAGGCGAAAGCGGCGGTGGAGCGCTCGATAGACTTTGGTCAAAGAGTTCAGTGACGAATGCCCGGTCCACTGAAATTGAAAGATAGGCAGCTGTCGAGTCGCCGACTTCCCATCCCCTCCAGTTACATCCGGCAGGAATAAAGAGGATGGCACCGGGCTTTCTAGGGACGAACGCCGCTGGCTTGGCATCCAGAAAATACTCGCCCCGCTCAGAATTTCCCTTCAGATTGAGGAGAATGAGATGCCGGGCAGACGTGATATCCGTCTCTTCCTTGTCAAGCCCCGTCCGTTGCACGAGGTCGGCATGGACCAAGCCCCAGGACTTTCTTTGGTGAGAAATCGTTCGGCAATCGCCGGACTTGAAAACAGGGTGTGGCGATGAAATTTCCATCATCGCCCCCCAGTCTGGTCGATAGGCTTGGCAATCGGAAACTGTACGCTTTCTTCCCAGTCGCCCGTGGGCGGGCATTCCGCGACGTCTTCGACAAGACGACACCATTTGGCACGTGCGATGAACGTAATCCGCTCATCGACCAGAAGCGACGGGATTTCGTAGTCCCACCCTTTGTTTCCCGATATCCCTTCGAACAACTGCCTGACAGGAAGCTCACGCGGTATCGCGATTTTATGTAGCCTCGAGGCGCTTACGCGGTTCCAGGCACTCTCATATTTTTGAAGTTGGGCAAAGCTCATCCCAACAGCGGCGGCAAGACGGGCCTGCGTGACGCCGGATTGAACCCGGATGGTCGGGATTTGTCGTCCCATATGCCAATCGGCAGAATGCGGTCCTCGTCTAGACGACGTCTGCATATTTGAGCGAAATAGGCTTGATCGCCCTGCGGTCAGCGGAACCTTTTGGTGCTGCATCGGTCACTCCCCGGAATGAGAGTTTGTCGCGGTACGCCCCCGCGAAACTCACAACCTCCGAATGATCGGGGAGTTCGAAACTGTACGAGACAGCCCTGTGGCCTTTAGTTCCGAGGAACCTGGACATACGCCACAGGCTCCCCGACCCGAAAGGTCAGAGAGTTCGGTGCTGTATCGATCAGCACCAGTCGCTCGTAGGGGTTTCGACGCCCCAAGGCAGCGCGTACTGCCTCATGGAGGAAAATAGTGGAACCAGCGTTGCTTCGCTAGTCGTCCTTGACAAAAACTCTCGCTCAACACCGAGATGAGGACCAGATTATTGAAATTCGGCACTATCTCGCTGCCGGTAGTAGATTTTCGCGAGAGCAGAAGCAATGTGCGAGTAACCATCGGTGCCCCGACGTGAAACGAGGGCGCAATCCGATCACAGCCTCGGCCTCAGTCGTGCCTAGACCTATCGTTGAAGCGTTCCATGGCGTTCGCGCTTCAAAGCCCGGAACATGGGTAGTAGGAGTCTCAATCACGGAGCCCTCGACCGGCAGTTCAGCTGAATGTCTTTTGATTAATCTTGATTTCCGGCGGGCTTGCACTGGGCTCTCGGGCGACAGATGCCGAGTACGATTGTGCCAGCGGCAAGGGTGACGGCAAATGTTAAGAAAATGGCGGAGGGTGGGATGTCGTCTGCCACAGCGGCAATGATCCCGAAAAGGATTAAGCCGAGCAAAACACCAACGCAGTGAACCACGCCTTTCGCCCGCCCCAAGGCCGGCGCGGGGACGGTGGATTGTAGCATGACCTCAACACCAACCCGGCCCAGATTGTATAATACCCCCAAGATCGCGAACGCGACGAATATGAAAGGCAGATCCAGCACTTTGAGAAGCGCGAAGAACAGGGCGGTCAAAGCGAGGATCACCCGTTGCAAGACGCAAATCTTTGCGGTGCGGATGAGCGGTATGAGAAGAAGGACACCCAAAATGGAGCCGGCTGACCAGGCGCTTTCAAGGCGGCCAAAGTCTATTGCATTTCCTCTTAGTTCCTCGAAAACGAAGCTTGGACCGACGACGCTTACCAGCATTCCGCCGGTGTACAGGAACGCATATACGGCACCGAGAAAGACAAGCCGCACATCAACGTGCAATCTCGAACGTGTGGGTTCCGCCAGACTGTGCTGGGGTGCCTGCTCTTGCCTGACAAAAAGCATGCAAAAGGTCGACAGCGCAAATGCCACCCCCATCGCCGCGAACGTGTTCGTCGGAGGCGAGGCGTGTAGGAGAAAGCCGGTTAGTGATGCTGCACAAAGGCTTCCCGATTGCATGAGAAAGAACACGATGGAGTTTGCTGTCGCCAAAGAGAAGCGGATGCCGACGGATGGTATCATGCACTGAGAGGTCGTTAGGGCGATGCGATCGGCCGTCGCGAAAAGGATCGCAGACAACCAGATTGCCCAATGAGAGTCGTTCTTAATCAGCATTACAGCGAACGCCGACGCGCCGGCAAACCGGACGGTATCTGCGGTTACATACAGAACGCGACGATCGTAGCGATCTGACATCCACCCTGCGATGGGGCTCGCTATCAGTTCCGCTATGCTCACGATCGCGAAGAAAGCTGCCACAGCAGGACTGCCGTGTCCCGACACGACAAGGATCCAAGCGCAAGCTATCTGATAAGCGTTTCGTCCCACCGCCGAAGCAAAAATGCTCGCGAGAAACCAATTGAAAGAGCGAGGTCCCTGACGTTCCAACCCGGGGCTTGCGACAGAAACTAGTGGATGCATCGGTGACACTTCGCAGATTGAGACTCAATCGAGATACGCAATTGCCTGCTGCCCCGCTTTCGAAATCGAGACGAATTTTCAAAATGGTGCCAAAAAGCGCTGCGCTACGCCGTCAACTACGCCACCTGCGACGAAATTCAGACGGACTGGCACCGAAAGCTCGCTTGAACGCGACCGTAAAGTGGCTGGAACTTGCAAATCCGCATTCGAGCGCAATTTCGGTCGCCGAAAGATCGGTTGCTCGAAGCAGGTCGGCTGCGCGCTGCAACCGATGTTCCGCAACATAGGTGTAAGGTGTCTTCCCGGTCGATTGCTTGAATGCACGGAAGAAATGACGTCGACTAACGCCTATTTCGCCTGCAAGTTCGTCAAGGCTCGGCGGGTTCGCCGCTCGAGACTCAATGATGGCAACGACGCGCTTAAGGTCGAACGGCGATAGACCACCCTTAGCGGGCTCGAGCCCAAGCCCATTCAGTCTAAGCAGTTGCACAAACAATTGGGCAGCCTGGCTCTCCACCATGATGACGCTGATTGGATCGGGGCTCTTAAGTTCCGCGCCGATTCTCTGAAGGGAAGCTTCAATCATGGCGTTGCGAAACCCTATTGCTGGCTGTAATCCGGCAATATGCTCAGAGCCAATCGATCGATCGACGAATGTTGGATCCACCGATACGAACAGGTAAGAACCCGTGGCATCGCCCTCGTCCCATCCCGTCCACTCGCAGTGAGCAGGCACGAAAGCGATAGATCCCGGTCGGCGGGGAGTAAACGCGACGCGACGCCCATCGACGAAATCTTCGCCGGCCCTCGCTTCGCCTTTGAGGTTGATCAAGAACGCATGCTGCTCAGGTGCGACTCGCGTTTCCTGGCGCGACAGACCTGTTCGCTTGACAATGTCCGCCCGCACCAATCCCCAGTCAACATGATGATGAACAAGCGTACTGTGATCAGAACGGCGAACCTCATCGGGTTTGAAGCCATACGTTTCCGTCAAGAACGCCATTCCTTACTCATTCAATCCACTTCAGAAGATATAACGACCGCGAGTTGCCAAACAATCCTGGACTAACCAACGGTTGACCGATGATGGCACTTTCATGAAAAAGCGACATTGCAAATGAAAGCGTGCCGTCAAACTCTGCCTTACCACTGAGTACACGACAGTGCTCCGTGCTTGAACGGACCAACCCGGTAAAATCCTTATTGAATTTTTTCCAAGCACCTGTCGGCGTCGTACTTCCCACTTTCTTCTGAGGTATGTTGCAATGCAGGACATCAATGAGTTTATTACCGAATGCGACCTTGGGCCGCGTTTGAATCAACTAGCCGGGTTCTTTAGCGAAACTGCGGCTGGAAAAAGTGGTGTGCCGGCTCGCAAGCCTGTCGTAGACACGCGCCTCTTGCCCAACGATGCTCTCCTCCATCGATTAATCGAGTTGCACTCGCGCCGCCAAGGCCATTTCGACCAGCACTATCACGGGAGCATTCCGTATCGTTTGGAGGAGGAGTGCCGTATGACGCATGCGCTCCTACGCTACGCGCAGCTGAGCTCTTCCGACGTCACACTGTACAGTCTCGGCACCGCCGAAGGCACGATGGCGCGCACGCTTTCCGAACTAAGCCGAGGAAAGATCCAATCTCTGTCTTGCAGTCCCAACGAGGAAAACTACAGGTGCTTTATGGCATTCGGCGAGCCGCCGCACGCTCACTTCTTCCTCGGTCCCTTTCACCGATTGACGAAGGACTATCTCCGCTCGGAGAAAAATCTCGAACAGTTCTCGGCAGGTTTTGACTTTATCCTGGAGGACACCACGTTCCAAATGTACTCTCCCAATCGGCCTAAGCAGATCGAATTTGTCGCTCATCATCTCAAGGATGACGGCATCCTTTTGTTCGTGGAAAAGTTTCGCGCTGTGGATCCTCATGACTATGGGGGGCGAGAATCACAAAAGGATTTCGGCTTCAAGACGCGGTATTTCGGTGTCGAGGAAATTCAGCGGAAAACGACAGTGGTCCTCTCCACGATGCACGACTGCGAGGTCACCCTGGCAGAGATGGCGAATGCCATATACGCATATTTCCGCTATTGTGTCGTCACTTGGAACAGCGGGAACTTCTATGGCCTTGCGGCCAGCAACAGCGAGGAAAACCTCCGGCGCTACCTCTCCTTGATGGTTTATCCCGCCATTCCGGCCGAATATGTGTACGAGCCGGAGCCTTATACCGAATTGGCCAAATGGGTGAGTGGCTGACGATGCGCAATCTGCAGTTCGCAAACTGCGATCTTACGCTTAGTGAAGCGCAAGTGAGCCCGCTTTTATGAATTATTCCTGCCAAGCGAGAATTCAGGCGCCGAATTCAATGAACTCGGCAAATCTGAGGATTACGGAAGGTTTCCGATTTGCCGCTGCGCCTTTGAAGTCTCGCCACGCGTGCTTGCCGCGATGCGCCGCAAAATCAAGGTTGTCGAGCCGCTGTACAAACGCCCGCTTTCCAGTGTTGTCGTACGGGCGCCCTCGCCGCTTTCGGCGTGAAACGCGTCTTCCAAAGCGCTTTGCCTTGTGCACATCCAAGGCAAAGCTTCAGGCCATTAAGGAACTCCGATGTACAAACACGTTGCCGAGGCTTTCGTCTCTGTCGCGCAAGCACGATACGTCGCCGAAAAGGTCTGCTTGCACATCAACGACTTTTGCCAGTCGATCGGTGCTTCGGAATCCGACAAGCTTCTCGACTTCGGAGACGGTCGTGCAACCCTGAGAGCGACCGACGATGGTCTGTCGTTCCGGGTCGCGGCTCAGGATCTCGTCACATTCTATGGTATTCGCACGCTCTTGCAGGGAAGCCTCTCAGTAATCCCGCTGGTTTCGGGAAAGGCCATAGAATGGCTCCCAGCAGGCGGCGTGCCCTTGGGATTAGTCCGCGGTCACGTCAAGAACGGACAGGCCAGGACAGGCGGGCAATAGCCCGGAACCGCATTGCGGGGACGCCACTCGACCATCAGCGTCGAATGTTAAAATGGCTTCCCCGCGCGAGATCACGGTTCTGTCCGAGGGCACGATCTTGCAGAGCCCTTGCGCGCTCCTGGGTCAATCGTAGCGAGGCCGCGGTCCCCAGACCGCGATGACGTTTTCGACCGTGTCACGATCATCAACGCGGATGCGCTGCTGCAGGTCGATGAGGTCGCGGCGACGCTGTCGCAGGTCCTCGGCTGCCGCTGGATCCTGTGCTTCCAGCTCATAGATACGCGCCGCCACGATCGCCCCCGCCTGGTTCATGATCTCGATGGCGATCTCAGCGCGGACGATCGCGTCGTTTGAAGTTTCCTGCTCGGCCATGATTTGCTCCGCTTCTTCAATGGGTTTCAGAGATTGATGCCGCGGGCACGATTGATCGTGCGCTGGCGCCGCTCCGATATGATCTTCTGGCTGCTGTCCATGCGGACGGTTTGTTGCAGCACCTTCAGCCGCTCCTGCATCGCCCCGAATGCGCAGCGCTGCGCCGGCGGCACTCGATTGATGAGGTCCTTTTCCTCGCGGATGATAGCGTTGCGGCCGAAGCGTTCGTCGAGTGCCTTGCTGACCGCGGCGAACTCCCGGCGGATCTCTGCATTGAGTGAGCCGGCTGCTGCATCGAGCCTGCGGCCGTCTTTCTTTGCTTCCGACGTCAGGCGCACGAGAGCCTCCTCGGCCTGCTTCGACAATCCGGGAATGGCGACCGCCATCCGACGACGCTCCTCCGCGACCGCCTGGCTTTGGGCATCAAGAGCGCCTGCGTAAGCCGTACCGAGCGAGCGCAGGCGGGCAACGGCCTCGGCTACCGCCTGCACGGCGTCCCTCCGCTCCCGGCCAGACGCGAGCATCCGGTCCATAAGGCGATCGGAGCCGCGGAGCGGACCATAGGCGGCAGGATCGTTGGTGACGGCGGCGGCAATGCGCTCACCGGCAAAGCCCTTCAGGAGCGACTCCTCGATTTTTCCGACGGCGCCGGCAGGATCGCGCCAGATGCGGGCTGCGGTGTCAGTCAGCGCTGTTCGCTGCTGGCGATAAAGAGGCGCGGCGAGAGCGCGGGATCTCGCCTCCTCATCGACCGGCGTCTTGAACTCGGTGACGGCGGCAAGCATGGGCAGCACCACGACATTCTCCTTCCCCGGATCGACACTGGCGCCAGCGACGATCTTCGAACGATCCTGCCGCTCGGCGAGATGCTGCTCCTCGGCGAAGCGCCGGACGACCTCGAACAGCCGAGTCAGTTTTCCGCGCCGCTCATCTGTGAGGTCCTCTGGCATCCGCTCGACCATGTTACGCTCGGCAACCGCATCCGCCTTCTCAGTAAAGGCGCTCCAGCCGAAGCGAGCCGCCAGTGCGTCGCTGACGCCCTTGACCTCCTGCACGACGGAGCGGTCCTCGACGGCAAGCGCAAAGGCCGTCTTGTAGGCATCGTCACCGCCCTGCTTGCGCACGGCCTCGATCTCGACGAGACGTGCCATCGCCATTCTGGACAGCGCCGGGATCGACAATGACATATGGGTGCGGCGCATCTGCTCACGGATTCCGAACCGTTCGGCATTCCTGCGGAACTCCGTCGCATGGCCGCGGGCCAGCGGCAGCAATTCCGTCAATGCCGCCGTCGCGACCTTGCGCTCGTCGCGCGCCGCGCGACCATCGACCATAAGGTTGGAGCCACGCAGGCGGCCGAGCCGATCCGGCGCAATGGCAAGGCCATCGGCGAGCTTGCGGGGTTCGATGCTCGCATCCGACGCCAGGGCGTTCAGGGCCGAGAGCGCCGTACCCGAATCGCGATAAATCTTTTCCAGCAGCGGCCGTAGGACCGCCTCCCGCTCCGCCCAGGCCGGCGAAGAAAGCTGTGCCAGCCGAGCATCGTCGTCCGCGCTCCTGGCGAAGACTGTGGTGGGCGGGATCAGATACCGCGCGCGGCCAGGATTTGCGTCCGGGGCAATTTGGGTTTCAGTTCGTTCCTCACTGTAAGAGGCGCGTCGTTCCCGCTCGATCGCGAATCCGAGCGCCACGCTCGCCCTCTCCCAAAGCTTCGCCACCTGCTCGCGCTTCTCCGCAATCCACGCCAGCCACCGCGAAACGCCCTCCTCCATCCCGGCCGCGGCTTGCGAAAGATGCTCTATCCCCCGCCGCCGGGCGAAATCGTCCGCATGCGCCCGGTAGCCGGCCTCGCTCTCGAAATCGAGCGTCGTCGTCTTGACGCCGGAGCGCGACAGGCGCTCGACGAGCTGCTTGAACAATTCCGGCCGATGGCTCTCCTGCTCGATGCGCTCCTGGCGAAACTCTGCAGTTTCAATCTGCTTGGCGGTCCAGACGTTCCGATCTACCGTCCGTTCTTCGAAGCTCTTTTCTCCCGTTTTCTCGTCGATCACCGGCACGGTCACCATCACTCGCTCGACACCATCCTTGCGCAGGGTGATGATATCGCCTTCCGAGACGCCGGCATCCTCAAGGGCTTTCGGCAGGCTCACGCCCCAAAGACGATGGACGGTTCCGTCATCCGTCCTGACGTCGGCATAGGGGCTCTCGTCCGCATCCTCATCGTTGGGCCGGAACTTGGCTTGTCCGGTTTCCACGAGCTCACCGGTGACGCCGGCCGCATGATCGACCCGCGGCTTCCGCCCCCATTCCGGCTTCGCCTCGAAATCTTCCCTCGCAGCATAGAGATCGGCGCGGTTGCGATGCCTGGTCATCGACACGTAAGTCAGATGCTGGTCCATCATGCCGGTGGCGAGCACGAAGGTTTGGTCGACGGTCGACCCTTGAGACTTGTGGATGGTCGCGGCGTAACCGTGATCGACGTTGCGATAGCTGTCCTCGCCGAAGACGACGTCACGGCCATTGTCCAGACGCACCGAAAGCAACGTGTCGCCACGTTTGTCGCCGGTGGAAACGACCGTGCCGAGCATGCCGTTCTTCACATATTGCGGACCAAGACGCCTTGCGCGCGATTCAACGAAGCGGGCATTTTCGAGGAAGATGATCCGGTCGCCGGCGGCGAACTCCCGCGCACCGCGTTCGGTCTGAAAAGAGCGCCCCTCACCAAGCGCGCCCTCTTCCGTCATCACCGATCGCAGCGCCTCGTTCAGACGCCTTACGTCCTCATTGGTGTGGGCGAGCACGAGAAGTTCATCACCGCGAAGACGGCCATCATTGCCTGCTGCGGCTGAGTTCCGGATCGCCTGCTGGCATGCCTCCGTCCAGTCGCCGACAATCCGCCTGATGATTTCGTCTCGTGTCTCTGCCTCGACAAGATGGCCCTGCTGCGCATAGGCGTCGAGACCTTTCTCGGTCTCGCCACGGGCAAAGAGCCGTGATGCCTCACGCGCCCATTGCTGGCGTTGGCGGCGCACGCCGGCAAGCTCCGCGAAACCGATCCGATCGGTAATCGCCCGGAACGCCGCACCCGCCTGGATTGGCTGCAGCTGCATCGTATCGCCGACCAGGACGACTTTCGCCCCAGCGTCTTCAGCAATCTTCAGCACGCGGGCCATTTGCTGCGACGACACCATACCGGCCTCGTCGATGACAAGGACGTTACCACGTTCGAGCAACTCACGTCCGCTGGCCCATGCCAGTTCCCAGGAGGCGAGTGTTCGCGACTTGATGCCGGAACTGTCTTCCAAGCCTTCCGCCGCCTTGCCGGCAATTGCTGCGCCAATCACCCGGCGGCCTTCGCTCTCCCAGGCAACGCGCGCGCCGGCGAGCAGTGTCGACTTGCCGGCGCCGGCAAGGCCGACGACCGCTGCAATACCATTGTCGCCGGTGACATGACGGACTGCATCGACCTGCTCTGCGTCCAGCCGGAAGCGCTTTTCCGGATTGACTGTTTCGACAATTTCGATTGAAGCGGCGACGTGGCCCGATGCAACGGCGAAACCGCGGCGCTCCGATAGAACCCGCGCCAACTGCGCCATGTCATATTCGATGCGCAGCATGTCCCGCGTGGTGAAGATTGCCGGTTCTGCCGCCCTGCCGGTTTGCGCATCGATCTGCTGCGGCTTCAGGATCACCAGATCATCCGATGCCATCAGACGTGCCCTGATGTTGGCGAAATCCGTGGGATCGTCGACATAGCGATGCAGCGCCTTGGCGATGTCGCGCTCATCGAAGGTGGAGCGTTCGTTGCTGAGCTGCTTTAGCAGGAGATCCGGATCGGCAAGCAGCCGGTCGGCCATATCCTGCCGCCTGGCGAGATTAGCCGGGGCAAAGAAGAGTTCCCTGCCCTTCCGAGCCAGTGCGGCCTTTTCCGGACCGAGATGTCTTTGTGCTATCCCGTCGAGACCCTGTTCAGCATAGGAGCGACCGTCAAGCCGGATCTCATGGCCTGCGAGCGCCAGATGCCGGGTTGCGGTTTCCGCCCAGGCGACCTTCCACGCCTTCATGGTTTCCTTGTCGCCGGCCCAAAGCTTGTAGACGATCTTGCCGTTCGGCCGGTCCGGCGTGACCACACGCAGGGGCTCGCCGTCCTCGCCCGTCACCGTCACCTTCTTCGGTCCGAACCCCTCCTCCGTCAGAGGCCTGAGCGTCATCATCAGATGGATATGCGGGTTGCCATCCTTGTCGTGGTAGACCCAATCGGCGATCATTCCCTTCGACGTAAGATTGTCGCGGACGTATTCGAGAACCAGCGCGATGTTTTCCGCCCGCGTCAGCTCTTCCGGCAAAGCGATGATCAATTCGCGGGCAAGCTGCGCGTCCGCCCGCTTCTCGAAGGCGTCGACCGCATTCCACAGCGCCTCGCTGGCGGCGGCGACGGAACGGCCGTCGGTTCCCATGCGCAGCCAGGCCGGAATCTGATCCGGCAGCGCCAGTTCTTCATGCACCAGCTCCGACGCTCCGCCCCGATAGCTGAAGGATGTACCAGCCTGCTCGTCCATCATCCGGGCGCGATGGCGATAGGCGGCAGCCGAGACGATGCTGCGCCCCGCCCCTCTTCTGATCACCTGCGCTCTGACGAACATGATCGCCACTGACGTCTGCAAACCTTCCGAGCACGTCGCGCCAGCGACGTATATTGCGCCCTCAAACCGATCGGACTGCAGGGCCGATGCCACCTTTCCGGAAGACGGCCATCGGCTGGAATTCCGGTGCGACGTTTTTGATGAGTTGCAAGGTAGTCTATTTTACTATTTTATTCTAGCTAGTATAAAAATCGATATCGAATTCATTTCAACCAGGAAAGGAATGTTGAATGGCCGCAAAATCATCGCTTTTGGATCTCGATGCCCAAATCGAGAAGCTCCGCGAGAGACGGAGGCTTTTAATAGTTAAATCCGCCGAGCGCTTTGCCCGCGCCGCCACAAAGTCCGGTCTGGCGGAGATGGAAATCCCCGACGAGGAACTCGATCGGATCTTCGACGAGATCGCCGCGCGATTTCGCAAAGGGGAGAAAAAGGGGGTTGGTGGGACACCTGCTCAAACGCGTCGACCAGCAGTTAGCGGGGCTGGAGCGAAGACGGAGGTCTCACATGACGGCTGACCGCAAAAGCGAAGCGCGCGAAAAATTCCTGCTTGGCGGCATTGTCGTCAAGGCAGGCCTGTCAAAAGTCGACCGGGCGTTCCTGCTCGGCGGCCTGCTCGAACTGGCAAGGATCACATCGGGCTCAGCCGAACACGGGCGGCTGCGCAATGTGGGTGAGGAGGCGTTCAAGGCGCCCCCGCTGGATGCTGTTGCACCGCGCCTTGAGGAGAAAGCGGAATGGCACTGAAGCATCGATTGCATCCGAGTCGGTTGCTGATCCTCGTACCGATCGCGGTGACGACGCTGACCGTTTACTCTATCGGCTGGCGGTGGCAGGAACTGGCAACCGGCATGTCAGGTAAGACGCAATATTGGTTCCTGCGGGCGGCACCCGTGCCGGCTCTTCTGTTCGGGCCGCTTGGCGGTCTTTTGACCGTCTGGGCATTGCCGCTTCATCGCCGCCGTCCAATCGCAATGGCGAGCCTGTTGTGCTTTCTGATCGTCGCGGGCTTTTATGCGTTGCTTGAATATGGGCGCCTTGCCCCTTCTGTGACGAGTGGCACAATCACGTGGGATCGTGCACTATCCTACCTCGACATGGTTGCCGTGATCGGCACGCTTGTCGGCTTCATGGCAGTCGCGGTCGCTGCTCGCATCTCCGTCGTTGTGCCCGAACCGGTCAAGCGCGCCCGCCGCGGAACCTTCGGGGACGCCGACTGGCTTTCCATGTCGGCGGCGGGAAAGTTGTTCCCGCCGGACGGTGAGATCGTCGTAGGCGAGCGCTATCGGGTCGACAAGGAAATCATCCATGAGCTGCCATTCGATCCGAACGATCAGAGCACCTGGGGCCAAGGCGGCAAGGCCGCGCTTCTTACCTACAGGCAGGATTTCGATTCCACACATATGCTCTTTTTCGCCGGATCGGGCGGCTACAAGACGACGAGCAACGTCCTGCCGACAGCGCTGCGTTACACCGGGCCGCTCATTTGCCTCGATCCTTCCACCGAGGTCGCGCCGATGGTGGTTGAGCATCGCAACCGAGTTCTCGGCCGTGAGGTCATGGTGCTCGATCCGACCAACCCGATCATGGGCTTCAATGTGCTCGACGGCATCGAGACGTCGAAGCAGAAGGAGGAAGACATTGTGGGCATCGCACATATGCTGTTGTCGGAAAGCGCGCGCTTCGAGTCCTCGACCGGCTCCTACTTCCAGAACCAGGCGCACAATCTTCTGACCGGCCTGCTCGCCCACGTCATGTTGTCGCCGGAATATACCGGGCGACGGATTCTGCGCAGCCTGCGCCAGATCGTTTCGGAGCCGGAGCCCTCCGTGCTCGCCATGCTGCGCGACATTCAGGAAAATTCGCAATCGGCCTTCATCCGCGAAACGCTGGGTGTCTTCACCAACATGACGGAACAGACTTTTAGCGGTGTCTACTCAACGGCATCGAAGGATACGCAATGGCTTTCGCTGGACAGTTACGCCGCACTCGTCTGCGGCGATGCCTTCAAGTCGAGCGATATCGTCACCGGCAAGAAGGACGTGTTCCTCAATATCCCCGCGTCAATCCTGCGCTCCTATCCGGGCATCGGCCGTGTCATCATCGGCTCTCTCATCAATGCCATGGTCCAGGCTGATGGCGGCTTCAAGCGTCGGGCGCTCTTCATGCTGGATGAGGTCGACCTGCTCGGCTACATGCGCGTGCTGGAGGAAGCCCGTGATCGCGGCCGCAAATACGGCATCAGCATGATGCTGATGTATCAATCGGTCGGGCAACTGGAACGGCACTTCGGGAAGGATGGGGCAACGTCCTGGATCGACGGCTGCGCCTTCGCCTCCTATGCCGCCATCAAGGCGCTCGACACGGCCCGCAATGTCTCGGCGCAATGCGGGGAAATGACCGTCGAGGTGCAGGGTCGTTCCCGCAACATTGGCTGGGATTCGAAGAACGGCGGCACGCGCAAATCCGAAAGTGTCAACTTCCAGCGTCGGCCGCTGATCATGCCGCACGAGATCACCCAGTCGATGCGCAAGGACGAGCAGATCATCATCGTGCAGGGTCATAGTCCGATCCGCTGCGGCCGGGCGATCTATTTCCGGCGGAAGGACATGGATGAGGCGGCTAAAGTCAATCGTTTCGTACGAAGCTGAACATGGATACACCACAGCGGTCACTGCGTGTGATAGGAGCTCCGCCAGACGCGCCCATACTGCGCCGACGGCGTGCATGCGATAACCGACCCCAACGAAACTGAAACTGAAGCGGTAGAGAAGATGACAAACGAAAACGACGACTATGTCTATGACGAAGCAACCGGTGAATGGCGTCCGGCATCCGAGATGACGGCGGGCGATGTGGTCGTTCGGGACGCGAGCGGCAATGTGCTGACCGATGGCGACTCCGTGGCGCTGATCAAAGACTTGAAGGTCAAGGGAGCGGGCCAGACTCTGAAGCAGGGCACCGTCATCAAGTCGATCCGCCTCACCGACAATCCGGAGGAAATCGACTGCCGCTACGAGGGGATCAAGGGTCTTGTGCTGCGGACCGAATTCGTGCGCAAGCGCTAAATCGAAATCTCAGAGATGCGAATGAAGGCGGCGGTAGATTTCCAAGATCAACGCCGTTTGCGATAGCGGTCGAAAGGATCCTCCGCGCCCGGCGGCGTGATCCGGTCGACGAACAGCGCGTAGCCGAGCGCGAACGCGACGAGGGCGATGGCCAACAGGCCGAAAGCCCAGAACGGCATTCCGCGTGCGGCGTCGCGATGCGCGAAGACCATAATCGTCATCGGCACCGTGACGATCGCCGCCAGCACCATCAATCCGGTGAACGGACGAAACATGCACAGCACGTAGAAGGCCAGATACCAGACGCTATAAACTATCGCGAGGATGGTTCCACGAAGAATGGCGAACGGGACCCTCGCCAGAGACAGAAGCATGCGGACAGCAAAGCTTTCGCTGTCGGCGTCGTCGTCGCTGTCTGTAGCAGAAGATCCAGCTGCCATTGATGGGCCTCCTCGTTGCCAGGCCATTGTCCCCCTGCTGATTGTCGCATCACGCCGACGCTCCTATTGGCATGTCTGAGGGAACAAGGACCTGCCAGACTGATCCGTTCGCGAGAGTCAAATCACGAGCATCCTGGAAGGCTTAGAAAACTTGAGCAGCGCCGGAATCGGGATGTCCCAGCCTGGTTCTGGTCGAAGACCACGTCCTCGATGATGAAGCGGATTTCGAATTTAATCGGGCGTCAGAAGAAATGTCCCGCGCTCGTGGGTCTGCATTTCCTGATTTAGCTGGAGAGCGGTGGCTGCTCTTTCACCAGCCCTTCTGTCCGGTCGATCCGGACACAAGGGCTACGGGATCGGAAAGGCTGCCGGTTACGGCAGCTCCTCCCGGTTTTCCGCGACCAGTTCGGCACGAATGGCCCGAAGCTCGGATTCGATCTGCCGCCGTTCTTCCGGATCGATGCAGGCGGAAATCTCGGCGCGCAATTCTTCGATCTGGCGTTCGAATTCGATAATCTGTTCGGTGGTCATCGTCGTCATCTCCGTGTTGACGTGAAAGATGCCGCCGGCGGTCATGAGCGTATCAAGGGGTCAAGGCTCGCGGAACGCGACCGGCGGAGCCGGCGTGCGGAGGAACCGATTTTTCCGGAGCGGAGTGAAACGCAGCGCAGGAAAAATTGGAGGGGCCGCGCGGCCTTGAGGCGTTGGTCCCCTCATGGCAGACTCAGCCGAACTGAGCAGACAGCCCCCTCTCGTGTGGCACCCCGAAACCCGCAAACGGGTTCGATACCCGTTTGCGGGTTGGCGATCAGTCGCAGACATACCGCTGAACCAGATCCAGCAATACGTCACCGTGGCACCGCAGCGGCGTGCACCAGCAGACAAGGTCCTTTCCTGCCAGATCCGGCAACTTCGCCATGAGATGCGGCTGTCGGACGATTCATTCTGCGTGTATCCGGACGACCTCGGTTCGGTTTCCGTCGCGCCCGATGACGAACGGATTGCCGGATATGTCCGGTCTGCCAATGTAGCGGCGGGACGGGCTTAACTGGCGGCCGACGTTACGGGCGTTGAGAACTTCCGGCATCGTTTGGTCCTTGTTAGGCGGTTCGCTTGGGTGCCGGCCCCGTTTCCGGGACCGGCTGCTGTGCGGCTCAGGCGGGGTTGTTCCAGAGAATGACCTTGCGGTTCGGCTCACCGCCGGGGGCGGGCGCGAGGTTGCCAAAGATCACGCCGATCTCCGGCGCCTCCAGCTTGACGGAGAGGTATTCCTCGCCTGTCTGGCGGGCGATGCGGTTCCAGCCCGCGCCGATCTCGAAGCCGGTCTTGCGGTGGATGATGCGGTAGTCCGGGGCTTCCTCGCTCGCCTTGTTGGCGTTCGGGATGATGGCGATCGGGGCGTTAACCCGGATGGTGGCGAAGACGCCTTCGAGGCTGCCGTCTGTCTTCTGCGTGAGGGTTGCGATCGTGGTGGCCATGTGACTTGCTCCTTCGGTTGCTCGGGACCATTTCCCGATGGCGCCCGAAGAAGGGGCCGAGCGCAGGCGTCACCGAAGCGCAAGCGAAGGGGAACCCCTTGCGGGTTGACGCTGATGGCGGCCGGTCCCTTAGAAAGGCGACATGGACAAGGGAATGGTTTCGAAGCAGCCGGAAGCCGGAGACAAGAGCCGCATGGCCAGCCGAGTGCCGCCAGGTCGTGGGAGACCACGCACGGTTCTCGCTGAGCAGACGACAGATCAAGCATCGATCTACCTCTGGGATCGACAAGACTTGAAAAGCACCGCGTCAACTGTCATATCTAAAGCGACAAGTGACACAGGAGGTGCGCATGGCAGCGGCGGATAAAGTCTTTACGGAAGTGAGCGGCGGCGGGCTACAGAAAGTGGCGGCGCTCCTCGGCGGCTCTCGTTTTCTCTCGCGCCAGCTGACCAGCACGCTCGACGCGCACGAACTGCTTCTGAGCGGTTTGCCGGCCTCAGCGCTCGATCACCTCGTCGGGCAGTTGGTCTTCATCGGCAAGACCGAATCCCTCGAGAAGGCCGTCGGCATGAGCCTGCGGACCTGGCAGCGCCGCAAGGAGGCTCCATCGAAACCCCTCAGCCAGGAGCAGAGCGGACGGGCATGGAAGTTCGCGGAGATCCTGGCAAAGGCGACGGACGTCCTCGGAACGCAGGCGGAAGCCGAGCAATGGCTGGAGCGTCCGGCGATCGGCCTCGATCAGCGCCGTCCGATCGATCTGTTGGGCACGCCCGCCGGCGTCGAACTGGTCGAAGACTATCTTGAGCGACTTGAATACGGCGTCTATGCATGACACCTCTGCCGATAGCACTAGGCGGCTCCGAGCTCATCGCTTGGCGGCTCGATCAGGCCAACTATGCTTCGACATGGGACAGTGGTGAGGGTGCCTATCGGGTAGGTGGCCGTTGGAACAGCAAGGGCGTGCGAGCGGTCTATTGCTCGATCGACCCCGCGATGGCCGTTCTCGAAGTCGCTGTGCACAAAGGTTTTCGTGCCCTCGACACCGTTCCTCACATGCTGACAGCCGCGATCATCACCGACACGTCTGGCATACATATCGTCGATCCGGCAAGCGTGCCCAATCCGAACTGGCTGCGCCCCGGCATACCGGGTGCAGGGCAACAGGCCTTCGGGGACGATCTCCTGCGGCAACACCGCTTTGTAGCGATACCGAGCGCAGTGTCGCCGCATAGCTGGAACCTCATCTTCGTGGCGAGTGGGGCGGCCGGTGCATATGCGCTTAAGTTCCAGGAAGCCTTCGCTCTCGATACGAGACTGCATCCCCCATCTGCACATTAGGCATGCGAACATGCCGCGAATGAACAGGATGGATCGCCAAGGGCAAAGTCGAGGCAATCGAACCATCTGCCGAAAAAACGCCATGCGGAAAACTCCGCATGGCGTTGTGACACAGTTCTGCTACACGCCGTTTTCACCAAAGCGCCACACCGGAATACCGAGCCGGCGGGCCTTGTCGGCCAGATTGCCGGTAATGCCGGAGCCCGGAAAGACGACGACGCCAGCCGGCATCACAGAGAGCATATCGTCGTTGCGGCGGAACGGGGCGGCTTTGGCGTGTTTCTTCCAGTTCGGCTTGAAGCTGATCTGGGTCACCTTGCGGGATTCGGCCCAGCAGGCGGCGATGCGCTCGGCACCCTTTGGAGAGCCGCCGTGCAGCAGGATCATATCAGTGAATTTCGTGTGGGCCCGATCGAGCACGTTCCAGATCGCGTCATGATCATCGTAGTCCAAGCCACCCGAGAAGGCGATCTTGGTGCCAGCAGGGATCAGCACCTCCGTCTCGGCGTGGCGGCGCGCGGACAGGAAGTCGCGGCTGTCGATCATCGCCGCCGTCATGTTGGCATGGCTGACCTTGGAGCCGGTGCGCGGACGCCAGGCCGAGCCGACCTGGGCCTCGAACAGATCGGCGGCGAAGTCGCGCATGAACTCGAAACTGTTGCGGCGCTCCAGAAGCGTGATGCCTTCGGCAATATGGCGTTCCAGCTCGACGCTCTTGACCTCCGAGCCATCCTGCTCGCGCTGTCCGGTGCGCTGTGCATCCTCGTTGCGTTGCAGTTCGCGCTGGATGCGCTCGCCGGCGCGATGGAAGAGGTTGACGGTCGACCACAACAGATCTTCGAGATCGGGTTCCAACCGCGTTTCACCGAGCATTTCAAGCAGGGCTTCGAAGATCGTGGTCAACGACGCCTGGACAGCCGGTTCTTCGGGAAGCGGCCGCGGGTCGGGCTCGTCCTGGAAGGGGCGATAGCCATAGATCTGCATCTCGTAGATGAAGCGGTCGGTCGGCGAGGAAGCGTGGTGGGGCTCATGGCCGTCATCGAGGGGAAGGTTCATGGTGATCTCCATCCGGTTGCGGCCGCGCCTCTCGCGGCCTGACGGCGATCCCGATCACGTGGGAGCCGGGCCGGAACCGCAAGCAACGCGCAGCGGACCAGCGCAGCGCCGGGCGGCGGAAGGAGGGTTTCTTGAACCGCGAGGAATGGCCGGCCCTCGCATCGGCTCGAAAAGTGGGAACCGGTTTTCGGAACAGCCGATGCACATAAAGGACCGGACAGGGGAAGAAACCTGATTGACCCGCTGAAGGCTCGGATCGCACGTGGTAAGGGTCGCCTCTCGGCAGGCCCGCGGGCGCCCCACCGGGAAGGACAGCGCCGAGGACCCGCGTTCCCGCACGGCCGCCGATCTCGCCACTCGCCCGTGATGCCCACCATATCATGCGGGCAGAAGCGTCATCGCGTCTTCAGGAGCGAACTGCTCGCGAAGCCGTGCCGTCATGCGGTCCGGGGCCAGCCTCCGCAGATCCTCGTTGAAGTCGCCAAGCTCGGGGGCAAGCACAAGCGGCAGGATCCCGAGCGCCTAGGCCCGGCGACTCAATCCTTCAGTTCCGTGGCGGCCTGCGGCATCGGCGTCGGCGTCGATATAAAGGCTCATGCATCCGGCTGGAAGCCGGAAGGCGGCGAGATGTTTAGCGGTGAGCGCCGCGATCATCGGCATGCAGGGCAGCACATGCGATAGCGACAGCATCGTTTCGAGACCTTCGCCCGCCGCCATGACCCTTGGAGGGCCATCGAGGGGCATGCGGAAGCGCACGGCATTGCCAAGTAGGCCTCCAACGCGCGACGGGGATCCCCGACCTTCGCCTTTCCGTCACCATCCGGATCAAGCCAGGTGCGGTGTACGCCGGTGATCTCGCCGAAGGCATCGGTGACGGCCGCGATCAGGGCCGGATAGCTGGTCATACTGCCGGTCAGGAGATCCCGATAATAGCAGCCCGAATGGAAACGCAGCGACCCATGCACCGATGCCCGCAGGATGCCGCGCTGACGCAGATCCGCCATCTGTCACGTCGTCAAGCGAATGACATCCTGCGGAGCGAGCTGGATGCGCAGTGCTGCCCGAAGCGCGGCGAGGCCGAATGCACACAGGTCCTCGTTGAAGTCGCCCATCCTCGGAGACAGGGCGAGCACCTCAATGCCGGCTGCGTTGGCTCGTTCGGTCAATGCCGCGAGCGCCATGTCGCCCGCGGCATCGGCGTCGCGGGCGATGTAGAGCCGACGCAGCGGCAGCGGCAGCAGAAGGGCGGCAAGGTGATTGGCCGAGAGCGCAGCAGCCATCGGCAGTGCAGGCAGCGCATAGCGCAGCGACAGCATCGTCTCGATGCCTTCACCGGCAGCGAGGACGTCGTCGGCCGCACCAAAGCGGACGGCATGGCCAAGGAGACAGCCCATTGCCCGTCGCGGTGTGTCGACCGGTGCCTTGCGGGAGCCGTCCGGCGCAAGCCAGGTGCGATGCGCGCCGGTGATCTTGCTGTCGAGATCGGTGACGGCGGCGATCATCGCTGGCAGGGTCTCAGCCGGCGAACTGTCTTCCGGGCGATAGTAGCAGCTCGGATGAAACCGCAGCGCGCCCGCATCATGGACAACCTCGATACCGCGATTGGACAGGTAGGTCTCGACGAGCGTCCGGCGGATCGGCTGCGACATGGCGATCAGCCGCTGCGCCGCTTCCGGTGAGCCGGCGGGGACGGGTGTGCGAACGGGCGTTGGGGTTTGGCGCGGCTCAGCGCGCGGCAGGCTCAGAAAGCGCCGCGCCTCCTCGGCGACGTCGCGAAAGTCGATGAAACCGCAGCTCTCGCGGATCACGTCGAGGAGATCGCCATATTCAGCCGAGGCGGCATCGGTCCAATGCCCGGCGGCGCCGGGACCGGATTCCGGCCCGCTAAGCCGGACGAACATCGACCGGCCGGGCGCGTTGCGAACGTCGCCCACCGTCCAGTAGCGGCCCTGACGCCGCCCGTTGGACAGGTAATGGCGGCATACCGCCTCGGCATCACGAGCGAGGCGGCGCGACAGTTCGGAAGCGTCACGGGGCATCACGCTACCCCCTGCAGCGCGCTGGAATTATGTTGCGTAGAAGCTGTCATTCGCCTGTGGAACAGTACCCAAGCGCAAAGGCGCAACATAACCAGCGCCGCAACATATTCCGTCCATTTGCCGGCGCAGGAGCCGGTGAGATGGACGTAGAGCGAGCGGCCCTTGCTGTTGGCGAACTCGCCAACGATCCAGTAATTGCCGGCGCGACGACCGGCGGAGAGATAGTGGCGGCAGACCGCCTCGGCATCGCGCGCGAGACGACCCGCCAATTCCGAGGCGGACAACATGGATACGCCTCCTCCGTCACGAACGGCCGGACACATCGCCCAGGCGATGCCGCTGCATCAGGCGGCCGAGGATCGCCGACCCCTCTTCTGTCGTCGGTACGAAGAACCTTGTCTTCCAGGCAATCATCTCCGAGAACAGGCCTGATGCCTTCAGCCAATCGCGCATGCCTTCCGTGAAACCCGTAAGCTCGACAAGATAATCGTCTATCACCCGGACACGACGCGGGGTTATGTCGCCGTTGAGTGCCACGACCGACGTTCCATCGATGAGCGACGTCCATGCCTGATCAGCGGTGATGACCTGCGTCTGATCGACACCGAGATTGCGGCACAACGTCATCAGCGCCGAAGGTGCGATTACGCGGCCAACGATGCGCTCGCCGCCATCGGTCTCCAGGCGGTAGACCCGGCAAAAGTCCGGCAGCAGCAGGCGCCGGATTGGTAGAAGCAAGCCGCTGATGATATGCAGGGTGGCGACGGAAAACTCCGGCAGAAACGGAAGCAATTCGCTGACCGCTTCGAGAATGTGAGCCGCACGGCTCGTGCGGTCTATGGAAACGAGAGGTGCGGCAGCCGTTGGTGCGGCCGGAGATGAGATCACGTTCATGGGAAACCTTATCGGAGAGCGAGGAATGGATCGGCCTGCCCAGGCGCTCTCAAACCCCGCCAGACCAACCCCTTCCGGCCCCTCTCTCCCTCTCCTTGCAGAGAAGTGCTTTGCTGCGGGAGACGGTTCGATATACTGTCTTATTTAAAGCAGTATGACGTCGGTTTTAGGAGACGGTCATCCGCGCTTGGGGCGCAACCGGCATAGCGGCGGGAGACAGGAAATGCGGCAGCTCGCGCTTGGTGATAGGACATTCGAAGAAGACACAGCCGAGCTTCAGTCGGTCCTCCTGGAGGCCTACAAACGCAAGCTACGTCTACACTGCAGATGCCGGGAACCGTCAGTGCCGATGTATATCGCGCGCGTTGATGGGCAATTCCTGATCAAGCGAATGCCGCTCTCGGGACGTGATCACGATCCAGGCTGCCCTTCCTATGAGCCACCTTACGAACTGTCCGGTCTCGGGCCGTTGATCGGAAACGCGATCCGGATCGATGAAGCGTCCGGGTCCGCGGTACTGAAGCTCGATTTTTCTCTCTCGAAGCGAGGCGCACGCACTGCGCCGGCGTCCCCGGGCGAAGCCTTAGAAACGGTGCGCAATGAAACGAAGAAACTGTCGTTGCGCGGAATGCTGCATTATCTGTGGGACGTGGGGGAACTAACGGAGTGGACGTCGCTCTGGGCCGGGAAACGTGGATGGGGACGGGTCCGCAGCAGCCTGATGAATGCCGCCCGGCAGATGACGGTCCGCGGCAGACCGCTCAGTGATATTCTCTTCGTGCCGGAAGTTTTTCGCCAGGATGACAAGGACGGCATTGCCGCTCGCAGGGCAGCAGCCTTGGCGGGCGCGCAGGCGTCGGGTTCGGGGCCAAGGAAACTCCTGGTGGCGGTGGGGGAAGTAAAGGAGTTCGCGGCCGCGCGCGACGGACAGAAGATTATCGTCCGTCACCTCCCCTTTCCGTTCATGGTCGAGCCATCAACGTGGAACCGGCTGAATGCCAGATACGAAACGGAGCTCGAGCTGTGGCGATCAGGTGAAGAATTCCACCTCGTCCTTATCGCCACATTCGGAGTATCCGGAGCGGGGATTGCAGCGGTTGACCAAGTCGCCATGATGGTGGTGAACCAGAACTGGATTCCGTTCGAAAACGTCCATGAGCAACGTCTTCTGGAGAGGCTATCGGGGTTGAAACGCAAAAGCGTCAAAGGGTTGCGCTTCAATTTGTCACGCGAACAGGCGATCGTTTCAGTGACTTTACCGGAACAGCGACCCGCAGCAGTTGCGATGTTCGTGGTCCCGGCCGGAGCTGGTGAAGACTACGAAAAAGCACTGGCCGAAATGATCGAAGCGAGAGCGGAGATGAGGCCATGGGTATGGCGCGTCGGGGAAGGAGACGTGCCGGAACTGCCGTGAGGGGAGTTTCTACCCCATCAGCCCGGCCAAAAGATGGAAGTCAGCGGCGCCCCCGCGCTATGCTGAATTCGGGGGGTGCTCTGGATAGGCCGGAGCCGAGCCCCATTCGCGGTAGGGACGCCCGTTATCGGGCGCGCCCCGCACAGATCCGGACAAGCCCAACTAAGGCATCCGGCGTAAGTGACGCAAAGCGCGCATCTGGCCATGGATGGAGGATAAGCGGCTTGGGGAGCCAGTCGTCGGAGATGCGGGTAATCCGCATCCATGTGGTCCCTCTGGCTGCGGCGCTTCAGCGCGCTTCGCCAAAGGTCGACCACATGGTGCCGGAAAGCCTCGATCGCCCGACTGTTGGTGGGCACCGCAAAGTACGCGAGGTGCCCAGAGACGACTTGACGCAGCCATTTCCCCTGTTCAGGGATGGGCTGATGCCAGCGGCGGCGTAGCTCCCCTTTAATCTCCCGCAGTTTCACGCGCATGCGGTCGCTGCGGGTCCTCCGCTTTAGCTGGAAGTGCATTTGGCGTGATTTTCCGCAGATGAACGTGAACCCGAGGAACGCAAAGGTTTCCGGCTTTCCGACCCCACGCCGCTTGTGGTTAGACGCCGCGAAGTGACCAAACTCAATCAGGCGGGTCTTGTCCGGATGGAGCGTCAGCTCGAACTCCTCCAAATCTCGCGCGCATCGCATCGAGGAAACGACGGGCGTCGCCCTCGCGCTCGAAGCCGACGACGACATCATCCGCGTAGCGCACGATGATCATGTCGCCCGAGGTTCGCGCTGTCGCCAGCGTTTGGCCCACAGGTCGAGAACGTAGTGCAGGTAGATGTTGCCGACGAGCGGTGAGGTCACCGAACCTTGGCCCGTCCCCTTGTCATCGACGGTCACGATCCCGTCTTCGAATATACCCGCCTTCAGCCATTTCTGGATCAGGCGGATGATGCTTGTCGCCGATCCTGTGCTCCAGAAAACGGACCAGCCATTTCTGGCTGACCGCTCCAAAGAAGTTTTGGATGTCGGTGTCAACTATCCAGTTCACTCGCCGCTTCTCGATCGCTGTGCAGAGCGCGTCCAATGCATCGTGCGGCCCTCTGCCGGGCCGAAACCCGTAGGAGAAACCGCAGAAGTCTCCTAACCAGTGTTCGGACAGATCAAACAGGCACGCGGATTCCGCCAATTCCTGTTGCGGGGCGTCGACAACGTGCACGCCGAATGGGCCATGATCTGCACCGCCCGCAAACCTCCTCAAGCTCTTCACCCGCGCAAAGGTCGCCTGAACCGGTCACCCTACAATAAATACCGTCACAACGACCTAACTGGACAGGCTCCTCTTATGTTCTTTTTCAAGGTCTTCAGGCATGACTTTTCCTTTCCGACTTTGACGACGAATTCACATGCGTGAAGCTGATGCACAAAGCAGGAGGCAGGAGGCAGGACATTTAGACGACGGTTGGCATACTCTTATGCGCGGGTTGGATACCGCATTCCCGTGTGTTCGTCTGGGGCTGCCTCTGTCTAGGATCGGGCGTGGACGGTGTCCGCCACATAGGAGCCACGAGGATTCCTCACCGGAGCCCTGCCTCAGGGGATCGCAGGTGAACCCTGACGTTCTCCAGCGGACAACGGCTGTTGCGCGTGCATCCAATCGGCCGCCTGCTGTGCCTTGCTCGCGGCTGTGAAGATGGCCCGGGGGCCGTCCTTCAGCACCTTGATCCACGACGCGATATACGCTGCATGATCAGGGCGCGGATGATGGGCGATGCCCAGATCGGCGAGGACAAGCCCGCTGAGAATCTCCACGCAGCATTCTTCAGCGGCATAGGCGGCCGATCCGAACCGGCCAGAGAGATCGCGGTCAAGCCGAT
This sequence comes from Pararhizobium sp. A13, assembly GCF_040126305.1. Taxonomy (NCBI): domain Bacteria; kingdom Pseudomonadati; phylum Pseudomonadota; class Alphaproteobacteria; order Hyphomicrobiales; family Rhizobiaceae; genus Pararhizobium; species Pararhizobium sp. A13. Next base: position 1,268,038 of record NZ_CP149510.1, on the reverse strand, counting down.
GCTTGGCGCCGCAGGCGTGACCGTTCTCGTGCAACCAGACGCCATAAAATGACATAGCATCACGGAACGAAGCGAAGGGCGGCATGAACACCGTATCTGATGACGGCAGATAGTAGGCTTCCGACCCGCCGAACACCGTCTTTATGCCGAGGTTGGTGATGAACGCCTCCGCATGTGCCAGGCGTTCGCTCTCCGGCAGCATATCTATTGACGGGCGCTCGTATCCGTCTACCTGCGCGATATTGAACACCGAGAATGCCCGGGCGAACATCCGCCGGTGCCCATCATCGTCACCGTCATCACCGTCGGCCTGTCGGGGGGCCTGGATCTCTCTCCATAGTACCACACTGGTGGAGCGTTCACCCTCGCGCACCTGCGCACCGGCATCCTGCCACTGCTTATAGGTGCCCCATAGGCCGTCGCTGTATCCAGCGGCCATGCCCGCAACCCAAAGTGCCACGGTGTTTATGCCACGATAGCGTTTGCCGGAAGCGACATTGGTCGGACGGGAAACGCTCGCCCCGTTGTGGAACCACGGCGCTCGCCACTCACCTGCGCCTTGTTCGATTGCCGCGACGATCTCGGTGGTGATGCGCGTGTAAACATCGGCACGCGCGCCGGAATGCATTCTGGAAGACATCGTGATAGCTCCGTAGTGTGACGCGAGCGCACGCGATCGTCACCACTCACAGGCGGTGTCCGGCTCAACGTCGATGGGATGGGATCAATGAACTGCGGGTGAGACAGTTTGACTGTTCAGATAATGGATCTTATCCGGACCGGTCACCGCGCGAAGCTCGACGCGACCGTCGTCGGTTTCCAGTGTCTTCACCAGTTCGGCGCGATGGTTCAGCAATCCATGCTGCAGATTGATGCCGGCAAGCGGTGCCGGCAGCTGACGCATATAGGTTGACGGAGCGCCAATCAGGCTGCAGAGCTGGCCAAAACTCCAGTGGGTCGGTGCGATCGGCCCGGATTGACCGGGAACGATCAGCGTCAGGCGCTGGGCATTGTCGCGGCTGGCTTCAACCCTGACAGCGCTGGTTTCGACCGTCCGGGCATGAGCGCGGTCGGCGCGCGATTTGACGGCATCATAGAGTTCGCCAAGGGACAGGTAACGCTCGTCGTCCGGGCGGGAGAACCATTCGGACGAGACGCGACCGATGCGCTCGCCGCGCGAGACGTCGACCTTGGGGCCGGTGGACACGGGGCGGGAAGTTGCGAGAGACAGGTTCATGATGAAACACCTTGAAAGGAGAGCCCGGTCATAGCGCTTTGCGGACGCCGGGCGAGGTTGATAGAAGGTGGAGAAATGATCAGGCTGCGCGGCTTTGCGCTCGGTGGGCCGGTGTCGATCAGCCGACGCCGGTGATCGCACGGCTATGGGCGGCAAGGGCGTGAATGTCGTCGAGCAGGGTCAAGGCGACGAAGTGGTTGGGACCACCACTGCAATCCTTGCGTCCCTTGCAGGTGCGGATGAGGATGCCGTGACCGGAGCCAAGGCCGAAGTGACCTACCTGCGGGTAGAATTGTTCGCGATGCCCGCCTTGTTCGAGCGGATGTCGTAGGTGTCGACCGGCAGAGCGAGCTCGACGGTGAGCTTCTTCAGGCGAGAGCGGGCTAACGAATGAAAACGGCGCTTCTGCTCTTCGTCATAGGCGCAGGATTTGGTCCATTGAAACATTTTCGGATCTCCATATCCGGAACTGAAAGGGCCCGGCGCTGTGGCCGGGCCTCGGGTTGTTCGCGAGGAGCGATTATTCGGCCGCGTCGCGACCGAGACGAAGAAGCGAGCGGCGGGTTCCTCCTCGCCAAGCCCCTGCTCGCGCAGCGTCTGGAATGCGCGGAACTGGTCGAGCGGATGGAACGCGGTGGACATTCTCGGCGAGAGAATCCTCCACCTCCAGCGTGTCGCCACGGCTGATGATGCAGGGAACACCTGCCGTTTTCGCAAGGCGCTTCTGGGAGACGAGCAGTTCGAGTGCGCGGCAGCGGCGCCCACCGGCTGGGATACGGTAGATGCCGGTCTCATTGCCCTCGCCGTCAAGCTCGGCGCGGACGATAAGGCTGGCGAGCAGGCCGCGATGAGCAATGTCTTCTGCCAGATCCTCGATCGAGACGCCCGCCTTGATCTTGCGGACGTTCTGCTGGCTGAGCACCAGTTTGTTGTAGGGAATATCGCGAGCGGCGCTGAGGGTGACCTTCTGAATGGCCTGTGCCATGTCGTTTCTCCATGACGGGCCGGCCGGAGCCTCTCTCCGAACCTCCAAACCGTCAGTGCGCCAAGCGCAGCCCTCTAACTCTCTCAATCGAAAGGCGGATTCCGAATGGGCTAAAACTACCGCCCCCCCGAGGGGGCGAAGCTCCCTCCCGCCACACGGTGCAGCGTGGGGCGAGAAGCGAACGGGTGAGGCCAGTCGGGTGCTTCCGACCGGGCCGTAAATCAGCAGAACCCGTTAAAGCCGGGCGTAGGGAACTTCCGATCCCGAGAACGGCCCGGCCAGCGAGTCCGCCACGGAGAGGGAAACCGAACCGATGGCGGAAGCCCCGTCAGGAGGTATCTCACCGACTCGGAAGTGGGTGAGCCAGTCGAAAGACTTGTGGAGCGCCGACGCGCAAATGATGGGTGCGCGTCGGGGAAACCCGGCGTCAGCAGCCGCGAAAGCCTGCAAGGTTCGGTCGCCAGAATCCACACGGGGTAGAGTCGGCTCCTAAAGCGGACAAGGGGCAGCCGGAAGAACTTGGGAACCCACCCGCGTTTCCGTCTCTCTTGGGGCGGATGGCCGAAGCGACCGGCGAACGCGCGCGGTGGGGGCGGAGCCCGCATAGTAGTCCGAGGGCGGGAAAGCCGTCCACATGGCGAAGGCGGGTAGTGGATACAAATTGCAAGCAGGAGAAGGACAATCATGTCCGACACGGTGAATACCGAGTTCATTCTCGACATGCAGCGCAAGATGGATAGCCGGATGCATAGAGTGAAATCTAACGAGAACAGGGGTGGCGATATGCCGATACCCCGGCCTTGACCGCGTTATCGGGGTTCGGGAGATTGCCTTTCGTGACTGAACCTCCCGTCTACGACCCCTGCGCATCCCGGTAATACACCTCGCTCACCCGAAACCGTCCATCGATGCGTTTGCACTGGACGATGACGTCGATGGCGATCGTCAACATCTCACGGATATCATGCCTCTCGAGGTCCCTGCCACCTTCCGATTCCTTGACCAACAAGGTCAGCTGTTCGAAGGCACGCCGCGCGGAGTCAGCGTGGACCGTCGTGACCGAACCGGGGTGGCCCGAATTCACATTGCGGATGTAATAAAATGCCGTGCCATCTCGCAGTTCCTGCAGCAGGATCCGATCAGGCCGCATGCGCAGGCAGGATTCGAGCAGATCCTTGGCGCCGACCTTCGCCAGTCCTTGACCACCCTTGGAATAAAAGAGGCGGACGTGGTTCGATTGCGGGATGACCAGCTCGGGCGTGTCCTCAATCGAGATGATCCGTTCACTTGAAGGAATATGACGGATCAGCGCCTTCGATAAGGTCGTCTTACCTGACCCCGTTGCTCCCGAAATGATAATGTTCTTCCTTGCGTAAACGGCTTCGCGCAGAAATGCCTTGTAGGCTCTATTCCTGTGGAACTCTGAAAGCTTTTCGTCCGATGAGTTTCCGTCTCGTTCGGCGTTCACTGCATCGTCGAACAGCCCGCCCTGATCGAGATCGTCCAGGCTCAGCGATGCCGACGACGGCTTTCGGATCGTGACGCTGACGGTTCCATCGGTCGTTGCTGGCGGGATCACGATCTGGATGCGCTCATCGTTGGGCAGTGTGGCCGATAGGATCGGCCGTGTCTCGTCGATCGATTGGTTGGAGTAGCTCGCAACAGCTCGTGCGAGACGCATCAGTTTATCGAACGACAGCTCCGGCAAATCATGGGTCTGCCACCCCGCCGTCCCCTCGGTAACTACCTGCCCCGGCCGATTGACAATAACCTCGTAGAGCGACTTGTCTCGGAGAAAGGGCGAGAATGGAGCAAGAAGCTCGCGCACGACACCGGAGTCTGCCGCTTCTGTCATTTGCGAACTCCTATTTCGTGACGAGTGTCGATGTGGGGGGTGAAGTCGCCGAGCACAGCGCGATCGTAGATCCTGTTGCGAGGTTCTGCCACGCGCAGCCGGTAGACGCTGGAAAAGTGGAGGTCACGGGCGACAAAGATCGAGACCACTTCACCCTGGTGCTTCAGAAGCGTCGGCGGGATGTTGATCGACTGTTCCACGGCAATCGCCGCGGCCTGCTGGCCGGCGCTCGTGGTATTCTGCGCCTCGACATCACCTTCCTGCAGCCGGCTGTTCGCGTAGGAGGCCGCATCGCCGACGATCGACAGCAGGATCGCGCTGCCGAAGCGTTCCCACCAATGCGTATCGACATAGCCATCCATGCCGGCACGGCCAAGAGCATCCGTCGCGGGCGACGCAAGGGTAATGATCACGCCCGTTGGCGTCTTGGCGCGATTCCACAGAACAAACAGGCGTTTCTGGCCGCGGCGGAGGCCCCCGCGATATTCGCCAACGATCTGGGTACCCTTTTCCATTAATACGACGCGGCCATTGTCCGAGAGCACATCGCGGTTGATAACACAGCTTGCAAAGCCGGGCTGATCTGAGGAGAGCGCCGTCTCCAAGACGCAGGGGATCGAGGTCCCCATTGCCACGATGAAGTCCCGGTTGCCGAGTGTTCCCGCGCGCGAGCCCTGCAATTGTGTCGGCGTCAGCATCCGGTTGAACCGCTGGTCTTCGTTTTCCCCTTGCGAACCGAGAGTGCCGGGATTGGCGTCGAGCGGAAGGTAGTGGGAAGAAGTATTGGTGCCCTCATCCGGGTTCTGCCGATGGCGCTGCGGCGCCTTTTCGCCGCCGTAGGCTATCACCGGCGCCCGGCGGGCAGCGTCCAGAAGCTTGTCGTCCCCGGTCGGCTCCTGCTCGGTCACCACAGGCGTCGGCAGTTGGACTTCGATCGGTGTGGTGACCGGCTGGACCGGTTCCTTGACCGGCTCGAAATCCGATGTCTGACGAATCACGACTCGCTCTGGCTGGGCCCCTTCGACCGGCTTGTTCTGGCCACGCATCGACCAGAGCGCAAAAGCGGCGAAAGCAACGATCGACATGGCAACCGCGCCGCGTTTGAGGATCGGGTTGTTGTCGAGGCGACGGCCGGTCGATGTCTCCGCGCGCTCTCCAGGTATCAGGGTGCTGTCTTCCTCGGCCATGATACTTTCCTATTGCGCTTCAGCGGGTTGCATCCTGACGACGCGCTCGACAGACGGTGACGTGGTGTTGGTCTGCGGGTTGGTGCCGACGCGATCGTAGGCCTCGTTGAATACGCAGAGCACGTCCCCTCCCCTGCGCAAAATGAACTTGCGGCTGAGCGCGTGAACTAGCACCAGGTTGCCGTCTACGGATTTCGGGACCAGGCTCTCGGTCCCGTCTGAGTTTTCCATGTAGATCGCCGGCATTTCCTGATTGCCGACAAAGGCGAAGGTGGTGACCTTGCCGTTGTCGTAAACCGCCTGCGGTTCGAGCGAAGCGGAGCCCTGCGCCGAGTAGCGCCAGTTCCGCGGCCCGTAGGCCTCGTGGAGAGCAAGCACTCGATCTGCCTCGCCGGCCTGAGCAGCCTGAGCACGGGCTGCGGCCTCGAGACGGCGGCGTTCCGCTACATCGACCGGATAACGATACTTCACGTAGAAATAGGTGTTCTGCCCGGCTTCGACCGTTCCGTCGCGCACCGTCAGTTCCATCTGATAGCTGCGCGTCGATCCATCGCGTCTGGTGGTCACAACCGAGATATTGGTCACCGGCTGGTGTTCGCGGGGCTTCAGGAACAGGATATTGCCAGCGGGCGCCACCTCCCATGCAACGCTATTGCCGAGCGCGACATGGGCGATCTCCTCGTCGGCGGCAAATTCGACCTGAACCGATGATCGCAACGTCCCGACGATCCTCGTGATGTTGTATGGCTGGTAATCCACGAAACGGACACGGCTATCCTGTGATGCGCCACGGGGAATTTCCAGGGCCAGCGCCGTCGAGGAAACGCCAAGGGTCAGAAAGCTGGCGATCAGGAATATCTGTCTCAATTGATGGCCTCCGGATCGGCTCGATATTCGCTGACGGCGAAGCCCAGGGGATTGACCAACCGGTCGGTGGAGGACATCGGTGCGTTGACATAGGAAAAGGTGAGCGTTGCTACCCAGTGCGTGGTGCGCACGTCGTCTCCGCGGGTGATCGTCCGCATGTAGCGCACAGAGGTCACGTTGGCATTGATCAGGGAGATGGAAACGATGTTGATGCGCGAGGTGGCGCTGCGGCCGTAGATATTCTGCGGAGAGTCCGGGTTGCTGCCTCGGTAGACCGTTGCGAAGCGGGTCTGCTCCGGCTGTGTCGACAGCAAGGCAACGGTGCGGAAATTCTCCTCGGCCTCGCTCCAGACATAGCCTTCTCTCGCGCGCACATACTTTGCCGCGAAATATTTGGTAACGGCCTCATCATAGGTGCCGGCGGTCGACGTCAAGGCCGAGACGACGTCGACGATGCCGGTGGAACTATCGACGCGGACCACGAAGGGCTCCACCGTTTTCAAGGGGGTAAGCCCGGCAATGGCGAAGACGGAGACGGTCGCCACGATACCGGCACAACCAGCAACGAACCAGGCTATGCGGGCGGAGCGCTCCACCTGGATCAGCCGATCCTGATCGAACCGGCGCGCCTTGTCGAAATAGCTTTTGAGATTATCGGACGTCATCATGTCACTTGCCCTCACACGGGCGATAAGACCCTTCCACATCGAAATGTGCGAAGGCGGCCGGCGTGATCGAGGCCGGCCCCTCGGCATAGGACGCGGCATGGCTTGTCGGTTCCGCGGGAGCAACCTCGGTCGCTGGCTGCTTCAGCTTCCTGTTGTCCTCCCACTGCCACATGGACCGGTTCAGTGGCCGTCGGGAGTAGCCGTCACATTTGGGAAGTGGGTGTGTAATCGAGCTGCAGGCGGAAAGTGCCCCGGCGATGAGAAGCAATGAAATGATGCGTAGCATGCAGAAACTACCTGTCCATTTTCTTGAGGGAAACGCCGTCATTCGGCCCTCCCGGTCTTAGGCGGCCTACGGAGCTGGCTCCTCGCCCGATCGCTATCGCGGTATGCAAGGCTGCCCGAGTGAGCGTGCTTTCGTGGGCATCGCGAGCGGCGCCATATCCGTAGGTCAGGGACGCCCCGCCTGCCGCGAGCGCCGACGCGATACCGGGCAACTGGTAGAAGACGTAGAATGCAGCAAGGCAGATGGCGCAGAGGGTGATCGGGCGCATCAGAAGGTCGGTATAGCTTTCGATCGCCGTGAAGGTCGTGTCGATGCAGGTGATCAACAGCGAACCGATCGCAACGACCAGGACCTGCAGAATGACGAAATTGGCGAGCTGGCCGATCCAGGACTCGGTGAAACGACGGGTCGACTGAAACATCGCGAGCGCGATGAAGATCGGGCCGATCGCAAGAATGATGGCGAGCGCCAGCCGCGCATAGAGCGAAACGATGTAACCGATCGCAGCCACGATGACGCTCGCGCCAATGACCATCATCCCGCCAATGCCGGTGACGATGTCGACCGGCCAGGAGGCGCGCGACCAGATCTCGTGGGCGCACTTCTGGCCCTTATCGAGCAGGCTGTCGAACGTGGAGGCGCTCGGCGTCGTGCCCAAATTCAGCGCCTGAGAAATCTCTTTGGGCAGCGTCTCGAAGAAAATATCGGTCACATAGGTCTGGTATTCGCTGGCGTTCCTCACCAGCATCACGATGATGGCGAGCTTGATCGCCCGAAACGCAAACTCAAGGATAGGCTCCTGAACGGAACCGCGCAGGACAAGGTAGCCATAGAGTACGACGTAGAGGGTCAGCGCCGCGGCGAGCGGGCCGCTCACCCAGTTGGCGATGTTGGAGGTGCCGGAGGAGATGAAGTTCTCCAGGGGTGCCTTGAACTGGCCGTCGACAAAGCTGAAGACCTGATACACGGTTCAGCCTCCAAGCGACTTGCGCATGCGCTCAAGACGCAGCTTCCAATCTGCGGCTTCAGCATTCCGGCAATTGGGCGTCTCTCGTAGCTTGCCGGGATTGTTGCGGCATTCTCCCATGATCTTCGTGAGCAGCGGCTCATCTGCCATGAGCTCATCGACGGTGTAGGTTTTTTCCGCCTTACCGGAGCAAGCCGAGAGGGCCAGCGCGACGGCTCCCAAAAGGGCATGTTTCATTTGAGCGCCGCTCCCATTGCGTCCATGCGCTTGCGCCAATCCTCGGCCTTCCGCTGGTCATCGACCTGCACCTGGGCCTGCTGGACCATCTGCAAACCTTGCATACGCAGCACGTCGGTTTGCAGGAACGCCGTTTCCGCCTGCAGCCGCGCCTGCAGATCGGCGATGTCCTTGGCGTCCGCCGCGCCGGAAATCTGCTGGCGCAGTTGGTCGATGCCGTCGATGCGCTTGGTGGCTGCGTCATAAATCTGCTGACCGAGGCTCATCTGCCCTGCATTCTGGTTTTGGACGCGCGACAATTCCTGTGCGTAGAAATCATTGGCGTCCGTGCGATAGGTCGAATTGTCCTCAAGGAATTTTGATGCGGAATTGCCAAAGACGCCGGTGCCCGACCCCTTGAACAGACCTTCGATGGCATTGAAGTCCTGCGGCAGCGCCTTGCGGACGGAAGGATCGTTAAGCAGGCTTGCGACATCCGCCATGTTGGTGATCTTGTTCAGTGATCCATAGAGTTGCTCAGCCTGCTGGAGCTGTTGGTTCAGCGCGTCGAGCTGGGACTTCAACTGCGTGATACTCTCGATCTGCTTGGCGATCGCCGTCTGGTCGATGACCGGGATGCCTTGTGCGAATGCCATTGCGACCGGCATCAAGAAAGCTGCCACGACCAGAGCAAACCGTTTCCTGCTGCTTTTCATCAACCTGCCCTCCTTTTTTGCTGAAACACGGGCAGCCAGTCCTCACGCCGGTCGCCGACTTCCGCCCTGATCGCGTCGGCGAGTTCCACGCTGGCGGTGCGGCCGGACAAGATGTCGAGTTCGTCGTCGAAGCCTCTGAGGTTCAACTCGGCGACAACGCTGTTATGCCCTTGCTTGACAATGAAGCGGCGGCTCTCGACCGAAAGTTCGCGCGAGACAAGCTCGAACTCCCGCTCGGTCAATTTGAATCCGTCGACGTAGTCCGCATGATCGCCGCGCAGATTGGGAAGGAATATCTGCGTCGGGCACTGCTCGATGATGGTGTGGGCGATCGGCGAGACAATGGCGTCGCGTGGGCTCTGGGTCGCAAACAACATCAGCCCGTTCTGCTTGCGGATCGTCTTGAGCTTGTTTTGGGCGAGATCACGAAAGCCTTCGTCCTGCAGGGCCTTCCAGAATTCATCGATCACGATGATGATACGGCGCCCGTCGATCAGCTGTTCGATGCGGAAGAACAGATAGGCCATCAACGGCGTGCGGATTTCGTCGTTATCGAGGAAATCAGTCATGTCGTAACCGATGAATTTGGCGCCGATCCCGATGTCGTCGGCGTCGTTGTCGAATACCCAGCCAAGCGGCCCTCCCCGCTCCCACCGCCGCAACCGCGAGGCGATGCCCTCGGGATCGGTGTTATTGAGGAAAGTGCGCAAGGCGCCGATGGAGCGCCGTTCGACCGGCAGGTCCGCCAGGCCGTCCACGGCGGCTGCGATGTCGCGCAGCTCCGTGACTGTCAGCTCACGTTTCGCCGATCCGACCAGTTTGCCGATCCACCGTGTGAGAAACACCTTGTTTTCCGCGGTCAGCTCAAGTGCCTTCAGCGGCGCGCAGCCGGTGGCAATGCCGTTCTTAAGCGGCAGGTAGCTGCCACCCGCCGCCCGAACGAAAAGATCGGCGCCGCGATCCTTGTCGAAGAAGACCATGTGGGGGTCATGCTTTTCGAGCTGGGAAAGCATGAAATTCAAGAGCACTGTCTTGCCCGTTCCCGAGGGGCCACAGACGAACGTGTTGCCAAGGTCGCTGTGATGGAAATTGAAGTAGAATGGCGAACCGGACGCGGTCTTGAGCATGGCGACGGCCGGTCCCCATTCGTTGCCGTCCTTCTGGCCGGTCGGATAGGAATGATAGGGAGACAGTGCCGCGAAATTCCGCGACGTGATCGCTCCTGAACGCGCACGGTAACGGAAATTGCCTGGCAACTGCCCCCACCAGGCGGCTTCGAGCCCGAGATCCTCGCGAGCCACGACCGCGCCGCCGTTGGTGAGATAGGCACGCGCTTTCGCCATGTGGTCGGTGAGCCCCTTCACCGACGGCGCGAAGACCGAAAGTGCAAGATGGTGTTCTCCGAGCACGAAGCGGTTCGACTCCAGATCGTCCATGGCCTCGCCCAGCTCTTCGATCTGCGATGCCGCCTTGTCGCCGGCACTGACCATCTGGTTCTGTTTCCGCCCCATGATCGTGCGGGCATCGGCCTTCGAGGCAAATGCAAAGGACTGTGTCAGTATGAGCTCGAACGGTGCCGTCAGTATCCCGTCGAGCATGCCGCTACGGGTAGTCGCCGGATATTCCTTGAATCCGAACATCCCCGCATAGCGGCTGTCGGCCTCGTGACGGATCTCGATGGTTTCGCGGCCGAAAATCACCCGATCCGAGTAGATCGCCGAGGATATCCTGCCCTCTGTCAGCGGAACGCGCTCGCGCCGGCCGCCGACGATCTGGTGCAGGATTTCGCTCGGCTCAGAAAACAGGATGCCGTCCTGCTCGTAGAGCGATAGGACGCGGGGCTCGAAGCGGTTCAGGCCCGCCGTGATGTCGGAAACCTTGTCGTGCAGGTGCTTCAGGGCGTTCTCATCAACCTCGACGTCGGCGCGGCGTGCCTTGCGCAGTCGAGAAAGAAGGTTGGCGGCCTTTTCGATCGGATCTCGACCGGGATGCCAGACAAGCGAAAGGTAAAGATCGTTGCGAAACAGATCCTCGCCGATCATGCGCTTGCGATATCTCGCGTTCAGCCTTTCAGAAAAGGGATTGGCGAACTGTCCTTCCGGATAGTCGTTGTCTCGACGACGAACGACATGGGTCCAGAGCGCGAGGCGCTCATCGGCGATATTCCGGTAGAGCGTGTTGAGATTGCGGTGCATTCCGTTCAGGTCCAGAATGTCCGCGGTTTCGAAGGAAACACCGTCAAGCGCGATCATCACCATCAGCGCTCTGGAATCGAGCGCAATCGTTGCCGTGTCGATATGGCGTACCTGCGGAATGAAGGTTTCCGGCCCGAGTTCGCGGGACCGAAGCGTTGCGATGCTAGGCAAGGCTGAAGTCCCTTTCGTCATAGTGTCTGGCGAGCTTCAGAGGCGAGAGCGTGGCGCCGCCCCAGTAGAACGTGTTGCGCGATCGCCCCCGGGTCTCGATCCACGACAGGAGGATCCGGAACATGTTATGGTCATGCTTGACGAGCGTCCGGAATACGAAGTGAAAGACGACGCCGACGAGCGCGTAGGTGATCGATCCCACCGTGATGTAGAGGATGGTCGTGAGCATGATGTTCAGGCCCATCGCCTCCATCGTCACACCCGCGATCATCGCCGGACGAGTGCAGGCAAGGAACAGAGTTTCTTCTTCAAGGCTGGGAATGCTCGCCATGTCGCTCAACTCCCGACGATGGTATTCACGAGCTCGGTGGCACCGAAGATTCCGCCAATGCCGATGATCCAGAAGCCGGCGCGCCGCAGATCCATGTAGCCGAACATCCAGGCAATGCAGATGATGATCACTGCGATGACCGCCAGCAGACGAGCAATGTTGCCAGTCAGCATGTCGACAATGTTCTGCAATACGGTTTCGATACCAGCGGCCTGGGCAAAGGCCGGTTCAACCATGCAGGCAACGATCGCTGCTGCCATCAGGGAGGAGGCCGCAACACGGCGAAGACTGGTTTTTGAGATCATTCACTTTGCTCCGATCGATCATTCTGAAACACGAGAACCGAGGATTCCCGCCGGGTGTTGAAGACGTCCCACGATGCAGTTTCATCGGCTTGGGGAAGGAATTTGGTGCCTGATGACGCCTCCTGAGTGCCTGCTGGCTCGATGAGGGGTTCTTCCCGTGGTCCGGCGATGGTGACAGACGCCAGGTTGGGAGACAGGCGGGCCATTTCCTGACGGACCTGTTCGTCGTAGTTGATCATCTTGCCAACAGACGGATCATCTCGTCCGTAGTAGGACTGGAGCATGACGTTTTCGGCTTGCGCGGCATCGGCGCCCGCGTGCACGGCAAGACGATAGTACCCGTCGAGGAGAGTGGCTGTGGCCTTGAGGTTCAGGCAGGGGTCGAACGCCTCTGATATCGAAAGCTTGAGCTTGCGCAGCTCCTCCATGCCGATACCTCCAAGGCCGATCTGGATGTCCTGGTGATCCGCAACGAGAGAGGTGGCCAGCTCAATTGCTTCCTCCTTCGATGCCGGTTGGCTGGCAAGCGGCGGGCCGCTGTTGATGCGAATGGCGAAGGGCTCGAAACGGCTCTCAAGACTGACGACGGCGGCCAGTGTTCTGATTTCCACTACAGGTGCGCAGTTCTGGGCGAGATCCACGAAAGCGACGGCCATCGATCAGTACCAGATCCGCTGCGTTCCCGACCCGTCGATAGTGACGTCGACATAGTGGGGCTGCGATCGCTTAATTGGGCGAGCGGTCGAATACCCCATGCACTGGAGGCGCCCTCCCTCCCGCTGCCAGCGTGGTGACTGGACAGAACCGATGTTGGAATTGTAACCGTCCCTGCTATTGGAGCAGAACGCACTACTCACGCGCTGTAAGGATGTCGACACGCAGGTTGCCTCCCGCCAGCGCGGCCGATAATCGCCCACCAAGCGGTATCCCGTTGCGCAGTAATACGGCTCGTAGCCTGGGCGCAAACTGTGGAAGTCGACGCCACTGCATGTCGGGAACGAATGCCCCTTGGCAAGCTCCCGCCACAGTTTCTGGATCGGCGGTCGGCATTCCGCAAATTGAGTTGGGCTACCGGGGTTGGAGAGGCAAAGGATGACCTGGCACCCCCAATCACTTGCTTGCGCTTTACTGCCCGAAATAAGATAGGGTGCTAAAATGTAGCAGGCGCCCACAAGCGAGTTGAGCAGAAGGTTTTTCATGGACACGACACTCCAAAGACATGACATCCCGTCGCAGTGGAGGTGGGTTACCTCTCTGCATCGCTATACTATCGTATATAACACAGTAAAATAACATGACAAGAGCGCTCAAGACTCAATGGCACAATCTTGCCTTCTCAGGTCTCATTCTGCATGAGATTCTCGATCACCCACTCGAAGACGAGACGCCTCAGGCAAGGTTGAAACAGGTCGGTATGATGACCATCCTGTACAGCATGAACCAGGGCCACCAGAAGCTAACATTATCTAATATAATGGAAATTACGGCTCTGACGCGCAGCGGCGTGAAAGAGACTGTTGATCTTCTGGTAAAGCGCGGAATGCTAAAGGAGAAGATCGTGAAGAACTCAATGGGTCGCGGAACGGCACGACAATTCGAGATCTCCGAGAAACTGCTGGAGAAGCTGAGCTCCCTCGGGGCCGGATAGGTAATGAGTTTTAAGTGACGATTTTTTAGGCCATACAAAGAATTTGATCTAGCCGCGATGTCGGGCGATTTTCGCGGAGACCTCAGAATCGGCCGCCAAGGCATCGAACTGTTCGGCGATTGACAGTCTAGCGGTGTGAGCGTTCCACAACTGGCGTTTGCGCAGCATGTGGACTATCTCGATGTCGGAGGGCCGGCGTCGACAGGCGCGTGCGCGCATACAATTGCTTCCCAGCCTCAAAATTCCGATTCGCCCCGGATGACCCGGGTCAAAGACGTATGGAACACGATAAATTCATTCGATTGACTGATAATCGAATTCGGTGTATATCTGCGTCATGGCTAAAATTGAAAATGATCAGAATACCCCCTCGTCCCGCAGCGATCTGACCCGCGAGAAACTCCTCGCGGCTTCGCTTGACGTGTTCGGCCGCTATGGCTTCGACGGCGCCTCGACCCGCCGACTTGCCGATGCCGCAGGCGTCAACCTGCAGGCCATTCCCTATTATTTTTCGGGCAAGGAAGGCCTCTATATCGCCACTGCCGATTACCTGACGGAGCTGATCAGCAACCATGTCGGCGACATGCGGCAGCGCGTCGGCGCCCGCATGGTGGCGCTTGATGCAGCCGGGGAGCCGATGTCACCCGAAGAAGCCCGTGGTTTCCTGGCCGAAATCGCCCAGACGATGATCGCGCTCTTCGTCAGCAAGAAATCCGAATCCTGGGCGCGCTTTATCATCCGCGAGCAAATGGAGCCCACCGAAGCCTTCGCACGGGTCTATCAGGGCATCATGCGGCCGATGATCGAGATCGCCCGGCGGCTGATCGGCACGATCCTCGGCGAGGATCCTGCCTCCGAACATATGCGGCTGCGCGCCTTTTCCTTTATCGGCAGCATCCTCGTCTTTCGCATGGCGCACGCCGCGGTGCTCGCTCAGATGGAGTGGGAGACGGCCGGTCCGCATGAGGTCGCTACCCTGCGCAATCTGGCCGCCGAGCTCGTCGCAGCCCTTGAGCCCGTCAAAGGAGGCGGGGCATGAAAAAGATCATCATCATTCTCCTTCTGGCAGCGGTGGGAGCCGCTGGCTGGTGGTTCGAGCTGCCCGCGAAACTCGGATGGGAGGCCGTCGAACAAGAGGACCTGGTGCTCTACGGCAATGTCGATATTCGCCAGGTCTCGCTCGGCTTTCGCGTCAACGGCCGTTTGTCGGAGGTCGCGGCCGATGAAGGCGACACCGTCAAGAGCGGTGCGGTTCTCGCCAGGCTCGATGCCCGGCCCTACGACTACGCCGTCCGCTCGGCGGAGGCCAATGCTGCTGCCCTTCGCGCCACGCTCGACAAGCTGAAGGCCGGCCCCCGCCCGACCGAGATCGCCCAGACGCGCGCCAACTACAATGCGAGCATCGCGGAACTCCAGAATGCCGAGCTCGAACTCACTCGCGCCCAGCAGCTTCGTCCGCGGGGCACGATCTCGCAATCGGCTTTCGACCAGGCAACGGCTGCGAAGGCGATGGCGGCGGCGCGCGCGGAAGCCGCCAGGCAGGCGCTGAACCTGATCGAGGAAGGGACCCGCGCCGAAGACATCGCCGCCGCCGCAGCGCAGTTGCAGGCAGCGGAAGCGACGCTGGCCTCGGCCCGCACATCACTGGAAGATACTGAACTGCGTGCGCCGAATGACGGCATCATCCTCTCGCGGGTACGCGAAACCGGTGCCATCGTTGCGCCGGCGGACACCGTCTTCGTCCTGTCGCTGACGGAGCCGGTCTGGGTGCGCACGTATGTTGCCGAACCTGATCTCGGCCGCATCCATCCCGGCATGAAGGTGAAGGTGACGTCCGACACCCGCCCGAACGACGCTTATGACGGCACGATCGGCTTCATGTCGCCGGTTGCCGAATTCACCCCGAAATCGGTGGAAACGGCGGAGCTTCGGACCGACCTCGTCTACCGGCTGCGCATCGTCATCGACAAGCCGGGCCTGGATTTGCGCCAGGGCATGCCGGTCACCATCCACCTTCCCTTGGCTGAGGCAGCGGGACAATGACCGCCCACCCCGACAAGACCGAACTGGTCCGGCTGTCGGACGTGACGAAGCGCTTCGGTGACGCTCCGCCGGCGCTCGATGCCGTGTCCGGCTTGATCCTCGGCGGCGAGATCACCGGGCTCGTCGGTCCCGACGGCGCCGGCAAGACGACGCTCATCCGGCTGATGACCGGCCTGATGCTGCCGGACAGCGGCAGCGTCGACGTGCTTGGCTTCGACACCGCCAGGAACCCGGCCGCAATCCAGGCCGCCATCGGCTACATGCCGCAGCGCTTCGGGCTCTACGAAGACCTGTCGGTGCAGGAAAACCTTGATCTCTATGCCGACCTGCGCGGCCTGCCGAAGGATGAGCGGGCGGCGACCTTCGACGAACTCCTGACCTTCACCGATCTCAAACGCTTCACCAGCCGGCTGGCGGGTAAGCTCTCCGGCGGCATGAAGCAGAAGCTGGGGCTTGCCTGCGCGCTGCTGAAGAAACCGCGTCTGCTGCTGCTCGACGAGCCGGGTGTCGGCGTCGATCCGATCTCGCGCCGCGATCTCTGGAAGATGGTCGAAGACCTGACGAAGGAAGGCATCGGCGTCGTCTGGTCGACCGCCTATCTCGACGAGGCGGAAGTCTGCGACGGCGTGCTGCTGCTCAATCAGGGAAAACTCATGTTTTCCGGCAAGCCGGCGGATATGACCGCACGTGTCGAGGACCGGGTGTTCCGGGTCTCCGGCGTCTCCGGGCGCAAGCGGCAGGTGCTGGCAAAGCTTTTGGAGGAAGAGGGTATCATCGACGGCGTCATCCAGGGCGAGGCCTTGCGGATTGTCGCCGGGGAAGGTGCAGTGCCGGCGTTCCGATCCGCCGGAGACGGCGCAAAGGCTGCCCCTGCCCCGCCGCGCTTCGAGGATGCCTTCGTCGACATGCTCGGCGGCGGGCCGGGCGGGCGCTCCAAACTCGCTGAAGCGCAGCAGACGCTGGCCGCAACAGATGATCGCCCCGTCATCGAGGCCAGGGGGCTGACCAAACGCTTCGGCGATTTCACCGCCGCGGACGGCATCACCTTCGATATCCAGCGCGGCGAGATTTTTGGACTGCTCGGGCCGAATGGCGCCGGCAAATCCACGACCTTCAAGATGCTCTGCGGCCTGCTGAAGCCGACCGCCGGCGAAGGCCGTGTCGCCGGCTTCGACCTGCGCCGCGATGCCGCCTCCGCACGCAACCAGCTCGGCTACATGGCGCAGAAATTCTCGCTCTATGGCGATCTCAGCATTGCCCAGAACCTCGATTTCTTCGCCGGCGTCTATGGCCTTTCCGGCCGGAGCAAGCGCGACCGCGTCCACCTGATGAACGAGATCTTCGATTTCGGCCGCCATGCCGGACAATCGTCCAAGGACCTGCCGCTCGGCCTGAAGCAGCGGCTGGCGCTCGCCTGCGCCGTCATGCACGAGCCGCGGGCGCTGTTCCTCGACGAGCCCACCTCCGGCGTCGATCCGATCACCCGGCGCGAATTCTGGACGCATATCAACGCACTGGTCGAGAAGGGCGTCACGGTGCTCGTCACCACCCATTTCATGGAGGAGGCCGAATATTGCGACCGGATCTCGCTGATCTATCGCGGCCGCTCGATCGCGCTCGGCTCTCCAGATGAGCTGAAGGCGAGTATCGTCACCGACGACCAGCCCGATCCGACCATGGAGGACGCCTTCATCGCGCTCATCCGCCAATCCGAAGCCGAAACGAGGCAAGCGGCATGAGCTCGACACCGGACAGGATCAGGCGCTTCGCGGCGCTCGTGCGCAAGGAGAGCTATCAGGCCGTGCGGGACCCCAGCACGACGCTGATCGCCTTCGTGCTGCCTTTGATCCTGCTCTTCCTGTTCGGTTATGGCGTCTCGCTCGACACGACCCGCACGCGCGTCGGCCTCGTCATGGAGGAAACCACGCCGCTCACCCAGAGCCTTGCCGCTAGCTTCGAGGCGTCGCGTTATTTCACCGTTGCCACCGGCCGCGACCGGCGCGTTTTCGAGGAGGATCTGGTCAATGGCCGCATTCGGGGCATTCTCGTCATCCCCGCCAGTTTCACCACCGACTATGCCGCCGGCAACCACCCGCAGGTGCAGGTGATCGTCGACGGCTCCGAGCCGAACACGGCGAATTTCGTCCAGAACTATGCGCAGGGCACCATCGCCAATTGGGAGCGCCAGCGGCAGGCACTGATGGCCGAGGGTGCGCCCGCCGTCTCCATCGAACAGCGGTTCTGGTTCAATCCGGAGCTCACCAGCCGCTATTTCCTCGTCCCCGGCTCGATCGCCATCGTCATGACGCTGGTCGGCACGCTCCTCACCTCGCTGGTGGTCGCCCGCGAATGGGAGCGCGGCACGATGGAGGCGATGATGGCGACGCCGGTGACGGCGGTCGAGCTCTTGATCGGCAAGATCTTTCCCTATTTCCTGCTTGGCCTTGCGGCGATGACGCTCTGCGTGCTGCTCGCCGTCTTCCTGTTCGGAGTGCCCTTCCGCGGCTCGGTCGTCGCGCTCTACGCCCTGTCGGCGACCTTCCTCATTCCGGCGCTAGGCCAGGGGCTGCTGATCTCCGCGGCGACAAAGAACCAGTTCCTCGCCTCGCAACTGGCGCTGATCACCGCCTTCCTGCCGGCTTTCCTGCTCTCCGGCTTTCTGTTCGAGATCAATTCCATGCCTGATGTCATCCAGTGGATCACCTTCATCGTGCCGGCGCGCTACCTGATCCCGAGCCTGCAGACCGTGTTCCTCGCCGGCGATATCTGGCCGATGTTTCTGCATTCGATCGCCGTCATGCTCACGATCGGCGCTGTGTTCTTCATGCTCGCCGCCCGCAGCACAAGGAAGAGGATCGGCTGATGTGGTGGACGCGGCTTCGGGCCCTGATCGTCAAGGAACTGCTGGCGGTGTTGCGCGACCCGAAGGGCCGCGCCATCCTGATCGGCCCGCCCCTCATCCAGCTCCTCGTCTTCTCTTATGCGGCAACGCTCGAGGTGCGCAATGTCGACGTCATGATCCTCAACCGCGACTCAGGCCATTGGGGACAGGAACTGGTCGAGCGCATCGACGGTTCGCCAACCTTCCGGAAGATCGAGATCGCCGCCAATCCGCAACAGATCCACGAGGCGATCGACGGCCAGGATGTCATTGCCGCCGTCGAGATCGGCCCGGATTTCTCCCGCGGCATCGAGGCGGGAACGCCGGTCGATCTGCAGATCATCCTCGATGGGCGTCGCTCCAACGCCTCGCAGATCGTCTCCGGATACCTGACCCAGATCGCCGGCGGACTTGCCGCCGAGACGCCGGCCGGCAAACGGTCCGCGGCCCGCTCGATCTCGACCATTCCGCGCAACTGGTTCAATCCGAACCTCACCTATCAATGGTTCATGGTGCCGAACCTGATCGCCAGCATCGCGCTCCTGATCGGCCTGATCGTGACAGCCCTGTCGATTGCCCGCGAACGCGAACTCGGCACCTTCGACCAGCTGATGGTCTCGCCGCTGCGCGTGCATGAAATCCTGATCGGCAAGCTCCTGCCGCCGATGATGATCGGCCTCTTTCACATCACCCTCTATATCCTGGCGGCCATCTTCATCTTCGGTCTGCCGCTCCGGGGATCGCTGTTCTTGCTCTATGGCAGCGGCATCTTCTATCTTGCGTCGGTGGTCGGCATCGGCCTGTTCATCTCGGCGCTCTCGATGACGCAGCAGCAGGCCATCCTCGGCGCCTTCCTGTTCATGGTGCCGGCCATGCTGCTCTCCGGCTTCGCGACGCCGATCGAGAACATGCCGGACTGGCTGCAGCCGGTGACGCTGGTCAACCCGCTGCGCTACTTCCTGATCATCGTGAAGGGCGTCTTCCTCAAGGATATCGGCCTTGCCGAGGTCGTACACCAGACGATCCCACTCTGCTTGATCGCCGCCGTTACCTTGAGCGCTGCCGCCTGGCTGTTTCGGCGGCGGCTGGAATAGCGGCAGGGAATTGTTTCCTCAATCCGCGATCCGGTAGGGAAGTGGGCCGCGCACCGTGTGATCGACGATGAGCTTGCGCTTCAGCGGCGGCACGGCGCGGCTGGTGCACTTCGTGCGTTCACAGATGCGGCAGGAAATGCCGATCGGATCGAAGGCTGCGCGATTGCTCATGTCCAGCCCGTCGGCATAGATGAAACTGTGCGCATCGGAAATGTCGCAGCCGAGCGCGATCGCATAGCTCGGCCTCGGCGTGCCGAAACTGCCGCCACCCTTCGTCACCTGCGTCGCCAGACAGAGGTAGCGCATGCCGTCGGGCGTTTCCGCCAGCTGACGGATCATCCGCCCCGGCATTTCAAAGGCCTGGTGCACGTTCCAGAGCGGGCAAGCAGCGCCGAAACGCGCGAACTGCAGCTTGGCGGCGCTGTGCCGCTTGGTGATGTTGCCGGCGCGGTCGATGCGGGCGAAGAAGATCGGGATGCCCTTGGCACCCGGCCGCTGCAGCGTCGAAAGCCTGTGACACACCTGCTCCAGCGAGGCGCCGAAACGCGCCGCCAGCAGTTCGAGGTCATGCCGCAACTCGCGCGCCGCGACGAGGAAGGACTGATAGGGCAAAACCAAGGCACCGGCGAAATAGTTCTGCAGGCCGATGCGACAGATCTCGTAGGCTTCCTCGGTGCGGAAGCCGGCAGCCGCCGCCACCGCGTCGATCTCCTTGCCGGCATGCAACTGGGCGATCTGCAGGGCGATCTGGAAATCGCGCGTCGGCGCCGGAGCATAGGGGTTGAGCGTCAGGATGCGCGACTTCGGATCATAGCGGCGCAGCTCGTCACTGTCGGGCGCGCCGCGCACGATCCGCACCCCATGCTGCCGCTCGATATAGGCCGACATCAGCCCATGGCTGTCGCCTTCGCCAATTCCGAGGGCCGCGGCCAGCCGCTCTGCCGAGACGTCGATGTCGTGGATGTAATTGTCGACGAAGTGGAAGAAATCCCTTACCTCCTCATAGGGTGTCGTCTCCGTCAGAGCCGCCCCGCGCGCATCGTCGAAGCTGGCAAGCTGCTCGCTGTTGCGGCGATAGGCCTGATGGACCGCAATCAGCGCGTGGGCGAGACCGGGGGCGTTCTGTGTCACCAGCTTCAGTTCCTGAAGGCTGGGCGTATAGGTCTCGAACAGCGGGTCCGAGAGCGCCTCCGAAAGTGCCGAAAGCAGCCGGTCACCCTCACCGGAGGAAAGATCGGCGATGCTGATCTGGAACTTCTCCGCCAGCGCCAGGAGCACGGAAGCGGATACCGGCCGCTGATTGTTCTCGATCTGGTTGAGATAGCTGGTCGAGATACCGATGCGCTCGGCAAATTGCGCCTGGGTCGCGCGGCTCGTTTCGCGCAGCGCACGCACCTTCCGGCCGATGAAAAGTTTTCCGATCGCCATTTTCGCAAATTCGCAATTTACAATTTGCAAATTTGTATATTCTGCATTTGCACATGATCAAAGGTTTTTTTTCGATGCTTTGCCGGCTATTGCGAGAGGGAGAAATCCGGTCACAATAGCCTCGAACAGGGCAGCCGGAGAAGCTGGGCACGAGGGGGAACACGCGATGCGCGCCATTCTTGCGGAAGTGGAATCACGCCGCGCCGAGGCACGGCTCGGCGGAGGACAGAAGCGTATCGACGCCCAGCATGCCAAGGGCAAGCTCACGGCGCGCGAGCGCATCGAGGTGCTGCTCGACGAAGGCTCCTTCGAAGAATACGACATGTACGTCACCCACCGCGCCGTCGATTTCGGTATGGAAAGCCAAAAGGTTGCAGGCGACGGCGTCGTCACCGGCTGGGGCACGATCAACGGCCGCCAGGTTTACGTCTTCTCGCAGGATTTCACCGTGCTCGGCGGCTCGCTGTCGGAAACCCACGCGCAAAAAATCTGCAAGATCATGGACATGGCCGTGCGCAACGGGGCGCCGGTCATCGGCCTCAACGATTCGGGCGGCGCCCGTATCCAGGAAGGTGTCGCTTCGCTTGCCGGCTATGCCGAGGTCTTCCGCCGCAATGCCGAGGCCTCCGGTGTCATCCCGCAGATCTCCGTCATCATGGGGCCTTGCGCCGGCGGCGCCGTCTATTCGCCTGCGATGACCGACTTCATCTTCATGGTGCGCGACTCCTCCTACATGTTCGTCACCGGCCCCGACGTGGTGAAGACCGTCACCAACGAGATCGTCACGGCGGAAGAACTGGGCGGCGCCGGCACCCATACCAGGAAGTCGTCGGTCGCCGATGCGGCCTATGAGAACGACATCGAGACGCTCGAGCAGGTGAGGTTGCTGTTCGATTTCCTGCCGCTCAACAACCGCGAGAAGCCGCCGGTGCGCCCGTTCCACGACGATCCGGCCCGCATCGAGATGCGGCTCGACACGCTGATCCCCGACTCATCAGCCAAGCCCTACGACATGAAGGAGCTCATCCATGCCATCGCCGATGAAGGCGATTTCTTCGAACTGCAGGAGAATTTCGCGAAAAACATCATCACCGGGTTCATCCGGCTGGAAGGCGAAACGGTCGGCGTCGTCGCCAACCAGCCGATGGTGCTGGCCGGCTGCCTCGACATCGACAGTTCGCGCAAGGCCGCCCGTTTCGTCCGCTTCTGCGACGCCTTCTCGATCCCGCTTTTGACCCTGGTCGACGTTCCCGGCTTCCTGCCCGGCGTCGCGCAGGAATATGGCGGCGTCATCAAGCACGGCGCCAAGCTGCTCTTCGCCTATAGCCAGGCGACCGTGCCGATGGTGACGCTGATCACCCGCAAGGCCTATGGCGGCGCCTATGACGTCATGGCCTCCAAGCACATCGGCGCCGACGTCAACTATGCCTGGCCAACCGCAGAGATCGCCGTGATGGGCGCCAAGGGCGCCACCGAGATCCTCTACCGCTCCGAACTCGACGACCCGGAAAAGATCGCCGCCCGCACCGCGGAATACGAGACCCGCTTCGCCAACCCCTTCGTCGCCGCCGAACGCGGCTTCATCGACGAGGTGATCATGCCGCACTCGTCGCGCCGCCGCATCGCCCGCGCCTTCGCTTCGCTGCGGAACAAGCGCAAGGAGCAGCTGTGGCGCAAGCACGATACGATCCCGTTGTGATGGGCTTCAATGCGGCCGCCGGCTACCCATATGCTTGACACGCGCTCACCCTTGGAGCGCGCATGTCAATAACAAGGACAGTTTCATGACCGAAAAATCCCCTGCCGATAACTTTCCCGCCGGCTACGAAGTCCCCAAGGTCTGGACATGGGAGAAAGCCAATGGCGGCGCGTTCGCCAATATCAACCGCCCCATCGCCGGCCCGACGCATGACAAGGAACTGCCGGTCGGCACGCATCCGTTGCAGCTCTATTCTCTGGGGACGCCGAACGGCGTGAAGGTCACCATCATGCTGGAGGAGCTGTTGGCTCTAGGCCACAAGGGCGCGGAATACGACGCCTGGCTGATCAAGATCGGCGATGGCGACCAGTTCGGCTCCGGCTTCGTCGACGTCAACCCGAACTCAAAGATCCCGGCCCTGATGGACCATTCCACGCCGGAACCGACCCGCGTCTTCGAAAGCGGCTCGATCCTGCTTTATCTGGCCAACAAGTTTGACGCCTTCCTGCCTGGGGATCACAAGGCGCGCACCGAAGCGATGAACTGGCTGTTCTGGCAGATGGGATCGGCGCCCTATCTCGGCGGCGGCTTCGGTCATTTCTATGCCTATGCGCCGATGCAAATCCAATATGCGATCGATCGCTTTGCCATGGAAGTGAAGCGCCAGCTCGACGTGCTCGACCGGCACCTCGCCGACAATCGCTACATGGCCGGGTCGGAATACTCCATTGCCGACATCGCCATCTGGCCCTGGTACGGCAACCTGGCGCTGGGCAAGCAGTATGGCGATTCCGGCACTTTCCTCGACGTTCAGAGCTACAGACACGTCCAGCGCTGGACCGCTGAAATCGCGAATCGTCCCGCCGTGAAGCGCGGCCGCATGGTCAACCGCCTGTCTGGCGAACCATTCGAGCAGCTGCACGAGCGCCACGACGCCTCCGACTTCGATACGAAGACGCAGGACAAGATCGGCCAGAACCAGGCAGCCAGGGCCTGAAGGAGACCAAGATGCCCAATCGGCCCGACATGACGAAGCATCGAGGCTTTCCCTCCGGCATGCCGGGCCACGGCCATCATTTCACCATCCGGCGGGCGAACGAGAAGGGGGTAACGCCGCTCAAGGCGTTGCAGCGCCTCGCTCGCCCGAACACGCTCGAACACAGGGTGGATGCAGCCTTCCTGCATGCGCTCTGGCACCATTTCGGGGCCGAACCGTTCGAACGGGGCAATCTCGATGCCGGAAGGCTCAACCTTTTGTTTGGCCGCGAGGTCGTGGCGGCGGAGGAGCCCTTCGATCCAACGTCCTATGAAGCGTTGCTGCGGATCGATGAACGGGTTGCGCGCAGAAGTTTCCCGGAAGCCTTTGAAGACGTGATGGAAGTCTGAAGCCATGATCTCCAAAATCCTGATCGCCAACCGCGGCGAGATCGCCTGCCGGGTCATCAAATCAGCAAAGAAACTCGGCATCGCCACTGTCGCCGTCTATTCCGACGCGGATGCGGATGCGCTGCATGTGAAGATGGCCGCCGAGGCCGTGCATATTGGTCCGGCGCCGTCCAGCCAGTCCTACATCGTCATCAACAGGATCCTCGAGGCGATCAGGAAGACCGGCGCCGATGCCGTGCATCCGGGCTACGGCTTCCTGTCGGAGAATGCCGCCTTTGCCGAGGCGCTGGAGAAAGCGGGCGTTGCCTTCATCGGCCCGCCGGTCGGCGCTATTTCAGCGATGGGCGACAAGATCACCTCGAAGAAGCTGGCGGCCGAGGCCGGCGTTTCCACCGTGCCCGGCCATATGGGCCTGATCGAGGATGCCGACGAGGCGGTGAAGATCGCCGGCGACATCGGCTATCCGGTGATGATCAAGGCATCGGCCGGCGGCGGCGGCAAGGGCATGCGCATCGCCTGGAACGACGCGGAAGCCCGCGACGGCTTCCAGGCCTCGAAGAACGAGGCGAAGTCGTCCTTCGGCGACGACCGCATCTTCATCGAGAAATTCGTGACGCAGCCGCGCCACATCGAAATCCAGGTGCTGGGCGACAAACACGGTACCGTGCTTTATCTCGGCGAGCGCGAATGCTCGATCCAGCGGCGAAACCAGAAAGTCATCGAGGAAGCGCCGTCGCCTTTTCTCGATGAGAAGACCCGCCGCGCCATGGGCGAACAGGCCGTCGCCCTTGCGAAAGCCGTTGGTTACCATTCAGCGGGCACCGTCGAGTTCATCGTCGATGGCGAGCGGAATTTCTATTTCCTCGAAATGAACACCCGCCTGCAGGTCGAGCATCCGGTGACGGAGCTGATCACCGGCATCGACCTGGTCGAGCAGATGATCCGGGTCGCCGCCGGCGAAAAGCTCGCCTTCTCGCAGAAGGACGTCCGGCTCAACGGCTGGGCGATCGAAAGCCGGCTCTATGCCGAGGACCCCTACCGCAACTTCCTGCCCTCGATCGGTCGCCTGTCGCGCTACCGGCCGCCGCAGGAAGGTGTGCGGCCGGATGGCATTGTCATTCGCAACGATACCGGCGTCTTCGAAGGCGGCGAGATCTCGATGTATTACGACCCGATGGTCGCCAAGCTCTGCACCTGGGCGCCGGACCGCCTGACGGCCATCGATGCGATGAGCGCCGCCCTCGACGATTTCGAGGTCGAGGGCATCGGCCACAACCTGCCGTTCCTTTCGGCCGTCATGCAGCACGACCGGTTTCGTTCCGGCAAAATCACCACCGCCTTCATCGCCGAGGAATTCCCGGTCGGCTTCCACGGCGTCGAACCCGATCCGGCATCGGCCCGCAAGCTGGCTGCGGTCGCCACGCTGATCCATCACGCCCTGCAGAACCGCGCGGCGCAGATCTCCGGCACGATCGGCAATCACCGCCGGGTGATCGGCAAGGACTGGGTCGCCAGCTTCGGCGGCCAGGAACATGCCGTGACGCTCAACGCCACGGCCGACGGCGCCTATGTGCAGATGGCCGATGGAGCGGCTTTCGCGGTCGCGGGCGACTGGATGCCCGGCCGCAGCCATGCCACCTTCAATGTCGAGGGCACAGCCATGGGCGTGAAGATCGACCTCGTCGGCACCGCCATCCGGCTGCGCTGGCGCGGCATGGACGTGCGCGCCCATGTTCGCAGCCCGCGTGTTGCCGAGCTCGCCCGGCTGATGCCGAAAAAGCTGCCGCCCGACACCTCGAAGATGCTGCTCTGCCCGATGCCGGGCGTCGTCACCGCGCTTGCCGTCTCCCCGGGCGACATGGTCGAAGCCGGCCAGGCGCTCGCCACCGTCGAGGCGATGAAGATGGAAAACACTTTGCGTGCTGAACGCCGCGGCGTGGTGAAGAGGATTGCCGTTTCGGCCGGGACGAGCCTGGCGGTGGACGAGTTGATCATGGAGTTCGAGTGATGGTTATCGCGTCGCCGGGGAGGAACACGCCCCCTCACCTATAAAATCTAGCACTTAGCTGGCGCTAAGATGCTGATTTTATGTCCTCTCCCACAGAGGGAGAGGTAGAATGCGGCAGCGCGGCGCCCTATCTCTCCCCTTGTGGGAGAGATAGCAATTTCAACATCTTAGCTTTAGCTAAGTGTTAGAAATTGCAAGTGAGGGGGTCTCGCGGGCACAGAGGTCCACAATGGAACGGGGCGGTTGGGAGCGGAGCATTGATGACATTTATCGCATCGGATTTTCCCCGTCTGGACCGGCGATGGCACATTGGATGCGTCCCACCGTCGGATACACTGCCGGCCGTGGCAGCGAGCGGGGCCGGCGCCGGCTTCGAGGAAAGGACGGAAGTCCTCGAGGCCGGGGTTCGCGAGAGGGTTCCCCTCCGCGGGCCGATGCTGCTGCTGCGGGCGTGCAATCGCACAGAGGGCCGAAAGGCCGTAGCGGAACGAGTTTGCGAGCAAAAACCGCCGAAGGGGGCGCCGGAAGGTGTCACCTATTCTACTCTTTCGAGGCAGCTTTCAGCGCCCCGTCCGAGTTCCATCGAGGCAGAACCACGCCGAGACTCGCGTGCGTGGCTGAAGGCCGTTGCGGCAGACTTTTACCTCCCCCTTGAGGGGGGAGGTCGCCGCACAGCGGCGGGTGGGGGTGACCCTTTGTTTGGCGCGAAAAGTCACCCCACCCCGGCACTACGCGCCAACCCTCCCCCTCAAGGGGAGGGTGGATGTTCGAGCAAAGCAAGGAGGCACTCCTATGTCCGATAAGAAAACCCTCAGCGACTGGGCCACCCTCGCCGAACGCGAAGTGAAATCCTCGCCCGAGACACTCACCTGGCAGACGCCCGAGGGCATCGCGGTCAAGCCGCTCTACACCGAGGCCGACCTCGAAGGCGCCGATCATCTCGGCTCGCTGCCCGGCTTTGCGCCGTTTACCCGCGGCCCGCGCGCCACCATGTATGCCGGCCGGCCCTGGACCATCCGCCAATATGCCGGCTTCTCCACCGCCGAGGCCTCGAATGCCTTCTACCGCAAGGCGCTCGCCAGCGGCCAGCAGGGCGTCTCCGTCGCCTTCGACCTTGCTACCCATCGCGGCTACGACAGCGATCATCCACGCGTCGTCGGCGATGTCGGCAAGGCCGGCGTGGCGATCGATTCGGTCGAGGACATGAAGATCCTCTTCGACGGCATCCCGCTCGAAAAGATCTCCGTCTCGATGACCATGAACGGCGCCGTCATCCCGATCCTCGCCTCGTTCATCGTTGCCGGCGAGGAGCAGGGCGTGCCGCGCGCCGAGCTTTCCGGCACCATCCAGAACGACATCCTCAAGGAGTTCATGGTCCGCAACACCTATATCTATCCGCCCGAACCCTCCATGCGGATCGTCGCCGACATCATCGACCACACGGCGCGCGAAATGCCGAAGTTCAACTCGATCTCGATCTCCGGCTATCACATGCAGGAAGCCGGCGCGACGCTGGTGCAGGAGCTCGCCTTCACACTGGCCGACGGCCGCGAATATGTCCGTGCGGCCATCGCCAAGGGGTTGAGCGTCGACGATTTCGCCGGCCGCCTCTCCTTCTTCTTCGCCATCGGCATGAACTTCTTCATGGAGGCCGCCAAGCTGCGCGCCGCCCGCCTGCTGTGGACGCGCATCATGGAAGGCTTCTCGCCGAAGAAGCAGTCCTCGCTCATGCTGAGAACCCATTGCCAGACCTCTGGCGTCTCCTTGCAGGAGCAGGACCCCTATAACAACATCATCCGCACCGCCTTCGAGGCGATGTCGGCCGTGCTTGGCGGTACGCAGTCGCTGCACACCAATTCCTTCGACGAGGCGATCGCCCTGCCGACGGATTTTTCGTCTCGCATTGCCCGCAACACCCAGCTCATCCTCCAGCACGAGACCGGCGTGACGAAAGTCGTCGATCCGCTCGCCGGCTCCTACTATGTCGAAAGCCTGACGGCGGAACTGGCGGAAAAGGCGTGGGCGCTGATGGAAGAGGTCGAGGCGCTCGGCGGCATGACCAAGGCGGTGGCTGGCGGCCTGCCAAAGCGGCTGATCGAGCAGGCTGCGACCCGTCGCCAGGCCGCGGTCGACAAGGGCGAGGAGGTTATCGTCGGCGTCAACAAATACCGGCTGGAAACCGAGGATGATCACGACATCCTCGATATCGACAATGCCGCCGTGCGCGCCGCCCAGATGAAGCGCATCGAGGAAACGAAGCGTCGCCGCGATACGGCGCAGGTCACGGCAGCGCTCAAGACCCTGACAGACGTCGCCCGCAGCGGCGAGGGCAATATCCTCGAGGCTGCCGTGACTGCTGCCCGCGCGCGCGCTACCGTCGGGGAAATCTCTGACGCGATGCGGGCCGTCTTCGGCGATCATTCCGCCGTGCCGGAGGTGGTCAGCGACATTTACGGTGATGCCTACAAGGACGAGCCGGAACTGGCGACGCTTGCGGCCCGGCTTTCCGCCGTCTCCCAGTCAATCGGGCGCAAGCCGAAGATCATGGTCGCCAAGCTCGGCCAGGATGGCCATGACCGTGGCGCCAAGATCATCGCGTCGGCCTTCGGCGATATCGGCTTCGACGTGCTCGCCGGCCCGCTGTTCCAGACGCCGGAGGAAGCCGCGGACATGGCGCTTGCGGCAAACGTCCACGTCGTCGGCGTTTCGTCGCTCGCCGCCGGCCACAAAACGTTGCTTCCGCAACTGGTAGAAACGCTGAGAACCAAGGGCCGCGGCGATGTCATCGTGGTCTGCGGCGGCGTCGTGCCGCGCCAGGATTACCAGTTCCTGATGGATCACGGCGTTGCCGCAGTCTTCGGCCCGGGAACCAACGTCATGGAGGCGGGCCGCGCCGTGCTCGACCTCCTGGAAGGCAGGCTGCGCAACGCCTGAAGCGACGTCTCACCCCAATTAATGACCGCTCAAAAGTTGTGCTTTCGAATTACCGGAAATGTCGCATTCTGTTCACGTGCTCGGATGATTCGCCTCATGTGCCTGCGTTCAGGCCGGATTGAGAGCTGGACGGCAACGCTAAATGATTTAGCTTGGGGGCAAGCGCAATGCGGAAGCGCGACGAGGTCGAAAACTGGGCAGTCTACAGGGCACAACAAATTCTGATGCGCGAGGGCATGGACCTCGCCCTTTCGGCACGCGACCTTGACAGCAATGCAATTCGGGCCAAGGGCAAGCTCCTGGCGATGGCAATCGCCGCATCGCTGCTCGAGGCATCCGCCGTCGCGGAATGACCTGAAAGGCTGTCCGGCTTTCCAACTCCGGGTCTTGGTTCGATCGCCAGGCCGCGACCCCTTAAATTTGGGAATTGCCACCACATCGAATGGCTCTACACTGTCGATCCAAACCGGGTGTGTTTCGAACGATGGGGTGAAGCAATGTCGTTTCTGTCGGACATGGCCTTGAACCAGAGCGAAATCGAAGTCGTCTGCGGCGCGCTCGAAGAATGGTGCAAGGAAACGCGCACCACGCTCGACAGCGACGATGGCCGCGACGCCGCCACCGTGATACTCGGCCTCTACAAGACCGGCCACGCCACCAAGGGCTCCATTCTCGAAGCGATGCGCCGCGTCGCCGGCGAGTGCGTCTGACGGCTCTTACAGCGCCGCGCATCAAGTATGACGCCACAGTAGACGACAGTGGCCTTCTCACCCCCCCTCTGCCCTGCCGGGCATCTCCCCCTCAAGGGGGGAGATTGGCATAGGGCTGGCCTCTTGCTCCCGATCTCCCCCCTTGAGGGGAGATGTCACGAAGTGACAGAGGGGGTATTCCAGATGCCGTCGTGTACTGTGGCGTCATTTTCGAGGCGCAAATTTCCCCGCCTTATCCAACTGCGGTAGACTCTTCCCTGGCAGGACGGCCGGCGTTGTCTGTTTTTGACGAGTAAGGTTGAATTCTATAACCGGCACCTTTCGCCGGCGGCGGACATCAGTTGACGGTGACGGGCTTGGAGCGCATGCGCGAAACCGTCTCGCGCTCCGCCCGCTTGCAGCGCATCGGCGGCAGGTTGCGGTCCATCAGGTCCATGTCCTCGAGCACCATATCGCCCATCTTCTTGAAGGCACTGTCGAGCGCGCCGGCCCGATGGGGGGAGCGCAGGAAACCCTTGAGGTTTCGAACGGGATGGTCGAGCGGTAGAGGCTCCTCCGGAAAAACATCGCTTGCCGCAACGATGTGGCCGCTTGCGACCGCCGCCATCAGCGCATCGAAATCCACCACATTGGCACGGCTGAGCAGGATGAAGGCGGCGCCGGCCCGCATGCTGGCAAAGGCGTCGGCACCGAGGAAATGCTGGTTCTCGCTGGTGACCGCCGCAACGACGAAGATGAAGTCGCTCTCCGTCAGCACTTCCTCGAGGCTCGACGGCTTGACGCCGTGATCGATCAGGATCGAAGCCGGCATCCACGGATCGTAGACGCGCGTCTTGGTGCGGAAGCCGGTAAGGACCCGGTTCAGCGCCTTGCCGAGATCGCCGAAACCGAGGATACCGACATCGGCGCCGGAGAGAAGCCGCGCCTTGGCGTTGCCCTCGCCGCCCCAGAGCTCCCGGCCCTCGCGGAAATCGACATCCGCATTGACGATGCCGCGGGCGATGTTCAGCGCCATGGCAAGCCCGAGTTCCGCAACCGGCTCGGCAAAGACCTGGCCGGTCGTCACCACATGAATGCCGCGGGCGAACAGCACCTCATAAGGCATGTTGTTGATCAGGTTGCTTTCGACATTGAGGATGCAGCGCAGTCCAGACAGGCGTGCAAGTGTTTCGGCGCTGAGCGGCGGCTGGCCGATGACATAGCGGGCTTCACCGAGAATATCGTCACCCAACCCGGCGATGTTCTCCGGATCGGCCTCGACGATCCGGTATTTCGCCTTGAGCTGTGCCAGAGCCTGCGGCGTGAAGATCAGGTCGAGCGTGCGCGGCTCCGGCGCGCAGATGACCAGGGGGCGGTGCGTTTCAGGCATGATGTCGTCTCCCAGGCCGGCATCGGAAAAACCGGCACGCCTCGATGCGGCAAGTTGTATTGATGCCCCGGCGATTTGCAAGCAGCCGCGCGGTCAGTAATTGAAGCCACGCAACTGCCGTATGATCGATGGCGGCAGCCGGCCGGACTGGAAGACCGGCCCATTGCCGCGGCGGCAGAAATTGGCGGTCGCATAGCCTGAGTTGAGGCCCGGGTTGCGCCGTATGCGCACCTGCTGGCATCTGACCGCGTTTTCCTGCTCCACGGCCTCAGGTGACTTGACGCCCGGGAGATCGGTATAGGCCTGCACCGGCTGCCAGAACGGATCCGCGAAGGCCGATGCACCGAACGATATCGATGAAGCAGCCAGCAACAGGGTCAGGGCGAAGGTCTGAAGCGCGCTCATATGCTTCCTACATGTCGGTGCGGCAACCCGCCGTTTGGGGCGGTCGCACGCAAGGAGACGGTATCGTTTGCAGCGAAGTTGCGCTATAGCCCAACGACTTGAACGAAGCGCGACACCCGGCTGATGTGGGGATTTCCATGGCAAATACAATACGGTTTCACGAAGGCGACATCTCCGCGGAAGACGCCGCTCGCTACAAGGGCGCGATCGCCATCGACACCGAGACGCTCGGGCTCATTCCGCGCCGCGACCGGCTCTGCGTCGTCCAGCTTTCGCCGGGCGACGGCACGGCCGACGTGATCCAGATCGCCAAGGGCCAGAGGCAAGCGCCGAACCTCGTCGCCATGCTCGAAGATCCGATCCGCCAGAAGATCTTCCATTTCGGCCGCTTCGACATCGCGGTGCTGTTCCACACCTTTGGCGTCACGACGACGCCGGTGTTCTGCACCAAGATCGCCTCCCGGCTGACGCGGACCTATACCGATCGCCACGGCCTGAAGGACAATCTCAAGGAACTGCTCGACGTCGATATTTCCAAGCAGCAGCAATCCTCCGACTGGGCGGCCGAAACGCTGTCGCCAGCGCAGCTGGAATATGCGGCCTCCGACGTGCTGCACCTGCATGCGCTGCGCGACAAGCTGACAGCGCGGCTGATCCGCGACGGCCGGATGGAGCACGCCGACGCCTGCTTCGCCTTCCTGCCGACCCGCGCCAAGCTTGACCTGATCGGTTGGGAAGAGACAGACATTTTCGCCCATAGCTGAGCGAACGCCTCGAGACCTTGTAATCGCGGTTAAGGCCGGGTTAACGGTTGCGCCCCTATTGTCGGGGCACATCCGCGACGATCATGGACCGACACCGATGATGCTGCCCCCCAGCCAACAGGCCTCCACCACCCTCGTCACCTCGATGGTGCAATCGATCGTCGATGACATCGAGAAGCGCCGTCTGGAGGAAGAGGAAAAGGCGAAGGGCGAGAAGGACGACGACAAGGTCCTGAAGGCCCGGATCAAATCCGACGAGGTCTCGCAGGCAGCCAATGCCAGGATCAACGAGCATTTCTTCGGCGCGCTGAAGCGCGACGAAAACCCGATGGCGACGCTGGCGGCGCGCTTCTCGGCTGTCATGGGCGTAACCCAGATCACCGACGAATCCGACATGGACTTCGGCAGCCGTCTGGAAGACGCATTGGCGATGACGGAACTGGTCGCCAAGAAGGATGCGGACGGGGAACCGACAGTCGTCGGCCTTGCGACCTTCAGCGTGTCGGTGGAGGACTTGACGGCGGCCGTCAATGGTACCGACGAGAACCCAACGGGGACGACCGGGCTGCTGGCGCGGTTCGTTACGCGCAACGACCTCGAGCAGGCAGACGGTGAAACGGCCGAAGACTACACGCTTCGCATGCGGGCGGCGTTGACCAGTGCCCGCGCCGGTCTGCCCTCCAGCGTTGCCGAGGTGGAAGCCAAGAGCGGCCTTCGGGATCTGGGCATCACTGCGCAGGAAATG
Organism: Pararhizobium sp. A13; assembly: GCF_040126305.1. Taxonomy (NCBI): domain Bacteria; kingdom Pseudomonadati; phylum Pseudomonadota; class Alphaproteobacteria; order Hyphomicrobiales; family Rhizobiaceae; genus Pararhizobium; species Pararhizobium sp. A13. The sequence goes on along the minus strand of NZ_CP149510.1, from coordinate 1,234,938 downwards.
ATCGAGGCGATCAAGCACCCCTATGGCACCGCGGCCCAAAAGATAAAGACCGCTCTCGACGACAAGGCGACCGAGGAAAAATTCCTCACCGCCGATGTCAGCAAGGTGCTGCAGCGTCTCGAAGAGGCCGCCGATCCGAAGACAATCGAGGAACTGAAGGAAGACCGGCTGGAGAAGGACCCGACCAAGGTCGAGGACGCTGAGACCCGCAAGGAGCGTGAAGAGTCCATTCGCGCGCTTGAGGCCGGCGAGAAGCTCGAGGACGTGGAAGACCTGCACGAGGCCCTCCGAAAGGGCAACGAGGCTGTCCTCAAGGGTGAAACCGGCAAGCAGCCGGGCGTCGATGAAAGCGGACAAAGCGCCGACGCGATTGCGATCCAGACCATCCAGGTCCTGGCCGCCGGTGCCGAGATCGCCGAAACGCAGGCGTCGATCGAGAGCGATCAATCCAAGGAAACATCGGCGTCGCAGGACAGCGCGGACATAGCCGAAGATGTACGCGACGCCCCGAGCGACGAGGAGCAGGCGATCATGCTCGCCCGCGCCGGCCAGGCCAGCGAAGAACCGCGCGAAGAGGATGCCCAGCAGGACATTCTTGCGGTCACGGTCGATGAGGACGGTATTTACGAGCTGCTGGCGAAGGAGGAGGCCGCCTGATCAGGCCTTGCGAATGATCCCGAGCCGCGCCATGACTTCCTTCGGGATACCGTAGCGCTGGACCGCGTCGCGGTTCGAGCGCAGGCCGCAGATCTCCCGCTGGATGAAGAACGCCCAGACGGCATCGGCGGCGTCGTTCAGCAACTGCTCCCGCCTGTCCGGCGTCGTTGCCGCATCGTTAAGCACGCCGAGGGCCGCGATCGCCTTTTCCACCTTCAAGCCGTGGCGCCCAAGCGCATCAGCTCGCTCGGACATCAGCTCGTATTCCAGGAGATTGAAGCCGGAATCTCTCGTGAAGGACGGCGACAGGGATTGGGGCGGACGGACTGTCATGCGCTGGCTCCAATACAGCGCCGCGCGTCTGTTCAGACGCGCAAAGGTCGCTGCAGCAGTGATCGGAGCAAAAATGGGACGGGATCGGCTACGCTGCAAGCCTCTATTTGGCGCGTTCGCGAATTTCCTCAAAGCTCCAGTCCCGCAGAAGCTCGCCATTCCTCCAGACCGGTTCCAGATGGTTGCGCCGGTCCTTGAGTTCGTCGAGGCGCGCCGCTTCCAGCCCGCCGAGGCCGCTAACGACCGCTTGGCGGCCGGCCTTGGAGGCCTTGACGTTCATGGTCGCGGGGCGCTTGAAGACATCGTGCCATCTGCCGGATTCATCCAGCCGCGCGTTGGTCTTCATGGCGAAGGAATAAGTGTCCCGATTGACCTTCTGCAACAGGCCGCCACCCATGCCGAAAGCGATATTTTCCGCGGAAAAACCGAAAGCCTCCAGCCGGCCGAGGACCTGGCTGATATCGGCGTTGGAAATGCCGTCGCCCTGGATGACGCGCACGGACTTGTCGAGGACCTTGTAGCCCTTGGCGTTCAGCGTCGAACCGAAATGATAATCCAGCTGCTTGACGACATGGACGGGCGTTTCGATGGGATCACCGCTGTCGGGGCGGATGACCAGCGTGCCGCCGCAGGCCCTCACCTTCTCCCGCAGTTGCTCGCCCCAGATTTCCGAGACCGCGTAATTGATATCGTAACTGTCGGAGACAACCGCGAACATGCCGCCACCGGCGAAGCGGTCGATCATGTTGGAATAGGCTTCCGCCTCACGCTCGACGCCCCAGGCGGTCATCGTCGAATGTTCGGAGGCTGGGATCGAGAAACCGGCCATCTCGGCGCCGTAATACCGCCGGGCATAGAGCACGCCGGTCACGGTATCGGTCCCCATGAAGTTGACAAGATGGGCGGCCCCGCCGATGCCCGCCTGCTCGAAGGCGCCGACGCCACGGGCGCCAAAATCATGCAGGCGGAAGGGCAGCACGGCTTCCGGATCGTCGCAGGTCTTTTCGAGCATCGGCCGGATGATCTGCTTGACCTTGCGGGCATTGCTGGCGACGGAAGACGGGTACCAGACGGCGCGCAGCAGCGAGGTCTCGATATAGGAGGTCAGCCAGAAACATTGCGGATCGGTATTGACCACCTGCACCATCGGCACGCCGCGGCGAATGAGCGTTCCTTCCGGCAGGGCCCGGATCTCCAGCGGCAGATAACCGCCGAACTGATCGACGATACGCATCCAGCCGGCGCGATGGAATGGCAGGCCGTGCGCCGTGACGATCGCCTCGGCTTCGTCGATATCGGCGCGGTTCACCGGTTTGCCGAGATATTCCTTCAAAAACATCTGCAGGCCGAAGAACAAGACATCGGCCTGATCCTGATGGCCGCGCGTTTCGATGTAGGCGGAGATGGCGCTTGTGCCGGGCGGGTATTGCAGGAAATGGCTGAACTTGTAGCTATCGGTGTTGAGGATCAGGTTGGCCGGATTCATCGCATTCCCCCCGAAAGCAATTCCAAGTCCGCCGCGCGATCAACCGCGGGCAGCGGCAAAGATGTACGCGACCGGGCAAAAGGCGGCAAGCGCAAAGGCCGCCGCGCGGTCCGGCTGAATTCTCCTCGCGCCGCGCAGTATGGTTAATATTCTGTCAACCATTCTCGGCTAACATCTATCTATAAAATGCTCGGCCATTCGTGGTTCCGCAGCAGCCGCCGCAGTCTGGTCAGGCCGTGAACGAGCCGTCGGGCATGCGCATGAAGCGCCCTTTTCCTTCGACATCCGCTTGATCTCATCCGGCTCGATGGCCGGCGCGCAGCAAATAGACACGGTCCTTCTGCCCTCAACCCGAACCTGACGGAGATTGCGATGCTGACGCCCATTCTCACAGTCAAGACATCGGCAGTCACCGCGCAGGCGGCAGCCGTGGTGGAAACCACGGCCCCAAAGGTGCAGCCGCTGGGCGTACCGCTGCGAATCTCCGGAAACCAGTCGGAGGCGGTGCTCAAGATCCTGGAGACGCTGAACCGCCACCTCATCGGCAGCGAACCGCTGCCGAAGGAAGCACTGATCCGGCTGTTGGACACTCTGGCAAGAACCCTCAAATTTCCGCCGCTGCCGCAAGAAACCCTGCGTGATTTTACCAAGCGGCTTGCGGTCTTCCTGGAAACGTTGCCGCCGGCGGCGCGGCTCGCCCTGGAAAAGCAGCTCGGACAGCGTGATCTCGCAGTCTCACTCCGGATTCTCGCGGAGGCGCTGAAGGGTCCGTCGGTCATAGACGCGCCACGTCTGCCGGAGAAATTTTTTACGCCAACTGCGGTTGCGCGGCCGGTGATCAGCCAGTCCGATGGAAAACCGGCTGCGGCGCTCGCCGTGTCCCAAGCACAAGGGAGCGTGCCGGGCCGCCCGGTGCCGCTGTCGATGGCGCAGCCGCTGCTTGCGGCACCGGCGACGGTGACCGATCCAGGCCTGCTGCAGGCCGCCCTGAAGAAGGCCTTTGGCGACGAAGACGAGATCGTGGTGCCGGCTGCTGCTGCGAAAGAAAGCGAAAGCGAGCCAAGCATCCTCCCGGAGAACAGCCGGGGCGAACAGCCGGTGAGGGCTCAAACACCGCGCGGCAACGACACAGCTGCCGCAGGCGCTCAGCCGCAACAGCCAGCCAGGGCGAACTCCGAGACGATCCCTTTGCTGCGGGCAGCTGCCGCCTTTCTCGCCGCCGATTCGCAGGCGCTGTCGCTGGTGGCGGCCATCGCCATCGGCGACATCGATAGCCAGATAAAGATCGATCTGGAGCAGGAACTGAGGCTCGATATCTTGGAGCAAACCGGCTCGATCGAGACACCGGAGCAGCCGATCCAGACGGGACAGTGGACCACCAACGCGTCGGCGACCGGAGACAAGCAGCAGGCTACGCCGCAGACGACTGAGGGTACGAACGCGGCGCCCCTGAAGAATAGCACCGCTGCCGAGCTGGACGTTCGGGCGGACACCATCCGGTCCGCCGACATGCAGCAGCATCGCGACGAGGTCGAGGGTTTCAAAGGCCACGATCTCGGCGAATGGGAGCTGCACGCAGAACTGGAGCCACGATCCTTTGCGCCTGCAGTCGAGAGTCAATCCGCAGCATTCGAATCCGAAACATCGCAATCCGAAAAGACGCTGGTCGAGACGCTGAAAACACTGGTCGAAGCCATGCCGCTGCCCGAAGGATCAGCAGACCCAGCACCGGAAACGCTTTTTGCCACGCTGGCAGGCGAGACGGCCGATATGGGTGCCGAAGCGTTGTTCGCACAGCTTCAGACGGCGGACGATGCCGTGATGCCGCCGGATACGGCCCTGCTCACCGGTGACCTAGCCGAGCGGACGGAACCGCTTGGACTTGAAGCCGACACCTGGAGCGCGCTGCTCAATGTGCCGGAGGAGAAGGCGGCGAGCCGGCCGGCATTTCCCCATCCCTCCGTCGTCGAGGAAAGCGGGCGCGAAGCCCAGATACCGCGGCAGCCGGAAAGCGGCCTAGCAAGAGATGCCATCCCCTTCGCGATGATCCCCTATCTGCCGGCAAAAACCGAGGATGGGCAGAGCAAAAAGACGAGGGACGAGGAGCAGGCGTCTTTTGCCGATGACGAGCAGCGCGACGAGCGCGGAAAAAACGATGCCCAGGGGCACGAAAACGAGCATCATGCCGCAGAACCCGACGCCGTAGGCGACGAGGACGAGACGGAAACCGCGGCGGATGCCTACGATCTCTACCAGCGCATGGGCGGGCTCGGCTAGCGGAAGCTGCCGGTAGATCCGGATACGAAAAAGCCCGCGGAAATCGCTTTCCGCGGGCTTCTTTATTCATAAGGCCTAAGGCTTATTCGCCCGAGCGGTTCTTCAGAGCCGCGCCGAGGATGTCGCCGAGCGAAGCGCCCGAGTCGGACGAACCGAACTGTGCGACGGCTTCCTTCTCTTCAGCGATTTCAAGCGCCTTGATCGACAGCATGACCTTGCGGTCCTTCTTGGAGAAGTTGGTGACGCGAGCGTCAACAACCTGACCAACGGAGAAACGCTCCGGACGCTGCTCGTCGCGGTCACGCGACAGATCGGCACGGCGGATGAACGAGGTGAGGTCTTCGTGGTTGACGAGCTTCACTTCGATGCCACCATCGTTGATGGCGATGACTTCGCACGAGACGACAGCGTTCTTGCGCAGATCGCCGGAAGCAGCGGCGTCGCCGACCGCATCCTTGCCGAGCTGCTTGATGCCGAGCGAGATGCGCTCCTTTTCGACGTCCACATCGAGAACGACAGCCTTGACGACGTCGCCCTTGTTGTATTCCTCGATGACCTGCTCGCCCGGACGGTTCCAGTCGAGATCGGACAGATGCACCATGCCGTCGACATCACCGTCGAGACCGATGAACAGGCCGAATTCGGTCTTGTTCTTGACTTCGCCTTCAACTTCCGTGCCAGCCGGATGGCTGTGCGCGAAGGCTTGCCACGGGTTCTCGAGCGTCTGCTTGAGGCCGAGCGAGATGCGGCGCTTGGTCGGGTCGACTTCGAGAACGACAACGTCGACTTCCTGCGTCGTGGACAGGATTTTGCCGGGATGTACGTTCTTCTTGGTCCAGGACATTTCGGAGATGTGGATCAGGCCTTCGATGCCCGGTTCCAGCTCTACGAATGCACCGTAGTCGGTGATGTTGGTGACGGTACCGGAGATCTTCTTGCCGACCGGGTACTTGGCACCGATGCCATCCCACGGATCCGACTCGAGCTGCTTCATGCCGAGCGAGATGCGGTGGGTTTCCTGGTTGATGCGGATGATCTGAACCTTGACCTGCTGGCCGATGTTCAGGATTTCCGACGGATGGTTGACGCGGCGCCATGCCATGTCGGTGACGTGCAGCAGGCCGTCGATGCCGCCGAGGTCAACGAACGCACCGTAATCGGTGATGTTCTTGACGACGCCGTCAACAACCTGGCCTTCTTCGAGGTTCTGGACGATTTCCGAACGCTGTTCAGCACGCGACTCTTCAAGAACCGTGCGGCGCGACACGACGATGTTGCCACGGCGCTTGTCCATCTTGAGGATTTCGAAGGGCTGCGGGTTGTGCATCAGCGGCGTGACGTCGCGGATCGGACGGATGTCGACCTGGGAGCGCGGCAGGAAGGCAACGGCACCATCGAGATCGACGGTGAAACCACCCTTGACCTGGTTGAAGATGACGCCTTCGACGCGTTCGCCGGCTTCGAACTTGACTTCGAGGCGGACCCAGCTCTCTTCGCGGCGAGCCTTCTCGCGCGACAGAACAGCTTCGCCCAGCGCGTTTTCGATGCGCTCGACATAGACTTCGACTTCATCGCCGACCTTCAGCGTGCCGTCCTTGGCCTTGGCGCCGAATTCCTTGAGAGCGATGCGGCCTTCGACCTTCAGACCGACGTCGACGATCGCGACGTCCTTCTCGATGGCCGTAACAATACCCTTGGTGACGTAGCCTTCGGCAAGATCCTGCGTGGCAAAGGATTCCTGCAGCAGGGCGGCGAAATCGTCGCGGGTGGGGTTAGCTTGAGACATGAATACTCCTGATGTGCCTTCATGGGGCACAGGCGCCGGGGGTTGGTGTTGAACCTGTCCGAAATCCATCCGCTCCCATTCAGATGGGGAGCAAATCCGGCGCGGGGATGGTGTCTCGGACTAAGCAAATTTGCGTTGGCAAGCCAACGCGTCATTTGCTGAGCTTTATATTCCGTCGCAGGTTTTGATCGGAAAACCGTGATGCACTTTTCCGAACCTGCTTAGTGCTTCAATGCGGCATCGATGATGCTCTTCGCCGCCAAGAATGCGGCCTCTATACTCATTTCGGACGTATCAAGCAAGTGCGCGTCGTCGGCCGGGCGAAGCGGGCTGTCGGCGCGGCCCATGTCGCGTTCGTCACGCTTGACGATGTCGGCCAGGATCTCCAGATAATCGGCCGGAATGCCGTTTGCCACGATCTCGTCGAAGCGGCGGCGCGCCCTGACTTCAGGGGACGCCGTGACATAGAGTTTCACCGGCGCATCGGGGCAGACAACCGTGCCGATGTCGCGGCCGTCGAGCACCGCGCCCGGCTCACGCTTCGAAAACGCACGCTGCGCCTCGACCAGTGCCTGGCGGACGAGCGGCATCACCGCGATCTTCGACGCCGCCTCGCCGATGGAATGGACCGAAAGGACGGCACGATCAAGCCCGGCAAGCTCGACCTCGCGCGCCATCTCCTCGGCCAGCAGCTCGTCGTCGAGCGGCAGGCCCGCATCGAGCAGGGCCTTGGCAGTGGCGCGATAGGTCAGCCCGGTATCGAGATGGTGAAAGCCATAGTCCTCTGCAATCCGGCGCGACAGAGTTCCCTTGCCCGCAGCCGCGGGACCGTCGATGGCAATGATGAATGTCATTCTGCTACCTGGAAGTGGATGTGATCGTCGTGGCGGGCCGCTCTGCAGCCCTGGAATCGTACAATACCGTTCTCCACCGCGAGCCTTTGTGCAAGATGCTGCTCGATGAATATCTTCTCGACGCCCATTCTTCGGCCATCGGAGGACAGCCACTGGACCGCTGCCTTAGTCCGCTCTTCGTCCAGATGCCAATCAGCAAAAAGAGGTTGAAGGAATCCGAGGTTCCAGCGGAAGGTCAATAGATCATTGCGCCCGTCGCAGGGAAGCGGGGCGCCGGCACTGGCCTGTTCGAAAGCGAAATAGCCGATCGGCGACCGCGTTCGCCCGTTCATCGCATCACCGGCTTTTCCTCGATAATAGAACGCTATGTCCAGCTTCCGTCCGTCGTTGTGCGAAAGGTGCGGAAGAAGCGGGAAGCCGTCCAGAAACGGAAAATTGGCATCGAGCGCCAGCGTGACGGTCGCAGGAAATGCCCCCGCCATATATCGGGACAGGGCATCGGCGACGCGCAGCACGTCACCGGTCACGTAATTTCGGTTGAGAACGCAGTAGAGAGGAGATTGGAGCTTTAGCGGTGTGTTCCCGCTGAAACATGGCAGGGGAACCCGTCCGAACAGGGGAGCGACTTGGTGCGCAGCAACGGTCGCAGCCGCATAGAGACCGAGAAACACCGCCAGCTTTGTGAAACGCCCCGAGATTTTCGCAATGCAGGAGATCCAGATGCCCGCAAGGAACGCGACCCCGCCGATCTGGGTCAGCAATGTCAGAACCATAAGAAGGAAAGCACGGCGAACGGACGTCCAACTCCACGTGCCGGCCGTTTTTTCGCCTGCGGCGTCCGCGATCACGCCGAGAAGGCGCCCTTCACGCCAATCGTTTGACCGGCATTTGGAAACGCAGCTGCGGGCCTGTCGTTGGCGATGATCATACGTGTCCTTGCAATGCCGGTGTCGTCGTGGCGGCTTGTTAGCGGAAAATCGAGAGGATTGCCAACCGAGAGCGCACGTCTTCCGCCCGCGTTCCATGACCGCTCGAAAAAGCCGGCCGACATCGCACTTGCCCTTCCTTCATGCCTGTCCTTCATGGAAAGTCATGAGCTAGCGATTCGGCGGCCGGAACATCCGGATAAGTTAGGCTTTGACAGATCAGGCCAAGACGATTATGGGGACCGGCTAATTCATTTCACGTTCAACGCCGGTATTCCGGCAAATGCCGGTAACCCCGGCCATTCAAGAGGCTTTGACTGTGGCAAAAGCGGAACTTGGAACAAAACGCATCGATCCGGAAACGGGCCGTAAGTTCTACGACCTGAACAAGGATCCGATCGTTTCTCCCTACACCGGCAAATCCTACCCGTTGTCCTTCTTCGAAGAGACCTCCGTCGCCAAGGTGCTGGAAAAGGCTGCCGAGGAGGACGAGATCCAGGAAGTCGACGCCGAAAACACGGAAGTCGAGCTGGTTTCGCTCGAGGATGCCGACGGCGAAGCAGCCGGCGGCGACGATCTTCCGGATCTGGGCGACGACGATGTCGAAATCGAAGGTGACGACGACGATACCTTCCTCGAGGAAGACGACGAAGACGAAGACGGCCTTTCCGATCTGATCGGCGTTTCGGACGACGACGACGAGGTCTAAACCTCTCATAATTCACGCAAATGGCGTCCGCGCGGGGTTTTCAACCGGCCACGCGGACGCAAGTTCCGGGCTCATCCGATAAAAACTTGCCCGCTTGTGTTTTTCGGCTTGCCATCTGCAAAAAGCAGAAGTATGAAGCCGCCACCCGACCGGACGAACAGTTCGGACGGACTTCCCGGAACCGGCATCGCCGGACCCAAAAATGGGGCTATAGCTCAGCTGGGAGAGCGCTTGCATGGCATGCAAGAGGTCAGCGGTTCGATCCCGCTTAGCTCCACCATTCCCCCTCGACTTGTAAGATTTCCACGCCTTATCATACATTTACCGGTCGCCGCCTGGCCGGCGAGCACCCGGAAAGTCGCTGCGGTGAGGATCCTCGCCCGACCGTTACCGGAAGAGATGGGCATCTCGAACACTCGGATCGTCATATTCTGAATATCGTTCCCGACCCAGGCGATGTACTCTCTCATCCCCTCGAAGACATTGGAAACGTGAAAACTGGACGATTGCCGTGCGGGTGCGACATTTCTTCTGCGTCGATATCCCAACGAAATTTGTCGCAATGTTTCTCCATTGTACCTGCATGTAGGCATGGACAAAAACATGTCGCATCGGGTATTGGTTGCAGCGCACCTTAGATACAGTCGGGGAGAGTATTGATGTCGACGTTTGCTTTCGAGCAAGATGGCGAAACGCGCCGCACATCACGCAGCTTCTACCGGGGAACAAACACCAATTTTCATCCCACGGACACCTCCCTGAACACGCCGAATGCCGTCGATGAGTACGTCATGAAGGGCTGGAAGCCGTCCGAGAGGTTCGTCACCCAAGCGACACCCATCGTTGCCTTCGGCTCTTGCTTCGCAACGAACATCAGCACCTATCTCCACGACCGTGGCTATAACGTCCTGAACAAACGGGACAACAAGGCCTATGTCACGAAGATGGGTGACGGCATGGTCAACACCTTCGCGATTCTCCAGCAGTTCGAGTGGGCTTGGCTGAACAAGCATCCCACGGTTGACGTCTGGCAGGGAAAGAAAGGGGAGGATTACGCTTACGACGAGAGCATTCGTCTGGAAACGAAAGAACTGTTCGATCAGGCTGAACTGTTCATCATAACGCTTGGCCTGTCCGAGCTGTGGTACGATGAGCCGACGGGGGAAGTCTTTTGGAGGGCCGTGCCCGCGGACGCCTACGACCCTCATCGCCATAAATTCAGGACTGCCAGCCATGCCGAGACACTGGCAAACCTGCGGTCGATCTATGGCTTGATCCAGCGTTTCCGTCCGAATGCCAAGGTCCTCTTCTCCGTCTCCCCCATTCCGCTGACGGCGACCTTCCGTGCGGTCTCTTGCATGACCGCCGACGCCGTTTCGAAGGCGACATTGCGCAGCGCGTTGGACGAGTTCCTGACGACGCATCAAGACGAGCAAAAGCTGTTCTACTTCCCGAGCTATGAGGCTGTCACCCGGATCTATCGCAACCAGTGGGGTGACGACCGCCGCCATGTCCGTGCCGACGTGCTGGCGTTCAACATGAAGATGTTCGAGCATTACTACTGTTCTCCCGGCATTGCGGAGATCGAAATGATGAATGCCTATAATCATGCCTGGGAGATGGACCTGCGCAAGGGTGAGACCATGCGCAATCGCGATGTGATCGCTTACGCTGAGCACAGGGCCATCAAGAAGGAAGCAAAGATCAACGCCCGTCTTGAAGCCCGTCGGCTGGAGCGGGAGCAAATCGTCGCGGAGCGGGCGCGCCTGAAGAAACTCGAGAAAGCCAGTGCAAACGAGAACGGGCGGAAGAAGAACCTGAAGACAGTGGGGATACGCGCGGTCCAGTTGGTGGTTGGTATTGCCGCGCTCGACAGCGCCATCAGTTGGGCGGCTTTTGCTTTCGCATCCTTCTGAAGCTGCCAGTTCCAGTCCTGCGCGGAATGTGAACTCAGGGCCTGATTGAAGATTTCGTTCGGCGGAGCTTCGCCTCGCCGCTAGCGGGTTCTGGACAGAAATTTCTATTAAAACGTAGGCTATTATTGCCGATTTCGGCGTTGCGGCGTGTCGCGAACATTGTTTCCTACGACAGAAAGTCTCATCTGAAGGGACTGTCTATGGCACGCGGGAAAGGGCAGGACATGACGGAGTTGAAGACACGATCCCGACCGACGGGTGCAACCGCCGTTCTGGGCCGGACTGGATTTCCGCATATAACGTCAGCGACCGGGGGCGAAGTCAGCGTCGTCACCGGCCCATCGCAGCCCGGCTTCAATCCGCTCGACCTGCTTTACGCGTCTCTATCCGCCTGCCTGACCATGAGCGCCCGCATCGCCGCGAGCCAGAGGGGTGTGCTCGACAGGGTGACGGAAATCAGCGCAGAAGTGACCGGCGAGAAGGCGACGGAAGGACTTTCACGGGTTCAGACTTTCAACATCGTCTTTACGATCAAGGGCGACATCGACGACGAGACTCGCAATGCCATTGCGCGGGCGGCGGAAGACGAAATCTGCACAGTCAGCAACACCATCCGCGGCAATCCCGATTTCTTTGCCACTGTCTCCGGCTAGCCGTCCGTTTCGCTGTTGAGCAGTCGCCCATTGGCAAGCCGCGCGTGTTTGACTATGGATGCGCCCGAGCAATTCTGGAGTATATGATGAAAATCACGATGATCGGCGCCGGTTATGTCGGGCTTGTCTCTGGCGTTTGTTTCGCCGATTTCGGCCATGAGGTCGTCTGCATCGACAAGGACGCGAGCAAGATCGACGCCCTCGTGGCCGGACGCATTCCGATCTTCGAGCCGGGCCTGGAACAGCTGGTCGCCGACAATGTCAAGGACGGGCGTCTGCGCTTCAGCACCGATCTGGCAACAAGCGTTTCGCAGAGCGACGTGATCTTCATTGCGGTCGGCACGCCCTCGCGGCGCGGCGACGGCCATGCCGACCTTTCCTATGTCTACGATGCCGCCCGCGAGATCGCCACCTATGTGACCGGCTTCACCCTCATCGTCACCAAGTCGACCGTTCCGGTCGGCACCGGCGACGAGGTCGAGCGGATCATGCGCGAAACCAATCCGGACGCCGACATCGCGGTCGTCTCCAACCCGGAATTTTTGCGCGAGGGTGCGGCGATCGACGACTTCAAGCGACCCGACCGGATTGTCATCGGCCTCAACGACGAGCGCGCCCGCGACGTCATGACCGAGGTCTATCGGCCGCTCTATCTCAACCAGGCGCCGCTGCTCTTCACCACGCGGCGCACCTCCGAACTGATCAAATATGCCGGCAATGCCTTCCTCGCCATGAAGATCACCTTCATCAACGAGATGGCAGACCTTTGCGAAAAGGTCGGCGCCAATGTCCAGGAGGTCGCCCGCGGCATCGGCCTTGACGGCCGCATCGGCGCGAAATTCCTGCATGCAGGCCCCGGCTATGGCGGCTCCTGCTTCCCGAAGGACACACTGGCGCTGGTCAAGACGGCGCAGGATCACGACAGCCCGGTGCGGCTGATCGAAACCACCGTCGCCGTCAACGACAACCGCAAGCGCGCCATGGGCCGCAAGGTCATTGCCGCGGCCGGCGGCGACGTGCGCGGCAAGAAGATCGCCGTGCTCGGCCTCACCTTCAAGCCCAACACCGACGACATGCGCGACAGCCCGGCGATCGCCATCATCCAGGCGCTGACCGACGGTGGCGCCATCGTCACCGGCTATGACCCGGAAGGCATGGAGAATGCGCGAAACGTCATCGACGGCATCGCCTATGCCGACAGCCCCTACAAGGCGGCGGAAGGCGCCGATGCGCTCGTCATCGTCACGGAGTGGAACGAGTTCCGCGCGCTCAACCTCGACCGGCTGAAATCGTCGATGAAAAACCCCGTGCTCGTTGATCTCAGAAACATCTATCACCGCGATGAAGTCACCAAGCACGGTTTCAGCTATACGAGTGTCGGCCGGCCGGAATAGGGGCGGCATCTCAATCGACTGCAGCAAGGAGCCGGTATGCGCTATCTGATCACAGGAACGGCAGGTTTCATCGGGTTCCACGTGGCCAAGCGGCTGCTCGATGACGGCCATTTCGTCACCGGCTTCGACGGCATGACGCCCTATTATGATGTCCGGCTGAAGGAGCGGCGCCACGCCATCCTGTCCCGCTCGAACGGCTTCCGGCCGGTGATCGGCATGCTGGAGGACGTGAGCGCGCTGGAGGCAGCCGCGGAGATCGGCGAGCCGGACGTCATCGTTCACCTCGCAGCCCAAGCCGGCGTCCGCTACAGCCTGGAAAACCCCAAGGCCTATGTCGATTCCAACCTGATCGGCTCCTGGAACATCCTTGAACTGGCGAAAGCGGTGCGGCCCAAGCACCTGCTGCTTGCCTCCACCTCGTCGATCTACGGCGCCAACGAGAAAATCCCCTTCGCAGAGACCGACCGGGCCGACGAGCCGATGACGCTCTATGCCGCCACGAAGAAATCGGCCGAGCTGATGGCGCATAGCTATGCTCATCTCTACGGCGTGCCGACCACCGCTTTCCGTTTCTTCACCGTCTACGGACCCTGGGGGCGCCCGGACATGGCGCTGTTCAAATTCGTCGATTGCATCCTTGGCGGTCGGCCGATCGAGATCTACGGCGAAGGCCGCATGAGCCGTGATTTCACCTATATCGACGACCTGGTCGAAGGCATCGTCAGGTTGATGGGCGTCGCGCCGGCGGAAGAAAATCGCATCCACGACATCGATACCTTGTCGCGTCACGCGCCATTCCGTGTCGTCAATATAGGCGGCGGGCAGCCGGTGGAACTGATGCGCTTCGTCGAGACGGTCGAGGCTGCGGTTGGCCGGCCGGCGATCCGCACGATGCTGCCGATGCAGCAGGGTGACGTGCCGCGGACCTTTGCCGCCCCGGACCTTCTGAATGCGTTGACGGGCTTCACGCCGTCCATATCGGTGGAGGAAGGCGTGAAACGCTTCGTCGACTGGTATCGCGCGGAGATGGTCAGCGACTGAGAATACTACGCTCGATCCACTTTCAGCCGAATCATCAAAACGGTTCGACGCGGCCGGAAGTATTGGAATCCGGTGTGGAAAGCCTCGGAAGACATCGCAGTGCACATATACTGTTGCTGCGTTGCATACTTTGCTAGCTTTCGAAGGCGCCTTTGCCAGCCACACCCCTTCATTATCCGGATTCCGGCTTGACAGCGATCATAACAGCGGCCATAAGAAACGCCTAATCTGGTTAGCGTATATTTAATTTTCGGAGCGGGTTTCCCAAGTCCAATCCATTTAAAGGGGTTCAGTTATGTTTAAACGGTCTTTGCTGATCACGACTCTTGCGCTTTGCGCTTCCGTTTCTTTCGCATATGCACAGGCCGCGCCGTCCGCCGGCACAGTTTCGGGCCTCGCGACCTGCTCGAGCGATTGTGCTGCCCAGGCGCAGAGCATCGCTGACGAAATCAGCGCGATGCCGACTGGTCCGGCAAAGGACAGGCTCCTTCTTGCGCTTGTCAAGGCGATCGGTACTCTCGCCATTGCAAATCCTGAGCTCTCTGCAGCTCTTGGCGACATCGCAGCGTCGGCTCAGGCAGGATTGAGCCCGGCAGCAGCGGCCGCAGTTCCCTTCGTTGAGCAGGTCGTGTCCGCCCTTCAGGCCGGCACTCCTGGCGAAGCGACGGCGGCTCTGTCCGATCCGGGTTTCAGCGACGATCCGGCCAGCTGAGCTGACGAATCGATTTGGCTGCTGATTTTGAAAAGGCGCCTTGCGGGGCGCTTTTTTTATGCTGTTTTTCTGCGGTCCGAACGGGTCGCCGAGATCGTGCGGGGTGGCGAGCCATTTTCCCGTAGTGGCACAATTGTGATTGTTTTAACTTACGCTTGATACGACAGGGTTCCGCAATATAGGAACACTAATGTAACCATTGTCATAAAAGTGAAGACGTAAGCCTCGCCCAAACCCCTGCTGGTACGGTAAACCCAGATGCTCGAACCTTTGATCCGTTTGCGCGTTCATGATTGCTTTCGCGACGTTCGGCTTCGGTTTTCGCCCCCAAACACAATCTGAGCGGCAGGAATGAAATTTTTCAATAGCGTCCGGGTTCGACCATTCGAAAAGCATCCAGGCCGGAGAGATCCCGCTAGGGACGGCGCACCATGGTAAAGCAGAGAAAATGGATCGCGATGGCATTTTGCCTGCTGATTTCGGTGGCGAGCGGCTATGGCCTGTGGGGTGAACTGGCGCCGTTTATGGCCAAACCCATCGAGCAGGCGCTGACCCCAGACGGCTACGCTGGCGAAGACTTTGACTTCGGTCTTTCATCCTATTCGAAGACACTGGTCATGAAGGACTGTTTCCGCATCGTGCTGGCCTACAGTGATATCGACATGATCGACGAAGCGGCGCGCGATGTGGTGTCGAAATGCGCCAATCGCGCCGCTGGAATCGTTACGACAACACCGACGGACTCCTTCGCCTGGCTGGTGCGCGCTGCCGCATCGGTTCGCCTGCTCGCCAGGGACGACTTCAACGCCGCGCTCAGGCAATCGCAATTGACTGGCCCCAACGAACAATGGATCGCCCGTTTTCGCGTCAATCTAGCGGAGACCTATTTTCCACAACTCAGTGCCGAAGGCGTCAAATCGGAAGCCGCTGACCTGAAGCTGCTTGTGAGCAGCGAGAGGGGTGTCAAGCTCATTGCGGAACGCTATGTCTCCAATCCGGATTTCCGGGCGCGGATCGCGGCCATCGTCGAAACGATGCCGCAGGATCGGCAGATCGTCTTTCTGAGAAACGTCAAGAAATCGATGGGCAAGGGATGATCCGGGCTCCTGTTTTGCGACATCCATGCCAAGGCCTGATTGGAATACCGGCACCGGGTCTCCGCGCAGCGTCCGTACCGGCACAACAATGGCAGGCCTGAGACCATGAAGAAGACGGCGCGCTACCATTCGGACCGCTTCCGGCTGAACAACCAGCTGATGTGGCCCATTCTTCTGGTTCTGTTCCTTTCGCCCTTCGCGTTCGGAAGCACCAAACCCTCCTTCTGGCTGCTATGGTCCATGCTGATCTCGCTGTGCGGCGCCGTTCTCTTTGGCCGCATGGCGCTGTCCAACGCCCGGTTCAGGATCGCGCCGCGTAATCTGCCGGTACTGTTCTGTCTTTTCGCCCTTCTCGGCGCCTATATGATCGTCCAGGTGCTTCCGCTTGGCGCTTTGTCTCCTGCGGCGACCAGCATTGCCGATCCGAGCGCCATCATCGCCGTCCATACGATCAGCCTGGCGCCACACGATACGATCCTCGCGTTCGCGCGCTGGGCGACCTATGGACTCCTTTTCTTCCTGGTGCTGCAAATCACCAGCAACCCGCAGCGCGCCCGCGCCTTCATCAATCTCATCTACTGGGCCATCGTGATCCACGCCGTCGTCGGGCTGCTGTTCCTCGTGCAGTTCGGTGACACGATCCTTGGCATTCCGAAGTGGAAATATTTCGGCTCGGCGATGGGCGGCTTCATCAATCGCAACTCGTTTGCCACCTTCCTTGCCTTCGGCAGCGTGCTTGGCATCAACCTGATGATGGAGCGGATGACCGAGAAGCCCGCGGGAAAAGGCGACAACTCGATTTTGGGAACCTATCTCGGCAAGGGCGGCGTCGTTACCATCGGTCTCGGCTGGCTGGTCCTGGTCATCACGCTTGTCGCCACAAACTCACGCATGGGTCTGTTTGCCGCCTGCTGCGGCATGATTGCCTCGGTCGTTCTGGCGCTTGCCAAGAAGACCGCCGGTACCAACAGGGCCGGCATCTGGATCCTGCTCCTTGCCATCCCCGTGATTGTCGGTCTCGGCATGTTTGGCTACGGCGCGATATTTCTGGAGCGCCTGGGCAGCCTCGAAGCTTCATCCGAGGTTCGAATGCAGTTATACCAGCAGGTTCTGCAGATGATCGAAACCCGCCCTCTGCTCGGGTTCGGTGGCAACAGCTTCGAATATGCCTATCCACTCTTCCATCAGGCGCCGGTCAGCGTCGATCTCGTCTGGGACAAGGCGCACTCCACCTATCTGGCGCTCTGGGCCGAATACGGCCTGATTTTCGGCAGCCTGCCGCTGCTGATCGTTGGGATCATTGTGTTTCAGCTGGGTGCGGCCTATGTGAAGACGCCGGGTCAGGATATGCTGATACGCTGCGGTCTTTGCGTCATACTGATCGCCGCCGTGCATTCGCTGGTCGATTTCAGCCTCGAGATCGAAGCCGTGACGTTCGCGTTCGTCGCCATTGTCGCCACCGCGTGGGCGCGGCAAGTCGAGCTCATGAACGCTGGCGAGAGGGACCGGTCATGATGCGCGGCATCCTCGATTTTCTGCGCGGGAGCGTGGACACACCAGCGACCGTGCAAAGACAGAAGCTTCTCTTCGAGGGCGGCCCGGATCACATCTATGCCGTCGGCGATGTGCACGGCTGTGACGATCTTCTTGGCAGGCTGGAGGATTTGATCTTCGAGGACAGTCGCAAACGCGCGGGTACCAAATGGTTGATCATGCTCGGCGACTACGTGGACCGCGGACCAAAATCGGCATCCGTGCTCGACCGGCTAACAACCAAGCCTCGTGCAGAGGTCAAGCGCTTCTGCCTTGCTGGCAATCATGAGGAGGTGATGCTTGATTTCCTGCGCAATCCATCTTCCGACCATCGCTGGCTGGACTTCGGGGGACTGGAGACGCTCTATTCCTACGGCCTCCACAAGCTGCCGGCCAATCGCCAGGCCCTGAAGAACCTGCTGCAATCCCGCATTCCGGACGAGCACGTCGCCTTTCTCGAATCCCTACCATCCATGCTGAGCATACCGGGATTTTGTTTTGTCCACGCCGGCCTTCGGGATGGTGTGGCCCTCGCCGAGCAGCAGGATGCGGACCTGTTGTGGCTACGTCCTCCAGCGAACGCGAAAGCCGTAGCTACAAATGGCGTCATCGCAATCCACGGCCACACGCCAGTCGCCAAAGTCGAAGTGGGTCCGGCGCGGATCAATGTCGATACCGGCGCCTATATGAGCGGGATATTGTCGGCAGTGCGACTTTCTCGCCGCAGTGTTCCAGAGATCATTCAGTGCAGTTAATGATGTTTGAATTTCGCAATTGTCGCCTGCCTGTAATCTGATAGAACTGTAGTAATGCTGCATCGCAGCAATTTAAAAGACGCTTTTTACAGTTTTTACAATAACAGCGATAGCTGTGCAGATAATGGTTGTGTGCAAATGGATGCAGAAATTGACCTCAAAGGCATTCTTGGATTGATACGCCGCCAGCTTTGGCTGATTTTATCAACAATTGCCGCTATACTTATCCTGACAATTATATTCACCTACTCACTTACGCCAAAATATACCGCAACATCCCTTGTTCTTGTCGATACAAGCACAAAAAACCTTCTTGATTCCGACAATATTCTCTCCAATCCGAGTGCCGACAACTCTCGCGTCGAAAGCGAGGTCGGCATTCTCAAATCCGATCGTATTCTGCTCAATGTGGTGAGCGAAAACAACCTCGTCTCCGACAGCGAATTCGGCATCGAGGTTTCGCTGAAAGACAGGATTCTGAGCTGGCTGCGCATCCCGCTGCCGCCGGCACCCACCGGCGAGGCGGCCCTGTCGCGCGTCCTCGGCGCCTTCAAATCAGCCATAACCGTGAGCCGCAACGGCCTGACCTACCTGATCACGGTCGGCGTCGTTTCAAAGGATCCGGCAAAGGCGGCGAAGCTCGCCAATTCGATGAGCGAAACCTACATCAGGGAACAGATCAACGCGAAGGTGTCTGCGACGCTCACCAAACGCGATACGATCCAGAAGCAGGCGGAGGCTGCCAACGCGGCAATCGTCGAAAACGAAAAGAACTTCGATACCTATATTACCGGCAATATCGACCGGCTGGAGAAGCAGGCCAATTCCTCGGGGTTGACCACGCTTCGCGCCGAGCTTGAGAAAGTCAACCAGGACCGGGCGGCCGAGCTCGGCCGGATCGAATCGCTGCAGAAATCGCTGCAAGCGCAGGATTTCTCGACATTGGTGACGCAGCTTGGATCGGACGCGCTCAATGAGTTGCAGAAGCAGCGCGAAAACCTCGCAACGCGGATCGCCTCGACTGGCGATAACAGCGCCGAGGCGATCAGCCTGCGTGACGAACTTGCCAAGGTCGACAAATCGCTGGCAAGCGCGGCGTCCCAGGAAGTCAACAACCTGCAGCAGACGGTCAATGACTACCAGCAACAAGCAAACGAAGTTCGCCAGAAGATTCGCAGCACGGTTCTGCAGAGCAACCTGCCGCCGGAAGTGTTGACCGAAATCTACAGCCTGCAGCAATCCTCCGAGATCGCCCGCAATCAGTACCAGACCCTTTTGTCCCGACTGCAGGAGCTTGATGCGCAAGCTTCGCTGCAGCTGCCGGACAGCCGCGTGGTTTCGGCCGCGCTGACGCCGACCCTGCCGTCGTTCCCCAACAGCAAGGTGATCCTGGGACTGTCGCTGATTGTTTCCATCGGTCTCGGCCTCGGCCTTGCAATTCTGCGCGAATATTTCATCGGTGGTTTCGTCAGCGAAAATCAGATCGAAGCGGTCCTGAAAGTGCCGCTCTCGGCCATCGCCCCGCGCCAGGCGACCGGCGACGAGCATCACAAGCTCGCAAACCCGACCTCCAGCCTGGCCGATCTGATGGTGACGGCACCGCTCTCACTTTTCGCCGAAAGCGTCCGGCGGCTTCGGCTGACACTCGACCAGCAGGAGCGGAAACATTCGGCGCCGAAGCGGCAGAATAGCGACGAGGGTGCGATCATCATGGTTTCCTCCGCGCTGCCGTCGGAAGGAAAATCGACCATGGCGCTGTCTCTCGCCCGGGCCTATGCACTGACCGGCAAGCGGACACTGCTGATCGATTGCGACCTGCGCAAACCGAGCGTCAACAAGCATCTCAATCTCGAACCGAACCACGATTTCATCGACTATCTGCGCCAGGATCGCAGTACGGCGACGCTGACCTCGCTGATCATGCGCGATCCGCTCTCCAACCTGACGGTGCTGCTCGGCGGACGGCGCAGCGACATCGCCACGGACGAACTGGTGATGAGCGAGAAGATGGGCCGGATCCTTGCCAGTGCCCGCAAGCATTTCGACTACGTCATTCTCGACACGCCGCCGGTCGAACCGGTCGTGGACGGCCTCTATCTCGCCCGTCATGCCGATATGATCGTCTTCGTCATCAAATGGGCAAGCACGCCGCAGTCGAGTGCCAAGCGAGCCGTCGCCGCACTCAAGGAGAACAAGAACCCGGACGCCGGTATCGTCACCCTGCTCAACCAGCAGGATCGCGCCAAGATGTCGGGCAACTACAGCTACTCCGGGTATTACACCGAATAGGCACGGGCAAAATCCGGAGCAAAGGGGGCGCTTTGCGTCCCCTTTTTTATGTCCGGAGATAGGCAACGCCTTACAGCGAAGGCAGTGCCGCGCAAAAAATCAAAATCCGTAAAATTGTATGCTTCCACTTAAGCGCGCCGAAAAACGTCCCATGTATCGTGATGATACAGGTGGACGAAACGGATGTGCTCCGCTTCGCGGCATGATGCGCCCTCCACCGATCCGAAATGAATTCGGCCCAACAAAAAAGCCTTGGACAGAAGGCTACGGACAACAGGGACACGAATCATGTTCAAGAAAGCAATCATCGCACTGGCGACCATCGCAGCTCTTGGCGCCACCAGCATGTCTTCGGCCTACGCCATTAATCTCGGTTCGACGCGCGGCGCGGTGAAAGTTCACCGCCAGACCTCGGTGGCGCCGATCGCATTTTCGCTCTATTGCCTCGATCATATCGAGGAGTGCACCAAGAGCTCGAAGTCACAGGTCGCCTATACGTCGAAAATCCGCGGCCTGCTTGCCTCGGTCAACCGCTCGGTCAACCGCAGCATCCGCCCGCTGCACGAGCGCCGCGACGTCTGGTCGCTCAACCCGACCTTCGGCGACTGCGACGACTATGTCATGACCAAGCGCAGCCATCTCATCCGCGCCGGCGTTCCCTCCAGCGCGCTGCGGGTTGCCGTCGTGCGCACGCCGCGCGGCGAGGGCCACGCGGTCCTGCTGGTCAAGACATCCGCCGGTGAATTCGCCCTCGACAACCTGCGCAAGACGATCGTCAAGCGTAACCAGACCGGCTACCGCTTCCTCAGCGTCGCATCGGCCGATCCGACCCGCTGGTCGACGAACTGAGCGGAGAGGCCACCAAGGGACGGGGAAGGCGTTTGCTCTCCCCGTTTCGCATTCGACCGAACTGCTATCGCGTACCGTCCTCTTCTCCGGACACAAGCGGTCAAATAGCGATGCCCCCAAAATTGGTCGTGTCATCGCGCGATTTGCCGGCTGTGTTTTCCTGTAAATTTAGTTTTTGCGCAGATACTGACGTCGGTTGCCCAAACTTTCTTTCAGCGCCGTCGCAACCTTCCGGCGCTAGTCGTGACAGGATTCACTATGAAACTTAAAGCTTCGCTGTGTGTCGCAGCGGTCCTTCTGCACCTTTCCGCCGCAGCCCTCCCCGGCGTCGGGACCGCTTATGCGGCCGGCCATAAAATGCGCTCCGCTCACTTCCTTACCACGACGCTGGAGAAAAAGGGCTTCAAGATCGATGGCGTCCATCGCAAAGGGCAAGTGTATTTCGTCAAGGTTACCCAGGACGGCACCACGGCCATCCTCGCGATCGACGGCTACAGCGCCGAAATCGTCGGCTTGAACGTTCTTGTCCTCGCACCGGGCGCTACTGCCAAGGCCCGGGGCACCGGCGGCAATCACTTCGTCGATCTGACCTATGAATACGGATATGTGGTCGAAGAGACCGTCTACGAGGCGTCCTACCAACTGACGGTCGAAGAAATATCCGTCACCGAGGAGTATACCGAGGTCAGCTACGAGGAAAGCGAAGAGGTCACCTACGAGGAGGTCGAGGAGACGGCGGAGGCCGACCTTGACGACGGCACGGAGGAGGATGCCGCGGGTGATGCCGAGGCGGACGCCAATGACGATGCCGATGACGGCGACGCCGATGATGCCGCCGCTGACGCGGATGATGCTTCCGATGACGCATCGGACGATGGCGACGGCGATGATGCCGGTGACAGTGACGACGGCGCCGCCGACGACGACGGCGGCGGAGACGATTCTGCCGAGTAATCTGTCAAACAGCAGCGGCGCCCATCACGCTCCGCGTATGGGCGCCGCTCGCAGGGTCTCGGATGAGACTCGCTAGATAAGACCCCTCGCTGCAAGATTGCGCATCAACGCCGACGGGCCGAATGTCCAAGGCGGGCATTCCGTCGACAGGCGCACGGTATTGGTGAGCGAGCCGAGATGGGCATTGGCGATCGTGACGACATCTCCGAGCTTATGGGTGAAGCCCTGCCCCGGCGCGTCGCGGTCTTCGACAGGCGCAAACAGCGTGCCCATGAACAGCATGAAACCATCCGGATACTGATGGTGACGGCCGATCGTCTGGGAGACCAGGTCGAGCGGATCGCGGCTGATTTCCCGCATCGTGCTTGATCCTTTCAGCACAAACCCGTCCGGGCCGCTGATCGTCAGCGACAGATCGGCATTGCGCACGTCGTCGATCGAATAGGTGGCGTCGAACAGGCGGATGAACGGACCGATGGCGGAGGACGCATTGTTGTCCTTGGCCTTGCCGAGCAGCAGCGCCGAGCGGCCTTCGACATCGCGCAGATTGATATCATTGCCGAGGGTGGCGCCCTTGACGCGGCCCTGGCTATCGACGGCAAGCACGATCTCCGGCTCCGGATTGTTCCATTTCGAAATCGGATGCAGACCGACGGATGCTCCCCAGCCGACGGAGGCCAGAACCTGCGCCTTGGAAAAGACCTCGGCATCTGGACCGATGCCGACTTCGAGATATTGCGACCAGACGCCCTCTTCGATCAGCGCCGCCTTCACCTTCGCCGCTTCCGGCGAGCCGGCCTTCAGGTCGCGCAGGCTGTCGCCGATGATGGCGGTCACGCGCTCGCGCATCTTTTCCGCCAGTGCCGGGTTTCCAGCAGCCTTTTCCTCGATGACGCGTTCAAGCATCGACCGGGCGAAGGTGACGCCGCAAGCCTTGACCGCCTGCAGGTCGCAGGGTGCCAGAAGGTGCATGGTCGAGAGATCGCCGGCAGCCTCCACCGAGTTGCCCATGACGGCTTCCAACGACACGAGATGCTCGCCTTCCTGCTGCAGGAGGAATGCAACCGGATCATCGCGCTCGAGCAGGTCGCGCATCGTCAGCACGTCCTTCGAGGTGATATCGTAGAGATCGCCGCCGCGCAGCACCACCAGGGACGGGCCGGCGACATCCGGCCGCCACAGACGCCCGACGAATGTTCCCGTTTCAAAACTATCGTTTATCGGCGCCATGCTACCCTCCCCGCTGAAAGCCTGCTGCGGCAAGATAACGGCCGCCGGATCGCGGGCAAGGTGCGAAACAGAAAAACAATGCTGCTGCCCCGGAAAGAATGCTGCGGCATCATGGCGGAACGACCAAAAGAATGTTCGCGTGACTGGGGAGCGATTATTTAATTTTACTGATTTTCTGATAGCACCGGAGACAGTGAATAAGCGTGCCTAGCCAGCCGTTGCACAGATGGACACGAGAGGGAATGAGGGAAATGAGCTTTACGGAAACGACGACCACCTCCTGGTTTTCACGGCTGAAGAACGGGCTGATCGGCCTCGTCCTCGGCCCGCTGCTGGTGCTCGGGATGATCTGGCTGCTGTCCTGGAACGAAGGCCGCTCGGTGCAGACCTATCGCGCGCTTGCGGAGGGTGCCGGCATCGTCGTCTCGGTCGACAGCGGCACGGCCGATCCGGCCAATGAAGGCAAGCTCGTGCATATTTCCGGACCGGTGAAGCCCGATGGCACGCCCGAGGATCCGGCGCTCGGCGTCGTGGCAGAGGGTGCAGTTGGCCTCAACCGCAAGGTCGAGATGTACCAATGGGTGGAGGACAGCAAGAGCGAGACCCAGAAGACGCTTGGCGGCGGCGAGGAAACCGTCACGACCTACACCTACAAGAAGGAATGGCGCTCGCGCCGGGTCGATTCCTCCGATTTCAAACAGGCCGATCAGCATCAGAACCCCGACATGTCGATCGAGGGTGAGCGCTTCACGGTGGCCACCGCGACGCTCGGCGCCTTCACGGTCGATGGCAGGGCGGTTGCCGATCTCGGCACGGACAGCCCGGTCAAGCTCTCGCCCGATGTCGTCGGCCAGGTGACCTCGGCCCTCGGTTCCGACAAGCCGGTCAAGGCGGATGGTACGACGATCTATGTCTCGCAAAGTCGCCAGAGCCCGGCGATCGGCGACCTGCGCATCAGCTTCAGCCGCGAGGACATTTCCGAGGCGAGCTTCGTCGGCGCGCAGAAGGGCACGACCATCGCCGGATACAAGGCCTCCAATGGGCGCGAATTGTTCCTGAGCGCTGCCGGCAAGGTCGGCGCCGCCGAAATGTTCGAGGCGGCCCAGAGCGAAAACACGCTGATCACCTGGCTCATCCGCTTCGGCGGTCTGCTCGGCATGTTCGTCGGCTTCATCGTCATGCTGTCGATCCTCGGCATCATCGCCGACGTCATTCCTTTCGTCGGCTCGATCGTCGGTTTCGGGACGTCGATCATCGCCGGTATCCTGACGCTGATCCTCGGGCCGCTGGTCATCGCCATCGCCTGGATCGCCTATCGGCCGGTGCTGGCGATCATCGTCGTCGCCATCGGCATCCTGTTGGCAGCGGCGCTGATTTATCTCCGACGCAACAAGGCAGTCGCTGCTCCAACGACGCCAACGGCCACTTTCGGCCGGACCTGACACGGACTGCGCGCCCGGACCGGGCGCGCAGTCTCCGACGTCGCGTTACGCAATATGGTTTTGTGGTGAGGCCGGCCGCGCTACAAATCTGAACATTTGCGTTTAAACGCCATTCTGCCTAGCGTCCATTTTAGCCCTTTCTTCTTCAACGTGAATGTATCGGATCGCAGGCACTGGATGTTTCTCGTCTCGAAAGTCTTCTGGCTGTTGGCCCAGCCGCTGTCGCTGATCTTCC
The DNA here is from genome assembly GCF_040126305.1 of Pararhizobium sp. A13. Lineage (NCBI taxonomy): Bacteria > Pseudomonadati > Pseudomonadota > Alphaproteobacteria > Hyphomicrobiales > Rhizobiaceae > Pararhizobium > Pararhizobium sp. A13. The sequence continues at coordinate 1,209,810 of NZ_CP149510.1, read as the reverse complement.
TGCTTCTTATCCTGAGTTATGTCTTCGGCGGAGCTGGGTTTCGGCGGTTGCGCGGCTTTTTCTCGGGGCTCGCCGCGACCCTGCTGTTTTTGACGCTGTTCACCAGTTGCGGGGCGGTGATGCTGCAGGTGCTGGAGAACCGCATTGCCCGGCCTGCAAACCTGCCAGCCAATCTCTCTTGCATCATCATCCTTGGTGGCGCCTTCGAGAACGAAGTGATCTCTGGGCGCCGCGGCATGGAATTCAATCAGGCGGCCGATCGCTTCGTCGAGGGGCTGAGGCTGGCGCAGGCCTATCCGGGTGCGAAAATCCTGGTCTCGGGCGGCGACGGTTCGTTCAGCGGCAAATATGATGGTGACGCAGAGACCTCCATAGCGTTCTTTTCCACCTTCGGCATTGGGCCGGAGCGGATCATCCGAGAGACCCAGTCACGAACCACGTTCGAGAATGCCGACAACACCAAGGAACTGCTCGAGAAGAACGGACTGTCGGATTGCGCCCTGATCACCTCGGCTTTCCACATGCCGCGGTCGGTCGGTCTGTTTCGCAAGCTCGGCATTCCGGTCACGCCCTGGCCGGTAGACTATCGCACTAGCGGGCAGCTTTCGCTCGGCCCGGATTTCAGCCAGCCGTCGCTGAATGCGCAACTCACGACGACTGCGATGCGCGAATGGACCGGACTGATCGCCTACTACATCAGCGGCAGAACGCATGTGCTTTTCCCGCAATAATGCATGCCGTTGACGCAGCATCCCCATTGTGGTCCTTCTCGGTTTTCTGGCGGGGGGAAACATGCCGATCCTGGAAATTCTCGACTATGCCGGGGTCGCGGTTTTCGCGGCGACCGGGGCGCTTTCCGCCTCGCGCAAGCAGCTCGACATCATCGGCTACGTCTTCCTCGCCTCCGTGACCGGCATTGGCGGCGGCACGTTGCGCGATGTCATTCTCGGCGCGACGCCCGTCTTCTGGGTCACCAACCCGGTCTACCTGGTGGTCTGCGGCTGCGCCGGTCTCCTGGTGTTTTTCTCCGCCCATATGATGGAGTCGCGCTATAAATTCCTGGTCTGGCTGGATGCCATCGGGCTTTCGGCCTATTGCGTCATGGGGGCCGCCAAGGGACTATCGGCGACCGGCTCGCCGATCGTGGCACTTGTCACCGGCATGCTGACGGCGACCTTCGGCGGCATCCTGCGCGATCTGCTCGCGGGCGAACCATCGGTGCTGCTGCGCCCGGAGATCTATGTGACGGCCGCGCTTGCCGGCTCCGGCGTCTTTACCACCGCAACCTATTTCGGCGCATCGCTGCTCGTCGCTTCAAGCCTTGGCGTCATGACGGCTTTTGCCGTGCGCGGCGGCGCCCTCAAATACGGATGGACATTGCCGACCGGCGATCCTCGGCCCGGCCGTCATCCTGACGATGTCATGTAAGGAGGAAGCTCAGCCGCGCTTGCGGCGAAGGCGAATTACCACGTCGACATGGGCGATTTCCATGCCTTCGGGCGGCTCGGGCAGGTTGTCGATGGTGATGCTGCTGACTGGAATGTCGAGCACCTCGTTGTGGCCCTCGACAAAGAAGTGATGGTGGTCGGACACGTTGGTGTCGAAATAGGTCTTGGCGCTCTCGACCGCGAGAACGCGGATCATGCCGGCTTCGGTGAACTGGTGCAGTGTATTGTAAACCGTTGCAAGCGATACCGGCACACCGGCGGCCACGGCTTCCTCATGCAATTCTTCCACCGTCAGATGACGGTCGCCCTTGGCAAAGATCAGGTCTGCAAGCGCCATGCGCTGACGCGTCGGCCTAAGGCCGGAACGGCGGAGGCGTTCTTCCGAACGGATCTCGATGGCAGTCGTCATACGGACGGATCCAGACTTTCAAGCTATTGCACAACAGGTTACCTGTGCCGATATAACTTTTGCTGCGTGTGCTTTCAATAGTAAGCAGGGGTCCCAAGGCGGCCAAGCCATGAAAAACAGCCTGAATCTTGGGGCAAAGGCCAATTATCTCTGGCTGTTGCAGTCCCCATCATGTATGCGACGGCGGAAATAGACCTTGTGCTTGACGAGGCAGGAATGCGCAACGCGACTTGGATCCGTCATGCCGACGCTTCAAATTGCGCCTATCTTGCTCTAAATCAAGTTAACGAAAAACGGATGTGGCGGGGAAACGACAATTCATGACGACCAGACAATCTAGCTACAACTATGAAGAAATCCTCTCCTGCGGTCGCGGAGAATTGTTCGGCCCCGGCAATGCCCAGCTTCCCCTACCACCGATGCTGATGGTTCATCGCATCACGGATATCTCCGAAACCGGAGGCGCATTCGACAAGGGCTATATCCGTGCCGAATATGACGTCCGTCCCGATGACTGGTATTTCCCCTGCCATTTCCAGGGCAATCCGATCATGCCGGGCTGCCTTGGCCTTGATGGCATGTGGCAGCTGACAGGCTTCTTCCTCGGCTGGCTTGGCGAGGAAGGTCGCGGCATGGCGCTTTCCACCGGTGAAGTGAAGTTCAAGGGCATGGTCCGTCCGCATACCAAGCTCCTGGAATATGGCATCGACTTCAAGCGCGTCATGCGTGGTCGCCTTGTCCTTGGCACGGCCGATGGCTGGCTAAAGGCCGATGGAGAGACCATATACCAGGCAAGCGACCTTCGCGTCGGGCTGTCGAAGGAAAAGGCTGCCTGAACCGCGGCCACGCCGCACTCAGAGACAAATAAGAAGAGGTCATCGACATGAGACGGGTTGTTGTCACGGGTCTGGGCATTGTTTCCTCCATCGGAAACGATGCACAGGAAGTCACCGCGTCGCTGCGCGCGGCGAAGTCCGGCATTACGTTCTCGAACGATTTTGCCGAACATGGCTTCAAGTGCCAGGTCTGGGGGGCGCCCAACATCGACACGACCGAGCTTGTCGACCGTCGCGCCGCACGCTTCCTGTCGCAGGGCGGCACGTGGAACCATGTGGCCATGAAGCAGGCGATCGCCGACTCGGGCCTCGAAGACAAGGATGTCGGCGGCAACGAGCGCACCGGCATCATCATGGGTTCGGGCGGTCCATCGACCCGTACGCTGATCGATGCGGCGGAAATCACCCTCAAGAACAATTCGCCCAAGCGCATCGGCCCGTTTGCCGTGCCGAAGGCAATGTCGTCCACCGCATCCGCGACGCTTGCCACCTGGTTCAAGATCTACGGCGTCAACTATTCTATCTCGTCGGCCTGCTCGACGTCGGCGCACTGCATCGGCAATGCGGCGGAAATGATCCAGTGGGGCAAGCAGGACGTGATGTTTGCCGGCGGCCACGAAGACCTCGACTGGACCATGTCGAACCTGTTCGACGCCATGGGCGCCATGTCCTCCAAGTACAACGACACGCCCTCGACTGCTTCGCGCGCCTATGACGTTTCCCGCGACGGCTTCGTCATCGCCGGCGGCGCCGGTGTTCTGGTCCTCGAAGAACTGGAGCATGCCAAGGCCCGCGGCGCGAAGATCTACGCTGAAATCACCGGCTACGGCGCAACCTCCGACGGTTACGACATGGTGGCTCCGTCCGGCGAAGGTGCCGTCCGCTGCATGCGCCAGGCCCTTGCCACGGTGAAGGGCGACGTTGACTACGTCAACACGCACGGCACCTCGACGCCGGTGGGTGACTCGAAGGAAATCGGCGCGATCCGCGAAGTCTTCGGAAACAAGATCCCGCATATCCAGTCGACCAAGTCGCTGACCGGCCACTCGCTGGGCGCTGCCGGCGTGCAGGAATCGATCTATTCGCTCCTGATGATGCAGGCCGGCTTCATCGGCGAAAGCGCCCACATCACCGAACTCGATCCGGAATTCGACGGAGTGCCGATCGTGCGCAAGCGCATCGACAACGCCAAGATCGATATTGCGCTGTCCAACTCCTTCGGCTTTGGCGGCACCAACGCGACGCTCGTTTTCCAGCGCTACAACGGATAAAATCATGACCGGTCTGATGAACGGAAAACGCGGGCTCATCATGGGGGTTGCCAATAGCCACTCGATCGCCTGGGGTATCGCCCAGGCGCTGGCAGCCGAAGGTGCGGAACTCGCCTTCACCTATCAGGGCGAAGCGCTCGGCAAGCGGGTCAAGCCGCTGGCGGCCGAACTTAACTCCGACATCCTGCTTCCCTGCGACGTCGAAGATATCGCTTCCGTCGATGCCGTCATCGACGCGCTCAGGCAAACGTGGGGCACGCTCGACTTCATCGTGCATGCCATCGGCTTTTCCGACAAGAATGAGCTCAAGGGTCTCTACGCCGACACGACGCGCGACAATTTCAGCCGCACGATGGTCATCTCCTGCTTCTCCTTCACCGAGATCGCCAAGCGCGCTGCCGAACTGATGACCGACGGTGGCGCGATGCTGACGCTGACCTATGGCGGCTCCATGCGTGTCATGCCGAACTACAACGTCATGGGCGTCGCCAAGGCCGCTCTCGAGGCGTCCGTGCGCTATCTCGCCGCTGACTACGGTTCGCGTGGCATCCGCGTCAACGCCATCTCCGCCGGCCCGATCCGCACGCTTGCCGGCGCCGGCATTTCCGACGCCCGTGCCATGCTGTCCTGGCAGCAGAAGAACTCGCCGATGCGCCGCACCGTCACCATCGAGGATGTCGGCAGCTCTGCGCTCTACCTCCTGTCAGGTCTGTCGCGCGGCGTCACCGGCGAAATCCACTATGTGGACTCCGGCTACAACATCACGTCGATGCCGGCGCTCGACACCCTGCGCAAGGCAGACACGGAGTAGTCTCCTGCCGGCCCCGGCGCGCGGTTCGCAAACGGCGCGCTCCTCTTGCCCTCTTGAAATTTGCCCGATTCCTTGCCAGTTCAGAGCGCGCAAGAATTCCGCAATACAAGATGAGGCATGACAAGCATGAGCAATGCTCCAGAAAAACCCGTCGAAAACCACGTTTTTGAGGCCGACGTCGCGCGTCTGCTGCACCTCATGGTGCATTCCGTCTATTCCGACAAGGACGTGTTCCTGCGCGAGCTGATCTCGAACGCTGCCGATGCCTGCGAGAAGCTGCGCTATGAGGCGATCGCTGCTCCGGAACTTCTGTCCGACGATCCAAGTTCGCGCATCATCTTGACGCTCGACGCCGACAACAACACGCTGACTTTGGAAGACAACGGCATCGGCATGAACCGCGACGAGCTGGTAGAAGCGCTCGGCACGATTGCCCGGTCCGGCACGCGTGCCTTCATGGAGCGCGTCGAGGCGGCAAAGGCCGGTGAAGGCGCCCAACTGATCGGCCAGTTCGGCGTCGGTTTCTACTCCGCCTTCATGGTCGCGGACAAGGTCGATGTCGTCTCGCGCCGCGCCGGCAGCGCCCATGCCTGGCTCTGGTCGTCCGACGGCAAGGGCAGCTACACGGTATCGGAAGCCGACCTGGCGCAGGCCCCTGCCCGCGGCACCCGCATCACGTTGCACCTGATGGACGACGCCAAGAGCTATACCTCGAAATGGAGCGTCTCGCGGATCGTCAAGGACCAGTCCGGCCACGTGCCGGTGCCGATCGACCTGATCGAGAAGCCCGGCGCGGAAGCCGAGCGCGTGGCCGACGGCACGGCGCTCTGGACCCGGTCCAAGAACGAGATCACCAAGGAAGAATACGCCGATTTCTACCGCGGCGTTTCCGGCCATTATGACGAACCGGCGCTGACCGTGCATTTCCGCGCCGAGGGGCGGCATGAATATACCGTCCTTGCCTTCGTGCCGGAATCCAAACCGCTCGACCTGTTCGATCCCGACGGCAAGGGCCGGATGAAGCTCTACGTCAAGCGCGTCTTCATCACCGACGACGCCGAGCTTCTGCCGCGTTACCTGCGTTTCGTGCGCGGCCTCGTCGACACCGCCGACCTGCCGCTCAACGTGTCGCGCGAGATGATCCAGGAAAGCCCGATCCTCGCGGCGATCCGCAAGGGCCTGACCAACCGCGTGCTGACCGCCATCGAGAAGCTTCAGGAGAGCGACGAGACCGCTTTTGCCAAACTTTGGGAGGCCTTCGGCAGCGTGCTGAAGGAAGGCATCTATGACGATTTCGAGCGCCGGGCGCAGCTTCTTGCACTCTCGCGCTTCCGCACCACGACCTCTGACGAGGCGACGCGGTCGCTTGCCGACTACGTGAAGGACATGAAGGACGCGCAGGCAGCGATCTACTATCTCGCGGGCGACAACATCGACCGGCTGAAGGCTTCGCCGCAGCTCGAAGGTTTTCGCGCCCGCGGGATCGAGGTTCTGCTTTTGACGGACTCCGTCGACAGTTTCTGGGTCACGGCTGCCCCGGACTTCGAGGGCAAACCGTTCAAGTCGATCACGCAAGGGGCTGCCGATCTCGCCCAGGTGCCAAAGGCGGATGGAGACGCTCAGTCGACGCCGGAGACCACCCAGGTGGTCAGCGATTTCATCGCCTTTGCCAAGTCGGCGCTCGGCGACACTGTATCGGACGTGCGGGCATCCGACCGGCTGACGGAAAGCGCCGTCTGCCTCGTCGCTCCGGAACAGGGCTACGACCGTCAGCTGGAAAAGATGCTGCAGGGCGCCGGCAGGCTGGATGCGCTCGCCAAGCCGATCCTCGAGATCAATCCCGACCATGGGCTGATCGCAGCGCTGGCTTCAGGCGGCAGCGACGAATTCCGCACCGACGCAGTGCAGCTTCTGCTCGACCAGGCGCGCGTTCTCGACGGCGACAAGCCGCAGGACCCCCGCGCCTTCGCCGAGCGGCTTTCGCGGCTGTTCGAGCGGGCCTTGAAGGCATAATTCAGGAGAACAATGCGATGGCAGGCCCAGGCGCATGCCATCGCTCTCACCCTGCAAGCAATTGATAGGTGCGCCTAGAATCTCAGGCGGCCCACCAGACGCCGAGCAACACCGCCAGGACCCCAGCCGCAAAGATGCCGAACATCGTCATCTGCTTGCGCGCCTGGTCGAGGCTTTCCGGGTCGACCGGCCGGCGGCCGATCTGGAAGGCCAGGGGCACCTCGGAGGTTGGTTCCTTGCCTTCGCCGCTCTTGATATCCTTTGCGATCACTTCCGCGACATCTTCGGTGATGGGCGGGCGGGCAGGTCCAAATCCCATTGTTTGCTCCATCGAGCGCGGCGCGTCCGGTCGGACGCGCAAGGGCGCGGCAAAGGAAATGGTGAACCTTATTCAGGGTGAACGCAACTGCAAAAGATAGGCCGCAGCGGCGCTGCGGGACTGCTCTCCAGAAGTCTCAGCGCTTGCCCCAGAGTACCTTGAAGCGGGCGTTGCGGCAGGTCTCGCCCCATTCCTTGAAGGTCTCGGCCATGACCGGCTCGTAAGGCAGGCCGCGATTGGCAACCAGCATCAGCCGGCCACCGATCTTCATCGCCTTGGCCGCAGCCTTGATCATCGCGATGCCAAGCGCCGGATCGGCGGCCTGGGTCTCGTGGAACGGCGGGTTCATGACGATCAGGTCGTATTTGTCGCGGGTTTCCTCGGAGGCGAGGTCGTGCCAATAGAAGCGGGTCGGGACGTTCGGCGCATTGGCCTTGAGGTTAGCCCTGGCAGCCTCAAGCGCATGATAATCGGCCTCGAACAGGTCGATGCCCTTCAGGCCAGGGGATTTCTCTGCGAGCATTACCGACAGATAGCCCCAGCCGGCGCCGAAATCGGCGGCGTGACCCTTGAAGTCGTCCGGCAGGCGCGAGGCGAGCAGCTCCGAACCGGCATCGACGCGATCATGCGAGAACATGCCGGGCGCCGCCTCGAAGCGGCTCTCGACGCGCGCCGGCTTCTTGGCGAACTTGGCGATCACGTCATCCGCATCTTCCGGACGGCCGAACCAGAAGGCGATGCCGTGATATTTCGGCAGGCTGTCGCCGCCCCAGCCAAGCTGGGCGACGCGCTTGCGCAGCGACTGGATACCGTCTTCCTTGCCGCCGGCAACGACGATCAGGCCACCGATCTTGGTGCACCTCAGCGCCTCGGCGATACGGTCCTCGTTCTCGCCCTTGTGCTTGCCGCACAGGATCAGCGCTGCATCATAGTCCTCGCCCTCGACGAACGGGGTCACCGGTGCCCTGGCAGCTTCAAGGCCGCGGTAGAGCGGGCGCAGGGCCTGCACGGCAGCGATCGACGCGGCAAAATCCGCCGGCAGCCGGTAACCGGCCTCGGCGCCGAGAAACAGCACGCGCTCGCCTTCGCCAGGTGCGGGAACAACGCCGGTCTCGAAGGGATGGAAAAGGGTTTTCAGCGCGTCGCGGCTCATGGTGGAACGTCCTAGCGGGGATAAATAAGAAAGGGCGCGGAACGATCCGCTCCGCGCCCGTAGCATTCTTTCAAGCGCGCTGCTTATTCAGCAGCTTCGCCTTCGCCCTTGGCGACTTCCTTGCCGGTTGCCTGATCGACAACCTTCATGGAGAGGCGAACCTTGCCGCGCTCGTCGAAGCCCATCAGCTTGACCCAGACCTTGTCGCCTTCCTTGACGACGTCGGAGGTCTTGGCAACACGCTCGGAAGCGAGCTGCGAGATGTGTACGAGACCGTCGCGCGGGCCGAAGAAGTTGACGAATGCACCGAAGTCGGCGGTCTTGACGACCGTGCCTTCGTAGATCTGGCCGACTTCCGGTTCCGCGACGATCGAATGGATCCACTTGCGGGCTGCTTCGATTTCCTTAGCCGACGAAGAAGCGATCTTGATCGTGCCGTCGTCTTCGATGTTGACCTTGGCGCCGGTCTTTTCGACGATTTCGCGGATGACCTTACCGCCCGAACCGATGACTTCGCGGATCTTGTCGACCGGGATGTTCATCACTTCGATGCGCGGTGCGAATTCGCCGAGCTGGCTGCGTCCCTCGGTGATGGCATTGGCCATCTCGCCGAGGATATGCTTGCGGCCGCCCTGCGCCTGCTCAAGCGCGACCTTCATGATCTCTTCGGTGATACCGGCGATCTTGATGTCCATCTGCAGCGAGGTGATGCCGTCGGCGGTGCCTGCGACCTTGAAGTCCATGTCGCCGAGGTGATCCTCGTCGCCAAGGATATCGGAGAGAACTGCGAAGCGCTCACCTTCGAGGATCAGGCCCATGGCAATACCGGCAACCGGCTTAGCCAAGGGAACGCCGGCATCCATCAGCGCCAGCGAGGTGCCGCAGACGGTTGCCATCGAGGACGAGCCGTTGGACTCGGTGATCTCGGAGACGACGCGCAGCGTGTAGGGGAACTGCTCGGCGGCCGGCAGCATCGGACGGATAGCGCGCCAAGCGAGCTTGCCGTGACCGATTTCGCGGCGGCCCGGAGAGCCCATGCGGCCGGTTTCACCGACCGAATAGGGCGGGAAGTTGTAGTGCAGCATGAACTTTTCTTTGTACATGCCGGTCAGCGAGTCGACGTACTGTTCGTCTTCGCCGGTGCCGAGCGTGGCAACAACGATCGCCTGCGTTTCACCGCGGGTGAACAGGGCCGAACCATGCGTGCGCGGCAGGATGCCGACTTCCGAGACGATCGGGCGAACGGTCGACAGATCGCGGCCGTCGATGCGGCTCTTGGTGTCGAGGATGTTCCAGCGAACGATCTTGGCCTGCAGGTGCTTGAAGACGGCGCCGATGACTTCGGCCGTGTACTTCGGCTCAACGCCTTCCGGGAAGAAGTGTGCCTTCACCTTGGCCTTGACGGCGTCGACGGCTGCATAACGCTCGGCCTTCTGGGTGTTCTTGTAGGCAACGCGCAGTTCGGCTTCGGCGATCGAAAGCATTTCGGCTTCGAGTTCGGAATGGTCTTCCGGGGTGAAATCGCGCGGTTCCTTGGCAGCCACTTCGGCGAGCTTGATGATCGCATCGATGACCGGCTGGAAACCCTTGTGACCGAACATGACGGCGCCGAGCATGACGTCTTCGTTCAGTTCCTTCGCTTCCGATTCGACCATCAGGACGGCGTCCTGGGTGCCGGCGACGACGAGGTCGAGGATCGATTCGTCCATCTCGTCGAGATGCGGGTTCAGAACGTATTCGCCGTTGATGTAACCGACGCGTGCGCCGCCGACAGGACCCATGAAGGGAACGCCCGAAAGCGTCAGAGCTGCGGAAGCGGCGACCATCGACAGGACGTCCGGATCATTTTCCAGATCGTGCTGGACGACCGTGACGACAACCTGGGTGTCGTTCTTGTAGCCTTCCGGGAAGAGCGGGCGGATCGGACGGTCGATCAGGCGGGAAACCAGCGTTTCCTTTTCCGACGGACGGCCTTCGCGCTTGAAGTAGCCACCCGGGATCTTGCCGGCGGCGTAGGTCTTTTCCTGGTAGTTGACGGTGAGCGGGAAGAAATCCTGGCCCGGCTTCGGCGCCTTGGCCGAAACGACGGTGGCGAGAACGACGGTCTCGCCGTAGGTGGCAAGCACGGCGCCGTCAGCCTGACGAGCGATCTTGCCGGTTTCGAGCTTGAGCGGGCGGCCTGCCCATTCAATTTCTACCGTGTGGGTATCGAACATGTTTTGTCCTTCGTGTGCGGCAAGTCCGCGCCGCTGCCTAACTGGCGCGGGCGGTCCGCAAAAATGACGCATCACGGGCAAGACAACAGGAGGCTTCCAAAATATGGCTGGCGGTCGTTCCGCTCCTGAAAGCCTGATGCCTTCCGGTGCCTGGAAAAACGAGCAAGCGCCGAAGCATCCTGCAATCCTGCCCCATGACAGGTCATCGGTTGGTTCCGCAGAGCCGGCCCATCCGGTCTGCTGGAGCGTCCGCTTCGGCGGAGCCAGCGTGACTCGCCCGGAAGCGCAAATGACGGGATCAATCCCGCAAAAACGAACCGGCGGGCATCCTTCCTTCGAAGGGTCCCGCCGGTGTAAGGCTTAGCGGCGAATGCCGAGAGCGGTGATCAGCTTGGTGTAGCGCGCTTCTTCTTTCTTCTTGAGATAGTCAAGAAGCGAACGGCGGCTGGAAACCATTGCCAGAAGGCCACGACGAGAGTGGTTGTCCTTCTTGTGGTCCTTGAAGTGATCGGTCAGGTTGTTGATCCGCTCGGTGAGGATGGCAACCTGGACTTCCGGAGAACCGGTATCGCCTTCAACAGTTGCGTATTCCTTGATGAGCGCAGCCTTGCGCTCTGCAGTGATCGACATCGTGTCATCCTTTCAATGTTTAGGATTTCGGGTCGCCAGCAGCCGGGATGTCGTCTAGCTGCGGCCATGAAGGCAAAAGTCCACTTGATCGGGGTCTGATGCTGGCGCTGCCTATAAACTATCCGGCATCAAAAAGAAAGGGGGCGGTTAAGGCCCTTCCGGACCGCTTATTCCGGCGCCGTTCGCGGGTGCATGGGCGCCGATTTCAGGTTCTCGTCGCGTCTCGAGCAATCGAGGAAATTGGCAAAGACCCAGCCCAGCGTTTCGCCATCCGCGGCCACCTGGACCCAGCGCTTGCCGCCTACTCGTGTTTCGGCGATCATATCGACGGAAAGCCCATTGTCGAGGGTGGACAGGATATGTCCGTTTGGCTGTGCCCGGACATTAAGCGGCGTGCCTGTCGGGTCGGCCACCACGCATTCGGCGCCGAAGGCGGGCACTATGGCAAACGCGAAAACCGCAAGTACGGTAGCGGCTACTATCCTCTTGTGGCGCATGTGTTTTCTCTTTCGACAGGCAATCGGCTGTCATGCAGGATAATCCGATTACGATTGTATCGACAGGTTTGCGTTCAACCGCTCCTCGGGGATCTTCACCCGCCATTCGATGCCGTCCGCATGCATGATCCGCTCCAGCTTGGCATCCAGCGCCATGGCAAGCATACGCTCAAGCACGATCGTGCCGAAGCCCTTGCGCGTGGGGGCGATGGTGTCAGCATCGAAGTCTGCGCCCGCTTCTCTCCAGACGAGCAGAAACGCCCCGTCAGCGACCGACCACTTCAGGTCGACGATCCCCTTGCTGTTGCCCAGCGCACCATATTTCGTCGCGTTGGTCGCAAGCTCGTGCAGCGCCATGCCCAGCGTCTGCGAGACCTGAGCGTCAAGACGCACGGGCGACCCCGAAAGGCGAACGCGGTTCGGATCGTCGGGAATGAACGGCTGCAGTTGATTTTGCGCGAGTTCACGGAAATCGACGCCCTGCGCGGCATTGGCAATCATCAGATCGGTCGAGCGGGCGAGGCCGGCAATCCGCTTGCGGAATGCCTCTGCAAAATCCACCCGGCTTTCCGCTGCGTTGAGGGACTGGTTGAGCATCGACTGAATAACGGTCAACTGGTTCTTGGACCGGTGCGCCACCTCGCGCATCAGGAAGCGGATTTCGTTTTCCGCCTTCCGGCGGGCCTGCGCCGCCTCGGCCAGCGCAGTGGAGACTGTCTCGATCTCGGAAATCATGTGCCTGCGCGGCGCGATCGGCCGGCCGGCACCCAGGAGATGCGCATCGCGCGCCAGCAACTTGACGCCCTGCGTCAAAAGCCCCGCGATGGTAACCGACCCGGCGATCGCGATGCCGGCAAAGAGAATCCCACCCAGCGACAGCCAGAGATAGGACCACAAGGCCGGCGCATCGACATCGGCACTTCTCGCCCAGGCGATGACTTTCCAGCCTGTGAGAACGGAAAACTCCGTGACCGTCCTGTATGCCACGCCGTCATGCGTCGCCTCACCGACCCCGACGCGCAATGCCGGTACGATGTTCATGAAGAACGGCCTGCCCATCGCCACTGTGGGATCGGACGAGGCAATCACATTGTCAGCGCCGTCGACCAGCGCCGCATTCCAGCCGGGCGACAGGACATCCCTGCTGACCGCTTTCGACATGTTCTCGGCATTCTGGGTCAGCGTCAGCAGATAATCCTTGTTGCCGAGCGGCGTGGTGATCGGCAGATAAACGTTGAACACCCATTTTCCCGCCGTCCTGCCGAAAAAGACGTTTGAAATGAGCGGACCGCCGTTGCGGAACGCCAGATCGATCGAGGCAGGATCCGACGCCTTGCCGAGCGCGCTGCCAAAGGGCACCCGCGTGTTGAAAAGCTGATTGTGCGTGCGATCGATGACCAGCAGATTGGAATCGGTGTCGGCGAGGGCGGACGACGCCCGCTCATAGAACTGATCCAGATTTCTGTTGTCGATCGCACTTGCGGTCGACAACACCTTGAGCGTGGTCAGCATGCCGCCGATCTCGCGCTCGACCACGCGGGTGACCGCGCCGGTTGTTCCCTTGAGCAGCGCCGTGACCACGCGCTCCTGCTCGTCGATGCTGCGCTTCAGGATGATCATCGAGAAGACGAAGGAAGGAACGATGGCGACGAGCAGCAGCACCGCCAGATAGAACGACAGAGGCCGCCTCAGCCGCGAGCGCAGGAGCGCCCTCCAAGGAGCGCCCAGCTCGCTCTGTTTGTCCTGTCTGTCGCTCAAGCTTTCCTCATCAGATCAGCCCCCGGACCGCGAAATGCGCGCGAATCCCGATCACCGACCGGAACATGCGCCAGCGATCTTAGGAAGGCAACCCGATGCCTTGTGACGAAATCTTTGGGACTGCGGCCGGAACTCAACCGGTGGCGAAGACGCGCTTGGGCCGGAATTCGCCCTCACCGATCTCACCGATGGCGACGAGCTTGCCGCGAGAGGTCGCATAGGCTTCCGGTTCCGCCATGGGCGCATCGCGGCCACGCAGGATGATTGGATTGCCCATTTTCAGGCGATGCGCCTGATCCTCGGTGATGGCGATATGTGGCAAGTTGGACAGCGCCTCGCCGGTATCGATCAGGAAGGCATCGAGCGCTTCCAGCCGTTCGTCCTCGTTCTCGATCTTTTCCAGCGCCACCAGTTCGGCAAGCGGCACCATGGCCTCTTCCGCGAACGGTGCGACGAAACTGCGGCGCAGCGACGCGATATGGCCGAAACAGCCGAGATCGCGACCGAAATCGCGCGCCAGCGACCGGACGTAGGTCCCCTTGCCGCATTCGATCTCGAAATGCGCGAGGTTCGGCGTGCAGCCGAGCAGCGACAGGCGGAAGACTTCCACTTCGCGGGCCGGGATGTCGACGGTTTCGCCTTCACGGGCCAGATCATAGGCGCGATTGCCGTCGATCTTGATGGCAGAGAACTGCGGCGGGACCTGGCTGATCACGCCGGTATATTTCGGCAGCAGAGCGCGGATGTCTTCCTCGGACGGGCGAGCATCGGACGACTGGACGACCTCGCCCTCCAGATCGTCGGTCGAACGCTCCTCACCCCAGGCAACGGCGAATTCATAGATCTTGCGGCCGTCCATGACATAGGGAACCGTCTTGGTCGCGTCGCCCAGCGCGATCGGCAGCATGCCGGATGCGAGCGGATCGAGCGTGCCCGCATGGCCCGCCTTCTGGGCCTTGAACAGCCACTTGATCTTGGACACGGCCTCGGTCGAGCCGAAATCCAGCGGTTTGTCGAGGATCAGCCAGCCGGAAACCGGGCGGCCCTTGGGTTTGCGAGGTTTTGACATTCTCTATGCTCTTTTTTTGCGAAACGTCGCGGCTGTTTTCGCCACGCTGCCGTCCGGCATTTTCTGGCTGTTGCCCTTTTCAAACCCCAAGGCGTAGAGCCGCCTTGCGATCAGGTATCCCGCCGCGATCGGGCCGCCATTATTGGCCCTGTAATCCTCGCCGAGGTCTTCGACGATCAAAGGCTCAATGGCGCCGAGCGGCGGCTTGCCCGCGGCTGCCGCGTCGAGCAGCAACTTCTCATTATAGGGCGAATAGACGATGGCCTCGAGGGCCTTCATCTCGCGGTCGCCATGGGCGATCTCCTTGCCCCTGCGGAAGGGCAGACCCGAGGCGACCATCATTTCCACCAGCCGAACGGCCTCGGCATTGTCGAACCGGGCAAGGCCGTTGCGGTAGAATGTCTGGCGCTGCTCGAAGGTCCATCCGTTCAGCTCATCCAGAGTGATATGCTTTGCCATCACTCTTCGCCGTCTTCGTCCTTCAGGTCGCGGACCACTTCCGGAGACTTGAGCAGCTCGTCGATCTTCTTGTAATTGTCGAAGCTGGTGTCGTCGCGGAAGCGGACCTCCGGCATGTATTTCATCTGCCTCAGATGCGGCGTCAGGCGGCCGCGGATATATTTGGCGTTGCGGTTCAGCGCCTCGATGGTCGCCGCGTGATCGGCAACGCCGAGCGGCGTCACGAAGGCCGTGGCGATTTTCAGATCGGGCGACATGCGCACTTCGGAAATCGAGATCACCGTCGTCTCGATCAGCGGATCGCGCACCTCGCCGCGCTGCAGCACCTGCGTCAGGGCTGCGCGAACCTGTTCGCCGACCCTCAGCATGCGCTGCGAGGGGGCAGAGGATGTAGCTTTGCTCATGGTTTTTCCGCTGTCTGGCGTTTCATTGAACGCGACCAAGGCGGTCCAATGCTACTTTCGGGCCAAAAGGTCAAGGCTTGTCGGCGTTT
The DNA here is from genome assembly GCF_040126305.1 of Pararhizobium sp. A13. Taxonomy (NCBI): domain Bacteria; kingdom Pseudomonadati; phylum Pseudomonadota; class Alphaproteobacteria; order Hyphomicrobiales; family Rhizobiaceae; genus Pararhizobium; species Pararhizobium sp. A13. The sequence goes on along the minus strand of NZ_CP149510.1, from coordinate 1,194,428 downwards.
CCGGCAACAGCACACGCCGCCAAATCGGCTGGAAACCTCTTGAATGCCAGGACGCGGCATGATCAATCTTGTTGAAACGACAGGATAGTGGAGACGGCATGCGGGTTCTGGTGGTGGAAAACATGGTCCATTCCAACCTTGGACAGGTGGGCGTGGCGCTTGACGAAGCAGGGGCTGAGATCGATTTGCGGCGGCCTTTCACCGGCGAGGCGCTGCCGGACGACATCCATGCGCATGACGCACTGGTGGTGCTCGGCGGCGACCAGAGCGCTGTTGACGACCACATCCACCCCTACCTGCCGGAGCTTGCCCGCCTGATGCGTGCCTTTGCCGATGCCGACAAGGCGGTGCTCGGCATCTGCCTCGGCAGTCAACTTCTCGCGCGGGCACACGGGGCGGAGAACCTTCTCGGCCGGACCCGCGAATTCGGCTGGCACAATGTCGCTCTGACAGCGGATGGTGAAGGCGATCCGGTGTTGAGCGCGGCCGGCGCCTCGTTTCCGATCTTCGAATGGCACGCCGATACCTTCACCCTGCCGCAGGGTGCCGTTCATCTCGCCACCAATCCGGCCGTTGCCAACCAGGCCTTCCGTATAGGCCGCGCCGCCTATGGCATGCAGTTTCACTTCGAGGCAGGAACGCGCGTCGTCGAGGACTGGAACCGGATTTTCGGGGACCAGATCATGGGGATCGATCCGCATTGGCGGGAGCGCTTTCCGGAGCATGCCGCTCGGCATGCCGAACAGGCCGATGCGACAGGTCTCGCGCTGGCGCGCGCCTGGGTCCGGACGATCCGAAGCGTCGAAGCAGATGGCAGCGAGGCAGGGAAACTGGCGGCGGTATCCGCATAGCCAAGCTGCCGGTTTGACATTGCCGTTCGCCTTCCCCATTTCCAATAAACACCGACATAGGCGATATTCTTGTGCCGCGGTATAGAACGGGTAGAGGCCATGCGTGCGGGCAACCAGCACAGGCGGAGGATCGGGTAGAGAATGAGACGTTTTGTTAATAAATACAGTGCGATGGCAAGGAAGCTCCCCTTCCTGCGGAAGACCGTATTGACCGTTCTTCCGCCTGCCCCGCTGGCATCGGCGCTCCTTCTTTCTGCTTCGCTCTTTTCCGCGCAGCCGGCCATGGCGTCCGACTGCGGCAGCACGCCAGCGCCAGGGCTGGATTGGAGCGAATGCACGAAGAAAAGCCTGATGTTGCCGTCCAGCGAACTGGAGGGCGCCAATCTCTTCGGCACGGATTTTTCGCTGACCGATCTCAGCGGCTCGAACCTGACATCGGCGAACCTGGAGAAGGCCAATCTGGTGCGTGCGTGGCTCGCCGGCGCAAGGGCGGAAAAAGCGAATTTCGCCCGGGTCGAAGCCTACCGATCGAGCTTCGTCAACATTGTCGCCAATGGCGCTTCCTTTGCCGGCGCCGAACTGCAGCGAGCCGATTTCAGCGGGGCCCAGCTGACCGGCGCCGATTTCGAGAAAGCTGAACTTGGCCGTGCGCACTTCAAGGGCGCGGTGCTGACCGGCACGCGCTTTTCTCTGGCCAATCTGTCCCGCGCCGATCTCAGCGGCACGACATTCGAGGGCCCGCTCGTCTTCGATCAAGCCTTCCTGTACCTGACCCGGATCGAAGGGCTCGATCTTTCCGCCGCCAAGGGCCTTGAACAGGCGCAGGTCGATCTTGCCTGCGGCGACGACAAGACGAAGCTGCCAGCCGGGTTGACCGCGCCCTCCAGCTGGCCCTGCGGCTCCGACTGAAATCTGATGCCACCCTGCCCGGTAATCCTCACATTGGCAGGGCGCTGGCAAAGACAATGATAGGTTTGACGACTACAGTTGCTCCGCTAGATTGATCCAAAAATGCGGAGGACCCCATCATGGAAATTCAGAATTTCCCCTTGGAGGGAGGCTGCCGCTGCGGCCAGGTGCGGCTGAAGATCAGCGCGCCGCCGCTGCTCACCATGGCCTGCCACTGCACCGGCTGCCAGAGAATGTCGTCCAGCGCCTATTCGCTGAGCGCCGCCATCCCGGCCGAGGGCTTCGAGGTAACTGAGGGCGAACCGGTGATCGGCGGCCTGCACGGCGCCACCCGCCACTATTTCTGCCCGCACTGCATGACGTGGATGTTCACCCGCCCCGAAGGCATGGACTGGTTCGTCAACCTGCGCCCCACCATGCTCGACGACGCCAGCTGGTTCTCGCCCTTTATCGAGACCTTCACCAGCGAGAAGCTGCCCTGGGCAACCACAGCGGCGGTGCACAGCTATGAGACCATTCCGCCGATGGAGACATATGAAGTGCTGGTGAAGGAATTTGCCGAAAAACAGGCGGCGGCTTGAGCGAGATCAAGACGGATATGACGGCAGGCGATAAGGTGCCATCCAACCTCTGGAGATCATCTTGACCGCACCCGCTTTTATGACCGCCGTATTCCTTCTGCTTCTCACTCCCGGACCGACCAACACGTTGCTAGCTGTCGCAGGCGGCTCTGCCGGCTTCCGGCGATCACTGCACCTCATCGCGGCAGAGGCCGCCGGTTATCTGCTGACGATCGTGCCGCTTGCGACCTTCGCCGGACCCTATCTCGCCGCCCATCCGATTGCCGCCTCGGCGATCAAGCTCTGTTCTGCGATCTGGGTGCTGTTGCTTGCCGCCAGGCTCTGGACGATCCCGCATGCCGGGATAGAGACGCCGCTCGTCACCTTCCGGCAGGTGTTCATCACCACCGTGCTCAACCCGAAGGCCCTGATCTTCGGGCTCGTTCTCTTGCCGCATGGCAGCCTTCAGGCCATGCTGCCATGGCTCGGATTGTTTCTGGTGATCGTCGTGACGGTCGCCTGCCTCTGGCTCAGTTCCGGCGCGAACCTGATCGGCCGGGCCAATGGCGAATTCCCGCTGCTCCTGCGCCGGATAGCGGCAAGCCTGCTCCTGTGCTTTGCGGCCGGACTGGCGGGGAGTTCATTGGGGCTGATTTAAAGTCTTTAAGGGTGTGCCGCCTCGCCTGATGGAGAGGCGACAATTGTTATCAAGCGCTGGCGGTTTCGTCTTCCACCGGCGCGTCCGGGGCGTTCTTCTTGACGGACTCGATGCAATTCTTGGCGCTTGCCTTGGACGCGTAAGTCTCCGAGCGGACCATCGTCTCGCCATTGGACGCCTTGAAGCGGACGAAATGCTCGCCGTCCTTGCTTGCGACGATCTCGAAGCGGTAACCGGATCCGGTTTCGTCCTTGCTGACGTCGACCGTCGCCGCGCCCGGCGCGTTCTTCTTGATCGATTCGATGCAGTTCTTCGCGCTCGCCTTCGACGCGTAGTTCTCCGACCAGACCATCACTTCCGCATTGTAAAGGAACTGGACGCGGAACTGGTCGTTAGCGGCCTTCAAGATCTTGAACTTGTGCATTTCGGATATCCTCGTGGCTCCAGCGGGGCCTCCTCCGGCCTTACGCACATCAAGGTGTAATGGAGAGATATCGGGAGTTCAAGTTGAGTATGGCGGCGCGTGAAAAGCAATTGATCTTTCATCGCACACGCCCTCAACAGGATATCAAAAGCCTTGAAAGAGAAAATCCGTTGCGGCGGTGATGGCGTCTGCTTTACCGGTCAAGTCAATAAGGTCCGGTCCGAGTTCGCTTACAGTCACAACGCCGATAAACTGCGTCGCCATCGTATAGAACCGTCCGCTGATCTCGAACTCCGGATTGAGCCGCGCAATCACCGGGGAAAGCTCTCCTTTTGGAAGAAGCGGAATGACGGCGCATGTCTGAAGACTGGACAGAAGATCGGACTGCACGGCGATAACCAGAGCACCATCCTGTTTCAAACGATAGACATGGAACCGCGCCATCAGAACTGGCGATATTTCGCCAAGGGCAGACCATGCTTTTCGACATACCTGTTGGACGCCTCGATCGCCTCGGCATTCTCGATCCGCCAGAGACGCTCGCGCTCGCTTTTGACCGCACGTTCGATGCCATCCTCCGCAGCACGTGACAGATTGATGTTGAGATCGCGCGCCTGCGAAACGAGGTTACTATCAAGAGAAAGATTGGCTGGCCTGCGGAGAGGCTGGGGCATGGTCACCTCCATCAAATATGCGCGCATGGTATGCGCATATTCGATGGAAGAAAAGGCCTACTCGTCGCCCATCTTCAGCGCCGCGATGAACGCTTCCTGCGGGATTTCCACCTTGCCGAACTGGCGCATGCGCTTCTTGCCGGCCTTCTGCTTGTCGAGCAGCTTGCGCTTGCGGGTGGCGTCGCCGCCGTAGCACTTGGCGGTGACGTCCTTGCGCAGCGCCGAGATGGTTTCGCGGGCGATCACGTTGCCGCCGATGGCGGCCTGGATCGGGATCTTGAACATGTGCTTCGGGATCAGCTCCTTGAGCTTCTCGCACATGTCGCGGCCGCGCTTTTCGGCGGCCATGCGGTGCACCATCATCGACAGCGCATCGACCGGCTCGCCGTTGACCAGGATCGACATCTTGACCAGATGGCCTTCCTGATGGCTGGTGATCTGGTAGTCGAAGGAGGCATAGCCCTTGGAGATCGACTTCAGCCGGTCGTAGAAATCGAAGACGACTTCGTTGAGCGGCAGATCGTAGGTCAGCATCGCGCGGGTGCCGACATAGGTGAGTTCCACCTGGATGCCGCGCCGGTCCTGGCAGAGCTTGAGGATGCCGCCGAGATAATCGTCGGGCGTCAGGATGGTCGCGCGGATCCACGGCTCGTGGATTTCCGAGATCTTGACGACATCGGGCATATCGGCCGGATTGTGCAGCTCGCGCATCGTGCCGTCGGTCATGTACAGCTGGTAGACGACCGAGGGCGCGGTGGCGATCAGGTCGAGATCGAATTCGCGCTCGAGGCGTTCCTGGATGATTTCCAGGTGCAGCAGGCCGAGGAAGCCGCAGCGGAAACCGAAGCCGAGCGCTGCGGACGATTCCATTTCGAAGGAGAACGAGGCGTCGTTGAGGCGCAGCTTGCCCATGGCGGCGCGCAGATCCTCGAAATCGGCGGCATCGACCGGGAAGAGGCCGCAGAAAACGACCGGCTGGGCCGGCTTGAAGCCCGGCAGCGCCTGCGCCGTCGGGCGCTTGTCCTCCGTAATCGTATCGCCGACACGGGTATCGGCCACTTCCTTGATCGAGGCGGTGATGAAGCCGATCTCGCCGGGACCCAGCGCATCGACGGTGAGCATCTTCGGCGTGATGACGCCGACGCGCTCGACCTGATACTTGGCGTCCGTGCCCATCATGCGCACCGTCTGGCCCCTCTTGAGCACACCATCGAGAATGCGCACGAGAACGATGACGCCGAGATAGGTATCGTACCAGCTATCGACCAGCAGCGCCTTCAGCGGCGCGTCTTCGCCGCCCTCGCTCTTTGGCGCCGGCAACTGATGAACGATCGCTTCGAGTACGTCGGGAATGCCGAGGCCGGTCTTGGCCGAGATCAGCACGGCCTGAGAAGCGTCGATGCCGATCACTTCCTCGATCTGCTCGCGGATACGGTCGGGTTCTGCGGCCGGCAGGTCAATCTTGTTGAGGACAGTGACGATCTCGTGGTTGTTGTCGATCGCCTGATAGACGTTGGCGAGCGTCTGGGCTTCGACGCCTTGAGACGCATCCACCACCAGCAGCGAACCTTCGCAGGCCGACAGCGAGCGCGAGACTTCATAGGCGAAGTCGACATGGCCGGGCGTGTCGATCAGGTTGAGAACGTAGGTCTCGCCGTTGTTGGCGACGTAATGCAGGCGCACGGTCTGCGCCTTGATGGTGATGCCGCGCTCTTTCTCGATGTCCATGTTGTCGAGAACCTGTTCGGACATCTCGCGCGCGGCAAGGCCGCCGGTCGACTGGATCAGCCGGTCAGCCAGCGTCGACTTGCCGTGGTCGATATGGGCGACGATCGAGAAATTGCGGATGTGCGAGAGGGGTGTGCGGGTCGAATTTGTGCTCATGCGCCCGCATACAATGGAACCTCCAAAACTGCAAAGAATTTTACCGATTGCGGCCGGCCAAATGCAATGGACGCCAGTTATCTACCGCAAGACTGCTGCAAAAGTCGAAGCGCGCGATCAACCAGGTGCTGGGCCCTCAGAAGATCAGGAAATCGTCAGCCATCAGTTTGAGGTGGCTGTCGAGCCGCGCAATCTGGATCGCCGCACCCTTGCCCGCGCCGTCGGCGTCGTAAAAAAGTTCGCCGGTCCGGCTGTCGTAGATGATCCGATCGCCCGCATCCGCCGCCTTCGTGCCGATGATGAAGGCTGAGGCTTTCAGCGCGCCGGCTGGCAGCCTGGAAAAGATGTCGTGGTCCAGCAGAAGCCGATCATCGGCAACGCTGAAATCGGCCACCGTATCGATATTGCCATCGGCGAACTTGGTGTCGAAGACGAATTGATCCTTGCCGCTCCCGCCGGTGAGCGTGTCTTTTCCCGCTCCGCCATAGAGCTTGTCATTCCCTGCTCCGCCGGAAATCGTGTCGTTGCCTTCACGCCCGGCAATTTTATCGTCGCCGCCCAGGCCGCCGATCTTGTCGGCGAGATTTGAGCCGCGCAGGGTGTCCGCCTGCGCGGTGGGCCGGATATAGGCGGGGTCGCCGTCATAGGTGCCGACCAGCCTGTCGAGATCACGCTCGGGTGCGGCAAACGGAATGAATCCGTCCGCCAAGACCATTTTGTTGAACGCGTCGATACGCTCGCTGCCATTGATGTAGTCCACCACAAAGACCGGTATGCCCTTGTCGACAAAGTCACGCTTCAGGATTGCGATCGTCTCTTCGTCCGGCCTCAGCGGATTGTTCTCGTCCTTGTCGCCGCGATAATAGAGATCTTCAACCGCGATGCCGCCGATGACATCGAGATACGCCTGCTTGCGCACGCTGTCGGTACCCAGGTCGTTGAGGATCCAGGCGCCGTTCTGGGGGATGACGAAAAAGTCCGGATTTGTCTCGCGGGCATGTTCCGTCATGGCAACCACGAAATCGACCATGCGCTGCGCGGCCTGTTTCTGGTTGACGGGATCGCCGGCCTGGCGATCGCCCTTCAAGACTTCGGCACCCCAGAAATAATAGGCGTCTATGATGTCGAGATAGGCCGCATCGAACCCGGCCTTGACGATGGCGTCGAGATCGCCGGTCTTCTGGTCGTTGAACATGGTGTTCTGCCAGTCCGGATCCCAGTACCGCACCTTGCGCGATTCCGGCCAGTCGGGATTGAGAGGCCCGAGCCAGTCCGGTGCCTCGTCGGTCAGTCTGCCGGTGGCCTTGCCGTTGACGGTCCAATCCTCGTCCCAGTAGTCGCGAAAATCAGACGCCTCGCCGATGGAGATATAGGAGACGACCACGGACCGACCGCCCATGCCATCCTTCATGCGGGTCACTTCACCCTCGGTGAAGCGTCCGCTGTTCGTGCCATCGCGCGAGGAATCGATGACGAGCAGATCATGGGTGGCGGAGATAAGCAGGTTGACGTTTTGCGGGTCGCCGCCCAGCCCCTGCAACTGATAGCCCCAGTTATCCACATTGACCACGCCGGTAGATGTCTTGAACTTGAGCATGATGCGGGCCCGGTTTCCTTTTCCTGGCGGATTCAATAGATGATTTTCAGCGGATATGGATAGCCGGAATATGCAACCAGCATCAACGAAGTCTTCACATCCAGCGCCGTGGCGGTCTGGGGAAGCCTTCAGGTAATGTCTCCGCAAGCCGGACCAGCATCATGGATTGCTGCTCCCGGTCTTCTCGCCCTCCACCAGCGCGCCCGCATTCGGCATCTGCGCGCTCATCATCTCGAAATTCTCCCGCAAATGCGGCGGCACGGGTTCGCGGAATTTCAGCCGCAGCGCGACGAAGGCGGCGTAGGCAATCGCGGTCCCCATCGCGGCATAGATGAAGGTCTTCGACCCAAAGACCGGAGTGAGCAACGTGATCGACAACGGAATGACCGTGGCTGCTATCGACCAGCACATCAAAAGCGTCGAGGCGAGCGGCACGAAATCGGCGGGCGCGGTGCGATCGTTGGCATGCGCATTGGCGATCGAATAGACAGTTTCGACGGCACCGGCGAAGACCGCAAAGACCAGCATCAACAGGATGAGATTGGCAAAGGAAACAATCAGCGCGACGACAGCGGCAACCGAGATTAGCAGGCAGACGAGAATCAGGACGATCCGCCGGTCGATCCGGTCCGACAGCACGCCCATGGGATACTGGATGAAGATGAGGCCGAACTGCATGACGAGCATCAGCAGTGCCACATCGCCCTGGCTCACCTGATTGGCAGCGGCATAGATCGGCGTAAAACCCTGCACGGCCATGGAAAGGCCGCCGGCGGCGAGAACGCCGACGAAGGCGACAGGGGAATTGCGCCAGACCATCGGCACATCGACGCTGACTTTCGCCGGCGGCGGCGGATTGGGCAGACGCGTCAGGCCGATCGGCAGGATGGCCATGGTGGTGAAGAAAATGGTAAGCAGCGGCGCGAGGTTGCCCTCCGCCGGGATCTGGCCGAACAGCCAGGCACCCAGCCCGAGGGCGATGACATAGGTCATGTAGAACGCCGACATCGCCCTGCCGCGCCAGCTGTTGGCGCTGGTATGGTTGAGCCAGCTCAGCGAGATGATGAAGTTGATATTGCCCGCCGCGCCATAGAGCCCGCGCGCCAACACCCAAAGCAGCGGATGAACGCCGAGTGCGATCAGGAAGGCTGACAACAAGACCAGCGCCATGGAGCAGGAAAAGGCGCGGGCATGGCCGACGCGGCGGATCATCGGGCCGGCGATAACGCAGCCGGCGAGACCACCGAAGGCAAGCGCGGTGACCGCGGCGCCCGCGACCCAGGTCGGGCTTTCGCTGCGGGCCAGCACGAAGGGCACGTAGGCGAACATCACGCCGTTGCCAATGCCGACACAGGCCATGGACAACACGATGCTGGCGATCGACAGCACCGAGGATTGGGGCCGTTCGGATGAGATTTCCGTCGTCGCTGCCATCTACCCTCCCAGGGCACTCAACCGCCAATTGCATTGCGCTGCCAAAACGATCGCTAACATATTGATCGTAGGGCGGTTTCTCCGTGCACCCGTCCCGGCCGGCACCATAGCCGGACACGTGGCTTTTGGTTGTCGCCAAAACGGCACGCAGCCGATTTATTTGGCAAGAACAACGAGGCGGTTGACTCCACTATAAGATCATATAATTCTCCTATCATGGAATCAACGTCAGACACGTTCGAAACAGATATCGGCGAGCGGATGAAAGCGCTGCGGCTGGCTCAAACCATGACGCTCGACGATCTCGCCGGCCGCTCCGGTGTCAGCCGGGCGATGATCTCGCGCATCGAGCGCGGCGAGGCGAGCCCCACTGCGCAATTGCTTGCCCGGCTCTGCAGCGCCTTGGGCACGACCCTGTCGCGCTTCTTTGCAACCGGCGACGAGGCCGGAAGTCCGCTTTTGCGGCGCGCAGAGCAGCGCGTCTGGCGCGATCCGGAAACGGGTTACCTGCGCCGTTCGGTCTCGCCCGACAATGTCGGCTCACCGGTCGATATCGTCGAAGTCGAGTTTCCGCCGGGCGCCCGCGTGGTGTTCGAACGACAGCAGTTCGACCCCGGTTTCACCCAACACCTCTGGCTGTTCGAAGGCAGGCTGACGATGACGGCCGGTGACGAGACGCATGTGCTTGAGGCGGGCGACTGCCTGTTCATGCGGCTTGCCGAAGCCCACATCTTTCACAATCCGCATGGCGAGCCGGCGCGCTACGCCATCATCCTCAACCGCAGCAAAGTCTAGTCCCGATGTCCCAGCTTACGATCCGCTCCCTTGCCCCTTCCGAAATCGCTGCCGCCCTGCCGGCGCTGGCGGAGATCCTCTCGGACTGTGTCGAAGGCGGCGCGTCCGTCGGCTTCATGTCTCCGTACACGCCCGCGGATGCCATGCCCTATTGGGAAAGCGTCGGTCGCGCGGTAAGCGAGGGACACACGATCCTGATCGTGGCGGAAAAGGACGGCGATATTCTCGGCACGGTCCAGCTCGGCATCGGCATGATGCCGAACCAGCCGCATCGCGCCGACCTGAAGAAGCTGCTCGTTCATCGACGGGCGCGCGGCCTTGGGCTCTCACGGTTGCTGATGACCGCGGCCGAAAGCGAGGCGGCAAAACACGGGCGGCATGTGCTCGTGCTCGACACCGCAACCGGAAGCCCGGCCGAATCGATCTATGAAAAATTCGGCTGGCAACGTGTCGGCGTCATTCCGCAATATGCGCTGATGCCGGATGGCAGCTTTTGCGGATCGACGTTTTTCTACAAGTCTTTAGCCCGCATTTGACACGGCGCCTTCAAGGCGAAACCCGTCGCCGATTCCACCTATCCTTGTCCCCAAAAATGGTGTCGACAAATTCGCGCCGCTGGCCCACGCCGGCCGTTCCGTGGTTGCTATATTCGTGCTAGCTGAATCTTGGCCGCAGGGCCGACAATTCAGAGGGGATCCATGAAAACCATTCGTCAACGCGCGGGTCTTGCCGCGCTTTCCGTACTCGTGCTTTTGAGCGGCGTCTCTGCCGCCTCTGCTGCTGACGTAACCTTCCAGATGATGAACAGCCATCCGAACGCCGTCGAAGTCGAGCTTTACAGCCAGGACCGCGACCATGTCTGGCCGGGCAACAATCAGGTCTATCTGCTGGACGACGGCGAAACCAAGCAGATCCCGCTCGCTTGCGACGAAGGCGAGAAGATCTGCTACGGCGCCTGGGTTTCCGGCGACAAGGCGACCTATTGGGGCACCGGCCCTGAAAATGCCGAGACCTGCACCGATTGCTGCTACACCTGTCAAGGCGGCAGCACGGAAGAGATCAACCTGACGGAATAGCGACCAAGGACGCGGGAGCGCTGTCAGCGGCTTTCCCGCGCCTTACACAACCGATTTGGCTGCTTGATCCTTAAATGGCACCTGCTCTTCATCTTCCTGCCGCAATCGGTAGTATGAAAACAGAACAGCACCATTGGGGACCCCTGATTCCATGATCAAGAAATTTGCCGTACTGACTGTCGCCGCCGTCTATCTTTCCGGTTGCACCACCACAGACCCGTATACGGGCCAGCAGAAGATGTCGAACACCGCCGGCGGCGCGCTGATCGGCGCGGGCCTCGGCGCCGCGACCGGCCTGCTGGTTGGCGGAAGCGCCGCCGGCCGCCGTGACGCGGCCCTGGTCGGCGCCGGTATCGGTGCGCTCGGTGGCGGCCTGATCGGCAACTACATGGACAGCCAGGAATCCGAACTGCGCGCCCAGCTGCAGGGCACCGGCGTTTCGGTCACCCGCGCCGGCGACCGCATCATCCTCAACATGCCCTCGAACATCACCTTTGCGACCGACCAGGACCAGGTGAACCCCGGCTTCTATTCGACGCTGGACTCGGTTGCGATCGTCTTGCGCAAGTTCAACAAGACGCTGATCGACGTCGATGGCCACACGGATTCGACCGGCAGCGCCAGCCACAACCAGGGCCTTTCCGAGCGCCGCGCCATTTCGGTCGCCAACTATCTCGGCTCGCGCGGCGTCGACCAGCGCCGCATGTCGGCCGTGGGCTATGGCCCCGACCGGCCGGTGGCTTCGAATGCGAGCGAAGCCGGGCGGGCACAGAACCGCCGCGTCGAAATCTCGATTGCGCCGATCAAGGAAAGCTGATCCAACTTATGGATTGCGGAAAGCCGGTCACTGCAAGGTGGCCGGCTTTTCTGTGCCTGCAGCTCGGACCAACCGCAAGATAGCACCAAAATTGGACCACGATCGCCGCAAAAGCCCATCCGTGCGCCATTGACGCGCCGAGCAGTCCGAACTTAAACTCGGTCATCGCGAACGTGAGCAGATACGAATGCGCGTGAACGCCGGATCCCTCGCTCGAGCCCTCGATCAAGTTCAGGCCGCGGTTTTCGAGCCGTCGCTGTGGTTGCCGGCGATCGAAGCCATCAGCACGGCGAGCGGCTCTGTCGGCGCCAATATCATGGAGCCGACCGGACGAGGTGCGTTTGGCGCTGCCCTGTGCACCGACACTCTCGGAGATCTGCTGGAAGGCTATCTGCGCGAGGAATGGAACGTGAGGGATTTCCGCGCCCAACTTCTGCCGCAAATCCACCAATCGGGTGTCGTGCTGGAAAGAAATTTCATCTCCAGGCAGCAATTCGATCAGCACGAATACTATCAATTCCTGAGAAAGTACGGAATCGGAGATTCCGTACTCATGAATATCTCCTCAGGCACGGACGAACTCTATTTCGTCCTGCAAAACAAGGCGACGGAAGCGTCTCCGCCTCCGGAGGACGTGCCGCATTTCCACGCCATTCGAACCCGGCTGCTCACAGCCATGCAACTCGCCAAACATATCGACGCCAGCAAGGTGATGGGCATGGCGGCCGCTTTCGAGACATCGAACATTGCCTGCATCTTCTTTAACCGGAAAGGCCTCGTCACACTGACCAACCCGAAAGCGGACGCCCTGTTCAGAGGGGGATTGCGAATTTCGAGAGGCGGCGTGCGAGCCTGCTTGGCCAGCGAAACCGCCCGCTTCAACCGCGAACTCAAAATCGCGATACAGGCAACCGGACACTCCGCCGAAGCATTATCCCCGGTCCGTCTCTCGCGTCCCGGCAAACGGCCGCTGATCGTTCGTTTCGAACGGTTCGGCCCACATCTCTCCGACGTATTTTCACATTCCTGCGCCGTCGCGCTGATTGAGGATCCGGACGAGGACATGCGGCTGAAGCCGGAAACGCTGATGGCGCTGTTTGATCTGACGCCCGCGGAGGCCAGGATATCGCTTCTCGTCGCCAGTGGCCTGAGCGCCGTCGATATCGCCGCCCGGCACGCGACCGGCTACGAAACGGTCAGAAGCCATATCCGCGCGATATTCCAGAAAACCGGAACCAGCCGGCAATCCGAACTCAGCGCCCTGTTCGGGAAAATTCGTCTCTAGTCTTGTGCCTGGACGACAGGCGGGTAGGCATGCGACTCGCCGTGAAAATCCGCGACCGTATAGCAGCCGCCGCCATTGTCCGCGATCGTCGCGGCGCTGATCACCGTCTTGCCATGGCCGCCGGGGATATCGAGGATATAGGCCGGCTGGCAGAGACCGGAGACGCGGCCGCGCAGGGATGCGACCAGCGCCTGCCCCTCCTCGATCGTCAGGCGAAAATGGCTGGTGCCCGGCGCAAGATCGGGATGGTGCAGGTAATAGGGCTTGATCCGGTTTTCGACGAAGACCCGCATCAACGCCGCGAGTGTCTCCGGATCGTCGTTGACCCCTTTCAAGAGCACCGACTGGCTGACCATGACGATGCCGGAATCGACGAGGCGGGCGCAGGCCGCACGCGCGTCAGCCGTCAGTTCGCGCGGATGGTTGGCATGCAGCGCCAGATAGGTGGTCTTGCCGCTGGCTTTCAAGGCTGCGATCAGGCTATCATCCACGCGGTCGGGCTCGACGACCGGCACGCGGGTGTGGAAACGGACGATCTTCACATGATCGATCGCTGCCAGCCGTTCCATGATCGAAGCCAACCGGCGCGGCGACAGCACCAGCGGATCGCCGCCAGTCAGGATCACCTCCCAGATTTCCGGATGATCGGCGATATAGGCGAAGGCCTTGTCCATCGCCTGCGATGCAAGCGTACCCAGCCCCTGCGGCCCAACCATTTCGCGGCGGAAGCAGAAGCGGCAATAGACCGGGCAAACATGCACGGCCTTCAAGAGCACACGATCCGGATAACGATGGACGATGCCTTCGACGGGACTGTGCGCGCCGTCGCCGATCGGATCCTCGCGCTCTTCCGGCAAGCGGACAAGCTCGGCCGCATCGGGGATGAACTGGCGGGCGATCGGATCGTTCGGATCGCCCGGGTCGATCAGCGCCGCCATTGCGGGTGTAACGGCGATGGCATAGCGATTGGCGACGTCGGACAGCTGCGCGTGCTTAGCGCTGGCGATCAACCCGGCCTCTTCCAGATCCTTTAGACTTTTCAGCGCGCGGATGGCGGTCACGGCCGACCTCCTCTTTGGTCGCTGGTTTCGGCCACCGGCGCCCAGATGACCTGATCGATCCGCGCCGCGCCCGTCGCCAGCATCACCAACCGGTCGAATCCGAGCGCGCTGCCGCTTGCCTCCGGCATGATGTCCAGTGCTTGGAGGAAATCCTCGTCCAGCGGATAGGTTTCGCCATAGACCCGCATCTTCTCGGCCATTTCCATGGCAAAGCGGCGGCGTTGCTCGGCGGCATCGGTCAGTTCGCCGAAGGCATTGGCGAGCTCGACGCCGCATGCATAGAGTTCGAACCGTTCCGCCACGCGCGCATCGTGCGGTGTTGGCCGAGCGAGAGCGGCTTCGGCGACGGGATATTCGTAGAGGATCGTCGCGCGGCCGAAACCGAGATTGGGCTCGACCTTCTCGACGATCACGCGGCTGAAAAGATCCGCCCAGGTGTCGTCTTCGGCGACGCGCAAGCCGGCGGTCCGAAGCCCCTCGGCAAGGCGATCGCAGTCTGTTTCGCCATTGCGGTCGATGGAGGCGAGCAAATCGATCCCCGCGAAACGCTCGAAGGCTTCCGCGACCGTGAGGCGCTCCGGTTCCAGATAAGGATCTGCCTGCGCGCCGCGATAGCCAAGTTGCTTCGTGCCGGCGGTTTCGGCGGCAAGGCCAAGGATATCAGCGCAATCGCGCATCAGTGCTTCATAGGTTTCGCCGGCCCGGTACCATTCGAGCATGGTGAATTCTGGATGGTGCAGCGGCCCGCGCTCGCGATTGCGATAGACATGGGCGAAACAGGCGATGCGGCGCTCGCCAGCGGCCAAAAGTTTCTTGCAGGCGAACTCCGGCGAGGTGTGAAGATAGAGCGGCACCCGGCTGCCGTCGTGATTGATAGCCTGCGTTGCAAAGGCATGCAGATGTGCCTCGTTGCCAGGCGACACCTGCAGCGTCGCGGTGTCCACTTCGATGAAATCCCGTGCGCCGAAGAGGGCGCGCAGAGCGGCCTGAATCCGGTTGCGGCCGATGAGGAACCCTCGGCGGTCGGCATGGACATCGGGGGTCCACCAGGGAGAGGCAGCGGGCATGAGGGTCCTGTATCCAGATTTCTCGAGCAGTCGATGCGTCGCGCAATTCTGCGGTTTCTTCGGGCAGACCCTGCCGTCACACTGGCAATTTGCGCAAATATAGGATAGGTGCGGCCCGAAAACGCATTCTGGCGTCTTTGACGCGCATATTTCGTGCGCTCCTCTACGACGCATCAAGCTCAGTTACAAGGAAGACTTATGGTCAAGGTAATCGCCTCTTCAGTCCGCAAGGGCAATGTTCTCGAAGTGGACGGCAAGCTTTACGCCGTTCTGACCGCTCAGAACTTTCATCCCGGCAAGGGCACCCCGGTAACCCAGGTCGACATGCGACGCATTTCGGACGGCGTAAAGGTCTCCGAGCGCTGGCGCACGACCGAGCAGGTGGAGCGCGCCTTCGTCGAAGACCGCGAGCACACCTTCCTCTATGAAGACGGCGAAGGCTTCCATTTCATGAACCCGGAAACCTATGACCAGGTTGCTGTCACGCCCGACGTCATCGGCGACGACAAGGCTTACCTGCAGGAAGGCATGGTCGTCCAGCTGAAGATGTTCGAAGGCGTTGCCTTGGCCATCGAGCTGCCGACCCGCATGACGCTCGAAATCGTCGAGACCGAGCCGGTCGTCAAGGGCCAGACGGCGTCTTCGTCCTACAAGCCGGCGATCCTGTCGAATGGCGTTCGCACCATGGTTCCGCCGCATATCGGCGTCGGCACCCGCGTCGTCATCCTGACGGAAGACGCATCCTACGTCGAGCGCGCCAAGGACTGAACCTTTACGACAGCCATAGAAACGGGCGCGGCCTCGTACCGCGCCCGTTTCCGTCTCCGCCGCAAACTTTCAGTGTTTCAATTCCGGATAGGCTTCGGACAGTTCATCGACGCCGCTCAGCGCGTCGTCATAACCTTCGAGCGTCACGCAAACACTGGAATGAACATCCAGCCCGCCTTCACGCCGCACCGCGATGCGGGATCCGTTGCTGCGCACCAGAACCGCATCCCCCTTGAAACCCTGCTTCAGCAACCAGTCGCGCGGAGCATTCAAGCGAATGCGCACCTGGCTGGTGTCGTCGTCGTCACGCGCCACGATCAACTCGTAGGAAACCGGCTCGCAATGGCCGTTGATTTCCAGCTTGCCTTGGCCGCTGCCTTCGGCTGCGAATGTCAGCATCGTCTTTCTCCTTCAGGACCGATTGCTACCTTCGCACGGCGCGTCCGACCGCGATCAGCAGGCATGCGCCGATGAAGCCGATAACCAGATAGGCGAGCCAGCCGGTGAAACCCATTCCCGTAAGCGCAAGAATGGCGTTGAGGACAATGGCGCCGACAATGCCGAGAAGGATGTTCGTGAACATGCCCATTTCGGATTTCATGAACTGTTCCGCCAGCCATCCGGCAAAACCGCCGATGATGATGGCTGCGATCCATCCTACGCCGTTGACATCCATGTCGGTTCCCTCGCTTGAAGATTGCATTTGCCTGCGACGATAACGATCCAGAAGCGATTATGTTCCAGCCGTCAGCGGCCAGCATCAAATGCCCTGATGCTTAGCTCCACAAATATGAATTTGTCCGACACGCCCAGCTTTAGTAGAGCCGACGCAAACGATCGGCAGCAACCTGGAGGACAAGGCTTGGATCAGAGGACAGCCACACCGGCCTATGGAAACGACGCGGCGATCCCGGTGGCGGCGCCGCTGACGACAGGGACGGGAGCCGCCCTGACCGGCGGCGTACTGTGCCTTCTGTCGATGTCGAGCGTCCAGTTCGGCTCGGCGTTTTCGGCATCGGCGATCGCCTCCTATGGCCCGTTCGGCACCACCTGGCTGCGA
The DNA here is from genome assembly GCF_040126305.1 of Pararhizobium sp. A13. Lineage (NCBI taxonomy): Bacteria > Pseudomonadati > Pseudomonadota > Alphaproteobacteria > Hyphomicrobiales > Rhizobiaceae > Pararhizobium > Pararhizobium sp. A13. The sequence goes on along the minus strand of NZ_CP149510.1, from coordinate 1,177,508 downwards.
CTAATCTGGGCTGCCGCTCTGCTGGCCATCCTCGTGCGGCCGCCGATCCTGCGCTATTCGCGGGCGCAGTGGCAGACCGCCGGGCTGCTCGGCGCGTCAATGGCCGGCATGACGCTGTGTTTCTTCGCCGCGATCGAGCGTATTCCGCTCGGCCTTGCCGTCGCCATCGATTTTCTCGGACCTCTGGCCGTCGCGACCTTTGCCTTCGGCCTCGGCTGGCGGCTCGTCTGGCCGCTGATCGCCGGTGCCGGCGTGCTTCTGCTCGCCCATGACGGGCATGGCTGGATCGGCGACCCGACGGGCATTTTGTTTGCTTTTGGCGCGGCGACCGGCTGGGCGCTCTACATCGTCCTGATGAAGAAGGCAGGAAGCGCCTTTGAGGGGCTGGAAGGCCTTTCCATGTCATTGATCGTGGCGGCGATCGTCGCGACGCCGTTCGGACTGCTGGAAGTCTCGCGCATGACGGTCGAGGGCGTCGTCGCCGTTGCCGGTCTCGCCCTTCTCGTGCCGCTGATCCCCTACGCGCTGGAGATGATCGCGCTGCGCCGCATGAGCACCTCGTCCTTCGGCATCCTGATGAGCCTCGAGCCTGCGATCGGCGCCATCGCGGGCTTTGCCGTGCTCAGTCAGCCGATGACCGCGCTGCAAATTGCGGGCACCGTTCTCGTCGTTGCGGCAAGCGCCGGAGCGACCGCTACAGGCCGTTGAATATTTACGAATTTGGGCCGCGCATTTTGCAAACCCGGTGATACAGTGACGCGTCGCGAGCGCTGCTTTATCTACCGAGGTGTGCATGTTTCCACTGTCGCATATGATGAAAGCCTTCATCCGCAAGGGCCGGCTGACGGTCATCGACGCTGAGGGCAAACCGCATGTTTTCTCGGGCGAGCCCGGTCCCGAAGTGACCATGCGGCTGACGGATCCGAAACTTTACCGCACCCTTGTCTTCAACTCCGAACTTGCCGCTGGCGAGGCCTATATGGACGGGACGCTGCGCTTCGAGGAGGGCTCGAGCTTACGTGATTTCCTGACGCTGTTTTCGATCAACCGGCTGTCGCTCGGTTCCTACCCGATCCAGAAGGCACTGCGCGCCATCAAGATGCGCTTTCGCAAGCGCCAGCAATCCAACGTCAAGGGCGAGGCGCAGCGCAACGTCGCCCATCACTACGATCTCGGCAACGATTTCTACAAACTCTTCCTCGACGAACACATGCTCTATTCCTGCGCTTATTTTCGCGAGCCGCAGGAAACGCTGGAGCAGGCGCAGCGCAACAAGCTTCGGTTGCTTGCCGCCAAGCTCTGCCTGCGCCCCGGCATGAAGGTGCTCGACATCGGCTGCGGCTGGGGCGATCTCGCACTCTATCTCGCCCAGCTGGAAGACGTCGAGGTTCTGGGTGTCACGCTGTCGAAAGAACAGCAGGCGCTGGCGACGCAGCGGGCGAAGGATGCGGGGCTCGAAGGGCGGGTGCGCTTCGAACTGCGCGACTATCGCGATGTCGACGAGACCTTTGACCGCATCGTTTCTGTCGGCATGTTCGAGCATGTCGGCGTGCATCACTATGACGAGTTCTTCAAAAAGGTGAACGCGCTGATGCCGGATGACGGGGTGGCGGTGCTGCATTCGATCGGCCATATGAGCCCGCCCGGCATGGCCAGCGCCTGGCTGCGCAAATACATCTTCCCCGGCGCCTACTCACCCGCCCTGTCGGAAGTGTTCGAGGTGGTGGAGAAGAACAGCCTGTGGGTGACGGATCTCGAGTTCCTGCGCATCCACTATGCGACGACGCTCAAGCATTGGGGCGACCGTTTCGAGAAGAACCGCGACAAGGTCATCGAGATGTACGACGAGCGGTTTGCCCGCATGTGGGAATTCTACCTGATCAGCGCCGAGATGATGTTCCGCACCGGCAGCCAATTGGTCTTCCACATGCAGCTTTCCCGGTCGCGCGACGCCGCGCCGATCGTGCGCGACTACATCACCGACCGCCAGAAGGCCTATATCGTCCGCGAGCAGACGCTCAATATTTCTCTATAAGTGGCCCATCATCCTTGGCCTCCCATTGCAGCCGTTTGTAGTCGAAGCCGTATTCGAGCGTCGGCTTGACGATCGCGAAATAGGGCGAAAGATCGAAATCACGCGGCGTATAGAGCGAATGATGACGGATATGCAGGATTTCGGCGCGCGAATAATGCGACGTCGCCGCGGCCCGGCCGGGCGCGCGGGTGATCTCGGGCAGGATCGGATAGCGGATCTGCTCGAAAGCCTCGGCGATCAGCGTCGAGCAGATGGCGCGCGTCGGATCGCCTGATCCGAAGGCCAGCAGGCGGCGGCGCCAGCGCACCGGAACCGGCGGTGCCGGCAAGAAAAACCTGAGCATGTCGAGGATGTTCTTCATGTCGTATTTCAGGCCGAGCCGGGAGATCATGAAGGACAGGACTGTGCCCCGGTCTTCCGGCGTGAGGCCGATGGGCCGGCAGATGCGGGTGTTGTAGGTGGAGTATTTTCGAAGCGGCACCGCGACACATCCTTGGCCGAGGTTGACCTCGATCAGTTGCGGCCGATCGATCACCGGCAGCGTCGCCTCGTCGAGCGTCAGCGGGATTTCATCGCCGGCGAAGAAGGCAGCGTGCGACCAGGTTGACTGGGTCAGGTATTTGATCGCCGCCGAGACTTTCTGATTGCCCTCGATCAATAGAATGTCGCCGGGCCGGAGCGTGCGGGCAAGCGTCTCGGGATCGGACGGCGTATAGGGTTCATAGCCCGACGTCTTCGTCGTCAGCCTTTCGGCCATCGCCATGCCGAGGCGATCGAGTAGCGTATCCTTGCTGGACAGAAGCGGATTCATGCGGGGACGCTACTTTCGGAAAAGCGGTTCATCGTTTCGGCTATGGTGGAAGGTATCCTGCCTCCTGTCGAGTCTGCTGGCGTGTTTAGGCTTGACCTTTTCATGACGCCTCCCTATTTTTAGAATTATTCTAAACTAGGCACGTCGCATCATGTTTTCACGTCTGTTTTCCGGCTCCAAACGTCGCCTTTCATCGCTTTCTGAACAGGAGGTTCTGGCGCTCGCCATATCCTCGGAAGAGGACGACGGGCGCATCTATCAGGCCTATGGACAGATCCTGAAGGAGAGGTATCCGGACTCGGCCAAGGTTTTCGAGGATATGGCCGAGGTGGAAAACACCCACAAGAACATGCTGATCGACATGCATCGCCGCCGCTTCGGCGAGCGGATTCCGCTGATCCGGCGCGAACATGTCAACGGCTTCCTGACGCGCCGCCCGGACTGGCTGCGGCAGAACCTGTCGCTCGACGCCATGCGTCGCGAGGCGGAGGCGATGGAGACGCAGGCCTATAATTTCTACGTGGAAGCCGCAAAGAACGCCTCGGACGCCTCGACACGGCAATTGCTGGGCGAACTGGCGCTGGCCGAACAGGGCCATGAGGACGTGGCGCGCATGCTGACCGACAAGCATGTGCCGGAAGGCGTCCGCAGGAAGGAGGACGACACGGCGTATCGCCAGTTCCTGCTCACCTATGTGCAGCCGGGTCTCGCCGGACTGATGGACGGTTCGGTCTCGACGCTGGCGCCGATCTTCGCCGCCGCCTTTGCCACGCAGGACACCTGGCAGACCTTCCTGGTCGGCCTTTCGGCCTCCGTCGGCGCCGGCATATCGATGGGCTTCACCGAAGCGGCGCATGACGACGGCAAGCTTTCGGGCCGCGGTTCGCCGCTCAAGCGCGGCCTTTCCTGCGGCATCATGACGGCGCTGGGCGGGCTTGGACACGCCCTGCCCTATCTCATTCCGCATTTCTGGACGGCGACAATCACGGCCGGGATCATCGTCTTCTTCGAACTCTGGGCGATCGCCTTCATCCAGAACAAGTACATGGAGACGCCGTTCCTGCGTGCCGCTTTCCAGGTCGTGATCGGGGGCAGTCTGGTGCTGGCGGCGGGGGTGCTTATTGGGAATGCGTGAGCGGCAGGAGGCGCGACGCAGAGAAATGCAAAGAGGTCCGTGCCGTCACGGACCTCAGACTGCTGACAAACCCTGAAAAACGGCTGTTTGGCGGAAGTGGACATCCCATTCTCCGTCATCCTCGCCCTTGTGGCGGGGATCCAGCGACCCGGCGTCCGTCGGGTCAAAAGACCTTTCAGCCCAAGGACTTGGGCTGACTGGATTCCTGTGACGAGCACAGGAATGACGGAGGTTTTGGGGTGCCGCTTAATTTTCCCAATGACCTGTCAATAGTGAGAAACGACTTTGTCAGCAGTCTAAGTCCGTACCGTCAAGGACCTCATTCTGGAATTGGTTCGGCGTCACGTCGAAACCGCAACGCGTGATTATTCAATGAAATCCGCTACCCCGCCGTCGAGCCTATAAAATCCGTCCTGGGGTACAGGTAGCTCCAGCATTTCGCGTCGAGACAGGCCGAGATATACGCCTCGTATTATCCGGCCGGTCAGCCCATGTGAAATGGCAATTGTCGGGCCGGATATGTCCGATAACCACTCCGTTACACGAAGGCACACATCGTCGAATGTCTCACCGTCCGGAGCCCGAAAAAACCAATCAAAAGCATCCGCGCCGATCAAAGCCCTAGGGTATTCCATGTCGATTTCATAGTGGGTCATGCCGTCCCATGCGCCCACCGTCACTTCCATCAAGCGCGGCTCCTCCTTGGTTGGCAAAGGGATTGACCGCGTGATGCGCGCCGCTGTTTCCAATGCCCGGCCGAGCGGAGATACCTGGATTTCGAATGTTCTTTCGCGGCCGTAGATTTCGCGCGCCAATCGTTTCCCGACTTGATCGGCTTGCTCAATTCCACGCGGCGTGAGCGGAGAGTCCTTCCGACCCTGAAATCGACCCGCTAAATTCCAAGCTGTTTCTCCATGGCGGAGCAGATAGATCATCACTTGGCATCCGCAATTTCGATGATGCGACAGAGTTTACGGCCAACAGATACTGCGCCACCTGCGCGTCCACAGCGGTTGAGGGGCCATACCTTTTGAGCCCCTTTTTAAATTTGCGAATTTTGAACCTTAGTTCCCGACCGAGCCGACCAGCACTTCCGCGCCGTTTTCGATCGTGACCCAGCGGCCGGTGTTGAAGGAAGCCTGGCGCTTCAAAAAGCGGTAGGGCGTTTTCGTCCAGAGCTTCACGTCGTTTTCGAGATTGTCGAGGATGAAGTCGCCCTGGGCGGTGCGCACGGTCAGGACCGCATGGCCTTCGCCATCCGGCTTGCGGACGACGGTGATCAGGAGGTCGGATGCGGAGAAGCCCTTCTCCATCAGCTTCTTGCGCTTCAGCAGCACGAAATCCTCGCAGTCGCCCGCCGTAGTCGGATAGGCCCAGACCTCGTCCTTGCCGAACAGGTCCTGATCGGTCATCGGCGTGATTTCGCGGTTGACGGCGAGATTGACCTCGCGAATGACCGACCAGCCGAAATCGGTGACGCGCGGCGCGGTCGACGACTTCGACTTGATCTCGCATTCGGAACGATGGGACTGGCAGAACTCGTAATGGCCGATCGGCTGCGAGGTGATGGCGCCCGTCTGCATCGAGAGCGCTGTCGCGTTCGGCGCCGGAATTGCCGCGCCTGCCGATGCGAAAACAGCCGCGATTGCCACGGCTATTTTCTTAACCCCACTCAACTGCGCCATACACGTCCCCTGTGGCGCGGTTTTCTCCTGAAACAGTTCCGAAGAATCCCCGCGAAAAGCTGAAATCTGACGCCAGCTTTCGCGATCGATCCCCACCGCGAGCTGCTCTAATCGTTAACAAAGAGTTAACAGTGCGCCCGAAACGAAGTCAATCTGCAGAATTGGGGATTGCCGGATATGGTTAAAATGCGCGCCAAACAGGCATTTCCGCTGATTTATCGAGAGTTTTCAGCTTGTTATCATGCCATCGACGGCGGCCAGCATGCGCTCGATATCCTCGGGGCGCGACAGGCGGTGATCGCCGTCGCGGATCAACGTCATGACGACATCGTCGGACGGCAGATGCTCCATCAGCTTCAGCGCATGGCCATACGGCACATCCGGATCCCGCATGCCCTGCAGGATATGCACCGGGCAGCCGGTCTCGATGACGCCCTGGAGGACGCAATTGTTGCGCCCGTCCTCGATCAATCTTGCGGTATAGATGTTCGGGTCCGGACCATAGGGCGTCGGCTCCTCGAAATAGCCGCGCTCGGCAAGGGATGCGCGCTCGGCATCCGTCAGGTTCGGTTCGATGAGCTCGCTGGTGAAATCCGGCGCCGGCGCGATCAGCACCAGACCGGCGATCCGGCCGCCCTGGCCCCGGGCGCGCAATTCCGCTATGAGCCGGAGCGCGATCCAGCCGCCCATCGACGAACCGATGAGAACCATGCGTTTGGGATCGGCGTGACCGAGGACCGCGAGACTCTCGTCCAGCCACCGGGAAATCGTCCCGTCGGTAAAGGCGCCGCCGGAGACGCCGTGGCCGGAATAGTCGAAGCGTATGCAGGCGGCACCGGTCTTTTCGGCGTGGCGTTCGAGCTCGACCGCCTTGGTGCCGGTCATGTCCGATCGGTATCCACCGAGCCAAACGAGTGTCGGCAACGATTTGCCACTTGCCGCGGGCAGGATGCGCATGGCGATCCGGCGCGATTCCGCGCCGCTGCCGACATCGAGATAATCGGGCTCTGCGTCTGAGTTTGGCAATGACATCAAGTCTTTTCCCTTTTTTGAGCGTTTCTCGCTGTTTTTCTTTCTAAAACAGATTCTCCGAGTGCCTGACAGGTGGTGATTTCTGCAAAAAGCTGTGGTATTGACTTTCCGGCAGCAATTTCCACATGACGGTCCAGCGGCAGTTGAACGGCCTTTTGCCGGGAAATCGCGCTACCGTCAGAAATTCCATTCGTAACAGCTCGAGGAGAGTACGACCATTCGCAGACCGTTCAAAACGGACGCCCCGACAAAAGACGGGCCCCGCTCTAACAAGGAAATCCGGGTTCCCCGGGTTCAGCTCATCGACGCCGAAGGTGTCAACCACGGCAGCATCCCCACAGATCAGGCATTGCGCATGGCGGAGGAGGCCGGCCTTGACCTGGTGGAGATTTCGCCGAACGCTGAACCGCCTGTGTGCAAAATCCTTGATCTGGGCAAGCTGAAATACGCAACGCAGAAAAAGGCGGCCGAAGCGCGCAAGAAGCAGAAGATCATCGAGATCAAGGAGATCAAGATGCGTCCGAACATCGACACGCACGATTACGACGTGAAGATGAGAGCGATGAACCGCTTCTTCGAAGAAGGCGACAAGGTCAAGGTAACCCTGAAGTTCCGTGGCCGCGAAATGGCGCACCAGGAACTTGGCCTGAAGCTCCTGCTCCAGGTCAAGGAAGACACTGTGACGATCGCCAAGGTCGAAGCCGAGCCGAAGCTCGAAGGCCGTCAGATGATGATGGTGCTGGCGCCGAAGTAAGCGCCGCGTTTTCAGGCTTGATCCTGATGAAAGCCGCCGAACAGGCGGCTTTTTCATATCTGATGCCGGCAATGCGGAAATATCGGGGCGTTTGCCTCAATCCCATTGCACTTTGCGGGCGCTTCGGTTACAAGCCCCCGTCCGAACGGTCCGGCAGGGCATGCCGTGGCCGTTCTTTACGCTGGAGACGACCTCGTCAGTCGATCTCGAAATCAAGAAAAATGGAGTAGCAAAATGCCCAAGATGAAGACGAAATCCTCTGCCAAGAAGCGGTTCAAGATCACCGCAACCGGCAAGGTCATGGCAGCTGCCGCAGGCAAGCGTCATGGCATGATCAAGCGGTCCAACAAGTTCATTCGCGATGCGCGTGGCACCATGGTGCTTGCAGAGCCTGATGGCAAGAAGGTCATCAAGAACTACCTGCCCAACGGTCTCTAAGACGTCTGGCACTTTTGGATTTTTAAGGAGATCATGACATGGCACGTGTAAAACGCGGCGTAGCAGCTCACGCCAAGCACAAGAAGACACTCAAGGCAGCCAAGGGCTTCTACGGCCGCCGCAAGAACACCATCCGCGCCGCCAAGGCAGCCGTGGATCGTTCGAAGCAGTTCGCTTACCGCGACCGCAAGGTCAACAAGCGCAACTTCCGCGCTCTGTGGATCCAGCGCATCAACGCAGCTGTGCGCGAACATGGCCTGACCTACGGCCGCTTCATCGACGGACTGTCGAAGGCTGGCATCGAAGTCGACCGCAAGGTTCTGTCCGACATGGCAATCCATGAGACGGAAGCATTCGGCGCGCTCGTAGCGGCCGCCAAGAAGGCGCTTGAATACCTCAAGGACGCAGGCACCACCAACGAGTTTGAAAGCGCGGTTCGTTAAGACCAGCGCTTCCCAAGCCTTTGCTATTTTAATTGGGAAACCCGCGCTGGTACGGCTGGCGCGGGTTTTTCTTTGACCGATCACGGGAAATGAACCATGTCCGATCTGCAAGCACTGAAAGAGAAGCTGCTGACCGAGGTGACCGGGGCGTGTGACGAGGCGGCCATCGAAGCCGTGCGCGTCAACGCGCTCGGCAAGAAGGGCTCGATCTCCGAACTCCTGAAGACGCTCGGCACCATGTCGCCGGAAGAGCGCCAGACGCGGGGCGCTGCGATCAATGCGCTGAAGACCGATGTCTTCGAAGCGATCACGGCGCGCAAGTCGGCGCTGAACGATGCGGCAATCGCCGAACGGCTTGCCCGCGAGACCGTCGATATCAGCCTGCCGGTGCGCTCCTCCCCGGCTGAGCGCGGCCGAATCCACCCGATCAGCCAGATCATCGACGAGATCACCGCGATCTTCGCCGACATGGGCTTCTCGATCGCCGAAGGTCCGGATATCGAGACCGACTACTATAACTTCACCGCGCTGAACTTCCCCGAAGGCCACCCGGCGCGCGAGATGCACGACACCTTCTTCTTCAATCCGGATCAAAACGGCGAGCGCAAGGTGCTGCGCACCCACACTTCGCCGGTGCAGGTGCGCACCATGGAGGCGCAAAAGCCGCCGATCCGCATCATCATCCCCGGCAAGACCTACCGGCAGGATTCGGACGCGACGCACTCGCCGATGTTCCATCAGGTCGAGGGCCTCGTCGTCGACACCAAGTCGAACGTCGCCAACATGCGCTGGATTCTCGAGGAGTTCTGCAAGGCCTTCTTCGAGGTCGACGATGTGACGATGCGTTTCCGCCCGTCCTTTTTCCCCTTCACCGAACCGTCTTTCGAGGTCGACATCCAGTGCGACCGTTCCTCCGGCCCGATCGTCAAGTTCGGCGAAGGCACCGACTGGATGGAAATCCTCGGCTGCGGCATGGTGCATCCGAACGTCTTGCGCGCCGGCGGACTCGATCCCGACGTCCACCAGGGTTTTGCCTGGGGCATGGGCCTCGACCGCATCGCCATGCTGAAATACGGCATGCCCGACCTGCGCAACTTCTTCGACGCCGACGTGCGCTGGATGAGCCACTACGGCTTCCGCCCACTCGACATGCCGACGCTGTTTGGTGGGCTTTCCGCATGAGCGAGCTTCCGGACCGGCTGAAAGGTGCGGTGACGTTCTCCTTTGGCGATTCGCCAACGATGGCGGACGAACTGCTGGCGCTGGTCCTTGACGGCAGGAAGACGGCGACCTGTGGGCGCGTCAACGATTTCGGCGAGGGTAAGGAAACCTTGCCAGTCGTCGGCCGCCGCGATGTTGTGCTCGACGGCGCCGGCCGCCCGGCAGCCGTTATCGAAACAATGGAGGTCGCCGTCCGCAGATTCGAGGAGGTGGACGAGGCCTTCGCCTACGCGGAAGGCGAGGGTTTTCGGACGCTGGACGACTGGCGTGAAGGGCATGAGCGCTATTTCCGCCGCAATGGCGGCTTCTCCCCCGATATGGAACTCGTCTGCGAGCGCTTCCGCCTTGTTGAAGTGCTGGAACGCCAAATTTAGAACATAGGTGAACAATGAAATTCACACTCTCCTGGCTGAAAGACCATCTGGAAACGGATGCGACCCTTGAACAGATCTGCGAGCGCCTGACGGCGATCGGGCTGGAGGTCGAGGATGTCGACGACAAGGCCGCGTTCAAGCCTTTTGTCATCGCCAAGGTCGTCTCGGCGGAAAAGCATCCGCAGGCCGACAAGCTGAAGGTGCTGATGGTCGATACCGGCACCGGCGCCCCCGTTCAGGTCGTCTGCGGCGCGCCGAATGCGCGCGCCGGTCTCGTCGGCGCCTTTGCAGCGCCTGGCAACTACGTGCCCGGAATCGACGTGACGCTGTCCGTCGGCAATATCCGCGGCGTCGAGAGCCACGGCATGATGTGTTCGGAAAAGGAGCTGCAGATTTCCGACAGCCACGACGGCATCATCGATCTCCCGGACGATGCACCGGTCGGCACGAGCTTCGCCGCCTATGCCGGGCTCGACGACCCGATGATCGAGATCAATCTGACGCCGAACCGTCCGGACTGCACCAGCGTCCACGGCATCGCCCGCGATCTGGCGGCCTCCGGTCTCGGCAAGTTGAAGGCGGCACCGCAGCCGAGCTTCAAGGTGGAAGGCGAGACGACGACCAAGGTGAAGCTCGATCTCGGTGAAGACACCCATCTGTGCCCCGGTTTTGCGCTTCGCCTGGTGCGCGGCGTCAGGAACGGCCCCAGCCCGAAATGGATGCAGCAGCGGCTGCTGGCCATTGGCTTGCGGCCGATCAATGCGCTGGTCGACGTCACCAACTACCTGACCTTCGACCAGGGCCGGCCGTTGCACGTCTTCGACGCCGCCAAGGTCACGGGCAACCTCACCGTTCGCCGCGCCAAGGAGGGCGAAAAGGTTCTGGCGCTCGACACCCGCGAATACACGCTCTCACCATCGAACGTCATCATTGCCGATGAAGACGGCATCGAATCGATCGGCGGCATCATGGGTGGCGAACATTCCGGCTGCGACGAGACCACGACCGACGTGCTGATCGAGTCGGCGCTCTGGGACCCGATGAACATCGCCAAGACCGGCCGCACGCTCGGCATCATCAGCGATGCCCGCTACCGCTTCGAGCGTGGGGCAGATCCGGAGTACATGGTGCCCGGCCTCGAGCGCGCCACACAGCTGATCCTCGACATGTGCGGCGGCATCGCCGCGAAGACAGACGTGGTCGGCTATGCCGGCCACACGCCGAAGATCGTCGATTTCCCGGTTTCCGAGGTCAAGCGCCTGACGGGCCTGGAAGTAAGCTCGGACGAAGCCGTTTCGATCCTCAGGGGTCTCGGCTTCGGCGTGACGGGCTCCGGTGAACGCGTCTCCGTGTCCGTTCCCTCCTGGCGGCCGGATGTCGATGGCAAGGCGGACCTCGTTGAAGAAGTCATGCGCATCCATGGCGTCGACAACATCAAGCCGGAGCCGATCGAAAGCCTCGGCACCGTGAACGGCAAGATCCTGACGACGCTGCAGATCCGCACGCGGCTCGCCAAGCGGGCGCTTGCCGCGCGCGGCATGCTGGAGGCGGTCACCTGGTCGTTCATCTCGAAAGCGCAGGCCGAGCTTTTTGGCGGCGGCGCTGCAGCCCTTTCGCTGGCTAATCCGATCGCCGCCGACATGTCCGACATGCGGCCGTCGCTGCTGCCGGGCCTTTTGACCGCGGCGCAGCGCAACGCCGACAAGGGCTTTGGCGACGTGGCGATCTTCGAGGTTTCCGGCACCTATGAAAACGACACCCCGGCCGGCCAGCGCCGCGTTGCCGGCGGCATCCGCCGCGGCACCGCGTCGCTTGCCGGGGCGGGGCGTTCCTGGTCGAATGCGGCAAAGGGCGGCGGCAAGCCGGTCGATGTCTTCGACGCCAAGGCTGACGCGATTGCCGTTCTCGAGGCCTGCGGCGTGCCGATGGGCAATGTCCAGTTCGAAGCCGGCGGTCCCTCCTGGTACCATCCGGGCCGTTCCGGCACGATCAAGCTCGGCCCGAAGATCGTGCTTGGCCATTTCGGGGAATTCCACCCGAAGACGCTGGCAGCGCTCGACGTTTCCGGCGCGCTCTCAGGCTTCGAAGTCTATGTCGACGCGATGCCCGAGCCGAAGAAGAAGGCCACCCGCACCAAGCCGGCGCTGGAGCTTTCGCCCTTCCAGGCCGTCAGGCGCGACTTTGCCTTCGTGGTCGACAGATCAGTCGAAGCCGGCGCCATCCTCAAGGCGGCGTCGAGTGCGGACCGCAAGCTGGTGACCGGCGTCAACGTCTTCGACGTCTTCGAAGGCGCATCGCTCGGCGAAGGCAAGAAGTCGGTGGCGATCGAAGTCGTGATCCAGCCTGCCGAACGCACGCTGACCGACGAGGATTTCGAAGCCCTGACCGGCAAGATCATCGCCAATGTGACGAAGAGCACGGGCGGCGTTTTGCGGGCCTAAGAATACGGACAAAAAAGGGGCGGCTTTCCGCCCCTTTGACTGCCTGCAAACCTTGTGACGAAGCGCCTCTTTCGTTACCCCACCCCCCTTGGCCGCAAGGACAGGGCGGCGTGCCCTGCGCAGACGAAGCCTACCGATGCAAATGGTACAGCTTGTTGACGATCAGCCAGTGGCCGCCGATTTTCAACAGGGACAGGTAGTCGGTGAAGCGCATACCGGCAAATTCGTCGGTGACCTTGACGAAGGCGGCGTCGCCCTCGATGTCGGTGATCTCGATATCCATCAGGGGCTGGGTTCCGGGCGGGGCCGGCGGTTCGGCGAGGATGGCGGCGATGAAATCGTCGCGGGACATCCATTCGACCGCACCCTCATAGTTGCCGATGATCTTCGCATCCGGATGGAAGGCCTTGCGCAGGGCTGCCTCGTTGCAAAACGCCATGCCGTCGACATAGAGGTGAACGACTGTGCCAATTGCCTGTTCGTCGGTCATTCACAGCACCTCCCTAGCGCGCCGCGTGATCCTATCACGATGGCGGTGGGGAACAAAGACGGAGCTGGCTCAGATATCGCCCGCCTCCACTGCGCGTTGTGCTTCGCCCCAAAAGAGCGAAGCACGGCGACGCCTAAATGGCCCGTGTCATCTGTTCGTCAGCGCCAGCGAGGCGTCCGAATAGCGCTTGCCCGCCACCCGGTTCGGCGATAGGGCGTCGCCGAGTGTCGTCAGTTCTGCGGCAGACAGAGTGATCTCCGCGGCGGCAACATTCTGTTCCAGATGGTTGAGCTTGCGGGCGCCGGGGATGGGCACGATGAAATCGCCCTGGTGCAGCACCCAGGCAAGCGCCAGCTGCGCAGCCGTGACGCCCTTGCCATCAGCTATCGTCTTCAGCGTTTCGACAAGCGCCGCATTGGCATCGAGATTTTCCGCCTGGAAGCGCGGCAGGTTGCGGCGGAAGTCGTCCTTTCCGAGATCGTCCACGTTGCGAATGGCGCCCGTCAGCATACCGCGCCCGAGCGGGCTGTAGGGCACGAAGCCGATACCGAGCTCGCGGCAGGTCTCGAGCACCTCGTCCTCAGGATCGCGGGTCCATAGTGAATATTCGCTCTGGACAGCGGCGATCGGGTGAACGGCATGCGCACGGCGGATGGTGGCAGCACTTGCCTCCGACAGGCCAAGCGTGCGCACCTTGCCTTCGCGCACCAGTTCTGCCATCGCACCGACCGTCTCCTCGATCGGCACCGAGGGATCGACGCGATGCTGGTAGTAGAGGTCGATGACATCGGTGCCGAGGCGCTTCAACGAGGCCTCGGCGACGGCCTTGGCATTTTCCGGGCCGCCATCGACGCCGATGATGGTCTCGCTGGGGGACTTTCCAGCGGCGATCCGGAAGCCGAATTTGGTGGCAATGGTCACGCGATCGCGAACATCCTTCAGCGCCTTGCCCAGCAGGATCTCGTTTTCATAAGGGCCATAGACTTCGGCGGTATCGAAGAAGGTCACGCCGAGATCGACGGCGCGATGCAGGGTGCGGATCGATTCCTGTTCGTCCGATGCGCCATAGGCAAAGCTCATGCCCATGCAGCCGAGGCCGACGGCCGAGACGGTGAGATCCTGTCCAAGTTTGCGGATTTTCATAGCGGTTGCTCCTTTGTGAGCCGGATAGGGAACGCGGGCGCTGACAGACACCTGCGATGCATCCTGAAAATAATGCGCTTTCGATCGTTTGATAACGGCTGCAAATCCTAACGAGTTGTTCTATTATTTCGATCAATGAACAGGAACCACCTCGCCCAACTCGCCGTCCTTTCCACCGTCGCGGCGCATCGCAGTTTTCGCGCGGCCGCGAAAGAACTCGGCGTCGCGCCGTCGGCGGTCAGCCACGCCATCTCGACGCTGGAGGAGAGCCTTGGCGTTCGGCTGCTCGCCCGCACCACGCGGAGCGTCGCGCCGACGGAGGAAGGCACGGTGCTGTTGGAGCGCCTGCGTCCGGCATTGGAGCAAATCGGCGTTGCGCTGGAGGCCGTCGTCGAGGCGAAAGGCCAGCCCTCCGGCAATCTGCGCATCACCGCGCCGCGCTTTGCTGCCGACCTCCTGATCGCGCCGCGGCTTGGCGAATTCCTCGGTCTCTATCCGGATATCACGCTGGAGATCGCCGACGAGGACGGGTTTACCGATATCGTCCGCGAGGGCTTCGATGCCGGCATCAGGCTCGAGGAAAGCCTGGAGGCCGACATGATCGCAGTCAAGATCGGCCCGTCATTGCGGGGCGCCATCGTCGCCTCGCCCACCTATTTCGAACATTTTCCGATCCCGCAGCATCCGCGCGATCTCGTCCATCACCGCTGCATCCGCCGCCGCTTTTCCAACGGCACGCTCTACAATTGGGAGTTCGAGAAGGGCGGACAGGAACTGACCATTCCGATCGACGGGCCACTGATCCTTGGCGAGGACCGGCCGATCATCACCGCCGCAATCGGCGGCGCGGGATTGACCTATGCCTTCGAGACGCGGGTGGTGGAGCATATCGCGGCGGGGCGGCTGGTCAGGGTGCTGGAGGACTGGTGCCCGCCCTATCCCGGCCCTTATCTCTACTATGTGAGCCGACGACAGATGCGCCCGGCGCTACGCGCCTTCATCGATTTCTTCCGCTATTCCGGCTGATTGAAACCGGGTGGCAAGCGCCTTTCCTCCGACATAGTCTCCAGAGAAACGGGAGGCCTCACATGAAAAAGCCGGGATCGATGAAAGCGCTGGAGGAGTTGGGCCGCACCCGCCTGTCGGAGAATTTCTTCCTCAGAGACTTCCTGCATTCGGAGATCGCCGATTTCTACGGCATGCCGAATGTCCCCGATGATCCGGAACTCGCGATCGCTGCCGGCACGAAACTTTGCGAGGAATTGCTGGAGCCGCTGCAGCGTACATTCGGTCGCCTGCACATCCGCTCCGGCTATCGTTCGCGGTCGGTCAACGCGTTCGGCAACCGCAACAAGCTCAACTGCTCGACCAATGCGGCCAGTGCCGCCGATCACATATGGGACATGCGTGACGCCGACGGCTGCATGGGCGCGACGGCCTGCATCGTCCTTCCCTGGATCTGGGACAGGCGCGCAACACTCGGCGGCTGGCAGTCGCTTGCCTGGTGGATCCATGACAACCTGCCCTACGCCTCACTCTGTTTCTTCCCGAAACTCTGGGCGGTGAATATCCAGTGGCATGAGCGACCAGCACGGCGCATCCGCAGCTATACGGCGCCGGCTGGTCTGCTGACAAAGGAAGGCATGGCCAATCATTCCGGCAGCCATGCGGAGTGTTATCAGGGTCTTCCACCTCTGAAGGGCTAAAAACTCATCCGGTACCGGACATGGCCGTCGGCCTCGGTATATTTGTCGTAGAGCCGCCGTGCGGTTTCATTGCCCTCGTCGGTATGCCAGTAAAGGCGGGCCCAGCCATTCGCCTTGGCCTTCTCGACGAGATCATCCAGCAGCGCCTTGCCGATGCCCTTTCCGCGCGCCGCCTCGTCGAGGAAAAGGTCCTCCAGATAGCAGACCGGCTCCTTCACCCAGGTCGCCTCATGCAAAAGGCAGAGGGCAAAGCCGACGACGTGGCCGTCCAGCACCGCGACGCGCATGAACAGCGGCGAGCCAGGGTCGACGATCCGGCCCCACGTCGTTGTCGTCACGTCCGTGGATACCACCACCCGGTAAAAAGCGACATAGCCCGCCCAAAGTCTGCGCCAGTCCGCTTCGTCGCCCAGCGCCGCGTCCCGTATCTCAACCGCCATGCCTTTTTCCTCCCGGATGTTCTATTCGCTGGCCTCGGTTAAGAGGTGGCAGGCTTCGTCGGAAAGGCGGATCAAGGCCGCCTTCATCAGACTTTCAAGCTGGGTCAGGTTCGTCGCGCTGGAAATCGGCGCCGTGACGCCCTTGCGTGCCATGATCCAGGCAAGAGCAATCTCTGCCTGCGTGTTGCCGGTATCTGCCGCCACCTCATCCAGCGCGCCCAGGATGCGCATGCCGCGGCCATCGAGATATTTGCCGATGCCGCCGCCGCGTGCCGAACCCTCCAGGTCCCTGTGCGAGCGATATTTTCCCGAAAGAAAACCTCTCGCAAGGCCGAAATAGGTGATCACGCCGATCTCTTCGGCCATGCAGAGATTTCGCAGCGGACCGTCGAAAGAAGCGCGGTCATAGAGATTGTATTCCGGCTGCAGCACCGCGTAGCGCGGCAGGTTCTTCTCTTTCGAAACATCGAGTGCGGACCGCAACTGCTCGGCGCTCAGATTGGACGCTCCGACATGGCGAACCTTGCCCTGCTGCAGAAGTGTATCATAGGCGCCCAGCGTTTCCGCATAGGGCGTTTCGGCATCCGGCCAGTGCGACAGGTAGACGTCGATATGATCGGTCTGCAGCCGGCGCAGGGAATCCTCGACGGCCTGCAGGATCCATTTTGCCGACAGCCCCTTCCTGTCTGGCCCCATTTCGGAGCCGACCTTGGTGACGATCACGGCCTCGTCCCGGGCACGGCCCGACTGTTTCAGCCATTTGCCGATGATCGTTTCGGATTCGCCGCCGCTATTGCCTGGAACCCAGGTGGAATAGGCGTCTGCGGTATCGACAGCATTGAAGCCTGCGTCGAAGAAGGCGTCGAGCAATTGAAACGAGGTCTTTTCATCCGCGGTCCAGCCGAAGACATTGCCGCCGAAGACCAGCGGCGCGATGGACAGGCCGGTGCGGCCGAGGGTTCGCTTTTCCATGGGGTCGCTCCAGAATGCTATGGGATAAATCGCTCGGGAGGCGCGAAGTCTGCCCCATGGAGATAGGCGAGGTACAGCGTTTTTACATGCCCGGCGGCAATTTTATTCCCGCGCGAATGGCTTGATGGGCAGGTACCTCGCGGTTACTGTGCCGCCGAAACAGAGAGGATATGTCAATGTTGCGCTTCGGTATTCTGTCGACGGCCAAGATCGGCCGCGAACTCGTTGTTCCTGCCATCCAGGACGCGGAAAACTGCGTCGTCACGGCCATTGCCAGCCGCGATCTCTCCAAAGCGCGCGACATGGCCGACCGTTTCTCGGTGCCGCACGCCTTCGGCTCCTACGAGGAAATGCTGGCTTCCGACCTCATCGACGCCGTCTACATTCCGCTGCCCACCTCGCAGCATGTCGAGTGGTCGATCAAGGCCGCCGATGCCGGCAAACACGTGCTTTGCGAGAAACCGATCGCGCTCAAGGCGTCCGAGATCGGCGCCGTGATCGAGGCGCGTGACCGCAACAAGGTGCTGATTTCCGAAGCCTATATGGTCACCTACAGTCCCGTCTGGCGTAAAGTCCGCTCGCTGCTGCAGGACGGTGCTGTCGGCAAGCTGCGCCACGTTCAGGGCGCCTTCACCTACTACAATCGCGATGCCGCCAATATGCGCAACAAGCCGGAACTCGGCGGCGGCGGACTGCCTGACATCGGCGTCTATCCAGCGATCACGACCCGTTTCGTCACCGGCAAGGAGCCGATCCGGGTGCAGGCCAATACCGACCGCGATCCGGAATTTGGCACCGACATATACTCGAGCGTGCGCGCCGATTTCGGCGACTTTGAATTGAGCTTCTACATCTCCACCCAGCTTGCCGCCCGCCAGGTAATGGTCTTCCACGGCGACAAGGGCTTCATTGAAGTGAAGTCGCCGTTCAATGCCGACCGCTACGGTGCCGAAGAATTGGAACTGACCAACCAGAACCACTCGCAATCACAACTTTTCCGCTTCCAAGATGCGCGGCAGTACAAGCTCGAAGCCGAAGCTTTTTCGCGCGCGGCAAGGGGCGGGACGGAAGAGGTGGTGACGCTGGAAAGCTCGGTGAACAACCAGAAGCTCATCGATGCGATCTACCGCGCCAGCCAGAAGGATGGCTGGGAGCCGGTCTGAAACAGGATGGAATCGAAGACCCGCTGTTGGAAAACGCGGCGGGTCTTTCAATGACGCTCGATAATTATGCCTGACGGCGGCGCGCAAGAATGAACGCGGCGAAGACCGGTGCGGCGATCCCGGCATTATAAGCGAGCAACGCCAGAACGAGCGCAAACAGGGATACGGCACCGGCCGAAAAGAGCGCGGCAAGTGCGAAGGCTGCGATGATCAGACCACCGGCCAGAGCGTAGCAAGGCACAGACCGCAGACCCGCCGTCAAAAGTCCGATTGCAAATGTGGTCAAGATTATCATCCGACCCCTCCCGATGATGAGTATAGCGCAACAATCTGCCCAAGGCTCGCTAAAATTGGCTTAACCCTCCGATTGCTCATAACGAAGCGGTCGCCAAAGAGTTCCCTCAGCGACCGGCATATTTGACATTTGCGTGAAATCTATGGCCGATGCTCGTCCGTCAGGAATAGGCCCCGGCCTTTGCCTGGATCGCCGCATTGGACGCCCGGAAGGGCCAGATCGTCAGGCTGTCATAACGGCCGGCGGCACATAGCCCCGCCTGGTTCCGCCCGAGGAAGACCTGACCCGCTGTTGCCGGCACGGTCGCATCGGTTGCAATTGTCCCGCCGCTATAGCTGCCTGACCGGCCGGTGGCGCTCCAACCGAGGCAGACACCGAAGGCGGGGAGCGGCACGGTCACGCTCGCAATTGACAGTGCGTTGCCGGCAATTACGTTGGTCTGAGCCGTGTTGAAGCGCATGATCTCGTCACCGGTGCCGACACCGATGAGACGCCCGAGAGAACCATAGAGACCCTGCCCCTTCAAAAGAAAGGTGGCCGCAGCCCCCGTTTCCAGCTGCGCCCGGCTCAGGGCGCCGCTGACCGTCAGCGTCAGGCTGGCCGATGTCGCCGTGAAGGTGACCGGCGCGGGGTTGCGTCACCGTGGCAGTTACTGCGCCTGAGAGCACCAGCGAGCCAGAGCCTCGACAGGAAACGGTATATTGCGCAGCATAGGTGACTGCGATCGTCTGCGTCGCGGGTGAGAACGCATTCAGGAAAAGATTGGCGGCCGGGCCTTCGATCAGGAGCTGCCGATGGCCGTAGCGGTAGTCGAAGCGCGGGACGTCCGCAGCCGCCTGCTGGGCCACCCCTGCGGCATCGATGTATTCCGCGGCCGATCCGCGTGTGAACACGAACAGATCCGAAAACGGAACGGAGTGCGGAGAGACAAGCGCGTCCACCGCCGCGGCAGCAATGTTTGCCGCAATCACATGCGTCACGGCATGGCGATCCATGCGGAAATCGGCAACGAAGGCGGGTAGCTTGGCAACGCCATCATTCGCATCGGCCGCGGTAAGAGTCGCGCCGACAAACCATGCGCTGCCTGCGCCGGCCAGGCCGAGGCCTGTATTGAGACCGAGCGACACCATCAGACGAGCCCAACGATGCTGCCGGCGGTGGTGCCTGTTGCCAGCACACGATCGGCGCGCACCGGCAGGATGCTGCCGGGCGCAACGCCGGCGAGGGTGACGGTCTGGCCTGAAAGCAGGCGCAGCGCAAGCGTGCCACCGGAGCCGACATAGATCGCTCGCGTCATCTCGGACAGATCAAGCGTATCGCTGAGTGTCACCGCAAAACCATGGGTGGCAGGACTTGTGAGGGAGGGGATATTGCTGGAAAAACGGCCTGACATCGGCTGGTCCTTAGTGGTGATTGACGTTGCGGCCATGATGCGCGTGGTTTTGAGCACCGGGGACGAACGGGGAAATTGAAAGGCCTGTTGAGGGCGCCACCAACGGCTGGTCATTCGCGGGCGGGCGCGGCAAAATGGGCCTATGAGCTCTTTCTTCGATTCCGATTCGCCCACCAATCTCACCGAATATTCGGTTTCAGAGCTGTCCGGTTCTATCAAGCGCACGGTCGAGCAGGCCTTCGACCAGGTGCGGGTGCGCGGCGAGATTTCCGGTTATCGCGGCCCGCATTCCTCGGGGCACGCCTATTTTTCCCTGAAAGACGACAAGGCGCGGATCGATGCGGTCATCTGGAAAGGGACGATGAGCCGGCTGAAATTCCGGCCCGAAGAAGGCATGGAGGTGATCGCCACCGGCAAGGTGACGACCTTCCCCGGTTCGTCGAAATACCAGATCGTCATCGAGACGCTGGAGCCGGCCGGCGCCGGGGCGCTGATGGCGTTGATCGAGGAGCGCAAGCGCAAGCTCGGCGCCGAGGGGCTTTTCGATCAGACGCGAAAACGGCCCCTGCCCTATATGCCGCGTATCATCGGCGTCGTGACGTCACCGACTGGCGCGGTTATCCGCGATATCCTGCACCGGATTTCGGATCGTTTCCCCGTTCATGTCATCGTCTGGCCCGTGCGGGTCCAGGGCGAAGGCTCGGGCAGTGAAGTGGCGGCAGCAATCGAGGGCTTCAACGCCTTCACTGCGGGCGGCCCGATCGCCCGGCCGGACCTGCTGATCGTCGCCCGCGGCGGCGGCAGCCTCGAAGACCTCTGGAGCTTCAACGACGAGGCCGTGGTGCGTGCCGCAGCCAATTCACAGATCCCACTGATCTCTGCGGTTGGCCACGAAACCGACTGGACGCTGATCGACTATGCGAGCGACCAGCGGGCGCCGACACCGACGGGAGCTGCGGAAATGGCCGTGCCGGTGAAGGCCGATCTGGAGGCGAGTGTCTCGGGCCTCTCTGCGCGTCTGAAGGCGGCGGTGACACGGCAGATGGACAATCGGCGGCACAACGTTCGTGCGCTGACACGGGCGCTGCCCTCGCTCGACCAGCTACTCGCCTTGCCGCGCCGCCGCTTCGACGAGGCATCGGCAGGGCTGGGGCGCGGCTTGCAGATGAACACTGCCAACAAGCGGCGTGCCTTCGAGCGTACGGCCGCACATTTGCGCCCGGATGTTCTGTCGAACCGGATCTACGAGCGGCGGCAGAAACTATCGGAGCATATGATCCGCGCGGAACGCGTCGTCGAACGCCTTATCCATCGTTCTGCTGCCAGGGTTTCGTCGGCTGATGCGTCGCTCAGAACCTTCCCCGGCCGGCTGCTTAGCCAGATTCACCGTTCGCAGGATCGCCTGACAGGCCTTGCAGGCAGAGCCGACAACGCGCTCCTGGCCGATCTGCGGCGGCGACGCAGCACAATCGTGGCGCAGGACCGCATCCTGCAGTCGCTGTCCTATCGCAACGTGTTGAAGCGTGGCTATGCGCTGGTGCGCGACGAGACGGGAGCCCCGGTCAAGGCGGCCTCAGCCCTCTCGCTGAACCAGGCGATCGCGATCGAATTCGCCGACGGGTCTATCAACGCCATGACCACCGAAGGCGGCGCTCCGACGCCGCCCCAGCCACTGAAGAAGCGCGCGGAAAGGCCGCCACGGGCCGAGCCGCCGAAGCAGGGCAGCCTGTTCTAAGGACGAAAACCTCATGCGCTTCCTCGTCGTCCTCTCCCATCCCTTGGCCGGCAGTTTTGCCGGGAGTATCGCTGCGACTGCGAAGACAGCGCTGGAGAAGAACGGCCACAGCGTCGATCTGCTCGACCTCTACACGGAGGATTTCGACCCACGCCTCAGCGAAGCGGAACGGCGGGGCTATTTCGACGTCCCCTACAATACCTCGGCCGTCGACGATATCGTCGCGCGGCTCAAGGCGGCGGACGGGTTGATCCTGGTCTTTCCGCAATGGTGGTTCAATTTCCCGGCGATCCTGAAAGGTTTCTTCGACCGCGTCTTTGCCCCAGGCATCGCCTTCGATCATGAACAAGCCGGCGGCCGCATCATTCCACGCCTGACCAATATCAAGTCGTTCTGGGCGCTGACGACGACCGGTTCGCCCTGGTGGGTCGTCAAGCTCTATATGGGCGACCCGGTCCGCCGCCTGTTGAAGCGCGGCATCGCCGCCTTCTGCGCCAAGGATGTACAGTTCCGGATGATCTCGTTGCACGACATGGATCGCGTGACGGCGAAGCAGCGCGCGGCGCATCTGGCCAAGATCGAAAAGGCGATCGCGCGGATTTGACAACGGCCAAGCGTTTGCCCCGCGCAAAAAGAAACGCTTCCGTAACGATCCCGCCTGTAAATTTGGCCACTTCAAACCAAGGGCGTCGAATGCCAATCGAACTCTCAGCTTCCCAGGCGCTGAACCTCTGGCACGCCGTCTCGCTCGAGCAGGTGCGGATAGACAATCGCGACCTGACGCTGCGGCAGATTTCCATTCTCCTGCATATCTACCTCGTGCCGCCGCCGCATACCGTGCGCGGGCTGGCCGGTATTCTCGGCGTAACGAAGCCTGTGATCACCCGCGCCCTCGATACGATGGGTGATCTCGGCCTCGTCGCCCGCGCGCGCGACGAGCGCGACAAGCGCAATGTGATCATCAAACGCACGGTCGAGGGTGCGCTCTATCTTGAAAAACTTGGCGATCTGATCATTGATCAGGGACGCAAACTGTCTATCTGAGGGCACATGTCTGACCTTCCCGACCGCCGACTGAACGCCTATCGCCCCGACCTTGCCGAGGAGCGGTTGCGCGGCATCGTCGAGGCCGCAAACTATGTGAGCGGCTCACCGGGTGTCATCTCTGCCCCAGTGGTGCAGATGCGAGCCCGCCCGGAACTCGAAAGCGGCACCGACACGGAACTTTTGCTCGGAGAAACGGTCCATGTCTTCGACACCGCGGGTAACTGGGCATGGGTGAAGGCCGATTTCGACGGTTATGTCGGCTATATTCCGGACCATGCCGTTTCGCCTGTGGTCCGCAGCCTGACGCATATCGTCACGGCCCCCCGCACCTTTATCTATGCCGGCCCAGACCTCAAATTTCCCACGGTCCAGGCGCTATCGATGGGCAACCGGATCACGGTCGTCGGCGAGCGGGAAACGCGCGGCACGCGCTATTTCCTGCTGGAAGGTGGGCAGGCCGTCATCGCCAATCACTGCGCGGAGGTGGGAAAGCCACACTCTGGAGACTACGTCTCCGTGGCGGCACGGTTTCTTGAAACGCCCTATCTCTGGGGCGGACGCTCCGGCTTCGGCATCGATTGCTCCGGTCTTATCCAGCTCTCGATGATGATGACCGGAAAAGGCGTGCCGCGCGATACCGACATGCAGGCTAAGAGCCTTGGTACCGAAATCACCCGCGATGAACTCCGCCGCGGCGATCTCGTCTTCTGGAAGGGTCACGTGGCCATCATGCTCGATGAGCAGACGCTGCTGCACGCCAACGGCCATACGATGAACGTTGCCCTCGAGGGACTGGAGGATGCGATCGCCCGTATCGGCTGGCTTTATGATCAGCCGACGGGGTATCGCCGCCCTGATCAATAGCCGGCTTGACGGTCCACCAGATGCTGAAGCGGCAGACCGCTTTCGAAACGATTGATCTGCTGCTCGACATGAGAAAACAGCGCCTTGACGTCTGACGAGGCAGCGACGTGCGGGGTGACGTAGACGTTGTCCATGTCCCAGAAGGGGCTGTCCTTGCCCAGTGGTTCCTGTTCGAACACGTCGAGCGAGGCGCCGCCGAGCACGCCTGATCTTAGCGCCGCCAGAATGTCGGCCTCGACCTGGCTGCCGCCGCGCCCGCCATTGATGAACACCGGCGCGCCGTAGGCGCCGCTTCGGCTGAGCTTCGAGAAGAGCTGTGCGTTGAAAATGCCGCGGGTTTCGTCCGTCAAAGGCAGCAGGCCGACAAGGAGATCGGTTTGAGCGAGAAATGCGTCCAATTCATCGCCGGCGAAGGTCTCGGCGCCATCGATCTCCTTTTTTGACCGCGACCAGCCGATGGTCTTGAAGCCCATGACGCCGAGCTTGCGGATGGCATCCTGGCCCAACACGCCGAGGCCCATGACGCCGACAGTGACATCGGCGGCTTCGGGCTGGCTCAGATCTTCCCAGACGTGGGCCTTGGCACGCGCCTCATAGGCGTGGTGCTGGCGCAGGTGCAGAAGACAGTTCATCACCACCCACTCGCTCATGCGCGTCGTCAGGCTGCGATCGACGAAACGAACCAGCGGCACGTCCGGCAGGCCGGGAAGTGTCAACACATGATCGACGCCGGCGCCGCCGGAAAAGACCACCTTCAGATCCGGCGCGCGTGAAAAGAGATCCGGATCGGATTTCCAGACGACGGCATAATCGATGCCGGAGAGATCATGACCCTTGTGAGCGGGGTCCGCAAGATTGATGACTTCGCGGCCGGCAAAGGCGCCTTTCAGGCCGCTTTCCACTTCCTGCGGAATGAACTTCAGATCGACGATGACGGGGCTTTTCGAAGGCATGAAACGGAACTCTATTGATTGATAGCGGGCACGTTGACCGCTTCCATGTTGAAGGCGGCGGCCATCAGCGCCTTGGTGTAGTCTTCCTGCGGCGCGGTGAAAATGCGTTCCGACGGTCCCTGCTCCACCACCTTGCCGAGCCGCATGACGATCATGTCGTTGGCGAGCGCTCGGACGACCTTCAGGTCGTGGCTGATGAAGAGATAGGCGAGCGAATGCTTCGCCTGCAGGTCGCGCAAGAGATCGACCACCTGCGCCTGGACGCTCATGTCGAGCGCCGAGGTCGGTTCATCGAGCATGACAAATTGCGGCTTGAGCACCATGGCGCGGGCAATGGCGACGCGCTGTCGCTGGCCGCCGGAGAACTCGTGCGGGTAGCGCCACCGGGTCGCGGCATCGAGACCGACCTCCTCCAGCGCTGCCGCCACACGCGCATCGCGCTCCTTCTCCGAGAGGGAAGGCTCGTGCACCTTCAGGCCCTCGCCGACAATGTCGCTGATGGCCATGCGCGGGCTGAGCGAGCCATAGGGGTCCTGGAACACGATCTGCATGCGGCGGCGCAAGGGCCGCATCTGCTTGAACGAATAGCCGGCTATCTCGTTGCCGACGAAGCTGATGCGGCCCTTCGAGGAGATCAGCCGCGTCAAGGCAAGCCCGAGCGTCGTCTTGCCGGAGCCGGATTCCCCGACGACACCGAGCGTCTGGCCGGCCCGCAGCGTCAGATCGATGCCGTCGACAGCCTTCACATGGTCGACGATCCGGCGCAGGAAGCCGGCCTTGATCGGGAACCAGACCTTCATGTCCTGTGCTTCGATCACCACCGGCTTCGAGGTGTCGGAGACCGGCGGTACGCCCTTTGGCTCCGAGGCGAGAAGATGGCGGGTATAGGCGTGCTGCGGATTGGCGAAGATCTCCGCCGTCGGACCCGTTTCGACGATCTTGCCCTTGGTCATGACGCAGACCCGGTCGGCGATCTTGCGGACGATGCCGAGGTCATGCGTGATGAACAGCAGCGACATGCCATGCTCGTCCTTGAGCTTTTTCAGAAGCTCGAGGATCTGCGCCTGGACGGTCACGTCGAGTGCCGTTGTCGGTTCGTCGGCGATCAGGAGCTCCGGCCGGTTGGCGAGCGCCATGGCAATCATCACGCGCTGGCGCTGGCCGCCGGAGAGCTCATGCGGATAGGCAGCGAGACGTTTTTCCGGCTCGCGGATGCCGACCTGATTGAGCAGTTCCAAAACGCGGGTTCGGGCGGCCGCGCCGGTGATGCCCTGGTGCAGGTCGAGGATTTCGGCGATCTGCCGCTCGATCGAGTGCAGCGGGTTGAGCGACGTCATCGGCTCCTGGAAGATCATCGTGATATCGTTGCCGCGCACCTGGCGCAGTTCCGCATCGGACGCCTTCATCAGATCCTGGCCGTTGAAGAGGATCTCGCCGCTCGGATGGCTCGCCGCCGGATAGGGCAGCAGTTTGAGGATCGAATTGGCGGAGACCGACTTGCCTGAGCCGGATTCGCCGACCAGCGCGACGACCTCGCCGCGCTTGATGTCGAAGGATATGCGGTCCACGGCCACCGACGTCTTGCCGCCCTGATGGAAAGCAACGGCGAGATCGCGCACGGAAAGGAGTTTATCTGTCATGGCGATGCTCATCTGAACGTCTTCCTCGGGTCGAAGGCGTCGCGGGCCGCTTCTCCGATGAAGATCAACAGCGACAGCATGACGGACATGACCACGAAAGCGGTCAGGCCGAGCCAGGGGGCCTGCAGATTGGACTTGCCCTGCGAGATCAGTTCGCCGAGCGAGGCGGAGCCCGGCGGCATGCCGAAGCCGAGGAAATCGAGCGAGGTGAGCGTGGTGATCGAGCCGGAAAGGATGAACGGCAGGAAGGTCAAGGTCGCCACCATGGCATTGGGCAGCAAGTGGCGGAACATGATCGTCCGGTTGTTGACGCCGAGCGCCCGGGCAGCCCGGACATATTCGAAATTGCGGGCCCGCAGAAACTCGGCCCGGACAATGCCGACGAAACCGACCCAGGAAAACAAGAGCATGATGCCGAGCAGCACAAAGAAGCCGGGTGGCAGGATCGCGGCGATGATCAGGAGAATATAAAGCACCGGCATCGACGACCAGATCTCGATGAAGCGCTGCAAGAGCAGGTCCGTCCAGCCGCCGAAATAGCCCTGCACGGCACCGGCGGTAACACCGACGATGGCGGAGGCGATGGTCAAAGCGAGACCGAAGAGAACGGAAATACGGAATCCGTAGATCATCCGGGCAGCAACATCGCGGGCCTGATCGTCGGTGCCAATCCAGTTGAGATTGCCGAGTGTGCAGCCCGGGTCGTTCTCACCCTGCGGATAGCCGGAGCAGCGTTCCGCCTTGTCCATCAGCCAGAAGGGCGCCGTTGGAGCCGAATGCGGGATGTTGGAATTGGCGGTCTGGTAGGAATAGCGGATCGGTGGCCAGATCATCCAGCCATTGGCGTTGATCTCGTCGCGGATATAGTCGGAGCGGTAATCCGTTTCGGCTAGAAAGCCGCCGAACTTCTCTTCCGGATAGTTGACCATCACCGGCACCAGGATTTCTCCCTTGTAGGAGGCGAGAACCGGCTTGTCGTTGGCGATGAATTCGGCGCAAAGGCTGAGGCCGAACAGCACCATGAATATCCAGAACGACCAGTAGCCGCGCCGGTTGGCCCTGAAATTATCCCAGCGGCGCTGGTTGATGGGCGACAGCCGCCCGGGCGCGCCGGTGACGAGGGCCGGATTGGTGGAGATGACATCCGCCATCAGACATCCCTCCGCTCAAAATCGATGCGCGGATCAACCCAGGTATAGATCAGGTCGGACAAGAGGCCGACGAGCAGGCCCATCAGCGAGAAGATATAGAGCGTGGCAAAGACGATTGGGTAGTCGCGCTTGACGACGGATTCGTAACCCAGCCGGCCGAGGCCATCGAGCGAGAAAATGTATTCCGTCAACAGCGATCCCGTAAAGAAGGCCGTGATGAAGGCGCCCGGAAAGCCGGCGATGACGATCAGCATGGCGTTGCGGAAAACATGTCCATAGAGAACCTGTCGCTCATTCAGGCCCTTGGCGCGCGCCGTGATGACATACTGCTTCTTGATCTCGTCGATAAAGGAATTCTTCGTCAGCAGCGTTGTCGTTGCAAAGGCCGACATCAGCAGCGTGATCAAAGGCAGGGTCATGTGCCAGAAATAATCGAGGATCTTCTGCCACCAGTTCAACTGGGCGAAATTATCCGACACGATGCCGCGCAGCGGGAACCAGTCGAAGAACGAGCCGCCGGCAAAGAGCACGATCAGCAGGATACCGAACAGGAAGCCCGGCACCGCATAGCCGATGATGATGATGCCGGACGTCCAGACATCGAAGGTCGAGCCGTCCGAGATGGCCTTCTTGATGCCAAGCGGAATGGAGATCGCGTAGGAAACCAGAAGAATCCAGAGGCCGAGCGAGATGGAGACCGGCATCTTGTCGAGGATCAGGTCGATCACCGAGGTGTTGCGGAAGAAGCTCTCGCCGAAATCGAAACGGATATAGTTCCACATCATCAGGCCGAAGCGCTCG
Source organism: Pararhizobium sp. A13 (assembly GCF_040126305.1). Classification (NCBI taxonomy): domain Bacteria; kingdom Pseudomonadati; phylum Pseudomonadota; class Alphaproteobacteria; order Hyphomicrobiales; family Rhizobiaceae; genus Pararhizobium; species Pararhizobium sp. A13. The sequence goes on along the minus strand of NZ_CP149510.1, from coordinate 1,149,346 downwards.
AGCGGCGGCTTGTCGAAACCGAACTGTTTTTCCAGTTTCGCAATGAATTCCGGATCGAGCCCCTGCGCGCCGCGATATTTTCCAGAGGACTCGTCACCCGGCGATTGAACGCCGAGATCCCCGCCACCGCCGGACAGCCGATCGCCGCCCTGGTTCTGGCCGGTCAGGTCGGAGATGACCTGTTCCACCGGCCCACCGGGGGCGAACTGAACGACGGCGAAGGAGATGGCCATGATCCCGACGATCGTCGGGATCATCAGCAGAAGCCGCCGCAGAATGTAGGCACCCATCAGCGAACCTCCCGCTTGCCGTTTGCTCCGGCAGCAAGATTCGATCCGCTATCGGCAACCCTTCTGTCATCCATCAATCCGCTGGTCTCCTTCAAGGCGCCGCTGCCGCGACCGGCTTCGGCGCCCAACCTGATTCGCATATGTGCATTTGGAGTACACGATGAGCCGTGCGCAAGGCTTTCATTGAGCGCCGGCTGACTTCGACCACCAGATCGCGGGGAAACCGACGGCGTATTTTGGCAGCTCGGCGGGCCGCACGAGGTTTGCGGAATAGGCGATCCGGGAATAGCGTCCGGTGTAGCTGGGGATGACATAATGATGGGCGAGCAGGACACGATCGAGCACCTTTGTCGTGGCAATGAGTTCATCGCGATCCTTGGCGAAGATGATCCGGCGAATGAGCGCATCGATTCCCGGATCGCTGATGCCCGCATAGTTCTGCGAGCCTTCGCGCTTGGCAGATTCCGATCCCCAATATTCCGCCTGTTCGTTGCCGGGGTTCACGGACTGGGCCCAGCCGAGATAGATCATGTCGAAATCGCGCGAACGCCAGCGGTTGGTATATTGCGACGCATCCACCGTACGAACGCTGACTTGAACACCGATCTTCTTGAGATTTTGTGCAAAAGGCAGCGCCACGATCTCGATCGTCGGTCCATCGAGCAGGATTTCGAAACTGAAAGGTTCGCCGGTCTTTGAATTCACCATCCGGTTACCCTTCAGTTCGTAGCCGGCTTCCTTGAACAGGGCGATCGCCTGTCGCAGGTTGTCGCGCAGTTTCTTGGGATCGCCGCCGACAGGATTCTTGTACTCCTTGGTGAAGACTTCCGGCGGAACCTGGTCCTTCAGTTCATTGAGGATTTCCAGCTCACGTCCCTGCGGCAATCCGCTGGAGGCAAGTTCGGAACCGAAGAAGTAGCTGTTGATGCGATCGTACTGGTTGTAGAAGATCGTGCGCTTCAGCTCTTCGAAATCAAAGGCGTAGTTGAGCGCCTCGCGCACCCGCTGATCCTGGAATTTCTCACGGCGTTGATTTGGGATGAAGCCGACAAGGACGCCGCTGCTGCGGTAGTCGTTGTCGAGGACTTCCCGCTTGATACGGCCATCCTTCACGGCCGGGAAAGCATAAGCCGTCGCCCAGCGCTTGGCGGAATTTTCCCACCAGTAGTCGGCGTTGCCCGAACGGAACGCCTCGAAGGCGACATCGAGGTCGCCATAGTATGAATAGGTGTAGGAACCGAAATTGTTCTGGCCGATATTCACGTTGAGATTCTTGCCCCAATAGTCGTCGCGAAGTTCGTAGCGGATGGTTGCGCCCGGCGTCATTGCCGCGATCTTGTAAGGTCCCGAGCCCATCGGGATTTCGAGCGTGGTTTTCGAGATGTCGCGCTGAACGCCCTTGGCGTCCTTGCCTTCCCACCAGTGCTTCGGAACGATCATCAGTTCGCCGACGATTTTCGGCAGTTCTCGATTGTTCTTCTCGTCGAAGGAGAACGTGATTTCGCGGTCGCCGGTCTTTTCCGCCTTGGTCACGTGCTTGTAGTAAAATTCCTTCTGGGGATCGAGTTCCTTGGTTTTCTCGAAGCTGAAGACGACATCTTCCGGCGTCACCGGCTGACCATCCGCCCACTTGGCCTCCGCCCGCAACCGGAACTTCACAAAACTGAAGTCGTCTGGATAGGCGATGGCCTCGGCCAGAAGACCATAATCCGAGGCGATCTCGTCCATGGAGGGCGTCATCAGCCTGTCGTAGACGAGATTGCCTGCAGGCGGCGATGTCATTCCCGCGGCGATTTCGCCCTTGGCAAGCAATGAATTCAGCGTGTCGAACGTGCCGGAAGCCGTCAAGTTCACATTGCCACCCTTCGGCGCATCAGGATTGACATAGTCGAAGCGGGCAAAGCCGTCCTTGTATTTCAGTTCACCCACAGTCGCCGTGCCGCCATGCCATTCCGGCTCCTGAGCAGCTGCCGACGCAGTCAGGGACAGGAAGGCCACCGCCGCCAAGTTCACTACGCTTCTGAAATTAATGCCAAATCGCCGCATCCAGATTTTCCCTTTTTTCTTTGTTTGAGGGACAGAATAGGCAAAATCCGGGCAATTGACAGAAGCCGCCTCAAATCAGGCATTTTTTTTGGGTCAGCATCGCAACCTCCGCAAGGCTGACGCAAAGACACAGTGTCACGCCAAGCGAGAACAATCGCGGCTGGAGCGGCGCTTCGACATGCGGCACTATGACGATCGGGGAATCAGCGGGGAATGGCAGTGATAAAGGCAGGACTCATTCGGCATCTGGGATCGATCGCGCTGGCGGCGCTGGCGGGACTCAGCCTTGTCACCGGCGATGCGGCCTCCGCCGATGACACACCCGCCAAGCAGCTTTTCGGCAAGGTCCAGCTGCCGAGCAATTCCGCGCCCAGCCCGATCGGATTTTATGCCAAGGGCTGCATGGCCGGAGCCGTCGCCATCCCGACCGACGGGCCGACATGGCAGGCGATGCGGCTGTCGCGAAACCGCCGCTGGGGCAATCCGGCGATGATCGAGCTTCTTGAACAATTCTCGAAGGATGCCGTCCGGCTCGGCTGGGGTTCCGGCATCCTGATCGGCGACATTTCCCAGCCGCGGGGCGGGCCGATGCTCTCCGGGCACTCGTCCCACCAGATCGGGCTCGACGCGGATATCTGGTTCACGCCGATGCCCGAGCAGCGCCTCTCCATTCAAACGCGGGAGGACTTGCCATTCACGTCGATGCTCGACGAGAGCAAATTCCTGACCGTCAATTCCAAGCGCTGGACGCCGACCCATGCGAAGGTCGTCATGCAGGCTGCAAGTTATCCGCAAGTGGAGCGGGTTTTCGTCAATCCTGCGATCAAGAAGAAGCTGTGCGACACCTGGACCGGCGATCGCTCCCTGCTTGGCAAGGTCCGCCCGATCTATGGCCATGACGCACACTTTCACATTCGCATGCACTGCCCGCCCGGCACTTCCGGCTGCAAGGCGCAGGCACCTGTGGCAATCGGCGACGGTTGCGACAAGTCGCTGGCCTGGTGGTTCACCAAGGAACCCTGGGCCAAGCCGGAAAAGAAGCCGGGCGAAAAGCCGGTAAACCCAAGGTTTGCGACGCTTTCCGACCTGCCGAAGGCCTGCGCCGCGGTGCTGGCCGCTCCGGCAGCTTCCGAACAGTCGGCGACCTTCGGCACCGCCTATGTCGCGCCGCGGCCGCAGCCTGGCGATGCAGTGATCCAGCAGGTGATCAATGCCGGGGCCAGCGATCTGCCGGATGGCACGATTCCAATCCCCCTGTCCCGCCCCTCCCTGCAATAGGTCATCGCGGGCACGCCCTTTAAGCGCTTTTCAACCGCGGGACTGTGCTGTACAGGAGTTCAAATCGATTTAAATCGAGACCGTCATGGTCGGTTGACGCTGGGGATCGGGGATGATCAGTCAAAAATGCGTGGCGCTGATTGCGCATGACCAGAAGAAAGACGACATCGCAGCCTTTGCCAAGGCGAACGAAACCGTGCTTGCGAGCTGGAAGATCGTTGCCACCGGCACGACCGGCGGCCGGGTGCAGGAGGCCTGTCCGAGCCTCAATGTCATTCGTATGAAGAGCGGCCCGCTCGGCGGCGACCAGCAGATCGGCGCGATGATCGCCACCGGCGACGTGCAGATGCTGATCTTCTTCACCGATCCGCTCACCGCCATGCCGCATGATGTCGACGTCAAGGCGCTGATGCGGCTCGCAACGGTCTACGACATCCCGATGGCGCTGAACCGGGCAACAGCAGAACAGTTGATCGACTTCCATCATCCCTGATACAGCTCTTTTCGAGCCCGCACGATCACAACGGAACGTCCCATGCCCACGCTCACAGACACCGAAAGCAGCCTCACCTTTCCGATCCTGATCGGCGATATCGGCGGGACCAATGCACGCTTTGCGCTGCTTGTCGACGCCTTCGCCGAGCCGAAGATGTTCCCGATCATCCCGACGACGAGCTATGCCAGCATCGAGGAAGCGCTGCAGACCAGCATCCTCGACAAGACCTCGGTGCAGCCGCGCTCGGCGATCATCGCCGTTGCCGGCCCGGTCAAGGGCGACGAAATCCCGCTCACCAATGCCGGCTGGGTGATCAAGCCGAAAGACATGCTGACGGCGCTTTCGCTCGAGGACGTGATCATCATCAACGATTTTGAGGCCCAGGCGCTTGCGATTGCCTCGATCGGCGAGGAAGGCCGCGAGCAGATCGGTCCCGGCAGCATTCTCGAAGACGCCTCCTGCGCCGTGCTCGGCCCAGGCACCGGTCTTGGGGTGGCCGGCCTCGTTCATGCGCAGCACAGCTGGATTCCGGTTCCCGGCGAAGGCGGCCATATCGATGTGGGACCGCGCACGGAGCGCGACTATCAGATCTGGCCCTTTCTCGAACCGATCGAGGGCCGCATTTCGGCAGAGCAACTGCTCTGCGGCCGCGGCATCATGAACATCTACCGCGCGGTCTGCGAATCGAAAGCCTGGTATCCGGAACTGCCCGACCCGGCTGCCGTGACGGCCAGCGCGCTCTCCGAACGCGATGAGGCGGCTGTGGAAACCATCTCGCTGTTTTCCACCTATCTCGGCCGTGTCGCCGGTGACATGGCGATGATTTTCATGGCGCGCGGCGGTGTTTTCCTGGCCGGCGGCATTTCCCAGAAAATCCTGCCTGCCTTGAGAAAACCGGAGTTCCGAGCCGCCTTCGAAGACAAGGCGCCGCACTCGGAGCTTCTGCGGACCATCCCGACTTTCGTCGTCACCCACCCGACGGCTGCCCTGTCCGGTCTTGCCGCCTATTCGCGGACGCCGTCGCGGTTTGGTGTGGCAACTGAGGGACGGCGCTGGAGAACTTGAGAGGCAAGTCAGGCTCAAGACTCGCCAAAGAGGGATCAAGGGACTATAGAGCCCGCTGAAATATGGCGCCTGCAAGCGCGTCGGGCTTTAAGGAAACCAGCTTGAAACAAGCCAAGACAAAGCTGCCACCCGTAGACCGCGAGACCATCACCAGTGTCCTGAAGCGGGTTATTACCGAGAACGGACGCGCGCATATGCGCGGCTATATCTTCGCCATCGCCTGCCTTGCGCTGGTCGCCGGCACGACCGCCTTCACCGCCTGGATCATGGAATCGGTGGTCAACGAGGCCTTCGCCAACAAGCGGGCCGATATCGTTCTCTACATCTGCGGCGCGATCTTCGTTGCCTTCGTGGTGCGCGGGTTTGCGACTTACGGCCAGGCCGTAGCACTCTCCAAGATCGGCAACAGCATCGTCGCCAGCTACCAGCGCAGGCTCTATTCGCACCTCATGGCTCTGAGCGTCGGCTATTTCAGCGAGACCCGCTCCGCCCGCATCTCGGCGCAGATCAGCCAGAACGTCTCCGGCATCCGCGATGTGCTCAACATGACGGTGACCTCGCTTGCCCGCGATTTCCTGACACTCGTGGCGCTGATCGGGGTGATGATCAGCAAGGACTGGCTGCTGACACTGATCGTCTTTGTCATTGCACCGCCATTATTGATCGGCCTTCGCTACGTCTCGCGGCGGCTGAAGCAGGCGACCCGCGAATCGGTCGAGATCAACAGCCACGTGCTCGGGGCCATGCAGGAAACCATTCAGGGCATCACCATCGTCAAGGCCTTCACGATGGAGAAGCAACTGAAGACCAAGGTCGAGACGATCATCGACCGAGCCGAAAACCGCGCCAACCGCATCGCCCGCTTAAGCGAACGGACCGCCCCGATGACGGAAACCTTTGCCGGGTTCGCGATTTCCAGCGTACTTGCCTATGCGGCCTTCCGATCGATCTACAACGGCATCCAGCCGGGGGCTTTCTTCGCCTTCGTCACCGCGCTCTTGATGGCCTATGACCCGGCCCGCCGCCTTGCGAGGCTCCAGGTCTCGCTCGAGCGCGCCGTCGTCAATGCCCGGATGATATACGAAATCCTCGATACCGTGCCACACCAGCGCGACCTTCCCGGTGCCGGCAATCTCGCGCTGCAGCAAGCGACGATCGAGTTCAGGCACGTCCGTTTCGGATATAACCAGGGCGACGACATCCTGAAGGGCGTCAGCTTTGTTGCGGAAGGCGGCAAGACAACCGCGCTGGTCGGACCTTCCGGCGCCGGCAAATCGACGGTGATCAGCCTCATTCCCCGATTCTACGACCCCTCCGGCGGCGAGATTCTGATCGACGGGCAGGACATCGCCCACGTCACCAAACAATCGCTGCGCAACGGCCTCGCCTATGTTTCGCAGCAGCCTTACCTCTTCGAAGGGTCGATCCGCGACAATATCCGCTACGGCCGCCCGGAGGCGACGGACGCGGAGGTCGAGGAAGCGGCAAAGCTCGCCTATGCCCATGACTTCATTCGCGCGCAGCCGCAAGGCTACGATACGCCCGTCGGAGAAAACGGCGTGACCCTCTCCGGCGGCCAGCGCCAGCGGCTGTCGATCGCCCGTGCGCTGGTACGCCAGGCACCGATCCTTCTGCTCGACGAAGCGACCTCTGCGCTGGACACCGAATCGGAAGCGGCCGTGCAGAAGGCGCTCGATCACGCCATGAGCGGCCGTACCGTGGTTGTCATCGCCCACCGGCTTTCGACCGTCGTCAACGCGGACAAGATCATCGTCATGAAGGACGGGCTGGTGGTCGAGGAAGGCACCCACGAGGCGCTTGCGAAGCGCGCAGACGGTCTTTACGCTCGATTGCACAATCTGCAGGGCAACGCCCAGCCAGCGGCGGAAGCCGACGTTGATGATGGACAGGAAATGAGGCAGGCATGAGCGGGACGGACATGAAACTCGTGGTGGTGGGGGCCGCCGGCCGAATGGGCCAGACGCTGATCCGCACGATCAATGCGATGCCGGGAGCCCAGCTCTTTGCCGCCGTCGAACGGCCGGGTTCGAATTTCATCGGCCGCGATGCCGGCGAGATTGCGGGATTGGGCCCGATCGGCGTCGCGATCAGCGACAAGCCGCTCGAAGCCTTTGTCGAGGCTGAAGGCGTGCTCGACTTTACCTCGCCGGTGGCCTCCGTCGAGTTTGCCGGTCTCGCCGCGCAGGCGCGCATCGTCCATGTCATCGGCACAACTGGCTGCTCGAGCGGTGACGACGAGAAGATCAAGGCGGCAGCGCGGCACGCGCGGATCGTCAAATCCGGCAATATGAGCCTCGGCGTCAATCTTCTCGGTGTTCTCACCGAACAGGCAACGCGCGCGCTCGGGCCAGCGGACTGGGACATCGAAATCCTCGAAATGCATCACAAGCACAAGGTTGACGCGCCGTCCGGCACCGCCCTCTTGCTCGGTGAAGCTGCCGCAAAAGGCCGCGGTATAGATCTCGCCAACCAATCCGTGCGCGTGCGTGACGGTCACACGGGCGCGCGCTTAGCCGGCACGATCGGCTTTGCGACGCTGCGCGGCGGCTCGGTGATCGGCGAACATTCGGTCATTCTCGCCGGCGAAGGCGAACAGGTGACGCTCTCCCACAGTGCCACCGACCGGTCCATTTTTGCGCGCGGCGCGGTGACGGCGGCTCTTTGGGCGCGCGACCAGAAACCCGGCCTCTATTCCATGCTCGACGTGCTCGGGCTGTCCTGAACCTTAAAATCCCGGAGAAAACATCATCATGAGCGGCACCCTCGTCCTTGTGCGTCACGGCCAGAGCGACTGGAACCTGAAAAACCTGTTCACCGGCTGGAAGGACCCGGACCTGACGGCGCTCGGCGTCGAGGAAGCCAATGCCGGCGGCAAGGCGCTTGCCGAATACGGCATCAAGTTCGACATTGCCTTCACCTCGGTGCTGTCCCGCGCCCAGCGGACCTGCGAGATCATCCTCGACAATGTCGGCCAGCCCGATCTCGAGACGATTTGCGATCAGGCGCTCAACGAACGCGACTACGGCGATCTCTCGGGTCTCAACAAGGACGACGCGCGCGCCAAATGGGGCGAAGAGCAGGTGCATATCTGGCGCCGTTCCTATGACGTCCCGCCGCCGGGCGGCGAAAGCCTGCGCGACACCGGCGCCCGCGTCTGGCCCTATTACCTCACCGACATCCTGCCGCGCGTCCTCAGGGGCGAGAAGGTCCTCGTTGCGGCGCACGGCAATTCGCTGCGCTCGCTGGTGATGGTGCTCGATCGCCTGACCAAGGAGCAGATTCTCGCGCTTAACCTCGCGACCGGCGTACCGATGGTCTACAGGCTGAACGCTGACTCTACCGTCGCGTCGAAGGAAGTTCTCGGCGATATGTCCGGGGCGCATTGAGCACCGAGGGCAACAGATGACGAAAGGGCCGCATTTGCTGCGGCCCTTTTTCATTGTCAAACCTTTCCTGCTTCCCAGCCGAGCATCGCCCGCTTGCGGGTGAGGCCCCAGTGGTAGCCGGTCAACGCACCGCTCTTGCCGAGCGCCCGGTGACAAGGCACGACGAAGGAGATCGGATTGCGGCCGACCGCAGCGCCGACGGCGCGCGAGGCGGTCGGCTGGCCGATATTGCAGGCGATATCCGAATAGGTGACCGCCTTGCCCATCGGGATTTTCAAAAGGGTTTCCCAGACGCGGATCTGGAAGTCGGACCCAATCAGCACGATGCGCAGCGGCTCCTCCGGACACCACTCCCTGGAATCAAAGATGCGGGCCGCATAGGCGGCGGTCGCTGCGCTGTCTTCCACGTACTGCGCATTCGGCCAGCGATTTGCCATATCCTCGAAACTGGCCTTTTCGCCACCCGCATCGCTGAAGGCAAGGCCTGCGAGGCCGCGATCGGTGACCATGACCAGCGCCACGCCGAAGGGACTGGGATGGAAGCCGTAGCGGATCGTCAGACCGCCGCCGCGCAATTTCCATTCGCCCGGAGACATCGCCTCATGGGTGACGAACAGATCATGCAGGCGGCTAGGACCGGAGAGGCCGACCTCGAAGCTGGTTTCAAGCAGCGGCAGTTCCTCTTGCCGCAGCAGGCGCTTGGCGTGATCGAGCGTCACGGCCTGCAAGAATGCCTTCGGCGACAGTCCGGCCCAACGCGTGAACGTCTTCTGCAGTTGCGTCGGCGGCTGGCCGATTTCACCGGCGATGGTCTCCAGCGACGGCTGATCGCGATAGTTTTCAGTCAGCATCTCGACCACGCGGCTGACAATCTCATAGTCGCTGCCATGCGGCGTGATGTCGGCGGGCACCGATGTCGTGATGTTCATGGTCGTATCTCCTTGAGGCAGAGATAATCATCGGAACCGGGCCTTCGCCACCCGATTCTTGCCCTAGAGCCGGATGATTTTAGATCGAATCGGCCTAAAATCATCCGGCTCTAGAATTGACGAAGTAGAACATGATGTCGTCCGAAAACCGCTTACACTTTTCGGCATCATGCTCTAGCGGCGCTTGACCGTTGCCAGCGCGCAGGCAAAGGCCGTGGCGAAGGTTTCCCGGTCGTCGCGGTTGAGGAAGGAGCCGACATCGGTTGCCCGGCGCCGGTCGCTGATCTGCATGGCGACGATGCCGATCTCCTCGTGGCGGGAAATGTTGAACCGCGCCCAGAAGGTATTGAAACGATGCTCGGTCATGCGGCCCGCCGGCGTGAACTTGCGCACGGACACGTCGGTGCGCGAGACGCTGACCTCCTCGCGGGCGCGAGCGGAGCGGTAATTCAGCCAGAAAGCGCCGAAGAGCAGCAGGAAATCCAGCCCGAAGAAGAAGACTATCGGCCAGGCGCCGATGACGACGAAGACGAAGATGTGGACGAGGCTCAGCAGGCCGGCGATCAAAAGCAAAACCTTGAAGCCTTTGAGGCCGAGCGAACGATGGGGCGTCAGCTCGGCGGCGAAAACCGGCTGCTCGTCTGTCGCTATCTCGGCGTTGCCATCGTTCATGACCAACGACTATAGATGCATCATGAAAAACGTGAAATCAAAATCAGCGATTGCGGCGGTGAAAGCGAGACCCGCGACAGTCAGCCGCGCCAGAACCAGACCAAAGACCGCCTACAGCAAGGCGGAAATCGACGAGATTTTCCGCCGCTTCTCGATCCAGCGTCCCGAGCCGAAGGGAGAGCTGGAACACGTCAATCCGTTCACGCTCGTCGTCGCAGTCGCCCTGTCGGCACAGGCGACGGATGCAGGCGTCAACAAGGCGACGCGGGCGCTTTTCGCCGCAGCCGATACACCGGAAAAGATGGTGGCGCTCGGCGAGGAAAAGGTTCGCGAATATATCAAGACTATCGGGCTTTATCGCAACAAGGCGAAGAACGTCATCGCGCTCAGCGAGAAGCTGATTGCCGATTTCGACGGCGAGGTGCCGCGCACGCGCGAAGAGCTGATCACGCTGCCCGGCGTCGGCCGCAAGACCGCCAACGTGGTTCTTTCGATGGCCTTTGGACATTCGACGATGGCGGTCGACACGCACATCTTCCGCATCGCCAACCGGCTCGGCCTAGCTCCGGGAAAGACCCCCGACGAAGTCGAGGACCAACTGATGCGGATCGTGCCGGATCACTACCTCTACCATGCCCATCACTGGCTGATCCTGCACGGCCGCTATTGCTGCAAGGCGCGCAAGCCGGAATGCGAGCGCTGCGTCATTGCCGATATCTGCAAGGCGGCGGAAAAGACCAACGAAATCCCGGCGCCGTTGGTCGAACTGCCGGCGCAGGTCATTTGACGGAAATGCCGTCGATCAGCGCTGCGATCGCCCTTTCAAAATCCTGCCGCTCGCCGCCCGCTTCGATGGCAAGCGCCGCCCGGTCGAATGCTGCGGAAAGAAGTTCGACGAAGGCATCCAGCAAGTCGGTTGTCCTGCCGCTGGCGGCGAAGAGGTCGTTTAAGCCAGCCTTGAGGCTGGCTTGCGAATATTCCGCATCCAGCTGCTGCATGGCGCCTGGTCCAAGAACGGCAGGACCGTCCAGCAGGAGAAGCCGCGTGCGGCCGGGCACAAGCATGGCATCGAAATAGGCACGCGTCCCGGCGAGAATGGCATCCCGCGCCGTCGCAGTGGCTGCCGCGTTGTTTTCGATCATCTCTGCCACCTTCCTCGCCTCATCAGCGACGACAGCGGCAAAAAGCGCCCTCTTGTCTTCGAAGTGATGATAGAGCGCCCCACGCGTGACGCCGGCCGCGTTGACGATGTCCGGCGTGGCCGTATCGGGGTAGCCTTTCTCCACAAAAAGACCGCGCGCCGCGCCGATCAATGTTGCACGCATCGCTTCCGTCCGCTCATTGTTGCTGCGCCTCAAATCTCCCCCTTTACATACAAACTGTATGCATGTAGCTAAAGATACAGACAGATTGTATGTTAACTCGGATGGAGAAGAAAGCCATGAAAATCACGAGCTACTATCCCGTCATCATGACCGGCGACGTTGCGCGGACGGTTGAATTCTACAAGCGCCATCTTCGCTTCGAGGCTCTGTTTGCCAGTAACTGGTATGTGCACCTGCAATCGACCATTGACGAACGTGTCGCCCTTGCCGTGCTGGACGGCAGCCATGGAACGATCCCAGAAACCGGACGCGGCAGCGCTCAAGGACTGCTCCTGAATTTCGAGGTCGAGGATCCGGATGCGCTCTATGCGGAATTCCAGGCGGCGGGTCTGCCGATCCTCAAGGCGATCTGCGACGAGGACTTCGGCCAGCGCCATTTCATCACCATCGACCCGAACGGCGTCCTGATCGACGTGATCAAACCGATCCCGCCCAGCGCCGAGTTCGCCGCCCAATATGACGCTGCCGCCCTGCCCGCTTGAAGAGACGTCCGGGGCGCTGGCGCCAACCCAACCGGCCGAATCAGGGACTGAAAGGCCTGTTGCGATATTGGGCAAATCCCAAGCGGTGGCGCGCTTTCGTTCTTTTCCCTTCCAAACCGCGGAAAATCCGCTATTACCGGACACCGGCTGACACAAACATTCCAGGCGGTTCCGAATGACGAAATTCGACGTGCTCACGATCGGCAATGCGATCGTGGATATCATCGCACGCTGCGACGATGCTTTTCTTGTCCACAACGGCATCATCAAGAGCGCGATGAACCTGATCGATGCGGAGCGGGCAGAGCTGCTCTATTCGCGCATGGGGCCGGCCCTTGAAGCCTCCGGCGGAAGTGCCGGCAATACGGCAGCGGGTGTCGCCAGCCTTGGCGGCAAGGCCGCCTATTTCGGCAAGGTGGCCAACGATCAGCTTGGAGAGATCTTCACCCACGATATCCGCGCGCAGGGCGTGCATTTCGAAACAAAGCCGCTCGATACGCACCCGCCGACCGCCCGCTCGATGATCTTCGTGACGGAGGACGGCGAGCGCTCGATGAACACCTATCTCGGCGCTTGTGTCGAACTCGGACCGCGCGATGTCGAACCCACCGTGGTTGCGGACGCGGCTGTGACCTATTTCGAGGGATATCTGTGGGACCCGCCGCTTGCCAAGGACGCGATCCGCGACTGCGCCCGCATCGCCCATGAAAACGGCAGGGAAGTCGCCATGACCCTGTCCGACAGTTTCTGCGTTCATCGCTACCGAGCCGAATTCCTCGAGCTGATGCGCTCCGGCACCGTCGACATCGTCTTTGCCAACCGGGCCGAGGCCTTGGCACTCTACGAGACGGCCGATTTCGGGCATGCGCTGTCAATGATCGCCCAGGATTGCAAGCTTGCCGCGGTGACACTCAGCGAAGAAGGGTCGATCATCGTAAAGGGCAGCGAGCGGGTCAAGGTCGAGGCAACGACGATCAGCAATGTCGTCGATACGACGGGCGCCGGCGACCTCTATGCGGCCGGCTTCCTGCACGGCTATACCACGGGCAGGACGCTTGCCGATTGCGGCAAGCTTGGCAGCCTGGCTGCCGGCATCGTCATCGAGCAGATCGGCCCGCGCCCGATGATTTCGCTGGCGGCGGCGGCAAAAGAGGCCGGTCTTCTCTGACCAGCCCGAATATCCGCCCGACTACTTGAAGGCTTCGCCCGGATAGGCGCCCCAAATTTCACCCTGGGAGATCCAGCCATCGACCCCTTGCGCCTCGGCGCGACACCAGTCTCCGTTGCATTCGCCGACGTGCACGACGACACCCGGCTCCATGCGCGCGACAATGGCGCTGTTGGACTGCGGATCGTGCCGCATATTGACGAAAATGCCCTCGCCCTTGCCGCGCATCCAGGGCGCAGTGATTGCAGTGCGATCTCCTGAAAGCAGCGCCTGGTTGACCCAGCCCTCGGTGCCGTCGGCGTCGCGGATGCGCCGCCAGTTGTCATATTCCTGGATGATTTCCACAGGCACGCCGGCCTTCATGTAACGCCAGGCAACCGCGTAGTCGACGCTCGGTCCGACACGCAGGTTGACGCTCTTGGATTTCAGGCTGACGAAGCGCGGCAGCGGCAGGCCGCTTGCGCCCTTCGCGGCCTGGGCGAAAGCCGGGGTTGCATCGATCGCCACGACAGACAGGACAGCGGCGGCGGCAAAAGCGAGCCTGGAAAGGAACTGACGCATGACGAAATCCGTTTTCCTAATTGATTCAGGAACTTGCAGCCAAATCTCTGACCGGTTCTGCCAAAGACAGGCAAATCGTCAGGGGACATCTAGAGTTTTGTTTGTCTTCCACACCGGGTCTGGTAGAAAATGAACTGCAGGGAGAACGATCACTCATCTTGGTTAAAAACCCGTCAACAAGGGCTCGGCAAACAGCGATGACAAACAAGAAAAAGCCCAAGGTCTACATCACCCGCAAATTGCCCGATGTCGTTGAAACGCGGATGCGGGAACTGTTTGACGCCGAACTCAACATCGACGACACGCCGCGCAGCCAGCCGGAACTCGTGGCAGCCGTGAAGCGTGCCGACGTGCTCGTGCCGACCCTTACCGACCGGATCGACGCAGCACTGATCGAACAGGCCGGGCCGCAGCTGAAACTGATCGCAAGCTTTTCGAACGGCGTCGATCACATTGACATCGACGCCGCTGCCCGCCACGGCATCACTGTCACCAACACGCCAAACGTGCTGACGGAAGACACCGCCGACATGACCATGGCGCTGATCCTTGCCGTTCCGCGCCGCCTGATAGAAGGCGCCAACATCCTGACCGACCGCCGCGGCGAATGGGCGGGCTGGTCGCCGACCTGGATGCTCGGGCGGCGCATCTCCGGCAAGCGCGTCGGCATCGTCGGCATGGGCCGCATCGGCACCGCCGTCGCCCGCCGCGCCAAGGCCTTCGGGCTTTCGATCCACTATCACAACCGCAAGCGCGTCAGCGCCGAGACCGAGGAAAAGCTGGAGGCGACCTATTGGGACAGCCTCGACCAGATGCTCGCCCGCGTCGACATCGTATCAGTCAATTGCCCCTCGACACCTGCCACCTTTCACCTCCTGTCGGCGCGCCGGCTCGCGCTGATGCAGCCGACGAGCTACATCGTCAACACCGCGCGTGGCAGCATCGTCGATGAAACGGCGCTGATCAAATGCCTGCGCGAAGGCAAGATCGCCGGTGCCGGCCTCGACGTGTTCGAGAATGAGCCTGCCGTGAACCCGAAGCTGGTGAAGCTTGCGACCGAAGGCAAGGTCGTGCTTTTGCCGCATATGAGCTCGGCAACGCTCGAGGGCCGCATCGACATGGGCGACAAGGTGGTGATCAACATCCGCACGTTCATCGACGGACACCGCCCGCCGGACCGCGTTCTGCCGGGCAGGGTCTGATTACAACGGCTTGCGCATCTCGATGAAGGTGGCGCGCGTAAAGCCGGGGTGGGACGCTTCGGCGGTCCTGACAAAGCCCCACCGCGCAAACACTCGGTGATTCTCTTCAAGCTCGATCCGCGTTTCCAGCCGCAGGCAGGGCAAGCCGCATGTGGCGGCATGGGCCTCGGCTGCCCGCAGCATCAGCCGCCCGATGCCTCTGCCCTGCGCGTCCGGAGCAACTGCGAGTTTGCCGATATAGAGGCAATCCGGCGGCTCCGGCTTGCAGAAGATACAGCCAACCAGGCGACCGTTTTCGATGGCGGCATAGGCCTTCTCGGTTTCGGCCTTTTGCTTCAGCGACTGCAGCGTCAGGCGAAGAGCCGATGATGGCGGATCGATCCGCGGGTGCATATAGGCGAAGGAGGCAACGATGAGCGCGAGCAGCGCGTCCCAATCCTCGAACGCCTGATCGATCGGCACGAGCTTCATCGAACCTTCCGGCCATATTTGATGGTCTCGAAGCGGGCAGTCAGTGCGTCATACATCAGCAAGCGACCGATCAGCGGTTCGCCGGCGCCGGTGACGAGCTTGATGACTTCCATAGCCTGCAATGTACCGATCACGCCCGTCAACGCGCCGACGATGCCGGCCTCCGCGCAGGTGGGCACGACGCCCGGCGGCGGCGGCGCAGGAAAGAGGTCGCGGTAGCCCGGGTTCTGCCGTCCATCGCCTGCACTTTTCCAAGGCTGAAGAACGGTGAGCGAGCCATCGAAGCGGCCGACGGCGCCGGTGACCAGGGTGATTTGCAGCCGCTCGGCCGTATCGGCGGCGAGATAGCGCGTTTCGAAATTGTCCGAGCCATCGACGACGAAATTGTAGCCGGAAAACAGCGCCTCCGCATTGGAGGCATCCAACCGTGTTTCATGCAGAACCACCCCGACATGCGGGTTGAGCCCGGCAATGAATTCGGCCGCACTGTCGGCCTTCGACCTGCCGATGCCGGGCGTGGCGTGGATGACCTGCCGCTGCAGGTTGGACAGCGACACGGTATCGTCATCGACGATGCCAAGCGTGCCGATGCCTGCGGCGGCAAGATATTGCAGCACCGGCGCACCGAGGCCGCCAGCGCCGATGACCAGAACGCGCGCCGCCTTCAGCGCCTGCTGACCGGCTCCGCCGATCTCCGGCAGGATGATGTGGCGCGCATAGCGCTGGATTTCTTCCGAACTGAGGGGTTTTGTACTCATGATGGCTGAATGTCACCCGGAAACGGTGCCATTGGCAACCGTGAGATAGCGCGCCCGTTCGCCAAGCGCCGAAAACATCGATTGATCCGTACCGGTCATGAAGGCCTGGCCACCGAGATCATCGACGAGATCGAACAGGGCTGCCCGCCGCCCCTCATCGAGATGAGCGGCAATCTCGTCGAGCAGCAGCACAGGCGCGTGGCCAGTCATATTGGCGACAAGGCGGGCATGGGCGAGGACCAGACCGACGAGGAGGGCCTTCTGCTCGCCAGTCGAGCAACGCGCGGCCTCCATGTTCTTGGCCCGATGGCGGATGAGAAGATCGCTGCGATGCGGCCCATCAAGCGTGCGGCCGGCACTCGCATCGCGGTAGCGGCCGTTCTTCATCATTTCCAGATACTGCTCCTCCAGATCGAAGGCCGGACGGTGCCATTCGCCGTCGAGAAAGCCCGAAAGCGCCAAATCGGCGACCGGGAAGACGCCGCCTTCGTGATTCTTGTCCACCAGGGCTGCCAGAAGACCGAGCATCTCTTGCCGCGCCAAGGCCATCGATATCCCAAGCTCGGCCATCTGGCGCTCAAGCCCCGTCAGCCAGACGGGATCCGCCCGACCCTCGGACAGGAGCTTGTTGCGGCTGCGCATGGCGCGCTCGTAATCTGTCGCACGGCGGCCGTGCTCGGGATCGAGCGACAGCACCAGCCGGTCGAGGAAGCGTCGGCGATCGCCGGAACCACCGGTGAAAAGCCCGTCCATGGCCGGCGTCAGCCACAGCACACGCAGATGATCGAGGAGTTCGTCGACCGTCCTCGCCGTTGTCCCGTTGATGCGCAGGCGTCGCGCCTGCCCCTCCTCGGCTCCAGCCGTGCCCGTGCCAATCTCGGCGGGACCATCCATGCCGTCCAACTCCGCAAAGACGGAGAACCCGGTTTCCGCACCGACACGGACCACATCGGCATAGGCGGCTCGGCGCAGTCCGCGCCCGGGGGACAGGAAAGAGACGGCCTCCATCAGGTTGGTCTTGCCCGCGCCGTTCTCGCCCGTCAGCACAAGATGGCGCGCATCGAGGTCGAGCGACAGAGCCGCATAGTTGCGGAAATCGCTGAGTTTCAGGCGGCTGATAAAAACCTTATGCGGCATGGAGAATCCGGTTGCGTATCCGGTTGAGAGCTATGCCCCCAAAGCCTTGATGGCAAGGCCGAACATGCGCTGCGCTGCGATGAACGCCATGGCGGACCGGCGGTCGGCCATGGCTGCGCAACGGAAACAGCGGTGCTCACGCCAGATCCAGCTCGGGATAGTGGCGGAAAATGCCTTCTTCGTTGAAGGCAAGCCGGCGCTTGGACGCAAGATAGGCCTTCATCCGAGGCAGTTCGCGCACCTGCGCGTTGAGCGCGACGAGCAGCGGATAGTCCGGTTCGGCCGCCTGCGTCGCCTTCGGGAAGGCATAACGCAGTCCCTCCAGAAGCTGAAACAGACACAGGTCGACATAGGTCAGCGCATCGCCGACGGCATGGATCTGCCCTTCGCCATTCTTGCTCAGGTGCTTTTCGAAGTAACCGAGGAATTTCGGCAAACGTTCGTCGAGGAAATTTTCGGCCCGCCGGAGCGCCTCTTGCCTCTGCTCGTGATAATAGAGCGACACGCCGATCGGATGATGGACGTCATGAATTTCGCCGACGAAATCGGTGATGGTCAGTTGCAGCCCGTTTGCCTCGAACCGTCCGGCTTCGTCCTTCGGCGCAAGCCCAAGCCTGCCGCCGAGATAGAGCAGGATATTGGCGACGTGGGAGACGATGACATCCCCGTCCTTCAGGAAGGGCGGCGCAAAGGGCGCGAATCTCCCCGTTTTGCTTTTCATCATCGACATCATGCGCGCCATGCCGCCATCCGTGCGGGCGACGTCGATGTAGTCGGCACCCGCTTGCTCCAGCGCAAGACGGACGAACTCGCCGCGACCGGGAATGCCATCCCAATAAAAGAGCTCGTAGGCCATGGGAAAACCTTTCGCTTATGAACGTCGTGCCGGCGGCACCGGCGAACGAACAAAAAACCGGAGGCATTGCTGCCTCCGGCCGGGATATATTGCTGATTGTCGTCTTGGCCAGTCACTCGATGTCGAAGAAATCCTTCATGCGGGAAAAAAAGCCGGCGGATTCCGGATTGTTGTCCTTGGAAGACAGTTCTTCGAATTCCCTCAGCAGTTCGCGCTGACGCTTGGTGAGCTTTTGCGGCGTTTCGATCTGGATCTGGATATAGAGATCGCCGACCTGGCTGGAGCGCAGCACCGGCATGCCCTTGCCCTTCAGGCGAAACTGCTTGCCGGCCTGCGTGCCCTCCGGCACCGAGACGCGCGACTTGGTGCCGTCGAGCGTCGCCACATCGAACTTGCCGCCAAGCGCTGCCGTCGTCATCGAGATCGGCACGCTGCAATAAAGATCCGCGCCATCGCGCTGGTAGAACTCATGCGGCTTGACCGACAGGAAGATATAGAGGTCGCCCGCCGGGCCGCCGCGCAGGCCTGCCTCGCCTTCGCCCGAGAGGCGGATGCGCGTTCCGTCCTCAATGCCGGCGGGGATGTTGACCGACAGCGAGCGCTCCTCGGTCACCCGGCCCTGACCATGGCACTTCGTGCAAGGATCGGTGATGGTCTGGCCGCGGCCGTGACAGGTCGGGCAAGTCCGCTCGATGGAAAAGAAGCCCTGCGCCGCGCGCACACGGCCAGAGCCCTGACAGGTGGCGCAGGTCTGCGGTTTTGTACCCGGCTTCGCGCCCGAGCCCGTGCACACATCGCAGGTGATCGATGTCGGTACACGGATCTGCGCCGTCTTGCCGGAATAGGCTTCTTCCAGCGAGATTTCCATATTGTAGCGCAGATCGGCGCCGCGTTCGCGTCCGCCCGACGACCGGCGCTGGCGGCCACCGCCCATCATCTCGCCGAAGATGTCCTCGAAGATATCTGAGAAGCCGCCGGCACCCGCGCTGCCAAAGCCGGCGCCACCAGCGCCCATACCGCCATTTTCGAAGGCTGCGTGGCCATAGCGATCATAGGCAGCCCGCTTCTGCGGGTCTTTAAGGATTTCGTAGGCTAGACTGATTTCCTTGAAGGTCTTTTCCGCTTCAGTGTCGCCGGGATTCTTGTCCGGGTGATACTTCATCGCCAGTTTGCGGAAAGCGCTCTTGAGCTCTTTCTCGTCCGCTGTTTTCGCAACGCCGAGCGTTTCGTAAAGATCACGTTTCATACTTGCAGGTTGTCCTGTTGAAAGGCATGCCGAAACCGGCCGCCCGATGGTCGCCTGATTTCCTTGCAACAGGATTTAGTAAACCTTCAAGCGCGATACCATAGGCAATACACTATCCTGGCAGGTTTTTGTCGGAAAAGCACAGATTCAGGCCACTGCACCCGCGCTCCGGGACTTGGCGGCGCGCCGGTCCCACCCGAAAAGCCGGTTGCAAATCATCCGTTAAGGTGAGCGGCGCTCTTCAACGGCACTGTTTTGCGCAAAACAAAAGCCCGGAGCTTGCGGCTCCGGGCTCACATATCTCCAGCTCGAAGAAGACTTATGCGGACTTCTTGCGATCGTCCTCGTCGTTGACTTCTTCGTAGTCGGCATCGACGATATCGCCATCGCGGGCCGCGTCAGCAGCCGCATCGGCATTGGCCGCATCCGTCTGCTGCGCTTCGTACATCGCCTGGCCAAGCTTCATCGAAGCTTCGAGCAGCGTCTGGGTCTTGGTCTTGATGTCTTCAGCATCCGGCTCGGAGGCCTCGACGGCGGTCTTCAACGCAGCGATCGCGTCGGAGATCGCGGTGCGCTCGGCTTCCGTGACCTTGTCGCCATATTCCTTCAACGACTTTTCCGAGGAATGAATCAGGCTTTCAGCCTGGTTCTTGGCTTCCACGGTTTCGCGACGCTTCTTGTCGGTTTCGGCATTGGCCTCGGCGTCCTTGACCATCTTCTCGATATCCGCGTCGGACAGACCGCCCGATGCCTGGATCCGAATCTGATGCTCCTTGCCGGTGCCCTTGTCCTTGGCCGAAACCTGCACGATGCCGTTGGCGTCGATATCGAAGGTGACTTCGATCTGCGGAACGCCACGCGGAGCCGGCGGGATGCCAACCAGGTCGAACTGGCCGAGCAGCTTGTTATCGGCAGCCATTTCGCGCTCGCCTTGGCTGACGCGGATGGTCACGGCATTCTGGTTGTCTTCGGCCGTCGAGAAGGTTTGGCTCTTCTTCGTCGGGATCGTCGTGTTGCGCTCGATCAGACGGGTGAAGACGCCACCGAGGGTTTCGATACCGAGCGACAGCGGGGTCACGTCGAGAAGCAGAACGTCCTTGACGTCGCCCTGCAGAACGCCAGCCTGGATGGCGGCGCCGAGAGCGACGACTTCATCCGGATTGACGCCCTTATGCGGTTCCTTGCCGAACAGTTGCTTGACGGTTTCCTGCACCTTCGGCATGCGGCTCATGCCACCGACCAGAACGACTTCGTCGATCTCGGCCGCCGTGACGCCGGCATCCTTGAGGGCAGCCTTGCACGGAGCAACCGTGCGCTGGATGAGGTCGTCGACCAGGCTTTCGAACTTGGCGCGCGACAGCTTCATCGTCAGGTGCTTCGGACCGGAAGCGTCTGCCGTGATGAACGGCAGGTTGATTTCGGTCTGCTGCGAGGACGACAGCTCGATCTTTGCCTTTTCGGCAGCTTCCTTGAGGCGCTGCAGAGCCAGCTTGTCGTTCTTCAGGTCGATGCCCTGATCCTTCTTGAACTCGGCTGCAAGGTATTCGACCAGACGCATGTCGAAGTCTTCACCACCGAGGAAGGTGTCGCCGTTGGTCGACTTCACTTCGAAGACGCCGTCGCCGATTTCCAGAACCGAGATATCGAACGTGCCGCCGCCCAAGTCGTAAACGGCGATGGTCTTGCCGTCCTTCTTGTCGAGGCCATAGGCGAGTGCCGCTGCCGTCGGTTCGTTGATGATGCGCAGGACTTCAAGACCGGCGATCCTGCCGGCATCCTTGGTTGCCTGGCGCTGCGCGTCGTTGAAGTAAGCGGGAACGGTGATGACGGCTTGGGTAACCTTTTCACCGAGATAGGATTCGGCGGTTTCCTTCATCTTCTGAAGGATCATGGCGGAGATCTGCGACGGGGAATACTTCTCGCCGTGCGCTTCGACCCAGGCGTCGCCATTGTCTGCCTTGATGATCTTGTACGGCACCATGGCCTTGTCTTTTTGCGTGGTCGGATCCTGGAAAGTGCGGCCGATCAGGCGCTTGATCGCAAAAAGCGTGTTTTCCGGATTGGTGACTGCCTGACGCTTGGCCGGCTGGCCGATCAGGCGCTCGCCGTCTTCGTTGAAAGCAACGATCGAAGGGGTCGTGCGCGCACCTTCCGCATTTTCGATGACCTTCGCGTCCTTGCCGTCCATGACGGCGACGCAGGAGTTGGTCGTTCCCAAGTCAATACCGATTACTTTAGCCATGTCGTTCTCTCCTTGCAGCGGACTGTCAGAACCCGGTCAGGCATTCATTTGACAGCCCCTAACGGGATGGTCTGTGGAATATTCGCGGTGGAAGCCGCGGCGATGGGGCGTATATAAGGAGCAGCGTTTCGGACTGCAAGGCGTCTGCGCGCCTGAAAACACGCAAAAACCGAGCGGTAAAGGGCAAACAGACCGAAAAAACCGCCTGCTTGAACGCTGTCATTTCACGTTCAGCCTGCTTTTAAAAGGCGACATGCCTCCCCTCGCAGTGCCTCTTTCCTGTGCTACGAAACGTAAGAACGAAATGACGGGTGGTCAACCGCCGGTGAGGATGTCGAACAGCGTGGTGCGCCGTGTCGCGCCGGTCGTCTCGCCGACATCAGCCGGCGGCACCAGTCCCGAATTCGCCGGCTGCCCCACGCCCTGCTGAGTGGCAGCCTGCCCGTTAGCGACAGGCGCCTGTGGAAATTCGTCCGTGCCGTCTTTGCCAAAGGTGTCGGAAATGACGTCGCCAATAGTTTCGGGTGCGGCCTGATTGTCCTCGAATGTCGGCTGAACGCCGGTCGTGCCGAAGACGGGCGACGGCGACAGGCCTTCATGTGCCGCCGTCATATAGTCGTGCCAGGCCTTGGCCGGAAGGCCGCCGCCGGTCACCTTCTTCATCGACTTGCCGTCATCATTGCCGAACCAGATGCCGGTCGTCAGATTGCTTGTGAAGCCGACGAACAGCGCATCGCGGAAGGACTGCGTGGTGCCCGATTTGCCGGCGGCCTGCCAGCCCTTGAGTTTCGCGCTCTTGCCGGTGCCATGCTCGATCACGCCCACCATCATCTGGTTCATCTCGCTGACGACGGCGGGATCAAGCACGCGGGGTGGATTGTCATAGGTGTTTTCGTAAAGGACAGTGCCATCGGCCGTCGAGATCCGCTTGATGACATGCGGCGTTGCCTTGAAGCCGCCATTCATGAACGGCGCGTAGGCGGATGTCAGCTCGACGAGGCTGACCTCGGAGGTGCCGAGCGCGATCGAGGCATTGGCCTGCATTTCCGATTCGATGCCGAGCCTGTGGGCGAGCTTGATGACGTTCTGCGGTCCGACTTCCATGACGAGTTGAGCGGCGATCGTGTTCAGCGAATTGGCAAGCGCCGTCGAAAGGGACACCTCACCGCGATATTTCTCGTCATAGTTCTCCGGCGTCCAGTTGCCGATCCGGACCGGCGCGTCGTTGCGGATCGACATCGGCGTGCGGCCGATCTCCATGGCGGCGGCATAGACGAAGGGCTTGAAGGCGGAACCGGGCTGGCGCTTGGCCTTGACCGCGCGGTCGAATTGACTGTCGGCATAATCGCGGCCGCCGACCAGGGCGCGAATGGCGCCGGTGCCATCGATGGATACGAGCGCGGCTTGGCTGACGTTGAGCTTCTGGCCGGATTCGTCGAGGCTGGCTGCGAGCGTCTCTTCGGCCTTCTTCTCGAGGTCGAGATCGAGCGTGGTGTCGACGACGAGGTCCTGGCTGATCTCGCCGACCATGCCCGGCAACTGGTCCATGACCATGTCGGCCACATAATATTGCGCCCCGGACCAGAAGCTCTTTGCCTTGGTCGGCGGCTGCGACATCGCCGTCTTGATCTCGGCGTCGGTGATGAAGCCTTCCTCGCGCATGGCACCGAGCACCACCTGCGCGCGCTCTTCGGCAGCCTTCGGATCGCGCGCTGGCGACAGGCGCGACGGCGCTTTGAGCAGTCCCGCAAGAAGAGCCGCCTCGCCGAGGTTCACATCCCGTGCCGACTTGTTGAAATAGCGCCGCGATGCCGCCTCGACGCCATAGGCGTTCGAGCCGAAAAACACCCGGTTCAGGTACATCGCAAGGATCTGGTCCTTGGTATATTTCTGCTCCAGCCAGACGGAGAGCAGCACTTCCTGCACCTTGCGCTCAAGCGTCCGCTCCGGCGAGAGGAACAGGTTCTTGGCAAGCTGCTGGGTGAGCGTCGAGCCGCCCTGCACCATGCGCCCGGTGGTGATGTTGGTCAGCATCGCACGGGCCAAGCCGAGCGGATCGACGCCGAAATGCGAATAGAAGCGCCGGTCTTCGATGGCGATAACGGCCTGCGGGATATAGGGCGACATGTTTTCGAGCGACAGCGCCTCGCCCCCGGTCGCGCCGCGATTGGCGATGATATCGCCACTGACGGCGAGGATCTTCACGTTTGGCGGACGGTCGGGAATGGCCCAACTCGTGGCGCTCGGCATGCGCGCGCCGTAATAGAGCACCAGCCCGCCGACGCCGATGGCGCCCCAGATCCCGAGAACGACGCACCAATAGACCATGGAACGGATGAGGCCGGTGAGACCGCCGCCACCGGGCGAACCGCCGCGGCCGGAGCCCTTCTTCGATCTGTTCTTTTTCACTGCCGATTTCGAGCTGCCGGACTTACGGCCTCCACCACCGACGCGATCTCCGGCATCGACCCGCAGTTCGCCATCGTCACGGCTCCGCCCGCCCTCGAACGAAGGTTCTATTCTCTGCGATGATTTGCGATTTCCTGCCATGCCGCGGTGGGGTGCTCCAGACGAGCGTTTCGGGATAGCCAAGCCGGCCATTCCGCCGCCACGCCGATTTCGAACAGTCCGATGAAGTGTAAATGCGGCGATTTAAGGGGGAGTTAAATTCCGATTTGAATAAAATCGTGCGCTTTCAATTCGTTGCGTGGAACCATTTCCGATCCGCTCCCGGGCTAGAATGCAGATATAGCGCCGTATGCGACAACGCGCGCCATCGACGCGTCCGCACGTTCGCAGCGCACCGCAGGTTTTCGTGGATTTCCTCAGTTCGCGTTCGCCTTCGCAATACGGTGCGTTGCGTTGTCCAGGGCATTGCTGGTTTGTACGCCGTCCTGCTTTATACCGCGCGCCGTGTTGCCGCATGCGGCAAGGGTGAACAAGGACAGGCAGGCAACGGCAATCACGACTTTCGACATGGTTATTCCTCCCGTGAATTCGGCATTAGAAGAACATGATGCGCGTCGCCGAGAAATCAATTCAGCCGGAACCAAAAAACACAGGCACTCTTCCCCGGCGTTTTCAGAACAGCGGCGTCCCGGCGCCACATAATAAATTCTGCAGATCTTCGATCTCGGAGTTATAAAACCGAATGAAAACAACGGTCGTTGCAAAATAAAAATAATAAAACTTGACTGCACAATCCCGGTAACCTATCTGAGCCTTGGTCGATATTTGTTAGATGACTTTGGTTTTTGCGACATAGAGCGCAATCGGACGAACTTTCCTTCAGATTCGAACATCAAGCCTCGCTGTAATATCTACGGCTTGGTCACTATAATTTGCTAGAGAAAGGGATCGTTATGGCCACTGGCACAGTAAAATGGTTTAATTCCACCAAGGGCTTCGGCTTCATTCAGCCGGACGACGGCAGCCAGGACGTTTTCGTCCACATTTCTGCTGTTGAACGCGCTGGCATGCGCGGCCTCAACGACGGTCAGAAGATCAGCTTCGAGCTGGTTCGTGACCGCAAGTCCGGCAAGATGTCGGCAGACAGCCTCCAGGCTGCCTAATACCAATCTGGCGCGATCATCCGCGCCGGAGAAATGCGCTTCCGCGGTTGACCACGGATGTACTGGCAGGTGTGTCGAAGCGCGTTGTGAAAGGTCGGGTCTTGCCCGGCCTTTTTGATTTTTCGGCACTTCGGTGGGCACCTGCCCTCCACAAAATAGGCCGCCACCTTCAAATCGCCTTATCCGCATTGAAACTGCCCTGAACGACAGGAGCAATGCGATGAAAACCATCCTTACCTCCCTGATGACCGCGGCCGCGCTGACCGCGTCCTGCCTCAGTGCAACGGCGCAGGACAAGACCGCCTATGTCGATGACCGCTCCGATGGGCCGGCGTTGATCCGCTCGCTCTACAATGCGATCAATCGCAAGGAATATGCCCGCGCCTACAGCTATTTCGCCGACCGGAAACCCTTCGGCGACTATCAGTCCTTTGTTCAGGGCTATGCAAAGACGATGGACGTTCAGGTGATCACCGGTACGGTAACGCCCGAAGGCGCTGCAGGAAGCACCTACACGCCAGTGCCGGTCGCGATCAAATCGACGGAGAAGGGCGGCAAGGAGCGTATTTTCGCCGGATGCTATATCACCCGCGTCGTCAATGCCGCGATCCAGGAGCCGCCCTTTGCGCCGCTGCATATCGAGAGCGCCGAACTCGAAGAGGTTGATGGTACGCTGGAAAAGGCCCTACCGAGGGTTTGTTATCCACCCTCGTGAGATGACGCTCTATTCGTCATGCTTTCGCCCGCTGTCCGCCTGTCTGCCGGCGAGGAACTGCGAATGCTCGAAGACGACCACGACGAGGAGCGCGAAGAGAAAGGGCACGATCAGGTAGAACAGTCGGAAGATGGCAAGTGCTGCCAGAACGCCCGCGGGATCCATTTCCGGCAGTCCGGCAATGAACACCAGTTCCAGCACGCCGAGCCCACCTGGAGCATGCGACAAAAGCGCGGCCGAAAAGGAGGCGAGAAAAACGCCGAGGACGACCATGTAGCCGGGATTTCCGGCCTCTGGCAGCGCGAAGTAGATGATCGCCGCTGCCGCGATCAATTCGACGGGGGCGATCAGCAATTGCCGCAGCGCCAGCGAGGGTTTTGGATATTCCAGCCAAAACCAGCGGGTTTTCAAGGGCCGGAAGCCGACAAGGCTGCCGACGACGTAAAGCGTGATCAGCGCGAGAATGATCAACCCGGTCGAGATCGACGCGCCGATCGGCAGGAATGTGGCAAAGCGGGCGGTGATCTCCGGCTCGATCAAAAGCACGATGGCCGACAGCGTCAACGTTCCGAGCAGGAAGGTGACGGAACAGAAGGCGACGAGAATGCCGGTTTCGGCGGCCGAAAGCCCCTTCGATCCATAGGCCCGAAAGCGCACCACCGCACCGGAAAACACCGATGCGCCCACCGTGTGCGACAGCGCATAGGCGGTGAAGGAACAGACGGTGATGAACCAGAGTGAAATCCTGTGGCCGAGATGTTCCAGCGCCAGATGATCATAGGCCGCCAGAGCGGCATAGGCTGCGAGTGTCGCGCAGCCGGCCAATATCCAGCCTTTGACGGGCACGGCTTTCAGGCTTTCGACGAAATCATGCGCCGAAAGACCATGCAGTTCGTGATAGAGACCGTAGAGCGAAAACAGGATCGCGGCCAGCCCTACGAGCGGCCAGGCGAATTTACGCACCAGTTTCATGAGGCCGGGATTCTTGGGGGCTGCACGCAAAATATCATCTTGCCGATGAGAACACCCCCGGCCAATCCGGTCAAGGGTGCTAACCGTTAACAGTCTGCCTTCCAACGTGCCGCGTCGACGTCGCGGCACGTTTGAAGACATGTATCAGGCGCCGAGCGCGGCGAGAATCCGGATCCACGAGCGGATGCCCTTGTGGAAGGACTGAAGATCGTATTTCTCGTTCGGCGAGTGGATGCGGTCGTCGGAGAGGCCAAAACCGACCAGCAGCGATTCCATCCCAAGCATCTTCTGGAAATCCCCGACAATCGGGATCGATCCACCCATGCCAATCAGCACGGCGGGCTTCGGCCATTCGTCGGAAAGAGCCGATTTCGCGGTATTCAGCAGGGGCGAATCATAAGGAAGCTGGATTGCCGGCGAGCCGCCATGCTTGTGGAATTCGACCGAGCAATCCGCGGGGATTTTCGAGGCGACATAGGCCCGGAAGGCCGTCCGGACCTTGTCGGGATTCTGTGTGCCGACGAGCCGGAACGAAACCTTGGCGGACGCCTGGGCGGCGATCACGGTCTTGAAGCCTTCCCCTGTGTAGCCGCCCCAGATGCCGTTGACTTCAGCCGTCGGACGGGCCCAGGTCAGCTCCATGACCGAGCGGCCCTTTTCGCCTGAGGGAATGGCAAGGCCGATCTCGCCGAGGAACTTTTCCGTTGTCATGCCGAGCGTTTCCCAGGCAGCCTTGATCTGTGACGGCGTCTCCTCGACGCCCTCGTAGAAACCGTCGAGCGTGACATGGCCGGTCTCGTCGTGAAGTCCAGCGAGAATGTTGGTGAGGATATGGATCGGATTGGCCGCAGCGCCGCCGAAATAGCCGGAATGCAGGTCGCGGTCGGCAGCGGTGATGACGATCTCCTCACCGACCAGGCCGCGCAGGCCGGCGGAGATCGCCGGTGTATCGCGGTCCCACATATTGGTATCGCAGACCAGCGCATAGTCCGCCTTCAGCTCGGCAGCATTGGCTTCCAGGAACGGCTTCAGCGATGGTGAGCCGGATTCCTCCTCGCCTTCGAACAGGATCGTGACTTCGCAGGGCAGCGCGCCGTTGATTTCCTTATAGGCGCGGCAGGCTTCGACGAAGGTCATCAACTGGCCCTTGTCGTCGGCCGTCCCACGACCGGTGATGACCTTGCGGCCGCCGTCCAGTTCCTTGATCGAAGGCTCGAAGGGAGCCGTTTCCCAGAGACCGAGCGGATCGACCGGCTGGACGTCGTAATGGCCGTAGAACAGGACATGCGGCGCGCCCTCCTTGCCGGCTGCGTGATGGGCAACGACCATCGGATGGCCGGGCGTGTCGCGCACCGAGGCGTCAAAACCGAGGCCAGTCAGGTCGGCCACAAGCCATTCCGCTGCCTTGCGGCACTCCTCCTTGTAAGCCGGATCGGTGGAGATCGACTGGATCCGCACCAGATCGAAAAGCCTGTCCAGGCTCTTGGGGAGGTTTTCGTCCGCGCGGGTGAGAATGCTGGCCGTGTCTGTCATGTCCGAATCCTTGTTGTGCGGCGGAACCTAGACAAAGATCGCAGCAGCTTTAAGCAAAATATTTTGATCGTTCGATCATGGCCGCCGGCGGGGTGATTTTCTCAACTGCGCATGCCGTTGGCGATCGCCATACGCATATATTCCAGCATCAGTTCCCGCTCGAAGTGCCGAAAGCCGGAGAGAAGCGACTGATCCGCCGCAATCGCGGCCTGCTTCGCTTCCGCTTCCATCGCCCGCGCCCTGTCCGTCAGGAAAATCTGCTGGGCGCGCTTGTCGGTCGGATGTTTCTTCCGAAGGATCAGGCCGTCGCGCTCCATCCGGGCCAAAGTATTGGCCATCGTCGCCTGCTCGATGTCGAGGCGATCGAGAAGCTGCTTCTGGGTAAGGCCCTCTTCACTCCAAAGCTCCAGAAGAACAGGAAACTGGCCGGGCGCAAAGCCAAGTTTCTGGCCTCTCTCCTGCAAGGCGCGGGAGAAGCTTTTTGCCAGGAGGCTAGCCAGGTATGTCGCAGAATCCATGCGGTCGAAGGCCATGAATATGGGTACCTCTCACCAAGCTGGAACACAAGTTACATTGCAGGCGATGCACTCCCCCGAGCCGCCTTTTCTATATGGACGTGATGGCTCCGGTACACAAACAAAAACCGCCATGGCGGAGGCGGGGCCACGGCGGTCTTGTCATAATTCGGACAAAGGCCCGGAGAGGGGGGATAGGCCTTTGTCCTAACATCTGGCTTTGGCGGGGGACAGGCCTCTTGCCAGACGACGGCGTGTTCAGGTGCCGTTCCTTATAATTTGTGGTGTCAAATGTGGCTTTTCAAGGACTCGATGGGCCGGACGACATTACAAAATGGTAACGTTGCCGTGAGGGCCCTCAGTTTCCGTCCTCAGATAAAAATTTCCGCGCTTCGGAATGAAATATGGACGCCCATCGCGGCCCACGCTATCCCTGTCGCCATGAAAAAAGGTGATCATCTCTTCCTCGTCGACGGCTCCGGATTCATTTTCCGGGCGTTCCACGCCATCCCGCCGCTCAACCGCAAATCGGACGGCCTGCCGGTCAATGCCGTTTCCGGATTCTGCAACATGCTGTGGAAGCTCCTGACCGATGCGCGCGACACTTCCGTCGGGGTGACGCCGACCCATTTCGCGGTGATTTTCGACTATTCCTCGAAAACCTTCCGCAACGAACTCTATGACCAGTACAAGGCGAACCGCACCGCACCGCCGGAAGACCTGATCCCGCAATTCGGGCTGATCCGCCATGCGACGCGCGCCTTCAACCTGCCCTGCATCGAGAAGGAAGGCTTCGAGGCCGATGACCTGATCGCTACGTACGCGCGGATGGCGGAGGCGGCGGGCGCGGACGTGACGATCGTCTCGTCAGACAAGGACCTGATGCAGCTCGTCACGCCCAATGTGTCGATGTACGACAGCATGAAGGACAAGCAGATCTCGATACCGGAAGTGATCGAGAAATGGGGCGTGCCGCCGGAAAAGATGATCGACCTGCAGGCGATGACCGGCGATTCGACCGACAACGTGCCCGGCATCCCCGGCATCGGCCCCAAGACGGCGGCGCAGCTTCTGGAAGAGTTCGGCGATCTCGACACGCTGCTTGCCCGCGCCGGCGAGATCAAGCAGCAGAAACGCCGCGAGAACATCCTCGCCAATGCCGAGCTTGCCCGGCTGTCGCGTCAGCTGGTCATGCTGAAAACCGACACGCCGATCGACGTTCCGCTCGAGAACTTCGAACTTCACACACAGGACGGGCCAAAGCTCATCGCCTTCCTCAAGGCTATGGAATTCACCACGCTGACCCGCCGCGTCGCCGCTGCGACCGAAACCGATGCGGATGCGGTGGAAGCCGCAACCGTGCCGGTCGAATGGGGTGCGGCAGCCCATGGACCCGATCTCGACAAGGGCGAACTTTCGCCACCACCGCCGCCGTCCGAGCTGTCCTCGGCAACGTCGCCGGCGCTCGGCAGCGCCGCCGAGGCCGCCACTGCCTTTGCTGCCGTCAAGACAGTCGAGCCGCCGGCCGCGACACCGCAAAACCTTGCTCAGTTGCGCGCGCAAGCCTTTGCCGCCGCAAAAATCGACCGCAGCGCCTATGTGACAATCCGCGATATCGCGACGCTCGATACCTGGATTGCCATGGCGCGTGAGGCCGGCATTGTTGCCTTCGACACCGAGACGACCTCGCTCGACGCCATGCAGGCGGAGCTCGTCGGCTTCTCGCTGGCGATCGCCGACAACAGCAGGAACCCGACTGGTACCGACATTCGCGCCGCCTATGTGCCGATTCTTCACAAGACTGGCGGCAACGATCTTTTCAGCGACGGCGTGAAGCTGGCGCCGGGTCAGATCCCGGCGGCTGCCGCCCTCGAACGCCTGAAGGACCTGCTGGAGGATCCGTCGGTCCTGAAGGTGGCGCAGAACCTCAAATACGACTACCTCGTGGCGCGGCGCCACGGCATGACCATTGCCAGCTTCGACGATACGATGCTGATGTCCTATGTGGCTGACGCGGGCGCCGGTGCCCACGGGATGGATTCGCTGTCCGAAAAATGGCTCAGCCACCAGCCAATCCCCTACAAGGACGTCGCAGGCAGCGGCAAATCCGCGCTCGGCTTCGACTACGTCGATATCGACAAGGCAACGGCCTATGCCGCGGAAGACGCCGATGTGACGCTGCGGCTGTGGCAGGTGCTGAAGCCGCGCCTTGCGGCGAAAAACCTCAACACCGTCTATGAGCGCCTAGAGCGGCCGCTGGTACCGGTTTTGGCGCAAATGGAAGCGCGCGGCATCACCATCGACCGGCAGATCCTGTCACGCCTTTCCGGCGAACTGGCGCAAGGCGCCGCCGGCCTCGAACACGAAATCTACGCCATTGTCGGTGAGAGCTTCAACATCGGCTCGCCGAAACAGCTCGGCGATATCCTGTTCGGGCGCCTCGGCCTGCCCGGCGGGGCGAAGACCAAGACTGGCCAATGGTCGACCTCCGCCTCGGTGCTCGAAGACCTGGCCGCAGAGGGACACGAGCTGCCGCGCAAGATCGTCGACTGGCGGCAGCTGACCAAGCTCAAATCCACCTATACCGACGCGCTTCCCGGCTTCGTACATCCGGAAACGAAACGCGTGCACACGTCCTATGCGCTGGCGGCGACAACCACGGGGCGGCTCTCCTCGTCCGATCCCAACCTGCAGAACATTCCGGTGCGCACCGCCGAAGGCCGCAAGATCCGAACAGCCTTCATCTCGACGCCTGGGCATAAGCTGGTTTCGGCCGATTACAGCCAGATCGAGCTCAGGGTGCTTGCCCATGTCGCGGAAATCCCGCAGCTGAAGCAGGCGTTCTCCGATGGCATCGACATTCACGCGATGACGGCTTCGGAAATGTTTGGCGTGCCGGTCGAGGGCATGCCAAGCGAAATCCGCCGCCGTGCCAAGGCGATCAACTTCGGCATCATCTACGGCATCTCGGCCTTCGGCCTTGCCAACCAGCTGTCGATCGAGCGCTCGGAAGCCGGCGACTACATCAAGAAGTATTTCGAACGCTTCCCCGGCATCCGCGACTATATGGAAAACACCAAGGCCTTTGCCCGTGAAAACGGCTATGTCGAAACCATCTTCGGCCGCCGCGCCCATTATCCGGATATCCGTTCCTCCAACCCCTCGCACCGCGCCTTCAACGAACGGGCGGCGATCAACGCGCCGATCCAGGGCTCGGCCGCCGACATCATCCGCCGAGCAATGATCAAGATGGAGCCGGCGCTGGCAAATGCCGGGCTTGGTCAGCGCGTGCGCATGCTGCTG
Source organism: Pararhizobium sp. A13 (assembly GCF_040126305.1). NCBI lineage: Bacteria > Pseudomonadati > Pseudomonadota > Alphaproteobacteria > Hyphomicrobiales > Rhizobiaceae > Pararhizobium > Pararhizobium sp. A13. Next base: position 1,117,045 of record NZ_CP149510.1, on the reverse strand, counting down.
CAGGTGCATGACGAACTGGTATTCGAGGTCGAGGATGCCGATGTCGAGCGCTCGATCCCGCTGATCGTCTCTGTCATGGAGAACGCCGCGATGCCGGCGCTCGACATGAAAGTGCCGCTGAAGGTCGATGCCCGCGCCGCGCATAACTGGGACGAGGCCCACTGAGGAAAACAAGCCCGGGGTGCGCCGGTCCAACACCAAGATCAAGCACGCGCGAATCCTGTCATGGCCTGGCGGTTCTCGCGCTGCGATTCTTGCATTTTCAGCCATCAGGTCCGCCATCAAACCGCTGCTCCCTCAGGATGATAGAAACTGAGCTGCCAGCCTTGCAAAACGATTGTCGCGGTGGCTCACCGGAGATACCGGCGTATAGCTCCGGGCGGAACGACCTTGAACCTCCCGGCCACGTCGATTTGGAGGAAATCATGGCGTTTCAGACTTTCATTCTCACCCTGTCCTGTGACGACAAACCCGGCATCGTCGCTGCCGTGACGACGCAGCTTTGCGCCGCCGGCGCCAATATTGCCGAGAGCAACCAGTTCTGGGACAGGCAGACGAACCGCTTTTTCATGCGGATTGCCTTCCAGGTGCCGGTGGGCGTCTCGCGGGACGATCTGGAGCGGGCCTTGAAGGCGCCAATCGACCGCTTCGGCATGAAGGTCAGCATCACCGATGGCGGCCGCAAGCCGCGCATCCTCATCCTCGTCTCCAAGTTCGACCATGCGCTGCTGCACCTGATCTACCAGATCCGTGTCGGCTGGCTGAATGCTGAAGTGGTCGCGATCGTTTCCAATCACAATGACAGCCAGCGTACGGCGGAACTGGAAGGAATTCCATTCTACTGTTGGCCGGTGAACAAGGAAAACAAGGCGCAGACGGAAGAGAAGCTATTGCAACTCATCCAGGAAACCGGCGCTGATCTCGTGATCCTCGCCCGCTATATGCAGGTCTTTTCCGACAACCTGTCGACGCGGCTCTACGGCAAGGCGATCAACATCCACCATTCGTTCCTGCCGAGTTTTAAGGGCGCCAAGCCCTATCATCAGGCACATGAGCGCGGCGTCAAGCTGATCGGTGCCACCGCCCATTACGTCACGCCGGATCTCGACGAAGGCCCGATCATCGAGCAGGAAACCGAGCGCGTGACGCATGCGATGAGCGCCGAGGATTTCGTTGCTGCGGGCCGCGACATCGAAAGCCGGGTGCTTGCCCGCGCCGTCAAGCTGCATCTGGAAGACCGTGTCATGCTCAACCGTCACAAGACCGTGGTCTTCCGCTAATGCATGTCGCCCAAAAGTGCGCAGCGGTTTTGGGACAACGACATGCATAAAAACAAAGCCTAAATCGCATCGCATGACTCCGTTTTGACGCGATGCGATTTAGGCCATTGAATGGATATCGGCCGAGGCGGCCACGTCGATGGCTGCCGGCCTGAAGCTGGTGAACAACCGCTTCAACCCGTCCCTGCCTTCGGCCGCCAGATCGAAGCGGCGGCCGAAGAGAAGCCATTCGGTGCACAGTCCACCCACCATCCACCACAGTGCCTTGGTCGCCGAGTGCGGCGTCCAGTTTGCATTGAGATAGCCCTCGTTCTCTGCCCTTGCGAAGGCGCTCTCGAGCGAAGCGATGTGCCTGTCATCGACCTCCTGCTGTCTTTCAAGAACCGGCATGAGGTCCTCGCCATAGCCGCAGCGCAGGAGGATGGTGAAGATGCGCTGGCGATGCTCGTCGCTTGCCAGTTCGTCCAGCCAGTCGACCGTCAATTTCTCGATAAATGAGAGGACACCAGAGGCCGGTTGCTCGATATCGCGGGCAATCATGTCTTCCAGCGGCAGGGACACGGAATTGTAGAGTTCGAGAAAAAGATCCGTCTTGTTGGAAAAATGCCAGTAGATGGCACCGCGCGTGACGCCGGCCGCCTTGGCAACATCCTCGAGCGTCGCGTTGGAGACGCCCTTTTCATAGAAAAGCCGCTCCGCCGCACTGAGGATGTTGTTGCGCGTTTCTTCCGCCTCGGCCTTGGTTCTCCGCATGTCTGCCCTTTCAAAGGAAAAGGCCCGCGACGGCGGGCCTCCTCTCTCATTCGCCTGGTGTTGCTACTGCCTCTTGCGCCTGCTCGACCGGCTTTGCCTTCACCCGCCCGAAGATCTTCATCACGAAGACGAAGAAGATCGGCACGAAGAAGATGGCGAGAACTGTTGCCGAGATCATGCCGCCCATCACGCCGGTGCCGATGGCGCGCTGGCTGCCAGAGCTTGCACCCGTGGCGATCGCCAGCGGCAGAACGCCGAGCGTGAAGGCAAGCGACGTCATCAGGATCGGCCGGAAGCGCAGATGCGATGCCTCGATTGTTGCCTCCAGCAGCGACTTGCCTGCCTCCATCTGCTCCTTGGCGAACTCGATGATCAGGATCGCGTTCTTTGCCGAAAGGCCAATGATCGCGATGAGGCCCACCTTGAAGTAGACGTCGTTCGGCATGTCGCGCAGCGTGACGGCAAGGACAGCGCCGATAGCGCCGAGTGGCACCACCATGATCACCGAGACCGGGATCGACCAGCTTTCATAGAGCGCTGCGAGGCACAGGAAAACCAGAAGGCAGGACAATGCGATCAGGATCGGCGCCTGGGTACCCGACTGGATTTCCTGCAGCGACTGGCCGGTCCACTCATAACCGAAGCCGACCGGGAGCTGTTTGACGAGGTTCTCCATCTCGGCGATCGCCTCGCCTGACGAATAGCCGGGTTGGGTATCACCGCTGATGCGTACCGACGGATAGCCGTTGTAGCCCACCGTCTGTGTTGGCGCCTTCACCCATTCGACGGTCGCGAAGGAGGAGATCGGCACCATGCCACCGCTCGAGTTGCGAACGTTGAGATTGAGCAGGTCGGCCGTCTGCATGCGCTTGTTCTCGTCCGCCTGTACCGTCACGCGCTGCATGCGGCCGGCATTCGGGAAGTCGTTGACATAGGTCGAGCCGAGGTTGGTCGAGATCGTCGTGTTGATATCGGCGAAGGTCACGCCGAAGGTATTGGCCTTCTCGCGATCGATGATCACATTTGCCTGCGCCGCATCCGGCATGCCTTCGAAGCGTACGCCGGCAACGATCTTGCTCTGGGCCGCAAGGCCGAGCAGCTGGTCGCGCGCTTGTGCAAGGGCTGCCTCGCCGAGACCACCACGATCCTGCAGACGGAACGAGAAGCCACCCGTCGTGCCGAGACCCTGAATCGGTGGCGGCGACAGCGCGAAGCTGATCGCATCCTTGATCTGGCTCATCGCCATGCTGGCGCGGCCGGCAATCGCCTGGGCCGCATTTTCCGGACCACGTTCCGCCCAGTCCTTGAGCGTCACGAAGGCGAGCCCGGCATTCTGGCCGGCGCCGAAGAACGAGAAGCCGTTGATCGCGACGATGCGATCGACACCCTGTTCCTTGCTGAAGATGTCCTCGGTCTGCTGGATGACCTCATCGGTGCGGTGTCCGGTCGCTTCGGAAGGAAGCTGCATCATGACGATGACATAGCCCTGGTCCTCATCCGGCAGGAAGGAGGATGGCAGCTTGAGGAACAGATAGCCGAGACCGGCCAGCACGGCCAGATAGATGATCATGAAGCGGCCTGAACGGCGGATCAGCCAGGATACGGAACCGCTGTAGCGATGCGAGGTACGATCGAAGAGGCGGTTGAACCAGCCGAAGAAGCCGCTCTTCGCATGGTGGTGGCCCTTCGGCACCTGCTTCAGGAAGCTGGCGCAGAGTGCCGGCGTCAGCGACAAAGCGAGCAGCGCCGAGAACAGGATCGACACCACCATTGTCAGCGAGAACTGGCGATAGATGACGCCGACGGCGCCCGGGAAGAAGGCCATCGGGATAAAGACCGAAGCCAGAACCAGCGTGATGCCGATGACGGCGCCGGTGATCTGCTTCATCGCCTTGCGGGTCGCTTCGCGCGGCGTCAGCCCCTCTTCCGACATGATGCGTTCGACATTTTCAACGACGATGATCGCGTCGTCGACGAGAATGCCGATCGCCAGCACCATGCCGAACATGGTCAAGACGTTGATAGAGAAGCCCATGAAATACATGACGGCACAGGTGCCGAGCAGGGCCACCGGAACGACGATGGTCGGGATGATCGTGTAGCGGATGTTCTGCAGGAACAGGAACATCACCAGGAAGACGAGGCCGACCGCTTCCAGCAGCGTGTGCAGCACCTTCTCGATCGAGACCTTGACGAAGGGCGAGGTATCGTAGGGGATCGAATATTCCAGCCCGTTCGGGAAATAGGCGGAAAGCTCGTCCATGCGCGCCTTGATTGCCTCAGAGGTTTCCATGGCGTTGCCAGTCGGGGAGAGCTGCACGCCGATCGCGGCCGAAGGCTTGCCATTGAGACGGGTGGTGAAGGAGTAGCTTTCGCCGCCCACCTCGAGCCGCGCCACGTCGCGCAGGCGCACGGCCGAACCATCCGGATTGGCGCGAAGGACAATGGCGCCGAATTCTTCCGGCGACGACAGCTGGCCCTTGATGATCACAGGAGCTGCAATCTGCTGGGTGATCGGATTCGGCTGCGCGCCGATCGAGCCGGCTGCGACCTGGGCGTTCTGCGCACCGATCGCGGTCGTCACATCTTCTGCCGTCAGGTTGAGGCCGAGCATCTTGTCGGGATCGAGCCAGACGCGCATCGACCGCTGCGTGGCGAACAGCTGGGCACGGCCGACGCCCGGAACGCGCTGGACTTCGCTCAGCACGTTGCGGTTCAGGTAGTCGCCGAGACCGATGGCATCCATCGAACCGTCAGTCGAGGTCAGCGCAATGATCAGGAGGAAGCCGGAGCCGGCTTCATCGACCTGCACGCCCTGCTGCTTGACGCTGTCGGGCAGCCGGGCTTCGACGCGGCGCACGCGGTTCTGCACATCGACCGCCGCCTGCGCCGGATCGGTGCCCGGCTCGAAGGTAACATTGATTTCGCTCGATCCTTGAGCGCTGGACGTGGATTCAAAATAGAGAAGCCCGTCGACGCCATTCAACTCGTCTTCGATGAGGCGCGTGACGCTCTGGTATGTGTCCTGCGACGATGCGCCGGGATAGGTGGCGGTGATCGAGATCTGCGGCGGCGCCACATCCGGATATTGCGAAATGGGAAGCTGCGGGATGGCGATGGCGCCTGCCACCATGATGAAGATCGCGACCACCCAGGCGAAAATCGGCCTGTCTATGAAGAAACTTGGCATCGCGCAGTCCTCACTTCTGCTCGACCGCGGGCTTTTCGCCCCCGGCCGGTGCGGCGGCAGCCGTATCGGCCTTGCCGGCTTCAGCCTGCGCGGACTGCGCCGCGCCCGCCTCACCGGCAGGCTTGCCGTTCGGATCCCACTCGGCCGGAACGACCTCCGCTCCGGGGCCGATCTTCTGGAAGCCCTCGACGATCACCTTTTCTCCGGTTTTCAGGCCGTTGGTCACCATCCAGCGATTGCCGATGGTGCGGCCAAGCGTGATGTTGCGGAATTCCACCTTGTTTTCGCCATTGACGACATAGACCTGCGACTGACCGCTGTTGCTGCGCTGGACAGCCTGCTGCGGGATGGCGATCGCGTTCTTTTCGACACCCTGCTGAATCTGCACGCGGACATACATGCCGGGCAGCAGATCGCCGTCGGGATTTGGGAATTCGCCGCGCAGCGTCACCTGACCGGTCGTCTCATCGACGGCGGCTTCCGAGAAGAGCAGCTTGCCCTTCTGATCATAGGGCGTGCCGTCATCAAGGATCAACTGTACCGCCGCTTCATTCTTGTCGGTTATCAGTTGGCCGTCCTGCAGGGCCTTGCGCAGACGGATCAGATCGGTAGCCGGCTGCGTGAAGTCGGCGTATACCGGATCGAGTTGCTGGATCGTCGCCAGATTTTCCGTGCCGTTGGCGCTGACCAGCGCACCTTCGGTGATCAGTGCACGGCCGATACGGCCGCTGATCGGCGCGGTGACGCTCGCATATTGTAGATTCAGCCTTGAGGTCGCGAGACCGGCTTCGGCGACTGCGACATCGGCATCGGCCTGCGCCAGCTGTGCGATCGCGTCGTCATACTGCTGCAGCGCCGCCGCACCGGATTTGCGCAGCTGCGTCTGACGGTCAGCGGCCTGCTTGGCCTGAAGCTGCACGGCTTTGGCGCGTGTCAGTGTTGCCTCGGCGCTGTCGACCTGGACCTGGAAGGGGGCCGGGTCGATCTTGTAGAGCACCTCGCCTTCCTTGACCATCGAGCCCTGCTGGAACACGCGATCGACGATAATGCCAGTGACGCGCGGTCGCACTTCCGCGACGCGGGTCGCGGCGATGCGGCCGGGGAGCTCGTTGGTGATCGGCAACTCCTCGGTCTTCGTCGTGACGACCGCGACCTGCGATGGAGGAAAGGCGGGCGCGGCCTGTTGTTCTTCCTGTTTCTGGCATCCAGCAACAACAGCCAGACCGGCCACGGCCACCGTCAAGATCAGTCGATTCATCCGCATCATCGGTTCCACGCATAAGCCCGGCGCGGGCCAGCCCCTGGTAAAAAGGAAAGCGGCAGCAGCCGGAAGTTAAAAAGATCATCAAGACACGGCGCACCCAACGGGGTGCTAATGTAGCCATATCAAATTATACAAACAGATATGTATGTTAAAATCGGAGGGAGCGCAAGCCAATGATGCGGCGCACAAAAAAACGTTACCGAGCGGCAACTTCTGTCATCGCTCGGTACAAAAATTGGATTTTCAAGATCAGCGCAAGACCCGGTCGTCCGAGCCGAAACGATGCATCGCCGTCCTGTCCGGCGTCGCATAGACAACATCGTCGACATCGTAGCGGTGCTCGCCGAAGAGCCGGACCGTCAGAAGGCCGGTGAGCTCCGTTTCCAGATAGAGAATGGTGTCGGCACCGAGGTGCTCGACATGAATGACCTTGCCCTTCCAGTCGCCACTTTCGCGCGACAGGATGATGTGCTCGGGCCGGATGCCGATGGTTTTCGCTTGGGTGTCACCGAGCTTGCCCGCCTCGATGAAGTTCATCTGCGGCGAGCCGATGAAACCGGCGACGAAGACGTTTGCCGGCTTGTTGTAAAGCTCCATCGGCGAGCCGACCTGCTCGATCTGGCCAGCATTGAGCACCACGATCTTGTCGGCGAGTGTCATGGCCTCGACCTGGTCGTGCGTCACATAGATCATCGTCGCCTTGAGGCTGCGATGCAGCCTTGCGATTTCGATACGCGTGTTGACGCGCAGCGCTGCATCGAGGTTCGATAGCGGCTCGTCGAACAGGAAGAGCTTCGGCTCGCGCACGATGGCGCGGCCGATGGCGACGCGCTGGCGCTGGCCGCCGGACAGCTCGGCCGGGCGGCGCGCGAGATAAGGTTCCAGCGACAACATCGAGGACGCCTTGGCGACCTTGGCGTCAACCTCGACCCTGGGTGCGCCCATCTGCTTCAGGCCAAGGCCCATATTGTCCTTGACGGTCAGGTGCGGATAGAGCGCGTAGGACTGGAACACCATGGCGATACCGCGCTTGGCGGGCGGCGTGTTGATCACCTCCAGGCCGTCGATCTGGACGCTGCCGGAGGTCGCGTCCTCCAGACCGGCGATCACCCGCAGGAGCGTGGACTTGCCGCAGCCTGACGGGCCGACGAAAATAACGAACTCACCGTCCTTCACTTCGAGATCGATGCCCTTCAGAACCTCATGGGTGCCGAAGGCCTTGCGAATGGATTTCAGATTTAAAGATCCCACGTGAGGCCCTCTTTTATAGTTTAACGGGACGACCGGTGCGCACGCTTTCATCGGCCGCAAGGCAGATGCGCAGCGACTGGACGGCATCATCCATGTGTCGTTCGAGGTTGATGTTTTCGGTGATGGCCTTCAGCACATAGGCCTGCTCTAGATCGCAGAGTTCCTGATGCCCCGGCTCGCCATCCATTTTCAGGTCTTCGTCCTTGTGGACGAACTTGCCATCCGGCCCGGTTTCTGACCTGTGGACACGAATGACGGCGGTCTTGGTATGCGTGTCGATGTCGTCGGACTTGGCGTTCGGATCCATGACGATCGAGACCGAGCCGTTCGGCGTCATCACGTCCTTCACGAAGAAGGCGGTTTCCGAAATCATCGGCCCCCAGCCCGCTTCGTACCAGCCGACGGAGCCATCCTCGTAGATCACCTGCAGGTGACCGTAATTGTACATGTCCGGCGCAATCTCGTTGGAGAGCCGCAGGCCCATGCCACGGACCTCGACCGCCCTGGCATCGGTGATCTGGCACATGACATCGACATAATGCACACCGCAATCGACGATCGGCGGGGTGGTGTCCATCAGTGCCTTGTGGGTCGTCCAGGTCGGGCCGCTCGATTGCTGATTGAGATTCATGCGGAAAACATAGGGGCCGCCGAGCTTGCGGGCCTCGGCGATCAGCCGCACCCAGGAGGGGTGATGGCGCAGAATATAGCCGACGATGAGTTTTCTGCCGGCCCTCTTGGCTGCCGCGACCACCCGTTCTGCATCAGCCACCGTCGTTGCCAGCGGCTTTTCGACGAAGACGTCGCAACCGGCTTCGAACGCCATGACGGCATAATCGGCATGGCTGTCTGAATAGGTGCAGATCGAGCAGAGATCGGGCTTCAACTCTTCCAGTGCGGCTTCGAAGCTCGGATGGATCATGTAGCCCTGGAGTTCGGGCACCAGAGCCACCTTCGAGCGGTTGACCAGACCGACGATCTCGAAGCCGGGATTGTTGTGATAGGCGAGCGCGTGGCTGCGGCCCATATTGCCGAGGCCGGCGACGAGTACGCGGATGGGCTTGGCGCTCACTTGACGGCTCCAGCGGTAATGCCGCGGATCAGCTGCCGCGAGAAGATGACGTAGAGGACGAGGACCGGGAAGATCGCCAGCGACAGGGCGGCAAGCACCGCGTTCCAGTTGGTGACGAACTGGCCGATGAAGACCTGTGAGCCGAGCGTGACCGTCTTGGTAGCTTCGCCAGGGGCGAGGATCAGCGGGAACCAGAGGTCATTCCAGATCGGGATCATCGTGAAGACCGCGACCGTCGCCATGGCCGGCTTGATGAGCGGCAGCACCAGGCGGAAGAAGATCGCATACTCCGACAGGCCGTCGATGCGTCCGGCATTCTTCAGATCGTCCGAGACGGTACGCATGAACTCCGACAGGATGAAAATGGCAAGCGGCAAACCTTGCGCGGTATAGACGAGGATCAGCGCCGTCAGCGTGTTCACCAGACCGGCGGCGACCATGCCCTGCAGGATCGCCACCGTGCCGAGGCGGATCGGGATCATGATGCCGATGGCGAGATAAAGCCCCATCATCGTATTGCCCTTGAAGCGATATTCCGACAGCGCGAAGGCAGCCATCGCGCCGAACAGCAGCACGAAGAAGATCGAGACGACGGTGACGATCAGGCTGTTCTGGAAATAGCCGACGAAATCGCCCTGCTTCAGCACCGTCTCATAACCGACGAGGCTGAAGGTATTTGCCGTCGGCGGCGAAAGCGGCGTGCGGAAGATGGCATTCCGGTCCTTGAACGAATTCACGATCGTCAGGAGAACCGGGAACAGGGCGATGACGGTGTAACCGGCGAGCGCCAGATGTACGAAGCCGGAACGCAAGGGTGACATGCGTGCTTTTGACATTTTGTCCTCTCCGTTAGAACTGGTAGCGGCGGACACGCCGCTGGATGCCGAAGAGATACAGCGACACGCCGGCAAGGATGATCAGGAACATCACCGTGGCGATGGTGGCGCCCATCGAGCGGTCGCCCAGTTGCAGCTGGAAGCCGAAGAAGGTGCGATAGAGCAGCGTGCCGAGAATGTCGGTGGATCCGTCCGGTCCGGCCAGCGCCCCCTGCACGGTATAGATCAGGTCGAAGGCGTTGAAGTTGCCGACGAAGGTAAGGATCGAGACCATGCCGATCGCCGGCAGTACCAGCGGCAGCTTGATCTTCCAGAACTGGCTCCAGCCGGTGACGCCGTCGCATTCTGCCGCCTCGATCACCTCGTCCGGGATGTTGAGCAGCGCCGCATAGATCAGCATCATCGGGATGCCGATATTCTGCCAGACGGAAATCAGTGACACCGCGATCAGCGCCGAACCGGGCTTGCCGAGCCAGGGGGCGAAGAAGGCCTTGAGACCAACCAGGTCCATGAAAAATGGTGTGATGCCCCAGATCGGCGACAGGATCAGCTTCCAGATGAAACCGACAATGACGAAGGACAAGAGCGTCGGCAGGAAGATCGCGGTCCGATAGAAGGTAGCAAGCCTGAGCTTCGGGATCGACAGCATCGCGGCAAGCGCAATGCCAAGCGGGTTCTGGACCAGCATGTGGATGGCGAAGAAAACGAAATTGTTCTTGAGCGCCCGCCAGAAATCCGCCGCCCAGCGCTCTTCGCCGAACAGCACCTGGAAATTGGCAAAACCGACGAAGGTCGGCTGGCCGTCAACGGTGTTGAACAGCGACAGGCGCAGCGTTTCCGCCAGCGGCAGGATCATGACGGCGGAATAGATGACGAAGGCGGGCAGCAGGAAAACGAGGATATGCCAGCGTCTCGCCCGTGCCGGTGTTTGAATGCTGTCCTCAGACATTATGGCGCTGCTCATGGCTCTGCCGCTCCGACCCGTTTTTCGTCGATCACCGCGAAATGCGGCAAGGCGCTGCGCCGCCGGTCCCCGCCGCGCATGCCTCAGCCAGCGGGCCGAAGCCGCCGGTGGGATGTGATTTTAGATTACACGATTTTGCGCTCAATGCGCCGGCGCCTGCATTACCTCCCCCTTGATGGGGGAGGTAAAGCAGAACGCGCGGGTGGGGGTGACTATTGCTTCACGCGAAAGATCACACCACCCCGGCACTTCGTGCCGACCCTCCCCCTCAAGGGGAGGGTAAGTTGGCTACTTCGCCGGCTTGTACCAGCTGTCGAGACCCTTCTGCAGTTTCTCGGCGGCGACTTCCGGCGTATCGGTGCCGTTGATGACGTTGGCCGATTCAACCCACGTCTCGTTTTCGAGGCTCGGGGTGCCGCGCGCCAAGATCTGGTAGGTCGAGCGGATGGTCGGCTTGCACTTTTCGCGCCAGGACACGAATTCCTGCGCGAGCGGATCGGCCATCTTCACCGCTGTCGAATTCAGGCTGAAGAAGCCCGGCAGCGCGTTGGCGTAGATGTCGGCGAATTCCGGCGAGGCAACCCAGCTCAGGAACGTCTTGGCTTCTTCCGGATGCGCGCTCTTGGCATTCAGGCCAACGCCGATGTCGGTGTGGTCGGAGATATAGCAGGTATCGCCAGCGGCCTTAACCGGCGGCGGGAAGGCGCCCATCTTAAACTGGGCCTGGGTGTTGAACAGGCCGATTTCCCATGAGCCGGCCGGATAGATGGCGGCGCGGCCGAGCGTGAACAGGTTCTGGCTGTCCGGATAGGTCTGGGCTTCGAAGCCGTCGCCGAGATAGTCCTTCCACTTGGCAAGAACGCGGTAGGGCTCGACCCACGGCTCGTCGGTCAGCTTCTGCTCGCCCTTGATGAGAGCGGCGCGGCCTTCCTCACCCTTCCAATAGGTCGGGCCGATGTTCTGGTAGCCCATGGTTGCGGCTTCCCAGAGATCCTTCGTGCCCATCGCCATCGGGATGTAGGTGCCATCGGCCTTGATCTTGTCGAGCGCGGCGAAGAATTCGGCTTCCGTCGTCGGGATGGCGATACCGAGCTTGTCGAAGGCATCCTTGTTGTAGATGAAGCCGTGGATGACCGAAGCCATCGGCACGCAGAAGGTCGCCGAACCGTCGTCCGTCGTCCAGGCGGATTTGGCGACCGGAGAGAAATTCTCCATGCCGGCAAGGCCGGTGAGGTCGGCGAGGTGTTTCTTGTTGTAGAGTTCGAGCGAGACGTCGAACGGACGGCAGGTGACGAGGTCACCAGCGGAGCCGGCGTCGAGCTTGGCGTTCAGCGCAGCGTTGTATTCGGTCGGCGCCGTCGGCGCGAATTTCACTTTGATACCCGGATTCTTCGCTTCAAAAGCCGGGATCAGTTTTTCCTGCCAGATGGTCAGGTCGTCGTTGCGCCAGCTTTCGATCGTCAGCGTGACGTCTTCCGCATGCGCCAGCCCGGCGGAGCCGAGGATGCTGGACACAAGCAGCAAGCCTTTCAAGGTAGTGCGGGTCATTACGTTCTCCCTTTTATATGCGCCGGTCTGGCGCGGTTTTGGAACCCTTAGAATCAATGTGCCGCGACGCCGGACAAGGCGCGGCGCAAGTTTTGACCGGCCTCGGCAAGTGCGGCCTGCGCCGCCGCCACATCCTTGGCCCCAGCAGCAAGAAGAATGGCGATCTTTACCGATCCCGATGACGTGGTGAGATAGCGGCCCGCTTCCGCCGCCCCGATGCCGGTAATGTCGGAAACGATTCGGACGGCGCGACCGCGCAGCTTGGCATTGTCGGCTTTCAGGTTGACCATGTGCCCGTCGTAGACATGGCCGAGATGGATGCCGACAAGGGTAGAAAACATGTTCAAGGCTATCTTCTGCGCCGTGGCCGCGCCCATGCGCGTCGATCCGGAGATCACCTCGGGCGGCGTCGGCAACAGGATGGCCACCTCGGCACCCTGAAAGAGCATGGCGCCGGGATTGTTCGCCATTGCGATGACACGCGCGCCGCGCTGCCGGGCTTCATCTGCCGCGGCCAGTGCGTAGGGCGTCGAGCCGCTGGCGGAAACGGAAATCAGACAATCACCTTTGCCGATGCCGGCGTCGCGCACGTCCTTGCGGGCGAGCTCCATGTCGTCTTCGTAACCGCCGGCAAGATCGGTAAGGCTGGCAGCACCGCCGGCCAACAGAACGACGATTTTGTCGTGGGCAATTCCATAGGTTCCCGGCAATTCCAGCGCATCGGTCATCGCCATGAGGCCCGAGCTGCCGGCACCCGCATAAGCCAGGCGCCCGCCATTGGCCAACGCTTCCGCAGCGATCTGCGCAGCGGCGGCAAGCGGCTCGATTGCCGCATCGACAACCTTCGCCGCGGCCTGCTGGCCGGATGCCAACAGACGCAGCGCAAGCGCCGGATGCATGACATCCAGTCCGATCGCCTTGTCGTGGCGCTGTTCGGTTTTCACTGACGGCATACGCTCAATCTCCCTCTCCGCAAATTAATGCCAAAAAAATACCAATTGTCTAGGAAAAATTAACTTCCGGCCGAAGAAAAATTTCCATCCATAAAATTTGCCTGCAATTTCGCAATGTTAGGCGATAAATCCAATTAAAGACCAAATCCCCCTTGGTTAATGGTATTTTTTTGGTATCCTTTTCTCCGGAGGTATCCATGCCAAATTATATTCTGGGAATCGATGGCGGGGGCACGAGCTGCCGCGCGGCTGTAGCGGGGCCTGACGGACGTATCCTCGGGCGCGGCAAAAGCGGCGCCGCCAACATTCTGACCGATCCCGACAATGCCCTGATCCATATTGTCGGCGCGGCGACGGCTGCGTTCGAGGAGGCGAACATCGCCCCCTCGAAGATCGGCTCAGCCTGCGCACTTCTTGGTGTGGCGGGCAGTAATGTCGGCGATGCCGTGCACTATGTGAAAGAACGCCTTCCCTTTGCAAAGGCCGACATCGAGTCGGACGGGCTGATCGCATTGCAGGGCGCGCTGGGCGACAGCGACGGTGCGGTCGCCATCCTCGGCACCGGTTCGATCTACATTGCCAGACAGGCAAGCGACATCCGCTATATCGGCGGATGGGGGTTTCAGATCGGTGATCTCGGCAGCGGTGCCCGCCTCGGCCACGCCCTTCTGCAGGAGAGCGTGCTGGCCTTCGACCAGATCCATCCATCCTCGCCGCTGACCGATGCGGTGATGGCGGAGTTCAATTCCGATCCGCGCGACGTGGTTGAATTCGCCCGCGTTGCCCGCCCCGGCGAATTCGGCCGGTTTGCGCCGAAGGTCTTTGAATTCGCTGGCCGCAACGACCCGGTGGCGATCGCGCTGCTGCGGGCGGCTGCACTGACGGTCGACGAGGCGCTAGATGCCGTGGTGGCCCGCGGAAGCCGCAGGCTTTGCCTGCTCGGTGGGCTGGCAACGCTCTATCGACCCTGGCTCGCCAAGCGGCACCAGCCACTTTTCGTGGAGCCTGAGGCAGACGCGCTGACCGGCTCCGTTGCGCTCGCCGCCAAACGCTTTGCCGCCGATGCGAGGGCAGAGGCATGACCCAGCATCTTGAGGCCATATTGCCGCTGGAAGGCCTGCAGGCCGGAGGGTCCGGTCCGCTTTACCTGAAACTGCGGCAATCGCTGGAGGAAGCGATCCTGTCGGGCAAGCTGAACCACGGCGATGCGCTGCCCCCGGAACGCGATCTGGCCGACTATGCCAATATCAGCCGGGTGACAGTGCGCAAGGCGGTCGACGATCTGGTCAAGGACGGGCTGCTGGTGCGCCGTCACGGCTCCGGGACCTTCGTGGTCAAGCCGGTGAACCGTGTGCAGCAGTCGCTCTCACGGCTGACCTCCTTTACCGAGGACATGGCGCGGCGCGGGCTGACGACGACAGCGCAGTGGATCGAGCGCGGATTGTTTCACCCCTCACCGGATGAGATGATGGTGCTTGGCCTTGCTGCCGATTCGCTTGTCGCCCGTCTCGGCCGCTTGCGCATCGCCGATGACATGCCGCTCGCCATCGAGCGGGCGAGCATTTCCGCCGAATTCCTGCCCGACCCTGTCCGGATCGGCACATCGCTCTATGCCGAGCTCGACAAGACCAAGTCGCGGCCCGTGCGCGCCGTGCAGCGGATTTCCGCCTGCAGCCTCAAGGATCCGGACGCGGCAATGCTTGGCGTACCGGTAGGATCGGCGAGCCTCTCGATCGAACGTATTTCCTATCTTGCCTCCGGCCGCGTCGTGGAGTTCACCCGCTCGCTCTACCGGGGTGACGCCTACGACTTCGTGGCGGAATTGACCCTGCCGGAATCGTAAGAACGGCCCAAAGAAGAAAGACATGACCATGCAGACCAATATGCGGCGCGAAATCGATGAGATTCCCGAAGCGGCGGCCCGCCTTCTCGACCAGTCAGGAACCGCGATCAAGCAGGCCGGCGCGGCACTGCGCGAAAAAAACCCTGCCTTCCTGGTAACGATCGCCCGCGGCTCGTCCGACCATGCCGCCTTGTTCCTGAAATATGCAATCGAGCTTTCGACCGGCAAGCCCGTCGCCTCGCTCGGCCCGTCGCTCGCCTCGATCTATGGCGCGAAGATGCAGCTATCCGGCGCCGCTTCGATTGCGATTTCGCAATCCGGCAAGAGCCCGGACATCGTCGCCATGGCCGAAGCCGCGACCAAGGCCGGCGCCGTGACGATTGCGCTCACCAACACCCTACCCTCGCCGATTTCTGAAGCCAGCACCCATCCGCTCGACATCCTCGCTGGCCCGGAAATCGCCGTTGCCGCGACCAAATCCTACGTCAACTCGATCGTCGCCGGGCTTGCCATCCTCGGCGAATGGACCGACGACGAGGCCCTGCGGCGCGCTGTCGCCGACCTGCCGTCGCAATTTGCCAAGGCTGTGAAGCTCGACTGGCAGGCACTCGCGGACGAGCTCGGGGATGCGGAATCGCTGTTCGTGCTCGGCCGCGGACCAGCGCTTGCCATCGCCAGCGAAGCGGCGCTGAAATTCAAGGAAACCTCGGGCATGCACGCCGAGGCCTATTCGGCGGCGGAAGTGCTGCATGGACCGGTGGCACTGGTCGAAAAGCGCTTCCCGGTCATCGGCCTTGCCGCGCGCGACGCGGCGGAAGGCTCGGTTACCGGCATCCTTGACGGTCTCAGCAACAAGGGCGCGCTTGCCTTCGTCACGTCCTCCAACGCCAAGGCGGCGAAGGTGCTGCCCTTTGTCGAGACCGGCCATCCGATCACCGACGCGCTGACGCTGATCCTTCCCTTCTACGGTTTCGTCGAATCCTGGTCGCGCTCGCGCGGCCTCAATCCGGATGCGCCCGTCGCCCTCAAGAAGGTAACGGAGACACGATGACCGCTCGGACAGCAATCACCGGCGCCCGGATTTTCGACGGCCTCGTTTGGCACGATGGCCAGTCCTTGCTGCTGGATGGCGGTACAGTCACCGGCTTTTTGCCGGAGAACGATCTGCCCGCCGGGACGGAAACGATCGCCGCCAGCGGGCAGTTGCTCGTTCCCGGCTTCATCGACTTGCAGGTCAACGGCGGCGGCGGCGTGATGCTGAACGACCGGCAGGACGCAGATGCGATCCGCACCATCTGCGCCGCCCACGCGCAGTTCGGCACGACGGCCCTTTTGCCGACCTTGATCACCGATACGTTTGAGGTTCGCGCTAGAACGATCGAGGGCGGCAGGCAGGCCAAGGCTGAAAATGTACCCGGATTCCTCGGGCTACATCTGGAGGGACCGCATCTTTCCGTTGCTCGAAAGGGTGCGCACGACCCGGCGCTCATCCGGCCGATGGACCAGGTCGATCTCGATGCCATGCTCGCCTGCGCCGGCGTGTTCGATGCGATGATGGTCACGGTGGCGCCCGAAAATGCGACGGCCACTCAGGTGAAGGCGCTGGCAGACGCCGGCATCGTCGTCAGCCTCGGCCACACGGATACGGGCTATAAGACCGTTGTGGAATATGCGCAGGCCGGCGCGCGCACCGTCACCCATCTGTTCAACGCCATGAGCCCGCTCGGACACCGTGAGCCCGGTGTCGTTGGTGGCGCGCTCGATACCGGCGACCTCTACGCAGGGATCATTGCCGATGGTTTCCATGTCGATCCGGTGTCGATGGGGATAGCCCTTCGCGCCAAGAACGGCCCGGGGCGGATCTTCATCGTCACCGACGCCATGTCGACGATCGGCTCCGACCAGACCAGTTTCCTGCTCAACGGCCGCGAGATTTTCCGCAAGGGCGGGCGCCTGACGCTGGCCGACGGGACGCTGGCCGGCGCCGATATCGACATGCTGTCATCCGTGCGCTTTGCCCATGAAAAGCTGAACCTGCCGCTCGACGAAGCGATCCGCATGGCATCTGCCTATCCCGCTGACGCCGTCGGCGTTGCTACTCGCAAGGGTCGGTTGCTGCCCGGGCTGGACGCCGATTTCGTGCTGCTGACGGAACGGCTGGAGATGGCTTCGACCTGGATTGGCGGCCAGCGCGTATTTCAGGTCTAAGCTTTTGGCTATCAGAGCGCGGCGGTCAGCTGCGCCTTCAATTTGCGGACCACATCTGCATCCGTCCGCTTGAAACTTGGCGCAACAAAACCGAGCGACACCAGCCGGGGATCATGAGCCGGCTTATCGATCGAGCATGAGGAATGGACCTCGCTGACGGAAAGGCGAGACAGAATTCCGTCGATCGTCTCCAGCGTTACGCCGGATCCCGGCATGATCGAGATACGGCCGTTCGCAGCCGTCATGATCGATGCCAGCGCATCAACGCCGTCCGGAGCCTTTTTGGCCCCTCCCGATGTCAGGATGCGCTCGAAACCGAGAGCGACGGCGATATCGACTGCCTCTGCAAAATCCGGGACCAGATCGAAGGCGCGGTGCAGCGTGCATCCGAGCCCTGCGGCGTGTTCGACCAGCAGTCGCAATGTGGCCACATCCAAATTTCCAGAGGAGCGGCTCGCTCCGAGCACGACACCGGCAAGACCTGCGACGCGCACTGCGTCGATCTCTGCGCGCATGATGCTGATATCATCCGTACCGAACACAAAATCGCCCGGCCGTGGCCGGATCATCGCATAGACGGGAACATCGAGCCTGGCCGCCATGGTCATCAGCCCCGGCGACGGCGTGAGGCCACCGACGGAAAGGGCCGAGCACAGTTCGATGCGATCGGCGCCACCTTCGACGGCTGCCATGAGACCCGCTGCGTCCTCGACACAGACTTCCAGAAGAATGCTCGTCATCGGGTTTCTCCGCCAAGGCCGAGGATGGCAGCACCAATCAGGCCCGGCTCGATGCCGCATTCGCCGGGCACGACCAGGGGCCGCTCGAATTTTCGAAGAATGCGCGCGCGCACGGCCTTGTCGATCTGCGCAATCAGCGGCGTGACGTTGGCAAGGCCGCCGCCGACGGGAACGATCGTCGCGCCGGTGATGTTGACCGTCAGCGCGAGGGGCGAGCTGACGAGATCGACAAGCACCTCGATGGTCCGCGCCGCCTCGGCATCGGCAGCTTGCCAGACCGTGGTGATCTCTTCGCTGGTCAGCGTCTTGCCATGCAGGGTCTGATGCAGGCGCTCCATGCCGCGGGCACCGCCGATGGTATCGACGCAACCGCGCTGGCCGCAGCCGCAATCGAAGGCGGGGATCGCGACCGGTGGCGTGCCGGCTACGGAAGCGACCGCCGGACCGTGGCCCCATTCGCCGGCGAAACCGCCATCCTCATTGATCAGCCTGCCGGCCACCACAAGTCCGCCGCCGACACCCGTGCCGAGGATGACGCCAAGCACGATCCGGTGGCCGCGGCCGGCACCGGCACCGGCCTCCGCCAGCGCGAAACAATCGGCATCATTGGCAACGAGCACGGGCAGGCCAAGGATATCGGACAGGTCGGCAGAAAGCTTGCGCCCGTCGATGCAGGGAATATTGGCGCATTTGATCGCCTTGGTTTCCGGATCGACGACGCCGGTGATCGATATGGCAATCCGATCCGGTTTTCCGCCTGCTTCGTCGATCGCCAGACGAAGCGTTTCGGCAAAGGCATTGAAATCGTCAAGCGGCGTCGGCCGGCGGCCAAGCGGTTCTATTCGCTCCGCCGAATGCGCAACGGCACCTTTGATAGCCGAGCCGCCAATGTCGAAACAGACGATCATGCGTCACCGCGGATGACGGCTTCCGTGGAAAGCGCCGCCGACAACAGGCGCTCATCCTCGTTGCGCTGACCGGACAGGAGAAAGCCGACCGGCATGCCGGCATCACCCGTACCGCAGGGAATGGAGACGCCGCAGCCATCGAGAAAATTGCCGATCGAGGTGTTGCGCAGCGTCTTGCCGTTGATCTTGAAAAACAGTTCGTCATCGGCAAGCAGAGGCGCTATCGGCGGCGCCACATGCGGCAAGGTCGGATGCGCCATCAGTTCGCCCGGTTCGAGATTGTCGGCCAGCGCTGCGATCAGCCGCTCGCGCCCCTCGAGAATCGCGACATAGTCCGCCATGCTGATCTTTTCGCCAAGCCGGGTGCGCGCGACCACGCGATGATCCATTCGCTCGGCGTCGGTGCCCTGAAGACGCTCCGTGTGCAGGACATAGGCCTCAGCGGTTACCAGTGCGCCATGTCGCGCCATCAGTTCGAAAATCTCCGCAAAGATCGGGAAGGCTCGGCGCGTAACCTGCACTCCCGCCCTTTCAAGCCGCGAAATTGCAGCCTCGAACGCTGCCACGACGCCTGCCTCGGCACCGTCGAACACGACGGTCTCCGGTATGACAAGCTTGAGATCTCGCAGGTCCGTCCGGCCGACATCCGGCGCCGTGCGGCCTCGCATGGCGGCGTCGATCCAGAGAGCGTCCTGCACCGTGCGGCAGAGCGGCCCGAGCGAATCGAGGCTTTTTGCCAGCGGGAACACGCCCTTCATCGAATAGCGGCTGCGCGTTGCCTTGTAGCCGACGATACCGTTCAATGCCGCGGGAATGCGGATCGAGCCGCCCGTGTCCGTGCCGATCGCGACCGGCACCAGACCGGCGGCGACCGCCACCCCCGAACCCGCCGACGAACCGCCCGGAATGCGCGGCACGTCGCGGGAGGCCGCATTGTGCGCCGTACCGTAGTGCGGATTGATGCCGAGGCCGGAAAAGGCGAACTCGCTCAAATTGGTTCGGCCGACGCTGACCATTCCCGCATCGGCGAGCGCCCTAACGACGTCGGCATCAGTCGTAGCCGGCTTATGACCCAGGACGACCGAACCGGCGGTCGTCACCGCGCCTTTCGTGTCGAACAGGTCCTTCCATGCCACCGGAATACCGTCGAGAAGACCGCGGGACCGGCCTGAGCGAATGCGTTCACCCGATGCCTTTGCCTCCGCCAGTGCACGCTCTGCCAGCAGACAGGTGAAAATCGCCTGATCCTTGTGGGCGGCTATTCGTTCCAGCGTTGCCTTTGCCAGTTGCAACGGATCGAGAGTACCCGCCTGCAGCAGGACGGAAAGACCTGCAACCGATATGTTTCCGTCCACTCCATCCATCGCTATCTTCTCCAGAACTGCGCCAGCGGCGGCATCATATCGATGTGACACCTTGATTGGCAGCGCATTCCGCCTCCTTCACACATGATTTTCGCCGCGGTCTTGCCCGGTCACGCCCGCCCGCCTACATGCCCAAGGCGGCAAAACGGCCGCTGACAGCACGGAGATGATTGATGATACTCGACGCGGCGCGACTTTCCTTCAACAATCTCTTCGCGCCGGAGACGCGCTCGGTATTCTGGAAAGTGTTGGGCCTGACGCTGTTGGCCCTTGCCGGACTGTGGTTGGCGCTGCGTGAACTCTTCATCTATCTCGCCTTGCCGTGGCTCGACGTGCTTATCCCCGGCACATCCGGCTGGGAGGGGTGGCTTGCCGTCGTCATCGGCATTTTTGCGAGCCTCGGCATCGCGCTGGCGCTGGCGCTGCTTCTGGCGCCGGTGACGGCATTGATCGCGGGCTTCTTTCTCGACGATGTGGCGGAGGTCGTCGAAAAACGGGACTATCCGGCGGAACCGGCTGGCCGCCCGTTGCCGCTGGGCGAAGCGATCGCCGGAACCATGAAGTTCCTCGGCGTGATCATTGCCGGCAACATCGTTGCGTTGTTCCTGCTGCTCATCCCCGGCATCAACCTGATCGCGTTCTTCCTGGTGAATGGCTATCTGCTCGGCAGGGAATTCTTCGAGTTTGCCGCCATGCGCCATCGCCCGCCCGCCGAGGCGCGGCTGTTTCGCGCCAAGCATGCCGGCATGGTGTTTTTGGCAGGCCTCATCCTCGCAGCCTTCCTTGCAGTGCCAATTCTCAATCTGCTGACGCCGCTCTTTGCTGCCGGCATGATGGTGCATCTTCACAAGAAGCTGTCGCAACGCGACCCGGCTTTTCGCCAGCAACTAAGTCAGGGCGCGATGTAGCGACTTTTACAATTCGTCTATATTGACTAATTGTAAAACATGGTGGATAAGACTGCATGTCTCATCCATTGACGCCCTTCATCCCTGTCTGCGACGCGATCGCCACGCTGTTTTCACCACATGTGGAAGCCGTCTTGCATGATCTCGATAGCGGACTGATTTTCCATATCGCCAATGCCTTCTCGAAGCGGCGGCCGGAAGACAGTTCGCTCAACGAGGCTGGCCTGGTATCCTCGCTCGAAGACGATGTGATCGGACCTTATGGCAAATCCAATTGGGACGGCCGCCGGCTAAAGGCGATTACGGCGGTTTTGCGCGACGCCGAGGGCAGGCCGGTCGGGCTGCTCTGCATCAATCACGACATCGAAGCCTTTGCCAGCATCTTCGACCAGTTGAAATCGATGGTCGATATCGCGGCGCCCATGCCGAAGACGTCGGCACTCATGGCGGAGGATTGGCGCGAGGCGGTCAACTCGGTGATCGGCGACTTCCTTGGCACACGCAGGGCCACGCTCGCGGGTCTCACCAGCGCGGACATGGACGAGCTGATCGGCATGCTCGACGTGCGCGGGGTCTTTGCGATCCGCAAGGCCGTTCCCTATGTCGCCGAGATTTTGAAACTGTCGCGGGCGACGATCTACAACCGCCTTGGCGCCATCCGCCAGAAACAGGAAACCGCCAATGAGGAAGAACCGCGATGACGAAGCCGATGCGTGATTTTGCGCTGGAAACCTACATGTCCAAATGGGAGTTCGTCGCGAGATACAACATGACCGCCTCCGACGCGGAGAGCCTGCGGCTGCCGGAATTGCTTGCCATGGCAAGCGACGAGGATCGCTCCGAGTTCGAAAACCTCAGCCTGGGCTATACCGAAACCTTTGGCGCGCCCGCACTCAGGCAGGAAATCGCCGGCACATACGAAATGGCCGGACCGGAAAACCTGATCTGTTTTGCCGGTGCAGAGGAGGCGATCTACATAGCGATGAAAGTCCTGCTGACCGCGGACGACCACGCGATCGTCATCACCCCGAACTATCAGGCCGCCGAAACTCTTCCGCTCAGCATCTGCGCCGTGACCGGCGTGGCGCTGGATATGGACAATCACTGGGATCTCGACATCGGCCGCATCAAGGCGGCGCTTCGGCCGAACACGAAACTGATCTCGATCAACTTTCCCAACAATCCGACCGGCAAGATTCTTCCACGCGCGACCTTCGATGCTCTCACCGAACTCTGCCGCAAGCAGGGCATCTGGCTGTTCAGCGACGAAGTCTACCGGCTGATCGAAAAGGACGAGCGCCTGCGCCTGCCACAGGCGATCGACGTCTATGAGCGTGGAATTTCACTCAATGTCATGTCGAAAGCCTACGGCCTGCCGGGCTTGAGGATCGGTTGGCTGGCATCCAACGATCACGAATTTCTGGTGCGCTGCGAGCGCTACAAGCATTTCCTGTCGATCTGCAATTCCGCGCCATCGGAAATCTTGGCGCGGATTGCGCTGAAAAACCGCGACCAGATATTGGCAAGAACACGGGGCATCGTCCGCAGCAACATAGCCCATCTGAACACATTCTTTGCCGACTTCCCGCATCTGTTCGACTGGCGCGAACCCGATGGGGGTTGCGTTGCCTTCATCCGCTACAAGGGCGCGGATGGCGTCGAAGAGTTTACCAGACGCGTTGTCGAGGAAGCGGGCGTGTTCTTCCTGCCATCGAGCGTCTATCATTCTGACCTGACGCCGGTGCCGGAAAACTGCCTGCGCATCGGGTTCGGGCGCCTGCATGTGCCCGAGGGTCTGACCGTCCTGCGCAACTGGCTCCAGCGCAACGGCGCTTAACCGAAAAGAGAAGCTGGCTAAATATCAGCCTCGCGCAGCCGGTATCCGACGCCTGTCTCGGTGGTGATGTATTGCGGCTGGTCGGGGCTGACTTCAATCTTCTGGCGGAGCTGGCGGACATAGACGCGCAGATATTGTACGTCGGCCGCGTTGCCCCAGATCTGCTTAAGCAGGAACTGATGCGTAAGCACCTTGCCGGCGTGCTGCACCAGGATGCGCAGGATATCGTATTCCTTCGGCGACAGCTTCACCTCGCGGCCATCGACCTTGACGATGCGCTTGACCAGATCGACGGAAAGGCCGCCGGTCTGGAACAGCGGTTTCTCGCCCTGCTGCTGCAGCCGGTGGCGCAGCGCCACGCGGATGCGCGCCACCAGTTCGTTCATGCCGAAGGGTTTGGTCACATAATCGTCGGCACCGAGTTCCAATGCCTTGACGATCCCGGCTTCGTCGGTCCGGCTCGACAGGATGACGATGGGCAGCGTCAGGCCCTCTTCGCGCCAGCCCCTCAGGAGGTCGTGGCCCGGTACATCCGGCAGACCCAGATCGAGCAGGATCAGATCGGGTTGCTCGATCCTGACCATTTCCTTCGCGGCCTTGCCGTTGCCCGCTTCGCTGACGGCATAGTCCTGTGTCGCCAGGCCGACGCGCAGCAGCCGGCGAATGGGTGGCTCGTCGTCAACGACCAGGATTTTGACGGCCGACAGGGTCATTTCATGTCCTTCAGATTGGGCGCATCCGGCAAGAGCGGCAGGCTGACGGTGAAGACGGCGCCGGAACGGTCCGTCCTGTTCTCAGCGGCGATGGTCCCGCCCATTGCCTCGATAAAGCCGCGGCAGATCGACAGGCCAAGCCCGGTTCCGGCCCGGACGTGATCACCTTTGCGCACCCTATAAAACGTATCGAAGACCCGCTCGAGATCACCGGGAGGGATGCCTGGCCCCTCATCGGAAACCCTGAGAAGAACGCGTGCGCCATCGGTTTCCGCCTGAACGCCGACGGTCGAACCATCAGGGGCATATTTGGCGGCGTTGTCGAGCAGGTTAAACAGTACCTGCTCGAACAGGACGGGATCGACCCTGACCATGGGCAACTCGGCGGGAACGCGAACATCGACCTCGTGATGAGCCAGAATCTTGCTCGCCCTGCGCAAGGCGCTGCCGGCGATATCGCCGATATAATGGAACGCCGCATTCGGCTCCATCGCACCGGACTCGATCCGGGTCATGTCGAGAAGGTTGGCGATGAAACGGTTCAGCCGCTCCGATTCGTCCGTCACCGTCGTCAACAGTTCGAAGCGGTCCCCTTCCGGCAGCACGGACTGGTAGTCCCGCAGGGTGCCGGCAGCACCCATGATGGCCGCCAAGGGTGTCTTCAGGTCGTGCGAGATAGACGTCAGCAGCGCCGAGCGAAGCTTGCCGGCTTCCTCGGCCAGCCGCGCATTGTCGACATCAGCGACAAGCTGGACACGCTCGATGGCAAGCGCCGCCTGATCGGCCAGCGCATCGAGCAGCCGCTGTTGTTCCGGCGTGAGCAGTGGCCCTTGCCGGTCGTTGTCGAGACCGATGACGCCGACGGCGGCGCGTGCGGTGCGGAGCGGCACGTAGAGCCGTTTGGCTCCCGGAAGCGTATCGGCGCCGCGTCCGGCAGCGCGATTGTGTTCCCAGGCCCAGCGCGCCGCGGCGATATCGGCGTCATCCAGCGTGTCATCCGGTGGATAGCCGGCTTTCACGGCAATCGTCCCGTCTTCCGGCAGAAGCAGCACGACGCGCACTTTCAGCATGGAAGCGAGCTGAAATGCCGTCGCCCAGAGCACGTCGTCCAGCGTGCCGGTGCCCGCCAGCTTCTTGCTGAAAAGATAAAGGTCCTCGGTGGTTCGGGCACGCAGGCGTGCCGCTGCCGCCTGACGCTGCACGCTCGCGGTCAGATTGCTGGCGACGATCGCCACCACGAAGAAAAAGACGAAGGCGACGACACTTTCCGGATCGCCGATCACGAATGTGTAAAGCGGCGCAAGGAAGAAGAAATTCAAGGCGAGCGCACCGATGACGCTCGAATAGAGGGCCGGCTTCAAGCCTTCCGTTACCGCCGTGGTCAGAACCGCCATCAGAAAGACCAGCGCGATGTTGCGCACATCGAGCGACTGGTCGAGCAGAAAACCCACGCCCAGCGCGCAGCCGACATAGAGTGTCGCCAGCACATAGGGCCTGATCTTGAACTGCACTGGCGTCGGCACCGTCCTGACGCCCGTTGCGACCGGATCGCCCTCACGGTCATCCCCAGCAATGACATGAACGCTGATATCGCCTGCGCTGCGGATGAGCTTGTCGGTCACCGAACCCTGGAGCCACTGCCGCCAGCGAGATTTTTTGGGGCTGCCGACAATGATATGGGTGACATTGCTTGCCGCTGCGTGGCGGACGATTTCCTCGGCCTCATCGGAGCCCGGTCGGGTGATTGCCTCGCCGCCCAGATGTTCCGCGAGACGCAGGGTCGCGGCGATCCTGTCGCGCGCGGCTTCAGGCAAATGCACGGACCTTGCCGTCTCCACGTAAAGCGCCACCCAGGGCGCACGCAGGCGGTCGGCAAGCCGGGCGGCATAGCGCACCAAAGACGCGCAGCGCGGATGATCGTCGATGCAGACAAGCACCCGGTCGCCGGCCGCCCAGGGACCGGAGATAGCATGCGCCTGCATGTGGGTCAGCAATTGTTCATCGACCCGCTGGGCCGTGCGGCGAAGCGCCAGTTCGCGCAACGCTGTCAGGTTTCCGGGCGAGAAATAATTCTCGAGCGCCCGTTGCGCCGTCTTCGGCACATAGACTTTGCCGTCATGCAGCCGCTTGATCAGGTCATCCGGCGTCAGGTCGATGATTTCGACGTCGTCGGCCCGATCGATGATCGAATCGGGAACCGTTTCGCGCACCCTGATACGGGTGATCTGGGCGACGACGTCGTTCAGGCTTTCGACATGCTGGATGTTGAGCGTCGAATAGACGTCGATGCCGCGCGAGAGCAGTTCCTTCACATCCATGTAGCGCTTGGGGTGGCGGCTGCCGGGCGCATTGGTGTGCGCCAGTTCGTCGACGAGGACCAGGGCGGGACGTCGTGCAAGGATGGCATCGATGTCCATTTCATCGAGACGACGGCCCTTATACTCGACGCTCGAGCGCGGGATGACCTCCAGGCCATCGACCAGCGCCTGGGTTTCCTTGCGGCCGTGGGTCTCGACCACGCCGACGACGACATCGACGCCGTCAGCTTTCCGCGCATGGGCGGAGGTGAGCATTTCAAAGGTCTTGCCGACGCCGGGGGCCGCTCCCAGAAAGATTTTCAGGCGGCCGCGGCTTTCCCGCTCCGCCCGCTGTAAAAGCGCATCCGGTGATGGCCTGCCATCCATGTCGCGGCTGTCGTCTCGCATGAAGCGTTCAGTCTTTCTCCGTCTCGGACGGAAAGCAGCCGAATGCCGCTTTCCGCCCGGCACCATCAGGGCGAAACAGCTTTATCAAGTGCCATGTTCAGCGCCAAGACGTTGACGGCCGGTTCGCCGAGAATCCCGAGTTCGCGAGCCTCGACGGCCTGATCGACCAGTGTGCGGACCTGACCTTCGTCCATGCCGCGCGCCTTGGCGACGCGCGGCACCTGGAAATAGGCCGCTTCCGGCGTGATATGCGGATCGAGGCCGCTGCCCGATGCGGTGACCAGATCCATCGGGACCGCGACACCAGGGTTGGTGGCTTTCAGAGCTTCCGCTTCCGCCTTGATCCGGTCGAGCAGCTTCGGATTGGTCGGGCCGAGGTTGGAGCCGCTGGATGCGGCCGCATTGTAGCCATCGCCGGCAGCCGAGGGGCGGCCGTGGAAATAGGTGTCGCCTGAAAAGACCTGGCCGATCAGCGTCGAGCCGACGACCGTTCCATCCTTTTCGACGAGGCTGCCATTGGCCTGGTGCGGGAACAGAGCCTGGGCGATGCTCGTCATGCCGAGCGGGTAGGCAAGACCGGTGATGACCGTGATGGCAACGATCGTGACAAGGGCTGGTCTTAGTTGTTTCAACATGGGTGAATTCCTTTAAACGAGTCCAAGGGCGGTGATGGCCACATCGATGGCCTTGATGCCGATGAACGGCACGATGACGCCGCCGAGGCCGTAGATGAGCAGGTTGCGCGACAGCAGGGCGCCGGCGCCGACGGCACGATATTTCACACCCTTCAGCGACAGCGGGATCAGCGCCACGATGACCAGCGCATTGAAGATGATGGCCGACAGGATGGCGCTCTGCGGCGAGGCGAGCCCCATGATGTTCAGCGCCGACAGTTGCGGATAGAAGGCCAGGAACATTGCCGGGATGATGGCGAAATACTTGGCGATGTCGTTGGCAATCGAGAAGGTGGTCAGCGCGCCGCGTGTCATCAGGAGCTGCTTGCCGATCTCGACGATCTCGATCAGCTTGGTCGGGTCCGAATCCAGATCGACCATGTTGCCGGCTTCGCGGGCCGCCACCGTGCCGGTGTTCATGGCCACGCCGACATCGGCCTGGGCGAGTGCCGGGGCATCGTTGGTGCCGTCGCCGCACATGGCAACGAGCTTGCCCTTCGCCTGTTCCTCGCGGATCAACGTCAGTTTGTTCTCCGGTGTCGCCTGAGCAAGGAAGTCGTCGACGCCGGCTTCGGCAGCGATCGCAGCTGCAGTCATCGGGTTGTCGCCGGTGATCATCACGGTGCGGATGCCCATGCGGCGCAGCTCGGCGAAACGCTCGCGGATGCCACCCTTGACGATATCCTTGAGATGCACGACACCCATCAAACGGCCGTCGCGAACGACGGCGAGCGGCGTGCCGCCGGACTTGGCTATCTCGTCAGCGATGGCCTGGATTTCGCGCACGGTTTCCGGACGCGCCGAGGCGCCAAGTCCGCCGACATAGCTCAGCACGGCGTCCACCGCACCCTTGCGGATCGACGATCCCTCAATATCGACGCCGCTCATGCGGCTTTGGGCCGTAAAGGGAACGAAGTGGGCGTGCAGTTGCGCCATGTCGCGCGCACGGATGCCGTATTTCTCCTTGGCGAGAACGACGATGGAGCGGCCTTCGGGGGTTTCGTCGGCGAGCGATGCCAGCTGCGCGGCATCGGCAAGGTCCTGTGCCGACACGCCTGCGACCGGGCACAGCTCGGTTGCCTGGCGGTTGCCGAGCGTGATCGTGCCGGTCTTGTCGAGAAGCAGCGTATCGATGTCGCCTGCGGCTTCGACCGCGCGGCCGGACATGGCGAGCACGTTGAAGCGGACCAGGCGGTCCATGCCGGCAATGCCGATGGCGGAAAGAAGCGCGCCGATCGTGGTCGGGATCAGTGTCACGAACAGGGCGACGAGAACGATGACCGGGATAGCACCGCCAGCATAGGTGGCGAAGCTCGGGATCGTCGCAACGGCAAGCACGAAGATCAGCGTCATGCCGGCGAGAAGGATGTTGAGGGCGATCTCGTTCGGGGTCTTCTGGCGCTCGGCGCCTTCGACCAGCGCGATCATCCGGTCGATGAAGGTCGAGCCGGCGGCGGCGCTGATGCGTACCCGGATCCAGTCCGACAGGACCTGCGTGCCGCCGGTGACGGCCGAGCGGTCACCGCCGGATTCGCGGATGACCGGGGCGGATTCGCCGGTGATCGCCGCTTCGTTGACGGAGGCAACGCCTTCGATGACTTCACCATCCGACGGGATAATGTCGCCGGCCTCGACAAGCACGATGTCGCCGACCTTGAGGCTCGTTCCGGGAACCACCTTGTAGCTCTTGAGATCGCTGCCGGTCAGCAGCTTTGCCTGCGTTTCGGTGCGCGTCTTGCGCAGTGAATCCGCCTGCGCCTTGCCACGTCCTTCGGCGACGGCTTCGGCGAAATTGGCGAAAAGCACCGTGAACCAGAGCCAGATATTCAGTTGCAGCGAGAAGCCGAGGCCTTCGCCGCCGGTGACGAGATCGCGCAGGAACAGGATGGTCGTCAGCGTCGAGACGACGGCGACGACGAACATCACCGGGTTTTTCGCGAGCGTACGCGGGTTGAGCTTGGCAAAAGCCGAGCCAATCGCGGGAATGAGGATGCGAGAGTCCACGAGGCTCGCAGATTTGGACTGGCTCATGAGAGAACTCCAGTTTCTTTTGTTTGTGACATCACGGCGACTACGGTCAGCCGCGGAACAATTCGGTGAAGGCAAGGGCGAGACTGGTCGCCACCAAGAGGACAGCATGATCGCCAGCACAATATCGGTAGCCGGCATTCCGGGAGCCCCTCGCGGCGGGTCGCCGTCGCGAGGGTGAAGGAGCTTTCCGAACGTCATTAAGGGGCGAGCCACGATCATCGGCCTAGAATGTCTGCCCGGCGATCATCGCCAGGTGCTCGACGATCGGACCGAGCGCAAGCGCCGGGAAGAAGGTGAGACCGCCGACAATCAGGATGACGCCGCAGAGCAGACCGACGAACAGCGAACCGTCGGTCGGGAAGGTGCCGGCCGAGGCGGGAACCGTCTTCTTCGTCACCAGCGAGCCTGCGATGGCGAGCGCCGGGATGATCACCAGGAAGCGGCCCATCAGCATGGCGATGCCGATCGTGATGTTGTACCAGGGCGTGTTACCGGTGAGCCCGCCGAAGGCCGAGCCGTTGTTGGCGGCAGCCGAGGTATAGGCATAGAGGATTTCCGAGAAGCCGTGCGGCCCGGGATTTCCGATCGAAGCGACGCCTGTTGGCAGGATCACGGCGATCGCGGTAAAGATCAGCATGGCCGTCGGCAGGCAGAGGATGGCAAGAACGGCCATCTTGACCTCCTTGGCCTCGATCTTCTTGCCGAGATATTCCGGCGTACGACCGACCATCAGGCCCGCGACGAAGACAGCGAGAACGACGAACAGCAGGATACCGTAGAAGCCGGCGCCGACACCGCCGACGATGACTTCGCCGAGTTCCATGTTGATCAGCGGAATGAGGCCGCCCAGCGCCGTGAACGAGCCATGCATGGCATTGACCGCACCGCAGGAGGCAGCTGTGGTGATGACCGCAAACAGCGACGACAGCGCGATGCCGAAGCGGACTTCCTTGCCTTCCATGTTGCCGCCTTCGAGGCCCATGGCATGCACCAGCGGATTGCCCGCGGCTTCAGCCCAATAGGTGACAACGACACCGACGACGAAGAGCACGCCCATCGTCGCGAAGATCGCCCAGCCCTGGCGCTGGTTGCCGACCATGCGGCCGAAGACGTTGGTAAGGCCCCCGCCGATGGCGAAGATCGTCACCATCTGGATGAGGTTGGAGATCGCATCCGGATTTTCGAACGGATGCGCCGAGTTGGCATTGAAGAAGCCGCCGCCATTCGTGCCAAGCATCTTGATGGCCAACTGCGAGGCGACCGGACCAAGTGCGATCGTCTGCTGCGCACCCTCGATCGTCGTGGCCGTCACATAGGCGCCCAAGGTCTGGGGAACACCGAGATAGACGTAGACAAGGGTCAGGATGATACAGGCGGGGAGCAGAATGTAGAGCGTGGTTCGGGTCATATCGACCCAGAAATTGCCGATCGACTTGCCAGAGGCCCGCGCAAAACCGCGAATGAGCGCGACGGCGATGGCAATACCGGTCGCGGCCGAGGCAAAGTTCTGCACCGTAAAACCAACCATCTGCACGAGATAGGACATCGTGCTTTCGCCGCCGTAGTTCTGCCAGTTGGTGTTGGTCATGAAGCTGGCGGCGGTGTTGAACGAAAGCTCAGGGCCGACGGCCGTCATGCCGGCAGGATTGAACGGCAGCGAGCCTTGAAAACGCTGCAGCAGATAAAGAATGAAGAAGCCGGCGAGATTGAACAGCAGGAGGGCGAAGGCGTAGCTCGTCCAATGCTGCTCTTCCTTTTCGCTGGTTCCGGAGAGCCGATAAAGGACGCGTTCGATCGGCACGAAGAGCGGCGACAAGAGCATGCGCTCGCCGTGGAAAACGCGCGTCATATAGGCACCGAGCGGCTTGACGAGCAAAATGACGATCCCGCAGAAGATGAGGATCTGGATCCATCCGTTGAGTGTCATAGGAATAACTTTCAAAACCCGGGCGTTTAGAAGCGCTCAGGGCGAATGAGGGCGTAGGTCAGATAGGCGAGGAGAAACACGGTCACGCCGGCTCCGAGCACATAGTCGACAAACATTTTTCTGATCCTTCGAATTAAAGACGGTCGCAGGCATTGGTGTAGGCAAACGACAGTGCGAAAAACAAAACGCCGATCCCGATCAAGACAATATCCATCATCGACCCAGGCTCCTTTTGTTGAATTTCATGTTTCCCTCTTCTTCAAAGGGGGAGGTGACGCGAAAGAGGCCCCGTCAGACCGTGCTCAGCACAAGATCCGGGGCCTGAATTCCACGCTCACTATGGTGCCGAACCGCATAAGGGTTCGAGACAGGCTGCTGGGCTGAGAAATAAAAATCTCATAGGAATTTTGGGGAGTTTTGATCAGGCGGCGAACTGGACGATGGATGTGACCGTCAAGACGCGATTTTCACCCGGCGGCAGAAAAGCGCCTTGTGCCTTGATGCAAGGTGAATACTTCGCAACTCGTGAACGTCTTCCAAAAGCTGCAACCGCATTCTTCCTCCTATACATACCGCCGGGAATACTCGCCAATGTTGTATTGCGTTTCTCCATTTCTACACACCTGCTGTAATGCAAAGCGAAAACGCCCGCCCGGCTTGACTTTTTGCGTGGTCAATTCCAGTGATCATCTGTGCAATGTTGGGGAATTTGCATGAAATACGCATCCACGGGCGTTGGGTATGCGTTGGGAGCGCTCTGTCTCGCCATGCCGGCGCAGGCTGACCCTTTGCCGCGCCCGCTTCCCGCCGCGGGGTCGGTCATTGCCCGCAAATCCGGCGAGGAAGTGCGTTTCGTCGATGTCTCCAGCTGGCGCTATGTCGACCTGCAGCAGGACCTGCTCACCGGCGACGTGCTGCGCACCAACGCCACCGGCCAGCTGGCCGTCCTGTTTTCCGACCGCACCCAGGTCCGTCTCGGCCGCAATACGTCACTTCTCGTCAAGCAGATGGGCGGCAGCGGAGATACCGGGCTTGAGCTGCAGTCCGGCACGATCTGGGCCCGCGCCGAGCGCGGCGGCGATGGCGTATCCATCGACACCCCTGCCGCAACAGCCGCCATTCGCGGCACCGACTGGACGATGACGGTCGGTGCGGACGGTAAGACCTCGCTGATCGTGCTGGAAGGGCTGGTCGAGCTGTCAAATGCGCAGGGTTCAGTGACGGTCAGTCAAGGGGAAGGCGCCGTCGCCGCGATCGGCAAGGCGCCCTCGAAGATCATCATCGCCAAGCCGAAAGACCGGGAGCAGATGCTGTTCAGTCTGCAAGTGCGGACCGCCTTCCAGTGGATGCCGGCAACGCCACTGCTCGTGCCGCAGATGCGCTCCGAGCGAAGCCGCATCGAGACGGAGGAAGCCGGTACGCGCACCGCTGAGGATTGGCTGAGCCTGTCGGAAATCTATCTCGCGCTCGATGGAAAGCAGAAGGCAAAGGCGGCCCTCGACGAGGCACGCCTCCGGGGCCTGCGCCGCGCCCAGCTTGCGCGCGCAGATCTGCTCGAGGCACTGATCGCCGGCTCCGAGAACCGTTATAAGGATGCAGCTACGCTGTTTGAAAAGGCCAGGCCAGGGCTCGACGCCAAGCGCCGCGCGATCGCTGCCTATGGCGGTTATTTCGCCCGGTCTCTTGCCGACCCCAACCACGTCGAAGAACCGCCCAAGGTCGGCAACAGCGGTTATGCCGCCATGGCAAAGGCCTGGACCGCCGGTTTCCGCGAGGACATTCCGGCAGCACTCGCCGCCATCAAGGAAGGCGAGCGCAACACGCCCGACGATCCGACGCTGCCCGGCATACGCGCCCAACTCGGCCTCCTGCTCGCCGATGAAAAGGAAGTTGTCGGCGGGTTTGAACGTGCCCTGGCAATCGACCCGGACGATCCGACCGGACTGGAAGCGCGGGCGAGCTACAAACTCCTCATTTTGCACGACCGGCAGGGCGCGCTCGACGATCTGAACCGCGCCCTGAAAACCGCGCCTGGCTCCAGCACCATCTGGAACACGATCGGTATTGCTCAATCCGACCGGGATGCCAACCGGGAAGCCGAAGCCGCCTACAAGAAAGCGATTGAGCTCGACCCGCGCGATCCCGTCGGTCATGCCAATCTTGCCGTCCTCTATCTTGCCGAAATGCGCATGGCGGAAGCCAAACGCGAGATAGACGAAGCGATGAAGGTCGATCCGTCCTTCGACATCGCCTTGGTGGCCCGCGGCCTTTACTATCTGCAGACCGGCGAGATGGAAAAGGCGGTGGAGGACCTGCTCGCGGGCTCGACCGCCAATCCGGGCTATTCCCCGGCACAATTGCTGCTGGCCGCCGCTCACTATGAAAAGGGCGATCGTCTGCCTGCGGCCCAGGCGCTCGACAATGCCGAGCGGCTGGATCCCCACGATCCGCTCATACCGGTCGTTCGCACCGCGATCGCCATCGATGAATATGATTCCGATGCCGCGATCCGCAATGCGCAGGAGATCATGCGCCGGACGCGTGCTCGGGGTGGCGACTATGCACCGCTCGGCGCCAACCAGTATGCGGGTTCGACGCTCAACGACGCTTTTCGCCTGCAGGGCCTCGATGCCTGGGGGCAATATTACGGCGACGTCGTGTTCGACGCCTTTACGGGGTCGAGCTATATCGACCAGGCGGTGCGCGGCAGTGTCAATCCGTTCACCAGCGAAGACAGCTATGACGGCAGAACCATCGAAAACAGCTTCAACGACACGTCGTTCTCGTCGTACATTCAAGGGCTGCTGATCGAGCCCCATATGCTCGCCAGCCGCGATCGGACCGCCAATCTCGTCCAGAGACCATTTATGGAAGCCTCCATCGGCGGTGGCCTGATCTCAGGCGACGGTAAACTCGGATATATCGGCGAGGCAGAGCTTCGCGGTTTCGGCAATGCACTCTTTCCCATAAGCGTCTACGGCACGCTGCAATGGGAAACCACCCCGCAGGGCCGTGCGCTCGACGATATCACCGGCAATTTTTCAAACGAGACGGACCTTCTCGGCGGTACCGGCTATCTGACGGCAACGCCGACGCCTGACGACCGGTTCGTCTTCTATACCGAATATGCACGTGCCGATCTTTCGCGCGATACAAGCATCTTAACGACGGTGCCACCAGTTCCGTTTCCCCTGGCGGCCGACCGCGCCTTGGATGTATCCGCAAGCGGCCTGAATATAGGCGCCGGTTGGAGCCACACCATTGCCTACCAGAATATCGTCAATGCCGGTCTCTTCTATTCGGCCAGCGAAGCGCATGTTCAGGACAATGGCGCCCTGTTTGGAATTCCCCTGACC
This sequence comes from Pararhizobium sp. A13, assembly GCF_040126305.1. Taxonomy (NCBI): domain Bacteria; kingdom Pseudomonadati; phylum Pseudomonadota; class Alphaproteobacteria; order Hyphomicrobiales; family Rhizobiaceae; genus Pararhizobium; species Pararhizobium sp. A13. The sequence goes on along the minus strand of NZ_CP149510.1, from coordinate 1,082,720 downwards.
GAGGAAAACACGGAGGGCGAAGAAACCAGCATTGTTGCTGCCATTGGCCATATCTATGGAGACGGCGACCTGACCTTTCGCTACGGGTTGGAAGGTGGGACGCTGAAACAGAAGTCGCATGAGACAACGATCGACATCTCGCCTCCAGTCACATTTATCGACACGACGTCCAACGAGACGTCGCCTCTCGGCAGGGCCTATGCCTCCGTGCTTGCCGAAATAACGCCTTCATTCAAGGCCGAGGCGGCACTGTTTGCCACCTACCTTGAGAACGGCGACAGCAAGATCGAAAGGCTGGAGCCGCATGTCGGTCTCGCCTGGAGCCCTTTCGAAGGGCAATGGCTGAGAGCCGCGTATTTGCGCGAGGGCGCTGCCTCGGACACACCCACGCTCGCTCCGGTCGGTGTGCTCGGCATCCAATCAAACCAGCTCGATCTCGCACTGGACGGCAAGGTCGATACCTTCGCGTTTCGCTGGGACGCCGAATGGACCGATCGCTTCTTCACGTCCGTCGATGTCCAGCACCAGGAATTCGATTCCATTACAACGACATTGCCCTACACGGTTGATACAATCGCTATCGATGAGGGACGGCTGGACCGGGCCAGCTTGACGGCAAACCTTTGGCTCGGCCACGGCTTCGGGCTTTCGGCCACCATCGCAGCCAACGAGTCCAGCGGCCACGGCGCCGTCGTCGGCGACACGTTCGATGGTGCCTTGCCGTTCGTTCCGGATACGGCGGGCCGCATTGCACTTACCTGGGTTAACACCAACAATATCCGCGCAACGCTTGCTGCGAACTATACCGGCGAGCGCCTCGACAATTCCGGGACCCGCCTTGAAGACTACTGGACACTTGACGCTGGCGTAAAATGGGAGTCCTTCGACAAACGCATCGAGGTCGATCTCGCCGCCTTCAACCTGCTGGATGAGGATTTTGATATCGCGTACGCCATTCCCGGTTGGGGACCGACCTTCAAGGGAACGGTGAAAGTGCGTTTCTGATGCCGGTACTTAAAGCACTTAGCCGGCACACAGGCGGCCCTTCGACCGAAACAGCCGCTCGGCGCATTCGGCGACGGCGCAACCGGCTTGGCCTGCTCGCAGCCCTCACAGTCGTCGTTCTCTCCTTCGCCTCGCTGACCTCCCCCTTCTCGCTCGTCGAACTGCGCAGCTTCGACTATCTCTCGACCTTCGCACCACCACCGCTGCCAAAGGACGGGCCGGTGATCGTCGCGATCGACGAGCCGTCCATGGCAGAAATCGGCAGCCAGTGGCCCTGGCCGCGCGGCCTGCACGCCCGGCTGATCGAAGCGCTGCGCGGGGCCGGGGCGAAAGCCATCGGCGTCGATATCATCTTTGCCGAGGCCTCAGTCGCGCCGGAAAACGATGCCGCCCTTGCTGCGGCGGCGGGTCCGGATGTCGTTCTCGCGGGCGACGAGACGCTGATCGAGACGCCACAGGCCGATCAATTCGTGCGAACAGAACCGCTGGCTCAGCTTGTCGAACGCGGCGCAAAGACCGGGATCGCATCGGTGCAGTTGAGCGGCGACGGTACGTTGCGGCAGGTTCCAGCCTATGCGGACGGCTTTGCAACGCAACTTGCACGGACCGCCGGACGACAGGAAGAGGCGCGGTCTGGACCGGCACTGCTCCAGATGTTCGGGCCGGCGCGAACCTATCCGACCGCATCCTATTACCAGGCGCTCGACCCCGGCCAATTCCTGCCGGAGGGATTCTTTCGCGACCGCGTCGTCATCGTCGGGCTCAGCCTGCAGAACGCACCGACCCTGCAGGCCGGTGGCGCGGATGCATTTGCGACGCCATTCACGGTGCATACCGGCCAGTTGGTCTCCGGCGCCGAAATCCAGGCAACGATCTTCGACAATATAACCGGAGGCCTGTTCATCGAAAGGGCCGGGCGGCCGATCGTGATTGCCGCGATTGCCTTTGGTGCCTTGCTGGCGGCCACCATGGTCTTTCGTTCGACCGGTTGGCTGACGGCCATACTCAGCCTTTTGGTCGTGCTCCTTCTTGCGGTTGCGAGCTACGCGCTGCTCAGGCTGGGCCACGTTTTCGTGTCGCCGGTCGGCCCGGTGTTGTCCTATTTCTGCGTCGCCGCAGGTCAGACCGGGCTCGATTATGCCGCGGAGCGGCGCAGCCGCCGGGACATCACACGCGCCTTTTCGCGTTACCTTTCCCCGGCGCTGGTCGAGCGCCTTGCCAACGATCCGTCACAGCTGAAACTCGGCGGCGAGCGGCGGTCGTTGACCATTCTTTTCTGCGACGTGCGCGGCTTCACCACGATTTCCGAAACGTTGAAAGACGATCCCGAGCAGCTAACGGCCCTGATCAACAGGCTGCTCACGCCGCTTTCGGAAATCGTGCTCGAAAGCGGCGGCACGATCGACAAATATATCGGCGACTGCCTGATGGCCTTCTGGAACGCGCCGCTCGACGATCCGGACCATGCCAGCCATGCGGTAGGTGCTGCGCTGCGCATGCTGGAGGCGATCGAGACGCTCAATGCCGAGCTGCGCCGGGAAGCGGAAGGCGATCGCAGCAAGCCGCATATGCTGAGGATCGGCATCGGCATCAACACCGGCGACTGCGTCGTCGGCAATATGGGCTCGTCGCGCCGCTTCGACTATTCGGTGCTCGGCGATGCCGTCAATCTCGCCTCGCGGCTCGAAGGCGAATCGAAGAATTACGGCGTGCCGCTGCTGATCGGCGAGCAGACGGCCAAGTTGAGCGCGGCAGATTTCACCAGCGCCGAACTCGACAGCATCACCGTCAAGGGCCGCACCGCGCTGTCGCCGATCTTCACGATCCTGCAACCCACACCCGCGCCGCAGGCTCTGGCGAACCACAAGCAGCTGCTTGCCGCCAAATACGCCGGAACGCTGCAGGCGCAGGATTCGGCTCTTGATCAACTCGAGCGGGAGATCCCGCAGCTTGGCGGCTACTACCGTCTGCTGCGATCGCGTCTCACCTGACCAGCAGGTCGCCGCCTGACTCGTCCCGATGAGATCGATCTCGCTCGCCCGACGCCGGCTTGCTCGATGTGTCCTTAGGACTGCATCGGAACAAACATGCCCAACTTTATGTCTTTGAGGACGACATTGGTGTGGATTCGCTTGATCTGCGGATTCTGCGACATGATCTGTGCGGTGATTTCATCATATTGGCCAACGTCCTGTGCCGTAATGATGGCAACAAGATCGACGGAACCGGTCACGTAATAGACCTGCTGGATATGGTCTTGCTTGTCGACCCAGGTGCGGAATTTTGAAAGCGCATCGTAGTTTTCGCGCTCGATCTCCATTCCCGCGATGAACGTCATCGGATTTCCGGCAACCTTTCGATCGACCAGAGCGATTTCCGCTGAAATAATTCCTTCCTCGCGCATCCGCTTCAGGCGGCGCTGAACGGCGGACGCCGAAAGGCCGATCATCTCCCCGACCGCCTCCGCCTTGATCTGACAATCGCGTTGCACGATCTCGAGGATGTTTCGGTCGAATTGATCCAGTGGTTCCGTCATCTGCTCCTCGCCCTCGACTACACCGTGCCCCAGCGCCCGCGGCGCGTCTGAAAGACCCGCGGCGCTGGAGTGATTTGCCGCAGCCTATACTAGATCACTGCGGTGAATCGTCAAAAATCGGTCCCGACGCGCCTCGTGTCCGCGCCGCTCGCGCAATTTCATACGCCACGGACGTTTCGTCATCGAGTATGCAGAATGACCAATTCTTTGGTCATTTAGCACGCTTTCACGCACCCCTGTCGTCGTTCACCATTCACCGTATCGCTCAAGAGAGGAAATGGCATGAGACAGTACAATATCGCGCTTATCGGTTTCGGCGGCGTCAACCGTGCATTGGCCCAACTGGTCGCTGACAGCAATGATCGCTGGGACGCCGAACTTGGATTGCGGCTGAATATCGTTGCGGTGACCGATCTCCATCTCGGCTCCGTCATCTCTCCGAACGGCATCGACGCGCGCATGCTCGTTGAAACCAAATTCGTAAAGGGTGGGTTTGGGCAACTGTCCGGCGGCGGCGCCGAGGCCGACAATGAAACGGCGATCAAGCATGCTCCGGCAGACATTGTCGTCGAGGCGACCTTCACAAACCCCAGCGACGGCGAACCGGCCGTATCCCATTGCCGGTGGGCGCTCGAGAGCGGCAAGCACGTCGTCACCACCAACAAGGGTCCCGTCGCTCTGGCATCCGCCGAGCTGAAGGCTCTGGCTGCGCGCAATGGCGTCATGTTCGAATATGAAGGCGCCGTCATGAGCGGCACGCCGGTCATTCGCATGGCACAAAAGACGCTTGCCGGAGCCGGTGTCCATGGCTTCGAGGGAATTTTGAACGGCACCTCGAACTTCGTGCTTGGCCGCATGGAAGGTGGGCTCGGCTTCGCCGATGCCGTCAAGGAAGCGCAGAGCCTTGGTTATGCGGAAGCGGACCCGACTGCCGATGTCGAGGGTCACGATGTCCGGCTGAAGGTCGTCATTCTCGCCAACGAGCTGCTCGGCGGCAAGCTGACGCCGAAGGACGTCGCCTGCCAGGGCATTTCGGGCCTGACTGCAGCAAATATCGAAACTGCCCAGGAAGGCTACCGCTGGAAGCTGATCGGCTCGGCATCCCTTGCCGAAGACGGCCGTATCGAAGCCCGTGTTGCTCCCCGGCGCCTGCCGCTCGATCATCCGCTCGCCGGTGTCGGCGGAGCGATCAACGCCGTCTCGTTCAAGACCGGCCTTCTGGGCGCCGTGACGGTGACTGGACCCGGTGCCGGCAGGATCGAGACCGCCTACGCGCTCCTTTCCGACATCATTGCCATCCATCAGGCCCGTTTTGGTGTCGATAAGAAGGACGCTGCATGATGACCGCTGCAAAACTCCATATCGCCGAGATGAACGAGCAGATCACTGTTCGCAATCCCTTTGACGGAACAGCGGTCGGCAGTGTTGAAAGCACGGATGCCGGCCAAATTGGTGTGCTCATGGCGCGTGCAAAAGCCGGCGCTGCATTGTCCCGCGCCCTGCCCAGACATCAGCGCGCAAAGATCCTCGAAAAGGCGGCACAGGCGATCGAGAACCGGCGGGAGGAATTCGCCCGGCTGATCGTCCAGGAAGCCGGCAAAACGATCGTTCAGGCCCGCAAGGAGACGTCGCGTTGTGTCAATACGCTGAAACTCTCTGCCGAGGAAGCAAAACGAAATTCCGGCGAGGTCATCCCGTTCGACGCCTATGCCGGTTCCGAGGCGAGACTTGGCTGGTTCACGCGCGAGCCGCTCGGCATCATCGCGGCGATTACCCCCTACAACGATCCGCTCAATCTCGTTGCCCACAAACTCGGCCCGGCGATTGCCGGCGGTAACGCTGTCCTGTTGAAACCATCCGAACTGACCCCGCTTTCGGCGATCCGCCTGGTCGACACGCTGGTCGAGGCCGGATTGCCGGAGGAGATCGTCACGATCGCCATCGGCGGCGCCGATCTCGGCAGGGCGATCATCTCTGCGCGGGATGTCCGCATGGTGTCGTTCACCGGCGGCTTTGCGACCGGAGAAGCAATCGCGAAGACGGCGGGTTTGAAAAAACTCGCCATGGATCTCGGCGGCAACGCACCGGTCGTCGTCATGTCGGATTGCGATTTCGCACAGGCCGTCGAGGCCTGCGTCTCGGGCGCATATTGGGCGGCCGGCCAGAATTGCATCGGTACGCAGCGTATCCTCGTCCAGGCGCCGCTCTATGAACGCTTCCGCGAGGCCTTCGTGGCCGGCACACGAAAGCTGCTCGCCGGCAATCCGGACCAGGAGGATACCGATGTCGGCCCGATGATTTCGCAGCGGGCCGCCGAACGGGCAGAATTGATGGTCAACGACGCCATCGCTGTCGGCGCGACGCTTCTGTGCGGGCATCGCCGGGAAGGAACCGTCTATCAGCCGACTGTGCTCGAAGGCGTGCCGCAGACATGCAAACTGTGGAAGGAGGAAGTCTTCGCGCCCGTGGTCATGCTGCAGCCCTTCGACGGGCTCAGTGACGCGATCGCAATGGCCAATGATCCGGAATACAGCCTGCATGCCGGCATCTTCACCAACAATATCGGCGACGCATTGCAGGCTGCGGCGGCCATAGAAGCGGGCGGCGTGATGATCAACGACTCCTCCGATTACCGTTTCGACGCCATGCCGTTCGGTGGTTTCAAATATGGCAGCATGGGCCGAGAGGGTGTGCGTTTTGCCTACGAGGACATGACCCAGCCGAAGGTCGTCTGCATCACCCGGACTTGACCCGCCGACTTTCCGCGCCGTGAAGGTCCTTGCGCGCCAACTCCGCACAAGATACGGCCACTGCGCGGAAATACCGCGCACGAAGACGATACTATCCGACCAAACAACCATAAAAAATGCAATGGGGAACCAGAGGAATGACGAAAACGGCTCCTCCCGCCTTGCTCGTGGACGATGTTCACAAGAGCTACGGGATCCACGAAGTCCTCAAAGGCATATCGTTATCGGCACAGAAGGGCGATGTCATCTCGCTCATCGGATCGTCGGGCTCCGGAAAGAGCACCTTCCTTCGGTGTATCAACTTTCTCGAAATCCCGGATCGCGGTCGCTTCGTCATCAACGGCGAAGACGTCTTGATGAACAGCCATGGCGGGCGGGCGTATCCGGCCAGTTGGCGGCAGATCGAACGAATCCGGACCGGTCTTGCCATGGTGTTCCAGAGTTTCAATCTCTGGCCCCACATGACCGTGCTCGAAAATGTCATCGAGGCCCCCGTCCACGTCCTTCGAATGAACCGCAAGGAAGCGATCGAGCGGGCCGAAGGGCTGCTTGCCAAGGTCGGGCTTTACGAGAAGCGCCACGCCTATCCGGCATTCATGTCGGGCGGCCAGCAGCAACGCGCATCGATCGCGCGTGCCCTGTGTGTCGATCCCGCGGTGATGCTGTTCGACGAACCCACCTCCGCGCTCGATCCGGAGCTTGTCGGCGAAGTGCTCAAGGTCATCCGCGACCTGGCGGACGAGGGGCGGACGATGCTGCTCGTCACCCACGAGATGAAGTTTGCCCGCGACGTCTCCAATCACGTGATGTTCCTGCACCAGGGGCGCGTCGAAGAGGAAGGACCGCCGGCTCAGGTCTTCGGTGCGCCGATCAGCGCCCGCTGCCGCGAATTCACGGGCGCCCTCAACAGTTGATCATCCACCCGCATCCATTCCGACAAACTCAAAAAGGGGAATTGCATGAAATTGTTGTCTATCCTGCTGACGGGAGCCGCGCTTGCGGTTTCGAGCGGCACAGCGAATGCCGAAGTCCGCTTCGGCATCATGAACGAGGCCTATCCGCCCTTCTTTACCAAGGACGCCTCCGGCAAGTGGGTCGGTTGGGAAATTGATCTGATGGATGCCGTCTGCGCCGAGATGAAGGAGACCTGCTCCATCGTCGACATGTCCTGGGACGGTCTCATCCCCGGTCTAGAGGCGAAAAAATTCGATGTCATCTGGTCGTCGATGTCGATCACCGATGAGCGCAAGAAGACCATCGACTTCACCAACAAATACTACAACACGCCGAGCAAGATGATTGGCGCCAAGGACGGCACGACCGGCGTCTCGCCTGACGATGTCGCCGGCAAGACCATCGGCATCCAGGTTTCGACCATCCAGTCCGATTACTACAAGAAATATTTCGCCGACAAGGCATCGGAAAACACCTACACGACGCTGGATGAAGCGTTTCAGGACCTTTCCGCCGGCCGGATCGACTATGTCTTCGGCGATTCCATTCCGTTGTCGGAATTCCTGAAATCCGATTTCGGCAAGGACTGCTGCGAGGACAGGGGCAATGTGAAGGACGACCCGGCAATTCTGGGGTCGGGCATTGGCGGCGGGCTGCGCAAGGACGAGCAAGCCCTGCTTGAAAAGCTCAATGCAGCCATCGCCGCCATCAGGGCGAATGGCAAATACGTCGAAATCTCCAAGAAATACTTCGACTTCGATCCGTATGGCGAATGATTGACGGACACGGCGCATGCAGCTTCATCATGCGCCGTTCGTTTCCCGACCGTGTGGCCGGAGCGGCGGACCGCGCGTGATTGACGCGACACGGCGAGGCTTGCCGTCGGGACCCCTGGGCAGGTCCTCCGCGGCTTGCGCCCCCGAACGGCAAATCAAGGTAGATTTTTCCAATGTCATCCACCCAATCCATGCTGGAACTGCTTTCGCCCTACCCGCCGGGATGGGGTGGTGTCCTTCTCAGCGGAGCACTTTCGACGGTCATGATATCGCTGGGAGCCTATCTTGTCGGCATGCTGATCGGTCTCGGCGGGGCAATCGGCAAGTTGAAGGGCAACCGACCGGTTCTTTTCGTTCTCGATATCTATACGACAGCGGTCCGCGCCATTCCCGAATTGATCCTGATCATCGGCCTCTACTATGCCGGCACTGACGGCCTGAACCGCATTCTGCTGGCGCTTGGCCTCCCAACCATCGAGATAAACGGTTTCGTCGCGGCCGTTGCGGTGCTCGGTATCGTCCAAGGTGCCTATATGACGGAGGTTCTACGCGGCGCGATCCTCGCTATTCCGATCGGGCAGATCGAGGCGGCCAGTGCGTTTGGAATGCGGCCATTTCTGCGGTTTCGCCGCATCGTGCTGCCGGCTTTGATGCCGAATGCTCTTCCCGGCCTTGCCAATCTCTGGATGTCCGTCACCAAGGACAGCGCACTGATCGCGGTTGTCGGCTATCAGGAACTGGCGCTCGCAACGCGGCTCGCAGCCGGCAACACCAAGCACTACTTTCTGTTCTTCCTCGCCGCCGCCGCCCTCTATCTCGTCATCACGCTGCTCTCCAACGTCGTTTTCGGCCTGCTGGAGAGCCGCTTCAGGCGCGGGCAACCGAAAACCGCATAGGACAGGCCGATGAACTTCTCGTGGATCTTCTCCTACTGGCCGCTGCTTGCAGCAGGCGCAGTCCAGACCGTGCTCCTCCTGGTCATTTCCGTCGGCTTCGGCTTCATCCTGGCGATCGGCCTCGCATTGGCGCAGATCAGCGGCCCGCGCTGGCTCAAATGGCTTGCCCGGGGCTATTGCACCAGCCTGCGCGGAACGCCGCTTTTGATCCAGTTGTGGCTGCTCTATTACGGCATCGGGTCGCTGCTGCCGCTCGTTCCGGGCCTGCGCGGCAGCTTCCTCTGGCCAATCGTGCGCGAAGGCTTCTTCTTCGCGGCGCTGAGTTTCACCCTCAATTATGCTGCCTACGAAGCAGAGGTACTGCGCGGTGCGCTTCTGGCTGTCCCCAAGGGTGAGCTCGAAGCGGGCCGATCCTTCGGCATGTCCTCCTGGACTCTGCTCAGGCGGATCTGGTTGCCGCGCGCCATCCGCATTGCACTGCCGACGATTGCCGGCGAGGTCGTGCTGCAGCTAAAGGCAACGCCGCTCGCATTCACCGTGACCGTGATGGACCTCTATGCGGTGGCGTACAAGGTCAGGCAGGACACGCTACTGGTCTACGAGCCGCTGATGGTCGTCACTGTCTTTTACGTCTTCCTGACGCTTCTCATCACCCGCGCCTTCAAGCTGGTCGAGGCGCAAGTTCCGGCGCGCCGGTAACTTGAGTCTCACCGCGCCGGCGCGCAACAGGCCCATCAGACGCCGCTTATCGGCATATTCCGGCCGATTGAGCGGTCACAAACATGCAGACCGGACTAGTATCCGTACCTCGCTGCATTTTTCAAGAAAGGGTCTTCCATGTCCTCGAGTGTATCGCCCTTCTTCGCGGCAACGGATGGCCGAAGCGTTGCGATGCCTCTGCGCCCATCGTCCGGAGGCAGCCATGCCCTGCGTCGCGAAACATTGGCGCTCGATGGCGGTCTGGTCATCGATCCCGCGACGAAGGCCATCGCCCCCAACATCTCGATGTCGGTCAACAACGTGCTGCTGCCCGGTGACGGCGCCTTTTCGGCCGATGGCGTTTCGGACCTGACGGCGCTCCCCTTTCTCTATGCGCGCTGGACCAATCCGACCGTTCGACAGCTTGAGCAGCGCATGGCGGCACTCGAAGACGCCGACGATGCGCTGGCCACCGCAACCGGTGTCGCAGCGATTGCCGCCACCTTTCTGACCCTTCTCAAGAAAGGCGATCACCTGATCGTCAGCGACGTCTGCTACGCCGGCGCCAACGAACTCGCGCGGCGAATATTGCCGGACTACGGCATCGAGGTGACTGCCGTGAACATGTCGCGTGTCGACGAACTCGCGGCGGCCTTCCGGCCCAACACGCGGCTTGTCCATTGTGAAAGCCCCTGCAATCCGATCCTGCGGCTGACGGATCTTACCGCGGTGGCGACGCTGGCACATCGCCACGGCGCCCTGGTTTCTGTCGATTCCACCCTTGCCACGCCGGTCGCAACCCGGCCGCTGGCGCTCGGCGTCGATCTGGTCATTCATTCGCTGACCAAGTTCATCAACGGCCACGGCGATGCGCTCGGCGGTGTCGTTTGCGGTTGCAAAGACCTGGTCGAGAAAATTCGCTCGCGCGCCGGCGTCTATCTTGGCGCGTCACTGTCGGCACAGAATGCCTGGCTGGTCATGCGCGGTATCGACACGCTGTTTCCACGACTGCGGACCATGTCCGATTCCGCCCTGCGGATCGCCCGCTTCCTCAGCGATCACCCCAGTGTCAGGTCGGTCACCTATCCCGGACTGAAAACCCACCCGCAGCACGATCTGGCGAAACGCCAGATGGACGTCTTCGGCGGGATGCTGACGTTCCAGACCGAGGATCCGCAGACGTTGGCGATCCAACTCGCCAGCAAGCTGCGGGTCGCGCACTACGCCTTTTCCCTCGGCCACCAGCGCAGCATCGTCGTTCTTCTCGATACCGCCGAAATGATGAACTCCACCTATCGCCTTCAAGGGGCGCAACTGGCGGACTACCGGGCCTTCGCCGGAGACGGCGTGTTCCGGCTTTCCATCGGCCTCGAATCGGTCGACGACCTTATCGAGGATCTGGATCAGGCGCTGAACCCATGATGCTTTCCGGACAGCGGGCAATGCCCGTCGAGAGAACCAGGGCGGATATCCGGGGCATGGCGCCGAACTTCCCTCACGCGGGGAAAACCGATGACGCAGTGGGCGCCGGGCACCGGCGGTCCAACGCCACTCCTCAGGGCGACTGAAGAGCACTCATCATGGCCGTATTCACCGATCTTTCCGACAACGACCGCGACGAGATTGCCGCCGCCTACGGCATGAGCCCGCTGACCTCGGTGATCGGCCTTGCCGACGGCGATACCGAGACCACATACCTGTTTCGCTCGCAGCGCGGCGAATTTATCGTCACGCTGTTCGAAAACGGCGCCGAGGCTTTCGATCTCGAGCGCGCGTTCCTGACGATGGAAACGCTGTCGGCAGCCGGCATTCCCTGCCCGAAAACCTTGCGCACGCTGGAGGGCCAGGCAACGATGCGGGCCTCCGGAAAACTGGTTGCGGTCGTCAGTTTTGTCGAGGGCTCGCCGTGCGCCTGCGCAAGCCCGGCGAAATGCGCTGATCTCGGGCGGCACGTCGCACAGATCCATCGAACGCTGATGCGCTCTTGCGGCCGCGCCAAGGGAAGCCTGCCCAAGGGACCGATCCATGGGGCGCTTTCGCCCGACAACGTGTTCTTCCTCGGCGATACAGTCAACGGCATCATCAATTTCAGGCTTCGTCACGATGATGTGCTGGCCGCTGAACTGGCCGCGGTGCTGGTTTCCTGGACCATGCTTCAGGACGGAGCACTCGATTTGGCGCGCGCCGAGGCAATTCTTGCCGGCTACGGCGGCGTTCGCGCGCTGGAGGACAGCGAACGGCAGGCCTTGCCCGCCTTCGTCCTTGCCGCCGCTGCAAGGCTTCTAGCCGAGTCAAAAGACAATACCGACCTTCGGGGTCGTGCGCTGAATGCGTTTCTGTCGGTCCAACGCCTGTCACTTTCCGAACCCATCGTCGCCGGTGTCGCGTGAAACGTATCCTCGACCGCGCCGACGAACGCATTCTCGCGGAACTGACCAGGAACGCGCGCATACCGCACGCGGAATTGGCCGCGAAAGTCAATCTTTCCCGCAACGCGATCCGTCAACGCATCGATCGCCTTGAGCGCGATGGGCTCATTCAAGGATACACGATCGTCGCCGGCGATGGCCGTCCTGCGGCATCGACGATCGCCGCAATGATGTTCGTCTACCGGCACGACCGGATGCGCGGTGGCGACGTCATCCACGCGCTGCGGCGCATTCGCGAGGTCGTGTCCTGCGACGTGATGAGCGGCGAATTCGATCTGGTCGTGCGTGTTGAGGCGAGCGAAGCCGACCGCATCCGGCAGGTCTGGCAAGAGATTTCCGCATTACCTGGCGTACGGGACACGCTGACGGCATTCGCGCTGTCATCGATGATCCAACGCTGACCGAAATATCCCGATGGACGATTGGAGTTGTCACTTGATGAGCAAAACACGTATCCTTGACGGCGGAATGAGCCGGGAACTGATCCGCCTTGGCGCCGAGTTGCGGCAACCGGAGTGGTCCGCCCTTGCGCTGATGAAAACCCCGGATATCGTCCGGCAGGTCCACGCGGACTTCATCGACGCCGGCGCGGATGTCATCACCACCAACAGCTACGCGCTGGTGCCGTTCCACATCGGCGAAGAGCGCTTTCACTCACAGGGAGCCGCGCTGATCGCGTTGGCAGGAAAGCTTGCACGCGAGGCCGCCGATGCACAGGCCGACCGCAAGGTTCTGGTTGCCGGTTCGCTGCCGCCGATTTTCGGCTCCTACGAGCCAGAACGCTTCGACCCCACACGCGTGCAAGACTATCTCAGCCACCTCGTCGAGGGATTGGCCCCTCACGTCGATGTCTGGTTGGGCGAAACGCTGAGCCTGATCGCGGAAGGCGATGCGGTGCGCACCGCCGTTGCCGCGACCGGCAAGCCGTTCTGGATCTCCTTCACGCTGGAGGACAGCGCTGTTTCCCTTGATGAACCAAGGCTGCGATCCGGCGAAACCGTTGCGGCAGCTGCCCTCTGGGCGGCCGGTTCAGGCGCGCAGGCGCTTCTGTTCAATTGCAGCCGACCCGAAGTCATGGCGAGAGCGGTTGAAACCGCATTCTGCGTGTTTCGCCAACAGGGTAAGACTATCGAAATCGGCGTCTATGCCAACGCATTCGAAGCCGCGGAGAGCGAGGGTGCAGCAAACGAAACCCTGCATGGCACGCGCGATGACCTGACCGGCGACAGCTATGCGCGATTCGCCTGCGACTGGGTCAAGGCGGGCGCCACGATGGTCGGCGGCTGCTGCGGTATTGGCGCAAGGCATATTCACAAGCTCGCGCATATCCTGAACGGGTAGAATCTCGCTTCATGTGGCCGACACGTAAGGTGCGGACGTGCATTTGGCGCGGTTCTTTGATTTTGGCCCGCGATCGTTGTTAAATGAGGCGTGAGCCTAATTTTGCAACCCTTCAGGTTGCCGGTTCCGACCGCGGTGGTCAGTGGGCCGCCGCCATGTACAGTTTGATTGTCACAGCAAAAATGAACCATGTCGATCCGCAGGCCTGGCTTGCCGACGTTCTTGCCCGTATCGCAGACCATCCAGCGAACAGGATCGACGAGCTGTTGCCTTGGACTTGGAAGGCCGAAAAAGCCGCTATCGCGGCAGCCGCGTAAACAGTTCTTGAAAGAGCTGCTCTGAGCGCTGCAGGCCTTCATCCGTCAAGATCAACGACTTCGACTTGTTCACCGGGTCATCGATCATCCCCTTCTTGAACAAGCGATCCGTCGTGGCCCAGTCAAAACCTTTCCACGCCCGGTACCCGTCATGACGCGTCAGCCACAACAGCGCCAGCACCACATCGTCGATCTTGTCCTCGTCGATATCCATGAAACAAGAATAGCACGCTCAAAATTGGAAATCTCGCAGACTGCGGTCTACGCCGCATGCTTACGTTTGCTGGCCACGGGGCAGAACCGAAAAGAGCTCGACGCCTACTCGGAGATGTTCCGTCCTGAACCGGCTCCCGAACGCAAAAACCCGCCACGTGGGCGGGTTTTTGATTTGGTTGCGGGGGCAGGATTTGAACCTGCGGCCTTCAGGTTATGAGCCTGACGAGCTACCGGGCTGCTCCACCCCGCGGTATCGGATAATTTGCCTTTGGCAAAATGTCTGTCTTGGACTGCAGTTGCAGCCGGGATTCTGTTGTTTGCCGGTCGTCGAAGGCTTTGCCTTCTGCGGTTCGGCGGGGGGCTGCTGCGTCTGAGCGGTACGGCAGCCATTTCATTGTTTTCCCGGCGTATATTATCGAAGCAAAAAGGCCGCTTGAGGGCGGCCCGGATGTTTCGGCTGAGCCGGAGGATGAAGAGAAGATAGTTTTTGTTGATCATGCGGCTTATCGCGATCCTTACGGCATGCGGCGCATGATTTGGTTTGTTTCTTGCCTTTTGCAGACCTGGCAGCGACCTACTCTCCCGCGTCTTAAGACGAAGTACCATCGGCGCAGGGGCGTTTCACGGCCGTGTTCGGAATGGGAACGGGTGCAGCCACCCCGCAATAACCACCAGGTCGGCAAAGGGCAAGAATTGCGCTGGCGACAGCGCAAAACCAAATGAGAAGCTGGTTGAAGTCTGAGACTTCATTTTTGAACACGTCTTTTTTTTCAGGCTGCTTGAGGCACTTCGGAGCGCAGCTCCGCAAGGCCAAGCGGCCGTCCGGAGCGCGACTAGCGCGTCAGGACAGAAGAGAAGATGTTCATCTTTGATGAACATCGGCAATGAGAACAATCAAGCCAATCGAACGATTAGTACCGGTAAGCTTCATGCATTGCTGCACTTCCACACCCGGCCTATCAACGTGGTAGTCTTCCACGGTTCTCAAGGGAATACTCGTTTTCAGGTTGGTTTCCCGCTTAGATGCCTTCAGCGGTTATCCATTCCATATATAGCTACCCTGCTATGCGGCTGGCGCCACAACAGGTCCACCAGAGATATGTCCATCCCGGTCCTCTCGTACTAGGGACAGATCCTGTCAATATTCCTACACCCACGGCAGATAGGGACCGAACTGTCTCACGACGTTCTGAACCCAGCTCACGTACCGCTTTAATTGGCGAACAGCCAAACCCTTGGGACCTGCTCCAGCCCCAGGATGCGATGAGCCGACATCGAGGTGCCAAACAACCCCGTCGATATGGACTCTTGGGGGTCATCAGCCTGTTATCCCCGGCGTACCTTTTATCCGTTGAGCGATGGCCCTTCCACACGGGACCACCGGATCACTATGACCGACTTTCGTCTCTGCTCGACTTGTCAGTCTCGCAGTCAGGCGGGCTTATGCCATTGCACTCGACGACCGATTTCCGACCGGTCTGAGCCCACCATCGCGCGCCTCCGTTACTCTTTCGGAGGCGACCGCCCCAGTCAAACTACCCACCATACACTGTCCCGGATCCGGATAACGGACCGCGGTTAGACATCCATGACGATAAGGGTGGTATTTCAAGGATGGCTCCACGAGAACTGGCGTCCCCGCTTCAAAGCCTACCACCTATCCTACACATGCCGACACGAATGCCAGTGTAAAGCTATAGTAAAGGTGCACGGGGTCTTTCCGTCTGACCGCAGGAACCCCGCATCTTCACGGGGAATTCAATTTCACTGAGTCTATGCTGGAGACAGCGGGGAAGTCGTTACGCCATTCGTGCAGGTCGGAACTTACCCGACAAGGAATTTCGCTACCTTAGGACCGTTATAGTTACGGCCGCCGTTTACTGGGGCTTCGATTCAAAGCTTGCACCTCTCCTCTTAACCTTCCAGCACCGGGCAGGCGTCAGACCCTATACGTCGTTTTGCAACTTCGCAGAGCCCTGTGTTTTTGATAAACAGTCGCTACCCCCTGGTCTGTGCCACCCCAACACACTTGCGTGCAGTGGGGTCACGCTTCTTCCGAAGTTACGCGTGCAATTTGCCGAGTTCCTTCAGCATAGTTCTCTCAAGCGCCTTGGTATACTCTACCTGACCACCTGTGTCGGTTTCGGGTACGGTCTATACGGTGGAGCTATTTCCTGGAACCGCTCCGCTGCCCAACCAATCCAATAAGGTTGAACAACTTGTGCAATCCGTCACTACCACCAGGCCCACGAATATTAACGTGGTTCCCATCGACTACGCATTTCTGCCTCATCTTAGGGGCCGGCTAACCCTGCTCAGATTAACTTTAAGCAGGAACCCTTGGTCTTTCGGCGAGGGAGTCTCTCACTCCCTTTATCGTTACTCATGTCAACATTCGCACTTCCGATACCTCCAGGAGCCCTCACGGGTCTCCCTTCACAGGCTTACGGAACGCTCCGCTACCACAGCGCAACCTAAAAGGTTGTCGCTATCCTCAGCTTCGGTGCATGGCTTTAGCCCCGTTACATTTTCGGCGCAAAGACCCTTATTTAGACCAGTGAGCTGTTACGCTTTCTTTAAATGATGGCTGCTTCTAAGCCAACATCCTGGTTGTTTTGGGATCCTCACATCCTTTCCCACTTAGCCATGACTTGGGGACCTTAGCTGGAGGTCAGGGTTGTTGCCCTCTTCACGACGGACGTTAGCACCCGCCGTGTGTCTGCCGACTAGTACTCCTCGGTATTCGGAGTTTGGTTAGGATCAGTAAGACGGTGAGTCCCCATAGCCCATCCAGTGCTCTACCCCCGAGGGTATTCGGTCGACGCACTACCTAAATAGTTTTCGCGGAGAACCAGCTATTTCCGAGTTTGATTGGCCTTTCACCCCTAGCCACAAGTCATCCCAATCTATTGCAACAGATGCGGGTTCGGTCCTCCAGTTGGTGTTACCCAACCTTCAACCTGCTCATGGCTAGATCACTCGGTTTCGGGTCTAATGCGACGAACTGAACGCCCTGTTCAGACTCGCTTTCGCTGCGCCTTCACCTATCGGCTTAAGCTTGCTCGTCACACTAAGTCGTTGACCCATTATACAAAAGGTACGCCGTCACCCTTGCGGGCTCCGACTGTTTGTAGGCAACCGGTTTCAGGTTCTATTTCACTCCCCTTGTCGGGGTGCTTTTCACCTTTCCCTCACGGTACTTGTTCGCTATCGGTCATGCACGAGTACTTAGGCTTGGAGGGTGGTCCCCCCAATTTCAAACAGGATTTCACGTGTCCCGCCTTACTCAAGGACAATGAGTGTTCTACATGTACGGGGCTATCACCCGCTACGGCCGGACTTTCCATTCCGTTCCACTTTATTCCTCATTGCCACTGGCCTGGTCCGCGTTCGCTCGCCACTACTTGCGGAGTCTCGGTTGATGTCCTTTCCTGCAGGTACTTAGATGTTTCAGTTCCCTGCGTTCGCTTCTTACCCCTATGTATTCGAAGGTAAGATACCTTATCACAATGCTTAGAAACCCAAGCCGTCCTTGCGAACAGTTTGGATTTTCTAAGCATTTAAGGTGGGTTTCCCCATTCGGAAATCCATGGATCAAAGCTCATTCGCAGCTCCCCACGGCTTATCGCAGCGTATCACGTCCTTCATCGCCTGTGCATGCCAAGGCATCCACCAATTGCCCTTATTTCACTTGATCGTTCTCATTGCCAATGCTCATCCTTAGTTGGGTTTGGAATTCCTATCCTTCTCGCTTGCGCTCGAAGGGGTTCCAAACCTGGCCATACGGACACTTCTCAGTGT